>NZ_CP020437.2:2840000-2895000 GCF_002073415.2 Bacillus sp. FDAARGOS_235
TTCTACCACTGAACTACTTCCGCAAGACATGTTATGAGATATTTTATTAAAAGTGCGGGTGAAGGGAGTCGAACCCCCACGCCAAAGGCGCTAGATCCTAAGTCTAGTGCGTCTGCCAATTCCGCCACACCCGCATATTTTATTAAAAATGGTGAGCCATGAAGGATTCGAACCTTCGACCCTCTGATTAAAAGTCAGATGCTCTACCAACTGAGCTAATGGCTCGTACAATTAAAAACTGGTGCCGACTAGAGGACTTGAACCCCCAACCTACTGATTACAAGTCAGTTGCTCTACCAATTGAGCTAAGTCGGCTAAATGGTGGAGGATGACGGGATCGAACCGCCGACCCCCTGCTTGTAAGGCAGGTGCTCTCCCAGCTGAGCTAATCCTCCATTTGCCTGGCAACGTCCTACTCTCACAGGGACAAGGTCCCAACTACCATCGGCGCTAGAGAGCTTAACTTCCGTGTTCGGTATGGGAACGGGTGTGACCTCTCTGCCATCATTACCAGACTGTATTCATTTAAGACAAGAATTATTGTAACTTATTTAACTTTTAAAGTCAACAAGTTTTTTATATTCTTTCAAAACTAGATAACATTGCTTCATATTATATGGTTAAGTCCTCGATCTATTAGTATTCGTCAGCTCCACATGTCACCATGCTTCCACCTCGAACCTATCAACCTGATCATCTTTCAGGGATCTTACTAGCTTACGCTATGGGAAATCTCATCTTGAGGGGGGCTTCATGCTTAGATGCTTTCAGCACTTATCCCTTCCGCACATAGCTACCCAGCTATGCCCTTGGCAGAACAACTGGTACACCAGCGGTGCGTCCATCCCGGTCCTCTCGTACTAAGGACAGCTCCTCTCAAATTTCCTACGCCCACGACGGATAGGGACCGAACTGTCTCACGACGTTCTGAACCCAGCTCGCGTACCGCTTTAATGGGCGAACAGCCCAACCCTTGGGACCGACTACAGCCCCAGGATGCGATGAGCCGACATCGAGGTGCCAAACCTCCCCGTCGATGTGGACTCTTGGGGGAGATAAGCCTGTTATCCCCGGGGTAGCTTTTATCCGTTGAGCGATGGCCCTTCCATGCGGAACCACCGGATCACTAAGCCCGACTTTCGTCCCTGCTCGACTTGTAGGTCTCGCAGTCAAGCTCCCTTATGCCTTTGCACTCTACGAATGATTTCCAACCATTCTGAGGGAACCTTTGGGCGCCTCCGTTACACTTTAGGAGGCGACCGCCCCAGTCAAACTGCCCACCTGACACTGTCTCCCGGGTCGATAAGACCCGTAGGTTAGAATTTCAATACAGTCAGGGCGGTATCCCACCAGCGCCTCCACCGAAGCTAGCGCTCCGGTTTCAATGGCTCCCGCCTATCCTGTACAAACTGTACCAAAATTCAATATCAGGCTACAGTAAAGCTCCACGGGGTCTTTCCGTCCTGTCGCGGGTAACCTGCATCTTCACAGGTACTATAATTTCACCGAGTCTCTGGTTGAGACAGTGCCCAAATCGTTACACCTTTCGTGCGGGTCGGAACTTACCCGACAAGGAATTTCGCTACCTTAGGACCGTTATAGTTACGGCCGCCGTTTACTGGGGCTTCAGTTCAGAGCTTCGCTTACGCTAACCCCTCTCCTTAACCTTCCAGCACCGGGCAGGTGTCAGCCCCTATACTTCGCCTTACGGCTTCGCAGAGACCTGTGTTTTTGCTAAACAGTCGCTTGGGCCTATTCACTGCGGCTTTCCGTTAAGAAAGCACCCCTTCTCCCGAAGTTACGGGGTCATTTTGCCGAGTTCCTTAACCAGAGTTCTCTCGCACACCTTAGGATTCTCTCCTCGCCTACCTGTGTCGGTTTGCGGTACAGGCACCTTTTATCTCGCTAGAAGCTTTTCTTGGCAGCGGGGAATCAAAGACTTCGCTCCATAAGGAGCTTCCCCATCACAGCTCAGCCTTCATGATAAGCGGATTTGCCTACTTATCAGCCTAACTGCTTGGACGTGCACAACCAATCGCACGCTTCTTCTATCCTTCTGCGTCCCTCCATTGCTCAAACGATAAAGAGGTGGTACAGGAATATCAACCTGTTGTCCATCGCCTACGCCTGTCGGCCTCGGCTTAGGTCCTGACTAACCCTGAGCGGACGAGCCTTCCTCAGGAAACCTTAGGCATTCGGTGGACGGGATTCTCACCCGTCTTTCGCTACTCATACCGGCATTCTCACTTCTAAGCGCTCCACCAGTCCTTCCGGTCTGACTTCACTGCACTTAGAACGCTCCCCTACCACTGATACCATTGGTATCAATTCGCAGCTTCGGTGGTGTATTTAGCCCCGGTACATTTTCGGCGCAGAGTCACTCGACTAGTGAGCTATTACGCACTCTTTAAATGGTGGCTGCTTCTAAGCCAACATCCTAGTTGTCTAAGCAACTCCACATCCTTTTCCACTTAATACACACTTTGGGACCTTAGCTGGCGATCTGGGCTGTTTCCCTCTTGACTACGGATCTTATCACTCGCAGTCTGACTCCTAAGGATAAGTCATTGGCATTCGGAGTTTGACTGAATTCGGTAATCCGATGAGGACCCCTAGTTCAATCAGTGCTCTACCTCCAAGACTCTTACACTTAAGGCTAGCCCTAAAGCTATTTCGGGGAGAACCAGCTATCTCCAGGTTCGATTGGAATTTCTCCGCTACCCACACCTCATCCCCGCACTTTTCAACGTGCGTGGGTTCGGGCCTCCATTCAGTGTTACCTGAACTTCACCCTGGACATGGGTAGATCACCTGGTTTCGGGTCTACGACCACGTACTAAACGCCCTATTCAGACTCGCTTTCGCTGCGGCTCCGTCTCTTCAACTTAACCTCGCACGGGATCGTAACTCGCCGGTTCATTCTACAAAAGGCACGCCATCACCCATTAACGGGCTCTGACTATTTGTAGGCACACGGTTTCAGGATCTCTTTCACTCCCCTTCCGGGGTGCTTTTCACCTTTCCCTCACGGTACTGGTTCACTATCGATCACTAGGGAGTATTTAGCCTTGGGAGATGGTCCTCCCAGATTCCGACGGAATTTCACGTGTTCCGCCGTACTCAGGATACATTCAAGAGAGAACGAAGTTTCGACTACGGGGTTGTTACCCTCTACGACGGACCTTTCCAGGTCGCTTCGTCTACCTCGTTCCTTTGTAACTCCGTATAGAATGTCCTACAACCCCAAGAGGCAAGCCTCTTGGTTTGGGCTAGATTCCGTTTCGCTCGCCGCTACTCAGGAAATCGCATTTGCTTTCTCTTCCTCCAGGTACTTAGATGTTTCAGTTCCCTGGGTCTGTCTTCCATACCCTATGTATTCAGGTAAGGATACCATACCATTACGTATAGTGGGTTTCCCCATTCGGAAATCTTCGGATCAAAGCTTACTTACAGCTCCCCGAAGCATATCGGCGTTAGTCCCGTCCTTCATCGACTCCTAGTGTCAAGGCATCCACCGTGCGCCCTTTCTAACTTAACCAAACTAAAATTAAAAAATATGAGCTACACTGTTATCTAGTTTTCAAAGAACATACATTTATATATGAGAGATAGTTCTCTCAAAACTGAACAAAACGAAACACGGAAACTTATATTGATGAACAGCGTTCATCAATTCTCCATAGAAAGGAGGTGATCCAGCCGCACCTTCCGATACGGCTACCTTGTTACGACTTCACCCCAATCATCTGTCCCACCTTAGGCGGCTGGCTCCAAAAAGGTTACCCCACCGACTTCGGGTGTTACAAACTCTCGTGGTGTGACGGGCGGTGTGTACAAGGCCCGGGAACGTATTCACCGCGGCATGCTGATCCGCGATTACTAGCGATTCCAGCTTCATGTAGGCGAGTTGCAGCCTACAATCCGAACTGAGAACGGTTTTATGAGATTAGCTCCACCTCGCGGTCTTGCAGCTCTTTGTACCGTCCATTGTAGCACGTGTGTAGCCCAGGTCATAAGGGGCATGATGATTTGACGTCATCCCCACCTTCCTCCGGTTTGTCACCGGCAGTCACCTTAGAGTGCCCAACTTAATGATGGCAACTAAGATCAAGGGTTGCGCTCGTTGCGGGACTTAACCCAACATCTCACGACACGAGCTGACGACAACCATGCACCACCTGTCACTCTGCTCCCGAAGGAGAAGCCCTATCTCTAGGGTTTTCAGAGGATGTCAAGACCTGGTAAGGTTCTTCGCGTTGCTTCGAATTAAACCACATGCTCCACCGCTTGTGCGGGCCCCCGTCAATTCCTTTGAGTTTCAGCCTTGCGGCCGTACTCCCCAGGCGGAGTGCTTAATGCGTTAACTTCAGCACTAAAGAGCGGAAACCCTCTAACACTTAGCACTCATCGTTTACGGCGTGGACTACCAGGGTATCTAATCCTGTTTGCTCCCCACGCTTTCGCGCCTCAGTGTCAGTTACAGACCAGAAAGTCGCCTTCGCCACTGGTGTTCCTCCATATCTCTACGCATTTCACCGCTACACATGGAATTCCACTTTCCTCTTCTGCACTCAAGTCTCCCAGTTTCCAATGACCCTCCACGGTTGAGCCGTGGGCTTTCACATCAGACTTAAGAAACCACCTGCGCGCGCTTTACGCCCAATAATTCCGGATAACGCTTGCCACCTACGTATTACCGCGGCTGCTGGCACGTAGTTAGCCGTGGCTTTCTGGTTAGGTACCGTCAAGGTGCCAGCTTATTCAACTAGCACTTGTTCTTCCCTAACAACAGAGTTTTACGACCCGAAAGCCTTCATCACTCACGCGGCGTTGCTCCGTCAGACTTTCGTCCATTGCGGAAGATTCCCTACTGCTGCCTCCCGTAGGAGTCTGGGCCGTGTCTCAGTCCCAGTGTGGCCGATCACCCTCTCAGGTCGGCTACGCATCGTTGCCTTGGTGAGCCGTTACCTCACCAACTAGCTAATGCGACGCGGGTCCATCCATAAGTGACAGCCGAAGCCGCCTTTCAATTTCGAACCATGCAGTTCAAAATATTATCCGGTATTAGCCCCGGTTTCCCGGAGTTATCCCAGTCTTATGGGCAGGTTACCCACGTGTTACTCACCCGTCCGCCGCTAACTTCATAAGAGCAAGCTCTTAATCCATTCGCTCGACTTGCATGTATTAGGCACGCCGCCAGCGTTCATCCTGAGCCAGGATCAAACTCTCCAATAAAGTTAGTTTGTCTAGCATCTAAAAATAAAAATTGACGTTTCACGTTGTTTGTTTCGTTCAGTTTTCAAAGAACTACTTCGTCGCTCAGAAGCGACTTTATCAATATAACATTTTGTCATATTTTCGTCAACAACTTTTTTTAAATAAGTTGTTTTTCGTTTGTTTCTTTTGTTACCTCTCATGGCAACGAATATAAATATACCAGTTCGCTTATTAAAATGCAATAGTTTTTCTAATAAAATTTTTAACTTAGTAAAAAAGCATAAAAATAGCATGTTTCTTCTATATAAATATAATTTCTAAACGATCCCTATCAAAACCCACTTCCTTCAAATCACTCATAGTAAAATAAAAAAAGCTTTGGAGAAATCTCCAAAGCTTAGTCTTGCTTATGACGCATAGCAGGGAATAATAGTACATCGCGAATAGATGGTGCATTTGTTAATAACATAACTAAACGATCAATACCGATTCCTAATCCGCCCGTAGGAGGCATACCGTACTCAAGAGCTTCGATATAATCATCATCCATCATGTGAGCTTCATCATTACCTTGCTCGCGCTCTTTTAATTGAGCTTCAAAACGTTCTTTTTGATCGATTGGATCATTTAACTCAGTGAATGCATTCGCATGTTCACGTGCAACGATAAATAACTCGAAACGATCTGTGAATCGTGGATCTTCGTCATTCTTTTTCGCAAGTGGCGAAATTTCTACCGGATGACCATAAATAAATGTCGGTTGGATTAATTTATCTTCTACTTTTTGTTCGAAGAACTCATTAATAATATGACCAACTTCCATTGTATCCTTAATTTCTACATTATGTTCTTTTGCAAGTTCACGCGCTTCTTCTACACTCATTGGATTCCAGAAATCTGCTCCAGAGTGTTGCTTAATTGCATCTACCATATGAAGACGTGTCCATTCTGGTTCTAGATTAATTTCATAATCACCATATTGGATTGTTGTTGTACCCAATACTTTTTTCGCAATATGAGCAACCATATTTTCTGTTAGTTTCATAATATCATTATAATCAGCATATGCTTCATATAATTCAATCATCGTAAACTCAGGGTTATGACGAGTTGATACACCCTCATTACGGAATACACGGCCGATCTCATAAACTTTTTCTAATCCACCCACAATAAGACGTTTTAAATGAAGTTCAATTGCGATACGCATATATAATTCCATATCTAACGCATTATGGTGCGTTGTGAAAGGACGAGCAGATGCTCCACCTGCAATCGCGTGCATCATAGGCGTTTCTACTTCAAGATAACCGTTGTCATCTAAATATCTTCTCATCTCACGAATGATTTTACTACGAGTAACAAATGTTTCACGACTTTCCATACTTGTAATTAAGTCTAAGTAACGTTGACGGTAACGTTGTTCAACATCTTTTAATCCATGGTATTTATCCGGTAATGGACGAAGGGATTTCGTTAAAAGTGTAAATCCTGTTGCTTTTACTGAAAGTTCTCCAACGTTCGTTTTGAACACTTTACCTTCAATACCTACTAAGTCACCTAAATCTGCTGTCGTAAATAATTCGTACTCTTCATCTCCAACAGTATCTTTACGAACGTAAATTTGAACTTGTCCGTGTAAATCTTGAATGTGCGCGAATCCAGCTTTTCCTTTACCGCGTTTTGTCATAATACGACCAGCGATAGAAACAGTGATTTCTTTCTCTTCTAATTCTTCTTTAGAGAATTCTCCATATAGACTTACTAAGTCCGTTGTTGAATTTGTGCGTTCAAATCGTTTACCAAACGGATCGATTCCTTGCTCACGTAAATTATGTAGCTTTTCACGACGAACAAGCAATTGGTCGTTTAATTCTTCGTGGTTCATGTTATCCATGATATTGATATCACTCCAGCTCTATTAATTTTTACAATATATACAGTATAGCATTTTCTACTCAACTAGAAAAACTGCCAGCAACTAACTGGCAGTTCTTCTTTCTTTCACGTAATTATAGGAAGTGTGTAGAAGAATGTCAATCTTCTACATTCCCTTATTAACCAACATAAATTGTTTGTTGTTTCGCTTCTACTTCTTCTACAAATGCACCTAATACATTCGCAAGGTCTTGACGTGTGTTGCAAGTATTGATGCCATTACGCACACTCGCATTACCACGAACACCTTTTAAATACCAAGCCGCATGCTTTCTCATCTCTCTTACAGCAACATTTTCATTCTTTAAATCGATAAGACGATCTAGATGCAACATACATACATCAATTTTCTCGCGCACTGTTGGTTCCGGCATTAATTCACCCGTCTCTAAATACTTTACCGTACGATAAATCATCCACGGATCCCCAAGAGCAGCACGGCCAATCATAACACCATCTACACCAATTTCATCAAGCATACGCTTCGCATCTTGCGGTGTTTCAACATCACCATTTCCAATAACCGGGATATTCACAGCTTGCTTTACTTGTTTAATAATATCCCAATCTGCTTTTCCTTCATACATTTGCACTCGTGTACGTCCATGAACTGCCACTGCCTGTCCACCAGCACGCTCAACAGCTCTAGCATTTTCTATTGCGAAAATATGTTCTTCATCCCAACCTATACGCATTTTAACTGTAACTGGCTTTTCAACAGCATCTACAACTGCCGCTACCATTTCATATATTTTATTTGGATCTAAAAGCCATTTTGCTCCTGCATCACACTTAGTGATTTTTGGTACTGGACAACCCATATTAATATCAATAATGTCTGCTGTCGTATATTTATCTACATATTTCGCAGCATCTACAAGCGTTTCTTTCTCTCCACCAAAAATTTGTAAACTTAATGGCTTTTCTCTCTCGTCGATATATAACATATCTAACGTTCTCTTATTATTAAGTAATATCGCCTTATCACTTACCATTTCAGCACAAACTAAGCCTGCACCAAATTCTTTTACTGTTAAACGGAATGCAGAGTTACACACTCCCGCCATCGGTGCTAGTACAACCGGATTTTTCATCTCAATATTTGCAATCTTTAACACTGGATTTACTCCTTCCTTCATAATTACTTTGGCATTAGTTCATCTATCGAGACCTTTAATGCTTTAGCAACTTCTACTACAAAATCTTGGGAAGGCGATCGATTCCCTCTCTCAACTTCACCTAAAACAGATACAGATACCCCTAATTCTTTAGCAAAACCTTCTTGTGTATAGCCTTTCAGCTTTCGAAAAGCACGAATGCGTCTTCCCCATTTTTCTGCTTCCATACCGTTACTCCCTCTCGCCTTTTCATTTCTTCTACTTGTGAACGTGAAATGTCTTGTTTTATATCTTGATTAATTTCTAACAACGGAACGATAACAAAAGCTCTTTCGAACATCCGCGGATGCGGAACAATAAGATTCTCTGCTTCAATATTTTCTTGATTATAGAGTAAGATGTCAAGGTCGATGGTTCTCGGACCCCATCTAATTTCCCTTTTTCTTCCTAGGTCATTCTCTACTTTTTGCGTTACTTTCAATAATTCTTGTGGTGATAAATTGGTAGAAATTTTTATAACTAAATTTAAAAAGCAACTTTGGTCAGTATAGCCAACTGGATCAGTTTCATACACTGATGAAACATCATCAACTTGGATATACGGACTTTTATTTAAAAACTGAATCGCTTCAGTTAAATACGTATAACGCTCTCCAATATTCGAACCTAATGCAATGTACGCTATATTATTCATGAACGTTCTCTCGTAATTTCTACCGCTACAGCGCGATAATGCCCCGGTATCGGCGGATCTGGTTTAATTACCTTAATTGTACATCGTGAAATACTCTCATATTGTTTCAATATATTTGTAGCGATATTTTCAGCGATGCTCTCTACAAGCTTATACGTTCTATCTTCGACAACTTTCCTACACAATTCAAAAAGCTCTCCATAATTGACAGAATGCTCTAAGTCATCACTTTCTCCTGCACGTTTCAAATCCAATTCTACCGTTAAATCAACTTTAAACCTCTGACCTAATTTATTTTCCTCTGGGAATACACCATGATAACCGTAAAACTCCATATCATGGATATAAATTTTATCCAATTACTTTACCCCCTTACCAATCATCGCATCCATCATTTTAGCCATACGCGCCATTTCTTTCACATCATGAACACGAACAAATTCACAGCCCTTTTCAATACCGAGACAAACGGTAGCTCCAGTTCCCTCAAGACGTTCCTCTACCGGTAAATCTAGTACATGTCCAATAAAGGACTTTCTTGAAGTGCCTAAAAGAACTGGATAACCTAGTACATTTAACTGTTCTAAATTACGCATCGCTTCCAAATTTTGTTCAGGCGTCTTAGCAAAACCAATACCTGGGTCTAAAATAATATTCTCATCTCGTACACCAGCAGCTTTAGCAATTTTAATACTGTCATACAAATCAGCAATCATATCCGCCATTAAATTACGATAACTCATATTGTCACGGTTATGCATTAAGATGATAGGTACATCATAATGAGCTGCAACTTCAGCAATTTTCGGTTCCGCCTTCGCCCCCCAAATATCATTAATAATGTGAGCACCAGCTTCAATTGCTTGTTTCGCAACTTCTGCTTTATACGTATCGATAGAAATAGGCAATTCCACTTCCTTCGAAACCGTTTGGATCATCGGAACAACTCGTTTAATTTCTTCTTCCACCGAAACTTTAGCGAAACCCGGGCGAGTAGATTCACCACCAATATCAATAATATGAGCACCTTCATCTTTCATTTCTTTCGCATGGCGCACCGCAGCATCCACTTCGTTGTAACTCCCACCATCAGAAAATGAATCTGGCGTTACATTTAAAATCCCCATAATTAATGTCTTTTCATTTAAATTCAATGTATATTCGCCGCAGCGCAAATCATAATCCCACTTCAAATTACACATCTCCTCTTCGCAATTCATTTCTACTCCACAATTTCTCTCTCTGCATTTCATAAAGATGCATAAACCTTTTTGTAATCATTCCGACTTTACCCGGGAAATCTCGTCCCTCTATATGATAAAGCGGAACAATTTCTTGAATGGAATTCGTTACAAAAGCTTCATCTGCTGAAAGCAATTCATCTTTCGTAAAGAAACCTTCCTTTATTTCTATACGAAGCTCCTCTGCAACCTTTATAATAAATGCACGAGTGATACCATTTAAAATCCCTGTTTTTAGCGAAGGCGTATACAAAACATTGTCTTTCACAAAAAAGAGATTCGAAACAATACCCTCTGCAACATAACCTGCTTCAGTAAGAAAAATACCTTCCTTATCCACAACATTTCCAATTTCGCGTTTCCCTAAAATGTTATTTAAATAATGATGGGACTTCAAGCGAAACGCACCCTCTGGTGTATTTCGCACTTGTTTTAAAACAACCCCTTCTTTTTCCACTATATCCCCTGGGGCTGGTAAAGGTTTTATAAAAACAATAACCGACGGCTCTTCATACATTTCGGTTTGCAATCCTATTTCATCTACACCCGCCGATACATTGAAACGAACATATGCATGCTCCAATTCATTCTTAACGAGGAGATTTTTCAAAATAAGCATTACATCATCTTTTGTCATTGTCCATTTGATTTGCAATGTATCTAGCGCATCTATTAAACGTTTATAATGATCATCCAACAAGAAAGGATGACCATTATAAATACGAAACGTCTCAAAAACTCCAAGTCCGTATAAATAACCATGGTCATAAGGAGAAATTTTCGCTTCATTCGCTTCTACATATTCACCATTTACGTAAATTAACACGATGCCACGCTTGGACTATATTTGCGAATGAAATTCTGTAATAATTCTTTCCCATGAGAAGTCATAATAGATTCCGGATGGAACTGCACACCTTCAATCGGTAATGTTGTATGACGAAGCGCCATAATTTCCCCTTCCTCTGTCCAAGATGTTACCTCTAAGCAATCAGGTAACGTCTCTTTCTTAACAATAAGGGAATGATAACGCGTTGCAGTAAATGGATTAGGAATGTCCGAGAAAATCGTCTTTCCATCATGATGCATAGGCGACGTTTTCCCATGCATTAATCGCTCTGCTCGAACAACTTCTCCACCAAAGACTTGCGCAATAGATTGATGCCCAAGACAAACTCCAAAAATCGGAAGCTTTCCTGCAAAGTATTTAATAGCTTCCATACTAATTCCCGCTTCATTCGGACTACATGGACCTGGTGAAATCATTAAGAAATCTGGTTTCATATTCTCAATATCTGCAATAGTCACTTCATCATTACGCTTAATAACAAGCTCTTGTCCAAGTTCTCCAAGAAATTGCACTAAATTAAATGTAAAAGAATCATAATTATCAATCATTAATATCATTTCTCTCACCTAACCGTTTCTTCGCTACTTTCTTTTGCACGCCATAAAGCAATTGCCTTTTTTAACGACTCTTTATATTCATTTTTCGGATTTGAATCAATTACAATTCCCGCTCCTGCTTGCACATGCGCTTGCCCATCTTTAGCAAGAAGCGTTCTAATTACAATATTCAATTCCGTATCTCCAGAATAACCAATCCAACCAATTGAACCTGTATAAATCCCTCGGCGAACAGGTTCTAATTCTTCAATAATTTCCATCGTACGTATTTTCGGGGCACCAGTAATTGTTCCACCAGGGAATACAGCTTTCACTAAATCGAAAGCATCCTTATCTTCTTCCACCTCACCACGCACATTAGAAACGATATGCATAACATGTGAGTACTTTTCAATTACCATAAATTCATCTACTTCTACAGTGCCATATTTACAAACGCGCCCTAAATCATTTCGTTCTAAATCTACAAGCATTACATGCTCCGCTCGTTCCTTTTCGTTCTCAATTAATTCCCTCGCTAATTCTTCATCCTCTTGTTCATTCGCACCGCGGGATCTTGTACCAGCAATTGGTCTTGTACTTACTTCTTGCCCTTGTTTTTTAATTAGCAATTCAGGCGAAGCACTAACAATTTGAAAATCCCCAAGCTCCAAGTATCCCATATATGGAGATGGATTAATTTTACGAAGACTTGTATAAATTTCTAGCGGATGCGTTTGTAAAGTTCTTTCTTGCCTTGTCGACAAGTTTACTTGAAACACATCACCATTTCCAATATATTCTTGAATACGTTCAACAGCCTTCATAAAGCCTTCTTCTGTAAAAGCAACCGCTTCATTTTTCTTTTCAGGACGTTCAAACGGCATAGTCACTTCAGGCACTTCTGCCGCCCAAAGATTCTTCCATTCATGTAATCGTTCTTCCGCCTCTGCATGCTTATCTACATAATGTGTAATAATCCACAATACTTTTTCTTCTTGATCATAGACGAACACATCGTCAAATAATAAAAAGAATATATCGGGTATATTCAGATCATCCTCTGCAAGAGAAGGGAGTTTTTCGATATAACGGATACAATCATAACTAAAGTAGCCAATCGCACCACCTTGAAACGGCGGGTACTCTGGATTGTAGTCTGTTTTCCATTTTTCCATATATTCTTGCATTAAATCTAATGGATTCCCTCGCTTTATTGTTTCCTTACCACTTTCGCTTATATGTAACGTTTCACCCTTCCCTTGGATTACCGCTACTGGGTTTAACCCCACTATGTTATAACGACCGCCACGTCCGCTTTCTAGCAAAATATGTTGCGGCTTATCCTGAGAAAGAAATTTATATTGCTTAAAGAAATCTAACTGATATGGAATAGAAAGCGCTAAAGATTTTCTTCGTTGCATATCAACACCCCGTCTTCTTTTATCCCACCCTCTTAGATTAACCACCTCAAACTACATAAGCTCTTTATATAGAAAATGATTATACTCGAAGGTTAGTGAAAATAAATTAATTATACTACCTCTTATTTTACATGAAGTTTTCTAGTCAATCACTCTTTTCCTATTTCCAATCCAAAAAGAAAAAAGCATCCTTTTTCAAGGATGCTTTTCAATCACATTCAATTATGATTCAAATTGATAAAGTGGTGTACTTAAATAACGTTCACCGTTACTTGGAATAATAACAAGTACTTTTTTCCCTTTACCTAATTTTTTCGCAACTTCTGTCGCTGCATAAATAACTGCTCCTGAAGAGATACCAACTAAAATACCTTCCTCTTTAGCCACTCTTCTCGCATATTCAAACGCTTGCTCTGTTTTTACTTGAATAATTTCATCATATACCTTTACATCCAATGTCTCTGGGATGAATCCCGCCCCAATTCCTTGGATTTTATGTGGACCCGGCTTCCCACCAGATAATACTGGTGAGTCCGCAGGTTCTACTGCATAAATTTTAATATCTTTATACGCTTCCTTCAGCACTTCACCAGCACCAGTAATTGTTCCACCTGTACCAATACCTGCAATAAACGCATCTAATTGATCACCCATTTGTTCAACAATTTCTGGACCTGTTGTTAAACGATGAATTTCTGGATTTGATTGATTTTGGAACTGTTGCGGTATAAAGTAGCCATGCTCTTTCGCTAATTCAGTCGCTTTACGAATTGCCCCACCCATTCCTTCAGGACCTGGAGTCAATACTAATTCAGCACCGTAAGCACGTAATAAATTACGACGCTCAATACTCATTGTTTCTGGCATTACTAAAATCGCCTTATATCCTTTAGCGGCCGCTACCATCGCTAAACCAATTCCTGTGTTACCACTTGTTGGCTCAATGATTGTATCGCCTTCTTTTAATAATCCTTTCTTTTCAGCATCTTCAATCATAGCTAATGCAATACGATCTTTAACACTGCTCCCAGGATTCATAAATTCTAATTTTAAGTATACATCTGCGCTGTCTGATTCTACGATGCGGTTCAACTTAACGATCGGCGTTTTCCCGATTAATTCTGAAACTGATTGTGCCACTCGCATTCCTGTCACTCCTAACACCGAGTATTTTTATTGGTTTTATCTATATTTAGATTTTGTCAGAAAATTCCCTGTTTGTCAATCTATCCGAGCGAACAATTCTCCACCCAAACTTCCTTATTACAAGTTCACAATTATGCTTGTAATATCTTCTTTAGAGAATTTATATCGTTCATTACAGAAATGACAGTGCACTTCCGTCTCTTCTTCTTCTTCACGAATTTGCTCTAATTCTGTTTTACCTAAACTAATTAACACACTCTCAATACGTTCACGTGAGCAAGTGCAATTAAATTGAACATCCATAGTTTCTAATACCTTTACTTTATCTTCCCCAAGAACTGCATATAGTAGCTCTTCTGGAGAAAGACCTTGTTCGATCAATGTTGATACAGGAGGGATTTTTTGCAAACGATCTTCAATGAATGCAATTGTTTCTTCCTGTGCGCCCGGCATAATTTGAAGGATAAATCCACCCGCCGCTAATACGCTGTCATCTCCATTTACAAGAACACCAACACCAACAGAAGAAGGCGTCTGTTCAGAAACTGCAAAATAGTACGTGAAGTCTTCTCCTAATTCACCTGAAACAATTGGAGATTGACCAATAAACGGCTCGCGCATACCAATATCTTTAATTACAGTTACAAATCCTTCTGTTCCCACCGCTTGATATACACGTAGTTTTCCTTGTTCTGTTCCTTCAAAATCAACATGCGGATTCGTTACATAACCACGTACATCCCCATTTGCATGAGCATCCACTAAGATTGGACCAATCGGACCGTTACCCTCTACCTTAATTGTTAACTTTTGATTACCTTTTAACATCGCACCCATCATTGTACCCGCAGTTAAAGAACGGCCAAGCGCTGCTGAAGCAGTTCTCCACGTGTCGTGACGTCTTTGCGCTTCACTTACTGTATTTGTTGTACGCACACTATACGCACGTACTTCTCCATCAAATGCTAAAGCTTTTACTAAATAATCTTTCATACTTATTTATTCACCTTTCTCATACTGTAAATTTGCATTACGTTCATATAACATATACAAACCTTTTAACGTTAAAAACGGATCTACGATATCAATTACATTTGATTCTTCTGAAATTAATTTCGCTAATCCACCTGTTGCAATAACTTTTGGTTCCTGTTTAGCTTCCTCTTTCATACGCTTAACAATACCTTCCACTTGTCCAACATATCCGTAAAGAATACCAGATTGCATCGCACTTACTGTATTCTTCCCAATAACACTACTTGGTTTTGTAATTTCAATACGAGGAAGTTTTGCCGCTCTACTATATAAGGCTTCCGCTGAAATCATAATTCCCGGTGTAATAACTCCACCCATGTAATGCTTCTCTTCGTTAATATAACAATATGTGGTAGCCGTACCGAAATCGACAATAATAAGCGGACTTCCATATAAATGGATTCCCGCTACTGCATTTACAATTCGGTCTGCGCCTACTTCACGCGGATTTTCATATTTAATATTTAGCCCTGTTTTTATCCCGGGCCCTACTACAAGCGGTTTAATTTTAAAATACTTTTCACACATGCGCTCTAAAGCAAACATAATTGGTGGTACAACTGAAGACACAATAATACCTTTCACATCTTCAAATGAAAGACCCTCATGCTCAAGTAACTGCTTTACAAGCATTCCATATTCATCTTCCGTCTTGTGACGATCTGTTTCCATACGCCAATGCTGACGAAGTTCCCCATCTTGAAATACGCCTAGTACAGCATTTGTGTTCCCTACATCCAATACAAAAATCATATTCTCACCACTTATCTTATTTAATCTATATTTATGTAGTATGTATAAAACTTATAAAAACATCATATCACACATACTTATATAATCAGCTTTTCTATCCTCATCATTTTACAAAAAGATTACTCTCTATTTCAATTTTTAATACTAATTTTATTAAAAATTTTTCCGACTTAGTATTTTTCTACAAATAAAAAAGGAGTGACAATTGTCACTCCTTTATCTCTTACTTATCTTCTACGTCTTCATCGTCCTTCTTCATATTGATGTTTACTTTTACATCATCTGAAGATGTTGGGCGCTCTGGCAATCTGCCGTAATCATATAAATGATTAATTTGCTCTGCATCTAACGTTTCTACTTCAAGTAACGTTTTCGCAATAATATCTAGCTTATCACGTTTTTCAGTAAGAATTTGTTTCGCGCGGGCATAACATTCTTTTATAATCGTTTGCATTTCCACATCGATTTCATGTGCAATTGCATCACTGTAGTTTTGTTCTGAATGGAAGTCTCTTCCTAAGAACACTTGACCACCTTGCGAGCTACCGAATTGCATCGGTCCAAGCTTATCACTCATACCGAACTCCGTAACCATACGTCTTGCAATACCAGTCGCACGTTGGAAGTCGTTGTGAGCACCTGTGCTTGCTTCACCAAACACAATCTCTTCAGCTACTCGACCACCAAGTAAACCAGTGATTTTATCAAGTAACTCTGGTTTTGTCATGAAGTAACGATCTTCTTTCGGAAGCATTACTGCATATCCACCAGCTTGACCACGAGGGACAATTGTTACTTTATGAACGATATCTGCTTCATCAAGGACAACACCAATTACAGTATGGCCAGCTTCATGGAATGCAACGATATTACGTTCTTTTTCAGAGATAACACGACTTTTCTTAGCTGGACCTGCAATAACACGATCCGTCGCTTCATCAATGTCACTCATATCAATTTTCTTCTTATCTTGACGCGCAGCTACTAAAGCAGCTTCGTTTAATAAGTTTTCAAGATCGGCACCAGAGAACCCTGGTGTACGAGTTGCAATTGCTCTTAAGTTAATATGATCATCAAGCGGTTTATTACGAGCATGTACTTTAAGTACAGCTTCACGACCATTTACATCTGGACGATCTACTGTAATTTGACGGTCAAAACGACCTGGACGTAATAATGCTGGATCAAGAATATCGGGACGGTTTGTTGCAGCGATGATAATAATACCTTCGTTTGCACCGAATCCATCCATTTCAACAAGTAATTGGTTCAGCGTTTGCTCACGCTCATCATGGCCACCACCAAGACCTGCGCCACGTTGACGTCCTACTGCATCAATTTCATCAATGAAAATGATACAAGGAGCATTTTTCTTTGCATTTTCGAATAAATCACGTACACGGGATGCACCGACACCGACAAACATCTCTACGAAGTCAGAACCACTGATAGAGAAGAACGGAACGCCAGCTTCACCTGCAACAGCACGTGCTAATAAAGTTTTACCTGTACCTGGAGGTCCCACTAACAGAACACCCTTAGGAATACGGGCACCAACTTCAGCAAACTTACGAGGATCTTTCAAGAATTCAACTACCTCAACAAGCTCTTGTTTCTCTTCATCCGCTCCAGCAACATCTCTGAAACGAACTTTTTTCTTTTCGTCATTATATAACTTCGCCTTACTTTTCCCGAAGTTCATAACACGGCTACCGCCGCCTTGAGCTTGGTTTAATAAGAAGAAGAATAAAATGAAGATAATGACAAACGGAATGATAGAAGTAAAGAAGGTTACCCAAGCACTTGTTTCTTCTGCTGGTTGATACTTAACTTCAGCACCTTGCGCTTTATCATTAATTTTCTTTTGTAATTCCTCAGTATTTGGTGCATAAGTAACAAATTGTTCTCCTTGGCTAGAAGTATTAAATTGTCCTTTTACCTCAAACACACCATTTTTCGGTTGAAGTTGCACATTGCGCACTTCACCTTTTTCTAGTTTAGTAATGAATTTATCGTAGCTAACTGATGTCGTTTTTTGCGTTGAACCATTAAAATAGCTCACGATTCCAATTACTACTAGGAATATCAGTAAATAAAAGATGGTATTACGGAAGATACGATTCATTCCTAACCTCCTCTCACGGCATAAACACTATTGTAAATCGTAACATAGAAAAACTTTCCTATACAATTGTAACGCCTGTATTTAATTAATTTGAGTAAACGCTTGGTTTTAATACTCCTACATAAGGAAGATTACGGTACTGCTCTTTATAATCTAATCCATATCCTACAACAAACTCATGTGGGACAGTAAATCCAACATAATCCGCTTTCAAATCTACCTTGCGACCTGTTGGTTTGTCTAATAACGTAACAATTTTTACAGACTTCGCTTTACGATATTTAAATAGGTCCACTAAGTAACTTAGCGTAAGACCGCTATCAATAATATCCTCAACGATTAAAATATCGCGACCTTCTACAGAAGTATCAAGATCTTTTAAAATTTTCACTTCGCCTGTTGAAACAGTAGAGTGACCGTAACTAGATACAGCCATAAAATCCATTTCAAGATATGTATCTGTTCTCTTTAATAAATCTGCCATGAATGGCATTGCGCCTTTTAATACACCAATTGCAAGAGGTACTGTGTTTTTATAATCCTCTGCAATAATTGCACCTAATTCGCGCACCTTTTCTTGTATTTGTTCTTCAGAAATTAATACTTTTTCGATATCTTGATTCATCATTTCATTATCCTCCCGGAAGACTCCTTGCTTTTGTAGTGAATAATCATATATTTATCCTTCTTTGCCATCTCTTTCGAAACAGCAAATGCAGATCGCTTCAACAAGGGTATCCAAATAATATTCCCACTTGCATCACAAACGACCGGCCATGCTTCTCTTTTTTCTCTTGGTATTTTTGCTTCGATAAAAATAGTTTTTATCTTTTTTGTGCCATTCATACCTTGTATTGACATGCGATCTCCATTTTCCCTAGAACGAATACGAAGTGGATATGATATATCATTATACTTAGCAACAAATACTGTTTCATTCATGTTACTTGGTATATCTTCGCTCACCTCTATTACAAGTTCATCCCCGTTCGATAGCGTAATTGTCCCGGGTACTGATAAATCTTGCGAAAAAGGAGAAACAATTTCTTGTTTAAATCCAAAGCTACACTCCTCGTATGTGCGAACAATTTTTAAATCACCTGGGAAATCAAGTGAACCCGAAGGTTGTGTCCGCTTAAAAAACTCAATCACTTTGTCAATATGTATAGAGGAAAGAGAAGATGGAATCTTATATTCATAAAGATAGTTTAATATTAGTTGAATCCCTCTTCTTTGTAAAGGCATAGACATGGATTCAAAGGCAGGAATCGATAAGCTAATTTGTTTATCACTTTTTTTTGTAATTACTTTATTCATTTTCTCAAAAGCTAATTCCTGCAAATAAGCCTCATCCTCTTGCATCTGCACGCTAAATTTTTGAAATTTCTCATGCACTTGTGGATTTTCTTCTTTCAAATGAGGAAGGACATATTTACGTAATCGATTCCTTGTATATACTTCCTTTTTATTACTCGGATCTATACGGGGAATTAAATTTATCTCATTACAGTAATTAACAATTTCTTCCTTCGTTACTCCAAGTAAAGGCCTAATTAAATATCCATTATGAAAAGGACGCTTCACTGCAATTCCTGCATACCCTTTCGGAGTACTCCCTCGTACAAGGCGCATTAAAATCGTTTCTACTTGATCATCTCCATGATGCCCAAGAGCTACATATCTCGCATCATATTTCTTCATTATTCTTTCCAAAAATGCATATCTGCATTCTCTAGCAGCAACCTGCGCATTCATTCCGTATTGCTGTTGATATTGCGACACGTTAACCCTTATCGTTTCGCAAGTAACTCCCAGTCCTTTGCAAAGATCCTGCACAAACTGTAGATCCTCATGAGATTCATCGCCTCTAAACATATGATCCACATGCGCTACTACAATTTCCAACTGTTTTTCTGCCCTTTTTTCTAACAAATAATATAGAAGAGCTAAAGAGTCAGGGCCACCCGAAACTCCTACAACAATTGTTGAACATTCCTTTAATACATCATGCTGCTTTACAAAGTCATCTACCTTTTCAACAAATGTATCTTTCAACTTCGTAATCACCTTTCATTAAACAAGAACAGCAACGTTAGTTACCTTGTCTATAATGGTACAACTTTTACAAACATTGTGCAAAAAAAAGATATACAAAAATTACATTTTTATCTTACATCCTCCGCACATATTCAAAAAAATAATAACATTACCTTTTAAAGCAAAAAAACCTAGGAATTCGCCTAGGTTTTTCAGAATAGACTATATGAATCAATAGCAGATAAAAAGCCCGATTGGTACGGGCTTTTTATCTGCGGGGATGGAGAACCCCCCACTGATTAAAGTTTTACTTTATTGCGCCTGCATTCCTACAATTGGAATCGTAGCCCACTTCGGCATATTCTTCTTTACTTTCGCCACAACAATTGTCATATCGTCATTTATATAACCATCACAAGAACGAATCACTTCTTCCATAATGATATCAGCAATTTCTTGCGGGTCCTCGGTTTGCAGTTCCTTAATTTTTCGTTTCATCCATAATTCATGGTTCTCCACATGCTGCGCTCCTTCAAAAATACCATCGCTCATCATAATAAGAATATCGCCCGTTTTTAATTGCTCACCCACTACATCAACCTCAACATCTTCAATGATCCCCATTGGCAAATTACTTGCTTCAATTTTCAAAATATTATTTGCGCGTTTAACAAAACTCGGCGTCGATCCGATCTTTAAAAATTTCGCATTCGCATCCCGTAAATCTACCATCGCCAAATCCAGTGTTGTAAACATCTCTTCTGTCGTTCTTAAAGAAAGAATTGAATTGATCGATTTAATTGCTATTTCCTCATCAATACCTGATTGAAGTATCTTTTGTAATAATTTTACCGTTTCCTTACTCTCCATATGAGCTCGTTGCCCATTTCCCATACCGTCACTAATCGCAAGTGCATATTTACCCACACTCAAATCCATCATCGCATAAGAATCCCCCGAAACAAACCCACCGCCTTTTGCAGCTGTAGCCAATCCCGTATCAAGAGAATACGTCTTTGCTGAACCAAATGATATTAAACTGTGA
The DNA here is from genome assembly GCF_002073415.2 of Bacillus sp. FDAARGOS_235. Lineage (NCBI taxonomy): Bacteria > Bacillati > Bacillota > Bacilli > Caryophanales > Bacillaceae > Bacillus > Bacillus sp. FDAARGOS_235. The sequence continues at coordinate 2,861,160 of NZ_CP020437.2, forward strand.
CCATTTGGATAAGAAGACTTTTCTTCATGTTTAACGACAATATTTTCTTTTAGAATATCCGAAAGCATCGGCGCAACTAATTTTTCGCACTCACCATGCTCATTAGATGCAGCCGGAATTAACATCTCAATATCAATGCTCCCTCTATCTAAACAATAAATATCAACATGCTCCACTTCGACGCCAAAATCACGAAACGCTTGCAAAATTTGTTCTTCCTGTACTTGATGATTTTCTCGCTCTCTTTGTATTTCCTGTGCGAAATCCTCCATAACTTTTGATACGCCTAATAATTGCTCCGCTACTATTCTGCGATTTTCTTTCATTTGTTTTCGTAATTTTTGTCCCTCATAAAAGTGATCTAATTCACCGGCTACTAAATCTGTTACTTTCTTACCTCTCACACAATGCTTGTCCCATTCACGAACTAACTTCCGATTATGCTGCAGTGTTCCTTCTTCCGTTTCACTCATTATTTGTTTCATATAATCATACGTTTTGTCAAAATTAACCACCCAGCATTGATCCTTTTTAAAGCACGTTTGACATGTTTTCGCAGTAATTGTACTTAAAAATAAATCTGCCTCTGTTTCTTTATCTTCCTCCTCCACATAACCATATACAGAAAAGCTATTAGATAAAGCCGCAAACACATTTGCAAATTGATTAATTTTGTTCGCTGTAACATCGCGCATTCTTCTTAAATATTGTTGTTGATCTTGTGAATGCTCTTGTGTTCCCGGCATAAATTTAGCAATGCGATCCAGAACAAGTTTCGGTGTTAATAAAAAGAAAACAATTGCCACACCTGATTCAATTAAAGTTGTTACAATGTTCGTTTGCTTATCTACATATAATGTAATTAAGCTTGTCCCAATTAACAAACCTAAACTAACGCCTAGACGCTTCCCTTCTTTCAATAACCCTCCAAGCAATCCAGAAAAAGCAAGAAGGCTAAGCTGAGACAAACTGGACACATTCGCTAAACTTAATATTAAGCCGGTGACAACCCCAACTGTGGATCCTGTAGCAGCGCCGGCGATGAAGGCAAATACTAACACTAAATATCTAGTGAAAATATGTTGAATAGAAGCGTCATATACAAACCAATCCGTCGTACCTGTTAAAACAGATGCTAGTAATATAATTAAACAAACAATTTCTTCTGTCTCTAATGCTTGTTGTTTCCCTTTCCTTTCTACTAAGAGCGGAACACTTTGTAAAAATATCATCGTTAATACGAAACTAAGCCCCGCTTCAATCGTGCTAACGAGCAAATCGTACATGGTGATAGTTTGCTGTGCAAAATATACAACAACTAAATGTGCGGTTAATGCGGAGATAAATACTTGGAATGGTACAAGTCCAACAGTTTTACGTGTAAACCGACTAAAGAAGATATTATAAATGAAGAAAGTAAAGATAGACGCGAAAGTAAAAAATAAATTATCTATCGAAACTGAAAGTGCTCCTCCCATTAAAGCTAGGAATGCGAGCGGCATTTTATCTCGCTTCATAACATAAACGGCAGCGAAAAACGGTAATGCAAACGGTAAAATGTTTGTTAATATATACGCTCTTCCCAAAAGAAAACCAATAACAACAATAATAAATCCCCATCTAAAGAAAACTTGTTCAAACTTCATTCGCAACTTACTCGTCCACTTTATTCCTCCAAGCTGACTTTCATTTATTGCCAATGCACTTGTATTCATAGTATTCCTTCCTGCTTTAGGCATATTTTTAACACCACCTGCATAGTTTAATTACTGTCATTATAAAAGATGCTTATTGGGATTTTTGTCAAAACAACAGTTTTCACTTTTATAATCGTTCGACTTTTTATTCGAAATAACTCTACATATATACATAGTATGTAATTTATCTCCCTTTATTATATTGAAGATTCAGAAAATTTAAGGTGATTTTGTAGAAGTATTGTATGTCTTACTTTTTTATTTAACAAAAAAAGATCATGCAAGTTTGCATGATCTTTTTAGATGACCCGTACGGGATTCGAACCCGTGTTACCGCCGTGAAAGGGCGGTGTCTTAACCACTTGACCAACGGGCCGTTAAATTAAATATAGCGGCGGAGGGGATCGAACCCCCGACCTCACGGGTATGAACCGTACGCTCTAGCCAGCTGAGCTACACCGCCATGTCGTCTTATTTAACGGACAATTAGTATCTTACATCAGATATCATTTAAAGTCAACACATCTCAAAAACTTTTTTAAAAAATATATTTTCGCATATAAAAAAGCACCCTGAGCCATCACTCTGGGTACCTCTCTATATGTTAAAAACTAAACGTTCTTATTATCCGCGACGTGCGCCACGGCCACCACGTTTAGACTCTGTGTTACGCTTTAAAGAAGTTAAACGATCTTCGCTATCCTTTAAGAAGCGTGCCATCTTTTGCTCAAATGTTTCTTTTGGAGCTCGGTCGTTACCGCCACCGCGATTATCTCTGTTGAAAGAGCGATTATTACGTTGTGGACGTCCAGAACGTTGTTGATCACCACCGCGTTGGTATTCACCGCGTGGACGATCTCCTTCTGTTTTTTCACGTTCTTTCGCTTTTTTAATAGATAGACCAATTTTCCCATCTTTTTCAACATTAATAACTTTTACTTCTACTTGGTCGCCCACTTTTAAGTGATCGTTAATATCTTTCACATAATTATCAGCAACTTCACTAATATGAACAAGACCCGTTAAGCCTTCTGGCAGCTCCACAAAAGCCCCAAAATTTGTAATACCTGTTACTTTACCCTGTAACTTGCTGCCTACCTCGATTGACATAAAAAAAATGCTCCTCCTTAGTGATTAAAAAGTCAAATTTTACTTTATTATATATAATCCTAAAATATAGTGTCAATAAGACATACTTTACTTAGAAACAGGAAAAATTATCTCCCCTTTTCCGGAGAAGAAATAATCCCTTCTAGCAATCTTTAATACGTACTCTTCATCATTTAACTTTTGAACTTCGTCTTTTAGACTTTTTTCTTTATTCGTTAATGAATCTAGTTCTTTTTTCATGTCCTTAACTTTTGCTTCTTTTGCTTTAATGGAACTGTTTTGTTGATAAAAAGTTACACTAATACTCGCAATAATTGTAAAAGCAAAGACAAGAAAAACCGCTAAACGGCGATAAAGTCGCTTCCTGTTCTCATCCGTTTGTATTATATGCTCTTTAACAGGATTTGGACTCTGTTTTTCGATTGTTCTTTGTCTCAGTTCCCTCATTTCCGAGGTCCCCCTAACTTCTTTTTTATACGCTCCCATAGTTGGAAGATGTGTCCCTTCAATTTTGCTATATATTGCAGGAACCCTACATGTTTCATTATAAAAAGTTTAACACGATTAGGGAGAAGTTTCCATATGAGCAAAGCAATAAATCGAACAGGCCAGAAAAAAACTTTCCATATGAAAAGTAATATCCAAATCACCATTTTCCATAACACATGTCCAATTGAAAGCAGTATACGAAATAAGAATAATATAAATGCAATAAATAGCTGCGCTATAATAATAACAGGTTTTATCATGAGTAGCTGTATAATTCGAACAAAAAAATGTGTTGTTTGCACAAAAATATAGATGAGAAAATTTAACAACCTCATGTATAGTGCTTTCAATAAGCTTTGATATGCCGCAAAACCACATAATAATGCCAAAAATACATATATACGTAGTTCAGCTTCATTTACGAGAAGTAATACATAAAAAACGAATAATGCTTGGACAACCCAAAATAGTATATCATGTATAAATACAAGCCAACGTTTACGTTCCTGACGCTTTAAAAAACGTTGGTATGTATCTAATGATGCTCCAATCCAAGCACCCATTCCGATCATCGAAAGCATTGTATACAACTGAATTGTTAGACTCATTTAAACAACTTACTAAAGAAGCCTTTAGTTTTCTCCCCTTGATTCTCATCAATATACAACATCTCATGAATCTTGCCTTTAATCGATACAACACCTTTTTCCACATCTAAATTCTTCATTTGCAAGTTTTGTCCACGAATTGTTAAAAAACCCATCACAGTCTCGAGTAAAAATTCTTCGCTATCAAAACTCTCTACTTGTTTTACACCAGTAATATCGATCACACGCCTACCACGCATAATAATATCATGCTCTACAGAAACATTTTGTTGATTAGAAGACATAGGTGAGTAACCATTATTCACGAAAATCCCCCCATAGCTTTATACTAGCTAATAGTAATGTATGAAGGGATAGCATATTTTAGAACAAGCCCTCTTCTGCTTTTACTTTTTCTTCGCGAACTAGGCTATACATATTTGCTGCATCTTCTTTTTTTGTTGTTTCTTTCAATTCATTTACTTTCACCGTTACTATTTTTTGACCGAAACGAATTGTTAATTCATCAGCCACTTTCACATCTGAACTCGCTTTTGCGACTTGACCATTGATAGATATTCTTCCTTGATCAGATACTTCTTTTGCTAATGTTCTTCTTTTAATTAAACGTGACACTTTCAAAAATTTATCTAGACGCATATCAAATCCCCCTATTAACGCTCTGTTTGCTTTGCCTCTTCCCATAAAACATCCAACTGTTCTAATGACAGATCTTGCATTTCTTTATTCATTTCAGCTACTTTTGCTTCCATGTATAAAAAACGCCCCATAAATTTCTCATTAGTTGAACGTAATGCTTCTTCTGGATCTAATTTATAATGACGAGCTATGTTAACAAATGCAAATAGTAAATCGCCAAATTCACCTAGCATCTTTTCCTCATCCATATTTATAACTTCTTGCTGGAATTCTTGCCATTCTTCTAGGGCTTTCTCTATCATTGGCTGTACATCAACCCAATCAAATCCAACCTTTCCAGCTTTCTTCTGAATTTCATAGGCACGCATTAATTGCGGCAAACTTTTTGGAATTCCAGTTAAAACAGATTCTTTTACGAATCCCTTTTCTTGTTTTTTAATTTCTTCCCAATTCGCAATCACTTCTTCAGCATTATTTACATCTGTATTTCCAAACACATGTGGATGACGACGAACCATTTTCTCCGATAAAGTTCGAATAATATCATCGATGGAGAACCAACCTTCATCCTCTCCAATTTGGGCATGAAGCATGACTTGTAATAATATATCACCTAGCTCTTCTACTAAGTGATCATCGTCCTCTTCATCAATTGCTTCCAATACTTCATAAGCTTCCTCAATTAAATACTTCTTTAAAGATTGATGTGTTTGCTTTTTATCCCACGGACAACCATTCGGTCCACGAAGGTCTGCAATAATTTCTCTCAGTACATCAAACTGTTGATACAAGGCTGCACGTTCCTGAACTGGTGGTACATACACACTCGTTAAATTATTCAATTCTGTTTCATGATCTAACATGTACAACGGTACCTTTTTGACTTGTTCAAACGAAGTTCCTGCAGCTGTTACGATATACACTTCATAATCATCTGGCAATATTTCCATTAATGTTAACTTCACATCTGAAGCAACGAACGCATCATACACTTGGCAAAAGATTAAATGTTGACGTAATTCTAATTGCCCTCTTTCAAATGATGTAGCATCAATTAATTGGAATCCTTCAATCGGATCGATTTTTAAACTTGCGAACATTGGATCAAGGAAACTTTGTCCACCTTCAATTCGCACTTCAACATTTGCTACTTCTCCTTTTTCTAAAAGTAGCTGAACTGTTCTTTCTGCTACTAGCGGATGACCTGGAACAGCATAAATAATTTCTGCACCTTCAGCTTGTTCTAGCAATGTATTCGCAATTGTTTCATATACAATTTCAAATGTATCATGCGCTTCATATATATTGTCGAAAGCCGTATATTTTATACCTTCTTTCTCCAACTCTTCTATAACCGGGTGCTCCTTCGTTCTAACAAACATATGGTCTGCTACTTTTATCTTTCGGTATACGCCCATCGTCAGCTGATCTAATTCACCAGCACCTAATCCTAAAATAGTAATGATTCCACTCACAACCTGTCACCTCTATCCACTCTTCTTCAATGAACCTTCTTTTTTCTCTTTTTTCATAACGGATCCTAATTCTTCTTTTGTAAATACACGTAATTTTAAAATTAAAAACATGTATGTCAATCCGCCAATGGCTACACCTAACAACGCTTCAAATGTCGCGATTCCTCTATGATTCCCATCAATTACCAACCCAGACATTTGTAACACACGAATAAACATTATTAATACAAATCCCATACTGATACCACTAATAACTATACCGAACATCTTCTGCTTATTAATAAGCGACCCCGATACAGATTGCATAAGTAATACACTATTTAACAAGGCAATTACAACAAGCGCAATTAAAGTTGCAATCGCAGCTCCTTTAACTCCAAAATGCGGCATTAACATATAGTTTAAAACTAACTTCAAACAACCTCCAAATACAACGAATATTGCTGGTTTTAATGTTTGTCCCAGCCCTTGTAAAATAGAAGCAGTTGTAATTGACAATGAACTAAATAAAATAGATAAAGATAAAATCGATAACACATCTGACCCATCACTATTCTCAAATAACATAATATTTGTAGGCTGAATAATGCAAGTTAATCCGATGGCTGCTGCAAATCCAATAACAAGTGTTATTTTCATCGCTAACTTTACCTTTTCTTGAATAAAAGCAAGATCTCCTCTTTCCTTTGCCGCTGTAATAATCGGAATAAGTGACAATGAGAAAGACGTTGTCACGACAGTACCTAATTGCATGAGAGGGATACTTCTGTCATAAACACCTTTTAGTACCTTTGCACTTTCAGCCTGTTCCCCTGCCCCAATGAGTAAAGTATAGAAGGAAACCGAATCTGCCATTTGTATAAAAATAAGGACTAAATTACTAACACAAATAGCTATTCCTTGCCAAAAAAGGATTTTAACAATTCTTCTTTTTCCCCCAACTCTCTTCAAGCTTTTAAAGAAAATGGCGCGAAAATCATGACGCATATAAAGTAAAAGTACGATAATCCCAATAAGCCCGCCTGCAATCGAACCTAACATAGCACCTGCACCGACTGTATATAGATCAAATCCGTGAGCAATAAGGAATAGTGATAAAAAGACAATAATAGATACACGAATCGTTTGTTCAATTACTTGTGAAACAGCCGTCGGCATCATATTATTAAATCCTTGAAAATATCCTCTCGCTACGGATAAGAATGGCATTAATATGAATGAAAATGAAATAACACGTAATAACTTATATAAGTGTACATCACCCATAGCCGATGCAATCGTTTCGGCACCAAAGAACAATGTGAAAAACCCTATAAAGCCAATTCCTAATAAAAACCAAAAAGATACACAAATTATTTCTTCTGCTTCTTTTTGTTTTCCTCTTTCTAATCTTTCTGCAACCATTTTTGAAATTATAATAGGGAATCCATAAGTAGCTAAAATTAAACAAAATCCATAAAACGGATAAATTTGTTGGTAAATATAAAAACCAACATCTCCCGCTATGTTTTGATATGGAATACGGTAAAAAGCGCTTAATACTTTTGTAATAAAACTTGCGATCGTTAATATAATAGCCCCACGCCAAAAGGCTTGATACTTCTTCGCTTCCATACAAGAAAACTCCTTTTTCTATTCTCACCTTTCGTATTATATCACAAAGAAAAAACAGGCTCCCTTACACCCACGAGTAATAAAGAGTTTTTACAAAACTAAAAATGTTCAACGAAAAAAGGTAGCAAAGCGCTACCTTCATTCAATATACCTATATCTCCAAATAATTGATTTTTCAAAAGAAATATCATAATTAGGAAAGATTGCAACTTCTAAAATTATATATCTTTACTGCTCCATTTGCTTCGCTAAGAAGCTCGCTGCTGTATTTACTGACTTATGCTCTACTTCACTTATAATAGCCTCTTTAGAGAAGATAATAACAGCTCCAATTGGATCCCCATTCGCAACAATCGGGCCAATTGTATAGGAGCTAACTTTTTCTGTTACTCCATCAATAATTGAAATTTCGCTTTCGTCCGTCATAATTACAGACTTACGCTCTTCCATTGTCTTCTCAATTAAATCGCCAACACTTTTATTTAAGTATTCTTTTTTAGATATGCCTGCTACTGCGATAATAGAATCACGATCACATACAAGCACATTATGTCCTAAGCTATCGTATAAAGCTTCCGTATATTCTTTTGCAAAATCCCCTAATTCACTAATCGGAGAATATTTCTTCAAAATTACTTCTCCATCGCGATCAACAAATATTTCTAGTGGGTCTCCTTCTCGAATACGTAAAGTTCTACGAATTTCCTTCGGGATTACTACCCTGCCTAAATCATCAATTCGACGTACGATTCCAGTTGCTTTCATTCTAATGCTGCCTCACTTTCTACTGATGATCAAAGTGGTGAATTTACCTGTTCATGTAAAAATCACCAACTGTTAGACATAGTATTTTACACATTAGTTCTTCTATGCACGTCGAATTGTATTTTTTTATCTAATATTAGGCATTTATTACTTCTTTTTTTACATCTGGTAAGCCTTTTAATAAATTTTCAGCAATTGTTAACCACTTCGATGTCTCTAATCCATTCGTTTTCATAACGATTTTCAATTGTGATCCTTCCATTCCAAGACCGATCATACGCCCAAAACTATTTCCAAGCATGAATAATTTTCCACCATCAATATTTTGGCTTGCTTGTTCTGAGAACAGAATTGTTACTTCAAATTTATTTTGCTTAATTAATTCGATTTGTTCTTTCATTGCCAATACTTTAATATTTGCAATTTGTAATAAATAACCAACTTCTTGTGGGTAATCACCAAATCTATCGATCATCTCTTCCTGTAATTCTTCAATATCCTCAATTGTAGAAACACCTCTAAATTGTTTATACATCATAATCTTTTGTTTACTATCTGAAATATAAGCATCTGGTAAATACGCATCTACTTCTAAATCAATTTCAACATTAACTGTATTTTCAACTCCATCGGTTCCTCTGCGCTGTTCAATTGCATCTTTTAACATTTGAGAATATAGATCAAATCCGACAGAATCAATAAACCCGTGTTGTTCTGCCCCTAACAAGTTACCCGCACCACGAATTGATAAATCTCTCATCGCAATTTTGAAACCAGATCCAAGCTCTGTGAACTCTTTAATTGCTTGTAGACGTCTCTCTGCAACTTCTGATAGCACTTTATCACGTTTGTATGCAAAGTATGCATATGCAACGCGATTAGAACGCCCAACACGCCCACGAAGCTGATACAACTGCGATAGTCCCATACGATCTGCATCAAATACAATTAACGTATTAACGTTCGGGATATCTACACCTGTTTCAATAATTGTTGTACTTACAAGAACATCATGCTGTCCCTCTAAAAACGATAGCATAACAGACTCTAATTCACTTTCGTTCATTTTCCCATGTGCGTATGTTACACGAGCGTCTGGAACTAGCATCGAAATTTCATCTGCTTTTCTTTCGATATCCTCTACGCGGTTATATAAGAAGTAAATTTGCCCACCTCTTGCAAGCTCTCGCTCTATCGCTTCTCTCATTAACGCTGGATTATATTCCACCACATACGTTTGGACTGGGAAACGATTTTCTGGTGGCGTTTCAATGACAGATAAGTCACGCACACCAAGCATAGACATGTGAAGTGTACGTGGAATTGGCGTTGCCGTTAGGGTTAACACATCAACATTTGCTTTTAATTGTTTAATTTTTTCTTTATGCGTCACACCAAATCTTTGTTCTTCATCAATAATAAGAAGTCCTAAATCTTTATAAGTAACATCTTTAGATAAAATACGATGCGTTCCGATTACAATATCTACTGTGCCATCTTTTAACCCCTTAAGCGTTTCGTTTTGTTGTTTCCGCGTGCGGAATCTACTTAGTAACCCTATATTAATCGGGTAATCTTGAAAACGCTCTCGAATTGTTTCATAGTGTTGTTGTGCCAGAATTGTTGTCGGTACTAAAATCGCAACTTGTTTTTCATCCATGATTGCTTTAAATGCTGCACGAATAGCTACTTCGGTCTTTCCATATCCTACATCACCACAAAGAAGCCTATCCATCGGACGTCCGCGTTCCATATCTTTCTTAATTTCTTCAATAGAACGTAATTGGTCATCTGTCTCTTGATACGGGAAGGAAGATTCAAATTCTTGTTGTTCTGCCGTATCTGGTGTATATGCATAGCCTTTTGAAGCTTCGCGCTCAGCGTATAATTTAATTAGGTCATCTGCAATGTCTTGTACAGATTTTTCAACCTTCGTTTTGACCTTCTTCCAATCGTTCCCGCCTAATTTATAAACTTTCGGATCCTTACCTTCAGAACCCACATATTTTTGCACTTGATCGATTTGTTCAATTGGAACATATAGCTTATCGTTACCTTGATATTTAATATTTAAATAATCTTTATGAACACCATTAATCTCTAATGTCTCAATACCTAAAAATTTACCTATACCATGATTTACATGAACTACATAATCTCCAACTTTTAATTCCGAATAACTTTTAATACGCTCAGCATTAGATAACTTTTGCTTACGTTGTGATTTTTTAACTTTCTTATGAAAAAGCTCCTTTTCAGTAATGACAACGAGCTTTTGCATTGGCATTTCAAATCCTGCATGTAAATCACCTACAGCAATCTGTAACCTTCCAGGCAATAAAATATCTGTGCCCTCTACAATATCCGCTTCAATATCATAATCACTTAAAATATGTTGTAGTTTTTTTACACGTTCATCATCTGTTCCAAGCACAACAGTCGTAAAGTGCCCTTCATTCCATCTATCAATTTCAGTTTTTAATAACTGCATCTGCCCATGGAAATCTTGCATTGTTTTACATGTCACATTCACAATGTTTTGCGGATGCGTATGTGCTATATGGCGTAAGAATAACGTTAAATATACAAAACTTCTTTTTTTATGATGAAGAAATCCCTCAAATGAGTGGGAGAAAGATAAATCCTGAATTATTGTTCCTTCACCAAGAAGTGATATATACCATTCCGCTTCTTCCGTTTCAAGATGTGATGCTGTTTCTTGAATACGAGAGATTTCATCTAAAATTACAACACCATCTTCTGGTAAATAATCTATCAGACTAGCAGGTTCTTTATAGAAAATAGATAAATATTTAAACATCTGTTCTATACTTTGGCCATTTTTCAACATTTCAATTTCATGACTTACTGTCTCAAGCACTGCAGTCTTTAATTTGTCATCGGAAAGTTTTTGCATCGTCTTAGTCAAACCTTCTTCAAGATGCTTAATTCCCGATTTCAATTCTTCCTGTGAAAATAAAAACTCTGTTGCCGGACCAAACTTAACACTTTCCTTTTTATCTTGAGAACGCTGTTCATCCACATCAAATAATCGAATAGAATCGACTTCTGTATCGAAGAATTCAATACGGAATGGTAATTCTTCAGTTAATGGGTAAATATCTAATATGCCCCCGCGCAAACTGAACTCCCCCGGAGCTTCTACCATCGACTTACGTTCGTAGCCAATATGATGTAATGTATGCAAGAGCGCCTCTAAATCAATCTCTTGCCCTAGATTAATTTCAATTTGCTTTTGCTTCCATAATTCTTTTATCGGTAAAAATCTACGTAATCCTGCGACTGGCGCTACAATAACCCCATTCTCTCCTGCCGCTAAACGATTTAGCACCTCAATGCGTTGCGCTTTTAATTCTGGACTTGCAACACCGATTTCTGATGCAATTAATTCGTTTACTGGGTACAGCCATACATCTTTTTCACCAAGTAATGCCACTAAATCTTCATGTACCTTTTGTGCTTGATATAGATTGTGTGTGACAATAAGTTGCGATTTCTTTGTTTTTTTATATAAAGCTGCCATTAATAATGAACGAGAAGATGTTGCCATACCTGATATAAGTTGTTCTTTTAAACCATCTTCTAACCCATTAATAACCGATTGTATTTCTTCATTTTTATAAAATTGCTCTAATAAACCTATCATTATCAAAACTCCTCTCAACATAAAGAGCAAGTCACCATATTTTATGCAAATATTTTGGAAAAAGAAAACAGAAAAATGCTTTGGACATGCCAAAGCGACAACATTTTATTGTAGAAATTTTTCATATTCATAATACTCAGGATAAGATGCGAGCGTTTCTTGGCACAATTCACAAATCGTTTTTATATATATATTTCCATTCTCATGAAAATGAATCATCTCTACTACCTCTTGCTCTGTTAGTTGAAATAAAACGTCGCTATATACTTTTTCTGCGGTAACGGAGCCTACATTACTCCCGCAATGCCTACAATAATAATACCCTTCCATACTAGCCTCCTAAATATCCAGTTACTACTAGTATGGGTAAAAATAAAATAAAATATTCCCAATCATAACCTTAACTGTTGAAAGTATTCATGATTTGGAGAAAAGGCTTATTTAACCACTCTTCACATGCATCCGCTGCTTTTTCAATGGAATGATTGACATCAGGAATCTCTTCGGATGTAAAACGTCCTAATACGTAATCTACTACCTTCATCCCATTTTTCGGGCGATCAATTCCCATACGGATACGTTGAAACTCTTGCGTTCCTAAATGCGAAATTGTTGATTTCACGCCATTATGTCCACCGGCACTCCCTTTCATACGAAGGCGTAATTTACCTACCGGGATATCTAAATCATCATACATAACAACGAAATCATCAACATCAATTTTATAGTAATCCATAAGTGGACGAATACTTTCCCCAGATAAATTCATATATGTAAGTGGCTTTAATAAGATTACTTTTTCTCCATTAACAAATCCTGCACCAAATACTCCTTTAAACTTCTGTTCATTCAAAGAAATGTTCCAACGCTTTGCAAGTTCATCAATTGCCATAAATCCAATATTATGCCTTGTTAATTCATATTCTCTACCTGGGTTCCCAAGTCCTACTATCAATTTCATTCTTGTACCACTACTTTCTTTTTTCGATACGAAAAGACGTAACCAAGCTTGGTTACGTCTCATTCTATCCAATTAATTGAATAATACACTTACAGATTCTTCTTCGTATACACGAATGATTGCTTCTCCAATTAATGGAGCAACTGAAAGTTCATGTACTTTGTCGATTTTCTTTTCTTCTGGTAATACGATAGAGTTCGTTACAACTAACTCTTTAATATTCGAATTTTGAATACGTTCAATTGCTGGGCCAGATAATACTGGGTGTGTACAGCAAGCATATACCTCAGAAGCACCGTTCTCAACAAGAGCGTTTGCTGCTAATGTAATTGTACCAGCTGTATCAATGATGTCATCAATTAAAATTGCTGTTTTGCCTTCGATGTTACCGATAATGTTCATTACCTCTGATACATTCGGACGAGGACGACGTTTATCAATAATAGCGATTGGCGCTTTTAGGCGATCTGCCATTTTTCTAGCACGAGTTACACCACCATGATCAGGTGATACGATTACGATGTCTTTAAGACCTTTTGTTTCAAAGTAATCTGAAAGAATCGGTACACCCATTAAGTGGTCGATTGGGATATCAAAGAATCCTTGAATTTGTGGAGCATGTAAATCTAGAGTGATTACACGAGTTGCACCTGCTGTTTCAAGCAAGTTTGCTACAAGTTTCGATGTAATTGGTTCACGAGAACGCGCTTTACGGTCTTGACGCGCATAACCATAGTAAGGAATAACAATATTAATTGTTTTTGCAGATGCACGCTTTAATGCATCGATCATAATAAGTAATTCCATGATATGTTCGTTTACTGGGAAGCTTGTAGATTGAATAATGAATACATCGCAACCACGGATACTTTCTTCAATGTTAATTTGAACTTCTCCATCACTAAAACGATCAACAGAACATTTTCCTAGTCCTACTCCAATATGCTTTGCGATTTGCTCAGCAAGTTCCTTATTAGAGTTTAAAGAGAATACTTTCAAATTAGAATTTAGATATTGAGTCGACATCTAGATTAACCCTCCACATTATGATTTTTTCTTATTCAGCAATTGATCAACATAGTCTTCTTTGTTAACTTGACGTGCACGTGCTACCGATAATGCTTTTGATGGGACATTCTCTGTAATTGTAGAGCCTGCTGCCACATAAGCACCATCTTCAACTGTTACAGGAGCAACAAGATTTGAATTACATCCAATAAATACCCCGTTACCAATCACAGTTTTAAATTTATTCTTGCCGTCATAGTTCACCGTAATTGAACCACAACCAAGATTCACGTCTTCTCCAACTTGTGCATCCCCGATATAACTTAAGTGTGAAGCTTTACTTCTATTACCAAAAACAGTTTTTTTGATTTCCACGAAGTTTCCAACGCGTACTTCGTCTCCAATAACTGAATCTGGGCGAATATGTGCAAATGGACCAACCGATACTTCTGTACCAAGCTTACTATCATGTACAGTAGATTGACGAATTGTCGTACGATCTCCAATTTCACTATCGCGAATTACTGTATGCGGTCCAATTTCACAATCAGAACCAATTACAGTGTTTCCCTCAATAATTGTTCCTGGATGAAGAACTGTATCACTACCGATAATTGCATCAGCAGAAATATACGTGTTACTTGGATCAATAATTGTAACACCATTTACCATGTTCTTTCGGTTGATACGATTTTTCATAATAATTTCCGCTTGCGATAGAGCGACTCTGTCGTTAACACCTAACGTTTCATCGAAGTGCTCTGTTTGATAAGCTGATACGATATGACCTTCATTTTTTAAAATCTCAATAACATCTGGAAGGTAATATTCACCTTGTACGTTATCATTTGAAACTTTAGAAAGTGAAGCGAATAAAGCTTTATTATCAAAACAATACGTACCTGTATTGATTTCTTTAATAGCTAATTCTTTTTCATTTGCATCCTTATGCTCAACGATCTTTTCAACATGACCATTTTCGTTACGAACGATACGGCCATATCCAGCAGGCTCTTCTATGTATGCTGTTAGCACAGTTGCCATTGCTCCTGCTTCTTTGTGTTGCTGAAGTAATGCTTCCATCGTTTCAGCAGTTATTAAAGGTGTATCACCACAAATAACTAAAGTTGTTCCTTCTTCATTTGCAAGTACGCTAGCAGCTTGATCTACAGCATGCGCTGTACCAAGTTGTTCTGCTTGTAATGCAAACTCACTTACGTTTCCTAGCTGTTCTTGTACCATTTCAGCACCATGTCCAACGACCGTTACAAGTTTCTGCAATCCTAATTGAGTTACTTGATCGACTACGTGTTGTACCATAGGTTTTCCACATACAGGATGCAGCACTTTGTATAGCTTAGACTTCATACGTGTGCCTTTACCTGCAGCTAGAATCACTGCAAATCTGTTTGACATATAGACCCTCCATCGCAACCTATTTATCCATTAACGATATTATCCTAAATCATCATATATTTCAAGAAACACATTTTAACTATTAAATTTTACCATAATTCTTATAAGATGTTTTACTCTTTAGTATCTTTTTTAAGAAATAAGCTATACTATTTAAAATGATTTTGAAAAAATTAGTAGTTTCTTCTCTTCATTTTAATAAACGATGAATGTTTTAAATATAAATTATATAAAGTCAAAAAAAAACAAACTCCTGTAAATGCTTACAGGAGTTTGCTACAAAATTATAAGACTTTCTTTCAAAAGCCTTTTCATTCGAATTTTACGAAGCACCTGCTTCTTCAAACTCAACCTCTTCTAACTCGCCTAAACGATGATACTCCGTTAAAACCGCATCTTGAATTTTAGAGCGTGTATTAGAATTAATCGGATGTGCAATGTCACGGAATTCTCCATCTGGAGTACGTTTACTTGGCATTGCTACAAATAATCCATTATTACCATCAATTACACGAATATCATGAACAACAAATTCATGGTCTAGAGTAATAGAGGCAATTGCTCTCATGCGGCCTTCTGTGTTTACGCGGCGTAATCTTACGTCAGTCACTTCCATCTTGTGTTCACCACCCTTTTCTAAATAAGCGATATATTTGTATAAATTCCACAAATTTTCTATTTTCCCTTTAATTTTTTAAAAATTTTTAAGATAAAAATTTTTATTGCAATTGAATATAAGGATTAGTAGAGGTTATCGCTTACAAAAGGTTACTTAACTAGGGCGATTACTTCGATTTCAACTGAAACATCTTTCGGTAATTTTGCTACCTGTACACAAGAACGTGCTGGTTTATGAGTAGAGAAATAAGAACCGTATACTTCATTAACAGCATTAAAATCATCCATATCTTTTAAGAATACTGTTGTTTTTATTACCGTATCAAATGAAGCACCTGCTTCTTCTAATACTGCTTGTAAATTTTCAAATACTTGTTCTGTTTGTACTGTTACATCTCCCGTTACAAGCTCTCCACTTGCTGTTAATGGAATTTGTCCTGAACTGTAAAACATATTATTTACAATAATCCCTTGTGAATAAGGTCCAATTGCTTGTGGTGCCTTGCTTGTTTGAACAACTTTCATATTTTTTCACCCTTTTATTATTTATTTTTACTCTTTAAAAATAGTGCACGAAAAGCAGTTTGTCCATCTATTTTATAATTTATAAATAGAATAAAAAAAAGATAAAGCCATTTGCTTTACCTTTTTTATTCAACCTCTACAAGTCCTTCATCAAATGGTGTAAGTGAATAATTCCCCTTCTCCACTTGAATCGATTTTTCTTTCACATCAACTTCTGAAAGGCGAATTAATGATACAAAATTATTAATAAGTCGTTCTTCGATATCTGTGGATTCTACTAATACACCGATACCAACAACATTAGCCTTAAACTCTTCTAGCATACTCATCATACCTTGAATTGTTCCGCCAGCTTTCATGAAATCATCAATAATTAAAACGTTTGATCCCTCTGGAAGACTACGCTTTGCCAACGTCATTGTTTGTATTCGTTTAGAAGAACCTGATACATAGTTAATACTAACAGTTGGACCTTCTGTTACCTTATTATCTTTCCTCGCAATTACTACCGGTACATCTAAGTAGTTTGCCACTGCATAAGCAAGTGGAATCCCTTTTGTTGCTACCGTCATAACTGCATCGATTGGTTGCCTAGCAAAGACAGAAGCAAACAAACGACCTGCACCATTAATATGACGAGGATTACTTAAAAGATCTGTCATGTATAAGTAACCGCCAGGCAAAATACGATCTGGATTTTCAAATAAGCTACAAAGCTCATCAATAATTAGATCTGCCTCTTCTTCACTTATATATGGTATATATTTCACTCCTCCTGCTGCTCCTGGTACCGTTTGCAATGTGCCGACCCCTTGTTGTTCAAACGTTTGCTTAATAATAACTAAATCTTCACTAATAGAGGATTTAGCCGATTGATACCTTTCAGCAAAAAAAGTGAGAGAAACTAGCTGACGAGGGTTTTGTAACAAGTAATATGTCATATCGACTAATCTTGTACTTCGTCTAATTTTCATACGCCCACCTCAAATCACGAATATTCTAAACAAATCATAACGTATTATACGTCTTTATTCAAGCGTTTCTCGCTCTCCTAATAAACGTACCGCATATACTTGTTCACAAAATCCTTTTAATCCGTTATAAATGCGATGCATTCGCGAATCATGGTGTACAAGTCCGAATACAGTTGGACCACTTCCACTCATTAATACAGCATCTGCTCCAAATCGTTTCATCTGTGCTTTAATACGAGCAACTTCGGGATGCATCTTAAATGTTACATCTTCTAAGACGTTACCAACAGTATCACAAATCCCTTTGTAATCCCCAGCATTGATGACATCAACCATTTTATCTACATTTGGATGTGTAACTCGATTTAGTTTTAAATTTCCATACACGTCAGCAGTAGATACACCAATATGTGGCTTCGCTAAAATAACCCAACAAGAAGGTGGCGTTTTTATATGCTCAATTCGCTCTCCTCTTCCAGTGGCAATTGCTGTCCCTCCATATACACAGAACGATACATCTGATCCAATTTCTGAGCCAAGCTCTGCTAATTCGTCAATTGTAAGCCCTAAATTCCATAATTTATTAAGACCACGTAATGTCGCTGCTGCATCACTACTTCCACCTGCTAATCCAGCTGCTACTGGAATCGTTTTTTCAATAGTAATAGATACACCTTTTTTCACATTAAACTTCTCTTTTAATAATTTCGCTGCTTGATAAGCTAAATTTCGTTGGTCGTCTGGGACATACCGATTATGGGATAAAATTTCAATACGGTCTTCTGCTAATTCCATTAGTTCTAAACGATCCGCTAAATCAATTGTTGTCATAATCATTTTCACTTCATGATATCCGTCTTGTCTTTTTCCCAGTACATCTAACGACAGATTAATCTTTGCTGGTGCTTTCACTAGTAGCTTCAATCTATTCACCCACTCTATGTACTCAATCTTTTATCGTTTATTTTACCATAAATTTATAGTAAGACGATGACACTTCCCTAATTATAACGAAAAGCATTCAGAATGAAACTACTTATGTAAAATGATGGCACCTTTCAGAGTACAAAAAGCCGAGGAATCTCTCCTCGGCTACCGTAGCATAGAAAGTAATCTTACAACTACTGGTTTTGTTTCATTAATTGCTGTTCTGCAATTTCTATAGCGCGTTTCACCATATTACCAGCATCTTTCGCACGAATTCCGCCCCATCCTTCTTTCTGAACAACATCATAAAAGCCCAGCTCTTTTGCTAGCTCTTCTTTAAACTGGTTTGACATGACACCTCTTCGTCTACTCAATGCAGAGTCCCCCCTTATTTTGCTACGGTATAATTAGTATGCAAAATAATATAACTTTTCATTTGTGGGAATATATGTAACGACACATGAGTTATAAAATAATTTCATTATGGGGTTCACCATAAAATGTTAACTCTACCGTCTCTGTTAAAACATCTGCATAACTATAAGATACACGTTGCAATGCATCTTCTTGTTGGTCTAACTGTACAACAAACACAGAACGATAAGTTTCTGCAAGTACACCTGATTGCTCCACTGTTTTTCTTCTTCCGCTATTCGCCTTTAACATAAGTCGCTGTCCAAGATGGTGATCTAATTCGCTTTTAATTTCATCTAAACGTTTTGACATATACCTTGCTACACCTCGCTGTAATTTAGATTGAACACTTAAAACACGATATATCTATCCCAATTATTAACCGCAATTCACAGACTATATCATTATAAAAGCATCATGCGTTCGAATAGATAGAAGAAATACTATATTGTAAAAGTATCATTGTATAGTCTTTACGCTCTTACCACTTTTTATCCAAATTCATTTCATTCTCTTACGCATAAAAAAGCAAGATACGTATGTACCTTGCTTATTCTTCATAATGTTGGAAGGGTAATCCTGTTCGTAAAATCCCTCTCGTTTCAATTCCACCCAGTCCTTTTTCACCAGTAATCGTATTACGTACAACATCCCATACATTTACTCTCTCCATAAATGAAGTGAAGCTAATTTTACCAACCACATACACAGGGTCTAGTGCATGAATGTTAATCCTAGACGGAGAACTAGCAAAGTTAGCACCCGCTCGAATTAACGCCTCGAAATGCGATTGACACGCCCCAGCAAAAATAACGAGTTGATCCAATGATGGATATTTTTTTCGTACTTCTCGGACAGCCTGTACAAAATGCCTTGAATGCCTATATGCTGCTAAATCTCCCTTTACCCCTTTGGATTTTGTATAGGCATCGTGTCCTGTAATAACTAAAATGTCTGGGCGGAAATGATCTATTAAGTCTACTACCTTTTCGTGCATCTCTGTTTCCTTACAATGAACACCTTGTACAGGAACACCAATTTTATTATATAGGTCTAAACACTTGCGCAAATACAAAGGGTCCCCATCTATATGCAATACGCGTCCTGGCATTTGAAAGTAATTCACTTCACTTGTGTATCCACCAGTTGAAGTGTGTTCATGCCTTTGTTTCATCAATACATAATCTTGTTGAAATAAACGGTACGTGCGCTCCATTGTTTCTTTTTCACGCTTCACTCTTTTTTTATGTTCTCGTTGATCTATACTAATTAAATCTTCAAGCGGCGCATCTGCCACAAGTCTAATTTCCTCCCCAAACAATATAGCTATCTCGCCTTTTATTTCTATAATACGAAAAAGGATATCCCTATTATGAGAATATCGTTCCACTAATTCTCCAACATGTAAAGCCATTCTCCTACCTCCAAACTCGTTAGGCCATCTTACCTGTTTTTAAAGTATGAATTTAGGAAAGGAAAGGTGACAAAAGGGACAGCTCAAATTGAACTGTCCCTTTCATATCCTTATGATAACTTATGAAGAACTAATGCGTTACTTAATGTTGCAAACTCTTCGATAGATAGCGTTTCGCCTCTTCGCTTTGGATCAATTCCTACTTCTGTTAAAATTCGATCCAACAGCTCTTTATCTTTCGGGAAACCATTTAAATTATTCGATAAATTATTCATTAAAGTTTTACGGCGCTGTGCGAAACTTGCTCTTACTACTTCAAAGAAGAAAGTCTCATTTGTCACTTCTACAACTGGTTTCGGACGCTTTAGAAGACGGATAATCGCAGAATCAACATTTGGTTGTGGTACAAACACTGTACGCGGTACAGTCATAACTGTTTCTACCTCTGTATAATACTGAATAGCAATTGATAAAGAACCATATTCTTTCGTTCCAGGTTTAGCAGCTAAACGATCTCCAACTTCTTTTTGCATCATAACAACAAATCCACGAACCGGTAATTTTTCTTCAAGCAATTTAAATAAAATTGGCGTTGTAATATAGTATGGTAAATTAGCTACTACCATTACATCTTGTCCTTCTTCAAATTGCTCACTAAACACTTCGTGTACATCTGCCTTTAGTACATCTTTATTTATAACTGTAACGTTACTATATGGAGCTAACGTCTCGTCTAAAATTGGTAATAATCTTTGATCAATTTCAAAAGCCACCACTTTTTTAGCACGCTTCGCTAACTGCTCTGTTAACGCACCGATACCTGGTCCAATCTCAATTGCACCACTTTCTGAACCGATTTCTGCGTGATCAACAATACGATTTAATACATTTGTATCAATTAAGAAATTTTGTCCTAAACTTTTTTTGAATGAGAATCCATACTTTTCAACAATGTCTTTCGTACGATTCGGCGTTGCGATATCTTTCATTTCTTTTCCTCCTGTATTACTTGTTTATAAGCTTCTGCAAACGTCTCTTTTGAAACTTGAAACATCTGTAAACGTTTATGTAACTGTTTTGCATTTGTATAACCAATCTTTAATAGCTTACCCATTCTTTCTCTGCGACTCTTTGCCATTTCTCCGCCCACTAAGCCTGCATCGACTAGATCACTCCAACTAATTTCACTTGTGTAAGCTTCCATTTCTTCATGTATATTCTCTAAAGCACGGCGAATCGATTCATTAGAAGCGTGTTCAATTCCAACACCTTTTTTTCTTTTAGCAAGCGCTTCTTCCTTCGGTAAGAAAGCATGCTTACATCCAGGTACCTTGTCAGAAATAATTTTTCGAATACGCTCTCCTGGATAATCCGGATCTGTAAAAATAATAACGCCTCGTTTTTGCTGCGCTAATTTAACTTGCTCAATAACATGATCACCGATTGCTGAACCGTTCGTTTCAATTGTATCCGCATCAACAGCACGCTTAATTGCAACTGTATCATCTTTACCTTCTACAACGATAATCTCTTTAATTTTCATGCTTGCCTCCACACTCATTTCGTCTCTACTTAGTAAAACAAAAAAATGACGACTTTTCCATTATTATTTTCCCCATTCTTACATTTTAAAAAATAGACTGGTACAAACTTTGTTCTCTCTCCTTATTGTAACACTTCCTAATTTCCCCTTATCTTCTCTTTCGCTTCTACTATTTCTTTTCTCAAAAAATAAAAAAGAATGGGTTCTCCCATTCCTTTTTTATTCAACACCAAATAAAGCCTTTGCATTTTTTGTTGTAACTTCTGCTACTTCCTCATAAGAAATCCCTTTTAAATTCGCAATTTCTTCTGCTACAAGCTTTACATAACTCGGTTCATTTCGCTTCCCTCGAAATGGATGTGGTGTTAAATATGGACAATCCGTCTCTATTAACAATTTCTCTAAGGGAATCTCTACTGCAACTTCTTTCGGTTTCTTAGCATTTTTAAATGTAACCGGTCCACCTAATGAAATTAAAAAGTTCATATCAACACATCGCTGTGCTACTTCGACACTACCACTAAAGCAATGCATAATACCTCCTACTTCAGCCGCATTCTCTTCCTCTAGAATATCAACAATATCTTGAGTTGCATCACGGTTATGTATAATGATTGGTAATTTCACTTTTTTAGCTAATGCAATTTGTTTACGGAATACTTCCTTCTGTATTTCTTTAGGAGACTTATCCCAGTGATAATCTAGTCCCATTTCTCCAATTGCAACGACTTTAGGATGTGAAGCTAATTCTTCTAACCAAGCTAAATGTTCTTCTTTCATGTCGATAGCATCTACAGGATGCCATCCAACTGCAGCGTAAATAAAATCATAAGCCTCAGCTAATTCAATCGCTTTTTTTATCGTTACTTCATCAAATCCAACAACAACTGTATATGTAACTCCAGCTTCTTTCATTCGTGCAATAACTTCTTGTAAATCTTCTTCAAACTGCTCTGCATTTAAATGTGAATGTGTATCAAACAACATAATAAATAACTCCTTTTATATTGAAATCAATTCTATCATAGAGAAAAACGATTTTCTTTCTAACTCAACGATAACAATACTACAATTTTAATGCAAAAAAAGGAAATTTAAAAAGAAAAAAGACGCTTCACACATGTTACACGTGAAACATCTCTTTTCTTGCCTTAATTACTTGATTTTTGTACCATTCGGAAGATTTTGGTCGATTGTTGCTAATGACAATACCCCATTCTCTTCACCCGCTAAAATCATACCTTGTGATAATTCACCGCGTAATTTTACAGGTTTTAAGTTTGTTACACAAATAACTTTTTTACCTTGTAAGTCTTCCGGAGAATAGAATTTTGCGATACCTGAAACAACCTGGCGCTTTTCTGTACCTAAATCAAGCTGGATTTTTAACAGCTTATCTGCTTTTTTTACAGGTTCAGCCGATATTACTTCAGCTACTCGTAATTCTACTTTAAAGAAATCATCAATTGTAATTTCTTCTGCCTGCGGTTCTTCTTCTTTTTTCTCTTCTACTTTAGGCGCAGAGCTCTTCATTTGTTCTTTAATATACTCTACTTCTACTTCCATTTCCAAACGAGGGAAAATTGGGTTTCCTTTTTCTACTTTTGTTCCACCTGGAATACATCCAATTGTAGATAGGCTTTCCCAAGATTTATGTGCTTCTTCAGTAAGACCAAGTTGAGCAAACATCTTGCTTGGTGCTACTGTTAAGAATGGCATAAGCATAATACCTGTTTGACGAAGTACTTCTGCTAAATGAGCCATTACAGAAGCTAACTTTTCACGATCATTTTCATCCTTCGCTAATACCCACGGTTGTGTTTCATCAATATATTTATTCGTACGGCTAACCAATTGCCAAATTGAGCTTAGCGCTACAGAGAATTCCATATTTTCCATTGCGTCTTCTACTTTTTGCAATGTATCTTTTGCAAACGTTACTAACGTTTCATCGAATTCCGTTACATTTGCTTTAAATGCAGGTATTTCTCCGTTAAAGTACTTATCAATCATAGCTACTGTACGATTTAATAAGTTACCTAAGTCATTTGCTAAATCGAAGTTGATACGTTCAACAAATCCTTCTGGTGTGAATACACCATCAGATCCGAACGGAACTTCTCGAAGTAAGTAATAACGTAATGCATCTAATCCGTAACGATCAATTAATGTAACTGGATCTACTACGTTTCCTTTTGACTTACTCATTTTTCCATCCTTCATTAAAATCCAGCCATGAGCAAAGACCTTTTTCGGAAGAGGTAAATCTAATGCCATTAAAATGATTGGCCAATAAATTGTATGGAAACGAACAATTTCTTTTCCGACTAAATGCACATCTGCCGGCCAGAATTTCTTATACATCTCTTCATTTTCTGTTCCATAACCTAATGCTGTAATGTAGTTAGATAATGCATCAACCCATACGTAAATAACATGTTTTGGGTTGCCTGGAACACGAACTCCCCAATCAAATGAAGTACGAGAAACTGCTAAATCTTCTAATCCTGGTTTAATGAAGTTATTAATCATTTCATTTTTACGAGACTCTGGCTGAATAAAATGTGGATTATCTTCATAGAACTTTAATAGTCTGTCGACATATTTACCCATTCTAAAGAAATATGATTCTTCACGAACAAGTTCTACATCATGACCACTATCTGGACTTTTTCCTCCAACTACTTTGTCACCTTCCATAATTGGATCTACTAATTGATGCGCTGTATAGAATGTTTCATCTTGTACAGAATACCAACCTTCATATTCATCAAGATAAATATCACCTTGGTCTACTAGTTGCTTGAAGATCTTTTCGACAACATCTTTGTGACGATCTTCAGTTGTGCGAATAAAATCATCATAAGAGATATCCATTTTCTCCCAAAGCTCTTTAATTCCTGCAACAATATTATCCACGTATGCTTGTGGTGTCACATTTAACTCTTCTGCTTTCTTTTGGATCTTCTGCCCATGCTCATCAGTTCCTGTTAGATAATGAACATTGTAGCCTTGCATACGCTTATATCGTGCCATTGCATCTCCTGCTACTGTCGTATAAGCATGTCCAATGTGTAACTTTCCACTTGGATAATAAATTGGGGTAGTAATATAAAAGGACTTATTTTCCTTTGTCATTGTTTTGGACCTCCCGAATAACCTCATATGTATTTATAAATAGTATATCAAAAACTCATATATAAAGTGAAACTTTAATCCGTAGGGGTGTTTATCCCCCACAAATTATTAACTCTCACTAATCAAGCTTTTACGAGCAGCCCGACTCCAACTTAACTTCTTTGCTCCAACCGCATTTTAAAGCGGGAATCTTATTGCTCGTTAACGCGGGATAAACACCAGTTAATGCTACATATCTTTATCATCTATTACTCATATTCAAACAAAATATACAACCCTACTTTTAAATAAATATATTTTTCAGAAAATAATTGCAAAAATTACTCCCATTCTATTATATATAAGAAGTAAGAAATCTATAAATCTTTTTAAAAAATATAGAATTTAAGAATTGACGGAAATGTAAATGATTGGTATCATATGTCCATAGGGTATTTTGTCGAAAAATGACGAATCAAAAAAATAGACTCGAAACTTATAAACTATTTATTTAGGAGGAAAAGAATTATGAAATCTACTGGTATTGTTCGTAAAGTTGATGAATTAGGTCGTGTTGTAATTCCAATCGAATTACGCCGTACTTTAGGTATTGCAGAAAAGGATGCACTTGAAATCTATGTTGATGACGAAAAAATCATCTTAAAAAAATATAAACCAAACATGACTTGCCAAGTAACTGGTGAAGTATCTGATGGTAACCTATCTTTAGCTGAAGGTAAAATTATCTTAAGCAAAGAAGGCGCTGAGCAAATCTTAAACGAACTTCAAGATTATATCGAAACAGCAAAATAAGCTTCTCAATTATGAGAAGCTTATTTTTTATCGACATGATAGATTTGATATACATCGCGTTTCGACAAATCCCGATCTTTAGCGACTGTTTTTATCGCCTCTTTTGAATTCATGCCTTTTTCATTTATATAATGTTCAATATGATCATATACTGAAATAGATTCCCACCATTGTTCTTCTGGAGCAGGTTCTTCCGTTGAACCAGCTACTAAAATGCAAAACTCACCACGAACTTCATTTTGCTTCGTCCATTCAATTGTTTCTTCGATTGTTCCTCGAATAAATTCCTCAAACTTTTTCGTTAACTCTCGACATAATACAATTTCTCTATTGCCTAACACTTCTTGCATCGAGATTAAAGTGTCATCTAGACGATGAGGTGCTTCATAAAACATCATTGTAGTTTGCACATAGCGAAGTTTTTCTAATTCCATTTTTCTTTCCTTTTTATTTCTTTGTAAAAATCCATAGAAATAAAACTGCTTTGTTTCAAGACCAGATGCAATTAACGCTGTAAGGGCTGCATTTGCCCCAGGAAGCGGAACCACATGATATTGCTCAGCTACGGCCTCGACAACAATATCGTAGCCTGGATCGGAAATACACGGCATACCAGCATCACTAACAAGTGCTATATTCTTCCCTTCCTCTAGCTTCTCTAATATTTTCTTTCCACTTACTTCTTTATTATGCTCATGGTAACTCATGACAGGTGTTTCAATTTCGAAATAATTACAAAGTTTTTTGGTTTGTCTTGTATCTTCCGCTGCAATAACATCTACCTCTTTTAAAATCCGAATTGCACGAAATGTCATATCTTCTAAATTTCCAATTGGAGTAGGTACTAGATATAACATCCCCTTTTCATTTTGTTGAAAGCTTTTTTGCTGCCACATAGCGTTCTCCTTTTTGCATATATTCTTCTTTTTGTTTTCTCGTTAACTGCTTAAAATGATATTCAGCCTGCATAGCTGTTCGTTTATCCTCATGATTCTCTACATACCTTAAAACAACTGGAAGTCTAGCACGTGTATATCTAGCACCTTTTCCACTATTATGAGTCTGAATCCGTTTTTCTATATGATTTGTATATCCAGCATAATAACTTCCATCAGAACATTCCACCACATAAAAACAATGCTTATTCTTCTCCATATAAAATTGAACGAATCTCCTTTGTATATTCGTTATTTTCTTCGTATACAAAAAGAGGTGGTAGGATTTTCAAATCTGCGTTCCCATCCTTAATTCCTTCAATTAACAATGTATTTGCTTCTTTACCTGCCTTAGGATAAACAAATCGCACACGCTTTGGTTCAATTTTGTATTTACGCATTAATGTAACAATGTCGAGTAAACGACCTGGGCGATGTACAAACGCTACTTTCCCACCTTGTTTTACTAGCTGACTACTTGCAGATACAACATCTTCTAACGTACACATAATTTCATGACGAGCTATTGCTAAATGTTCATTCATATTTTTCTCAGACGTTTGAGGTGTTTGAAAATAAGGAGGGTTACATGTAACAACATCATATTGATGGCGCCCAAGTTTCTCTGGCATATCTTTCAAATCTCCATGTATGAGTTGAATTCTTTCTTCTAACTTATTGTATTGAACACTTCTTATTCCCATATCATATAAACGTTCTTGAATTTCCACACCTGTAATATTCCCTTTTGTTCTCGTGCTTAATAGAAGGGGCACAACCGCATTACCTGTGCACAAATCAAGTAAATTTCCTTTTTGAATTGGCACCCAAGCAAAATCTGCAAGTAAAACGGCATCTAAAGAGAAATTAAACACCGATGGACTTTGTATAATCTTCATATCTTGCGCTAATAAATAATCTAAACGTTCATCTTCGTATAAATTCATATATTACTCCTTTTCTTACACTTAACCTACCCTATTTCATCTTCTACTAATATACAAATACATTTTGTTCTATTCTCATGTATAAAAAATTACCTTTCCAATTATAATTGGAAAGGTAATTTCACTTTTTATTTAAAAATGACAGACAGAATAAACAATCTCCCTCTTTACGTACACTTCCATAATGTAGATTGCAAATATGGAAACCTTCTTGATATAGTCTTGCTAAATTGTCATAGCCTTCACCAATATCCGTCTTCGGCTTCACTTCTTTACGTTTTTGAGCTTTTTGTTTTTCTTTATTCTGCACTTCTTCAAAACGGTGTCGCAAATTTTCATTTTCCATTTTTATATGTTGATTTTCTTCCAACAACTCTGCAAGATGTTGTTTTAATTCACCCAACTGTTTATATAAATGTCCAATTTGCTCTTCCATACTAGAAACCGATGCAAAAATATCTTTTTTCTCCACAAGCACCCACCTCATTAATCTGTGGTTTGACTCGAAACGACCCCTTTATTCACTAACTCATCTAACGTATATTCTACTATCCGTTCCTTGTCTACTAGCTCCACTTGAATTAATCTTTCTAAAATATTTAATCCGATAACACGGCCAGTACCATGTGGTGTTTGTATACGTTGATCTAAATCAGGAAGTTGTTCCTTTGCTGCCTCATATTCATCATTCTCATATTTTAAGCAACACATTAAGCGACCACATAAACCAGAAATTTTTGCAGGATTTAATGATAAATTTTGATCCTTTGCCATTTTAATGGATACAGGTTCAAAATCTCCTAAAAAAGTAGAACAACAAAGCATACGACCACATGGACCAATACCACCAAGCATCTTCGCTTCATCACGAACACCAATTTGTCTTAGTTCAATTCTCGTCCTAAAAATTGCCGCTAAGTCTTTCACTAGTTCGCGGAAATCAATCCGACCATCTGCAGTAAAGTAGAAAATAATCTTATTACGATCGAACGTATACTCTACATCTACAAGTTTCATATCTAGATTATGCTCTACTACCTTTTGTTGACAAACTTGATATGCCTCTTTCGCAGCATGTTTGTTCTCGTCAACAATGGTACGATCATTTTCATTTGCGATACGAATAACCTTTTTTAACGGTAACACAACATCGTTTTCATCAACTTGCTTTTTGGTAATAACTACTTTTCCGTATTCAATACCTCTTACCGTTTCTACAATTACAAACTCATTCTCAGAGATATCGAACTGATTCGGATCAAAGTAATATACCTTGCCGGCCTTCTTAAAGCGAACACCTACTACATCATACAAAACGGTCATCCCTCCTGCAACCGCAACACTAACTGTTCGAACACAAGCTGCGCATTTACATTAGCGTTGATTCTATTTTTTGCCTCTAATATATTAAAGAGAGCTGATACAATGCGCTTCTGAGCATAGGAAAAAGATTCAAACATCTCTTTCTGCTCATGAAAAACAAGACGATCTTCTTCTCCAAGTTGAACATATAATAAATCCTTATAAATAAGGAGCAACATATCTAAACCTTGCTGTAACTGTTCTTTCTCTCCAAAGTGTTTTCCCCATTTTTCTTGTACAAAAAAAATAGAGGCTTTATCTTTTTCGAGCGCTTCACATAATTTTATCACTAAAGTTCGTGCTTGTGCAAACCATTCATCATTACATAAAGCTAAAGCTTCATCAAAACTATTCGTAAGCTGTGCAGCTAGAGTTGATAAAGAGGATGTAATGCCTTCATCCTGTAATCTTCTACTTAAAGACTCCGTAGGTAACGGTCTAAATGTAACAACTTGACAGCGAGATAAAATCGTATTTAAAATTTGATGACTTTGTTCAGTAAGTAAAATAGCTGTTGTATCACTACTCGGTTCCTCTAGAAATTTCAATAGTGTATTTGCCGCATTTGCTGTCATACGATCTGCATGCTCGATAATATAAACTTTTTTATTTGCCTCTAATCCTGTTTTTGAAAATTCTTCCTGTAAATCATGAATTTGTTGCTTTTTAATAGATAATCCATCTGGTTTTACAATATGTAGGTTAGGGTGGTTACCTGAGTCAATTCGTTTACAATTTGTACATACATGACATGGTTCTACCTCATTCCTTTGAGAGCAGAGGAAACTCTTTGCCATTTGAATCGCTGTTGCAAACTTCCCTGTTCCTTTCCCTCCTTCTAACAAGTAAGCGTGGGATATACGCTCTTTTGCAATGCTATTCATCAACATTTTTACACCGATGGGCTGTATAGCAGAAAGCTGCTCCCACGTCTTCTTCATAATGTATACCTCACTTATTTCATTCTTTCCTTCTATTATAACAATTTATCTTCTATAATCTGAACAACTTCTTCTATAAGTTTTTCCATTGGTTGATCAGCATTTACTAATACAATACGATCAGAAAAACGTTCTACAACTTCTAAATACCCTTCACGTACACGTTTATGGAAAGAGATATCTTCCATATCTAATCGATTCACTTCGCGCCCCGCATCTTTTTCAATGCGAGCTAAACCAATCTCTGGTTCAATGTCTAAGTAAATCGTTACACTAGGCATACAGTCTTCTGTTGCGAAGCGATTTATTTCAAATACTTTATCCATTCCTAAGCCTCTTGCATATCCTTGATACGCTAAAGAGCTATCTATAAAACGATCACATAATACAAGATAGTTCTCATTAAGCGCTGGCATAACTTTTTCTACTAAATGTTGTCTACGTGCAGCAGCATAAAGAAGCGCCTCTGTACGTGCTTCCATCATCGTATATTCTTGTTTATGTAGAATTGTTCTAATATCTTCAGAAATTGCTATACCACCTGGTTCTCTCGTCGCCATTACCTTTTGTTCTTTTTGCTCAAAGTATGGTAATAATTTTTTAATTAACGTTGTTTTACCCGAACCTTCTGGCCCCTCAATTGTTACAAATAATCCCTTCATCCTAAAACCTACTTTCTATATCATACACTTTCATATCTTTCGTGCTACCTTGAAAACGAGCTCCTGTTTTCTCTAAATACATAATTTGTTCTTTATGTTCTGAAGTAATTCTCTCTCCATACATAATCAATGGAATTCCAGGCGGATATGGAATTATCATTTCCGCCGCTATCATCCCTACCGCTTCTTCTATAGGTACTACTTTTGTTTTGTATCCTTCTAATTGTTTATATGTATACGGTAAAGGAGAGGATTCTCTTTTATAAGTATAACGAATAGATTCGTTCTTGTCTTTCACCTCATAATGTTCCAACGCAACTCGAATTATCTCTATAGCCCTCATGTACTCCTCTTTTGCTTGTAGAGGTAAAATAAGTAGGACATTATATGGATCTGCCATTTCTGTATATATTCCGGCCCTTTCAAATACAGACTGTAATTCATATCCTGATAACTGACAACGAGTTTGTACAGTAATCTTTAAATCATCTTGCAACGGATATTGTAAAACAGCTATTTGCGAAATGGAACACAATCCTTTTTTAAATCTCCATAAAAACTCGACAATTTCATCATGACCTTTTTCCTTTATACTTGCTAGTGTAAAGCGCGCTATATCAAGTGAAGCCATAATTGGATATGACGGACTACTAGATTGTAGCATACTCAAATAAGCAGAAACTCTTTCTTCATTCACTAAATGACTATTTATATGTAAATAAGATCCCATTGTCATCGCAGGTAATGTTTTATGTGCAGAATGAACCACAATATCTGCACCATATGCTAATGCTGACTTTGGAAATGGTTCCCCTAAGCAAAAGTGTGCTCCATGAGCTTCGTCTACTAAAACAGGGATTTTATGTGCATGTGCATAAGCAATACTTGCTTCTAAATCTATCCCCATACCATAATAATTAGGATGCGTTAAAATGAGGGCTTTAGCATTAGGATATCTTTTAATTGCCCCTTTAATAACTTCATCACCAATTCCTACTGGTACGTTATATGCCTCATCAATCCATGGGTCTAGAAAAATTGGATTCGCACCCGCTAGTTTTAATCCATTAATGATTGATTTATGACAATTTCTTTGTACAAGGACAATGTCACGCTCACCGCAGCAAGATAAAATCATTGCTAGATTTCCGACCGTTGAACCATTAATTAAAAAATAACTTTTTTCCGCACCATATACATCAGCTAATAATTTTTGTGCTTCATCTATACATTCAAACGGACTATGTAAATCGTCTAACCCTGTTAGTTCGGTTACATCAATGGATAGTATATCTTTAAACTCCCCAATGGCTTCCTGAGGGAAGTTTACACCATTCTTATGACCTGGAACATGAAAGGACAGTGGTTCTCTTTCTTTAAACTCTATTAACGCCTCATATAAAGGCATACGCTTTTGATTCATATCTATCTCTTCCTTATTATTCATTCTGTATCTATTATACAGATATTAAGGCAAAAAAAATAATAGGCAGATGCCTATTTATAAATATGATACTTCTAACTTCCGAAGCTGTTTTAAATAATGTATATATTTTGGATCATCTGTCTCAGTACTCACCATATCTTTTTCACATTCATGACATATCAAATTATTATAAACATATATACCTTCTTCTCTTTTTGACTCACAAACAATGCAAATTTCACTTTGTAATTTCATAACCTTCCCTCCCTGTATTTAAATAAACATATTTGATACCTCTATTCCTTAACAATTTACAGAAAAATATACATCCATCTCTTATATAATATGATTTACTCTTGGGCAACGTGTTTGTATTACCATTACTTCTTTTATGCACTGTTTAACAATACAAAAAAACACGAGTCATTTGACTCGTGTTTTAGTTGCTTGGCGACGTCCTACTCTCACAGGGACAAGGTCCCAACTACCATCGGCGCTAGAGAGCTTAACTTCCGTGTTCGGTATGGGAACGGGTGTGACCTCTCTGCCATCATCACCAAACTATGAAGGCATATTCCTTCAAAACTAGATAACATTTGCTTCATATTATATGGTTAAGTCCTCGATCTATTAGTATTCGTCAGCTCCACATGTCACCATGCTTCCACCTCGAACCTATCAACCTGATCATCTTTCAGGGATCTTACTAGCTTACGCTATGGGAAATCTCATCTTGAGGGGGGCTTCATGCTTAGATGCTTTCAGCACTTATCCCTTCCGCACATAGCTACCCAGCTATGCCCTTGGCAGAACAACTGGTACACCAGCGGTGCGTCCATCCCGGTCCTCTCGTACTAAGGACAGCTCCTCTCAAATTTCCTACGCCCACGACGGATAGGGACCGAACTGTCTCACGACGTTCTGAACCCAGCTCGCGTACCGCTTTAATGGGCGAACAGCCCAACCCTTGGGACCGACTACAGCCCCAGGATGCGATGAGCCGACATCGAGGTGCCAAACCTCCCCGTCGATGTGGACTCTTGGGGAGATAAGCCTGTTATCCCCGGGGTAGCTTTTATCCGTTGAGCGATGGCCCTTCCATGCGGAACCACCGGATCACTAAGCCCGACTTTCGTCCCTGCTCGACTTGTAGGTCTCGCAGTCAAGCTCCCTTATGCCTTTGCACTCTACGAATGATTTCCAACCATTCTGAGGGAACCTTTGGGCGCCTCCGTTACACTTTAGGAGGCGACCGCCCCAGTCAAACTGCCCACCTGACACTGTCTCCCGGGTCGATAAGACCCGTAGGTTAGAATTTCAATACAGTCAGGGCGGTATCCCACCAGCGCCTCCACCGAAGCTAGCGCTCCGGTTTCAATGGCTCCCGCCTATCCTGTACAAACTGTACCAAAATTCAATATCAGGCTACAGTAAAGCTCCACGGGGTCTTTCCGTCCTGTCGCGGGTAACCTGCATCTTCACAGGTACTATAATTTCACCGAGTCTCTGGTTGAGACAGTGCCCAAATCGTTACACCTTTCGTGCGGGTCGGAACTTACCCGACAAGGAATTTCGCTACCTTAGGACCGTTATAGTTACGGCCGCCGTTTACTGGGGCTTCAGTTCAGAGCTTCGCTTACGCTAACCCCTCTCCTTAACCTTCCAGCACCGGGCAGGTGTCAGCCCCTATACTTCGCCTTACGGCTTCGCAGAGACCTGTGTTTTTGCTAAACAGTCGCTTGGGCCTATTCACTGCGGCTTTCCGTTAAGAAAG
>NZ_CP020437.2:2900000-2915000 GCF_002073415.2 Bacillus sp. FDAARGOS_235
TGTGAATCATCACAAATATAACAAGGATCACGGTCAGTAATATGTCCGCATACAGAACAATACGCTAGATCTCGCTTCGCATTCACAAGTGCTTTCGCAAAACCTAACACATCGTCTTCTTTCATATCTAATACGAAAAATGCCAATCGAACCGCTGTTTTCGGTCCGATTCCTGGCAATTTCATAAAACTATCGATTAATTTTGATATTGGCTCTGGATAATGCATATATCAATATCCTCCTAGAACATTCCACCTGGTAAGTTTAAGCCTTTTGTAAATTTACCCATTGTAGAATTTGAAAGTTCATCAACCTTTTTAAGTGCATCGTTCGTTGCAGCTAGCACTAAATCTTGTAACATTTCGATATCTTCTGGATCTACAACTTCTTCTTTAATTTTCACTTCAAGAACTTGCTTATGGCCATTTGCAATTACAGAAACCATTCCACCGCCAGCTGTACCTTCAACCGTTTTTTCACCAAGCTCTTCCTGTGCTTTTGCCATGTCTTTTTGCATCTTTTGCATTTGTTTCATCATGTTATTCATATTTCCCATTCCGCCACGCATCATATTTAATTCCTCCTAATAATAGTTATTCTTTTATTTCAATAAGTTCTTGCCCTACTAATTTTACTGCTTCTTCTATGAGAGGATCTTCTTTTTGCTCTGGGCTTTCTTCAGAATCCCCGCCTTCGCGTTGTAAAAAGTCCTCACGAATTTTACCCCATTCACTTTTCGGGATAGCAATCATATTTAACTTTTTACTTAGCAATTCAAAAAGAATTTGTTCCAGCGTATCCATTGCTTCACGATTTTCACTCGCCATTTTACAATGAATCTCATATTGAAATGCTAACACATAAGTATCATCTGAAGCCGCTACTGGCTCACTATTTTCTAATAAAACAGCAAATGCCACTTTGTTATACGATTTGAGTCTTCCTAACAACTCACCCCATACGGCTTTCAATTGTTCTAATTCTTGACGCTTCGCCTGCTTCAACACTTCATTTACACGTCCAACAGGAATTTTCATACTTCCCGTTCGCATTGGTTTTGGTGTTGCACGCGTCTCTCTTACTTCAGGTTGCACGCCAGCTGGTACACCATTCTTTTTAACTTGTTCTAATTCTTTCTCCAGTTGCTGCATTCTGTTCATAACCGCTTGTAAACGATCTGCACCGTTTGCTTGCATCATAAACTGCTGACACAGTTGTACCATCACAACTTCTAAGAAAATTCGTGGATGGTTTGTCCACTTCATCTCTTGTTGCCCTTTACTAAGACTATGAATAATCTCATAGATTACTTCCGGCTGCATTTCTTCACTTAACATGCGGAATTGATCATCTACAATTACTCGTTCCAACATATGTTCTAGTTGTGGTGAAGTTTGATATAAAAGCATATCACGATAATAGTAAATGAAATCTTCCATAAATCGAACTGGATCCTTCCCTTTACTCATCATCTCATCTATGATACGTAATGCTCTTGATACATCATTTTCACGTATACATTCTACTAGGTTACCTAAATATTGCTGAGAAACAGAGCCTGTTACAGCTAAAACATCTTCTGTCGTAACTGCATCATCACTATAAGATATAGCCTGATCAATAAGGCTAAGTGCATCACGCATACCACCCTCGGCAGCACGAGCAACAATTTGTAGTGCTTCCTCTTCTACTTGCGTACCCTCATTTGTCACAACCGTCGATAATCTCTCAACAATATCATTTACTGATATTTTTCGGAATTCAAATCGCTGACATCTCGAAATAATCGTAGGTGGAATCTTATGTGGTTCTGTTGTCGCTAAAATAAAGATAACATGTCCTGGTGGCTCTTCTAAAGTTTTTAGAAGAGCATTAAAGGCACCCATCGAAAGCATGTGAACCTCATCGATAATGTATACTTTATATTCTACAGCACTTGGAGCATATTTTACTTTATCTCTTATATCTCGAATTTCATCTACACCGTTATTTGAAGCCGCATCAATTTCTAATACATCTGAAATAGATCCTTGTGTAATTCCTAAACAAGAAGGACATTCATTACAAGGTTCAGCTACCGGAGCATGTTCACAGTTAATTGCTTTTGCAAATACTTTTGCAATCGTCGTTTTTCCTGTTCCCCTCGGACCAGAAAATAAATAAGCATGTGAAACTTTCTCTTGAAGAAGGGCATTTTGCAACGTTTTTGTTACGTGCTTTTGACCGACTACATCTTCGAACTTTTGCGGTCTCCATGTTCGGTATAACGCTTGGTATGACACGAAAATACGGCCTCCCTCAAAGGTTATTATCTTATATATTATAACCCATTCTGTTTATAGATTCCAAAAGTTATTTTCCATACAAAAAACCCACCTTGTATCAAGGTGAGTTTTGTATACATATATAACTGCCGTGCACCTTCTGTCGATTACGTACCATAAGCGTTACTCAAGCAGTTAGCTCGGTTCAGGCACTCCTGCGGCACACGAGAAAACCCGCTTATTGCTGCTTCCTTCCGGACCTGACAAGGTTCACGGGGTCCCGTTGCGCAGGACCCAAACGTCAACACCACTTACTTAAGGCAGACCTTACAGCAACATAACCTCGAGAAGGGATTCGGCCTCGCTAGAGCGGATTGCGAGTATAGGGCACCGCTACCTCCCCGCTTAGCACGGCAAAGTTAAAACCAATATTCGGTTGCCTTCATTAAAGGCATTATCAGTATAACTTGTTTTTTTATAAAATGCAAATGCGTTAATTTTCGTTACTTTTCTCTAATTTTTTTATCGCTTTTCTTTTTTTACGAAGCTCTCTAAAAAAGTTTGTTAGCAACGTACCGCACTCTTCTTCTAATACACCAGTGACTACTTCACATTGATGATTAAAACGTTCATCTGTTAAAAGATTCATTAATGTTCCTGCACATCCGCCCTTCGGATCACTTGCACCATATACAACTCGCTTCACTCGTGATAAAACAATTCCACCCGCACACATTGGACAGGGCTCTAAGGTTACATATAACGTTGCATCTTCTAAACGCCATGTCCCTAGCTTTTTGCAAGCTTCATCAATCGCTAACAACTCGGCATGAGCGATTGATCGTTGCTCAGTTTCCCTTAAATTATGAGCGACACTAATTACCTCACCATCTAACACTATGACTGCACCAATTGGTACTTCTTGTATTTCCTCTGCCTTTTTAGCCTCTTCTATCGCTAGTTGCATAAAATAAATATCTTGATCTTGTTCCATAACCTAGTCCTTTCATCACAAATAAAATAAACCTTTTTCCATTTACTACACGTGGGATAACTTTTATAAATTCAATCCACCCTAAAAGAAAAAGAGAGGGGATTACATATGAAAAACACTGCTTTGCTCATTATTGATATGATTAATGACTTTCAATTTTCCCACGGGCCCATCCTGGCAAAAAAATGCGAAACTATAACAAATCCTATTTTACAATTAAAGAAAACAATGAAAGCCTTCGGCTATCCCATAATTTATGTTAATGACCATTATCAACTTTGGAGATCTGATATTGACCAACTGATTACTCATTGTACAAATGAGTATAGTGAAAATATAATTCATAAGATTGCTCCACATTCTGATGATTACATTTTTATTAAACCACATTACTCTGCTTTTTATGAAACGCCTTTGAATTCTTTATTGGGCTATTTAAAAATAGAAAATCTGATATTAACAGGAGTTGCCGGAAATATATGTATCCTATTTACTGCTAACGATGCTCATATGAGAAATTATACACTGTATGTACCACAGGATTGCATTGCCTCTAACAATGATCAGGACAATCTGCATGCTTTAAAAATAATGGAAGCTACATTGAAAGCAAATATAATACCGTCATCTCAAATAAAAATTAATTAATACATATATCTATTTTCTAACTTTTTATATCAAATTAACCCGCTCGCTTCCCTCTTGTGCTACAATAATTCTGTTTTGTGTTTTTAGTAGTCACGGCAAATCACTGATTGAAAGGAGGAAACAGCGTGACCGGAGTACCATTTATCACGGTTGAAGGACCAATTGGTGTTGGAAAAACTTCACTTGCGAAGGAAATTTCAACTCACATGCAACTCCACTTACTAAAAGAGATTGTTGATGAAAACCCTTTTTTAGGAAAGTTCTATGAAGACATCGACGAATGGAGTTTTCAAACAGAGATGTTCTTTCTTTGTAATAGATACAAACAACTAGAAGACATTAACATAAAGTATTTGAATCAAAGGAAGCCAGTAGTAGCAGATTATCATATATTTAAAAATTTAATTTTCGCATCCCGTACATTAAAAGATTCTCAATATGACAAATACATGCAAATCTATCGTATCCTTACACAAGATATGCCTGTACCAAATGTCATCGTTTATTTAACAGCTAGCCTGGAAACATTACAAAAACGAATCGCAATGCGCGGAAGAGAATTCGAAAAAAATATGGATCCAAATTACTTACTACAGCTCACAAAAGATTACGAAACAGCAATGGATACTTTTAAAAAGGACCATCCAGATATCCCAGTGTTGAAATTTAACGGAGATGATATGGATTTTGTACAAAATCCCGATGATTTAAACGTCATCCTATCCGCCCTTCAAAATACTCTCTTAAAGGAGTCGAAATAATAATGAATTTAAGGCAAAAATATGATATACCGAATGATGCAGTAATTACTATCGCTGGAACAGTAGGTGTCGGAAAATCAACTATGACAACTGCACTAGCTAACGCTTTAGGTTATCGCACATCATTTGAAAAAGTAGATTCTAATCCATATTTGGACAAGTTCTATGCCGATTTCACACGCTGGAGCTTCCACTTGCAAGTATACTTCTTAGCAGAACGATTTAAAGAACAAAAGAGAATTTTTGAATACGGTGGTGGTTTTGTTCAAGACCGTTCTATCTATGAAGACACTGGAATTTTCGCAAAGATGCATCATGAAAAAGGTACAATGACGGAAACTGATTATGAAACATACAAAGGTTTATTTGATGCTATGGTCATGACTCCTTACTTCCCTCATCCAGACTTATTAATTTACTTAGAAGGTTCTTTCGATGATATTGTAGACCGTATTCAAGAACGCGGACGCCCGATGGAGCAGCAAACACCAATTGAGTATTGGAAAGAGATGCACGGACGTTACGAAAACTGGATTAACAACTTCAATTCATGCCCTGTTTTACGATTAAACATTAATGAATACGATATTTTAAAAGATGGCGATTCAATCGAACCAATCATTAAAAAAATTGGCCATTTCTTAAAACAAACACGTAAACTTGTAAAATAAAAAACCCGTGCATATGCACGGGTTTTCCTATTAAATTACTTCTTCTTTGTTGGAGCAATAATTTCACTCTCAGGTTTTCCAGCGTTAATACGCTGACGAACAGTACTTGTACTAATGTCATATGTTTCAGCAATCTCTTTAACAGTCATTTCTTTCCCGTTAATCACTGCCGTTAATACTTTACCTGTACGTTTTGGAGCTGCTTCTTTCTTTACAGCTGGTTTTTCAACCTTTTTTGGCGCCTCTACTTTTGTCGTAGCTTGCTTTACATCACAAGTACAACCACAAAGTTTACGGAATGTATCATCGCTTATAATGCGCGATACATTTGCACCACTGTTTAAAATTCTATTGTTCTTACAGACAGGACATTGTACATAATATAAAGTTTTTCCATCTAAAGGAAACGTTTGTATAATAAGATCCATGTTGACTCCTTTCATATCTATGAAGATAATCATCGGAATATGAGTGTGTAATAAGGACAAAATCGCCTTACACCATACTTTATGATTGGTTTTAAAATAAAAACTCGTTACGTGTTGGTAACGAGTTCTCCAATCTCCACTTATATGCGCTGTTGTCAATTATATCTGGAGGAGGTAGAGGGATTCGAACCCCCGCGCGACTCTCGCCGCCTGTCGGTTTTCAAGACCGATCCCTTCAGCCAGACTTGGGTATACCTCCATATTGACATCAAATATAATATCAAAAGAAAAACAGTTAGTCAACCCTACTAAAATAAATTATGAGGAAAGGAAAATTTTACTTTCCCCCTCCTACATTACAGTACTGACAACGCTCATAATTACCAATCACTCATACCGATGAATGTTTAAATTTACTTAATAACTGTTTTTCCTCCCATATAAGGGCGAAGAACTTCTGGAATTATAATTGTACCATCTTCTTGTTGGTAGTTCTCTAAAATAGCTGCAACCGTACGTCCAATTGCAAGACCAGATCCATTTAATGTATGAACATGTTCTGGTTTTCCGTTTGGCTCACGGCGGAAACGGATATTTGCACGTCTCGCTTGGAAAGCTTCAAAATTACTACAAGAAGAAATTTCACGATATGTGCCATAGCTTGGAATCCATACTTCAATATCGTATTTCTTCGCTGCTGTAAATCCTAAATCGCCTGTGCACATGCTCATAACGCGATATGGCAACTCTAATAATTGTAACACGCGTTCTGCATCATTTGTTAATTTTTCTAACTCTTCATAAGAATCTTCTGGTTTTACGAACTTCACAAGCTCTACTTTATTGAACTGATGTTGGCGAATTAAACCACGTGTATCGCGACCAGCTGAACCTGCTTCAGAACGGAAGCAAGAGCTAAATGCAGCATATCTTATAGGCAATTGCTCTTTATTTAAAATCTCATCACGATGCATATTCGTTACAGGTACTTCTGCTGTTGGAATTAAGAAGTAATCTTCACTTTCAATACGGAATGCATCTTCTTCAAACTTCGGAAGTTGTCCTGTTCCTGTCATACTTGCACGGTTTACCATATACGGAGGTAACACTTCTTCATATCCATGCTCGTCAGTATGAAGATCAAGCATAAAACTAATTAAAGCACGCTCTAATCTTGCGCCTGCACCTTTGTAAAATACGAAGCGGCTTCCTGTTACTTTCCCAGCACGCTCAAAATCTAAAACTCCTAAATCTGTAGCAAGATCCCAATGTGGTTTTGGTTCAAAAGCAAATTCCTTCACTTCTCCCCAAGTACGCGCTACTACATTATCATCCTCTGTTTCACCAACTGGAGCAGATTCATGAGGAATATTTGGAATAGATAACATTAATCTTTCTAAGTCTTCTTCAACTGTACGAAGTTCATTATCAAGATCTTTTACTTTTTCTCCAACTTCACGCATTTCTAAAATTAAAGCTTCTGCATCTTTCTTTTCACGCTTTAATACTGAAATTTGTTGAGACACTTCGTTACGTTTACTTTTTAGTTCTTCTGTTTGAACAAGTAATTCTCTTCTTCTCGTATCAAGCTCTTCAAAACGACCAAACTCCGTTAAATCTTCGCCTCTATGCTGCAATTTTGCTTTTACTTCTTCAAAGTTTGTACGTAATAATTTAATATCAAGCATTATATACTCCTCCTTTTATTTTATAAAATACAAAAAACTCCCGTCCCTATACAAAGGGACGGGAGTTAACCCGCGTTGCCACCCTAGTTGAAAGCATTTCTACTTTCCTCTCAAGTAGAAATAACGGCTCTTCACCGGGAATGTTTACTAATCATAAAGATATTCCACATTCCATTCCAGGATGGATTCACAAACTGTTTCTATCGATTTCCACCAACCATCGACTCTCTATAAGAAACGACATTTGTTACTACTTCCTATCAACACGCTTATTTTATAAAATTGTTACCATCAATTTACTATAATCTTATACAAGTTGCAAGTTACTTACACAACTTTTTTCATTTTAGCTTCTTTTACCATTTCGACAAAGTATGCTGTCACACGATGATCATCCGTTAATTCCGGATGGAATGAAGCAGCTAAAAACTGATCTTGTCTTACCGCTACCATTCGATCGCCGTGCTTAGAAAGTACTTCAACGTTATCAGCAACATCTACAACATACGGAGCACGGATAAATACACCAATAAAGTCTTCCCCCACACCTTTCATTGAAAGTGCGGCTTCAAAACTATCTTTTTGGCGTCCAAACGCATTGCGTTCAACTGTAATATCCATAGCACCAATATGTGCTTCTTCATAGCCAATAAGTGTTTTCGCAAGAAGAATCATACCTGCACATGTACCAAACATTGGTTTACCAGACTTCGCAAATGTACGAAGTGGTTCCATGAAAGCATACTTATCAATAAGACGACGCATTGTTGTACTTTCACCGCCTGGTAAAATAAAACCATCAATCTCTTCAAGTTGCTCTATACGCTTTACAACAACAGCTTCTGCACCACTTGCTTCAACTGATTTTACATGCTCACGAACTGCACCTTGAAGACCTAGTACACCGATTTTCACCATTTTAAAGTTCTCCTTCAATTACCATCCACGCTCTTGCATGCGTTGTTCTGGTAATAACGTTGAAATTTCGACACCTTTCATTGCATTACCCAATCCTTTAGAAAGGCTTGCAATTAGTTCGTAATCTTCATAATGAGTCGTCGCTTCAACGATTGCACGTGCAAATTTCTCTGGGTTCTCTGATTTGAAGATACCAGATCCAACAAATACACCATCAGCACCAAGTTGCATCATTAACGCTGCATCTGCTGGTGTTGCTACACCACCTGCTGCAAAGTTTACAACTGGCAAGCGACCAAGGCGTTTAATTTCAAGTAGTACTTCATAAGGAGCACCAGTATTTTTTGCATATGTCATTAACTCATCTTCACGTAGACTTGCAACTTGACGGATTTCTGCATTGACTTGGCGCATATGACGCACTGCCTCTACAATGTTTCCTGTTCCTGGCTCACCTTTTGTACGAAGCATAGATGCACCTTCTGCAATACGACGTGCAGCTTCTCCGATATCACGGCAACCACATACAAACGGAACTGTGTAATCACGTTTATTTAAATGGTATACTTCATCAGCAGGAGTTAATACTTCACTCTCATCGATATAGTCTACCCCTAATGATTCTAATACACGTGCTTCTACAAGATGACCGATACGGCATTTTGCCATAACCGGAATTGACACCGCACCCATAACTTCTTCAACAATCGTTGGGTCTGCCATACGAGAAACGCCACCTGCTGCACGAATATCTGCTGGTACACGCTCTAATGCCATAACGGCAACTGCGCCTGCTTCTTCTGCAATCCTTGCTTGTTCAGCGTTAACTACGTCCATAATAACGCCGCCTTTTTGCATTTCTGCCATTCCACGTTTTACACGTTCTGTCCCTGTTACATTTGTCATGTACAAAAACCCCCCTAGGTGAATTGCTTTCCCCCGTTAAAGGCGAAAATTAAGAATACTCTTACATTCTACCATTAACTATCAGATGCTTGTCTACTACTTTTTCATAAAGTAGGTATGAAAAATGGGAATAAGAAAAAGCTCCTACAATGAGGAGCTTTTAAAACCAACCTTTTACTGTATCAACAGCACTATTCCATATACCACTAAAGAAAGAGCCGATTCCGCGCATAGAACGAGTAAACCAGTTTGCTTCTTCCACTGCTGATGTTGTTACAAGATCTACTTGTAATGACTTACCAGATAAAAATCCAGGGTCATTCGTATCTTTTGGTGTAATTACCATCTGACCAAGTGCAACACCCTTTTTAATAGGTGCTTCTTGTCCCTTACTTGCTTCTTTAAATTCTGTTTTATAAACATCTTTACTTCCTTTTGGCACTGGAAGTGAAACAACTTGTTTTGTTTGAACCGCTACATCTTTATCTTTTGCATTTTCTACTCTTACTGTTTCTTGTCCTTTTACTGAAGAATCTTTTTTATACATTTGCTTCATTTCAAAGTTAGCAAATCCATAATCATATAACTTCTTCGTTTCATCAAAACGTGCTGTATGAGAACTTGTTTTAATAACTACAGAAATAAAACGCATACCGTTTCTTTCAACCGTACCAGTGAAGCAATCACCGGCTTCTGGAGTTGATCCTGTTTTCAGGCCGTCTACGCCATCGTATTGCTTAACTAAACCTTTTAACATCCAATTCCAGTTATCCATATTAATCGGGTATTTTC
Source organism: Bacillus sp. FDAARGOS_235 (assembly GCF_002073415.2). NCBI lineage: Bacteria > Bacillati > Bacillota > Bacilli > Caryophanales > Bacillaceae > Bacillus > Bacillus sp. FDAARGOS_235. The sequence continues at coordinate 2,910,071 of NZ_CP020437.2, forward strand.
CGCCCTCTTGGAATACTTTTTTAGGGATTTTTGCTGTATCTAATGTTTTGGGATAATCCTTAATAAGATGTTGTGCTAAAATTGCGACGTCCCTTGCAGACATTTTATTTTCTTCATCCGGTGTTGTTCCTTCGGGATGCTGTCCTTTTAAATCTTTGTTCGTTAGGCCTGTAGAATTTACAAATTTATAATTTTTCAATCCCAACTCTTTTGCCTTATCATTCATCATTTTTACAAAATTAACTTCTTTTCCTGCCACTGCTTCACCTAGAGCAATTGTTGCTCCATTAGCGGAATAAATCGCCATCGCTTCGTATAACTCTTTTACCGTATAAGAACCACCATTTTCTAGTGGAACATTTGATAATGAACGATCCTGTGAAATCTTATGCGCATATTCAGAAACCTTAATCTTTTGATCCCACTTAAGTTTTCCTTTATCCACTGCTTCATGAACTAAATATTCACTCATCATTTTTGTCATACTAGCAATTGATAATAACTCATCTGCATTCTTTTGATATAAAATTTTCCCAGAATTCGCTTCTACTAAAATTGCCGCACCTGCTTCAATGTTTAGAGCGGCTCCTGTTTCAGCCGATGCATTGCTATATGGTAACAGCATGCTACAAGCTAGTGTAAGCACCGTTACCAAAGCCATGAATCTTTTGCAAAACATACCTTTCACTTTTGCTACCCCCAATATCTATGTACTCACATAACCGTTATTCTAACATAATCAAAAAAAAATAGACAGAGATATCAAATCTCTATCTATTTACATATAAGACATTATAATGAGTAGTTTGGAGCCTCTTTTGTAATTTGTACATGATGAGGGTGGCTTTCACGTAAACCAGCACCTGACATGCGAATGAACTGTGCATTCTCACGTAAGAATTCTAAATCCTGCGCTCCACAATATCCCATACCTGCACGTAATCCACCAACTAATTGATGAACTGTATCTGCTAAAGGTCCTTTATATGGTACGCGTCCTTCAATACCTTCTGGAACAAGTTTTTTGTTTCCTTCTTGGAAGTAACGATCTTTACTTCCTTTTTCCATCGCTCCAACAGAACCCATACCACGATATACTTTAAATTGGCGACCTTGGTAAATCTCAGTTTCTCCAGGGCTTTCAGCAACACCAGCAAACATACTACCTAGCATAACAACGTGTGCTCCTGCTGCTAAAGCTTTAACCATATCACCAGAGTACTTAACACCGCCATCAGCAATAACTGGAATACCGTGTTTACGAGCTTCTGTTGCACAATCATAAACTGCTGTTAATTGTGGTACACCAACACCAGCTACAACGCGTGTCGTACAAATAGAACCTGGTCCAATACCAACTTTAACTACGTTTGCACCAGCCTCGATTAATGCTTTCGTTGCTTCAGCTGTAGCAACATTTCCAGCGATAATATTTAGTGCTGGATATTTCGCACGAACTTCTTTTACCTTTTCAATAACACCTTTAGAATGCCCATGAGCTGTATCAAGTACAATTGCATCTACGCTAGCTTTTACTAATGCATCGATACGAAGCATAGCATCAGCCGTTACACCAACAGCCGCTCCAACTAATAAGCGTCCTTGCTTATCTTTAGCAGAGTTTGGGAATTCAATTACTTTTTCAATATCTTTTATTGTAATAAGCCCTTGTAATACACCGTTATTATCAACAAGAGGGAGCTTTTCAATTTTATACTTTTGTAGGATCTTTTCAGCTTCTTCCAGTGTAGTACCAACTGGAGCTGTAATTAACTGTTCTTTTGTCATTACGTCAGAAATTTTGATTGAGTAATCTTGGATGAAACGCATATCACGGTTGGTAATAATACCAACTAATTTTCGCTCATCTAAATTATTTACAACTGGTACACCTGAGATACGATATTTTCCCATAAGATGTTCTGCATCATATACTTGATGTTCTGGAGTTAAGAAGAAAGGATCTGAAATAACGCCGCTTTCAGAGCGCTTTACTTTATCAACTTGCTCTGCCTGTTGCTCAATAGACATATTCTTATGAATAATTCCTAAACCGCCTTGGCGAGCCATTGCAATAGCCATGTCAGCTTCTGTTACTGTATCCATTCCTGCACTAATTAACGGGATGTTTAGCTGTAAGCTTTCAGATAAAACTGTTTTAACACTTACTTCTCTTGGTAATATATCTGACCTCGCTGGTACAAGTAATACATCATCAAAAGTCAAACCTTCTTTAACAAATTTAGATTCCCACATAATTGTTCCCCCCATGATACCAGAAATTATTATTAGTAGCTTATCAATTGGTTAAAATACTGTCAAGGACGTATATATATGTTAGAATTTTTAGACAATAAAAGGAGCGTAATATATGCATCAAACACATTGTACTTGGCAGCAATTAAGTTTCTTTTTTTCATCTCAAAATGTACAACGTTATCTTGCCCGTTGTTATGAAAAATCCTCCATACAAGATGCTGAAAAAAAAAGTTTTGAAAACTGTTATCCCTTTATTTACTACTTAGAACACGGGAAAAATTATTACGAATTATATAAGGCGGCCCCTTTTTCGATTCAACCAATGTTGTTATTTTATGGAATTAGCCAACTATTTAAAGCTTGCTTGTTAACTATTGATCCTAACTACCCAGAATCAACTACTGTTTTAGCTCATGGCGTTACAACTCGTAAACGAAAAAAACAGGGGTATCAATTTTTAGAAGATGAGGTGAAAATACAGAAAAACGGATTATTTACTCACGTTGCAGAACAACTGTTTCACATGAAACACTTAGAAGCGGAGAAGTTTAATATGTTAGAGCTGATGGGGAATATTCCTGAATTACAAAATTTGTTTCGTTATAGTCAAAAAGTATCGACTTTATATAAGATCGATTCAACAAATAAAAATGAGCTCTCCTTTTCAGTCAATATATTAGATCGATTACATATGACTAAAGAGCGATTTTCTCGTTACATCGAAACAACTTGTAAACATTTATCGATACAACACGTAGCTGAGAAAAATAGTGAATCGAATGTGTTTTTTTCGGCGCCTATTCAATCGTGGAATCCTATGTATAGTACTCCTTTATACTATGAGTACCTTACTAATACTTATTACTTACCACTTACGACTAATCCTAGAAATTCTAAACCCATTTTACCTGAGCTCCTCGTTCATTACTTATTGCTCTATAATTTAAGCATGATCTCTAGGTATGAAACTGATTGGTGGTATGACTTACTTGGTAGTTATGGATCTGAAGATTATCCATTTATTTATCAATTCCTTAATATTTCTGCCCAAAAAATACCTTACTATATTTCAGTATTTTTACTATCAGAATCTAATCTATTTCATGGGAAATAAAAAAACACGAGTCAAAGACTCGTGTTTTTTAGTTGCTTGGCGACGTCCTACTCTCACAGGGACAAGGTCCCAACTACCATCGGCGCTAGAGAGCTTAACTTCCGTGTTCGGTATGGGAACGGGTGTGACCTCTCTGCCATCATCACCAAACTATGAAGGCATATTCCTTCAAAACTAGATAACATTTGCTACATATTATATGGTTAAGTCCTCGATCTATTAGTATTCGTCAGCTCCACATGTCACCATGCTTCCACCTCGAACCTATCAACCTGATCATCTTTCAGGGATCTTACTAGCTTACGCTATGGGAAATCTCATCTTGAGGGGGGCTTCATGCTTAGATGCTTTCAGCACTTATCCCTTCCGCACATAGCTACCCAGCTATGCCCTTGGCAGAACAACTGGTACACCAGCGGTGCGTCCATCCCGGTCCTCTCGTACTAAGGACAGCTCCTCTCAAATTTCCTACGCCCACGACGGATAGGGACCGAACTGTCTCACGACGTTCTGAACCCAGCTCGCGTACCGCTTTAATGGGCGAACAGCCCAACCCTTGGGACCGACTACAGCCCCAGGATGCGATGAGCCGACATCGAGGTGCCAAACCTCCCCGTCGATGTGGACTCTTGGGGGAGATAAGCCTGTTATCCCCGGGGTAGCTTTTATCCGTTGAGCGATGGCCCTTCCATGCGGAACCACCGGATCACTAAGCCCGACTTTCGTCCCTGCTCGACTTGTAGGTCTCGCAGTCAAGCTCCCTTATGCCTTTGCACTCTACGAATGATTTCCAACCATTCTGAGGGAACCTTTGGGCGCCTCCGTTACACTTTAGGAGGCGACCGCCCCAGTCAAACTGCCCACCTGACACTGTCTCCCGGGTCGATAAGACCCGTAGGTTAGAATTTCAATACAGTCAGGGCGGTATCCCACCAGCGCCTCCACCGAAGCTAGCGCTCCGGTTTCAATGGCTCCCGCCTATCCTGTACAAACTGTACCAAAATTCAATATCAGGCTACAGTAAAGCTCCACGGGGTCTTTCCGTCCTGTCGCGGGTAACCTGCATCTTCACAGGTACTATAATTTCACCGAGTCTCTGGTTGAGACAGTGCCCAAATCGTTACACCTTTCGTGCGGGTCGGAACTTACCCGACAAGGAATTTCGCTACCTTAGGACCGTTATAGTTACGGCCGCCGTTTACTGGGGCTTCAGTTCAGAGCTTCGCTTACGCTAACCCCTCTCCTTAACCTTCCAGCACCGGGCAGGTGTCAGCCCCTATACTTCGCCTTACGGCTTCGCAGAGACCTGTGTTTTTGCTAAACAGTCGCTTGGGCCTATTCACTGCGGCTTTCCGTTAAGAAAGCACCCCTTCTCCCGAAGTTACGGGGTCATTTTGCCGAGTTCCTTAACCAGAGTTCTCTCGCACACCTTAGGATTCTCTCCTCGCCTACCTGTGTCGGTTTGCGGTACAGGCACCTTTTATCTCGCTAGAAGCTTTTCTTGGCAGCGGGGAATCAAAGACTTCGCTCCATAAGGAGCTTCCCCATCACAGCTCA
>NZ_CP020437.2:2920000-3487500 GCF_002073415.2 Bacillus sp. FDAARGOS_235
TGAACTACGAATTAACGTAATAACTTCATCAAGATGATCTAAAGCAATTCGTAATCCTTCTAAAATATGAGCACGTGCCTCTGCTTTTTCTAATTCATAAGCAGTACGTCTACGGATTACTACCTTCTGGTGCTCCAAATAATGATATAAGTTTTGTTTTAAATTTAGTACTTGAGGCTCTCCATTTACAAGAGATAACATATTAATACCAAAACTTGTTTGAAGCGCTGTATGTTTATATAAATTATTTAATAGTACATTAGCATTAGCATCACGACGTACTTCCATAACGATACGCATACCATTACGATCTGATTCATCACGTAAATCTGTAATACCTTCAATTTTCTTATCGCGAACTAATTCTGCGATTTTTTCAATTAATCGTGCCTTATTAACTTGATAAGGTAGTTCCGTTACGATAATAGATTGTTTACCGTTTGACTTCTCTTCAATTTCAACCTTAGCACGAAGCATAATAGAACCGCGACCTGTTTCGTAAGCTCTTCGAATTCCACTTCGCCCTAAAATTAAACCTGCCGTCGGAAAGTCTGGCCCAGGAATATATTCCATCAATTCCGCGATAGTAATATCAGGGTTATGACTTAATGCCAGCACACCATCAATTACTTCGCCAAGCTGATGCGGCGGGATATTTGTTGCCATACCAACAGCAATACCTGTCGTACCGTTTACTAATAAATTAGGGAAACGCGCTGGTAATACAATCGGCTCTCTTTCCGAACCATCGTAGTTATCTTGATAATCAATTGTATTTTTTGAAATATCACGTATTAATTCCATAGAAATCTTAGACATTCTTGCCTCTGTATAACGCATTGCCGCTGCTGAATCTCCATCTACAGAACCGAAGTTACCATGCCCATCAACAAGCATATAACGTTGACTGAAATCTTGCGCCATACGTACCATCGTTTCATAAACAGCTGAATCACCGTGGGGGTGATACTTACCAATTACTTCACCAACAATACGTGCTGATTTCTTATACGCTTTATCAGCTGTAATTCCTAAATCATTCATCGCATATAAAACCCTACGATGCACAGGTTTTAATCCATCACGAACATCTGGTAATGCACGAGATACGATAACACTCATTGCGTAATCTAAAAATGAGGTACGCATTTCATGACTAATATTAATTTCTCGAATTCGTGCTTGTTGTTGATTGTCTGACATCAACGAGCACCTCCTCTTACATTTCCGTTACACATACATTGATTTATATGTAGAAGACAGGAATACTTAGATTCCTGTCATTACTCATTTAAATATCAAGGTTTTTCACGTATTTTGCATTCTCTTGGATAAAGTTACGACGTGGTTCCACTTTATCACCCATTAAAATTTCAAACGTTTCGTCTGCTTCTATTGCATCTTGAAGAGAAACTTGAAGTAACGAACGTACTTCTGGATCCATTGTCGTCTCCCATAGCTGAGTTGGATTCATTTCTCCAAGACCTTTATAACGTTGAATTCCTGGTTTCGGCTGGGCTGGTAGCTCAGCTAATATCTTTTCAAGTTCTTTATCGTTATAAGCATATTGAATTTTTTTACCTTGTTGTACTTTAAACAAAGGTGGCTGCGCAATATATATATAGCCACACTCAATGATTTGACGCATATAACGATAGAAGAACGTTAATAATAGGGTACGAATATGCGCACCATCAACATCGGCATCGGTCATAATAATAACTTTATGATAGCGTGCTTTTTCAATATCGAAGTCTCCACCGATATTTGTACCGATCGCCGTAATAATTGTACGAACTTCATCATTTGATAAAATTTTATCTAAGCGTGCTTTTTCAACATTAATAATTTTACCTTTCAGCGGTAAAATCGCTTGGAAATGACGATCGCGTCCTTGTTTTGCAGATCCACCCGCAGAGTCACCCTCTACGATATAAATTTCACTAATTGCGGGATCTTTAGAAGAACAGTCTGCCAATTTCCCTGGTAAACTTGAAACTTCTAAAGCACTCTTTCGGCGAGTTAGCTCACGAGCCTTTTTAGCTGCTACACGCGCACGCGCTGCCATCGTTCCTTTATCTACAACTTTACGTGCAACATTGGGATTTTCCAGTAAGAACTTTTCAAAAGCCTCTGAGAATACTGACTCCGTAATCGTTCTCGCTTCACTATTTCCAAGTTTCGTCTTCGTTTGCCCTTCGAATTGTGGATTTGGATGTTTAATTGACACGATTGCTGTTAAACCTTCACGAACATCTTCACCAGTTAAATTACTATCCGCATCTTTTAAAATGTTATTTTTACGGCCATAATCGTTAATCACACGTGTTAGGGCAGTTTTAAATCCTACCTCATGTGTACCACCTTCATACGTATGAATATTATTTGTAAATGAGTAAATATGATTTGTATATCCTTCGTTATATTGAAGCGCAACTTCAACTTGAATACCATCTTTTGAACCCTCTACATATACAGGCTCTTCATGAATTGGTTGTTTTGAACGATTTAAATGTTCAACATATGACTTAATTCCACCTTCATAGTGGAACTCTTTCTTTTGTTTATGTTCACGTTTATCTTCAATTGTTAATTTAATATTACGATTTAAAAACGCCAACTCACGCATACGAGTCGCTAGCGTATCAAATTCATATTCTGTCGTCTCTTTAAAAATTTCTGGATCCGGTTTAAAGCGAGTTATTGTTCCAGTTTTATCTGTATCACCGATGACTTTTAAATCTGCAACCGGAATACCTCTTTCGTATTTTTGGTAATGAATTTTACCGTCACGATGTACAAATACTTCTAGTTCTGTTGACAAGGCATTTACAACAGATGCACCAACACCATGCAAACCACCAGAAACCTTATAACCGCCACCGCCAAATTTACCACCAGCGTGGAGGACAGTCATAATAACCTCAACTGCAGGACGTCCCATTTTTTCTTGTATACCAACTGGGATACCACGGCCATTATCCGTTACAAGAATACTATTATCTTCTTCAATACTAACGTTAATTTCATCGCAATATCCTGCTAATGCTTCATCGATACTATTATCAACAATTTCCCATACAAGGTGGTGAAGTCCTTTCCCACTCGTAGATCCAATATACATACCTGGACGTTTCCGAACTGCCTCTAGTCCTTCAAGTACCTGTATCTGACTTTCATCATATGCATTTTCTTGCATTTGTTTTTGTTCCATTGACACAAAGATCACCTACTTTTCCATTTAAACAGGGGTTTATGCCCTATCTATTTCACAATCTACCGTGCCGTTCGTTACATGAATTGTTTTCGCATCTTTCAATGTTTCGTGTTCAATTCCGTCGACACTCGTCGTTGTAACAAATGTTTGCACCTTTCCTTGAATTGTATTTAACAGATGTGATTGACGATAATCGTCTAATTCTGATAAAACATCATCCAGCAAAAGGATTGGATATTCTTTAACCTCTGAATAAATCAATTCAATTTCAGCTAATTTTAGGGATAGTGCAGTCGTTCGTTGTTGTCCTTGCGAACCAAAGACTTGAACATTTTTACTATTAACGAAGAATTGTAAATCATCACGATGAGGACCAATTAAAGTCGTACCACGGAAAATTTCACGTTGTTTCACAGATTGAAAACTTTCATAGTATACTTCTTTTATTTTCGACAAATCCATTGATTCTGATACATCTACACTTGGTTTATAAATAATTTCTAATTCTTCTAATCCACGGCTTATACCACGATGAATTGGGGCTGCCCATTCTTGCAGTAAATGTAAAAAATCAAAACGCTTTTGCAATATTTTTGCACCGTGTTCAATCAGTTGCAGTGTAAATACATCCAACATCGTTTCCTCATTTTTACTATTCCCTTGCATTTTTTTTAGCAAGTGGTTTCGTTGCGTGAGCACTTTTTGATATTGACTTAATTCATACAAATAAACAGGAGCTATTTGTCCTAATTCCATATCTAAAAAGCGTCTTCTTACTTGAGGGCTTCCTTTTACAAGATTTAAATCTTCTGGGGCAAACATGACAACATTCATTTCGCCAATATATTGACTCAACTTTTGTTGTTCAAGTTGATTTAATTTTGCCTTTTTACCTTTTTTCGAAATATTTAATTCTAAAGACAAAGAACTATTTCTCTTTTGTAATTTCCCTTTAATTTGACCGAAATCTTCATCCCAACGGATAAGCTCGCGGTCATTGGAGGTTCTATGAGATTTCGCCATCGCTAACACATAAATAGCTTCCATCAAATTTGTTTTCCCTTGCGCATTTTCGCCGATAATTACATTCACTTTATCTTCAAAGGAAAGCTCTAATTTTTCATAATTGCGATAGTTTTTTAATTGTATTTCTGAAATAAACAAAGGGCTCCCCCTTTATGCCTGAACTTGGAAAGTTCCGCTACCCGGAATTTCAATAATATCGTTCGCATATAACTTGCGACCTCTTCTGTTTTCAAGTTCTTGATTCACGTACACTTCATATTCTTGTAAAAACCATTTTACAGCGCCACCTGTATCGATTACATCAGCTAACTTTAAAAATTGTCCTAGTGTAATATACTCTGTTGAAATTTTAATACGTTTCATAAAATCGCTCACTTTCTCAAAGTGTTCATTCTTTCATTGTACTAAATAAACTAGCATTAGGAAAGTAATACCCCAAAATCAAATAAGGGCTACTAGCATCTTTAAACTAGCAACCCTTATTTTCTATCTAGTAAGTACGAACTGGTAAAATTAATTGAGTAATTGAATCATCATTTACTGTACGAATTAAGAATGGTCTCATTGCCCCAGTAAAGCTAATCTTAATCTCTGTACTATCTAAAGCTTTTAATGCATCCATCATATATTTTGCACTAAAAGATATTTTTAATTCTTCTCCATCTACGTTTTCACATTGAACTTCTTCCACTACTTTTCCGATTTCCGGAGAATTAGAAGAGATTTCCAACATTTTTTGTTCTAACGTTGATAATTTTACAACATTATTGCGGCCGTCCCTTGCTAATAGTGAAGCACGATCAATAGCCTGTAGAAATTCTTTTGTATTCACAAAAATATCCGTCTTACTCTCTGCTGGAATTAGACGTGTTGTATCAGGATAATTTCCTTCTAACAATCTTGAGAAGAATAATAAATGTTTTGTACGGAATAATACTTGATACTCCGTAATAACGATATCTACCATTTCTTCCGACTCATCTAGAATTTTACTTAATTCATTTAGGCTCTTACCTGGAATTACAACATTTGCTTGAAACGCATCTGCAATATTATATCCTTCGATTTTTGCTTTTCGAAGTGCTAGTCTGTGACTATCTGTTGCAATACAAATTAATTCGCTGTTATATACCTTCCAGTTTACACCTGTCAAGATCGGTCTTGTTTCCGAAGTAGAAACTGCAAATACAGTTTGTCTAATCATATGTTTAAGTAAGTCTGTTGGAATCTTAAAAACATGATGTTCTTCAATCTGTGGTAATAATGGATATTCAGCAGAATCTAAACCATTTAAGTTAAACTCTGATTTTCCAGATTTTATTTTTGTCATAAAATGATTTTCCACAGAAATTTCGACAGTGTCTTTCGGTAGTTTTTTTACGATCTCACTAAAATATTTTGCTTGTAAAACAATACTTCCTGATTGTCCTATTTCTACAATCTCTTTTCCGTCCTCTTCGACGGGAATAAAGGATTCAATAGAGATGTTTGCATCGCTTCCTGTTAATGTAACCCCTTCTTCAGTAGCGACAACTTTAATTCCTGTAAGAATTGGAATTGTTGTACGAGAAGAAACAGCCTTCATTACATCCTGTACACTTCTTACAAGATAGTCTTTTTGTATTGTAAAACGCATAAAGAAAAACCTCCGGTAAGTATAAGATTTTATTTAATTAATAAAGATAAAAAATAGTAGTAATAGTAATAGGGCTTGTGGATATGTGGATAACCCCGTTGAAAGATGTAAAAACAGTCTATCTACATGTGGATAGACTGTGCGTAAAACAAGGAGAGTTATTCACACTATTCAGCTACTACTTTAAAATATCATTAATTTCTTCGACTTGTTTTTGCAATTGCGTATCCGTTTTTAGTAGCTTAGAAATTTTTTCATGGGCATGGATAACGGTTGTATGGTCACGTCCACCAAATTCTTCACCTATTTTAGGTAAAGAGGAATCTGTAAGTTCGCGTGATAAATACATTGCAATTTGACGAGGAAACGCAACTGATTTTGTACGCTTTTTCGCTTTAAAATCTTCTAATTTTACTTGGTAAACGCCCCCGACAGCTTTTTGGATATCATAAATAGAAATAATTTTTGGTTTAGAATTTGGAATAATATCTTTAAGTGCTTCAGCTGCTAAATCAGCATTAATATCTTTGTTAATTAAAGATGAATAAGCTACAACTCGGATGAGCGCACCTTCTAATTCACGAATGTTTGAATCGATTTGATTTGCGATATACAGCATAACCTCGTTTGGTATATCAAGTCCTTCAGCTTTTGCTTTTTTACGTAAAATCGCAATTCGCGTCTCTAAATCTGGTGGCGTAATGTCCGTAATGAGTCCCCATTCAAAGCGAGAACGAAGGCGATCTTCTAAAGTTGGAATTTCTTTTGGTGGCCGATCACTTGAAATTACAATTTGTTTGCTTTCTTCGTGTAATGCATTAAATGTATGGAAAAACTCTTCTTGAGTTTGTTCTTTTCCAGCAAGAAATTGAATATCATCTATCAATAAAACATCTACATTGCGATATTTATTACGAAAATCGACTGCTTTATTATCACGAATAGAGTTAATGAATTCATTTGTAAATTTTTCGGATGATAAATATACAACTTTCGCGTTTGGATTGTGTTCAATTACATAATGACCGATCGCATGCATTAAATGCGTCTTTCCAAGCCCAACGCCCCCGTAAATAAAGAGAGGATTATATGCTTTAGCTGGAGCCTCAGCTACAGCTAATGAAGCAGCATGGGCAAAACGGTTACCAGAGCCAATAACAAATGTATCAAATGTATATTTTGGATTTAACATGCTCTGTGGTAAATGAGTAGAATCATCTTGTGCTCGATTTTTTTTTATAGGAGGAAGATCGATATCCTCTTCAGCTTGACTTTGGGGAATAATAAAGCGAATAGCCAATTTTGCCCCTGTTAAATCATAAAGTGTTTCCGAAATGAGTTCTGAGTAATGAGATTCTAGCCAATCACGAGCAAATTCATTTGGAGCTGTAATCGTTAATACGTCTTTCTTTAAGTTATGTGCTGTTGTTGACTTCAACCACGTTTCATAACTAGGTTTACTGACCTTTTTTTCAAGTTCTTTTAAGGCACTATTCCATAAATCAGAGATGTTTTCCAAAGGTGTCCCTCCTTTACTAAGATGGTAAAAGAATAAGGTTGCGCAACAAATGTACAACCCAATAAATAGTAAATGTATATTTATACGAAACGTCTTTTAAAACCTAAAAACGTCGTTTGTATATGAGATAGGGTTTTCGACAAAAAAAGCAAATGTGGACAACTATTTACCCACATGTGATTAAAACTGTCCACATGTTATACACAAATTGTGGATAAAATAAACATGTGGGAAACTTATTCAAAGTGAAAACACAACTATAATATCAAAAAAAAGTAGCTATAGCAATGAAATTAAGAAAGTTATCCACAAAATCAATACCTTGTGGAATAAACTTGTCCACAATACGATATACTGTGTAAAAGTAAGAAAAAAGTTTGTGGATATAAAAAACATAAAAAAACATTTATCCACAAGGAAATATAAGAACTGTGAAAAAGAATGTGAACAGGTTCAAAATGAATATTTGATGAAAATTTCGAGAACCATTGACATTTTCCTAGTTGATTAACTATAATTTATAAGACTGTCTTTAACAGATATTCCTCAGGGAGGTGTCATATAATGAAAAGAACTTACCAACCAAATAAACGTAAGCGCAGCAAAGTACATGGTTTCCGCAGCCGTATGAGCACAGCGAACGGACGTAAAGTGCTAGCAGCTCGTCGTCGTAAAGGAAGAAAAGTATTATCTGCGTAGACCACTGATCGTTCAGTGGTCTTTTTTTCTAATAATAGTGAATTTCCGCTGATGAAATACAGGAGTGTCAATTGATATGAAGAAAAAAAATCGTATAAAGAAGAATGATGAATTCCAGGAGGTTTTTCAAAAAGGAAAATCAAATGCGAACCGTCAGTTTGTTGTATACCAACTAAATAAAGAAGAACAGCCAAATTTTCGCATCGGTCTTTCTGTTAGCAAGAAGATAGGAAACGCAGTAGTTCGTAATCGAATTAAGCGTATGATCCGTCAGTCCATTACAGAATTGAAAGATGAGATAGATTCTGGAAAAGATTTTGTTATAATAGCAAGGAAGCCTTGTGCAGAGATGACATATGAAGAAGTAAAGAAAAGCTTAATTCATGTCTTTAAACGCTCTGGTATGAAAAAAATAAAAAAGTAGCGTAAGGAAATGAATTACACTATATACATACCGATACAAGGAGGAGTAGGCTTTGAAAAAGAAATTAGGTTTACTAGCCATGGTTGTTGCGTTAATGGCAATTACTGCTGGCTGTAGTGAAGTAAATCAGCCAATTACACCGAAAAGCACTGGGATTTGGAATGAATATTTTGTATATCCACTATCTCAGTTAATTACGTATTTTGCTGAATTATTCGGTAAGAATTATGGTTTAGCAATCGTCGTTACAACTCTTATCATTCGTTTTGCATTATTACCACTAATGATCAAACAAACGAAGAGTACGAAAGCAATGCAAGCATTACAACCAGAAATGGTGAAGTTAAAAGAAAAACATAGCTCTAAAGATCAAGCAACACAGCAAAAATTACAACAAGAAATGATGCAGTTATATCAAAAAAATGGTATAAATCCATTAGCCGGTTGTTTACCAATATTTGTTCAGATGCCTATTTTATTCGCATTTTATCATGCGATTATGAGAACATCAGAAATTAGTAAACATACATTTTTATGGTTTGATTTAGGACAGGCAGACCCTTACTATATCTTACCGGTTGTTGCAGCGATTACGACATTTATTCAGCAAAAGCTTGCAATGGCAGGAACTGCTGGTCAAAATCCACAAATGGCAATGATGATTTGGCTTATGCCGATTATGATTTTAATCTTTGCAATTAACTTCCCAGCGGCATTATCACTTTACTGGGTTGTTGGTAATATCTTTGGTATCGCTCAAATGTACTTTATCAAAGGGCCAGAAATTAAGGCTAGTAAGGCTGGAGGAGCAGGTAAGTGAGTGTAATTACTGCTAAAGGACAAACAGTCGAGCTGGCAGTAGAAGATGCTTTAAGGCAATTAAACACTTCAAAAGATCAAGTTGATATAAATATTATCGATGAGGGTAAAAGGGGATTCCTAGGCTTATTTGGGAATCGTCCTGCAGTAGTAGAAGTTGTATTGAAGAAAGATCCCATTCAAGAATGTGAAGAGTATTTAAAAAATGTTATTCGCAACATGGGTGTGGAAGTCGAGATTAGTAAAATTGTAAAGGGACGCGAAGTTGAATTTACAATTTCTGGTGATAATGTAGGTGTTTTAATTGGAAAAAGAGGTAATACGTTGAACTCTTTACAGTATTTGACAAAACTTGTCGCGAATCGCCATACGAAACAGTATATTGGTATCACACTAGATGCTGAAAATTATCGTAGTAAAAGAAAAAGTACGTTAGAATCGCTTTCTTATCGATTAGCAAAACAAGTGTCTAAAACGAAAAAAAGAGTTGTTTTAGAGCCGATGCCATCTTTTGAACGAAAAATTATCCATCAAGCATTATCTAATCATCAAGATATCAATACAACTTCTGAAGGAAATGAACCACATCGGCATGTTGTAATATCTTCCAAATGACCGGTTACTCAAATGAGTGCCGGTTTTTTTGAGGGGAAAACAGATGTGGATAACTAAAAACACTAAACTTATCCACTGTGAATAAGTTTAGTGTTTTTTACATGAGGACATAATAAAATGAGTTATTATTCTTTTGTAGATAGGTTCGTTATGGTATTCTAATAATTTAGTGAAGAAAATAATCGTGTTGAAATAGAGATAAATAAGCAAGTGAGGTGAAAGGACATGGAATTTGATACAATTGCTGCGATTTCCACAGCGCTTGGAGAGGGCGCAATTGCCATTGTTCGAGTAAGTGGGGATGATGCGGTTGAAAAAGTTAATCGTATTTTTAAAGGGAAGGACTTAACAGAGGTTCCTTCTCACACAATTCATTATGGTCATATTGTTGATTTAGATACAAATCAAGTTATTGAAGAAGTTATGGTGTCTATTATGCGTGCACCAAGAACTTTTACACGCGAAAATATAGTAGAAATTAACTGCCACGGTGGACTTGTTTCGGTAAATAAAGTATTGCAGCTTATTTTAGCGCAAGGAGTACGATTAGCAGAGCCTGGTGAATTTACAAAACGTGCTTTTTTAAATGGTCGTATTGATTTATCACAAGCAGAAGCTGTCATGGACTTAATCCGTGCAAAAACAGATCGTGCAATGAACGTAGCGATTAATCAAATGGAGGGGCGATTATCTAAATTAATTGGCCGCCTGCGTCAGGACATATTAGAAACGCTAGCTCATGTTGAGGTAAACATAGATTACCCAGAATATGATGATGTGGAAGAGATGACACATAATATTTTAATTGAGAAAGCGACACATGTTCGTGCTGAAATTGCAAAAATATTAGAAACATCGAAGCAAGGGAAGATTTTACGTGAAGGTATTGCTACTGCAATCATCGGTAGACCTAACGTTGGGAAGTCATCGCTATTAAATAGTCTCGTTCAAGAGAAAAAGGCAATTGTAACTGATATTGCAGGAACAACTCGTGATGTTATTGAAGAGTACGTTAATGTGCGTGGTGTACCACTTAAACTTATAGACACAGCCGGGATTCGTGAAACGGAAGATGTTGTTGAACGAATTGGGGTAGAACGTTCAAAAGAAATGATGAGCCAAGCAGATTTAGTGTTAATTGTCGTAAATTATAGTGAGGCTTTAACAAATGAAGATGAAGATTTATTCCGTGCGGTACAAGGAAAAGATTTCATTGTTATTGTGAATAAGACGGATTTACCGCAAGGAATTGATATGGAACGTGTTGCAGAATTGGCTGCGGGAAATCGTGTTATTACAACATCCTTAATCGAGGAGCAAGGAATAGATGAGCTTGAACAGGCGATAGCTGAGCTATTCTTTGAAGGAACAATTGATTCTGCAGATATGACATATGTTTCTAACGCAAGGCATATCGGACTATTAACACAAGCAGAAAAGACAATTGGAGATGCAATTGAGGCAATAGAAAATGGTGTTCCGATTGATATGGTACAAATTGATTTAACGAGAACGTGGGAAATACTTGGTGAAATTACTGGTGATACTGTCCATGAAAGCTTAATTGACCAGTTGTTCTCTCAATTTTGTTTAGGAAAATAATATGGCGATGTTTCAGAAAGATAGAGATTATTAGGAGGAATAAATAATGGGATACAATGCCGGTTCATACGATGTTATAGTAATCGGTGCAGGTCATGCAGGATGTGAAGCTGGTCTTGCGGCAGCACGAATGGGCTCCAAAACATTAATGTTAACAATTAATTTAGATATGGTAGCGTTTATGCCATGTAACCCTTCTGTTGGTGGACCAGCAAAAGGGATTGTTGTTCGTGAAATTGATGCATTAGGCGGAGAAATGGGACGCAATATTGATAAAACGCATATTCAAATGCGTATGTTAAATACAGGTAAAGGACCAGCTGTACGTGCACTTCGAGCACAAGCAGATAAGTTCTCTTACCAACATGAATTAAAGAAAACAATTGAAGAAACACCAAATTTAACTTTGTTCCAAGGAATGGTAGAGCGTTTAATCGTTGAAGATGGCGTATGTAAAGGGGTAATTACGCAAGCGGGTGCTGAATATACAGCAAAAACAGTCGTAATTACAACTGGAACATTTTTACGTGGTGAGATTATTATGGGTGATTTAAAATATTCGAGCGGTCCAAATAATCAGCAACCATCTATTACATTATCTGAGCATTTAGAGGAGCTTGGATTTGATCTTGTTAGATTTAAAACAGGTACACCTCCTCGTGTAAACAGCAATACAATTGACTACAGTAAAACAGAAATTCAACCGGGTGATGATAAACCACGTGCGTTCTCTTTTGAAACGACGAAATTTATTATGGATCAAATTCCATGTTGGTTGACATATACAAGTACGGAAACACATCGTTTAATAGATGAAAATTTACATCGTTCAGCTATGTATTCTGGTATGATTAAAGGAACAGGACCTAGATACTGTCCTTCTATTGAAGATAAAGTAGTAAGATTTAATGATAAACCACGTCATCAAATTTTCTTAGAGCCAGAGGGACGCAATACGCAAGAAGTATACGTACAAGGTCTATCTACAAGCTTACCAGAAGATGTACAGCGTGACATGCTTAGAACAATCCCGGGGCTGGAAAATGTCGAAATGATGCGTACAGGTTATGCAATTGAGTATGATGCAATTGTGCCAACGCAATTATGGCCAACACTTGAAACGAAAAACATTAAAAATTTATATACAGCAGGACAAATTAACGGAACTTCTGGTTACGAAGAAGCGGCAGGACAAGGGCTTATGGCTGGAATTAATGCGGCATGTCGATCTTTAGGTAAAAAAGAAGTTATTTTAGGGCGCGAGGATGCTTATATTGGTGTCTTAATTGATGATCTTGTAACGAAAGGTACAAATGAACCATATCGTTTATTAACATCTCGTGCAGAGTACCGTCTATTATTACGCCACGATAATGCGGATCTTCGTTTAACTGAAGTTGGTCGTGAAATCGGATTAATTAAAGAAGAGCGCTATGAGCGATTTACAAATAAAAAGTTACAAATTGAACAGGAAAAGGAACGTTTAGGTAGCATTATTATTAAACCACGTCCTGAAGTTCAAGAATTAATTCGTAGCATTGGTGGAAGTGAATTGAAAGACGGAATACGTGCAAGTGACTTATTACGTCGTCCAGAGATGACATATGAGCATATTCATCTTTTAGTACCAAGCGAAGTAGAATTAAGTGATGAAGTTACGGAACAAGTTGAAATTCAGACTAAGTACGAAGGATATATTGAAAAATCATTACAGCAAGTAGAGCGTATGAAGAAAATGGAAAATAAAAAAATCCCTGTGGATATTGATTATGATGCAATTTCTAGCCTTGCTTCAGAAGCTAGACAGAAATTGAAAGATGTTCGTCCACTTTCAATGGGGCAGGCTTCACGTATTTCCGGCGTAAATCCAGCAGATATTTCCATTTTACTTGTGTATATTGAACAAGGAAAAATTGCGCGCGTATCGAACCAATAAATAGTAAGGAGCTATCGCTAGATGAACATAGAACAATTTCAATCTATGCTAGAAGAGAAGGGTATTACCCTCTCTTCTAGGCAGTTAGAGCAGTTCAAAATCTACTTTGAAACATTAGTAGAGTGGAATGAAAAAATGAACTTAACGGCTATTACGGAAAAAGAAGAAGTATACTTAAAACACTTTTTTGATTCTATTACAGCTGCTTTTTATTATGATTTTTCAAAACCATTCTCAATTTGTGATGTTGGTGCAGGGGCTGGATTCCCAAGTATTCCTTTAAAAATCTGTTTCCCGCACTTAAAAGTAACAATTGTAGACTCATTGCAAAAACGTATTAATTTCTTAAATCATTTAGCACAAAAGCTAGAATTAAGTGACGTTGCATTTTGTCACGATCGTGCTGAAACATTTGGGAAAAAAGAAGGTGTACGTGAATCGTACGATATTGTAATGGCACGTGCAGTTGCGCGTCTTTCTGTATTAAGTGAGCTATGTTTACCACTTGTAAAAGTCGGAGGAACATTCATTGCGATGAAGGGTGCAGCAGCAAACGAAGAAATTGAAAATGGCAAGTATGCTTTAGAGGTGCTTGGCGGAGAGTTAAAAGAGATGTCTACGTTCCAATTACCGTTTGAAGAAAGTGAACGTAATATTTTATTAATCGAGAAAAAGCGCAAGACACCAAAGAAATATCCACGCAAACCGGGAACACCCAATAAATTACCTATTGAAAAATAAATCTTATTAGACGTAAGATTAAATTATATAAATGAAAACGTAAATGTTTCATAGGAAACATTTTATGTAGAATAGTCAATAGGCCTAAAAGGTGGTGGAATATGTATGAAAAATACGTTTTCTCGTTTATTTGGCTTTGGAGATAAAGAGAGCGAATTCGAATTACAAGACGAAAGCCATGAAGAAATAGATAAAAAGGTATATGAAGAAATACAAGAAATTCCGATCGTAAATATTACTCCTAATCGTTATCAACCACGAACGGTTTTTGACGATGCACGTATCGACGAGTTGGCATTAACGATTCGTACACACGGGCTCATTCAGCCGATTGTTGTGAGGCAGTATGAGGATGATAAGTACGAGATTATTGCTGGAGAAAGACGTTTTCGCGCAGCAACGAAGTTAGGCTGGGAAAAGGTCCCTGCGATCATAAAGAACTTAAATGATACAGAGACGGCTTCTGTAGCGTTAATTGAAAATTTGCAACGTGAGGAATTAACAGCAATCGAGGAAGCTGTGGCATATCAAAAGCTGATTGAGTTACATAATTTAACGCAAGAAGCATTGGCACAACGACTTGGAAAAGGACAATCTACAATCGCAAATAAGTTGCGATTGTTAAAGTTGCCTGAAGAAATAAAAAGTGCATTGTTAGAAAAAAGTATTACAGAACGTCATGCTCGTGCTCTCATTCCTTTAAAAAATGAGGAATTACAACTGAAAGTTTTACAAGAAATTGTGGAAAAACAACTCAATGTAAAACAAACAGAGGAACGAATCGCGAAATTACTAGAAGAAGTAAAACCGAAGCGCAAGGCGAAGCAAAAAGCAGTAAGCCGAGACGCGAGAATTGCTATGAATACAATTAGGCAATCATTACAAATGGTGGCTGACAGTGGTTTAAATGTTAATTCTGAGGAAGAAGAATTTGATGAGTACTATCAAATTACGATTAAAGTTCCGAAGAAAAAATAATAATGATGTGTTAGAGACCTTATCCTACTGGAGAGGTCTCTTTTGCTATATTTTCTTGTTAATGAAGAAGGAGTTTAGAAATAAATTTTGAAGTTTAATAAGGACGGAAAAGAAAAACTTTTATTTCATGTTACAATAAACGTAATTGTTACTAGAATAAGATAGAAAGGTTGAAAGTAGGTGACATCATGGGAAAAATCATTGCTATTGCTAATCAAAAAGGCGGTGTTGGAAAAACAACAACATCTGTTAATTTAGGGGCTGGATTGGCGCAAGTAGGTAAGAAAGTCCTTCTCGTAGATATTGATGCTCAAGGAAATGCAACGACTGGTGTGGGAATTGAAAAGTCAGAATTAGACCAATGTATTTACAATGTTCTTGTGGAAGATGCAGATGTTCAGGGAGTTATACGGAAAACCGCAACTGAAAACTTAGATGTTCTACCCGCTACAATTCAATTGGCTGGTGCTGAAATTGAATTGGTACCGACTATTTCCCGGGAAGTACGTTTGCAAAGGGCATTACAGCCAGTTCGTGATGAATATGATTACATTATTATCGACTGTCCCCCGTCTTTAGGGTTATTAACGATTAATGCATTAACAGCAGCAGATTCTGTTATTATTCCTGTTCAGTGTGAATATTACGCACTCGAAGGATTAAGTCAGCTATTAAATACAGTTCGACTTGTACAAAAACATTTAAATAAAGATCTAGCAATTCAAGGTGTATTGTTAACAATGCTAGATGCCCGTACAAATTTAGGGATTCAAGTTATAGATGAAGTGAAGAAATACTTTAGGGATAAAGTATACCGTTCCATTATTCCACGTAATGTTCGCTTAAGTGAGGCACCAAGTCATGGGAAACCGATTATGCAGTATGACGCTAAATCAAGAGGGGCAGAAGTATATATAGATTTAGCAGAGGAAGTGATTGCAGGTGGCTAAAGGTTTAGGAAGAGGGATTAATGTGTTTTTTCCTGATTTAGATGTGAAAGAAGAAGAAACGATTCAGGAGATTATCGTAACTGAATTAAGGCCGAATCCATACCAACCGCGTAAGCACTTTAATAAAGCTGCGATTGAGGAATTAGCGGCTTCTATTAAAGAACACGGCATATTACAACCGTTAATTGCTAGAAAGAGTATTAAAGGATATGAAATTGTTGCAGGTGAAAGAAGATATCGTGCTGCCAAAGAGGCTGGACTTGAAAAGGTACCTGCCGTTGTAAGGCAATTAAACGAGCAGCAAATGATGGAATTTGCTTTGTTAGAAAACTTACAACGAGAAGATTTAAATCCGATGGAAGAGGCAATGGCATACCAGATGTTAATGAATGAGCTAAATGTAACGCAAGAACAATTAGCGAAACGTCTTGGTAAAAGTAGACCTTACATTGCAAACTATACTCGGTTATTAAGCCTCCCTTCTTTCGTACAAGATATGATTGCAAATGGTCAACTTTCAATGGCTCATGGGAGAACTTTACTTACAATCAAAGATGAAGAACAATTGAAGTCCTTATTGAAACGCATTGAAAAAGAAGGATTAAATGTTCGTCAATTAGAGAAAATCGTCCAAGAGATTAATCAACACGTTTCACGTGAAACAAAACAAGTGAAAAAAGAGCGAAATATATTTTTCGTAGAACGTGAAACGTTCTTAAGAGAAAAGTTTGGCACAGATGTGAAAATTAAAGAGACGAAAAAAGAAAAAGGTAAAATCGAAATTGAATTTTTTAATAAAGAAGATTTAAATCGTATTTTAGAATTATTATCACATAAAAATTAAAAAGCAAACCATCTTATTATTTATAGATGGTTTGCTTTTTTTAATGCAGATAATTTTTGATCCGTCTCTTTTATACTTTGTGCGATTACATCGGCCATTTTCATCACTAAACTTAATCTCGTATTTTGAAGAACGAAAAACTCCATAAAACCATTTAAATTGACGATGCCGTGTATATGCAAATCACCAACTGCAGGTAATTTCTTATTCATCGCAGCACCAGGTTTACTAGGTCCTTTTCCAGTAGTAATTGAACCGATATTTTGAGACTTTCCTAAACATGCATCAACGGCAATTATAAAGGAAGTAGGATTTTCTTTCTGTATATTTTGAATTTTCTCTTCTAGATTCAGTGCATGCACTGGTTCATCTAGTGTACCGAACACTTGGAAGTTTTTGATTTCTACTTGTTCTAGCTTAGTGCCAACTAATGGGCCGAGTGCATCACCGGTGGAACGATCTGTTCCGATACAAACGAGAATAAGTGGTATATTAGTTTGAATAGGAATATGGGAAAGCAAGAAGTTACTGATTGTCTCGGAGGCTTCTAAGTCTTGGTGCATAACATTTTGAGTTTCTTTTTCGAAAAAAGGTAAGCGAAAACTTCCAATATTCATGAAGCACCCATCCTTTTAATAAATTTTCAAAATATGTTATATGGCGAATAAAATGGAAAACTATAAGTGCGTACTTTTTGCAAAATGTAAATGAAAACGGAAATAATAGTACTAGTATATATATATTCGTTCCATTTTATACCTGGATAGAAGTTAACAAATGCAATTAAAGTTATAAATTTTTTCAGCAATCAGAGAGACTTCTGATACAATAAGAAGAATAACTAAAAAGAAATTTTGGCTGGAGAGGTAGAGATACATGGATTTATTAACGAAGTGGTTTAATTCTACGAAACAGTATTTATTGGATGCTGATCGTTGGGCTCATATTGGAGTTGCGACATTAAAAATATGTATTATTTTAACAATTGGTGCAGTTGTTGTGCGAGTTGCAAGAGCGGTTGTACGAAATGCGTTTCGCATGGGGAGCCGTTCTCCAATCCAAATTTCAGAACGTCGTACAGTTACGGTAGCGAAATTACTTGAAAATATTGTAGCATACGTTGTTATGTTCATTATGCTAATTGCGATTTTAGGTGTGTTTAATATTAATGCATCAGGTTTATTAGCGGGTGCCGGGGTAATTGGTTTAGCAGTCGGATTTGGTGCTCAAAGTTTAGTGAAAGACGTTATTACAGGTTTATTTATTTTGCTAGAAGATCAGTTTTCAGTTGGCGATTATGTTAAAATCGGTCAATTTGAAGGAGTCGTTTTAGAAATTGGACTTCGTACAACGAAAGTAAAGAGTTGGACAGGTGAAATTCATACTTTACCAAACGGAAGTATTGTTCAAGTTACTAACTACTCAGTTAGTAATAGTGTAGCATTTGTTGATGTATCTATTTCATATGAGGCTGACATTGCGAAAGCAGAGCAAGTTATTGAGGATTTATTAATAGAGTTACCTGCACAATACGAAAAAATGGTAACGACGCCTCAATTATTAGGTGTGCAAACATTAGCTGCATCAGAAGTTATATTACGCGTTATTGCTGAAGTAGAACCGATGCAACATGCAGTTATTGCAAGAGCACTTCGTAAAGAGATTAAAAATCGTCTAGATTTACATGGAATTGAAATTCCATATCCACGTATGGTTTTATATAATCGTGAAGAACTGGTTAGTGGAAAAGCACTTTAGTATCGAGAGGGGTTTGGAGAGTGGAGCAAAAGGAATATAACTTGTACGACGTTGTGGAAATGAAGAAAGCCCACCCATGTGGTGAGAATCGTTGGAAAATTATTCGTATGGGAATGGATATCCGCATTAAGTGCGAGGGATGTGACCATTCAGTAATGATTCCTCGAAGAGAGTTTGATCGTAAGGTGAAAAAAATACTTGTGAAGCACGAAGAATAGAGAAAAAGTAACAGTTGCAGTAGGTGGCTGTTGCTTTTTTCGTTTGGAGGAAACTTGTCATTTTTTTCGTTACTATCTATAATGATGAAAGATTGAGACATAGGAGTGAAAAATATGGGATTAACGGCTGGGATTGTTGGATTACCTAACGTAGGGAAGTCCACTTTATTTAATGCAATTACACAAGCAGGAGCAGAATCTGCGAACTATCCATTCTGTACAATTGATCCAAACGTAGGAATTGTAGAAGTACCAGATGAGCGTTTAAATAAATTAACGGAATTAGTAGAACCGAAAAAGACTGTTCCGACTGTATTTGAGTTTACTGATATTGCAGGTATCGTAAAAGGTGCAAGTAAGGGCGAAGGGTTAGGAAATAAATTCTTATCTCACATTCGCCAAGTAGATGCAATTTGCCAAGTTGTTCGTTGTTTTGAAGACGAAAATATTACGCACGTTTCAGGAAAAGTAGATCCAATTGATGATATTGAAACAATCAACTTAGAGCTAATCTTAGCAGACTTAGAGTCTGTTGATAAACGTATCGAGCGTGTTGCGAAATTAGCAAGACAAAAAGATAAAGAAGCAGTATATGAGCATGAAATTTTAGTGCGTTTAAAAGAAGCTTTCGAAGAGGGGAAACCAGCTCGTACTGTTGAATTTACAGAAGAGCAAATGAAGATTGTTAAAGGCCTTCATTTACTTACAACGAAAGAAATGCTATACGTAGCAAACGTAAGTGAAGATGATATTATGGATCCTTCTGAAAATAAATACGTACAAATGGTAAAAGAATTTGCAGCAAATGAAAATTCACAAGTAATTGTTGTATGTGCAAAAATTGAATCAGAAATCGCTGAGTTAGATGAGGAAGAGAAAAAAGTATTCCTGGAAGAACTAGGCATTGAAGAATCTGGTTTAGATCAGTTAATCCGTGCTGCATATGACTTATTAGGACTTGCTACTTACTTCACAGCTGGTGTGCAAGAAGTGCGTGCATGGACGTTTAAACAAGGTATGAAAGCACCACAATGTGCGGGCGTAATTCATACAGACTTTGAGCGTGGATTTATTCGCGCAGAAACAGTTTCTTATGATGATTTAATGACAAACGGTTCTATGACAGCTGCAAAAGAAGCTGGAAAAGTACGTTTAGAAGGAAAAGAGTATATCGTAAAAGACGGAGATGTTATGCACTTCCGTTTTAACGTTTAATTTAATATTTCCTAGGAAAAATAAAGATATGAACTTGGCAAATATATTATGTGTTTGCCAAGTTTTTTACGTATTGGTGAGTTGATTCATATAACTTACTATGATATAATCTAAACTCGTGAGTAATTACTATAAATTAATTGCTCCTTGCCCATTATGGGCCGTTTAGACCAAAAGGAGGTGAAAGTGTAATGAGAAAGTACGAAATTATGTACATCATTCGTCCTGGCGTTGAAGAAGAAGCTCAAAAAGCTTTAGTTGAACGTTTTGCAGGTGTTTTAACAAACAATGGTGCAGAAATCATTAACACGAAAGAGTGGGGTAAGCGTCGTTTAGCTTACGAAATCAACGACTTACGTGAAGGTTTCTACATGATCTTAAACGTGAACTCTAACGCAGAAGCGATTAACGAATTCGACCGTTTAGCTAAGATCAACGAAGATATCCTTCGTCATATCGTTGTTAAAGAAGAAGAAAAATAATTGATATATAAGGGAGAGTGGTTCGATTGATGAATCGTGTTATCCTCGTTGGTCGTTTAACTAAGGACCCTGACTTACGTTACACGCCCAATGGTGTTGCAGTAGCTACTTTTACGTTAGCTGTGAATCGCGCATTTGCGAATCAACAAGGTGAGCGTGAAGCTGACTTTATTAATTGTGTAATATGGCGTAAACAAGCAGAAAACGTGGCAAATTATTTGAAAAAAGGTAGCTTAGCAGGCGTAGACGGACGTCTTCAAACTCGTAATTACGATGGACAAGATGGTAAACGTGTATATGTAACAGAAGTTCTTGCGGAGAGCGTACAATTTTTAGAGCCGCGTAATGGCGGTGGGGAGCAACGTGGTTCATTCAATCAGCAACCATCAGGAGCTGGTTTCGGTAACCAAAGCTCTAACCCATTTGGTCAATCTAGTAATTCAGGCAACTCAGGTAACACTGGAAACTCTGGATTTACGAAGAATGACGATCCATTTTCGAATGTTGGTCAACCGATTGACATTTCGGACGACGATTTACCATTTTAATGGTATGAATCGGCTATTTTTAACAAAGAATGGAGGGAATAGACATGGCAGGACGCAAAGGTGGACGTGCGAAACGTCGTAAGGTGTGTTTCTTCACATCTAACGGCATCACTCGCATTGACTATAAAGATGTTGATTTATTAAAACGTTTCGTTTCTGAACGTGGTAAAATTTTACCTCGTCGTGTAACAGGAACAAGCGCAAAATACCAACGCAAACTTACAGTTGCAATTAAACGTGCTCGTCAAATGGCACTTTTACCATATGTTGGTGAATAATAGCGTATGAAATGCACAGTAGAGTCGGACTCTACTGTGCATTTTGCTATGCTTTTCTTTTTTGAAAGAGAGGTTAAATCATGAAACAAACAAAATTTATTACTGAAGGCGCAGCGTTATTAGCTATATACGCGATATTATTGCTTGTGTCTTTATACGTTCCGGTTTTAGGTACAGTTGTAACTTTCGCATTACCATTACCGTTTATATTGTTTACGATAAAATATAGGTTATCCAATGCTTTTATAATTTTTACAGCTGCGCTTTTTATTACCGTTATTGTGAGCCAGCCCTTGAATCTAGTGAAGACAATAATGTTTGGATTGATAGGGATTGTTTTAGGATCCATGTATAAAAAAAGAAAAAAGCCAATAGAGATCTTGATGGCAGGAACCCTTGCATATTTAATTGGTTTTGTGCTCATTTATGTTGCAAGTATAAAGTTTTTTAACATAGATTTAATGAAGCAAATACAAAATATGTTTAATGAAAGTATGGCGCAAAGTGAAAAGATGGTAAGCGCTGCAGGTATGCCAATTAGTAAAGAACAAAAAGAGTTATTTGGACAATTCAATGAGATATTACAAACACTATTCCCGAGTTTACTTGTAATGGTTTCTGTTTGTTTTTCTTGGATTACAGTGCTCCTATCGGGTAGTGTCTTGAGGAAGTTAAAGTATGACGTTATATCTTGGCCTAAATTTAAAGATATACAATTGCCAAAGAGCATTGTCTGGTATTACGTTATATTTATTTTGTTAGCAACTTTTATAAAGGTAGAACCAGCATCATATTTATATATGGTATTTTCCAACCTATATGTCATATTTGCACTATTGCTCGTACTGCAAGGTCTGACATTTATCACCTTTTTAGCGCATAGAAAAGGATTTACTAAAGGTGTTCCTATTATTAGTTTTATTGTATGCATGTTTATTCCGATGATGTTTCCTCTTGTAACAATCTTAGGTATAATTGACTTAGGGATTTCATTGCGTTCTAAAATAGGGGGATAAAATAATATTCCTTATACTATTTTAATCTGTAAAACTAACTGGAAGGTGAGTTAGTTTTACTTTATAGGAGTTGTATACATGCCTGAATTTTATAAGAAACAGTGGTTTTTATATCCTGTTTATGTATTGGCATTTTTTGTATTTGTGCTAATTTCACTCCTCTGTTACTTTCATTTAATTATGGGAATATCATCCTTTTTTATCTTTTGTATTGTACTTTTTGTCGTTATACGATTCGAACTTACTTTCCAAAGAAATTTTGAAAAACATACGACAGATATGATTACAAGGGTAAAGAAAGTGAGTAATGAAGCATTTAACCAAATGCCAATTGGTATTTTGTTATACAATAAGGATTATGGGATTGATTGGGCAAATCCTTATTTATCATCATGTTTGGGACAGCATGCATTAGCCGGTTGGCACCTTTACGATGTATCAGAAACATTACTCCTTTTTATTAAGGGGGAAACTTCTGACGATATAGTTTCTTTAAATAATCGAAAGTTCCGTGTTTTTGTAAGGAAAGAAGAAAAGCTAATTTATTTCTTTGATGTAACGGAACAAACAGAAATTGAAAAGATGTATGAAGATCAACGCACTGTTTTAGCTGTTATTTATTTAGATAACTATGATGAAGTTACACAAGGATTAGATGATCAATTACGTACGAATATAACAAGTCTTGTGACGTCACGTCTAAATGAATGGGCTGTTAAGTATGGCGCTTATTTAAAACGTGCATCTTCAGAGAGGTTCTTCGTTGTACTAAATGAAAGTATTTTAGCACAAATGGAGAAAGGCAAGTTTAACATTTTAGATCAAGTGCGTGAAGAAACATCTAAAAGGAATATACCACTTACGTTAAGTGTGGGTGTCGGATCAGGTGATATGCCTTTATCAGAGCTTGGAGCAATGGCTCAATCTGGTTTAGACCTTGCGCTTGGACGTGGTGGGGATCAAGTAGCTATTAAACAAGCGACAGGTAAAGTTAAATTTTACGGCGGTAAAACAAATCCAGTTGAAAAGCGTACTCGTGTACGTGCTAGAGTTATTTCGCATGCATTGAAGGATTTAGTATTAGAAAGTAGTAATGTCATTATAATGGGACATAGGGCCCCTGATATGGATGCAATTGGTGCTGCGATTGGTATTTTAAAGGTAGCTCAATTAAATGAGCGCAAAGGATATATTGTGTTAGATGAAAATGATTCCGATAAGGGAATTAAACGTCTGATGGATAAAGTGAAACAAAATGAAGAACTATGGTCTCATTTTATTACCCCAGATCAAGCGATGGAATTTGCAAATGATGAGTCCTTACTTGTTGTTGTGGATACACATAAGCCTTCTATGGTGATGGAGGAAAAACTGGTTCGTAAAATTGAAAATGTAGTGGTGATTGACCATCATCGTCGTGGAGAAGATTTTATTGAAGATCCATTACTTGTTTACATGGAACCATATGCTTCTTCGACGGCAGAACTTGTTACAGAATTACTTGAGTATCAACCGAAAAATTTAAAGATGACAATGTTAGAAGCGACGGCATTGTTAGCTGGTATTATTGTTGATACGAAAAGTTTTACATTCCGGACGGGTGCTCGTACGTTTGATGCAGCTTCTTATTTACGCTCGCATGGTGCAGATACTGTCCTTGTACAAGAATTGTTAAAAGAAGATATGAATCAGTATTTACGAGTTGCAAAAGCTATTAAAAATGCGTACATTTATAAAAATGGAATTGCTATTGCAAAAGTTGATAGTGATGACTATTACGATCAAGTGCTTATTGCACAATCAGCGGACACGCTATTAACGATGACGGGTATTATTGCATCATTTGTTATAGCGAAACGTGGGGAGAATTTCATTGGAATTAGCGGCAGGTCTTTAGGTGAAGTGAATGTGCAGCTAATTATGGAGAATCTAGGAGGTGGCGGGCATTTGACGAATGCAGCCACACAAATGAAAAATGTTACAGTAGATGAAGCTGAGGAGAAGCTTCGATTTGTTATTGATGACTATTTACAGGGAGGCACACAATCATGAAAGTAATTTTTCTAAAAGACGTAAAAGGTAAAGGTAAAAAAGGAGAAATAAAAAACGTACCAGATGGTTATGCAAATAACTTTTTACTAAAACAAGGATTAGCTGCTGAAGCGACAAACAGCAGTATGAAAACTTTAGAAGCTCAAAAGCGTAAAGAAGAAAAAGATGCAGCAGCAGAGCTTGAGAATGCAAAAGAGCTGAAAGAAACTTTAGAGAAATTAACTGTGGAACTGAAGGCGAAATCTGGAGAAGGTGGCCGTTTATTTGGTTCTATCACAAGCAAACAAATCGTAGACGCAATGCAAAAATCACATAAAATCAAACTTGATAAACGTAAATTTGAAATGGATGATGCAATTCGTGCATTAGGTTATACAAATGTGACTGTAAAATTGCATCCGCAAGTAACAGCAAAAGTAAAAGTTCATGTTAGTGAACAATAAAAATAAATTAAACAAGGAGGATTGCGTATGAGTGATGTAATGGCTGATCGTACCCCTCCGCATAATATAGAAGCTGAGCAGGCAGTCTTAGGTGCCATATTGATTGATCAAGATGCGTTAACGTCAGCATCAGAACTATTGGTACCTGACTCATTTTATCGAACGAAACATCAAAAGATCTTTGAAGTGATGCTTGGCTTGTCTGATAAGGGAGAGCCAATTGACTTAGTAATGATGACGTCAGCGATGGCTGATCAAGGATTACTAGAAGAAGTTGGTGGGGTTTCTTACTTAGCAGAGTTAGCAGAGATTGTTCCAACTGCTGCTAACGTAGAGTATTATGCACGAATCATCGCTGAAAAGGCGCTTTTACGTCGTTTAATTCGAACGGCGACTCATATCGTGTCTGATGGATATGAGAGAGAAGATGATGTGGACGGCCTTTTAAATGAGGCTGAGAAAAAAATATTAGAAGTATCTCATCAAACGAACGCTAAAGCATTCCAGAATATTAAAGACGTTCTTGTGGATGCTTACGATAAAATCGAACTTTTGCATAATCAAAAAGGTGAAGTTACAGGAATACCAACTGGATTTACTGAATTAGATAAGATGACCGCAGGTTTCCAACGAAATGATTTAATCATAGTAGCGGCGCGTCCGTCAGTAGGGAAAACTGCATTTTCATTAAATATCGCACAAAACGTAGCGACGAAAACGGATGAAAATGTAGCGATCTTTAGTTTGGAGATGGGCTCTGATCAGCTTGTTATGCGTATGCTTTGTGCAGAAGGTAATATTGATGCGCAAAGACTTCGTACTGGGTCATTAACTTCTGATGATTGGGCGAAGTTAACAATGGCGATGGGAAGCCTTTCAAATGCCGGTATATATATTGATGATACACCAGGGATTAAGGTAAATGAGATTCGAGCAAAATGCCGTAGATTAAAGCAGGAACAAGGTCTTGGGATGGTTTTAATTGACTATTTACAGCTTATTCAGGGAAGTGGGAAGTCGGGCGAGAACCGTCAGCAGGAAGTATCTGAGATTTCGCGTACATTAAAAGGGATTGCGCGTGAATTACAAGTGCCTGTTATTGCCCTTTCACAGTTATCCCGTGGTGTTGAATCTCGTCAAGATAAACGCCCTATGATGTCTGATATTCGTGAATCGGGGAGTATTGAGCAGGATGCTGATATTGTAGCATTCTTGTATCGTGAAGATTACTATGACCGTGAAACGGAAAATAAAAATACGATTGAAATTATCATCGCAAAACAACGTAATGGTCCGGTAGGTTCAGTAGAGCTTGCGTTTGTTAAAGAATTTAATAAGTTCGTTAACTTAGAACGACGCTTTGAGGATGGGGCATAAAGGCAGTATAAAAAAGAAACACATTTCTTATAATAAGATGTGTTTCTTTTTTTATAGAGTAAAGATAAGGCTTTCATAAGGTGAAAATATAATTCTTACGAACGAAAATGATTTTTAATAAAAAAATGTTCGCTTTTTTGGTTGACTTCTTTTTCGGTTTTGGTACAATTATATTGTTTGAATAGATCGTTTGAAAATTGCGGAGGTGCTTTAATAATGTCTTCAGTAGTAGTTGTAGGAACACAATGGGGCGACGAAGGAAAAGGTAAAATCACTGATTTTCTTTCTGAGCATGCGGAAGTAGTTGCAAGATATCAAGGTGGAAATAACGCGGGACATACAATTGTTTTCGGCGGAGTTAAATATAAGTTACACTTAATTCCATCTGGTATTTTCTATAAAGAGAAAATTTGTGTAATCGGAAATGGCTTAGTAGTAGATCCAAAAGCATTACTTGAAGAGTTAAAATACTTACACGACCGTGGTGTAAGTACTGATAATTTACGTGTAAGTAACCGTGCACACGTTATTTTACCTTATCATTTAAAACAAGATGAGTTAGAAGAGGCTAGTAAAGGTGATAACAAAATCGGTACAACGAAAAAAGGTATCGGTCCTGCATATATGGATAAAGCTGCTCGTATTGGTATCCGTATGGCTGATCTTTTAGACCGTGAAGCATTTAAAGAGAAGCTTGAGCGCAATTTAGTAGAGAAAAATCGTTTATTTGAAAAAATGTACGATACAGAAGGTTTCAGCGTAGAAGAAATCTTTGAAGAGTACTTCGAATATGGACAACAAATCGCACAATATGTATGCGACACATCTGTTGTATTAAATGATGCACTAGATAACAATCACCGTGTATTATTTGAAGGTGCACAAGGTGTTATGCTTGATATTGACCACGGTACGTACCCATTTGTTACATCTTCTAACCCGATTGCTGGTGGTGTAACAGTTGGAACTGGAGTTGGTCCGGCGAAAGTTACTCGCGTTGTAGGTGTATGTAAAGCATATACAAGCCGTGTTGGTGATGGTCCATTCCCTACTGAACTTAATGATGAAATTGGTCATCAAATTCGTGAAGTTGGTCGTGAATACGGAACAACAACTGGTCGCCCACGCCGTGTAGGTTGGTTCGATAGCGTTGTTGTAAGACATGCGCGTCGTGTTAGTGGTTTAACGGATTTATCATTAAACTCTATTGATGTATTAACAGGTATTCCAACTCTTAAAATCTGTGTTGCTTACAAATATAACGGAGAAGTTATAGATGAAGTTCCAGCAAACTTAAACATTTTAGCGAAATGTGAGCCTGTATATGAAGAGCTTCCAGGTTGGGAAGAAGATATTACTGGTGTGAAATCATTAGATGAGCTTCCTGAAAATGCAAGAAAATACGTAGAGCGTGTTTCTGAATTAACAGGAATCCAATTATCTATGTTCTCAGTTGGACCAGATCGTAACCAAACGAATATCGTTCGTAACGTATACGAAGTTTAATTGATATTTTTAAGAAAAACTCATGTCCGCATGAGTTTTTTCTTATCTTTTATAAAAAAAACAAAAAAAGTATTGCAAAAGTGAAAGATGATATGTTATGATACATCTTGTCGTCACGAAAATATGACGTTGGTGAGTATGAGCCATTAGCTCAGTTGGTAGAGCATCTGACTTTTAATCAGAGGGTCGAAGGTTCGAATCCTTCATGGCTCACCATTTTATTTTTCGTGGCCCGTTGGTCAAGTGGTTAAGACACCGCCCTTTCACGGCGGTAACACGGGTTCGAATCCCGTACGGGTCATGTTTTTTTATGTTTATTTTTGGTCCCGTGGTGTAGTGGTTAACATGCCTGCCTGTCACGCAGGAGATCGCCGGTTCGACCCCGGTCGGGACCGCCACTTTTGTTTATACCACCATTAGTGGTTTTATATATAGTTTTGGCTCGGTAGCTCAGTCGGTAGAGCAGAGGACTGAAAATCCTCGTGTCGGCGGTTCGATTCCGTCCCGAGCCACTCTCAGGATATTAAGTGGGCCCACTTAATATCCTTTTTATTTTGTGTAGTTTTACAAATGTGGGTAGTTATTTTACAATAGGATGAGGAGCCTCTAGCAGTTGAAGCTAGAGGTTTTTCTGTAGATCGTATAGGATTCCGTGTAAAGGTGGATCATACATGAGTCTATGAGAATAGAGGAGAGAACACTTAAATAAAGGTTGCTGTCATATAGGGATATACTATAGAAACATCAATATATTTAAGAATCATTGACCATATTTTTATGAGGAGGAAATAGACGATGATGGGAAAGAAAATTTTAGTAGTTGATGATGAAAAGCCGATTGCAGACATTTTGAAGTTCAACCTAGAAAAAGAGGGTTTTGAAATTGTAATGGCACATGATGGTGATGAAGCAATTGAGAAAGCTAATGAAGAACAGCCAGATATGGTTTTATTAGATATTATGCTACCAGGAAAAGATGGTTTAGAGGTTTGTCGTGAAATACGTAAAAACTCAGAAATGCCGATTATTATGCTTACAGCGAAGGACTCTGAAATTGATAAGGTATTAGGGCTTGAGCTTGGAGCAGATGATTATGTAACGAAGCCATTTAGTACGAGGGAATTACTTGCTCGTGTGAAGGCGAATTTACGCCGCCATCAACAAGGTGGTGCAGCAGAAAAAGAAGAAAATACTGAAATGGTTATTGGACCAATTATTATTAATCCAAATGCTTATAGTGTAACAAAGCGTGAGGAAAATATTGAGCTTACACATCGTGAATTTGAATTGCTACATTATTTAGCAAAACATTTAGGACAAGTTATGACACGTGAACATTTATTGCAAACAGTTTGGGGTTATGATTATTTTGGAGATGTGCGTACAGTGGATGTAACAGTACGTCGTTTACGTGAAAAAATTGAAGATAATCCAAGTCATCCTACTTTAATTGTAACTAGACGTGGGGTAGGGTATTACTTGCGTGACCCAGAGCAGGAATAATATATGAAAAAGGTTGGTTTTTTTCAATCCATTCATTTAAAGTTTGTGCTCATATATATGCTATTAATATTAATAGCGATGCAAGTAATCGGTGTATATTTCGTAAGAGAATTAGAAAAAAGTCTTGTACAAGGCTTTAAGGATTCCCTGACACAACAAACGAATTTACTATCGTATAATTTAAAGCAAGAATTTACAAAAAGTCGTGAAAAAACAGATCCAGAATCATTAGATGACGCTATAAAAAATTCGATTCAAAAGTTTGCATCGGATCGTAAGAAAGATATTCAAGAAGTAAGTGTATTTGATTCTAATAGAAAATTAATGGCGATTTCAGACACGGCTAAGCAAAATAAGATAGGCAGAACATCGACAGATATAGCTGTTCAACGGGTAATTGTACAAAATAAACTAGAATCAAAAATTGAGAAAGATGGAGGAACTGGCCATCGAGTTCAAGTGATGATTACTCCTATTCAAAGCGATAAAGCTGGGGAGGTACTTGGTGTCATTCGTATTGTTGCATCTATGGAAGATGTATACAAACAAATGAAGGATATAAATCAAATTTTTGCTACCGGAACAGTGATTGCTTTGTTAGTAACGGCTGTACTTGGGATTTTACTAGCTCAAACAATTACAAGACCAATTTCAGATATGCGAAGGCAAGCAATTGAAATGGCAAAAGGAAATTATTCGAGAAAAGTAAAGGTCCATAGTCATGATGAAATTGGCCAATTAGCATTATCTTTCAATAATTTATCAAAAAAGCTACAACAAGCTCGTTCTTCAACAGAAAGCGAAAGACGTAAATTATCATCTGTTTTATCACATATGACAGATGGAGTAATTGCTACTGACCGAAAAGGGGATATTATTTTATTAAATGACCCTGCGGAAAAGATGCTAAATGTTTCGCGTGAAACGGCGCTGGATCAATCGGTTTTAGAAGTATTGGGGATACAGGAAGAATTTACGCTCGATCATTTATACGAAGAGCCTGATTCTGTTTTATTAGATTTTAGTACGAGAAATGAACCATACATTTTACGTGCTAGTTTCTCTGTTATTCAAAAAGAGACGGGGAAGGCAAATGGTTTAATTGCTGTATTATACGATGTAACGGAGCAGGAGCGTATAGAAGGGGAACGCCGCGAGTTTGTGGCGAACGTCTCTCATGAATTAAGAACACCATTAACAACGATGCGTAGTTACTTAGAAGCGCTGACAGATGGTGCATGGCAAGATCCAAATATTGCACCGCAATTTTTAACAGTTACACAAGAGGAAACAGAAAGAATGATAAGGCTTGTAAATGCGCTGTTGCAACTATCTAAGCTTGATAGTACAGAACATCGTTTGATGAAAGAGTGGGTCGACTTTACTGACTTCTTTAATAATGTTATTGATCGCTTTGAAATGTCTAAAGAGCAAAATGTAAGTTTCAAACGATCTTTCTCTAAAAAATCTAGATTTATTGATATGGATACGGACAAAATTACACAAGTGTTGTATAACATTATTTCTAACGCATTAAAGTATTCGCCAGAAGGTGGAACAGTAACATATCGTTTACGTGATCGAGGGGAGTTATTAGAGATTAG
The DNA here is from genome assembly GCF_002073415.2 of Bacillus sp. FDAARGOS_235. Classification (NCBI taxonomy): domain Bacteria; kingdom Bacillati; phylum Bacillota; class Bacilli; order Caryophanales; family Bacillaceae; genus Bacillus; species Bacillus sp. FDAARGOS_235. The sequence continues at coordinate 2,951,007 of NZ_CP020437.2, forward strand.
TGTAAGTGACCAAGGTATGGGTATTCCGAAAGAAAACGTAGATAAAATCTTCGAACGTTTTTATCGTGTGGATAAAGCCCGTTCAAGACAAATGGGTGGTACAGGTCTTGGATTAGCTATTGCAAAAGAAATGATTGAGGCACATGGTGGTTCTATTTGGGCGAAGAGTGAGGAAGGAAAAGGAACGACGATTTATTTCACACTGCCACTGGCACCAGATGAAGAGGACGATTGGGAATGAGTATGGAAAACTTTAAAACGATAGTTCTAATTAATTTAGTTGTTATTAGTCTATTTTTAACTTTTAATTTATGGACATATGTTCCCGATTCCACTTCTGTGCAAAATACAAAATTTGTTCAAGGTAATGAAGAGATAAATCCGATAAAGATTTCAGGAGTTGTTCGCCCATCCTCTGTTATTGTTCATAAAGAAAAAAATCATTACGTAAGTGAGAATACGAACAACGTGAACTCACTTTATAAAATTCTTGAAAATGGAGAATTACATGATTTTAGGGAAATAACAGGCACAGTTCCTAAAGGGGATTTTCTTTCTTATGTACACGGAGAAGAAAAGATTGAATTTGTTTTTCCTACAAATGTGCCACTTGAGACGATTAAAGACATGTTCAATATTAAAGATAAAAATTTAGAATCTAATAGAGGTTTTAATCGCATTGTAATCGATCCTTCTCGAAGCAAGGACCAAGAAATTAAAGTTAATTTTATTTCTTATGATAATCCTCGTAGAATATATCAAGCGATGTTGAGTGGTGCTTATGTAAAGGATGTTATAAACGACCAAAATCGATTTATTACATTAGCAAAACCATATTTTGAATATCAAGTAAATGATACGAAAAAACTGTTTTTACCAGATGGAATTACGGAATTAAATCAGATAGAGTATTTTGTGTCTGGGTTAGATGTGGATTCATTTAAAAATGTTTTATTTAGTGATCCGCGTTATTTAAGTCCTATTACCGAGAAATCAAAGGAAACATTTACAGATGGTATTCGATCTATGGAAATTGATAAGTTGAATTTAATGTTGAAATATAAAAATTCCGCAGTATATAGTGATAAAGTTACAGATAATGCGATGCTTTTGAAGAAAAGCTTCGACTTTGTAAGTGGGCACAGTGGTAACTTAAATTCTTATCGTCTTGATTATATTAATAAGGGGAAAACCTCATTCCGTTTATACGAGGGCGGTTTACCTGTATTTAATGCAGATGGAATGGCTGAATTAAAACAAGCATGGGGTTCAGGCGAAATCATGCAGTATGAGAGATCTCTTTTTGATTTCAATATTCCTTTACCTAGTACACCCACTTCTCTTGCATCAGGTCGTACAGTGATGACATCATTAGAGAATAATCCGGAAATTGACAAAAATTCAATTCAGGATGTTGGTATTGGTTATAAAATGTCATTGAAATCTTCCGTGAACGGAGGTCCTGTGAACGGAGGAGAGATCAGTATTTTACAGCCGATATGGTATGTAAAATGTGATGAAGAGGGTAAACAAAAAATATATGAGTGGAGTGAGGGAGGACTAAATGGATTGGGATCGAATTAAAACGATATTTATTGTGACCTTTTTTGTTTTAGACCTCTTTCTTATCTTTCAGTTCATTCAAAAGCAAGATAGTAATCAGTTGGAAATTGTGACAGAAACAAAAATTGATCAACAATTAAAAGAATCTAAAATTACTATGGGGAGTTTTCCTAAAGAGCCGAAAAAAGAGTCATTTATTATGGCGAAAAATAAAAACTTTAAAGAAGAAGATGTGCAATCTTTAAAAAATCAAACAGCGCATCTGCAAAATGAATATACGATAGAAGGTAAGTTGAAAGAGCCATTTTTAAATGCAAAATCATTATCTAAGGATAAATATAATGATTTCTTAAAAAACAGTGTCCTTGATGGGCAGAAATACGAATTTGGAGCAATGAAAGACTCTAAAATTTATTTCTTCCAAAAGTATAAGGATAAGCCGATTTTCCACAATAATCATGCAATGATTGTTGTGGATTTAAATGAAAAAAACGAGCTTGTTTCGTATACACAAACAATGTTAACGGATTTGAAGGAAATGGGCGAAAGTGAAAAAACGAAAGAACAAGAAATTATCACTGCTCAAACAGCTTTGGAAAATATATATTTAAAAAATAAAATTGCAGAAAATACGCACGTGAAAGAGGCGCAGATTGGATATGCGGCTCTAGCTGAATCATCTTCTAATATACAAGTGCTAGCTCCAACTTGGAACTTAAAGACAGAGCAGAAAAAGGACTTTTTTGTGAATGCAATTGAAGGACAAGTTATGGAATTAGGGGAAACTCAAGTGCCGGAAGAACATAATGGAGTGAGAAAGAATGAGTATGCATTTTAGTGTGCTTGCAAGTGGAAGTACAGGGAATATGCTATATGTAGGAACGGATGAAAAAAAATTACTCGTCGATGCAGGTTTAAGTGGTAAAGCAACAGAGGCTTTATTTAAACAAGCAGAACTGAATATAAATGATGTATCAGGTATTCTTGTCACACATGAGCATAGTGACCATATTAAAGGATTAGGTGTATTGGCGCGTAAATATGATTTACCAGTTTATGCGAACGAGAAAACATGGAATGCAATGGAACATTTAATAGGAAATATTCCAACTGAGCAAAAGTTCATTTTCTCAGTTGGGGATGTGAAAACATTCGGTGATATTGAGGTCGAGTCATTTGGAGTTTCCCATGATGCGGCAGAGCCGATGTTTTATGCTTTTCATAACAATAATAGAAAATTAGCCCTTATTACAGATACAGGATACGTGAGTGACCGTATGAAAGGTGTTATTAAGGGAGCTAATGCTTTCGTATTTGAAAGTAATCATGATGTGGAAATGCTTCGTATGGGACGTTATCCGTGGAGCATTAAAAGACGTATTTTAAGCGACGTTGGTCACGTTTGTAATGAGGATGCTGCGTTAGCGATGGCAGATGTAATTACAGATGAGACAAAACATATTTATTTAGCACATTTAAGCTTAGATAACAATATGAAAGAACTAGCGCGTATGTCAGTATCGCAAGTGTTAGAGGAAAAAGGATTTGGAGTGGGAGAATCCTTTGAAATTCATGATACAGATCCAAAAATGCCTACGAAAATTCAATACGTATAATTCTTCATTTTAGTAAACAATAAAGGTGAATATAGTTGTTTTCAGGAAGATAGGTGAACAAATATGTCCTTTATTGATGAAGAAAAGTATCGTATAAAACGTGCAGGTAAAAAGAAGCATAAAGGTATTGTCATTTCTAGCATAGCAGGAACAATTGTAGGGGCTTCATTATTTGCATTTGGGGCGCCTTTATTTTCGAATCATGCTGGCGCGCTTCCGCAAGCTGAAGCAAGTGGAAGTAACATGGCTGAAGCTCAAGGGATTAAACAGGTTAGCTTTGTAGACGCTGTTGATCGCGCTTCTGAAGCTGTTGTTGGTATTATTAATATTCAACGAGACAATTTTTCAGAGGCAGATTCAGAAGCCGGTACAGGATCTGGTGTCATTTATAAAAAGACAGATGGACAAGCTTACATTGTAACAAATAACCATGTCGTTGCTGGAGCAAATCGTATTGAAGTAAGTCTAAGTGACGGTAAGAAGGTCCCAGGGAAAGTATTAGGAACCGATGTAGTCACAGATTTAGCTGTACTAGAAATAGATGCGAAGCATGTGAAAAAAATAATTGAGATTGGCGATTCTAATAAAGTTCGTCGAGGAGAACCGGTCATTGCGATTGGAAATCCACTCGGACTGCAATTTTCGGGGACCGTTACACAAGGCATTATTTCAGCTAACGAGCGTATTGTTCCTGTAGACTTAGACCAAGATGGTCATTACGATTGGCAAGTAGAAGTATTACAAACAGATGCAGCGATTAATCCAGGTAATAGTGGTGGTGCACTTGTAAATGCGGCAGGACAATTAGTTGGTATTAACTCAATGAAAATTGCTGCAAAAGAAGTGGAAGGAATCGGATTAGCTATTCCGGTTACTAGAGCCGTTCCGATTATGAATGAACTTGAGAAGTACGGGAAAGTAAGAAGACCTTATGTTGGAATTGAACTTAGATCATTAAATGAGATTCCGAATTATTATTGGTCCAAAACATTACATTTACCAGGCAATGTAGCAGAGGGAGTTTGCATTTTAGATGTGAAAAGTCCTTCACCAGGCGCGGATGCTGGTTTGCGAGAACATGATGTTATTGTAGCGGTAGATGGAAAACCAGTAAACGATATTATTGGGTTCCGTACGGCCTTATATGATAAAAAAATTAATGATAAAATGACTCTTACGTTTTATCGTGGTACAAAAAGAGCAACAACAACGGTGAAATTAGGCATTCAAAAATATTAAAAACAGGAGGGCCTACCTCCTGTTTTCTATTGTAGAAAAGTGAGGTGAAGAATATGAATTTACCTTGTTGTTTAGAACATGTTGAATTAGCGTTAGATATTATTGTTGATGAATGTGAAGTTGCACCGGTTATTAACAATGTGGATAACTCAGAAAAAGATAAAAAAACATGTGAATTTTGTCAAAATGAGGCGACATATGTTGTATCGAACACAGATTCTCACACAATATGTGGGTAACATTTGTGGATATGTGGATAAGTTATGTGGATAACATGTTTGTAAGGTGGGGAATAAATGTGAATATCTCGATTATTTCAATCGGAAAATTAAAGGAAAAGTATTTAAAACAAGGTATAGCAGAATATTTAAAACGATTATCTGCGTACGCAAAAGTAGAAGTAATTGAATTGCCAGATGAAAAAGCACCAGAAAATTTAAGTGAAGCCGAAATGTTAATTGTAAAAGAAAAAGAAGGTATACGTATACTGGATAAAATTTCTGATGATACGCACGTGATCGCATTAGCGATAGAAGGAAAACAAAAGTCATCAGAAGAATTTGCAGTAAGCCTAGATCGTCTTGCTACATATGGAAAGAGTAAAGTTGCCTTTGTAATTGGTGGATCACTTGGACTAAGTTCAGAAGTAATGAAGCGTTCCAATGAATCTCTTTCTTTTTCGAAAATGACATTACCACACCAATTAATGCGATTAGTATTGCTTGAGCAAGTGTATAGAGCGTTTCGTATTAATCGTGGTGAACCATATCATAAGTAAATTTCCATTTGTATATAAAAAGAGTAAAAAAGACCATTGGATAAAAATCACCGATGGTCTTTTAAACATTAATAGGTGGTATGCAGATTTCCTAAAATAAGTATGTTTCTATTTCTAAAAAAGTATGCTGTAATATGAAGAGGAAAAAATTATAAGTAGTCAGAGAAGTGAGGAATTAAAGGTGAAGAAGTTTAAGAAGTTTTACTTAGAGATTACAAGTGTATGTAATCTTGCGTGCAGCTTTTGTCCGCCGACGGAAAGGCAGAAGCAATTCATTTCTGTGGAGGATTTTGCTAAAAGATTAGACCAAATTAAACCTCACACAGACTACATTTATTTGCACGTGAAGGGTGAGCCGTTGCTCCATCCAAAAATAGATCAACTGCTAGATTTAAGCCATGAAAAAGGATTTAAAGTTAATATTACAACGAACGGAACGTTAATTAATAAGAGAAGGCATAGACTGTTAAATAAGCCTGCTCTAAGACAAATGAACTTTTCCCTGCACAGTTTTGATGGACATCCAGGTTCGCAAGATAAAGAGGGCTATGTAAGAAGTATACTTGCCTTCATTAGGGAAGCAACAAGTCAATCAGATTTAATTGTTTCGCTAAGGTTATGGAATTTAACTCAGGATAATAAGACAAATGCTGAAATCCAGAAAAATAGAGAGCTATTATCCATAATTGAAAATGAGTTTGATCTGCCTTATCAAATTGAAGAGAAGCTTACACCAGGAAAAGGTATAAAAATTGCGGAACGTGTCTTTATTAATCAAGATTATGAATTTCAATGGCCGGCATTGCATGAAGAAGAGGATGATGGAAAAGGATTCTGTCATGGTCTTCGAAATCAAGCGGGTATTTTAGCAAATGGAACGGTTATTCCTTGCTGTTTAGACGGTGAAGGGATTATTAATCTTGGGAATATTAATAATGATTCATTTTCTAACATTATAGAAGGTGAAAGAGCAACAAACATTGTCGATGGATTTTCGAAAAGAGTTGCAGTCGAAGAGTTATGTAGGAAATGTGGATACCGTAAAAGATTTGGAAAGTAAATATGAAATAAGCCCTCATAAAGAAGCGAGGGCTTATTTTTTTATTCTTGATAAGAACGCTCTAATTCATCAATTAAGGAGCCAACGTAAGAAACAGCTTTACGGATTGCATCTGGTTTTGACATATCTACTCCGGCATGTTTCATTAATTCAAGTGGTTTCATTGTACCACCAGCGCGAAGTACATCTAACCAGCGATCAACGGCGGGCTGCCCTTCTTCTTTAATCATTTGGGCTACTGCGGTAGATGCAGTTAGACCTGCAGAATATGTGTAAGAATATAAGCCCATGTAATAATGAGGTTGGCGCATCCAAGTTAAGCCGGCACCTTCATCGATTTCTACAGAATCCCCCCAGAATGTAGAAAGGACATTTGTTTTTATTTCGGTTAAACTTTTAGCTGTAAGTGCTTGTCCTTCTTCTGCTAGAGTATATACTCTTCGTTGGTATTCGCCCTCAAGTAAGTGAGTAACAAAGTTATGATAATATGTGCCAAGTAGTTGTAGAATGACCCATCTGCGCATTCTCTTATCGTTAGTTGTTGCAAGTAAATGTTGGGCTAGTAATAATTCATTCATTGTTGATGGTGCTTCAACAAAGTACATAGATGGACGTACATTCATAATGCGCTGGTTTTTATTTGCTAAATAAAAATGCCCAGCATGACCAAATTCATGTGCTAATGTGAAGCATCCGCGCATCGTATTTTGCCATGTAATTAAAATATATGGATGAGAACCATATGGACTTGAACAAAATGCTCCTGTTGATTTGCCTACATTATCTGCAAGATCTACCCATCTTTCTTTGAAGCCTTTTTCGATAATGGAACTATATTCATCTCCTAATACTTTTAAAGAATCTTGAATGAGTTTGCCTGCTTCTTCGTAAGTAATTGCTGGATTAAATTCAGGATCTAAAGGTGCATGTAAGTCGCAGAAAAGCATTTGATCGAGTCCTAATACTTTCTTTTTTAAATCTGCAAAACGGCGCATATGAGGCGCTAATTCTTTATAAATAATATCAAGTTGATTGTTATACATTTCAAGTGGAACTTTTTGCGGCTCTAAAAGCATATGAGTAACGGATTCATATTTGCGTAAACGAGAAAGTGTCACTTGTTTTTTTACTTCAGTAGCATATGTTGTGGCAACTGTATTTTTATATCGCTTCAAAGTGGAAACAAACGATTCATATGCTTTTCTACGTATGTATGCGCTTGGAGAGAATTCATAATTGCTTTCAAATAATGCAAATGACAAAGGGAATTCGTTTCCTTGTTCGTCTTGTATAGGATTGAAATCCATATCGGCCAATTTAGTCATGCCGTAAATTTTGTATGGAGAACTATGAACTTCGCCAAGTGCAGCAAGTGCTTCTTCTGTTTCAGGTGAAAGAGTGTGCTGCCTTTTGCTCAGCACTTCTAGTAATGATTTACGAAAAGGGTTGAGTTTTATCTCCTCAATTAAATATTTTTCAATCGTGCCTTCTTCAAATGAGAGAATTTCATTATGAATAAAGGATAGTGCTGTATGTACTTTCGTTCCTAGAGCAGAAACTTTGGAAGAGTTCGCTTGAATAACTGGATCTGTCCGATCAGCAGATTCTTTTAGGTTTGCATATGAGCTCAGTTTTGTTAATTTCATTAAAAGCTCTTCCTCTATAAGTAAGCAATTTAGTAAAGTAGTGGAGCTAGTATGCAAGCGTCCTTTAAATGCACCAAGTTTCTGTATATCATTTTCTAATACGTTTAATGCAGCGTGCCACTCGGCATCAGATTTATACAAATCAGAAAGATCCCATGTTAGTTCAGTAGGAACTTCTGCGCGAATAAGGCGATTTTCAATTACATTTTTCATTTATTATAGCCCCCTTATTTTAAGTATTTAAAAATATGATACTAGAAAATTCAGTAAAATAAAAATATTTAACGGTTTTATACATAAAAAAGAAGGACAGGCATACACATGCTTGTCCTTCGAGCTCAATATAAGAATTAATATACTTTATCACCGTTGAAAATAGAGTTTTTCACGACAACATAATCTACAGTACGAATAGCATCTAATTTTGTTCCACCAGCGTAAGAGATAGAAGATTGAAGATCTTGTTCCATTTCGATTAAAGTGTCTTCTAAAGAACCTTTATGCTCCACGAACATTTTCTTACCTTCAACGTTTTTCTTCTCACCTTTTTGGAATTCAGAAGCTGAACCGAAGTATTCTTTATAAAGCTTTCCATCTTTTTCGATTGTTTCCCCTGGAGACTCTTCATGACCAGCGAATAGAGAACCGACCATAACCATAGTTGCCCCAAATCGAATAGATTTAGCTACATCACCGTGTGTACGAATACCACCGTCAGCAATAATCGGCTTACTTGCAGCTTTTGCACACCAGCGAAGTGCAGCTAACTGCCAACCACCAGTTCCAAAGCCTGTTTTAATTTTAGTAATACAAACTTTACCGGGTCCAATACCAACTTTTGTTGCGTCAGCGCCAGCGTGTTCTAATTCTCTTACCGCTTCTGGAGTTCCAACGTTTCCAGCGATAACAAAGCTTTCTGGTAAATGTTTTTTAATATGTTGAATCATGTTGATCACAGCATTAGAGTGACCGTGTGCGATATCGATTGTAATGTATTCAGGTGAAAGTTGCTCAGCGGCTAATTGTTGTACGAATTCGTATTCGTCTTCTTTAACACCAACGCTGATTGAAGCAATTAATCCACGTGATTGCATATCTCTAATGAATGAGATTCGTTTCTCTGGTTGGAAACGATGCATGATATAGAAGTAATTATTTTCAGCTAAATAAGTTGCGATTCTTTCATCTATAATCGTTTGCATATTTGCAGGTACGACAGGTAATTTAAATTTATGTTTTCCTAAAGTGACAGTTGTATCACATTCAGATCGACTGTTTACAATGCATTTTGCAGGAATTAATTGAATATCTTCATAGTCAAATACGTTTTCCATCATTTACACCCCTAAAATACGAATATTTTATTTGTTTCGTTTGAAAATGTTCGTCCAAAGGATAATTTACATTATTTTCACTAATAAGTCAAAGGTTTTAATGTTTATATAAAAAAATTAAGTTGATTTAAGTCTACTGTAGGTTTATATCGTCAAAATTTGTTTTAACATAACATGATTTAATGTAAAATTATGTGTGGTATAGGAAAAATCAAATATGTAAATTTAGGAGAGCTGTTAATGAAACGATTAGTGTATATGGACTGGTTGCGTGTGTTAGCGACAATCGCAGTAGTTACAATTCATGTCTCCGCTGGTTATGTTTCCACATTGGATGCAAATAACGTTTCGCGTTGGTTGTCTGGGAATCTTTTTGAGTCACTTTCACGCGCTAGCGTTCCAATCTTTGTGATGATTAGTGGAGCTTTATTATTAAAGGGTACGAAAGATATTTCTATTGGAGAATTTATACAGAAACGTGCAAGTAAGGTAATTATACCTTTTGTAGCTTGGAGTGTTTTATTTTATTTATACGGAGCTTATGCAGGATATTTCCCGCGTTCTATAAAACAGGGGATAAAATATTTTCTAACAGATAGTATTGGTGGACATTTATGGTTCATGTACATGATTGTAGGGATATACTTAATTACACCTTTACTGAAAATTTTTGTGAAGAATGCTCAAAAGAAAGAGATAGAGTATTTTTTAATTTTATGGTTATATGCATCTGTTGTCGTTAATTTGGCAAAATATTATTATCCTATCAACTTTAATATTGAATTATTTTACGTTACAAATTATGTAGGCTATTTCCTTCTTGGTTATTATTTATCCAATTATGATATTGTGAAAAAGTGGAGGAATTTGGCTTACATTGGAGGAATTGTAGGATTTATTATTACATTCTTTGTTACATATTATTATACAGTTCAGGCAAACGGACAATTGGATCAGTTTTGGTATGGATACTTTTCTCCAGGTGTTGTACTTATGGCGATTAGTTTATTTGTATTTTTCAAATATTCTTTCGGAAATTCAGAAAGAAAATTACCATTTGTATTACGCGGTATAAATCAAGCGAGCCTTGGTATTTATATCCTTCACTATTTCTTATTAAATAACTATCTGTACAGAGTATTTCCAAAGGTGAATGAACATGCACATGCAATATTGGCAATACCTATTAATGTAACAATCACAATTGTTCTTAGTATGGTAATTACTTTAGTATTGCAAAGAATACCAGTTGTAAAAAAATTAGTTCCATAAAAGATGAATACAATTTAGAGGGGCAGACTTATAATTAAGGCTGTCCTTTATTATTTAAGAATTATACGTAGATAAATTGAAACTTAAATGAATTGAAAACATTGATTTAATATAGTATCTTGGTATAACTTGACGTTAGATATGGAGAGTATAGTTATTTAAATATAAAATTCAAATGAGGTTAGTATATGAGTAAAAAGGAATTTAGTAATTATGCATTAAGTAAAGAAATAATACGAGCACTTACTGGTTTAGGATATGAACATCCAACAGAAGTGCAAGGAGAGGTTATTCCAGTTGCATTGAAAAAGAAGGATCTTGTTGTAAAATCGCAAACTGGAAGTGGAAAAACAGCTTCATTCGGTATTCCACTTTGTGAAATGGTGGAATGGGAAGAGAATAAGCCACAAGCATTAGTTTTGACGCCGACGAGAGAACTTGCTGTTCAAGTGAAAGAAGATATTACGAATATAGGCCGCTTCAAAAGAATTAAGGCTGCGGCCGTTTATGGTAAGTCTCCATTTGCACGTCAAAAATTAGAGTTAAAACAAAAGACACATATCGTAGTAGGGACTCCTGGCCGTGTGTTAGATCATATTGAAAAAGGTACCCTTTCTTTAGAATGTCTGAAGTATTTAGTCATTGATGAAGCAGATGAAATGCTAAATATGGGCTTTATTGATCAAGTAGAGGCAATTATTGATGAATTACCTACAAAGCGAATGACAATGCTATTTTCGGCAACACTTCCAGAAGATGTTGAAAAGTTATCCCGTACGTATATGGATTCGCCAACGCATATTGAAATTAAGGCTGCCGGGATTACCACAGACAAAATTGAACATACACTTTTTGAGACGAGAGAAGAGGAGAAGCTTTCACTTCTTAAAGATGTAACAACAATTGAGAATCCAGATAGTTGTATTATTTTTTGCCGTACACAAGAAAATGTAGATCACGTATTTAGACAGTTAAACCGTGTTAACTATCCTTGTGACAAAATACATGGTGGTATGGTGCAAGAAGATCGTTTTGAAGTTATGGACGATTTTAGAAAAGGAAAGTTCCGTTATTTAGTAGCGACAGACGTAGCTGCTAGAGGAATTGATATTGATAATATTACACATGTTATTAACTATGATATTCCGTTAGAAAAAGAAAGTTATGTACATCGTACGGGAAGAACGGGACGAGCTGGCAATAAAGGAAAAGCTATTACATTCATAACTCCGTATGAAAATAGATTTTTAGAAGAAATTGAGGCGTACATCGGCTTTGAAATTCCAAAGGCATATGCACCTTCAAAAGAAGAGGTTATGAAAGGGAAGGCAGTATTTGAGGAAAAAATACATGCTAAACCAATTATAAAGAAAGATAAAAGTGCAGACTTAAACAAAGGGATTATGAAGCTGTACTTTAATGGTGGGAAGAAAAAGAAAATTAGAGCGGTAGATTTTGTCGGCACAATTGCTAAAATTAAAGGTGTTACAGCAGAAGATATAGGAATTATTACGATACAGGACAATGTTTCTTACGTTGAAATATTAAATGGAAAAGGACCAATTGTTTTAAAGACCATGAAAAATACAACGATTAAAGGGAAACAATTAAAAGTCCATGAAGCAATTAAGTAAATAAAAAAACTATCCACTGTAACAGGTGGATAGTTTTTTTATTTACGATTCTTTTAAATCGTCCACTAACTTCTCTGCCAATCGTCTGTACATATTACTCATCGTCACGAAGGATGTTAGTAATAAAAACTTTTCTAGCTTTTGATCTTCTAAGGAGGAAATCTCATTTACTTCCCTAATACGGTTATTTACGTCCTGGTTAAAGGTTTCCACATTGGTTTCAGTAAGAGCAAGATAATCTTTATAGAGAGTATTTAATTCGAATGTATCATCGTTTAGTAAAGGTACATTTATATTTTCTAAGGAGCTTTTTATGTCATTAATGGAAAGGGCTCCTTTTAATTGGTAAATCAAGCTAATTAAAATCATATGCTCTTTTGAATACTTTTTATTTTTAATAGGGATGAATAGTTTCCCTTTTGCGTAATTGTTAATCATTGTTTTTGTTAATACTTTTTCATCATCAGTTCTTGTTGTATCCGCATAAGTATTCTCAAATAGTTGAACAACTTGGTCTACATATAAGTCGACATTTGGGATATCCTCAAGTTTAATATTTTTTTCTAAATGTAATGATTCAAGTAATTTATTTATATTTTCCACGTAAAACCCCTCACTTTTATAACTTAGTGGAACTGAATGTTTAGTATATCTTTAAATATGGTATTACGAAACAAGTGAATTGTAAATGTTGACTAGTATAAATAATGTGTATATAATTACATGTAGTTATTAAAACTACATGTAATTATATGAGGGGTGTTTATATGAATGCTTATGTAAGAGAACCGGTTAATGCATTTACTCACTTAGGAGGAGCTGTATTAGCATTTATTGCATTATTAGCCATGCTTGTGAAAGTTTCTGTTAAGATGCCATCTTTTGCTGCAATTACAGCTGTTATTTTATTCGGTATTGGGATGATGGTCCTTTATATGGCATCAGCTGTGTATCATAGTGTTGTAGCCAGTGAACGTGTTATTTATTTCTTTAGGAAGTTAGATCATTCTATGATTTTTATATTAATTGCAGGTACATATGCACCCTTTTGCTTAATTACATTAAGTTCGGCAAATGGTTTACTACTATTTTGTTTGGTTTATGCAACTGCGATTTGTGGTATTGTTTTTAAAATGTTTTGGTTTAATTGCCCAAGATGGTTATCGACAGGAATTTATCTTCTGATGGGTTGGTTAATTGTTCTATTCTTTGCACCGCTAGCTGAGAATTTAAGTACAGGAGGTATCCTTTTCTTAATACTTGGAGGTATTTTTTATACAATTGGTGGGTTTATTTACGGTGCTAAGCCAAAATGGTTGGAGTTTAAATATATGGGACACCATGAAATTTTTCATGTTTTCGTATTATTAGGAAGCCTGGCACACTTTTTAAGTGTATATTGTTACGTAATTTAACAAATCAGAACGTTTGGATAGCTTTTACTAAAATTTTTGGGTAATAAAAAATGATATAGAAAAATATAGATGTTGAAGAGCTACATAACTTAAAGGTTATGTAGCTTTTTATATAAAAGAAAATTTAAAATATTTAGAATTTATATCTTGGAATATGATAGGATAGATGTGTATTGAGATTATAAAATTTTATAATTGATGATAAGTGGGGGACTATATATATGGCGATACTTATAACGGGTGGAGCAGGATATATTGGTAGTCATACGTGTATAGAATTATTAAATAATAATTATAAAATTATAGTCGTAGATAATCTTTCAAATAGTTCAATAGAGTCTTTAAACCGAGTAAAAGAAATAACAGGGAAACAATTTAAATTTTATAATGAAAGTGTTTTAAATCGTGAAAAAATGAATGAGATTTTTTTGGAAAATAACATTGAAGCAGTTATTCATTTTGCTGGCTTCAAAGCAGTTGGGGAATCTACTACAATTCCGCTTACATATTATTATAATAATATTATAAGTACGATTATATTATGTGATGTAATGCAAAAACATAATGTGAAAAAATTTATTTTTAGTTCGTCTGCAACTGTATATGGAATTCCAAAAACATCACCAATTACGGAAGAATTTCCATTAAGCGTGACAAATCCATATGGGCAAACAAAGTTAATGATAGAGCAAATTATGCGTGATGTTGCAAAAGCTGATGGTGAATGGAGTATCGCGTTACTTCGTTATTTCAACCCATTTGGGGCGCATCAAAGTGGTCGTATTGGAGAAGATCCAAATGGGATTCCTAATAATTTAATGCCATATGTAACACAAGTAGCGGTAGGGAAGTTAAAGGAATTAAATATATTTGGAAATGACTATCCAACAAAAGACGGGACAGGTGTTCGTGATTATATTCACGTTGTTGACCTTGCAAAAGGACATGTAAAGGCACTTGAGAAAGTGCTTGAAACTACAGGAATAGATGCATATAACCTTGGTACAGGGAAAGGGTATAGTGTATTGGAGATGGTTAATGCTTTTGAGAAGGTTTCGGGCAAAAAAATACCGTATAAAATTATCGGGCGTCGTCCTGGGGACGTAGCGATATGTTTTGCTGATGTATCTAAAGCGAAGCGAGAATTAGGATGGGAAGCGGAATATGGATTAGAAGAAATGTGTTTAGATTCTTGGAGATGGCAGGTAAATAATAAAAATGGCTATCAAATGATTTAAGGAGGATACTTTATTTTTATTGTATTTATGTATAATAAAGGAACCAAAGGTCAGTAATAGTTTTCGTTGAGGAAAAGAAAATGAAAGAGAGTATTACTGACCATAGCACTTCAATAGGAATTTAATCTATTGAATGCTTTTATAAATTGGTGATTTGGAAAGAGAACTTAATGAATTCGAACAAGTTGTTTATGATATACGGTATTACCTTCTTGGCTTGCGTATGGCGGTATGCTTCGTCCAAAACAATTTGCGATAATATTGGAGTGGCTAGGATAAGAAATACGAATTTCATACAAGTCAACAGCGTCACCTAAATCAGCATAAAAAACTGCTAAGTTGTTCCCTTGTAAAATATATGGAAATACTACTTCCGCATTTTCACCAATTAGTACAGGTAATTTTACAGGATTAGAATAGTTAGACCAATCCCAAACCTCTATACTTACATAGTGTGCGTAAAATGCATCTAAATTTACAATGTTTACTACTGCTGAAACAGTTGCAGGCTCTCTTGTTAATACACCTGTGGAGTGAAAAACAGGTTGATTTGGATAATGAAGAGGCATAAATATCAAACCTTCCTTAAAATGATATGATTGTACTATATTTTATGCTAGGCATTAGTAGAATGAGATAGGGAAAATGTATCATTCTATTCATTTTTTATAGAAATTAAAAACGTATGATTGAAAAGTATTCCAACACTTGTATCCTTGTTTGAGTCCGTTTATAATCAAGGAATCCTATTGCATATTTTGATAGGGTTATTTATTATTGAAAGCGTTTTAAGTTTGCTCTTTTTTAAGGTAGGAAGTCTGACTTATTCAGATGAAAAATTATGTATGTAGTTTTAAATGGGAAGAAAAATAATATAGGTATCACTTTAAAGTGTGGGGAGGTTAAAAGTGTGAAAAGATAAGATTTTCACACGAATATATATGGGTTATGTAGGATTATTACTTTCAGGTGCAGCTTTATTTTTAAATAGTCTTGTTATATTAGGAAAAGCAGAGATGAAAAGCGCAGGTGTTTTTAATTTATTTGTGGGGGCATTACAAATTATCATTCCGTTCTATTTGATTATGATTTCTGATCAAAGTAATTGGACGGTATATTCATATGCAGCTACCTTTTTATTTGGATTAACCTATTTATATGTAGGTGTTACTTTTATAAAGGGAATGGATAGTAGTGGTCTAGGATGGTTCTGTATTTGGGTAGCGATTATTGCTTTATTCTATATGGTCGTTTCATTTGTTCAATTCAACGATGTTGTTAATGCGTTAACATGGTTTATGTGGGCATTACTTTGGTATTTATTCTTTGTATTAAATACACAAAAAAAGAATATCAATCAATATCTTGGAAGAATTGCTTTCGTACAATCATGGGTAACATTGACACTGCCTTCACTCTTTTATTTTATGGGAGTTTGGGGAGAGGGATTTGTATATGAACTATGGGTTTATGTATCAGTAATTTCTATTTTATATTTCTGTTATTGTATTTTTAAATATCGAGTACGTTAATGCGTCATATGTAGAAAAAACATGGAATCGTTAAACTGATTCCATGTTTTTTTATTTTAGCATTTATAATAAGGGAGGTAGTATTTTACAATTTATGAAAACGGTGATGATGAAGGTGAAAAAAGTATTGGTACTAGGGGGAACAAGATTTTTTGGTAAACATTTAGTAGAAGTGCTGTTGCAAGTTGGACATGATGTAACGATTGCGACGAGGGGAGTTACTAAAGATTCCTTTGGAAGTGCAGTAAAAAGAATCATCGTAGATAGAGAAGACGAAAAAGAACTAGCAAAGCGTTTAGAAGGTAAAAGTTATGATATTGTATACGATAATTTATGCTATAGCTCAAATGCAGCGAAGAGAGCATGTGAAGTGTTAAAAGGAAAAACTAAGAAGTATATTATGACATCTTCAATGGCTGTCTATGAGCCTGCGCTAGGTCTGTTAGAAGAGGACTTTAATCCATATGAGTATGCAATCACGTATGGAGATAGGAATGATTTTAATTATAGTGAAGGTAAGAGATTAGCTGAGGCAGTTGTATTTCAACATGCAGCATTCCCAGTTGTTGCAGTGCGTTTTCCAGTTGTTATTGGAGAAAATGATTATACGAAAAGATTACAATTTTACGTTGAACATGTTGTGAAACAAGAGCCTATCGTTGTGGATCATGTAGATGGAGATTTGGCATTTATACATGAGAAAGAAGCAGGAGAGTTTTTAGCTTGGTGTGGGATGGAAAACATAGAAGGGCCGATTAATGCTTGTAGCAACGGGGTAGTTTCTACCAGAGAAGTTATTCGTTTCATAGAAGAAAATACGGGGATAAAAGCTCTCATTCAAGAAGTAGGAGATAATAAAGCGCCTTATAATGAAGTAATTAATTGTACGTTACATAATGAAAAGGCTCGTGAATTGGGATTTCCATTCCGAGAGTTGAAACTAGAAATGAAAAATATTTTACGCCATTACATAAATACAATGAAGTAATCATAAATCCCCCGGTGGCAATCCGGGGGATTCTGGAGGATTTCGACAATACTGATTTTACATTACCAAATTTACCTTATACGCACGACTAATGTTTTTGTGATTGAATTGCTTGTAAATATTTCTCGTTTACCCGGTCCCAGTTCACTGTATGCCACCAGTTGGTAACAAACTCTGGGCGCCGATTTTGATACTTTAAATAATAGGCATGTTCCCATACATCAATGACGAGTAACGGGATCTTCCCTTCTTGCAAAGGTGTATCTTGATTCGGTGTACTCATAACAGAAAGTTCTTCACCGTCAAGAACAAGCCATCCATATCCACTTCCAAAACGACTAATGGCCGCTTTGGACAGTTGGTCTTTTAAGTTGTCAAAGGTATTGAAATAATAATCAATTCCTTTTGCAACGTCTCCATTAGGATCGCCGCCACCTCGAGGGCTCATCACTTCCCAAAAAAGACTATGACAATAATGACCACCACCGTTATTTCTAACTGCTGTAATAATTTCCATTGGTAAATCATCCAAATTACATAGTAACTCTTCTAAAGATTTATTATGTAATTCAGTATAATTTTCTAAAGTAGCATTTAAATTGTTTACATATGTCGCATGGTGCTTTCCGTGATGGATAGAAAGTGTATTGCTATCAATATATGGCTCTAATTCATCATAGTCATATGAAAGTTTTGGCAATTGAAATGAAGACATAATATTACCTCCTTTCTAGTTTAAAAGTTGGCCTAGGTAAAAATATTTTACCTGAGTCAAAAATACACTTATTTTTCATAGAAGTCAAGAGGGATTTCTATAATTTTCTGAAAATATTACAATAAAAGTAACACTTTCACTTTCGTTTGTGACTATTATCCTTTTTGCTTATACTGTAAATTAGTAGCGTTTGTTGAAATAGAAGGAGATTGTTTATGAGTAAAACGAAACAATTAATAGAGGAAGCGAGTAATTTTATTACTACTTGCTATAAAGAGCTTAATAAAGAGCAATTCATAGAAGAGCGTATAAAAGAAATTCACATGGAAATAGAGAGAACGGGAACGTATGAGCATACATTTGAAGAACTTGTTCATGGTTCGCGAATGGCATGGCGTAATAGTAATAGATGTATTGGAAGGTTATTCTGGAGTAAGATGCACATATTAGATGCACGTGAAGTGAATGATGAAGAAGGTGTATATAATGCGTTAATTCATCACATTAAATATGCAACGAACGACGGGAAAGTTAAACCGACAATTACAATTTTTAAGCAATATGAAAGTGAAGAAAATAATATACGAATTTATAATCATCAATTAATTCGATATGCAGGATATAAAACAGAAATGGGAGTAATCGGTGATTCTCATTCCGCTACATTTACGGATTTTTGTCAGGAACTTGGCTGGCAAGGAGAAGGTACGAATTTTGATGTATTACCGCTTGTATTTTCTGTTGATGGAAAAGAGCCTATATATAAAGAAATTCCAAAAGAAGAAGTAAAAGAAGTACCAATTGAGCATCCAGATTACCCAATCTCATCTTTAGAAGTGAAATGGTATGGAGTGCCGATGATTTCAGATATGCGTTTAGAGATTGGTGGTATTTCTTATACGGCAGCTCCGTTTAATGGATGGTATATGGGGACGGAAATTGGAGCTCGGAACTTAGCTGATCAGGATCGTTATAATTTACTTCCAGCAGTTGCAGAAATGATGAATTTAGATACATCAAGAAATAGCACGTTATGGAAAGACAAGGCATTAATTGAGTTGAACATTGCTGTATTATATTCATTTAAAAAACAAGGAATTAGTATTGTTGACCACCATACTGCTGCACAACAATTTCAGCAATTTGAGAAGCAAGAAGCTGCCTGTGGTCGCGTTGTAACAGGAAATTGGGTATGGTTAATACCGCCATTATCGCCAGCTGCCACTCATATTTATCATAAACCGTATCCGAATGATATTTTGAAGCCAAATTTCTTTCATAAATAATATTTAGTATAGGGGGGATTTCCTGTAAAATATAAAATTTTTTTAATTACTGTTATGTAGCAAATGGAAGCCTTTACTCTCGGTTATTTTTGGCAGGAGCTTTTTGAACCAGGGAGTTCCTTATGTTATAATCAAATTTCTGTTTCGAAGACCTTATAGACATATAAGGTCTTTTGTTTTGCTTTTTTATGTAAGAGGAATAGAATATTTCTTTTAAATAAGGGGTTTAGCATATTTTTAGGGACAACATAAGTATGTGGAAAATTGATGAATTATTATATTTATATAATAATTGTGTTTTGGATTTAAACAAGAAAACATAATAAAGTTGTTTTTTTAGATTGCTGAGGAAGGAGGATGTGTAAATGAGGATGAAGAATCAAAAAACAGATTGGCCTGTATTTCTTATTAGTGGTGGTTCGCTTTTATTATTTGTAATCGCAGTTTTCTTAAATAAAGGTTATGTAGAGGGAGCTATTAATCGCAGTTTTGCATTTTCAATTAAGTACTTCGGGGCTTTTTGGCAGATTTTATTGTTAGGTACATTTATTGTTGCGATGTGTATGGCATTCTCGAAATATGGGAAGGTCAAACTAGGTAATTTAGAAAAACCTGAGATTAGTACGGCAAAGTGGCTTGCTATTATTATGTCTACACTACTTGCCGGAGGTGGCGTTTTTTGGGCAGCGGCAGAGCCAATGTACCATTTGATGACGGTGCCACCAATACATGAAGGTATATCTGCTGGAACGAAAGAAGCAGTCATGCCTGCTTTAGCACAAAGTTATATGCATTGGGGATTTTTAGCTTGGACGATTTTAGGTACAATTAGTGCGGTAGTTATGATGTATGGACATTATCATAAAGGTATGCCGTTAAAACCTCGTACGCTTTTATATCCTATTTTTGGAGAGAAATTGCGAAAGAGTTTGCTTGGAACGATGATTGATGCATTTGCAATTATTGCAGTAGCTGCAGGAACAATTGGTCCGATCGGATTTTTAGGCTTGCAAGCAAGTTATGGCTTACAAGCATTATTCGGAATTTCCGACGTGTTTACTACTCAATTAGCAATTATTATTTGTGTGGTAGTTGTTTCTACTATATCTGCGGTAACGGGTATTGATAAAGGGATTCAAATAATAAGTGATTTAAATGTTAAACTAGCGATTTTATTGATGGTGTTTGTGTTATTCTTTGGACCAGGTGGATTTATTATTGATTCATTTGTTTCTTCGTTTGGGTTTTATATAAATGAGTTTATACCAATGAGCACATACCGCGGGGATACAGGTTGGTTAGGATCTTGGACAATCTTTTTCTGGGGATGGTTTATTGGATATGGACCAATGATGGCAATTTTAGTAAGTCGAATTTCAAGAGGAAGAACGATTCGCGAAATCATCGTTGCAATTGGAATTATTGCACCTATTATTACAACGTTCTGGTTCACTATATTGGGGGGATCGGGTGTATTTTATGAATTAATGAAGCCTGGATCTATCTCGAACGCTTTAAGTGAATCTGGTATGCCAGCAGCTATGATTGCAATTACAGAGCAACTGCCACTATCTAATATTATTGGACCGGCATTTCTTTTATTAACGATTTTATTTGTAGTAACAACAGGAGATTCAATGGCTTATTCCATTTCAATGGCAGTGACTGGAGATGGAGATCCTAGAATTAGCTTGCGAATTTTTTGGTCGCTTATTATGGGAGCAGTTGCAGCAATTCTTTTATATATGGGAGAAGGAAGCATTAATGCATTACAATCTTTCATTGTAGTGACAGCTGTTCCGGTATCAATTTTGTTATTCCCGATGCTGTGGCTGGCACCTAAAGTTGCAGGAGAATTAGCATTGAAGCAAGGCATTGTACAAGAAAAAGATAAAACTGCTTTCTTATTCCAGAAAGCTAGTAAATCAAAATAAATGATAAATAAACACTGAAAAGAGGAAGCATTTTAAATGAGATGCTTCCTCTTTTTCGTTTAGTCTAATACTTTTCCCTTTGTTTCTGGCACACATAATAACATTGTAATTAATCCGATTGGATAGATGATGAAAATTAAGGATAATGCTCCAAGTAAATTTCCGCCTGTAGCGAGTAAACCGATAATAACAGGGCCAAATCCAGCTAAACCACGTCCTGTACCGAAAATAAAGTTTTCCGCTGTAGAGCGAGCTTCGGCGGGATAGTTTTCAGCTAAAATGGCTCCGAATCCGCCCATCATTCCATTTGCAAAGAATCCGAGCAATGCACTTCCCCATAATAATAATGTTGAATCTGTGAATAGGAAGAAGTAAATAAGACAGTATATAGTACCACCGATATAATAGATTGCAAAAGTTTTACGACGACCAATTTTATCAGCCAGAATACCAAAGGTTGCAATTCCAATGAGCATGCCAATCGTAGAGATGAACATCCAACCGCTCGCCTTTGCTAATGTATAGTTATATTTATTTGCTAAAATAGTTGGCATCCATGTGAAAATCCCATAATATCCGAAGTTCTGGATAAACGACATAATAATAAGACCAATTGTTGTTATTGTTACTTTTTTATTTGCAAATAACTTTTTAAGTGGGAATTTTTTTAGTTGTTTTAGATGTTCTGCTTCAGTAGTTGTTAAAATACCATCAGCTTCTTTTTGTAACAATTCCTTTTTGTAGCGTTGTTTTTGCTCCCATATTTTCGGTTCACTTAAACTTTTACGTACATAAACAGCTAGTAAAGCTGGAATTAGTCCGAATAAGAAAACAGCTCTCCATCCAAAATACGGGACAATAAATGCTGGAAGAAGTGAAGCTACTAAAACACCAAATTGCCATCCAAGTGCAACGACCGATGTTGCCTTAGCACGCATTTCTTTTGACCATGTTTCAGTTACGATGGCCATTCCAATTCCGAATTCACCACCAACTCCCATTCCAACTAAAAAGCGAAGAATTAATAATTGCCAGTAATCTGCTGCGAAATAAATGAGTGCTGTTGCTAGTGAAAATAGTAAGATGGTGAAGGCCATTGTACGGATACGACCAAATAAATCAGCGATAAACCCAAATAAATAAGAACCAATTAGCATACCAATTGTCGTAGCTAATGTTAAGTTCCCACCTTCAACAGGGCTTAAATGAAACTCTTTTAAAATATAGACGAGTACGAAAGATAAGAGCAGCATATCTAAACCTTCTGCGGCGTATCCTAGTGCAGAACCAAACAGTGTTTTATATCTTTTCTCTTTCGTCTCCTCTGTTGTTTGTACATCAGTGGTGATGTTCATTATTATTCCTCCTTATTTTCTTCTACAGTCGCTATGGAAGAATAACAAAAGGCCTTCTCACCTGATATGATGAGAAGGCCCAAAAAGCATACGTATCTCTAAAAAAGAACATACGTATATAGTATTCCGACTTCCTTCTCAACCTCACGGGGTTGGGTTAAAGGACTGTATGATATTACTTTATTTTTAGCACTCTTCTATTACATTGTCAAATAAAGAGGAGATTTCCATGTGTAAAATATTTCAAAAAACATTTCATTCTTCTTGACGCCTACTTCGTTATTTTCCCATAATAAAACTAACTAAATAAAAAGGAATGAATCAAAGATGTTAAATTTAGTACTCATGATGATTGAACGCGTCGGACTTATCGTTATTTTAGGATTTTTACTCTCTCATATTAAAACGTTTAGGCGCCTTCTCCATAGGCAGGACGGATATGTAGATAAGCTTAAGCTTATTTGTATTTTTTCTGTGTTTACAATTGTAAGCAATTACACCGGTATTGAAATAGCAGGAAATACGATTATGAATGAAAATTGGCTACAAGGTGTTTCTTCATCAAGTACCATTGCGAATACACGTATTATGGGTGTGGGTATTAGTGGTTTACTTGGTGGACCAATCGTAGGAGTTGGGGTAGGAGTTATCGCTGGTATTCATCGTTATATGCTCGGTGGTACGACAGCGCTAAGTTGTGCAATTTCTTCTATTTTAGCAGGGATTATAACAGGGTATATCGGATACATTTTCAAAAAATATAACCGTACAATTACACCTAAGTTTTCAGCAATTTTAAGTGTTGTTATCGTTTCTTTAGAAATGATTATGATCCTATTAATTGTAGAGGATGGAATTAGTATTGTGAAAACAATTGCGATACCAATGATCCTTGTAAATAGTTTTGGAAGTTTTATTTTACTTTCTATGATACAAGCTATTTTGCGTCAGGAAGAGAACGCAAAGGCACTTCAGACCCATAAGGTATTACGTATTGCTGATAAAACGTTACCGTATTTTCGCCAAGGCTTAACAGAAGAATCGTGTAAGCATGTGGCACAAATTATTCACCGCTTTACAGGAACAGATGCGGTATCCTTAACAGATACAGAGAAAATATTAGCTCATGTTGGATTAGCATCAGATCACCATATTCCTTCACATAGTTTAATAACTGGTTTATCGAAAGAAGTGTTAAACACAGGGAAAATAATGAAAGCAAAATCACGTGAGGTTATTAATTGTCAACATGAAGGTTGTCCCTTGCAAGCGGCGATCGTTATTCCACTCACTTCACATGGAAATACGATAGGGACATTAAAACTGTATTTCAAAAATCCTAACCAATTAAGTCGTGTGGAAGAGGAATTAGCAGAAGGGTTGGCAAAAATATTCTCTACACAACTTGAATTAGGTGAAGCTGAATTGCAAAGCAAATTATTGCAAGATGCGGAGATAAAAGCATTACAAGCACAAATTAACCCGCACTTTTTATTTAATGCGATTAATACAGTATCAGCTTTATGCCGAACCGATGTAGAAAAAGCAAGGAAGTTATTATTACAGCTTAGTGTGTATTTCCGCTGTAATTTGCAAGGGGCACGTCAGTTATTGATTCCACTAGAACAAGAATTAAACCATGTACAGGCATACTTATCACTAGAACAAGCAAGGTTCCCAAATAAGTATGGAGTAAAGCTGTATATTGAGGAAGAGCTAAAGACAACTCTAGTACCACCATTTGTTCTTCAATTATTGGTTGAAAATGCATTGCGGCACGCTTTTCCAAAGAAACAACCAGTATGCGAAGTAGAAGTGCATGTGTTTGAAAGAGAAGGTATGGTTCACTTTGAAGTGAGGGATAATGGGCAGGGAATTGAGATAGAACGTTTAGAACAATTAGGGAAAATGGTAGTTTCATCAAAGAAAGGGACTGGAACAGCTTTATATAATATTAATGAACGTCTAGTCGGTTTATTTGGGAAAGACACGATGCTTCATATTGAAAGTGAATTAAATAAGGGGACGGAGGTTACCTTTATAATTCCAAAAAAAGTAGGGGAGGAAGAACGGGTTGTTAAAAGTATTAGTAGTTGATGATGAGATGTTAGCACGTGATGAGCTAAAATATTTATTAGAAAGAACGAAAGAAGTTGAGATAATTGGTGAGGCTGATTGTGTGGAAGACGCATTAGAGGAACTAATGAACCATAAACCAGATATTGTATTTCTGGATATTCAATTATCCGATGATAATGGATTTGAAATCGCAAATATATTAAAAAAGATGAAAAATCCTCCTGCGATTGTATTTGCAACGGCCTATGATCAATACGCATTACAAGCATTTGAAGTAGATGCGTTAGATTATATTTTAAAACCATTCGATGAAGAACGCATTGTACAGACATTGAAGAAATATAAAAAGCAAAAACAAGCGAAAATAGAAACGAAGCAAGAAATAAAGGGGACAGATGTAACAGCAGAGATGCATAAATTAGCATTGCCAATTGAGGAATCAATCGTACTTGTAAATATTGAAGATATTATATATGTAGGACTCGTAGATGGGAAAGTAACAGTAAAAACAATGAGGGAAACATATGTAACACACGATACACTTGTAATTTTGGAAAAGAAGTTACCACAAACAAGTTTTATGCGTGTTCATCGTAGTTTTATTGCAAATATTAATCATATTACAGAAGTGCAGCCGTGGTTCAATTCTACTTATAATTTAATTATGAAAGAAGGATCAAAAGTACCTGTTAGCCGTACATATGCAAAAGAACTTAAAAAGCTGCTTCGTATTTAAGAAGCAGCTTTTGTATTTCATCCTCTTATTTTTGTAACTGATTCTGTATATGTGACGCTCTGTTTTGTAAACGCTTACCAAAACGTGTACATCTTATACAATAAAGGTACCAAATCGAAAGAGGTGGCCAAAATGAGTACGAAAAAAGTATATAGTTTTTTATCACAAGCATTCATATTCTCAGCTATTATGTTAATTTCTAATATTATTGCAACACATTTACCAATTCCGATGCCTTCATCGGTAATCGGGTTAGTCATTTTATTTAGTCTATTATGCTTAAAAGTTATTAAATTAGAGCAGGTTGAATCACTCGGAACAGCTTTAACAGGTATTATCGGATTCCTTTTCGTCCCATCAGGTATTTCAGTTATTAATTCTCTTGGTGTAATGGGACAATATTTTGTACAAATACTAACTGTAATTGTTGTCGCAACAATTATTTTACTCGCTGTAACAGGGTTATTTGCACAATTTATTTTAGGAAAAGATGACAAAGAAACAAAAGATACAAAAGAATTGAAAGTAGTCAATAAAGGACGCAAGCACGGAAAAGTTGCGTAACCATTTTAGTATATATTGTTAGGGGGTAATGAACATGGCAAGTACAATGACTCCATATTTCGGAATCGTCGTTTCATTAATCGCATACGGAATCGGCACATTATTATTTAAGCACTCAAAAGGATTCTTCTTATTTACACCGTTATTCGTGGCAATGGTATTAGGGATTGTCTTTCTAAAGGTAGGTAATTTTACTTTTGAAGAATATAATACTGGCGGAAAAATGATTAGTTTCTTCTTAGAGCCAGCAACAATCGCATTTGCCATTCCATTATATAAACAAGTTGATAAGTTAAAAAAATATTGGTGGCAAATTTTATCGGCTATCGTGGTTGGATCTATTTGTTCAGTAATTGTCGTATTCATTGTAGCAAAGGCAATTGGTTTAGATACAGCAGTAATGAATTCAATGTTACCACAGGCAGCAACAACAGCAATTGCATTACCAATCTCTGAAAGTATTGGTGGTATTCCAGCCATAACATCGTTTGCAGTTATTTTTAACGCAGTTATCGTATACGCATTAGGAGCATTATTTTTAAAAACATTTAGAGTGAAACATCCAATTGCGAAAGGTCTAGCACTTGGAACAGCAGGTCATGCATTAGGTGTTGCGGTAGGAATTGAAATGGGTGAAGTAGAGGCAGCTATGGCAAGTATTGCTGTAACAGTAGTTGGGGTTGTAACAGTTGTCGTCATACCGATGTTCATGCCATTCATTGGATAGTAAAACTTACTTAAAAAATGAGAAAAGCAAGCTATTTGTAGGACACATTCCTACTGATGGCTTGCTTTTTATGTTACAGTAGTGGTAAGACCTATTGTTAGCAAAATGCAAGTTTCCTTAAATCTTCATTAATACTGTGTAGAATACGTTTTGAATTAGGTCATTGTATTGTAAAATAAGAAGTAAGCTACTGTATGGTTTTAGGAATTATATGATAGCTCATCTTCATATGAATGAATAAATTATAGGTAGAAAATAGAGAGAAATCTACTTATTAACGTTTTACTTTATAGGACAGGAGAGAGTACTCGTCGATTATGCAAATAAAAAACCTGTTTCAAAGCAAAGGATTTCAGAGGTTACTCGTATTAGTAATACTTGCTCTCGTGTTATATGGGTTGCAAAGTATGTTGAATTTAATATTAATTACGTTTATTCTTACGTATTTAATGGATCGATTCCAAAAGTTTATTTCTCGCAAATTAGATAATTTTATGCCCATTAATCGAAAACTCATTATAGCATTTCTATACGTAATGTTAATTGGTGGAATTGCTATTACACTATTTAAATATTTACCAGTATTAACGATACAAATTTCACAATTGATTTATCAATTTAACGTATTTTTAAGAAATCCACCGGATAGTGAATTGATTAAGTATGCGGTTAATGCTGTCAATCATATGGAACTTTCGAAATATGTAGGACAAGGCGTAGACATTTTGTATAAATCTATTACGAATGTTGGGAAGTTCGGTCTTCAAGTTTTACTTTCTTTAATTTTAAGTTTATTTTTCTTGTTGGAAAAGGCCCGTATCGTTGCTTTTACTGCAAAGTTTAAAGAAAGCAGGCTTGCAATTTTCTATCATGAAATTGAGTACTTCGGAAAGAAATTTGCACGTTCATTTGGAAAAGTAATTGAAGCACAATTTTTAATTGCGGTTGTTAACTGTGTTTTATCTGTTATTGCATTATGGATATTAGGATTTCCACAATTATTAGGTTTAGCGTTAATGATCTTCTTACTTGGTTTAATTCCAGTAGCTGGGGTTATTATTTCGTTATTCCCGCTTTGTATGATTGCTTACAATATCGGCGGTATTATGTACGTTGTTTATATTTTAATTATCGTAACAGTTATTCATGCACTTGAAAGTTACGTATTGAATCCGAAGTTTATGTCCCAAAAAACAAATTTACCGATTTTCTATACGTTTATGGTATTAATATTCTCAGAGCACTTTTTAGGTGTGTGGGGACTTATTATCGGTATTCCGATCTTCATTTTCTTATTAGATGTTTTAGATGTAACGAGTGATGAAATGGAGAGGGATATTGAAAAAAATAGAGTGAAGTAAAGAAAAAGCATCGATATTCGATGCTTTTTCTTTTATAACATTATGTTTCTTATGCCATACTGTAAGAAGAATATAGAATAGGGGTGAAATAATGGCTGTAAATGAAAAGATAGAATTGGCTACATTTGCTGGCGGGTGCTTCTGGTGCATGGTTTCGCCATTTGAAGAGATGGAAGGTATTATAAAGGTTGTTTCTGGCTATACAGGTGGTCATAAAGAAGATCCAACCTATAAAGAAGTTTGTTCAGAAACGACGGGACATTATGAAGCGGTACAAATTACATTTGATGCAAATAAAATGCCGTATGAAGAGTTGCTTCAAATATATTGGAGACAAATTGATCCAACTGACGTCGGCGGACAATTCCATGACCGTGGACAGTCTTATGAAACAGTGATTTTTTATCATAATGAAGAACAACAGAACAAGGCAGAGGCTTCAAAAGAAGAACTTGCGAAGAGTGAGCGCTTTTCAAAGCCAATTGCGACAAAAATATTGCCAGTTGCTACATTTTATCCAGCTGAAGAATATCATCAAGGATATCATAAGAAAAATACATTCCGCTATGAGTTATATCGTAAAGGATCGGGACGAGATGCTTTTATTAAGCAACATTGGCCAAAGGATAATGCTCATTTAAAAGAAAAACTCAATGAGATGCAGTTTTATGTAACACAGGAAAACGGTACAGAACCACCATTTCGAAATGAGTATTGGAACCATCAAGAAGAAGGTCTTTATGTAGATATCGTTTCAGGCGAGCCATTGTTTACTTCTATAGATAAATTTGATAGTGGATGTGGCTGGCCGAGCTTTACGAAACCGGTGATGTCAGCTAGTGTGAAAGAAAAAATGGATGTTAGTCATAATATGACGCGCACGGAAGTGAGAAGTAAGGAAGGAGATTCACATCTTGGGCATGTATTTCCAGACGGCCCAGGACCAAATGGCCTTCGTTATTGTATAAATTCAGCAGCTCTTCGATTTATCCCAAAACGGGAGTTAGAGAAAGAAGGATATGGGGATTGCCTAATCTTGTTTGGAGATAAAAAATAACCTCGCTAATTGCGAGGTTATTTTTTTATTATTTTACTTTTTTCTTTTTAAACTTGCTTAATACTTCATAAACGATTGGAACGATAAGAAGTGTTAATAACGTTGAACTTGTTAATCCACCAATTACTGTTACACCAAGTCCTTTAGAAATTAAGCCGCTGCCTTCGAATCCTAATGCAAGCGGGATAAGAGCCCCGATTGTTGCAATTGCAGTCATTAAAATTGGACGAAGGCGTGTAGCACCAGCTTCTAGTAATGCTTCACGTGTGGATAAACCTTCATTTTCTTTATGAATAACACGGTCAATAAGCACGATTGCGTTTGTTACAACGATACCAATTAACATAAGCGCACCAATCATTGCAGATACACTTAACGTTTCACCAGAGATTAGTAAGGCAACGAGTGCACCAATGATTGTGAATGGTAGCGAGAATAAGATCGCAAATGGTGCAAGGGCACCACCAAATGTAACGACAAGAACGAAGTATACAATGGCAATCGCAGCTAACATCGCTAAGCCAAGTTGTTTGAATGATTCTTGAATATCCTTTGTAACGCCTCCCATAGAAACGTCTACACCAGAAGGAAGATCCATTTTATCTACTTCTTTTTGAACTGCAGCAGATGCTTTTGAAACGTCATCCGATGTTAATTTCGCACTAACTTCTGCATAAACGCGACCATCACGATGTTTTACTGTGTTAGAAGTTTCACCTTCTTTTACAGTCATCACATCTTTAACAGCAATTTCATTGCCAAGTGGTGTTGTAATTTTTCGATTTGTTAAATCATCGATTGTATCATAATTTTGTTTTTCAGCTTCTACATATACATTTACATCTTTACCGTCTTTTTTAATTGTTGTTAAAACAGGGCGATCATGTTGATTAGAAAGACCCATTCCAATTTGAGCGGCCGTTAGACCCATTTTACTTAGCTTTTCTTGATCTGCTACTAAAGTGTACTCTGCATATGTTTTTGCAATACTAGAGTCTATGTCTTTTAAATCTTTGTTTTTCTTCATGATATTTTGAAGATCTTTTACGACAGGCTTAATGTCTTCCGAGCTATCTCCGTAAACGTATAGTTTAATTTCATTACTACCGCCACTTGCTCCGAAATCTTGGTTTTTCCATTCGCCTTTTCCAGACATCTTTTGTAAATCTTTCACGACTTGTTCTTTTTCTTTTTCAAAGTTTTTCGTATCGTTATCATATTGAACGAAGAACATTGCTTGATTTGATTGACCAGGACTCATTGGGTTTTCGCCACCTAATGAGAATTGAATTGTTTTGACGTCTTTATTATTTTGGAAGTGCTTCTCAGCTTTCGTTGCAATTTTTTCAACGTCTTCTAATGTTTGACCTGGCTCTGGATTGTATGTTGTAATAATCATTTTTTCTTCTTCAGAAGGTAAGAAGCTTACACCGATAATCGGCACAAGTGCGAGACTACCAACTAATAGAAGGACAGCGATACTTGATGTAATGATTTTATGATTTAAAGCCCATGCAAGTATGCGTTTATAACCGTTTGCTAATTTACTTGGTTTCTCTTCATGATGTACTTCTTTTTCTCTCATGCTCTCTTTTTTAAATAAAGAATGAGCTAGCATTGGTACGATTGTAACTGCTACTAGTAACGATGCTAATAAAGCGAAGACGATAGTTAAGGCGAATGGTAAGAACATTTCACCAATCATACCTTTTACAAGTCCAAGAGGTAAGAATACAGCAATGGTTACAATAGTAGAAGACATAATTGGGACAAACATTTCCTTCGTAGCTTCACGAATTAAATCTTTTCCGCGTAGTTTCTCTTCTGATAACGACATTCTTCGGTAAATATTTTCAATAACAACAATTGAGTCATCGACAACGCGTCCGATAGCGACTGTCATTGCTCCAAGCGTCATAATGTTAAGCGTAATATCCATTTGCTTTATAACTAAAACAGCAATTAATAAAGAAAGTGGTATAGAAACGACAGAGATTAATGTTGTTCGGATATTTCGTAGGAACAACATAATAATAACAATCGCAAAGATAGCCCCGAAAATTGCTTTGCTAAGCATTGTTTCAACCGATTTCTCAATCGGTGCACCTTGGTCGAATGTTGAGATGATTTCTAAGTCTTTATATTTTTTCTCAAGGTCTTTTACTTTATCTTTCACTGCATTTACAACATCAACCGTATTTGCATCAGCAGCCTTCACAATTTGAATTCCAATGGCTTCTTTTCCATTCGTTCGAGAAATAGATTCTGCTTTCCCAACTTCTTTAATGTCAGCAATTTCGTCTAATGTAACTGTTGGAATTCCATTCATAGCGGCTGGATTCATTTGCGGCGTTTGTGCACCGGCTCCAGCATTTTGATTACCTTGAGCGCTAGGTGCTGAAGGTACAGCTGGGATTTTTAGCTCTTTTAATGCTTTAATTGTTGTAATATTTCCATCTACAATAACTGATTTTTCCGTGTCTTTAAATGTATATAAGCCAAGTGGTAAAGATACATCCGATCCTTTAATCACATTTTTTACAGTATCTTCACTTAAACCTAATTCTTTCATCTTATCTTTCTTGAAAACAAGTTGTACTTCATCTACTTGTTGACCTGAAATTTGAACAGATGCAACACCATCAAGTCCTTTTAATCCTGGAACAACATTTTTTTCTACATTTTCTGTTAACGTAGCTAAAGATTCATTTTTACTTGCTACACTTAACGAAATAACAGGAAAAGCATTAAAGTTTACTCGTGAAACTTTCGGATCTTTTACGCCTTCAGGAAGTTTTACATTCGTGAGAGCTTCTTTAATTTCTGTTTCGGCCTTTTCCATATTTTTATCAAAATCATACTCTACTTGAATAGAAGATGCGTTTTGAAAAGATGATGAACTAACAACGTTTACACCGCTTAAATTTTGCAATTGCTCTTCCATCGGTTTTGAAACTTTGTCAGCTACTTCTTCTGGTGTAGCACCAGGATAAACCGTAGTTACTGTTACAACAGGTGTTGTAATATCAGGAATTGTTTCCAGTTTCATATTAAGCCCAGAATATATCCCTGCAATGGTAACAATAATGGTTAGTAGCCAAACTGCGAACTTATTTTTTAATGAGAAATTGATGATTTTGTTCATGTTTGCGCTCCCTTTATATTGTATTGACCAACTGGTCAGTCTAATACATAATATAACTGACTGGTTGGTCAGTAGTCAATGAAAAGAGATGATATAATAAAATCAAATTCGAGTTTATAATATGATGCGAGATTAAACGTAGGAGAGAAGATATGAAAGAAAAAGAGCGCTTAATTATAGAGATGGCTATGAAGTTATTTGCGACTAAGGGTGTAAATGCGACATCAGTGCAGGAAATTGTGACAGCTTGTGGTATATCTAAGGGAGCTTTTTATTTATACTTTAAATCGAAAGATGAGCTTTTATTAGCAACACTTCGATATTATTATGACAAGATTCAAAATAAAATGATGGATATTGAAAAAGAATCACTATTACCCCGTGAAAAATTTGAAAAACAATTGTGCTGTCAGTTTAATGATATACAAAAGCATAAGGAATTTATTATTATGCATGCGAGGGAAAATGCTATTCCATTTAATAAAGAAGTAGAAGAATTTATGATGAGGATGAAATTGGAATCTCATGCATTTTATCGAAATAGTTTGTTGTCTATTTATGGTGACAAGGTTATGCCGTATTTATTAGATTTAGTAATTATGGTAGAAGGGATCTGCCGTGGATATTTAGAATTAATTATTTTACAAGCGCCAGAAATTGATTTGTCCTATGTATCGGCTTTTATTTTAAAAAGGGTGGATCATTTAGTAGATGGACTTATAGAATCTTCGGAAGAACCTGTTTTACATGAAGAAAGACTTGGAGAGTTTCTTTGTAAATCAGAGCTTATTAAAGAACAAGTTAAGGAGCATTTTTTAAAAGAAATAATTGTTTTTAAGCGTACATTAGCTGATCAATTAGAAGATGATGAATTACTTATTACGCTAGATGTTTTAGAGGCAGAAATGAGATTGCCAAATCCAAGGGTCCCAGTCATTCAAGGGATGTTGTCTAATTTAGATGTATACCCAAATTTAAAAGAGTTCCGTTTGAGACTTATGGGGTATTACAATATAAAAAGGTAACAATGATAGTTTTCATTGTTACCTTTTTTATTATGCATTCACTTTTTCTTTTTTCTGTGCAGCCTCTTCTTGTTCAATATTGATCGTTTCTTTCACGATATAAATCGGACGGTTTTTACTTTCGTCATAAATACGAGCAATATACTGACCGACGATTCCAAGACCAAGTAACTGAATACCGCTAAAGAATGTAATAGCAACCATAATGGATGCCCAACCTGTTTGAGTACCATCGCCGATGATTTTCACAGTAATTGTATAAAGCAAGACAATTATAGAAATGAGAACTGATAATAAGCCTAAAGACATAACAATTCGTAACGGTTTTGTCGAAAAGGCAATGATACCGTCTGATGCAAATTTAATCATTTTCTTTAATGGGTATTTTGTTTCGCCAGCAAAACGCTCGTCACGTTCATATTCAACATACGTTTGGCGGAAGCCAACCCAAGACATCATACCGCGAATAAAGCGATTTCGTTCTGTCATTTGATTGAACACATCAGCAACTTTGCGATCGATGATTCGGAAATCACCTGTATCTTTTGGGATATCGATATCAGACATATAGTTTAAGAATTTATAGAAATATTTAGCAGTTAAAAGTTTAAACCAAGTTTCACCTTTACGTTGTTTACGTTTTGCATAAACAACTTCATATCCTTCTTCCCATTTGGCAATAAGCTCAGGAATAACTTCTGGTGGATCTTGTAAATCTGCATCTATAATTACAATAGCGTCACCTTTTGCAGCAGCAATACCCGCTGTAACAGCTACTTGATGTCCGAAGTTACGTGCAAAATTAACAATTTTTGTACGGTAATCATTTGCTGCAATCTCAGATAAAATGTCCATTGTACGATCCGTACTGCCATCGTTTACAAAGACAAATTCATAATTAATATTATTTTGAAGCATAACGGACTTTAAACGATTATAACATTCCTGTGCTACTTCTTCCTCGAAGTACATAGGAACTACAACCGAAATTAATTTTTCCATGTTGTATCCTCCGTAGTTTTAATAAGTTGCTTAAGTTTAATTGGTAGCCTGTTCAGTTTGGTTGAATGTCCAAATTTTATTAAGGATAAAATTTATAACCATTCCAACACCAATTGCGAAGATTTGTGCAATAAATGCATTAAAGGTAAGTTTATCTACTAATATAAACAAACATAATGTATTAAAAGCCAATACAATTAAATTTACAGTTAGAAACTTAAAGAACATTGACATGCTTTTATTATTAGGTTTAAACACCCAATTTTTATTCCAATAATAGCTATTGGCAACACCAATTAAATAGGCAATGGTATTCGCAACAAGATAGTTCATCCCGAGCTTTACCAATATCCCAAAACTAATAATTGTAATGAGTGTATTAAAGATTCCTACTAAACCAAACTTTAAGAGTTTTTCCATCATAGTATCCTCATTTTTATAAAATAGAAAATGTAGAAAGATTATTCATACATAACAAATACATATTATAACATATTTTATGCTGAAACGTTATTTGTTTTAATTAGGGAAAATATGAAAAGAACGAGCGATATATGTAAAGTCTAGTTATATATATGGTATGATTGATTTACGGATCGACAATTAGAAGAGGTATAGTGTGAGCAAAAAAAAAAATGGGTATTTTAGGTTTTTGGGTGGAAATGAAGGGCCCTACATATTCATTACGTTTTTGTAAAGGAGATACCACTATTCTTATAGTAATGTATAAAGGAGTAAATTGTATTGAACTTATTTTTAAAAGGAATGTCTACTTTCTCTACACGAGCGGTATATATCATATATGGATTTTTTGCTTCGGTATTATTTATTAATTATTTTTCAGATACACAAAAATATAATTACGTAATATTATTAACGGGTGTTTTATTATTATCTATAGTAGGAAGTTTTATCCTTAGAAAAGGCTCGCTGTATCTAGAAAAATTAAATGAAAAAAAATGCTTTTTCGTTTTAGTAATCGTTTGTTTAGCAGTTAAATTAACATGGGTGCTCAGCTATCAAATTCAGCCATTAGTTGATTATGCTACGTTTTATTATACTGCAGAAGAATTAAGTGAAAGCTTCGTTATTAATAAGAGATACATAGCATTATTTCCACATATTTTTGGTTATGCGTCAGTCTTAAGTATTTTCTTGAAGATATTTGGCTCTAGTTATATGATACCACCTATTTTGAATGTTATCCTAACTACAATATCAATGGGATTAATATATGCTATATCTAGAAAAATTGGTGGGGTAAAAACTGCAATAACAGCAAGTGTTTTATGGATCGCGTTACCTTCGCAAACCATGTATAATATGTTTGCATTGTCAGAGCCGCTCTATTGTACAGTACTGTTGTTGATTTGGATGATTATGATAATCGTTCATGAGAAAATCGCCAATATAAATATAAAAAGATTACTTGTTTATTCCATTTTAATAGCAGCGTTACTTGCATTTATGAATATGGTACGACCAATTGCAGCAGTTCCAATTATAGCTCTAGTGATATGGTTCTTTATTATAGATATAAAGCAAATTGGGAATAAAAAAATATGGTTAAATAAGATAACATATGTAGGGGTTATCGTTGTCGGATACCTTATTTTTTCCTCGGCGATAAATCAGTATATAACATTACGTTTAGGTGAAGAAATAGCATCAACCCCGGGTTATAATATTTATGTAGGATTTAATGAGGAAAGTTCGGGGAAATGGAATAAGCCAGATGCTGAACTATTGTTTTATTATAGTGATAAACCAGGATGGACTGCTGATGATGCTCAACAGAAAATGCTAGAAGAAGCAAAAGAAAGGGTGCAAAGTGGTAATATCGACTTTGTGAAACTATTCTCCGATAAATTCTTTTCGTTTTTAGGTGATGATAGTTCAGCAGTGGACTATGCTGGGCCTGTATTAGATAATATAGTACGATACACTGTAGCATCGAATATGTTTTATTACTTCTTAATTGCTACCTCAATACTAGGTGTATTAGTGGCTATAAAAAATAAAAATAAATCTTCTCTATTTATTATTTGCTTATTTGCAATAGGGCTAACAATGGCACAGTTGTTAGTAGAAGTGGCATCAAGATATCATTATTCAGCTACAATATCAATGGTAATCTTGGCTGCTTTTGGTATAAATCATGCTTTCAATAAAAAAGAGAATATAGATATAAATGAAAAGGCATGAGTTCGGTATTGTACCGGGCTCATGCCTTTTTATTCGGTTTTAATTTGTTTTGATGATTAAAACCTTACTGTATTTTATACTTTTGAGGTTTTTCTATTTGATATAAATCGATAGCATAAATATAGCCCATAGCTTTGAATGATTGTAAAGCTAGGCATGATGAAGTATCGATATCTTGTTTGGTATTCGATTAAGAAATGAACAGTTACGTAACCAATTATTAATAATAAAAATAGTGTGTAATGCGTGTTGTTTTGCTTAGTCAATATGAGATAAAGAAGTGCTAATGTACTGAATAGCATAGATGTAGTATATATATACTTTTCATATTTCGTAAGGTCGTCTTTTAAAGTAATCATATCATTATCTGTGTTCCCAAGTGTTAGTAGACTCCATACTGGGGCGGAGTCGTACTCTGCCCACATGAGTATGAACTTATCACCAAATAACGATAAAACCTTTTGTGGATCAGCTAATCGTTCTTGAATCAGTTTCTTTTCAGCAGCTTTTCGTTCTTCGCCAATCTCAAGGGACATAATATATTCCGCATCTGCTGCAGAATAGCCACCTTTTGTTTCGTGATTAAATCCTACTGTAAACTTCCAGAGAGGATCACGGTTAGATAGTGGATATTGTGTAATTCCCGCAGATATAAACGAATAACTTATAATGTAATGAACAAGGTAAAATACAACGAAAATTCCACAAAGTTTTTTTATAGAAGTGAAAATATCTTGCTTTGATTTCCCTAACATACCGTGTAAAAAGACATAAATAGTTACTGCAATCAAGATTATACCACCAAGTGGACGCATGATGTCCCCTAAGGAAAGTGAAACTCCTATAAAAATCCACATATATTTATGGCTTAATCCTTTTGTAATTAATAAATAAAATCCAAGGTAAAATAGGAACGTGGCAAGATGTTGATTTGTTAGGACTGAGCTCAGCACAATACTTGGGATATATACTGCATATAGTAATCCAGCCACGCGTCCGGACCACTCATTAAATATGTGAGAAGTTATTTTATAAACGAGAAATGTTGTTCCAGTGCAATAGAATACATTTAAGAGCTTTAGAAGGAAGGTTCCTTCACCAAATAAATTAACAATAAAAGCTTCGTACATTGTAAATCCAAGTTGATAAACCCACGAAGTATAATATATGCTTTGAGCAAAACTAAAATCTCCTTTAGTCGCTTGCAAAGCACCATTGTACATCATACCAAAATCTGATTCGACAGGAGTTTGGATATTAAGAATCCAGATTAATCGAATAGAGAAAGCTAAAATGATAAGTGAAATGGCGAACATTAATTTTGACATATATTTATTGGAAATATAGCCAATTAGTAAAAATAAAATCCCTATTAGAATAATACTTGGGATTATAATAAGTAAACGAGTGTTGGCCTGTTCTCTAACTACATATACTGAGTGCCATGTAATAGCTCCAGAAATAATGAGACATAGCACTAACAATGATTTCACAAAAAATGTATTGAGTTTTAGAAAAAATGAACTTTGCATTATAATTAAAAACTCCTTATTGAATTTTATGGCTATTTCAAGGAAAAATCCCTTTACACACTAAGTGGTGGTGTAAAGGGATGATTTCAGGTGATTAAGAATTTTCTTGGGCCCATTTTTCTACATCCCAAGTTTTTGTTATCCAATCTTCATAAAAATCGGGTTCGTGGCATACAAGAAGAATTGTTCCTTTATATGCTTTCATCGCCTTTTTTAGTTCCTCTTTTGCTGTAACATCAAGGTGGTTCGTCGGCTCGTCAAATAGTAACCAGTTGCTGTCTTCTCCCATTAGCTTACATAAACGAACCTTTGCTTGTTCACCACCGCTTAATTGGTTCAGTGGACGAGAAATATGTTCATTTTTCAAACCGCATTTTGCTAGCATTGCACGTACTTGGTGTTGGTCCATGCTAGGGAATGTATTCCAAACATCATCAATTGGTGTTATATTATCAGCTTTTACTTCTTGTTCGAAGTATGATGGATTTAAGAAGTCACCAAGACTTGTTTTTCCGCTTAATGGTTTGATCTTACCTAAAATTGTCTTTAATAGTGTTGACTTACCGACCCCATTACATCCAACGATTGCAATTTTTTCACCACGTTCGATTGTCATCGTTAATTTTGGTAATAACGGATGTGTATATCCAATCTCTACATTTTCTCCTTCAAAGACGAATCGGCTACTTGCGCGACTCTCTTTAAATGAGAATTCAGGTTTAATTGCTGTTTCAGGACGATCAATACGTTCCATACGATCGAGTTGTTTTTGACGACTCTTTGCACGACCTGTCGTTGAGTAGCGAGCCTTATTTTTCGCAATAAAATCTTCTTGTTTTTTAATAAATTCTTTTTGTTTTTCGTAAGCATTAATATGTTGGTTTTTATTAATTTCAGCAAGTTCTAGGAATTTTTCATATGTCGCTGTATAACGCGTCATTTTTGTAAACTCTAGATGGAAAATAATATCGACACATTTATTCATAAATTCCGTATCATGGGAAATTAATAGGAATGCATGTGGATATTCTTTTAAATAATTTGTTAACCAATGAATATGTTCAACGTCTAGATAGTTGGTAGGTTCATCTAATAGTAATACTTCTGGTTGTTCAAGTAGTAATTTTGCAAGTAACACTTTTGTACGTTGCCCACCACTTAATGCGGCAACATCACGATCTAAACCAATTGCGTCAATTCCAAGACCACGCGCTGCTTCCTCAATTTTCATATCTAATAAATAGAAACCACCTGCTTCAAGAGCATCTTGTATTTCTGCCATTTGCTCAAGAAGCTCTTCTAATTCTTCAGGTGTAGCAGTTCCCATTTTTTCTGTAACTTCATTTAAAGCTTTTTCTTGTTCAAATAAAGGTAAAAACGCATCTGCTAATATGTCACGAATTGTGCGGCCAGGTGTTAAAATTGTATGTTGGTCTAAGTAACCATAATTTGTACCAGGTGTCCATTCAACTCGGCCTTCATCATGGATAAGTTGACCAGTAATTATATTCATAAATGTTGATTTACCAACACCGTTTGCTCCAACTAATCCAACGTGTTCTCCTGCGAGTAAGCGCATGGATACATCTTTAAATAATGTACGATCACCAAATGTATGGCCTAATTTTTCAACAGTTAATAAGCTCATAATGTCCTCCGTTCAATTCTAAATAGTGTCTTGAATCATGATACTAAATTCTTCGATATAATGCTATCATTTCAAAAATGTATATTTTTTCAAATAAGGATTTGCATTATTTTGGAAAAAATATATAATATAATTGAACAGTGGTTAATTAAATCGTGAGGTATAAAAAATGTCGCCAAGAAGAGCAGTCAAACAAGAGTTAACAAGAGAAATGATTATGAACGTAGCAAGAAATTTATTTGTACAACAAGGATATCAGCACACTTCAATGCGTAAAATTGCGACGGAACTAGGGTATAGCCATGGTTCAATTTATTACCATTTTAAAAATAAAGCTGAACTTTTTTATGCGATGGTAGAACAAGACTTTCAATTGTTAAATGAAAAGTTAGATGAAATTAGTAAAAGAAACTTATCTCGAGAAGAGCAGTTAAAAGCAGTTTTATTTGGTTTTATAGAGTTTGGTTTGAAAAATCAAAGTCATTATGAAATGATGTTTTTAATTAAAAACGATGAGTTAAAGGAATGTTTGGCAGACGGCCCAAATGTTAGTTATGAAAAATTTGCAAAGGTTGTTTTTTCTTTATGTAATAAAAAAATAGATACAATGACGATATGGTCTGTCTTTTTATCATTACATGGGTTTGTCGCACATTATTGCGGAAGTGGGCAAACATTTGAAGAATTAAAGGGGCTTGCTCAAGTGCATGTAGAGTTTATTTCAAAATCGCTTCTAATGTAGGTGATTTTCTTTTTGTTATTAATTGAACAGTGGTTAATTAATTGGAGGGGGAACTTATGATGAGAAAAGCGTTAGTACTGGGAGCATCAGGAGCAATGGGTTATGCGATTACAAAGGAGTTATGTAATAGAGGGATTGATGTAGTTGCCTTTGCAAGAAATAAGGAGAAGTTGGAGAATTTATTTCAAGGAGAGGAACATATACAAACAGTAGCAGGAGATGTATTTGTAAAAGAGGATATAATAGATGCTGCGAAAGGTGTAGATGTTATATTCCATGCTGTAAATATCCCATATTCAGATTGGGAAAAGAAGCAACATAAACTATTAAGAAACATATTGGAAGTAGCAAAAGAGAGTGATAGTAAGTTAGGGATCGTTGATAATATTTATGCATATGGAAGGCAAAATCAAAGGCTGGTTAAAGAAGATGCTGAAAAGAATCCTCATACGAAGAAGGGGAAAATACGATTACAACTTGAAGCGATGGCAAAGCAGAGTAGCGTCAAAATGTTTATTGCTCATTTTCCTGATTTTTACGGTCCAAATGCGGAAAGCACACTTGTTCATCATACTTTACATGGCGTACTTGCAAATAAAGTGTCTAGCTTTGTTGGAGATAAGAGAATTGCACGCGAGTATATTTTTACGCCAGATGGTGCAAAAGCGATGGTTGAATTAGCGTTATGTGAGGAGGCTTATGGACAACAGTGGAACATACCAGGTTGCGGTGTCATTACCGGAGAAGAGATGATGCAATATATACGTGAATTGACGGGATATACAAAACAAGTTATGACCGTAAAAAGAGGAATAATAAAGTTAATGGGTTTATTTGATAAGCAGATGAAAGAATATGTAGAAATGCTCTATTTGACAGAAAAACCGGTTGTATTAAGTGGAGAAAAATATGAAATGCTCATTGGGAAAGTACCTAAAACATCTTATCGCGAAGGATTAGAGGAAACAATCTTATCTATGCAAAAGAAATAAAAGGTGTAACCATTTCATAGAAATGGTTACACCTTTTTCATATGAGTTTATTTTAAATATCCACGAATAATCCCGCGTAAACGATTTGCATGGAATTTACGTTTATCATTAGAAATATTTTGTGTCATACGGAATGTGGCAGCAGCAACAGCACGTAAGAAATAAGGGAATCCATAATGTAAGCGAATCACTCTGCCAAAACCGCCAGCATAAGAAATGGCACGTTTTAATGATTGTTCATTTATAACTTCTTCTTTTACAGGATGGTATACGAACAGATCTTTTCTAAATAAACCAGTGTGGTCTTTTTTCATACCGCGTAGAACAAAGTCGGTTTCTTCACCAGCTCCATAAATCGTTCCAGAGCCAACACCTAAATCCTCGTCGAATGTACCTACATCTTGTACAAATTGTTTTGTAAAGAATAGTGTAAAAGAGGGACCTAAAAATCCATATTTGTTATTAAGAATAATGTCTGTATTAGGTGCAAGTATTAAAGAACCAGTTCCTTCAACATTAGTAGTGTTTGTTGATATAAACTGAACATCGTTATTAGAGTTGAAAGTTTCTAATATACTTTCTAAAACATTTGTTTCATAAATACAATCGTCATCTGGAAAAGCGATGATATCGCCATCCGCTACTTTTAATCCAGTATTTCGAGCTCTAGATAACCCTTTAATAGGTGTATAAATGTAGTTAATAGAAAATTTTTCTTTATATTCATCAAAGAGATCCGAGATTGGAGTATCATTTTGATCTACTACGATGAGTTCAAAGTTTTGGTAAGTTTGTTTTTCAAGTGATTTTAGTAAGTCAAGAATATCATCACGTCTGCCACAAGTAGCCATGATTAAAGAGAATTTCAATTTTAACAGCTCCTTTAAGAATTACGTTTAAGCTTTTTTAAATCGTGCTTGTATTTTTTCTATTAGAGTAAAGAGAATTTCATCCTTTGTTAAGAAAAGGATAAGAGCATATGTTAATCCGCATGCTACCATGACTAGGAGAACTTGTAGTATTTGCCCAGATACGAACATACGAATAACGAATGCTATTGGTACAAATGTTAGTGAATAAAATAGATATTTAAGTTTTTGCATATCAAATAATGTATAATTCACTTTTAATTTCTTTTTAACATAAATATATTCAAGTACAATTAATAAACTGTTAGCAATTGTAGTTGTGAAAATTGCTGTCGCTGGTGTAAGCACATGGAAGAATATTAGTGCAATATTGGATGCTAGGTTAATAAACCCGCAAATGAATAAAAAGCGTACTAAAATACCTTCCTTCTTTTTAACATAAATAATTTGATTCGATAAAATAGATTCAATACCAACTGTAATCATATAGAAAGCGAACACAATTAATGTATTACCAGCCCCAGCAAATTCTGATCCACCATAAATGACAACAGCTCCGTGAGCAATGAGCATTAAACCAATTGCGGCGGGAAATAGGGTAATAAAATACACCTTTGAAATTTTGTTTAACAAAGATTCATACTCACTTTCAGATGCATTTCCTGATAAGTAAGAAAGCCGTGGAATCGTTACTTGTACAACGCTTAACATAAGTGTATTAATAATGGTCATAATTTGAAAAGCCATAACGTAGTAAGCGACCTCTGCTTTTCCGGCGTATTCACCTAACACAAGACGATCTAATTGTGTATATAAAATATTAGCATTTGAAAAAATGACGACTAATAGCAACGGTTTTAAATGCGGGATAATGGTTAAGTTAGAAAAATCAAACTTTACTTGGCGTTTCACATATACAAAGCTAATAGAATGATTTAAAAATGTTGATAGTGCTAATAAACCTGCGAATGTTTTATAATCATCCACTCCATGAACTAGGCAGAAAAGCAGTACAACATAAATTAGTCGAACAATAACTGTTTTTTTAGTGATGAAGTCATAATTTTCATACGCTTCATTGAACCATTCCACATAAAATAGATTGGAAATAAAATTGAAGCCAAAAATAAGAAGAACAGGAAATAAGCTTTCATTTCCATATCCAATATAACTAAAGGTTAAAAAAGCACATAAAGCTAAAAGGCTAGTTGTAACATTAATTACATAGAGACTTGTGAATAATTGAGAAACTTTCTTTTTATCATTTTTAATTAAGCTAACTTCACGTAAGCCATATTGATATACACCAAAAACCGCGAATATGAAAAAGTAATTAAAAATAGTTTCAGCAAAGTTAACGGTTCCCATCGAATTGGCTCCTAGCATGCGGTATGCGTATGGACCAACTAAGATTGGAAGTATAATGTTAAACGTATTGAGTAGTATTTTATAAAAAATATTTGAAACAATAGACTTTTGCATAGTTTCACCTTTCCATTAAAGTAATACAATTTAATTAAAATGCGTTTTATATTAAAGTTTTTAAGTAGGGATAATTACTTCAACTAAAATGAAATTGTTTTTAGTTGGTAAAGAATAATGATCGTTCTTTATTGTATTTTGATATAGTAAAAAACAAGGCGTTTTCTACACAACTTGCAAATTTTTAAATTAGTTTGCTGACCGCCCGTATAAGTGTACCTTACATAAACTTTGTAAAGCAACTATTCCTCGATTAGAAGCGAGTTATAAATAGAACTTTATACACTAGAAAAAGTTAATATTGAAATAGCCTAGCCAAGATATGTATAAAAATATTACATAGTATTTGTGAAAAGACGTAGAGATTGTATGAGAGACTTGAACTGTTTATAAAGAAATGAGCGAATACAAGTTAGTTATCCGCTCAGAAGGTATTTTCGATATTGAAATTTTATACACTCCAAGGCTTATTTAAAGTTAATACCTCAGCCATTTCTTTGCTTTTTAAACGTCCTTTTTTTCGGGTCTCAGCACGTTCGGAACCAGTTTTATGCAACCAATGTTCTTCCTCAGTTTCTGGTAATACTTGAGGTACAGAAGAAGGTTTGCCATCTTGTAATGCTACGAATGTAATAAAGCAAGTAGCGGCGATACGGCGTTCTCCCTCTAATAAATTTTCTGCAATTATTTTTACGAAGACTTCCATAGATGATTTACCAG
The DNA here is from genome assembly GCF_002073415.2 of Bacillus sp. FDAARGOS_235. Classification (NCBI taxonomy): domain Bacteria; kingdom Bacillati; phylum Bacillota; class Bacilli; order Caryophanales; family Bacillaceae; genus Bacillus; species Bacillus sp. FDAARGOS_235. The sequence continues at coordinate 2,995,498 of NZ_CP020437.2, forward strand.
TATAGCAAACAAATGCCTCATAACAAACAGAGTCAGCTTGATGAATAGGTGTTAAAAAATCAACAGAATCAATGGATGCTGTCACACAATGCTTGCGACTATGCCTTGCTGCTGCAATAGAAGCAATACTATCAATTTCAGCCAATAATTTGCCACCAAATAATGTTTGATGGTTGTTTAAATCATTTGGAAAAACACGTGTTGTTTTAATTGCTTTTGATTCTCTCATAAATTTCTTTTCCATATATTCAGCCCCTAGTGTACATTTTCAATCAGAGTGACATGTTCTTTATGACATAAAAGGAAGGTTAGTTCCTATTTGATTTTACCGGGTATTTAAACAAGTAAAATGTATGAGTAGAGGAGTAATAATACTTTTGAAAGTATATTCATGTAACTGAAAGAAAATTTATTTTGTCTAAAGTGTAGTGTAAAAGAGGATTCGCTTACATTGCAAGTGAAAAAGTAATGACTATATATTTGTCATAGAAATTCCCTATCAGCCGTGTACCTATTCATGATAGAATCGTTTTGTTATGAATGGAGATAGAGGTGCAATGGACATATGAATCATATACAAACAAATTTTTCGTCTTTTTTCAGTAAAATAATGATTGGTGCGATGCTCACATTTTTTGTTTATAGTTGTTGGTCAGCGTTTGAAACAAGTAAGCAATTTTTTGGAGGAAGTACAACGAGTGTAACAATCGTATTGGCAATTTTCGTCATCCTCATATTGTTAGTGGCATCAATTTTACAATATCGTTTTACAGATAAACAATTTTTTATTTTTCTTATGAGCGTATCTATAGTTGTGAGAGTTAGTATGGTTTTAATTGTAGATGTTCCGATTATCGGTGATATGAAAGCGATGTATGAGTCTGCAAAGCAGATTGCAATTGGCAATAATATAGAGAATATAACACAGTTACCCTTTATCATTTATGAATCGATAGTTATTCGTATATTTGGTGATACGGCATTTGTTTTACAGTTATTTAATATTTTGTTCTGTACAGGAACTGCGTTTTTAATTTATCGTATTGCCGCTATGGTTTTTGGGGAAGAATGTGGTCGCGTTGCGTCCGTATTTTACGCTTTATATATTCCAAATATATTTATGAGTTCCTTATTAGCGCCTGAATCGCTCGCAATATGCTTATTTTATTTTGCTTGTTACATACTTTTATATAAAGGATTAGATCATCCTTATATGTGGGTGCTTTCAGCGGTTTTATTTGCATTTAGCAATATGCTGTTCCCAATGGGGTTATTTCTTCCTATTTTTATTGCGGTATATGTGTTGTTAATTGAATTGTTTCAATCCGCAACGAAACAAAAAATACTATTAAAGATGATAGGGATGCTTATTCTATTTTATAGTGTTCATTTTGGCGTGAGTTACGGAATTAAGACGATGGGAATGTCACAATATACGATTTCGAATGAGACGTATGTTCAATCGGTTTTAATCGGTAAAAATCAAAAAGAGGAAAAAATACCGGGAAATCAAACTGTAATAGAACATATTGATCAAAAGTTAAAAGAGATTGAGAGTGAAAGATTTAAACTGCTAAAACCAGTAATGAATCAGTTTTCAGATGAGGGGATAAATTCTATCCTATTCAAATGTGAAAAGCTGATATATATAGCAATAACATTATTCATGGCTATAGCTTTATTACATTTTCTTATTAAGAAACAAAAGAATGAAGGATACATGTTGTTCTTATTGTTGATTAGCGGATATGTATTGCTAAAAATCTTTCAAGTAGATATGGCATACTATAATATTATTATGCCAGCATTGTTTATTTTACAAAGCTTTGGTGTCTATATGAGTTATGTGTATTGTCAAAAAATATTTTTTAGAAAATAAAAAGAATCCAAAATGGATTCTTTTTTTATTGTTAGATGATGAAAAATCGTTATTAATATAAGCTTCGCCTTATCGGTTTAGTTCTAGTTGTAGACTATCAGCTGTTAGAGCCATTTTTGAAGAATCGTCTTGAATGCCCTTCATTACTTGCGAAATAGCTTCTAATTCATTTTCAATTTTTTTATTCTGTTCTTTCGAATTAGACATATCTTTTACGATTTCATGGAAGTATTGATCTGTCGCGTACATACTATCAGTTCCTTCAGATACGAGAGAACTAATCTGTTTTACAGAAGAAGAAACATGAATAATCTGTTCATTTGTTTTTTCAACGAGTTTTGTAACGTTGGAGATAGATTCTTTCGTTTGCTCTGATAATTTTCGGATTTCTCCAGCTACAACAGAAAAACCTTTGCCAAACTCTCCAGCACGTGCAGATTCAATAGCAGCGTTTAGTGCTAGTAAATTTGTTTGCTCTGCAATTGATTTAACGATATCTATGATTTCGTTAATTTTGTTAGAAATATTGAGAAGTTCATGAGTATCTGTAATGATAGTTTCCATATTTGTTTGAATGTATCCCATTCGTTTGTTTTGCTGATTTAATTGTTCTTTACCTTTATTAGCTTTTTCTTCTGATGTGGTTGCTAATGATGTACCGGTTTTGGCAATCTCTACAATAGTTTCGGATTTAGCAGTTAACTTTTGAATAGAAGAGCTTGTTTTTTCAGATACAGCTGCTAGTTCATTTGCAATATGTGTAATTGTCATAGCCGTTATTTCTTTTTCTTTTTCATGTTCTTTTTGAATTTGTTCATACTCAGATTCATAAGCTGCAAGAACAAGCTCTTGTTCAAGTGTGAATAATTTGTTTATTACATTTATAGAATATGAAAAATCATCGATTATTGTAATCTTTGTTTGTAAAATCTTTATGATGGAACGGAATAATTCTTGATAGGCAGCCGTATACCATTTTCTATGTAAGCCAATTTGAACATGTCTTTTGGCAATTCTGACACGTTGTTCAATAAAATCTTCGTGCATATCTCCACTGAATAATTCTTTAATATGTGTTTTTAAAGTTTGTTTTAGTTTTGGAATAGAGCTGTAACGTTCAATAATAGTAATTAAATTAGGTTGTTTTGTAATATTGGCATAGAATTTTTCTGTAATCCAATCTATTTCCTCATAAATAAAGGGCTGTAGTACTTTTACAATTTGTAAATCTTCCTTTGAAATATGTAGCATATCCATTTGAATCCTTAATTCGGAATTAGCAGGTACGTTAAAGGTTATTTGTTGTTCCTTACTTAATTCAATTATACTGGTGTTTGTTTTATGAGTATGTTTTTTAAAAACCCCAAGCATCGTTCTTCCCCCTGTTTGTGAAGCGTTTTCATTTTTGTTTCTAATATAATTATATATTTTTATATTCGATTACTCTATATCTGTGTATAGAATAGTATATAAATTAAGAGAATTCTATGTAGAATTCTCTTAATGACCTTTATTAATTTTAGCATGTGTTTTAAAGAAAACAGGGAAATGTACATTATATATTACAGTGACGACACGAATAATGAATGTTACTAATAAACAAACATAGAAAGCTAATACGTGCGCCCCCATTGCATGTGTGATTAAGAAGCTAATTGCTCCTAATATAGAAGCGATTGCGTAAATTTCTTTTCGGAATACGTAAGGGATATCTTGGGCGCATATATCACGCAAAATACCGCCTCCAATCCCCGTAATGACTCCCATTGAAACAACTAAAAATGAGGCATCAACATGATGTGACATTGCCGCATTTGCACCAATGGCTGTAAAAACACCTAAGCCAACAGCATCAGAAAGCATAATAACGACTTGAAGTTTATTGATACGCTCAAAAAACATACAAGTAAATAGTGCTGATAATACGCTTACGAAAAAGTAAATAGGTTTTACAAATGCGACAGGAGGCAGGTTACCGATCATAATATCACGAATAATACCGCCGCCGAGCGCAGTAGCTACAGCTAAACAAAGGACACCGAATAAATCTAAATCTTTTTTTAAACCAACTAATGTACCAGAAATAGCAGCGGCGATAATGCCAAGAAACGTAAATATGTCGATTAATAACATGGCTGTAATCCCTTCCTCCTAAAGATGTTCCAGAGAAAAAATATACACTAAAGTTATGTAAATAACAATGCATTTTCGTTACATGTAGAAAAAAAGAAAAAATAAGGAAGGAAAGCGTTTGAAAATGCAAATTTACTTTTTTTATGAGGTAAGGTTGGATAGAAATGTGAGACGTTTAATTAAAAAATATATGTTATAATACATATTTGAGATGAGAAAAATAATAATAATTGTATAGAGTGAATTTAGGTATAAGTTATGGAGGTTCTAGATGTTAAGGGAAAATAGTACAAGTAATAAATTTGAAAATTTTCTATTAATCTTTATTTTGTTGCAACCCATTTTAGATTTGCTTACAGCATTTTGTATAATGGTTTTAAAAATTGATACGACTATTGGAGTTATTACACGTTTATTCGTTATGCTTCTAGGTGGGATATATATTTTAATTCAAACAAAGAAGAGAGAGAGTATAAAATATATATCGTATATAATTCTAGTTGGAATTGTTTTCACTATTGGGTTAATAAATAATAAATTTACAAAGAACCCTATGGTGTTTACAGAAGAAGTTAAGTTTATAGCAAAAGCTTTATATCCGTTTGTTATGCTTACTTGTTATGTGTTTGTTTTTAAATCTTTAAAAGAAAAAAGACATTCAAAAATGCTTGAATATATTACGTATGCATCGTTAATCATAGGAATAGTAATGGTAGTTTCGATTGCAACGGGAACAGATTACAATAGTTATACGTGGTTGAAATTAGGGTCTCGTGGTTGGTTTTATGCAGGTAACGAGCTAGGATCTATTTTAGCCATCATGTGCCCAATTGTTATTTTGTATTCAATTGAAAAAACAAAAAGTATAGGTAAAGTATATTATTGGATTCCTTCAGTTTTAGTTGTCTATTCACTATTTGCAATTGGAACGAAAGTTGGTGTAGGAGCCATCTTTGTGGCAATGGCTATTGCAGTTGTTATGTGCTTTATCCAGGCATTTACACAGCGTAAAGATGGAAAGAAAAATGTCTATTTATTAAATGGTTTTATTGCAATGACTGTTTTTGTAGGCATAATGGCATATACACCTTTTTCGCCATTCATGAAAAATATGGGATTCCATTTCCAATTTATTGAACAGCAACAGAGTGCGAAAAATGAAGAGAGAAAGAAAGAGGAAGCGAAAGAGCATAAACCTCCAGTGACAGAGAAAGAAAAGGAACAAGAAAAAGAAAGAGAGAAAGAAAAAGAGAAAGAAAAAGTAGCTGAGAAAAAGGAAGAAACTCAAGCTATTATTTTTAGTGGGCGTCAAATATTCGAGCAAATGTATAAAGATTTTTATAAGGAAGCCCCAATGTCTCAAAAATTATTAGGTATGGGGTATGCTGGTAACTATAAAGCAGATCCGAAATTAATTGAACGTGATTTTCATGATTGGTTCTATTCATTCGGAATTATAGGATTTATTTTACTGGTAGTTCCGTTCGTATACTTTGGTATTAAATTCATCGCATGTGTATTTACTAAGTTTAAACAAATATTTACAGTGAGGTACGCAATGGTAATTGCAGCAATCCTGTTAGGGTTAGGTATCTCATTTATCGCTGGGCATATTTTAATGGCACCTGGAGTAAGTTTTTACTTAGTATTACTCATGGCATATTTAATAGTTGACTTGGAAATTGAATGATAGAAAAATAAAAGCTAGCATATGTTAGCTTTTATTTTTGTTATAGTAAATAAAAATAAAAATGGAGGATGTAAGAAATGAAAGTGTTGCATATTAATGCTGGTGCAGAAGAAGGTGGGGGGAAAACACATATTATTTCACTCTTATCTCAGTTTCCACAGAAAGAAGTGGAATTAATGGTATTTGAAGAAGGGGCGATTGCTAGAGAAGCGAGGAACCTTGGTATTCAAGTACATGTTTTTACTCAGTCATCTCGGTACGACCTATCAATTCTTTCAAAAATAAAATCATTTATTAATGAAAATCAATTTGACATTGTGCATACACATGGCGCACGAGCGAATTTCTACCTCTCCCTCTTGAAAAAAGGTATAAAAGCGAAATGGATAATGACCGTTCATAGTGATCCAACCTTAGATTTTATGAAGGGGGGATTAAAAGGATGGGTATTTACGAAATTAAATTTACGTTCTTTCAAGAAGGTAGATTTGTTTTTTGCAATTACGGAAAACTTTAAGGAAAATATAATAAAGCTTGGGGTACCAGAAGAGAAAATTTGTACAATTTATAATGGAATTGAGTATGATAATATTCCAGCAAAGGCTTATGATAAGAGTGAATTTGGTATCGATGAAGGAGTATTTACAGCGATCCAAGTAGCTCGTCTTCATCCTGTTAAAGGACATAGTATTTTATTTGAAGCGTTACAAAAAATTAAAATCCAAAATATAAAGATACTTTTGCTTGGTGATGGACCTATAGAAGCAGAATTAAAAGCTGTGGTGAAACAAAAAAACTTAGAGGATAAGGTGATTTTTCTAGGTTTTCGTACAGATTCAAAAGAATTATATGCATCTGCACACATTAATTTGTTAACTTCTTATAGTGAAAGTTTCCCTCTTGTTTTATTAGAAGCAGCTAATCAACGCTTAACATCGATTGCAACAAATGTGGGGGATATGAGAAAGCTAATAGTTGATGATACATATGGATGGATTGTACCGATTGGTGATGCAGATTCGTTAGCAAAATCATTAGAAAATGCTTATGAAAAGTGGTTGAATGGGGAATTAGAAGAGATGGGAAATCGTTTATATGATTACGCATCTACTCATTTCTCACTAAAGAATTTGTATGAAGATACTCGTAGTGCATATAAAAAACTTTTATTGAAATAGAGAGGATATTTAATTATGGCAGTACAAACAGTTGATATTCTAGGCGTTCCTTTCTCTACAATGACAATGGATGAAACAGTCCAATATTTAAAGGAACAACTAGAATCGGAGCAAAATGATACCTTTCAGGTAGTAACAGCGAATCCTGAAATTGTTATGTGTGCAAAAAAGGATGAAAAGTTCCATAAAACATTATTAAATACAGATTTAATTACACCTGATGGTATTGGGGTTGTAAAAGCAAGTGGTATGCTTGGTACACCTGTAAAAGAGCGTGTAGCAGGTTTTGATTTAATGTGTAATTTGTTTGCGAAGTTATCAGAAGAGAATAAACCAGTATCCGTTTTCTTATTAGGAGCAAAACTACATGTTGTACAAGCTGCAGCAGATCATTTAAAGAAGACATATTCAGCTGTATCTATTGTCGGTACGCAAGATGGGTATTTTAAGCAAGAAGAAGAAGAGAATATCGTTTCTCGTATTCAAGAAGCAAAACCAGATCTACTACTTGTTGCACTTGGTTTCCCAAGACAAGAGAACTTTATCCAAAACAATAAGCATCGTTTAGAAACGAAAATGGCTGTTGGAGTAGGTGGAAGTTTAGACGTATGGGCGGGAGAGGTAAAACGCGCACCAAAGTGGATTCAAGCGATTCATTTAGAGTGGTTTTACAGGTTATGTAGTAATCCAACACGCTGGCGTCGTCAGTTAGTATTAGCGGAATTTTTAAAAGAAGTAATGCGTTCAAAAAAGTAGCGAAATCTCGCTACTTTTTTTTGTTGATTTTTGATAAATATTTTAAATTTTGGGAATGATGAAGGAGAATTTTTTACACGAAAGTATTTTACTTATGTAATTCACACATGTAAAATGATGTGTAAAGACACCTGTGTGAGGAGGACTTCTTGTGGGCAAGGTAAAAGAAATTTCGAAGCGAAAGCTACTTGGCATAGCGGGGCTTGGATGGCTATTTGATGCAATGGATGTTGGAATGCTTTCATTTGTAATGGTGGCACTCCAAAAAGATTGGGGATTAAGTACGCAAGAAATGGGATGGATAGGTAGTATTAATTCAATTGGTATGGCAGTAGGAGCGCTCCTTTTTGGGATACTATCGGATAAAATAGGCCGAAAATCAGTCTTTATTATTACATTATTACTATTTTCTATCGGTAGTGGTTTAACTGCTTTAACGACGACACTCGCGATGTTCCTCGTTTTAAGATTTTTAATTGGTATGGGGCTTGGCGGTGAGCTTCCGGTTGCCTCTACACTAGTATCAGAGAGTGTTGAAGCACATGAACGAGGTAAAATAGTTGTGCTATTAGAAAGTTTTTGGGCAGGTGGCTGGCTAATTGCAGCTCTTATCTCATATTTCGTTATTCCGAAATATGGTTGGGAAGTTGCGATGGTGTTGAGTGCGGTTCCGGCACTATATGCTTTATATTTAAGATGGAATTTACCAGATTCTCCGAGATTTGAAAAGGTCGAGAAAAGACCGTCTGTTATCGAAAATATAAAGTCAGTTTGGTCTGGAGAATATCGTAAAGCTACAATTATGTTATGGATTTTATGGTTTTGTGTTGTCTTTTCCTATTATGGAATGTTCCTTTGGTTACCTAGTGTAATGGTATTAAAAGGATTTAGTTTAATAAAAAGTTTCCAGTACGTACTTATTATGACATTAGCTCAACTTCCAGGGTATTTCACAGCCGCTTGGTTTATTGAACGTCTTGGGCGAAAGTTTGTTTTAGTTACGTATTTAATCGGTACAGCGTGCAGTGCCTACTTGTTTGGAGTTGCAGATTCATTAACAGTTTTAATCGTGGCAGGCATGTTACTATCCTTCTTTAATTTAGGTGCCTGGGGGGCATTATACGCTTATACACCTGAACAGTATCCGACAGCTATTCGTGGTACAGGTGCAGGAATGGCGGCCGCATTTGGCCGTATTGGTGGTATTATTGGCCCGTTATTAGTAGGCTATTTAGTTGCTGCACAAGCTTCACTTTCGCTAATATTTACGATCTTCTGTGGATCAATTTTAATTGGAGCATTTGCTGTAGTTATACTTGGGCAAGAAACGAAGCAACGAGAATTAGCGTAAAAGGAAAGGGGGGACCGAGGTGGTTTCCTTTTTTCTGTTTTTTTAGATAAATAATGGTATAGTAAGAAAAAGGGATTGTTTCTTATTAAAGAGAATGTATACAACAGGACATACGGACAAAGGAATTAGGTGGTTGGATAAATGAAAATTTTACTTATCATGGAAGAGGCAGAAGAGCGAAGGAAATTAGTTGAGAACTTTACTGAGAATATTCGAAATATAGAATGTTTTGAAGCGAATACAGGAACAGAATCTTTGTTAATAATGAAAAAACATACACCAGATTTTGTTTTTTTAAGTTCGCAATTAATAGATGGTACTGGTTTTGAATATGCGAGTTTATTACGAGAAGTAAATTGCTATACGAAATTTATTTTTATGGGTGAGGATATAGAAGAATCCATTACAGCATTTCGTTTTCAAGCATTTTATTATTTATTACGACCATTTCGTGAAGAAGATTTACAATTTCTTTTATATAGAATGGGTAAAGAGCAAGGAGAGAGAGCAAAGAGTTATTTGCGAAAACTACCGATAGAAGGTCAAGAGGGAATTAGATATGTTTTCCCAGAAGATATTGTATATGTGAGTAAAAATAAGGAGAATAAGACGGTTTCAATTTATACAACAAATAATCAGTATATTTCAACATATACACTTCAGGAATTGGAAAATAAACTAAATGTATATGATTTTTTACGTGTGCATAAAAGCTATTTAATTAATATGTCATATGTACAAGAACTGAAACCATATTATAACGGCACGTATAATTTATATTTAGACAGGTATGATGAGCAACCGATTCCAGTCAGCCGTAATTATGTAAAGCGCCTTCGAAATAAAATTGAATTATAGTAGGTAATGAGAGTATTTTAACATGATAAACTAAAAATCCTTCATGATAAGGAGGATTCAACTTAAATATTCAGAAAATTTAGTACAATCTCCACTAAGAAGTAGTATTGGGGGGATTGTATGTGAAGACGTTGAAGTCGATTTTACTTTGGGGGGTTATTACGGCAGTAGGAGCAGGTGCTTTTGGTGTAATAGCTTTATCACAAGGTGAAACTATTAATGCTGTGTGGCTCTTAGTAGCTGCAGTATGTGTGTATGCAGTTGCTTATCGATTTTATAGTAGATTTATAGCGAGAAAGGTTTTTGATTTAGATAATAATCGGCAAACGCCAGCCCATACATTGAATGATGGAAAAGATTATGTGCCGACAAATAAGTGGGTATTATTCGGGCATCACTTTGCAGCAATTGCTGGGGCAGGGCCTTTAGTAGGACCTATTTTGGCAGCACAGATGGGATATTTACCAGGGACAATTTGGATTATTGTCGGGGTAGTGGTCGCTGGAGCTGTACAAGATTTTGTAATTTTATTTGCTTCGATGAGACGTAATGGTAAATCGTTAGGTGAAATGATTAAAGATGAGATAGGCCCTGTGACTGGGCTCATTGCCATGATAGGTATTTTAGGCATTATGATTATTTTATTAGCAGTATTAGCATTAGTTGTAGTAAAGGCACTTATCGGAAGCCCTTGGGGAATGTTTACGATAGCGGCAACGATTCCTATCGCTATTTTAATGGGAGTATACATGCGCTACATTAGACCTGGCCGGGTTGGTGAAGGATCGGTAATTGGTATTATTCTACTTATTCTATCTCTTATTGGAGGTCAGTATGTAGCTGAAAACCCAACGCTTGCAAGTATGTTTACGTTTAGTGGTGAAACAATTGCTATTATGCTTATCGTATATGGATTTATTGCATCGGCATTACCAGTTTGGATGCTTTTGGCACCGCGTGATTATTTAAGTACATTTTTAAAAGTAGGGACAATTGTTGGATTGGCAATCGGTATTTTAATTGTAGCACCAGATTTACAAATGCCAGCAGTTTCAAAATTTATCGATGGAACAGGCCCTGTTTTCTCAGGTAACTTATTCCCGTTCTTATTTATTACGATTGCCTGTGGGGCGGTGTCTGGATTCCATGCGCTTGTTTCATCTGGTACGACGCCAAAAATGATTGAGCAAGAGGGGCATGCACAGCCAATCGGTTATGGAGCAATGTTGATGGAGTCGTTTGTAGCAGCGATGGCTATGATTGCGGCTTGTGTATTAACACCAGGAACTTATTTTGCAATTAACAGTCCGGCAGCACTTATCGGTACGGATGTATCTCAGGCGGCCCAAGTTATTTCTTCATGGGGATTTGCTATTACACCAAATGAATTAAAAGATCTTGCTGTAAACGTTGGAGAACAAACGATTTTATCACGTACAGGTGGCGCACCAACGTTAGCGATAGGTATGGCATATATTTTCTCACAAGTAATAGGTGGGACCGCAATGATGGCATTTTGGTATCATTTTGCCATTCTTTTTGAAGCACTATTTATTTTAACAACGATTGATGCAGGAACGCGTGTCGGTCGCTTTATGATTCAAGATATTTTAGGACATGTATATAAGCCGTTTGCGAAAACAGATTCTACATTAGCGAATGTAATAGCTACAACGTTATGTGTATTAGGTTGGGGATATTTCTTATACCAAGGAGTAATAGATCCACTTGGTGGAATTAATACATTATGGCCATTGTTCGGTATTGCAAACCAAATGTTAGCGGGTATTGCATTATTACTTGGGACGACAATTTTATTCAAAATGGGGAAAAAGGTGTATGTTTGGGTGACACTTATCCCGACTGTCGGATTGTTAATTGTAACAATGACAGCTGGTTATCAAAAGCTATTTCATGAAAATCCAAAAATAGGATTTCTATCTCATGCAAAGGTGTTTCAGGGAGCATTAGATGAGGGGAAAGTGTTAGCTCCAGCTAAAAATGTCGCTCAAATGAAACAAATTATTTTCAATGATTATATCGATGCTGCACTTTGTGGGATTTTTATGATAGTTGTAATCGCCGTATTAATTTCTGCAATTCGAATTTGGATTCAAGTATTAAGAAATAAGCCGATGCCGTTAAAAGAGGCACCATATATTCCTAGGGATGAAAGTGAGTCGAGGAATTATGCTTAAAAAACTACGGCAAGTATGGGGTAAAAGGAAACAGTTTATTAGTTTACTTGTAGGGGTACCAAGTTATGAAGCATATGTGGAGCATATGAAAAAGCATCATCCAGAAGAAGAGATTGTATGTCAGAAGCAATTTTTCGCTGAGGCGCAAGAAGCTAGATTTAATGCGAAAGGCGGCAAGATATCACGTTGTTGTTAATAAAAAAGGGACGAATCTTCGTCCTTTTTTATTTTTTGCTGTTTCACGTGGAACAGCAAAAATAAATAAAAAGCTTTGGGAATTATAGGGAGTTCGTATACAATAAAGTAAGGAAAGGGATAGACGAAAAAGTAGGGAGATTATTTTATGTTAAGGGATTTATTTGTAAACACAACAATCATTCTTTCCTTTATCTTTATTGGAGGTCAGCTTTTAAGAGATAGTCCATTAAAAGAAGGATTCTCTTTCTGGCAGAAATGTGTAGTAGGTATTTTTACTGGAATATTAGGTATATTACTAATGCATTTTGGTGTACATATTGAAGATATTATGTTGGATCTACGCTATCTAGCTGTTATTTTAGCAATTATAGTTGGAGGCCCGATAGCTAGTAGTATAACAGTTATTATGATTTTAATTACAAGGATAGTTTTTACTGAGTACTCTTTAGCCTCTGAATTGGCTTGCTATACAATTGTATTAAGTGGAATTGGTGTTATCTTTATTGCAAGAATGCAAATTTCCATTATGTTAAAGTTGATATGGTTACACGTATACTGCCTTTCTATTTTAGTAGTACCGATGTATATATTATTTAACGATATATCTGTAGTTGTACTGTATTTAATTTCAAGTATTACTACAGGCTACATAACATTCGTAAGTGCAAACTATGTTTTACAATCCAATGAGCTATTTCAAACGATGAAGCAATACGCAACGATAGACGCATTGACAGGTTTAGGAAACGTAAGGCAGTTTGATCTAGAGATGAATCATCATATTGGTAATAAACACATGGAAAATGATTCACTTTGTTTACTACTTATAGATATTGATCACTTTAAGTATGTAAATGATACGTATGGGCATCCTGCAGGAGACGAAGTGTTAAAACAAATAGGGTGTATTTTAAGAGGGATTTCAACATTTCCGGATTTGGTTTTTCGAAAGGGTGGAGAGGAATTTGCACTTTTGATACCGCAGAGGGGACTATCTTATGGTATTCATCTTGGGGAACAAATCCGTATAGCTGTTGAAAAACATTCATTTCAATTGTTAGATGGAACGAAAATAAAAATCACAGTGTCGGTAGGGATTTCAGAGTATAAAGGATCACAGGAACAGCTTATTCAAGCGGCTGATGACGCGTTATATTACTCAAAAAGAAATGGTAGAAATCAGGTCAATTCTGCATCTTAAAGGTAAGATGACCAGAAGATGTAAAGTTTATTAAAAAAACACCCACAGAGGGAACGTATTAGCTCTGCGGGTGTTTTTATTTATACGCTAGACAAGCTCTTTCGGTGCAACGAATTTACGATATGCACCATGATGAGTTGGTCCTACGTATTCGTTAATCTTGAATGAGTAACGAATAGCAGCTGTGATAAATTCTTTAGCAGTTTTTACTGCTTCTTTCACAGATTTTCCTTTTGCAAGTTCTGCTGTAATTGCAGCAGAATATGTACAACCAGCGCCGTGTGTGTTTGTAGTATCAATTTTTTCTGATTCTAGAAGATCGAATGTTTCTCCGTCATATAGGACGTCGATTGCAGTTTCTGTACCTAGTTTACTACCGCCTTTAATTAGGACGTATTTAGCACCTAAAGCGTGGATTTTCTTCGCTGCTTCTTTCATGTCCTCAAGGGAATTAATTTTCACGCCGCTTAATTGGTAAGCCTCAAATAAGTTTGGTGTTACAACTAATGCTTTTGGAACTAAAACGTCACGTAAGCAATCATTCGTTTCAGGATGTAATGCTTCATCTGCGCCTTTACATACCATAACAGGATCAACTACTACGTTTTTGAAATTATGCTTTTCAATTGTTTCTGCAACCATTTCAATAATTTCTACTGATCCAAGCATACCCGTTTTTAAAGCATCTACGCCAACACCTTCAATTGTTGTTTCTAATTGTGGTTTTAATGTAGAAGCTGGGATTGGGAATACGTTATGTGCCCAACCGTTATGTGGATCCATCGTTACGATCGTCGTAAGAGATGTCATTCCATATACGCCAAGTTCTTGGAATGTTTTTAAATCTGCTTGTATACCAGCACCGCCACTTGTATCAGAACCAGCGATAGTAAGTGCTTTATTTAATGTCATTATGAAATCCCCCTCAAGTGATATAATGAAAACTATGTTTTCACCATTATATCAATGTTACGAATAAGTACAAAGTGAAAAGTAGATGATTTACTTTAGAGGCGATTTAAAATCTTGTATGTAGGAGATTGAGCATGTTTCGAGATAATCGTACAAATGAATTAGTTATATTAAAAGAAATTGCAGAAACACTGAATACATCAAATGATACATATCATGTATTGCAAGCGGTGCTAGAAAAATTGCTAAGTGTAACAGGTTTGACGACAGGATGGATCTTTCTTGCGGATGAAAATGGGAAGTATACGAAGTTGATCGATTACCAGTTACCAGAGGCACTGACATATGAAAACAAACGCCCGATGTGTGAAGGTGAATGTTGGTGTTTACGTGGATTTGTAGATGGGAAATTAGAACGAGCTGTTAACATTATTGAATGTAAAAGAATTAATAATGCAATTGAATACAATTGGGGAGATACAGAAGGAATTCTTCATCATGCTACAGTTCCTTTAAAAGCAGGAGGAGAAAAGTTTGGCTTATTAAATGTAGCGAGTCCAGGTAAAACACATTTTTCAGAAGAAGAATTAGTATTGCTCCAATCCGTTGCTTTCCAAATTGGGACGGCTTTAAAACGAACGAAATTATATGAAAATGAAAAACGAAGAGCACATTATTATGTGAAATTGGAACGTTTTATTCAAGATTTAAAAACAATTCATAGGTTTAATGTATTACCTGAAAAAGTTGTAAATCACGTAGGTGAAGTATTTCAATGGAATCAAGTGGCGTTTTTTATTAGAGAAGAAAAAGAATTATCTTTGCGAGCGTCTTTTAGTCAGGAAGAGTTACAAGAAGATGTAAAAGAAGCGGCAAAGAAGGCGCTAGTAAAAGGTGAATCGGTTCTTTTAAAACGTCAAATTGGTCATAATGTACATCTAAATGGAGCTGTTATTGCTACGCCAATACATATTCAAAGCCATGTATTTGGTGTTTTATGTGTAAGTTTAAATAATGGAGAATTTGATGTGAATACAATAGATGTAATCCAAGCGCTATCGAATCATATTTCGTTAATAATAGAGAATTTAAGATTAAACGAGCAGCGTCGTGAACTTGTACGAATGGAAGAAAGAAATCGATTAGCAAGAGATTTACATGATTCTGTTTCACAGAAATTATTTTCATTAACCTTTATGACAAAAGGTGCTGAGGCAGTTTTAAAAGGTCAAAACGAAAAAGTGGATCGATCTTTGCATGACATGCGTGAACTAGCGCAAGGGGCATTAAAAGAAATGAGGACATTAATTTGGCAGCTTCGTCCGGCAGGATTAGAAAAAGGATTATTACCTGCTCTAAAGCAGTACGGTGAAAACTTAGGATTGAAAATTAGGGAGCAAGTTACCGGTGTTCGTGACTTACCTCGTGTGGTAGAAGAGGCATTATGGCGCATTGGACAAGAAGCGTTAAACAATGTAAGTAAGCATGCAGGTGTAAAAGAAGCGACGGTTTATTTTACAGTGACTGAGAAAAATGTATCATTAGAAATAGTTGATCAAGGAAATGGCTTTGTAGAAAAAGATATAAAAGAGAAAAAATCACTCGGTATGACTACGATGCGTGAAAGAGTAGAATTAGTTAGTGGAACAATTAAAGTTGTAAGTAGCAAGAAACGAACGAGCGTAAAAGTAAATGTACCATTATGATGTGAAAATGAGGGAAGTTTGTGAAAATAAAAGTATTGTTAGTTGATGATCATACAGTCGTTTTAAAAGGGTTAGCATTTTTCTTGAGTACACAGGAAGATTTAGAGTTAGTTGGAGAAGCAAATAATGGGAAAGAAGCATTAGTGAAAGTAGGAGAAACAAATCCTGATGTTGTACTAATGGATTTATATATGCCTGAAATGGATGGCGTTGAGGCGACAGCTTGTATAAAAAATGAATATCCAGATGTGAAAGTAATCGTATTAACTAGCTTTTCTGATCAGGCACATGTTTTACCGGCATTAAAAGCAGGAGCAAGTGGTTATATTTTAAAAGATGTAGAACCGGATCAACTTGTTGAAGCTATTAGAAGCGCATATAAAGGTAATATTCAATTACATCCCGATATTGCGAGCGCCCTTATCTCTCAAACATTGCCTCAAGAAGAGAGAGCAGAGGAACATTTCGTTCATGTAGATGTATTGACAGCAAGAGAAAACGAAGTGTTACAACTATTAGCAAAAGGGATGAGCAATAAAGAAATTGCCTCTGTTTTAGTTATTACAGAAAAAACGGTTAAAGCACATGTAAGTAGTATTTTGAGTAAATTAAACTTATCTGATCGCACGCAGGCAGCATTATATGCAGTGAAAAATGGGATTGTATAAGACGAAAGTCGTAAGACCTAGTTCGCCTTTAGGAGGTGGACTTTTTTTATGGAAAAATACGTCTATGTGAGGACGAAATTGTCTTGATATAAAGATAAAATATGTTTGTAAGCAACAAAACAACAATTACAAGGGATACCTTTTTTAAAAACATATAACAACGTAAGAGTGAGTATTAGGAGGAAGAAATAATGGCAACAGTTTTATTCGTAAAAGCAAACAATCGTCCAGCGGAACAAGCAGTTAGTGTGAAATTATATGAGGCATTTTTAGCAAACTATAAAGAAGCACATCCAAATGATACAGTAGTAGAACTTGATTTATATAAAGAAGAATTACCATATGTAGGCGTAGACATGATTAATGGTACATTCAAAGCAGGTAAAGGATTTGATTTAACGGAAGAGGAAGCAAAGGCAGTAGCAGTTGCTGATAAGTACTTAAATCAATTTTTAGAAGCTGATAAAGTTGTTTTCGGTTTCCCATTATGGAACTTAACGATTCCAGCAGTATTGCACACGTATATTGATTATTTAAACCGTGCTGGTAAAACGTTTAAATATACACCAGAAGGTCCAGTTGGACTTATTGGAGATAAAAAAATCGCATTATTAAACGCACGCGGTGGCGTATATTCTGAAGGTCCAGCGACTGAAGTAGAAATGGCTGTTAAATATGTAGCAAGTATGATGGGCTTCTTCGGTGCAACAAACATGGAAACAGTGGTTATTGAAGGACATAACCAATTCCCAGATAAAGCAGAAGAAATCATTACTGCGGGTCTTGAAGAAGCAGCTAAAGTAGCAAGCAAATTTTAATTGAAATTATAATCGCCACTCAAAGAAACAGCATTAACATAAACGTTAATGCTGTTTCTTTATATTTTTAACTCATCAGCAAGTTTTTCTAATTGACTTCGATCTTGTATATAATATGTTCGGCCTTCTTTTTTTAAATAATTTTGCTGGCAAAACTGGTTTAATACGTATAAAAGGTGACGATAACTGACGTTTAAGTATTCTGAGGCTTCGGTATGTTTTTCGGTATAGCAATTATTTTGTTCTGTTAATAGAATAAACGCCGCTAATCGATTTTCGAACGGATAACTATTGTTTTTTGCATAACTTTCTGTTCGGGCAATTGTTTTTTCGCCAATGAATTTGCATAGTTTCTGTAAAAAGGTAGCATCTTGCAATAAAAGATGCTGACAATCTTTAAGAGGAAGTGCTAAGCAAATACAATCATCGATTACCTCAACTGCTTTAGTAAAGGATTCTACACCAATTAATCCTAATTCTCCAATGAACGAAGGTGCTTGAATAAAGTTAATTAATGAAACCTTTCCGTTTTTGTGACTCATATATATTTTTGCTTTCCCAGAAATTAAATAATAAAGATAAGGGAAATCAACCCCTTCAGTACATATCTTTTCTTTCTTTTGAAAGGAATGTAGCTCAGCATACGGTAAGACATCAAAAGAAAAAAGAGTGTGGAGATTGTAAGTTTGCATGTAATGAGAAATTTCTTCGTTGTTTTTGCTGACTTTCATATTTTCACCTCATATTTAGTATGAGATATCGCCTATTATTTTTACAAGAAAGAATGATACGATTTACTTAAATTTGTTTTTGTAGAAAAGAGAGTGTGAGGGGTTTATGAAAAAATATAAAACATTGTTGTTTGATGTAGATGATACACTGTTAGATTTCCAGAAGACGGAGAAAGTGGCATTACGTATGCTTTTTGAGGAGAAAGGGATTCCTCTAACTAGTGAGGTTGAAGCGCGTTATAAAAAAGTTAATAAAGGTCTTTGGGATGTTTTTGAAAAAGGCGAAATCAACCGCGATGAAGTTGTAAATACACGGTTTTCCATTTTATTCAAAGAGTACGGGGAAGAAGTAGATGGGATATTATTCGAAAATAATTACCGTAGCTACTTAGAAGAAGGAAATCAACTCATACAAGGTGCATTTGAATTTATAAATCAAATTCAAAATGAGTATGATTTATATATAGTGACAAACGGCGTTTCTAAGACGCAAGATAAACGTTTACGCAATGCAGGGTTACATTCATTGTTTAAAGGTATTTTTGTTTCTGAAGATACAGGTTTTCAAAAGCCGATGAAAGAGTATTTTGATTATGTTTTTGAACGGATTCCTAACTTTGCTTCTGAGGAAGGGCTTATTATTGGGGATTCATTAAGCGCCGATATTAAAGGTGGATATGTAGCGGGAATTGATACTTGTTGGTTTAATCCAGAAAAGAAATTAAATGATAGCGAGATTGTGCCAACATATGAAGTGCATAGTTTTGAAGATTTATACGCTCTATTGAAGCGGCATGTGTAACAAAAATAGGCAGTGGAATTTTTGTCCCTACTGCCTACTTTTATTAATTTGTAGTTTCGTTCCGTTTAGGAAGCGGAAATGCATTACCAATCGCTGCTGCCCCGAGCATTGGTAATAGTAAATTAAGCGGGAAAAACATAAGTAATAGCAAAGTTATAGCTATTGGCTTTCGTAACGCATAGCTCGAAATCGCTGTCGTTACGATGGCCACAGATGCTACTGGATCTATAGGAAGAATAGAAGCTATAGCGTATCCAATACTTGACCCTGAAAATATAATTGGGAAAATATGTCCACCACGCCACCCCGTATTTAAACAAACGGCAGTAATGCATAGCTTTAAAACTCCTGAAAGAAGTAGTATCCAAAAGGATAAATGCCCCCATTCAACAACTAATTCTTTTAATTGATGTTCCCCTGAAAATAATGTGTACGGAAGAAAAGTGCCTACAATTCCTAATAAAATACCACCGATAATTCCAAGTGTAATTTTGTACTTTGTAAAAGGATGAATTAACTTCTCTAATATGAATTCTAATTTGAAGTAAAAGAAACCAATTATAGCACCAATACTAGCAAGCGGGAGAAATGCGATCCATTCATTGAAAGAAAGTGAACCTTCTCCAAAATCAACAATAAAGGATCCTCGATTATCGAGTTTACTCAGTAGTAAATAAACAGAAAAACCTGCAAAAGTAGTAGTTAAGTATACTATTGCTTTTTTTCCTTTAGAAAATTCGTTAATTTGCTCACTCTCATTTTCATTTGGGGCCAAGTAACCGAATAATGGTGCATTAAAAATGACACTTAAAGTAGCACCAATTCCAACCTCTGTTAGTTCATTCATTCCCTTTAAAGCAAATTTAAAGCGATCACCAACCCATGTGCAAAGTCCGCCAATAATTCCAACAAGTGCGGCTTCTGGACCGAGACTAGCCCCAAATATTAAGACAATAATCGCAGTTAAAGTAGCTTGATGGACAAAACGGTATTCAATCCTACCTGTTTTTTTATATTCATCCATAACCTCTGGCATAAGACGTGGATATGTACCAAAGTATTTTTGTGATAAACCAACAAGAATCCCGCCGATTGTGGTTACGCAAAGGGTGTAATAAGGGGGGGAAGAGAAAACGCTAGGTAAATAACCCCAAATAAAATGGATCCCGATATTTATCGTAACTAAAAATAGCCAGACTGTAGCGCCTACTATGGATCCTAGAAGAATGCCATATAAGACGATTATATAATGCATGTCTTTTGTATTTGTCATGTTATACCTCCGTTATGCAAGTTTTAGTAGGAAAAGGTTGCAGATGTTAGTGTGAAATGGATTGAATATGTATAGTATCTTTTTGAGAGGATTGCTTATTCAACATGTAGGGCGATTTTTTGAATTTATAGTTTAAGTTACTTATTTAATTTTATAGATTGATTTGAGTTTTTTAAAGGTCTTTTTTGAAATAGAATGGAATATATTTCTTTTGTTGCTTTCTATAAAAACTGTTAACGTTTATTTTAGAACATTCGGAAAAATCGATTGACATTAGGAAATTATTGCTATAAAATCAACGGTAATTGCATAGTCTTATCAAGAAAAGGTGGAGGGACAGGCCCGATGAAACCTTGGCAACAGCCGTATAACGGAATTGTGCCAAATCCTGCAGGTAATAATCCTGAGAGATAAGAAAGAGCCTTTAGAGCGTGTTTTCAAACTGCTCCTTTCTTATTTTCAGGAAAGGGGCAGTTTTTTATTTTGTATAAAAGAAAGGAGAATGAGAGATGGGAGAATCATGGGGAAAAGGAACGATTTGTGTGCAAGGTGGCTATACACCAAAGAATGGTGAACCACGTGTTTTGCCGCTTTATCAAAGTACAACGTATAAATACGATACGTCGGATGATTTAGCAGCACTATTTAATTTAGAGGCAGAAGGATATATATATACGCGTATTGGCAATCCTACTCTAGCTGCATTCGAGCAGAAGTTATCAGATTTAGAAGGCGGTGTAGGAGCGGTTGCAACAGCTTCTGGGCAGGCAGCCATTATGCTAGCAGTTTTAAATATTTGTAGTAGTGGAGATCATCTTCTTTGTTCTTCAACAGTTTACGGGGGGACGTTTAATTTATTTGGAGTAAGTTTACGTAAGCTTGGCATTGATGTTACGTTCTTTAATCCAAATTTAGCAGCAGATGAAATTGTGGCACTTGCTAATGATAAGACGAAACTCATCTATGCAGAATCGTTAGGAAATCCAGCAATGAACGTTTTAAATTTCAAAGAATTTTCAGATGCAGCCAAGGAGCTGGAAGTACCTTTTATCGTTGATAACACATTAGCGACTCCTTATTTATGCCAAGCGTTCGAACATGGAGCAAATATTATTGTTCATTCTACGACGAAATATATTGATGGGCATGCAAGCTCTTTAGGTGGCATTGTAATTGACGGAGGAAATTTTGATTGGACAAAAGGGAAATATCCTGAGCTTGTTGAACCAGATCCAAGTTATCACGGCGTAAGCTATGTTCAAAACTTCGGGGCAGCAGCTTATATTGTGAAAGCACGTGTTCAGCTGTTAAGAGACTATGGAAATTGTATGAGCCCATTCAATGCGTATATTAGCAATATAGGCTTAGAAACACTGCATTTACGAATGGAGCGTCATAGCGAAAATGCTCTCGCAGTTGCCAAGTGGCTTGCTAACCATGAACGTATTGAATGGGTGAATTATCCGGGGTTAGATAGTAATGAAAATTACTCGTTAGCACAAAAGTATTTGAAAAAAGGTGCTAGTGGAGTTTTAATTTTCGGTATTAAAGGTGGATTAGAAGCAGCAAAAGAATTTATCGCAAATGTAAAACTAGCGACTCTCGTAACGCATGTAGCTGATGCAAGAACTTGTGTTATACATCCTGCTAGTACGACGCATAGACAATTAAGTGCTGAAGATCAGCGTTTAGCTGGTGTTACATCTGATTTAATTCGTTTATCGGTTGGTATAGAAGATGTTTCTGATATTATTGCAGATTTAGAAGCGGCATTAGTCGGAGGCAAACAACATGCCGATCATAATTGATAAAGACTTACCAGCTCGTAAAGTATTGCAAAAAGAAAATATTTTTGTAATGACGAAGGAACGAGCAGAAACACAAGATATTCGGGCATTGAAAATTGCTATATTAAATTTAATGCCAACGAAGCAAGACACAGAGGCACAATTACTTCGATTAATTGGAAATACACCGTTGCAATTAGATGTTCATTTGCTTCATATGGAATCACATCTGTCTCGTAATGTAGCGCAGGACCATTTAACAAGCTTTTATAAAACGTTTCGTGATATTGAAAATGAAAAATTTGATGGGCTCATTATTACAGGAGCACCAGTTGAAACTCTTTCTTTTGAAGAAGTAGATTATTGGGAAGAGCTTAAACGTATTATGGAGTATTCAAAAACGAATGTAACATCCACGCTTCATATTTGCTGGGGGGCACAGGCTGGTTTGTATCATCATTACGGCGTTCCGAAGTATCCCCTTAAGGAAAAAATGTTCGGCGTATTTGAACATGAAGTCTGTGAGCAACATGTGAAACTGTTACAGGGGTTTGATGAGTTGTTTTTTGCCCCGCATTCCCGTCATACAGAAGTACGAGAGAGTGATATTAGAGGGGTGAAAGAATTAACGTTGTTAGCAAACTCTGAAGAAGCTGGTGTTCACCTTGTTATTGGGCAAGAAGGAAGGCAAGTTTTCGCCCTCGGACATAGTGAATATAGTTGTGAGACGTTAAAACAAGAATATGAACGAGATCGTGACAAAGGGTTAAATATTGACGTGCCAAAAAATTATTTTAAACATAATAATCCAGATGAAAAGCCGCTTGTTAGGTGGAGGAGTCATGGGAATTTATTATTCTCTAATTGGTTGAATTATTACGTGTATCAAGAAACCCCTTATGTATTGTAAAAAAAGATTGTGTAACACGTGGCAACGTTTTCTTTGTAAGGATTACTCTTTATTTTTCCGAATGTTCAAAATACATTGTTTTTCAGATTTTTTACTCATATAATTTCATCTAAACACAATTTTTGAGGGGTGGACAGTATTATGAAAGAAATTCAGGTTGGTCTATTAGGTCTTGGGACAGTTGGTAGCGGTGTAGTTCGTATTATTACAGATCATCAAGAGCGACTTATACACCAAGTAGGTTGTCCAGTGAAGGTAACGAAAGTATTGGTGCAAAACATTGAGAAAGAGAGAGAGGTAGAGGTACCTTCTACTCTATTAACACAAAATGCAAATGAAATTTTAGATAATCCAAATATTGATGTTGTCATCGAAGTGATGGGTGGCATTGATGATGCAAAGGCATATATTTTACAAGCTTTACAAAGTGGGAAGCACGTTGTGACTGCAAATAAAGATTTAATGGCGTTACACGGAGCGGAACTATTAGCAGTAGCAAAGGATAATAAGGCTGATTTGTTTTATGAAGCAAGTGTAGCTGGAGGAATCCCGATTTTGCGAAGCATCGTAGAAGGACTTTCTTCAGATCTTATTACGAAAGTAATGGGAATTGTAAATGGAACGACAAATTTTATTTTGACGAAAATGTCAGATGAAGGGAGAGCATATAACGACGTGTTAAAAGAAGCCCAACAACTTGGATTTGCAGAAGCAGATCCAACATCAGATGTAGAAGGTTTAGACGCGGCAAGAAAAATGACGATTTTAGCTACTCTCGGTTTCTCTACAAACGTAGAGCTTGGAGATGTGAAAGTAAAAGGAATTACTTCTATTACAGAAGAAGATATTGAATATAGTAAGAGCTTAGGTTATACAATTAAATTAATTGGTCTTGCAAAGAGAGATGGCGAAAAATTAGAGGTTACAGTTGAACCGACTTTACTTCCCAATACACATCCTCTTGCGGCAGTGCAAAATGAATATAATGCTGTGTATGTGTACGGTGAAGCGGTAGGAGAAACGATGTTTTATGGGCCGGGAGCAGGAAGCTTACCGACAGCAACAGCGGTTGTTTCGGATTTGGTTGCTGTGATGCAAAATATTAGACTAGGGGTAACAGGAAATAGTGCTGTAGTCCCGCAATATCAAAAAGTATTAAAAGAGCCAGACGAAATTGTCGTGAAAAAGTTTTTAAGACTGCATGTAAAAGATGAAATTGGTGTATTTGCAAAAATTACTTCATTGTTCTCTGAGCGCGGAGTTAGCTTTGAGAAAATTATTCAAATGCCGCTTGAAGAGAAAGGGAAAGCAGAAATTGTAATTGTAACGCATCGTGCTTCTCTTGCGGATTACGAGTACATTCTACATACATTGCAAGGGTATGAAGAAATTGATTGCGTGAAAGCAAATTATCGAATTGAAGGGGATGCTAAGTAGTATCTCTTATCATAAAGTGAAACGGGGTGTCCATCCTAAGTTGATCATTAGTCTTCACCAATCGGGCATTTAGGGGAAGTTATCTCCCGCCTAACTTCTTTGCCTTTGCTGGACTTTGAGGTGGAAGTTTTACTGCCCACAAATAACGGGATAAAATAAAAAAGAGCCTATTAAGCAGCTTGCTTAATAGGCTCTTTTTTATTTAAAATCTGCGTACCAATTTGAATAAATGCTTGAATGATCCAACCTGTTGTAAAGGATAAGATAATTGTTCCAAAATAGATGGGTCCATCTAATAAGAAGCTTAATGTTAAAAATAGAAAAGCCAATGAAATCTCTGTTTTTCTAAACGTCCATTTTCTCTTCTCAGCAACTGTTAAAACGAAAGCTTCTTGAGGTGCTGCGCAAAGGTTTGTTGAGACATAAAGGCCAATGCCAGCTCCGACAAATAGATTTCCACAAATAAGTGTTATATATTTTGGAAGAGAGCGGATAGCGTCCATAATAATTGTAATGGAACCAATCCAGTCAACAAAAAGAGAAATAAGAATCATCGTTACAATTGTGCCGATTGTAATTTGTTTTTTATTCCAAAAGAGTACGATAAGTGTAAAAGCAAAGTTAATCATGAAAATCCAAAAACCAATACTTATCCCGAAATTTTGATATAGTGCAATAAAGAAGGAATCGTAAGGGCTAAGTCCAAAGGAAGTAATTGTCGTCATCATATTAATACCGATGGCAAGAATGAGTAAACCGCCAATGAAAAATATATATTCTAATTTGAATCGAAGCATAGTTGCATATCCTTTCTAAATGTATTTGCTAGGAAAGGATATATTGTGGAAAGCTTACCAGGTCAAGTGAAAATTTTTGAGGGGAAGGGGAAAATGAGATGACGAATATAAGAAAGATTGCTGAACTTGCCGGGGTATCGGTTTCAACCGTTTCGCGTGTACTAAATAATCATCCATACGTGAATGAACAGAAACGAAAAGAAATTTTAGCGATTATAGAGGAATTGAATTATACGCAAAATGTGAACGCGATTCATTTAGTGAAAGGAAAAACGAATGTAATTGGCGTTTTATTGCCACACGTAAATGATCAATATTATAGTGCTATTATTGAGGGGATATCAAAAGAAACGGCAAAGAATAATTATAATATGATGCTTTGCCAGACAAATTACAGCGAAGAAAGAGAACTAGAAATTTTACATATGTTAAAAATGAAAAAGCTTGATGGGGTTATTATATGTTCCCGTGCCAATAGTAAGGAGAAACTTGAAGAATATACGAAATTCGGCCCGATTGTTATGTGTGAAGAAATAGATTCGAAATGCATTTCAAGTGTGCATATTGATTACTACAAAGTATTTTCGCATGGGATGAAAAGCTTAATAGATGTCGGTCATACACGTATTGGATATTGCATTGGAAGAAGTAATAGCATTAATAGCCAAAGACGAAAAAAGGCGTATGCAGATTCGCTTCAACAGAGTACCGTAACACCGTTAGAGACTTGGAAATTTGAAGAGTGTTTTACGGTGGAAGATGGACGTAACGTAATTAGAGAATGGGCTCGTATGTCTGTAAAACCGACGGCGTTTCTTGTATCTTGTAATCATATTGCAGCGGGAATGGTAACAGAAGCAAAAAAACAAGGAATTCGAATTCCAGAAGATATGACGATTATCGGATGTGACGATCAAGAGGTAGCAGATATATTAGGTATAACAACAATTTCTCATCCTAGTAAAAATGTCGGGATAAAAGCGTTTGAATTATTATATGAAAAGATTAATGCAGAGAAATTAGATGTGAAACATATAGAGTTATTACCAAAGTTAGTAAATAGAGAAACAACGTGATAGGGAAGGTGTGAAAATCGCTTTTCAAAATTTCGTTTGGTATAATTATGGACAATCTAAGAGGGCTAAAAGGGGTTTTGACATGAGATCAAAAGTAGTAAAAGTAATCCTACTCATTACAATTGCATCTTTTTGTTTATTTGCATATGGCTTTGTTTCAGGTGTAAATGATGTATTAAATCCGAAAGCTTCAAGTTTAATTAAGAAAACGGATGTAGTAGCAAAAGAGAAAAAGAAAACGGGAACATTGCAAGTCGTTAGTTTAGGTGATTCGTTAACGCGCGGCGTCGGTGATAAAGAAGGCATTGGCTATATTGGACGAATGAAAGAAGATTTAAAAAAAGATTATAAGCAAAAGGTTGCACTAACTAACTTGGCAGTGAGTGGTGCGAAAATGCCTGATTTATTAAAACAAATTGAAAGCAGCGGTGCTCAATATTCAATTAAGCAAGCAGATGTGATCGTTTTAACAATTGGCGGAAATGATTTATTTCCAGGCTGGGAATCGCTTGGAAAGATAGATTTAGAAACATACCGTCCTGATACGGAAACGTTCCAAAATGAAGCTAAGAAAATTATAGAACAAATTCGTAAGTTAAATACAGATAGCCCTATTTTTTGGCTAGGTTTATATAATCCTTTTGAAGATGTAGAAGATTTAAAAGGGTCTTCAAACATTGTTGTGGATTGGAACGCTTCTTTAGAGAAGTTAGCGTTAAATGATAAAAATGTATATATTACACCGACATTTGATTTATTCCAAAACCGTGGAAAAGATTTATTATACTCTGATCATTTTCACCCGAATGAAGTAGGGTACACATATATGGCAGAACGATTAGTTCAAAATGTTGTGAGTAAGTTAAAACTAGAACAAGGAGGGGTAAAATGACGACGATACTTTCCGTGCGAGACTTGAAGAAGGTAATTGGAAAGAAGACTCTTGTAGAGAATATTTCCTTTGATGTAAAGCAAGGAGAAGTGTTCGGGTTCCTAGGACCGAATGGTGCTGGAAAGACGACTACCATTCGAATGTTAGTCGGATTGATTAAGGCGACAGAAGGTACGATTTCTATCGGTGGTTATTCAATTAAGGAAAATTTCAGAGAAGCGATGCGTCAAATTGGGAGTATCGTTGAAAACCCAGAACTGTATACATATTTAACAGGATGGGAAAATTTAAAGCAATTTGCTCGTATGTTAGGTGATATATCAGATGAACGTATTATTGAAATTGCTCAAATGGTTCATTTGGATGAAAGAATTCATGACAAGGTAAAAACGTACTCACTCGGTATGAAACAGCGCCTTGGAATTGCGCAGGCGCTCCTTGGGAATCCGAAGTTGCTCATATTAGATGAGCCAACGAATGGTTTAGATCCAGCCGGGATTAGAGAACTTAGAGAATTTATACATACGCTTGTGAAAGAAGAAAATATGAGCGTGTTTATTTCAAGTCACTTGCTAAGTGAAGTACAAATGATATGTGATCGTGTTGCAATTATTCATAAAGGAAAAATGATAACAGTTGCCAAGGTTGAAGAGTTAATTAAAACAGCAAGTGATCGTGTAGAATGGATTGTTACACCAATTTCTAAGGCGAAAGATATGCTAGAAGCGGCCGAGGAAGTAAGAGAAGTGAGTGTAGAAGGCGAGCGATTACTATGCCGCATGGATATTGCATCTATAAGTAGTTGGAATAAACACTTTGTAGAAAATGAGATAGATGTGCATAGCGTTAAGGAGCTTGTATTTACGCTAGAAGATTTATTTATTGAACTCACAAGGGGTGAGCAGCATGCGTGAATTTGCGAATCTAGTTTTAAATGAATCAGAAAAGATTTACCGTAAGAAACGTATTTTTGTTGTCATGCTTATTTTAGCAATCTTGATCCCGCTTTTTGTGTATGCGCAGTATCGTGAAATAGAAACGACACAAAAAAGACTCGGTACAAAGGATTGGAAAGTTTCATTACAACAGCAAATTGTTGATTCCCAGAACCGGTTGAACAATTCTAGGTTGCCAGAAGAATGGCGTGATTGGTTAAAAGTAAGAGTTGAGCAACAACAATATTATTTAGATCATGATATTAACCCGATGGCACCGGGTGCACCGACTTTTGTCAGAGCATTTATTGAACAAGGAATTACATTGTTTATTCCGCTTCTCGTGATGATTGTCGCTATTGATATCGTTTCGGGAGAACGAAGTGATGGGACGATGAAGATGTTACTTACGCGGCCGATTCGGCGCTGGAAAATACTACTTAGTAAATACGTGACGATGTTATTTTTCATTTCGCTCATACTGTTTCTTGTAGGTTTGTTTGCTTACATATTATCAGGGCTTGTATTTGGGTACTCGGGATGGAATTTACCTGTTTTAACTGGATTTGTCATTGATAAGGAAACGTTAAATACGAATTTTGTACATCTTATTCCGCAGTGGCAATATATTTTAATGGCGTACGGATTAGCTTGGTTTGTTGCTATCGTTGTCGGAACTATATCGTTTATGGTTTCTGTTTTAATTCGCAATACACCAGCTGGTATGGGTGTTATGTTAGCTGCATTAATTGCAGGTGGTATTTTAAGTTCATTTGCAACGTCTTGGGAAGGCGCAAAATATATTTTTAGTGTGAACCTATCATTAACGGATTATTTATCAGGAAAATTACCTGCATTACAAGGTTTATCGATGGGATTTTCTTTGATGAATTTAACTGTTTGGGCAGTTGTTTCCCTTATTATTTCGTTCATAGTATTTACAAAACAGGATATGTTGAATTAATTAGACAGGAAGTGACAGTATGGAAAATGTTTTAAAAAATGATTGGGGGCCGTTATTGGCACCAGAATTTGAGAAAGAATATTATCGCGAATTGGCTAATTTTTTGAAAGAAGAATACAGTACACATGTTGTTTATCCAAAGATAGAAGATATTTTTAACGCTCTAGAGTATACAAGTTATGAAAATACAAAGGTCGTTATTTTAGGACAAGATCCATACCATGGACCGGATCAAGCGCATGGTTTAAGCTTTTCTGTGCAACCCGGTATTAAAACGCCACCGTCGTTGTTAAATATGTATAAAGAACTTCGAGATGAATATGGGTATGACATTCCAAATAACGGTTATTTAGTAAAGTGGGCAGAGCAAGGAGTTTTATTATTAAATACTGTATTAACAGTTCGGCAAGGTGAAGCAAATTCTCATAAAGGAAAAGGATGGGAGTATTTCACTGATCGTGTAATTGAGCTATTAAATGAACGTGAAAAACCAGTTATTTTCATATTGTGGGGACGCCATGCACAGGCGAAGAAGAAGTTAATTACGAATCCAAATCATCATATTATCGAATCTGTACATCCAAGCCCATTGTCAGCAAGACGTGGTTTCTTTGGAAGTAAGCCGTACTCTAAAGTAAATACGATTTTAGCTAATATGGATGAGAGAGAAATTGATTGGGAAATTCCAAATTTGTAAAGTGAAACTTTAATCAGTGGGGTTTTGTTCACCCCCTACTGATTATCAGCCCTCACCAATCGGGGTAAATAGAAAAGGTAGTTAACAGTCGTTAACTACCTTTTTATTATCATTGTTGCTCGTTCTTTAATTTTGCATCTAGTACAAAAGTACCAAATGGGATAACTGATGAAACGAATGCCCCAAGTGCCCATAAAATTGATTTACGGTGTACGATTGTTACTTGAATGACTGCAAAGATGAATAGAATAAATAGAACACCATGAGCCATGCCTGTAATTTTAACAGCTGTTGCAAATCCTGCGAAGTATTTCAATGGCATTGCTACAAATAATAGTAATAGGAAAGAAATCCCTTCAACTAGTCCAATTGCTCTTAATCGTCCGATTGGTGTAGATAACATGTACAGTAGCCTCCTTTAACGTATGCTTGTTTATAGTAAATTTGTATTCTTTTTCAAAATAAAATAGTCTATTTTGTTTCATTATATACAAAAAGAAAGTTTACACTACGAGAATAGTGCAAAGTTCAAAATATAGTCACAAAAGCACGAGAATTTAAATAAAAACCTATTTGAAGTGTTTGACTTCAAATAGGTTTTATGAATGAAAATATTAAATAAGTACTTCTGTTTTTAAAACGAATTTCTCTACAACTTTTGCAACGCCATCGTTCATATTTGTATCTGTTACATAGTTTGCAATTTCTTTAATATCATCTGGCGCATTACCCATTGCAACGCCAAGACCTGCGAATTCAATCATCGCTTGGTCGTTATAGCTGTCGCCCATTGCGATAACTTCTTCGCGTTTAATACCAAGTTTTTGGATGAGTTGGTTTAGGCTTGTTCCTTTTGTAACACCATATTCAGTAAATTCTAAGAAGAATGGTTTTGAACGCATCACGCTTAATTGGCCTTCTAGTTGTTTTTGTAGTTTCTTTTCAACTTCAACAAGACGTTCAGCCTCTTTATTCATTAATACTTTTACTACCGGCTCTTTAACTGCGGCTTTAAAGTCATCTACTACAACAATTGGCATACCAGTAATATCGCCCTCAATTTCAGTATAAGGGTTATTTTCTTCCGTTACGATATCATCGCCCATATAAGTATGAATCCATACATCTTCAGTTTTACTAATTTCAAATAGGTTGTGAACGATTTCAGGAGATAGCGTACTACTAAAGATTTCTTCGTTTGTTTTACAGTTAATAATTTTTGCACCATTAAAAGATAGAATGAAACTGCCGTATTCTTCTAAACGAAGTTCTTTGGCTACATTGCGCATACCAAACGTTGGACGTCCAGAAGCAAGTACAACCTTTACCCCTTGCTCTTGTGCAGTCATTAAAGCTTCTTTCGTACGAGGTGAAATAGTATGGTCATCACGTAATAAAGTATCATCTAAATCTAAAACAATCATTTTATAAGTCATATAGAAAATTCCTTTCTTTAATTGAAATCAAAATACATGTTCATGAAGATGTTGAGGAATAATAGTAAGACATCAAACCTCTTTGAAAAGAAGTAGATAAATTATTATGAGTGTGTTGCTCATAATATTGGTTAATAATCATTGGGGATGAATAAAACCCCAATGATTAAAGTTTGATTTTATCGTAACAACTCTAAAGGTAGAGTGCAATAATGTAAGTTTTCCAATTTACGATAGTTGTTTTGCTGTGGAACGAGAAAATAGTATTTCTAGCAAGATTGCCATTACAGATCCAAGAACGAGACCGTTACTTAAAAAAGATGCTAGAAATGGTGGAAGTGTGGAATATGCTCCTGCTGGAACAAACATAACCCCGACTCCTGTAAAGATGGAAAGACCGGCTACTTTAAATAATCGTTCTTTATCCTGGACAGTTTCGTATTCTCGAAAGGCGAGGCCAATCATGCTTGCGAATACAGGATAAATAGCGGCATAACCAACTGCAACTGGGATTGCTGCAAAGAATGAAGTGATCTTTGGGAATATACTAACGGCAATAATAAAGCTTGATCCTAATATAAATGGAAGGCGTTTATAAATATTAGTCGTTGCAATAAATCCTGCTGATCCAGAAATAGCAACAGGTCCAATAGCTGAAAATAGACCGCCTAGCAATTGATTTATTCCCGTTATAATGCCAGCTTGTTTAAAGCGATCTGGAGCTGCATCTGTTTCGTATTTAGAAACAACCTTTTGTACAACACGAATACTTGCTAACATATTTGTTAGAAGTAATAGTGTAACGAAAATGACTGTAATTGCCATGTTCCATTCAACGCGAGGCATTCCGAAAACGAATAGAGATGGAAGCCGGATTATGTCTGTTACAGGTGTTACAGGATTAGATAATCCGAAGCATGCAAATAAAATCCAGCCGCAGACAATACTGAAGAGAACGGAATATTGTCCAATAATAGGTAGCTTCATAACGAAAAAGGATAGTAAAATAACAATGAGTGAAAGAATAAATACTTTTGGTTGTACTTCTGTATGTTGTCCATCAAGACCAAACATTCCTTTTAAGAAGGAGCCACTGAGTTGCGTGACAAGAAGAAATAAATATGTTCCAATAACTGTCGGTGTAAAGTAGCGAACTAGTTTATCAATGAGTCCAAAAACGCTAAGAATAATGCAAATAATACCGCTTAATAAGAAAGCATATTGAAGAACTTTAAGTGTCTCATTGCTTGATCCAAATAATATGACGCCTAAACTTGCGTAAAGGGAGAAAATTCCCCACCAAAGGCCAGCAGGACCTTCTTGAATAGGAAGTTTATGCCCAAATATAGCTTGCAAGAGACCAGCAAAGCCTAGAACAAATAATGTTCTTTGTATGAATGCGATAGCTTCAGCGCCATCAAGACCATAACTAGTTGCGACACTAATTGGTACAATAAGGCTTCCTGCTAAAATAAATAGTGCCCATTGTAAGGCGGAAAGAAATGTCTTCATTATATCAACCTCTTTCATAGATTCCGTATCTAGTATATACGTATTTTATTTCCACTGGCAAAGATTGTAGATAGAGAAAAGAGTTGAAACACGATATGAATGCACGTAAGCAATTATGGATAGCTGTTGTATGTATGACCTTTGTTGTAATTTTAGGAACACTAGGATTTATGACAATTGAAGAGATTAGTTTGTTTCAAGCATTTTGGATGACGATGATTACTGTATTGACTGTTGGATACGGAGATGCCGTTCCTGTAACGCAAGCAGGGAAAGTATTTGCGCTCCTTATTATTCCTGTTGGTGTTGGTATTGTTACATATGCAATTGGAGTAGTGGCAGCTATAATTATTGAAGGGAATTTATTTCATGCAGTGCGGAGGAAGAAGATGGATAAACAAATAGCACAGTTACAAAATCACATTATAGTATGTGGTTGCGGTAGAGTGGGGCTTCAAGTTGTACATGAATTGCAAGAAAAGAAAATTCCATTTGTTGTTGTCGATAAAGATGAAAGCATATTAGAGAAGGAAAAGCTTTTGTATATACATGGAGATGCGACGGAGGATCAAGTTTTACATCATGCTGGAATTTCAAAAGCGGCTGGTTTAGTTGCTATTGTTGCAAATGATGCTGAAAATGTATTTATTACATTAACGGCAAGAGGATTAAACGATGCAATTAAAATTGTAGCAAGAGCGGAAAAGCAAGAAACCGAAGAAAAATTAAGGCGTGCTGGTGCAAATAAGGTTATTAATCCATCTAGTATGGCAGGAATTCATATTGCAAAAGGTATTGCGAATCCGCTAACAGTTCATTATATTGATACAGTACTGTATGGAATAGAGCAATCATTTGTAATTGAAGAAATTTCAGTCGGAAACGATTCTATCTTAGTCAATAAATCGTTACTAGAGAGTGATGTGAGAAATCAATTTGATGTAACAATTTTAGCGATTTTGAGAAGTGGGGATATTATACATAATCCGACGGGGCAGGAAAAATTGCAAGAACATGATATGATAATAGTATTTGGTTCAGTAGAGAAGCTGGGGCAATTTGAGAAAGAACTACAAAGTACGAGGTGATAAGGAATGCAAATATCGAGCGATAAGATTTTAAATAAAATGGCGAATGAAATTGCAAAGGCAAAAAGTAGTGAAGGACAAAAATCAAAAGATCATTTATTAGTTGTGCGTGCTTTATGCGATTTACTATTAGATGAACAGGTTGAATCTTCTACGTATAGAGAGCCGCAAATTCAATCGCAAGTAATTAGATCGCAGCCTATAACAACAGTTCAACCAGTTCAACCAGTTATACCGGTTTCTGGAGAACCTGTGTATATAAAAGAAGAAGGGGCAAATGGTAATTCTTTATTTGATTTTTAAGGATTAAATCGTTTGGCTTATATGAAAAAATTGCTTATGATAAAAGTAAAAAAGGGGAATTAAGATGAAAATTTTCTTTTTACTAGGTTGTATTGCAGCGGGGCTATCTGTTGCGTTAGGAGCCTTTGGGGCACATGGTTTAGAAAATAAAATTTCTGCGAAAATGTTAGAAGTTTGGAAAACAGGCGTTACATATCAAATGTTTCATGCAGGTGGACTATTCGTAGTTGCTCTATTGATGGATAAGATTCAATCATCACTTTTAACTACTGCTGGTTGGCTTATGGTAGCTGGGATTATTATGTTCTCAGGTAGTCTTTACGCACTAAGTACGACAGGTATTAAGTTCTTTGGTCCAATTACACCTCTTGGTGGTGTAGCGTTTATTGTGGCGTGGATTTTAGTAGGAACTGCAGTAGTAAAAGGGTTATAAAAAAACAAAAGCTGGCATTTGCCAGCTTTTTTTTATGGTCTCGGAGCATAAGTTGCTTGTTGACTAGGTAAATACGTAATCTCTTCTGGGAATTCTACATAATCTAAGTAGATCATTAATAGTAAAAAACGTTTCCCTGATTGTGGTTCACTAATAACGATATGATCACGTCCGGCCGCTTCGATAATCCCTGTATAAGATTGTGTACCGAGCGAGCTACCACGCTCATAAGTCATTACAACTGTAGCTTGCTTTCCTTTATTTAAGCGAAGAATGTTTTCAATGTATGATTGCTCGAGCGGTAACATCCCTTGAGAAACTGCAAGTTGAGCCTGAGCAGCTTGTTGTTGCATTGCTTGCTGTTGTTGCTGTTGCTGCGCGGTCATTTGTTGCGGTTGTACGTAAGTGCCTGATGGTTGATAAAAACCTGTTCCATAGTACGGGTTTTGTTGCTGTGCCATTCAAAAATCCCTCCTCATTTTCATTCCCTAATATACGCTTGGACAGTCTCCGGCAGATGGCTGGAAGAAGCAGTGCTTTTTAAAGCGACCAGAATTTTGTTGGTCATACCAAGTTGGCGGACAAGGACCTTCAGGCCTAAAAAACCATAAGGCAAAGTTAGCGGGCCAAAAACGTTGTCCTTGAATGGTCCGTCTTGCTAATGCGATATCTTGCTCCCTCGCTCGCTGATAAAAATATCCTTTTTGAGTTGCCTCAAAACCACCAGGATTTTGATAAACCATTTGACGTAAATTACGTATCCTTTTAAAATCTAAACAATTTCCACGGACACGATTTACCCCAACGTTTCCGACCATTAGCATTCCTTGTTGCCCTTCTCCTTCGGCTTCAGCACGCATCAGTCTAGCTAATAACTTTACATCTTCTTCGTTATAAGCAATAACACCCATTATGTGTCACCTCTCTTTGTGGAATACCTTTTGGAAAGAGGTTTATCCCGCATTAATGGGCAGTAAGACTCCCACCTTGAAATTTGGCTGGAGCAAAGAAGGTGGGTGGGAGATCAAACTGCCCCTAAACGCTCGATTGGTGAAGGCTAATAATCAGTGGGGGATGAACAAAACCCCCACTGATTAAAGTTTCACTTTATCTCTAGATGAAGTGTGGAACAATTACTAGTTCATACGTATGAGGAAAAGGACTCAGATATGACAACCAAACGAAGTTTTACATTGAGAGAGGAAAATAAAAAAGCTAGCGTGTGCTAGCTTTTTATCATTAAAATATTTTGGACCATAAGTTTGAGAAGAAATCACCAACGGAACGCATTGTTAATACGAACCAATTTGCTTTTTCTACTTCTTCTGTCGTTTTTGCAGCAACCTTCATGCTCTTATTTCCATCTAAGAAACCATATTTATCAGTTGATTCTAAAACGATGGAACCCACCTTTGTATCTTTCTTAATAGGAGCAATTAAATGTCCATCTTCAGCGAGTGACTTATCTGCTTCAGTAGAAATTTTGTAAGGTGACTTGTCACCCTTTTTCGCAATTACTGTTATTTCTTTTTCAGGTGCAACAGTTACTTGATCTGCTTTCCCTTTTACTACAGAGATTGTATTATTTTTATCAATTTTCAGCTTTTGTTTTTCGAAGCTATTAAATCCATATTCAATTAATGCACGAGATTCTGTGAAACGTTCGTCCATTGATTTTGTCTTAATAATAACGGAAATAAGACGTAAATCACCACGTTTTGCTGTAATAGTGAATCCATATCCAGCCGTATCAGAACTTCCTGTTTTCAAACCATCTGACCCTTCATAAGCGAAAGCAGCACCTGGTAACATCCAGTTCCAGTTTTCCATACGAATTGGCTTCGGATGATTATCCGGGAAGTTTCTAAATCTTTGTTTTGTATCCTCTAGCATTTCTGGATACTTTGTAATAATTGTTTTTGAAAGAATACCCATATCGCGAGCTGACATGGAGTTTTCTCCATTCGGATCAGTTCCTTCAGGATGTTTCCCTTTTAAATCAGCGTTATTTAACCCAGTAGCGTTTACAAATTTATATTTCTTTAACCCTAGTTTTTTTGCATGGTCATTTGCAAGATTTAAGAAGTTTTTTTCGCTTCCTGCAAGAAGTTCTGCTAAAGCAATACTAGATCCATTCGCAGAGAAGATAACGATAGAATGATATAATTCTTTTACAGTATATTGACGTCCTTTTTCAAACGGTACGTTAGAGAATTCGTTATTACGAGAGACTTCATAAGCATAATCAGAAATATTTACTTTTGTATCCCAAGTAATTTTCCCTTCTTTAATTGCCTCTAAAACAGCATAAACAACAATTAATTTTGACATACTAGCGATAGCTAGTAATTCATCTGGATTTTGCTCATGCAGTATTTTTCCTGTATCTGCATCAAATAGAAGTGCAGCGGCTGCCTCAATATGTATTTTTTCTTCCGCATGGGATGTTGTTACTACTAAGGAAGAAATTGACAATAAAAGCAATAGTAAAATAGACAAGATTTTCTTCATATAGATTATCACCTTCGCATCGGTATTTAGCATATAGCTCGTATCATTTTAGCATAATTTTATATATAAAAAGGTTACAATTTTACAAGAAATTTGAAAAGAATTTGTCGATTTTTGTTCAAATTTGCGGAGAAAAGAAGTTTTTTGAGGAGAAATATAGAGGATAATAAAAAAAGGAACGAAATTCGTTCCTTTTTCACTATTTATATGTGTAAAAATTTTTCTACTTTTTCGTTCGGTAAAATGTTTCCAACGAAAAATGTTCCGAATTCACCATAACGAGCACTTACTTCATCGAAGCGCATTTCATATATAAGTTTCTTAAATTGAAGAACATCATCAGCGAATAATGTTACGCCCCACTCGAAATCGTCGAATCCGACTGATCCTGAAATAACTTGGCGTACTTTACCTGCGTACTGTCGACCAATTTTACTATGACTGTACATCATTTTTTTACGTTCTTCCATAGGAAGCATGTACCAGTTGTCATCACCTTGGCGACGCTTGTCCATTGGATAGAAGCAAATATGATTTGCTTTTGGTAATTCAGGATATAAGCGAGCTAAAATTTGTGGGTTTTGGTATGGATCTTCATCAGCTGGAAGATAGTTGCTTAGTTCAACAACAGATACGTAAGAATATGCAGGAACCATATATTCAGCTAATGTTGTTTTATTTAATTCTGTTTCAATTTCATTTAATTCTTCCATTGTTGGACGTAAAATCATAAGCATAATATCAGCTTTTTGACCAACAACTGTATACATTGCGTGACTACCTTTTTTTGCAGTAGCTACTTCGTTCCATTTTTCAACGACATTTAAAAATTCAGACACAGCTTGTCCGCGTTCGTCGCTAGATAATGTTTTCCATGCAGCCCAATCAATAGAACGTAAATCATGTAGACAATACCAGCCATCTAACGTTGTTGTTGCTTCACTCATTCTATTCACCTCAGTTAATGATAGTTTTACACGTTAACTATAGCATATATAGTTTTAAAATCATCTATATAAAGTTCTGGCACATAAAATTGTCACATTTATATTTATTAGAAATCGGGAGAAAATAAGGCTTAAGTAGGACATATTTTTCGGCTGAATTTTATGAAAATATAATCATTTTCATTTTATCTATTTTTTGGGAGCTATAAGTTTAAAATATAGAGGAAAAGCAGTATTCTTAAAGATAGAGTTTTTTAACATATGTAGGAGGGTTTATTCGTGAGCAACTTATTTACAACAGTAAAAGAAAAAGTTCAAGGAAAAGGCATTTCTATCGTACTTCCTGAAGGAACTGATGAAAGAATTTTAGGCGCTGCAGAGCGTTTAGCAAAAGAAGAGTTAGTAAAACCAATTTTAGTTGGTAATAAAGAAGAAATTAGCGCAAAAGCTGCTAGCATGAATTTAACATTAGCAGGCGTTGATATTTATGACCCAGCTACATACGAAGAAATGGATGCAATGGTAGCATCTTTCGTTGAACGCCGTAAAGGTAAAGCAACTGAAGAAGACGCTCGTAAAATCCTTAAAGACGAAAACTACTTCGGTACAATGCTTGTATACATGGGCAAAGCACATGGTTTAGTAAGTGGTGCAGCTCACTCTACAGCTGATACAGTTCGTCCAGCACTTCAAATTATTAAAACAAAACCAGGCGTTACAAAAACTTCTGGCGTATTCATCATGGTACGCGAAGAAGAGAAATATGTATTCGCTGATTGCGCAATTAACATTGCACCAAACAGTCAAGATTTAGCTGAAATTGGTATTGAAAGTGCGAAAACTGCTGAACTATTTGGCATTGACCCACGCGTTGCTATGTTAAGCTTCTCTACAAAAGGTTCTGCGAAATCTCCAGAAACAGAAAAAGTTGTAGAAGCAACTCGCATTGCAAAAGAAATGGCTCCAGAATTAACTTTAGATGGAGAATTCCAATTCGATGCTGCATTCGTACCATCTGTAGCTGAGAAAAAAGCTCCAGGTTCTACAATTAAAGGTGATGCTAACGTATTCGTATTCCCAAGCTTAGAAGCTGGTAATATTGGCTACAAAATCGCTCAACGCTTAGGTAACTTCGAAGCAGTAGGACCGATCTTACAAGGTTTAAACATGCCTGTAAATGATCTATCTCGTGGATGTAACGAAGAAGAAGTATACAAGTTAGCTTTAATTACAGCAGCTCAAGCACTTTAATTCTATAATGAATTGCTATGAAAAATGACCACCCTTAGGGTGGTCATTTTTATTTTTCTAAGCCAAGTGCTTTATTATTACGATCAATAATACGCTGTAAATTCGTCTCATATAAAGGAACTTCATCTACTGTTAATTGAGATGGTGTTAACTTTGGAGCGAATTGCTGTAATGTTTTTAAAAGACGCATCATTAAATCTTGTACTGTAATTGTTTCACCAAGTAATTCTGAGAGTGAGGCCATTGTACTCGGTACAATTTCGGGATACGTGAAGCGTGTTTCTTCTCCTTGAATTGCTACATTGTAAAAGTCGCGAACAAGCGCAGCGCGTTCCGATCCGCTTCCTGTAGCACATAAGTAAATTTGTACAGCAACCCCACCGCGAATACGGCGCTGAGAAATACCTGCGAATTTTTGGTCGCGAATACTTAAATCATAGCTACCAGGACAATAAGAACCAACAATTTCTTTTGCCTCGATTATAACGTCGTAATCTTTTAACATTTCCTTAATTAAATGCCACATTGTATCGTATCCCAGATCAATATCGATACCTTTTTCTGTTTCTTGGAATAAAAGTGATACGTTTAACACACCTTCATCAAGTACGACCGCAAGTCCACCGGAATTACGAACGATAACATTGAAGTTGTTTTCTTTTAAAAAGGAAATACCTTCTTCTAAGTGTGGTAGGCGTGAATCTTGAATGCCGAGAACGATTGTATTGTGATGAACCCAAGAACGCATTGTTGCAGCGGATGCGCCATTCCCAATACTTGTGCATAATGTGTCATCCATTGCGAATGATTGCAAGGCATGGAATGTCGGTCCTAAACTAGACTGATCTACAATACGCCACTCTGGCTGAGATAAAATTGAACGGGAATTGCTCATATAACTAACCCCTTATCTTTAAAATGACAATCTCTATTATAGCAAAAAATGATGAAAGGAGTTTTCCCATATATAAAGAGAGATTTTAAAGTAAAAGAAGCGTGTGTGCTTGAAGTGAAATAATAAAAAGGATGCATTGCATGCATCCTTTTTATTCTGCAATTTTTTCTAAATTACCGTTTCGATCCATTCGGAAAGAAGTTTGCGAACGTTCCTCATCATCCATTACTGCTAATTTACGAGCGCGGTTCATAATATTCATAAGTGTTTCGTAATCCTCTTGTACAGTATGAGATTGTTGTTCTAATTTTTCTAGTTTCTTTTCTAGTTCTTCATTTCGCAAGATTTGTGATTTAATTTCTTGTTTCAATCTCGTATTCTCGTTTTCAAGACCGGTTACTTTTATATTTGAAGATCCAACAGTTTGTAAAAAGTAAATAACATCTTGCATTGTGATAGAGCTTTTTACAGCAGGGATAGTAGGCTCTTGATATAGACTAGCTTCTTTATATTGTACAGTTGTTTCCTCTTGTACTAGTTCTTCATAATCAGTTATCGCTCCTGAAGCTGGTGGTGTATAAAGTAAACGTTTTTTCGCTTGTTCACCGCTCGCAGCACGCATTTTATCTTTACGATGTTTTTTTGCTAGTTGAAGAGCCTGCTCATAACTATAGCGAACAACGGCATTCCAGCGGAAACCACAAGCAGCGGATGTGCGATTTAACTGATCTCCTACCTCCTCAAATGCATTTAATTGCGTACTTCCTTCTCTAACATGGCGAAGTACCGTTTCAGCAAGTAATAAATCATCCTCGTCTGTCCAAGCATCTTGTCTTACTTTCATAGATTCAACTCCCTTTCTTTTTATGAACTTCCTATTTTTATAATGGGCAAAAAAATGTGCTTTTATACAAAGCTTTTAAAAATATGGTAGATTTCGATGAAAGGAATAAAGTGAAACTTTAATCAGTGAAAGTTTTTTCCGTCTCCCGCTGATTATTAGGGGTTTTTACGGGCAGTGGATTTTCTACCTAACTCTCTCTCATTCGCCGAATTTTAAGGCGGAAGTCTTACTGCCCGCAAACAGCGGGATAAATTTTGCCAAGAATGATGGAAGCTTC
This sequence comes from Bacillus sp. FDAARGOS_235, assembly GCF_002073415.2. Classification (NCBI taxonomy): domain Bacteria; kingdom Bacillati; phylum Bacillota; class Bacilli; order Caryophanales; family Bacillaceae; genus Bacillus; species Bacillus sp. FDAARGOS_235. Next base: position 3,036,842 of record NZ_CP020437.2, read on the forward strand.
TGTAGGAGAGCATAAAAATATGTAGCTTTATATGAAGGAAAGAGCGTCGCAAGGAAACTTGCAACGAGCTTAAAAGAGCGGTAAAATACCATTTAGTGTTTATTTTTAAATGTACTTGAGAAAAGTTTAAAATAGAGGAAGTGTTATATAATGGGAAACGAATTTCGTGTGTGCGATGATTGTCAGGCAACGAACGTTAAAACGTTAATTCCGAAGTTAAAAAAAGTAGATTCATGTGCAACGATTGAAGTTGCATGCCAGTCTTACTGTGGTCCTGGTCGTAAAAAATCATTCGCATTTGTAAATAATCGTCCAGTTGCAGCTCCAACAGAAGATGAATTAATTGTAAAAATTGAAGCAAAGTTAAATAAGTAAGAAAAAGAAGAGTGAACAGACTACTCTTCTTTTTTTATACCCATAAGAAGAATGAGTTATTCTATGGAAGCTTAATTGGTTATTACTGATAGTCAGTGACAGATGGACATCAACTGTTCATTACATTGTCAATTTATATGAATTTGTATTTCGAAATAATGGTTGACAGCCTTTTGAAGCGGTGGGTAGAATAGAAAGTGTCTGATTCTGATAATCATTATCAAGAATAAGCCAATTCACCTATTTTTTTATTACTATTTGAGAATAAATTTCATTTTATTAAATATATGTTGTTGGTTAGGATGGTTGAGGGATGGAAGCGAGCGCAAGGAGTGTAGAACAACAAGATGAGAGTGTTAAAGAGATTAAGAGCAGGCCGCTCATCGCTTCTATTATTTTAGTAGCGGGTACAATTTTGTTAGCTTTAAGCATGGCAGTTTCTATTTCGTTTGGCGCGGCAGATATTAGTTTAAAGACTGTATGGCAAGCTGTGTTTCAGTTTGACGGATCTATTACGCATCATAACGTAATTCAAGAACTTCGCATGCCTAGAGCAATAGGGGGCGTAGTTGCAGGTGCCTTTTTAGCAGTATCAGGAGCAATTATGCAAGGTATGACGCGAAATCCACTTGCATCACCATCGTTAATGGGGATTACAGATGGCGCTGTATTCGGGATTGCAATTATGTATGCATTCTTCCCTAATTCACCTTATTTAATGTTTGTTATCGCATCTTTTATTGGAGCTGCGTTTGGCGCAAGTATTGTATATGGAATTGGGTCTTCTTCACCAGGTGGATTAACACCTGTGAAATTAGCTTTAGCAGGTGCAGCAATTAGTGCTTTATTAGGGGCAATTTCATCTGGAATTGCGCTGTATTTCAATCTTGCCCAAGAGGTGAGTATGTGGAATGCAGGCGGAGTTGCTGGAGTGAAATGGCAAAGTATTAATATGTTAGTGCCAATTGGTCTAGTTTGTCTCTTTATTGCAATTATGATGTCGAGGTATATTACAATCTTGAGCTTCGGTGAAGAAATTGCGATTGGACTTGGTCAAAATACGACATTAATTAAATTTATCGGAACAGTACTTGTTCTTGTGTTAACAGGTTCTGCAGTTTCTATGGCAGGGTCAGTTGGGTTTGTTGGTCTTGTAATTCCACATATGACTCGTTTCCTAGTAGGCTCAGACTATAGATGGGTTATTCCATGTTCTGCAGTCTTAGGTGGATTGTTAATTGAGTGTGCAGATATGTTATCTCGCGTTATTAATCCACCATTTGAAACGCCAATTGGAGCAATTACAGCGCTAATTGGGGTTCCATTCTTCCTCTACTTAGCACGTAACGAAGGGAGAGGAAAAATGTGAGGACGAGCATTTTAACAAAAAAGAACGTTTCTGTTTTAACAATTTTAGTAGGATTAATCATTTCTATATTTCTTATTAGTTTAAATACAGGAACTTTTAAAATACCACCAATGGATGTATTAAAGTCATTGGTTGGACTCGGGGCTGAAGATCAGTCAGTTATTTTATTTGAATTTCGTATGCCGCGTATGGTTATCGCTATATTAGTAGGATCTGCGTTAGCCATGTCAGGTGCAATTCTGCAAGGACTATCAAGAAATCCACTTGCTGATCCAGGTATTATAGGTATTAACGCTGGAGCGGGATTAACGGTTGTTATATTCGTCTACTTTTTCTTTGGAAAAGTTGGGACAGGTACATTTTTATCTGTATTTATCCTTCCATTTTTCGCCCTAGTTGGTGCGATATTAGCGGCAGTTATTATTTACTTATTAGCATGGAAAGACGGCGTTTCATCGACTCGATTAATACTTGTTGGTATTGCCGTTGCGGCTGGATTTGGTGCCGTTAGTTTAATTTTCTCTATGAAGATGACATCTAACGATTTTCGTTTTGCTACGATTTGGTTAGCAGGAAGTCTCTGGGGTACAGATTGGAAATTCGTATTAAGTGTACTTCCATGGATGATTATTTTCTTACCGCTTGCTATTAGTAAAGCACACATATTAAATGTAATGAATTTAGGCGACTCTACAGCTGTTGGCCTTGGTGTAAACGTAGAAAAAGAAAGACGTAAATTATTATTTATTGCAGTTTGTTTAGCTGGTGCATCTGTTGCGGTGGCGGGCGGAATAGGTTTTATCGGTTTAATGGCTCCTCATTTAGCGAGACGCCTTGTTGGTGGTAAACATCAAATCATGTTACCAACTGCAGCATTAATAGGAACGTTCTTGCTTTTATTTGCAGATGTAATTTCAAGAAGTGTGTTGCCAACTTCAGAAATACCGGTCGGTCTTGTTATTTCTGTAATTGGTGCACCATATTTCATATATTTACTTATGAGGACAAAATAAAGGGAGGCTTTTTGTATGGCAACTTTAGCAGTTGATTCGGTATCTGTTGGCTATAATGAAGGATTAATTATTGATGGATTAACAGTTGAAATTCCGGAAGGAAAAATTACAACGATTATTGGACCAAATGGTTGTGGGAAATCCACATTATTAAAAACGGCTTCTCGTATTTTGAAGGCGAAAAAAGGTACTGTTTATCTTGATGGAAAAGCAATTGAGAAGCAGCCAACGAAAGAAATCGCAAAGAAAATGGCGATCTTACCACAAACTGCAGAAGTGCCAACAGGCCTTACTGTGTTTGAACTTGTTTCATATGGACGTTTTCCTCATCAAAAAGGATTTGGAACATTGAAAGAAGAAGACTATCGCTACATTCATTGGGCACTTGAAGTGACGGGAATGACAGAGTTCGCAAATCGTTCAGCAGAAGCTTTATCAGGTGGTCAACGTCAAAGGGTATGGATTGCGATGGCTCTTGCACAAGGAACAGATTTACTTGTATTAGATGAACCAACGACATATTTAGATATGGCACATCAACTTGAAGTATTAAACTTACTGAAGAAATTGAACCAAGAAGAAGGTAGGACAATTGTGATGGTTATTCACGATTTAAATCATGCTTCTCGTTTCTCTGATCATATGATTGCATTAAAAGCAGGTAAGTTAATGAAACAAGGAACGCCAGATGAGGTTATGACAAGTGAAACACTTCGTAACGTGTTTGAGATTGAAGCGCAAATTGTTCCATGTCCAGTAAACTGTAAACCGATTTGTTTAACATATGATTTAGCGATGATTAGTAATCAATTGCGTAAAAAAGCATAAGTAGAACCCCCTCGTAAAGAGGGGGACTTCTAATGGACGTTGAGCTTCTTACTTATAAATGGGAAGTTGAACGCCCGTTAGAATGGGTCATTAACAACGGTTAATAAATATATATTGATTAATTGTTATTTTTGTTTCTTATAGTTCATCCTAAATTATAAGATAAATACAGCCAGAAGGAGTGGGAACATGAAGAATTTTAAAATGGCACTATTAGCAATGGTACTAGTGGTTACTTCTGTACTATTTGCAGCTTGTTCTAACAAAGAAGAAGAAAAGAAAGCAGATGCGAAGACTGAAGAGCGCACTGTAAAACATGCAAAAGGGGAGATTAAAATCCCTGCAAATCCAAAGAAAATTGCTGACCTTAGTGGTTCAACAGAAGAATTATTAATCTTTGGTATGAAACCAATTATTACAGCTAATACATCTCAAGAAAAAATTGATGCACATATTGCAAATAAATTAAAAGACGTTAAACCAGTTGGTTCTGCTTGGGGCGATAAAATTAACATCGAAGCAGTAGCTGCTGCAAAACCAGACTTAATTCTTGTAAATAATCGTCAAGAAAAGATTTACGATCAATTATCTAAAATTGCACCAACAGTTATGTTAAACACTCCATTAGATCAATGGCGTCCAAAGTTTGAAGAAGTAGGCCAAATTCTTGGTAAAGAGAAAGAAACAAAAGAATGGTTTAAAAAGTATGATGAAAAAGCAAGCAAATTACATGATAAAATTATCGCTAAAACTGGTGATGCAACATTCATGAAAATGGCTGCATATCCAAATGCATTCCGTGTATATGGTGACTACGGTTACGGTAGCGTAATCTTTAATGATTTAAAATTACCAGCAGTTAAAGGTACACCAACTGATAAACCATTAGTACAAGTACAAAAAGAAGCTTTAATCGATTACAACCCAGATTACTTATTTGTATTTACAACGGGTGACGGTTCTCAGCGTCTAAAAGAATTCCAAGAAGAATCAATTTGGAAAAACATGAATGCTGTTAAAAATAACCACGTATTTACAATTAAAAATGAAGATCTAAACAAAGGTTACTTCCCACTAGGAAAAGAAATGATCTTAGATGAAGTTGCTGAGTTCGTTTTAGGAAAATAATGTATAAAAAGAAATCGCTTTTACTTCGGTAAAGGTGATTTTTTCTTTATATAAGGGCAATTAATACAGTCTTTCATTTCTTTCTGTTTCCTATTTCGTTTATAATATATAGTAAGAATGCAGTAAAGAAAGGGGGATGTCGAAAAGTGGTATATTTAAACGACAAACTCAGCGAAACAAAAGTGTTTAAAGACCCAGTACATAAATATGTGCACGTGCGTGATCGTGTTATTTGGGATTTAATCGGAACGAAAGAATTTCAACGCTTGCGCCGTATTAAGCAGCTTGGAACAACATTTTTTACATTTCACGGTGCAGAGCATAGTCGCTTTACTCATTCGTTAGGTGTATATGAAATTATTCGTCGTATGATTGATGATGTGTTTGATGGCAGACCGAACTGGAATGCTGAAGATAGATTGTTATGTTTATGTGCGGCATTACTTCATGATGTCGGTCACGGCCCATTTTCTCATTCGTTTGAAAAAGTATTTTCATTAGATCATGAGAAATTTACGCAAAAGATTATCGTAGGAGATACGGAAATTAATCGTGTATTAAGTCGTGTGGATAAGGACTTCCCGCAAAAAGTGGCAGATGTAATTGCGAAAACATCTACTAATAAATTAGCGATTAGTATGATTTCAAGTCAAATTGATGCAGATCGTATGGATTATTTATTAAGAGATGCTTATTTCACAGGTGTAAAGTACGGGAACTTTGATATGGAACGTATATTGCGTGTCATGCGTCCGTATGGGAATCAAGTAGTTATTAAAAATAGTGGTATGCATGCTGTTGAGCATTATATTATGAGCCGTTATCAAATGTATTGGCAAGTATATTTCCATCCGGTAACGCGCAGTGCAGAAGTTATTTTAACGAAGATTTTACACCGTGCTAAATCATTGCATGAGAAGTATTATGCGTTTAAAAATCATCCTGTTCATTTCTATTCTTTGTTTGAAGAAGAAGTGACAGTAGAGGATTATTTAAAGCTAGACGAGAACGTAATGTATTATTACTTCCAAGTATGGCAAGACGAAGAAGATCCAATTTTAAGTGACTTATGCCGTCGTTTTATGAATCGAAATCTATTTAAATATGTAGAGTTTACAGATAAGCACGGTTTAGATAATTGGATGGAGCTAAGCAGCTTATTTAAAAAGATTGGACTAGATCCAGAGTATTATTTAGTTGTTGATTCAACATCGGATTTACCATATGACTTTTATCGCGCAGGAGAAGAGGAAGAGCGTCTGCCAATCTTACTCCTTATGCCGAACGGGGAACTTAGAGAGCTTTCACGTGAATCGGATATTGTTGAGGCGATTACGGGGAAGAAGAGAACGGACCAAAAGTTATTCTATCCGCATGATTTAATCTATGAAGATGGAAGAAAAGGAAAATATAAAGAGAGAATTATCGAGTTGTTAGAAGGCAAAAAATAAGAAGCAGCTAATGGCTGCTTCTTATGAAAGAACTTGAAATTATTTGTCGCTTAAGCGTTTTCCGCCAACTGCATAATGGTTTTTAGACATTTCTTCGATGAAAACAACGATGTTTTCTGCAGGAGCACCAGTTGTTTCGCTTACTGCTGCTGTTACTTTCTCAGCAAGAGCTTTCTTTTGTTCCTCTGTGCGTCCTTCTAGCATTTTCACTGTTACGTATGGCATGTACAATCGCTCCTTTTATGTAAGTTACACTCTTATTATAGCGGATTATGGGGAAGAACAATCGGAAAAAAAATAATTTCTTTTTTGACATATTGAAGAGGAGATGAAGTATGGATCAGTTATTTAGATATCCATTGCACGAAATTCCGTTAGTAGCAATGGCGATTATTATTGCACTATCCGTTCATGAATTTGCACATGCATATGTGGCATATAAATTTGGGGACGATACAGCGAAAAAACAAGGACGTTTAACGTTATCACCGATGGCCCATTTAGATCCTATCGGGATGATTGCAGTATTAATTCTTGGATTCGGTTGGGCAAGACCGGTGCCTGTTAACCCGTATAACTTTAAAAGACCACGTCTTGCAGGGATATTAGTTTCTATTGCAGGACCGATTAGTAACTTAATTTTAAGTGCGATTGGTTTAATTATTTGGTATAGCTTATTAACATTTGGCGTACTAGACTCAATTCCATTTGCAGTAGCAGATACATTAGGTCGATTCTTCCAAATTTTTATTATGCTTAATATCGTTTTACTTGTATTTAACTTATTACCGATTCCGCCACTTGATGGATATCGCGTTGTGGAAGATTTAGCACCAGCAAATATTCGTGCGAAAATGACACAGTATGAAAAATATGGAGCAATTGCGTTATTAATTCTTGTTATTACACCGCTTAGCAATTACACAATTCAACCTATTTTCAATGTTGTCATTCCGTATGTATTCGTATTTTTACAAAGTATCATTGCGCCTATTTTTGGGCTTTTATAATTTTTAAGTGAGGAGGAAGTTACATATGACAGAGAAAAAGAAGAAAATCGGTTTTAATATCGTGAAAAATGATTCAACAGATGGACATGGTGGATTTGGTGTTGGGGCATTAAGCTTAGAAAACATTTCACCTGTATTTGTTGATGTACTAGAGAAAATTGCATTCGTTGATATCGGTGCGATGCATGCGCGTAGTACAGTAGAAAAAGGAATTAAGTTTTTAACAAATAAAGATGACGTTCCAAACGGAAAACCATTTTGGCTTGTTTGGGTAACAATTGAAAGAACACCGAACGGTGCTTATTACGCAGGGGTAACAGCTTGTGAAATGACAGTAGACCGTGAAATTCGCCGCGGATATAAATCACTTCCAGAGCATGTAAACAAAATGGATAAATCATTGAAGCGTCACATTATGGTTGAACATATGGATGAATCTTCTAAAAAAGTACTTGGTACGTTCTTGAAAGAACATAATGAAGCGATTTGGAACGAGTCTAGTGAAGAATTGCGTCATGCATTATTAAGTGAATAAAAAAATAGCTGACGGATGTCCGTCAGCTATTTTTTTTACCAAGGAAGATATTTTTTCCACCAACTTGTTTTTTTCTTTTCTTCACTTGTTTTTTCAAATTCCTCTTTATCATCGACATGATCCATACAATATTCAGTAGGCTCGGTGCCTTTGGCGAAATACATTTTAACTGAAATTGGACAGTTCTTTGTAGCGATCTTGCCGTTTTCTGGGTTAATATTAACGGCTACGACATCACTTGGTTGTTTAAAATCCTTTTTAGGCTGTCCATCTAAGCCTTTCTCCATCGTATCGGTCCATATTTTTTTCGCATATCCTTGTTCTGCTACGTTTGAAATAGATTTAGGTTGATCGTATCCAACCCATACACCAGTTACAATTTGCGGAGTGAATCCAATCATCCAACTATCGGTTTCAGTAGAACCAGACTTTCCGGCATATGTTCTTGATAGTTTTGATAACATAGATTGACCAGTTACAGCGGCATAACTGCTTAGTTTTTTATTAAACATACCAGTCATCATTTCTTCCATCACAAACGCTTTGCTCTTATCGAGAACTTGTTTGCTCTCCAAATGAGCATCGTATAACATGTTCCCTTCATGATCCATAATACGGCGAATAAAGATAGGTTTTACTTCTTTTCCACCGTTTGCGAACATACTATAAGCATTCACCATTTCAATTGGTTTTACAGGAGACGTACCGAGAGCTAGGGAAGGCACATCTTTTAATGCACTCTTAATTCCGAATTGCTTCGCTGTTTTTGCGAGCGTGTCATCACCTAAAAATAAATTTGTTTTCACAGCGTATATGTTATCAGAGACTGCGAGAGCTTGTGCCATCGTTACGAAATCATCTGCGTAATAATCTTTATAGTTTTTCGGTTTATACTTTGAAACACCGTCACCTAAAGTGAATACAGTGTATTCGCTTTTTAAGCGCGTAGCAGGGGTGAATCCTCGTTCCAAAGCTGCGTAATATAGAAAGGGTTTAAATGTAGATCCAGGCTGACGGACGGCTTGTGTAGCCCTGTTAAATTGACTCGTATTATAATCAGTTCCTCCAACAAGAGCAGCCACTTCACCTGTTTTTGGATTCATAGAGACGAGGGCAGTTTGTATGTTTGCTGTTTCAGGTATATGATCTTTGACAGCTTGTTCTGCTACAGATTGTAACTTAGGATCTAACGTTGTATAAATACGTAAGCCACCTCGTTGTAAGGCTTGCTCATCCAGTCCGATATCCCGAAGAAGAGAAGCTTGTACAGCATCTTGGAAATAAGGCGCAACCTCTGCTACTTTTTTCGTATCAAGTGAGGCAAAAGTTAGCGGTTCCTTTTTTGCAGAAGCTGCTTGCTGCTTCGTAATATAACCTTGTTCTACCATTTCATCTAATATGAGAGATTGACGTCCTTTAGCACGTTCTTCTTTTAAAAAGGGAGAGTAGACACTAGGTCCTTTGGGGATTCCTGCAAGCATACTGGCTTCTGCTAATGTTAATTCTTTTGCTGTTTTATCGAAATATAGACGAGACGCAGCTTCGATGCCATAAGCACCATGTCCGTAATAAATTGTATTTAAATAACCTTCTAAAATATGATTTTTATTATAATTCACTTCAAGGCGGACAGTATACATTGCCTCTAATAGTTTCCGTTTCCACGTTTTATCATGATCTAAATATAGATTACGTGCGTATTGTTGTGTAATTGTACTAGCACCTTGCACTTTTGCCATCGCTTTTAAATCAGCAACAATTGCACCTGCAATACGTTTCATATCGAAGCCATGATGCTTATAAAATCTTTGGTCTTCAATAGAAAGTGTCGCTTCTTTTACATAGGGGGAAATTTCATTAAGAGAGACATTGTAACGCTTTTGTATTTCGTTACTTTGTCCAATAACTGTATCATCATTCGCGTAAAAGACGCTTGTTTGCGGGACTGCGACAGGAGGTGGTCCCATAATTTTCGCAACTATAATAATAACAAAAAAGGAAAAAACGAAAAAAAGAACACAAGAAAACATTACGGTGAAGAAAAGACGTTTATATTTTTTAAGTTTTGGATTCATAGTTTGATTCATCTTTTTCAGCCCCTCATTAATACAAACATTATTGTATTAGTATTGAGGATTTTCATTTATTTTAAACAATGAAATTTTGAAAACAAAAAAGCCCCTTCAATTAAGAAAGGAGCTCAAAGGCACGTGCTGGCCAATCGGTGATGATGACATCTACACCATAATCAATTATCGTTTGTAAATCTTTGTATTCGTTAATTGTATAAGGGCGGAAAACGTACCCTTGTTTTTGTGCTAACTGTACGAATTCTTTAGTTAGTAGCTGAAAGTTTGGATGTAAACCAGTTGCTTCTCTAATTTTTGCTTCAGCAATAGGATCAGCAAGTGGCGTATCATATAAAATTGCCCTTGGGATTTCAGGAGCTATTTCTGCTAATAATGAAACAGAGTCATGGTTAAATGATGAGAATACAATTTGATTAGAAAGATGATATTCACGAACAAGTGCAACAACTTTCTCTTCAATATTTGGGTAGTGAATCACATCTGTTTTTAATTCGATATTTAGTTGTAAGTTCGTTGTGGAAAGCCAGATGAAAACTTCGCGTAACGTTGGGATTTTTGCTTCATGGAAAGAAGGATCTTTATGGCTACCAGCGTCCAATGATTGTAGTTCCTCTACCGTTTTTTCAGAAACAATCCCTGCGCCATTTGTTGTGCGATCAACTGTTTCATCGTGGATTACGACAAGTTCGCCATCTTTTGATAGATGAACATCAAGTTCAATCCCATGAGCGCCAATGCGTTCAGCTTCTTGGAAGGCGATCATCGTATTTTCTGGATGTGTTCCTTTTACCCCGCGGTGAGCGAAAATAAGTGGTTTATTCATGTGAAAATCTCCTTATCATCTCTTTTCCTTCATTATGAAACCGCTATGAGAAAAATACAATTTATATGAAAAAAATTTACAAAAGTCTAACAGTTGCACAAAAGTTAACGTTAACGTAAAATGTAATAATTGAGTGAAGGGAGGAATAAACATGTATAAAATTGATGAAGTAACAAAGCAAGTTGGTTTAACAAAGCGTACACTTCGTTATTATGAGGAAATTGGTTTAATTCATCCCCCGGAGCGTAGTGAGGGGAACATTCGGCTTTATACGGATGAGGATATTGCAAGAATTAAAAGGATCGTGGAAGCGAAAGAAGTATTAGGAATCACGCTTCAAGAAATGCAACATTTCTTATCGTTAAAAGAAAGAATGGAACAAAGAAGAAATAGCGAGAATCCTCGCGACCGCGAAGTGATTCAAGAAATTAAAGATATGCTTGAGAAACAAGTGCAAACGTTGGATGAAAAAATGGAGCAAATGCAGCGTGTAAAGGCAGAACTTGAAGATAGTTTACATCGTGCAGTGACATTTTTAGAGAGCATAAAAGGAGAATGATTGAAATGGAGAGCAAACAAAAACTAGGGAGATTGATTACAGTGGTGGCTACTTTCCTTGCCTTTTCTGGTATAGGGGTAGTCGATCCAATCTTGCCAATTATTGCTGAGAAAATTGGTGCAACACATTGGCAAGTTGAAATGTTATTTACCGCATATATTTTAACGATGGCAATTATGATGTTACCAGCTGGTATATTCGCATCAAGATTTGGTGATAAGCGCATGATGACAATCGGTCTTGCAATTGTAACTGTATTTGCGTTTATATGCGGTATATCGCAAACGATTGCTCAATTATCTCTTTTCCGTGCTGGATGGGGATTAGGAAATGCGATGTTTTTTGCTACAGCAATGACACTTTTAATAGCATTAAGTAAGGAGGTTCATGAAGCAGTAGGATTATATGAAGCAGCTATCGGTTTAGGAATGGCAGGTGGCCCATTGTTAGGTGGTATATTAGGTGGACATTCTTGGCGTTACCCATTTTTCGCAACGAGTATTTTAATTTTCTTAGCATTTATTTTAGTATTCTTTTTTGTAAAAGAACCGGAGCGAAAAGTGAAGCGTAAAGCAGCGGGCGTAGGTGAATTACTTAACTTGGTGAAATATAAACCGTTTATGCAAGGTGCGATTTCAGGGATGTTATACTACTACGGATTTTTCGTCGTGCTAGCATATTCACCACTTATTATGCATTTATCAGCTATTCAATTAGGTTTTGTATTTTGTGGATGGGGATTAGCGTTAGCTTACGGTTCCGCAATTTTAGCACATAGGCTAGAAGGAAAATATGAACCGAAAACATTGTTAAAAGGTAGTTTACTCGTATTTGCGATTTTCTTAATTGCATTATTCTTTGTGAAAATTATGTGGTTACAAATCGTATTAATTGTCCTATCAGGATTAGCATCTGGTTTAAATAATGCATTATATACAAGCTATGTAATGGATATTTCACCTTATGAAAGATCTGTTACTTCAGGTGTTTATAACTTCGTTCGTTGGTTAGGAGGAGCGATTGCTCCCATTTTATCAGGAGTTATCGGACACACTGTTTCACCACAAAGTCCATTTTTAGTCGGTGGAGTTGTTGTATTAGTTGGTTGCGTTATGATCTTAATTCCGATTCGTAAACCGGTAGAAATAGAGACAAAAGCCCTTTCTTAAGAAAGGGTTTTCTTTCCTATTACAAGGCAAACCCTTTCCACATATATGTTAGAACCCTCTGACTAAAATATATTTTCGGTATTTTTGTACTTTTAACTATACATTTTGGATGTTTTGTTTTATTTTTGTTAGGGGACATTAATGATGTCCCTATTATAAATTTGCATTGAAAGGCGTGATTGTACGATGGAACTATGGTTCACTGAAAAACAAACAAAACATTTTGGGATTACGGCACGTATTAACCGCACATTACATACGGAGCAAACAGAATTCCAAAAACTTGATATGGTTGAAACGGAAGAGTTCGGAAACATGCTTATTTTAGATGGCATGGTTATGACAACAGAAAAAGATGAGTTCGTTTATCATGAAATGGTAGCGCACGTACCTTTATTTACACATCCAAACCCTGAAAACGTATTAGTTGTCGGTGGTGGTGATGGCGGTGTTATTCGTGAAGTGTTAAAACACCCAAGCGTAAAAAAAGCAACTCTTGTTGAAATTGATGGAAAAGTAATTGAGTACTCTAAACAGTACTTACCATCAATTGCAGGCGCATTAGATGATGAGCGTGTAGAGGTGAAAGTAGGAGACGGTTTCCTACACATCGCAGAAAGCGAAAATGAATATGACGTAATTATGGTAGATTCTACTGAGCCGGTAGGACCAGCAGTAAACTTATTTACGAAAGGTTTCTACGCTGGAATCTCTAAAGCGTTAAAAGAAGATGGTATTTTCGTTGCACAAACGGACAACCCTTGGTTCACACCAGAACTAATTACAACTGTGTTCAAAGACGTAAAAGAGATCTTCCCAATTACTCGTTTATACACAGCAAACATTCCAACGTATCCAAGTGGACTTTGGACATTCACAATCGGATCTAAAAAACATGATCCACTAGAAGTAAGTGAAGAGCGTTTCCACGAAATCGAAACGAAATACTACACAAAAGAATTACACAATGTAGCATTCGCATTACCGAAATTTGTTGGCGATTTAATTAAGTAAGAGCGTTAAATTGAAATAAATAAAGTGTAAGTAACTCATTTAAGGTGTTTGTCTAGAAGGCTTGAACATGCTAGTTACTTACACTGCTACAAATGAAGTAGTCTTCTTGTGATAACAAGAAGGCCCAGGTAAATCGAGAAAGAGGAGCAGTACGCTCCAAATTTGAGAAATAATGAAAGGTTGGGATACCTTAAGTTCCACATAAGGAGGAAAAGAATATGCGTTTTGATGAAGCTTATTCAGGTAAAGTATTTATTAAAAGTCATCCAAGTTTTGAAGAGTCAAAGGCGGTTATTTATGGGATGCCTATGGATTGGACAGTAAGTTTCCGTCCAGGATCTCGCTTTGGCCCTGCACGTATTCGTGAAGTATCAATCGGTCTTGAAGAATATAGTCCGTATTTAGATCGTGAACTAGAAGAGGTAAAATATTTTGATGCGGGTGATATCCCATTACCATTCGGAAATGCACAACGCAGCTTAGACATGATTGAAGAGTATGTATCAAAACTTTTAGATGCCGGTAAGTTTCCACTAGGTCTCGGCGGTGAGCACTTAGTGTCTTGGCCAATTTTTAAGGCAATGGCAAAAAAATATCCGGATTTAGCAATCATCCACATGGATGCTCATACTGATTTACGTGAATCGTATGAAGGGGAGCCTTTATCCCACTCTACACCAATTCGTAAAGTGTGTGATTTAATTGGTCCGGAAAACGTATATTCTTTCGGAATTCGTTCTGGAATGAAGGAAGAATTTGAATGGGCGAAAGAAGTAGGTATGAACTTATACAAATTTGACGTATTAGAGCCGTTAAAAGAAGTATTACCGAAACTTGCAGGACGTCCAGTCTATGTCACAATCGACATTGATGTATTAGACCCAGCTCATGCTCCTGGAACAGGAACGTTAGAGGCTGGAGGTATCACATCTAAAGAACTATTAGATTCCATCATGGCAATTGCAAATTCAAATATAAATGTAGTTGGAGCAGACTTAGTAGAAGTAGCTCCTGTCTACGACCATAGTGATCAAACACCAGTCGCAGCAAGCAAATTCGTGCGGGAAATGCTGCTCGGTTGGGTAAAGTAAAAGTGAAGCCGACTGTTTAGACCCGGTGACTAAGGTTCTTTCCTGCAAAAGGTGCTTTTTATCTTTTGGCAGGGAAGGTTCTTAGACGCAAGGGGCTAGGAGGCGTAACTGGATAGAAATAAAAGCGGAAGCGGCTCGCTCAGAATGTGAGGAGGATGGAGCTTCAGACGTAGAGGCGCTTTTTGCCTCGAAGGAAGAAGCGAAGCCACCGACCATTCTAGCCGCTGTAGCTGGATAAAGTAAGAGTCCCCTATGAATAGGGGCTTTTATTTTATCCGTTATGTGTCGGTAAGTCGATATATTAAAAAAATCGTCGATATAATCCCATTTACCATAGCAAGACATGAAAAAAAGAGTTATTCTCAAAAGGTGAGAATAACTCTTTTTCTTATGCAACCTTTTCTTCTGAAGCAATGCCGCGAATTTCATCAGCAGAGCGGATCGGATATTTGCGGAACACAATAGATCCGATGTATCCGACAATAGTGGTAACGATTCCACATAGTACAGCAGCGATCGTTACTTTTATAACGTCATTAAATCCAAACAAGACGAGAAGCCCTGGAATTGGTGATGCTGTTCCTGGCGCATTATTAACGAGCTGGAATAGCGATGTAATAATACCGGCAAGCGCGCCGCCAACGAAGTTTGTCATATAGATAGGAATTGGATTTGCTGAGACAACATCGGCTTGTGTTAAAGGCTCGATTGCTACAGCAATTGTATCTTTCTTTGAACAAATTTTTAGTCGTTTAAAGAAAATAAAGTTCATCGGGGCTGAGGCCGCAACGGCAAGACTGCCAATTGCCATTGGTAAACCTGTTAATCCAAGCATTGCAGTTAATGCCATAGAACTTAATGGAGAGGTAGAAATAACTGTTATTAATCCACCAAGCATAATACCCATAATGATAGGACTTTCTGTAGTTGCAACTGAAATCATAGAACCGATTTTACCAAGTGTTGCGTTAACGAGTGGATCCATAAGCATGGCCATTCCACGTGAGATTGGTGCAGCAATAAATAGGATTGCTAAAAACTCTACACCAGCTGGTAATTTCTTTTCGAGAAATTTCACGACGAAGGCACAAACGTATCCAGCAAAAAATCCTGGTAAAATACCGAATCCACTAGTAGCGATACCGATTAAAACAGCGTATACGGGTGAAACGCCGATTGCTAATGCTACTAAAATTGCTGCTGCAACACCGCTCATACTACCAGAAGCTTCTCCTACTGATTGTAAAAAGTCATTATGAAACATTTCTCCACCTATATAACGGTGAAATGCTTCAATAAGAAAACTTGCGATTGCTGCATTAGCTAAAGCACCCATCGCCTTCATTCCGTAAGGCGCACGGTAACTGAAAAGTGTAAATAGACAAAGTACAACAAGTAATAGTGCTAAACCTTGCAAGATAGCCATTTGAAAACTGTCTCCTTTGATTTTTGTAATAAAAATTTGTATCATTCAATAATAATATAAAAGTTTGTGAAACGGAAAAATTTTTTATTGGGAAATTGCTGTAAGGTGAAAAACCCTTACAATAATGTAAGGAAAGTGTAAGGCATTTCGATAGAGTATAGTATGCTTTTTTTCGTATAATACAGGTATAGACATACGGTTAGTGAGAAAGTAGTGCAAACAGGAGGCGCATTTATGAAATTGGTAATTAAAGTTTTAGCTGTGTTCGCCATTATTTTAGGAGGAACAGCATATTATTTAAACACGAAAACAGAAGGTGTGCATGCTTTTGTAGACAACTTCTTTTCAAATAAAGAAATACAAGATTATTATGCTGTTATAGATAAAAGCGAGAAAAAAGACGATGAATATTTGTATACATTTAAAGGATATACAGAAGATGGAAATTTACAAGTTATTAAAAGAATGGTGAACCGTGAATTGCATACGGGTGCTTTTATAAAAATTTATGCAAAAGGTATGCAGGGAAAAGGATGGGCTGAAATCCCGAAAGAATCAATCCCACAAAAAGCGTTGCAAAAAATAGAAAAACCATAAAAGGAGCGAAACGTTCGCTCCTTTTTTAGTGCGTTAAAATGGTGATAGCTGAACTTTCTTTATTAGAAATGATTTTTGCACGTCCGCCAATTGGGAAAGTGAAGATCGGAGTTGTATGTCCGAAACTTGCATTCGCAATAATAGGGATATGTGCAAGTTCAGGCTTTGAAGTAATCATTTCTTGAATGTCCTCTATCATACATTCTGCTCCTTTTTGCATTCTTCCTATAACGATACCTTTTACGTATTCAAAATCAGTTTGTTGCATAAGAGAATGTAAGTATCGATCGAAAGTTTTAAGTGTAGCTTTTCCCGTTAAACTATCTTCTTCAAGAAATAAAACTTTATCTCGTAAGCTTGGCATATACGGTGTACCTTGTAGTAAATGTAAAGTGCTCATATTTCCGCCGATAATATCCCCTGTAGCTTCTCCTTCTTGAATCGAAATATATCCTTCATTTTTAATAAATTCTCGATTTTCCTGATCTATATACCAAGAATCATCACTCCACGTTTCAGATGGTAGGATTTCAATAGAATCATTAGAAGTTAAGCATTTAAAAAAGTAATCGGTTGTATACGCAAGACCTTTCTCCATTCCAAATGAAGAGAAGTGAGGACCTGAATATGTAACAAGACCTGTTTTTGTATAAAGTGCGTTATGTAAAGCAGTAATGTCAGAATAGCCGCAGAAAAACTTTGGATTTTCGCGAATTAAATCGTAATCGAGATGTTTCAATAAGCCGTTAGAGTTATATCCGCCAAGTGTCGTCAAAATTGCTTTTACATTAGGGTCTCTAAATGCTTCGTGGAGGTCTTGAACACGTGAAGAAATAGAAGAGGAAGCGAATCGATCTATCTCATCAGCATATTTTGAGAATGTAACTTGAAAGCCCATGTCGGTTAATCTTTTTATAGCAAGGTTTCTGTTTTCATTTGAGACAATACTTAAACTACAAGATGGTGAAATAACTCTTATTTCATCCCCTTTTTTTAATTTTGTTGGTATCACAACATTCCCCCCTTTAATTAAAAGAATATTTAGATTTAAAAAATATTTTATCATATGAAATAAAGTGAGGGTGAATTATTTTTTGAAAAGGAGTTTTCCTGATTTTTCAGCAGACAGACAGCATCTTTTTTTGATATGATAGGAAAAGTGATTTATTATAAGTAGTATTTAATATCTATAACATTTGAAAGGTGTGCAAGACGTGAAGAAACAACTTGCAGGCTTGCCGGTACACGTTCATTTCGTAACAGAAATCCGTGAAGGGGCGAGGAAGGAAACCGTTGCTTTTGAAGCAAATGGTCAATACTATGTAAAAGGTCAAGGTACATACGTAACATTCCAAGAGCCGAACGAACAAGGCGAAGTGAAGACAATTATAAAAATTCAAGATGAACAAGTTCTCATTATGCGTTCAGGTGCTATTTCTATGCGTCAGGCGCATGTGAAAGGTGAATGGACAACTGGTACGTACACGAGTGAACTTGGTACGTTTGCACTGCAAACGAAAACTGATAACGTTCTTTTTAAATGGTCGGATGAAAAGAAAAAAGGACAACTCTTCTTAACGTACGCATTGCTTCTAAGTGAACAAGAAGCTGGCAGATATACAATTACAATTAACTTGAAGGAGGCAAAATAATGAATTCTTTAGAACAGGTAAAAGGATTGATTAAAGAAGAAATTCAAGCTGCTGTATTAAAGGCAGAATTAGCAACAGAAGAACAAATTCCAAACGTTGTATTAGAATCTCCAAAAGATAAAACAAATGGTGATTTCTCTACAAATATGGCAATGCAACTTGCACGTGTTGCGAAAAAAGCACCTCGTATGATTGCAGAAGAATTAGTTGCAAACTTCGATAAAGCAAAAGCTTCTATTGAAAAAATTGAAATCGCTGGTCCTGGTTTTATTAACTTCTATATGGATAATAGTTACTTAACAGACTTAATCCCAACAATCGTTAATGCTGGTGAAGCTTACGGTGAAACGAACACTGGTAAAGGTGAAAAAGTACAAATTGAGTTCGTATCTGCAAATCCAACAGGTGACCTTCACTTAGGACATGCACGCGGTGCTGCGGTAGGTGACACTTTATGTAACGTATTAGCAAAAGCAGGATACGATGTATCTCGTGAGTACTACATTAATGACGCGGGTAACCAAATTCATAATTTAGCTCTTTCTGTTGAAGCTCGTTACATGCAAGCGTTAGGTTTAGATAAAGAAATGCCAGAAGACGGTTACCACGGTGCAGATATTATCGGTATCGGTAAACGTTTAGCTGAAGAGTTTGGCGATCGTTATGCGAAAGCTGATGCAGAAGAAAGCTATGAGTTCTATCGTTCATACGGTTTGAAATATGAGTTAGCAAAACTTCAAAAAGACTTAGAGAGCTTCCGTGTTAAATTCGATGTATGGTTCTCAGAAACATCATTATACAAAAACGGAAAGATTGATCAGGCTCTTGCTGTATTAAAAGAGCGTGACGAAATCTTTGAAGAAGGCGGCGCAACTTGGTTCCGTTCAATGACTTACGGTGACGACAAAAACCGTGTATTAATTAAAAACGACGGTTCTTACACATACTTAACGCCAGATATCGCTTACCATCGCGACAAATTAGAGCGTGGTTTCGATAAATTAATCAACATTTGGGGTGCTGACCACCACGGTTACATTCCTCGTATGAAAGCTGCGATTCAAGCACTTGGTTACGATAAAGACACATTAGAAGTAGAAATCATCCAAATGGTACAACTATACCAAAACGGTGAAAAAATGAAGATGAGTAAGCGTACGGGTAAAGCAGTTACACTTCGTGAGCTTATGGAAGAAGTAGGCGTGGACGCAATGCGTTACTTCTTTGCAATGCGTAGCGGTGATTCTCATTTAGACTTCGATATGGACTTAGCTGTATCAAAATCTAATGAAAATCCAGTATACTATGCGCAATATGCACATGCTCGTGTATGCAGTATCCTTCGTCAAGGTGAAGAGTTAGGATTAGCTACAGGCGGAGACGTGAACTATAAACTTGTTACTTCTGAGAAAGAAGTAGAATTACTGAAAAAACTTGGTGAATTCCCAGCTGTAGTTGCGGATGCAGCGCAAAAACGTCTGCCACACCGCATTACAAACTATGCATTTGAATTAGCTGCAGCACTACACAGCTTCTACAATGCAGAGAAAGTATTAAACCAAGATAACTTAGAGTTAAGTAAAGCTCGTTACGAATTAATGAAAGCAGTACGAACTACACTTCAAAACGCACTAGCAATCGTAGGAGTATCTGCACCAGAAAAAATGTAATAGACAAAAGAAAAGATGCTTATTTTTGTTTAGAAGTGATATACGAGTTGACATAAAAACATCTATTCAATGTATAGACTGATTAGATGTCAAAGAAGACCAATGAAAAGCTGTATGGCTTGATAAGGGGAAGTTGAAACAGAAAAAGAGATGGCAAAGCTATCTCTTTTTCTGTGCCCAATTTTCTAATCTAAATATATGTGATAGTGATGAAGTGAAAATAGAAAAATACCAATTAACTATTGATTTTTAGGAACGATTCTAGAATAATAGACTGTTGGGGGTAAGATTATCAAAATCCATATATGTATTATTAGTTGTTGGAATGTTACTAGGAAATGGTGTGATTGTTTTGAAAGATATTGTTACAGCTATGCCAAATACTAAAATAACAATGCATCTAACCAAGTATCTAAACAATTAGTAATCAATCTTGAAAACTTCCAACTTAGTCAAGAAACTAGGGGTGGTATGTTTAAAATAGTACATATAGTACAATTAAAGTTTTCATGATTTGATAAAAAATAATGAAAGGATATAAATCTCTCGGTTTTGATAGTATCATCACATATAAGCTCATTTTAATTCTTCGACATAGCCATGGAACCCATTAGGCAAAGTGTTTTTTCTCGACACTCATTTATATACTCCAAAAATGAAAAGGCTGAATTTCGTATTTCTATACGATTTATATGAAATCAGTTGACAATCATACCCTTTTTTAGTTACCCCCAAATTCGTTCCACTGTATTCAAATTTGGAGAATATGACTTTCATCTTGCATAGGCAACCAATACTTCATCCAGAACGTTTTTAATTATATAATGCTTCTTGTTCTATTTGTTTCGGTGTGTAGGTTGGTTGTGTAACTAAACACAAAACGTTTTAACATATGCCCAATTTCACCTCAACTCATAATGACAGAAAACGCACCTTCAATGACATCTTTTAGAATACGAGTATCCTAGCATGTTTCACAGTCGTAACCTTCTTCGGCGGATATGCTAAATTCGATTATAGATTGTACTTCTTGGTATTCTTTAGGAGGATAAGTAAGGAAGTTGTCCAAATGCATATTTACTGTGAAATAGCTCTTCCATACTTGTCGGCAATAAATTTTTGTATTTATAGAGCAAGCGTTTGCGTTGGTGATGATAATAGCTATCAAACATATTTTAGTAGAGTGGCTTAATGACATTGATATAGTGGAATCTTTGTCATAGTATATTTGTTCTAGAATCTAGAAACATTTTATAGGGAGGATAACAGAAAGCATGTATTTAAAAAGGATAACTTCAATTTTTTCGATTATAATGATTTTCATGTTTACTATAGGTCAGAGTCTTTTACCTATAGTAGCAAACGCACAAGAATTAAATACATTAGGACTTGTGGATAGTTTTAAAATTGATAAAACAGATCTTTCTATCGGACAACGGACTAAAGTAACTATAAACTTCAGTGAAAAAGATAGTCTTAAGATGAAGCCTGGAGACACACTAACATTAACACTGCCTCCAGAATTAAAAGGATTAAATACAGAGTTTCTATTAGATGATTATGGTACTTGTAAAGTCACTGCAGGTACTGTGGTATGTACATTTAATGATAAAGTGAGTACACATCAAAATATTAAAGGGTATTTAAACTTTTTTGTGGAAGCTGCTAATGTAGGAACGGATGAAAAGAAAGAGATTGAAACCAATTTCGGTACAAATGTAGATAAGCAATCTGTAACAATTACCGGCCCAAGCAGTGGTGGGGGTACAGATCCTGGAAAGCCACCATTTTTTTATAAAACTGGTGATATGAACTCAGGTAAGAGCGATGAAGTACGTTGGTTCTTGAATATAAACTTGGCTAAAGAAGAGTTAAGTCGTGATATTGTTGTGACTGATAATTTACAGGAAGGTCAAACACTTAATAAGGATAGTTTCTATATAATTGTAGATGATTATATAGGTCGTCGATCTTTAACGCTACAAGAGCTTGAAAAGCAAGGTTACGGAACGATTACCTTTACTGGAGACAAATCATTTAAAGTTGTGCTTAATAAGGGTAAAGCGCGTCTTGCCTCCTTTTCGATTGGTTATACATCTACTATAACGGAAGCTGGGAAGAAGCAAGAGTTTTTTAAGAATGATTATACGATTGATTACCAAGTTCTAAACAAGGAACCAGTTACCGAATCGGGTACTCATCCAGTCGAAAATATGATAGCTGGCGGTGGTGCTGAAGGTAATGTGACTCCAAAAGGAACACTAAAAATTGTGAAGCATATTGAAGGGGATGAAGAAAAAGTAATCCCAAATGTTTCGTTTAAGTTGTATAAAGAGTCTGATGAACAAGTTGGAGATGTATATAAAACAGATGAAAAAGGGATAATTGAAATCCCTAATTTACAACCAGGTAAATATTATGTGAAAGAAGTTTCAGCTCCAGACTATGTTGATTTCGATCCTCAAGCAAAAGTAATTTTTGAAGTTAAATCAGATGCTGTAAATGGAGTTAAGTTGCCAATTCCGAATAAGTTGAAAACTACATCTATTGCAGGGACGAAGACGTGGAAAGGCGATAACGAGAAAGATCGTCCAAGTTCAATCAAAGTAGACTTACTACAAAATGAGGAAGTAGTAAACACGAAAGAAGTAACAGCGGCAGATGGTTGGAAATACAAATTTGACAACCTAGCAACGTATGATGCAAATGGAGTAGCGTACAAGTATGAAGTAAAAGAACAACCGATAGATGGATACACAACAGAAATAAACGGTTATGATATTACAAATACAAAAGTGGTACAAAAAACCAAAGTAGAAGGAACGAAAACATGGAAGGACGGAAATGCGGAAGGTCGTCCAACGATGATTAAAGTAGACTTACTACAAAGCGGTACAGTGATTGCGACGCAAGAAGTAAGCGAAGCAACAGGCTGGAAATATGAATTTAAAGATTTGGCGATAAACGATGCAGACGGAAAAGCATATAAGTATGAAGTGAAAGAACAAGCAGTAGCCGGATACGAATCCAAAGTCAATGGTTATGACATCACGAATACAAAAGTAGGCAAGACATCAGTTGCAGGAACGAAGACGTGGAAAGGTGGCACAGAGGAAGAGCATAAAGCCATCAAAGTAGACTTACTACAAAATGATACAGTGATTGCGACACAAGAAGTAAGCAAAGAAACAGGTTGGAAGTATGAATTTAAAGATTTAGTAGCATTCGATGCAAATGGAAAAGCATACAAGTATGAAGTGAAAGAACGGCCAGTAGCCGGATACCAATCTGACGTACACGGTTATGACATCACAAATACAAAAGTAGGCGAAACAAAAGTAGAAGGAACGAAAACATGGAACGATAACAATGCAACAGATCGTCCAAGCTCGATTAAGGTAGACTTACTACAAAACGGTAAAGTAGTAGACACAAAAGAAGTAACAGCGGAAACAAACTGGAAGTATACGTTTGAAAAACTGCAAGCATACGATGCAAACGGAGTAGCGTACAAGTATGAAGTGAAAGAACAGCAGGTAGCCGGATACAAGTCTGAATTAAAAGGTTATGACATCACAAATACAAAAGTAGGCGAAACAAAAGTAGAAGGAACGAAAACATGGAAAGACGATAACGCGAAAGATCGTCCGGAAATGATCAAAGTAGATCTTTTACAAAACGGTAAAGTAGTAGATACAAAAGAAGTAACAGCGGCAACAAATTGGAAGTACACATTTGAAAAACTTCAGGCATACGATGCAAATGGAGCAGCGTACAAGTATGAAGTGAAAGAACAAGCAGTACCAGGATATGAATCCAAAGTAAGTGGTACTGATATCACAAATACAAAAGTAGGCAAAACAAAAGTAGAAGGAACGAAGACATGGAACGACGGAAATGCAACAGACCGTCCGACAATGATCAAAGTAGACTTACTACAAAACGGGAATGTGATTCAAACACACGACGTACTAGCAGTATTGGGTTGGAAATATATATTCTCAGATCTAGAAGCATATGATGCGGAAGGAAAAGCTTACGAGTATACAGTGAAAGAACAGCCAGTACCAGGATATGAATCCAAAGTAAGTGGTACTGATATCACAAATACAAAAGTAGGTCAAACAAAAGTAGAAGGAACGAAGACATGGAACGACGATAACGCAACAGATCGTCCAGAAATGATTCAAGTAGACCTCTTACAAAATGGTACAGTGATTGCGACGCAAGAAGTAAGCAAAGTAACAGATTGGAAATATGAATTCAAAGATTTAGTAGCGTATGATGCAAATGGAGTAGCGTACAAGTATAAAGTGAAGGAACAACCGATAGCTGGATATGAATCCAAAGTCAACGGTTATGACATCACAAATACAAAAGTAGGCGAAACAAAAGTAGAAGGAACGAAAACATGGAAAGACGATAACGCGAAAGATCGTCCGGAAATGATCAAGGTGGATCTTTTACAAAACGGTAAAGTAGTAGATACAAAGGAAGTAACAGCGGCAACAAATTGGAAGTACACGTTTGAAAAACTGCAAGCATACGATGCAAACGGAGTAGCGTACAAGTATGAAGTGAAAGAACAAGCAGTAGCCGGATATGAATCCAAAGTAAATGGTACTGATATCACAAATACAAAAGTAGGCAAAACAAAAGTAGAAGGAACGAAAACATGGAAAGACGATAACGCGAAAGATCGTCCGGAAATGATCAAAGTAGACCTTTTACAAAATGGTACAGTGATTGCGACGCAAGAAGTAAGCAAAGCAACAGGCTGGAAATACGAATTCAAAGATTTAGCAGCATATGATGCAAATGGAGTAGCGTACAAGTATGAAGTGAAAGAACAACCGGTAGCCGGATATGAATCCAAAGTAAGTGGTACTGACATCACAAATACAAAAGTAGGCGAAACAAAAGTAGAAGGAACGAAAACATGGAAAGACGATAACGCGAAAGATCGTCCGGAAATGATCAAGGTGGATCTTTTACAAAACGGTAAAGTAGTAGATACAAAGGAAGTAACAGCGGCAACAAATTGGAAGTACACGTTTGAAAAACTACAGGCATACGATGCAAACGGAGTAGCGTACAAGTATGAAGTGAAGGAACAGCCAGTAGCCGGATATGAATCCAAAGTAAGTGGTACTGACATCACAAATACAAAAGTAGCGAAATTGACAGTAGAAGGAACAAAAACATGGAACGATAACAACGCAACAGATCGTCCAAGCACAATCAAAGTAGACTTACTACAAAACGGTAAAGTAGTAGATACAAAAGAAGTAACAGCGGAAACAAACTGGAAATATGCATTTGCAGATGTAGAAGCATATGACGCAAATGGAGTAGCGTACAAGTATGAAGTGAAGGAACAGCCAGTAGCCGGATATCAATCTGACGTACACGGTTATGACATCACGAATACAAAAGTGGGCGAAACGAAAGTAGAAGGAACAAAGACGTGGAACGATAACAACGCAACAGATCGTCCAAGCACAATCAAAATAAACTTACTACAAAACGGTAAAGTAGTAGATACAAAAGAAGTAACAGTAGCAAGTGAATGGAAGTACACGTTTGAAAAACTGCAAGCATACGATGCAAACGGAGTAGCGTACAAGTATGAAGTGAAGGAACAACCGGTAGATGGATACGAATCCAAAGTCAATGGTTATGACATCACGAATACAAAAGTAGGCGAAACAAAAGTAGAAGGAACGAAAACATGGAAAGACGATAACGCGAAAGATCGTCCGGAAATGATCAAAGTAGATCTTTTACAAAACGGTAAAGTAGTAGATACAAAGGAAGTAACAGCGGCAACAAATTGGAAGTACACGTTTGAAAAACTGCAAGCATACGATGCAAACGGAGTAGCGTACAAGTATGAAGTGAAAGAACAACCAGTAGCTGGATACCAATCTGACGTACATGGTTATGACATCACAAATACAAAAGTAGGTGAAACAAAAGTAGAAGGAACGAAAACATGGAAAGACGATAACGCGAAAGATCGTCCGAAAATGATTAAAGTAGACCTTCTACAAAATGGTACAGTGATTGCGACGCAAGAAGTAAGCGAAGCAACAGGCTGGAAATACGAATTCAAAGATTTAGCAGCATACGATGCAAACGGAGTAGCGTACAAGTATGAAGTGAAAGAACAGCCAGTAGCCGGATACGAATCCAAAGTCAATGGTTATGACATCACGAATACAAAAGTAGGCGAAACAAAAGTAGAAGGAACGAAAACATGGAAAGACGATAACGCGAAAGATCGTCCGAAAATGATTAAAGTAGACCTTCTACAAAATGGTACAGTGATTGCGACGCAAGAAGTAAGCGAAGCAACAGGCTGGAAATACGAATTCAAAGATTTAGCAGCATACGATGCAAACGGAGTAGCGTACAAGTATGGAGTGAAAGAACAACCAGTAGCTGGATACCAATCTGACGTACATGGTTATGACATCACAAATACAAAAGTAGGTGAAACAAAAGTAGAAGGAACGAAAACATGGAAAGACGATAACGCGAAAGATCGTCCGAAAATGATTAAAGTAGACCTTCTACAAAATGGTACAGTGATTGCGACGCAAGAAGTAAGCGAAGCAACAGGCTGGAAATACGAATTCAAAGATTTAGCAGCATACGATGCAAACGGAGTAGCGTACAAGTATGAAGTGAAGGAACAACCGGTAGATGGATACGAATCCAAAGTCAATGGTTATGACATCACGAATACAAAAGTAGGCGAAACAAAAGTAGAAGGAACGAAAACATGGAAAGACGATAACGCGAAAGATCGTCCGAAAATGATTAAAGTAGACCTTCTACAAAATGGTACAGTGATTGCCACGCAAGAAGTAAGCGAAGCAACAGGCTGGAAATACGAATTTAAAGATTTAGCAGCATACGATGCAAACGGAGTAGCGTACAAGTATGAAGTGAAAGAACAGCCAGTAGCCGGATACCAATCTGACGTACATGGTTATGACATCACAAATACAAAAATCAAGGACGAACCAAATGTAGATCCAAAAGATCCAAGCACAGATCCGAAAGATCCAAGCACAGATCCGAAAGATCCAAGCACAGATCCGAAAGATCCAAGCACAAATCCAAAAGATCCAAGCACAGATCCGAAAGATCCAAACACAAATGCAGACGAAAATAGCGATTCAAAAGTTCCACCTACTACAGAAAATGATAAGCCAACATTACTTCCCAACACAGGAGGAACATCAGCAGAAATGAGTTCAATTCTTGGAGGTATGGTATTGTTCCTTTTAGGTGGAATCCTACTCGCTCGTCAGCGAATAAAATAATAAAAAAGCTTTAGATTATTGATTACACTGTAATCTGAGTAGCTGACAAATTAAAAAATTACTATTGATATTGCTCCCTTTGGGTAAGTATTCAAAAACACTTCACGATAAAGTGAAGGGAAGAATACAGCCTGAAGGGTTTTTTTATAGAAAAAAGAGAGCAATTTCAAGGTGGACTCAATCAGCGGCCCTAAAGTAATAACAAAACCGTCTTTAAAAAGCCTATTATCCATTGGGCCATAAGCTTAGAGCGTGGTATCGCATGTAATGTAAGGTCAATACTATACAATAAATGTGTTTTTATTTATATATTACGATTTTAATTATACACGATAATACCATGTAATAAATATGCTTTTATGCATATTTGTTTTTTTTTCTTTTTCAATAAATAGCCACCGATTAATCGGTGGCTTGAAATAGTATTAAGCGGCTTTTTGTTCTGTTTTCAAGGTAGATTGAAGGCTGTTATAGACGCCTGTACCAATGACCTCTAATGCCATTTTCATACGTTCTAGCGAAATATTTTCTAATACGTTATCTTGGGGTGTGTGATATACCCTTTCAATATGATAGATTAATGGATTCCAACTATCGACGCCCATCCAAATAAATAGTGCAGAAGGAATACCGACTTCAGCAAACGGTACATGATCACTAGAGCCAAATTTCCCTTGTTGTACGAGATCATTATTTAACTGTTTACCTGCTTGCAAGGCTGCGTCTGTTACAAGGTTTGGAGAACCGTTAGGCGTCATAGCATATAAATTTTTTGCCTTATCGTAATTTGTTGCAACCATGTCTGCGTTAAAGACACCTAAAATTCGATCACGTTCTTTTTGGGATAGACTATTAACGTAATAATCGGAGCCGAGTAAGCCAGTCTCTTCAGAACCAAAAGCAATAAAACGAATTTCTTTATCAGTTTCTACATTTTGAAAAGCACGAGCTAACTCTAATACTAATCCTGTACCAGAAGCATTATCGTTTGCTCCAGGTGCTCCAATGACACTATCATAGTGCGAACTTACAACGACAGCTTTTTCATTACCTGTACTGTTTTTTGGTTTCTTTTTAGCGATGACGTTTAAGGATTTTAAATTAGATTCATGTCTCGCTTTTAGGGAAAGAATTGTTGACCCTTTTTTAGCGATTTCTTCTTTAAATGCATTTCCTTGCGCATAAGCAAGACCGAAGACAGGGACAGACTGCTTTTTCGTTAGGCGAGGATTGAAAGTTTGTCCGTAGTTTCCACGACCGCCAATTAAACTGTATAAAAGAACACCTTTTGCTCCTTTACTAACAGCGTTTTCAACTTGTTTATTGTAGTCTGCAACTGTTGTTCCTCTTTCAAATAGAACAATCTTTCCATTTACTTCATTTGGAATATCCTCTAATTTTGTCCCACCTTGAACAAAGATAAGAGGAGCTGTAACAGTTTCTGTAGAAATTAGTGCGTTAGGAGCAGCGCCAGCTTGCCAATTACGCTTTGTGGATAATGGGGATTCAATAAAGCCAACGTATTGATCCGGCACTTGAAATGGCTGATATTCTACTTCATAACCCATTGATTTAAGTTGCATACCAACGTAGCGAGAACCCCATTCTTCTGATTTTGTTCCACCAGGGCGAGGACCAATTGTTTCGGATAAGAAACGGATGTGTTCGATGGCGCGACTTGCATCAACTTGTTTTGTGATAGGTGAAGTCTGTGTGATTTCTGACGTGGAATCAGCTTTGACTTGTCCAATTGGAGCCAAGCTAACAGCGAGTGATACAGCAAGTAAAGAGCTTACTATTTTTTGTTTTAAAGATTTTTTCATTTTTTCCTCTCCTATTCTTCTATTCTCTCTGACTGACAAAAGAAGACGGATAACGACTTTATTTTACCTTTATATTTTTTATTTTTCAATATTCTGACATTGATAAATAAAAAATACTATATGCATATTTGCATATTTTTGATGGAGATATGTATGCTATCATTTTAAATGAAGGTTCGCTTTCTGCTTGGAAAGCTCCTAAATTGCATGAATCTAGTGTACCCAAACTTTAGATTATGTAGAGAAAAGAATCCACTGTAGGGTTTCTTTTCTCATGTTTGAATCATGTGATGATAAATATGTTTCCGCATTTCATAATTATCATCAGTGATATATGTAAGGCATCCATATGAAAATACGAGGCTGTTCAAAGGTTTTCCGTACTTTTGGGCAGCCTCACCCCGTTAAAAAGGTGATGCTTTGATGCATCACCTTTTATTTATATAAATTTTTGCATACCTAAAAGTAATAAAAAATAGCCGTTTGGTAGGTTTCTGCTACCAAACGGCTATTTTTTATATTTCTGTTAAAATTATCGGCTCACCACGTGTTACGACAACTGTATGCTCACATTGTGCAACAAGGCTTTTGTCAGGAGTAACGAATGTCCAACCGTCATCACCGCGCTCGATAATATGATCAGCTTTCATAGAGATAAATGGCTCTACAGCGATAACAAGACCGTCTTTTAGAAGTGCACTATCTATTGGATCATAATAGCTTAAAATGTGGTTTGGTGCTTCATGTAAACTAAGACCGATACCATGACCAGTTAAGTTTTGAATAACATTGTATCCACTTTTATGTGCGAAGTTTGAAACCGCACGACCAATTTGATTTTGTTTTGAACCAGCTTTAACTTTTTTCATTGCTGCCCAAAATGCGTCAACAGCTGCTTGGCAAAGTTTTTCTTTTTCTTCGTCTTTCCCAAGTACAAATGAGATACCCGTATCTGCATAATAACCATCAAGTGCGGCAGATACGTCGACGTTTACTAAGTCGCCTTCTTTTAATACACGATCTCCTGGAATGCCGTGAGCAACTTCTTCATTTACACTAATGCAAGTTACACCAGGGAAATCATATTCTTTTTCAGGTGCAGAAATAGCACCATGCTCATCTAATACTTTTTTACCGATCAAATCAAGCTCTTTCGTTGTCATACCTGGCTTCGCTTCTTTTTTCATTTCTTCACGTGCAAGCGCAACGATGCGGCCGATTTTTCGTAAGCTTTCTAAATCCTGTTCATTACGAATAATCATGAAAACCACTGTCCTTCCTCGAATATATATCTTACCCGATTGTATCATGTTTATTTTCGTCCTGCTACTCGCTTGCGGTATGCGGGTTGATTACTCACACAAAGAATACATGACAATTGTCATATCGATGTCATGACGCATCATACTGTTTCCTAACTTTTCCAAGGAATACAATGTAAATATAAGAAACAGCGGGGGTGGAGAGATGGAAAAGGTTATTGAGATAAATGGTGTTACTAAAACATTTAAACATAAAAACGCAGTAAGTAACGTTTCATTTCACGTGGATAAAGGGGAAATAGTAGCATTACTTGGACCAAATGGTGCGGGGAAGACGACGATGATTTCGATGATGCTTGGATTAAAAGATCCTACAGAAGGGACAGTTTCTATATTTGGAAAGAGTCCAAAGCATAGAGGCGTTCGTAATAGCCTTGGGGCAATGTTACAAGAAGTAAGTGTGATTGATAGCATTACAGTGGAAGAGGCAATTGAGCTATTCCGCAGTTATTATACAAACCCGGTAGCGAAAGAAACATTACTACAGTTATCAAATTTGGAATCAGAGCGAAAGCAAAGATGTGAAAAGTTATCAGGTGGGCAAAAAAGAAGATTAAATTTTGCACTCGCACTTGCTGGAAATCCAGATTTGTTATTTTTAGATGAGCCGACAGTTGGAATGGATATTACGTCTCGAAGAACGTTTTGGGAAACGATTAAAACGTTAGCAAGTGAAGGGAAAACGATTATTTTAACAACACATTATTTAGAGGAAGCAGATGCGTTGGCGAATCGTATTTTATTGTTTGCGAACGGAAATATTATCGCAGATGGCACACCAGATGAAATGAAAGCGACGATTTCTCGAAAAACGATCTCGTTTTATTCGAAAGAAAAAATCCCTAAGAGTTTACTAAAGGAATTACCGCATGTAACAGAAGTACAGTCAAATGAAGGGCGCTTCACTTTAACGACGGAAGATACAGATGCCACTCTACAAGCAATTTATCAGAAGAATCTACCTGTAACAAATGTTTCAGTTGAACGTGGAAGTCTCGATGAAGCATTTGAACAGTTTGTCGCAAATCAAAAGGGGGAAATTGCATGAAAGCTTTATGGATGCAATGCAAAATAGAAATTTTACGTACGTTCCGTAATAAATTATTTATCTTTTTCTCATTATTAATGCCAGTTATGTTTTACTACATTTTCACAAATGTTGTGCAAGTGCCACAAAACGGAGATGCGTGGAAAGCACATTATTTAATTTCTATGGCGACTTTTAGTATTGTAGGGACTGCACTTTTTAGTTTTGGTGTGAGACTTTCTCAGGAAAGAGGGCAAGGTTGGACACATCTTCTAAAAATTACACCGCTTCCTGAAGGGGCGTATTTAACAGCAAAAATTATCGCTCAAACAGTAGTAAATGCTTTTTCAATCTTAGTTATTTTTATGGCAGGGATATTAATTAATCATGTTGAGTTAACGGTAGGACAATGGATTGGTGCTGGATTATGGTTATTGTTAGGTGTGACACCATTTTTAGCACTCGGAACAGTAATAGGTTCCATTAAGAAGGCGGATGCAGCTGCTGGCCTAGCAAATATTTTAAATATGAGTTTAGCTGTAATTGGCGGGTTATGGATGCCGATTGAAGTATTCCCGAAAATATTAAGAACGATTGGTGAATGGACACCGACATATCATTTTGGAAGCGGTGCGTGGGATATTGTAGCTGGAAAATCAATTGGATGGGAAAATATCGCGGTATTAGGAGGTTATTTCCTTATATTTGTTGTAGTATCAATATATATAAGAAAAAGACAGGAAGCGGTATAAATGATAGAGAAGAGGATGGAAATTTTTCCGAAACATATGGGTTTTTTTCCGTATATGTGGCTCGTATATTTGTTATTTCCAATTTATAATTTAACACAAGTATCAGGATGGAAACTTGTAATGGGGATCGGTATGTTGATAGTCTTCATTATCACATACCGTCAACTTTATTTTGTTCAGAAGACGTTCGTTTTGTGGGCGTTTATTCAAATGATATTAACCTTTTTATTTGCCATATTTTATAATCCTTTCATGATATTCTTTGGCTTTTTCACGGCAAGTGCGATGGGCTTTGCGCCAAGTAAGAAAGTATTTCGAGTGCTACTATGTCTGTTAGTTGTAATGCTCGGAGCATTTGTATTTGTAAATATGAATCAACTAACACCGGCAAATTTAGTAAATATCGTTCCGATGTTTATTTTAATGCTTCTTACGCCATTTGGTATGCGTAATTTTAATCAGAAAAAGATGTTAAAGAACCAATTAAACGAAGCGAATGAGCAAATTAAAGATTTAGTAAAACGTGAAGAACGGCAGCGAATTGCACGGGATCTTCATGACACGTTAGGTCATACGTTATCTCTTATTACGTTAAAAAGCCAGCTTGTTGAGAAGTTAATCGTAAAAAATCCAGAGCGTGCAAGTGTGGAAGCAAAGGAAATTACACAAACATCTCGTACCGCTTTAAAACAGCTGAGGGAATTAATTTCTGATATGCGCATGATTACAGTAGAAGAAGAGCTTGAGCAAATAAAAGCGATCTTACAAGCTGCTAACATTGAGTTAGAAATAGAACAAGAAGCGAGTGCAAGTTCGTTATCACCGATTGAACAAAATATTTTAGGCATGTGTTTACGTGAGGCTGTGACGAATGTTGTAAAACATAGTAAGGCGACGCAGTGTACAGTTTCTGTATTAGAATCACAAGGTGAACTGATTTTGAAAGTAGAAGATAACGGAATTGGTTTAGAGGATCAAAACAATGATGGAAATGGTATTCGCGGCATGAAAGAACGAATTGCTCTTATTGATGGATTTGTTGAACTAAATACGATACATTCAGGGACGCTATTAACAGTAAAAGTACCAGTGGTCATTAGAACAGGAAAAGATGAGGTGAGGGTATGATTCGAATTATTATTGCGGAAGATCAACGGATGCTTCGTGGTGCATTAGGAGCCCTACTTGATTTAGAAGATGATATGGAAGTGATTGGGCAAGCTGCGAACGGAGAAGAGGCGTTAAAATTAATTGAATCGTTAAAGCCAGATGTAAGTATTATGGATATTGAAATGCCGATTCAAAGTGGATTGGATGTCGCTGAGACTTTAAAGAAAGAAAAATCATCATGCAAAGTAATGATTTTAACAACATTTGCAAGACCTGGTTATTTTGAACGAGCAATGAAAGCTGGTGTGCACGGATATTTGTTAAAAGATAGCCCAAGTGAAGATTTAGCCGCAGCGATTCGTAATGTAATGAAGGGAAAACGAGAGGTTTCTCAAGATTTAATGTTTGGTTTATGGCAGGAGCAAAATCCGTTGTCAGATCGTGAAAAAGAAGTATTGTTACTTGCTAAAGAAGGAAAGACTGCAAATGAAA
Source organism: Bacillus sp. FDAARGOS_235 (assembly GCF_002073415.2). Classification (NCBI taxonomy): domain Bacteria; kingdom Bacillati; phylum Bacillota; class Bacilli; order Caryophanales; family Bacillaceae; genus Bacillus; species Bacillus sp. FDAARGOS_235. The sequence goes on from NZ_CP020437.2 coordinate 3,070,502, forward strand.
TTGCGAAAACACTTTATCTTTCACCGGGCACAGTACGTAATTATATTTCTGAAGTGTTAACGAAGCTCGATGCGAAAAATAGAATTGAGGCAATTACAATTGCGGAAGAAAAGGGATGGATATGAAAAGAAGTTTACCTACGAACGGTAAACTTCTTTTTTATTATTATACTTCTATTACTCTATTTATTTTTTGTAATGGTTTATAACCATGTGCTTCAAATGCTTTTGCAAATTCATTTGATACGGCATTTCCGTATAAATCTTTTGCAGCTTGTACGATGTGGGATTGGAGTGATTCAAAATCTTCAGCTGAAGTTGCGTAATTTTGCAATGTGCGCATAACAACTTTACTTACTTTTTCGTTGCCTTGTTTTTGAACAGCAACATTGTTATATGTTTTACCTTCAGCTAATTGATATAATACGTGGCTGATGATACCAGAATTTACGTGAGACTCTTGATTATTTCCATCGTTATAAAAATCTTGTAAGTTTGTATATAATTTATGACCACCGTCACCAATTTCTCCCGGGATGTCACGGATTGTTAGGCCACCTAGTGTATCGCCCATAATCCAGTTTCCCTTATCTTTCTTTACATAATATTCGATTTGTGTGCCCCAGAAATCTGCTAGTCCCTCGTTTAACGCAGATGTTTCAGCGCTTGGATATCTCACAATTTTATTCTTTGTCGTACCGCTGAATACAGCATGTCCAAATTCATGGGCTGTTACATCAAGGGCTGAAGTGAGCTTTCCGTTTAAACCATCACCAAATACCATTTGATTCCAAGCAGGGTGCCAAAATGCATTTACATAATCTTCTTTTACACCATCACTAACTTCAGTAGAATCAAAACCGTGTACACTAGCAACAACTTTTGAATCTTTATTATCGTAACTTTTTAGATTATGTTCTTTTTTGAAGTAGTCATAAATATCACTCATATTCTTCATAGCACCCGCTGCTTCTTTATCTGCAAAGTTAGGAGTGCTACTTGAAACTAGTGTCCCTGGATAACCAGCTTGACTATATCCGCCGAGAGAGTCCGCATAGTTTGCATTATAAATATATATGCCAGTTCCGCGTGATAAATCAGCTAAATAAAATTTTCCGTCAGTCCCTTTGGCGATATTGAAAGAGATGTTTTCTTGAAGTGCATTTTTCCCAGTTCCTTGCTCACTTGCGAGGGATAGTCTAGGTGATGTTACTTGATTTATAGTTTTATTCTCTTTATTTTTAATGAATTTTTCTTGGAAAAGTACCTCGCCAGTTTTTAAATCAAGGATTGCATTACCGTTTATAATTTGTTCATTGTTTTCGTAAGTAAAGGTAATAACAGTTGCAAATGTGTAATATCCATCTTTTTTCTTATAAACAACGGTTTCGTTGGTGAATTCTGTCTCAGTCGCATCGCTTGGAATTTGAAGTATATCGCGTAATTTAGATTTTACTTCATTTTTCGACAAAAAATTTGTTATAGTAAGATTAGGTTGTTGGTCTAAATTTTGGACAACTTTACCACTAACAGTTGTAATTACTCCATTTTTATCTACGTTTACAATAAGATCTTGACCATATACTTTATAGTTTTTGTAAGTTTGTGCAAGGCGAACTTCGGTTTGATTTTCTTTTGTTTCTTTATTTGTAGGTTGAAAATCAACATTTTTTTCAGTTGTAACTTGCTCTTGTTGAGCTTTAGCCCCGTTTACCTCACCTTTTAAATATTTTTTAGCAATATTCTCTTTCGTATCATTTTGAGGTTCTGTTAATTTTCCGATTGTTAAACCAGGCTGAGCAATTTCAACTTTCACTTCATTTTTGTTTAATTCTTGGGCATGAATAGCTTCTGTGGATAAAGGACAAAGGAGACCGAATGTAACGAATGCACTAGCAAGTTTTCTATAATTCATCTATAACACTCCTAATCTATTGTATGTGAGATGAATTGTATGAAACATTTGCCAGATTTTATATATATTATGCATTATTTCATATCAAAAATTGTCGAATTCACATTATTGTAGTGGTATGACAACTCAAAAAATTAGATTGTTATAATGGGATGGTGAGTAAGTATGCACGCAGAAAAATTAGGAATTGAAATTAAGAAAATTAGGGTGATGAGAGGATTAACACAAAAACAGTTATCCGAGAACATATGTCATCAATCAGAAGTGAGTAGAATTGAATCGGGTGCGGTATACCCAAGTATGGATATATTGCAAGGTATAGCAGCAAAATTACAAGTTCCCATTATTCATTTTTATGAGGTACTCATTTATTCTGATATTGAGAGGAATAAGCAGTTAAAAGATCGAATTATTATGCTTTGTAAGCAAAAAAAATATAAAGAAATTTATAATAGGGTATGGAATGAACTGAAAAAGGAAGAATATCATCCCGAGCTTCAGCAATTTCTTCAATGGCAATATCATGTAGCAGCTTACGTATTGAAAAAAATTGATTACGAATATTGTATTTTAGAATTAAAGAAATTGCTCAATCAACAATTGGCAGGAATAGATGTATATCAGAATCTTTATATTGAAAACGCAATTGCAAACATTTATGCTGAAAATGGCTATTTGAAGAAGGCTATTGAGTTATTTGAAAATATATTAAAACAGTTAGAGACATTGCATGATAATAAAGAATTTGATGTAAAGGTGAGACATAATCATGCAAAAGCATTATACTCAGATAATCAATACGAAGAAGCGCTTTGCCACGCAAATAAAGCTATTGAACTATCGTGTCAAATTAATAGTATGACATTGATTGGACAGCTATACTTTCGAAAAGGTGAATGCCTAGCAAAGCTAGGGTCTGATAGAGCAGAAATTGAAGATGCTTACGAAAAAGCATGCTTCTTTTTTGATATGTTAGGAAACCACGCATTAAAAGAATCACTTATGAAAAAAATGAAAAAATAAAAAAGACCTAAAAAACAAATATGCATAATTGCATAAAATGTGGATAAATTTTCATGGTATATTTAAAGAAAAAATGCAGGTGATGGAATATGAAGAAACTGCTTATTGGTAGTCTATTAACGTTAGCGATGGCATGGGGTATTTCATTAGGAGATATAGCATTAGAGAAAAGCCAAATAATTTCTCATAATGATCAAGAGGTACAATTAGCTCAAGAGGTACCTTATGAGTACTAAAAAACAACCGTCTTACTTAGGCGGTTGTTTTTTTATGGAGTAACATCCAAACGTCTTTACTAGAAACAGGTTTGCTAATAAAGAATCCTTGAATGTGGTCACAGTTTTGTTCATAAAGAAATTTCCATTGTTCTTCTGTTTCTACACCTTCTGCAATAACTTCTAAATTTAATTCTTTTGATAGTGTAATAATGGAAGAGATAATTGCTTCCTCTAAAGGACTTGTTGTAATTCCACAAATAAATTCTCGAGCAATTTTTAATGTGTTGATTGGATATTTTGTTAAATAAGCTAAAGAACTATAACCAGTTCCAAAGTCATCTATTGAAATTTGAATACCGAGATTTTGAAGCTGCTCTAGCTTTGCAACTACAGATTGATTTTGGTTAATAGCGATACTTTCTGTAATTTCAATATCTAGTGCTTCCGGTTTTAGTTCTGTTTCTTTCAACACCTTTGAAATAGTTGGGATTAAATCTGTATGGTTAAATTGAACAACAGATAAATTCACACCAACTTTTAAGTGAGAAAAACCTTGATTATGCCATCTTTTTGCTTCTGAGCAGGCAGTACGTAAAATCCAATTTCCAAGTTCAATAATAAATCCTGTTTCCTCTGCTAGAGGAATAAATTGGGCAGGAGATACGATACCGAGTTTTGGATGTTTCCAACGAATTAACGCTTCAAAACCGATAATTTGTTTTGTTTTTGTGCTTACTTGTGGTTGGTATTCAAGGAAAAATTCATTTTGTTGTAATGCTTTTGAAAGTTCACCTTCTAAGAACTCAATCTCATTTTGTGCAATACTCATTTCTTTCGAGAAGAAAACAAATCTGTTTTTTCCATTTGCTTTCGCACGATACATAGCTAAATCGGCATTTTTCATTAATTCAGTTACATCGGTTCCGTAATCAGGATACATTGCAATGCCGATACTCGGTGTAACAGATAGTTCTTCATCTTTAATGAAGAATGGTTTGTTTAAAATAGTTAAAATCTGTTCAGCTATAAAAGCCGCACTTTTTTCTGAGTACATATCTGGTAATAGAATTGTAAACTCATCTCCGCCTTGGCGGGCAACGATATCTTTTGAACGCAAACATCCGCGTAACCTTTTTGCTACTTCAATTAGTAATAAGTCTCCGACATCATGACCGAGTCGATCGTTAATTTTTTTAAATCGATCTAAATCAAGAAACATGACGGCAACATCATTTGCGCTAGTTTGAGCTGTATTTAAAATAGTTTTTAAATCTTTTTCGAATTTGCGGCGATTTGGTAATCCAGTAAGTGCATCATGAAATGCCAAATGTTCTACTTGTTTTTGTTTTTCATATAAAGTCGTAATATCACGCGCTATCCCAAACATCCCAACAACTTCTTTATTTATAAAAGTAGGTATGAGTGTAATGTGAAGGTAATAGTAATAGCCTTCTTGTTCTTTCGTACGAACCTCTAAAGTTTGTGGTCTACCTTCTTTTGTTATTTGTAATGCTCTTTTTAGTAAGTCATGATCTTTTGGATCAATAAAGTGCAGAAGGGAATAGCTTGCTACTTCACAATAGTAAGCAGTAAATAAGCTTTCACAAGCTGTGTTAGATTGCTGAAAAACACCATGCATATTTAAAGAGAAAACGGCATCAGGATGATCTTCAAATAAAGATTTATAACGTTGTTCACTTTTTGATAACGCAGAAGCACCTTCTTCAACTTCATCTTCTAGTTGTGTAGTCAGCTGTTCATATGTATCAATTAAGACTTTATTATCTTTCCACATGTAAAGTTGTCGCAAGAATAATAAAATAAGTGATAATACAAGACCAATTAACATGAATTTATCATCCCAAGGCTGAATGATAATAAAGGAAAAAGTAATGATTATACTAAAATAAGGCAATATAAAGCGTACATAATCAAATCGATAATATTTCGTTTTTGTTTCATGTTGCATTGGCTTATCTAAAATGTATAGTATGGACGATAAACCAATTAATAAAATCGAAGCAGTATGTATTAAATAAGAGAATTCAGCAGAAGTTTTTATTCCTGTGTTTAACTGGAATAGCTGTATATATCCGTATACAAGAATGATAGTAAAGCCAATAATTAATGAAATTCTACTAGAAGAATATTGTTCTCTTCTATATAGGCTAATAACGGCGTAAATGACTAATGATTGTGCAATAAAATATCCAATTAAAACCCACGTATCCTTTGTTAACGTATGAAAGCTTGAAAGATCTAAAATAAAGGTTAAGGTAAAATAAATATTCATAATAACGATAAAGATACTATCGAATGAAAATTGAGCAAGGCCTCTAATAGAGTAATGTTTTATGAACTTTATAGCAAATCCAGAAAAGAGTAAAATATATTGTATGATGAAAAAAGGTAGTGCCTCATAAGAGAATAGGACTTGATCGCATATAGAAAGTGAATGAAGGAATAAAGTTATCTCCATAGCCAATCCACATAGGCAAGTACATAATAATAACACCCAAAATAATTTATCACCACGCTTCATTTTTTTAATTGCTTTATAGGAACAATAACAAGAAAAGATTGCGGCAAAACAAAATAAGAAAAGGATTCCAATTTCTTTTATGTTCCACTCATTTGGAATAAGGAATATCCAAAGAGAAAATACAATTATATACATCATGACAAATTGTACATATTTTTTTTGATTAATCATATGATGACTCCGTTTCAATAAAGTTGAATCGCAGGATGAAAATGCTAATTTAAATAATATCATATAAAATAGGAACTTTTTTACTATAAGAATTACTTTTTGAAAAAAACAACGCAACATGACAATTTACCATTGTAATGTTGCGCCATTTATTCTTTTGATTCCTTTTATAGAAGAAAGCTCACTTATTAATTGTAACATTGCTAAATCTTTCTGTTTACTTTCAATCATAATATCAAAATTATAATTAATTTTTTTTGCAATGTGTAAAAAGGGCTTAATAAATTCTAAATTAATATAATCTGCATGAGCCCTAAATTCTTTTTCTGATTTAGGAGAGGAAATATGAACTTTAGGTGGGATATTTGTATGTGACCAAGTTTCAAAAATTGCAGGAAGTAATTCTTCTAGTGATTCTTCGCAAAGATTAGCCATGTGATGATGATAATCAAATACGAAAGGGATCTTTTCTTTTTGGCAAATTGATAAAGTTTCAGCAGTTGTATATGTTTTATCATCATTTTCTAGAGTCATTTGTTTTTTTATATGTACAGGAAGTTTTTTTATGTTTTCATGGAAGCGTCCAACTGCTGCTTCTTTATTTCCGTAGGCACCACCTACATGAATGTTAATGTAAGAAGAATCTGCAATTCCTATCGCATGTAATACTTTATAATGATAGGTCATATCCGTAACTGCATTAGTTGTAATATGCGGCTTATCGCTTGTGAATAATGTAAATTGATTTGGGTGAAAACTTACTCGTAAATTGTGCTCTTGAATTAACGACCCTATTTTACGCCAAAGCGGCATGAATGCTCCAATATAATCAAATTCAACTTCAGGGTGTGTTGCAAGTGGAACGATGGAAGAAGAAAGACGATATAATGGGATTTCATGTGCGATATTGTAATGAAGGATACGTATTGTATGTTCTAAATTTTGCCTTGTAACATCGTACAGTTTATCCTCTCGCTCTTGTTTATTGAGTTTTTTAAAAGTTGTAAATGTCATCGTTTTAGCAGGAGAACAGTCCCACAATGCCATTGCATGTGAGACGTATCCAAACCGCATAATCATAAGGAATACACCTCTTTTATTCATCACCTTTCTTATAAGAAGAAAGCAAGTATCGTTCCTATCCATTCCTTTCCTCTATCTATAAGGGAAAGCGGGCTAACATCGTCATAGGAAAGTAATGACGCATTTTTTAAATCTTCATGGAATTTATTTTTTACCACCTGTATGAAGTGCCTATCGTATAAGAGGCAGTTGATTTCATGGTTACTATATAAACTTCTCATATCAAAGTTTGCAGTTCCAACATCGCAAATATCATCGTCCACTATAATAACTTTAGCGTGAAAAAAACCTTGTTGAAATGCGTAAATATTGCAACCAGCCCGTATTAACTTTCGGCAGTACGGGAATTTCGCTTCTCGAACGAGGGCATGATCAGCCTTTTCTGGAACGAGAATTGTTATTTGGACCCCTCTTTCTCGTGCTTTTAATAGAGCGTTCATAATTTTTTTGCCAGGAATGAAATATGGTGTACCGATAAAAAGTTCCTTTTTCGCACTTTTAATTAAATGTAAAAAGGTATGTTGTAAATAGGCACCATCGGTTGGAATGAATTGATGTAGGATGGTACCAGGTTCCTGTTTCGGAAAATAAAGAGGAGCATCCAATAAATTTTGGTTCGTATCATCCAACCAGTCATGTAAAAATTGTTTTTGTAAATCTTGAACGCCTTCTCCTGTAAGACGTAAATGATAGTCTCGCCATAATCCTAATTGCTCATTATGTCCCAAATATTCCTCGCCGATATTAAATCCCCCAATATAACTAATTTTCCCGTCAATCACTGTAATTTTTCTATGATTGCGTTGATTGGCAGAAAAGAAAGGGAAAGGGAATCTGACTTTATGACAAAAAGAAAAAGAGACACCATGTTTTTGTAGGGAACGAATTGCTTCATTTGATAAATAATGGCTACCAAATCGATCAAGTAACAGTCTTACTTCAATGCCTTCTTTTGCCTTATCAATAAGTAACTTTAAAAATTCACGACTGATCTTATCGTTTTTTACAATGAAGAATAAAACGTGAATGTGGTGCTGGGCTTGTTTTATATCAGTAAATAAAGCATCGTATAAATCTTTCCCATATGTATAAAGGTGAAAATCACTTTGACGTAAAGGGAAAGTACGGGAACGCACACGTTTTAAATGAAGAAGTCTCCCATATGAAAGGTCAATTGTGATCCAAAGAGTAACGCATATGAATAAGAGAGAGAAATAGAACATGAGTGAAGTCCCTCCTTTGCATTCTTTTCACCTTCAGTGTGTTACAAATGATATGGGGAGTAAGAATGCTACCAAAAATTTAACTAGAAGATAGCCCGGTTTGTTCATTAAGGTTTCACTTTATCCCGCTTCAACGGGCAGTAAGACAATCGCCTTAAAATCCGCTGAATACGAGGAAGCTCGGTTGAAATCAACTGCCCGTAAAAGCCCGATTGATTTAACTAATAATTAGTGGGGGATGGACAGTCCCCACTGACTAAAGTTTCACTTTATAGTTTCACCCAAATAAACAGGTTTATTAAAAAATATGTTGTTGTATAACAAAAAACTGTTGACTGAATGCTCACTCATTATATAATGAAGGTAGGGGATAAAATTCAGAAAATTATATGTTTTTGAAGATTCTAAAAAAGAAAGAAGGCTTACAAAGAGAGGGGTAGCATAAAAATGAATAGCTTACTGATCATTAATTGGCTGGCTGCCATTGCTGTTATTGCTTATGCGGGATATTTGTTTGTATATCTTATACGAACGAGAATGGCCTACATACAATTAGGAAAAAAGATTGAATTTGACCGTCGCTTCAAAGAACGTTGGGATCTTCTTAAGGTCAATGTTTTCGGTCAGAAAAAGCTGCTGAAAGATAAAAAGAGCGGCATTATTCACGTTATGTTTTTTTACGGATTTATTCTTGTCCAATTTGGAGCAATTGACTTCGTTTGGAAAGGACTCGCACCAGGATCGCATCTTCCACTTGGACCACTATACCCTGCATTTACATTCTTCCAGGAAATTGTCACACTCGTTATATTAATCGCAGTCTTTTGGGCTTTTCATAGACGTTATGTTGAGAAGCTAGTTCGTTTGAAACGTAATTTTAAATCAGGTCTTGTTCTTATCTTTATCGGTGGTTTAATGATTTCTGTACTACTTGGTAATGGGATGGGAATTATATGGCACGGCGAGGAACTTTCATGGAGTGAACCGATCGCTTCTGCAATCGCTTACGTTTTCTCGGGAATAAATGAAACCGTAGCCATTTCAGTGTTCTATTTTTCTTGGTGGGTGCATCTACTAATTTTGTTAACATTTTTAGTCTATGTTCCACAATCAAAACATGCACATTTAATTGCTGGACCAGCTAACGTTTTCTTCGGTCGTCTCTCAAATCCAGGGAAGCTTGAAAAGATTGATTTTGAAGATGAAACGCAAGAAACATTTGGTGTTGGTAAAATTGAAGACTTTAGACAAAATCAGCTTATTGATTTATACGCTTGCGTAGAGTGTGGGCGCTGTACAAATATGTGTCCGGCAACAGGAACAGGAAAAATGTTATCACCGATGGATTTAATTTTAAAACTTCGGGATCATTTAACTGATAAAGGAGCGGCGGTAACATCGAAAGCACCTTGGGTTCCAGTAGTTGCTTTTAATAATACACAAGGAAATCAATTAGCGATGATGGCAGCTGGAAAAGGGCAGCAAGAATCAGCAGCTACAGCGCTAGCTTACGATCCGAGTTTAATCGGAGATGTTATTACAGAAGAAGAAATTTGGGCTTGTACAACGTGCCGTAACTGTGAAGATCAGTGTCCGGTTATGAATGAGCATGTTGACAAAATTATTGATTTACGCCGCTATCTTGTTTTAACAGAAGGAAAGATGGATGCGGAAGCGCAGCGTGCGATGACGAATATCGAGCGTCAAGGGAATCCATGGGGTCTGAACCGTAAAGAGCGTGAAACATGGCGCCAAGGTGATGATGAAGTAACAGTTCCGACTGTAAAAGAAAAATCAAAAGCTGGCGAGGAGTTCGAATATTTATTCTGGGTAGGTTCGATGGGATCATACGACAATCGTAGTCAGAAGATTGCGATATCGTTTGCGAAGTTAATGAACGAAGCAGGCGTCTCATTCGCGATTCTTGGTAATAAAGAAAAGAACTCTGGAGATACACCGCGCCGCCTTGGAAATGAGTTCGTATTCCAAGAGATGGCAACAAAGAATATCGAAGAATTTGAAAAAGCAGGAGTGAAGAAAATCGTTACGATTGATCCTCACGCTTATAACACATTCAAAAATGAGTATCCAGACTTTGGCTTACAAGCAGAAGTCTATCATCATACAGAATTGTTAGCTCAGTGGGTGAAAGAAGGACTCTTAAAACCTGTTCACGCTATTGAGGAGACAGTTACGTACCATGATTCCTGTTATTTAGGACGATACAACGAAGTGTACGAAGCACCGCGCGATATTTTGAAAGCAATTCCTGGTGTGAATCTTGTAGAAATGGCACGTAACCGTGAAACAGGAATGTGCTGTGGCGCAGGTGGTGGCTTAATGTGGATGGAGGAGACAACGGGTTCTCGTATTAACGTTGCTCGTACAGAACAAGCACTAGCTGTGCAACCATCCATTATCGGTACAGGTTGTCCGTATTGCTTAACGATGATTAGTGATGGGACGAAAGCGAAGGAAGTAGAAGAGAAAGTTCAAACACTTGATGTAACAGAGATTTTAGAACGATCTGTTATCGGACAGAAGAAAGAAGCAATGTAGTTTGTAAGCATGTATACAACTTTAGAAAGAGGTGCAATTATTGCACCTCTTCTCAACGCAAGGATACCGAGCGAGCGCTCGGTACTAAAAAAGAAACGGGGGAAAGAAATATGAATAAGACAGTTATTTTAAGTGCTGCAAGAACACCGGTTGGAAAATTTGGAGGATCTTTAAAAGATGTGAAGGCAACAGAACTTGGAGGAATTGCAATTAAAGCAGCGCTTGAAAGAGCAGATGTTTCTGCTAGTGATGTTGAAGAAGTTATATTTGGAACGGTTATTCAAGGTGGACAGGGGCAAATTCCATCTCGTCAAGCTGCGAGAGCTGCTGGAATCCCTTGGGAAGTGCAGACGGAAACAGTAAATAAAGTTTGTGCATCGGGACTTCGTGCGGTTACGTTAGCAGATCAAATTATTCGTACTGGTGATCAATCACTTATTGTAGCTGGTGGAATGGAATCAATGAGTAACAGTCCTTACATTTTACGAGGTGCAAGATGGGGATACAGAATGGGTAACAACGAAGTTATCGATTTAAACGTGGCAGATGGTTTAACATGCGCATTTTCAGGCATACACATGGGCGTTTATGGCGGCGAAGTTGCGAAGGAAGACGGAATCTCTCGCGAAGCCCAAGATGAATGGGCATATCGTAGTCATCAGCGTGCGGTTTCAGCGCATAAAGAAGGGCGTTTTGAAGAGGAAATTGTACCAGTAACAATTCCGCAAAGAAAAGGCGATCCTATCGTCGTTGCTAAAGATGAGGCGCCGCGTGAAGATACAACAATTGAAAAGTTAGCGAAATTAAAACCTGTATTTGATAAGACATCGTCAGTAACAGCTGGTAACGCTCCAGGACTGAATGATGGCGGTGCTGCACTTGTATTAATGAGCGAGGACAGAGCGAAGCAAGAAGGAAGAAAGCCTTTGGCGACGATTTTAGCACATACGGCAATCGCGGTAGAATCAAAAGATTTCCCAAGAACGCCAGGTTATGCAATTAACGAATTATTGAAAAAGACCGGCAAGACAATTGAAGACATCGATTTATTCGAGATTAATGAAGCGTTTGCGGCAGTAGCAATTGCGAGTACAGAGATTGCAGGTATTGACCCAGAAAAATTGAATGTAAATGGCGGCGCGGTAGCAATGGGACACCCAATTGGAGCAAGCGGAGCGCGTATTATCGTTACACTTATCCATGCACTGAAGCAGCGCGGCGGCGGAATTGGAATTGCTTCGATTTGTAGCGGTGGCGGTCAAGGTGATGCAGTTATGATTGAGGTTCATTAATTTACGGCGAGAAAACGATTCATTTATTACAGACTTATATTAAGGGGGAAGAAAGAATGGGTGTACAAAAAATAGTTGTAATTGGTGCGGGACAAATGGGATCGGGAATTGCGCAAGTGTGTGCAATGGCAGGATATGATGTGAAGATTCAAGATTTAAAACAAGAGCAATTAGATAGAGGGTTAGCTATCATTACGAAAAACTTAGTGCGTCAAGTAGAAAAAGGACGCATGAAGGAAGAAGAGAAAGAGGAAACGTTAAATCGTCTTACAGTAACTCTTGATTTAGATTGTGTGAAAGAAGCTGATCTTGTTATTGAAGCAGCTGTTGAGAAAATGGATATTAAAAAGAAAATATTTGCGAATTTAGATGAAATTGCTCCAGATCATACAATTTTAGCAACGAATACGTCATCTCTTCCAATTACTGAAATTGCAGCGGTAACGAAACGCCCAGAAAAAGTAATCGGTATGCACTTTATGAATCCAGTTCCCGTTATGAAGCTCGTTGAAATTATTCGTGGTTTAGCTACAGATGATACAGTTTATGAAACGATTGAAGATATTACGAAAAAAATCGGAAAAGTGCCAGTTGAAGTAAATGATTTCCCGGGATTTGTATCGAATCGTATTTTATTACCGATGATTAACGAAGCAATTTATACGTTATATGAAGGTGTAGCGACGAAAGAAGCGATTGATGAAGTAATGAAACTTGGGATGAATCATCCAATGGGGCCTCTGACACTAGCTGATTTTATCGGTTTAGATACGTGTTTATACATTATGGAAGTGTTGCATGAAGGATTAGGAGATAGTAAATATCGCCCATGTCCATTACTACGTAAGTACGTAAATGCAGGATGGTTAGGGCGTAAAACGGGCCGTGGTTTCTACGTTTATGAGTAAATCCCTCCTTGTATAGAGTAGTGGTCTTACCAAATTGTTAAAAGATATATAGCAAATGGAGGCGGAGTATATGAACTTTCGTTTTAATGAAGAGCAACAGATGATGAGGAAAATGGTTAGGGATTTTGCACAGAAGGAAATAGCACCCTTTGTTCCTAGCATGGAACAAGGGGTGTTCCCGACAGAGATTTTGCAAAAGATGGGTGAGCTTGGATTAATGGGTATTCCAGCGCCTGCAAAATACGGCGGCGCAGAAATGGATTTTATTTCTTACATTTTAGCAATTGAGGAAATCTCAAAAGTAAGCGCAACGGTTGGTGTAATTTTAGCTGTACATACGTCAGTTGGAATGAACCCGATTTTATACTTTGGAACAGAAGAGCAGAAGCAGAAATATGTTTCTAAGCTTGCGGCTGGTGAATATTTAGGTGCATTCGCCTTAACTGAGCCAAATGCTGGATCAGATGCAGGGAGTTTGAAATCACGAGCTGTCAAGAAAGGTGATAATTACATCATTAATGGATCGAAAGTATTTATTACAAATGGCGGCGAAGCAAGTACATACATCGTTTTCGCTTCTACAAATCCAGATGCAGGAAAAAGTGGTATTTCTGCATTTATTGTAGAGAAAGATACGCCAGGCTTAATTATCGGAAAAGATGAACATAAGATGGGACTTCTCGGTTCTCGTACAGTTCAACTTACGTTCGAAGATATGATAGTGCCGGCTGAGAATTTACTCGGTGAAGAGGGACAAGGATTCAAGGTAGCGATGGCGAATTTAGATGTTGGACGAATTGGAATCGGGGCGCAGGCGTTAGGGATCGCGGAAGCAGCGCTCGCATGTGCGATAGATTATGCAAAGGAACGAGAGCAATTCGGGAAGCCGATTGCGGCGCAGCAAGGGATTGGCTTCAAACTTGCAGATATGGCGACAAGTGTGGAGGCGGCACGATTACTTGTATATAGGGCTGCATCGCTTAGAGCACAAGGATTACCATGCGGTAAAGAAGCGTCTATTGCGAAGTTATTTGCTTCTAAGACAGCAGTTGAAGTTGCAATTGAAGCGGTACAAGTATTTGGCGGTTACGGTTATACGAAAGATTATCCGGTAGAGAGATTTTTCCGTGATGCGAAGATTACGCAAATTTATGAAGGAACGAGTGAGATACAAAAACTTGTTATTAGCCGTGCTTTATAAAGGGAAGAGGGGGAGACGGAAATGCATTTTAAATTATCAGAAGAACATGAAATGATAAGAAAAATGGTTCGGGATTTTGCTAAGAACGAAGTAGGACCAACGGCAGCTGAGCGTGATGAGGAAGAGAGATTTGACCGCGAGCTATTTGATCATATGGCGGAGCTTGGTTTGACAGGTATTCCATGGCCTGAAGAGTATGGTGGAATTGGAAGCGATTACTTAGCGTACGTAATTGCGATTGAAGAATTATCACGCGTTTGTGCTTCTACAGGTGTAACGCTGTCCGCGCATACTTCACTTGCTGGGTGGCCGATTTTTAAATTCGGAACGGAGGAGCAAAAGCAAAAGTTTTTGCGACCGATGGCTGAAGGGAAGAAAATTGGTGCATACGGTTTAACGGAACCGAGTTCTGGATCAGATGCTGGTGGAATGAAGACAATCGCCAAAAGAGATGGAGACCATTACATATTAAATGGATCGAAAATTTTCATTACAAATGGCGGTATTGCTGACATTTATGTTGTTTTTGCGTTAACAGATCCTGAATCGAAGCAGCGCGGCACGAGCGCATTTATTGTGGAAAGCGACACGCTAGGATTTTCGGTTGGGAAGAAGGAAAGTAAACTAGGGATTCGCTCTTCGCCAACGACTGAAATTATGTTTGAAGATTGCCGTATTCCTGTAGAAAATCTACTAGGAGAAGAAGGGCAAGGATTTAAGATTGCAATGCAAACGTTAGATGGCGGTCGTAACGGTATTGCTGCACAAGCAGTTGGTATTGCACAAGGGGCTTTAGATGCTTCTGTAGAATATGCAAGAGAGCGCCATCAATTTGGAAAGCCGATTGCGGCGCAGCAAGGGATTGGCTTTAAACTTGCGGATATGGCAACGGATGTAGAGGCTGCGCGCCTTTTAACATATCAAGCTGCGTGGCTTGAATCGGAAGGGCTTCCGTATGGGAAAGAATCAGCGATGTCAAAAGTATTTGCAGGTGATACAGCGATGAAGGTGACGACTGAAGCTGTGCAAGTATTTGGTGGTTACGGTTATACGAAAGATTATCCAGTAGAGCGTTATATGCGAGATGCAAAGATTACACAGATTTATGAAGGAACACAAGAAATTCAAAGGCTCGTAATTTCTCGTATGTTAACGAAGTAGGGGCAAAGGCGTAGGTATTTTCCTACGCTTTTTCCTTCCAAAAAATAATAGAGAGAGGTGAAGGGGATGGTTAAACATAATGTGCATGCGTCAGTAAAAGATGAAAAATTAGTTGCGTTAAGGCGTGAACAAATGATTAAAGGTGCGGTGCAACTGTTTAAGCAAAAAGGATTCCCGCGTACAACAACGAGAGAGATTGCAAAAGCGGCTGGATTTAGTATCGGAACACTATATGAATACATTCGTACGAAAGATGACGTGTTATATTTAGTTTGTGATAGTATTTATGAACATGTAAAAGAACGATTAGAGGAAGTAGTATGCACGGAGAAGGGAAGTATAGACAGTTTAAAAATAGCGATAACAAATTACTTTAAAGTGATGGACGAATTGCAAGAAGAAGTATTAATCATGTATCAAGAAGTACGGTTTTTACCGAAAGAATCACTCCCATACGTACTAGAGAAAGAGTTTCAAATGGTAGGAATGTTTGAGAATATTTTAGAACAATGTACAGAAAATGGAACATTTATATTAAATAAAAAAGAAATACAGCTTCTTGCGCATAACATTTTCATACAAGGACAGATGTGGGGATTTAGACGTTGGGCGCTGCAAAAACTGTATACGCTCGAAGAATATACAGAAATGCAAATTAGGTATGTGTTGCAAGGGGCGCATATGCTTCCGAAGTAAGGAATGGACAAATTATAATTTTATTACCATATAAAGTGAGGATGTTCATCCAAAGCCGATTAGTAGCCTTCACAAATCAGGCGTTTACAGGTAGCGGGGCTTCCGCCTAACTTCTTTGCTCCAGCCGAATGTTGAGGCGGGAGTTTTACTGCTCGCAAATAGCGGGATAAAAGTTTCCCGTTTTTTTTGTAGCATATTTGTGCGACTTTTGTTTATAATGAATAGTATGGATTTTTTTAAGCAGACCGTTATATATAAGGTTATATTTGATGAAAGGAAGTGCCGCATAAGTGAATTTTAAGCAATATTCACCAGAAGAGCTAAAAGAATGTTCAATGATTGAAGTTGTACATAGCGTTTTAGGGGATAAAAGACAAGCAACGACATTCAACGAGTTGGTTAAAGAAATCGCTCAAGTGCTGGGACTATCTCAAGAGCAAGTTAATGCGAAACTCGCACAATTTTATACAGATTTAAACATCGATGGACGCTTCATTAATTTAGGAGAAAATCGTTGGGGACTACGTAGCTGGTACCCATATGAGCAAATCGATGAAGAAATTCTGCCTCAGCCAAAACCGAAGAAGAAACGTAAAGTTGAAGAGGACGGTTTTGACGACTACATGGAAGACGAAGATGACTTCGACGATGCAGACGGAAATGTAGAGGAAGAAGAAGAAGTAGAAGATTTGGACAAGGTTCTTGAAGAAGAAGACGGAGATGACGATGATCTTGATGATTTAGATGAAGATGATGAAGATGACTTCGCTGAAGAAGAACTTGAGTATGATGAAACTGAAGAAGAAGAGGAAGAACTGTAGTTCTTGACTTTTCATTATCGTCCATGTAGAATCATTTTTGGGCTCTTTAAAAAAGGACGATAATACTTTTAAAGTGTAAATATAAAAGAAAATTGCTCCCTACTTGTTACTTTTTGTGATGAGGGGAGCAATTTTCTTTTTTGTTTTTTGTTTAGAATACAAAAAGAGTCTAACAATAAGATAGATACAGTGTTATCTACATACGTTGCGCTTTGCAACGGTGATTATATAACAACAAGGTAGAAGGGAGCTTTTTCATGACTAAGTATATTTTTGTAACAGGCGGTGTAGTATCGTCTTTAGGTAAAGGTATTACAGCAGCATCTCTTGGAAGACTTTTAAAAAATCGTGGTTTAAACGTAACGATTCAAAAGTTTGATCCGTACATTAACGTAGACCCAGGGACTATGAGCCCATACCAACACGGTGAGGTATTCGTAACAGATGATGGTGCAGAAACGGACTTAGACCTTGGTCACTATGAACGTTTTATCGACATCAACTTAAACAAATACAGCAACGTAACAACAGGTAAAATTTACTCTTCAGTTCTTCAAAAAGAGCGTCGTGGTGAATATCTAGGAGGAACAGTTCAAGTTATTCCTCACATTACTAACGAAATTAAAGAACGTGTATATCGTTCTGGTCGCGAAACAAATGCGGACGTTGTTATTACAGAAATCGGTGGAACTGTTGGTGATATCGAGTCTCTACCATTCTTAGAAGCAATCCGTCAAATTAAGAGCGACATCGGTCGTGACAATGTAATGTACATTCATTGTACGTTAATCCCGTACTTAAAAGCAGCGGGTGAAATGAAAACAAAACCAACGCAACATAGCGTTAAAGAGCTTCGTAGCTTAGGTATTCAACCAAATATTATCGTTGTTCGTACAGAACTGCCTGTTTCTCAAGATATGAAAGACAAGCTTGCATTATTCTGTGACATCGATACAAAAGCAGTTATCGAAGCACGCGATGCAGATACTTTATACGCGGTTCCATTATCTCTTCAAGAGCAAAACATGGACCAAATCGTTTGCGATCACTTAAAATTAGACAATCCAGCTGCAGATATGACAGAGTGGACTGCGCTAGTTGATAAAGTACGTAACCTTTCTAAGAAAACAAAAATCGCTCTTGTTGGTAAATACGTAGAGCTTCAAGATGCATATATTTCTGTTGTAGAAGCACTTCGTCATGCGGGTTATTCATTCGACACAGATGTAGAAGTGAAATGGGTAAACGCTGAGCACGTAACAGCAGAGAACGTAAAAGAATTAGTTGGTGACACAGATGGTATTCTTGTGCCAGGTGGTTTTGGAGATCGTGGTGTAGAAGGTAAAATCGTTGCAATTCAATATGCTCGTGAAAACAAAGTTCCATTCTTAGGAATTTGCTTAGGTATGCAACTTGCATCAATCGAATTTGCACGTAACGTATTAGGATTAGAAGGAGCTAACTCTTCTGAAATTAATCCTGACACACCTTATGCAATCATCGACTTATTACCAGAGCAAAAAGATGTAGAAGACTTAGGTGGTACACTTCGTCTTGGTCTATACCCATGTAAGCTTTCTGAAGAAACGAATGCTTATAGAGCTTACAGTGAGCCGGTTGTATATGAGCGTCATCGTCATCGTTATGAGTTCAACAATCAATTCCGTCCGGATATGGAAAAAGCAGGATTTGTATTCTCTGGTACAAGCCCAGACGGTCGCCTAGTTGAAATCATTGAATTAAAAGATCATCCTTGGTTCGTGGCAGCACAGTTCCACCCAGAACTTGTATCTCGTCCAAACCGTCCACAACCATTGTTCCATGATTTCGTAAGTGCTTCTATTACGAATAAAGAGAGCAAGTAATAAAAAAGCGCCTGAAATAGGGCGCTTTTTTTAATATTCGTTTAACATTTCATCAATTGTAAATTTCAATCCGTGATAAGCAAATAAGGCTATCATTAAACTTGGGAATCCGTAGCGATTACCTTCATCGTCTGGAATAAGACCTTTTAACAGCTTTGTATCAATATGTACATCTGTATATTGTTCCAGTGATTCAATACCTTCTTGAATAGCAGAGATTCCAACGATAGAGTGGCCTTCTTCTTGAAGTTTTTTTGCAATACTTACCGCTTCTTCATCTGTTGAAAAACGGCTAATAAGAAGTACACGGTCTGCAGAAGTTACTTCTGCTTCTTTATCATTTTCAAATAAACGTTTCGCTTGCTGCATTGGTTCAGCACCGAATAGTGCTTCAGCAACGACACCATCCATTTCATTTGTACCATGTAAATAAATGAAGCCATCGCCAACTAATGCTTGAGCAAGTAGACGAGCGCTATCTTCTATATTCATTTCCTCTTTTTGAGAAACTCTGGAGAAATAACCACTTAATTGAGTCGAAAAAATTTTTAACATAATGTTACTCCCTTCGTACGTGTTCGCCGGCTTTCATTATAGTGTATTTTTTTAGAAAGGTGAAATCGTAGGGTAGCATAACAAAAAAGGAAACGGTAAAATAAGAAAGAATAGGAAGGAATTTGCCAAAGAATAGCGAAAATAAATCGTTAAGATATAAGAAGCTTTAAATCTTGTATTTATACAGAAAGGTTGGGAGTTATGGAAGGGAAAATTTTAATCGTTGATGATCAATATGGCATTCGTGTGTTATTACATGAAGTGTTCCAAAAAGAAGGTTATCAGACGTTCCAAGCAGCGAATGGATTTCAAGCTTTAGATATCGTGAAAAAAGATAATCCAGATTTAGTTGTGTTAGATATGAAAATTCCAGGTATGGATGGTATAGAGATTTTAAAGCATGTAAAAGAAATTGATGAGAGTATTAAAGTAATTTTAATGACTGCTTATGGAGAGCTTGATATGATCCAAGAGGCAAAAGATTTAGGAGCTTTAATGCACTTTGCTAAACCATTTGATATTGATGAAATTCGTCAAGCGGTGAGAAATGAGCTTGCTGTAGAGGCGTAAAAAATGAATTTTTTATAAAAAATATGGAAAAAAGCGTTTACATGGACTATTGAGCAGGTGAATACAGTTGAGTTTTTGAGTACAAGTTGTTATCCTATTGAGTGTAGAAAAAAGTCCGGTATGTAAATATACATATTTTACCTTATTCTGGTCATACTACCAGCGATAAGAATTTATCGGATACAAAAAACGTTTTTTAGGAGGATTCACCATGCCTTTAGTTTCTATGAAAGAAATGCTAAACAAAGCACTAGAAGGAAAATACGCAGTTGGTCAATTCAACATGAACAACTTAGAGTGGACTCAAGCTATCTTAGCTGCTGCGGAAGAAGAAAAATCTCCTGTAATCCTAGGTGTATCTGAGGGTGCAGCTCGTCATATGACTGGTTTCAAAACAGTTGTAGCTATGGTTAAAGCTTTAATCGAAGAAATGAACATTACTGTTCCTGTAGCGATTCACCTTGACCATGGTTCAAGCTTCGAAAAATGTAAAGAAGCAATCGATGCAGGTTTCACATCTGTAATGATTGACGCTTCTCACCACCCATTCGAAGAAAACGTTGAAACTACTAAAAAAGTGGTAGAATACGCACACGCTCGTAACGTATCTGTTGAAGCTGAGCTTGGAACAGTTGGCGGACAAGAAGATGATATCATCGCTGAAGGCGTAATTTACGCTGATCCTGCAGAGTGTAAGCACCTTGTTGAAGCAACTGGCATCGACTGCCTAGCTCCAGCTTTAGGTTCTGTACACGGTCCTTACAAAGGTGAGCCTAACTTAGGATTCGCAGAAATGGAGCAAGTTCGCGACTTCACTGGCGTACCTTTAGTATTACACGGTGGTACTGGTATCCCAACTGCTGATATCGTAAAAGCTATTTCTTTAGGTACTTCAAAAATTAACGTAAACACTGAGAACCAAATTGAGTTTACAAAAGCTGTTCGTGAAGCATTAAACAAAGATCAAGAAGTTTACGATCCTCGTAAATATATTGGACCTGGCCGCGAAGCTATCAAAGCAACTGTTGCTGGTAAAATTCGCGAATTCGGTTCTAACGGTAAAGCGTAAGAATAAAATTCCGTTTTGGAAACCGTCTAGTCTTTTAGACGGTTTCCTTTCGTTGTATAATGAAAGCGTGAACAAGTCTAAAGATTTTTATCATTTCGTTTTTGAAATAGAAAATAATGTGCATAGTCCTATTAATAAATGTGATAACGTATCTAAATTGATAAATTTTGCTCGATGAATAGTTAATCTTTATCTATTCGGAATATAGGAGAAATGGAGATAATGGTTTCCTATTTATTGAGTTTTGGGATGGAAAGAGTGATTGAGATTCTTAAGGGGAATCTTCTAATTCTTTTTATAAAGAATTTAGAAGGTAAATACATTCACAAGAAGGGAGCTCAATATGGAAAAATTGCTAATTGAAGGCGGAAGAGCTTTAAATGGAACAATTCGAGTGAGTGGTGCGAAAAACAGCGCTGTTGCACTAATTCCAGCGACAATTTTAGCAGATACTCCAGTAACCATTGGTGGAGTTCCTAATATTTCGGACGTGAAAATGTTAGGAGACTTACTAGAGGAAATTGGAGGGAAAGTAACATATGGGCAGGAGGAAGAGATGGTAGTCGATCCTTCTAACATGGTTGCGATGCCTTTACCAAATGGAAAAGTGAAAAAGTTGCGTGCTTCTTATTATTTAATGGGTGCGATGCTTGGTCGTTTTAAAAAAGCTGTTATTGGGCTTCCAGGTGGATGTCATTTAGGACCGAGGCCGATTGATCAGCATATTAAAGGGTTTGAAGCGTTAGGTGCACATGTTACGAATGAACAAGGTGCTATCTATTTAAGAGCAGATGAATTGCGCGGGGCGCGTATTTATTTAGACGTTGTTAGTGTAGGGGCTACGATTAATATTATGCTAGCAGCTGTCCGAGCAAAAGGTAGAACTGTTATTGAAAATGCAGCGAAAGAACCCGAGATTATTGATGTAGCTACATTGTTAACAAGCATGGGAGCACGCATTAAAGGTGCTGGTACAGATGTAATCCGAATTGATGGTGTGGACTCACTGCATGGTTGTCACCATACTATCATTCCAGATCGTATTGAGGCTGGTACGTATATGATTTTAGGAGCGGCATCAGGAGGAGAAGTAACAGTTGATAATGTTATTCCTCAGCATTTAGAGTCAGTTACTGCAAAGCTAAGAGAAGCTGGTGTTCAAGTTGAAACGAACGATGATCAAATTACAGTGAACGGTAATAGAAGGTTAAAAGTAGTTGATATAAAAACGCTTGTATATCCAGGTTTCGCAACAGATTTACAACAGCCGTTTACGACGCTTTTAACAAAGGCGCACGGGACGGGAGTTGTAACGGATACAATTTACGGTGCTCGTTTCAAACATATTGATGAATTACGTCGTATGAATGCACAAATTAAAGTAGAAGGTCGTTCGGCAATTGTAACTGGTCCTGTTTTATTACAAGGTGCAAAAGTAAAGGCGAGTGACTTACGAGCTGGGGCTTCGCTTGTTATTGCAGGATTAATGGCGGATGGAATTACAGAAGTAACCGGACTTGAGCATATTGATCGAGGTTATGAAAATATAGTAGACAAGCTTAAAGGGCTTGGTGCAAACATTTGGCGAGAACAAATGACAGAGCAAGAAATTGAAGAGATGAAGAACGCATAAGTGATACTTCCGCAAGTGGGGAGCGAAGTATCACTATTTGCGGAAGTACACTTTATAGAAAAATAAAGTTCACAAAATACGGCAGAAGTATAAAGGCTTAAAGGAGAGGGATTATCGTGGAAAGAAGTTTATCTATGGAGTTAGTACGTGTAACAGAGGCTGCAGCATTATCATCAGCGCGTTGGATGGGACGCGGGAAAAAGGATGAAGCAGACGGTGCAGCAACGTCTGCTATGCGTGATGTATTTGATACAATTCCGATGAAAGGTACAGTTGTAATTGGTGAAGGTGAGATGGATGAAGCGCCAATGCTGTATATCGGAGAGAAATTAGGTACAGGGTATGGCCCGCGCGTAGACGTTGCAGTTGATCCTTTAGAAGGGACAAACATTGTAGCAGCTGGCGGATGGAATGCACTTGCCGTTATTGCAATTGCAGATCATGGTAATTTGTTACATGCTCCTGACATGTACATGGATAAAATCGCGGTTGGTCCAGAAGCAGTTGGAGCCGTTGATATTGATGCACCTATTATTGATAACTTACGTGCAGTTGCGAAAGCAAAAAACAAGGATATTGAAGATGTTGTAGCAACAGTTTTAAACCGTCCACGTCATCAAGCAATTATCGAAGAAATTCGTAAAGCTGGTGCTCGTATTAAATTGATTAACGATGGAGATGTAGCTGGAGCAATCAATACAGCATTTGACCGTACAGGTGTAGATATTTTATTCGGTTCTGGTGGGGCTCCTGAAGGAGTATTAGCAGCTGTCGCATTAAAATGTTTAGGTGGAGAAATCCACGGAAAGCTTCTTCCTCAAAATGAAGCTGAATTAGCTCGTTGTAAAAAAATGGGTATTGAAGATATAAATCGTATCCTTCGTATGGAAGACTTAGTAAAGGGTGACGATGCAATCTTTGCAGCAACAGGTGTAACAGACGGAGAATTGCTACGAGGCGTTCAATTTAAAGGTAGCGTTGGAACAACACAATCTCTTGTTATGCGTGCAAAATCAGGTACAGTACGTTTCGTAGACGGACGCCATAGTTTAAATAAAAAACCGAACTTGGTTATTAAATAAAAAGTGCAAGCGGCTCGTTCAGAATGGAAGAAGCAAAGCTACCGACCATTCTAGTTGTTAAAACTAGATTAAATAATAAGCGAAGACAAATTTTCTTGTCTTCGCTTATTGTATTTGTGTCCCAACGTATTGATTAAAACTAGATAAAAGGGTTACAATAGTGAATATTACCCTACTTGAACTTATTGCCTTTCATTATTAATTATTTGCCTTCCGTATTTTTTCCCTTTACCCATGTGAAAAGAGAATAACGTTAAAGTGTGGTGTCTGAATGAATTTGTCAATTGCAGCATTAGAAAACATGAAATTAAAAGAGTTATACGAGCTTGCGAAAGAATTTAAGATTTCGTATTATAGCAAATTAACGAAAAAAGAATTAATCTTCGCCATTTTAAAAGCTCGAGCAGAAAAAGAAGGTTTCTTTTTCATGGAAGGCGTATTAGAAATTATTCAATCAGAAGGATTTGGATTCCTACGTCCTATCAACTATTCTCCAAGCTCAGAAGATATTTATATCTCAGCTTCGCAAATTCGTCGTTTCGATTTACGTAATGGAGATAAGGTTTCTGGTAAAGTACGACCTCCGAAAGAAAATGAACGCTATTTTGGATTATTACAAGTTGAAGCTGTAAACGGAGATGATCCAGAGTCAGCCAAAGAGCGTGTGCATTTCCCTGCATTAACACCATTATACCCAGATCGCCAAATGAAATTGGAAACGGAACCGAAAAAGTTACCGACACGCATCATGGATTTAATCGCACCAGTTGGATTTGGACAACGTGGTTTAATTGTTGCGCCTCCAAAGGCGGGTAAAACAAGTCTATTAAAAGAAATTGCACACAGTGTTACAACAAATCATCCAGAAGCAGAATTAATTGTGCTTCTAATTGATGAGCGTCCAGAGGAAGTAACAGACATTGAACGTTCTGTTAAGGGCGATGTTGTAAGTTCTACTTTTGATGAAGTACCAGAAAATCATATTAAAGTAGCTGAACTTGTGTTAGAACGTGCAATGCGTCTTGTAGAGCACAAAAAAGACGTTATCATTTTAATGGATAGTATTACCCGTTTAGCGCGAGCTTACAACCTCGTTATTCCGCCAAGTGGTAGAACATTATCGGGTGGTATCGACCCAGCGGCTTTCCATAGACCGAAGCGTTTCTTTGGGGCTGCGCGTAATATTGAAGAGGGCGGTAGCTTAACGATTTTAGCAACAGCGCTCGTTGATACAGGGTCTCGTATGGACGATGTAATTTACGAGGAATTTAAAGGAACTGGAAATATGGAACTTCACTTAGATCGCTCATTAGCTGAGCGTCGTATCTTCCCAGCGATTGATATTCGTCGCTCTGGTACGCGTAAAGAAGATCTATTAATTCCGAAAGAGCATTTAGACAAGTTGTGGGGTATTCGTAAAACAATGCGTGATACACCAGACTTCGTTGAAGGTTTCTTACGTAAACTTCGTCAAACAAAGACAAATGAAGAATTTTTACAAAACATTGTTGCAGACTCGAAAAGGTATGTAACAACTAAGTAAAGGGAAAAGATTGGGACTCGCTTATTTCGTAGTAAGCGAGTTTTTTTATGTTTTTTAGGTGATGTTAAAGGGAGAAGTAAGTGGGAGAACCTTAGCCAGTCAGAGCTGAACGAGCCGCTTGCGCTTTTAAATTGTATCCAGTTCGGGCGGCTAGCTCTTCGCATCTAAGAACCTTCCGCCCGAAAGGTAAAAAGCACCTTTAGGGCGAAAGAACCTTAGCCAGAGCTAAGCAAGCCACCTCCACTTTAAGATAATATCCAGCTCCAGCGGCTAGAATCTCCGGTCATTTCACTCTCTCGAAGCAAAAGGCGCTTCAAGGTCGAGAGTTTGAAGTGTCCTGGATTCTGAACGAGCCGCTTATGCTTTTAAATTGTATCTAGTTCCGACGGCTAGCTCTTCGTGTCTAAGAACCTCCCGCACTAAAGGTAAAGAGCACCTTTTGTGCGAGAGAACCTTAGCTAGTCAGAGCTGAACGAGCCGTCTCCACTTTTAATTTAAAAAGACAAAAACAGGTAGTTGCAAAATGAAGTTAGCCTTGTTATAATTTCATCATATGTGTTTCATCAATATAGTTGTGTATGCAGCTGAAGATGAAAAACTCTGTTTCGAAAATGATTCAGGGCGGAAGGAGATGAAAAGAATGAAAGCAGGAATTCACCCAGATTACAAGAAAGTTGTATTCATGGACACAAACACAGGCTTCAAATTCTTAAGCGGGTCTACTAAAGGCTCTAGCGAAACTGTTGAGTGGGAAGATGGTAACACTTATCCATTACTAAAAGTTGAGATCAGTTCTGATTCTCACCCATTCTACACTGGACGTCAGAAGTTTGCTACTGCAGACGGACGCGTTGATCGCTTCAATAAGAAATACGGTATCAAGTAATAAAAACATAAAACAGGCAAGTGTATGTATTCGCTTGTCTGTTTTTTTTGCGAAAATATTATACCTTTACCCTACTTTTAACTAAAAAGTAGATGAAAGGAGAGCTTCATGTACTTAATAAATCAAAATGGCTGGATTGAAGTGATTTGCGGTAGTATGTTTTCTGGTAAATCAGAAGAGCTAATCCGCCGTGTGCGCCGCACGCAATTTGCGAAACAACATGCAATTGTATTTAAACCATGTATTGATAATCGTTATAGTGAAGAAGATGTTGTATCACATAACGGATTAAAGGTAAAAGCAGTTCCTGTTTCAGCTTCAAAGGATATATTTGAACATATTACAGAAGAGTTGGATGTTATTGCAATCGATGAGGTGCAATTTTTTGATGGGGACATTGTGGAAGTGGTGCAAGTATTGGCAAATCGTGGCTATCGTGTCATTGTAGCTGGTTTAGACCAAGATTTCCGTGGTCTACCATTTGGACAAGTTCCTCAGCTGATGGCGATTGCTGAACACGTAACAAAACTGCAAGCAGTATGTTCTACATGTGGATCTCCGGCAAGTCGTACACAACGATTAATTGATGGAGAGCCGGCGGCATTTAATGATCCGATTATTTTAGTTGGAGCTTCAGAATCGTACGAACCACGTTGTCGTCATTGTCATGCAGTTCCTGCAAACAAAAATAAGTAAAACTCGCTTTGTAGGGCGGGTTTTTTTCAAAATAGAGAGAATGAGTGGTGCAAGCCGCTTGCGCTTTTAAATATAATTTGCGTTTTTTTGAGTAAGTACCATATACTATTTGTATTAGATACTAGGATGTAGAGGTGAATGATGTGTTAGATCGTTTGCAAGCTGTAGAAGATCGTTATGAGAAGTTAAATGAATTGTTAAGTGACCCAGAGGTTATTAGCGATACAAATAAGCTTCGTGAGTATTCAAAAGAACAATCTGATATGCAAGAAACGGTAGAGGTGTACCGTGAGTATAAAGATGTTCGTGAGCAATTACGAGATGCAAAAGCAATGTTAGAAGATAAGTTAGACGCTGATATGCGTGAAATGGTTAAGGAAGAAGTCTCTGAATTAGAAGGACAAGAGAAAACATTATCAGAACGTCTGAAAATTTTACTTGTTCCAAAAGACCCTAATGATGATAAAAACGTTATCGTGGAGGTTCGTGGTGCTGCTGGTGGTGATGAGGCAGCTTTATTTGCGGGTGATTTATATCGTATGTATAGCCGTTATGCTGAGGTGCAAGGTTGGAAAACTGAAATTATCGAAGCGAGCTATACAGAGTTAGGTGGATATAAAGAGATTATCTTTATGATTAACGGTAAAGGTGCTTTCGCGAAGCTGAAATTCGAGAATGGTGCTCACCGTGTACAACGTGTTCCTGAAACGGAATCTGGTGGACGTATTCATACATCTACAGCAACTGTAGCTGTATTACCAGAGGCAGAAGAAGTAGAAATTACTATTCATGAAAAAGATGTTCGTGTTGATACATTTGCTTCTAGTGGTCCTGGTGGACAGAGCGTTAATACAACGATGTCAGCGGTACGTTTAACGCATTTACCGACTGGTGTAGTTGTATCTTGTCAGGATGAGAAATCACAGATTAAGAATAAAGAAAAAGCAATGAAAGTATTACGTGCACGTGTTTATGATAAATTCAGACAAGAAGCGCAAGCTGAGTACGATCAAAATCGTAAACAAGCTGTTGGTACGGGAGACCGTTCAGAGCGTATTCGTACGTATAACTTCCCGCAAAACCGTGTAACTGACCATCGAATCGGCTTAACGATTCAAAAGCTAGATCAAATCCTACAAGGTAAGTTAGATGATTTCATCAATGCCTTAGTGATGGAAGATCAGGCGCAAAAGATGGAGGCAGCTGAGTAATGCGTGTCTATGAAGCCCTGAAATGGGCTTCTTCTTTTTTACAGGAAAATGGACGAGATGAAAATGCGGGAGAACTTGTCCTTTGTCATGTATTAAAGACGAACAGAACAGGAATGCTCATGAATATGCGTGAAGAGATAACCGCGGAACAAGAGAAAAGTTTTGTAGAATTTATCCACAAGCACGTGAAAGGTATTCCAATCCAATATATGCTCGGTTATGAAATGTTTTATGGACGCTCGTTTTTTGTGAATGAAGAGGTATTAATACCAAGGCCTGAAACGGAAGAGCTTATAGTAGGAGTGCTAGAGCGAATTGAGCGTCACTTTGGTAATGAGAAACTTCATGTAGCGGATATTGGTACAGGTAGTGGAGCAATTTCTATTACACTCGCTTTAGAAAATAAAAATCTTCATGTGTATACGGTAGATATTGCAAGAGAATCGATTGAAGTTGCAAAAGAAAATGCAAAATCTTTGGGTGCAGAAGTAACGTTCTATCACGGTGATTTATTGTCACCATTTTATAAAATAGATCAAAAGTTAGATGTTGTCGTTTCAAACCCTCCATATATACCAGAAGAGGATTGGCGTGGTCTTTCTCCTGTTGTGAAAGAGCATGAACCAAAGAGAGCACTTGTTGGCGGTGAAGATGGATTAGATTTCTATCGCCGTTTTATGGAAGAATTGCCGAACGTGTTGCAGAAGAAAGCAATTGTGGCATTTGAAATTGGAGTAGGGCAAGGTGAGGATGTAAAGGAATTGTTACAACAAGCCTTTCCGCATGCTCATGTTGAAGTTGTTTTTGATATTAACGGAAAAGATCGTATGGTATTTGCAGAGATGGAGTAAGGTTCACACCTTACTCTATTTTTTTTGTGGGGAAAATTCATATAGATTTTGAATTTAATAGTTTAGAAAGATGAAAGTCTGTCCACACTGTTTGTAGAGGGGACGGTGGAGGAAATGAAAAAACAAGTTATTGCTTATCTTCTTCTATTATTAATTGGTGCACAGTTACTTGTGCAGTTTGGATATATGAAAGCTGATGCGAAAGGGCCTTCTGTTATTCCGAAAGAGGCCGTTCGATTAAGAATTTTAGCAAATAGTGATTCAGATAAAGATCAGGCGTTAAAGCGTAAAGTACGCGATGAAGTAAAAGCGCAAATTGATGGATGGGTAGCAGATTTAACGTCATTTGAAGAGGCGCGAAAGGTAATTCAAAGTCATATTCCAGAAATCGAAAAAACAGTGAAAAACACGCTAAAAAAGGAAGGCAGTACAGAGTCATTCCAAGTGAAATTTGGTAAGAATGTAAAGTTTCCTACAAAGGTATATGGGAATTTTATTTATCCAGCAGGAGAATATGAAGCGGTACTCATTACAATTGGAAAAGGTGAAGGGGCGAATTGGTGGTGTGTGTTATTTCCTCCAATGTGTTTCTTAGATTTTTCAAGTGGTACAGCTGTAAGAAAAGAAGAGCATGTTGTGAAGGCTGAATCTCCTGAAGAAGATCAAGTGGAACAAGCTGAAGGGGATATAGTCGATTCACCAAAGATAGAAGAGGATAAGGTGAAGGAAAAGAAAGTTGTAAAACAGGAAGTAGCAAAAAAGGTAACAGCTTCTGAAAAGAAAGTAGTAAAAAATGAAATAAAAGTAGAAGAACAGCCTGTAAGTAAAGAAGAAACAAAAACAGTGGAAAAAGTAGAGAATCCTGTGGAGAAAAAGCAAGAAAAACAAAATGAGTATGTACAAGTAGAAGAGGAAGAAAAAAAGCCAGAAGTTAAATTATTTATTGTAGAAGCTTTTACATCTTTATTTTCTAAATAGTACTATTAACAAGTCTCTTCTCATATATAAAGATGAGGAGGGATTTATTATGAAGAAAGTGTATTTTGCTACGAAAGAGGATGTAGAAAGATTACATTCTTTTTTCGGACAAGCTAATAAAAAAGATGATAAAATAAATGAGTTATACGCACAATTTATGATTTTGGAAGAGGCGGAAGAAATACGAGCTGTAATTGGATATGAACAAAGTGAAGAAAATGCACTTATTCGTTCTTGTTTATTCACACCTCATGTGGATAAACAGACTTTCTTATATTTTTTCGAAATGTTTTTGCAGTATATGAAAGAAAAAAATATTCGACAATTGTACTTACTAACAAATCATCCACAATCTATAACAATCTTTCAGTTTTTTGACTTTGTCACTATAGAGAGAGAGAAAGTGCCAGAGGGAATTCGACAGCTAGAACACTTTTGTAAAAATATAAAAGAGCCAAATGCAATAATACTAAATTGTCAGCTATTCACAAAGTTATCCACGGATTAATTAGGTTTATCCACATTTTGTGGATAAACCTTGTTTGTCTTTTGGATAAATCTCATAGTAAACTAAAAATAGACAAGTATTTCAGGGTAGAAAAGGACGTGGAAAAAAATGCACACAAATATGTGGGTTGTGGATAATGTTGTGGAAAGAAAAAAATATTATCCACAGTTACAAGAAGCAGCAAGACTATTAAGAGAAAACGAAGCGGTTGCCTTCCCTACGGAAACGGTATATGGGCTAGGTGCAAACGCGATGAATGATGAAGCAATTGCGAAAATTTTTGAAGCAAAAGGGAGACCAAGTGATAATCCACTTATTGTTCACATAGGTACAAAATCTCAGTTAGATGGGATTGTAAATGAAATTCCGCCGGTTGCGGAGAAGTTAATGGAACACTTTTGGCCAGGACCATTAACGATTATTTTGCCAAGAAAAGAAGGTATTTCTGAGAAGGTGACGGCAGGTCTTAATACGGTTGGAGTAAGAATGCCGGATCATCCAGTAGCGCTCGCTCTTATTGAGGAGGCGAATGTACCGGTTGCAGCACCGAGTGCGAATCGTTCAGGGCGTCCAAGCCCAACGTTAGCTTCTCACGTATATGAAGATTTAAATGGAAAG
Organism: Bacillus sp. FDAARGOS_235; assembly: GCF_002073415.2. Lineage (NCBI taxonomy): Bacteria > Bacillati > Bacillota > Bacilli > Caryophanales > Bacillaceae > Bacillus > Bacillus sp. FDAARGOS_235. The sequence goes on from NZ_CP020437.2 coordinate 3,101,379, forward strand.
ATTGCAGGTATTGTTGATGGTGGGGCAACGGGAGTAGGCGTTGAATCAACTGTAATCGATTGTACAAGTGAGATTCCAACAATTTTACGTCCAGGCGGGATTACGAAAGAACAATTGGAAGCAGTAATAGGTACTGTTTCTTTAGATCCAGCTTTAAAGGACGAGAAGGAAAAACCGAAATCACCTGGAATGAAATATACACATTATGCACCGAAAGCGCCACTTAGTATTGTTGAAGGATCACGTGAGTTTATTCAGCGTCTTGTGGATAAGAAGAAGGATGAAGGATTTAAAGTAGGTGTATTAACGACAGAAGAATATCAGCATGTATATAGTGCAGATGTCGTATTATCTTGTGGTATGCGAAGTGATTTAGCTAGTGTTGCGACCAAATTATATGATGTACTTAGAACGTTCGATGCAAGTGAAGTGGATGTTATTTTTAGTGAGTCGTTCCCGAATGACGGAATAGGGAATGCAATAATGAATCGCTTAACAAAAGCAGCAGGACATCATATTATTACTGAATGATAATGTACGATTAGCAAACAGAATATTTCTCCTCGGATAAGCATATTTTGAAGTAGCACGTCCGAGGAGGGACATGAATGACGTTTGAACAGCTAATACCTTTAATAATTATGGCATTCGCCTTAGGGATGGATGCGTTCTCGGTGAGTCTTGGTATGGGGATGATGACCTTAAAGTTAAGACAAATCCTGTATATCGGTATGACGATAGGGATTTTTCATATAATCATGCCATTTATAGGAATGGTATTAGGTCGTTTTTTATCAGAGAAGTATGGGGAAATTGCACATTTTGCAGGTGCTATTTTATTAATTGGTCTAGGGTTTTATATCGTATATTCGTCTATTTTAGAAAACGAAGAGACTAGAACAGCTCCTATTGGAATTAGTTTATTTGTATTTGCATTTGGCGTCAGTATAGATAGCTTTTCGGTAGGCCTTAGTCTTGGTATTTACGGAGCACAGACGATTATTACAATATTACTTTTTGGATTTATTAGCATGTTATTAGCGTGGTTTGGTTTATTAATTGGTAGACATGCGAAAGGTATACTCGGTACATATGGTGAGATAGTAGGTGGTATCATTCTGGTTGGATTTGGATTATATATCCTTTTTCCTATATAATTTTATGTAGGAGGGAATTATGAACACGCTATTGGAATGGTATGTTAAGTTTTTAACCTTCTTTCCTCGGTGGCTAAGAAGACTTATAATTTGGGGTATTATTTTGCAAATTTCGATGTTAGGTTGGATTAAGTTAATTCGTGAATGGTGAGATGGTTCCTTTCTGTGCATATTTTGTTTGTACTATATTTATTGCACTAAAAATTACAGATATAGAAAGGATGAGATGAATGACGAGATTGAAGCAAGTTTTTGGTATTATTATTAGTTTTTTTGTTTTTTGGTTTAGTATGCTCGGTGTACAAATGTTTGCTGAGTTTTTAGATATTGAGTCATTGAAGTTTGTTGCCGGAAAGACTGAGGCAGCGCGTACTTTTTATTCTCCATACCCTTTTTTAATTGTTTTTCTTATTACATTGCTTTCCCTATATTTCTTAGTAATTAAGCTTGGGAAACCGAAAAAAGAGAAATTGCCTACTTTAGAGGAAAAGAAGGAAGAATTATAAAAATAAAATCCCCCGCTTCTTAGCGGGGGATTTTATCATTGATTGATGGAAGTAATTAAGTTACCTTCGCTTTAAAATATATCCAGCTCCAGCGGCTAGAATGGTCGGTGGCTTCGCGTCTTCCTACGAGGCAAAAAGCGCCTCTACGTCAGAAGCTCCATCCCCCTCCCATTCTGAGCGAGCCGCTTCTGCTTTTAAACTGGCCGCACTAATTCAAATTGTTCTCCTAGTTTTGCGTAGTTGTGTCCTGCTAGACGGCTTACTGGTTTTAGTCCTTCTGCGTGAATGCGGCCTTTTTCGTATAGGTGTTCTGCGACGTGGAAACGAACGATGCGTCCGATTAGTAGATCGCAAGCTGGTGAGTCTTCCGTTCCGCCAAGAGGGATTGCGCGTTCTAGTACGCATTCCATTCGAATGTTCGCTTCTTTCACACCTGGAACAGAGATGACGTCACTTTTAATTGGTGTTAGTTTTGCTAGTTCGATTTCACTCTCGTTTGGCGGAAGGTTAGCTGCTGTTTCATTAATCGCTTCTATGTAAGATTCGTCAGAAATATGTACAACAAACTCTCCTTGTTCCATTGCGTTTCGGGAAGTATCTTTCGGTGTTCCTGCTTTTCGTTGTACAGAAACTGAAATAAGTGGTGGATTAGCAGCAACAATATTGAAATAACTATAAGGCGCTCCATTTAATACACCGTCTTTTGTTATAGAAGTAACGAATGCGACGGGACGTGGAATAATGCTGCCCGTTAATAATTTGTAATTCTCTTTTTCCGTTTGTTCATTTGGATTAATTGATAACATGTTTAAAATCTCCCTTCTGAATATGACGACTTATTGTTTGTTTACAAGATGTTAGTGGGAAACTCCTGCTGGAAATAATATTTTTTTAATGATGTAAAAAAGAGATTACCTCAATTATACTGAAGTAATCTCTTTTTAAGTAAACATCTTGAAATTGAGATAAATATTAAAGTAAAACGTATGCGCCAGGCCCGATTAAAGCGACACCAACAGCGACAGCGATTAACATTAAATTATATTCAAATCCGTCTTGTGTTACCCAGTAACCATTTTTTCCGTGAACAGTGAAGATTGCCATTAACATTGTTCCAACGATAAATAATGAACCAATTACAGTGAAAATACCTGATGCGAATAAGAAACCACCTAGTAATTCAGTTGCACCAGCCATAAATGCCATAAATACACCAGGGCGTAAACCGATTGATTCCATCCAACCGCCTGTTCCTTTTAAGCCATAACCACCGAACCAACCGAATAATTTTTGAGCACCATGACCCATGAATGTAATTCCTATAATAAGACGAATAATAAGAAGACCGAAATCCATCATTTTTGAAAACCTCCTGAAAGTTTATTAACTTACCTTATGTAAGTAATAATAAAATAGTTACTTACTTTAGTCAAGTGAATTTCGAAAAAAGTTTGAATTAAATTTTACAAATTAACGACAAAAAATAAAATGTAGTAAAGACCTCTAGACAAGTTGGGCGAAAAAAGAGAAAATATAAGTAGAAGTTAACTTCTTATTGTTATTCAGACAATCAGAATTGACTGGAATTTTGTGAAGCGCTACAATAAGAGTCTATTAGTAATGACGTAATTTATTTCGAAAGCGTTTTTACAGTATAATATTCGAAGTATGAAGTCTTACATGTATCCCGAGCTTTACTAGGGATTGCCCTATAAACTTTTAGGTAAATTATAAGGAGGACTATCCTATGTTTAAAAAATTATTCGGTCTTGGTTCAAAAACAAATGAAGAAACAATTGTAGCTCCATTAACTGGAGCAGTGAAAAATATTGAAGAAGTACCAGATCCAGTATTCGCTGGTCGTATGATGGGTGACGGTGTTGCAATCGATCCTACTGAAGGTGTAGTTGTATCTCCAGTTGATGGTGAAATCGTACAATTATTCCACACGAAACATGCTATCGGAATTAAAGCGAAAAACGGTACAGAAATTTTAATCCACGTTGGATTAGAAACTGTAAAAATGGAAGGTGAAGGTTTCGAAGCTCACGTTTCTGAAGGACAAGCTGTAAAAGCTGGAGATAAATTAATCTCATTCGACTTAGAATTAATCCGTGAAAAAGCGAAAAGCACGATTACTCCAATCGTTATTACAAACACAGATGCAGCTGAGTCTATTAAGACAACTGTAGGTGTAACAGCTACAAAAGGTTCAACAGAAGTAATGAAAGTTACAATGAAATAATTGTTGTATAAAAGGAATCCGTTTCATATGAAATGGATTCCTTATTTTTTGTTGTATGTTTAGTAGGTATGTTAAAATACTCTAGGCACTTGGAAATAGGGTTTCACATATATGTGGATAGGCGCATTTTTCTTAGAAAAATGCGCCTTTTGTATATTCACATTTCTTTTGTTCCATCCTAATGTAAGCTATTATTAAAGGGAAAAGATACAATATAAGGGGTGGGTTTGGATGAAACGAGTGTTATTTGTTTGCACTGGCAATACATGTCGTAGTCCGATGGCTGAGGCGTTACTTCGTCATCATGGAGGAGATAAGTTTGAAGTGCAATCTGCTGGTGTTTTCGCCTATCCTGGAAGCGATGCATCGATATATGCGAAGGAAGCTTTAGCTGAAAAAGGAATTTCAATCGATCATGCCGCGCAGCAGGTAAATGAAGCTTTGCTTGATTGGGCTGATATTGTCGTAACGATGACGGAAAATCATAAGCAAATTGTACTTGGTCACTATCCGAGTGTTGAAAAGAAGTTGAATACATTATATGGACTAACTGAAGGTATAGGTAAAGACATTTCAGATCCTTTTGGAGGATCGCTTTCTATTTATAAAGAAACGTTAGATGAGATGGAAAAACTTGTACAAACTTTACTGAAAAAACATTCAGAAGGTTGATGTTTCGTGTATAATACGATATTGGAGATCACTTCGTCCTATTGAGGTAGCGAATGTGAAATGAAGATAATTGATTGAAACTTTGGAGGGGTAAAAATGAAAGTAGTAATAGCATCTGATCACGGCGGTATGAATATCCGTAAAGAACTTGTAAGTTTATTAGAAGAATTAAATATTGAATATATTGATTTAGGTTGTGAATGTGAAGCTGGTTCAGTTGATTACCCTGATTTTGCATTTCCAGCAGCGGAAATGGTAGCAAATGGTGAAGTGGATCGTGGTATTTTAGTTTGTGGGACAGGCATCGGTATGTCAATCGCGGCAAACAAAGTAAACGGTATTCGTTGTGCGTTAGTTCATGATACTTTCAGTGCGAAAGCAACGAGAGAGCATAATGACACTAACATGCTAGCAATGGGCGAGCGTGTAATTGGTGCTGGTCTAGCGCGTGATATCGCAAAAATTTGGTTAACAACTGACTATGAAGGTGGCCGTCACGAAAACCGCGTAGGAAAAATTAAAACATACGAAACAAAGTAATAGATTCTAACTATCAGTAGTGTGAAATATAATTTGGTGAACCAACCTGTGAAAGGAAGAGGCGTAATGACAGAAATCGTAAAGGTAAGAGAACAGCTACAAATATCGCTTTCTGATTTCCAAGAACAAGCTTCATTGCAAAGTGGTCAAATTTTTGTAGTGGGGTGTAGCACGAGCGAAGTGCTAGGAGAAAGAATTGGAACATCAGGAACGATGGAAGTAGCAGAGGCGATTTTTTCTGAGTTAAAACAATTTCAAGAGCAAACAGGTATTGCGTTAGCGTTCCAATGTTGCGAGCATTTAAACCGTGCTTTAGTAGTTGAGAGAGAAGTAGCGATAAAATATCAATTTGAAATTGTAACAGTTACGCCTGTTAGATCAGCAGGTGGTGCATTGGGGACATATGCGTATCACAATTTGAAAGATCCGGTAGTAGTTGAATTTATTAAAGCGGATGCTGGAATGGATATTGGTGATACATTTATTGGTATGCATTTAAAGCATGTAGCTGTTCCAGTTCGTACAAGTGTGAAGGAAATTGGAAATGCACATGTAACGATGGCGAAAACACGTGGAAAACTAATAGGTGGAGCACGTGCTGTTTATGCAGCGGAGGAAGAAACGATTACTTGCCGTTAAATGCGAAAAATGAGGAAGTCATATAGCAGCTTTTCATCATAGGATAAAAGGTATGTTGTCTGACTTTATAATAGAAGAAAGAAAAGACCGATTTTCGGTCTTTTTTTTCTTTTATGATATAGAAAGTCATGTTAGAATGTAGTTGAAAACATGAAGGTTCGAAAGAATTACAACCTGAATTTTCGTTTTTTCTGAATAAATAAGAAAAAACTGTTGGGAATTGATGTAATTCGTTCAGAAAAGGGGGATTTTGGTGGATCATTTAAAACGTCAAGATGAAAAGGTATTTGCTGCAATTGAGGCAGAACTAGGAAGACAGCGTTCAAAGATTGAGTTAATCGCTTCGGAGAACTTCGTAAGTGAAGCAGTAATGGAGGCGCAAGGTTCTGTTTTAACGAATAAGTATGCTGAAGGATATCCTGGAAAACGTTACTACGGTGGTTGTGAACACGTAGACGTAGTAGAAGATATCGCACGTGATCGCGTAAAAGAAATTTTCGGTGCAGAGCACGTAAATGTTCAACCACATTCTGGTGCACAAGCGAACATGGCAGTATATTTCACAATTCTAGAGCAAGGCGATACAGTACTTGGTATGAATTTATCTCATGGTGGTCACTTAACACACGGAAGCCCTGTTAACTTCAGTGGAGTACAATATAATTTCGTAGAATATGGCGTGGATGCTGACTCTCACCGTATTAATTACGATGATGTATTAGCAAAAGCGAAAGAACATAAACCAAAATTAATCGTAGCAGGTGCAAGTGCATACCCTCGTGTTATCGATTTCAAACGATTCCGTGAGATTGCAGATGAAGTGGGCGCATACTTAATGGTTGATATGGCACATATCGCTGGTTTAGTAGCTGCTGGTTTACATCCAAACCCAGTACCACATGCACATTTCGTTACAACAACAACACATAAAACATTACGTGGCCCGCGTGGTGGTATGATTTTATGTGAAGAGCAATTTGCAAAACAAATTGATAAATCAATCTTCCCTGGTATTCAAGGTGGCCCACTTATGCATGTAATCGCTGCAAAAGCTGTTGCATTTGGTGAGGTGCTTCAAGATGACTTTAAAACATATGCACAAAATATCATTAATAATGCGAACCGCTTAGCTGAAGGCCTTCAAAAAGAAGGACTTACACTTGTTTCTGGTGGAACAGACAATCACTTAATCTTGATTGATGTTCGTAATTTAGAAATCACAGGTAAAGTAGCGGAGCACGTATTAGATGAAGTTGGTATTACAGTGAACAAAAATACAATCCCATTTGAAACAGCAAGCCCATTTGTAACAAGTGGCGTACGTATCGGTACGGCAGCTGTAACATCTCGTGGTTTCGGTTTAGAAGACATGGATGAAATTGCTGCACTTATTGCTTATACATTAAAAAATCATGAAAATGAAGCTGCATTAGAAGAAGCACGTAAGCGTGTAGAAGCGTTAACGAGCAAATTCCCAATGTATACAGATCTATAATAGATTGAAAAAGACTGCTGAAACGTACTTGTTTTAGCAGTTTTTTTTGAGGACATATATTGTTTTTAAAGTATGTATACAAATGATGAATAAATTTTGGCGATATAATGAAGGATACAGCTCCCATTATTGGTAAAGATACTAGATAGATTCATCGTAAAATCATGATTTTGCCAAATTTGCCCTTGAATATTAGTAGCGTTTTCTTTACAATCGTAAATAGTGTAAAAAAGCGTGCAAACGCATGAATATCATCTAAAGGAGAGATTCACATGGGAAAACTGTATGTATTTGATCACCCGTTAATTCAACATAAGATTACATATATTCGCGATAAGAATACAGGTACGAAAGATTTTCGTGAATTAGTGGACGAAGTAGCAAGCTTAATGGCTTTCGAAATTACTCGCGACCTTCCACTTAAAGACATTGAAATTGAAACGCCTGTAAGTAAAGCGACAACAAAAGTGATCGCTGGTAAAAAACTTGGTTTAATTCCGATTTTACGTGCAGGTTTAGGAATGGTTGATGGAATTCTGAAATTAATTCCAGCAGCAAAAGTAGGACACGTTGGTTTATACCGTGACCCTGAAACATTGCAACCGGTAGAATACTATGTGAAACTTCCAACGGATGTAGAAGAGCGTGACTTTATCGTACTAGATCCGATGCTAGCAACAGGTGGTTCTGCAGCTGAAGCAATTAACTCTCTGAAAAAACGCGGTGCGAAACAAATTAAATTAATGTGTATCGTAGCTGCTCCAGAAGGAGTAAAAGTAGTACAAGAAGAGCATCCTGATGTTGATATTTATGTAGCAGCATTAGATGAAAAGTTAAATGACCACGGTTATGTAGTGCCAGGTCTTGGTGATGCTGGTGACCGTTTATTCGGAACGAAGTAAGACAACTGACGAGAGGGAATTCCCTACTCGTCTTTTTTTGTCCCGGGTATGCAGGCAGGGGAGGGGGATAAATATGCAACGTGTATACAACATAAGTTGCATACACAACACATATAATATAGAAGTCTTACGTCTAAGGAGCACTATATTATGGAAGGAAAGCGTTATATCTTAAAAATATAATAGTGACAAACTTGTGAACATTTCCTTCTATTATAAAGAGAAAACTGTTAGAAATTGCATATCTCTAACCAGTATTTAGAAGGGGAACGTTTTCATTTTTGGGAGGAAATGCCTAATACTCAAATTTTTTGATTTTTTACGATTTCTCGTTGACACTGTTAATACCCTATTGTATGCTAACAACGGGGATAGATGGTAGGGCTTTCAGTGACAAAAATACATCTATTCCGTGACGAAAATGTAAACTTTTTATTTTGTATAGGATTTATGCAAAAAAATGAGTTATTATTAACACATCGTGAATGAGGGTTACATATTGGAGGGATGAATCCTTGCAAAAAAACGACCGCAGCCATATAAAAGCTTATGCTTTAATGTCAGGAATTCTTGCTCAATTAGTCGGTTCTATTCTTATTGGAATCTTTGGTGGGCAGTGGATTGATAATAAGGTTGGAACGTTTCCATTGTTTCTTATTATAGGTTTATTACTAGGATTAGGAACAGGGGTATACGCAATGATTCGACTCATTCGACATTACTATTCGGGAGAGCAATGATGATAGACGTACATGGACTTGTCCAAAGACAAAAGAAATATATGTACTACTTGCTTGCGCTTCTAGTGCTAGGATGGGGATTCACCTCTTACAAGGATGTATTTCTTGGGCTGATTATCGGAACGATTTTCAGTTTTCTTAGTTTGCGCATCATTGCACGTAGAACAGACAAGCTGTTAGATCGCGTAACGAATGGAGAAAACGTGAAGTTTAAGGCAACAGCGGTAAGTACATATTCGAGATTCGCGACAATTGGGTTATTAATTTTATTTGCAGCCAAATATCAAGAGTTAATTGCGATGTGGGGCTTAGGTGTAGGATTGCTGACAGGATATCTTGTCATGATCATAGATTTTCTTTATTTAGAGTATAAGAGCAGGGAAGAGAGGTGAATTACTAGTGGAACACGGTAAATTAGTTGAATTTCTAGGTTTAACGTTCGATTTGTCATCAGTTATGATGGTTACTGTAGCAGCAGTTATTGTTTTCTTAATCGCAGTTATAGGAACTCGCAGCTTAGCTCTTCGCCCAACAGGAATGCAAAATTTCATGGAATGGGTGTTTGACTTCGTGAAAGGGATTATCAATAGTACGATGGACTGGAAAACAGGTGGACGTTTCTTAACGCTTGGCGTTACGCTTATCATGTTTATCATCGTATCGAACTTCCTTGGTTTACCATTCATGTATTCAACAGTTGAGGCTGGCGAACATATTGCATGGTGGAGATCACCAACGTCTGATCCAGCAGTTACATTAACATTAGCCGTGATGGTAGTTACCCTCACCCATTATTATGGAATTAAGATGAAGGGTACGAAAGAATACGTTAAAGGTTATTTCCAACCTATGAAATTCTTATTCCCATTAAAGGTTATTGAGGAGTTTGCTAACACATTAACGTTAGGTCTTCGTTTGTTCGGTAACATTTATGCAGGTGAAATCCTGTTAGGATTACTTGCTAAGTTAGGCGGAGCATCAGTTCTTGGAGCATTAGGTGCGCTTGTACCGATGTTAGCATGGATGGGATTCAGTGTATTCGTTGGATCAATCCAGTCATTTATTTTCGTTATGTTAACGATGGTTTATATGGCTCATAAAGTAAGCCATGACCATTAATATAATTTAAGTAAGAAAAAATTTATTTTTTTATAATACAAAGGAGGACAAATTAAATGAGTTTAGGTGTAATCGCAGCTGCAATTGCAATTGGTTTATCAGCATTAGGTGCAGGTATTGGTAACGGTCTTATCGTATCACGTACAATCGAAGGTGTTGCTCGTCAACCAGAATTAAAAGGCGCACTTCAAACAATTATGTTCATCGGGGTTGCTTTAGTTGAGGCACTTCCAATCATCGGTGTAGTTATTGCTTTCATCGTAATGAACAAATAAGGGAGACTCCCCTTACATAGATGGCGAAGAGTGTTTTTTGAACTTTCTTCGCCATTGCTTTATGAACGAAACGTATGTCTTTTTTTTTCATATGATCAATTTAGATATTTTGAAGGGAGTGAATCCTTGTGCCAACTTTATTATTAGGGGCTGCCATTCCATTTGGAACGATTGCTTATACATTGTTCATTTTCTTACTTCTATTAGTAATGCTACGCAAATTTGCGTGGGGTCCTTTAATGGGAATTATGAAAGAACGTGAAGAGCATGTTACTAGTGAAATCGACGCTGCAGAAAGAAGTAACGCTGAAGCGAAGAAATTAGTAGAAGAACAACGTGAAATGTTAAAACAATCGCGTGTTGAAGCACAAGAGTTAATCGAAAGAGCGAAAAAACAAGCTGTAGATCAAAAAGATGTGATTGTTGCTGCTGCGAAAGAAGAAGCAGAATCAATTAAAGCATCTGCTGTACAAGAAATTCAACGCGAAAAAGAGCAAGCGATTGCTGCTTTACAAGAACAAGTCGCTTCTTTATCTGTTCAAATTGCTTCTAAAGTAATTGAAAAAGAGTTAAAAGAAGAAGATCAAGTGAAGTTAATTCGCGATTATATTAAAGAAGTAGGAGAAGCGCGATGAGCAATGGGATTGTAGCAAAACGTTATGCTGTCGCTCTTTTTAAAATTGCAAAAGAAAAACACGTATTAGAAATGTTTGAAGAGGAATTACGCCTTGTACAAAACGTTTATGTAAAGAACGGAGAACTACATAGCTTTTTAACGCAACCGAACATTTCAAAAGAGCAGAAGAAAACGTTTCTTGCAAACGTATTCGGATCTGTTTCTGAATCTATTTTAAATACGTTATATATTTTAATTGATAACAAGCGCATTGAAATCTTACCTGAAATTGCAGATGAATATGTTGTTCTTGCTAATGAAGAACGTAACGTAGCGGATGCAACTGTGTATTCTACTCGTCTTCTATCTGAAGAAGAGAAGCTTAACGTTGCAGAAGCATTTGCAAAGAGAACGGGAAAAGATGCAATTCGCGTAAAAAATGTTGTAGATGAAGATTTACTAGGCGGCATTAAAGTACGTATTGGAAATCGCATTTATGATGGAAGTTTACAAGGAAAATTAGCACGTATTCAACGTGAATTAATGAAGAATAGATAGGGGTGAAGCACATGAGCATCAGAGCTGAAGAAATTAGCGCACTGATAAAGCAACAAATCGAGAACTATCAGTCTGAAATCGAAGTTAGTGATGTTGGTACAGTTATCCAAGTTGGTGACGGTATCGCGCGTGCTCATGGTCTTGATAACGTTATGGCTGGTGAACTTGTAGAGTTCTCTAACGGCGTTATGGGGCTAGCACAAAACTTAGAAGAAAACAATGTAGGTATCATTATTTTAGGACCTTACACAGAAATCCGTGAAGGTGACGAAGTTCGTCGTACTGGTCGCATCATGCAAGTACCAGTAGGGAAAGAACTAATCGGTCGTGTTGTAAACCCATTAGGTCAACCAGTTGATGGTTTAGGCCCAATCAATACAACAAACACTCGTCCAATCGAAAGTCCAGCACCAGGTGTAATGGATCGTAAATCTGTTCATGAGCCACTTCAAACAGGTATTAAAGCGATCGATGCTCTTGTACCAATTGGCCGTGGTCAACGTGAGTTAATCATCGGTGACCGTCAAACAGGTAAAACAGCAGTTGCACTTGATACAATCATTAATCAAAAAGATGAAGATATGATTTGTATCTATGTAGCTATCGGACAAAAAGAATCAACTGTACGTAACGTAGTAGAAACACTACGTAAGCACGGCGCATTAGATTACACAATCGTTGTAACTGCATCAGCTTCTCAACCAGCTCCATTATTATACTTAGCTCCTTACGCTGGTGTAACAATGGGTGAAGAGTTCATGTACAATGGTAAACACGTATTAGTAGTATATGATGACTTATCAAAACAAGCAGCGGCTTACCGTGAGCTTTCATTACTATTACGTCGTCCTCCAGGTCGTGAAGCATATCCAGGGGATGTATTCTACTTACATTCTCGCTTATTAGAGCGTGCAGCAAAATTAAGTGATGCAAGAGGCGGCGGTTCTTTAACTGCACTACCTTTCATCGAAACACAAGCAGGGGACGTATCAGCTTACATCCCAACAAACGTAATCTCGATTACGGATGGACAAATCTTCTTACAATCTGACCTATTCTTCTCTGGCGTACGTCCAGCGATCGATGCGGGTACTTCTGTATCACGTGTAGGTGGATCTGCTCAGATTAAAGCAATGAGTAAAGTATCAGGTACACTTCGTCTTGACCTTGCATCTTACCGTGAGTTAGAAGCGTTCGCTCAGTTCGGTTCTGACCTTGATAAAGCAACGCAAGCGAAACTAAACCGTGGTGCTCGTACAGTTGAGGTATTAAAACAAGGATTACACAAACCGTTACGTGTAGAGAAACAAGTTATCATTCTTTACGCTTTAACACGTGGATTCCTAGATGATATCCCAGTAGTCGATATCACTCGTTTCGAAGAAGAATTCCATGCTTGGTTAGATTCAAATGCAGCTGACTTATTAAGCGAAATCCGCACAACTAAGAAACTTGCGGATGACGACAAATTTGCAGTAGCAATTAACGGATTTAAAAAAGTATTCGTAGCTTCTGAGTAATTAATAAAAGCGGAAGCGGCTCGATTTGAATGTGAAGTGAAGCCACCGAGCATTCAAGCCGCTGGAGCTAGATAGTATATATAAAAGGCATCTCAGGTTCTGAGATTGCTGACGGTTATGTAGAGGAAAAGAGTAGGTGCACCTATTCTTTTCCTTCAATCATGAGCAAGAATATCTTGCAACGTAGATTAGGAAGAGGATTCTTACTAATCGTGCCAACTTCCGGAAAAAAGGTGGTGAAAACCTGTGGCATCTTTACGCGATATAAAAGCGAAGATTACCTCGACAAAGAAAACGAGTCAAATTACGAAAGCGATGGAGATGGTATCTGCATCTAAGTTAAACCGTGCAGAGCAAAATGCTAAATCTTTCGTTCCGTATATGGAAAAGATTCAAGAAGTAGTAGCGAGCATTGCGCAAGGAAGTAAAGGAATTAATCATCCAATGCTAAATGCGCGTCCTGTAAAGCGTACAGGATACATCGTTATTACATCTGATCGCGGACTAGCAGGTGGTTATAACAGTAACGTATTACGTACAGTTAGTAACGTGATTCGTGAACGTCATAATATGGATTCAAACCAATATTCAATTATTGTGCTTGGCCGACTAGGACGTGATTATTTAAAACGTCGCGGATTTAACATCATTGATGAAGTAGTTGGATTATCTGACCACCCATCATTTACTGATATTAAAGATCTTGCTTCTCGAGCAATTGCGATGTTCGCAGATGGTGCTTATGATGAGCTGTATATTTACTACAACCATTACGTAAGTAAAATTTCACAAGAAGTAACGGAAAATAAAATTTTACCGCTTACTGATGTGGCGTCTGACAAACCGACGACAGCTTATGAATTCGAACCTTCTGAAGAAGAAATATTAAAAGTATTATTGCCACAATACGCAGAAAGCTTAGTGTACGGTGCATTACTAGACGGTAAAGCAAGTGAGCACGCGGCGCGTATGACAGCAATGAAGAGTGCTACAGACAACGCAATGGAAGTTATCGATTCACTTACACTTTCATTCAACCGTGCACGTCAAGCAGCGATTACGCAAGAAATTACGGAAATCGTTGGTGGAGCAGCAGCGTTAGAATAGTAATAAAAAGTGGAAGCGGCTCGTCCAGAACAGGAGGGCATTGGAGCTCCTGACGAAGAGGCGTAATTTGCCTCGCAGGAAGGCGCGAAATGACCGACTGTTCTAGCCGCTGGAACTAGATTCAATAAAAAGTGGAAGCGGCTCTGTCAAAAGAGTCGCATAAGCTATAAACTAATAAAAAATTAAAAGCCGACTTCTCTTAGAAAGCTGGCTAATTAAAAGAAAGCTAGGAGGGAACCCGATGAATAAAGGGCGCGTTACGCAAATCATGGGTCCGGTTGTAGACGTTAAGTTTGATGGCGGAAAGCTACCAGAAATCTACAACGCCCTTACGGTAAAACAAAGCAACGAAAACGGAGCAAACATTAACTTAACATTTGAAGTTGCACTTCATTTAGGTGATGACACAGTTCGTACAGTTGCAATGTCTTCCACAGATGGACTTGTTCGTGGCACAGAAGTAGAAGATACTGGTAAAGCAATCTCTGTACCAGTTGGTGATGCAACACTTGGTCGTGTATTTAACGTATTAGGTGATGCAATTGACTTAGATGGTGAACTTCCTGCGGATGTACACCGTGATCCAATTCACCGTCAAGCACCTGCATTCGAAGAGTTATCTACTAAAGTAGAAATTCTTGAAACTGGTATTAAAGTAGTAGACTTACTTGCTCCTTACATTAAGGGTGGTAAAATCGGTCTATTCGGTGGTGCCGGCGTAGGTAAAACAGTATTAATTCAGGAATTAATTAACAACATCGCACAAGAGCACGGTGGTATCTCTGTATTCGCTGGTGTAGGTGAGCGTACTCGTGAGGGTAATGACTTATACCACGAAATGAGTGATTCTGGCGTAATCAAGAAAACTGCGATGGTATTCGGACAAATGAACGAGCCACCTGGAGCACGTCAACGTGTTGCATTAACAGGTTTAACAATGGCTGAGCATTTCCGTGATGAGCAAGGACAAGACGTACTATTGTTCATCGATAACATCTTCCGTTTCACGCAAGCGGGTTCTGAAGTATCTGCCCTTCTTGGTCGTATGCCATCTGCGGTAGGTTACCAACCAACACTTGCAACAGAAATGGGTCAATTACAAGAGCGTATTACATCTACAAATAAAGGGTCTATCACGTCTATCCAAGCGGTATATGTACCAGCCGATGACTATACTGACCCAGCACCAGCTACAACGTTCGCTCACTTAGATGCAACAACAAACTTAGAGCGTCGTTTAACGCAAATGGGTATTTACCCAGCCGTAGATCCATTAGCATCTACATCTCGTGCACTTTCTCCAGAAATCGTAGGAGAAGAGCATTATGAAGTAGCTCGTCAAGTACAGCAAACTTTACAACGTTATAAAGAGCTTCAAGACATCATCGCTATCTTAGGTATGGATGAGTTATCTGAAGAAGATAAGTTAGTTGTACATCGTGCTCGTCGTATTCAATTCTTCTTATCTCAAAACTTCCACGTAGCTGAGCAGTTTACAGGTCAAAAAGGTTCTTATGTACCTGTAAAAAATACAGTTAGTGGTTTCAAAGAAATTCTAGAAGGAAAATATGATGACCTTCCAGAAGATGCATTCCGCCTTGTTGGTGGCATTGAAGAAGTTATTGAAAACGCGAAGAAAATGATGGCGTAAGGCCTTAGGAGGGACGAAGTATGAAGACATTTCCAGTCAGTATTGTAACTCCTGATGGACCGGTTTACGAAAAAGAAGTAGAGATGGTAAGTGTAAAAGCAGAGAGTGGGGAAATGGGGATCTTACCAGGTCACATTCCAACTGTTGCACCATTAAAAATTAGTGCAGTTCGTCTGAAAAATGGTGGACACACTGATTATGTAGCAGTTAGCGGTGGCTTTATCGAAGTTCGTCCAGATAAAGTAACTGTATTATCATCATCTGCTGAAGAAGCAAACCATATCGATATCCATCGTGCAAATGAAGCGAAGCGTCGCGCTGAGCAACGTATGCAAGACAAACAAGCACATGTTGACTTTAAACGTGCAGAAATGGCATTACAACGTGCTGTGAACCGTTTAAACGTTTCCGATATGAAATAAAAAAATCCGTAAAGGTAAAACCTTTACGGATTTTTTTATTGTATTTTATGGATAATTTTACAAAAATGGTATAATTGCATTGATGGTTGTATAAGTAGAGAATGTACAACAATTTATATTTCATAAAGGGGATGAATCAATGATCGGTGAAATGAAACGAGAAGCGTTGCACTCTTTAAAGGGGAATTGGGGACTAGGTGTTGGATCAACGATTTTATATTTTATTTTAAGTTATGTTGTTTCAATGGCTGCAATGCTTATACTTTTAATTCCAGGACTTATTCTATTTTTTTTAATTGTTAGCTTCGCTGGTTCAATTGAAGGGGAAACAATATCAATTGGAGCAGCTATTACATTTGGGGTATTTTATTGTATCATGATAATTTTGAGTAACGCATCGTATGGTATTACATCATACGGTTATACGAATGTATGTCTACAGATTAGTAAACGAGAAGGTGCTAAAGTAGATTACTTATTCGAAGGATTTCGTGGTTTTAAAAGAATGATGAAAACAATGTGGGCAATGCTTGCGATTTTGTTATATACAGGTACATGGATTCCGATGTTGTTAATAGGCTTATTTGCATTGTTAGGTGAAGAAGGGAATACGTCATTTGCAATTGCTTTCTTCGTACTATTAGCTATTTCAATCGTTGGCATGATTGTGATGTATTTTTCTTATGCAATGACGTACTATGTAATGATTGGAAATCCAGAATATAGTGTGTCACAAGCAATGAAAGAAAGTAAGAGTCTTATGAAGGGACATAAGTTAGATTTGTTTCTTTTATGGCTTAGTTTTATAGGGTGGGTTATTTTAGCGATTTTGACATTTGGAATAGGTTTTCTTTGGCTTAGTCCGTATATGGGTACAACGACATCTCATTTTTATCGTTATATTTCAAAAGATGAATTGCGGTAAGAACATGCTATACTAATAGAATTGTTACGTATAGGAGGCTAATTATGATTAGTGATTTAAAAGGAGAAGCGTTAGACTCTCTAGAAGGAAAATGGGGCTTAGCTGTTGGGGCAACATTATTAATTTCAATTCTTATCACGATGTTTAGTTTTAGTGTTAAGTGGGGATTTTCTTCAACTTTCGGTTGGCAAGATACAACTGGTTCATTTTCGATAGATATTCTTACACTTTTTGTTACCGGACCATTAACTTTAGGGGGGTATTATCTGGCTTTAAATATCATTCGTGAAAAACAAGCTAGTATCGGCAATATATTTGTTTGGTTTACAGAGGGGAAAAGATTTTTAAAATCATTTTTAGTATATTTACTAGTGAATCTTTATCTTCTTTTATGGACTTTACTTTTCATTATTCCAGGCATTATTAAATCATTTTCTTATGCGATGACGTATTTTATTATAAACGATCATCCCGAGTATTCATTGAATCAAGCTATTACAGAAAGTCGTCGTATGATGGATGGGCATAAAATGGAGTATTTCATTTTATGTTTAAGTTTTATTGGTTGGTTTATATTAAGTTGTATTACATTAGGGATTGGATTCCTCTGGTTAATTCCATATTTCTATACGACAGCTTCAGCATTTTACGAAGAGATTGCAGAAGAATATTACGAGAAAAAAACTACAACAATATAAAGTGAAACTGTTATCATTGGGGGCTTTGTTCATCCCAAAATGATAATGAACTTTCACTCTCGCAAATAGCGGGATAAAAACACCCAGTGTGAACTAATTGTTCATACTGGGTGTTTTTTGTAGAAATTTTATAAACTGTTTACTTGTTAAAGGTTTACTGAAATAGTAACCTTGCATATATTTACAGTTGTTTTTTTGTAGAAACTTAAGTTGTTTTTCCGTTTCAATTCCTTCAGCAATGACAGAGAGATTTAAAGTATTTGCAAGAGAAAGGATAGTGGAAAAGATGGCTCTTTCTTCAGGGCGATGATCGGCTAGTTGTGTAAATTCTCTTGGTACCTTTAATGTATCGATAGGGAAAATTGATAAATAAGCGAGAGAAGAATAGCCAGTACCGAAGTCATCAATGGCCGTTTGAATGCCGTATTCTTTTAATTGCTTCAGTCTCGATAGTGTTTCTTTTTCATTAATCATCGCAATTCGTTCTGTTAACTCAAGTGTGACATGTTTTGGATCGACCTGCACGTCGTTTAATATTTGTGAAATGTTTTCGATTAATTGATTTTGTTGGAACTCTTTTGCTGATAAATTAACGCTTATTTTTAAATTTTGATAGCCAAAGGTATGCCATATTTTTAATTGGAGACAGGCTTCTTTTAATACCCAATGTCCAAGTGGAACGACTTGTGGCGTTTCTTCTACAATTGGAATGAACTCACATGGTGAAATGTCACCTAATAGTGGATGTTTCCAACGTATTAATGCTTCAGCGCCGATAATTTTATTTGTTGTCGTATCAATTTGTGGCTGATAGACGAGATAAAATTCCTTGTTTACTAAAGCGAG
The DNA here is from genome assembly GCF_002073415.2 of Bacillus sp. FDAARGOS_235. Lineage (NCBI taxonomy): Bacteria > Bacillati > Bacillota > Bacilli > Caryophanales > Bacillaceae > Bacillus > Bacillus sp. FDAARGOS_235. Next base: position 3,120,012 of record NZ_CP020437.2, read on the forward strand.
TGGCAAATCCTTTTCGATTCGAGCTTTTCGTTCTATTTTCTTATATAGTTCTTTCGTATAAAGAGAACTACGATTTTTTCCTTTATTTTTTGCTTCGTACATGGCCATATCGGCATGTTGTAAAATAGAAAGTGGGTCTTCGCCTGCTTCAGGGTATATTGCAATCCCGATACTCGGTGAGATTCGTAAATGCTGATTTTCGATTTCGAATGGTTTGTTCATGGCCACTACAATCATATCAGCTATTTTTTTTACATCTGTCCTTTTTTTATAATTTTCGATGAGGATTGTGAACTCATCCCCAGCTAGTCGAGCAAGTTTCATATGCTGTGTTGATAATCGTTCGAGCCTTTTGGCTACTGCAATTAATAGGAGGTCTCCCACCCGATGCCCGAGAGTATCATTAATAACCTTAAAGCGGTCTAAATCGAGAAACATAACAGCAAAGGAGCTTTTCGATATTTTTGCTCGTGCAATCGCCTTTTCTAAATATTGATGAAATGCACGGCGATTTGCAAGTTCAGTTAAAGTATCATGATATGCTAGGAAATTAATTTGTTCTTGTTGTTGTTTGCTTTCCGTAATATCTTTAATCATTAAGTAGACCCCTGAAATATGATCCTTTAAAAAGATGGGAACAGCTGTAACATGCAAGTAGTAAATATCTCTGTTTTTGTGATACGCTCGTATTTCTAAAGAGATAGAATTCCCCTTTTTTACGCGATGAAAGGCGTTAATAATTTCTTCTAAATCTTCTTCGTATATGAGTGAGTAGTAAGGTTGATTTAATAATTCATTCGTTTGATACCCTAGTAAAGTAGTACCAGCGTTATTAACTTTAAGAAAATTGCCGTACAAATCTAATGTGAAGATTGGATCTGGATGGTGCTCGTATAAAGATTTAAACATTTGTTGGTTATGATAGAGCTCATTTTTTTGTTCTACTAAATCTTCTGTACGTAGTTCAATTTGTTTCTCGAGTTCCAAGTTGAATTGCATTTGGGCTAGTAATAATATTTTATTTTGTTTTCGAACTAAACTATGGCGTATGAGAACGAAAGTGAAAGTTATTATAAGCCCGATTACTACAATGGGGGCAAAAACATATTCGGCCAATATAAAAATAATAAGCATTACTACAGAAATATAAGGTAATAATAATCGGATTGATTCCCAAAATTTAGGCGTTAATAGTACCTGCTCTTGTTTTTCAGGCTCTTTCGTATGAAGAATACAGGCGATTGCTGCTAGCACTAAAACAACTTGATAGAACGGAGTAACTGTAAACATAGAATACGCTGGTGTGAAATATTTTATATAAGCATAAATAGCATCTGTAGTAGCATACAAAATTAAAGCACTACCAAGAAGTGCACCAACTTGTTTTGGTAATAAGGATAATGGTCTGAATAAAAGGTTGATTCCAATTAAAAGAAAGAGTAAATCAGCCATTGGATAGGTAAGTTGAACAAATATATCGATATAGGATGTTGTGAAAACGTGAATGGTTTGCTCAATAAGTAAGTAGTAACTTAAAGTAAATTGGGCTGTAACGATAATACAAATATCACATATCATAAAAAGCTTTTCTAATAAGTCCCGGTTATAAATGATCTCGTATAGAAAGGCAAGTGCAAAGCTAATTAAAAAAAGTAGGTAAAAAAAGTCAGACGGATCAACAAACGTATAGTAGTCCTTTAAAATTAAACGTTGATAGGAAACAACTATATCACCAATGAAATAAGAGAGAGCCCCAACAGATAATATGATCCAAAATAAACGGGATAACCCTTGTTTCGTATTTGTAAAATAAAATATATAACTACAAGCGATAATATCAATTAATAGGGTACTCATTCCAATTAATATTTGAAAGGGAAATGAGTATTCATATAGAAAGAGCATGGCTACGTAATGAATTGCGATAGAAAACAATAAAATGATTATAAGAATACTTACATGTGTTTGTTTTTTCATTTATATCACCTACGGTATATACATATAAACTTCCCTTTTTATTTTTTGTGATTGCCTAAAAAATATATATAAATTCTATACTTATTTTGCACAGGTATAGCGAGTTATAAAAATAGATTTTAATAATTCTTGTTTCTGTCCTCAACATATCGACATAGGAATTTGAAGTTTGCTATAATAAATAAAATAGTTTAATTATTTAGAAAAATTTAAAAATAATATTTGTCGCAACTGGGACATATTGTTTACTAAGTGAACTTGTTCTTAATTTAGGGGGGAGGGTTTCACAATGGCAAGTGTATATGAAAATAGTTATATGATCGTTTTGATTTTCTTGCTAGTAGGCATATTACTGCCGGTAGTGGCTCTTACATTAGGAAGGATGCTGCGCCCAAACAAACCAAGTGCAGCAAAAGCGACGACGTATGAGAGTGGAATTGAGCCTTTTCATGATGCAAATATTCGGTTTCATGCTCGTTACTATATTTTCGCTTTATTGTTTGTCATCTTTGATGTAGAAACTTTATTTCTATATCCATGGGCTGTTGCATATGACAAGCTAGGTTTATTTGCATTAATTGAAATGCTCATCTTTGTTGTAATGTTGCTAGTTGGATTAGCTTATGCTTGGAAAAAGAAGGTGTTACAATGGTTATAAATTTTGAGGCACTACATCCAAATGAGCGAGCGGAATTAGAGAGAAATATCTTTTTTTCTACATTGGAGCAGTTAAAAGGGTGGGCGAGGAGTAATTCTTTATGGCCGATGACATTCGGACTGGCATGCTGTGCGATTGAAATGATGGGAGTAGGTTCATCACATTACGATTTAGATCGATTTGGGTCATTTTTTCGGACTTCACCAAGGCAATCAGATGTCATGATTGTGTCGGGAACGGTAACGAAGAAGATGGCTCCTATTGTTAGGCGTTTATATGATCAAATGCCTGAACCGAAATGGGTTATTGCGATGGGATCTTGTGCGACTGCTGGTGGTCCGTATGTGAATTCATACGCTGTTGTGAAAGGTGTAGATCAAATTGTACCAGTTGATGTGTATATTCCTGGATGCCCACCAAACCCTGCAGCTTTAATTTATGGAATTAATAAGTTGAAAGAGAAAATTCGTTACGAGGCAAAGACGGGGAAGCAGGTGACGAATAAATGAGTAATCCAAATAAAGATTTAGAGGATCTGAAAAGAGAAGCTGCTAGGCGCGCGAAAGAGGAAGCGAGAAAACGTCTTGTTGCGAAACATGATGCGGAAATAAGTAAGCTTGAGGGAGAAAATCAAGAAAAAGAGAAAGCGCTACCAAAAATTGATGGAATGACTGTAGAAGAAGCAAAACAACGTGCAGCCGCAGCTGCGAAAGCAAAAGCGGCAGCATTAGCGAAGCAAAAAAGAGAAGGAACAGAAGAAGGAACAGAAGAAGAAAAGGCCAAAGTGAAGGCAAAGGCAACCGCAGCTGCGAAAGCAAAAGCGGCAGCATTAGCAAAGCAAAAAAAAGAAGGAACAGAAGAGGTAACGGAAGAAGAAAAGGCCAAAGCGAAGGCAGCCGCAGCTGCGAAAGCAAAAGCGGCGGCGCTAGCGAAGCAAAAAAGAGAAGGAACAGAAGAGGTAACGGAAGAAGAAAAGGCCAAAGCGAAGGCAGCCGCAGCTGCGAAAGCAAAAGCGGCGGCGCTAGCGAAGCAAAAAAGAGAAGGAACAGAAGAGGTAACGGAAGAAGAAAAGGCTAAAGCGAAGGCGAAGGCCGTGGCAGCTGCGAAAGCAAAAGCAGCGGCGCTAGCGAAACAGAAAGCTTCGCAAGGTGATGGAAATTTGGGAGATGAAAAGGCGAAGGCAATTGCAGCAGCGAAGGCGAAAGCGGCTGCGGCGGCAAGGGCGAAGACGAAGGGTGCTGAAAGTGAAAAGGAAGATGTACCGAAGCAAGAAGAGCCGTCCGTTAATCAGCCGTATCTCAATCAGTATGTTGAGGTTATTAGGGGTAAATTAGGAGGTAGCACATTAGTAGATTCCTATATTAATAAACTTTCAAAAGATGTACCAACTCTTGTGGTGGATCCTTCAAAATATTATGAGGTGATGGAGTTACTACGATTCCATGAGGGACTTGCTTTTGATTATATGTCAGAGCTACACGCGACAGATTTTGTGACTCATATGGAAGTGTATGTTCATTTATTTTCATATGGAAAGAAACAGTCTGTAGCGGTGAAGGTAAAGCTGGATAGAGAAGAGCCGCAAGTTGAATCGGTAACAGCGCTGTGGAAAGGGGCTGATTGGCCGGAGCGAGAAGCGTATGATCTGCTAGGCATTGCATTTAAGGGACATCCGAATTTATCGCGTATTTTAATGCCTGATGATTGGGTAGGGTATCCGCTTAGGAAAGATTATGAACCGTATGATGTGGAGGTGTAACTTATGATTCGTACGGAAGAAATGCTTTTGAATGTAGGACCTCAGCATCCGAGTACACACGGTGTTTTCAGGCTTGTTATTAAGATTGACGGTGAAATTATTAAAGAAGCTACACCGGTTATTGGGTATTTGCATCGCGGGACTGAAAAGATCGCTGAGAGCTTACAGTATACGCAAATTATCCCTTATACAGATCGAATGGACTATTTATCAGCAATGACGAATAATTACGTCATTTGCCATGCTGTAGAGACGATGATGGGACTTGAAATTCCGGAACGTGCCGAATACTTGCGAGTACTTGCGATGGAGCTGGGAAGAATTGCGAGCCATCTCGTTTGGTGGGGGACAAATCTTCTTGATATAGGAGCGGTCAGCCCGTTTTTGTACGCGTTTCGTGAACGAGAGATGATTATAAATTTATTAAATGAATTATGTGGGGCACGGCTTACTTTTAACTATATGAGAGTTGGCGGTGTGAAGTGGGATGCGCCGGATGGTTGGATTGAAAAAGTGGAAGAGTTTGTTCCATACATGAGAGAGCAATTGGCAGGTTATCACGACCTTGTTAGTGGTAATGAGATTTTCTTGAATCGCGTGAAGGGCGTTGGCATATATAGCGCGGAAGAAGCAATTTCGTATTCTTTAAGCGGAGCGAATTTGCGGTGCACCGGAGTAAACTGGGATCTTCGCAAAGATGAGCCGTATTCGATTTATGATCGTTTTAATTTTGATATTCCTGTTGGAAGCGTGGGAGATGCTTGGGATCGCTACGTTTGCCGAATGGAGGAAATTGAAGAGTCGTTAAAAATTGTAGAGCAAGCAGTCCAGCAGTTTCCAAAGGACGGAGCCGTACTGGCGAAAGTGCCGAAAATTATTAAGGCGCCTAAGGGGGAAGCGTTTGTCCGTATAGAATCACCACGCGGAGAGATTGGTTGCTATATCGCTAGTGACGGAAAGAAAGAGCCATATCGTCTGAAATTCCGCAGGCCTTCTTTTTATAACTTGCAAATTTTACCGAAGTTATTGAAGGGTGAAAACATCGCCAATTTAATTACGATTTTAGGTGGAGTCGATATTGTACTTGGGGAGGTCGATGGCTAATGATTGAGACGCTCTTACAATCACCTTCAAGCTGGACGAATTTCTTCATTTTTTTCGGATTAGCAGTGCTTCTACTATTTGCAGTCCTTGGCTTCGTTACATATGGTATTTTGGCAGAACGGAAAGTGATGGGATTTATGCAAGGCCGGATTGGGCCAAACCAAGTTGGAGGGCGGTTCGGTTTACTGCAAACGGTAGCTGATGTTTTGAAACTATTATTGAAAGAAGATAGTATTCCGAAAGCTGCAGATAAACCGTTGTTCATATTAGCACCTGTCATTGCATTTGCGCCAGCATTTATGGTACTTGCGGTTATCCCGTTTACCGATAAATTTCAGTTCGCGGATATTGGTGTCGGATTGCTGTATTACATTGCTGTTTCTGGGATTACGACAATTGGTGTCGTAACTGGGGGATGGGCATCAAATAATAAATATTCCCTTTTAGGAGGGATGCGCGCGGCGGCGCAAATGATTTCTTATGAAATTCCGCTCGTAATGAGCGTAATTGGTATCGTTTTGTTAGCTGGTAGCTTGAATCTAAATGAAATTGTAGCGGCGCAGGAGAAAGTTTGGTACATTTTCGTACAGCCAATTGGATTCGTCGTTTTCTTAATCGCAGCAGTAGCAGAGTTAAATAGGACGCCGTTTGATTTACCAGAAGCGGAGTCAGAACTTGTTTCTGGATATCATACGGAATACTCAGGTTTTCGCTGGGCGTTTTTCATGCTTTCAGAGTATGTATATTTCTTCGGAATGGCCTCTTTAATTACAGTACTTTTTTTAGGCGGCTGGAATCCAGTCATGTTTCTTGGATTTATTCCAGGTGCTGTATGGTTTGCTTTGAAATTTAGCAGTGTAGTCTTTCTATTAATTTGGTTCCGCGTTACGTTCCCGCGTATAAGGGGTGACCAGTTAATGGAGTTTGGCTGGAAAGTATTATTACCAATCGCACTTGCAAATATTTTCTTAACGGCATTGATTAAGGAGCTATTCTTCTAATCTATGAAGGGGGTGCCAGTAAGAGATGAAAGGGTTATTTAAAGGTTTAAAATATACGCTGAGTAATTTGAGTAAGAAAAAGGTGACGTATGATTATCCAAATCAGCCGTTGCCATTGCCAGATCGCTTTAGAGGGATTCAAAAGTTTTATCCTGAGAAATGTATTGTTTGTAATCAGTGTTCTAACATTTGTCCGACAGATTGCATTCAATTGACGGGAAAGAAACATCCTGACCCTACGAAAAAAGGGAAAATTATTGATACGTATGATATTAATTTTGAAATTTGTATACTTTGCGATTTATGTACAGAAGTTTGCCCGACAGAGGCAATTGTTATGACAAATAACTTTGAACTCGCAGCATATTCACGTGATGATTTATTTAAAAATTTGCAGTGGCTCGACGAAAACGATGAAAACGTCAGGAAGGAGAATAAAGCATGAATGGCGAGTTTGTAGCATTCTTTATACTATCCTTGTCTGCAATTATCGGTGGTGTTCTCATGTTGAACTTAACGAAAGTAATGCATATGATGCTAGCTCTCGTTCTGACATTTCTCAGCATTGCAGGTTTGTACTTTCTTTTATCGGCCGAGTTTATCGGAGTTGCACAAATTTTACTTTACTCTGGTGCAATCACAATTATTATGATTTTTGGCATTATGTTAACGAAACATAATGCGGAAAATGAATCACGTCTTACTCTTCGAAAATGGATTATCTTCTTTGCAGTTGTAGCATTTGGGGCAGTTATGTATTTCGCTGTTAATAGTATCGATTTTTCAAATGAAAGCACACAAGGAAGTTTACCTCTCCATGAAAAAAACACACTTCAAATCGGTACACTTCTCTATTCGAAATACATTATTCCATTTGAGTTAACCTCGGTTATTTTACTTGTAGCACTTGTTGGCGCGATTATACTTGCGAAGAAGGATGAGAAAGAGGAGGATTCCAATGAGTAGCGTTCCAGCTTCTGCGTATTTAACACTTGCGATTATTTTGTTTTGCATCGGTTTATTTGGAGCTTTAACGAAGCGAAACACAGTAATCGTATTAGTTTGTATCGAATTAATGCTAAATGCTTCCAATTTAAATTTAGTGGCGTTTAGTAAATTAGGTTTGTTCCCGAATTTAACAGGGCAAATCTTCTCGCTGTTTACGATGGCTGTAGCGGCAGCGGAGGCGGCGGTAGGGCTCGCCATTTTAATTGCTTTGTATCGTAATCGCACGACAGTTCATGTAGATGAAATGGATACGCTTAAAGGATAGCATTGTGACCGAAAAGGGGGAAGGAAACAATGATCGATTATGCATGGCTCATACCGCTTTTCCCGCTTGTTTCGTTTTTTTTACTTATTATGTTCGGGAAGAAAATTAGAGAAGGAAGCAGCGTACTTAGTATTTTCTTCGTCTCTCTCTCCTTTATACTCGCGGTACTTGTATTAATAGAAAGATTTTCGAAGGTCACAGTGAAGCATAAATGGGTATGGCTTAGAACTGGAGATATTGATATATCATTTGGCTTTGAAGTGACTGCATTAGGGGCTTTGATGTTATTTATCGTTACACTTGTGAGCTTACTTGTACATGTGTATTCAAAAGGTTATATGAAAGGTGACGCAAGATTACCAACTTTTTATGCATATTTAGGACTCTTTACATTTGCGATGCTTGGGCTTGTTATATCGACGAATTTGTTACAGCTTTATATATTTTGGGAGTTAGTAGGCCTCGGTTCATTTTTACTCATCGGTTTTTATTTCTTTAAGGAGGAAGCAAAGGCTGCTGCGAAAAAGGCTTTTATTATGACTCGTATTGGAGATGTTGGTTTATTTATTGGGATGATTTTAATCTTTTGGCATGCAGGTAGTTTTGAGTATGACGCAATTTTTAGAGCGATTCATACAGGCGATCTGTCCCCGACTATGATAACGATAACGGCGATATTAATTTTTATCGGGGCGATGGGGAAATCAGGTCAATTTCCGCTTCATACGTGGTTGCCTGATGCGATGGAGGGGCCAACGCCTGTTTCGGCACTTATTCATGCGGCGACGATGGTCGCCGCCGGTGTATATTTAGTAGCAACGATGTTCCCGCTATTTTCGGCAAGTGTGGTGGCAATGCAGACGGTGGCAATAGTTGGGGCTTTCACCGCAATATTTGCAGCCTCTATCGGTCTTGTACAGACGGATATAAAGAGGGTACTTGCTTATTCTACAGTTAGCCAGCTCGGGTATATGATGCTCGCCTTAGGTTCTGCTGGTTATGTAGCGGGTATATTCCATCTAACGACACATGCCTTTTTTAAAGCGTTACTATTCTTGGCAGCAGGAAGTGTAATTCATGCTGTGCATACGCAAAACATTAATAAAATGGGCGGTTTACAGAAGAAGATGAAAGTAACGGGTACGTTATTTTTAATAGGTACACTTGCAATTAGTGGAGTTCCGCTTCTTTCGGGGTTTTTTAGTAAAGATGAAATTTTGGCAGCAACTTGGATGAGTGGCAATTACTTTCTATTTGTTCTAGCAGTCTTTGCGGCATTCCTAACAGCATTCTACATGTTCCGCCTATACTTTCTTGTCTTTACTGGGGAAGCGAAGACGAAGGAAGACGTGCATGACTCGCCGCGTATTATGACGTATCCGATGATTGTTCTCGGCGTTCTCGCGGTAGTAGCAGGATATATAAATACACCGTGGTTTGGAACGTTTCTCGGAGATTGGCTGACGAAGGATATACAATTTAAAGTGGAAGAAGCACATGGACCAGTTTGGATTATGATTGTTGCGACGCTCGTTTCATTTGGGGGGATTGCCCTTGCGTATTTCATATATGGAAAGAAAACTATCTCAAAAAATTGGGCAGGAGGAGAAAGGTCATTTCTTCATAAGCTCTTGAAAGAAAAATATTATGTGGATGAACTATACAATATGACAGTGATTCCTATTACGAAGGGAATCGCTCATGTGCTTCGCTTATTTGAAGTATATGTCGTGGAAGGGATTGCTGTTTTAATCGCAAGTTTGGTTAAAGGGGTAAGTGGCACATTGTCGAGGCTTCAAAACGGGAATGTACAAGTGTACGGCACTGTAACAGCAGTTTCGCTCGCGGTCCTCGTCATTATTTTGCTATATACGGGAGGGGATTTACGATGAATGATTTGTTGTTGACGTTCTTCATTTTCTCCCCACTTTTAGGGATTCTATTACTTGTATTAACACCGAAAAAAGAATCGCGTACAGTACGAGCGCTCGGTTTATTTGGGACGGCGCTTCCATTTGGGATAGCTACCGTCCTCGCTTGTACATATGCTTCTGGAAAGAGTCTATCGCTATTTGATGAAAAAGTGAAATGGATTAAATTTGGTGATTTTGCAGCGGTGGATAAAAGATGGTTTTCTATTTATTACGAGCTTGGAATTGATGGTTTGTCACTTGTAATGATGGTGCTGACAGCCCTTCTAGCGATGCTTGCAGCAATTGCAGCGTTTTCCATTAAAAGAAATTTAAAAGCATTTTATATGCTATTGCTCATGCTAGAAATAGGGATGCTCGGTGTCTTCGCTGCTAAAAATTTAATGTTGTTCTTTATTTTCTTTGAAATTACACTGCCACCAATGTTTTTATTAATTGGCAAGTGGGGGAAATTATCGAGTGAAAAGGCTGCATATAGTTATTTAATATATAACGGCATTGGATCAGCTATTTTGCTCATCGTTTTCTCGATTTTGTTCGCGAAAACAGGTACGACAAATATTGCGGAATTGAAAGAGATATTAACAGGTGTAAGTGCTGGGGGAGGACAGATCGTCCCGAGTAGCATACAGCTTGGTGTATTTATTGCTATAATGATTGCCTTTGCAATTAAACTACCTATTTTCCCGTTGCATCGCTGGATGGTCAATGTGCATATTGAAGCGCACCCTGCTGTAGTTATGCTTCATGCAGGCGTTTTGCTAAAGATTGGAGCGTACGGGATGATTCGCTTTGGGAAGGGGCTATTCCCAGAATACTTTCGCGAGTTTGCCACGCTAATTGCGATTTTAGGAGTAATCAACTTATTGTACGGTGCCTTTTTAGCGCTCATCCAAACGGATTTTAGGAAGGTGCTTGCCTACTCTAGTATTTCGCATATGGGAATTGTTTTAATGGGGCTTGCGGCACTTAATGCACCAGGTACACAAGGGGCGCTATTCCAAGTTGTTTCGCACGGTTTAATTGCAGCCTTGCTCTTCTTCTTGCTTGGTGTTATAGAACAGCGCTTTGGCACGTCGGATATTACAGCGCTTGGTGGACTCGCAAAAAGTGTCCCAATACTTAGCGGCTTCTTCCTAGCAGGAGGAATGGCATCGCTTGGACTACCAGGGATGTCTGGATTTGTGAGTGAGTTTCTTGCCTTTCTCGGCTTATTCCAAGGAGAGCCAGTCATTGCTGCAGTCGGTGTACTTGGGATTATTTTAACCGCTGTGTACGTATTAAGAGCGACACTCCAAGTAACATTTGGTAAGAAAGAGTGGGAAGCGAAAACTGATATACACGGATGGGAGTACGTCCCGGTCCTATTGCTTATCTTCTGTATTATTGCCATTGGAGTAATGCCAGAAATACTAGGGGATCCGCTTCAAAATACATTGAAAACATTGGGGGTGAAGTAGGATGGATATGGATACGTTACTGAGCTTATCATGGCATCTCATGTTGCCAGAATTCATTATTCTCGGGTTTGCCATCCTTCTTTCCATAGGTGATTTGTTTTTTAAGCTGAACCATAGGTATGTGGCGCTTAGTGCAATCGCTGCTGTCATATTAGCAATTGTGTCATTAATTACGCTATACGGCGAACCAGCAGGAGATATTTTAAATGGATCGTTTGTGTTAGATGGATTTTCAAAAGGGTTTAAAACGTTGTTATTAGGCGGAGCGGCCCTCATCTTATGCACCGCAATGAGCGATGACAAGAAAAATCCAATTGAAGATAAGGGAGAATATTATTACTTATTTTTAATGGCCCTTCTTGGGGCGATGTTCATGGCTTCTAGTGTTGATTTTATTACACTTTTCGTCGGTTTAGAGCTACTATCACTTTCTTCCTATGTTTTAGTAGGAATACGAAAAAGGAACCGTGCATCAAATGAAGCGGCAATGAAATATGTCATTAATGGAGGAATTGGAACGGCGATTACGCTCTTTGGAATGAGTTATTTATACGGTATTACAGGCTCAACCAATATTGTGGATATGCAAAAAGTATTCACCGGGGAGCTAACTAGTGGTATTCAGTTATTGTTAGCTCTCGCATTTCTACTATTGCTCGTTGGGCTCTCGTTTAAAATTGCAACAGTACCGTTTCATATGTGGGCACCCGATGTGTATGAAGGGGCGGCTACACCTGTTACTGCTTTCCTTGGAACGATTTCTAAAATTGCTGGGTTCCTACTCATTATTCGTCTGTTCCTTATGATTTTTGCAAGTGTATCGGTGCAAGGAGACATGCAATCTTTATACGGGCGTATGAGTATATATATTGCGGTTCTAGCAAGTATTACGATGATTATCGGAAATGTAGTCGCACTAAAGCAATATAACGTAAAACGCCTATTTGCTTATTCAGGAATCGCGCATGCGGGGTATTTACTCGTTCCACTTGTGGCATTATCACCATTTACGATGGATAGCATGTGGTTTTACATGCTCGCCTATATGCTTATGAATATAGGCGCGTTTGCAATTATCCACGGTTTAATCTTACAAAGCGACAAAGAAAATATCACTATTTTCACCGGATTATATAACAGGTCGCCATTTACAGCGATAGTAATGACGATTTTTATTTTATCGTTGGCCGGGATACCAGGAACAGCTGGTTTCATCGGAAAGATTAACATTTTTTTAGGTGCACTTCATGTAGAGCCAGCTCATTACGTACTAGCTTCTATTATGATGGGTACGACAGTCATTTCATTCGTATATTATTTCCGTATTTTACAGCAAATGTTTTTCCGGACGGGAGAAGTAGAAGAGAAAATTCGTTTGCCATTAAATATAAAGGTTGTTATGAGTCTTTGTGCAATTTCGATTGTAATACTAGGGATTATGCCGATGATTGGATACAATTTCTTTTATGAATATTTTCCATTAATGAAAGATTTCTTCTTCTTGGGGAACGTGGTACAATAGTGAAAATAAAAGGTGTGGAGTCGGTACTCTGCGCTTTTTATTTTGTGTTAGCCGCAAATGAAAATGCATATAGGTATACGTTTTTTCGAGAGAAGTTTACGATGTAAAATGTAAGATGCTTATTTGCATTTGAAAAAGTGTGGCTCCTACTTATTATGGTATCGTTTTTATATTCTTTCGTAAGTAGTAGCCGAGTAAAAAGGGGTCGATTTTTTGGCACAACTTTTAGGGCAACAAGCACTGATTGCCATCGTTTCGCATTTATTGTTTATTACCATTACGTGGTGGGCCTTACAAGGTATTCACATCGAGCGTTTAATGAAAGCTGGAAAAGTGTTGCAGACGAGGGTATTACTCATCCTAATTACAATTGCAATTGGGACATCTGTAAGTAACTTTTTCCTTGATTATTTAGGCTATTCGAAGAGTTTAACGTATTTAGTAAAGTAAGTGTATAGAACCTCATATCTCCGTTAACAATGGGGATAGGAGGGGATGAAATTGAAGCTTAAAGCCATTCTTATTGTTGCCTTGAGTGTTGTTTTCTTTTTGGTTGGATATAGAGAGATGAAACCGATAAGCGATGAACAGAAAATGGAGAACATGATTAAGGCTTTAGAGAAAAATGATGCTAAAGTGGAGAAATGGTCATGGTTAGCGCGAGAAACAAAAACAATTTCTAACATACATACGTTTCAAAAATTGTTAAACGATGTGAAGGGGAAGGCAAATATTCAAAAATGGGACTTAGAGCAATCTCCAGATGGATATAAAGCTACATCCTATAAAAAGTTTGCTTCATATGAAGAACGAGTAGTAGTAACTTGGAGTAAGGAAAATACTAAAGAAAACACTTTCATTATTTTTGAAGTAAGTGGGGCGAAATGGGACCCGAAGCATGTTCAGAAAATGAATAAAATTTTTAATGAAAAACCTATAATTTACACTTGTGTTCAAGGTGTACTGAATGATAAGATTGAAGGTGTTTTGCAAAATAAAACCAATCAGGTTTTGAAAGATCTTTCAGCAAGAGCGATCGAACAAGTAGAAGAAAGAGCATTTGTGTCAGTCTCCGCATACAATAAAAAGTGGGATGACGCTCTTTCAACAAATAGAGAGAAAATAAATGTGCAAATAGCAATACGTTCTACAAACAACAAAGATACAATTGTGGTTGGCACACCGATCATAACTTCTGAGTATTGAGTGAATAGATACTGAAAAAAGGACACGGAGGGGAATAATTTGGAAAAGATCATCGTCCGTGGCGGAAAGCGGTTAAACGGCACAGTGCGTGTTGAGGGCGCAAAAAATGCTGTATTACCTATAATCGCTGCAGCCCTATTAGCGAGTGATGGAAAGAATGTACTATCTGAAGTACCAGTTTTGTCTGATGTATACACAATTAATGAGGTATTACGTCATTTAAATGCTGAAGTCGTATTTGAAAATAACCAAGTAACAATCGATGCTTCTAAAGAACTAAACATTGAAGCACCATTTGAATATGTACGCAAAATGCGTGCATCTGTTCAAGTAATGGGACCATTATTAGCACGTAACGGTCGTGCTCGTATTGCACTTCCAGGTGGATGTGCAATTGGTTCACGTCCAATTGACCAACATTTAAAAGGCTTCGAAGCAATGGGAGCAAAAGTACAGGTTGGTAACGGTTTTGTTGAGGCATACGTTGAGGGAGAACTAAAAGGAGCTAAAATTTATTTAGACTTCCCAAGCGTGGGCGCGACAGAAAACATTATGTCTGCAGCTACATTAGCAAAAGGGACAACAATCCTTGAAAATGCAGCGAAAGAACCAGAAATCGTTGACTTAGCTAACTTCTTAAATGCGATGGGAGCGAAAGTACGCGGAGCTGGAACTGGAACGATTCGTATCGAAGGCGTTGAGAAATTATATGGTGGAAACCACTCTATTATTCCTGACCGTATTGAAGCGGGAACATTCATGGTTGCAGCAGCAATTACTGGTGGAGACATCTTAATTGAAAATGCTGTTCCTGAACATTTACGCTCAATTACAGCGAAGATGGAAGAAATGGGTGTTAAAATTATTGAGGAAAATGAAGGTGTACGTGTTATCGGCCCAGATAAGTTAAAAGCGGTTGATATTAAAACTATGCCTCACCCAGGTTTCCCAACAGACATGCAATCACAAATGATGGCATTATTACTACAAGCTGATGGAACAAGTATGATTACAGAAACGGTATTCGAAAACCGCTTTATGCACGTTGAAGAATTCCGTCGTATGAATGCTGATATTAAAATCGAAGGTCGTTCTGTTATTATGAACGGTCCAAACAGCTTACAAGGTGCTGAAGTAGGTGCAACTGATTTACGTGCAGCTGCAGCATTAATCTTAGCTGGTTTAGTATCAGAAGGTTACACTCGTGTAACTGAATTAAAGCATCTTGACCGTGGTTATGTAGACTTCCATAAGAAATTAGCTGCATTAGGTGCAACTATTGAACGTGTAAACGAAAAAGTAGAAGAAGTGAAAGAACAAGAAGTTTCTGATCTTCACGCTTAATTGAAGTAGTCTCTATGTCTTTTGATATAGAGACTATTTTTTTTGGGTTATTACTGTTATAGTCAATAAACTCTATACTTATGCACGTACCAGTAAAAATATTTAGAAAATTTTCGTTTTATCTCGCATTAGCGGGCAGTAAGACTCCAACGCATTAAAACTTCAGTCTATAGCGATACCCCCAAGTATGTTCTAAAAAATTCCGTAGTTCCATAAGAATGAAAGGAAGCCAACTTTATATTGGGGGAATAGGATGAAATTTTCAAAGCCATTTTTCATTATAGTAGTGCTTTTAATAGCGCTCGTTATCATTGTACCCGCTGCTCTTGTAATTCCGTTTGCGAAAGCAAAAATAGGAGAAGAAGCAGCTTCTAAAACTCCTCCAGCGATAGAAAGTATACCAGCTCCAGGGAAAGTGGATACAGCAGTTCAAGTTGCTGTATATCGCGACCAACAGAAGAAGGTAGAAACATTACCTGTGGAGGAATATGTGACCGGTGTAGTAGCTTCTGAGATGAATGCCAGTTTTGAAATAGAGGCGCTAAAGGCACAGGCATTAGCAGCAAGAACATTCGTGGTGCAGCGTATGCTAAGTGGAGAAAAGAAAAACAATGCAGATGTGGTAGATACGGTGAAAGATCAAGTGTACAAAAGCAAAGAGGAATTGAAAAAACAATGGGGCAATAACTACGAAAACAATTTAAAGAAAATCGAGGAAGCCGTTTCTAAAACCGCAGGACAAGTTTTAACGTATGAGGGAAAACCGATTTCAGCGTCTTTCTTCTCAACGAGTAACGGCCGAACAGAGAATGCAGCTGATTATTGGGGAAATGATTATCCGTATTTGAAAAGTGTAGATAGCCCGTGGGATCAAGCCTCTCCAAAGTTTACAAGCGAGCAAACATTCACAGTAGCTGATTTTCAAAAACGTCTCGGTGTGAAAGTGTTGGCGGATGGAAAGGTTGGAAACATTAAAGATCTTACGGAGGGTAAAAGAGTAAAGGATGTAGCGTTCCAAGGGAAAACATTAACAGGAAAACAAGTTCGTGAAAAGTTAGATTTGCGCTCTTCTGATTTTACATGGAAACAAGAGGGCAATAAAATCATTGTCACGACGAAAGGCTTCGGTCATGGTGTTGGTATGAGTCAATACGGTGCGAATGGTATGGCAGCGGAAGGTAAGAAATATACAGATATCGTCGCTCATTATTATAAAGGTGTTGAAATAAAAACGATGAATGATTATGAGGGAAAACTGATGGTGAAGAAGTAGAACGTGAAAGGAGCTAATTAAGATTAGCTCCTTTTTCATTATTTGTAGATAAGTTTTTAAAAAGAGTACTTCGTGATTCACTCAAAACTTATATGGTAGAACAAAAATAGAGAATAAGGCTATCCGTTCATTTGGATAGCCTTATTTTTATGTGTTTCATAAAAATATCAAAATTTTCCATTAATTGTTTGGTATAATAGGATAAAAAGCATTTGGGGGAGACGAAATGGCGCTACTGGAGTTGAAACAATTAGGGAAGACGAACCAGTTACCAGTAATTGAGCTAGAGGTTGAGAAAGGACAATGTGTTGTTTTGCAATGTAATAACCATACAGCTAAAGTGTTGCATCGCATCATTATTGGTGAAGAAGAAGCTTCAACTGGCAATGTGCTATTTGGAGGCGAAGCGATTGGAAAGAAAAATTATTCCCGCATCGGTTTTTGTTTTTTGAAAGATGAGGCATATGATCGTTTGAAGGTGAAGGAATACTTTAAATTTTTGTTAGGGCTTTATGAATCAAAGATAAGTATAGAAGAAGTTGTACAATGTGTTGGTCTCCTAGATAAGTTAAACGTGAAAGTAGAAAAATTGTCATTTTCAGAGAAACGTCGCCTTCATATTGGACGAGTAATGATTCATAATCCGGATTTAGTTATTTTGGAAGAACCAGAGCAAAATGTAGATACAGAAAGTACGATTATTATTCGAAAAGCAATTATGAAAATGAAAGAGAAAGGAAAGGCGATTTTTATTACGTCCTCTTTCCTGTCAGACGCTCTTTCGTTAACAGAAGATGTATACATATTAAACAACGATGGTGTGAAAAAGGTCGAAATCGAGCAAGAAGAGGCGGAAGAAGTCGATGAAGAAAAAGTCGTTCAAATGATTCCGCAGATGAAATTAGAAAGAATACCAGCGAAAGTGAACGATAAAATCATTTTACTTGATCCGATGGAAATTCATTTCATTGAAACACAAAATGGAGTGACACATATTCATGTGCGTGAAGGTGATTTCGTATGTGCATTAACGTTAAGTGAACTAGAATCGAGATTAACAGGATTCGGGTTCTTTAGATGTCATCGCTCGTACCTCGTTAATTTACAACGAGTACGAGAAGTTATTACTTGGACACGGAACAGTTTTAGTTTAATTTTGGATGACGAAAGAAAAAGTTCAATTCCGCTTTCAAAAGGACGAATGGATGAATTAAAAGGTGTAATTGGGCTATAAAAAGTGCTCCAATAGGATCGAAATATGATTCATTCACCGGTAAAAATACTCCTTTTACCGGTATTTTACTGCGCCTACCCTTTGTTTTTCATATGATTGAGTCAAGAAAAGCGAAACATACAAATCGAAACTTGCGAAAGCAAATTTCATCTATAAAGAAAAACAAAGGGGATGACGAAATGACATTGGCAATTGAAATGAAAGATGTAATGAAAAGTTTCAACGAAAAAACGGCACTTCGAAATGTAAATATTGAGGTGAAGCAAGGAGAAATTTTCGGATTCCTCGGACCGAGTGGATCTGGTAAAACAACAACAGTAAAAATATTAACTTCTCAATTACTTCATAGTGTTGGAACAGTAAGAGTACTAGGGAAAGACATTACAGGACCAAGTAGCATCGATTATAAACGAATTGGTATTTTAACAGACAACAGTGGCTTATATGAAAGACTTAGCATTTATGATAACTTACTATTATTTTGCGACTTATACGATTGCAAAAAAGAACGAATCGATGAAGTGCTAGCACAAGTGAATCTATTAGATGATAAAAAAACATTAGTAAAGAAACTATCAAAGGGAATGAAGCAGCGCGTCACACTAGCGAGAGCGATCCTTCATAAACCAGATATCCTCTTCTTAGACGAACCAACATCCGCACTCGATCCAGTTAACGTACAAAACATTCATAAAATCTTAAAAGACTTAAATAAAGAAGGAACGACGATTTTCTTAACGACGCACAATATGGAAGAAGCAGAAACGCTTTGTAACCGTATCGCCTTTCTATGCGGCGGAGAAATTGTAGCGCTTGATACACCAGAAAACCTTCGCTTACAATACGCGAAAGATCAAATACAAGTCGTATTAAAAGATAAGCAAAAAGAAGTCGTGCAAAAAGATGAATTAGGTGCAAAACGTATTTCAGAATGGATGAAAAAAGGTGAATTACTATCTATTCATTCACACGAGCCAACATTAGGCGATATCTTTATTGAAGTTACTGGGAGGGGATTATAATGACATTTTCAATGAGACGTGTATCAGCTATTTTTAGAAAAGAAGTACAAGATTTTAAGACAAATTCACAAGTGTTATTAATGGCATCTTTACCAATTATATTTGCATTTATATTTAGCAGATTTGGAGAAGGGCGCATGGGGGTTGGCATTATTACTTTAATGGCCTTTCTATTTGTTGCAGGGTTTGTTCAATCAATGGTAATTGCAGAAGAAAAAGAAAAACATACGTTACGTGTGCTAATGCTATCACCAGCTTCTTCTGTTGAAGTTCTTCTTGGGAAAAGTATATTAACAGCATGTTTGACGTTGGGCATTTGTATTGTGAACTTATTCATTTTGGATCAATTCGGTGGAAATCTTTTATTACTAGGATTTATTTTCTTATGTGGAACAATTCTATTTATTGTGATTGGAACAATGATTGGATTGTTAGCTGAGTCTGTACCGCAAACATCACTTATTGGAATGCCGATATTAATGACGATGTATTTAGCTGTACAATTTGAGCCAATGGTTGAAAATAAAGTAATTAAAACGATGATCGAGTATCTTCCAACATCTCATATTGCCAAAGCGATTAACAGCTTAGTAGAGGGAGCGGGATTTAGTAGTATTAGCGGACATGTCTTGAATGTTGGAGTGTGGCTTATTCTTTCGGTTGTTGCATGTTTAATCGTATATAAAAAGAAACAAATGGACTAAAAACTGAGCTGAAAATGCTCAGTTTTTTCTTTTTTCATCATTTCCTCGGAAATTTTACAATTTCTATACATATTTTTACATAATTTGTCGAAAAGTAATTAGTTATACGTTGTATAGGATACATGAATATTGTTCAAAATGATTGCTGAGGTGATGATGGAATGCGAGGAAGAAATAATAAAAAGTCGCAAAAGGTAGTACATTTATTTCAAAAAAGATGGGTGTTTCCGGCACTATACATTGCTTGTGCAGCGGTAATCCTAGTGGTTGCGCTATGGTTCCAAGGAGCTAATCCAAAGAAGACTCCGAACCACGATCAAGCAACACCGTATACACAATCGGAAGATCCAGCAATACCAGTAACGAAATCTTCAGAAGTAGTGAAAATGCCAGCAGCCGCTAATGCGGAAGTAGTCGTGCAGAAGAGATTCTATGAAGATGCAGCAACTGAGGCGGAACAAGAAAAAGCACTTGTCTTTTATAACAACACATATTCCCCGAATAAAGGAATTGACATTGCTGCGAAAAATGGAAAAGAGTTCAATGTTGCTGCTGCTTTAAGTGGCACAGTAACAAAAGCTGAAAAAGATTCACTTCTTGGTTATGTTGTAACAGTTGATAGTGGAAATGGTGTAGCAGTTTCTTATCAAAGCTTAGGCAGTGTGAAAGTAGAAAAAGGTGCAAGAGTTGCACAAGGTGAAGTATTAGGAAAATCCGGTCTAAGTGCAATGAATAAAGAAGCAGGTTCTCACGTTCACTTTGAAGTACGTAAAGACAATGTGGCTGTGAACCCTGAGCGCTACTTAAATAAATCAGTAGCAGAAATTAAAGCTGATGCAGGTGCTACAAAAGCAACGAATGCTTCTGGTAAAAAAGCTGATGACAAATCTCAAAAAGAAGAGAAGTCAACGAGCACGAAACCAGAAAGTAAAACAGAAGATAAGTCTCAAAAAGAAGAGAAATCAACAAGTGGTTCGACTAGTGACAAAAAAGAAGAACCGAAGAAAGAAGAAAAATCAACAAATGGTTCTACAGAATCATCTAACAGTTCTTCTTCACAAGAATAAGAAAGTGAAAAAATCAGTTCTCATTAAGAGAACTGATTTTTTTATTTTTATCCTGCTATTTGCGGGCGGTAAGACCCCGATCTCAAAATTTAGCGAAAGCAAAGAAGTGAGGGAGGATTAACTGCCCGTAAAAGCCCGATTATTAGTTGAACTTTATATAAAAATAATCAATTTCGAGAAAAAAGTTGCAATAACAAGGAAAAATGACGAGATTCTCGAATATATATTACAAAAGGGAGGGGATACTGTGTCGTTTTTGTTTGTTCTGTCGATTGCTATTATATTATTGTTTGTTTTATTTACTTTGTATTATTATATTGCCGGTAAGAAGGAAGTTCCCCACCATCAATTGTTAGAAGAAGAATATGATCGAGAAGAATGACACCTTTTAAACGAGGTGTCATTTTTTTGCCAAAATAGTCATTGTTAACGCATTTCTCACAAAAAAACGTAATTTTTCTTAACTTAGTCCGCAAAAATAGTGAACATGTAGCATATATCAGTAGTGCGGGCAATACAATGGTATAAACCAAAGCAAAGAGAGTGTTTGAGGTGAGAAATCGTGAATCATTTCATTATAAATCCAAGAATGTTTAACGCTTACAAACAGCACTCACACTTACTTCTTAGTCGTATGCAGCGAAGCTCATTTCACACTTCTCACATCCAATTTAGGGAGGCGAGTGGTGTGCACGATTACATCAAAGAGAGAACTATCAAGATTGGTAAGTATATCGTGGAGACAAGAAAGACAGTGCGTGTAATTGCAAAGGAATTTGGGGTATCAAAGAGTACAGTCCATAAAGATTTAACAGAACGTCTACCAGAAATTAACCCAGAGCTCGCAAATGAAGTGAAAGAAATTCTTGATTATCATAAGTCTATTCGTCATTTAAGAGGCGGAGAAGCAACAAAGCAAAAATATAGAAAAGAAGATGTAGAAAAGCCTGTACGTCAATAAAGTGAAACTTTAATCAGTGGGGCATGCCTCACTGATTATTAGTCTTCAGTAATCGGGCGTTTGCAGGCTTTTTGTCTTTCGCTCAACTCTTCTAAACTCGTCGGATTGATTTTGAGATGAGAGTCTTACCTTCCGTTAATATAAGATAAATATACGTTAGCAAACATTCCGCGTGCATTCGGTAATATTTTTCAGAAGAATTCTTTTTGCGAATATTACGTTTCTGTTAAATTTATGATAAAATCAGAAATTAGGTGTAAAAGAATTCGGGTGTAACCTGATTTTGAATATCGAGGAGGAAAAGACGGGAATGTTTGCGCGAGATATCGGAATTGACCTAGGTACGGCTAATGTATTAATTCATGTTAAAGGTAAGGGTATTGTATTAAATGAGCCATCTGTTGTGGCAATTGATCGTAATACAGGTAAAGTATTAGCAGTAGGTGAAGAAGCAAGAAGTATGGTGGGGCGTACGCCTGGTAATATTGTAGCAATTCGTCCACTTAAAGATGGTGTAATCGCAGATTTCGAAATTACAGAAGCGATGTTAAAGTATTTCATTAACAAGTTGGACGTAAAGAGCTTCTTTTCAAAACCTCGCATTTTAATTTGTTGTCCAACAAATATCACATCAGTAGAACAAAAAGCAATTCGTGAAGCTGCTGAACGTTCAGGTGGTAAAACAGTATTTTTAGAAGAAGAACCAAAAGTAGCCGCAGTTGGTGCGGGTATGGAAATCTTCCAACCAAGCGGTAACATGGTTGTTGATATTGGTGGAGGTACAACAGATATCGCTGTACTATCTATGGGTGATATTGTTACCTCTTCTTCTATCAAAATGGCTGGCGATAAGTTTGATATGGAGATCTTAAACTATGTTAAACGTAAGTATAAGCTATTAATTGGAGAACGTACTTCAGAAAATATTAAAATTAAAGTCGGTACAGTATTCCCAGGTGCACGTAGTGAAGAGCTTGAAATTCGTGGACGTGACATGGTAACAGGTTTACCACGTACAATTACAGTATGCTCTGAAGAAATTACAGAAGCACTAAAAGAAGACGCGGCTATCATTGTACAAGCTGCAAAAGGCGTACTAGAGCGCACACCACCAGAACTATCTGCGGACATTATCGACCGTGGTGTTATTTTAACAGGCGGTGGAGCTTTACTACACGGTATCGACATGCTTCTAGCAGAAGAATTAAAGGTACCAGTATTAATTGCTGAAAACCCAATGCAATGTGTTGCGGTTGGTACAGGTATTATGTTAGAGAATATCGACAAATTACCACGTCGTGCTTTGAAATAAAGTGAAACTTTCATCAGTGGGGCACCCAACTGATTATTAGCACACAAAAGGCTGGATAAAGTAGAAAGAACTAAGGTGTAAACTTTAGTTCTTTTTTATTTTTCTATTTTTCTATTTCGATTTTTTGCGAAAATGAGAGGAAAATAAAGAAAAACGAAGGAAACAGGTGGAATATTCATATATATGGTTAAATTTAATATTTCCTTATTTGAAAACGTTTATAATATAATGAGTCGAATACGACATTAAGGCAAATAATGTTTCAATACATATTGCCTTTCCCTAATCTGGGCATACACTCTTTTCTACCTCCGTGTCAGTTGCAGGAATGTGCAACTATTTTAAGGGAATAGAGTGTGTGCATTTTTTTATATGGAGAAGTAAGTATACTAAATATAAAAATTCACTTTGTAATGACAAACGATAAACAAAATGGGATAATAACAATATGTCCAAGTGGTAAGACCAATATTACAAAAGGGGCGATCATTACATGCTAAATATAGAACAAATTAAAGAAATCATTCCTCACCGCTATCCATTTTTACTTGTTGATAAAATATTAGAAGTAGATGAAGGAAAAAGAGCGGTTGGAATTAAAAATGTATCTGCAAACGAAGAATTCTTTAATGGACACTTCCCTGACTATGCAGTTATGCCTGGCGTACTTATTGTAGAAGCGTTAGCACAAGTCGGAGCGGTTGCTGTATTAAAGAAAGAAGAGAACCGCGGAAGACTTGCTTTCTTCGCAGGTATCGACAATTGTCGTTTCAAAAAACAAGTACGCCCTGGTGATCAACTTCGCCTAGAAGTTGAAATGACACGTGTACGTGGTCCGATCGGAAAAGGAAAAGCCATTGCGACAGTAGATGGTGAAGTTGCATGTGAAGCTGAAATCACATTTGCAATTGGTGATAAAAAAGAATAGAGAACAAATAAAAAAATCTCCTTGTGAACGTACAAGGAGATTTTTTTATTTCTGTTATATAGCGATGAAGTGGTAAAATACAAACTAATCAGAAAATTACTTGTGAATAGATGGTAATTACCATATCATTTACTTTATCATTTATTTAGAAAATAGGATAAGTGATAAAGGTAATGAAGAAGTAAGGGCATTGTCATATTGTTAAGGCACTTATATAAGACAAAGTAGAATGTTATTGATTATGATGAGATGTGGGGAAATTAGCAATACAAAATATTAATTAGACGTATGAAATCGAGCATAAGAGAGAGAAAAGGGAAATGTCGCATTTCACAAAAGGAGATTATGAATATGTTCGGGAGAAAGAAAAGAAAATCATTACGACAATTAATTACACATAAAGAACCTAAATCGCGTATTACAGAACAATATCGTAACATTCGTACAAACATTGAATTTACATCTGTAGATAGTCATGTTCGTTCTATTATCGTTACCTCGGCAGATCCAGGTGATGGGAAAACAACGACAATCGCAAACTTAGCAGTTGTTTTCGGCCAACAAGGAAAGAAAGTTTTATTAATTGGAGCTGATTTGCGTAAGCCGACGATACAAAACTTATTTGCCATTCATAGTTCAAATGGGTTAACGAACTTATTATCAGGACAAGCAAAGCTTATGCAATGCATTCAAAAAACAGATATAGAGAACGTATATTTAATGGCAGCAGGCCCAATCCCGCCAAACCCAGCAGAACTATTAGGGAGCCGGGCAATGGACGAAGCGTTGCTAGAAGCATATAACATGTTTGATATCATTTTAATCGACACACCACCTGTCCTTGCGGTTACGGATGCACAAATACTTGCGAATAAATGCGATGGAATTGTGCTCGTTGTGCGCAGCGAAAAGACAGAAAAAGATAAAATCGTAAAAGCGAAACAAATATTAGATAAAGCATCAGGAAAACTACTAGGTGTTGTTTTAAACGATAAAAGAGAAGAAAAAGAGCAATATGGTTATTACTAAAACATAAAAAGCCAACAAAAAATTTTGTTGGCTTTTTATTGTTTTCTGAAAATTATTTATCAAGTTATACACTATAAAAAACATGATATGATAAAATCTTTGGGAAATGATTGGAATGTGTTGTCATATTTAAGATTATTTTGTAAGATTAAACTTGTTTCTTGTGAACAAATATAGAACTGAATTATTAAAAATAAAAAATGTAAGATTTATATGTTATAATTTTTCCTATGTGTAAATTTTAGAAAGTTGGAGGAACCTATGGAAGAAACAATTAGTCTAAAAGAGTTATTTCATATCTTAAAAAAACGTTTAGCAATGATCCTCGTAATCGCATTTGGTGCAGCCATTGTAAGTGCTATCATTAGCTTCTTCTTTATGACACCAATCTATCAATCTTCGACGCAAATTCTTGTTAACCAGAAGAAACAAGAGGGTGCAATGATTCAAGCCGGTGAAGTTCAAACGAATATTCAATTAACGAATACATATAAGGTTATTATTAAAAGTCCAGTAATCTTAGATCAAGTGAATGAAAAATTAAATTTAAATATGACAGCGCAAGCTTTAACTGGAAAGATTAATGTTGCAAATGAAAAAGATTCACAAGTCATTTCTGTAACAGTTGAGGATAAAGATCCAAAACTAGCCCGCGATATTGCCAATGCAACAGCAGATGTATTTAAAGGGGAAGTTGCGAAAATTATGAATGTCGATAACGTAACGGTACTATCGAAGGCGGAAGTTGCAGAAAATCTATCTCCAATTAAACCACGTCCAATGTTAAATGTAGTAATTGCCTTTGTTGTTGGTTTAATGGCTTCAGTTGGTCTTGCATTCTTACTAGAATACTTGGATAACACAGTGAAAAAAGAAGAAGATGTAGAAAACTTACTTGGTTTACCAGTGTTAGGTATTGTAGCTCGTATGGATGAAGAAACATTGAACGTGAAATCACACGCTCCATCATCAAGAAAAGTGAGGGGACAAACAATTGGCTCTTAATTTATTTAAAAAGAAAAAAAATCATCGTCAACGTCGTCAATTAATTGCTCATCAACAACCGAAATCACCAATTTCAGAGCAATATCGTAATATTCGAACGAATATCGAATTTGCAGCTATTGATACGAATTTACATTCATTAATGGTAACATCTGCAAATCCAAGTGAAGGGAAAACGACAACGACAGCGAATATGGCAGTTGTGTTTGCTCAACAAGGAAAAAAAGTATTATTAATTGATGCGGATATGCGTAAACCAGCGATGCATCAAATGTTCCAAGTTGATAATATTTTTGGACTAACGAATGTACTAACACATAGTGAACGTTTAGAAAAATGTGTGCAAACGACATCTGTAGATAATCTACAATTTTTAGCTTGTGGTCCAATCCCACCAAATCCAGCAGAATTGTTAGGTTCAAAATCAATGAAAGAACTTCTTGGACAAGCATACAGCATGTACGACTTAGTTATTTTTGATATGCCACCTATTTTAGCTGTTACCGACGCACAAATTATGGCAAATGTATGTGATGCTTCTATCCTTGTCGTTCGTAGTGAATCGACTGAGAAGGAAACAGCAGTAAAAGCAAAAGGATTGTTAGAATCGGCTAAAGGTAAATTGTTAGGCGTCGTTCTGAACGATCGTGAACGTGAACAAGGCCTATATTATTATTACGGTGCAAACTAATTAAAAGAGTGAGATATGGTTGAAACATATCTCCTTTTTTCCCTTGAATATGAGATATATCTCATATTCAAGGGAAAAAAGATTACTAGGAGAGAGGGAGGATAAAATAAATGATTGATTTACATTGTCACATTTTACATGGCATCGATGATGGTGCACAAACAGTAACAGATAGCTTAGCGATGGCGCAGCAAGCCATAGCAGAAGGAATACATACAATTGTTGCAACTCCACACCATCAAAATGGGAAATATATAAATGAACGTACCTCCATTATTCATAAAGTAAAACAACTAAATGATGAATTACAACAACATAATATTCCACTTACTATTTTACCGGGGCAAGAGGTCAGGTTATATGGTGATTTATTAGAAGACTATGAAGCTGGTAAAATTGTTACGTTAAACGAAACAAATAAATACATATTCATTGAATTTCCATCTAATCACGTACCCCGTTATGCCGAACAATTATTATATGAATTACGTGTAAAGGGAATGATTCCAATTATCGTTCATCCGGAGCGTAATGCCGAGTTAATCGAGCGATCTGATAAGTTGTATAACCTTGTTAATAAAGGTGCGCTCACGCAAGTAACGGCGGGTAGTTTATTAGGGAAATTCGGTAAAAAAATTAAAAAGTTTTCACTACAACTTGTGGAGCATAATTTAACGCATATGGTTGCTTCAGATGCACATAATACAACGTCAAGAGGATTTCATTTAGCGGAAAGCTACGAGTTAATTGAGAAAGAATTCGGAATGAGCGTTATGAGCGATTTGAAAGAAAATCCGTATTTATTAATTAGCGGGAAGGCGATTTATAAAGAAGACCCAGAACAAATCCGTCGTAAAAAGTTGTTCGGTATTTTTTAATAAAGAACAGGTGATGTCTCCTAACCGTTATCAACGGAGGCACTCGGTCGTGCTGTGGGTAGAAAATTTATTTTCGAACCTACCTTAGACGCTTGTCGTCGGGGGTATGACGTGAGGTGGGGTTAGATGCCCATATTTTATTTGTAATAGAAACTCTACCTATGGAGTTATAGATATGACTCCATAGGTAGGGTTTTTGTTATTGCTACATATGAATAAATGAATACGGGGGACTGAAATTGAAAAAGGTAAGAAAAGCAATTATTCCAGCTGCAGGCCTTGGGACAAGATTTTTACCAGCAACGAAAGCGATGCCGAAAGAAATGTTACCAATCGTTGATAAGCCGACAATTCAATACATAATAGAAGAAGCGATTGAATCAGGAATTGAAGATATTATTATTGTAACAGGAAAAGGAAAGCGTGCGATTGAAGATCATTTTGATCATTCCTTCGAACTAGAACAAAGCCTTTTAGAAAAAGGGAAATATGAAATGCTTGAGAAAGTCCAAGCTTCTTCAAAAATTAATATTCATTACATAAGACAAAAGGAACCGAAAGGTTTAGGACATGCGGTATGGTGTGCACGTAAGTTTATTGGAAATGAGCCATTTGCGGTATTACTTGGTGATGATATTGTTCAAGCAGAAACACCATGTTTACGTCAATTGATGGATCAATATGAAGGTATAAAATCGTCAGTTATTGGTGTACAAACAGTACCAGAAAATGAAACGCATCGTTATGGCATTATCGATCCGGTAGAACAAAGTGATCGTCGCTATCAAGTGCGCCAATTTGTTGAAAAGCCGGCAGAAGGTACAGCTCCATCAAATTTAGCGATTATGGGTCGTTACGTATTAACACCAGAAATCTTTATGTTCCTTGAAAACCAGCAAACAGGTGCTGGTGGAGAAATTCAGTTAACGGACGCGATTCAACGATTAAATGAAATTCAACGTGTGTTTGCTTATGATTTTGAGGGAACTCGTTATGATGTTGGAGAGAAATTTGGATTTATTAAGACGACGATTGAGATGGCACTCCAGCATGAAGAATTGAAAGAAGAATTGATAAAGTATATGAATGAAATTGTAAAGAAGGAAAAGTAAATGTATAAAGGTGAGGTGGGAGAGCATTGACCTTGGTAAAAGTATCAAGCGGAGATCTGGAAAAAGAAAATAATATAGAACTGAACTGGGAAAAAGTAAATGCACGTAAAGGATATTTAGTAGCTAAACGTTGTATTGATTTTGTTGGAGCGTTATGTGGACTACTTCTATTATCTCCTGTTTTTTTGATTGTAGCAATGTTGATTAAATATGAAGATCCGAAAGGGCCTGTGCTGTTTAAACAAATTCGTATTGGAAAAGATGGAAAAGAATTTTATATGTACAAATTTCGCTCAATGGTTATAGATGCGGAAGAGAAATTAAAGGACTTATTAAAACATAACGAAGTATCTGGTGCAATGTTTAAAATGAAAGAGGACCCTCGGGTCACAAAAATCGGGAAATTTATTCGAACAACAAGTATTGATGAACTGCCACAGCTATTAAATGTATTAAAAGGTGAAATGAGTTTAGTTGGACCACGTCCACCGCTTCCAAGGGAAGTAAAGGAATATACAGCATATGATAAGCAGCGTTTACTTGTTACCCCAGGATGTGCGGGACTTTGGCAAGTAACGGAGAGAAATAGTGTTGGATTCAAAGAAATGGTTGAACTAGATTTAGAATATATAAATAAAAGAAGCATACTCTATGATTTGAAAATCATCTTTAAAACGATTCAAATTATGATTAAGTCTAATGGAGCATCTTAGTAGCTAATTCATAGAAAAGAGGTTGGAAAAATGGATAAAAAGATTTGTGTAATGGGTCTAGGATATATCGGGTTACCAACTGCTAGTTTACTAGCAACTAAAGGATTTCAAGTACATGGTGTCGATGTAAATGAAAACGCAGTTGAAATGATTAATAGCGGTAAAGTACATATTTATGAACCAGACTTAGATATTTTAGTTAAAGCAGCTGTACAGAGCGGGAAATTAAAGGCCTCATTACAGCCTGAAGAAGCTGATATTTTCATTTTGGCAGTACCAACGCCATTTAAAGATGGACATAAACCAGATTTAGCATATGTAGAAGCTGCAGCAAAAACAATCGCTCCTGTTATAAAAAATGGGGATATTGTTATTCTTGAATCTACAAGCCCAATCGGTACAACGGAAAAAGTAGCAGAATGGATTTTAAAAGAGCGATCAGATTTAACAACTTCTGAGGAAATGCATAGTGAAAAAGGTAGAATTTATGTGTCGCATTGTCCAGAACGTGTATTGCCAGGGCATATCTTAAAAGAACTAGTAGAAAATGATCGTATTATCGGTGGATTGGATAAAGAATCTACTAAGCGCACAGTGGAGTTCTATAAACAATTTGTAAAAGGAAAAATTCTTGATACAAATGCAAGAACAGCTGAGATGGCAAAATTGACTGAGAATTCATTCCGTGATGTAAATATCGCGTTTGCTAACGAGTTATCGTTAATATGTGATAAGTTAAATATTAATGTTTGGGAATTAATTCGCTTAGCAAATCGTCACCCACGTGTGAATATTTTACAGCCAGGGCCAGGTGTAGGGGGACATTGTATCGCTGTAGATCCTTGGTTTATTGTAGATGCAGCTCCAGAAGAAGCAAAGTTGATTCATACAGCAAGAAATGTAAATGATTATAAACCGATGTATATTGTT
Organism: Bacillus sp. FDAARGOS_235; assembly: GCF_002073415.2. Classification (NCBI taxonomy): domain Bacteria; kingdom Bacillati; phylum Bacillota; class Bacilli; order Caryophanales; family Bacillaceae; genus Bacillus; species Bacillus sp. FDAARGOS_235. The sequence goes on from NZ_CP020437.2 coordinate 3,150,106, forward strand.
GAAAAAGTAAAAGAAAAGGCGAATCGCTTTAAAAATCCAGTGATTGCTTGTTTAGGATTGGCTTTTAAGGCAAATATAGATGACTTACGTGAGAGTCCAGCGCTAGAAATTGTGAAAAAATTAGCGAGTCTAAATATTGGTGAAGTGATTGCGGTTGAACCACACGTAAATGAATTGCCGAAATCCTTAAAAGATGAGAATATTGCACTTCTTGCAATTGAGGATGCTGTAATGCAGTCAGATATTATTTTAGTATTAGTGGATCATGAAATTTTTGGTTCAATTGATTTTGATCAACTAAAAGAAAAGGTTGTAATTGATACAAAAGGATTTATTAAATAATTTATAAACTATTTTGGAGGGCAAGAATGTCAAGGTTCTTACAGAAATTGCGCAAGTTAAGGGGAAAACCAGCTCATATAATTGCTCGCAAGATAGCTCGAAAATCATATGAAGCTATATATTATAGGGGACGTAAAATAGTAGTCGCGAAAAATTTAATAGATGTGGAACAGGAAGCTTTTAAAAATTTCAAACCAAGATGTAATTTTTTATTTGAAACAAAGGATAAATTAAATTACATTAGTAAATTGAAAAAATTGGACCGAGAAGCAGAAGTTATTAGGGATGCTGAAAAAATATATAATCATATCTTTAATTTATTAGGCTCTGGTGATGTCCAATTAGAGGGAAATATATTATGGAATAAGGACTTTAAAACAGGATTTATTTGGGGGAATCAGTTTTATAAAGAAATTAAAATAATTGACTTGCAGAATAAAGCTGATGTTAAGGTACCATGGGAATTATCAAGATTCCAGCATGTTTTTACATTAGGGAAAGCATATTGGGTAACGGAAGACGAAAAATATGCACTTGAGTTTAAAGAACAGATAATAGATTGGATAGAGAAGAATCCTGCCGAAATGTCTGTGAATTGGACATGTACAATGGATGTAGCAATTAGGGCTGTAAACTGGATAGTTGGTTATTATCTTTTTAAAGATTCTCGGGAAATAGATAAGGATTTTTGGGAACTTTTTAATAAGAGCTTATATATGCATGGAAAGTTCATTTATAAAAATTTAGAGAATAAAGGTGAACATACTGGTAATCATTATTTATCTAATATAGTAGGGTTAGTCTGGTTAGGGCTATATTTCAAGCAGTTTAGTCTTTCCTCAGTCTTTAATAGCAATACTCCTGAGAAATGGCTGACCTACGGAGTGGCGGAACTGGAAAAAGAGATGTTTGTACAAGTAAATGAAGATGGGACAAATTATGAAGCCTCTACCTCATACCATAGATTGGTTACTGAATTATTTTTAATTACAACTATATTATGTAATGAGAATAGTATTGTTTTTTCTAAAAAGTATATTAAGCGTTTAGAAAAAATGTGTGATTTTTTAATGTATTTGAATCAACCTAATGGAAAAAGTCCGTTAATTGGGGATGCAGATGATGGAAGGCTTATTATTTTTTCTAATTATGGTACTTGGAATAAGAATGATTTTCGACATTTACTAGCAATTGCGGGTGAATTCTTCAATAGAAATGATTTTCGATATTTTGGTATAAGCTATAGGGAAGATGCTTTATGGTGTATGGGAAGCTGGAGCGATATCGAACAGCAGTTTTTATTAGAGTCCAAAGCATTTAATAATGGTGGATATTACATTTTACGGAACGAGGCTATATATTGTTGTATCCGATGCGGGGAATTGTCATTTAGAGGACAAGGAGCACATAGCCATAATGATCAGCTGAGTTTTACTTTAAGCGTTGCGGGCGAAGATATTTTTATTGATTCAGGCACATTTACGTATACAGCTGATTATAAAATGCGAAATTTATTTAGAAGCACGGGTGTGCATAATACGCTGGAAATCCCACCGTATGAACAGAATGACTTCGAGAAATATCATTTGTTCGAGATGGCAGAACAAAGTTTTTCAAAGGGCACTAATGTTAACGATAGTAAATTTATAGGTCAGCATAGAGGATATTTAAAAAAATGTGGAGTAATTCATGAGAGATCTATATATATAGAAGGAAATAGAGTGAATATCAAAGATAATATAATAGGTGAAAAAAAAATTGACCTGTGTAACTTTAATTTTATTCTAGATCCTGAAGTTAAGGTCAGGTTTGAAGAAAATGAGGTACATATTTCGAAAAATCATGTTAATGGTGTCTTACAAGTAAGTAAAAATATGAAAATAGATCAGGAAACTATTTTTGTCTCTGATGGTTATGGGAGGAAAAAGGAAAGTATAAAGTTAATAGTGAAAACTTCGGCCTCCTACCTAGAGACATCTATAGTATTTAAAAATTATAAGGATGATTAGTTTGAAGAATACTATAAAAAAATTACCGTATCCATTTAAATTACCGCTATTATATATGGCTGCATTAATTCCTCAAAAATTGAGAGAAAGTAAAGAGTATAAAGAGTACGTAAGGTTCTTAGAACTTTCTTCTTCATGGGATGCTACAAAAATAGCCGAATTTCAAAATACACAATTACAGCTATTAATTAAGCATGCTTATGAAAATGTTCCTTTTTATACTCAAATGTTTAATCAACATGGGATAGGTGTAAAGGATATTAGGGATGTCAGAGATTTGGGGAAAATCCCTATTATAGATAAGTCCGTGGTTAAAGAAAATAGAGAAAAATTTATAGCTAAAAATATTGATATGAGTAAACTTAGGGCTATTAATACAGGAGGTACGACCTCTAGTCCAATGCATTTCTTCAATACAGATACTACAAATAATAGGGAAGCTGCCTTTTTTAATCGTATATGGAAGAGGTATGGTTATGAAGGGCAATTATGCTTAGTGTTAAGAGGAGATGCAAATGATAGCGAACAATTATATAAATATAGTCCTTATAATAAAGTAATATCTATAAATACTAGAAATTTGGATGAAGAAAAAATGAAGGGGATATTAAATGTTATTTCAAAATATGAACCTTCTTTTATACAAGCATATCCTTCGTTGATTTATCTTTTATCTAAATATATTAATGTAAATGGATTATCTGGAAAAATAGGGGGATTTAAAGCTATCTTTTGTTCCTCAGAAAAAATGTACGATTTTCAAAGGGAAGAAATAAAAAAGGCCTTTAATACTCAAGTGATTGACTATTATGGACATAATGAGCGTCTAGCTTTAATGGAATATTGCCCGGAATGTAACAGGTATCATGTTTTACCTGAATATGGTATTGCTGAGTTTTTGGATAACAATGGTTCCTTAGTCAATCAAGAAAATCAAATGGCCGAAATTGTGGGGACAGGTTTTAATAACTATGCTTTTCCACTTATTCGTTATAAGACATCAGATATGGCAACAATATCTGGAGAAGATTTTCAATGTAAATGTGGTAAATCATATATCAGCGTAAAAGAAATTGATGGACGATCTGGGGACTTTTTAGTGACCGAGGATGGGAAACATTATTCACCAACTATGTTGGAGTTTGCTATTCGTCATATTGAAAATTTTAAAGATTTGCAGTTAGTACAAAAAAGTTATGATCATTTGGAAGTACTTATTGTACCAAATCAATATTATAAAGAAGATGAGGGAAGTCGTTTTAGTAATGAACTTCAAAAAAGAATAGATACTCATATTAATATTGAAATAAAAACAGTGAACCATATAGATAGACCGTTAAATCAAAAACATAGATTTATTATCTCTAATATAAAGTGAGGGGCTAAACAGTGAAAAAAACAATTGGATTTCCTATAAGTGACAAGAAAAATGAAAAAAGAAGAGCTTTAGTACCTGAAGATATAGTAAACATTAGTAATAAAGATATGATATATGTTGAAAAGGGATACGGTGAGATTTTAGGAATTACAGATCAAGAGTATAGTGATATGGGAGTTAATGTAGTTGAAAGAGATATTGTTATGTCTAGAGATGTTATATGTGATCCTAAAGCTGGTGATGCTGGATATCTGGACGATTTAAAGGAAGGACAAATGATTTTTGGTTGGATACATGCAGTTCAAAATAAGGACATAACAGATCAGTTTATAGATAATAAACTAACTGCAATTGCTTGGGAAGATATGTTTGAAAGTGGGAGACACGTTTTTTGGCGAAATAATGAGATTGCTGGAGAAGCTGCAATTTTACATGCTTATAATTTATATGGGAAATTACCATACGAGACAAAGGTTGCTATTTTAGGGCGTGGAAATATAGGAAGAGGTGCATATAAAACATTAGTTGCTCTTGGGGCCGATGTTGTAATGTATGATAGAAGAACAGAAAAGTTATTTCAAAAAGAACTTGAAAAATATGATGTGCTAGTGAATGCGATCCTTTGGGATGTTGATCGCACAGATCATATTATTTATAAAGAAGATTTAAAACATATGAAAAAGGGAGCAATGATTATTGATATTAGTTGCGATGCACATAAAGCTGTAGAGACAAGTGTTCCAACTAGTATAAGTAATCCTGTCTATGAAATTGATGGAATTTTACATTATGTAGTAGATCATACTCCAGCAATGTTTTATAAAACTGTTTCTAAATCTTTAAGTTTAGAGATTTGTAAATATATAGATTTTATTGTTGAAGATATAGAAAATGAGGTATTATTAGGAGCTTTAATTATAGACAAAGGAATAATTAGAGATAAACGCATAGTAGATTTTCAAAATCGCTGTTTAGAAACAGTGTAGAGAAATAACTAGCTCTTAAAAAGAACTAAAAGGAGAGCTTATATAATGAAAATTAATATAATTGGTACAGTCCCACCCCCTATAGGTGGGATTTCTGTTCATATAAAAAGGACAAAAAAGTTTTTAGATGAACGAAAAATAGAAAGTGTAGTATACAATGAAGCAAGTTGGGGAAGAGAAGAAGATGATATTTATCCTATAAAAAATTATAAATTTTTTATGTGTAGACTTCCCTTTTTAAAAGCTGATGTGTTCCACTTTCATTCCATAGATATAAAAATTCGTATTCTTTTAGGAGTGTATAATTTTTTTGGGAAAAAAATTATATTAACAGTACATGGAGAAAGTCTAACTGATCAATTGAAAAATTCTAGTTTTATTACTAGGTATTTATTATTAAAAAGTCTAAATAAACTTGAAAGAATTATTTGTGTAAACAATTCAATTACAAATAACCTAATTCAATTTGGAGTAGAACATCAAAAAGTGATTACAGTTCCAGGGTATATCCATCCGCAAGAGGATAAGGAAGATATCCTTAGTATACCAGAAACAGTTTGGGGTTTCATAAAAAGAACGCCTTTCCTTATTAGTGCAAACGGATGTGTACGTTTTTATAAAAATGAGGATTTGTACGGAATTGATATGCTTATTGAATTAATGAAGAAATTAAAAGATAACAGAATAGAAACGAGCTTACTATTTGCTGTTTTAGATAAAGATAGTCAGACAGAACTTGAAAAAACGTATTATCAAGAGTTAAAAGAAAGAATAATAAGATATAAATTGGAAAATCACATTATGTTTTATGAGGTAGAAAATACAGAGTTTTATCCTATTCTCCAAAAAACAAATCTGTTTATAAGGCCTACTAATACTGATGGTTTGGGAGTATCAATTACAGAAGCAATTCATTATAGAGTACCTTCTATAGCAAGCAAAGTCTGTGAAAGACCAACAGGTACGATATTGTTTGAATCTCGGAACGTAGATGATTTATTTGAGAAAGTAATTAAAGTTATTCAAAATTATAATGAGTATGTTGATGAGATAAGTGTGATAAATAATCAAGATTATGCAGAAAACTTGCTCAGTATTTATAGAGAGGTAAGCTCTAAGTAAAAAAATTAAATTAGTAAGGTTTGGAGGATAAAATGTATCAGATTAATGTATGTAGCTCATTAGAAGATGTACAAAATAAAAAAAACGAGTGGTTGAACTTTGAAAAAAAAATAAACAATCAAAATATAACCACTTCGTATTATTGGATAGAAAGCTTTCTAAAAGTATTTTTTCCAAGAGAAGATAATCAATTTGGTTATAAAAAAAAGATCATTGTAATCTTTCTGTATAAAGAAGGAGAGTTAATTGCAATAGCTCCATTAATACAAGTAGTGCATAAAAAATATGGAATTAAATTAAAAATGATAGAATTTATAGGCCAACAATGGGGTGGGACCTTTATTGATATTATTGGTAGAGGTTTAAACCAAGAGGACGTAGATCATATCATAAGATATGTTTATGATAATTATAAATTTGATTTATTACAACTTAAATATATCAGAAAATCTACTGAGAATTTTGATTTGAATAGTAAAGATGCAGAAGTTTTATCAGGATGCCCATATCTAGTAATTGAGAATTTCAATGAGTTCGATGAATACAAAAATCAGATATATTCAAAAAAATTAAAGCAAAATATTAGAACAGCATTTAATAAAATGCAGAAAAAAGGATTAATTTATGATTCAGTAATTGAAAGAATAAATAATCAAAACTTTGAAGAAATTGTAAGGATTTCCCGCTCAAAACTTGAGGATGGTAAAGGTAGTATTTATTTAGATGAAGATAAGAAGAAATTTGTAAAAACAATTATTGATAGTTTACCAAGCGAGGTTATATTTGGAAGGGTTAATAATGATTGTGTTGCTTACAGACTGAATTTATTTTTTAATGATATAAAATTTTGCTTTGACGCAGCCTATGATAGGGAATTTAGAAATCTAGAATTAGGCACTCTATCAGTAGAAGAAAGTATTAAGGATAGTTTTAAGAAGAATATTAAATTACATTCGGAGGGTGCGGGAACAGATTTTTATAAGTTGAAATTTATGAAAGAAGTAGAGCAGATCTATACATACACCAAAAGGGGAAATACTTTACTAAGCTTTATACATTATAAGAGGCATTTAATTAAAGTAAGAAAAAATAATGACTAGATAGAATAATGATGTGATTCTGAGAAAATAATGAAAGGTAATAGATGATGAGCTTAGTAAATAAAATTAGAAATCGGAGTATCAAAATTATAATTAAAAAAATTAAAACAAAATTTCTCACGGTTTCCAATGGATATATATTAAACTTGAATAATTATAATATGGTTTCTTATGAGGAAAAATACAATTGTTATGCATTAATTCCAATGCAAATGTATCATTTGAAAACAATGATTGAGTTATATGGTAACCAAATAGGTAGTTACAAGTACGATATTCTAAAAAAGAGAATTGCGGAACAGAATAAACATATACCGTATGTAGTAGTAGACAAAGAAGGGGATTTATATGGTTATTTCCACCTATCCATTGGAGATATGCGAGATGGTACTATAAATATTGATGTCCAAGTTAGTAAAAATACAGTGTATTTATTTGATGATTACACATTTTTGGAGAAACGTGGTAAAGGTGTACATAAATTTTCGGTTTACTCGCGTTTGGAATTGGCTAAGAAACTAGGATATTCAAAAGCTATTGTAAATATATTAAAAGGAAATTTGTATTCTGAAAAAAGCTATCAGGGATTAGGCTTTATAAAAAATTTAGTTTATTATTATGTTCACATTTTAAACTTTAAAAAAACTTTTACGCGTGTGGTTAAGAAATAATTTTAAGTTAAGGAATAGTGGTAAGTATGAGTTTAAATAGTAATAAGTTGATATCTAGTGGAGCTGTATATTTTATATTTTCAATTCTAACACAACTAATAAATATGTTACTCATCCCTTTATATACTAGTAATTTATCACAAAATGATTATGGGAAATATGAATTGTTAAATACCATACAACAATTATTAGGCCTTGCTATTACGATTGGAGTATATTCGGGATTAAAAAGATTTTTTTATGATGTAGAAAATAAAATAGCATTGAAAAATACAGCGTTAAACTTTTCAGCATTATGGGGGATTGTTGTTTTTTCATTTGTATATTTTATTAGTCCGTTAATAAGTGACTATGTTTTTAGTGGTGATAATGAGGTCACTCTTTATATTAGAGTTATAGTAATAACTTCTTTATTGACATGTTTGATTGCTATATATACTAGTTATTATGAAATGGAATTTAAAGCTTTTAGGGTAGCCATAGTACAATTAAGTATCTTAGTTTTAACATTTTTATTAGCCACATATTATATTTTGATTTTAGGCAATGGAATTATAGGTATATTAAAGGCTACTTTAATTTCGAATCTATTAGTTTTTATTGTATTGTTTATATTAGACTTTAAAAATTATAAAATTGCTATTCATGTACCATATCTCAAAAACATACTGTATTATGGTGGAGGCTTATTGTTAGGACAAATTTCTGCATGGATATTAAATTTGATAGATCGCTTTTTTATTAAAGAATTAATCAATTATTCAGCAGTTGCGGTGTATTCAATATCTTCAAAAATTGGAATGTTAATAAATCCAGTTTTTATCACGCCATTTGCGCAAGTATTTACAGCTTATAAATTTAAAGTTTATAAAGAGGAAGGCGGTCAACAAAAAATCCAAAATATGTTTCGAATCTACAATATTGTAGGTTGTTTTTGTATTTTCGGCTTGGCTATATTTGGTAAGATAATGATCAGTATTTTAGCTACAAATGAATATTTAGAGGCGTATAAGATTATTCCATTAATTGCTGTTTCCCATTTTATATGGGGAATTGGACAATTTTATTCTTTAGGTTTACATGTAGCAAATAAAATGATGTTAAATTCCCTAATTGTTGTAATTAGTGCTCTTATAAATATAGTTCTAAATATATTACTGATTCCTCATCTTGGGATAAATGGTGCAGCTTTAGCTACAATTGTATCTTATATAGTAGCGAATATTCTTTATTATTATTTTAGTGAAAAATACTATAGTTTAGGATTAGGTTTACTATATCCATATAAATATTTTACCGTTTTTGTTTTATTATACGGGGTATATTGGATGTTAATTTCTCCAATTCAAAATTTGTACATTGAATTTATTTGTAATGTATTTCTATGTATAATATATGTTTTATTATTGATTGTTTTCAAGTTTACTAATATTCAAGAAATTAGGGGATTTCTGTTGTCAATTTTAAAAAAGAAATAGACAACACTCAAAAGTATTTAATTTTTTGAGCTAATGCATAATAAAGATTAAATGAAAAGTAATTTAAAGTAGTAAGTATTTTAATAAGGAGAAGATATGATGAATATTGAAATATGTAAGTGGTTTAATAATTCAGATTCTCCAGTTATGTTTATGATAGACGATTTAGCAAACGTTTGGGTAGATACAACTAAAAGCGGGGAATTAGAATTAGGTGAAGATTGGGGTTATTGGAAAAATGAAGAGAAATCATCTTTTCGATATTTAAACGAAGTTATTTTGAAGGAGTTTCCAGAGGTTAAAGCTACATTCTTTGTGCCAGTAGGTGTTAGAGTGGGAATGATAAAAGAACCAGTAGCGCCCTCAATATCAAAAAAGATTAACCATGATGAAGCGACGAAAAAATTTTTTAGAGACATTCATCAAAATCCCAGATTTGAAATTGCATATCACGGAACTACTCATGGTAAAGTGGGAGAAACAAATTTGGATTTCAAACAAGAATGGGAACTTTTTTCGAGTGTAGAAAAAGCTGTGGATGTTGTCGAGGACGGAAAAAGAATCTACAAAGATGCAATAGGTGTTAATCCTTTGGGTGGAAAATATTGTGGTTATACTAGTAATGAGTTTTCAGATCTTAGTATAGACAAAACAGACTTTTTATGGTGGTGTAGATATTGGAATAGAGGAGTAGAGGAGGGTGAAGTAGATAAAATTTCTGGAGGGGATAAAAATTCATTATCTAATTATGATATCAAAAAGTTTGGGGATAATAATGTTATTGACATACCATCAACAGTAAACGGTGGTTTATTGACAAGTGTATTAAATAGCAATTTTATATCTATTAAGGGGATATTAAAAAAAATATTAAAAAACTATTTAGTACGAAAAAGGTTACAACAAATTGAATATTTATTAACGAGAAAATTAGTCATTAGTATCCAGGAGCATATTGCACCCTCTAGGGATGATGGAAGAAGACAAATGCCTAATATTTTTGATGATACTAAAAGTTTACAAACCATATTTAGATATCTTCGTAATAAGAATGTATGGTATTGTACAGGTACTGAATTGGCGAGTTATGTATATTTAAGGGATAATTTTGTAATTAAGTCTACATCTGAAAGTACTTTTTATTTCGTGCAAACCGAGGATAATACTCGAGACGTAGAATTAGGGGAAGTAACACTATCTATTTCTGGGGTTGAAAAGGGAAAATTGTTATTACCGAATCAAACAATTAAAGAAGTGAGGAATGGCATTGTTAATGTTCCAATAATGCCAGGAACTTATCAAATTATTTAGGGACATATTGCTGATTTTAAGTAATAAGTAATTTAAATCCATGAGGTTACTACATATGAAATTAATATTTATTTTAAGTCTATTTTTATTTCTTTATTTTTCTTCTTTATGTTTAATTCTTATGAGGAAGAATAAAAAAAATACTATTATTATTTTTATGTCTATAATTTTAGTGGTCATAACTTTAAATATTTCACCGACTATGTTTGTTGTTGAATTTCAAAATATTCGAATACAGTTATTACTATTCGTTTTAGTTATTTTGAATTGTACATTTGCAATATATAAGTTGATTCAAAGACAAACATTTTCTAGTTTTGATAGGAAAACATACAGTATTACAACGTATGCTTTAAGCTTTTTGGTGATTATTTTCCATTTTTCTTTGCAATTTTTCACATTAGAAATATTTGATATTAACTTATTTGTATTCCATCTGACTGTGTACTGTAACCTTTTGTTAATGGGATTCTTTTTCAATCAAGTTAGAGGTTTTAACTTACAATCAATGCAATTTTTTCAGGTAGTGGGTTTTTTCTCTCTATTTAATTCTATTTTATCAGTAATTCAATACATATTTAATCGATCTTTTTTGTTATTTTCAAATCAGGCTAGTATTAATTACACAGAGGGATTAGAAGTTGTTAAAAGAGTTGTTGGAGTAATAGGGGCTAGTAATGGTGCTGGAAATTTAGGGGTTATCTTATTTCCTATTTTAGTATTTAATTTCATGAAAAGAAAAAATGTGTTAAATCTGTTAACTTTATTGTTAAACATTGTATTTGTTATATTAACTTTAACGCGTATATCATATGTGGCTATTTTGTGCCAAATACTAATTATTTTCTTAATTAAGAAATCTAAGAATAAGAAGGAATTTGGTTATAAAGTTTTATTTGCTAGTATGATTCTCATAGGATGTATACTCATTATATCCTTATTTTATAGTGAAATATTCGATTTATTATTTGTAAGTCGTGGTGGCACACAGGAACACAGGTTTATACAATTTATAAATGTTTTTCAAGTAATCAAAGAAAATCTTGCGATGGGAATAGGAGCTGGACAATATACGTATTATGCATCTTATTATCTTTTTTCAACAGATTTAGTTGTGCACTCACAAGTTTTAAATATTCTTTTAGAACAAGGAATAGTTTCATTTATAGCTTTTGTAATCCTAAACATAAGCTTACTATTATTTATACTGAGAAATATTGATGACGGTTATAAATGGCTTCCGATTTCTCTATTTATAGGGAATTTAATTACCACAAATTTCAATCCGAATCAATACTATTCTATAAATATATATATATACTTTTTTATTATGTTATCACTTACATGTTCTACAGATTTATTGTTAAAGAAAAAGTGAAGATTTAAATAGTTGCTGAAATAGTTGAATGTTCAGCTAATGGAGAAGAGGAAATAAAATGAATGTACTGATGTGTGAATATCTTCAATATGATACTGTATTTCAAGTGGGAAGCCATTACTATGCTAAAGAATTTCTTAAAGAAAATAATAATGTGGTTTGGGTTAATCAACCTAAACCCTTTTTTTTCGGTAAAGAAAATAATAATAGTGTCCCCACTGCAAACTTAGAAATTTATAATCCTAATGTCTTACTACCTTTTTGTAAATATCCTGCGCTTAATACAAAATTTTGGGCAGAATATCACATAAAATATCCTTTTTCAAAAGTTAGTAGTGATTTAAAGAAAAAAGAAATAGATGTGATGTGGCTTACAAATGTAAAAATGTACGAATTAGCAAATCAATTAAATTATAAATTTATGATTCATAGAATGGCTGATGACTTTTCTGGTTTTAAAGGGGCGTATAAGAACCTTATATATTTACAAAATCAAGTTGTACAAAAATCAGATTTAGTGGTTGTTACTGCTAAAAATTTAATTGATGTGGCTTATAAACACAATAAAAATGTTTTATATCTTCCAAACGGTGTTAACACAAATAGGTTTAAAGGGAATGTTGGTGATGTTCCCATAGAGTATCAAAATTTAAATCGCCCTGTCATTGTATATGTAGGAGCAGTAGAAGAATGGTTTGATTATGAATTAGTTATTAAAGCAGCTGAAAAATTAAAAGAATATGCTTTTGTTATTATAGGAAATGTCAGTGATACGATAAGAGAAACTTTTGCTTCAAACAAAAACATCCATTTGTTAGGAAAAAAATCGCATGATGAGATACCTAGGTATTTAAAGTATGCTAATGTGGGTATTATGCCGTTTGTTGATAATAAATTAACAAATAGTATTCATCCATTAAAATTATATGAATATTTTGCAGCGGGATTACCTGTTGTGTCGAGAAGGCTTCAAGAAGTAGTTGAAATGGATTCGCCGGCTAAATTATATAAGACAAATGAAGAATTTATAACTTTAATAGATGAAACAATTAAAGAGACAGTAAATAAAGAAATATTTATGGAATATGCCGAGCATAATACATGGGAAAAGAGATATGAACATTTAAAGCATTATATAAATTATTAGGGTGAGTATATGAAAATACTATTAATTAATAAATATTACTATGTAAAGGGTGGCAGTGAGACGTATTTTTTTGGTTTAAAAAAGATGCTAGAAGATAATGGACATGAAGTTATTGTTTTTAGTATGCAAGATGAAAAAAATCAACAAAGTCAGTTTGAAGATCACTTCGTGAAAAATGTTAATTATCAAGAGGATAGTGGTATTTTAGCAAAAATGAAGGGAGCTATGAAATTAATACATTCTAATGAAGCATATAGAAAGTTATGCAAATTAATTGCTTGTACCAAACCAGATATTGCCCATGTTAACTTAATATACCATCAACTGACGCCTTCTATTTTTCAAGCATTAAAAAAATATAACATACCGACGGTTTTTACTTCACATGATTATAAATTAGTTTGTCCAAATTATAAGCTTTTTAATAATGATGAAATATGTACGAAATGTATCCAAGGTAATTTTGTGAATTGCTTTAAAAATCGTTGTCATAAAGATTCAACAGTATATAGTCTGTTATTAACTATGGAGGCATATTGGCATAAATGGTTAAAATCGTATGATGTAGCTGATTTTGTGATATGTCCAAGTAAATTTATGTACAATCAATTAGCTGAAAATAGGATACCGGTTAAAAAGCTAGTACACCTTCCCAATTTTTTAACAAATAATTTTCTTGAAGTTGAAATGAATGAAAAAAAAGAAAAATTTATACTCTATTATGGTAGACTGTCTAAAGAAAAGGGCATAGATACTTTACTAGATGCTCAAAGGTTATTAGGCGAAAGAATAACTTTGAAATTAATAGGGACAGGTCCAGAAGAAGCGAGACTAAAAGCTAGAGTTGAACAGGAAAGTATTCAAAATGTTGAATTTTTGGGATTTAAATCAGGGAATGATTTAGTGGTAGAAATTAAGAAAGCGAAAGCTACCATAATTCCTTCGGTATGGCATGAGGTTTTCGGTTTAACGATTATTGAATCTTTAAGTGCGGGGACTCCTGTCATCGGATCTAAAGTAGGAGGAATAACAGAATTAATACAAGAAGGAGAAAATGGATTTTTATTTGAAAGAGCGAATGAAAAAGAGCTTGCAAATAAAATAGAAAGATTGATCAATTTATCCGAAGATGAGTATGCTCAAATGGCACGGAATAGCTATCGGGCTAAAAATGAATTTAAACCTGAATGGTATTATGAAGAATTAGTTAGCATATATGAACAGGCCATTAATAATAAGAAGATAAGGAAGTAATTTGACAATGAAACATGTATTTATAATCGGATCCAAAGGGATTCCCGCAAAATATGGTGGATTCGAAACATTTGTAGAATACTTAACAGCTCGAAAGCAAAGCGAAGATATTCAGTATCACGTATCTTGCCTAGCTAATAATAATGATGAGTTCAAGCATAATAGTGCAAGATGCTTTAATGTAAAAACACCTGAAATCGGTAGTGCTAAAGCAGTAGCATATGATATTTTAAGTTTAAAAGAGTGCATCCGTTATATTAAAAGAAATAACCTGACAAACTGCATTGTCTACGTGCTTGCTTGTCGTATTGGCCCATTCTTTTCCTTCTATAAAAATAAGCTAGAAAAAATGGGTGTAAAAGTATTCGTAAATCCAGATGGGCATGAGTGGAAAAGAAGTAAATGGAGCCCTGCTATCAGAACATATTGGAAAATATCTGAGAAGTTAATGGTTAAAAATGCAGATTTATTAGTGTGTGATTCTAAAGGAATTGAGTCATATATTAAAACAGACTATAAAAAGTATAGCCCTAAGACGACATTTATTGCCTACGGTGCGGATGTTACATCATCATCTTTAGAAGACGATGATGTAAAACTAAACGAATGGTATAAGAAACATGATATAAGTTTCAATGAATATTATTTAGTAGTTGGTCGTTTCGTTCCCGAGAACAATTACGAGTTAATGGTTCGTGAATTTATGAAATCAGATTCTAAAAAAGACTTTGTGATCATTTCTAACGTTGAACAAAATCAATTTTATCAAGATTTATTAGCAAAGACGAATTTTGATAAGGATCCTCGTGTTAAGTTTGTTGGAACTGTATATGATCAAGAACTATTGAAGAAAGTTCGTGAAAATGCATTTGCATATTTCCATGGGCACGAAGTAGGTGGAACGAATCCATCATTATTAGAAGCGTTGGCTTCTACAAAATTAAATATGCTTTTAGATGTAGTGTTTAATAGAGAGGTTGGGGAAGGAGGAGCTGTTTACTTTTCTAAAGAAAGTGGCTCTTTAGCCAACTTAATTCATGATGTTGAGAGATATTCACAAGAGCAAATTGATGAATTGGGTAGTAAGGCGAAAGATAGAATTATCCATGAATACTCATGGGAGAAAATTGTAAGTGATTATGAATCTTTATTTTTAAAGTCATAACAGAAATTAGAAGGGGATGAATCTAGGCAGATTTATTCCCTATTTCTATGATATAAAAAGGAGTGCGAGTAATTTATGAAAGGTATTATTCTAGCTGGAGGTAGTGGAACGAGATTATATCCACTGACACAAGCTGTATCAAAGCAATTGTTACCCGTTTACGATAAGCCAATGATTTATTATCCATTATCAGTATTAATGCTTGCTGGTATTCAAGAAATTTTAATTATATCTACACCACAGGATACGCCTCGTTTTAAAGAGCTATTGGGAGATGGTTCACAGTTTGGAATAAAGCTTGAATATGCTGTACAACCTTCTCCAGATGGCTTAGCTCAGGCATTTATTATTGGAGAAGAGTTTATTGGTGATGACTCTGTAGCTCTTGTTCTGGGGGATAATTTATTCTATGGACATGGTTTAACAAAATTATTACAAAACGCTGTAGAACGTCAAGAAGGGGCTACTGTTTTTGGGTATTATGTAAATGATCCAGAACGTTTTGGGGTAGTGGAATTTGATGAAGATGAAAAGGCTATTTCTATTGAAGAGAAACCTCAAGAGCCAAAATCGCATTATGCTGTAACGGGTTTATATTTTTATGACAATCGGGTTGTGGAAATTGCAAAGAATATTAAGCCTTCACCTCGTGGTGAATTGGAAATTACTGATATAAATAAGGTTTATTTACAATTACAAGAGTTACACGTTGAAATTCTTGGACGTGGTTTTTCTTGGTTGGACTCTGGAACGCACGAGTCATTATTAGAAGCATCTCAATTCATTGAAACAATTGAAAAACGTCAAAGTTTAAAGGTAGCTTGTTTAGAGGAAATAGCGTTTAGAAAAGGATATATTACCCGTGAGCAACTACTTGAATTAGCAGAGCCAATGAAAAAAAATCAATACGGTCAATATTTAATTCGATTGGCAGAACAAAGTAAACAAAAACAACCAATTTATCAATAAAGGAGTACGTATAATGAAGATTGTTGAAACTAAAATTCCTGATGTAGTTATTTTAGAGCCTAAAGTATTTGGGGATCATCGCGGATATTTTATGGAAAGTTATAATAAAGAGATTTTTAATAAGCTTGGTTTAGATTATGAATTTATTCAGGATAATCAATCTTTATCTGTACCAGCTGGCACATTACGTGGATTACATTTTCAGTTAAATCCTAAAGCGCAGACAAAGATAGTACGCTGTATTACAGGTGCTATTTATGATGTAGCTGTTGATATTCGTAAAGGTTCACCTACATATGGCCAATGGGTTGGTGTTATTTTAAGTGAACATAATAAACGTCAATTAGTCGTACCGAAAGGATTTGCACACGGATTTTGTACATTAGTGCCAAATTCGACAGTGGCTTATAAAGTAGATGAATACTATTCCCCTAATCATGATGCAGGTATTCTATGGAATGATCCAGCATTAGGAATCGATTGGCCGGTAAGTGAACCGATTCTTTCAGAAAAGGATACTAAACATCCACTATTAGAAGAAGCAAATATTAATTTTGTGTACGAGAAATAAGGAGGAATAACATGAAAGTATTAGTAACGGGTGGCGCAGGGTTTATTGGAAGTAATTTTGTTCGATATATGGTGAAGAAGTATCCTGAATATAATATTGTAAATTTAGATGCGCTAACATATGCAGGGAATTTAGAGAATCTAAAAGATATTGAAGAATTATCTAATTACAAATTTATCAAAGGCGATATAGCAGATCGTCAGTTTATTAATCAATTATTTAAAGAAGAAAATTTTGATTATGTGTTAAATTTCGCAGCAGAGTCGCATGTTGATAGAAGTATTACAAATCCTGATATCTTTATTCAAACAAACATTCAAGGTACACAAGTATTACTAGATGCTGCTAAAAATGCAGAAGTAAAAAAATACTTGCAAGTTTCAACAGATGAGGTATATGGAACTTTAGGCGAAACTGGTTACTTTACGGAAGAAACACCTTTGGCATCAAATAGCCCGTATAGTTCAAGTAAAGCTGGTGCAGACCTATTAGTTCGTGCTTATCATGAAACGTTTGGTTTACCAGTAAACATTACACGTTGTTCAAATAATTACGGACCATTTCATTTCCCAGAAAAATTAATTCCTTTAATGATTATTAATGCACTGAATGATAAACAATTACCTGTATATGGTGATGGTTTAAATGTACGTGATTGGTTACATGTGGAAGACCATTGTCAGGCAATCGATTTAGTACTTCATAAAGGAAAAAATGGTGAAGTGTACAATGTTGGTGGAAACAATGAACGCACAAACATTGAAATCGTAAAAACAATCTTAAAAGCATTGGATAAACCAGAATCTCTGATTAAGTATGTTACAGATCGTCCAGGTCATGATCGCCGTTACGCAATTGATGCAACAAAACTCCGTGAAGAATTAGGGTGGTCACCGAAGTACAACTTTGATACTGGTATTGAGCAAACTATTAAATGGTATTTAGAAAATCAAGATTGGTGGAAAAATATTATTTCTGGAGAATACCAAGAATACTTCAAGAATCAATATGCGAATAGATTAGAGGTATAAAACATGAAAGTATTAGTAACAGGGGCTAAAGGTCAATTAGGACAAGATGTATTATGTTTATTAGAAAATCAACAATGGGAAGTTTTGGGATTTGGTAGAGAAGAGCTAGATATTACAAATGAAGAAAAAGTACGTGAAAAAGTACTATCTATAAATCCTGATATTATTATTCATACAGCAGCATATACACAAGTAGATCAAGCTGAGAGCGATGAAGAAACTGCTTTCAAGGTTAATGCTGAAGGTACAAAATATTTAGCGCAAGCTGCCGAAGCAGTGAAAGCAAAGTTTTGTTATGTAAGTACTGATTACATTTTTGATGGAACGAAAAATGAACCATATAAAGTGGATGATCAAACGAATCCTCAAACTGTATATGGTAGCTCAAAATTAGCTGGAGAACATTATACACAAAAGTACTGTTCAAAAAGTTATATTGTCAGAACGTCTTGGGTATTTGGCTTATACGGTAATAATTTTGTGAAAACGATGTTGCGTTTAGCGGAAGAGAAGACAGAATTAGGAGTTGTTCATGATCAGGTAGGTTCACCAACCTATACACCTGATTTAGCGAGATTTATTATTAATCTTGTGAAAACTGATAAGTATGACATATATCATGGTTCTAACTCAGGAGTTTGTTCTTGGTATGAATTTGCAAAAGAGATATTCAAGCAATCTAATATTGAAATAGTGGTCAATCCACTAACGACAGAAGATTTTCCAAGACCTGCTGTACGCCCTAAATACTCAGTGCTAGATAAAGGGATGATTGAAGAAAATGGATTTGAATCGTTCCAAGATTGGAAGGAAGCTTTAAAAGATTTTCTCAAGAAGCTATAAGATAGTGGAAGAATCAGTGGTTTACAAATGATTTGTAAATCTGTATAGTTTTATGTGAAATAATAGTAAGTATAAGATTACTGAATTTGTTATTTGAAAGAAGGAAAAGCGATGAAGAAAAAGATTCTATTTTGGATTCTAGGTATCATTGGTGTTCTTGTTGTTGCTGGTGGTGTATATGCATATACTGTTTACTCTAATGTATCTAATACGTTAAATACAGTTCATAAGCCTTTGGATCGTGATAAGTCTGATAAACGAGATAAGAAAGTAGATGTTTCAGATAATAAACCTATATCTATTTTAATGATGGGTGTAGATCAGGAAGATAATGGGACAGGTAGATCGGACTCACTAATGTTATTTACCTTAAATCCAAAAACAAAATCTATGAAAATTACGAGTATTCCACGCGACTCTTATACGGAGATTGTAGGGAAAGGTAAAAAAGATAAAATCAACCATGCCTATGCTTTTGGTGGCATTGATATGTCTGTAAAAACAGTAGAGAATTTCCTAAATGTACCAGTTGATCATTATATTGAAGTAAATATGGCTGGATTTAGAGATATTGTAGATGCTGTTGGCGGTGTTGATGTAAATAACGATTTAGAGTTTACATCAAGAGATCAACATTTTGCTAAAGGTAATATTCATTTAAATGGTGAAACTGCATTAAAGTATACTCGTATGCGTTACGAGGATCCACGCGGTGATTTCGGTCGTCAAATGCGTCAGCGTCAAGTTATCCAAGCTGTAATTAAAAAGGGCGCAAGTGTATCTTCTCTAGCAAGTTACGGTGACGTATTAAAAGCAATTGAGAAAAACGTAAAAACAAGTTTAACGCAAGAGCAAATGTTTGAGATTCAAAAGAATTATAAAGATTGCATGGAGAACAGTGAAGAGATTCAAATCCCAGGCGACGGCCACAAAGCCGCTGATGGCATTTGGTATTACTATGTTCCAGATGCAGCGAAACAAGATATAACGAATAAGTTAAGAGCGCACCTTGAAGTGACTAAATAATATGTAATAACCCAACTCCTTTGGAAGGAGTTGGGTTTATTTTTGCATGGATTTATATTAATATTATATGTTGTGAGATTAATAGATGAGGTGAATCGATGAATAAGAAAGCAGTACTTGTTCTTGTTGTTTTTGTATTGTTTGTTGCTTCGATTGTGAGCGGTAAATTGTACTGGAATAAAAAAGTTGCAAATGCAACGGGACAGACGAGTGAAGTGACGAAGAAAAAGGCTGAAGTGAAAGATAGCGGAGCGAAGAAAGAAGAGAAAAAAGCAGAGAAAAAGCAAGATGCGAAATCATCTTTTAATGAAGCATATGCGAAGAATTTACCAGATGAAGTGAAAGAAAAGTTGCAGAAAGCTGCTAAAGAGAAAAAGGCAGTAAACCTTGTTATTGTTGGTGATGAAGCTTCTTCATCTGAAAAAGATGCTTGGGCAGCTAAGTTAACAGCTAATTTAGCAACTGCTTACGGTAAAGGTTTATGGAATGTGACAGTAAAGGAATATAAGGGTGAAAGTACAGAAGAGTTAATCGCGAATAAGCGTGATAAAGAGATCGCGAAAGACAAGCCAGATGTGATTTTATTTGAGCCACCATTTATTACTGATAACGGTAAAACTGGTAATGGGAACTCTGTTGCGAGTACACAGAAGTTTGTTCAAGCACTTTCTACTAGTGCAAAAGGCGCTACAATTATGATTCAACCATCAAACCCAGTGTATGGTGCGAAGAATTATCCGAAAGCAATTGAGGCATTAAAGCAATTTGCGACGCAAAATGGTTATGCATATGTTGATCACTGGGGAGCATGGCCTGATGCAGCAACAAAGGCTATTTTACCTTACTTACAAGAAGAGTTTGGTTTCCCAAGTGCTAAAGGACATGAAGTTTGGGCACAATATGTAACGGATTATTTCGTGGCTAAGTAATGAAAGATACACAAAAGGTATACGAGAAATCGTATGCCTTTTATTTATAATATGTGGTAAGTTACGGTTCAAGTTTGGTGGTTATTTGTTATAGCATAAGTAATTTGCTTTCATTTATACAACACGATCAATCCAAAAATCTGACTTTCCCTTTGAAAAATTTGTTGTCAAATAGTATGATGGTGTAGGAAACGGAGAAAATAACGGAGATATGTGAGTGATTTTATTCCGTTATATTACTTTAAATAGATGTTATTGCGAGGATTTTTATATGGGATTTAAACAAGAAATTAGAAAATTTATTGAAGGAAATAAGCTAGTTCGTACATTGTTAAAAAAGCCTTTAGAATATCGTGCGAATAAGCAATTGCAATTAGTACGAAACAATATTAAACAATATGGAGTAGAGTGTTTACTATTAGTGCAAGAAGCTTTTAAAGAGCATGATCAAGAATTTTGGTTAGATTATGGCACGTTACTTGGCGCTGTGCGAGAAAAAGATTTCATAAGCCATGATTTAGATATGGATATTGGTACTTTTAATATAAGTGAAGAGAAGAAAAGAGCACTAGAGAAAACGTTAAATGATAAAGGTGTTAAGACGTTTAGGGAGTTCACAGTTGATGGTCATGTTGTAGAGCAAACTTTCACTTATAAAGGAACTCATATCGATCTTTTCTATTATTTTTCGGAAGATCCTAATAAAGTATGGTGTTACTTCTTTGAAGGAACGGATGAGATGTCGACGCAGGAAAGAGGAACTGAAAAGATCCTTACAGGGTGGAAAACGAAAACAGCAAGTTCTACATTGTTAGGAACGAAATTAATGCCATTCAAGGGCGAAGAATTCCCTGTTCCTTCAAATGTTGAAGAGTATCTTATTGAGAACTATGGTCCTAATTATATGATTAAGGATGAGAATTGGGATTTTGCAAATTCTGCTAGTAATATTAAAGTTGTGTCAGCCAATAACGTTGAGGCTATTTATAAATAAAAAGAAGTGCCCCTGTGCAAAATAAGCAGGGGCACTTCTTTTTATTTTAGGTGATAGGAGAAATGTAAAACTGTATTTACTGAAATTTTACAACAAATTTACATTACACCTTATTAGTGATAATATTAATGTTGCGTTCAAATTTTGAATGTATTATCGATGTTATGGGGGACCACACATGCAACATATGCTTGATATATTAGAAATTATTAATAAAGAACCACATTTAAGTCAGAAGAAAATTGCAGAACGTAGTGGGATATCTACCGGAAAAGTGAATTATATTATAAATGATTTGACGAAAAAAAATTATGTTGTTAGTGAAAAAAATGGAAAACATATAAGCTATTATGTGAAAGAACAGGGTCTTAAATTTTTGCAGAGCGAGTTAGCTACACTGCAGCAAAAAAAGATTCGTATTCATCAGCGAGAGTATAAAAAAGTTAAGCAAGCAGTTATTCTTGCGGCAGGAAATCGTAAGGAATTAGGTAAACCATCTGGGTTATTATCCATTGGTGATAAAATACTTTTAAATCGAAATTTAGAGATATTACACAATAACGGAATTGAAAAAGTTGTTATTGTTTCTGGATATAAAAAAGAAAAATTTGCTTCTTGGAATAAAGAGCAAGGAGTATACTTTGTAGAAAATCCGAAATATAAATGGACAGGCTCTATGGCTTCACTTTCAAGTGTTCAAAGTTTAATTACAGATGATTTTCTATTAATTGAAGATGATATTTTAATAGAAGAAGATGCGATTTCTCAATTGCTACAATATCCGGAACGGGACTGTGTATTGATTACGAATGAAAGTGGTTCTGGTGATGAGGCATTTGTAGAGATTCAAAACGGGAATTTGTATAAAATTTCGAAAGATGTTCATCAATTAAATCGTATTGATGGCGAGATGATTGGAATTTCAAAACTTTCTTATGATGTTTTCCTTAATATGTTGGAGCTGTTTAATCATAATCAAAATCCGTATGTGAATTATGAATATTTACTTCTTGATGTTGCAAGAACATATGATATTGGGCATATCAAATTACAAAATATTGTGTGGGCAGAAATTGATACAAAACAGCAATATGAAGTTGTGAGGAATAAAATTTACCCTCGTTTATTGAGAAAAGAAGCAGAGTTTAAAGAAAAACAAATTAAAGGTCACGTTATGGAGGCTTTAAATATTCCAGAAGATGCTATTACAAATATTCAACCATTTGGTGGTATGACAAATACGAATTTCAAGGTAAGTGTCGGGGATTCAGAATATGTACTTCGTATTCCAGGAAGCGGTACGGAAGAAATGATTAGTCGTCATGATGAAATGGTGAATTCTAATTTGGCAAGTGAGCTAGGAATTGACGCTGAGCTTCTATATTTTAATGAAGAAACAGGTGTGAAGTTAGCAGAGCTTATTTCAAATGCAGAAACATTGAATCCGAAAACGGCGCGACGTAGCGATAATATGCAGTTAACGGCAGCTATTTTGAAGGAATTACATGAATCAAGTGCAGCGATGAGTAATACGTTTAATGTATTTGAGAAAATTGAGCATTATGAAGGTTTATTAAGTAAATCAAATGGTTCAAATTTTGCTGATTATAAAAAGGTAAAGAAGCAAGTTATGCGATTAAAAGCGATGTATGAGAAAATGGATGTTCAGTTAACACCTTGCCATAATGATACTGTTGCTGAAAACTTTGTGAAAAATGGAGAAAACAAGATGTATTTAATCGACTGGGAGTATGGCGGCTTGAATGATCCGATGTGGGATATTGCAGCGCATAGTTTAGAGTGTGAATTCTCAGCTGAAGATGAAGAGTTATTTTTAGATTACTATTTTAATGGAAAAGTAGAAGAATTGCATCGACAAAGAATCTTATTAAATAAAATTTTCCAAGACTTTTTATGGAGTATTTGGACAAAGATTAAAGAAGCAGCGGGTAGTGATTTCGGAACATATGGAATGGATCGTTATACGCGGGCAAAAGAAAATTTACAGTTATTTTTAGAGTACTATGGAGGATACCAGTATGAATCGAAAGCAAAGTAGAGGGATTTTTTATGGTGTGTTCTCCGGATTTGCTTGGGCTATAGATACGGTTTTAATTGGGATTATATTATCCTCGACAGTTATGTTGGAAACGGAGCAAGTTATATTCCTTGCGCCGCTTGTTAGCACATTTTT
This sequence comes from Bacillus sp. FDAARGOS_235, assembly GCF_002073415.2. Classification (NCBI taxonomy): domain Bacteria; kingdom Bacillati; phylum Bacillota; class Bacilli; order Caryophanales; family Bacillaceae; genus Bacillus; species Bacillus sp. FDAARGOS_235. Next base: position 3,174,004 of record NZ_CP020437.2, read on the forward strand.
ACATGATTTTATGTCGACATTGTGGATGATGGTCTATATGGGACTTAAAGGTCAATTACGAACAGCGCTTTCTAAATTAAAAACAAGAAGTGGTCGTTTCGTAATGTTAGGTGCTTTAATGGGCGGACCTTTAGGGATGACGTTTTATGTATTAGCTGTAAAGTATATAGGGGCTTCGTATACGGCAGCAATTTCAGCCATATATCCAGCCGTTGGAGCATTTTTTGCATTTATGTTTTTAAAAGAACGTTTACGCTCTTGGAATTGGTTAGGGCTTGTAATAAGCATTAGTAGTATTATTATTCTTGGCTTTACCGGTGATGGATTTGCAACACAAAACTACATGTTAGGTTTTATTTTTGTTTTGATTTGTATTATAGGTTGGGGATTAGAATGTGTTATTTGTGCCTACGGTATGAAGGATGGGGAAGTCTCGCCAGAAGAGGCGTTGCAAATTCGCCAACTTGTTTCGTCTGTAACATATGGACTGATCATTTTACCGACATTAGGCGGGCATTTTTTAACGAAAGAAGTTATGGTAAGTAGTGAATTTATCTTAATTATCTTTGTGGCGTTAATTGGGACGGCTTCGTACATTTTTTACTATAAAGCAATCCATGAACTGGGCCCAACGAAAGCCATGGGGCTGAATATTACATATTCAGCTTGGGCGATTTGGATTTCTATATTAGTAATGGGAACACCATTTTCTTGGAAATTAATTATTTGTTGTTTATTCATTATTGTAGGGGCTGTTTTAACAGTCGCGGATGCAAATGAATTTATTAAGAGAAAGAAATATAGAGGAGAGGTAGCATGAGAGCGATTTTATTAGCAGCTGGTATGGGGACACGCTTGCGCCCATTAACATTAACGAAACCAAAGTCATTAGTAGAGGTAAACGGGAAACCGATGCTAGAACGACAAATTGAATATTTACAAGAGATTGGTATAGATGAAATTATTGTTGTTACTGGATATTTATCGGAAAAATTTAATTATCTTGTTGATAAATATGAAAATATACGTCTTGTATATAACGATAAATATAATGTGTATAACAATATTTATACGATGTATGTAGTGCGTGAATATTTGGCAGATGCGTATGTGGTAGATGCTGATGTGTATTTACATCGTAATATATTTATTGAAAAACCAGAGTCATCTTTATACTTTAGTGCAAGGAAAGAAGATTTCCGCAATGAATGGATTATTAAGCATGATGAGAGCAAGAAAGTGTACGATATTGAAATTGGTGACGGTCATGATGATTACATTTTATGTGGCCTTTCCTATTGGTGTAAGGACGATGCGGATTATATCGTAAAAGAGTTAGAAAAAGCAGTGGAGCAAGAAGACTTTAGTGAGCTGTATTGGGATAATATTGTGAAAGATAATATTGGTCATCTGAATGTTCATTTATATGAAATTGATAGCAATGCCAGCTTTGAAATAGATTCTGTCGAGGATTTAGAGAAGGTTGAAGAGAAGCTTGCCACTTTAAGAAGTTAGTTGTCGTTACGGTTCACATTATATTATTTTAAATGAGTGTTTATGGTAAAATATAGGTAAGCATAAAGTGTATGAGAGAAACTATATATTTGTTGTATTGAGTATAGTAGGAGGAATAACATGAGTTCAATTTTGGTTTGTGGCGGAGCTGGTTACATCGGTTCACACGCTGTGAAAAAATTAGTAGATGAAGGTTTATCTGTAGTAGTAGTTGATAATTTACAAACAGGTCATGAAGATGCAATTACAGAAGGCGCAAAGTTTTATAAAGGAGACCTTCGTGATAAAAGTTTCTTAAGAGACGTCTTTACACAAGAAAATATTGAAGCGGTTATGCATTTCGCGGCTGATTCTTTAGTTGGTGTTAGTATGGAGAAACCTCTTCAATATTATAACAACAACGTGTATGGCGCACTTTGCTTATTAGAAGTAATGGACGAGTTTAAAGTAGATAAGTTCATTTTCTCTTCTACTGCGGCAACTTACGGCGAAGTAGATGTGGATCTTATTACTGAGGAAACTGTAACAAATCCAACGAATACGTATGGCGAGACAAAATTAGCAATTGAAAAAATGCTTCATTGGTATAGCCAAGCGTCAAACTTAAAATATAAGGTCTTCAGATACTTTAACGTAGCTGGTGCAACTCCAAATGGTATTATTGGGGAAGATCATCGTCCAGAGACACATTTAATTCCTCTTGTATTGCAAGTGGCGTTAGGTCAACGTGAGAAGATTATGATGTTTGGTGAAGATTATAATACACCAGATGGTACTTGTATTCGTGATTATATTCATGTTGAAGATTTAGTAGCAGCTCATTTCTTAGGACTTAAAAACCTACAAAACGGCGGAGAAAGTGATTTCTATAACTTAGGAAACGGTAATGGTTTCAGTGTAAAAGAAATCGTTGATGCAGTTCGTGAAGTTACAAATCATGAAATTCCTGCTGAGGTAGCACCGCGTCGTGCGGGAGATCCAGCACGTTTAGTTGCTTCTTCTCAGAAGGCAAAAGAGAAGTTAGGATGGGATCCTAAGTATGTAAATGTGAAAACAATCATTGAGCATGCTTGGAATTGGCATCAAAAACAACCGAATGGATATGCTAAGTAAATATAATAAGTGAAAGAGAGGGTATTGTCGTTCAACATATGTTCGACAATATCCTCTCTTTTTTTGTATGATTTTTGCTATACTAAACTGTACTATAATACAGGATGGAAGGAGGATAAGGATGAAAATACTTGTAGTTGATGATGAATCGAGTATTCGTAATTTGATTCGAATGCAGTTAGAGATGGAAGGATATGAAGTATTAGTAGCGGCTGATGGTAGAGAAGCGCTAGAGAAGTGGAATGAAGGGCCGGATGTATTGATTTTGGATGTTATGCTTCCAGATACAGATGGGTATGAGTTACTTCGCTTGTTCCGTGAAAAGGATAGAGATATTCCAGTACTCATGTTAACTGCAAAGAGTCAGATGAATGATAAACTGCTCGGCTTGCAACTCGGTGCGGATGATTATGTAACGAAGCCTTTCAATTATGCGGAGCTCATTCTTCGTGTGAAGAATATGAGTCGGCGTGTGAAGAAGGAGGGGGTCACTACAAGCCACGAAGTAATTCGAGCTGGAGAGTTAATAATTTGTCCTAAGGAAAGAAAATTACATGTTAGTGGACAAGAGATTCAGTTAACGTACCGAGAATTTAATTTATGTCAGCTGTTTGTTTCAAATCCACAGCGTGTATTTATGAGAGATGAGTTACTTGAGAAAGTATGGGGCTTTGAGTATATCGGAAATACGAGAGCGGTTGATATTATGGTGCAAAGATTGCGTAAGAAGCTTGGTACGAGCGGAGAATATATTAAAACAATTTATGGCGTTGGCTATAAGCTGGATTGTTAAGTGGTGATAATATGTCGTTAAAACGGAATATGGTATTTGGAATAGTTGGATTGTTGATTCCAATTCTTTTTCTTTTGTATACGGTTGTTTATATTTCACTAGAGAAGAATATGTATCATAATGCAGCAGATTCTCTTGAGAAGTTAAGTGTAGAGGCACAAATTTATACGATGAATTATTTAGAGAAAGAAGCAGAAATCGAGACGTTAGGTCCGAATTCGCTTTTAATTGCTTCGTACTTAGCGAAGCGGATGGATGTTCGTGTACAGATGATAGGAAAGAATGGAGATGTTGTTGCAGATACACAAAAAGGAGCGTTACTTCATCGAAATATTGATATTGAGAGTTCTTTGAAGGGTAAGAAAGCTTATGTTTTTGCGGAAGGAGAGCCAGCACCCATTCTTTTGTTTTCAAGCCCGGTTTATTATGGAAACGATGTCATTGGGAGTATTCGTTTTATAGATGAGTTAACGGGTGAGAAGGAAGTTTTAACAAATGTGAGCTGGACTTTTCTAATGACATCTCTTTGTTTAGTGGCTGCAGGTATTTTCTTTGCGGTTCGTTTAGCTAGGTCTCTTCATAGGCCAATTGATCAGTTGAGACAAATGGCAAAGCGGCTTGCGAATGGCGATTATGAAAGTAAGATTGAGCTAAATGAGTATGTGGAAATTGCACAGCTTTCAGCATCCTTTAATGCGATGGCTGATGGAATTGAACTGCATATTAAGCAATTGAAGGAAGAAAAAGAGAAACAGAAAGATTTCTTGGACCGTATTACGCATGAGTTGAAGACACCACTTACGGCAATTATCGGTTATGTTGATTTAATTCCGAAGTTACACTCGAAGGAAGATGTGCAAGAGAGTCTCCGGTATGTAGCTGTAGAAAGTGAGCGTCTATTATCACTTGTAGAGGAATTACTTAAGTCTTCAAAGTACGGGACGAGTACGTTTGAAGTGTCACCTACAGTTGTGAATATAAAAGAATTAGCAGAAGAAGCAGTTTCAATTGTGAAACCTCGTCTGCAGCAATTTGAGATTGAAGTGATAAATGAGTTAACGGATGTACATGTCGTTGCGGATTTTGATAAGACGAAGCAAATCTTTTTAAATGTACTTGATAATGCAATTAAATATAGTGATGCTACGCAAATTCGCATGAATGTAATTGTAAGTGAGCATGAGGCGAAGGTTTTTGTTCATGATGATGGTATCGGTATAGATGAGGATGTACTTGCCGAGTGGAATGGGTCTCCAGGAGGGAAAATGCTTCCTTCTAGTTATGGGAACGGATATGGTTTGTATATTTGTCAGGAGATTATGAATAAGCAAGGCGGAAGTATGCGAATTGAGAGCAGTGAAGAGATTGGTACTACGATATTTATTACATTTTTGCTTCCAAGACGAATGGAAGACATAAAAAACTTGAAAGCGGTTAAATGATACATTTATGAAACAATTATGCGGTATTTTCGAAACAACGTTTTTTTATCTTGGAGGTAGGCAGAAATGAAAAGGCTATCATTTCAAATTCTTATGTTTGTCTTTTGTATCATTGTTTCTCTTGTTTTGTTTTATGTTGTGGAGAAACAAACATATAATCGAATCACAATTGTGAATGACAAACAAGCCGTTTTACAAAGAGTGAACGAATCTCTTCCAATTGAAGTGAAAGTAAGACATGAAAAGTGGGGAGAAATTGTTGTAACGGATGAAGTTCGTTTACATACAATTGTTTCATTCTTTGACCGAATTCGAATAGAACCGAGAGAGGCAGAGAGCCAAGAACAAGTATTTACTGGAGAAGTAACGTACTTGAATGGACATAAGCGTACTTTTGCAGTAGGTGACTTGTTCCAGTATGAGGCGAACGTATACGGAAAGAAGGGCACTGATCCGATGATCTCGGCATTTCAAACGTATTTGTTAAGCCTGTATTACACGCCCGAGCGTATTAGTGATTTCTTCGCTTCAGCAAAGGATGTCATAGTACGTCAAGGGAATGTAGTACGTACTATCAATCTTACGCACATGCTTGATTCTATTCGGTACGCAAAACAAATTACAGATTACGGAGAAATTCAGAAATTATTACAATCACAGAATGAACCGATTGCTTATATTACAGCTTATAAATCAGGTAAGCATGTAAAGAATGAGCGTGAAGATATTCTGACGATTTCTGTGTATCCATCGTACTTTGTTGTGCAATACCTCGGTGATAATAACGGGAATGTCATGTATATGAAAGGCTCTCTAGCAGAGTTATTCGTAAAGGAGAATGCGTCATGAGAAAGATAGCCTTTTTCTTCTTTTTGCTAGTAATTGGAGGAGCGATGTCTAGTTGCTCTCGAGATACAACCTCTATTAAATATAATAAAAGTGGTCTCCCTATTTTGGATGATCGTCATCTTGTTGCATATGTAGCGGCCCGTGAGGAAGTTGGTGAGGCATTGCTTTCATCATTTTGTAAACCGCGCGGATGTACGTATGAATTTATTCGTCTTTCGACAGAAGAACTTCTTCGAAGAGTGGAAGAAGAATCTGGAAACCCGAAAGCGGATATTATTATTGGCGGTACAGTAGATGCACATCAAATGATGAAGCAAAAAGATCTGTCTATTCCTGTGACGAGCCAGCATGCGAATCGTATTTCAAAAACTGTTAAAGATAAAGATGGTTATTGGTACGGTTACGAAGTAGAGAAATTGGCAATCGCAATTAATAAAGAGCGGTGGAACGAAGAAATAGCACCGCTTGGCCTACCGTATCCATCCAGGTGGCAAGATTTATTAAACTCTGCGTACACAGGAAAGATTGTTATGCCAGATCCAAATGTTTCGGGTACTGCATATACGTTTTTTCAATCACTTATTGATACTTTAGGTGAAGAGGAAGCGAAGGCGTATGTGAAGCATCTTGCAGGACAGGTTGGAGAAGTAACAGTGAATGGTTACATACCAGCGGAACTTGTGGCAAGTGGTGAATATATGATAGGCATCAATTTTATGGGAGATCAGAGAATGCTTCAAAAACGAGGCTTTCCTATTTTAAGTAACGAACCTGAGCAAACAGGTTTGTCTGTCAATGCGGTTTCGAAACTAAAACGTGCACCGAGTGGTATTATTGCGGATTTATTTATTGATTATTGTTTATCAGAAGAAGCGGGTCACATTTTAGAAAAAGTTTCGTTTGGCGTACCAACGATGTTTGCGAAGAATGAGAAAGAAATAGAAGGACAGCCGGTTAGAAGGACGAACCAAAATATATCAAATAGTGGAATAATCGAGATATGGAATAGACAGCGTCTCTCTCAAAAGTGAGAAAAGGAGACGAGAGTATATGTTTAAATGGCTTAAGCCAGCACCTGCAATTGAGAGATTACCAGCGGATATGATCGACCGTGTATATAAATTACTACGTATTCGTGTGTTGATCGGGATTTCAGTTGGATATGCTGCTTATTATTTAGTTCGTAGTAACTTTAATTTATCTACTACGTATTTAGTAGACGAGTTCGGATTTAGCACGACACAAATCGGTTTATTAGGGGCAGTAATGGCTGTTGTTTATGGACTTAGTAAATTCTTCATGGGGAATTTATCGGATAAGGCATTTGCTCAACGATTTATTGCAGTAGGTTTATTTTTATCTGGGCTTGTTAATATTTGTTTCGGCTATGCATCTTCCTTTGGGATGATTTTAACTTTACTTGTTCTAAACGGTATTGTGCAAGGTATGGGAGCACCACCTTGTAGTATTGTTATGACGAAATGGTTCTCAAAGAAAGAACGTGGTACGAAAACAGGTCTTTGGAATATTTCACATAACGTTGGTGGATTACTTGTTCCGCCATTCATTGGAATTGGTGTAGGCATTTTTGGTGAAAGTCATTGGCAAGGTGGCGTATTTATTTTCCCAGCGATTATCGCTATGGTAATTTCAGTTCTAGTATGGATTAATGCGAAGGATACACCAGAATCTGAAGGTCTTCCTCCAATTGATGAGTATCGTAATGACTATGAAAATCTTGAAAAAGCAGATAATGCTAATAAGATGTCATCAAAAGAAATTTTAATGAAATATGTAGTGAAAAATAAATTTGTTTGGTTCTTATGTATTGCCAATGCATTTGTTTACTTAATTCGCTTTGGTGTTATTAACTGGGTACCAATTTACTTAACAACAGTTAAAGGTTTTACAAAAACAGAAGCGCATGCGGCGTATTCAATATTTGAGGCAGCAGCGATTCCAAGTTCTTTAATTGTTGGATTTTTAAGCGATAAATTATTTAAAGGGAAACGTATGCCATTATGTGTTATGAGTATGGCCGGGGTTGTTGTTGGTACGGTTGTATATTGGCAAGCGACTAGCATACTTGTTGTGAGTATTGCAGTTTCTGTTATCGGTTGTTTAATTTATGTACCACAGTTTTTAATTGGTTTAAGTGCAATGGAATTAGTACCGAAATTTGCAGTAGGTACGACAGTTGGTATGTGTGGTCTGTTCGGGTATGTTGGAGGAAGCTTCGTAGCAAACGCAGCAATTGGTATTATTGTTGATCGTTCGGGCTGGGATGGTTGTTTCATGTTACTGTTGGCAGGCGGTATTTTATCAACAATTTTCTTACTGATTGTTCAAATGGGACATGAGAGAAAAAGTTCTAAAGTAGCATAATCGTTTATTAGGAAAGCTATCCAATTATAATTTTGGATGGCTTTTTCTATATAATATAATATTTCCTTAAAACTATCTTAAAAGATACGATGTCATATTTCTAATCATTGGAATTTTTGTTACAATATAAATGAATGTGTAAAACTTTGTAAAATGATTGTAATAATATATGAATATTTTTCAGAAAGTTTTATACAATTGTGGTGTTTATTAAACTATTAATTTATAAAGGGAGAGAGAATATGTTACCAAATACGGTTCGTACTCCAAATAAGAAGAAAAAATGGATTATTATCGGAGTTATTGCACTAATTGTTATTGTGGCAGCAGTTAATATTTTTATTATGCAAGGTAAGAAGAAGGGCGCATCAACAACGGCTGATGCTGTAAGTTTTGAGAAAGTGACAGAGCGTAAGCTGAATAATACGAAGTTAGTTTCTGGTCAGGTGAAGCCTGGGAATATTGAAAGTTTCTATGCGGATCCGGCTAAAGGAAAAGTGAAAGATATTGAGGTAAAAGAGGGACAAGAGGTAGAGAAAGGTACGAAGTTATTCTCTTATGATAATGAAGAGATTAATCTTCAAATGAAGCAAGCTGAGCTTGATCAGAAGATGGCAGATATGCGTTATGATCAAGGGAAAAAGAAGATTGATTCGCTCAAGAAAGAAATTAAGAAGGTGAAAGATAGCGGAGCTGGGAAAGAAGTAACAGATCCGATGGAAGAGCAAGTAAGTGAGTTAGAAATAGCGCAAAAAACAACTGACCTTGAGAAAGAGAAAGGGAAGTTACAGAAAGAAGAGTTAAATAAAAAGCAGAAAGAGCTTACGATTTATAGTAATTTTGCTGGTGTTGTTCAAAAGTTAGATAAAGATGCGGCGCAAAGTTCATCTCAAGCGTTAGGTGGACAAGGGAAGGCATTTTTACAAGTTGCTTCTAAAGACCCGTTCCAAGTTCAAGGGACTTTAACAGAGCTTCAGAAGTCACAAATCCAAAAGGATCAAACATTCACTGTAACTGCGAAAGCAAATAATAAGAAGAAGTGGACAGGTAAGATTACAGAGGTAAGTGAATTCCCAACGAGTGCAGAGATGGGGCAAGCTGGTGGTGTAGGTGAAGCAACTCAAAATATGTCCCAATATACATATAAAGCAAGTCTTGATAGCCAAGACGGTTTATCTCCAGGTTACCATGTTTCATTACAAGTAAACTTAGAGAATAAGACGATGATTGCTGTTCCAAGTAAGAGCATTGTAGAAAAAGACGATGATGCATTTGTTTATATGGAAGAAAAAGGAAAGCTCCGTAAACAAAATGTGAAAAAAGGTGCTACTGATGGAGATTGGACAGAGATTACTGAAGGCGTAACAGTGGGGCAAAAGGTGGTTAAAAATCCTTCCGACAACGTGTATGACGGAATGGAAGTGAAAGAGAAATGATTACGCTAAATAATATTGCTAAGACGTATTATCAAGGGAAGCTTGCGGTACCGATTTTGCATGGTATTAGTTTAACGATTCAGAGTGGTGAGTTTGTTTCGATTATGGGGCCTTCTGGTTCTGGTAAGTCAACGCTTATGAACATTATTGGTTGTTTAGATCGTCCAACAGAAGGCGAATATATGCTGAATGATGTGAATATCTTAACAGCAGACGAGTCAAAGCTCGCTTTAATTCGTAATGAATATATCGGCTTTGTATTCCAGCATTTTAATTTACTGCCGCGTCTCTCTGCGGTGGAAAATGTTGAACTTCCGCTCGTATACGGTGGCGTGAAGAAAGCAGAACGTCGTAAGCGTGCCTTAGAGGCGTTAGGTAAAGTGGGATTAGCGGACCGCGTACATCATTTACCGAATGAATTATCAGGTGGACAGAAGCAACGTGTAGCGATTGCAAGGGCAATTGCGAATAACCCAACGTTCATTATGGCCGATGAGCCGACTGGTGCGCTAGATACGAAGTCTGGTGAGCAAGTTATGGATATTTTTACGAAGCTTAATGCAGAAGGTACGACAATTGTTATGGTTACGCATGAAGAGGAAGTAGCGGCTTATTCGTCTCGCCGCATTGTACTGCGAGACGGGAAAGTTACAGAAGATAGAAGGTGTGCAGTATGAGTTTACTAGATAGTATGAAAATTGCCTTATCGTCTATTTTAGCTCATAAACTACGCTCGGCTTTGACGATGCTTGGGATTATTATCGGTGTAGGCTCTATTATTACCGTCGTTGCGATTGGGCAAGGTGGGGAAGCTGCATTGAAATCTCAATTTGTTGGATCAGGTAATCAAACGGTTCCGATTCATTATAGTGCTGATATGAATGATCCTTTTGGTATGGGGATGGTAGAAGCACCGAAAATAACTGAAGAAGATATTTTTGAAATTAAAAAAATCCCAGAAATCTCACATGTTGTAACAACAAATTCAAGTATGGAACCACTTGATATTGAAGATAAAGTAGAAATGGTGAGTATTACTGGATTAGACAGTGAGTATTTTTCAGTAAATAAAGTAAAGTTGTTAAAGGGACGTTCTTTACAAGAATCAGATGTGGATCAAGGTAATAACGTTGTCATGATTAGTAAACAAATGGAGGAAAAGGTATTTAAGGATGCCAATCCAGTCGGTAAAATTATTGAAATGAAGGGTCAACCGATGCAAATTATTGGTGTCTACAAATCAGATAACGAGTTTATGGGAATGGGACCATCAGAAGCATTAATTCCAATTTCATTATGGCCGACACTGTATGGAAAAGATGAAATTCAAAATATTTCTGTTCAAGCAAAAAATGTAGATAACTTAGAAAAAGCAGGTAAAAAAGCTGCAGATGTCTTAAACAGTCGTAAACCGAGTGATGCAACTGGTAAATACGAAGTTATGAATTTAAAAGAACTTCAAGAAGGTATTTCAAAGATGACCGGCATTATGACGATGATCATCGGCGGTATCGCTGGTATTTCACTAGTCGTTGGTGGTATTGGTGTTATGAACATTATGCTCGTATCTGTAACAGAACGTACGCGCGAAATTGGAGTACGTAAAGCACTTGGAGCGACGCGTAGTAAAATTTTATTACAGTTTTTAATTGAAGCAGTTATGTTAACGCTTCTAGGTGGTTTAATCGGAATTGGTCTTGGATATGGCGGGGCATATATCGTTTCCACATTTGCGAAGTGGCCACCGCTCGTTTCATGGGAAGTTGTCGTTGGAGGAGTGCTATTCTCTATGACACTTGGTATTGTTTTTGGATTAATTCCAGCAAACAAAGCTGCGAAATTAGATCCAATTGAAGCATTACGTTATGAGTAATTAATAGTGTAGTAGAACTACACATTACCGTTCTAGTGGGCGGTTCGTAGCCTCTTACAATGAGGAAGTGAACCGCCCGTTAGAACGGGTTATATAAATAGAAGGAGGCGTTATAATGGAAGCGAATTTGAATACGCAAAAGGTTGGCGGAGAGAAGCCATCATTATTTGGAATGATTACTTCTCCTGGTGTGCAGTTTGAGAGAATGAAGACTAGTAATGCGGTTTGGGGTGCTTTTTGGTTACTGGTTTTATTAGCGGGGATCATAGGAGGACTTGCTTCTTATGTTTACTCTTTAACTCCGGAGGCGATTAAGGTTAATAAGGATTTAGGTATTACTGTTACGCCTGTAATGTCGTTTGGTACGGGTGCAGTATTCGGTGCTATTGGTATGGCGATAGGTTTCTTTATTAGCGCAGCAGTGTATAAAGTATTAATGATGTTAATGAGCAATGATACTTCTTATAAGAAATTATTAACAATTAGTGTGTATTCAAGCATTATTTCATTACTTGGTTTATTAATTAATACAGTTTTAGCACTTGTTTTAGGCGGATCAGGACAAGAAATGTATACTGGCTTAGGACCGATTTTCGCTTCAAGTGGTGGTGTTGCAAAAGGTATTGCAAATAACATTGAAGTGTTCACAATTTGGGGATTTGTTATTACATGGTTAGGTCTTCAAATTACGGCTGATTTAAGTAAAAAGAAAGCAACAATTCTTATGGTTGTCTTCTTTATCTTAACTATTGGATTTGGCGCAGTAAAAGGCATGTTCCAATAATAATAAAATAAAAAAGGTGGCTCTCTAGAGTCACCTTTTTTATTTTTGCCCTTACTTCAAATACCACCAACAAAATTTCAAATACTGCCTAGTGTAATTTCAAATTCCTTCGGTAGTATTTGAAATTACTCACAGTGAAGTCTCTTCTTTATTTTTATATTGTAAAGGTACCGCGGAATAACAAAGGGGTATACCTTTTAGAAATAGGTACTATGTGAAGCCAGCGACTTTTACAGAGACGGTTGTTTTGTATGAGGGAATGATTGTAAATCAAATAAAGAAGTTAAGTATTTATCAAGATCATGAAGAGTATTATCAATGTGGTTTAATTGGTCTTTGGTATGCGTATGAAAGATATGAGGAGGAGAAAGGAAGTTTTCCTGCTTATGCAGTGATAACAGTACGTGGTTATATATTGGAAAGATTGAAGAAAGAATGTGTAATGCAGGAGAGGTATGTGTGCGTCGGAGAGTACGATGAACAATTTGAGTCTGAAGAAACGGGAATGAGAGCACAGGATTTTATGAGTGTGTTAAATAAGAGGGAGAGGTACATTATTTCGGAACGATTTTTTGTAGGAAAAAAGATGGGAGAAATAGCCTGTGAAATGGGAATGACATATTATCAGGTGAGGTGGATATACCGGCAGGCACTTGAGAAAATGCGAGATAGTGTAAAGGGATAAAGAGAATAAGTAGAATGGAAGATAAGAGAAAGATCACCTTCCATTCTATTTGTTTTAAGATAGTAAATGTGGCATGAGGTTTTATGAGTGTAGTGAATCTTGCATGTTCATTTGGGATAAAACATATCCAGCTTTCCATAATTGCTGACTTAACTTATGGGAACTAATTTGTATCGTTACGGTAAATCCGTTTGAGAAAAAAATTTTAGCTTTTTTAGTTTTTTTGAAAAACTCTATTGTATGGATATGCTTGTAGAACAACCAAATACAGTTTGGAGAAGCAGGAGATTCTGTTGGAAAAGCGCAAATATATTCCTTATGATTAATTGGAATCGGAACGTTTTGTTTGAATTTAAAGTTTGCTTGGACTGCATTACGTCTGCCCTGATAAGTAGAATAAACATCTGTTAGACAAGATTTCTGTATGAGCTGGAGAGCGGTTTGGCGGGAGTAAAGGTGCTTCCCGCTACTGTCGATAATTTTTGTACGGTAAGAGGGGTGCTTACATGGCTCTAACATCATTGTAGAACTAGAAATAAAAATATCATTTTCATTGTTCATTAGTATAATGCCTCCCTTGTAATCTTTATTCTGAATATAATTATATATAAATTTTGTAAAGTCACTATTAATATTCTGTTTTATATTGTAAATTTTAGTTATTCGTTTACAATCAACAGATGATAGTCTTTCTAATTTGCATCGCTTGTACATATATATGAAAATAGAAAAGAATAGGCGGTGATATAGCATGAAGAAAAAGTATATTATTATAGTGCTAGCTGTTGTTCTCCTAGTTTATTTAGCGAATAGTAATCCGAGTAAAGGAGAATATACGGATTGGGCAGCGAAGCAGTTTATGAAACGTAATGATGTAAGTAAGAAGCTAGATGAGGTTCAAAAAGAAAATGAAGAGGGTCTTCTTGGCGATTTAGCATCGGCAGGTAAGAAGTTGGCGAAAAAGTATGTTGAGCCACAAGTTGGATTATTAATCGACCATTATACAAAGCGAAATGATTATATTTTCTTCTCAACATATACGACTGATTTCGATTTAGGTGGAGAAAATTATAAATATGTATGCATCGGTTTTTCAAAGATTTTTATTCCGATTGAAATGCCGAAGAAAAAAGACGAATCTGCAAAATAATGCAGATTCGTCTTTTTCGTTTATTCCGCTGTTTGTGGGCAGTCAGACTCCTATCTCAAAATTCGGCTGGAGAGAAGAAGTTAGTTGGGAGCCTTACTGCCTGTAAATGCCCGATTGGTGAAGGTTAATAATCAGTAGGGATGAACAAAATCCCCACTGATTAAAGTTTTACTTTATAGAGTAATTGGAACTTCGGATATATTTTTTTCTACGAGACGGGCTCCTTTTTTTCGGGTATTTTCATCAATTGATGAAAATATAGATGACGCAAGAATGGTATCCATTACTTGATTTACGACTTGTGCATCGACGGGTGTGATGGGCTTATCGATAGAAAAAACAACTGTTTTTCCATCTTCTTTCGTGAAAATCAATTCGAGTACTTGCATGCTTTATTCCCTCCTTATTATTTATACGTTAGCAAGATCTGAAGTACTTACAAGTTGTACAGCGTGAAGTGATGATTCTTGTAAGGAAGCAAGGGCACGGGCTACGTTGTGTACTTGCTCTAAGTTTGCATTTGTTTTAACGCGTTTAAATTGTTTGTTCTTCAAAGTTGTTTTTCCATTCTTATCTAATCCATTGTTTAATACAAGACGTAGAGTTAAATCCATTACGATTGTTTCAACTGCCATGTTTATCACCCCCTTTCACTTTATAAATAGGGGGCAAATGTCATGTTTTGGCGTGAAATTTTTTCTTTTTTTTGGTACTCTTAAAAGACTAAGAGAGGGGTTTCGGAAGAATGAATCGTAAATGGTTATTTTGGATTCCTGTATTACTATGGATGGGGCTTATCTTCTATTCCTCAGCACAACCATATAAAAAACAGGATATGCGCTCGGATATTGAACAATATGTAAATGTTGAGTTTGTGAAAGAGCATTTTTCATGGGTATCTATCGATTATGGTGGAGGTACACCTGTTAGTATTGCAAATAAAGGTGTGGGCGGATTTGTTGAATTTTTCCTTCGTAAAGGTGCTCATTTTATGGTGTTCTTCATGCTCGGTTCTTTGACGTATTATGCTTTTCATCGATCGGGTTGTTCGAGAAAAAGATGCTTTATATATGCCCTTCTTTTCGTTGCAGGGTATGCAACATTGGATGAAATCCATCAATGGTTTACGGGAGACCGTACACCGATGTGGCAAGATACATTACTTGATACGTGCGGCGGATTGACAGGAATTATAATAAGTAATTGGTTTTGGAATAGAAAAAGGAGCTAATCTCATTTCGAGATTTGCTCCTTTTGTTTATACACCAAGTAATTCTTTTAATTCGTCTGTTGATAGTTCAGTCATCCAACTATCACTTGTAATGACCGCATTGTTTAGAGATTGTTTTCGTTCTAACATTTCATCAATTTTCTCTTCTAATGTTCCTGTTGTAATAAGTTTGTGAACATGAACGAATCGTTTTTGACCAATACGATATGCACGGTCCGTTGCTTGATTTTCTACAGCTGGATTCCACCAACGATCGTAGTGAATGACATGATTAGCGGCAGTTAAGTTTAAGCCTGTTCCGCCAGCTTTTAAGGATAAGATGAAAATGTCATACGTTCCGTTTTGGAACTGTTCGATCATCTTATCACGCTCTTTCTTCGGCACACTGCCGTTTAAGAAGAGGACGCGCTGACCAAATGTTTCCTCTAATATGCTCTTTAGCATGTTTCCCATGCTGATGTATTGGGTAAAGATTAAACAGCTCTCATTCTGATCTTTAATATTTTCGATTAGTTCCATTACCGTTTTTGTTTTCATAGAACGTTCAACGATATCTTTCGGTTCTGTTTCTTTTAAATAAAGAGCAGGGTGATTGCAAATTTGTTTTAGTTTATTCAACATTAGTAATATGAACCCGCGACGTTCAATCCCGCTTAGCCCTTCAACATTTTGTAATGTATCTTGAACAAGTTGCTCGTATAAGGAAGCCTGTTCACCAGTTAGTGGGCAGTAAGCTTTCTGTTCCTGTTTATCTGGTAAGTTTAATGCGACTGTTTGATCTTTCTTCGTTCGACGCAGTAAAAATGGTGAGATAAAGCGTTGGACTTGTTGGATTTTTCTTTCATCACGGTCTTTTTCAATCGGTGTGACGAAGCGGCGCTGGAATTGTCCTAAACTGCCAAGATATCCATGATTAATAAAGTCGAAAATGGACCAAAGCTCGGCAAGTCGGTTTTCCATCGGTGTACCAGTTAAAGCAATTTTATGATTTGCCTGCAAGTTGCGTACTGCTTTCGACTGTTTCGTATGTGGGTTCTTAATATTTTGTGCTTCATCCAAAATAACAGCGTCCCAGCATAACGAAGTAAGTTCTTCCTCGTCAAGTTGAGCTAACGCATAAGACGTTAATACAACATCTGCTGATTGAAGAAAATCTTTAAATGAATCTCCCTTATCGCGGTTACTTCCATAATGTAATTGAACGCGTAAATTTGGTGCGAAACGCTCAAATTCTTTTTGCCAATTTCCAAGAACGGATGTCGGCGCCACGATTAATGCAGGACCTGTTTTGAGCTTGTTTTCTTTTACATATAGTAAGTAAGAGATCGTTTGAATACTTTTCCCAAGTCCCATATCGTCCGCTAATAATGCCCCAAATCCAAGTTGTCGTAAATATAATAACCATTCAATGCCGTGTTGCTGATACGGACGAAGTGTTGCGTTTAGTGAAGTAGGGACATCTACTTTTGGAATATCTCCAATATGGAGTAGCTTTTGGAATAGCTCTTCATAATATCCGTCTAGTTCGATTTCAATATCAGTAAACGGACTATCTTCTTCCACAATTTCTGTTTCAGCAGTGTTTGATAAATGTTGCTGGAGGACATCTTTCATTTCTAGTCCGTATTTATCGGCACGGTTCATTAGTTTTCTTACTTCTTCAATAAAGGCTGGATCCAGTCGCATCCATTGACCATTTATATTGAATAATCGTTTGTTTTGTTCAATGAGTTCGAAAAATTCGCTTTCCGATAAATCAATTCCGTTCGTTGAAATGCGCCAATCAAAGTTAACGAGCGTATTCATGCCGAAGAAAGATTGTGTTTGTGCTGTGCTTTGCTTCAGCTGTACACGCAGCTTCGGTTTTGCTGCTTTTAAATTTTGCCACCATGATGGTAATAAAATTGTAATACCAGCTGCAAGTAACTCGTCACTTGCTTCTGTTAAGAAATTCCAAGCTTCCGTTTCAAACAGTTCTTTTCTGAACGTATCCCCTTCTTTTAGCCACGGTACGAGCTTACTAAAGCCTTCTTGCGTTTCCGTAATACGCTCTTCGTAATCGTGCCATCTTTTCGGTAAGGAATCGATGTTTTCATATACATATATGCGATGTGCCCCGCGCTTTGGTGCCACAATCGTTTCAAGCTTCCACATTTCAAATTCCTCTTGTGGTTCTTGCAGTCTTAGTCCAATTGTAAAGGGAAGGTCATCTTCAATATAACCGATTTTTCGAAGCCAATCTTCTTCATGTAGCGCTGTTTCCAGCTGTCTTTTCGTAAAGTCGTAATGTTCGTATAGTCTCTTTGCATCTTCCCATCCGTCATTTGATCGGTTATCTTGCAATATACTTTCATTTACCGAGGTTGAGAAAAGCGTTGCTAATGTGTCATCTTCGATTGGTGTATTTTGAACTTTCCAAGATGGTTGTTTGGGCCAACGTTCCATATCGGGTACGAAGCTACCGCTTACGAAGGCATCCCATAATTCATTTGCATCTTTCGTAAGTGCTGTAATAGGATCGTTCATTTGAATATGTGCAAAGGAGTTCATCGGTTTGTTTGCGATGTATTCAAATGCTTGTGCGTTTGTTAGCATAACACCTTGTTTCCCTTCAAAGGTTGCTTCTTTTAGAAACGTGCCATAGAAGGAAGTGGCGTGCCATGTAAATGCATTTCGTTTCCAACTAGTTACGGATAATGGAGTACCGCTGTCATCTTCGCCCCAAAGGAACCAACCTTGACTAACATGCTGGAGCCTAATTGTTACTTCAGTTTGATTGATCATCGATTAATTTTCCTTTCCGTAATTCCTCTTGTAGTGCACGAAGGCGTGAATGTAGATTGGCGATATGAATAATGAAAGCATCCCATTCATCGGTGCGTTTTAAACGTTTATATAATGTACGTAATTTCTTTAAGTAGCGAACTGCACGTCTATATGATTTACGGTTTCGTTCTTCAATGGCCTCTACAGCAGCAAGATGATAAAGAGGAAGTGCCGCTTCTGGCGCTTCTTTTTCAATATCTTTCAATGGCTCTTTCAATAGTTCAATTGCTTCAAATCCATATAAGAGATGAAGTTCGGACCATGTACGATACTGCTTCTTCGCGAGTACGTATTGTTCGTAGTTTGTGAAACTATACGGTAATAGTTCTTGTAAAATCATTTCGAATCCAGCTTGTTCATTTGTATGCGTTGCATATGTTTCGTACATGATTACAAATAACCGAACGATATCTTTTAT
Organism: Bacillus sp. FDAARGOS_235; assembly: GCF_002073415.2. Lineage (NCBI taxonomy): Bacteria > Bacillati > Bacillota > Bacilli > Caryophanales > Bacillaceae > Bacillus > Bacillus sp. FDAARGOS_235. Next base: position 3,192,504 of record NZ_CP020437.2, read on the forward strand.
GAAGATTGTATCCTCGTGCTCATGTATGGTTTTCTTTACTTGTTTATACGTAAACGAAAGCCAGTTTTTTCCGCGATCCCACTGCATGGCGCTTAATAGCTCTTCTAACCAATAGAAATAAAGACTTACAACAGAAGCAGGCTGTTTTTTTAGTAAGTCCATTGCTAGTAGGTCTTCGTCATTTAAAAAGAATAGATGAGAAGATGCTAATGCTTTAGAAAGTGGATTTATTTTCGTGTCAATTCGTTTTTCTTCTTCTTGCAGTTGATCTTTATTGTTTAACAGTTCACTCCATATGTGACGATAAATGAAAAATCGCTCTTGCGTATAAGAGTCGGTAGAGAAGAATACTTCATGAACGAGACGAGCTGTTTCTTGCAAAATGATTTCAGACTCTGAAGGAATCGCTTCTGATTGTAAGTCCCGAACGATGGATTCCACTTTATCTACAAATAGGCGAACGACGTTAACAGGTTGGTGATAAGAATACGTTTTATTTACTTCGAATGCCTGAATTTCTTCTAATAATTTTTGAAAGCAATAAAGTGCCGCGTGTAGTCTGAACAATTCATGTATTGCAATGATACGCGGAGCTTTCCGCTCGAGTTTCGTATAGAAGTCTGTAAAAATACTCATAAGAAAATACATTTGTTTATAAGTAAGCCGAGCTTGTTCTTTTTTAAATGATTCATATTCGTTGTCAAAATATGATTGCCAACTTTTATAATCTGTTTCTTCAAAAGCTGATGATTGCAATACTTGTCTTGCAGTTCGAATAGGAGGAAGAGAAGGTTTCGTATTATTTTTAAATAAAGTTAATACATCTCCTACTTGCCCGAAACTAGACGCTGCAGATAGTAACACAGCGAGCATATGCTCACATTGCGTTGGTGCGAAGCAATCGCAATAGCTTTCAGCGACGTTACGAATCGGGATATGAACGCTATATACGCTGCCTTCAGCATCTACAGTTCCTGATAGCGTGTAACCATCAAAGTCAACGTTGTAGACAACACCACTACGATATAGGTGCCGAGCTGTAGCGACATGTTCCTGATCAGCTGTTTGCTGTGGATCTAGTCCTTGAACGAACTCATTCGCAATCATCATAATTTCATCTTTCGTAATTGAGTGTTGCAGCATAATATTCCTCCGTACACATATTTCTTTCCTTTACCATTATAAACAAAAAATGCTCAAAACAGAAAAAATGAAATTTAGATTATCATATCGTAACTGTGAATGGGAAGATGCTGTATCATTCTCTTGGTACAAATAATACGTTGAAACCAGGGGAAGTATCTGGTCCGACTCGTTAACGTAAGAAAGACTATCTCTTGTAATTGAGATAGTCTTTTTGCGGTCAGAAGCGTGTCTGCTTTAATGTCGCTTGTACATACGGATTATTTACTATTTGTTCGACTAGCGGTAGCATTGCTTGTTCGAATGGAATATCGATAGGAAATGGCTTTTGTGAGCCTGGTTTTATCCCGTATTGTACAATTTTGTAATGTATATTTCCTTCATGGCCGAGCACAATTAATTTATAGCGATTGTCATCGCCGGCGAGTGAAAAATCAATGGAAGTAGCATCATATGTTACTTCGTCTTTATATATATAAGGTTTTGGTGTGCCAATCCAGTCTACTTTTGCTTGTACATTCATGATAATAGCCTCCTCATAGCTATTATAAATAAATAAAAGCCAGCTCTCAACAAAGAGAACCGGCTGTAATTTAGCATTCATTGGTTATTTTAAAATTTTCACTTTAACAGTTTTGCGTCCCCATTTTTGGGCAGCGCTATCTGATCCAAGTAGAATGTCGATACGGTTACCTTTAATTGCACCGCCAGTATCTCCAGCGATAGCTTCTCCATAACCTTCAACCCATACTTTAGATCCTAATGGGATTACTTTCGGATCAACAGCGATCATTTTCATGTTTGGATTCGCAGTTAAATCATGACCCATTGCAGTTAATACACGGCCGCCATATGTGCCACCGTTTTCGCTCGGGTGAGCTGTATATGCTGTAGCTACAACTGTTAACTCACGACCACCAGAAGGTTCGCTAGTTTCAGCAGCTTTCACAGCAGGCTTAGCAGCTGGTTTTGCTTGTGCTACAGGTGCTTGAGCTTTAGCTGGTGCTGCAGCTTTAGCAGGAGCTGGTGTTTCTTGTTTCTCAATAACAGGTGCTGTACCTGTTAAGAAAGGAACATGAACATAAGCTGTTTTCCCGTTATATTCAAATTGTAACCACTCATTTTGTACTTGGTTCGTTGTTTCGATCATATCGTCCTTCTTCAACGTTCCAAGAATTTCTGAGTTTGTGTTCGCTTCAGCACGTACGTTTAATACGTTAGCTGTTACGTAGTAGATGCTTTTTGTGAACTCTGCACTTACGAATGCGTCTTTACCATCTAAAGTGATTTTTGACCATCCGTTCTCTGTATTTAGAACATCTATTTTATTACCGTTTAGTAATTTACCGACAACTTTTGATTCAGTAGTAGGGTTTTCGCGTACGTTTAGTACGTCTGTTGTTACAACAGTTTCTGCATTGGCAGATGATGTGAAAATCCCAAGACCAAAAACTGCTGCTGTTGCTATACCAATTAATTTTTTCATGATAGCCTCCATTGCGTTTGTTTTCGTGTCCTCATTATAGCAACAGATTTTTTCGGATTTGGGGAAAACACACAATTACAAACCATTCGTAATCAGTCGTTAACATCCTGTAATATAACAAAAAATATAGGAAAGCGTTTTTCATTCTATATGATTAGTAGGTTTCTAGTTATATTCAAAATATTTAATACAACATATTTTTTTCGTCGTAAATAAAAATGTTACGACAGTATTACAAAACGTTTACTATACAGTTACATTCCTTGAGTATTTTACCGTTTTATGGGTAATATAGTTATATAAACATAAACATTTCGTTTGTGAAGCTATAAACATGTGCTATATACTAGTAAAAAAACCGCATAATTGTTACAAGAAGAAAAGGTTGCAAGGAAGGAATTTGCCCTTTTTTACATATGTAACACATCCTTTTTTGGGAAAATACATTCCCATCCGCATTTTTCTCGCACAATTTGGCAGCAGTATTTCTACCTTGTAGCTCTTGCAGAGTGAAAAGGTTATACGGAAGGTAAGGCTGTCTATAAGAATTCTAATTGGTGAAGGTGAAAGTAAGAGATTTGAAAGAAAATCACCGCAAAAATTATAGTTTTCTATCCGATTTAACATATCGGAATTTATGTTATTTACAAAAGTGAAACCTACGAAGGGGGATTTGATGAGGAAACTGACAAAGACATTCATCGTTTCATTAACATTATGTATTGCATTTACAATTTGGGGGATTATTCCCGAATCTATTATTGGACAAGGTAGCCTAGGAAATGTAACAACTGCAATTCAAACTGCACTAGTTAGTAAGTTTGGATGGTTTTATATTATTTCTGTTTCTATCGTTTTAGGTGTGTCCATCTTTTTAATTGTCTCGAAATACGGTTCTATTCGTTTAGGTAAAGATGATGACGAACCTGATTATAGTTATATGACATGGTTTGCTATGTTATTTAGTGCTGGTATGGGTATCGGTTTAGTTTTCTGGGGTGTTGCGGAACCATTAAACCATTTATACGCACCTCCGTTTGGAGATGGTGCAACTGAGGAAAGTGCGCGTCTTGCACTGCGTTTTTCATTTTTCCATTGGGGATTACATCCTTGGGGACTATATGCGTTTGTAGCGTTATGTATTGCGTACTTCACTTTTAGAAAAGGAAAAGCAAGTACAATTAGTGCGACAGTAGGTCCGTTATTTAAGGGCGGGGAACATGGGCGTATTGCTCATTCATTTGATGTGTTAGCTGTGTTCGCGACTGTGTTTGGTGTTGCGACATCATTAGGTCTAGGGGCAAAACAAATTGCAGGTGGTGTTAGCTATTTAACATCTATCCCTAATTCATTAACGACACAGTTAGTTATTATCGCAATCGTAACAGTTCTTTTCATGTTATCTGCGCAAACCGGTCTTGATAAAGGAATTAAATATTTAAGTAATACGAACATTATTTTGGCATTTGCACTTATGATAATTGTATTATTTGCAGGTCCAACAAACTTTATTATGAATTACTTCACTTCAACGATTGGTTCTTACATTCAGGAATTGCCAGGCATGAGTTTCCGTTTAAGTCCATTGGATGAAGGCGGAAATCAATGGATCCAGTCTTGGACAATTTTCTATTGGGCATGGTGGATTGCATGGTCACCATTCGTAGGTACATTTATTGCTCGTGTGTCACGAGGGCGTACGATTCGTGAGTTTGTTATTGGTGTGTTACTTGTTCCGACCGTAATTGGTGCACTTTGGTTCTCTGTTTTCGGCGGGACTGGTATTCATATGGAGCTGTTTGGTGATGCGCATATCTTCGACAAAGTGAAAGAGATGGGAACAGAAGTAGGATTATTCGCTATGTTCGATCAGATGGGTAGCTTTGGATCAGCTTTATCAGTTTTAGGTATTCTACTTATTGCAACATTCTTTATTACATCAGCAGATTCTGCGACGTTTGTTTTAGGAATGTTAACGACGCATGGTAGTTTAAATCCACCGAACCGCATTAAAATGGTTTGGGGTATCGTTCTAGCCGCGATAGCTTCTACCTTATTATATGTTGGTGGATTAGAAGCATTGCAAACGGCAGCTATTATTGCGGCATTCCCATTCGTCTTTGTTATTTTCTTTATGATGGCAGCATTATTTAAAGAATTGCAAAAAGAAGGACGTATGAAGCAACATAAATAATAGAAGGAAAAGGGCTGATTTCATATCAGCCCTTTTTTATCCCTCTATTTGTGGCAGTAAGACACCCACCTCAAAATTCAGCAAAAGCAAAGAAGTTAAGTGGGGGATGAATAAAGCCCCACTGATTAAAGTTTCATTTTATATAGAAGAGATTTTAAATACAAATCAGGGAAATAAAATACTGTACTATATAAGTAGTATGCCTTTTATACGAAGAAAAAATGATAACTTTCGACAACATTCGATATTTTATGAATTCTATTCATATTTTTGTCAAAAATATGTCGGAAATGTGTTGTCACTTTTATGTATATGTGCTATATTATTTCCTGTAAGCGATTTCAAATAGTTTTAAAGCGCATTCAAGGGGGACATCTAGAATAATGAAACGTTACGAAAGAAAGTGGAAGCATATTTGTTTGAAACGTGTGGCACATCGAAATGTGCAAGAAAGCACGGAACCTAAGACTGAAACGCGCAAAGATCAGCAAGAGAAGCAATTGGTTCTACAAAAATAGCAATCACTTTTTCGTATATAAATGAAGGTCGATCGTTCGTTGGGGGATGGACGTGAAATTACTTTCAGCTAAGGGGTATTGTCTGATATATAATTTATACGGCAATAAATAAGCACAGAGCATACGGCGCTCTGTGCTTGTTTTTATTATTTATCTTTTTTGAATCGAACGGTTTTATCCCAGCCGATGACTTGTTTCTTGCTCTTTGCACGTAAGTATAAGATTAGACTGCGAATAAATAAATACGTGAAGAGCTGTGCGTACGTAAAGTACATGATGACGCTAATAAAAATATTCGTCGGTGTAAAGGTTCGTTCGACGCTCTGGGCACTAAATAATTGCGAAACATATGTAATATATGCAACATACCACATAAATAGTAACGGAATACTATATTGAATCTGGAATATCCCGAGTAGTCCAATGACAAACCAAACGTTTGAAATGATTAAAAATAGCCAAAATACGACATACACTAACACTTGCTGTAAGGAATGGACAAGAAGTTTCCCTTTAAAGAAACTTAATGAAGAAAACATCTTTTCTAAAATATAGAGATTTCCTTGGAGCCAACGTGTACGTTGTTTAATAAGAATTTTTAAATGCTCAGGTTCTTGTTCCCATGTAATCGATTCTGGAACGATTGGTAAGAGATAGCCTTTTTGTGTAATTCGTAATGTTAATTCAGCGTCTTCTGCAATTGCATAAGGATCATAGCCACCAAGCTCTTCTAAGGCAGAGCGACGAAGAAGCATGTTCGTTCCTGTTAGTGAACCTGTTTGGAATAGTAACCAGCGTCCAGATTGCATAAGGAGCTGGAAGATTTGAAACTCTAGTGAAATCATTCGTGTCAGCCAGTTTCTGTTTTCATTGACTGTACGAACGTGTCCAACAGCCCCAACGGCATCTTTGGTTGTTTCAGCATGTTCGACAAGCATTCGCAGAGCATGTGGTTCAGGTTGATTGTCCGCATCGTAAACGCAGAAATATTCACCATTCGAAATACTAAGCCCATAGTTTAATACACGTGATTTTCCTTTTGGTTCACCAGGCGGGACACGAATGTGACGGATATGAGCATAAGCTTTGTCAAAGTCATCACCAATTTCAGGTGTTTCATCCTGAGAATTATCGTTTAATAAATAAACAGTTAGTTTGCCTGGATATTCAATCTTTGCCATCGCCTCTAATGTATCTTTAATAACGACCCCTTCATTATGGGCGGGTATTAAAATATCAACGCTCGGATAATGTTCTAGCGTACGATCTTTTCGTTTACTATTTCGGTGAATTAAGCCTGCGAGTGTTAAGAAAGAATAATAAACGAGTAAGCCAGAGAATAGAAAGGCTGTAAAAATAAGTACGTATTTAATTGAAAATGCGATGCTAATCCAAAAAACGAGTACACAGAATAAAAGAAATAAAAGGAGTATAACAAGCGTCATCATAATAATGTCGGTCCTTTACTTCCGATTTGCTCTCGCGAAATTTTTATATCTTGAATTGCTTCAGCAGCAAGCCATTGCCCCATTTTTGGCTGTAGGCGGTTCATTACAATGTTAGCACCGGCTTCATTTGTGTTTTGTAGTAAAATAACCAGTGTATTGCTATCGTATTCAGCAGCAAGGTCAAAGTCATTTCTTACCGTTTCAACTAATAATGAAGCTACACGGTCCATGACGCTTTCTTTCGTGTATTTACTAAAGGAAGCGAAATCGAAGTATATGATAATACCTGATTCATTGCGACGATTCATTGCAGTTATTAATAATGCTTGTCTTCTTTCGAATTCTTGTCTCGTTAATAATTTTGATTCTCCAATGTATTGTTCTAGCGTTCTCACACGCTCAGTTAATTCTTTATTCTCATGAATAACTTTCTTTAATAGATGTGTTGAGATATAAACAATGAAGAAGTTTGCTACCATCAGGAAGTGAGTAATAATGTACTCCCATTGATCTGATGTACTCCATAAGTAAAGCCACGCTTGATAGAATAAATAGAATACCGAAATAATGGTTCCCAATATGAAGAAAACAAATGCGGTTTTATCAGGCAAAAATAGAAATAGTACATTAACGATTACATATATAATTGTAAAAATGAGAGCATGCTCATAATGCGTCACATGTACAGTTGTAAAATAAAATAAAATTTGTAAAATCCACATAGAGAAGACTTTATAGAAATTATTTTTCACAAAACTTTCCTCCTTAAAGGTAATTCAAGCAAGGATACTTGTAGTATGCGCAATTAATAAGAATTAGACCATGTAACTGCAATTCTTTTTTAATAGAACAAAATGAAGTAGTATCTCCCTTGCACAAGAAAAAATAAACAGACTTACTAATTATTGTATCATAATGTTTTGATATTTAAGCATAAAGTATTTCGTATATATAAAAAATACATTTACACATACAAAAAACCCTCCTCTATGGAAAGAGGAGGGTTGATATAAATTTATAGGAACATCATACCTGCAACTGCTGCGTTTAAGAAGTTCGCTAGTGTACCAGCGATAACTGCTTTAATCCCTAATTGTGCAATTTGTTTACGGCGAGTAGGAGCTAACGTTCCAGTTACACCTAATTGAATTGCAATAGAAGAGAAGTTTGCGAATCCACAGATTGCGAATGTTAAAATCAGATTTGTTTTTGCAGAGAAATCTGCCATATGTGGTCCTAAGTTTGCATATGCAACGAATTCGTTGATTGCAAGTTTTTGACCGATAAAGCTTGCTGCTTGTATAGCTTCACCTGGAGAAACCCCAATTAAGATTGCAAATGGTGATAATAAGTAACCGAAGATTAAATCTAGGCTAAGTTTAATATCGAACCAAGAACCAACCCATCCTAATAATCCATTTAATAAAGCGATTAATGCGATGAAAGCCATTAACATTGCTGCTACGTTAATAACAAGTTGCATACCTTCAGATGCACCACGTGCAGCTGCATCAATAACGTTTGCGTCTTCACGTTCTGTAGAAAGCTCAACGTTATTATCTACTTCTTCTGTTTCTGGCATAATTAGTTTTGCAATTAATAAACTTGATGGAGCTGCCATAATTGCTGCTGCTAATAAGTGTTCTAACGGAATTCCCATCGCTGCATAGCCGACAAGAACTGACCCGGCAACAGCCGTCATACCACTTACCATAATAGTGAAGAACTCACTATTTGTTAAGCGTGCTAAGTAAGGTTTGATTAAGATTGGTGCCTCAGTTTGTCCTAAAAATACAGTTGTTACTGAGTTTAAACTTTCTGCTTTAGAAGTTCCAAGAAGTTTACTTAATGCACCACCAACGACACTAACAAATTTCTGCATAATACCGAAATGATATAAGATTGCTACTAATGAACTAATAAATACAATTGGAAGTAGTGCTTGAATAAAGAAGACAAATCCCCAAGGGCCTTTTGCGTTGACTAAATCCCCAGCAACGAACTTAATTCCCTCGTAAGAAAAATTAATTAATCCTTGAACACCATCAGCAGCGTGTTTTAAACCTGCTTTACCAGCATCCCAGCGTAATACGATAAATGAAAATGACATTTGTAATGCTAGCGCGATTAAAATTGTGCGCCAATTAATAGCTTTGCGGTTGGAAGATAGTAAAAAAGCAATTGCTAATACTCCAATCACGCCGCCAATTCCCCATAAAAGATTCATGCAGTGTATGCTCCTTCCTCATAGTAAAAAAGTGTATAAACCAGTTGTCTATACTTTTGCGAATATAACATCTTAAGTAACTTATCATAATGGACATCGGAGGTCAAACGTCTAACGAAAAGTTTAAATAAAAAGAAAATTCTTCAAAAAAACACATATGAAATGAATAGACATGAAATAGGTTATGTTTTTTGTGGGAATATATTCATTGTGATAACGTTTTGAGTGATTTTTATAGAATATAGTGTACGAAATAGGAAAATGAACGCATAATTTTTGTGTGGAGAGAGAACGAAAGGGGATTACTATATTGAGTTCTTTAAAAAAGAGCCTTCTAGTAATCTAGAAGGCTCTGAAACTATAACTTAAGGTGCTTTCGTATAACCTAAGAAGTGGCTCTTCCAATAAGAGTTACTTAATGAAGCGATTGCTACCCCTTTATCTCCAGATTGGATAAATGATCCGCCCCCAAGGTAAATTCCCATATGAGAAGGACCTGCTTTATAAGTGTTTTGGAAATAAATTAAGTCGCCTGGTTGTGGACTTGAAGTTTTCGGTAAGCTGCTCCAATATCCCGCAACACTTTGACGGCTAATGTTATGACCAAATTTCTTAAATACGTGGTAGATGTAACCACTGCAGTCAACACCGTTAGCAGAAGTACCGCCCCAAACGTATGGTACACCTTGCATAGATTTCGCGTATGCAAGTAGAGAAGAAGTGTCACCGCTGTTGTTGCCTGTATTGTTGTTTTGATTGTTGTTATTTTGATTATTATTGTTGTTAGGCTTATCTACTGCACCACCAACTGGTGTTTTAGATAGGAAACGTGTTCCGATATAACCATTTTGGCCATTGTAGTTAATTTTACTCCATCCAGAGTTTTCAGAGATTACTTGCACCTTCTGTCCTTGCGAAAGTGCCCCTATGATTCTATAATTTGTACCTTCGCCACTACGTACATTTAGTGCAGAAGCATTAATGTAGTAGTCACCAATTGCACCTTGGTTAGGCTTTTCAGGTTGTTTCGGTTGTTCAGGAGTAGCAGTGCCACCTTTAACGAATTTTACAAACTCGCCACTCACAAAACCAGTTTTTCCTTGGTAATTAACTTTAAACCAGCTACCTTCAGATCCAACTACGTTTAATGTTGTACCATTTAACACGCCGCCAATTACACTATGGTAAGCAGCAGGGCCTGTACGAACACGTAGAGACGTTGCGTTAACAACGTAAGTACCACCAGTTTGAACAGTTACGTTATTGTTTTGATTATTATTTTGATTGTTGCCTTGTGAACCGTTTTCGTTAGAACCGCCCTTTGTTACGTAGTCTTTACTTATGTAGGCAGCTTGTCCTGCATAATTGATTTTGAACCAATCTTGAACTTCGCCAACGACTTGTACTACTTGTCCTTTTGTAATAGAAGCTACAGTTGTATGAGAAGTGCTAGGGCCTGTACGAACACGAAGGGAAGATACATTTACTGTATAGTTTCCGCTTGCTGGTTGTACAGTTTGTTGATTCGTATCGTTTGTAGCTCCTGTATTTGCAGAAACGCCTGATACGAACTGACCACTAACATAACCAGTTTGTCCATTGTGATTGATTTTCACCCAACCATTTTCTTGACCAATTACGTTTAATGTTTGTCCTTCATACACACGTCCTGAAACGGAACTGGAAGTGTTAGGAGCTGTACGTACACGTAATACATCGGCAGTAACTTTATTCTTTCCACCTGTTGTACTTACATTGGAATTAGTTGCTCCCTTTTTTGATACAAATTCGCCACTGACAAAGCCAGTTTTTCCATTATGGTTAATTTTGAACCAACCATTTTCTTCGCCAATCACGTTTAATGATTGACCGTTATAAACACGAGAGATGATATCTTGAGAAGTGCTTGATCCTGCACGAACATGTAATACATCAGCATTTACCGTGTAAGATGAAGTGTTAGGTGCAGAAGCTTGTACAGTTTGTGTAGCAGCTTTTTGTGTATTTTGTTCCGGGGCAGCTTGCACACTATCAAGTGTAGGTGCTGCTCCTCCTGCTACAGACACTGCGGCAAGACCGGCAAGGTATTTTTTCATAGTTTGTCGATTCCTTTCTGTCTGTAATGTAGTGAAGAAAAATTTACCAACTATTAAAAATTCTAAAAGGCATGTCGATTACTGTCAAGACTTATGCGGGAAACTGAATGTGACAAAAAGATTACAAGAAAAAATCAAGGTATGAATTTCTACCTTGATTTTGATTTAAATACATATATTAACATTATAGGAAATGGTAATTATTCGTATTTAAGAAGATGGTGTGTTTGATTTTAAAAGGCTTTGAGAAAAGGATTTTTGTATTGTTTTTGTAATGGGGCCAACTTGACCATCTCGAATCGCAGCTCCATCAAGGTGAGTCATCGGTAAGATTTCAATTGTTGTTCCTGTAAAGAAACATTCATCAGCTTGGTAAACGTCACGAATGCTAAAAAGTTCTTCTTGTACAGGAATGTGAAGAGTATTAGCTAAAGAAAGGACATACTGACGAATAATTCCATTTAAAATAAGATGATTGGCTGGATGTGTGTAGAGTGTTCCATTTTTAATTAAAAAGAAGTTGGAACGGCTACCTTCAGTTACAATACCATTTCGTACGAGAAGGGCTTCTTTACAACCTTTGCGTTCAGCTTTCGTAGCAGCTAATACATTTGGTAGTAAATTTAATGATTTAATATCACAGCGAAGCCAGCGAGTATCTGGTTCTGATATAGCACGTACACCATATTCAATCCATAAAGCCGGTCTTTCCTTTTTTGTGATATAGGCATAGATTGTCGGGGGAATGTCATATGAGAATGCATGAGTACGAGCTTGTACACCGCGAGATACTTGCAAATAAATGGTTCCATCTTCGTAGAAATTATTACTTTCAATGAGTTTGTACAGTAAGGTGATGAGCTCTGCTTTTGAGAAAGGGAGCGATAATTCTATTTCTTCTAGGGAGCGATATAGTCTTGTTATGTGCGGATCTAATAAGTGAAAGTTTCCGTTGTAGAGCCGCATTACCTCGTAGACACCATCTCCAAATTGCAAGCCTCTTTCTTCTAGTTCTATGTATGTTTTTTGTTTTGTTGTATCAATAACTGCATCATTCCAAAGTACAAATCTTTCATATGCCAATTTCCATCCCATCCTTTCGTAAGTACTGAAGTAAGGTGAAACTTTGATTAATCGAGCTTATACGGTTAGACCACCCATATGATTTTTGAATCCGGCCAAATTTTGAAGTGGGATTCCTATTGCTAGTTAACGCGGCATAAAATCGCTATAGTAATTTTTATGTAAGCAATACTCTACATATGACGTATATGTATTTGTAAATAATAGGGAAGTAATAGAGATTTATAGCATTTTGTATATACAAATTCGAAAATAAGAAATAAGAATCCTGCCTATAAATAAAAAAAGCAACATTCATATGGAATGCTGCAAAAGGAGGGTAGCTATCTTTCATAGGGATATCATCTTATTGAAGGTTTTGTACATGAGAACAAAACACTTTAAAAGACAATTAAAAGAAAGTAGAAAACAAACGGTTCGCATATTTCTTTAAGGGATCTTATTGAAGATGAGAGATAAGAAATATGTAGAACCTCGTTTGCATATTTTATTATAGAGATGTTTCGTTAATGTGGTGTGAATATTTGGTAAAGGTTATGTAATTTTAAAGTTAATGAATAGGAGAAGAAGGATAGCGGAAAATAAAAAAGAGGCTGAGATTACTCAGCGCTCTTCTTTTCTTCTTTAATAGCTGTTTTTACTTCACCAGTTTTAATCTTGTTACTTTCAGAGAAGCGAAGTAAGTCACCTTCAATGAGTTTGTCTGACATGTTCAATTCATTTTGGGCACGATCAATGAGTGGTTGAGATTCTTCTTTCGGTAATTGTACAACTTCGCCAGTAGCACGGTCGTAGAATGTACTGTTCGTGTACATGTACTTATCTGTAATGAAGCTACCGTCACGAAGAACAACGAATCCTTTATTATCAGGTGAGAATACGTCATGGCCAAATTGAATTTGATTCGTAGAATCTACACCAAGTAAGTTTAGAATAGTTGGTTTAATATCAATTTCACCAGTTGGTTTTGAAATTGTTTTACCTTCTTTTTGACCTGGAACGTGAATAAACATCGGTGTTTTTTGTAAGTTCATATGGTCAAATGCAGTAATTTCTTCTTTTCCTAAGAACTGTGCCATTGCACGGTTATGGTTTTCAGAAATACCATAGTGATCACCGTAGAATACGATCACAGAGTTGTCGTAAATGCCTTCTGCTTTTAGACGCTCAATAAAATGTTTCATTGCTTCGTCTAAATAGCGAGCAGTTACCATGTAACGGTCAAACACGCCATCACCAGAATTATATTCATCGATTAATTTCGTGTTGTCATCATAAGTGAATGGGTAATGGTTTGTTAAAGTAAGGAAGCGAGTGTAGAACGGTTGCTTCACTTCTTTTAACATATCGATAGATTGATCGAAGTATTCGATATCTTTTAATCCCCAATTTAATTTTGTTTCTGGCGTAATCTTGTAGTCAAGCTCGTTGTAGTAACGATCATAACCAAGTGCCGGATACATAATGTTACGGTTCCAGAATGTTGCGTTGTTTGCGTGGAATACCGATGTGTGGTACCCTTGCTGACGTAAAATTTCTGGAGTTGCTGTGTATTCGTTGTTACCGTGTGTGAAGAATACAGCACCACGGTCTAGTGGATATAAAGAAGTATCTACTAAGAATTCAGCATCAGATGTTTTACCTTGCCCAGTTTGATGGAAGAAGTTATCAAAGTAATAACTTTCTTTCGTAAATTGGTTTAAGAATGGTGTAACTTCTTGTCCGTTAACTGTTGCGCCAATTAAGAATGTTTGTAATGACTCAAGAGAGACAACAATTACGTTTTTTCCTTTTGCAGTACCGAACATATTTGGATCTGGTTTACTTTGTGTTGTTTTCACATAGTTTTCTGTTTCTTGTAATTTACTACCGTCTGCAAATGCCTTTTGTGAACTTGACTTCGCTTGTAAGCCAAGATCGTATGCTTGGTGTACATATAATCCTAAGTTTTTAACAAGCATAACGCGGTCGAATGAACGTGTTAATAGTTCTGGACGTTCAGCTTCTGCAAACCCTAGGTTTACGAAGAAAATAGCAACTGTTGACACGAAGTATAGAGAACGCATCGGACGTGCTACACGCTCTGTCGGTGCAAAGTTTTTCTTCTTCTTTAGTAAGATGAAGAATACGATAATATCCGCAAATGCAAGGATAATTTTGTAGTTAAATAATTCTTTCACACTAGAACCTAAGCTTCCAAAGTTAGAAGTTTGCCCTAGTACTGGTAAAGTAACGAAGTCATTGTAGAATCCGTAGAACATTACGTTACCAACAAGAATGAACGTTAAAACAAAATTAATTCCAAGTGCTATATAGTTACGTTTTTTTCCTTTTGCAAATAATGCAAGTCCCACAAACAGTAATGATGCTGCTAATGGACTAATGAATAAAATGAATTCTTGCATGAAAGATTCAAGTTTTAAATCAAAGCTTGTGCGTGTAATAATGTAGGTTTTCAGCCATACGGCTAAAGCTACGAATAAAGTGAAACGCACATTTTGAAATTGTGATTTCAAGGTTTCTTTCATTCATTTCCACCCTTTCTCTATCAGGCTTGGTCGATTTTGGAGCGAAAAATGCTAAAATAAAAAATACATAGTTTCTTTTGCCATAATTAGAGCTTCTATATTCACCCATATACGACTTTAACTATGCATACCCTTTTTTGGTTTCTTTTGCTGCTCATAAGTATAACGTCATTTCTGTATTATACAACAAAATTCATTTCTGAGAAACACTATAACATTTTACATTTTTTGTATGTGTTTTGTCACTACCAGAGAAAACTTTATCATTCGTTTATATGTCCGTCAACTAGAAAATATAACAAAGATAGAGAAGAATGTTAAGTGAAAGTGAAAATTTTCATGGTTGAGAAATAAGAAATGGAAATATGTAATGGTTTGTCTAGAAAACTATTATATGAAGGAAAGGGTATGAAAATTAACGAACACTTGTTCTTTTTAGGTTTGTTTGTTAAAATAAAAATTCATTGATAGATTATGTGTAATTTTGATGAACTTTTACTGGTAATATATTGTAGCTTATTTCTTTTGAAAAATAGGGGGGCTTTTACATGAAACAAAAATTTTCAGTTGAAGCGTTTTGGAAAAAAGTAAAACATGTTGCAAAGCAAGCCGGACAGTCGGTCATTTATGCCAGTTTATTACTGTTTTACGTTTTGCAAAGACCTGATGTTCCAAAGCGGGTGAAAATTATTGTAATTGGAGCACTTGCTTATTTTATTGCACCGATTGATGCCATCCCAGATTTCATTGCTGGAGTTGGTTATACGGACGATTTAGGGGCATTAACGGCGGCACTAATACAGGCGTCATTATATGTCAATGAAGATGTGAAAGATAAGGCACGAGTGAAGTTGGCAGAATGGTTTGGTTCGGATATAGACACATCATTTATCGATCAGAAATTAGATCAATAGGTGAGAACTGTCATAGAGTGACAGGGCGAACGTAAGCGAGGAAGTGCATTATGCCATCAGGAAAAACGCATACGAAAATAAACTTAATATCCCTTCCGGTTGTTTTGTTTCTGCTCTTTTCGTATGGATTAACAAATTTTGATTTTTTATTAACTTTTGCAATTGGCTTTTTAGTAGGTACTTCATTTTTAACACCTGATTTAGATACGTACAGTAATGCGTATAATAAATGGGGATTCCTGCGTATATTTTGGTATCCGTATAAGAAAGTAATGCCACATCGTTCCTTTCTTACACATACGATTATACTTGGTGATGTAATTCGTATTGCATACATGTTAATCGTATTTTCTCCGTTTTTATTTCTATTAAATGTAATAGCACTGGACGGGAACTTAATAGAAATTGCGAAAAAACATGAGGTGGAAATTAAAACGTTCCTAATGGGAATTGTTGTGGCGAGCACGCTTCACATTATAGCGGATAAAACGAATACGCGCCGAAAGAAAATGATGAGAAAAAAGAAGAAACGAAGAAGATAAAGTGAAACTTTAATCAGTAGGGGCATCCCCCGCTAATTATTAGCTCACACTAATCGGAAAAAGGACACTTGCAAATTGCAAGTGTCCTTTTTTTAAACAAACGTTTGTTTAAAATTAAGCTTTCAGCACTTTAATTCCTTTTACAATGTTCCAGATGAAGTAGTATAAGCTGATGATTCCGCAAATAGCTAAGACAATCATTGCTCCAATTCCAAGTGTTACATCTGGTTGGTCCGATCCGATGCCCATAATTCCTAAAATAGCTACGCCGATAAATGTAGCGATACTTGGAATGATATGTGTCCATAGAGCACGTTTTGCATGTGGCTTTGTTTCAGCATCCCCCACAATCCAAACGATGATTGGGAATAAGATAGGGGCAAATAGTACACTAAAGTATGATAAAGCAGCTAGTATTTTGTTTCCATTCATATATATCACCTCATAAATAATTTCCGTTGTTATACTATTATTATGCAGTAATTTTTACAAGCTTACTATCGATGAACATTACAAGAACGTGACGATTTTGTAAGATTTTTTCTTTAAATAATAAAATTTTCAAAAAAATCTTTTTTTATGGAAAACGCTGTGATAAAGTATAAATGGGATTAGATGAAAACGTTTTCTTGAACGTTTTTTATTTTTAGACTTAAAGGTATGATGACCTGATAGTCTATTGATGAGGTTATTCTATTTAAAAGGGGATTCTTTAGGGGGAGAGAACAATGAACACATGGACACAAGTTTATGATCCGTTCGGTAACATTTGGATTTCGGCAGCAGTCGCACTTATTCCAATCATCTTTTTTTTCTTAGCTTTAGCAGTTTTCCGCATGAAGGGGTATGTGGCAGGATTTATTACAGTTGTACTTACAATTTTAGTAGCGTTATTCGCTTATAAAATGCCGTTTACGATGGCGATGGCAGCAACCGGATACGGTTTTTTATACGGACTATGGCCAATTGCTTGGATTATCATTATGTCGGTATTTTTGTATAAAATTTCCGTAAAAACAGGTCAATTCGATGTCATTCGTGCATCTGTATTATCTATTACAAATGATCACCGTTTACTCGTTATTTTAATTGGTTTTTCATTCGGAGCATTTTTAGAAGGGGCTGCGGGATTCGGTGCACCAGTAGCAATCACGGCAGCGCTTCTAGCAGGTCTCGGATTAAATCCTTTATATGCGGCTGGTCTTTGTTTAATCGCAAATACTGCACCGGTAGCATTTGGAGCGATGGGAATTCCGATTACAGTTGCTGGACAAGTAACGGGTATTGATCCACATAAAATCGGACAAATGGCTGGACATCAGTTACCGTTTCTATCATTATTTGTTCCGTTCTTCATCGTATTTTTAATGGATGGGTTTAAAGGGGTAAAACAAACGTGGCCTGCGTTACTTGTAGCAGGTAGTTCATTTGCAATTACACAGTTTATTACAGCAACGTTTCTAGGGCCGGAGCTTCCGGATATTACGTCAGCACTTGTAAGTTTAGTGAGTTTAGCGCTGTTCTTAAAAGTTTGGCAGCCGAAAGAAATCTATCAATCTAAACAAGCAAATAGTGAAGTAGCGGCAACAACGACGACATCTATGCCAAAACTCACAATAGGAAAAGTAGTGAAAGCATGGTCTCCGTTCATTATTTTAACGGTTATGGTAGTTGTTTGGAGCCAAAGCTTCTTTAAATCTTTATTTGCTCCAGGAGGCGCTTTAGAAAGTCTTGTATTTAAGTTTGAAGTTCCAGGCTTACACAATTTAGTAATGAAAGCAGAGCCGATAGTAAATAAACCAACGCCTTATGAAGCAATTTTGAAATTAGATGTTTTATCAGCGACTGGAACGGCAATTTTAATTGCTTGTATTATTTCTATCTTTATTTTGAAAATGAGTGCAAAAGATGCAGTAGCGACATTTAAAGAAACGTTAAACGAACTTAAGATGCCAATTCTATCTATCGGATTCGTATTAGGATTCGCATTTATCGCAAACTATTCTGGTCTATCTTCTACATTAGCGCTAGCGCTAGCAGGAACTGGCGGACTATTCCCTTTCTTCTCACCATTCCTAGGTTGGATTGGTGTATTCTTAACAGGATCCGATACGTCTGCGAACGCACTGTTCTCGAATTTACAAGCAATTACGGCACAGCAAGTTGGCGTATCTGAAGTACTTCTCGTTGCGGCAAATACAACAGGTGGTGTAACAGGTAAGATGATTTCTCCGCAATCGATTGCAATTGCTTGTGCTGCAGTTGGACTTGCCGGAAAAGAGTCGGATTTGTTCCGTTTTACAGTGAAGCATAGTTTGTTCTTCGTTATTATCGTTGGTATTATGACGTATGTACAGGCATATTATTTAACGTGGATGATTCCATAAACAATAAAAGAAATAAACTTTTCATTTTTCAGATTATCGTGTATGATGAGAAAGTATTGAAAATTAAATCAGTGATAAACTAGGGGTGCCTAACGTATGCGTAGGCTGAGAGAGAAGCGCGTGAACTTCTTAACCCTTTGGACCTGATCTGGCTCGTACCAG
This sequence comes from Bacillus sp. FDAARGOS_235, assembly GCF_002073415.2. Lineage (NCBI taxonomy): Bacteria > Bacillati > Bacillota > Bacilli > Caryophanales > Bacillaceae > Bacillus > Bacillus sp. FDAARGOS_235. The sequence continues at coordinate 3,211,232 of NZ_CP020437.2, forward strand.
CGTAGGGAAGTTAGCGGCTTTACATAATGATGTCTTTTATGAGCCAGGTCCTTATTTTTTTATGGACCTGGCTCTTTTTGTTTTGGCATACGCTGGCCATATCTCGTCCTTGTCACGTACAGGGGGGCAACAAAGGTTATGAAACAATCTGTTTCAGCTGAACAAATTGAATTGAAATCGAGTTTACCAGGAAGTAAGAAAGTGTATGTAGATGGACCACGGGAAGGTATGAAAGTACCGATGCGTGAGATTGCACAAAGCGATACGAATGGTGTCCAAAATCCGCCCATCCGTGTGTATGATACGAGTGGTCCTTATACGGATCCGGCCTATAAAGTGGAGCTGGAAAAGGGGATTCCAACGCCGCGTCATTCTTGGGTCATGGAGCGCGGGGATGTAGAGGCATACGAAGGGCGTGAAGTAAAACCAGAGGATGACGGTGTGAAAGTGGCTTCGAAACATACACCTGTTTTCCCGCAAATGGATCGTAAGCCGCTTAGAGCGAAGGAAGGTGCAAATGTTACGCAAATGCACTATGCGCGTAATGGCATTATTACGTCTGAGATGGAGTATGTTGCGATTCGTGAAGGAGTGGAGCCTGAGTTTGTTCGTAAGGAAATTGCAGAAGGTCGTGCGATTTTACCAGCGAATATTAACCATCCGGAAGCAGAACCGATGATTATCGGACGTAACTTTCATGTGAAGGTAAATGCAAATATCGGAAACTCTGCTGTATCTTCTTCTATTGCAGAAGAAGTAGAGAAGATGACATGGGCAACGCGCTGGGGTGCAGATACGATTATGGATTTATCTACAGGTAAAAATATTCATACGACGCGCGAATGGATTATTCGTAATGCTCCTGTACCGGTTGGAACTGTGCCCATTTATCAAGCGCTTGAGAAAGTAAACGGAATTGCAGAAGATTTAACGTGGGAAGTGTACCGTGATACGTTAATTGAGCAAGCGGAGCAAGGCGTTGATTACTTTACGATTCACGCTGGTGTATTACTTCGTTACATTCCAATTACTGCAAAACGTACGACAGGTATCGTTTCACGCGGTGGTTCGATTATGGCGCAGTGGTGTTTATTCCATCATAAAGAAAACTTCCTATATACTCATTTTGAAGAGATTTGTGAAATTATGAAGCAGTACGATGTTTCATTCTCGCTTGGAGATGGATTACGTCCAGGTTCGATTGCAGATGCAAATGACGAAGCGCAGTTCTCGGAGCTTGAAACGCTTGGTGAATTGACGAAAATCGCTTGGAAACATGATGTGCAAGTTATGATTGAAGGACCTGGACATGTACCGATGCACTTAATTAAAGAAAATATGGAGAAAGAACTTGATATTTGTCAGGGCGCGCCATTTTATACACTTGGGCCGCTAACGACAGATATTGCACCAGGATATGACCATATTACATCCGCAATTGGAGCAGCAATGATCGGCTGGCTTGGAACGGCGATGCTTTGTTATGTAACGCCGAAAGAACATTTAGGTTTACCAAATAAAGATGATGTTCGAGAAGGGGTTATTACGTATAAAATTGCAGCACATGCGGCTGATCTTGCGAAAGGGCATAAAACGGCTCATCAGCGTGATGACGCACTTTCAAAAGCACGTTTCGAATTTCGTTGGCGCGATCAATTTAATTTGTCTTTAGATCCTGAACGTGCGATGGAGTATCACGATGAAACGTTACCAGCAGAAGGAGCGAAAACAGCTCATTTTTGTTCAATGTGTGGACCGAAGTTTTGTAGTATGAGAATTTCACATGATATTCGTGAATATGCGAAAGAAAATGACTTAGAAACGACAGAAGCAATTGAAAAAGGAATGAAAGAGAAGGCGAAAGAATTTAAAGATACTGGTAGTCATTTATACCAATAACACGTTACACCTCTTTACTTGATTGATCACACTGTAGTACCTAACTTAATTATAGAAAAAGCCCCCTTTGCTAAGACGGTAGCAAAGGGGGCTTCTGTTTTCTTTATAAGGCAAAGAAGAGGTGTACCCAGTAGTATAAGAGGAATAATGTGACGACTGTTGTGAGAGGAATAACGATGAGAGATACGCTTAAATAATCTTTCCATTTTACTTTAATTTTGTTTTGTTTCAGAATATACATCCAGATGAGGGAAGCTAGTGTACCGATTGGTAATAATAGTGAACCGATGTCACTACCAATAATGTTTGCGAGGTAGATTGTTTTTAATGTGACTGGATCTAGCCCCATTTCTGTTAATGTGATTGTACCAATCATAAGGGCAGGGTGGTTATTGAAGACGTTAGAGAGGATGGATACAAGTCCGCCCATTGCAAAGCTAGCATAGAGTAAATGCTGACTTACAAGTGGCTCGAGCCATTGCACAAGTGCGGCTGTTAATCCTGCGTTGTGAAGCCCGTAAATAATGACGTACATAGAGAAGGCGAAGATTAAAATGTGCCACGGTGTCTTTTTTAAAATATCGACAGGGTTTGTTCGTAAGTAGTACCATCTCCAGATAAGAAGAACGAGGGAACCTAGCACTGCAACGATTTCGATTGGGATAGATAAGAAGGATGCAACGAACAGAAGACAGCGCATAAGGAAGACAAAACCTAATACTTTTAACATGAATTTTGTACGTTTTTGTTTCGTATCAACAGAATTGTTTCCTTTTAACGGATGGAAGTTTTTCGTGAAGAAAATTTCTTCAATATCATATGAAGAAACCGGTAATTTCTCTGGTAATTTTTTCTTTAAAACAGTGTACATGAGCCATGACATAAACAATAATCCTAATGTTGCAGGTACAAACATCATAGCAGTATGCATATAAAGAGTCATATTAACGATATTTAATGCGATTAAGTTTACGATATTACTTACACCGATTGGTGCACTAGAAGCAGTGGCGATTAAAGCACCGCTTAATAAATAAGGAATTTGTTGATGAGGCTTTAATTGAAGATTTTTCAGAAGAAGGATTAGAATTGGGGTTGTAATCAAAATACTACCGTCATTATTAAATAAAAGAGTCATAAGAAAGCATAGTAATTGAATATACCAGTATAGGCGGCGTCCAGAACCTTTCGCTAAATTTGCGAGTTTTGCTGCAGCCCAATGGAAGAAGCCGAAGCTTTCTAATATAACTGCCATAACGATGGTCGCCAATATCGTTATGGAAGCGCCTCCGATTTTACTTATAATGTCTATGACATCTGGCCTTGAGACAAGTCCAGTAATGAGGATAATACCAGCGCCAATTGCTGCTGGCCATGCCTCATTTAAGCCACGAGGTCGCCAAAAGATAACAATCATCGTTAAGAAGAATACAATAATAGTAATCCATATCTCAATGCTCATATTTTACCTACCTTTCTATTTTTCCTTGAATCAATGTAGCTTGTCTCAAGGTCTGTATTGGTAGTATATTCGAAAAAGAATAAGAGGAACTAGACGTATAATAGAAGAAAGTGAATATGTGTTTTTCAAGCTATAGGACAAGTATACATACTAGTGAAATAACTATTAGGAGAGGAGTCTAATAAATGAGGGGCATTCTATGTACGAATGCCCCTCATTTATTCCGCTATTTGTGGGCAGTAAGACTCCTACCTCAAAATTCGGCTGGAGCAAAGAAGTTAGGTGGAAGTCCTGCTGCCCGTAAACGCCTGATTGGTGAAGGTTAATAATCAGTGGGGATGAACAAAACCCTTACTGATTAAAGTTTCACTTTGTTATTTTTCCTTCAAAAAAGTTCGATCCTTCAAGAATAAATTCCAGAAGAAAATGAATCCGGGTAGTAAAATTGCAATCCCGATTGCGTAGAGGATAAGAAGCGCATAGAATGTTTCGACTGTTGTAAAGCTTGTAAATACAGTTACATCCGGGTAAATGATATACGGTAAATGAGCGACGCCGTAAGCGTAGCTTGCAAATGCATATTGAGCGACGACAGCTAAAACTGCAATGCGAGGAAACCCTAGTGTGCTATATTTCTTATTTGTCCACCAAAGGGAGGAATAGCCGATAACAAATAAAATGATAGAGACTGTAAACCATGGGAATTGCTTTATTAATCCTTGCATTAGCCAGTGTGTTTGTGGGTCCATTACAACGAGAGCTATAATTGCCGTAACGAGCGTTGCAGGACCAAGTATGATGGCATTTCTTCTATAAATTCTATATGCATCTTCTGAACCTTGCTCTCTCGCAAAATCCGCGAGAAAGAGAGAAGATAGAAACAGTTCCGAAGTTAGTCCGAATAGCATATAACAATAAATAACAGGACTAGAAAGAAGTTTTCCGTAAAGGAGTACTTCTTTTCCTTCAGCCATTGTAATGTAGGCACCCTCTGTAACAGGTAAAACGGTAATTAATAGGGCTGGAATTAAGAGCCCTGTAATACCTGAAATAATCCGAAGAAGATGTTGGTACTTCGGCAGAGAGTAAGCAAATACCATAAATGTACTACGAATTGCAACGAGTACTAGAATTAGCATGACTGGTACGAACATAACGGTTGCAAGGGTAAAGGCTGCTTTCGGAAAGAAACCAAGGAAAGCGACAACGACAAAGACAAGAAACGTATTTGTTACTTCCCAAGTTGGTGATAAGTATCGATTGGCAAGCTTGGCAGCAAGTGTTGGATGTTTCGCATATACCATGCCCCAAAAACCCGCTCCAAAATCAATGGACCCTAATATACTGTATACGAAAATAAGAGCCCATAAGATGATGATTGCAATGCTTTCCTCATGCACGAGAATCGCCTCCTTGGTGATGTAAATCATTCTTTAGCGGATGTCTCTTAAAGAATGTCCGTAGTACAAAGACTGTTAAAATACCGAGTCCGATATATAAAATAATGAATAGAATAAATAAAGGACCGACGAAATCAGCGCGTGTAGAAGCATCGACTGTACGCTGCATACCATAAATTGTCCACGGCTGACGACCGCTACAGCTGAAAATCCATCCGAATTCAATACCGAGCATCATAACTGGTCCACATGCGGCAGCTCCCAAAAGAAGCCATTTCGGTAACTCGGTTCCTTTTTTTCGGTAAACGAAGTACCAATATAAGAGAGCGATTGCTGCAACTGCAAAGGTAAAGGCAGCGGTGCCGACCATTAAGTTGAACAGCGTATGTGTGTAAAATGGTGGCCATGTTTCTTGTGGGAATTCCTTTAAACCTTTTACGACGGTGCTAGGGTCTAGTCCCACTAAAAGGCTAAGCATGTTCGGAATTTCCAGCGCATAGTTTAGTTCAAGTGTGTTAGGATCCACAACCCCGCCAATTGATAAGGGAGCATGTGATGTCGTTTCAAATAAAGCTTCAGCAGATGCAAGTTTTTCAGGTGAATGCTTATGTAAGGCGATTGCTGATTCGTGCCCCGAAAGCCACATCGTAGCACCTGTAATAAATGTCACGACGAGTCCTAACAGTAGTCCCTTTTTATGATAAGCCACTTCACGCTCACTTACATTCTTCTTTAATAATTTAAATCCAGCGATAGAGGCAATGACGGCTGCTCCAGTCGCATAGGCTGTAATAACGACGTGGAATGCGCTTGTGCCAAAGCTCGGATTAAAGAAAGCTTTCCACGGATCAACGTTAAAAACCGATCCATCTGGCCCCATGGAAAAGCCTGCGGGTGTATTCATCCATGTATTTGCTGATGTAATAAGCACGGCGGATGCCGTGGCACCAATCATGACGAAAAAGAGTGAGATTAATCTCATGAATGGAGGTAATTTATCAGCCGCATATACATAAATAGACATGAATAAAGCTTCTAAAAAGAAGGCGAAAATTTCAATTTGAAAGGGAACAGAAATAACTTGCCCAACAATTTTGGCGAAACCAGGCCAAAGAAGTGAGATTTGTACACCAACAATTGTTCCAGTTGGAATTGCTACACCGAGAAGAATAGCAAAAGCCTTTGTCCATCTTTTTGCCATAATGGCATAGTCGGAATCTTTCTTCCAGTGATAGAGTATCTCACTTATAAAAATCATCAAAGATAGCCCGACTCCAAGTGTTGCAAAGATAATGTGGAATGCTAATGAAGAACCAAAAAACGCTCTTGCTAATGTTACGGTATCCATATATATACTCCTCTTCTTTTTTGCCATTATTTTCTGATTGAATTGGAAGATTTATTCAATAAACTGCCAAAAATATATATGTATTTAAAAAGTGAATATGGTAATATGATGTTTGAATATTATAAATAGAAAGAAATTAACGTTTAATAATATTTTGTTTGTTTTTTATCTAGGAATATTTTATAATCTTTTATACGAACATAAGTTCCATTTTGTGGTTGGAGAAGTTTATGTGAAATGGAGAGGGTGTTTTATGTATCCTGAAGTCATTAAAAAGATGGCGTTTTCAAAAGAGCATAGAGATTTATTATTGAAGTTGTATAATAAAGAAATTACACGTCGTGAATATGACCGACTTGTGGAATCACTATATAGACCTTCTAAAGAGGTTTGTGAGGGGTAGAAATGCGGGAGACAATCTAATAGATTGTCTTTTTTAATTTACGTATGTTCTGGTAAAATTAAGGTTAGCCTTATTAGGGAGGTGAAAAGATTGCGGAAACGTTTATATATAGGGATTGGAGTTATTCTCTTAATCGCCTTAGGTGGAATTGTATTTTGGTCAGCCTTACAAGGAAACCGTACGGAACATTTTATTTTAAGACATATGGTGAATGAAAATGGGACACTTGCCACCTACCGTTTAGAAGATACAAAGGCAGGTACTGGGGAAGCGAAAGGCCGTGAAGCTTTATCAGAATCGGCAGGGCTATGGCTACAATATACATTGGATAAAGATGATCAAGCGTTATTTGATGAACAAGTAAAGGTCGTTCAAAATAACTTTGTACATAAGGATCGTATCGTTTTATGGAAAGTCTCTGAAAAGGGAGAAATGCAGTCAGCTACAAATGCACTTATAGATGATCTTCGTATTATAGAACAATTATATCGTGCTTATGAAATGTATAAGGAAGATCGTTATAAAAACCTTGCAGATCAATTGAGTGATGCTGTACTTCGTTACAATAAGAAAGATAATTATTACGTTGATTATTATGACGCGGATGCAGGGAAGCAAAGTGGTTTTGCAACAACATCATACATAAATCCGCATGCATTCTCGTACATGAAAAAGTATGGAAAAGTTTCTGCTGAGCAGTATCAAGAAGTGGTTCAATTTCTAGCGAATTATCCAAGGCATGGCTGGGTATTCCCGAAAGAGTATAAGGAAGATGGTACATTTACGTACGATAAAGAAGTGAATCTTATTGACCAATCATACGTTGCATATCATCGTAGTTTAGGGGGGCTTTCATCAGATGCTTATTTGGAATTCATAAAGAAGAAGTTCCAGAAGGACGGAAAGTTATACGGCCGTTATAATTTAGAAACGGGAAAACAAACTGTGGATTATGAATCACCAGCTGCTTACGGATTAACGATTTTGTACGTACTACAAACAGGTGATACAAAGTTTGCGACGGAATTGTATGAACATATGGCCACATTCCGAAATGATAATGTATTTAGTAGATATTACGGTGGGTACGTAACAGGCGAAAATAATAATACGCATATTTTTGATAATGTACTACCACTTTTAGCTGAAATGGAATTAGAGAAGAGTAAGAAATAGAAGGTGCCACCCTATGGGGGTGGCACCTTCTATTTGTGTCGTTATTTGTTGATAAATCAATATTTCTTGGCGAAACGTCGATATATTTGAAGTTATGATCGATATAATTTTATGACCTAATATTGGAGAAGTAGTCAATCACGAATTCACGGAATTGCTGGGCAGTTTTTGATAGATAGCGTTTCTTCGACCAACTTAAGCCGATGGTTCGCTCGCAATTCGGTTCAATAATACGTAATTTATTTAATGCTAAAGTAGAGTTTTTTAATAAAGTTAAACTTGGTACAAAAGCGATGCCGAGACCTTGCTTAATAAGGTCGCTAATCACGGTTGGTTCATCTACTTCAAAAGCGATATGTGGAGTGAAGCCAGCTTCTTTACAAAATTCATCTGTTAAGTGTCGAAATCCATAACCAGTGTTCATACTAATAAACGGTTCGTTCTTTACTTCATGAAGATAGATATTTTCACGTCCTGATAAACGGTGGCCTGAAGGGACGACTAAGAAAATTTCTTCTGTAATAAGTGGTTCCCAAATAATCTCCTCGCCTTCAATTGGCACAGAAGAAATGCAAAAGTCAATTTCTATATTATCTAGTTGTCGTTTCATAGAAGGAGTAGATGCGAGAAATTGTTGGAACCGAACGTTAGGATGTTCTAGTAAAAAAGAACCGAGTAGTTCTGGTAATATTCTTGGAATAGAAACGGCCAGCGTAATAGAGCTTTGTTGTAAGTTAGCTAAATCTTTAATTTCTCGTTCGCCTTCACTTAATTCATGAAAAATGCGCTCTACTCGTTTTAAGAATACTTTCCCGAAAGAGTTTAATGTAATTTGTCGACCTTGGCGATCAAATAACGGGACGCCTAAGTCTTTTTCTAGTCTAGCAATTGTTTTGCTGAGCGAAGGCTGTGCGATATGCAATTCTTCAGCGGCTTTTGTCATATGTTCTAATCGTGCAACTGTTTGAAAGTATTTTAGTTGAAGAAGTTCCATTTTGACTCTCCTTTCTATAGACCAAAAGGAATGGATTGATAATTAAAGATGTATTATACAGTATGAAAATGGACGTGTATAGTAAATCTGTTAAACCATTCTAATGGTGTTAAATTCGGAGAAGGAGTATGTTTCATGAAGGGAATTCAACTTGTATTTAAAGATTGGAAAGCGATGTGGCACCATAAACATGGACGTATCGCTTTAATTTTTTTGTTAATCGTTCCTTTAATTTATTCGGGATTCTTTTTAGCTGGATATTGGGATCCATACGGACGATTAGATAAATTACCTGTTGCAGTTGTGAATTTAGATAAAGGTGCTGCAATGGATGAAAAAACAATTCATGCAGGAGACGACTTTGTTAAAAATTTAAAAGAGAATAAGGAACTGGCTTTTCATTTCGTATCAGAAAAAAATGCTGATGAAGGGTTAAAAGAAGATAAGTATTATATGGTTGTTACGATTCCGGAAGATTTCTCTAAAAAAGTAAGTACACTTATGGATGAGAAACCAGAACCGGCACAATTGCATTACAAAGTAAATCCAGGTAAAAACTTTGTAGCAGCTCAAATTGGAACGACAGCTGTGGAAAATATGAAAACAAAAATCTCAAACAGTATTACGAAATCTTATACAGAAGGTGTCTTTTCAAAGTTTCAAGATTTGGCACAAGGATTGAGTGATGCAAGTAATGGGGCTGAGAAGTTACATGAAGGAACGACCGATGCAAAAAATGGAGCAAATCGGCTTGCGGATGGTATTGATCGTTTAAGTGACGGGACATCGAAATTGAAAGAGGGAAGTGACAAGCTTGCATCCAGTCAATCTGCTTTAACCGGGGGAGCAAATGAGCTAAGTCAAGGAGCGACATCACTTCATAGTGGTTTGGAATTACTAGCGCAAGGTGAAGGAACTTTACAATCAGGAGTTAGTGAATTAAGTGTTGGTACAAATGAATGGGTGAACGGAAGCGAGAAACTTGCTGAGGGACAAGTGAAAGCGGATGATGCGGCAAGTAGTGTGAAGAAGCAATTAGAGGAGTACATGAAAAGTCATCCAGAAGCACAGCAAGATCCTGCTTTTCAAAAAATCGTTGCTACTTCTAATGGGTTAGCTAAAGCAACAAATACTTTAAATAATGGCCAACAACAATTGACACAAGGCGCGAAGAAGCTTGCTGACGGTCAGCGTAAAGTTGAAGAAGGCATGAATACATTCGGAGTTAAGTTAAATGAAGCTACTGCTGGAACGAAAAAGATAGCAGATGGTGCGGCAAATCTAGCTGATGGATTTACGAAGTGGGGCAATGGATTTACATCATTACAAGAAGGTGTAAATCAGCTTGCGAGTGGTGGAACAGAGCTGAATAATGGCGCTGGCAAGTTAGTGAATGGCCTTGTTAAACTTGACGACGGTGCGAAAGAACTTGCTATGAAATTAGGAGAGGGCGCAGAGAAGATAGCGGATGTTCGCAATGATGATGCACGCAATACGATGTTCTCGGAGCCAGTTCAATTAGTGAAGTCAACAGTTTCTGACGTACCTAACTACGGTTCAGGTATTGCACCATATTTCTTATCACTTGCATTTTATGTCGGCGGAATTATGGCATCAAATATTTTACCGCTTGGCCGTAGACAAAATATGAAGGTAAGTGGAACGGTACACTTTATTAATAAACTAGGATTAGTATATTTAATTGGGCTCATTCAAGTGCTACTTGTAGATGTTGTTGTGCTAGGAGCCATGAAATTAGAAGTTGCAAGTGTACCGCTCTTTGTTTTATCAAGTATTGTTATTTCCTTTACGTTCATGACGTTTATTCTTATGTTAGTAACGGTATTTGGTCTTGTTGGGAAATTCGCGGCAGTAACACTTCTCGTCTTGCAATTAGCGACGAGTGGGGGGACTTTCCCAGGAGAATTAAACGTAGCTGTTCTTAGCAAAATCGGACAGTTTCTTCCAATGTCACATTCTCTTAGAGGATTACAAGATGTTATTTCTTTAGGGGATTGGTCGCAATTACGAATGCAAATTTTAATATTGTTATGTTACCTCGTTGTTGCTGGTGGAATTGCTTGGATTACGAGTCATATACAGCATAGAGAAACGAATACAGAACAAGTTTCTTAAAATGAAAGAAGCTATCCGATTTTTTCGGATAGCTTCTTTTTTATTTTCGTTCCATTACCGCAAAGTAATTATTTTCATTATCAGCAAAATTAAATGCTTTACCAGTAGGTAAATTTACAACTTGTCCAACTGTGACATTTTTCTCAGAAAGGTCTTTATATAGACGGTCTAAGTTATTTGAGAAGAACATAAGTGAAGGTGTATTAAGATTTAGTTCAGGTTGCATCTTCGCGATTAACGCTTTATCGTGAAGGACGATGCTTGTTCCTGCTTCTTTCGCCGGTGCAATTTCAATCCAGCGGAATCCTTTTCCGTTATTTTCTTCCGCAATAATTTGGAATCCTACTGTCTCAGTCCAAAATTGTACGGCTTCATCTTGATTATTTACATATAACATAATTTGTCCAATTTGATTAATCATAGGTGTATCCTACTTTCTTTTCTTGTATGGAATTCTATTATATCAAAGATATGGTTTGCATACTTTTTCGTGATTTTTCCGAAGTATGATCTTCGCCCACTTTATATTTGTTGTAGGAGAAGGTCCTGTAATCCACGTATGAAGTGGTAGTGTACTGCAAATGGCCATTGCTGAAATCGAGATTGTAGCCGTTATTGTAAATAATAATAGGCTATATAATATTGTGTTTTCTTGCAGTGTGAATAAAGAAAGGAATTTTGTACATAGTTGCAAGAAGAAAAAGTGAGCTAAATAAGCACCATACGTGTAATTTCCGATAAATCGTAAAGCTTTATATAAGAAACCGCGTCGCTGTACGATTGTAATAGATAGCACGTACAGTATCATAATTTCACAAACGATATATAAAAACATAGACGGTTTTAAATAAGTAGAAACGGTTAAATGAATAGAGTTTGCTCCGTAAAAACTAAATAACTCATAATTGATGAATAAAAATAAGATGAAAAATAATATTGTGATAAGCGGGATATGTTTCATGACAAATATACGCCAAGTTTTTAATGATACAGCAGCGATTCCGCCCATAACGAAATAGAACGAGTAGAAGAAGAAGGAACGATCTGTATAATGTAAAATGGTTGAACTAGTCAATTTCTCTCCATTAAAAATGTAGTGAGAGGAGTACCACATTAAAAGGAAATATAGACAAGCAAAGATGGTCATATATTTATATATGTCTTTTTTATTTTCTGTTCGTTTTTGAAACCAATAAAATAGTGTGCATAGTAAAGGGAATAATAAATGAATTTGGAACATCATAATAACGTACCAAAGATGCGGTGCGGCTGTTCCGAGTAGTAAACTTTTTATCCCGCCTTGTAATGTCATAATATCGTTTGTTGTTAATAAGTAAAGAATAGACCAAAAGAAATAAGGAATGAGTAAGTGTGTAGCTTTTTCAGAAATATATTCTTTGTATACTAATTGCTTTGTATAGTGACGAATTAGGTGAAACCCAACGATAAATATGAATGCAGGTGCTGAAAACTTTGCGAGATTAAATAGCATACCCATAATGAGGGATTGTTCAAGTAAGACATTTCCTTGATTCATTGTATATAATAAGGAACTTTGCAAAACGACAGCAAGAAATGCAATGCTTTGCAAAACTTTAAATTCCGGTGCGCTTTGTGTCATTGTTTCCATCTCCTTTTCCATACATGATTATAGTACGGAGTAAGGATGAGAGGTGTGGAATATTTGTGAAGATTTTAACAAATTTGTGGCAAGAGGAGATATCAACGATTTTTCGGATATATCTATTATAACTTCAAATATATCAACGATTCTTCGAATATATCTATCATAACTTCAAATATATCAACGATTTTTTCAATATATCGACGTTTCGACAAGGGATAACGACTTATCAACAAATAACGACAAAAAGAGGATGCTCGTTTAGAGCATCCTCTTTTTATTTATTAAGCAAATTTATTTTTGATCCAGTTTTTACCTTCTACAAGGCGAGCTGTCATTACGGCACAAGCATTATCTGCTGTTACGTTTAACATCGTTGCAGGAGGATCAATAATTGTACTAATTGCTGCGATAATTGGCAGTGCTTCTGGCGGGAATCCATATAGAGAAACGATTAACATTTCCCCAATCATACCTCCGCCTGGAATAGCACCCATTACTGTTCCTACTAATAGAGAAACGACAAGTGCGATTGCTAATGTTTTTGGTCCCTCAAATTCCATGTTGAAAATACCGAATAAGAAAGCAATCTTTAATACCCCGCCTAAAACAGAGCCGTCTTTATGAAGTGTAGATCCGAGAAGGACAACTGTTTCACGAACGTCTGAAGAAATACCCATTTTCTTCGTTGCTTCTAAGTTCGCTGGAATACTTGCGGCACTACTACAAGTTGCAAGAGATGTAACTGTAGGAGAGACCATGTTCTTCCAAAATATTTGAACACCTTGTTTGCGACCTGCAAGGTATGCATAGAAAGTGAAGAATACAAAGAAATAAATTAGAGATGCTGGATAGTATACCATTGCTGCTCGGAAGTAAGTTCCAAGAAGTTGTGGTCCGAATTCGCCAACTAATGCTGCGAAGTAAGCAGCAAGTCCGATTGGAGCGTAGTACATAATGAAAGATACGACTTTCATTGAAATTTCTGCACCAGCTTGTAAGAATGTAGCGAATGGTTTTCCTTTTTCACCAACTGCTGAAGTTGCAATCCCCATTAAAATAGAGAAGAAAATAAGAGCTAACATATTTTCACGAGATAGTAACTTCGAGAAGTCAGATACTGTTAGAATACCAACGATTTGATCTGCAACACTAACTGCTTTTTCAGCTTTGTCAGGTTGTGTTAATTCTAATACAACACCTTGTGCTGGCGGGAATACTTTCACGACAATAATCATAAAAATAGCAGCTAAAATACTCGTAAATAAGAAAGTCCCAGCCATACTAGACATAATTTTACCGAAACGTTTTAATCCATCCATATTAGCAATAGATGACGCGATGCTAAAGAACACTAACGGTACAACAATCGTAAACATTAAGTTTAAGAAAATGTCACCAAGCGGCTTTAAAGCAACTGCATCGGCACCCATGAAATAACCAATGAAACCACCAATTAGGATAGAAGATAATAAAATAAGTGGAAAGCGATATGCCTTCATAAATATATCCTCCTATCAATTAAAAAAATCATACTGAATTATTATAGCGAGTTAGAGTCCCCTTTACTAGGAAAATACCGATAGATGGAATAGCGTGAAAACCGAGAATTTTTTGTTTTTAAGCTCGGCATACAGTTAGAAATCTAGACATATATATTTGTAACCTAGTGGTAGCAAGGGATGTACCATAACTTAGGTTTAGAAAAAAGGGGAGGGATGCGGGATGAATATTTTGCTTTGCTGTGCAGCGGGAATGTCTTCCAGTTTGATTGTTACAAAAATGGAGAAAGCAGCACAGGCAAAAGGGATAGAGGTAAAGATTTGGGCTGTATCAGGTTCTGAAGTGAATAGTCACATCGATGAAGCAGATGTACTTTTACTTGGACCGCAAGTACGTTATTTATTACCGAAAATGAAAGAACTATGTAAGGGGAAAGGGATACCTGTTGATGTCATTCAATCCGTCCATTACGGACTTTGTAATGGGGAGGCTATCTTGCAAGCAGCTTTGTCAATGAAACCATGAGGAGAGTGGGATAGATGATACGGTTTTTAGAAAAATATGTAATGCCAATAGCAGGAAAGGTAGCAGAGCAGAGGCATTTGCAAGCTATACGTGATGGAATTATTTTAACGATGCCTTTCTTAATTATTGGATCATTTTTTCTTATTATTAGTGCATTACCAATACCAGGTTATAATGATTTTATGGCAGGGTTGTTTGGTGAGAGTTGGCAGAAAGCTTTGGGGTATCCAGTTAGTGCAACTTTTAATATAATGGCTTTAATAGCTGTTTTTGGAATCGCTTACAGACTTGGAGAGTATTATAAAGTGGATGCTTTAGCATCCGGGGCATTGTCGCTTGTGACATTTTTACTTGCGACTCCATTTCAAGTTGCATATATTATACCAAGCACGAAGGAAAGTGTGATTGTAGATGGAGCAATCCCAGCGGCGTTAATGGGAAGCCAAGGTTTATTTGTAGCGATGATTATTGCAATTATATCTACTGAAATATACCGATTTATTGTACAGAAAAAAATGATTATAAAGATGCCTGAGACAGTTCCACCTGCAGTAACACGTTCATTTGCTGCTCTTATTCCAGGATTTATTGTTGTGACAGTTGTTTGGATCATTAGATTGATTTTTGAACACACAACTTTCGGAAGTATTCATAATGTTGTAGGGAAGCTGCTACAAGAGCCACTTAGTGTACTTGGTGCTAGTCTTTGGGGCGCTGTAATTGCAGTTATTATTGTCCATGTTCTTTGGGCGTGCGGAATTCATGGTGCTGCAATTGTTGGTGGTGTAATGAGCCCGATTTGGTTATCGTTAATGGATCAAAACCGAGTTGCTTTTCAAGCAGGGCAAGATGTACCAAATACGATTACCGCACAGTTTTTTGATTTATGGATTTATATGGGCGGTTCCGGTGCAACACTTGCTTTAGTTGTAGGAATGTTATTGTTTGCACGAAGTCAGCAATTAAAAAGTATTGGTCGATTGTCCATTGCACCTGGTATTTTTAATATTAATGAAATGGTGACGTTCGGCATGCCGATTGTAATGAATCCACTTTTACTTATTCCATTTATATTAGTTCCAGTTGTGTTAACGCTTGTTTCTTACTTTGCGATGGAATGGGGATTAGTTGCTCGTCCGAGCGGAGCGGCTGTACCTTGGACGACACCTATTCTTTTTAGTGGATATTTAGGATCGGGTGGGGAAATTTCAGGGGTTATTTTGCAACTTGTTAACTTTGCACTAGCATTCTTTATTTACTTACCATTCTTAAAAATATGGGATAAACAAAAATTAGCAGAAGAAAAGGGGGAGTAAAGAACTAAAATGGATACGATAGAGACGAAAGCTTTTCATCTAATCTTGCATGGGGGAAATGCAAGAAGTTGTTCAATGGAAGCAATTGATTGCGCGAAGCGTGGGGCGTTTACAGAAGCGGAAGCCAAATTACAAGAAGCACTAGAAGAATTAAAAGAGGCGCATCGTGTACAAACGGAGCTTATACAAAAAGAGGCTGGTGGCGAAAAGACAGAGGTTACCTTACTGATGGTGCACGCGCAAGATCATTTAATGAATGCGATTACAGTAAAGGAATTAGCGAGTGAATTTGTAGAGTTATATAGGAAGATGTCAGTGAATGAATGAACCTTGCGTATGCAAGGTTTTTTTATGTATTTGCCCGCACCATCAGTGGGGTGTTCATCCCACTGATGGTAGTTGCAATCCTCCTTTTTACGGATGAGTAAGAGAAATAGTTAATCGATAGTAACAATTTCTCCTATACCACGAATCAATTTTTTTATTTGTATCTGCTCCGGTTTTAATATATTTACGATATAATCAATCGCCATTTGTGGTTCAACAGTTGTACCGCATGTATAGCAATCAATTGCTGCAAAGTTTTTTTCTGGATAAGTGTGAATAGAAAGATGGCTTTCTGATAGTAACACTAATACTGTAACGCCATAAGGATGGAATTCTTTTGTACTTACATTTAAAACATGTGCGCCAGAATGGTCGGCAGCGACAACTAAATGGCGTTCTAAAAAGTGAATATCATCTAAGAGGGAAAAATCCACTCCCCACAAATCTACTATTATATGCTTACCGAAAGTAGAATATTCCATAGGTTAGCACTCCTTACTATAATATCGTCAAAACTCCATTTCCTTTTTGTAACATTGATGTAGGATAAGATTGGATTCTGAGTTTAGAAGAGCGAGATTACGGTGATCTAAATGTTCTTCTTTAAATTGAAATAAAGGAAAAAGAAGAGAAGGTAATGTTCGAGGCGTTGGTACTACGTATAATTGCTCAATTTGATCGAGTACATAGGCAGAATTAGCTGCAATATGAAATCCCCAGTCAGTTCCGAAAGAAGGAACAATTATATGATAGCTTTTTACAATTAAGCCGGCATTTTCAATTGTATTACCGATACTCCAATATACAAGAGGTGCATCAGCAGGTGAATTAGATTGGCAGACGAAAGCACCATCTTCTGTTAAGAATGTAGCTATACGAGCAAAAAGTTCGCTTGTATATAAAGTACTTAATAACTCTGTCGCTGGATCAGGGAAATCAATGATGATTACATCGTATAAAGAGGAAGGAGAATTCAAAAACTCTTTTGCATCGCATACGTGTGCATTCACACGATTATCAAAAAATGCGCTTTTGTTCAAAGAAACTAATTCAGGAACGTTACGCGCCATATTAATCATTGCCTCGTCTAGATCAACAAGGTCTACATGTAGTACTGTTTCATATTTCAATACCTCTCGTAAGGCAAGACCATCGCCACCGCCTAATATGAGAACACGTTTTGGATCAATTACCTTTGACATAATCGGATGCACAAGTGCTTCATGATAAATTTGCTCATCAACGGAACTAAATTGTAGTTGTTTGTCCAAATAGAGGCGAACATCGCTGACTTGTACTAAATTAATATTTTGATAATTACTTTTTTCTTCAAATAAATTTGTGTGTTCCCCAGCTTGTATTTCTTTTAGAGAAATTTCATCCCATATATCTAAGCTGTGTGAATCTGTGGGTACTATGACTACATTTTCCGATTGTACGTGCTTGTCTTGCTTATCTTGTTTATCTTGTTTATCTTGTTTATCTTGTTTATCTTGTTTATCTTGTTTATCTTGTTTATCTTGTTTATCTTGTTTATCTTGTTTATCTTGTTTATCTTGTTTATCTTGTTTATCTTGTTTATCTTGTTTATCTTGTTTGTCCTGTTTGTCCTGTTTGTCCTGTTTGTCCTGTTTGTCCTGTTTGTCCTGTTTGTCCTGTTTGTCGTGCTTATCTGGTTTACCTGGTTTACCTGGTTTACCTGGTTTACCTGGTTTATCTTGTTTGTCCTGTTTGTCTTGTTTGTCTTGTTTGTCCTGTTTGTCTTGTTTGTCCTGCTTGTCTTGTTTGTCTTGTTTGTCCTGTTTGTCTTGTTTGTCTTGTTTGTCCTGTTTGTCTTGTTTGTCCTGTTTGTCTTGTTTGTCCTGTTTGTCCTGTTTGTCTTGCTTGTCCTGTTTGTCTTGTTTATCCTGCTTGTCGTGCTTATCTGGTTTACCTGGTTTATCTTGTTTGTCCTGTTTGTCCTGTTTGTCCTGTTTGTCTTGTTTGTCGTGCTTGTCCTGCTTATTTTCTATTTCCTGCTGTTCTAGTTCAAATTTGTCAGAGTCTAATTCAGAGCGCTCGTCTTTTTTATAGCTTGTTATTCTATAAATCTTTATTTTGCTTTGTTTTCTATGTTTTGGCATAGGAATCCCCTTTCGAATTGTGTTATTTTATTTTATTCTATGTAATCTAGTAGAGTTTGCTTGGACAATAGATAGAAGAGTGTGTTCAAGAGAGGTTTATTTTTTTACTGGATTTTCAAGCTGAAAAAATTTTTTAGTGTTTTTTTATTTTAAATACAACTAGACAACTAAACACTAATCTATTTTCATACAGTTATGTGTTAAAAGTGTGTTGTTTTATAACACACTGTGTGTTATTTTGGGGGACACACTAATTGAAAGCGTTAACACACAAAGAAAATGCTCGAAAAAGCGCTGATTTTAGTGATTTTAAAAAGTTGGCACGCTAATTGCATTAATAAATAGCGTAAAGAAAAATAAATAACATAAACTTTTTATACTACACAAGGGGGATTTTCAAATGAATATTTTATTATGTTGCTCAGCAGGGATGTCTACAAGTTTACTAGTTACAAAAATGGAAGCGGCTGCAAAAGCTCGCGGTTTAGAAGGAAAGATTTGGGCTGTATCTGGGGATGCAGTAAAAAACAATATCGATCAAGCAGATGTACTATTATTAGGACCACAAGTTCGTTACATGCTCTCTTCAATGAAAACGCTTGCTGATGAGAAAAACGTTGGAATTGATGTTATTAATCCAATGCACTACGGCATGATGAATGGAGAAGCAGTTTTAGATCACGCACTAACACTTAAAAAATAATTAGGGGGGAAGCGAAATGCAAAAATTTATTGCATTTATGGAGAAATATTTAGTTCCAGTCGCAGGAAGAATCGGATCGCAGCGTCATTTAGTTGCAATCCGTGATGGTTTTATCGCAGTTATGCCTCTTATTTTAGTTGGATCGTTTGCAGTACTTATAAATAATCTACCAGTTGATGCATTCCAAAAACTTATGAAGGGTGCATTTGGGGATGTTTGGAAAGATATCGGCGGTGGTATGTGGACAGGGTCCTTTGCAATATTAGCTCTCATAGCCGCAGTTGGAATAAGTTATAATTTAGCGAAATCTTACGGTGTAGACGCGTTGTCAGCAGCAATTATTACATTCGGTGCATTAATTATTATATCTCCGACAACGCCAAAAGAAGGCGGTATTGATTTAGCTTGGACAGGATCACAAGGTTTATTCGTTTCTATCATTGTAGCTCTTCTTGTAACCGAGGTATTCAGGTTCTTTGTTCAAAGAGATATTACAATTAAGATGCCAGATGGTGTTCCACCAGCAGTAATGAAATCCTTCGCAGCATTAGTTCCAGCATTCGTTATTTTAATCGCAACAGCAAGTATTCAATTAGCTGTGAAATTAGCGGGAACAAGTATTCATAAAATCGTATTTGAAACAATTCAATTACCATTACAAGGTTTAGCAGGTACGTTACCAAGTGCAATTATTATCGCATTACTTATTCACGTATTATGGTTCTTCGGATTACATGGTCCTA
The DNA here is from genome assembly GCF_002073415.2 of Bacillus sp. FDAARGOS_235. Classification (NCBI taxonomy): domain Bacteria; kingdom Bacillati; phylum Bacillota; class Bacilli; order Caryophanales; family Bacillaceae; genus Bacillus; species Bacillus sp. FDAARGOS_235. The sequence goes on from NZ_CP020437.2 coordinate 3,230,914, forward strand.
ATATTATCGGTGGTATTATCGACCCAATCTATTTACCAGCACTAGAAAAGAACATTAAATTATTTAACGATGGTATGTCTGCATATGATGTACCGCACATTTTCACAAAGCCATTCTTTGATGTATACGTATACATCGGTGGATCAGGTGCAACATTAGCATTCTTAGTAGCGGTAATGCTTGTTGCAAAAAGTGCGCAACTTCGTGGTGTAGGTCGCGTATCTATCGGTCCTGGTTTCTTCAATATTAACGAACCAGTTATTTTCGGTACACCAATTGTATTAAACCCAGCGTTAATCATTCCATTCGTACTTACACCAGTTGTATTAGTAATTACTTCTTATACAGCAATTTCTTTAGGATGGGTACCAAAAACAGTTGCTTTAGTTCCATGGACAATGCCACCAATCTTTAGTGGTTATCTTGTAGCGGGCGGAAGTATTGCTGGTGCTGTACTACAGCTTGTAAACTTTGCAATTGCGGTAGTTATTTACTATCCATTCGTATTAATGTGTGACCGTACGTATGTACAGGCTGCGAAAGCTGAAACAAAAGGAAACGACAATTCAGTATCACTTTAAAAAGTGTTGTTCTGACGAGTTTGTATAGCTCGTCAGAACAATTACCTTTATATCATGTTCAAAAAGATGAAAAACATCTATAAGAACACCAAACTATCATTCATAAAATAATAATTTAATAGACATGTTCAAACTGAAGGGGTATTTAAATCGGTTGAACCATAATAGAGAGGGCGGTAATTATGATGACTACAGCAGAACAAATTCCATTCCAATTGATTTTAAATAGTGGTAATGCAAGAAGCTTTGCAATGGAGGCACTTCAATTTGCCAAACAGGGGAAAATGGCAGAAGCAGATGAAGCGATGGTAAAGGCGAAAGAAGCGATTAATGAAGCGCATCATTTCCAAACAGAGCTCATACAATCAGAAGCAAGAGGAGAAAAAACAGAGATTAGTGTTCTTTTAATCCATGCACAAGATCATTTAATGAATGCGATTACAGTAAAAGAATTAGCAGCAGAGTTTATCGATCTTTATAAAAAGCTTGAAGCGAAAGGGGAATAAAGCATGACTGGAATTAAAATTGCTACAATCGGCGGTGGATCTAGTTATACACCAGAGTTAATTGAAGGATTTATTAAACGTTATGATGAGCTTCCTGTTCGTGAAATTTGGTTAGTAGATATTGAGGCAGGAAAAGAAAAGTTAGAAATCGTTGGTAATTTAGCGAAACGTATGGTGAAAAAATCAGGTTTACCAATCGAAGTGCATTTAACACTTGATCGCCGTGAGGCATTAAAAGATGCTGACTTCGTAACAACACAACTTCGCGTTGGTTTATTAGAAGCACGTGCAAAAGATGAAGCAATTCCGTTAAAATATGATGTAATCGGTCAGGAAACGAATGGTCCTGGTGGTTTATTTAAAGCGCTGAGAACGATTCCTGTTATTTTAGATATTTGTAAAGATATGGAGGAACTTTGTCCAAATGCATGGCTAATTAACTTTGCTAACCCAGCAGGTATGGTAACAGAAGCTGTCCTTCGCTATACAAATATTCAAAGAGTAGTTGGTCTATGTAACGTTCCAATCGGAATTCGCATGGGTCTTGCGAGATTACTTGAAGTAGATGCAAGTCGTGTACATGTTGATTTCGCAGGTTTAAACCATATGGTATACGGATTAGACGTATATTTAGATGGCGTAAGTGTAATGGATCGAGTGTTAGAGCTTGTAACAGATCCAGAAAAGCAAATTACGATGGAAAATATCGCTGCTCTTAATTGGGAGCCAGACTTTATTCGCGGTCTTCGCGCAATTCCATGTCCATATCATCGTTATTACTACAAAACACGTGAAATGTTAGAAGAAGAGAAAGAAGCTTCAATTGAAAAAGGTACACGTGCAGAAGTAGTAAAACAATTAGAAAATGATTTATTCGAGTTATATAAAGACCCGAATTTAGATATTAAGCCACCACAATTAGAAAAACGTGGCGGAGCTTATTACAGTGATGCAGCATGTAGCTTAATTACATCTATTTACAATAATAAAGGCGATATCCAGCCTGTTAATACAAGAAACAACGGAACAATTGCAAGTTTACCACATGATTCTGCTGTTGAAGTGAACTGTATTATTACGAAAGAAGGTCCAAAACCAATTGCAGTGGGAGATCTTCCAGTACCAGTTCGCGGTTTAGTACAACAAATTAAATCATTCGAGCGCACAACAATTGAAGCTGCTGTTACAGGGGATTATCATAAGGCGCTGCTTGCTATGACAATTAATCCACTTGTACCGTCAGATAAAGTTGCAAAACAAATTTTAGATGAAATGTTGGAAGCACATAAAGAATATCTTCCACAGTTCTTTAAAAAGGTAGAGAAGTAAAAAGCGGCGCTATTTAGCCCGCTTTTTTTATTCTATTAGGAGGTATTATGATGATTAAGTTGATTGTAAATGCAGATGATTTCGGTCTTACAGAAGGTACAAATTATGGTATTATTGATGGACATATAAATGGACTTGTAAATTCAACGACAATGATGATGAATATGCCAGGAACAGAACATGCCGTACGCTTAGCGAAAGATTATAAAACGTTAGGAGTAGGTGTGCATCTCGTATTAACGGCAGGAGAACCACTTTTAAAGGATGTACCATCCCTTGTAGGGAAAGATGGGGCGTTCCATAAACAACGTGTTGTAAGGGAAGGGAATATAAATCCTGAAGAAGTTGAGAGAGAATGGACTGCTCAAATTGAGAAATTTTTATCTTACGGATTAACACCAACTCATTTAGATAGTCATCATCATGTGCATGGATTAAAGGTTTTACACGATGTTCTTGAGATGTTAGCAAGTAAATATAACGTTCCGATTCGTCGTTGTGAGGAAGATAGAGCAGTGCGCCCATTTTCTGATGTGTTTTATAGCGATTTTTACGCGGATGGTGTGACGGAAGATTACTTTTCCAAGTTAAAAGGAAGAGTGAAGGATGAACAAACGATAGAAATTATGGTACATCCAGCGTATATTGATCCAGAGCTTGTGAAACGTTCTTCTTACGTAATGGATCGTGTGAAAGAATTGCGTATTTTAACGGAGAGTGAGTTACCTGAAGGAATAGAGCTTGTGAAGTTTTAATAGGAAAACGACGGCTAAGTGGCCGTCGTTTTTTATATTTATAAAATAGATATAACATATCCACCAAAAGCCCCGAGTATAACGATAATCCAAGGCGGTGTTTTCCAAAAAGTTAGTAAGCCAAAAAGAAGAGATGCAAAGACAAAATCTGAAGCATTCATAATTGTACTCGTCCAAATTGGATCGTAAAAAGCGGCAATTAAAATACCGACAACTGCGGCGTTAACACCGAGTAATGTGCCTTGTATAGCGGGTACCTTTCTTACACTGTCCCAAAATGGTAAAACACCAATAACGAGCAAAAAGGCAGGAAGGAAGATAGCGATTGTTGCGATTACTGCTCCAGTGGTTCCGTTTAGCACTGCCCCTATATAAGAAGCAAATGTAAAGAGAGGCCCTGGCACCGCTTGTGTTAATCCGTATCCAGCTAAAAATTGTTCTTTTGTCATCAGCCCGTTCTGTACAAACTCACTTTCAAGAAGAGGGAGTACGACGTGCCCTCCGCCAAATACGAGAGAACCAGAACGGTAAAAGCTATCAAATAATGCGATATGAGGAGAGAGCGGTCGCAGTATTGGTAGCAATAGTAATAGTCCGAAAAATAAAATGAGACAAGAACTAGCCATCGTTTTTGAAATAGAAATTTGTATTTTATAGACTTGGGCGTTTTGAGGAGTTTTATATAAAAGCCAGCCGATCAGCCCTGAAAGTAAAATGAGAATGATTTGTGTCCAGCTACTTGGCCATAACAAGGCAATCGCGGCAGTTACAATGGCGATTGTTGCACGGTTTCGGTCCGGAGTTAGCTTTTGAGCCATTCCCCATATTGCATGAGCGACAATTGCGACTGCTACAAGTTTGAGTCCATGAATCCATCCTGTACTTCCAATTTCGAATTGATTAAGGAATGAAGCAAAAAAGACTAAAACGAGAACAGAGGGAAGGGTGAAACCAATCCAAGAGATAATTGCTCCTAATAGCCCGCCCCTTAATAATCCAACGCCCATACCGACTTGACTACTAGCGGGACCAGGAAGGAATTGACACAGTGCTACTAAGTCTCCGTAACTTTTTTCATCCATCCATTTTCTTTTTTGCACGTATTCATGATGAAAATAACCAAGATGAGCGACAGGACCGCCGAATGAAGTAAGTCCTAATTTAAATGAGACGAGAAAAATCTCGACTAATAATCGAAAAGAATAGTTGTTATTTTTCAAAGTAACCTCCTAGAAAGTTTTTTCTATGTGCATTATACAAGAGGCGGTAAAGCAAAAGAAATGATTCTTATGTAAAGATTTTGTGAATCTTTTCTTCGTAATTAAAAGTTGAAAAAGTCATAAATGATTATGTGTAAACCATAAAGTAGTAAAAGAAGTGCTGGGAAATTGATATAAGGAGAATGCCCTATGACAACACACTTTTTTGCTAGGTTAACAGGGAAGAGGGAATTGCCTCCTGTAAATACAGAAGCTTTTGGGGTAGCAGAGTTTATTTTTAGTGATGATTTAACGAAGTTGCATTACAGGGTAATATTAAAAAATATAGAAAAGGTCACATCGTGTCAAATTCATTTAGGGAAGTCCAGTCAAATTGGTCCCGTTGTTTTCTATTTATACGGTCCGCTAGAGCAAGGGATTAGTTTGAATGAGGGAAGCATTACTGGTGCCGTAAATGTGGAGGAATTCGAAGGGCCTTTACAAGGAAAATCCCTTGTTCATTTTCTCCAAGAAATTATTCAAGCTAATGTATATGTAAATATTCATACGAAATCACATAAAAAAGGAGAAATAAGAGGGCGGATTAGAAAGGTAAAGAAGTAAATGAAAAGGCTGCTCCAAAAAATTGGAACAGCCTTTTCGAATTAGATAGGATGATGTGTATTGACGATACATTCATATATTTTGAAAATCGTCGATATAAATTTATCCTGCATTAACTGCCCGTAAAAGCCTTCACTTTATTCGAAGGAGTGTCGCTAAAGGTTACTTGTTTAACTTTTAACAGGCTGATTTTTAATAAAGAAGTCCATGATATAAAATACTTCATCATCTGGTATTTGTATTTCAAATGTATTTTCAATTGGTTGTAATGCTTTTTTCACTTTCATATACATCCAGTACTCATCTTGTCTTCTTTTTTCTTTATCAGGATGAGGAAGAAGTTTTTCTCCTTTTTGAAGACGATCAACCATACAGCTCATATGCAAAATAACACCCATTAAGCTATCAGGAGTTAGCTGCAAGGAAATTAATTCTTGAATTGTATTTAGTGCGTAACGAATTGTTTTAATTAGTAATGCCCCGTCGTTACGCTGCATTTGTTGTTCAAGAATATCGGCCATTTTCGCATATGTTTCTTCATACGTAATTAATTCTTGAATTGGCTGAATCGCTGTGTAGTTCACAATATCTTGGAAATGATATGTTAAACATGGAACTTGCACATCGAAATTTGTAACGATACAAATGATATTACGCTCTTTTTTTATGTTCTCAATCATTTTCGTTAAATCTTTTTCATGGACGATACTAATTGGAATAATCTCAATTAAGTCTTTATCAAATCGTAAATAGTTCTCTAACATTTTTTGAATAGCTAAGGCACTTCCTTCACCAGTTAAACAAGCTGTTAAAATAACAGACTTCATTGGTGATAGTGGCTTTTTCTTTTCTTCTTGTACATTTAAATAGAACGGCGTTAAGTTCTTTACTGTTTCATATAGTGCATCTAATGAATAACCGAGCTGAGCTTTTCGAGCTGCTTCTAGTGCGTGTGGAGTACTTGTCATGGAAAGGACACGTACAGGAATTTTGAATTCAGTTTCTAATATATCACCGATATAGGCAAGAGACCCCATATCAACAAGTAAGAGAAGCCCGTTTACATTTTGAAGTGTTTTCATATACACTTTAACCCGTTCTAAAAAATCTTTCGGTGATTCATGTAGCGGCATATCAATACCGGTCAATTCATCAATACCGAGGAGTTCATTTGCAACGTTTGCCATTTCTGTTGCGATGCCATTACCGTGCGCTAATATTAATACTTTTACTTCTGTTTGGGAAGCAGGAATTGGATCAACAACGAAGAACATTGTTAAGAAGCCAGCTTCATCCATGGGCATGGTTATTTGTAATTCTTCTTCCAGTAGTTGAATGCATTGCATAGCTACGGAAAAAGCTTCTTTATATTTCGTACGAATTTGATTCAATTGTGGGTGATGAATTTGCTTCCCGCTTTGTAAACGTTGTAGAGTTGTCTGTACATGTAAACTTAATGCGAGAAAGACTTTTTCATCAAACGTCTTAGATAAATGTTTTTCAGCGAGCTCCGCAATTTTTTCACATACGGAAACGATGTTACGATCAACAATTTTAAAAACATTTTCATGACTTGTCTTTTTGGACATTTGGTTAAAATATTGTACGAAAAAGCTTTGAATATCATTTTCTATTAGTAATTCTAATTCTTCCTCTTCAATACCGCGTGCTTGAAGTTCTTCATATTTATAATCAATATAGTCGTAAATAGAAGACCGTTTTTCATCTTCTGCTTTATGTTGACTCCAACCTTCATCTCCCGTAAATACAAATGTTTCATTTGGTATTTGGTATAGGTGACGGCTCTTTCTTTCAATAAATAGCCCTTCTTTCATATACCAAGGTAAATCTGTACTTGAAACATAGACAGAATCACGTTTCTTTGTTACAAAATCAGAATAAGCTTTCGCACAGGCGATTTGTACATCTGTTTTTAATTGACCGATGTTATTGGGACAATTGTAAAAGACGAAAGCACGCATTGCGTTCGGGCTAACGTGAATTTCTTTCCTTAGCCGAATTGCTTCATTTGTGAAAAATAGTTGTAGTAAAGCAAAGCGTTCTTTATGTGTACGCTCACGAAGTGGTGGAAGCGTGACAGTCATCGGTATACGTCTTGTAAATGTTTTTAATAAAAATGAATTTGGTTCTTCTGTTGTTGCAGTAATGATTAATACTTGTGCTTTACGCTCGTTTTCTGTTTCTCCTAGGCGGCGATATACTCCGCGATCAATAAAAGTAAAGAGCATTTCCTGTCCTTCTGGAGGAAGGCGGTGTACTTCATCTAAGAAAAGAATTCCTTCATGTGCTTTTTCAATTAACCCTTTTTGATCATTCGCACCTGTGTAAGCTCCTTTTTTGATCCCAAATAACTGTCCTAGTAGTAGCTGTGGATTGTTTGCATAATCAGCACAGTTAAAGACGATAAATGGTGCCTTTTTTGGAAGCTGTTCAACTTCAATTGCATATTCGTGCATTAAAGAAGCAAACATAGATTTTCCGACTCCTGTTTCTCCTAGCAGTAAAGTATGCATACCGTTTGGAGGATAGAGAATAGAAGCTTTCGCCTTTTCAATTGCGATTTTAAGGCTCGTATTTTCAATTGCAAATGTATCTAGTGAAGTCACGTCTTTTGAATGCGTTTCCAACGGAGTGTTCGTTTCTATATAAAAACGAACAGGGCGCGTATTTGTTTTTAATAAACGTTTATCTTTTACAAGTTTGTTTAAGTCGCTACTTACATTGGCACGATCTAGTTGCAACAGGGTAGCGAGTTCTAATGCGGTTATACCTTCTGTATAATTTCCTTCTTGTATTGCGTTAAAAATGAGATCTATTCGTTTCATTTCTATTCACCTCGAAACTTCATCACTATTTAAAATTTTACACAAAAATGAGAAGGGTGGGAAGAGAAAAATAAAACAGCTTTAGCATATAGGAACTAAAGCTGTTACAATCTTGTGTCTTTCCAAAAATTAACTTCGAGATGGGAAGAGGGATTATAAGGAAGAAGTTTGTATCCTTGTGACTGTAAATAATCGATTACTTTTGGCAGTATTTGTACAGTGACACTTGAATCATGCATTAAAATAACTTCGACTTGTTCATCACTTTGATTACGTACTCTTTCTAGTATGGCAGAAGGATTGTCATAGCTTTTCCAATCATATGTATCAATTGTCCAATCCCACATTTTATATCGAGCTGATACAAGAGCATCACGATAATTTTTTTTTAAGTAAGGCATGCTACCGTATGGAACGCGGACGAGGTGTGTATTTAATTTTGTAACTTGCTGGACAATGTTTTGAGTTTGTTCCATTTCTGTAATTAAAGTGGAAGGATCGCCAGTATAAAGGCGTTTTACATCGTGTGACATACTATGAAGTCCAATATAATGTCCGTCTTTAATTAATCGCTGCATCGTCTTTTGGTAATGCGGTACTTTTCCGCCAATAACAAAGAAGGTTGCTTTTCCATTCTTTTCTTTTAAAATGTTTAAAATTTGCATCGTATATTTGTTTGGTCCGTCATCAAATGTTAAATACGCAATCTTTTGTGTAGGAGAGGTCGTTTCAGCATTTGGATGATGTTCAGCAGGAATAATTGTAGTTGCTTCAGGATTAGATGACGTGTATATAGTAATTGTGAAAAATAAAATGATACATTGAAATACTCGCTTGATCATAACATTCACCCTCAGTTTGACAATCAAGATGTAAAAAATAAAATTTGATACTTTTTTTATTATGTATATCTTTCTCCAATAAAGGGACTCTCAAACAATCTATATTTTGGAAATGTCAAATAAGGAGTAAAAAAATAAAAAATAGCATCCTCTTCAAAGAAAGAGGATGCTATTTGAATATTTCATAATTGTAAAGGCTATACTACAATTAGTCTTCGCGTTTTTTCATTTTTTTATAGAAGGAAATAATTGGTTTGTAACGTTCGTGTACAAGGCCGATTATTTCAGCAATGATTTCTGTGAAGAAGATTAAAATGAAAAGAAGAATAATGGATAACCATAATGTTGCACTAGTGAAAATAATGGCATTTACACTAAAGAAGATACCGAATGCGTATATAATTAGTACCGTTTTACGATGAGAGAATCCCATTGCAAGCAAACGGTGATGTAAATGCGATTTATCTGGTGCTGAAATAGGTTTTTTATTTACGATACGGCGGATAATTGCGAATGCCGTATCAAATACAGGTACACCTAAAATGATAACTGGAACGATGAAGCTGAATAACGTTACACTTTTGTATAATCCAAGTAACGATATGACAGAAATACAGTATCCTAAAAATAGTGCTCCTGTATCTCCCATGAAAATTTTTGCTGGATGGAAGTTATAGAATAAAAATCCAAGTGTACTTGCAAGTGCAATTAGTGCTAGAGGCAAAATGATAGCTGTTCCAGTACCCCATGGGCTAGTGAAGGCCATATATGCCAGCGTTGCAAGTACGATAGATGAAATTCCAGCGGACAATCCATCTAATCCGTCAATTAAGTTGATTGCATTTGTAATACCTACAATCCAAAACACTGTAATTGGATAAGCAAGCCATCCAAGTTCAGTATCCCCGAGGATTGGAATATATAATACTTGCACTAATAATCCACTTTTTACAATCATAGCTGCAACTAATAGTTGTCCACCGAATTTTACCTTCGCAGATAGTTCGTACATATCATCTAAAATCCCGATGATTACAATGATAATCGCACCTAATGTTATCGATAACATTCTTTGTTCATATAACCCGCCAACAACAAATCCTACAGCTACACCGATAAATATTGCTAATCCGCCAAGACGAGGCATAATCTTTTGGTGTACTTTACGCGCATTTGGCTTATCTGTTGCTCCTATTTTAAAAGCTAATTTAATAACTAAAGGAGTAACGACGAGTACAGTGATGAAAGATGCCAAAATGGCATAAATCACTTGTGAGTCCATTAATACCCCACCTTTTTATAGTCTAACATAATTTTTTAGTTTATTTATCTGAAAATTATGATGTTTATTTGCAGGCTCATAACATATGGTATCACAAAAAGATTAGAATTCAATCTTTTTTTCTTTTTGTAGTAAGTGGAAGTGAATAGAAGATATGACAATTGTATATGGAATGTTAGCTCATTTAAGAAGGTTGCGTTTGTTGGTATTTATAATAGACCATTTTCGCGCCTCTCCTATAGTGAGTATTTTTATTTCAGTATTATAAGTGTTACACGTAGAAATGAGTAAGTCTCGTGTTAAAATATGGTAATTTATATTCTCTTATGTAATTTTACAAAAACTTAAAAAAGTATGGAAAAGGTAATTCATATAATAGAGAAGTAAAATGTTTTCTCATTTTTAATATGAGAGGAGGAAGCACAGGGGAATTCTATGTATTCGTATATTTTCTATTGTATATTCCTGTGCGAAGGGGAAATGAAAATTACGATAATTGGTACTGGATATGTTGGATTAATTACAGGAGTAGGTTTGGCAAAACTGGGACATTCGGTCACATGTTTTGATACAGATTATGAAAAAATTGAACGGATAAAACAAGGGGATTTACCTATTTATGAATGTGGCTTACATGAATTAATACATGATGCGTATAAGTGTGCAAAGTTAACTTTTACAACAAGTAAATTAAAAGCTTTTAAAAATGCTGAATTTATATTTATTGCGGTTGGAACACCATCATTAGCAAATGGGAGAGCTGATTTAACGTATATTAAGCGTGCGTGTGAGGATATTGGGACATACGTGCATAACGATATTATTGTTGTTACGAAAAGTACAGTTCCTGTAGGTACAAATGAAGCGATGCAGGGATGGATTGAGGCGAAGTTACAAGGGAGGCACAAATTACATGTCGTATCGAATCCAGAGTTTTTACGAGAAGGTTCCGGTATTTATGATTTCTTCCATGGTGATCGTATTGTAATTGGAGCGGATGATGAGAAAGTTGCACGGAAAGTAGAGGATTTGTATAGCGCATTATGCTTGCAAACGTATATTACAGATATTAAGAGTGCAGAGATGATTAAATACGCGTCTAATGCATTCTTGGCTACAAAAATTAGCTTTATTAATGAAATTTCAAATATATGTGAGAAGGTAGGAGCAAATGTATTAGATGTAGCAAAAGGAATGGGGATGGATAAGAGAATTGGTACCCATTTTTTACAGGCGGGCATTGGATATGGGGGATCGTGTTTTCCGAAAGATACGAAAGCACTTGTGCAAATGGCAGGAAATGTTTCTCATGATTTTCGTTTGTTAAAAGCGGTCATTGAAGTGAATAATAAGCAGCAGTTGTTATTAGTTGAAAAAGCGAAAAAAGTAATAAATATGAATAAGAAACGGGTTGCAGTTCTTGGAGCAGCATTTAAACCGAATACAGACGATATTAGAGAAGCACCATCTCTTATTATCATACAAGAATTGATTAATATAGGTGCGGATGTAGTTGTATACGATCCGAAAGCAATTCAGCATGTACAACAAACATTTGGAAAGACGATACAATATGCTGAATGTATAGATGAATCGATTAGAGGCGCGAGTGCAGTTTTTATCGTAACGGAATGGGAATCTATTCGAACATATCCATTAGAAAAGTATGTACAACTTATGGGGGAGGCTATTCTATTTGATGGGAGAAATTGTTATACTAATGAGGATGCTAGAAAGCAAGGGATAGATTACTACTCAGTGGGACGAAAGAATGTTTGTAATAATCATGTTGCTACTATTCGATAAAAAGAGCAAGTTCCTTGTTTATTCTTATACGTCATAATAGAAACTGTAACTAGTGAGAGAAAAGAGGCAATAAAATGACTGAACGTTTAAAAGTAATGACAATTTTCGGGACACGTCCAGAAGCAATTAAAATGGCACCTCTTGTATTAGAGTTGCAAAAGCATCCAGAAAAAATCGAATCAATTGTGACTGTAACAGCACAACATCGTCAAATGTTAGATCAAGTATTAAGCATCTTTGGAATTACGCCAGATTTCGATTTGAATATTATGAAAGATCGTCAAACTTTAATTGATATTACAACGCGCGGTTTAGAAGGTTTAGACAAAGTAATGAAAGAAGCAAAGCCTGATATCGTCCTTGTACATGGTGATACAACAACAACATTTATTGCTAGCTTAGCTGCTTTTTATAATCAAATTCCAGTAGGTCATGTTGAAGCTGGACTTCGTACATGGGATAAGTATTCTCCATATCCAGAAGAGATGAATCGTCAATTAACAGGTGTAATGGCAGACCTTCATTTCTCACCGACAGCGAAATCAGCAACGAACTTACAGAGAGAAAATAAAGATGAGTCACGCATTTTCATAACAGGAAATACAGCGATTGACGCACTGAAAACGACTGTAAAAGAAACATATAGTCATCCGGTACTAGAGAAGCTTGGAAATAATCGCCTTGTACTGATGACAGCGCATCGCCGTGAAAACTTAGGTGAACCAATGCGTAATATGTTCCGTGCAATTAAGCGCCTTGTTGATAAACATGAAGATGTGCAAGTTGTGTACCCTGTTCACATGAACCCTGTTGTTCGTGAAACAGCAAATGATATTTTAGGAGAACATAGCCGTATTCATTTAATCGAGCCGCTAGATGTGATTGATTTCCATAATGTTGCAGCTCGTTCATACTTAATGTTAACTGATTCTGGCGGTGTTCAAGAAGAAGCACCATCACTTGGCGTGCCAGTTCTTGTTCTACGTGATACAACAGAGCGCCCAGAAGGTATTGAAGCAGGTACGTTAAAATTAGCAGGAACAGATGAAGAGACAATCTTTAATCTTGCTGATGAGTTACTATCTGATAAAGAAGCTCATGATAAGATGGCGCAAGCATCTAACCCTTACGGTGATGGTCGTGCATCAGAGCGTATTGTTGAATCAATTTTACAACACTTTAATAAGTAAATAAAAAAGAGCCAAATCGTATAAGAGTTGGCTCTTTTTGTTATTCCTGATTTCTCATAATCCACTCTGCATGAGCATTTGTGGAAGGGGGCGGCTCAGTTGGTGTTTTGTTCGGGTTTGTTTCTTTCTTTGCTTTTTCGTTAGAGTTAGAATTTGAGTCAGGATTTGATGAATCGGTTTTTGTATTTGGATTTGTTGGAGTTTTTGCTTTTTCCCCTAGTTCTTTTTCTATTTCATTACGTACCGTCTCTACACCGATTGGATCCGGAAGGAAGTAATAAATACCGCCTATTTTTTTGTCTTCTCCTTCAAGTTTTAACGTTTGTATTGTAGAAGGATCAAAACCAGAAAGTTTATTGTAAAGAGCAAGTCCGTCTGAAATAGGAATGTCGGTTTTTATATATTTTCCAACGACAGTCGTTAAATCTTTAATTTTAAATACAGTAGAGGCAGAATTCAGTTTTTGAGCAACAGCGGCTAGCAATTGTCTTTGTCTAGCGGCTCGGCCATAATCGCCGTTTGGATCCTGCTTTCGCATACGGACGTAAGCGAGTGCCTCTTCACCGTTTAAGTTTTGTTGCCCTTGCTTAAATTGGATTTTTTTGTAGTAATCCACGTCAGAGCGCTCCCAAAAATCGAAAGGGACATCAACGGTAACACCGCCAACAGCATCAACGATACCTTTAAAGCCTTGGAAATCAATTTTAATATAATGGTCTACAGGAACTTTTAGAAAACCTTCGACAGTTTTGATTGCCATTTGTTCTCCACCATAAGCATGCGCAGCGTTAATCTTATCTTCTTTGTCCTTTCCGACAATTGGAACGCGACTATCCCGAGGAATACTCATAAGTGAAATCCTTTGAGTTTTCGGATTGACTGTCGCAAACATTAATGAGTCTGTACGCCCATTTTGACCATCTGTTGCATAATCTTCTATACCCATAATGAGGATTGTAAAAGGTTCCTTTGTAATTTCTACATCTTTAGTTCTTAAATCTGATTTTTCACGACTAAATCCACTATACATCCCCATAAGAGAAGTGTAGGAATTTAATATATAGACTCCTACACTGCCAAATAAAAATGCGAAAATAAAGAAGTAGAAAAGTTTTCTTCTTCGCTTCTTTTTTATTCTGCGATTTTGGAGATGATGATAACGTTCTTCCATATATAATCTCCTTAGTTCATTGTAGAGAAGTTCTTCACTACATTAATCTTTAAAGGTGATAATTTCATTATTCTTAGATAAGATCTTGCTCTAAGTACAACATATCTCCTTCTGTAATTGTACATTTCCCATTTGTTAATTCAATCATCCAATCTGTGAATGCTTGTTTCCCATCTTCTTCTACAAACGTATCAAATGTGACATTTTCTAAATAATGTATATCTTTAATGACATATTTTGAATGGCGTAATTCATTTTCTAACTTGCCAAGTAAAGTGTAATCAATCCCGGTTTGTATAACCCGCACTAGTTTTCGTTCGACAATGCCGACGTGATTAATACCTTCGCTTGTACATTTTCCGTATGCGCGAATTAATCCACCTGCACCGAGTTTAATGCCACCAAAATAGCGTGTAACGACAACAACAGTATCTTTTAAACCTCGTTTTTTTAATACCTCTAACATAGGTACACCAGCTGTGCCGCTCGGTTCACCGTCATCGTTCGCTTTTTGAATTTGATCTTGTTCGCCAATTAAATACGCTGAACAGTTATGTGTTGCATTCCAATGCTGTTTTTTTATTTTTTGTATAAACGCTTGCGCTTCTTCTTCAGTTGTAGCTCTATTTACATAACAAATAAATCTTGATTTTTGAATGACAATTTCGTGTTCGCCATAGTCTTTTATTGTTAAATATTGTAATAACAATGGTATACGCCCCTATCTGTCAAAATGACTAGTACTTTACATTTTAAAAGCGGGCGTTTTTATATTCAAACATTTTTTATAAATAAGCTGAAATTTTTGATGGGTATTTTATCTTTTTGTTGTAATTTGTCGAGATGCTGAGTATAATTTTCAACCGGTATTTTTATGTATGGATGCACCTTTTTTAGTTTTCGTGTAAAATTAGGGGATAAAAATTTTTTATAAGGCAGGTACGAGAATGAAAACAGCTATTGTTACTGATAGTACAGCATATATACCGAAGCATATTCGTGACGAACTAAATATATATATGATTCCATTAAACGTTGTATTTGGAACAGAATCTTATCAAGAAGAAGCTGAAATTTCAGTAGATGATTTTTATGTAAAAGTACGTGAGCAGGAAGAACTTCCGAAAACTTCGCAGCCAGCGATTGGAAAGTTTTTAGAGTTATACGAAGAATTATCTAAAGAATATGATGCAGTTATTAGTATTCATCTTTCAAGTGGAATTAGTGGTACATACCAAACAGCGACGACAGCTGGACAGATGGTAGAGGGTATTGAAGTATATACGTATGACTCTGAAATTAGTTGTGAAGTACAAGGATTTTATGTACGTGAAGGCGCGAAATTAGCAAGTGAAGGAAAAACACCAGAAGAAATTACCGCTCGTTTTGATGAAATGAAGCAAACGATGGACGCATATTTTGTAGTGGATGATTTACATCATTTACAACGTGGTGGAAGATTAAATAGTGCGCAAGCTTTCATCGGTAGCTTGCTACAAGTGAAGCCAGTTTTATATTTTAGAGAGAAAGTCATTATTCCATTTGAAAAGATTCGTACACGTAAAAAAGCGCTAAAACGTATCGTTGAAATTTTTGATGAACAAGCAAGTAAAGGTGTACCTATGGAAGCAGTTATCATTCATGCGCAACGTGAAGAGGAAGCGAATGAATGGAAGCAAGAATTAGAAGCAAAATATCCTCATGTCGCAATTCGCACGGGTTATTTTGGTGCTGTAATTGGTACGCATTTAGGTGAAGGTGCACTTGGTCTTGGATGGTATACGAAGTAATAAGATAGAAAAGGCTCTCTTTTTGAAGAGGGTTTTTTTACGGAAATGTTACGTATAGTTGACAAGTTAATATTTGGAAATGATAAAATGTACGTAAAATAAAATATGAGGAAAGTTTTATAACTTACTTTTTACAAGAAACTATATTATAATAGAAGAGAGGTGAAACATATGGAGCATAATTCTTGTTTATGTCCAAAGTTTGAGTCAGCTTTTACTTTGCTTAGTAAAAAATGGACTGGCTTAATCATTAAATCTTTGCTAGAAGAGCCGAAACGTTTTAGAGAAATCGCAGATATTATACCGAATATGAGCGATCGTATGTTGTCAGAGCGTTTAAAGGAATTGGAAAGCGAAGGCATTGTAGTTCGTAATGTTTATCCAGAAGTACCAGTTCGAATCGAGTATGGCTTAACTGACAAAGGAAAAGCGTTAGAAAGTGTTATGGATGAAGTCCAAAATTGGGCTGAGAAATGGATGAAATAGCGTTTCAATTTCATTTATATTTGCATTTGCATATTTAATAAAACGTAAGGGACACCTTGCGTTTTTTCTTTGTTTATAACATTGAGGAAAAATTAAAAAATTCTACACATACATACAAAAATATACGTATTTTGCGCTAGATGCACATATAATATTACATTTGTTTTACAAAAACGTAACATTGGCAAAAAAAATCCCGAATTATGGTATAAATTTTATAGGTTATATACGGAAAAAAGAAAAAGAAAGCGGTGTAAAAAATAAAATGAAAAAGCTAAAAATGGCGTCTTGCGCATTAGTTGCAGGGTTAATGTTTTCAGGATTAACACCAAATGCATTTGCAGAAGATAATATTTCTGACGTGAAATCACAAATTAATACACAAAATGACACTTTACATAAACAACAACAAGAACGTGATGAATTACAAAAACAAATGAACGAATTAAATAAAACAATTCAAGGTTTAGATAAGTCTGTTCAAGAAAATTCTTCAAAGCTTGATGAAACAACGAAAAAAGTTGCTGATACTGAGCAATTAATCGAAAAGAAAAATAAAGACATTGCGGAACTACAAACGAAAATCGCAAAACGTGAAGACTTATTAAGAAAACGTTTAGTTGCGCTTCAAGAACAGCCGAATACGAACGTTGTAACAGAAGTTCTTGTAAACTCTAAAAACGTTGCAGATTTAGTTGATCGTTTAACTTCTGTTTCTAAAATTCTTGAGTCTGACGAAGATATCATGAAAACACAACAAGAAGATCAAGCGAACGTGAAAAAGGATGTTGCAACAGTAAAAGAAAAACAAAAAGAATTAAAAGAAGCACAAGCTCAAATTGAAACTGCTAAGAAAGAACTTGACGCTGAAAAAGCGAAAAAAGAAACAGCAGTAAACGATTTAAGTGGTAAAATGGATACAGTTGTAACGACGATGACAAGTACGGAAGATCAATTGAAAGAGCTTGAAAAACAAGCATTACAATTACAACGTATGGCTGAACAGGAAGCACAAGCAAAAGCTGCACAAGAAGCCGCTGCTCAAAAACAAGCAGAACAAGCTGCTAAAGAAGTGCAAGCGCCTGCTCAACAAGTTGCACCAGCGAACAACGGTGGACAAGCTCAAAAAGAAGAGCCTAAACAAGAAGCACCTAAACAAGAAACACCTAAACAAGAAACACCTAAACAAGAGAAGAAACAACCAGAGCCAGCTCCAGCTTCAAATGCGGGTGGCGTAATTGGTAAAGCACAACAATACTTAGGTATGCCATATGTTTGGGGAAGTGCATCTCCATCAAAAGGTGGTTTTGATTGTAGTGGATTCATTTCTTACATCTTTGGTGTAGGTCGTCAAGACGTTAACGGTTACTGGAACTCAGTTTCTAAAGTAAGTAGCCCACAACCTGGAGATTTAGTATTCTTCCAAGGTACTTATAAAGCAGGTCCATCTCACATCGGTATTTACGTTGGTAATGGCCAAATGATTCATGCTAGTGATAAAGGAATTGCGTACGGTGATATTAACAGTTCATACAACAAAAAACATTTCTTAGGATACGGTCGATTCTAGGATTTATAAACGAATAAAACACGTGTATAAAGTCGATAGCTTACTATTTTATAAGTAGGTTATCGGCTTTTTTGTGTTTTTACGAAATTACGGGAAAGGTTTATAGTGTGCTAGAGGTGATGGTCCATGTTATCTGGGAAACAGTTATTATTAGAAGAACTCTCTACAGACGTACGGGATAATTTAGATGATTTGAAGAAGAAGGGAGAGGTCGTATGTGTACAAGGTGTAAAAAATAAGGCTTCTACATATATGTGTCAGCGTTGCGGAAATATAGCACAAAGACTCTTTTCGTCATTTTTGTGTAAAAGGTGTAGTAAAGTCTGCACATATTGCCGGAAGTGCATAACGATGGGGAGAGTTAGTGAATGTGCTGTACTTGTTCGCGGAATTGCCGAAAAAGAAGGAGAAATGGATGTAAATCCGTTACAGTGGAAAGGAAATTTATCTACTGGCCAGGAGTTGGCTGCGCAAGGTGTTATGGAGGCTGTTAAACAGAAAGAATCGTTTTTTATTTGGGCTGTGTGCGGCGCTGGAAAAACAGAAATGTTGTTTTATGGTATTGCAGAGGCACTTCAAAAAGGAGAAAGAGTTTGTATCGCAACGCCGAGAACGGATGTTGTACTTGAATTAGCACCGAGATTGAAAGAAGTATTTCCGAATATAAATGTAGCTGCTTTATACGGTGGAAGTTTAGATCGGGAAAAAGATGCAGCGTTAGTCGTTGCGACCACCCATCAGCTATTGCGTTATTATAGAGCGTTTCATGTCATGATTGTAGATGAAATAGATGCCTTTCCATACCATGCAGATCAAATGTTGCAGTATGCGGTAAAACAAGCGATGAAAGAGAAGGCGGCATGTATTTATTTAACTGCAACTCCAGATGAAGAGTGGAAGCGTAACCTTAGAAAGGGGAAACAAAAAGGTATCGTTGTTTCTGGACGGTATCACCGTCATCCGTTGCCAGTCCCCAAATTTTGCTGTTGCGGAAACTGGAAGAAAAGCCTCATCAATAAAAGAATTCCTCAAGTTTTACTACAATGGTTAAAAGTATACTTAAATAAAAAGCACCCCATTTTTTTATTTGTTCCCCATGTGCGATATATAGAAAAAATGAGTCGGTTATTGAAGCTGTTAGACGATAGAGTTGCCGGTGTGCATGCAGAAGATCCAATGAGAAAAGAAAAAGTTGCAGCTTTCAGAAAGGGAGAAATTCCTTTATTAGTTACAACGACGATTTTGGAGAGAGGAGTAACGGTGAAAAATTTGCAAGTTGCGGTTTTAGGGACGGAAGAAGAAATATTTTCAGAAAGTGCACTCGTACAAATTGCAGGCCGGGTAGGTCGTAGTTTTGAAGAGCCGTATGGAGAGGTCATTTATTTTCATTATGGTAAGACAGAGGCGATGGTGCGCGCGAAAAAACACATTCGAAGTATGAACAAAAATGCGAAAGAACAAGGGTTGATCGATTAATGCATTGCTTACTTTGTGAGGAGGATATTTCATACGCGATTAGTTGGTGCAATTTTTTTGTTAAGGCTCACAAAAAGTATATATGTGATAGATGTGAGCAAAAGATTTCCTATATTATAGGAGAGATTTGTAGAGAGTGCGGACGGTCTTTAGATCCATTGCCAGCTGAATATAAAGAAGGTGACATTTGCAAGGATTGTGTACGATGGATGAATGTGGAGAGTTATCGACCTTTAAAAAATCGTTCATTATACATGTACGATAATGAGATGAAAGGAATACTAGCGCAGTTTAAGTTTCGTGGTGATGCTGAGTTAGTTCGTATTTTTCATCTTCCTTTTCGAAGTTTATTTCAACAGTATTTTGCTAACGTTTCAACCGTTATCGCTGTTCCGCTTAGTAAGGAAAGGGAATATGAACGTGGTTTTAATCAAGCTGAGCTATTAGCAGCTTGTTTGCCTGTTGGTCTTTCTTATCCGTCATTAAGAAGAAGGGAAACAGAAAAACAAAGTAAGAAGACGCGCAAAGAAAGGATGTTGGGAAGCAATCCTTTTTATTTTCAGGGTGAAGAGATGTTTCATGGGCAACATATTTTACTCGTTGATGATGTGTATACGACAGGTATTACAGTTAGGCAAATTGGGAGTCTTTTATATGATAGAGGGGCAAATGAAGTTTCTAGTTTGACGCTCTGTAGAAGTTAATCTGTAACTGTCGAAAGAGATAATAAAAAGACGATAAGTCTTCTTTGACTTCGTAAGTTGTCATTCGTTATAGTCAGAATATGGGGCGAATGCCCTGATTTTTAGAGTGAAGGGAATGGAATGAACATGCAAGGAAAAGTGAAATGGTTCAATGCAGAAAAGGGATTTGGGTTTATTGAGCGTGAAGATGGTGAGGATGTGTTTGTTCATTTTTCTGCTATTCAACAAGATGGGTATAAGTCATTAGAAGAAGGGCAACAAGTGGAGTTTGATATTGTAGATGGAGCACGTGGACCACAAGCAGCTAATGTTGTGAAACTGTAGGGATATTGTTTTTGGGAAGAGAAAGCTGCGTTTGTGGCAACGTTATATATAGTAGAACCTCTTGTTTTTCGCAAGAGGTTTTTGTTATGGGGTGAATTGTCAAAAAGTTGTTTCTTTTCTGTAACGAATTGTCCACAGTTATATTCGTTACTCACGATGTTAATAGGATAAAATAAAGGTAGAAACGATGCATCTTTTCATTTCAACAAAAAACGATAAAAAAATCGCAATTCCACTAATTTTTTTAAAAAAGTTAGAAGGAGTTTTTAAGCCGATGTCGAAATTATAGTACATAGGCTTGAAAGGAGGAATTCATCTATGAAATTCAACATTCGTGGTGAAAATATTGAAGTAACTCCAGCATTAAAGGAATATGTAGAGAAAAAACTAAGTAAGTTAGAGCGTTATTTTGATACATTCCCAGAGATTAAAGTTAATTTAAAAGTATACTCTGACAAGCAACGTGTCGAGGTAACAATTCCGTTTACTGATTTATTACTTCGTGCAGAAGAAACTAATAGCGATATGTACGCTGCTATCGATTTAGTAGTTGATAAAATTGAGCGACAAATTCGTAAACATAAAACAAAAGTAAATCGTAAGTTACGTGAGAAAGGTTCTGTGAAAACTAACTTTATTCTTCCAGAAGCAGTAGCTGTTCTGGATGAGGTAGAAGAGGATGAATTAGAACTTGTACGTACAAAACGATTCGATTTAAAACCGATGGACGTTGAAGAAGCGATCTTGCAAATGGATATGCTAGGGCATAATTTCTTCGTCTTCACAAATGCTGATACAAATGAAACTAATGTTGTATATGGCCGTAAAGACGGAAAATATGGTTTAATCGAAACTAAATAATAATTCGAAAGCGCAGCCGAAAGAGGCTGCGCTTTTTTTGCTGAAAATAGATTTTTAAAAAACTTTTCCTAATTTAGAACGAGACATTCGGCCGATTGTTGTCATAGTTATAAGACAAGTGTTACAATTATCATTAGGTATATACATTTTAGTTTTTTTAATTAGGAGAAAAATTGGCATAACATACATTTGATTTTTATAACGACTGATTGTAATAGAAAAAGAAAAAACAATCGGAAGTTTTATTTTAATAAAAAAGAGGAGCGTATTTCCTATGATCGGTATTTTAAAAAAGGTATTTGATGTAAATCAACGCCAAATTAAACGTATGCAGAAGACAGTTGAGCAAATTGATGCATTAGAATCATCTATTAAGCCACTAACAGATGAACAATTAAAAGGAAAGACGCTTGAGTTTAAAGAACGTCTAACAAAAGGTGAGACAGTAGATGATCTACTTCCTGAAGCTTTTGCGGTTGTTCGCGAAGCTGCGACTCGTGTTCTTGGAATGCGTCCGTATGGCGTGCAGTTAATGGGTGGTATTGCTTTACATGAAGGGAATATCTCTGAGATGAAAACGGGTGAAGGTAAAACGTTAACATCTACATTACCTGTATATTTAAATGCTTTAACAGGAAAAGGTGTTCACGTTGTTACAGTCAATGAATACTTAGCACAACGTGATGCGAGCGAAATGGGACAACTTCATGAGTTCCTTGGCTTAACAGTAGGAATTAACTTAAATAGTATGTCACGCGAAGAGAAGCAAGAGGCTTATGCTGCTGATATTACGTATAGCACAAATAATGAGCTTGGATTCGATTACTTACGTGACAATATGGTTTTATATAGAGAGCAGTGCGTTCAGCGTCCACTTCATTTTGCTATTATCGATGAAGTCGATTCTATTTTAGTCGATGAAGCACGTACGCCGCTTATTATTTCGGGACAAGCTCAAAAATCAACAGAGCTATACATGTTTGCAAATGCATTCGTTCGTACATTAGAAAATGAAAAAGAGTATTCATTCGATGTGAAAACGAAAAATGTAATGTTAACTGAAGATGGTATTACGAAAGCAGAGAAAGCTTTCCATATTGAAAACTTATTTGATTTAAAACATGTTGCACTTCTTCATCATATTAATCAGGCACTTCGTGCGCATGTTGTTATGCACCGTGATACAGACTATGTTGTACAAGAAGGTGAAATCGTAATTGTAGACCAATTCACTGGTCGTCTTATGAAAGGGCGTCGTTATAGCGAAGGTTTACACCAAGCGATTGAAGCAAAAGAAGGCGTAGAAATTCAAAATGAAAGCATGACGCTTGCGACAATTACGTTCCAGAACTACTTCCGTATGTACGAAAAGTTATCTGGTATGACTGGTACAGCGAAAACGGAAGAAGAAGAATTCCGTAATATTTATAATATGAATGTTATCGTAATTCCAACGAACAAAGATATTATTCGTGATGACCGTGCTGATTTAATCTTCAAATCAATGGAAGGTAAATTCAATGCAGTTGTTGAGGATATTGTAAATCGTCATAAACAAGGACAACCTGTACTTGTTGGTACAGTTGCAATTGAAACGTCAGAGCTTATTTCAAAAATGTTAACACGTAAAGGTGTACGCCATAATATTTTAAACGCGAAAAACCATGCGCGTGAAGCAGATATCATTGCAGAAGCTGGTATTAAAGGTGCTGTAACAATTGCGACGAATATGGCTGGTCGTGGTACGGATATTAAATTAGGCGATGATATTAAAAATATCGGTCTAGCGGTTATCGGTACAGAGCGTCACGAAAGCCGTCGTATTGATAATCAGTTACGTGGTCGTGCTGGTCGTCAAGGGGACCCTGGTGTAACGCAGTTCTATTTATCAATGGAAGATGAACTAATGCGCCGCTTCGGCTCTGACAATATGAAAGCGATGATGGATCGTCTTGGTATGGATGATTCACAGCCGATTGAAAGTAAAATGGTTTCTCGTGCAGTAGAATCTGCGCAAAAACGTGTAGAAGGAAATAACTATGATGCACGTAAGCAGTTATTACAATACGATGATGTGCTTCGTCAGCAACGTGAAGTTATTTACAAACAGCGTCAAGAAGTAATGGATTCTGAGAACTTACGTAGTATTATTGAAGGTATGATGAAATCTACAGTAGAACGTGCTGTTGCGCTTCATACACAAGAGGAAATTGAAGAAGATTGGAATATTAAAGGTCTTGTTGACTACTTAAATACAAACCTTCTGCAAGAAGGCGATATAAAAGAAGAAGAATTACGTCGTCTTGCTCCAGAAGAAATGAGCGAGCCGATTATCGCGAAATTAATAGAGCGTTACAACGACAAAGAAAAGCTTATGCCAGAAGAGCAAATGCGTGAGTTCGAAAAAGTTGTTGTATTCCGTGTAGTAGATACGAAATGGACAGAGCATATTGATGCGATGGACCACCTTCGTGAAGGTATTCATTTACGTGCTTACGGTCAAATCGATCCACTTCGTGAGTATCAAATGGAAGGATTCGCAATGTTCGAGTCAATGATTGCTTCTATTGAAGAGGAAATCTCTCGTTACATTATGAAAGCTGAAATTGAACAAAACTTAGAGCGTCAAGAAGTTGTTCAAGGTGAAGCTGTTCATCCATCTAGCGATGGCGAAGAAGCGAAGAAAAAGCCTGTTGTAAAAGGTGATCAAGTGGGCCGTAACGATTTATGCAAATGTGGTAGTGGCAAGAAATATAAAAACTGCTGTGGCATTGTAAGCTAATAAAAACTGCGGCTGTTGAATTCAGCTTGTTTTGCAAATTATAATAAAAAGGATTAAACTCTCTCCCTAATAAGTGGAGAGAGTTTCCCTTGTTTTCATACGAAAGTAATAGCAATTACATAGAGGTGAAGGAAATGGAATTAGTAGAAATTAGACAGGAATTAGAGAAAATGGCTAAGAGATTAGCGGCTTTTAGGGGGTCTCTTTGACCTCCCTACTAAGGAGAAACAAATTGCAGAATTAGAAGAAAAAATGATGGGCGCAGGATTTTGGGATGACCAACAAGGCGCTCAAACTGTAATTAACGAAGCAAATGCGTTAAAAGATATGGTTGGAAAGTTCCGTCAGTTAGACGAGACGTTCGAAAACTTAGAAGTAACGCATGAACTCTTAAAAGAAGAATATGATGAAGATTTACATGAGGAATTAGAATCGGAAGTAAAAGGCTTAATTCAAGAAATGAATGAGTATGAGCTTCAATTACTATTAAGTGATCCTTATGATAAAAATAATGCGATTTTAGAATTACACCCAGGTGCAGGTGGAACAGAGTCACAAGACTGGGGTTCTATGTTATTACGTATGTATACACGCTGGGCTGAAAAACGTGGATTTAAAGTAGAAACAGTTGACTACTTACCAGGTGATGAAGCTGGTATTAAGAGTGTTACTTTATTAATTAAAGGTCATAACGCTTACGGTTATTTAAAAGCAGAGAAAGGTGTACATCGTCTTGTACGTATTTCACCGTTCGATTCTTCAGGCCGTCGTCATACATCATTTGTATCTTGTGAAGTTGTACCTGAGTTCAATGATGAAGTTGAAATTGAAGTGCGTACAGAAGACTTAAAAATTGATACGTACCGTGCAAGTGGAGCTGGTGGACAGCACATTAATACGACAGATTCAGCAGTTCGTATTACACATACACCGACAAATACGGTTGTAACGTGTCAGTCGGAGCGTTCTCAAATTAAAAACCGTGAGCATGCGATGAAAATGTTAAAAGCAAAATTATATCAAAAGAAATTAGAAGAGCAACAAGCACAATTAGATGAAATCCGCGGGGAACAAAAAGAAATTGGATGGGGTAGCCAAATTCGTTCTTACGTATTCCACCCGTATTCTCTTGTAAAAGACCATCGTACAAATACAGAAGTTGGTAACGTACAAGCAGTTATGGATGGAGAAATTGATCCATTTATTGATGCTTACTTACGTTCTCGCATCTAATAACCAGTGGGGGAATCCCCACTGATTATTAGCTTTAACAAATCTGACTTTTACGGGCAGCCCGACCCTCACCTAACTTCTTTGCTTTTGTTGAATTTTGAGGTAGGGGTCTTACTACCCAGTAAATAGTGGGATAAGAGAAAAAGCCAACAAAATTGTTGGCCCATGCTGAGAAAATAGAGGATATACAACGTTTTATTTATATGGATGAAGTACAGGGGAAGAGAAGTTGGAAACGACAACTTCTCTTTTTGATGGGGTTATATGCAGAATACAATGTTGTATATTGTTTTGTAAAAAGTAGAGAATAGTAAAACAGAGCGGCAATAGAGTAAGATTTTATAAAGAACTTTTTTGATTTGCCTTTTAAAAAGATTCTTTATAGAAGTTTTTACGTTGTTCACAGAATTGAAACAAATTATGGAAGCTTTATTTTATCAGGGTTCTCACTGTATTTTTCAAGAATATGAAATATACCTTAGTTTTTCTATATAAAGATAATGCTTATAATAAAAATGAGTGTGTTAGGAATGAAAAGAATATCAACAATGGGGAGCGATAGAATTGAAAAAGAAATTGTTGGCTATTGCACTAGGTACATCAGTCGTTTTTGCTTTAGGAGCATGTGGAAATAAAGAAGAGAGTAAGCCTTCGAAACAATCTGCAAGCACAGATAGCCCAGAGCAAATTTATCAAAAAAGTTGTATAGGCTGCCATGCGAAAGATTTATCAGGAGCAACTGGACCGGATTTACGAAAAGTAGGGCAGAAATATGATGCAGCAGAGATTGAAAAGATTATTGAAAAAGGTCGCGGTTCAATGTCACCGGGAATTATTCAAGGTGAAGATGCGAAAAAAGTAGCTGAGTGGTTAGCTGAACATAAATAAAAAGAGAAAAATGGGCGAGTTGATTATATAATCTTATCTAAAAATGACTTTGGATAAGAGTTATAACAACTCGTCTCCTTTTTCTGGGATGTAACATAACTGTAACAAAAATGTATCCGAACTGGAAACCGTTTGATGTTACAATGAGGTTTGTAGAATTTTGCTGAAATATATTACATAGAGTAGCGGTGCGAATAAAAAGCATGTAAGTAAGCTGCCTTCAACAAGAATGGTTAAATGAAAATAAAGGATTCCTTTTTATTTTCACATGTACAGAAAAGTATTTCGAAAAAAAAATCATTAAGCATTGGGTGATAAATAATGATAAAAATGACGAATGTTTATAAGGAGTACCCGAATGGTATGAAAGCCGTTGCTGGTCTCACAGTTAACATTAAACAAGGTGAATTCGTATACGTAGTTGGACCGAGTGGAGCCGGAAAATCTACATTTATTAAAATGATGTATCGTGAAGAAAAGCCAACTACAGGATCTATTAATGTAAATGGACTTACTATCGAATCATTGGCAGAAAGAGATGTTCCATATTTCCGTCGTCAATTAGGCGTGATTTTCCAAGATTTTAAATTATTACCTAAATTAACGGTATATGAGAATGTTGCGTTTGCTTTAGAAGTAATTGAAGAAGAACCAGATGCGATTCGTGAGCGTGTTACTGAAGTGTTAGGACTAGTAGGTCTAGACGATCGTGCAGACGCACTTCCAAGTGAACTTTCAGGTGGAGAGCAGCAACGTGTGGCTATTGCAAGAGCGATTGTTAATAGACCAAAGGTTGTAATTGCCGATGAGCCAACTGGTAATTTAGATATTGAAACAGCTCTTGATATTATGAAGATCTTTACACGCATTAATGAGCGTGGTACAACGATTGTTATGGCGACGCATAATGCAGATATCGTAAATACAATCCGTCATCGTGTAATCGCGATTGAAGGCGGAAAAATTGTTCGAGACGAGATTGAGGGAGGATACGGATATGAAGGCTAAAACCCTTAGTCGACATTTGCGAGAAGGTGTAAAAAATCTATCCCGTAACGGATGGATGACATTTGCTTCTGTAAGTGCAGTAACAGTTACATTATTACTTGTAGGTGTCTTTTTAACAGCGATTATGAATATGAACCATTTTGCTACAAAAGTAGAGCAAGATGTAGAAATTCGTGTACACATTGATCCAGCAGCAAAAGAAGCTGATCAAAAGAAATTAGAAGAAGATATGAGTAAGGTCGCGAAAGTAGATTCTATTAAATACTCTTCTAAAGAAGAAGAATTGAAACGTTTAATTAAAAGTTTAGGCGATAGTGGAAAAACGTTCGAGTTATTTGAGCAAGATAACCCACTGAAAAACGTATTTATTGTAAAAGCGAAAGAGCCAACTGATACAGCACAAATTGCGAAAAAGATTGAAAAAATGCAGTTTGTAAGTAACGTTCAATACGGTAAAGGTCAAGTTGAAAAATTATTTGATACTGTAAAAACAGGACGTAATATCGGGATTGCATTAATTGCAGGTCTTTTATTCACAGCGATGTTCTTAATCTCTAATACAATTAAAATTACAATTTATGCTCGTAGTACTGAGATTGAAATTATGAAACTTGTAGGTGCAACAAACTGGTTTATTCGTTGGCCGTTCTTGCTAGAAGGATTATTCCTAGGAGTATTAGGATCAATTATTCCAATTGGTCTAATTCTAGTTACGTATAATTCACTGCAAAGTGTGTTTAATGAAAAACTTGGCGGAACAATTTTCGAGCTTTTACCATACAGCCCATTCGTATTCCAATTAGCTGGTTTATTAGTGTTAATCGGTGCGTTAATCGGTATGTGGGGAAGTGTAATGTCAATTCGTCGCTTCTTAAAAGTATAAAAAGTTGCAAACATAATTCGTACAAGCTTATCATATAGTAGAAATAGGTAAAGGCATCACACGCTGTGTGATGCCTTTTGCTACACCACCTGTGTGTTTTGGAAAGGGGAATTCCGCATTGAAACGTAGAGTTGCAATTATTGGAATGGTTGTTGCATTTTTAATTGGTGCTGGCGGAATGTTTGCAGGAATGTCTGTATTTGGGGTTAACCCAGCAGAAGTAACGCAAACAATTTCGAGTGGGAACGCTAGCACGACGCAAGGGAATTTGGCAAAAATTAATGAGGCATATGGACTAATTGATTCACGTTATGTGGAAGACGTGAAAGATGACAAGTTAGTTGAAGGTGCAATACAAGGCATGTTGTCTACGCTGAAGGACCCTTATTCCACGTATATGGATAAAGAAACAGCCAAACAGTTTAGTGAATCACTTGATCCTGAGTTAGAGGGGATTGGGGCTGAGGTGAACAAAACAGACGGTAAGCTTATTATCGTATCGCCAATTAAAGGTTCACCAGCAGAAAAGATTGGAATTAAGCCGAATGACCAAATTTTATCTGTAGATGGAAACAGTGTAAAAGACTTATCGCGTGAAGAAGCTGTATTAAAAATTCGTGGTAAAAAGGGAACGACTGTCGCGATTGAAATTAAACGTGCAGGAGTAACTGATCCGATTGTATTCAAAATTAAGCGTGAAAAAATCCCAATCTTCACGGTAGTTAGTACTGTGAAACAAGAGAATGGAAAAGATATCGGTTATATGCAAATTACTTCTTTTGCTGAAAATACAGCGAAAGAATTTAAGGATCAGTTAAAAGAGTTAGAGAAGAAAAACATAAAAGGTTTAGTTATTGACGTTCGTGGTAATCCTGGTGGCTATTTAAATAGTGTAGAAGATATACTAGGAGAAATTATGACGAACAAAAAGCCGATGCTACAAGTAGAGCAGCGAAATGGTGAGAAAAAGCAAATCTCTACAGAGCTGAAAGAGAGGAAGCCATATCCAATTTCAGTATTGATTGATAAAGGAAGTGCTTCTGCTTCGGAAATTTTAGCTGGCGCATTGAAAGAAGGAGAAGGTTACGATCTAATTGGTGAAACAACATTTGGTAAAGGAACTGTTCAGCAAGCCGTTCCGTTTAAAGATGGCAGTAACATTAAATTAACGATGTTCAAATGGTTAACTCCAGATGGAAACTGGATTCATAAAAAGGGAATCAAGCCAACTGTAGAAGTGAAACAACCAGATTACTACCATGCGACGCCAATTCAAATTGAAAAAACACTTTCATACAATTCAAATGATGTGCAAGTGAAGCATGCGCAAGAGATGCTGAAAAGCTTAGGTTATGTACCGGGGCGTGAAGATGGCTACTTTAGTAAAGAGACAGAATCAGCACTGAAAGCATTCCAAAATGCGAATGAGATGGAAGCGACAGGACAGCTTGATAAAAAGACAGCCGAGGCAATTCAAACTAAAATCATTGAAAAAATCCGTTCTGGAGAAAATGATCTACAATTACAGGCAGCATTAAAATTAATAGCGAAATAAGAAGAAATACAGGCATTTTATTGCCTGTATTTTTTTGTGTTAAACAAACGTTTGTCCAGTTATGATAATATAAAAAGAAAGAATGATATAAATGGTGGTGAATGAGTTCGTGGAGGCATGGATTTTTGAAATAATGCGGGCAGTTGGACGTTTTTTCTTGCACCCTGCTGTCTATGTATTTTTAATAAGTAGTATCTTCGTTGGATATTTACGTATATTACGAGAACGAAAAGATTTTTCTTTTAAAGTTTATGATATTTGGTTTGAATTGCGAACATCTCTATTTGCAGGGCTTGGATATGGATTAATCGTATCTATTATTACGATTGGGCTTGGACTTGTTGTTTCCAAGGCGAGCTTATGGGCCATTTTATTTTGGACATTATTATTTGGATTAACTGCTATGTATCGATATTTATCGGCAGCTTATACGTTCAGTATCGCAATTGTATGTGTTTTATTATCTTCTAAGCTGCCAGTTTCCTTCTTACAGCTTGGAGAAGGTGAAGAGGGTACGATTGTATCTCTTGCTATTTTACTAGGCATCATGCTTGTTGTGGAGGGCTTATTGATTTCTAAAAACGCGGTAAGATATTCTACACCGAGGATTAGGAAGGGGAAACGTGGGCTCAAGATTGGTTTACACGAATCGAAGCGTTTATGGATCGTGCCGATTTTTATTCTTGTACCAGGTGATGCGGTAACCCAGTTTATTTCATGGTGGCCTGTCGTTTCAATAGGGGCAAATACATATTCTTTATTCCTCGTTCCATTTTTAATTGGATTTATGCGAAAGATTAGAAGTTATGAGCCGACGGAAGCTTTACTCTTTACAGGAAGACGTGTTTATGGATTAGCTGGTCTTGTACTTGTTTTAGGGGTCGCGAGTTATTGGTGGCACGTACTTGCTATTATTGCAATGGGAGTCGCAATGCTTGGACGTTTTACGATTTCGATGCAAGAAAAAATTGTAGATGAGACAAGACCAGCATATTTCGCTGCACGCAATGATGGACTTGTTGTGTTAGATACAATTCCAAATACAATTGGGGCCGAGCTGAATTTACTGCCTGGAGAAATAATTACGAAAGTAAATGGAGTCGTTCCAAGGAGTGCCGAAGAATTTTATGATGCACTTCAAACCAAAACAACAGGAGCTTTTTGTAAATTAGAAGTGGTAGATACAAATGGTGAGCTTCGTCTTGCTCAAACAGCATTATATGCTGGAGGACATCATGAGTTAGGCGTTGTATTTGTTCAGCAAGAGCACGAGTGGGATTCGGAAGCGATGTAATAAAAATGAGGGTGTTACCACTAGGTGACACCCTTTTTGTTTGATTGGGAGCAGCAGTACATGAAATTTATATCGGCGATTATTAAAATATATCGACTTTCTGGAAAAAAACAACAAATATCGCAAACCTTATTTGCAGTTTCGTAGTCGAATAACTTGAATAATTATTTGATAATGGTTATCATTTAGGGAGTCTTTTAATTTGGAAAAGGGAGGAAATATATGCTACGTAAATTTTTTTCTTACTATAAACCGTATAAAGGTTTATTTATACTCGATTTTTCTTGCGCGGTTATCGCAGGATTACTGGAACTTGGTTTCCCGCTTATCGTAAATCAATTTATTGATAAGTTATTACCAGGACAAAACTGGACGCTTATTTTATGGGCTTGTTTTGGTTTACTTGCAGTTTATATGTTAAATGCAGGTTTACAATATGTTGTTACCTACTGGGGGCATATGCTAGGAGTTAACATTGAAACAGATATGAGGCAGAAATTATTTGATCATATTCAAAAGCTATCATTCAGATTTTTTGATAATAATAAAACAGGTCATCTAATTTCACGTCTTACGAACGATTTAATGGAAATTGGAGAAATTGCTCACCACGGGCCAGAAGATTTATTCATCGCCGTAATGACTTTAGTTGGGGCATTTTCATTTATGATGATGATTAACTGGAAGTTAGCACTTCTAACATTCTTTGTAATTCCATTCCTATTATGGTTGGCGCTTTACTTCAATAAAAAAATGACGGGTACGTTTAGACGTTTATTCTCAGATGTTGCTGATTTTAATGCATGTATCGAAAATAACGTCGGTGGTATTCGCGTTGTACAAGCATTCGGAAATGAAAAGTTTGAGAAAGACCAATTCGCTGTGAACAACGCTCGTTTCCGTACAACGAAATTAATGGCGTATAAAATTATGGCGCTAAACTCATCCATTAGTTATATGCTCATGCGTCTCGTAACGCTCTTCGTATTAATATGTGGCACATGGTTTGTTCTGCAAGGTGAGTTAACGTATGGTGGATTTATCGGATTCGTCTTATTAACGAATATTTTCTTCCGACCAATTGAGAAAATTAATGCAGTTATTGAAAGTTATCCGAAAGGAATCGCAGGTTTTAAAAGGTATGTAGAACTTCTTGAAACAGAGCCTGATATTGTGGATTCTAAAGATGCGATAGAAGTAAAGCATGTACACGGTGATATTCACTATAACAACATTACGTTCGGATATGAAAATAAAGAACCGATTTTAAATGATATTAGCTTGAAAATACACGCAGGTGAAACAGTTGCGTTCGTTGGGCCATCAGGGGCAGGGAAAACAACGTTATGTAGTTTATTACCACGCTTTTATGAGCAGGAATCTGGGTCAATCCAAATTGATGGCATTGATACGAAAGAGATGACTTTATCGTCACTTCGTAAACAAATTGGAATTGTACAGCAAGATGTATTCTTATTCTCAGGAACGATTCGCGAAAATATCGCTTATGGAAATTTACAGGCTTCAGAGGCTGCAATTTGGCAGGCGGTAAAACGTGCCCAGTTGGAGGATTTAATTTACTCGCAACCAGACGGTTTAGATACAGTTATCGGTGAGCGTGGTGTGAAACTTTCCGGGGGACAGAAGCAGCGTCTAGCAATTGCTCGTATGTTCTTGAAAAACCCGCCAATTTTAATATTAGATGAAGCGACTTCTGCATTAGATACAGAGACGGAACTTGCTATTCAAAAATCACTTGCAGAACTAGCTGTCGGTCGTACAACATTAGTTATTGCTCACAGGCTTGCAACTATTAAAAATGCGGATCGTATCGTCGTTGTAAATAAAGATGGTATTGCAGAACAAGGTTCGCATGAGGAATTAATTGAGCGAGGCGGAGGGTATAGCCGATTATACGAAGCACAGTTTAGTTCGTAAATATAATTTCTGCTGAATTCGTGCACCATAAGTAAGTGGAAATCTTATATGGGAGGCTATAAAGCATGATTGTAACAACAACATCTACAATTCAAGGGAAAGAAATTATTGAGTATATTGATATCGTGAATGGAGAAGCGATTATGGGTGCGAATATTGTTCGTGACCTTTTCGCATCTGTCCGTGACGTTGTCGGCGGCCGTGCAGGCGCTTATGAAAGCAAACTAAAAGAAGCGCGCGACATCGCAATGGAAGAGATGAAAACATTCGCAAGGCAAAAAAATGCGAATGCCATCGTTGGTATTGACGTGGATTACGAAGTAGTTCGCGAAGGAATGCTAATGGTTGCGGTGAGTGGGACTGCTGTCCGTATATAAAGTGAAACTTTAATCAGTGGGGGCATCCCGGCTAGTTATTAGCCATCACAAACTGGGCATTTAATGCCCACAAGTAGCAAGATAAAGTGAAAAGCCGTGCTGGTGCACGGCTTTTTGTTATTGTGATGTCTAATATTATCTTTATGTCGAAGCCGCGATATTTCTTGGGAAATGTGGAAGGCCCCGTCGATATATAGGGAAGACATTAGAGCGCTTCTTTACACCGCTGAATTTGAACTAATAATTTTTCATATTCTTGTTCAAGAAATGTGATGTCATCCTGATGATTGGGTATAGAAATCCGGCTGATGACTTCTGTTAATTTCGTTTGTAATCGCAATAATTCTTGTTCAGTAACGTTTACGGAAGCTTGAGTGGTTCTTTTAATGTATTGCTCGTAATTGCCATAGAATATTCTTGGTTCGCTCTCATCTACTTGTAGAATATGGTCTGCAACAGAACGAATAAAGGCACGGTCATGGCTAATGAAGAGTATAGTGCCAGGATACTCTTGTAACATGTTTTCTAATTCTTCCTGTGTTGTTAAATCTAAATAGTTCGTCGGTTCATCGAGCAGGAGCATATTATAGTTTCCTAAAAATACTTTTGCGAGTGCAACCTTCATTCGTTCACCCCCGCTTAGAACGTGCACAGGTTTATGAACATCTTCACGACGGAATAGAAGCCGGGCAAGTATTGTGCGAACGAATGCTTCTGTATAGTTGGTTTCTTCTAGAACGTTCTCTAAAATGGTTTTATCTGTTTTTAAAATGGATAGTGCTTGTTCAAAGTATCCAATTTTACAACTTTTTGAAAGCTGAATGCCACGCTCGTTTGTGAGAAGCATATTGAACAAAGTTGTTTTGCCACTTCCGTTTGCTCCTAAAATAGCTAATTTTGCACCAGGGGCAATAGTTCCATTCATATTTTTAAATAGTGTGCGGTCGCCTATTTTCTTTGTTGCTTTATTGAACTGTACTGCCACTTTACTATGAATGGGTGTATGGTATTGCACGTCAAACTGAGCCTGAGAAAGATCTTTTGGCTTTTCTTTCTTTTCTAGTTTTTCGAGACGTGTTTCTAATGCTTTGGCTGCTTTGCTAACCTGTTCTTGCCCATGAGCCCCGCTTAACTTATAAAGTTTAGATTCAGATGAACTGAACCGAGTTGGGATTTTTGTCATGCTAGAAGCACGTTGTTTTTTTTGTGAAATTGATTGCTCTAAACGATTTTTTTCTTGTATATATTGCTCATACTCTGCTTGCTTTTGTATTCGTTCACGTTCTTTTTGCTTTCGATAGTTGGAATAGTTTCCTTTATACTCTTGAATCATGCCGTCTTCAATTTCAATGATTTTTGTGCATATATTATCTAAAAAATCACGATCGTGCGATATTAAAACAAGTGCCCCTTTATAAGATAAAAGTGCTTTTTCTAATTGCTCTGTACCAGCCATATCTAAGTGGCTCGTTGGTTCATCAGCGAATAAAATGCCTGCATCTTGTTCGAGAGCATGGGCAATCTTTAGGCGCATTCGTTCGCCGCCGCTCATTGAATTTGCGACGTTTGAAATACTCCATTTTCCTTTTGCAAGAGAAGAAGCGGTTTCCAGTATTGTATCGCTAAGCTGTGGAATGATGGCGATAGAACTATGATGAGTTACTGTCCCTTTGTCAGCTTCTATTTCTTTACTTAATATTTGCAACAACGTAGATTTTCCAGCTCCGTTGACTCCAACGATTCCTATGCGATCGTGTGCGTGAATTTCTAGTGATGGTAACGTAAATATGGTACGGTCACCAAAGCTCTTTTCAATATTACGTGCGAATAAAATAGTCATAAAAAAACCTCCCTAGTTTCACTAGAGAGGATAAACGTCGCCCTTCAATGTAAAAATCGTACATAAATAAACGATTTTTCACATGATCGTCTCGAAAGAAAGTATCGACAAATGGACAGACTAATCCCCTGCTAGTTTTCATCATTTTTGTTCACTATTTGTGATGGATGAAATAAATAAGAGAATTAGAACTTCATTGGTCAAAGTACCTTCCTTTCATAATATTATTTTTATTGTATGCGCATACAAATGGGTTTGTCAAACTTATTTCTGTTGGCTATTTTTAAATTTGCTATTATACAGTTGTGCCTTTGTAAGTGCTTCAGCATCATTTTTGATTTCATCCAATCCATTCCCATCCCCGATAATATACCCTTCAAATGATGAACCAACAAAATCAAAGATATACTGGAATTGAGAAATAAGTGGCAATGCTTTCAGTTTCGGATTGTCTCCGCCAACGATGACGACGTACATTTTTTTACCTTTCATTTTCTCTTTGAAATGAAGAGAGGTATCACGTAAGCTTTGTGACCAGCGATCAACGAAGTTTTTCATATGGCCGCTCATTCCGTACCAGTATAGTGGTGTAGCAAAGATAATCGTGTCGTGCTCTAGCATGCGTTTGGTTAATTGCTCGTAGTCATCATTTACAGGTTGAAATCCTTCAGTATCATGGCGTTGGTCTGTAATAGGGTAAATGGTATGGTCACGTAAATAAATTTGTTCTGCTTTCATTCCATCAATCATCATATATGTTAAGGCTTCCGTATTCCCATTTTGTCTTGAACTGCCGTGTATAACAAACATGCAATCATCCCTTTTCTTTTTCTTGTTTTAGGAGTGAAACGTGTTTTTGTAAATTCGTTTGAATGTTGGAAAGTAATGAGATTTGCCTTGTTACTTCATTGAGCTTATCTTCGTAAAGTGCAAGGATACTGCTGCATGGATTTTCGTATAGATGTGGTTCGATTTCGAGGCAGCGCAGCATTCTTGCGGTTTCTTCTAAATTTAAGCCGAGCTGTAAGTACATTTGGATAAGCTCTACTTTTTCAATGGCACTTTTATCGAAATCACGATAGCCGTTTGTGAGGCGATTTGAAGGGAGCAATCCCTTTTCTTCATAATGTCTTAGTGATCTTTCGCTAACGCCAGTTTCTTTTGATAACTCTCCAATTCGCACTGCATTTCACTCCTTTTACATGTATTGTAAACCTTCACACTAATGTGAAGGTCAACTCTGTTTTTTCGCAAAAGAATCTACATGATTTAAAAACACTTGAATGGCTTTAGATGGAATGAAATATTTGCCACGCACGATGGAGAATGGACGAATTAGTTTTTCAGTTGGAACTTCGACGTGGAATAGTTCTTGGGCTAGTAGTTCTTTCCGCACGGTCCAATCAGAAAGTATAGCGATGCCAAGCCCGGCAGCGACGGCTTCCTTTACACTTTGAATGCTACTAAATGTAAAGAATCGTTTCATTTTTAAATGATGTTGATGAATAAAACGATCGCTATAGGCACGTGTCCCAGAGCCACTTTCTCTTAATACCCATACTTGGTCTTGGAGAGTAGCTTCGTTTATATCCTTGATGTGAAGTAATGGGTGATTTGGAGGGACGACGAGCTTCATTTCATCTTGCATAAACGCTTCAACTTCTACGTCAGCATATACGACTTGCCCCTCTACTAAGCCGATATCAATTTGATTAGAGCGAAGGCTTTGCAAAACTTCTTCTGTATTAGAGATAAGGGTATGAACTTCGACGTGCGGATTTTCATTGGCATAGTTAGCGAGTATTTTGGGAAGTAAGTATTCGCCAATTGTAAAACTAGCACCGATGCGAAGTGTTCCTGTTACAACGTTATGTAATTCGTTAATTTCCTGTTTTGCATCATCATAAAGAGAGAGCATTTGCTTTGCATGTATGTATAATATGTTTCCAGCTTCCGTAACTTGTACATGCTTTGGGGAGCGCTGAATGAGTGTAGTTCCAAATTCATTTTCCAGGTTGCGAATGTGCATGCTTACACCGGGTTGTGAAAGGTTTAAAAGTTCTGCTGCACGAGAGAAATGTTTCTGTTCAACGACAGTCACAAAGATTTTCAAAATGTCGACGTTCATTTGTTAGGCCCCTTTATTTTTGTTTTTATTCTATCATAAGTATTTCTGATGATAGAGATTGAATATTGATATTAAACTTATTATAAAAACTCTCTTATAATGTAAGTAGAAAGAACATGCATGTTCCAATACGATTATTGGGGTGGTACAAGGTGGAACAAACACTTGTTATACAAAAGAAAAAGGGCTTTGGATTTTCGCAAGGTATTGGGATTACATTATTAATCGCCATTGCTGCGAAATATTTAGCGGAGCTTCCATTTTTAAATATTATGGGACAATTAGTAATTGCTATTCTAATTGGGATGATTTGGCGCGCAGCGATTGGAGTCCCTCCAGAAGCGATAGCGGGAACGAACTTTGCGAGTAAGAAGTTGCTTCGCTTTGGGATTATCTTACTTGGAATGCGATTAAATCTGGTTGATATTGCGAAGGCTGGGCCGAAAGTATTGGTCATCGCAGCGGTAGTTATTACATTCACCATTTTCGTTGTATATGGATTGACAAAAGTATTTAAAGTAGAAAAGAAACTTGGGATTTTAACGGCGTGTGGAACGGCGATTTGTGGTGCGGCAGCGGTCGTGGCAATTGCACCACAAGTGAAAGCAAAGGACGATGAAACGGCGGTTGGTGCCGCAATTATTGCTATTTTAGGCACGATATTTACGCTTATTTATACATTATTATATCCAGTGCTTGGCTTATCTCCGTACGGTTACGGTGTATTCTCGGGAGCGACGCTGCATGAAATTGCTCACGTAATTGCGGCTGCGGCACCAGGCGGTAGCACGGCTGTCGACATCGCAGTTATCGTGAAATTAACGCGCGTTGCGATGCTTGTACCAGTAGCGATTTTAATTGGGTTATGGTTTGGTAAGAGCGAGGGAAGCGAAGAAAAGAAATCGTGGAAGGAGCTTCCGATTCCTTGGTTTATATTCGGATTTTTAGCGATGAGTGCGGTGCATTCACTCGGGATTATCCCCGAAGTTGTTGCCGGCTATATTGTAATAATTGCGTACATGCTTATCGCAATGGCGATGGCAGGTCTCGGTTTAAATGTAGAGTTTAAAACGTTCCGTAAGTTAGGAAGCAAAGCATTCGTGGCGGGGCTGATTGGCTCGGTTTGTCTTTCTATTCTTGGATATGTTCTTGTATGGGTATTAGGATTTATGTAGTAGAGGAGAAAGCTGTTCCAAAAGATATTTTGGGACAGCTTTTTCTTATGATTATAGCGCTATGGATTTCAGTATTTGTTAGTAAGTCGATATATTGGGAGAATCGCCGATATAAATGGAGTTGCGCTGATATATTTAGAAAATCGCCGATATAAACTTAACTACTATCGTACTTTGTTAGAGAAGGTGTTCAGTGGAATGTTTTTCTAAAATTTGTAAAATAATCTTTACTTGTAATTGGAAAATATTTATAATTCAAGTAAAGATATCTTTACTTTTGAAGGTGGATCCTATGGGTGTGAAAAATAAAATTAAAGAATTAAGAAAGCAAAATCATATAACACAAGTTGAAATGGCAAAGGTGATGCAGGTAACGCGTCAGACGATTATAGCGATTGAAAATCACCATTACAATCCGAGTCTAGAGTTATCCCTAAAAATCGCCAAATATTTTGGGATGAAGGTGGAGGAAATCTTTACGCTGGAGTAAGGGGAGAGGAAATACATGATAAGTTTGAGAGATTTCAATTAGATTAAACGTTTAAATATATAAGGACTGGTTTTGGGGTATTAATTAGTATGTTATCAATGAGCGTATTAACAAAGACTAGCAAATAGATATATAAAGGGGAAGCGGAATGGGATTACCGGTGTTATGTGTCGCTACAGCTATTTTTGCACTTCTTTGGGGAATGCAAAATTTCTCTCGTAATCCAGTGCCAAGTATTTGTATTATGATTGGTACTGTTGGTTTATCGTATTATTTATTAGTTTCAACTCATTACCATAAAACAGCAACAAGTGTTGTTGTTGTTGTTGGAGCGCTTATTTTATTTTGTGGGCGCGCTGTACAAAAAGGATTATTTCCGTAAAAGCTGTTTATACAATGAGTATAAACAGCTTTTTGTATTTTTTTACAAAAGTCTTGAAAGTTACGTAACGTCATCTTTTATAATGAAGGGGAAGAGGTGATGGCAGTGATTTCAATACAAGAATTGACGAGAGAGACAGGGGTAACAGTACGTACATTACGTTATTATGATCAAATAGATTTATTAAAGCCGAGCGGGAAAACAGAAGGCGGGCATCGTTTATATAGTGAAGCTGACGTAATACGTCTCCAACAAATTTTATTTTTAAAAGAAATGGGATTTTCACTAAAAGAGTCTGCGAATATGTTAGTAAAAGGTGAGCTTAACTTAAAGGATTCGCTTGAAAAACAACTTCGGTTTGTACAGGAAGAACAAAAGAAATTCAATCGAATGGAGCGCGTTTTACAAGCAGTTGTTTATTCGGTGGATGTGGAGGGAGAGCTCGATTGGAAAGTTATGTTTGAACTGATCCAGCTTTCGAAACAGTCTTCTCGTATACGTGAAATATTTCAAAATGAAGTATTTTCAAAGGAAGAACAAAAGTTGCTTCATAATTTGCCAAATATGAGTGAGGAAGATCCCAATGTGTTAGAGTGGGTAGATTTATTAAAGCAATTACGCACTTTTATGAAAGACGGT
This sequence comes from Bacillus sp. FDAARGOS_235, assembly GCF_002073415.2. Lineage (NCBI taxonomy): Bacteria > Bacillati > Bacillota > Bacilli > Caryophanales > Bacillaceae > Bacillus > Bacillus sp. FDAARGOS_235. Next base: position 3,270,868 of record NZ_CP020437.2, read on the forward strand.
AAAGAAACTGCAAGTGATGAGGTGCAAGGGGCAATGAAGAGATTAATGCAGAAGTGTTTAGAAATGGCCAATGGTGATGAAGCGTTTTTAGATAAGTTATGGGAAGTTAGAAAATCGAAGGAAGATTCACAGAAAATGAGCATGTATCCAATCGAAGAAGAATTTTTATTATATATGGATGAAGCTTTTCGTATATATGATGAAAAGGAGAAGGATAAATGAGTATACTCGCAGAATATCGTTGGTACTTTTTAATTGGGGCAGAGATTGTATTTTGGTTATCGGCTATCGGTTTCTTTTTACTTCGTTACGGATTCCGTTTGAAGAAGGCAAGCTTTATTATGGGGATTGTACTACTCGTAAATGAAGTGTTCATTTTAACCTTAGGGGTAGTGGACTATTATCAAACAGGAAAGTTTTCTAACTTTCAGATTATTACCGTGATCATTTTATTGTATGCGGTCTTCTACGGGAAAAAGGATTTGAAGAAGCTTGATATATTTGTGCAAAAGTTAGCTGCGAAATGGCGGAATGAACCAGCGCCTGTTATTGAAGAACATATAGAATTAACAGGTATGGCCTATGCAAAGCAGGAAATAAAAAATTGGGTATTACATCTTGTTTTATTCGTTGTTGTGCATACTTTCTTTTTCTTCGCGTATGGGCTTATTCCATTTGAACAATGGGGCAATTGGTTAGAGTCAGGAATCGTTTTAAATAAAACTGCGAGTCGAGTGAGCCAAGTGTGGGCAATTATATTTTTAGTTGATACAGCAATTTCATTTTCATATGTTATTTTTCCGAAGAAGGAGGAAGGGAAAGAAAAGCTACTTTCATAGAGGAAGGTAGCTTTTTCTGGTATACCAATAGTTTGTATAGGAGAGGATGACAGTAGGAAAAGAGCTAGTTTTATATGTCTCTTTAAAATGAGGTTTTAATGAGGGAGTTAGTGTAAATCCTTCCTTTTTCCATATATATTGTCGAAAATTTTACCGAATGTCCGTTCGTTTTTTTAGGTTTTTTATGGGCATTCGTGGTAAAATAATAATACAGATTTTTATGAGGAGGTCGGATTTTACTTGGAACATCAATTTGAAATTATCTCAGCGTATTCCCCGCAAGGTGATCAGCCGGTAGCTATAGAGAAGCTTGTAGAGGGACTTGATAGTGGAAAGAAAAAGCAAGTGTTGCTTGGAGCGACAGGGACGGGTAAGACATTTACGATTTCAAATGTCATTAAAGAAGTACAGAAGCCAACACTTGTGATGGCTCATAATAAAACGTTAGCAGGACAATTATATAGTGAGCTGAAAGATTTTTTTCCGAATAATGCAGTTGAATATTTTGTTAGTTATTACGATTATTATCAGCCAGAAGCGTATGTACCGCAAACGGATACTTTTATAGAAAAGGATGCGCAAATTAATGATGAAATCGATAAATTGCGTCACTCAGCAACGTCTGCATTATTTGAACGGGACGATGTAATTATCGTTGCGAGTGTTTCGTGTATATATGGTTTAGGTTCTCCGGAAGAATACCGCGAGTTAGTTGTTTCACTTCGAGTTGGTATGGAAAAGGACCGCAATCAATTGCTTCGTGAACTTGTTGATGTACAGTACGGACGTAATGATATTGATTTCAAGCGTGGGACATTCCGTGTGCGCGGAGATGTAGTTGAAATCTTCCCGGCATCACTTGACGAGCATTGTATTCGAATTGAATTTTTCGGTGATGAAATCGATCGTATTCGTGAAGTAAATGCGTTAACAGGTGAAGTATTAGCAGAACGTGATCATGTAGCAATCTTCCCAGCATCTCACTTCGTTACACGTGAAGAAAAAATGAAGGTTGCTATTGAAAATATAGAAAAAGAATTAGAAGAGCGTTTAAAAGAATTAAATGATAATGGTAAGTTGTTAGAAGCGCAGCGTATAGAGCAACGTACACGTTATGATTTAGAAATGATGCGCGAGATGGGCTTTTGTTCAGGGATTGAAAACTATTCCCGTCATTTAACACTTCGTCCAGCGGGTGCAACGCCGTATACGTTATTAGACTATTTTCCGAAGGATTTCTTAATTGTTATGGATGAGTCGCACGTATCAGTGCCGCAAGTAAGAGCAATGTATAACGGGGACCAAGCACGTAAGCAAGTACTTGTGGATCATGGATTCCGTCTGCCATCAGCTTTAGATAATAGACCGCTCACGTTCGATGAGTTTGAAGAGAAAACGAATCAAGTTATTTACGTTTCGGCAACGCCAGGACCATACGAATTAGAGCAGTCACCGGAGGTAATAGAACAAATTATTCGTCCAACAGGGCTTTTAGATCCACCAATTGATATACGACCAATTGAAGGTCAAATTGACGATTTATTAGGAGAAATTCAAGATCGCATTGCAAAAAATGAACGTGTATTAATTACGACTTTAACGAAAAAAATGTCAGAGGATTTAACGGATTACTTAAAAGATGTAGGAATTAAAGTGAACTATCTTCACTCTGAAATTAAAACGTTAGAACGTATTGAAATTATCCGTGACCTTCGCCTTGGTAAGTTTGATGTACTTGTCGGTATTAACTTATTACGAGAAGGATTAGATATTCCAGAAGTATCACTTGTAGCTATTTTAGATGCAGATAAGGAAGGATTCTTGCGTTCAGAACGTTCGTTAATTCAAACGATTGGTCGTGCGGCGCGTAATGAAAACGGCCGCGTTATTATGTACGCAGATCGCATAACGAGATCGATGGGAATTGCAATTGAAGAAACGCAGCGTCGTCGTACTATACAAGAAGCTTACAATGAAGAGCATGGTATCACGCCGAAAACGATTCAAAAAGGCGTTCGTGATGTAATCCGTGCAACGACAGCGGCCGAAGAACCGGAAACATATGAAGCAACTCCTGCTAAGAAGATGACGAAGAAAGAACGTGAGAAAACAATCGCTAAGATCGAAGCAGAGATGAAAGAAGCAGCAAAAGCGTTAGACTTCGAGCGTGCAGCTGAATTAAGAGATTTACTATTAGAATTAAAAGCGGAAGGGTGAAAAGAGTGAGCATGAGCAAGGATTTTATCGTTGTAAAAGGTGCTAGAGCACATAACTTAAAAAATATTGATGTAACCATTCCGAGAAATCAGCTTGTTGTTGTAACGGGATTGTCTGGTTCAGGGAAATCATCATTAGCGTTTGATACAATTTATGCAGAAGGGCAGCGCAGATATGTAGAATCGTTATCTGCGTATGCACGCCAATTTTTAGGACAAATGGATAAACCGGATGTCGATACGATTGAAGGGTTGTCACCAGCGATTTCGATTGATCAAAAAACAACGAGTCGTAATCCACGTTCAACTGTCGGGACAGTGACGGAGATTTATGATTATTTACGTTTATTATTCGCACGAATTGGTACGCCGATTTGTCCAAATCACGGAATTGAAATTACATCACAAACAGTGGAACAGATGGTAGACCGTGTTCTTGAATATCCTGAACGTACGAAATTACAAGTGTTAGCTCCTATCGTGTCTGGACGTAAAGGTGCACATGTGAAAGTACTTGAAGATATTAAGAAGCAAGGGTATGTTCGTGTACGTGTTGATGGTGAAATGCTAGATGTGTCAGAAGAGATTACGTTAGATAAAAATAAAAAGCATTCTATTGAAGTTGTAATTGACCGTATTGTTGTAAAGGAAGGAATTGCGAGTCGTCTTGCGGATTCTCTTGAAAGTGCATTAAAGCTTGGCGGGGGACGAGTGTTAATCGATGTTATGGGAGAAGAGGAACTTCTATTTAGTGAACATCATGCATGTCCGCATTGTGGTTTTTCAATTGGTGAATTAGAGCCACGTATGTTCTCATTCAACAGTCCGTTCGGTGCATGTCCTTCTTGTGATGGACTTGGCTCAAAGTTAGAGGTAGATTTAGAGCTTGTCATTCCGAACTGGGATTTAACATTAAATGAACATGCGATTGCTCCTTGGGAACCGACAAGTTCACAATATTACCCACAACTTTTACAATCTGTGTGTAATCATTACGGCGTTGACATGGATATGTCTGTGAAAGATATACCGAAAGATTTATTTGATAAAGTGTTGTACGGGAGCGGTGAAGAGAAAGTTTATTTCCGCTATGTAAATGAATTTGGTCAAGTAAAGGAAAATGAGATTTTATTTGAAGGTGTTATTCCGAATATAGAGCGTCGTTATCGTGAGACGAGTTCTGATTATGTTCGTGAACAAATGGAGAAATATATGGCGGAGCAAGCTTGTCCGAAGTGTAAAGGCGGACGCTTAAAGCCTGAGAGTTTAGCTGTTTTCGTTGGTGATAAAACGATTGCTGACGTAACGAAATATTCTGTTCAAGAAGTACAGGAATTCTTCTCAAATGTTGAGTTAACGGAGAAACAACAAAAAATTGCTCATTTAATTTTAAGAGAAATTCAAGAACGTGTAGGTTTCTTAGTAAACGTTGGCTTAGATTATTTAACGTTAAGTCGTGCGGCTGGTACTTTATCAGGTGGTGAGGCACAACGTATTCGCCTAGCAACACAAATTGGTTCTCGACTCACTGGCGTACTTTACATCCTTGATGAGCCTTCTATCGGTTTACATCAGCGCGATAATGATCGTCTTATTCGTACATTGCAGGAAATGCGTGACTTAGGAAATACGTTAATTGTTGTTGAGCATGATGAAGATACGATGATGGCTGCTGATTATTTACTTGATATCGGACCTGGTGCAGGTATTCATGGTGGTCAAGTTGTATCAGCAGGTACACCAGCTGAAGTTATGCAAGATGAGAATTCGTTAACAGGAAAATATTTAAGCGGTAAAGAGTTTATTCCAGTTCCACTTGAAAGACGTAAAGGTGACGGACGTAAAGTGGAGATTGTCGGTGCAAAAGAGAATAACTTAAAGAATGCGAAGATGTCATTCCCACTTGGTACGTTTGTAGCGGTAACGGGTGTATCTGGATCAGGTAAAAGTACGATGATTAATGAAGTATTATATAAATCGTTAGCGCAAAAGTTATATAAAGCGAAAGCGAAGCCAGGTGCTCATAAAGAGATTAAAGGTCTTGAGCATTTAGATAAAGTAATTGATATTGATCAATCGCCAATCGGTCGTACACCACGTTCTAACCCAGCGACGTATACAGGTGTATTCGATGATATTCGTGATGTGTTTGCTCAAACGAATGAAGCGAAAGTGCGCGGATATCAAAAAGGACGTTTTAGCTTTAATGTGAAAGGCGGACGTTGTGAAGCGTGCCGTGGTGATGGAATTATTAAAATCGAAATGCACTTCTTACCAGACGTATACGTGCCGTGTGAAGTTTGTCATGGTAAACGTTACAACCGTGAAACGTTAGAAGTGAAATATAAAGATAAGAACATTTCTGAAGTATTAGGAATGACAATTGAAGATGGGGTAGAGTTCTTCGCTAATATCCCAAAAATTAAGCGTAAACTTCAAACGCTTGTAGACGTTGGGCTAGGTTATATGAAATTAGGACAGCCGGCAACGACGTTATCAGGTGGTGAAGCACAGCGCGTGAAATTAGCCTCTGAATTACACCGTCGTTCTACAGGGCGTACGTTATACATTTTAGACGAACCAACGACGGGTTTACATGCACATGATATTGCACGTCTTCTAGAAGTGTTGCAACGTCTTGTAGAGAGTGGTGAGACGGTACTTGTAATTGAACATAATTTAGATGTAATTAAAACAGCTGATTATATCGTTGACCTTGGACCAGAGGGCGGGGACAAAGGTGGACAAATCGTCGCTTCTGGAACGCCAGAGCAAGTAGTAAAAGAAGAACGCTCGTATACAGGTAAGTATTTAAAAGAGATTTTAAATCGTGATAAAGCAAGAATGAAAGAGAAAATAAAAGAAGTAGAGCTATCGCAATAAGTTTATTACGAAAAACCGAGTGGAAATGACACTCGGTTTTTCGTTCATAGGGGGAGAAAATGGAGTTTATAGATATTTTAAGAAAGAAAAATATGAAGGTAAGAGAGTTTCAAAATTGGGGTGTTTATTTTCGCAAGCGCTGGGAGGAGCATTTTGCAAACCATTTAAGTGATGAAGAAAAAGAAGACATTTTCCTTTATGGAGATAAGTATGGCTGTGGGTATCTTGGCACATATTTAGTTATGAGAAGAAGAAGTGTTTAGAGGGGAAAGAAGCGGAGAACGCGTTTCATAATGAAGTGAAAAAGGAGTGCTGTATCTTCTATCAACACTGTAATGATGTACTACTAATAAAAGATGCGAGTTTATTAAGTATGGATGATATATTACGTGAAACAGATGATATGTATAAAGGTGATATATATATTGTAGATAAAGATTTCACTTGGACTTTTGTAAAAACTCATGAACATAGATGGTGTGGTCCTTATTTTACTAGGAGATGTTAGTAGGTATACAAGCATGAAGGGGAGAATAAGTTGATATACGTGTTTGTATGATACTTGCGTTTATTGTCTATTAGCGTATGATGAAATATATATGTCAAAAGGATGTGTAAGAAAATGAGATGGATTGTATCACTTCTTGTAAATAGCGTTGTGTTAATCGCTGTATCGGGACTTTTAAAAGGGATTGCACCAGACGCGTTTTACGTAGCAAATATACAAACTGCAATTATTGCGAGTATTATATTGGCGGTTTTAAATGTGTTTGTAAAACCATTTTTAATTTTAATTACGCTACCAATTACTGTTGTAACGTTCGGGTTCTTCTTAATTGTTATTAATGCGATTACGTTAAAAATAACAGATTCATTATTAGGAGATGCTTTTAATATAACAGGGTTTGGCGTAGCAATTATTGCGGCAATTTGTATTTCTATTTTTAATATGATAATTGAAAAGGCAATTGTTGAACCGTTATATGAAAAAAAGAGAAAATGACAAAAAGAAAAACATTTCATCATTCGTATGAAATGTTTTTTTCTATTTATGAGAAACCGTATTTCTTGTTTCCAGAAAAAAATGGTACAATATCCGGTAGAATGGAGTTTTACATCAAACGAGACTGAACCCGCAGCGGAGTGGAGGTTTATACATATGCCAAAAGTAAGGACAAAAGATTTAATTGAACAATTTCAATTGGAGTTAATAAGTGGTGAAGAAGGAATTCATCGTCCGATTGATACAAGTGATTTATCACGACCTGGAATTGAAATGGCAGGATTCTTTACATATTATCCAGCTGATCGCGTGCAGCTTCTTGGAAAAACGGAGCTTACGTTCTTTGATACGTTAACGACAGAGCAAAAACAAGAGAGAATGAAAGCGCTTTGTACCGAGGAGACGCCATGTATTATTATAACTCGTAATCAAGATGTACCAGATGAGTTATTACAAGCATCACGTGAATCAGGCATGCCTTTATTACGTTCTTCTCAAACGACAACGAGATTATCAAGTCGTTTAACAAATTATTTAGAAGGTAAGTTAGCACCAACAACTGCTGTTCATGGTGTATTAGTAGATATTTACGGTGTTGGTGTTTTAATTACAGGTCAAAGTGGTGTTGGTAAAAGTGAGACAGCTCTTGAACTTGTGAAGCGTGGCCATCGCCTTGTTGCGGATGATAGTGTAGAAATTCGCCAAGAAGATGAAGACACATTAGTAGGAAGCTCACCAGATTTAATTGAGCATTTATTAGAAATTCGTGGTCTAGGCATTATTAACGTTATGACGTTATTCGGTGCAGGGGCAGTGCGAAATTATAAGCGTATTACACTTGTTATTAATCTTGAAATTTGGGATCAAAAGAAAAATTATGATCGCTTAGGTCTTGATGAAGAGAAGATGAAGATTATTGATACAGAACTTACGAAGATTACACTTCCAGTTCGCCCTGGTCGAAACTTGGCTGTTATTATTGAAGTAGCAGCAATGAACTTCCGTTTAAAACGTATGGGAGTGAATGCGGCACAACAGTTTTCTGAACGATTAATGAGTGCGATTGAGTTAGGGAATCAGGAGTAAACATTGGAGAGGGAGGTCATACATATGCTGTTAGGTTCTGTACCACAGCTTGACCGCGTAGCCATCCAACTTGGGCCGTTTCCTGTTTATTGGTATGGGATTATTATCGGTACAGGTGTGCTATTAGGTCTTTGGCTAGCAACTCGTGAGGGAGAAAGGCTAGGTATTCCAAAAGATACATTTGTTGACCTTGTATTAATTGCAGTACCGATCGCTATTCTATTTGCGAGAATGTACTATGTTATTTTTGAATGGGAATATTACGCGCAAAATCCGAGTCAAATTATTAATATTCGTCAAGGTGGCTTGGCGATTCATGGTGGTTTAATCGGGGCTGTTATTACAGGTATTCTTTTTGCAAAACGACGCGGGCTTTCATTCTGGAAGTTGGCGGATATTGCTGCGCCGAGTATTTTATTAGGACAAGCAATTGGCCGATGGGGAAACTTTATGAACCAAGAGGCGCATGGTGATGAAGTAACGAGACAGTTTTTAGAAGGTCTTCATTTACCAGATTTCATTATTAATCAAATGTATATCGAGGGTGTGTATTATCACCCGACGTTTTTATATGAATCATTATGGAATTTTGCAGGTGTCATTTTATTACTCGCACTACGAAAAGTGAATTTACGACGCGGGGAATTATTCTTTACATATTTAATTTGGTATTCAGTAGGGCGCTTCTTCGTAGAAGGCTTACGTACAGATAGTTTAATGCTAGGACCACTTCGTATTGCACAAGTAATGTCAATTGGACTTGTTGTTATTTCTATTATTTTCATTATTGTGAGACGAAAAATGGGGCAAGCTGATAAAAGATATTCAGAAAATTAGAGACAAGTAGCATCTTATTATAAGATGCTGCTTCTTTCATATTCAGGAAAGCGAAAGGACTAGGGCGATGCAAATAAATACAGTGTTATTTGATTTAGATGGAACTTTAATTAATACAAACGAACTTATTATTTCTTCTTTTTTACACACTTTAAATACATATTATCCAGATCAATATAAGCGTGAAGATGTGCTGCCATTTATCGGTCCATCTTTGCATGATACTTTCAGCAAGATTGATGAAAATAAAGTTGAAGAGATGATTACATGTTATCGTCAATTTAACCATGAGCATCATGATGAATTAGTAGAAGAATATGAAACTGTATACGAAACAGTTCAAGAGTTGAAAAAACAAGGTTATAAAGTTGGTATTGTTACAACGAAAGCGAGACAAACCGTTGAGATGGGATTAAAGTTGTCAAAGCTTGATGAGTTTTTTGATGTTGTCGTGACAATTGATGATGTGGAACATGTGAAGCCACATCCAGAACCACTTCAAAAAGCGCTCGAGTTATTAAATGCGAAACCAGGAGAAACAGTGATGGTTGGGGATAATCACCATGATATTGTCGGCGGACAAAATGCGGGTACGAAAACAGCTGCGGTTTCATGGACGTTGAAAGGTAGAGCGTATCTAGAATCTTACAAACCAGACTTTATGCTAGATAAAATGAGTGATTTACTGCCGATTTTGTCCGGTATTAACCGATCATAAGTAGAGGAGAGGATTAAGTGCGACGGACAACGCGCTATCCTGTTTCAGGAGAGAATTCATTATGGAATGTGTATAAAACCGTGTCTTTTTGGAAGGTAATGAAAAACTTTATTATTATTCAAATTGCACGTTACACACCATTTTTATCTGTGAAGAATTGGTTATATCGTACGTTTTTAGGAATGAAAGTAGGAGAAAAAACATCATTTGCACTTATGGTTATGCCCGATATTATGTTTCCCGAAAAAATCACTGTGGGTGACAATTCAATTATCGGATACAATACAACGCTTTTAGCGCATGAATATTTGATTCGTGAATATCGACTTGGAGAGATTGTCATAGGAAATGAAGTGATGATTGGAGCGAACACGACAATCTTACCGGGGGTAAGGATTGGAGATAGCGCCATTGTTTCGGCTGGAACACTTGTCCATAAAGATGTACCGAGCGGCGCTTTCGTAGGTGGAAATCCAATGCGTATTATTTATACGAAAGAGGAAATGGCGGCTCGAGAAGGTTGATGCTAAAAATGTAACATTTCTTTTCTTTTTTTATGAATAAAAAGGAAATAATTGAGTATAATATACTGTTTTGTTTTTTACGGAATCGTTTATACTTATAGATAGAAGAATGTGTGAGCGAAGAAAACAAAAAACTGGAGGATATATGGGGAAAAATCAAAGGATATATAAGGAGAACGGACAAGTTATCTCTTTTAACCAATTAGCGGACTTCTTTTATAAAAAAGGGATGAGGGCTTACAAAGGGCAAAAATTGCAAGATGCAATTAAATATTTTCGAAGAGCGGCACAAAGCGAGAAGGAGCCGTTTATTTTATGCCAATTAGCAATAGCGTTATCTGAGGCTGGTGAATACCAAGAGTCGAATCAGATATTTCTAAAGCTTGCTAGATCCAACCCTGAACTTGAACAATGCTATTATTTTATTGCAAATAATTATGCATATATGGGTTTATTTCAACAAGCGAAGAAGTATGCGGATCGATATTTAGAAGTTGCGAAAGAGAAGGAATTTGTAGAAGATACATTAGAATTGCTTGAGATTATGGAAGAAGAAGCAATGGGTGCGGAAGAGATTGAGGATGAAGATGATTTAATTGTTATGCAAGAAGAGGCAAATCGTTATATTCGTAATGGACAATTAGAAGAAGCAATTGCTACATTAGAAATTGTTACGAAAGATTATCCGGAATTTTGGTCGGGTCATAATAATTTAGCCATCGCACATTTTCAATCTGGTAATGTAGACAAAGCGTTGAAATTAACGGAAATGATTTTAGAGAAAAATCCTGGTAATATACATGCGCTTTGTAATACGCTTATTTTTCTATATTCAATTGGGGAACATAAACAAGTAGAAGCATTAGCGGGACAGCTAGTTTCAGTATATCCGATTTCATTTGAACATCGTTTGAAACTTGGAACGACCCTTGCAACAATTGGTTATTTCGAGCATGCATATAAGTGGTTCAAAGTATTAAAGCGTCAAGGATATGAGGGAGACGTAAGTTTTTATTATTGGTTTGCGTATTCTGCGTATATGGTGAAAAATCAGCAAGTAGCTGAAAAAATGTGGCAACATGTAGTAGAATTGCACCCTGATAAAAAAGGAAAAGAGCCGTGGAACGCACTAAATTTAGCGGATGAAGGGCAAAACGTGTTGTTTGAAGAATTACAAAAGTCATTTCAGCAAAGTGCGACGCTAGAGGAGCAAATGCTAGCTTTATATTTAATGAATGAATTGTCAACACCAGAGAAGGTCGGATTCTTTTTTGATGTAACGCAAGTGAAAAATGGTGTTCCAATTGTATCGCAACTTGCAAAGTATTTCTTTTTACTTAATAGTCATAAAGGTATTCCTGCTGATTTACAGCAATTTGAACAATGCGCGCGAATCGCGGACGCATTATATAATTATACGAAAAAGGACGATGAACTAATCGAAGAGTGTTTACACTTTTGGTTTTGTACGTTCATACGTTTATATACATCCGGGTCTGTTTTTACAAACGTGTACGGTTGGTCGGCGGCAATTGAATATATTGTGCGCGGCGAACAAGGAAATAAGATGACACAGTCGGAGCTTGGAGATGTATATAATGTATCTGTAGCGACTGTTCAAAAGTATGTGCAAGCTGTTAAGCGTACGCACACATAGTATAAGCAAATCATTGGGAAAAAAATGATGCTAACAGTATAATGAGGGTAACTTAATTGTGTAGGAATGGATAGGAGTGAATGGTGTGTCAGAAGAAAAAATTTATGATGTCATTATTATTGGTGCAGGACCAGCTGGTATGACAGCTGCAGTATATACATCTCGTGCGAATTTAAGCACATTAATGCTTGAGCGTGGTATTCCAGGTGGCCAAATGGCAAACACAGAAGATGTAGAAAATTATCCAGGTTATGAGTCTATTTTAGGACCGGACTTATCAAATAAAATGTTCGAGCATGCGAAGAAATTTGGTGCTGAATATGCATATGGTGATGTGAAAGCAGTCATCGATGGTAAAGAATATAAAACAATTATTGCTGGTAAAAAAGAATATAAAGCACGTGCAATTATCGTTGCAAGCGGTGCAGAATATAAAAAAATTGGTGTGCCAGGTGAAACAGAGCTTGGCGGCCGCGGTGTATCATATTGTGCAGTATGTGATGGGGCATTCTTTAAAGGAAAAGAACTCGTTGTTATTGGAGGCGGAGATTCAGCTGTTGAAGAGGGTGTGTTCTTAACGCGCTTCGCATCAAAAGTAACAATCGTTCACCGTCGTGATACTCTTCGTGCACAGAAAATTTTACAAGATCGTGCATTCCAAAACGAGAAAGTGGATTTCATTTGGAATCACACTATAAAAGAAATTAATGATGCAAATGGTAAAGTAGGAAGTGTAACACTTGTAGACGTAAATAGTGGAGAAGAGAAAGAAGTAAAAACTGATGGCGTTTTCGTATACATCGGTATGTTACCTTTATCAAAACCATTTGTTGAACTAGGTATTACAAATGAAAATGGTTACCTTGAAACGAACGAGCGTATGGAAACGAAAGTTCCTGGTATTTTCGCAGCAGGTGATGTTCGTGAAAAAATGCTTCGTCAAATTGTAACGGCAACAGGTGACGGTAGTATTGCTGCACAAAGTGCACAACATTACGTAGAAGAATTATTAGAGGAATTAAAAACTGTAACAGAAAAATAAGGGATAATACTCCTTTTGAGAAGAAAGCTACCGATAGGAGCTTTCTTTTTTTATGTAAAAATGTCAAAGTTTTGTCAAAAACAATTAGGATTATAAGCTTTCTTATTGATATACTGGACTTTACGGAAAAAATCACTATAAGAAATGAGGAATTTATTCAGTATGGAATGGCGTAATATATATCGTGGATTTTGTATGGGAGTTAGTGATTTAATTCCTGGTGTGAGCGGCGGTACAATCGCTGTAGTGTTAGGGATTTATGAACAATTGCTTGCGGCAATTAGCGGGTTCTTTAGTCGTGAATGGAAAAAACATTTAGGATTTTTAATTCCCCTTGCAGCTGGTGTGGCGGCAGCGTTTTTAACGTTAAGTCACGTTATTAAATATTTACTTGCAAATCATTATGAACCGACTCAATTTTTCTTCCTCGGTTTAATTATTAGTATATTACCGATGTTAATGAGAGAAGCTGATGCAAAGGCGACGTTTAAAGGTAAGCACATCGCTTTATTAATAATTGCAGCTATTCTTGTTGCGATAACAGCGTTCTTTAAGCCAGATAAGGCAGCAGATCCAATTACGACGTTAACAATTTTAAATGCAATCGGTTTATTTTTCGCAGGATGGATGGCTAGTATGGCTATGCTCCTTCCTGGAATTAGCGGATCGTTTATTTTATTAATTATTGGTGTTTATCCAACGGCAATTAACGCTTTAACTACACTTAATTTACCATTAATTATGGTTATTGGTGCTGGTGTTATGGTCGGATTTGTTGTAAGTAGTAAAGGAATTAGCTTTTTATTAGATCGTTATAAAAATATGACATTTGCAGTAATTATTGGACTTGTTATCGGTTCGATTGTAATTGTTTTCCCTGGTATTCCAACTGGCGGATTTTCAATTGTAAGTTCGATCATTACCTTCATTTTAGGATTTACGATTGTTACTTATTTCGGTAAGAAATAAAGAATGTAATCCCCTTAGCGATAAAAATCGTTAAGGGGATTTTTATGTGTGATTCATTGTAATTGCAAGCATTTAGATTGCTTGTTATAGAAAGCTTTTTTACAATTGTTGAGGACTATGTGTTTAGCGAAAGAGGACTGGCTCCTTCGTTGTAGCAAACTGTTTTTGATAGTATAATGAAATGAGTATGCAGTGATAAATTTTGCTGCAAGTAGCTGAGGTGAAGAAACATGCAAAGAGTGACAAACTGTGTGTTAATTAGAGATAATGAAGTACTCTTACTCCAAAAACCTCGCCGAAATTGGTGGGTTGCACCAGGCGGGAAGATGGAGCGTGGTGAGACAGTAAGAGATTCCGTTGTTCGCGAGTATCGTGAAGAAACAGGTATTTATTTAAAGAACCCAGCGTTAAAAGGGGTCTTCACCTTTGTCATCCAAGAAGGTGATAAAGTTGTTTCTGAATGGATGATGTTCTCCTTTTTAGCGACAGATTTTGCAGGAGAAAACAAACTAGAGAGCGAAGAAGGCATCATTGGTTGGCATACATTTGATAAGATTGATGATTTAGCAATGGCGCCAGGAGATTATCACATTATTGATTATTTAATTAAAGGGAATGGTATAATCTACGGTACATTTGTATATACCCCAGATTTTGAGCTGCTTTCATATCGATTAGATCCGAGTTAAATTGCCAAGGAGAGGATACGATGACAGAGAATAATGATATAAAAATGGTGATTATTACAGGAATGTCTGGAGCCGGAAAAACAGTAGCTTTACAAAGTTTTGAAGATTTAGGATATTTTTGTGTAGATAATTTACCGCCGATGTTATTGCCGAAGTTTATTGAGCTTATGTCGGATTCAAAAGGGAAAATGAATAAAGTAGCGCTTGGCGTTGATTTACGTGGCCGAGAGTTTTTCGAACATTTATGGGGAGCGCTTGATGATTTATCAGAACGTACATGGATTATTCCTCATATTTTATTTTTAGATGCGAAAGATAGTACGCTTGTAACTCGTTATAAAGAAACGAGACGTTCGCATCCGCTTGCGCCGACTGGTTTGCCGTTAAAGGGAATCGAAGCGGAGCGTAGTTTATTAACAGATATGAAGGCACGAGCGAATATTGTGCTTGATACATCGGATTTAAAACCGAAAGAATTACGTGAAAAAATTGTTCATTTGTTTTCTACTGAAACTGAGCAAGCATTTCGTGTAAATGTTATGTCCTTTGGATTTAAGTACGGTATTCCAATTGATGCAGATTTAGTATTTGATGTTCGTTTTTTACCAAATCCATATTACATTCCACATATGAAGCCATTAACAGGACTAGATGAAGAAGTTTCGTCGTATGTACTGAAATTTAATGAGACACATAAGTTTTTAGAGAAACTGATAGATCTCATTACTTTCATGCTGCCTCATTATAAAAGAGAAGGCAAAAGTCAACTTGTAATTGCAATTGGATGTACAGGTGGACAGCATCGTTCTGTTACGCTTACAGAGTACCTTGGGAAACATTTGAAACCAGAGTATAGCGTTCATGTATCTCATCGTGATGTGGAGAAGAGAAAGGGCCATTAGGGGATGAAAAAAGAGAGAAAACCTAAAATTGTCATCATGGGAGGAGGAACTGGACTCTCTGTTTTATTAAGAGGATTAAAGCAATATCCTGTTGATATTACAGCAGTTGTTACAATCGCTGATGATGGTGGCAGTTCAGGTAGATTACGTGATGAGCTAGAAATTCCACCCCCAGGTGACATTCGTAACGTACTTGTTGCACTGTCGGATGTAGAGCCCCTGGTGGAAGCTTTATTTCAGCATCGTTTCACAACGGGAGACGGACTGAAAGGTCATGCGTTAGGAAATCTGTTATTGGCAGGTATGACCTCGATTACAGGAGACTTTTTCCATGCAATTACAGAAACGAGTAAAGTATTAAATGTCAGAGGACGTGTATTACCAGCAGCGAATCAAAGTGCAGTACTGCATGCAGAACTAGAGGATGGAGAAATTGTAACAGGTGAATCAAAGATTCCGTATTTCGGAAAGAAGATTAACCGTGTCTTTTTAACTCCAGAAGATGTAGAGCCGTTACATGAAACGTTAGCTGAGATTAAACGAGCTGATTTACTTGTTTTCGGTCCAGGAAGTTTGTATACGAGTATATTGCCGAATTTAGTTGTTAATAAAATTGGGGACGCTGTTCTTGCTGCAAAAGCAAAGAAGGTATATGTATGTAATGTTATGACACAAGCGGGTGAAACGATGGGGTATACTGCGTTTGATCATGTGCAGGCGTTACATGATCATTTAGGGCAACCATTTATCGATACTGCAATTGTAAATAATCGTGATATTCCTTGTGAATTACGCAAGTTATATGAGGAAGAAATGTCGACACCAGTTGTAGTGGATGAAGAGCGTTTTACTGAAAATAATATTGATGTCATTCAAGATAGATTAGCGAAGTATGATGAGCGTGTTGTAAGGCATGATACGTTAAAGTTAGCTTCTATTTTATATTCACTGTTATAAATGTGCGTTACCTCGTTTTGAGGTAACGCTCCTCATTCATATAGGACAAGATTTTTGTTCCATAATAATCGTATAAGGAGGTGTTGACTGTGTCATTTGCATCGGAAACAAAGAAAGAGTTGACGAATCTTGAGGTGAAGGAATGCTGTGAGAAAGTAGAATTATCAGCATTACTTCGAATGAACGGGTCGCTTTCTTTTTCAAATCGTCGTCTATCTATCGATATTCAAACGGAAAATGCGGCAATTGCAAGAAGGATTTATACGCTTTTGAAAAAAGGATATGACGTAACGGTAGAATTACTTGTTCGTAAAAAAATGCGATTGAAGAAAAATAATGTATATATTGTGCGGCTTGTTGAGAAGTCTCGTGAAATATTAGCAGATCTCCATATTGTCCGGGACGACTTTTCATTTATTCGAAATATATCACAAGAATTAATTGAGAAGAAATGTTGTAAACGATCGTATTTACGAGGTGCATTTTTAGCAGGTGGTTCAGTAAATAACCCAGAAACATCATCTTATCATTTAGAAATCTTTTCGTTATATAAGGAACATAATGATGCTATATGTGAACTGATGAACGGATTTGATTTAAATAGTAAGACGTTGGAAAGAAGAAAAGGGTACATTACGTATTTGAAAGAAGCAGAAAAAATTACGGAATTTTTAAATATTATAGGTGCTCATAACGCACTTTTAAGATTTGAAGATATTCGAATTGTTCGTGATATGCGTAATTCAGTGAATCGACTAGTGAACTGCGAAACAGCTAATTTAAATAAAACAATTGGTGCAGCGCTAAGGCAGATTGAAAATATCCGCTATATTGATGAGTCAGTTGGTCTAGATATTTTGCCAGATAAACTAAGAGAAATTGCGCAACTACGAAGAGATTATCAAGATGTAACATTGAAAGAGTTAGGTGAGATGGTATCCGGGGGGAAAATTAGTAAATCGGGTATTAATCATCGTTTGCGTAAAATCGATGATATTGCAGAGAAATTACGCGCGGGGGAAACGATGGCAAAAAAATAAGAGGTTAAAGGGGAAATGGAGCTGTGGTTCAAAAACAGGTTAAAGTTTCATTAAAAAACGGCTTGCAAGCACGTCCGGCTGCGTTGTTTGTACAAGAGGCAAATCGCTTTCATGCAGATATCTTTATCGAGAAAGATGGAAAGACAGTAAATGCAAAGAGCATAATGGGGATTATGAGCTTAGCAATCGGAACTGGTAGCATGATAACAATTACAACAGAAGGTTCAGATGCAGAAGAGGCTTTAGGAGCATTAGCTGCATATGTACAATAAAATGGCTATCGCGCATGTGCGATAGCTTTTTTGTTTTTGCTGTTTACTTAAGGGGAGTTTGCGGGATAGGGGGTATGTAGCTGGTTTGTCCTTGTCGTAGATTGTCGGTAAATCGATATGTTGTGTCGAACCGTTGATATATTAAAAAAATCGTTGATATAATTTGAGTTTTGTTCGATATAATTGAAAAATCGTTGATATATTTAGGGGGATACCAGGATGGGTATACAGACGGAGGGCATGATAATAAAAAAGCGCCCTGTAATAGGGCGCTTCTGCTTTTAAGTGTATCTAGCTCTTCGTGTCTAAGAACCTTCCGCATAAGAAGGCAAAAAGCGCCTTTTACGCGAAAGAACCTTAGCCAGTCAGAGCTAAACGAGCCGCTTCCGCTTTAAATCTATTAACGATTTGTAAAGATCTTATCAATTAAGCCGTATTCTAAAGCTCTTTCTGCTGTCATGAAGTTGTCGCGGTCTGTGTCGCGTTGTAGTACTTCAAGTGGTTGACCTGTGCGGTCAGCAAGAATTTGGTTTAATTTTTCACGTAAGAATAGGATACGTTTTGCAGCGATTTCGATTTCAGTCGCTTGACCTTGTGCTCCGCCAAGTGGTTGGTGAATCATTACTTCACTGTTAGGAAGAGCGAAACGTTTTCCTTTTTCACCTGCTGCAAGTAAGAATGCACCCATAGATGCAGCCATACCGATACAGATTGTTGATACTTGTGGTTTAATAAACTGCATTGTATCGTAAATTGCCATACCTGCTGTGATAGAACCACCAGGGCTATTGATGTAGATGTGAATATCTTTTTCTGGATCTTGAGATTCCAAGAATAAAAGCTGGGAAACAATTGAGTTAGCTACGTTGTCATCAATTGCACTACCAAGCATAATGATGCGGTCTTTTAATAGTCGAGAGTAAATATCGTAAGCGCGTTCTCCACGATTTGTTTGTTCAATTACTGTAGGAATTAAATTCATCTGTTATTTCCTCCTTCTAAAGCTTTCTTAGTCTTATAATACAATTATGGTCAATAAAGGTCAAACGAAACCACTTTAAATCAAAAAAATATGTAGTTGTACCATGAAATATTCGCTATGTTTTTGAAATTCCCTGCTTATGTATCTTCAACATCATAACCGAATTACATAAATTTAAACGTCATGAAAACTGTAGAAAAAAAGAAAAGAACGCCTTTTGATTGAAGCGTTCTTTCGATATTTATTCTTTTAAAAGATAGGTTACTCTATTTAAAATCTTTTCGATTTGTTTCGCGTTTTTACTATACATTTCGCTTGCTGATTTCGATTTTGTTTCTAAAGAAAATAGCTCAAGATCAGCATGACATTTTTTTAAAGATGCCAATAATAAAGGTTTGTTTTGAGGAGAAGGCATTTGGAGTTTGTCATTATAAATGTCGATAGTAAGTTGCCCGTACGAGTCAACTTGACCGAGAAAAACATTTTCAATGACAACGCCGAGCTTTTCTAATTCTGAATGTAGCCAAGCGCGGTTATGCCCGCTTGATGACAGAGGTTCATCTAGTACATTTCCATCCATAATAACAGTTTGTGGTTCCTTCTCGTTTGGTACTTTTAAACCTACGTCTTTTGCTGTAAGTGGTTGGCGATCTTTCTTTAATAATACATTTAATTCACCGCTCGGTTCTAGTACAGCAAATTCAACATCCGCTACGCTGAATGCATTTTTTCCTCGGAGTAGTTCAAGTAATTCGTCACTTGTATATTTTTCTTTCTTTAAGTTATCTTCAAGTATTTTTCCATCTTTTATTAATACGGTAGACTTCCCTTCAAAAAAATCTCGAGCTGTTTTGTTCTTTAAAGAGAGGATTCCTGTGAAAAAGGGTACCGCAGCAAAAATGAGTATCGCAAAGACGCCATGGAAAAACTTTTGATCGAGCCCTGTAGATACTTGGGCAGCGATGTCACCAATCGTCATTCCAGCTATGTATTCAAAAAAGGAAAGTTGGGAGATTTGTCTTTTCCCTAACCATTTTGTAATAGCGAATAACATGATTAATATAAAAACAGAACGGAGAATGACAAGTGTCCATTCAGGTAGGTGAGACATAGCGATTTCCTCCAGTCTGCTTAAAACCCTTTATATTGAGGTTCTTCACGTTCTAATACTGAAACTCTATCCTTAACATCAGCGATGACGCTGTCCATTTCTAACATACATTCATGAAATACGCGTTTTGATTCTTCATCCTGTGAATTTAATGAAAGGGAACTTAAACTTGCTTGAGCACCCCTTAAACTAGCAAGACAAGTTTTTACGCTAGCGATAACAGTCATGCAAACACCTCTTATCCTTTCGGTTTAAATAGTAATGCTCCAATGAAGCCGAAAATAATCGCTGCGGATACACCTGCGCTCGTTACTTTAAACATACCAGTAATTACGCCGACGATTCCATGTTTTGCAGCTTCTTCCATCGCGCCGTGAACGAGGGCATTTCCAAAACTTGTAATAGGTACAGTTGCCCCAGCTCCGGCGAAATCAATTAGTGGTTCATACAAATTGAATCCGTCTAATATAGCTCCAGCAACAACGAGTGTTGCCATTGTATGAGCTGGTGTTAGTTTGCCGACATCAAACATAAGTTGTCCAATTACACATATAAGTCCACCGATTACAAAAGCCCAGAAGAAAATCATTGCGTTGCACCTCCAAATTCAATCGAAACGGCGTGGGCGATACACGGAATCGTTTCTTCTTGTTGGAATGTAAGTGGAGATAGTAAAGCGCCTGTCGCAACGACAAGTATTTTTTTGAATTCTCCTCTTTTCATTCGGTTTAATAAGTGACCGTATACGACTGTCGCTGAACAGCCTGGACCACTTCCGCCGGCTATTACAGGTTGACCTTCTCTATAAATGAGTAGTCCGCAGTCTTGAAATTGTTCACTCGTTACTTCTGTTCCATGTTTATGTAGTAAGTCATAAGCAATTTCGCGTCCAACATGTCCGAGGTCGCCTGTTACGATTAAATCATAGTGAGATGCATCAAGATTTCTTTCTCTTAAATGAGCTTCAATTGTATCGACAGCAGCAGGGGCCATTGCACCTCCCATATTAAATGGATCAGTTAATCCCATATCAACAATGCGCCCAATTGTGGCGGAAGTTACTCTTGGGCCATGTCCTGTATCGCTTAAAATAGCTGCGCCCGCACCAGTTACTGTCCACTGGGCCGTAGGAGGTTTTTGACCACCATATTCAGTTGGATAACGAAATTGTTTTTCCACGGCAGCGTTATGGCTTGAAGCTCCAGTTAATAAATATTTTGCGCCTTTTGCATTTACGATACTTGCACCGAGCGCTAAACCTTCCATAGAAGTAGAGCAAGCGCCAAATAATCCGAGATAAGGTGTGCCAAGTGTGCGGCATGCAAAGCTAGTAGGCGTAATTTGGTTAATTAAATCTCCAGCGAGAACGAATTGAATATCATCTTTCCTAAGTCTCGCTTTTTCTGTAGCACGGCTACAAGCTTCTTCAAACAAAATTTTATGTGCTTTTTCGTAGGAATCTTGTCCGAGCCATAAATCTTCATGAAGGGTATCGAAGTCTTCAGGGATTTTTCCCTTTGCCTCAAAGGGGCCACCGATTACACCTGTTGAAATAATAACTGGTTTGTTTTCGAATACCCATGTTCGGTGTCCTTGTAACATTTATAACCCTCCCCATTGAACGAGAATCGTTTTAATAAGTGCGATGACGAAAGCGGAAAATACGCCAAATAAGATGACTGATCCTGCTAGTTTAAACATGTTACCACCAACGCCGAGAACGAATCCTTCTGTACGGTGTTCAATACATGCGGCAATAACAGAATTACCAAATCCAGTGACGGGAACTGCGGTACCAGCACCAGCAAATTGTCCAAGGCGATCGTAGACGCCAAATCCCGTAAGTAGCATGGAGATAAAAATAAGAGTTGCAACGGTAGGGTTCCCGGCAGAGCGCTCAGTGAAATCAAAATACGTAATATAAAAGGTAGAAATCAGTTGGCCTATTAGACAAATGAATCCGCCGACGAAAAAAGCTTTTATACAATTTTTTAAAACGGGGCGCTTCGGTTCGCGCTGTTGTTCGAATTTTTTATATTCTTGTTGTACAGGTGTTAAGTTTTTATCTTTACTAGACATTTGAATCCTTCCTTCTCTATTAGAAAGCTTAAATATTAGATCCCATTTCTGATTGAATGAGCTTCAATTGTTTTTTGATGCCGTCGTTACTTACTTTCTTTTTCTTAATTTTGTTTTCAAGTTCTTCTATGAGCATAAAGATCTTTTTGTCTGTACTTACATGAATATCAAAAGTAGGATTTTCATCACTTAGTTTCTTTTTTAATTTACTTCGTAAAGGTTTTAAACCAAATCTTTCGTGATGTTCAGGTTCGATGGCTATGTAAAGATCTAAATTTGTATTAACTGCGGTAGCTTCTATAATTCCCTCCATAGCAAGAGCTCTTTTCTTAGCGTCTTGCGATATAGATTGATTAAAGGATTCTGTACTCATTTTTGTTAATTTAGGACCTTTTTTCTCATCTGTTCGCTTCGCTTCTTCTTTCTTTACCTTTTTATCTAACGGGCTATTATCACATCCGGTAAGTGAACCGAATAGCAGTATAAATAACGCGGTTATGATTCCGAGTTTTCGCATTATAATCATTCCATTTCTATCTGCATTATGTAATGTGAGAAAAAGGATGATTGCATATCACCCTTTTTCTCAAATTGTGTACCATTAGATGAAATGGTACTTTCGGTTATTGCTGTGAATATTGTGGTTCTTCTTGTTGGACTTCTTCAACGCGTGGGTTTAAAGAATCAATAATAGTTTGCGTTTGCTCTGCAGCTGTTTGGAAAAGTTGCTTTGCTTGTTGGTTATCCGTATCAAGAGCGAATCCCTCTAAGCTAGCTTGTGCACTTTTTAATCCAGAAACAGTTTGCTTTAGTTTTGTAATTACAGTCATTGAATGAAGCCCCCTTTGGAATATCAATTCAAAGTTTATAATTTGTGAGTTGAGGTGAATTTATGATTGGAAAATTTAGGTGTATTACACGTGTAGATTACAATTTTGTAATGAATACGTAAGGGTAAGCGATAGTGGAAAAACTTTTTCTCATAGAATAAAGAATGTAAAGCAAGTTAAAAGGATATGTTAAGGAGAGGGAAATGGGTTTAATTGGAATTTTTATATTAGTTATTGGTGTGGCAAGCTTTTCTCATAATGAGGTGATTGATAGATATAATCCGCTTGTGAAAGAAGACTTTGTATATGTAAAAGCGAAAGAATCCGGCCGATTATCCACAGTTGGAGAGGTAGCTGGAGACTATAAATTTACTGGTTAATCCGCTTCGGGTGAAGAAAGAGATGTTAAGTTTTATGCGCCGCGTGGACTTAGAGAAGGGGCATATGTAAAGGTTAAAACAAAAGGTGAATATATTGAAACATACTAAGAAGTACAGCCAAATGAAATTCCAAAAGGGATTAAAAAGAAACTAGATAAATAAGATGGTTAAGAATTGCCTCCTAAATGTAGAAATTAGGGGGCGTTTTTATGCAGGAAAAAGCGTACGTACAATGTGTTATCAAAGAGTTTTTATTGATTTAAATGGTTTTTATTGCTATTATTATGAAGAGAAAATGAAGTATATTTTATAATCATGCGCCCATAGCTCAGTCGGATAGAGCGGTGGTTTCCGGTACCACGTCTGCCGGGGGTTCGAATCCCTCTGGGCGCGTTAAAAACCCCTAACTTACATCGTTGTAAGTTAGGGGTTTTTTTATTCATAATTGTATTGTTTGTCCCGTAAATACCAGATTGGTAAGGGTTATGAATCAGTGGATGCCGTTGAACCAGATTGCGCTTTATTCATTTTAAATAATGATAAATTCATTATATATTGCAAAGTAAAGGCTGCAAGTATAATGAAGATCGGGAAGAAGAAATAGCGATAACGAATTTGAACTTCAGTCACTAAGTAAATGAGAAAAGCACCGATAATCAGAATTTGAAAATACTTCATGTTTAAATTTTTAAATGGAGAACTGAAAAGAAAAATAAAGACAGAACCCATGCTCAGCAACATAATCGATACATAGTGTATAAAGTCTAGTTTTATAAATGAAACATCGTTGATAGTATTTCTGGCGATATCATTTATAGGGATATATGCATAAGAATCTGTTGGACTACCCCACATAATAATATTTTTTTTGTTCATAAGAGGGATAAGGTCGGTTAAATTTTCGGTTCTTTCTTTAATTAATTGTTTTTGAATTCGATTATGTTCCTCTATATCAAAATCGACAATACTTTGTCTTAATTTAGCGAAGTCCTCTAAGGAATATTGGCCGTTAGATTCTTTATTCAAGCCTATAACAAATTTCCAGCCAGAATCCGCATTGGTTATTGGGTTATGTGAAATATTAAGCATTACAGGAATATAGGCTAAAGTATATAAGATAACTAAGTATGTAGAAATAAATGTTATAGAAGAAATGAAATTCCTTTTTAAAATATTGCTGTGAAAGAATAAAAGGAAAAGCCCGGCAGCTATTAAAAATAGGATCCCAATAGGATAAATAATATTTCCTAAAGCGAATAGCAGACCACCAAAAACCATATTTATGTAATTTTTATTTGCATCGCGTGCTAATAGGTGATACGTTCCCCAAGAAAACAACATCATAGAAAGATGCTGATTTGTGAGCACAGGGACTAGTAAAAATAAGTTAATAGATGTTACGTATAAAATGAAACCAAATCGCCCGAAGGTTTCATTGTTTAATCGGTGTTTAGCTATGTGAAAAATAGCTAAACCTGTTAGCAATGTATACACAATATTTAAGAACTGTAAGGCAAAGTAACTATGTGAGGTTAATGTAAGAACAAGTGCCTCGTAAATTGTAAAGCCCAACTGAGTAGTATTCCAAAAGAAGTACTGATTATCCTTAATGGCTTTCATGTTGCCAGCGGCTAATTCTTTAGCTCCATCCAACATGTACTGAAAATCAGAAATTGGAGACGAAGGGACTAATTTAATAATTATGATAGATATCAGTAGATAAACGATGCTTATCGTATAGACGTATTTTTTTGTACTTATATTTCTTGTTAAGAAAACGAGGGCATATATGAAAATGATGAAAGCACATATCCCAAAGATGATAAAAGGACTAAATGCCAAATCTTGTTGTTGAAAGATACTCCAACACATGATTAGCAGAATGATACATGATGCCAGGTTAACTCCTAATGAAGGTATACTTCGAAGTATTTTTTGCATGATTCATCTCCCGTTCTAATTGTTGTATATAATGGAAAATTTTACGTTATAAATTTAGTTATTTCAATATTTATAGTTAAAGATTTGTTGTTTTCTATGAAATTTTATTGTTTTATACACGAGAAGATAGAGTTGTATTCTATCTTCTTTTTTTATTTCCCTATTGTTATATCTAGTGATAAGATTTACTATTAGTATGTGGTTCTAATTTTTGTGCACTATTATTTTCTTTCAATATTATTCAAATTTCGGTTGTAAGTTGTAAATCTCATTAATACATATAAATTAATAATATTTTGGAATGGGTGTCTGCGATAGGATTCTCCTTTTACCAAACTTATTGTACAATAGAAACAAGGGGGAGATTAGTTTGAAGGCAAGTCTTTTACAAGAACAAAGCTTACGTTTGGCAATGACACAAGAGTTAAGGCAAGCGATTACAATGCTTCAGTATAATGTACAAGAATTATCGGAGTTTTTGTATGAGCAATCGTTAGAGAATCCCCTTATTGAGTTAGGTGGTTTTGAGAGGGAGAAGAAGAAGAGCTCTAACAAAAGTAAAAGTACCAGCAAACAAGTCGATAATCAGATGGAAATCTACAGTGTGGATTCCATGACGATTCAGCAACATTTATTAAATCAAATACAGTATTATAAAATAGAAGAAGAAGAGCGAAAAGTAGCTTCTTTCATTATTATGAACATGGATGGAAATGGGTATTTACAAGAAACGAATGAAGAGTTAGCAGATCTCCTTTCTGCACCGCTTCATGTAGTCGATCGCTCTGTAGAGATTGTCCAATCACTTGAGCCAGCAGGGGTAGGAGCACGTAATATTCAGGAATGTCTAATTTTACAATTGAAGCGCTTACAAAGAAGGGATGGATTAGCGGAAGATATTGTAGAGGAGCACTTTGCTTATTTCGTGAAGAAGGATTGGCGAAAGCTCGTTCATGTGCTGAAGTGTAGTAATGAAGAATTACAATCGGCGGTGAACTGTATTACATCATTGCAGCCGAAACCAGGCCTTGCGTATTCTTCGGATAAACCACTGTATATTGTGCCTGACATGGCAGTGAAAAAAGAAGGCGATCGCCTCGTTTTACAGATGAATGAGAGAAATATGCCGAGAATTGAAATTCACTCTGAGTACAGTGCACTTCTTAATAATAGTGAAAGTGAAGTAGCATCTTACGTTTCAGAAAAGTATCAGCATGTGCAATGGATTATGCGCAGTTTGAAACAGAGAAAACAAACACTTCTGCAAGTGATGACGATTATTATGGAAAAACAACGTGATTTCTTTTGGGAAGGTCCAGCGTATTTGAAGCCACTCGCTTTAAAAGAGGTGGCGGAAGAGCTAAGTGTGCATGAGTCTACGATTAGTCGTGCAACAAGAAATAAGTATGTGCAAACACCACACGGTTTATTTGAGATGAAATCGTTCTTTAGTAATGCAGTTTCGACGACAGAGGATGAGGCAGTTTCAACGAAGCGAGTGAAACAGTTTATTCAAACGCTTGTGGAAGCAGAGAACAAGAAAAAGCCACTCTCAGATCAAAAGATTTCAAAATTATTAGAAGAAGAGCATGAAATTGTTATTTCTCGAAGAACAGTGGCGAAGTATAGAGAACAAATGCATATCCCAGCTTCATCATTACGAAAAACGATCGGATAGGTGAAGAAGATGAAAGTTGTACTATATACAAAAGTAGATTGTGGTCTTTGCGTGCAGGCGAAACAAGTTTTACAAGAAGTACAATGTGAATATTCTTTTCAAATCAAGGAAATAGATATATATGAAGATAATGACCTTTTAGAAAAATATCATTTAATGATTCCGGTTGTAGAAATAGGCGGAAAACAAGTAGAATATGGTAACATTCACAAAGGTGTCATAATAAACTATATAAAGAATGCAGTTAAGAGTTGAATAAGTTTCTATCTCCTGTTACAATAATACACGTAGCAGGGATTATTTTTTTAACCTATGTGGGACACAAAATGTCACTACGGGACGTAAAGTGACCACGAGGGGAAAATGAACCAATGTAGTGAGGAGAAAAGATATGCGCTCATGGATTCAGAACACAAAAAAATTATTACCTGATCTGCTACCTGTTATGCAAACGAGAATGCAAATTCTTCAATACATTAGGCTCATGCAGCCGATTGGAAGAAGAAACTTATCAGCAAGTCTCGGTATGACAGAACGAGTATTGCGAAGTGAAGTTCAAGTTTTGAAAGAACAAAACTTAGTTCACGTCGCTTCTTCTGGAATGACTTTGACAGAAGAAGGAACAGCTTTAGTTCTTGCTTTGGAAGACTTTATGAAAGAAATTTCCGGGTTAAAGGTTTTAGAAAAGCAACTTAAGGAAACATTAGACTTGGATGAAGTTTTCGTTGTCCCTGGTGATAGTGATGAATCGCCGTGGGTCAAACTGGAGATGGGCCGTGCTTGTGTGACTTGTATAAAAGACCGTCTGACAGCGAATAATATCGTTGCTGTGGCTGGAGGAACTACGCTAGCTGCTGCTGCGGACATGATGCAACTTGATTGCAAAGATTTACATATGCTATTTGTCCCAGCACGTGGTGGAATTGGAGAAGGTGTTGAATTAGAAGCCAATACCATTTGTGCCAAGATGGCGCAAAATACGATGAGTAATTATCGCTTATTGTATGTTCCAGACCATGTTAGTAGCGAAGCATATGCGTCTATTGTGACAGAGCCCTCCGTGAAAGAAGTTCTTGAGTTGATTCGATCTTCCAATATCGTCATTCATGGAATCGGTGATGCGTTAACAATGGCACGTCGCAGAAGTACTTCGGAAGCAGATTGGTTAAAGATTCAAGCAAACGAAGCAGTTGGCGAAGCTTTCGGTTACTACTTTAATGAACAAGGAAATGTTGTTCATAAAGTAAGAACAGTTGGTATGCAACTTGAAGATTTACAAAATGTATCTCACGTTGTTGCAGTCGCTGGAGGTTCTTCAAAGGCAAAGGCAATACAGGCTGTAATAAAGCAAGGGCACACTTCAATTCTAATTACAGATGAAGGTGCAGCAAAACAATTAACAAAGGGTATTACCCTTTAATATAATCCCCCAAGGAGGAAATTCAAATGACTAAAATTGGTATTAATGGATTTGGACGTATCGGACGTAACGTATTCCGCGCAGCTCTTAACAACTCTGAGGTAGAAGTAGTAGCAATCAACGACTTAACAGATGCTAAAACATTAGCTCACCTTTTAAAATATGACACAGTTCACGGAACTTTAAATGCAGAAGTATCTGCTAACGAAAACAGCATCGTTGTTAACGGTAAAGAAATTAAAGTTATCGCTGAGCGTGACCCAGCTCAATTACCATGGAGCGACTACGGAGTAGAAGTAGTAGTAGAATCTACTGGCCGTTTCACTAAAAAATCAGACGCTGAGAAACACTTAGGTGGATCAGTTAAGAAAGTTATCATCTCAGCTCCAGCTTCTGACGAAGATATCACTGTAGTTATGGGTGTTAACCACGAACAATACGATGCAGCTAACCACAATGTAGTATCTAACGCTTCTTGTACTACAAACTGTCTAGCTCCATTCGCTAAAGTATTAAACGAAAAATTCGGCGTAAAACGCGGAATGATGACAACAATTCACTCTTACACTAACGACCAACAAATCTTAGACTTACCACACAAAGATTTACGTCGTGCTCGTGCAGCAGCTGAAAACATGATCCCAACATCTACTGGTGCTGCTAAAGCTGTAGCATTAGTATTACCAGAACTTAAAGGTAAATTAAACGGTGGCGCTGTACGTGTTCCAACTGCTAACGTTTCTCTTGTTGACTTAGTTGTTGAACTTGACAAAGAAGTAACAGTTGAAGATGTAAACGCAGCATTCAAAGCAGCAGCTGAAGGCGAATTAAAAGGTATCCTTGGATACAGCGAAGAGCCATTAGTATCTATCGACTATAACGGATGTACAGCTTCTTCTACAATCGATGCATTATCTACAATGGTAATGGAAGGTAACATGGTTAAAGTACTTTCTTGGTACGATAACGAAACTGGTTACTCTAACCGCGTAGTAGACCTAGCTGCATACATGACTTCTAAAGGTCTTTAATTCTTAAGTATATAAGCAATCAATGACAAAACGAGGGAGAGGGTTTGTTCCCTCTCTCTCTTCTTTCGTTTTAGAAGCAAATGTGTTAAGCTTTTGAATGGGTTTTGTCAATCCTAACTAGTAGTCGGAGGGAAATCCAATGAACAAAAAATCAATTCGTGACGTAGATTTAAAAGGTAAGCGTGTATTTTGCCGCGTTGATTTCAACGTACCTATGAAAGAAGGCAAAATTACAGATGAAACTCGTATCCGTGCAGCTCTTCCTACAATTCAATATTTAGTAGAGCAAGGTGCGAAAGTTATTTTAGCAAGCCACTTAGGCCGTCCAAAAGGTCAAGCAGTAGAAGAATTACGTCTTACTCCAGTAGCAGCACGTTTAGGCGAGCTTCTTGGTAAAGATGTTAAAAAAGCAGACGAAGCATTCGGACCAGTTGCACAAGAAATGGTTGCAGCAATGAACGAAGGCGACGTATTAGTTCTTGAAAACGTACGTTTCTATGCCGGCGAAGAAAAGAACGATGCAGAACTTGCGAAAGAATTTGCAGCTCTTGCTGACATCTTCGTAAACGATGCATTCGGTGCAGCTCACCGTGCTCACGCTTCTACAGCAGGAATCGCAGACTACCTACCAGCAGTATCTGGTTTATTAATGGAAAAAGAGTTAGATGTACTTGGTAAAGCACTTTCTAACCCAGAACGTCCATTCACAGCTATCATTGGTGGTGCGAAAGTAAAAGATAAAATCGGTGTAATTCGTCATCTATTAGACAAAGTAGATAACTTAATCATCGGTGGCGGACTTGCTTACACATTCGTTAAAGCTTTAGGTCATGAAATTGGTCTATCTCTATGTGAAGACGACAAGATCGAACTAGCTAAAGAATTTATGCAACTTGCAAAAGAAAAAGGCGTAAACTTCTACATGCCAGTTGATGTTGTAATCACAGAGGAATTCTCTGAAACTGCAACAACTCAAATCGTTGGTATCGACTCTATTCCTTCTACATGGGAAGGTGTGGACATCGGTCCTAAAACACGTGAAATTTATGCAGATGTAATTAAAAACTCTAAGCTTGTTGTATGGAATGGACCAATGGGTGTATTCGAAATGACTCCATTCGCAGAAGGTACAAAAGCAGTAGGACAAGCATTAGCAGATGCAGAAGATACATACTCTGTTATCGGCGGTGGTGACTCTGCAGCAGCTGTTGAAAAATTCGGTATGGCTGATAAAATGAGCCACATTTCTACTGGCGGCGGTGCGTCATTAGAATTCATGGAAGGTAAAGAGCTTCCAGGTGTAGTTTGTCTTAACGACAAATAAGTAGCAGCCAAAGAAAAAGGACGGTGCAAAGCATGCGTAAACCAATTATCGCAGGTAACTGGAAAATGAATAAAACTCTATCTGAAGCAGTTAGCTTCGTAGAGGAAGTTAAAGGTCAAATCCCAGCAGCTTCAGCTGTTGATGCAGTAGTTTGCTCTCCAGCTCTATTCTTAGAGCGCTTAGTAGCAGCAACTGAAGGAACTGACTTACAAGTAGGTGCACAAAACATGCACTTCGAAAAAAATGGTGCATTCACTGGCGAAATTAGCCCAGTAGCACTTAGCGACTTAAAAGTAGGCTACGTAGTACTTGGCCACTCTGAGCGTCGTGAAATGTTTGCTGAAACAGACGAATCAGTAAACAAAAAGACTCTTGCAGCATTTGAACATGGTTTAACACCAATCGTATGTTGTGGTGAGACTTTAGAAGAGCGCGAAAGCGGAAAAACATTTGATCTAGTAGCAGGTCAAGTGACAAAAGCACTTGCAGGTTTAACAGAAGAGCAAGTTAAAGCAACTGTTATCGCTTATGAGCCAATATGGGCTATCGGTACAGGTAAATCATCTTCTTCTGCAGATGCAAACGAAGTATGTGCGCACATCCGTAAAGTTGTTGCAGAAGCTGTTTCTCCAGAAGCTGCAGAAGCTGTTCGTATTCAATACGGCGGTAGCGTAAAACCAGAAAACATTAAAGAGTATATGGCACAATCTGACATCGACGGCGCTTTAGTTGGCGGTGCTAGCTTAGAGCCTGCTTCGTTCTTAGGTCTTCTGGGGGCGGTAAAATGAGAAAGCCAACAGCTTTAATCATTCTTGACGGTTTCGGACTTCGTGAAGAAACTCATGGGAATGCTGTAGCACAAGCTAAGAAACCTAATTTTGATGGTTACTGGAACAAATTCCCTCATACAACGCTTACAGCTTGTGGTGAGGAAGTAGGTCTTCCAGAAGGTCAAATGGGTAACTCTGAGGTTGGTCACTTAAATATCGGTGCTGGCCGCATCGTATACCAAAGCTTAACACGCGTAAACGTTGCAATTCGTGAAGGTGAGTTCGATCAGAACGAAACATTCCAAAATGCAATTAAAAGCGTGAAAGAAAAAGGTACTGCTCTTCATTTATTCGGTTTACTTTCTGACGGTGGTGTGCACAGTCACATGAACCATATGTTTGCTCTTCTTCGCTTAGCAGCAAAAGAAGGCGTGGAGAAAGTTTATATCCATGCGTTCTTAGATGGCCGCGATGTTGGACCACAAACAGCAAAAGGTTATATCGATGCAACAAATGAAGTAATTAAAGAAACAGGTGTAGGACAATTCGCGACTATCTCTGGTCGTTATTACTCCATGGACCGTGACAAGCGTTGGGATCGCGTAGAAAAATGTTACAGTGCTATGGTGAATGGTGAAGGCCCTACTTATAAATCAGCAGAAGAGTGTGTAGAAGACTCTTATGCGAACGGTATCTATGATGAATTCGTATTGCCGTCTGTAATTGTTAACGAAGATAACACGCCAGTTGCAACAATCAATGATGATGATGCAGTTATTTTCTATAACTTCCGTCCAGACCGTGCAATTCAAATTGCTCGTGTATTTACAAACGAAGACTTCCGTGAGTTCGATCGTGGTGAAAAAGTACCTCACATTCCTGAATTCGTTTGTATGACACACTTCAGTGAAACTGTAGATGGTTACGTGGCATTTAAGCCAATGAACCTTGATAACACTTTAGGTGAAGTTGTTGCGCAAGCGGGATTAAAGCAACTTCGCATCGCGGAAACTGAAAAGTATCCGCACGTTACATTCTTCTTTAGCGGTGGTCGTGAGGCTGAATTCCCAGGAGAAGAGCGTATCTTAATTAACTCACCAAAGGTTGCAACGTATGATTTGAAACCTGAAATGAGCATTTACGAAGTAACGGACGCTTTAGTAAATGAAATCGAAAATGATAAACATGATGTTATCATTCTTAACTTTGCGAACTGTGATATGGTTGGCCATTCTGGGATGATGGAACCAACAATTAAAGCAGTAGAAGCAACTGACGAATGTTTAGGAAAAGTTGTAGAAGCGATTCTTGCAAAAGATGGTGTAGCACTTATTACTGCTGACCATGGTAATGCTGATCAGGAGTTAACTGCTGATGGCGGGCCTATGACAGCTCATACAACTAACCCGGTTCCTTTCATCGTTACAAAAAATGATGTAGAGCTTCGTGAAGGTGGTATTTTAGGAGATATCGCCCCAACAATGCTTACACTTTTAAATGTGGAACAACCGAAAGAAATGACAGGTAAAACAATTATTAAATAATTTGCTTATATAAAAAGGAGAGAATTTATTATGTCAACAATTATTGATGTTTATGCTCGCGAAGTCCTTGACTCTCGTGGTAACCCAACTGTAGAAGTAGAAGTTTACACAGAAAGCGGCGCTTTCGGACGCGCTATCGTACCAAGTGGTGCATCTACTGGTGAGCACGAAGCAGTAGAATTACGTGACGGTGACAAATCTCGTTACCTTGGTAAAGGTGTTATTAACGCAGTAAACAACGTTAACGAAATTATCGCTCCAGAAATCGCTGGTTTCGATGTAACTGACCAAGCTGGTATCGACCGTGCTATGATCGAATTAGATGGCACTCCAAACAAAGGTAAACTAGGCGCTAACGCTATCCTTGGTGTATCTATGGCAGTAGCTCATGCAGCAGCTGACTTCGTAGGTCTTCCATTATACCGTTACCTTGGTGGATTCAATGCAAAACAATTACCAACTCCAATGATGAACATCATCAACGGTGGTTCTCACGCTGATAACAACGTAGACTTCCAAGAGTTCATGATCTTACCAGTTGGTGCTCCAACATTCAAAGAATCAATCCGTATGGGTGCTGAAGTATTCCATGCACTTAAAGCTGTATTACATGACAAAGGTCTTAATACGGCAGTAGGTGACGAAGGTGGATTCGCTCCAAACCTTGGTTCTAACCGTGAAGCTCTAGAAGTAATCATCGAAGCTATCGAAAAAGCTGGTTACAAAGCTGGCGAGAACGTATTCTTAGGAATGGACGTTGCTTCTTCTGAGTTCTACAACAAAGAAACTGGTAAATATGACCTTGCAGGCGAAGGCCGTACTGGCTTAACTTCTGCAGAAATGGTTGATTTCTACGAAGAGCTTTGCAAAGACTTCCCAATCATCTCTATCGAAGATGGTTTAGACGAAAACGACTGGGATGGTCACAAATTATTAACTGAGCGTATCGGTGATAAAGTACAATTAGTTGGTGACGATTTATTCGTAACTAACACTCAAAAACTTGCTGAAGGTATCGAAAAAGGTATCTCTAACTCAATCTTAATTAAAGTTAACCAAATCGGTACTTTAACTGAGACTTTCGAAGCTATCGAAATGGCTAAACGTGCTGGTTACACAGCAGTTGTATCTCACCGTTCTGGTGAAACTGAAGATGCTACAATCGCTGACATCGCAGTTGCAACTAACGCTGGCCAAATCAAAACTGGTTCTATGAGCCGTACTGACCGTATTGCTAAGTACAACCAATTATTACGCATCGAAGACGAATTAGGCGAAATCGCTGTTTACGATGGTATCAAATCTTTCTATAACATCAAACGATAATTGTAGAAAATAAACGACAGACCGTGAGAAATCACGGTCTGTTTTTTTATGCTAAAATTGTTCGCCCGTCATAAATGACATGAAATGTTTGAAGAAGCGATTATAATCAAAATCAATTGCTATTTGATGACTCGGCCAATCAATAAATGGTTTAGATTCTCCTAAAGAGCGAAATTCTCCAATACTTGCCCCCTGTGCATAAGATTCTGTCATGACAACGATAGGTGATTTGTGATATGTAAACATAGCGTTATCAAGTAAAGCGAGTATTGGTATTGTGTCATGGAAGGGGCTGCCCTTTAAATGTGGTAGGGCGTCTTTATAATATCCGTAGTAATAGTGATCGAATAACGGTTTGACAAGTGGAGCTTTTCCTTTTGCCTCGATGTATTCGGCCATTTCTGGTGTAATGATGGAGTATTGGGTGACGTTTAATGGGTATATGTACATGTTAGTTGCGGATTGAAGGACTATATTAGCGGCAGTAGGATCGCCATAAAAGTTTGCTTCGGAAATAGGGGTAACATTACCAGGATGGAGAAAAGCACCGCCCATTACGTAGAAAGATTTAATTTGCTCCATTAATTGTTTACATACGATAAATAAAATTGCTAGGGAGGTAAGTCTTCCTAAACTTACGATGATTAATTCATCTTTATACTGTTCAATAAGAGGAATAACTTCAAAAAAATTCTCCATTTCTTCGTTAGTCACATTCTCCTTTGGAATAATTGGGCCGAGTCCCTGTTTCCCGTGTACATCTGTAAAAAAAGCAGGAGGGGCACCAGTAATTGGCCGTTCTGATCCACCAAAGATTTTGATATTTCTACCCTCTACTTCGTTTGTAAGAAAATGAGCATTTTCTACGGCCATTTTTTTTGGAACATTGCCGTAATCAGCAACGATACCGACTATTTCTATTTCATCGATAAAGAATGCTAAGAGGAGAGCCATCGTATCATCGATTCCAGGATCACAAAAAATAAGAACTTTTTTGGGCATATGTTCACCACCTATCTTGTTTATCCCGTACAAACTTGCTTGGTGAGGGCTAATAATCAATAGGGATGAGGACACCCTCATTGATTAAAGTTTCACTTTATATATATGTAAGTTTAAGGATAAAAAGATTATTTTATTGAAATAATAGTATCGGAAATTCAGAAAATAAAAACTTTTTATATTAGGTCAATGTTTTTGACGTAATTTTTGTTTGGAAATGCAGTCATATCAAGGTTGTAAGCGTATAACATAGGCTGTTTTTGCTGTCAAGTTGATAAATTGCAGCTTTTTACAATTTATACTATGATAAAGATATTAACAGAAGATCGTATAAACATGAGGGATGATGAACATGAAATTTACAAAGATCCTTGTCCAAATTGCTGCTCTTTATGTGTTTTATATGGTTGGAACTTGGGTGCAAGAAATGTTGAATATTCCAATTCCAGGAAGCTTGATTGGGATGTTTCTTTTACTTGTTTTACTTAGCCTAAAAGTACTTCCAGTGAAATGGTTTGATTTAGGAGCGGAAACACTCGTCGCTATTATGCCGTTTTTATTAATTCCGCCAACGCTTGGCTTAATGAATTACGGTGCTTTTTTTATGAGTAAAGGAATTTCTCTTTTCATTACAGTTGTAGCGAGTACGTTTTTAATTATCATTGTCGCAGGACATACAGGGCAATATCTTGCGAATAGAAAGGAAAGAGAGTCGTGATGAGTCAAATATTAACCGGAATCGGTTGGGTTCTTTTTACGGTGCTATTATATCAATTATCTAAAAAAATCTATCAATTATTTCCAACACCATTTACTATTCCAATGCTTGTAGCGACAGGATTAATGGCTTTCTTATTTATTGTGCTTGATATACCATATCAACATTATATGGAAAGCGGTGGTGGCTGGATTGCGAAGTTACTTGGACCAGGTGTTGTAGCATTTGCAATCCCGCTTTACAAACAACGTCATGTGCTGCAAAAATATGTTGTACCGATTGCGGGCGGAGTATTAGTAGGTACAACAGTTGCGATTGCGAGTGATTTTGCTATTGCCTCACTTATGGGAACAGATAAAAGTTTAATTTTATCTTCATTACCAAAATCAGTGACAATGCCGGTTGCGATGAGCGTTTCTGAACAAGTTGGTGGTGTTCCATCCTTAACAGCGGCATTCGTAGTTATCGCAGGTATTACTGGAACGATTACAGGTCCAATTTTATTAAAATGGAGCCGCGTTACAAACTCGGTTGGTAAAGGTATCGGATTTGGATGTGCTTCTCATATTATGGGTGTTATGAGAGCAATGAAAAATAACGAACATGAAGGTGTTATTGGATCGGTAACAATGACATTAACAGCAATTTTGACATGTTTGCTCGGACCGTTATTTGCAATGATGTTTATGTAATAGAAGAAAAGCGAGAGCGACTCTATAGCTCTCGCTTTTCTATAGGATTTATGCTACAGTTAAAATAACTGAATCTTTGTAGGAGGTACGCCAAGTGCATACGTTATTATCCGTTTTACTTATTATTGTATCGATTTTAATGATTGTTATGGTACTTATGCAGTCTAGTAATAGCTCAGGCCTTTCAGGTGCAATTTCCGGCGGTGCAGAGCAATTATTTGGTAAGCAAAAAGCACGTGGAATTGAAGCGGTATTAAACCGTATTACAATTGTTTTAGCTGTATTGTTCTTTGTATTAACAATTGCTGTTACGTACTTAAACTTATAGAATTGAAAGAAGAAGCGTTAGTAGTTTGTACTAATGGTTCTTCTTTTTTTATTTTGTTATTTGAAAAAAGTTTCTAATTAGATTATAGAAATATAAATATGGTACACTAAGATATAGAAAGAATACGACTAGATTACAGAAGAGAAAGAGGAGAAGTACATGATGAAATTAGCATCTCCGAAACCATTTACATTTGAGGGTGGAGACCGCGCTGTTTTATTACTACATGGATTCACAGGAAACTCAGCTGATGTACGTATGTTAGGGCGTTTCTTAGAAAAGAAAGGCTATACTTGTCATGCGCCAATTTATAAAGGACACGGCGTACCACCAGAAGAACTTGTTCATACAGGTCCTACAGATTGGTGGCAAGATGTAACGGAGGCATATCAGCTTTTAAAAGATAAAGGCTTTGAGAAAATTGCTGTCGTTGGTTTGTCACTAGGCGGAGTATTTTCTCTGAAATTAGCATATACAATCCCTGTTTTAGGTGTGGTACCAATGTGTGCACCGATGTATATTAAGAGTGAAGAAACAATGTACCAAGGTATATTGGCATATGCTCGCGAATATAAAAAGCGTGAGCAAAAATCACCAGAGCAAATTGAACAAGAAATGTTGGAATTCCAACAGACACCGATGAATACATTAAAAGCATTACAAGAGCTAATTGCTGATGTACGTAATAATGTTGATATGATTTATGCACCGACGTTTGTTGTACAAGCGCGTCATGATGAAATGATTAATACGGATAGTGCTAACATTATTTATAACGGTGTAGAATCAACGTTAAAGGACATTAAATGGTATGAAGACTCTACGCATGTCATTACACTTGATAAGCAACGTGACGAGCTACATGAGGATGTATATAACTTCTTGGAGCAACTAGATTGGTAAGATCTAGTTGCCTCTTTTTTTCATAAGGAAATTTTTATGGAAACTGTAAAAAAATCATTAGGGGAGTATTGAATTTTCGCTTTATACATCCCCCATCTTTCGGATACACTAAATAATATAAGGGTTTAAAGGAGGTATTTTTGCTTGGAAGAAATCATACAAGAAAATATTGATAAGTTGTTATTATTTATGAGAGAAGAAGCGTATAAACCGTTAACGATACAAGAGTTAGAAGAGGCATTTGGAATTGAAGGTTCTGAGGGCTTTAAAGATTTTGTAAAGGCACTTGTAATGATGGAAGAGAAGGGACTTGTTATTCGTACACGTAGCAATCGTTATGGTCTTCCTGAAAAGATGAATTTAGTGCGTGGTAAGTTAATTGGACATGCGCGTGGCTTTGCTTTCGTTGTGCCAGAAGAGAAGAAAACGGGAGATGATGATCTTTTCATTCCTCCTACAGAATTAAACGGTGCACTTCACGGTGATACAGTATTAGCACGCCTAAGTTCACAATCAAGTGGTTCACGTCAAGAAGGTTCAATTGTACGCATTTTAGAACGTGGAACGAAAGAACTAGTTGGTACATATACAGAATCGAAAAACTTTGGGTTTGTTATACCTGACAATAAGCGTTGGACAAGTGATATTTTCATCTTGAAAAGCGCATCCATGGGTGCTGTAGAAGGCCATAAAGTAGTTGTTAAAATTACGAGCTATCCAGAGAATCGTTTAAGTGCGGAAGGTGAAGTTATTCAAATTTTAGGTCATAAAAATGATCCAGGAGTAGATATTTTATCGGTCATCCATAAACATCATTTACCTTTAGCATTTCCTGAGGAAGTGATGGAGCATGCAAACAGTGTACCAGAAACGATTTCAGAAGAAGACTTGAAAGATCGCCGTGATTTACGTGACCAAATGATTGTAACGATTGATGGTGCAGACGCGAAGGACTTAGATGATGCTGTTACAGTAACGAAGCTTGAGAACGGTAATTACAAGCTTGGTGTTCATATTGCGGATGTAAGTCATTACGTTGAAGAAGGTTCTCCAATTGATGTTGAAGCAGCGGAAAGAGCGACGAGTGTATATCTTGTTGATCGTGTAATTCCAATGATTCCACATCGTCTATCTAACGGTATTTGTTCATTAAATCCGAAAGTAGACCGTCTGACACTGTCTTGTGAAATGGAAATCAACAACTTAGGTGATGTTGTCAAACACGAGATTTTCCAAAGTGTGATTAAAACGACAGAGCGTATGACATATGCTGACGTAAGAAGCATTTTAGAAGATGAGGACGAAGAGTTAATCAAGCGCTATGAACCGTTAGTACCAATGTTTAAAGAGATGGGCCAATTGGCACAAATTTTACGTGAAAAGCGTATGCGCCGTGGTGCAATCGACTTTGACTTTAAAGAAGCAAAAGTATTAGTAGATGAAGAAGGAAAACCGACTGATGTTGTAATGCGTGATCGTTCTGTATCAGAAAAGTTAATTGAAGAATTTATGCTTGTTGCGAACGAAACCGTAGCAGAACACTTCCACTGGATGAACGTACCATTCATGTACCGTGTCCATGAAGATCCGAAAGAAGATAAGTTAGAGCGATTCTTCGAGTTTGTAACGAACTTCGGATATGCGGTAAAAGGACGTGCGAATGAAGTACATCCTCGTGCATTGCAACAAATTCTTGAAATGGTTCAAGGACAGCCTGAAGAAGTAGTAATTTCAACGGTTATGCTTCGTTCTATGAAGCAAGCACGTTACGATTCGGAAAGCTTAGGACATTTCGGCTTATCAACTGAGTTCTACACGCATTTCACATCGCCGATTCGTCGTTATCCAGATACGATCGTTCATAGATTGATTCGTGAATACGTCATTAACGGTAAAGTCGACAGTGAAACACAAGCGAAATGGCGTGAAAACTTACCAGAGATTGCAGAGCACTCTTCTAATATGGAACGTCGTGCTGTTGAAGCAGAGCGTGAAACAGACGAAATGAAAAAAGCAGAGTATATGGTCGATAAGATCGGTGAAGAGTATGACGGTATGATTAGCTCTGTAACAAACTTCGGTTTATTCGTAGAGCTTCCAAATACAATTGAAGGTCTTGTACATGTTAGTTACTTAACGGATGATTACTACCGTTACGACGAGAAGCATTTCGCAATGATCGGAGAACGTACAGGTAACGTATTCCGCATCGGTGACGAAATTACAATTCGTGTTATTAACGTAAACAAAGACGAGCGCGCAATTGACTTTGAAATCGTTGGCATGAAAGGTACACCTCGCCGTAAGTTCAAAGATCGTCCAGTCGTTATCGAACAGCCAAGAACAGGCAGAAAGAAACGGGGTGGACGTAGCGAGCGCAGTAATGAGCGCGGCGGCGAACGCGGTACAGGTAGAAAATTTGACCGTGGTGGCAAAGGTAACAGCACAGGAAGAGGATCCGCATCAGCATCCACGTCCGCTAGTCAGCCAGGGAAAAAAGATGGTAATGGCAAGAAGAAAAAAGGATTCTTTGAAAACGTACCAGGATTCAAGAAGAAAAAGAAAAAGCGTAAGTAAGAAAAGAGTGGCTTCGCTTTGATGAAAAGCGGGGCCGTTTTTCTTTTTATTGGTCATTTCACTCCCTCGAACGAAGCAAAAAGCGCTTCTCTGTCGGGAGTTCCAATGTCCAAAGATTCTGAGCGAGCTACTTTCGCTTTTTGTGTAATCCAGCTACAGTGGCTAGAATGTTTGGCGACTTCGCTTCTTCCCCAGAGGCAAAGGGCGCCTCAAGGTCAGAAGCTCCATCCACCTCACATTCTGAACGAGCCACTTTCGCTTTTTGTTTACATTTGTTACAATAGTAAAAATAGAGGAGGGACGTTATATGCCAAAAGGTACAGGTAAGGTTATTGCACAAAATAAAAAAGCATTTCATGATTATTTCATCGAAGAAACATACGAAGCAGGGCTTGTCCTTCAAGGAACGGAAATTAAGTCGATTCGCGCTGGTCGCGTGAACTTGAAAGATGCGTTTGCACGTATACATAATGGTGAAGTATGGGTTCATAATATGCATATTAATACGTACGAGCAAGGGAATCGTTTCAACCATGATCCGCTTCGCACGAGAAAATTACTTCTTCATAAAAAAGAAATTGATAAACTAGCGGGAGCTGCAAAAGAAACAGGTTACGCATTAGTTCCACTTAGAATCTATTTGAAAAATGGATTTGCAAAGATGGCACTTGGTTTAGCAAAAGGTAAGAAACAATATGATAAACGTCATGATTTAAAAGAGAAAGAAGCGAAACGTGAAATTGCACGCGTGTTCCGTGATCGCCAAAAGATGTAATACAGATATTTACATTTGTAAAACGGCGCGCGTATGATATAATAACTTATGTAAGGTTATTGCACATTGAAAAACAGCTCTTAGTAGCTATCACGATATTTTCTTCGTATGCTCCATTTTTATCATGGGGACGTTACGGATTCGACAGGGATAGTTCGAGCTTAGGTTGCGAGTCGAGGGGATCGGCCTCGTTAAAACGTCAAAGCCTATAATTGGCAAACAAAACAATCTTTCTTTAGCTGCTTAATTGCACTAAAGGTTCCTCCCTCCATCGTCCATGTGGTAGGGTAAGGGACTCAAACTAAGTGGACTACGCCGGAGTTCGCCGTCTGAGGGCGAAGGAAGAGAACAATCAGACTAGCAACTTGGAAGCCTGTCGATAGGCCGAAGAGTTTGCGAAATGCTAATATATCGACTACACTCGTAGAAGCTTAAGTGCCGATATTTTTGGACGTGGGTTCGACTCCCACCGTCTCCACCAATACATATTTGGTGGTTTTTTTATTTTTGTGATATGAACCATAATTTTGCCAGGTTGGCGAGGTTATGGTTCTTTTTGTTTGTGGCAAAGTTATGGTTCTAAAAATAGAATGTATCTAATTTCTTGGTTCTTTCAATTACATCATCAATGCATCTTGTGTGTTATCCCTTAACTATCACAATTTTATCCAGTAAAAGCCTGATTGGTGAGGACTCATAAGCAGTGGGGGATGAACATCTCTATTTAATTAACACTTCGCTTTATTTGAATCTTCATATGTTTTGTGTTTTTATCCATACCTATTGTAAGATTATATAGAGTTCTCCTAATAAACTGTTTTAGTGGATTAATTAGGGGTTTTAAATTTATAAATCTTAAATTGTTTTTTGGGGATAATTTTTTATCTAAATAAGTTATATTGAAGTAGAGGTGAACCATCGGTGAAGCAGGTGTTGGTGATTAAAAATGAACGGTCTTCAGCAAAGAAAATTGTAAGCGGTCTAACGCAAGAAGGCTATTTCATTTTAAAACTTCACAATGAAAACCAAGGTTTAAATATAATATATGAACAAGATTGGGATATTATCATATTGGATTGGGACTCATTAAGTATATCGGGACCAGAAATTTGCAGACAAATACGACTTGTTAAAACGACACCGATCATTATTGTGACCGACAATATTTCTAGTAAGGATTGCATAGCAGGGCTACAAGCAGGAGCAGATGATTATATAAGAAAACCATTTGTGAAA
This sequence comes from Bacillus sp. FDAARGOS_235, assembly GCF_002073415.2. Lineage (NCBI taxonomy): Bacteria > Bacillati > Bacillota > Bacilli > Caryophanales > Bacillaceae > Bacillus > Bacillus sp. FDAARGOS_235. The sequence goes on from NZ_CP020437.2 coordinate 3,313,149, forward strand.
GAAGAATTAGTAGCAAGGGTTCAAGCAATTTTAAGGAGAAGTGACTATATCCAGCAAAATGAGATGAATTTTTTTCAGTTTAAAGATCTCTTTGTTGATGCATCTAGCAATATTGTGAAAAAAGGTGGCGAAAATCTCTCACTTACTAAGCGCGAGTATGATTTACTTGTATTTTTAATTAAAAACAAAAACACAATATTGAGCCGTGAGATGCTTTTGAATCAAGTTTGGGGATATAACGTAGTAGTAAATCCAAATGTAGTAGATTTATATATTGGGTATGTAAGAAAAAAGTTAAAGTGCGAGAAGAAAGACAGATATATTCAAACGATACATGGCAGAGGCTATTCAATGATTGACTGATAAAAATAAGATAATAAAAAACGAGTAAAACTATTTCATTCCGTTTTACTCGTTTTTTTATTAAATGTGATAATCAAATAGTTTCTTAGAAGTATTAAAAGACGTAAAAAAATGGATTATGAAAATATTAGCTATTAATGAGCGTGTTTTGTAGAGGAAATCATGGTTAATCAACACGCCTGACGTCACATATTACTTTTTATGCCTGATTTTATGAATTCACACCATTCACAAGATTTTCACAGAATTAATGACTATACTAATTAACAGGATGTTCAAATGAAAATGATTATCAATAGCGATTCAATTGAATAAAAGTTACCTTCTAATTCAATCTATGGATGTCATCATTTTCGAAATAAATCACACTATAAGGAGTATACATATGAAAAAATCTATGCTTTTAAAATTAGTGAGTATTCTAGCAGTTTTCACTTTAATGTTAGTAGCTTGCTCAGATTCAAGTAAAGAAACTTCGAAGGCTAATAATAAAGATAATGGTAGTGATAAGCCAAAAACGGTTGAAATCACTGATGCTCATGGAACTGTTAAAGTCCCTGTAAACCCAAAGAATGTAGTTGCTTTGGATAACAGAACTTTTGAAACTTTATCTGATTGGGGAATTAAATTAGCGGCTGCTCCAAAGGATATCATGCCTGCTGATTCAGCATATAAAAAGGATGAAAAAGTTCAAAATATTGGGAATCACCGTGAACCAAATCTAGAAATTATTGCAGCTGCAAACCCTGACCTTGTAATCGTTGGTCAAAGATTTGCTGATCATTACGAAGAGATCAAAAAATTAGTGCCAAAAGCAGCTGTTATTGATCTTAATTTTGATGTTTCTGAGAAATCTACTACGCCTGGGAAAAACTTAGTAAAAGGACTTAAAGATTCTACAATTACTTTAGGGAAAATCTTTGATAAAGATAAAGAAGCTAAAAAATTAGTGGCTGATTTTGATAAATCTATTGAAACTGCAAAATCTGCTTATAACGGGAAAGATAAAGTTATGAGTGTTATCGTTACTGGTGGGAATATTGGTTTTGCTGCTCCACATTCTGGTCGTGTTTGGGGACCAATGTATGAAATTTTCGGTTGGGTTCCAGCACTAGAAGTTTCAAATTCTACTGCAGGTCATAAAGGTGATGACGTTTCTGTTGAAGCTATTGCACAAACAAATCCTGATTGGCTTTTCGTATTAGATCGTGATGCTGCAACATCTGATGCAGCTACTTCAACACCTGCTAAGGATGTTATTTCTAAATCACCAGCTCTTCAAAACACAACTGCTGTTTCTAAAAAACAAGTTGTTTATGCACCAGAAGATACTTACACAAATGAATCAATTCAGACTTATATAGAGTTGTTTGGAAATCTTGCAAAAACTTTAGCTAAGTAGTGTAAAGGAGTACGAAACAGTGTCAAAAAATATAATTTCTAGGGTTGAGAATATTTCTCAACCCCAGTTTTATAATCACAATAAATTATGGACAAAATCTTTTATAATAGCGATTATAGTTGTTATAATTTTAGGGATTATATCACTGTTTACTGGAGTTTATGATATACGTGGACAAGAGGACGGAATGGAGATGTTTTTCATAACTCGTGTTCCGAGAACAGTTGCATTAATGCTTACTGGAGCTGCAATGGCGATGGCAGGGCTCGTCATGCAACTTATTACACAGAATCGTTTTGTTGAACCTACTACAACGGGGACTATTGAATGGTCAGGCTTAGGCCTGCTTTTTGTATATTTATTATTCCCTGCCCCGACTTTAGTGCAAAGAATGACTGGTGCAATCATTTTTTCTTTTATAGGAACTATGATTTTCTTTTTATTTTTAAGAAGAGTTAAACTTCGTTCGTCTTTAATTGTCCCGATTATTGGATTGATGCTTGGAGCAGTTATTTCTGCAGTGTCTACTTTTTTGGGACTCCTTTTTCAAAAGACACAAAGTATTGAAACTTGGTTCGTAGGTTCATTTGCTAACATTCAGGTGGGAAGATATGAATATTTATGGCTGATTGTTATCATTACTTTTCTTATTTTTATGTATGCTAATAGATTGACTTTAGCTGGACTAGGAGAAGATGTCGCAACAAGCCTTGGAGTTAATTACAATAGAATTGTTCTTTTTGGGACTGGTCTTATCTCTGTTGCAGTTGGAATTGTTGCAGCTGTTATTGGACACTTACCTTTCTTAGGATTAATTGTGCCAAATATCGTTTCAATGTTTAGAGGTGATGATCTTAGGAGTAATTTACCTTGGGTTTGTGTGATCGGAATGGGATCAATAACTGCCTGTGACATCATTTCTCGAACAATTATACAGCCTTTTGAATTACCTGTTTCTTTAATACTTGCAACAGTGGGAGCAGTCGTGTTTATTACTATTTTATTGAGACAAAGAAAACCAAGGAGGCTACGATGATCACATTAGAATATAGAAAAAAAGAAAATGTCGAAATCGATTCTAGCCTTCATAATGAAAGTAGATCAGCTAGCGCTTTTCGTTCTAAGAAGGAAGCAAGACGTTATTGGATTTTACTGATAACATTGATTGGTTTAGGTCTCCTTTCTTCATATGGACTTTTAGTGTATAACAATCCAGTTCCGATAGATTCACCATCTTTTATCCCAGTTGTTAAGAGAAGGATAGTAGCTATTGTTGCAATGATTATTGCTGCGGTTTGCCATAGCTTGTCGACAGTTGCTTTCCAATCTATTACGAATAATAAAATTATTACTCCTTCACTTTTAGGTTTCGAATCACTTTATTCAGCAATTCAAACGAGTACAGTATTCTTCTTTGGTGCTAGTGCGTTGATAAATTTTAATGGAATTGGATCATTTTTATTCCAAGTTGTTGTTATGGTCTTCATGAGTTTGATACTTTATGGATGGTTACTTTCCGGTAAATACGGGAATTTACAACTTATGCTTTTAGTTGGAATTATTATTGGTACCGGGCTAAATTCTGTGTCAACTTTTATGAGAAAACTACTTGCGCCTTCAGAATTTGATATTTTACAAGCAAGATTATTTGGTTCTGTTAATCATGCAGATCCTGCATATTTTCCTATTGTAATTCCTATGATCATAATTGTAGCAGTATTAATTTTTGCTCATTCTAAGAATTTGAATGTTTTGTCACTAGGAAAGGATGTTGCTACTTCTTTCGGGGTTAAATATCAACCTAGTGTAATTTATACGCTTGTATTAGTAGCTATTTTAATGTCCATCTCAACAGCTCTAATTGGGCCACTTACTTTCTATGGCTTTTTAGTAGCAACTTTGAGTTATCAGGCGGCGTCAACTTATGATCATAGATATATTTTTCCAATGGCTTTTGCAATAGGATTTTTGATAATGACGAGTGCATACTTTTTAATGTATCATGTATTCCATGCTCAAGGTGTAGTTTCAGTTATTATTGAATTATTTGGTGGAATCATATTCTTAACTATAGTTTTAAGGAAGAGGGCTTTATGATAAAAATTGATAACGTTAAAAAGTTCTATAGTGATAAGGTAAAAATAGGACCTTTGGATATTGAAATACCAAAAGCAGGCTTTACTTCTTTAATTGGACCAAATGGCGCTGGAAAGTCCACGACACTTTTGATGATTGGAAGACTCTTAGATATGGATGAAGGTCACATTCAAGTAGCAAATATGGATGTTTCTGAATCCAAATCAAAAGACTTAGCAAAAGTTTTGACTATATTGCGACAAGAAAATCATTTTGTAACTAGGCTTACTGTTAGACAACTAGTTGGATTTGGGCGCTTTCCTTATTCAAAAGGAAGATTAACGAAAGAGGATGAATCTATTATTTCTAAATATATCGATTTTTTGGATTTAACTAATTTAGAGAATAGATATTTAGATGAACTTTCTGGTGGTCAAAGACAAAGGGCATATGTAGCGATGGTATTGTGCCAAGAGACGGAATATGTACTTTTGGACGAGCCTCTGAACAACCTTGATGTTGCTCGTTCTGTTCAAATGATGGAGCATTTGAGACGTGCAGCTAATGAATTTGGAAGAACAATTTTGACAGTTATGCATGATATAAATTTTGCGGCTAAGTACTCTGACAAAATTTGTGCTATGAAAGATGGTCAAATTGCTGCTTTTGGAACAGTAGAAGAGGTAATGGATCCAACACTTTTGACAGATATTTTTGAAACAAAAATAGAAATTATCAAGGGTCCTTATGGGCCAATCGCTGTTTATTAGTTACAAAATGTATACTGTAGCTTGCGTAAATTATGCTAGCTACTCTAGTTGAAGTTGCTGTCTGTATTTTATAGGCAGCAGCTTTTTTTATGCGATTGCCCATCGTGATAACTCTTAATTTTTCTGGCTGTTGGTAATAGCTCCACAGATATGTCATTACTCCCAGTCCTGCGACGTGTTGAACACTCGGACGGTGAATGTAAGGGAATCATTATATTCTGGTTTGGTTATCCACTCATAAGCTAACACAATTGTGTTAGACAAAGTAGGTCTCGTCCGTTCTCATATAAGAAGTTGTGATGTAGTTAGGATTCGGTATAGTGTGTCTACATGTAAGGGAGAAGTAGCTTGTTACGCTGCAAGATAATCCTTAGCGTATATTTTCGTTAAAATGTGGGCGGCAGCCCTGGTAGAAAAGAAAAAAATAAAAAGATAAGTGGAGACAAAATTGCTGAACACCTTATGCAAATAATCCTGTGAGATTGGCGTTTACGGCAATAATATTCAAATTACAATTTTATATGATAAGAACCATAACTTTTCCAGGTTGGCAGGGGTATGGTTCTTTTGTTTGCGAAAAAATTATGCTTGCTTTGTAAAATGATAAAAATGTTTTAATCCAAAATGATAGGATTACAAAAGTGTAATGTGGGTGTAAGGAAACTGGATTGTACCCTCTTTTTAGATAAAGCATACTTAAAGTAAGGAAGATTTATATGTGAATGAATATAAATTTTACAAGTAGGATAGAAAGGTTAGGTATTATCATATGAAATGGATCATTAGGATTTTTGTGTTATTAGCTATAATAGGAGGTGCTTTCTACTATCTGAAATCAGGTAATGGGTACTATTCAACTAAAGAATATTATGTAAAGGTAATGACTGATTCTACAGTAGAAAACGAAAAATTGAGTAATGGAGAAATTCTTACGTATCATGTTTACGATGAGAAGGTGTACGATAAAAAAGGGGAAGAAAGAAAACTGAAAATTTCCGTGCAAAATAAATTGGAAAAAAATCAATATTATTTGATTGATTGGGAAGATCGCCGTGGGATTGTTTCTAAAATAGCTAAAGTGGATCAAACAAAAATAGATAAGAGTATCTTAGATAAATTGAACGGAAATTCATAATATGTCAGGACAAGCTAAACCAATAGCTGTGTTAACATAAAGCTTTATAAGCAAAAGATATTGTAGAAAAATAAGAGAGGTTATTATAAAACAAAAGGGATCAACCGTCTGGTGTGATCCCTTTTTGTTAGGACTGAGCAAGGAGTATTATTGCATTGTATAAACCCTTTACTCTTTCCAAAACTGTTCTAGCAGAATACTGATCATAGTGCCTACGAGTAATCCGTTACTTAAAACATATTGTAAGGAAGAAGGAATACCGCTAAATGCACTTTCTGGAAGAAACATTATTCCTAAACTGATTAATAATGTAATTCCTAATATAGTTAATCGGCGTTGATTTAATTCTTCACGTAAAATTGATTGAAATGAAAGGCCTATTACTTGGACAAATGTTGCTAAAAGTGCAGCATTAGCAATAGGGCCTGGAAGTAAGGATATAAAGCTTACAATTGAGGGGATAAAAGAAATTCCTGCTAATATGAGACTTGCTATAAGGAATGACTTCACTTTTCTTTGTCCTGTTAGTTGAATAAATCCTGCTGATGCAGGTAATGGTACAATTCCAATTGTAGAAAACAACGACGAGATAATATGTGATATACCTCCGACCCATACACCACGGTTCAGTGTTTGCTTTTCATTTTCTTTAGATAATGGAGCCACTTGTTTTACAGCCGAAATAGCAGCAATCGTATTTGCAACTAAAAGAAATGTAAATAAAATTGCAGTTAGAGTCATTCCAATATCGAATCTAGGCATGCCCCAAGCAAATATCTGTGGTAACTTAACTAACGGTGTGTGTGAAGGCATATGAGACGATTTTTCTAATAAAGCATACAAAAGCCAACCAAATGAAATGGCAAGTAACACAGCGTAACTTTTCATCCAGCCTTTCCCTTTAATTGATAAGAAGGTAACCATGGTAAAAACAAAGAGTGCAATAGTAGTTGTTGTATAATCAGGATGAGTTACAGATCCTTGTAATCCCATCATTCCTTTTAGTAACACACCACTAAGCTGAAGTGCTAAGATTAAAAGAAAAGTTCCTGTAACTAAAGGGGTAAATAAACGTAAGATTCGATGTACAAGCCCTGTTATACCAAGTACGAAGAGTAATATACCTGCAATAATTAACCCGCCTTCTAAAATTTGCAACACGTCTTTTGCACTTTGTCCCTGATGCATAGCAACTTGTCCCAGTATGACAAATATACTTACCCATGAACCTGCTGGACCATCTGCTATGGGATAGCGATGCCCAAACCATGCTTGTATAAATGAACTTACTCCCACGACTAAAAAAGTTCGCTGCATTAATGTTGAGATATCTTCTATTGATAAATGAAATATGCCACCAATAATGATAGGCAATGCAATTGCATTTGCTAATAGAAACACAAACCACTGTAGAATACTAAAGCTCGTATTAAAGTATTTTTTGTTCATATTATTCTCCTTTGTCGAAAAAGAATCTCATAGTAAAAATCCATCCTTTCTATACAGTTAGATTAAAAAGGATGGATTTTGTAAATCTATAAAATTATTTTAATTATATATATAGATTTAAAATTAATTACCATGTACGGAATGGTAAGAATTTACCGTTAAGTGTAATAACGATACGAGGATCGCCACCTTTTGGATCTTCTTGTGTATTCACACCTAGATTGAAGTTAATTGCACTCATTACACCTTCGCCAGCTTTTTCTAAGATTAATTCTCTAAGAGTTGGTGCGTATTGTAACATCATTTCATATAATCGATATAAGATTGGGTCAGTAGGAGGCATTTGCATTACTTGACCTCTAAGTGGAACTACTGTTAATGCCTGAACCACTTCCTCATCTAATTCTAATAGTTTACCGATTTTTTCTGCTTCCGGACGTGTCATTGTAGCTTGTCCTAATAATGCTGTTACAACCCAAGTCTCGGAGTTTTCGCTTACTTTTGAAATTTCTTCCCATGTTAAACCTTTTGCAATTTTTGCTTCCATAATTTTTTGTGTAGCTTCTTGTCTATTCATACTTAATAACTTCCCTTCATTTGAGTAATAATTAATTTTTCATACCATTTAATGTTTTATATCCATCAACTACTAAATCTAATTTACCTGTGTGGGGATCAATGACTAAACCATGTACAGGAACATCTTTTGGAATAAGTGGATGATTTCTTACTAAATCAACATTAGCTTGAGTTGAGTCGCAGACATCATCGAATCCAAATAACCAATTTTCAAGATCAACACCAGCATATTCAATTGCTGATAAAATTTCGGATGAAGCTACTCCACGATCTAATATTTTTTGAAGTGTTCCTTTTGGATTAGTTTGGCTTGCACCACATTTATGGTGTCCGATAAGAAAGATTTCATCTGCATTTAGATCATATACTGATGCTATAACACTTTGCATAACGCTATCGAAAGGAGAAGCAATTTTACCACCTGCATTTCTGATAACTTTTGCATCACCATCGTGTATATCTAAAGCTTTTGGAAGTAGCTCAATTAAACGAGCATCCATGCAAGAAACAACAACCATACGTTTTTTAGGCATTTTTGTCGCTTCAAAAGGAGCGTATTCCTTATTTTCTACAAATTGTTCATTGAACGATAGGATTTCTTGTAATAACATATTTGTAACCTCCTTTAAATCTAGATGTATTTTTTGTTGCGTCCTCTATGTTATAAGTGAATATAACTGATAAACAATGTGATGTAAGAGGATAAACTAAGTATAGTGAATTGTATCGATAAGCAGAATAAGCTGGCGAAACACTTTCTGGCTTTCTACTTTCACGGTGAAAGGATTGGTTTATATCATTGATCAAACAGATTTTGAGATACTGAAATTATTAGGAGAAAACTCAAGAATACAATGGAAAGAACTTGGTCAAAAAATACATATGACGGGACAGGCGGTAGGAAATCGAATTCGAAGGTTAGAGGATTTAGGGATTATTGAGCAATACACAATCGCAATAAACCGAATCAAATTAGGACAAGTAGTGACTGCGTTTGTTACTTTGTTCGTAACAACAGCTAACCATCAAGAGTTTATGAATTTCTTTCAAGGAGAAGAAGGGATTTCTGAAGTACATCGTATAAGTGGTGACGGATGTTATTTATTAAAAACACATTTTGCTTCCAATGAAGAATTGGATAACTTTCTAGGACGACTATTAAAGTATGGGAATTACCGTGTTAACCTATCAATAGGGAAGTTAAAATAAACTTTATGTAAGTTTATGGTTCCTTTTGCTTGTGGCTAAGACATGTTTCCAAAAATAAAAGGAGTATCTCTTATTAAATAAGAGATACTCCTTTTATTTGTTTTTAATAATTATTGATTATTTTACATCTGATTTTTCTTTTTTCATTATTTGCCTTTGACTAGTGAAGGGGAATTTTTTAACATCAAAACCCCTGCGCTGTATGCAACAGGGGGTTCTATTATTACTTATTTGAGGGCATGATCCTATTTCATTTTACAGCTAATTCATGTTTCGAATATAAAAAGTAGACTCATAAGAAAAATCCTGTAGTTCAGTACAGGATTTTTAATCAAACTAATTAAAAACTAAATTGTGGTTTAACATTACCTTTATAAGGTTCATGTTCAACGAATATAGTTATGTCTTTACCAGATTGGTCTTTACCAGTTCTTTTATACGTAAATTTCTTATTGTTCAGTTCAGTAAGTTCAAGAGCCGCACCATATTTATTATTTCCAATTGATACATGAGCTCTTATTTTATTTTCGTGTACAACATCGAAGTAACCATAGTCACCGCGGCTTTGACCTGTTTCGCTATTGAAGAACTCGTATTTATTAGACTTGTCATCAAATTTTGCTAGACTTATAAAATTAGAATTAAACTGTGTTACATCATTACCAGCTTCATCTAATACCTTTGTTCCATGCCAAAGGGTGCCGCCTAAAATTTTATCTCCATCACCATTTTTAACAATATCGCCTGTAGTAGTGTTTAGTTGCTTGTCCGGATCAGTGAAAGAAAGTTCTTTTTCTTTATATGGAACATGTTCAACGAAAACTTCTATATCTTTACCGTTAGCGTCTTTCCCCATTCGTTTATAAGTAAATACATTTTTATTTAGTTTTGTCATGTCAACAACAGCTTGATACTTCATTGATTCTGAAATTAATATTCTCTTCTTCCCATCATTTGTGACAAAGAAAGTTCCTTTATCGCCACGACTTGCACCTGTCTTAGCATCAAAGAATTCATATCTGCCGGACTTCGCATCATATTTTGCAAGACTAATGAAGTTTGCATTCTCTTTTGTTAAGTCATTCTTATCTTTGTCATATACTCTTGTACCTTGCCAATTAGTATCGCTAAGAATGTTAGCCATTTTTTGGCCTTTCGTTAACTTGTTTTCCTTTTTCGTCTCTTTAGCAGCTTGTTCTTGTTTTTGTTTACCATGATTTTCTTCGGCTTTAGTACCAGCACACCCTGTTAATGCTAATGTGAATCCGAGCAGTATTGATGATAGTGCTTTCGTTTTTTTGTTCATTTTTTATCGTCTCCTCATTTTATGATTTTCATGTTATTCACATGGTTTTAAGTAGTGCGGTTTGTGATTATAGTAGTAGTTCATCCTTCTGAATCTTTGTTATATGAAAAGATTTAGGTTGAATCAATGAACTTAGTTGCTACGTTTATTATGTTAATCTCAGAGTATAAACTCCCTCTAAATAAAACATTAAAAAAAGATAAACTAATTCCTAAAAAATTTTCATATTTATAAAAAAGCAATCGCTAGTTTGCAGCAGGGATCTTTCGAATATTTACCAAAGTTGTTTCTGATGCCTACGAGTAATCAAAAAAATACATTGTAAAGAAGAAGGAAAGCCGTTAACAATAATGTAATTCCTAATAGAGTTAATCGATTGTAGTGCAAAATTTTTGAGCTGAACTGTATGGGAAATGAAGATTTTATAGAAGTCGCTTCATATAGGAAGGGGATGTCCATGTTTGATTCAACAGATTTTAAAATTATACAGTTACTACAAGAAAACGCTAGAATGAACTGGAGGGAAATTGGAGAGATAGTACATTTGACTGGCCAAGCCGTTGGAAAACGAATTAACAAATTAGAAGAGGCAGGTGTCATTCAAAAATATACGATAGATATCGACAGAGCTAAGCTGGAAGGATCCATTATGACGTTTGTTACGCTATTTTTGCATGCACCACATTATCATAATCAAATTCAAAGTTTTTTCGAAAAAACAGACGTAATCACTGAAATGTATCGTATAAGTGGCGATGGGTGTTATATCATGATTCTTCACACATCTTCGCATCAGCAATTAGAAGAGACGCTTGCAGATGTTTTACATTATGGTGATTATCGTATAAATACTGTCATTAAGACAATGGAAAAAAAGAAAGAATAAGATATTTATCCTTTCTTTTTTCATATGGAACTGTAATTCTTTATTTGTTTTTATTTATAAAACAGCTTGCTGACATGACTTTTGCGTAAATATCACCAAACTCTAATGCGCTCATGAACGATTGATGAGCGTGTACTGCTGGGATTAGATTTCCTTGGAATTCTAAATCTTTTGTTGTACAAGCATCTTCAATTACAATACATTGAAATCCTAAATCACTGGCAGCCCGTACTGTTGCATCAATACATACATGAGTCATCATACCGCAAATGACTAGTTGGTCTATTTTCTCTTCTTTTAATGTTTGTAATAAATTTGTTCTTAAAAAACTGTTAGGGTGGTGTTTTTGTATGACTCTTTCATTAGCGATCGGTTGTACATCATCATGAATTTGAGCACCTACTGTCTCGGGGAGGAAGAAGGTAGCTCCTTCATTGTTCGCAATATGTTGTACATGAATAATTGTTTTATGTTTTTCACGAAACACTCTCAATACTTCTTTCGCTTTTTGGATGGCTTTTTCAGGTAGATGTAATTCCATATTGCCGCCTTTAAAGTAATCATTTTGTATGTCGACTAATAGTAATGCTTCGTTCATCGTTATTCCCCCATACTTAGTGATTCAGCACGTTATTTGTACTGTACCGTTATTATATAAATTGTAGCTATGCTGAAGTAATAACATTATGAAACGATTTTGAGGTATATAGTTTCAGTGTGAAAAAAGTGAAAGTTGGTATAAGTACAAATGGATTTTGTGGAATTCACGGTAAAGTTATAGGTAGAGTGGCATTATAAGGTAAAAACCATAACTTTGCTGGAGGAGCAGGTTATGTTTTTTTATGCGGAAATGCGATTTTAAGTTTTTGCTGAAGGTGTTTTTCTAGGATATGCTGTGAGTGATTGGAGTGAGGTAGTGTCGGATATTGTCGACCAATCGATATATTGGAAAAATCGTTGATATATTGTGAGTTGTGATAGATATATTGGAAAAATCGTTGATATATTGTGAGTTATGATAGATATATTGGAAAAATCGTTGATATATTGTGAGTTATGATAGATATATTGAAAAAATCGTTGATATATTTGTAAAGGGGTGTTTGAGGTGATTGTGAAAGAAAGAAAAATGCCGATTTATATAAGGCAGTTAGAAGCACTTCTTAGAAGGTTACCTGTACATCATCCGAAACGAAATTTAATTGGAGAAAACTTGGCAAAACACATGGCGGGATATAAAGGGGAGCAATCGATTGATTATCCACTTAGTTTTATTTCTGAGAAAGAGTATAGTATTTTACATGATATTCGTTTATCTAATTATGATAAATACTTTCAAATTGATACTATTATCCTTTCCACAAAGTTTCTTCTTTTTCTTGAGATAAAAAATATAGCAGGTACATTAATATTTGATACAAAGTTTAATCAACTTATCCGAATAACAGAAGGAAATTCAGAGGGATTTCCAGATCCGGTTTTACAAATAAAAAGGCAAGAAATACAAATAAAGAGATGGTTAAGCTTACATGGATTTTCTTCTAGTCTTCCAATTGAGTCCCTTGTTGTTATTAGCTCGCCTCGTACCATTATAAAATCTTCAGATGACAATCTTCTTCATACAATTATTCATAGTGCAAATTTACCTCATAAAATAAAGTGGTTTGAAAGTAAATATAAAAGAAAAGTTATAGATAATGTAGATAGGCTCATTCATCAAATAATAACGGAGCATTCTCCACTTCAACAAAATATACTTGAGCAATATAAAATAGAAAAAGAGGAGTTGTTAAAGGGAGTACAATGTGAGAAATGCTTAGTTATTCCAATGGTTAAAGTGAAGAAGGGTTGGTGTTGTACAAGTTGTAAAGATTTTTCAAAAGTGGCACATGAGGATGCTATACGAGATTATGCATTGCTCATTAGTACGACATGTACAAACGGTAATTTGAAAGAGTTTCTCCATGTTTCGTCGGGTATGGTTGTAAACAGAATTCTCCACACACTAAATCTTCCCTACACTGGCAACAACAAAGGACGAATATATGATTTAACTTCTTTCCAATCGTAATTTTGCTATAATAAATACGTACGTATACGAAGGGGAGTTTAAAGAGAAAATGAAGTCATTTAATATCGATCATCTTATAGCTAGTGTTTTGCAATGGATATTAAATATAGCGCTAATTATATTATCCATTGTCTTATCTATCTTTTTAATTAATGAGACAATCACATTTATTCAATACATCTTTTCAACAAAGAAATATACATCGTATAAATTGGTTGAAAGTATCATCGTATATTTCTTATACTTCGAGTTTATTGCATTAATTATTAAGTATTTTAAATCGAACTATCATTTCCCGTTACGTTATTTTATTTATATCGGAATTACGGCATTAATTCGGTTAATTATTGTATCTCATGAGGAACCGATGGAGACGTTATTATATGCGGGATCCATTCTTGTTTTAGTCATTGCTTTATACATATCGAATATGAGAGATTTGAGAAAAGAGTAGTAGTGCAGACATAAGTTTGCACTACTTTTTTCACCTTGACCTTCAAGTTACTTGAAAGTTTACAATGAAATTAGGGCGTTTGAAATTGAAAAAAATTGAGAAATTAAGTGAAGAGGTTTCTTTTACTTGGAGGTTATAGAAATGAGTCAGGAATTGAAGTTACGTCCATTAGAACGAGAAGATTTAAAGTTTGTACACGAACTGAATAATAACGCGCATATTATGTCGTATTGGTTTGAAGAACCTTATGAGGCCTTTGTAGAATTGCAGGACTTGTATGATAAACATATACACGATCAAAGTGAACGCCGATTTATCGTTGAGAAAGATAATGAAATGGTTGGATTGGTTGAGTTAGTGGAGATTGATTATATTCACCGAAGAACAGAATTCCAAATTATTATTGATCCAAATTATCAGGGGCATGGTTACGCAGCAGAAGCGACGCGTTTAGCGATGGGTTATGCCTTTGCTGTCTTAAATATGCATAAGATATATTTAGTTGTCGATAAAGAAAACGAAAAGGCTGTGCATGTTTATAAAAAGGTTGGATTTATGGTAGAAGGTGAGCTTCTCGACGAGTTTTTCGTTGATGGTAACTATCATAATGCGATAAGAATGTGTATGTTTCAGAAGCAATATTTTGAAAGTAAGTAGTTGAATGATTTGGAAGTAATGTTGACGCTTCGCAAAACCGTATGCTAAAATCCCTTTTAAGTATTAAGGAAGGTGCAGAACATGCTTTATATAAAATTTGTAAAACTCATTAGAAAACTTTGCTCCGCACAAATGTATACGGTGAAGCGTTGTACGGAGCTTAATCAAGGGGCATAAATCCCCTATATTCATCGGCTGAATAACTTTTCTAAAAAAGTATAGTTTATCTATGCTTATTTGGTTACGGTTTGTAAGTCGATGTATAAAATAGATTAAGGGCCATAGACAATGCTTTGTCTATGGCCCTTTGTGTATATTATTCCAATGAGCTTTTACTATAAATTGGAGTAGTATAGGAAAAACCACGAAGCAGAGGGCTAGTGTCGAATGACGCTATCTCTCTGCTTTTTTTAATTTCAGGAAAAGAGGAATACGAATGAGTTTACTTAAAGTTGAAAGTTTATCACATAGTTTTATAGATAAAGCCTTATATGAAAATGCTTCTTTTAGTTTGCATAAAGGAGAACATATGGGAATTGTTGGACAGAATGGTGCAGGAAAAAGCACGTTAATGAAAATATTGATTGGAGAAATCATTCCTGATAAAGGAGATATAAAGTGGCAACCTAATATTCAAATTGGACATCTGGATCAATACGCAGAAATTGATGGGGGCTATACCATTTCACAATATGTAAAGAAAGCTTTTTATGATTTGTATGAAATGGAAGATAGAATGAACAAGTTATATGAAGAAAGTGCTAGGACTGGAGATGAGAATCAACTATTAAAAGCGGCAGAGATTCAAGAACAGCTTGAGGCTCGTGATTTTTATTCGGTAGACAGTATAACGAATAAGGTGGCAGCTGGTTTAGGTATTGATGCTATCGGGATGGATCGTGTTATTGGTGAATTAAGCGGAGGACAACGTGCAAAGGTAATTTTAGCGAAGCTTTTATTAGAAGAGCCGACTATTTTATTACTAGATGAACCGACGAATTTTCTTGATAAGGAGCATGTGGAGTGGCTTGCTAATTATTTAATGAATTTTGAAGGGGCGTTTATTGTCGTGTCACATGATTTTGATTTTCTGGAAAAGGTGACTTCTTGCATATGTGATGTAGAGTTTGGAACAGTTAAGAAGTATTACGGAAAATACTCAGATTTTGTAAGACAAAAGGAGCATTTGCGAAAAGATTATATTCGCCAATACCATGCACAACAGAAGAAAATTGAAAAAACGGAAGAGTATATTCGTAGAAATATTGCTGGAGTGAATTCAAAAATAGCACAAGGACGTAGAAAGCAGTTGCAACGTATGGAAAGAATTGCGCCACCAAGTTTTACCCATAAACCGTCTATTCATTTTCGGGAACTTCCTATTTCAGTTCAAACAGTTCTTGAGGTAAATAATCTCGAAGTTGGTTATGACTTTGCTCTCTTACCAAAATTGAATTTTTCAGTAATGGGTGGGCAAAAACTTGTTATTACAGGATTCAATGGAGTAGGGAAATCTACTTTATTAAAAACAATTGTTGGCACTATTGCTAGTATTGCTGGAGAATTTCACTTCTCAGAGCAAATAAAGATTGGATATTATGAGCAAGATTTAAATTGGAGCAATGATTCTTTAACTCCGCTTCAAATTATTTCGGAACAGTTTCCTACATTGAATATGAAGGAAATACGTCATCATTTAGCTGCGTGTGGTGTGAAAGATACTCATGTCTCGCAAGAAATTCGTACGTTAAGTGGTGGTGAACAATCGAAGGTGAAACTGTGTGGATTATTACTATCACCTTGTAACTTCTTAATTTTAGATGAGCCGACAAATCATTTAGATGCAGAAGCGAAGGAAGCTTTGCAAAAGGCGCTAATTCAGTTTAAGGGCAGCATTATACTTGTATCTCACGAAGCAAGTTTTTATCTTAATTGGGCAGATAGCATCTTTGATATAGAGACAGGATTAGTTAAGGGGGTGTGAAACATATGAGTGAAAACAATTGGAAAACGAAAATTATATTATTTTTGACCGCTCAAACTATTTCGTTGTTCGGTTCCTCTCTCGTGCAATATGCGATTATATGGTATATCACCCTTACAACATCATCAGGAGTGATGTTGACTATTTCAACTGTTTGCGGTTTCCTACCACAAATTGCGATATCTTTGTTTGCAGGTGTTTGGATTGATCGTTATGACCGTAAAAAGATGATTATGTTATCGGACGGGATTATAGCGATTGCGACGTTAGTTTTAGCAATTTTATTTTTAACAGGATATAAAAGTATTTGGTTACTTTTTATTGTGTTACTCATTCGTTCAGCTGGAACAGGAGTACAAACGCCAGCTGTGAATGCATTAATTCCGCAAATCGTTCCGAAAGAGTATCTTATGAAAGTAAATGGAATAAATAGCAGTATTACATCTTTAATTATGTTTCTTTCTCCAGCAGCAAGTGCTACGATTCTTTCTATTGCCAGCATTGAAACAACATTTTTTATTGATGTTATTACGGCTATGATTGGAATTAGTATTATGCTTATCATTCAAGTAGAGGGACATGTGAATGCAGAGAATAAGCAAAAATCTAATCTACAAGGAATTAAAGAAGGGTTCTCTTATTTAAAAGAAAATGTATTTATTAAAAGGCTAATCGTTTTATTAATTATCATCATGATTTTAATAAGTCCAGCCGCCTTTTTAACACCTTTAATGGTGACTCGTTCCTTCGGGGCGGAAATGTGGAGACTTACTGCTAGTGAGATGACCTTTAGTGCTGGTGCAGCAGCTGGTGGCGTACTGATTGCAGCATGGGGTGGTTTCCGTAATCGTATGCATACAACAGCGTTGGCCTGTGCGTTATATGGTCTGCTTATGGTAGGACTAGGAATTGCACCGGTATTTATTATGTATTTAGTCTTTAATTTTTTAATTGGTATAACAATGCCATGTTTTAATACGCCAGTTACTGTGTTATTGCAGGAGAAAGTAGATCCAGTTATGCATGGCAGAATGTTTAGCCTCGTACAGATTGCAAATTCATGTGCTTTACCTTTAGGGATGATTATATTTGGTCCTTTGGCTGATGTGTTTAGTGTAGAGGTTTTGTTAATTTATGCTGGGATATTCGTACTATTTTGCGCAATGTATGTTGTATTAAGCAGGAAGTTTGAAGTGTAAATATTTATTGTCTATAAAAGGTTTGTGAGGCAATTTAAGATGCTTCATAAACCTTTTATTTCCATTCTATTCAATAATAATTTATTGTAAAACGATAAAATATTATTGACTAATGATTTTGTTTTGGATAATATGATGTTAATTAAGAAGAATTATATGAATAGAGGAGAATGTAAAATGAAAAATAAATACGTAGTAGCTATTTCTTTCATGATCTTAGCGATTATTTCTTTAACTATACATGCTTCAAACAGTAAAGTTGGAGCGGATGGATTTCTTGAAGAACCTTTCTTTTTCCTAGTACCGGTAAGTTATGTATTGTTCTTTAGTGGTATTGGTGTATTACTATTTGGATGTATTACTTCAAAGCTGAGAAAAAGTAATAGATAAAGTGAAGCTTAATTAGTGATGGATTCCCCAATCCGGACAAAATACTCACTATGAAATAGAAACATACCATATGGAAAAATAATAAGTGAGCTGAATAATGATGAATCATTATTTTTATAATGGTAGACAAGTAGGTGCGGCTATAACCCTAGCCGGGGCACAGGGGACAATTCATGCTGTGAATCAAGTGATTCAAATGCAGCAACAAGCATATTTTGCACAAATGATGCAAGGACAGTATATGCAATACTCACAATTTCCAATGCAAAGTGTGCATTATGATGTGTATCCAGCGGGTTTACTTTCCATTCCATATGGCGGGACTTACTTCTTATGAAAGAAAGCGACTCAATAGAGTCGCTTTTTTATATTCCACCGAGCTTCATTCCAAGGAATGCGAAGAGGATACCGATTATGTAAGTAGTACTTACATATAAAAGGGATGTGTAAATTTTTTTGCGATTGAGAAGCTGAATGGATTCTAATTTAAACGTCGAAAACGTTGTGAATGCGCCCATAAATCCAGTTCCTAATAATAATTGCCAGCCTGTAGTGACTCCGTTGCCAATTATATATCCGAGTAAAAATGCTCCTGTTATATTAATAAGGAATGTAGCAATTGGAAAGGATGTTTTATTTCTTTTTTTAAACCAATTGCTAATTGCAAATCGTGTAATCGCACCGAAAAACCCTCCAGTTGCCACTAATAAAGCTTCCATCATAAGTGATCACCTTCCGTAACTGATTTCTTAATTAAGAAATCACCTAGTGTATAGCCAAGTCCAGACATAATGAGACCGCCAAGTATGCTACATGATACATATAAGAAAGCCATGCTCCATTCAGAATGATTAATTAATTGCATGGTTTCTACACTAAATGTTGAAAACGTCGTAAAAGAACCGATGAATCCAGTACCGATGCCTGTGATAACCTCCGAAGGTAAGATGTTTAGCCGTGCAACATATGTAGTCAGCCATGCTAATAAGAAGCAGCCGATTAAGTTAATGAGTAATGTAGCTAATGGAAATGAATGATGCCAAGATTCATGGATAGTAAGACCTAAATAATAACGAGAAAGGGCTCCTAATATACCGGCTATACCGACGATAATATAAATCAAATTCCTCACCTCTTTAAATAGCTTGCTCAAAAAAATAGACTCCTACCAGTAGTTATACTGGTAGGAGTCATTAGCTAAGCAGCGGTTATGGCGAACTCCATCGCCTATAATTATTACATATAGTGTACTAAAAATTGCGTTTGATTTCCAGTGAAGAAGTTGGTGTATTTTGTAGTTCTCTAATCGTTTAAGATAGAGAATTATTACTTATAAACTAAATATAGTGATATAAGGTTTTCAGTGTGATAAAATGTTTCGTATATCTGTCATTTTTTATTTGACTGAAAATAAAGAAAAGTAAAATCGTATGTTTTAGAAAAGGAGTCGTTTGTTTGAAAAAGTTATTAAAAATAATACTTATATGTATTTTAGTAGGTGTGGGAGTTGTAGGTGGGTTTTTAGCGTATATGACACTTACAAAAGAACAGCCAGCTGATGTTATAAGCTTGAAGGTGGAAAACAATAAGAAGCGCGTAATTGCGCAGGGAAATGAATTTAAAGTTACAACGTTTAATATTGGATATGCTGGACTAGATAAGGATCAAGACTTCTTTATGGATGGAGGAAAAGGGTCTGGTTCAAGTAGTAAAGAACAAACGGAAACGAATTTAAAGAATATGCTTTCGTTTTTACAAAATGAGAATAGTGATTTTGCGCTATTACAAGAAGTAGATATAAAATCAATGAGATCATTTGATATAAATGGGCATGAATTTTTGAAAAAAGGACTGCCTGATTATGC
This sequence comes from Bacillus sp. FDAARGOS_235, assembly GCF_002073415.2. Lineage (NCBI taxonomy): Bacteria > Bacillati > Bacillota > Bacilli > Caryophanales > Bacillaceae > Bacillus > Bacillus sp. FDAARGOS_235. The sequence goes on from NZ_CP020437.2 coordinate 3,332,944, forward strand.
TTCTTCGTTCGGAAAGAACTATGATACAAAATGGGTTCCGGTGCCAATCACAAGTCCAATGGGATATGCTGATGCTGGACTAAGTACGTTTTCTAAATATACAGTTCAAACAGCGAAGAGGTTCCAATTACCAGGAATGGAGCCGTGGCCAAAGCGTTTATTTGATTTAGACCGAGCGATTGTTGAACATAAAATTCCTGTTAATAATGGAAAATTTGTTAGACTCGTAAATTTACATTTGTCTGCTTATGATGAAGGCGGAAAAATTAGAAAGCAACAAGTGGAGTATTTAAAAGAATATATGAACAAACATTATAAAAATGGTGATTACGTAATAATGGGCGGGGACTGGAATCAATTAATTTCTAACGTTCAGTTAAGTGATCCGAAGTTCGTGAAGGAGCGTCCTGAGTGGTTAGTAGAGTTACCGAAGGACTTTACCGATGGTGGCTTTAAGTGGGCTGTAGATCCGTCTGTTATGACTGTGAGAGATGATGTAAAGAAATACGTGGAAGGTGAAAACTTTGTCACGATTATTGATGGCTTTATCGTTTCACCGAATGTTGAAATTGTAAATGTACAAGGGAAAGATTTGAAGTTTGAAAATAGCGATCATAACCCAGTGAGTGCGGTATTCAAGCTGAAGTAATCGATACGTATGAGAAGGTGGGGCTTCATATATGGAGTGGTTAAAGAGAACTTGTTTTTCTAACCTTGAGAAAGAATCACAGAAAAATCATTTATTGCTGTTTATCACGATTTGCAGTTTCTTCCTCGGGGTACTCGCAATTGGGTATTACGGATATATTTTTACAGAGCGAGCAATAGCATTTTGGATGTGTGGTATTTCTATCGTAGTATTTGGAACGCTACTTACTTTTATAGAAAGTATGGAAGCAATGTATAAATACATCATGACATGTATGCTACTTATTATGTCTTTCATTATGGTACAAGCATTTAATGAAAGCCCAGCTGTATTTCAAATGGTCTATTTTACATTAGCAGTTTCACTTATTTATTTGAGTGAACGTCTTATTTTAATTCTTGGTGGGGTAGCAGTTGTTGTTACATTTATACTTTGTAGTTATTGGCCAAATCAATTTTTTGCTTATACAGCATCATCTGAAGCTGCAAATTTTGCAAGCTTGTTAGCGATTGTAACGATCGCAATGTGGGGTGTCACAAAGATTGGTTCTAATCTTTTGGCTCGTTTAAGTGATGAGAAGCAAGCAGTGATGAAGAAAGCTCAGGAGTTAGAAGAAACGCAAAGGCTTATTGAGGAAACTGTTGTGAAGTTAGATAGTAATTTCAATCATTTAAGACAGAATATGAACACTTCGATGGAGTCGATGAGTGAAATTAATTTTGCTTTTGAAGAAGTGGCAGTTGGTACTCAATCACAATCAGAGATGATGTCACGTTCAGTAGAAGTATTGAATGATATGGAGGGAAATATTGACCAAATCATCTCTCAAGTAAGAAATGCTTCGATGCGTGTTGATAAAAGTTTGGAAATCTCAAAGGGTAGTGTAAACACTTTAAGAAATTTTGAAGCTAACATGAGAAGTTTAAATGATGTTGTTTCACAATCAGGAACGATATTTAGAGAATTGATGAAACAATCGAAACAAATTAATGAAATTGTAGATGTAATAACGAATATTTCAAGTCAAACGAGTTTGCTAGCTTTAAATGCAAATATTGAAGCTGCAAGGGCAGGAGAACATGGAAAAGGTTTTGCTATTGTAGCGAATGAAGTGTTAAAGCTTGCTGAAGAATCGAATCGTTCTGCGGGGAGAATTCAAGGAATTTTGAAGGAGTTTAGTAATCAAGCAAGTAAAGTAGAAGTGCAGGTAGAGAAGTCAGAAAGAGTACAAGAAGAGTGTAACGAAATGTTAGCAAGTGTTTTAACGAATGTAACGGATTTAGGGAAGTTTATTGATACGATTAATGATGTAATGAGAGAGATTGTTGGTCATCAAGAAAATTTCCAAGTTAAAACGACGAATATCGTTAAAGATGTGACACATGCTTCTAACGTAATTCAGCAAACTTCTGCAGCTACGGAAGAAGTGTTAGCAAGTATTGAAGAAGAGAAGAATCGAAATGATACGTCGGTGAAGACGCTACATACTGTTAGTGAGCAAGTGAAGTTGCTAGAAGATATTTTAGAAAAATAATATCGCTGAAAAAGAGCACAAATGATGTGCTCTTTTTCAGTTGAACGAATACTTGATAGGAATTTAATTGCTTTTCTATGAGTTTTCTGCCAAGCTTAAGGAGATAAAATTTAACTAATAGCTACTGATTATTAGTTAAATCTCGCGGATAGCGAGATAAAATACTTCAAAGAAAGAATTATATAGGTGACGCATATGATCGAAGTTAAGACTTCTGAACTTAGTGATGGAGAATTTAATAGAGGTGTATTTGCAACTCGTGATATTAAAAAGGGTGAGTTGATACATTCAGCACCAGTTATCTCTTATCCGAATGAACAGCATGAACATATTGAGAAAACGTTACTTGCTGACTACGCATTTGAGTATGGGGTAAATCATACGGCATTCCTTTTAGGATACGGCATGTTATTTAATCATTCATATAAGCCGAATGCAACGTATGATATCGTCTTCGAGAACCATACGTTTAACTTCTTTGCTTATAAGGATATAAAAGCTGGAGAAGAGATTTTAATCAATTATAATGGTGAAGTTGATGACGATGAACTATTATGGTTTGATAAGGAAAAAGAAGAGAACGAAAAGTAATATAAAGAGTATAGAAAGAGCGCATTCTGTGGGATGTGCTCTTTTTTTATATTGAAGAAAATAAAGTAAAGATTACAAAAAAATACCACTTTATTTTCGTGTGGTATAGTAAGATACTGAAGGATAGTGTTTTATAAAAGTTATATATTTTACAAATTGTTGTCTTTCTGATGACATGTCAAGTTTAGTAGTCCATTTGGGTTGCTTTATTATGCAATATATATTTTAATATGAGTGGCACCTCTTATAATTTAAGAGGTTTATAGGTGTCTCGAATTGATTTTGGGTACACTGTATCCACCACTTTAGTTTCATTTCATGTATGTGGGGATATTATGGGCCCGTATAGCGGGATAAAAAGAATATAGAAATAGAGGAATCGTAAAATGAATATGCAAGAGGTTTATAAATATTTAAGTACGGTATTGCCTGAAGGTCATGTTACACAAGATGAAATGTTAAAGAATCATACGCATATTAAAGTTGGCGGAAAAGCAGATGTGTTCGTTGCGCCTACGAATTATGATGAAATTCAAGAAGTTATTAAGTATGCTAACCAATATAATATTCCAGTTACGTTTTTAGGAAATGGATCAAATGTCATTATTAAAGATGGTGGGATTCGCGGAATTACGGTCAGTTTAATTCATATTACAGGTGTTACTGTAACAGGAACAACGATTGTAGCACAGTGCGGTGCAGCAATTATTGATGTATCACGTATTGCATTAGACCACAATTTAACAGGGCTTGAGTTTGCTTGTGGCATTCCAGGTTCAGTTGGCGGAGCATTATATATGAATGCTGGTGCCTACGGTGGTGAAGTATCGTTTGTATTAACAGAAGCTGTCGTAATGACAGGTGATGGAGAGTTACGCACTTTAACGAAAGAAGCATTTGAATTTGGATATCGTAAGAGTGTATTTGCGAACAATCATTACATTATTCTTGAAGCGAGATTTGAACTTGAAGAAGGTGTACATGAAGAGATTAAAGAAAAAATGGATGATTTAACGTATAAGCGTGAATCAAAACAACCTTTAGAATATCCGTCATGCGGTAGTGTATTTAAGCGCCCACCAAATAACTTTGCTGGTAAGTTGATTCAAGAATCAGGACTACAAGGAAAGCGAATTGGCGGAGTAGAAGTTTCATTAAAACATGCTGGATTTATGGTGAATGTTGATAATGGAACAGCACAAGACTACATCGATTTAATTCACTTCGTACAAAAGACAGTTGAAGAAAAATTCGGTGTGAAGTTAGAGAGAGAAGTAAGGATTATTGGAGAAGATCTACAATAATTTTTGAATTAAAAGCGTATAAAAGTATGAATTATTTTAAAATAACATTTGGGTATTGTTGACAATTTGTTTTCAATTCAATATAATGGCTAATAATTTAACAAATAACATACGTTGAAAGAGCCCAGTAGCAGTTTGTCACTGTTATCAAAGAGAGCTAGGGGTTGCTGGAACCTAGCACAAACAAACTTGTGAATTACACTCTGGAGTATCTTAGGTAACGCTAAGCGGAGTAGCAATCGATATTATTGCTAAGAGTGGTATGAATAGCTATGCTATTTATGCAAACTGGGTGGTAACACGGTGAATAATCGTCCCTATGTCATAGACATAGGGGCTTTTTTGTTTTAAAAAAATAAAGGGGATGACAAAAGATGAATATTATTGATGAATTAGAATGGCGCGGTGCTGTGAATCAACAGACGGATGAAGAAGGTTTACGTAAGTTAGTAGAAGAGAAAAAGATTTCACTATACTGCGGAGTAGATCCAACTGGTGATAGTATGCATATCGGACATTTGATTCCGTTTATGATGATGAAGAGATTCCAATTAGCTGGTCATCATCCGGTTATTTTAATTGGCGGGGCAACAGGAACAATTGGTGATCCAAGTGGACGTCAATCAGAGCGTCAACTGCAAACTTTAGAAGTAGTGCAGCATAATGTAGATGCGTTAACAGCGCAAATGAAAAAGCTATTTGATTTCGGTGGAAATAGCGAAGTGAAGATGGTAAATAACTACGACTGGACACATGAAATAAACATTATTGAGTTTTTACGTGATTACGGGAAAAACTTTAGCATCAATAGCATGTTAGCGAAGGATATTGTAGCAAGTCGTTTAGATACAGGCATTTCTTTTACAGAATTCACGTACCAAATCTTGCAAGCGATGGATTTCCATCATTTATACACGAAAGAAGATGTTCAACTGCAAATTGGTGGTAGTGACCAATGGGGAAATATTACGAGCGGGTTAGATTTAATTCGTAAGTTAGAAGGACATGAGGCGAAAGTATTTGGACTAACAATTCCGTTATTATTAAAATCAGACGGTACGAAATTTGGAAAATCAGCAAGTGGTGCGGTTTGGCTTGATGCTGAAAAAACAACGCCATTTGAATTTTACCAGTTCTGGGTGAATACAGATGATCGTGATGTAATTAAATACTTGAAATACTTTACATTCTTAGCGAAAGAGCGAATTGATGAATTGGCAACGAAGGTAGAAGCCGAGCCTCATAAACGTGAAGCGCAAAAAGTGTTAGGCGAAGAAATGACGAAATTCGTTCATGGAGAAGAGGCATTATTGCAAGCTGTGAAAATTACCTCGGCATTATTTAGCGGAGATATTAAATCGTTAACAGCTGATGAAATTGAACAAGGCTTTAAAGAGATGCCGACATTCCAGTCTTCCAAAGAGACGAAAAATATTGTAGAGTGGCTAGTTGATTTAGGGATTGAACCATCTAGACGTCAAGCTCGTGAAGACATTAATAACGGTGCGATTTCTATGAATGGTGAGAAAGTAACGGATGTAGGTACGGATGTTACTGTAGAAAATACATTTGATGGAAGATTTATTATTATTCGTAAAGGGAAGAAGAACTACAGCTTAGTGAAATTGGGATAATAATTTTTGTGGAAGAGTGGAAGTAAGAAAGATGCTTTCACTCTTTTCATATACACAATTCCGACACAAAAAAGTCAGTATATTTAGATAATTAAAAAGGGTTATAGTATCTCTTTGCCGAATATAAGTAAGTAGAGAATATTACGGATAAAAATAGCCCGAACCATGCCGGGCATGATTCGGGCTTATATTCAGATTAGTAAGCTAAGCTGAATAGACCTTTAATGTGTGATAAGTAACGAACGTTACTTGCTTCTTTCATTAATGATGCTGGTAAGCCTTTAAGTGGAGTATTGCTTGCTCCAATTGTAGCAACAGCATCTTTACGTCCTAGACTAGCAAGTGTTCCAGAGTTTACAGGTGCGAACTCTTCGAATGCTTTGCCTTCTAGTGCTGCGTATAAGTTGTATCCAATTAACTCACCCATTTGCCAAGCGATTTGTGCAGTTGGTGGGTATGGACGTCCGTCTGGAGCGAAGACAACAGCGCTGTCTCCAGCAACGAATACGTCTTTATGAGAAGTAGATTGTAGGTATGCATCAACTGTTGCACGACCACGGTTTACTTCAAGACCTGATTCACCGATTAATGGGTTACCTTGTACGCCGCCTGTCCAAACGAATGTGTTAGCAACAAGTTTTTGACCGTCTTTTAAGTCGATTTCATTGCCAGCAACGTTTGTTACAGGAAGACCAGTTAAGAATGTAACACCGCGTGCTTCTAGGCTAGTAGTTGCACGTTCGATTAAGTGGTCTGGTAATACTGGAAGGATTTTTGGACCTGCTTCAACAAGAAGAAGTTTAACTTCTTTTGGATTTACGCCGTGGCTTTTTGCAAGTTTAGGCATAATGTCAGCAAGCTCACCAACTAGCTCAACGCCAGTTAATCCGCCACCACCGATTACGATTGTAGCATCCGCTTCGTTTTTCGTTTTCGCGTATTCACGAATACGGTCTTCAACGTGTTTGTAGATTTTGTTTGCATCAGCAGCAGATTTTAATACCATGCTGTTTTCTTCTAGTCCTGGAATACCGAAGTAAGCAGTTTTACTTCCTAAAGCAACTACAAGTGCATCGTAAGATAATGTAGTGCCACCAGCTAGTTTGATTTCTTTGCTATCAACTGAGAATGACTCAACTGTTGCGATTTTAAGATCGATATCTTTACCTTTGAAAAGCTTTGTAAGTGGCATTGCAATTGCTTGCTCAGCAACGTTACCAGCTGCAAGGCGATGTAGTTCAGTGATGATTTGGTGTGTTGGGTATTGGTTAATCACTGTAACTTGTGCTTCTGATTTGCTGTAAAATTTACGTACGTTTAAAGCGGCAAGAAGACCGCCATAACCAGCGCCTAAGATGACAATTTGTTTTGACATAGTATGATATCCCCCGTCTTTACTAATTGTTGTTATAAGTTAAATTATTTATTGTTACGTTCTGCACTAATTTGAAGATATGCGTTCACAAAGCGGAACATTTTTTGTGCTTGTGGGTCTTTTAGTAATTTTAATAGACCGAATAGGCCGATAACTTCGTTGCTTTCGTCAGCACGATCTTTCGCTTCGATTGCAGTTGCAGCCATGCTTTTCACTGTATCTTTTACAGGCTCTACAAGCTCTGTGATTGCACCAACAGTGTCGCTTTTTAATACTTCATCAGTAGCAACAGTTTGAGCGAAGTCATAAGACTTAGTTAAAATGTTAACAAGCTCAGTTAATTTTGGAAGCTGTTCTACTAGTGTTGTTAATGATTCTTGTACCTCAGGTTTTAACAACTGATCAAGTACATCAAGTTGTCCTTGGCTAGCAGAAATTTGTACAGTTTCTTGTTCTGGCTTTGTTTGAGTCATAGTTTCTGGCATCTCCAATTCTCCTTTACGATAGCAATACTCTTATTTTTTATAAGTAAGATAGTAACCGTTTACGAAACTTTATACAAAGTTTCACAAAACACAATAAAATGCCTTTAAATTTATGACAGCAACTAAGCTGCAAACATAAATCTAAAACCATAACGTCTTACTTATTATTTATGAACTGTCCGATATATGGCTTGTCCGCATAATGGAAAAGCTCCGTTACCGGAAAGTGTATATAATATATATCCTATATTATATACTATATACACCTATGTTAACATAAAAATGATTCCTAATTATTTGATATTGAGTGTATAACGTAGTGCTGACAAGGTATGAAAGCGTATAAAATATTTTGTTTCAGTTAGAAATGTACATATATATATAGAAAAAAAGGAAAAAACGAACAAATTCATGTTCGTTTTTTCCTTTTTCCTATTATTCACCTTCCGCAATTAGCATCGATGTGTTACCTTCTTTTTCAAGATGGCATTCGCCCCAAGAACAAAGAGAATCAAGAATCGATTCTAAAGACCAACCGTAATCAGTAAGAGAATATTCTACTTTTGGTGGGACTTGATTGTATACTTTTCTTTGAATAACGCCGTCGTCTTCTAATTCACGTAATTGCTGCGTTAACATTTTTTGTGTAATACCAGGCATTGAGCGTTTTAGTTCACTCGTTCTCTTTGTACCTTTCGTTAAGTGACAAAGAATAACAACTTTCCATTTGCCGCCGATAACTTCTAAAGTCGCCTCTACAGGAATATTGTATTTCTTCATATGAAACCCTCCTTTTGTGAGCGAAGTAAGTTAAATAATATAAATGTTACTTTTTAGTACCTATAGCACTTTAAAGTACGTACTTTTTATTATGTTAAATATGTTTCATAATAGCACATGTAAGAGGCAAATGAGTAGTACGGTACTGAAAAGTGACTATGTTACTTTTTGGTGCCTATCGTACTTTAAAGTGCGTTCTTCAAAAAAAGGATGAAACCATTCATAATAGCATTTGTAAGTATGAAATATATGTTTTAGAAGATAGAAGGGCCCTTTTATCATACTATTATGATTGGATTTCTTGTAATAAGGAGGAATTCAATTGAGTTCATATACAGTACCATCTTCGGAAGTTCAGACGAATCGAAGAAGTATGTTTGCTTTATTAGCACTAGCAATTAGTGCGTTTGGGATTGGTACGACCGAGTTTATTAGTGTCGGTTTACTACCATCTATTTCAAAAGATTTAAATGTCTCGGTTACAACAGCTGGTTTAACGGTTTCCTTATATGCGTTAGGAGCGGCAGTAGGAGCTCCTGTTTTAACAGCGTTAACGGCTAGTATGTCGCGAAAGACATTATTAATGTGGATTATGGTTGTTTTCATTATTGGTAATGGCATTGCGGCGGTAGCAACAAGCTTCACTGTATTAATTATCGCAAGGATTGTAGCTGCATTTGCACACGGTGTGTTTATGTCGATAGGATCTACAATTGCGGCTGCAATCGTACCAGAGAATAAACGTGCTAGCGCAATTGCGATTATGTTTACTGGATTAACAGTCGCGACTATTACTGGTGTGCCAATTGGAACATTTATCGGTCAAGAGTTTGGCTGGAGAGTGTCATTTATGGCGATCGTTGTAATTGGAATTATTGCTTTCATCGCAAATAGTATACTCGTCCCATCTAATTTAAAAAATGGTGTACCTGTATCGTTTCGTGATCAATTTAAACTAATTAAAAATGGAAGACTGTTACTTGTTTTCATTATTACTGCACTTGGATACGGCGGTACATTCGTAACATTTACGTATTTATCACCGTTATTACAAGAAGTAACAGGATTTGAAGCAAGTACCGTTACCATCATTTTATTAGTGTATGGAATCGCCATTGCGATAGGGAATATGGTCGGCGGAAAATTATCGAATCATAATCCAATTCGAGCGCTATTCTACATGTTCCTTATTCAAGCGATTATATTATTTGTTTTAACATTTACAGCGCCGTTTAAAGTAGCTGGATTAATCACAATTATTTTCATGGGACTATTTGCGTTTATGAATGTTCCGGGGCTACAAGTATATGTAGTTATATTGGCAGAGCGCTTTGTTCCAAGTGCGGTTGATGTTGCTTCAGCAATTAATATTGCCGCATTTAACGGAGGAATCGCTTTAGGTTCTTATATAGGTGGCCTTGTAACGAATTCGTTAGGGTTAATCCATACTGCTTGGGTAGGCGGCCTTATGGTAGTAGGTGCTGTTATTTTAACAGCATGGAGTATGACATTAGAAAAAAGAGATCAAGTAAAATAAAGTGAAACTTTAATCAGTGGGGGTGTTCTTCCACCAATGATTATTAGTTGAACCAATCGGGCGTTTACGGGCAGTTTATCTCCCACCTAACGTCTTTGCTTCAGCCGAATTTTGAAGTGGGAATTTTACTGCCCGTTAATGCGGGATAAAAGGAGAGAAAATAAAATGAAAAACTTACAAAGTAAAACAGTATTAAATAATGGTGTAGAAATGCCTTGGTTCGGTTTAGGTGTATTTAAAGTAGAAGAAGGACCAGAACTTGTAGAAGCAATTAAATCAGCGATTAAAGCAGGATACCGTAGCATCGATACAGCTGCAATTTACGGAAATGAAAAAGCTGTAGGTGAAGGAATCCGTGCAGGTATTGAAGCGACTGGTATTTCAAGAGAAGAATTATTTATCACTTCAAAAGTATGGAACGCAGATCAAGGATATGACGAAACAATTGCTGCATATGAAGAGAGCTTAAAAAAATTAGAACTAGATTATTTAGATTTATACCTTGTTCACTGGCCTGTAGAAGGAAAATATAAAGATACATGGAAAGCGCTAGAAACACTTTATAAAGAAGAGCGTGTACGTGCAATTGGCGTAAGTAACTTCCAAATTCATCACTTACAAGATGTAATGAAAGATGCAGAAATTAAGCCAATGATTAACCAAGTAGAATATCACCCTCGTTTAACACAAAAAGAATTACAAGCTTTCTGTAAAGAACAAGGTATTCAAATGGAAGCATGGTCACCACTTATGCAAGGTCAATTATTAGATAACGAAACATTACAAGAAATTGCTGATAAACACGGTAAAACAACAGCGCAAGTTATCTTACGTTGGGACTTACAAAATGGAGTTATTACAATTCCAAAATCAACGAAAGAACACCGTATTATTGCAAATGCTGATGTATTTAACTTTGAATTAACAAAAGAAGATATGGAAAAAATCGATGCATTAAACCAAAATCACCGCGTTGGTCCAGATCCTGATAACTTCGATTTCTAAGATTAAAGTAGAGAAAAAGAGTGCAAATTATTTGCACTCTTTTTGTTGTGTTTATGTATAAAAAAAAATTCTAACTAAATACTACTTATTAGTAAATTTGTTATTTCATAAGGGGTTGTAAAACATGAATATAAAGCAATCGTTCAAACTTTTAGCTGTTTTTTTAAGTGTTTTATTTGTATTATTCCCACTTCAAAAAGCATTTGCAGAAGTTATGGACCATACAAAGTATGAAATGGATTGGAGTTATAGTAAGTCAAAGAAAAGACCAATCCGAACAGAGCTTATTAAAACGGCAGATGGAAAAATTGCATTTTGCTTAAATGTAGATTTGAAATCTCCAAGTGGTCAAGATTTACCGGAAATGGGAAAAGTGGATATTAACGTGTACCGTGTACTATTAAATGGATATCCACAAAAGAGTCCGCAAGAATTAGGCGTTTCCGATTGGAGAGAAGCACATTACGCAACACAGCTTGCAGTATGGAATGCATTAAAACAAATCGATATTAACGATTTAGATTTCCGTAATAAAAACGTAGAGAAAGTAACGAAAGACATAGTTGCAAAGGCAAATGCGAGTGAAGAGTTACAAGAAATTACGATGAGTGTAACTCCTACAGAAGAACAAGAAGCAGTATTGAAAAATGATTTCTTTGAAACAGGTTTATATACAGTAGAAACGAATGCAAAAAGCGGAACGTATAAAGTGCAAGCAACAGGTGCACCAGCTGGTGTGAAATTTGTAAATGAAAAAGGCGAAGCAAAAAATGAATTTAATGTAGGAGAAAAGTTCCGCATTTTAATTCCAAAACAAACACCAGCAGGTGGATTTAGCTTTAAAGTATCAGGAAATTTAACGAAATTACAAGGGATTGCGCATAAAGGAACACCGACGATTCAAAATGCGGTTGTATTATTAGAACGTAGTGAAGAGAAAACAAGTCCGGAATTAGCGGTGAGTTGGAAAAAGTCTGAAGGACCACAGAAACCGAATAAACCGTATACTCCAAACGAACCACATAAACCAAATCAAATTAAAAGATAGTATAAAAAGCATTGGCATTTGCCGATGCTTTTTATATACATGGATTAGAAGGAATGGAAAATACGAAAGCATTGACAGAACAATTTAATGGTATGTTATTTGAGTATGGTATACATGACGTATTCTTTAAAATTACGAAACAAGGTTTCGAAAGAACAGAAGGTATACAAGAGGTAAAAGCTTAAAAAATAAAAAAGCTCGTAAAACATAATGTTTTACGAGCTTTTTCGTATTATTCAGCTTCAGAAACTACTGTGAAGCGTTCGTTCACATGTTTTGGATTTTCGATTTCATCAAGTGCTGCTACTGCGAAGTCTTCGTAACTTACATAGCTATCGCCTTTTGAGTTAACAAGAAGATTGTCTTTACCAGCTGTGTAAGAGCCAGTGCGTTTTCCTAATGCGAATAGTGCAGAAGGGCTGATGAATGTCCAAGTGATGTCATTTGTTTGTTGTAAGATTTCTAAGTTTTTACCTTGGTTTTGAGCTGTTGCAAGGTATTCGCCCGGGAAACCTGGTGTATCAAATACACGTGTTGTTTTCTCTTCGTCTACAAATAAGCTTCCAGCTCCACCAACTACAAGTAATTTTGTATGTGGTGCACCTTTCACAGCTTCAATCAGTACATTTCCTGCATCTACGTGAAGATGCTCTTGTCCTGCTGGAGCACCGAAAGCATTTACAACTACATCGAATACTTGTAGATCGTTAGATGTAAGAGCGAATACATCTTTCTCTAAAACTTTTACATTTTTTTCTGTAATTTTCGCAGCATTTCTTACAATTGCAGTAACTTCATGTCCACGATCTAATGCTTCTTTTAAAATACGGCTTCCAGCTTTACCAGTTGCTCCGATGATTCCGATTTTCATAATAAATCCCTCCAAAGTGTTTTGTTAAAGTGTATATCTGAAATGAATGAATGAATGTAATGTAATTAGGTTAGTTACAACCTGATGTAACTATTATAGTTACAGTTATATATTTTTGTCAATGGTGTTGTTTATGAAATTATTTTTTGTTTTAGTATGCACAGCTACTGAAAGTGGAGTCATAAAAGAAGGATGTATTTACGTAGAGAAACCTAATATTTGGAAGTTATAAGATGTCGAAAAATGTTGATTTTTGAATATTTTTTGAATATAATTCGATTTATGGAGAAAAGGAGGGGTTAATTGTATGAATATTTTAGATCAATTCGTTTCATCAACGAATACGATTCTTTGGTCATATGTTCTTATTGCAATGCTAATTGGTTTAGGGCTTTATTTTTCTATTAAATTAAAATTCGTACAAATTACTCATTTAGGAGAAATGGTTCGATTAATGAGTGATGGACTAACTGGTAAGACACGTAAAAAGGGTAGCGTATCTTCTTTCCAAGCGTTCTGTATGAGTTCAGCAGCTCGTATCGGTATCGGAAACTTAGCTGGTGTAGCGCTAGCTATTTCTATGGGAGGACCAGGAGCTGTATTTTGGATGTGGGTTATTGCAATTATCGGGGCGTCTTCAAGTTTCGTGGAAAGTACACTTGCGCAAATTTATAAAATAAAAGATGGCAGTGGCTTCCGTGGTGGTCCTGCTTATTATATGGAAAAAGGTTTAAATAAACGTTGGATGGGAATTTGGTTCTCTATTCTAATCACAATTAGTTACGGTTTAATTTTCAACTCAGTACAAGCGAATACAGTTACGTTAGCATTTGAAAATGCATTCGGTTTAGAGCGTTATATTGTTGGGATTGTATTAGCGGCATTAGTTGCAGTTATTATTTTTGGTGGTGTGAAAAGTATTGCGCGTATGTCAGAAATGATTGTTCCGCCAATGGCACTTATTTATATTGCAGTAGCTATTTTCGTTGTTATTAAAAACTTCTATTTAATACCAGATGTATTTACAGAAATCTTTAAAGGTGCATTCGGTTTAGATTCAGCTGTAGGTGGCGGTATCGGTGCTGCAATGAAATTTGGTATTCAGCGCGGGTTATTTGCGAATGAAGCAGGTATGGGTAGTGCGCCGAACGCGGCAGCAACAGCTGATGTAACGCATCCAGCGAAACAAGGTTTTATTCAAACAATCGGGGTTTTAGTAGATACATTTTTAGTATGTACATCAACAGCGTTTATCGTATTATGTTCTGGTGCATATAAAGCAACAAATTTAGAAGGTATTGAATTAACACAAAACGCATTAAGTTCACAAATCGGCCCATGGGCAAGTAGCTTCTTAGCGATTATTATTTTCTTATTTGCATTTAGTTCACTTCTAGGAAACTACTATTATGGTGAAACGAATATTGAATTCATTAAACAAAGTAAAGCTTGGTTAACAATTTACCGTATTGCGGTAGTTGCAATGGTATTATTCGGTTCTGTTGCGACGCTTAAAGTCGTATGGAATATGGCGGATTTATTTATGGGTCTAATGGTAATTACAAACTTAATTGCGATTACACTTCTTGGACGATTTGCGTATGCTGCGTTGGCAGACTATGTAAAGCAAAAGAAACAAGGAAAAGATCCAGTCTTCAGTGCAGATTCTATTCCTGGTTTAACGAATACAGAGTGTTGGGATAAGCCAGCGGTAACGGATAAAGAAAAAGCAGTATAAGAAAAGGCGAGCATCGAGAGGAATTTGATGCTCGCCTTTTTTGTTGTAGTAAATGATGAGAAGGGTGAAAGGTAATTATTAATATAATTTTTGTTTGTTCATTTCTCTCGTTATTTGTAGGCAACGTACTGTCTTAAAAGTATGATTGGTCGAATAGGATGAGTGATTGAGTAGTGGATAAATGCACGTATTGGTTATAGTTTTAAGTGAAAAACATATGTATGTTAAGAAATCTAACTTAATCATGTCATAAAACCTAACATAAAGTTCTTGATTACTAAAAGTTTTTAGAATATAATTTTCTTATTGTTAGGAAGAGGGGGCAATTCGATTATGGATTTTTTAGCTAAAGTAATTGGGGATGTAAATAATGTCCTTTGGTCATATATCATTATCGCGATGTTAATTGGATTAGGACTCTATTTTTCATTTCGTGTGAAATTCGTCCAAATTCGCTACTTTGGAGAAATGATTCGCCTACTTGGGGACGGGGCGAGTTCAAAGACAAGAAAAGCGCAAAAAGAAAAAAGCGGTGTATCATCATTCCAAGCATTTTGTATGAGTACAGCTTCTCGTGTAGGTACTGGTAACTTAGCTGGTGTAGCTATTGCAATCTCAGCAGGTGGTCCAGGTGCTGTATTTTGGATGTGGTTAATTGCGGTAATTGGGGGTGCTTCTGCGTTTGTAGAGAGCACATTAGCGCAAATTTATAAAGTAAAAGATGGGAACGCATTCCGTGGGGGCCCAGCGTATTATATGGAAAAGGGTTTAAAGAAACGCTGGTTAGGTGTTGTTTTCTCTGTTCTAATAACAGTGAGTTTCGGATTGATTTTTAATGCAGTACAGTCAAATACAGTAGCGGCAGCTTTTGATGGCGCATTTAAAATGGATAGTAGACTTGTAGGTCTGTTTATGGCTGGTTTACTTGCAATCATTATTTTCGGTGGGGTTAAGCGAATTGCGCGTGCGGTTGAAATGATTGTTCCGGTAATGGCAATTATATATGTAGCAGTTGCATTATTCGTTGTTGTAACAAACATTACGGCAATTCCGTATGTATTTAAAGAAATCTTCTTACATGCATTCGGAATTAAAGAAGTAGTTGGTGGGGGATTAGGAGCTGCGATTTTACTAGGAGTAAAACGTGGATTATTCTCAAATGAAGCTGGTATGGGTAGTGCACCGAACGCAGCAGCGACTGCGAACGTAACGCACCCAGTTAAACAAGGTTTCATTCAAACTTTAGGGGTATTTACAGATACATTATTAATTTGTAGTTGTACAGCGTTCATCATTTTATTATCTGATGTACCTGGTGCAGCTGATTTAAATGGAATTCAATTGACGCAACAAGCGTTAAGCCAACATATCGGACCGTGGGCATCTGTATTTGTAGCGGTTGCAATCTTCTTATTTGCATTCAGCTCATTAGTAGGTAACTACTACTATGGTGAAACAAATATTGAGTTCTTAAATGGAAGTAAAGTGTTATTAACGGCATACCGCATTGCTGTACT
Source organism: Bacillus sp. FDAARGOS_235 (assembly GCF_002073415.2). NCBI lineage: Bacteria > Bacillati > Bacillota > Bacilli > Caryophanales > Bacillaceae > Bacillus > Bacillus sp. FDAARGOS_235. The sequence goes on from NZ_CP020437.2 coordinate 3,349,012, forward strand.
TGGTATGGTTATGTTAGGATCTGTAGCAACAATTCAAATCGTTTGGGACTTAGCAGATTTATTTATGGGGATTATGGCTGTTATTAACTTAGTGGCAATTGTATTCCTTTCTAAGTACGCTTTCGCAGCGTTATCAGATTACGTAAAGCAAAAGAAACAAGGAAAAGATCCAGTCTTTTATGCGGAGTCTATTCCAGGGTTGAACAATACAGAGTGTTGGGATAAGCCGGAAGTAGCAGATAAAGAAAAAGCTGTATAATAAAGTGAAACTTTAATCAGTGGGAGTTTTACTGCCCGGCAAATAGCGGGATAAAAGATAGAACGAGCATCAGTGAAATTTGATGCTCGTTTTTTGTGTAGTTATAAAACAGGAGAAAGGGGCAAAAGACGAACATTAATGAGGTTTTTATAATAAAATGTAATTTTTTTTAGAAAAGTGCGGATATGAGTTGGGATTTATGATAGAATGGAAAATGCCTTTGAGACAAGAGGTTTTATGATTTTTCATATCCAGTTAAGTGTTTTGGTGGAGAAATGGAAAGTTCGGATTATTTCTTGTTTTGAATGGTCAGACGTTCAACGTTAATGAAGAGTTAAATGGAGGATTTTATTAATGAAGTTTGTTATGTTTCTTGTAGGATTACTCGTTGTATTCGTACTCGGTTTTCTTATAAGTGCCGATCGAAAGAAGATTAAGTATAAACCAATCGCACTCATGCTTGTAATTCAGTTAGCATTATCGTATTTCTTATTAAATACGCAAGTGGGTTATATTTTAGTAAAAGGAATTTCAGATGGATTTGGCGCACTTCTTGGGTATGCGGAAGCTGGAATCGTTTTCGTATTTGGTGGCCTTGTTAATAAAGGAGAAGTTTCATTCTTCTTAACTGCATTATTACCAATCGTATTCTTCGCAGTATTAATCGGAATTTTACAACACTTTAAGATTTTACCGATATTTATTCGTGCTATTGGTACTTTGTTAAGTAAAGTAAATGGTTTAGGGAAATTAGAATCATATAATGCAGTAGCAGCTGCAATTGTTGGACAAGCGGAAGTATTTATTACAGTAAAAGATCAATTAAGTAAAATCCCAAAACATCGTTTATATACATTATGTGCATCTTCAATGTCGACAGTATCAATGTCAATCGTTGGTTCTTATATGAAAATGATCGAGCCAAAATATGTAGTAACAGCACTTGTATTAAATTTATTTAGTGGTTTCATTATTATTCATATTATTAACCCGTACGATATTACGGAAGAAGAAGATACACTGAAGTTAGAAAATAAGAAAAAGCAATCATTCTTTGAAATGTTAAGCGAATATATTATGCTTGGTTTCACGATTGCAATTACGGTAGCAGCAATGTTACTTGGTTTCGTAGCATTAATTACAGCAATCAATAGCTTGTTTGATTCAGTGTTCGGTATTACATTCCAAGCTATTTTAGGATATATTTTCTCACCATTAGCATTCGTAATGGGTATCCCGCAAGCAGAGATGGTAACAGCGGGACAAATTATGGCAACAAAATTAGTATCAAACGAGTTTGTTGCGATGCTTGATCTTGGCAAAGTAGCTGGTGATTTATCAGCTCGTACAGTAGGTATTCTTTCTGTATTCCTTGTATCATTTGCGAACTTCTCATCAATTGGAATTATCGCAGGTGCAACGAAAGGTATCGATGAAAACCAATCAAATGTTGTATCATCATTCGGTTTACGTCTTGTGTATGGTGCGACATTAGTAAGTATATTATCAGCGATTATCGTTGGTGTTATGCTATAAAGTGAAACTTTAATCAGCGGGGGGCTTCATCCCCCAGTGATTATTAGTTGAACCAATCGGGCATTTACGGGCAGTTGATCCCTCACCTAACTTCTTTGCTTTCGCTGCATTTTGAGGTGGGATCTTACTGCCAGTTAATGCGGGATAAAAAAGGATGGTTCTAGCTCATAGCTAGGGCCGTTTTTTATGGTTAAATTACATAAAAAAACCAATTAATTAGGAATATATTAACATATGAAAATCTTTTAAAATTTATATTGCATTTCTTCTAGATAACGCTTACAATTTGATTTGTAGGTGGTATCAATTTCAGACTTTTAATACGGTAGGAGAGAAGAGGCTACCTTTTATAAATTGCAATTTATGTAAACGCTTACTGATTTTAGATAACAGTTGAATAGTATTTAGGGGTTTTAAATTTTTTTAACATCAATGGTCAGACGTCATTCGTTATACGTTATACGACCAATAACTCGTGGGAGAAGTGGAGGATTCACATATGAAAATAGTAATGTTTCTAGTTGGTTTACTTGTAGTGTTTGTACTAGGTTTCCTTATAAGTTCAGATCGTAAGAAAATTAAATATAAGCCAATTGCACTTATGCTTGTCATTCAATTGGTACTTGCGTATTTCTTATTAAATACAAAGGTCGGATTTGTATTAGTAAAAGGGATTGCAGATGGATTTGGCGCTATTTTAAAATTTGCGGAAGCTGGGGTTAATTTCGTATTTGGTGGTTTAGCGAACGATGGACAAGCACCATTCTTCTTAACAGTATTATTACCGATTATTTTCTTAGCGGTATTAATTGGGATCTTGCAACATATTAAAGTTTTACCGATTATCATTCGTGCAGTCGGTTTCGTACTAAGTAAAATTAACGGTTTAGGAAAACTAGAATCATATAATGCAGTAGCAGCTGCAATTGTTGGTCAAGGTGAAGTATTTATTACAGTAAAAGATCAATTAAGCAAATTACCGAAAAATCGTTTATACACACTTTGTGCATCTTCAATGTCAACAGTATCAATGTCAATCGTCGGTTCTTATATGAAAATGATTGATCCAAAATATGTAGTAACAGCACTTGTATTAAACTTATTTAGTGGATTCATTATCGTTCATATTATCAATCCATATGAAGTGAAAGAAGAAGACGATATTTTAGAATTACAAGAAGATAAGAAACAAACATTCTTTGAAATGTTAGGCGAATATATTATGCTTGGTTTCTCTATCGCTGTAACAGTAGCGGCGATGTTAATCGGTTTCGTAGCATTAATTACAGCAATTAACGGTGTATTCGATTCAATTTTCGGAATCACATTCCAAAGCATTTTAGGATATATCTTCTCACCATTAGCATTCGTAATGGGTATTCCAACATCAGAGATGCTAGCAGCGGGACAAATTATGGCAACAAAATTAGTAACGAACGAATTCGTTGCAATGCTTGACCTTGGAAAAGTAGCTGGTGATTTATCAACTCGTACAGTAGGTATTTTATCTATCTTCCTTGTATCATTTGCGAACTTCTCATCTATCGGAATTATCGCAGGTGCAACAAAGAGTATCGATGGCAAACAAGCAAATGTTGTATCATCATTCGGACTAAAACTTGTATACGGTGCAACGTTAGTAAGTATATTATCAGCGATTATTGTTGGGGTTATGCTTTAATAAATTAAGAAAAGCAATGAGCGTAGGCTCATTGCTTTTTTTGTTTAACTTGCTTTATCCAAGTCTTTTTTAAATCGTGGTCTCTCTAAATAAGTTCCCATTCTCCACGCATATTCTATAGGGCCCATTCGGTATTTCTGTAGCCAATAGGTGCTAACGAATAATTGAATTGTATAAATTCCAATGGTCAAAAGAATACCGAAGAAATATCCGATTTTACCGAATAAGCCAAAGCCGTATGCGTAAAAAATTGTTGTTGTGATAATGGATTGAGCTAAGTAATTACTAACCGACATTTTCCCCATATTCGCCATATATGTTAGTAAGCGCGATGCTTTTTTGTAATGGAATAATAAAATAATGGTGCTTCCGTAAAAGAATGTCATGGTTACTGATGTAAGGCCATCGTGTAACATAATTAAAATTGGATGCTTTACGAACACGGCTAAGATTTTAATTGTAAAAGAGAAAATACCAGTGATAAGCCAAATCTTTTTGATAGAAGGTATGTGTTTATCAATCTCAAATAGCCAGCCCTTTTTTCCTACATACATTCCGAGTAAGAAAAGTGGGGACATAAAAATTATTGCGAAAATTGATATGAAAACTAGTCCGAAGAAACCGTTAATCCCAATATAATCGAAAGGACTTTCAGTTAACCTAAAGTTGACATGATCCATATAGCTTCCAGTTTCATGAACTTTATGCTCTTTTTCAATATAAGGAGCAAAATCATTAATATTTGTATTTGGATCAGTTTGATAAGACATAAGTGTAATGAGTGCGAGTAGAATAGTTGCCCAAATCAATAATGTTTTTGGTTTTCTATTTATAAACATCATTAAGAAAATCCCGATAAGTCCGTATGCAAATAAAATATCTCCGGACCAAATAAAGGTACCGTGAATGAAACCTAGTAGTAAAAGAATGCTAATACGTCTTATATATGTGGGGAAAAACTTTTTTCCTTTTGCGATAATACTTTTTTGTAACAAAATAATGCTAAGCCCAAATAAAAAAGAGAATAGGGAAATGAAATTTTGTGTGCCGAAAAATTGAATAAACCAATTAGCACTTTCATCGAGTTTTCCGAAAATATAAGTGGGTTTTTCATTAGCGAATAACCCGAATTGAATTAATGTTATATTAACAAGTAAAATGCCAAATAAAGCGAAACCACGAATTGCATCAACAGCTTCTACACGTTGATTCATTTTTTCTCTCCTCACATATTGTTTTATCCCGCATTAACGAGCAGTAAGACTCCCACCTCAAAATTTGGCGGGGGCAAAGAGGTTAGGTGGGAGATCAACTGCCTGTAAAGACCCGATTAGTTCAACTAATAATCCGTGGTGGATGAACGAACCCCCCACGGATCAAAGTTTCACTTTATATTGAAAATAATACCATTTATTAACTAGTTCTATGTCAAATGCTAGGAAATTTAAGGTGATTTTAAGATAGAAAGCAAATAAAAAAATCACCTTAATACATGCATTAAGGTGATTAAAATACTACTCAGTTGGAGGCGTAAATGTACGTTTCTCTAATTCAGCATCTAGCATAAATAGTGCGTTTGAATCGCTTGTAATACGTTTTAATTTTTGAATGATGCTATCGAATGAAGCTTCTTCTTCTACTTGCTCATCAACGAACCATTTTAAGAATGTAATTGTTGCATGCTCACGCTCATCCCAAGCAATATCAGATAAGTGATAAATACGTTTCGTTACTTCACGCTCGTGCTCAAGTGCGACTTCAAAAGCGTTCAATACAGATTCATATTCGTTATTTGGATTATCGAATCCAGTAATAATAGCGCGCTCACCGCGGTCGTTAATATAGTTGTAAAGCTTCATTGCGTGGAAACGCTCTTCTTCAGCTTGTACAAGGAAAAAGTTAGCGAATCCATCATAGCTCTCAGCTGTACAGTAAGCAGCCATTGCCATATAAGCGTGGGCAGAGTAAAATTCAAAGTTCATTTGTTCATTTAATGCGTCGTGCAATTTTTTAGATAACATAAAATCCCCCTTATTATTGTGACAAGAATATTATACCATAATTGATAATATTCTCATTTGAGTGCTTCGAACCTTTTCGAAAGCTTTGTGACGTGTGCGTCCATAATGTCTTGTAAATCCAAATCATATTTTTGCGAAAGAATAATAAGGTTAGATAGTACATCACCAAGTTCTTCTTTTAGTTCTTGTTTTAGCTCTTCTTCTGTTTTCGCATCTTCATCGGGACGATCGCGGCCGATTTCAATAGCGCGAACAACTCGTGAAACTTCTCCAACTTCTTCAGTTAAGAAATTTAAGCGAATAAAGGCATTATACTGTGACCAGCTTCGTTTTTCGTAAAATTCCTCAACCCATCTTTGAAATGCAACGATATCCATTTCTTCCTCATCTCCTCAATATGTTGTACAATGTCAATTGTATCATAACAATATATAGTTTCGGGGTGTAGGAATGAGAAAGATTTGTGTGTTTGCAGGTTCCAATTTAGGGGAGAGACCAGAGTTTAAAGAGCAGGCAATCCAGTTAGGAAAAATGTTTGTTGAGAACGACTATGAGCTCGTATACGGTGGTTCATGCGTTGGATTAATGGGAGAAGTAGCAAACGAAGTTCTTCGTTTAGGCGGACGTGTAACAGGTGTTATGCCGCGTGGTCTATTTCGAGGAGAAATCGTACATACAGGATTAACAGAATTAATTGAGGTAGAAACGATGCATGAGCGCAAGGCGAAAATGGCAGAGCTTGCGGATGCTTTCATTGCATTACCAGGCGGATATGGAACGTTTGAAGAGCTCTTTGAAGTAGTATGTTGGTCACAAATTGGTATACATAATAAGCCGGTTGGTTTATTGAACATAAAAGACTTTTACGGACCAATTTTGCAAATGGTTGAACGGGCAGCAGAAGAAGGCTTTATGAATCCATCGAATAAAGAGTTAATTGTTTCCGCTGAGACGGCAGATAAACTAATTCATGAAATCCAAAATTACGAGCGTCCTGTCTTGGGGACGAAGTGGAAGCAATTATCATAGTACGTTTTTATAGCGATTTATAGAAACACATGTCTTTTTTATCGTAAAAAGACATGTGTTTTTAATTTAGTTAAATATATTAATGTTAGAATATATAGTTTTTCGGAAAGGAGGAATAGATGGAGGAGTTTGTGTATTTACGTCCTGTTTTTAAAAGTATTTTAGCAGCGTCTATTCTTGTTATGCTAATTGTTTTAAGACAGAAGAAAGAGCTGATTAATGAGTTTTCGCTTTGGTTTATTTCGATATTGTGTGTTGGTGTTTCAGCGATAACATTGTTTATGTCTGGATTTATCATTGATGAATATAGTCTAGGTGGAGATGGACAATCGTTTTCTATGTTTATTGCGATTGGTTGTATCAGTGGTTTGAATTTTGTTATTTATTATAGACGGAAATAAAAGAAGGCATTCCATATTACTTTGGAATGCCTTTATCATTTTGATTACTTTGTTTTTTATACAGGTACCAGCCACCCCAGCCGCCACCAATTGCTACGACAACGAGGAAAGCATAGTCTTTCACCTCGACACGTATATTGAAAATATTAGCTATAAGTAAGACGATTCCAACTGTTATTAACGCAAAAAATGCTCTAATTAAGTAGTCTTTCAACTGAACCACTCCCGCCATTTAAGTAGTAAATGATGAATTTGGAAAAGCTTTTTGGATCTATTTTACTAAAAGGTGTTTCCTATATTTTAACATAGATGAGATTGTAATATATTGATAAAAGTAGGGCGAGGGGTGTGTTAATATTGTCGTGATTTGTCGATAAATTGATATCCTTTGTCGAATCGTTGATATATTGCTTGTAATGATCGATATAATGAAAAAATCGTTGATATAATTTCGTGTACCGTTAAATGCAACCATTACATAAAAAAAGCGACTCTGAACGAGTCGCTTCCGCTTTTACATAATATCCAGCTCCGGTAGCTAGAATGTTCGGTGGCTTCGCTTTTTCCTGCGAGGTAAAGAGCGCCTCTACGTCAAAAGCTCCATCCCCCTCACATTCTGAGCAAGCTACCTCCGCTTTAAAATCTATTATTGATTCAAGAACGCACGTAGCATCCAAGCGTGTTTTTCTAGTTCTGTGTAGATGCCTAGTAGTAGGTCAGATGTCATTTCATCGTCAGAGTCTTGAGCGATTTCCATGCCTTTTTTCAGTTCGACTAGCATCATTTCGTAGTCTTTCATGATTGCCTCGACCATCCCTTCTGCAGTTTCTCCGTAAGCTGCTTCTTGAATAGAAGATAGTTCTAAGTATTCTTTCATTGTTGCTACTGGTTTGCCGCCAATTGCTAAAATGCGTTCTGCAATTTCATCGATGTGAGTAGCTGATTCTGTGTAAAGTTCTTCGAATTTCTCGTGTAATGTGAAGAATTGAGGTCCTTTTACGTACCAATGGAAGTTGTGTAATTTTGTAAATAAAACGCTCCAGTCTGCTACTTGTTTGTTTAATACTTCGATTACTTGTTTGTTCATTATGATCAATCTCCTTTTGAGTTGTTATGTTATATCAATTACTAATTTATAATTATTATAATCTAGTAATTTGTATAAATCAACCCTTTTGCTGGAATTAATTTGAACAAATTATGAACTGTTGTAAATAAAAGGCCCTATTACGGTGAAGTAATAGGGCCTTTGTTTGTTAAACAGCCTTTTGTTTTTCTTCTACATCCTGCCCATCCCAACACTCTGTATTCTTTAAGCCAGGGATAGAACTTGCAAGGAAGACAGGATCTTTACCTTGTTTCTTTTGCTTAATGTAGTCTACTAATGCTGCATAGGCAAATTTGCTAAGGAATGAGATGGCAATTAAGTTTGTGAATACCATTAGTCCCATGAATAAATCAGCTAAACTCCAAACAGTTTGAAGGGCAGCGATTGATCCGAAGAACACCATTCCGACAACTGCAACGCGATAAATCATTAACCATGTTTTGCTTTCTTTAATGAATGCGATATTTGTTTCACCATAATAGTAGTTTCCTAGTAAGGAGCTGAAAGCGAAGAGGAAAATAATAATCGCTAAGAAAGTGCTTGCCCACGGTCCAATTTGTGAACTTAATGCTTGCTGTGTTAATTCAATACCTTCTAAATTTGATCCTTTGTAAAGTCCAGAACATAATACGATAAACGCTGTTGATGTACATACTAAGAATGTATCTACGAAAACACCTAATGCTTGAACAAGTCCTTGTTTTACAGGATGAGATACATCAGATGTTGCTGCTGCATTAGGAGAGCTCCCCATACCTGCTTCTGTCGCGAATAAACCGCGTTGGATTCCGAACTTGATAGCTGCTCCAATACCACCAGCGATGGCTTGGTCTAAACCGAATGCACCGTTAAAGATTTCCATGAAAATGCTTGGTAACATATTGAAGTTGTTAATCACGACAAAAATAGCCACACCAATATAAACAATTGCCATTGGGGGAACAATCATTTCTGTAATGCGTGAAATGCTCTTAATACCGCCGAAAATAATAACTGCAACTAGTAAAGCTAGTATAGCTCCTACGATCGTTCGCTCTAATCCGAAAGCATTTTCAAACGCTATTGTTACTGTATTTGCTTGTACTGAATTGAAAATTAATCCGTACGCAACTGTAATAAGAAGTGAAAACCAGACACCCATCCAGCGTTTGTTTAACCCTTTTTCCATGTAATATGCTGGGCCACCACGGAACCTGCGTCCATCTTTTACTTTATAAATTTGCGCGAGCGTACATTCTACAAAACTAGTAGCTGCTCCGAGAATCGCGATAAACCACATCCAAAATATTGCACCAGGTCCTCCCATTGAAATTGCTAATGCTACACCAGCTAAGTTCCCGATACCAATGCGAGCGGCTGCACTTAAGCAAAATGCTTGGAATGGAGAGATGCTATCTTTCTTTTTTTCTTTTCGATTAAATCCTTTACTAATTAAACTGACCATCTCACTGAAATGAGTAATTTGGACAAATTTTAATTTGAAAGAGAAATAAAGACCGAAGCCGATTAGCATTGCAATAAGAATATATGACCATAAAATATTATTCGTTACCTCAAGGAATCTGCTAAAGATATCAACCATATAATACACTTCCTTTTTTCTGTAATAAGAAAATTATATGCAAAAAATATACTAGAATCAATTTTTCTAAAAAATGATGTTACTTAAATGCGTTTTATGTTATGATTATGTTACATCGTAATATTTTTAGAATTATTTACATTTTAAAAAACTAAATGTAAAGCGAGAAAGTGGGGATAATTTGAAAGAAGAAACTTTATTGAAAGTAAGCCTTGAGAGTTTAAAAATGAGAAGCAATGTATTTTTTATCGTTACATCTTCAAGTATTTTTCTAGGGGCCACTTATTATTACAATAAAAGATTTCCAAATCATAAGTATCCGGAGTGGTTAGAATTTCTAAAATTGGTTGGATGAACAAAAGACTGAAAAACAGAAAATTCAAATAAAATTGTTGAGGAGGAGCTAAATATGAATATTAGAGAAAGTGAACTTCCAGGTATTGGGTATAAATTTCAAATCGTTACGAAAGGTAACGAAAAAATGGTGATTGTGATTCATGATGACGGACGTAGAGAAATGTATCATTTTGATTCAGATCATGAAGAAAGTATTTCTAGTATTTCATTACGTGACTCAGAAGCAAGACAAGTTGCAGCAATATTAGGTGGAATGGTATATAAGCCTAGGGCATTAGAAAATGTTGAGATGGTCTTTGAAGGTTTAGCGATTGAGTGGTTTAAAGTGGAGAATGCAGCTCCAGCAATCGGAAAAACAATTGGTGATCTTGAAATAAGAAAAACGTATAGCGTAACGATAATTGCAGTTATGAAAAAGAATATGAAAAAGCTATTTAATCCAGGACCAGAAACAGTAATTGAAGAAGGCGATATGCTAGTAGTTTCAGGTGAGAGAGAAGAAATTAAAAAAATTATTAATGAGTTACTTTCGAATAGGGGGACTGACTAGATGGATACTTTAATTTTTGAAGTTGGTACAGCTTTAGTTCTAGTGGCAATTGCAGCAGTAATCGCTGGAAAGTTTAAGTTCTCAGTAATTCCTTTTCTAATTGTTCTTGGCATGTTAGTAGGGCCGCACGCGCCGACAATAGGTGTAATCGATCTCAAATTTATTGAAAGTGCAAGTGTAATATCCTTCCTTGGAAGAATTGGCGTTCTGTTCCTTCTCTTCTATCTAGGGCTAGAATTTTCGATGAAGAAACTAATTAAATCCGGACGTTCTATTGCGATTGGTGGAACAATCTATATTCTAATTAACTTTTCACTTGGATTATTATACGGGTTTATCATGGGATTCCCATTACTAGAAATTTTAATTATTGCGGGTATTATTACGATTTCTTCTAGTGCCATCGTTGCGAAAGTATTAGTGGATTTAAGAAGAACTGGTAATAATGAAACCGAACTAATTTTAGGAATTATTATGTTTGAAGATATATTCCTTGCTGTATATTTATCAGTCGTTTCTGGTTTAGTACTTGGGGATCATGCTTCCTTCTTAGGTGCTCTTACTTCAATTGGAATTGCTTTAGGATATATGCTTCTATTCTTTATTGTGGCTAGAAAAGCAACGCCGTTATTAAATAAATTGCTCAATATTAGTTCAGATGAAATCTTTATTATTGTAGTATTTGCTTCGTTATTCTTCATCGCTGGTTTTTCAGAAACAATTCACGTTGCAGAAGCAATCGGAGCACTTCTTTTAGGATTAGTTTTCTCTGAGACAGAGCATAGTGATCGAATTGAACATCTTGTTGTTCCATTTAGAGACTTTTTCGGAGCAATTTTCTTCTTCAGCTTCGGGTTAAGTATCGATCCGTTCTCGTTAGGCGGAGCAATATGGTTAACGCTAGGTGCGGTACTTCTTACGATAATCGGTAACTTTGTAGCAGGGATGATTGCAGGAAGACAAGCTGGATTATCTCATAAAGCTTCTACAAATATTGGATTAACAATCGTTTCAAGGGGAGAATTCTCCATCATTATGGCTAATATCGGTATCGCTGGTGGTTTAATGTCAGTGTTAAAACCATTCTCAGCACTATACGTGCTTATACTATCCATCTTAGGTCCACTTCTGACAAAAGAGTCAAAGAATGTATATAAATTTTTAAATAAAATCTTTAAGTGGGATACGAAGACTAACTAAATTTTAAAAAGTAAAAGTACAAGATACTTACTGCTTGTACTTTTATTTTTGGTAACGAAAACAGTAAAGAGAGGTAAATGATGTTAGGAGAGTTGATTCATTCAGTTTTAGTTTTTCTAGAAGGACTTGGTTATTGGGGAATTATGCTTGGATTGATGTTAGAAGTTATTCCGAGTGAAATCGTATTGTCTTATGCAGGCTATTTAGTATCAACAGGAAGCATTACATTTTGGGGAGCTGTTGCGTTCGGGACAATTGGCGGTGTAATCGCACAACTATTTATTTATTGGATTGGTCGATACGGAGGAAGACCTGTTCTTGAGCGATATGGAAAATATATTTTAATTCAGAAGAAGCATATTGATTATGCAGAAGATTGGTTTAATCGTTACGGAACTGGCGTTATCTTTACGGCACGTTTTATTCCTGTTGTGCGTCATGCTATTTCCATACCAGCGGGTATTGCGAAAATGTCACATGCTAAGTTTATTACGCTAACTACATTAGCTGTTATTCCATGGTCAATTGTGTTTGTATATTTAGGATTTAAATTAGGTTCAGAGTGGGAAAGCATTAATAAAGTAGCTGGGCCATATGTGAAATATTTTGCACTTGCTGCTATTGTTTGCGCAATTGGTTATTTTGTACTAAAAAAAATTATGAAAAAAAAGTAATTATGGAAAAGAACCTATACTAATATAGGTTCTTTTTATTGTCATTTTTCAAAGGGGGAAAGAGTATGTTTAATATTTACCATATTGTGGCATACATATAGAAAAAGAGAGCTTGGAAAGGGGAATAAAAAGAAATGGAACTCCAGTTTCAAAATGTATATCAACAGGTGGAGAATTGGTATGTGTTGGATTCGGAGCTTCCTTGGGATGTCAAAAGGATTAGAGAGGATTTATTTTCTCTTATTGAAGTATGTAAAACGCCAGTTATTTTTTGTGATACGTGTGATGCAAATCATGTACTTCTATCATTAGGGGAAGAGGAAGAGGAGTTTTTATTCCCCGTAGGTGGTTTTTATCATAAAGAAAAACAATTAATTTTCGTTTGTATGTGGGATGAGTATGAGCAAGTGCTTAAAACACTACTGCATGAATTTCGCCATGCGATGCAGCATAAGAGAGAAGTATTGTATGTTGGAAGTAAATCGTATGAAGAGAGATGGATTGAGAAAGATGCGAAGAAGTTCGCGGAGAGGAAATTAGATGAATATAAAAATAGAAAATTGATGTAAGCATAGTGGAGAAATAGCGCTATGCTTCCTTTGTTACTTACTAAAAATAAGTAATTGACTTCTATAAAGTTTAGTTCTAAACTAATAGTATGAAACGAGCGAGGTGATGAAATGAAAACAGAAGATAGATTAGGACTACTATTATGGTTTCGTTTATCACGTTTTTATAACAAGAGTATTCGTGAGACGAATCAGCATTTGAAAAAATGGAATGTATCTGCCGCTCAGTTTGATGTACTAGCTCAAGTTGGAGGACATAATCGTTTAACGCAGCAAGAGCTTGGGAAGAAGCTATTTGTTACGAAAGGAAATGTCACGCAGCTTTTAAATAAAATGGAGCAGCTGGACTGGATTGGGCGTGAACAAGAAGGTACTACGAAATATATTTCGTTAACAGAAACGGGAAGAGCTTTATATGAGGAGATCGTCCCGCCCCAGGAAACGTTCCAAGCGGAGCAGTTTCATAAATTAAATATAGAAGAACAAAATCAATTATTAAAATTACTAAAAAAATTACAGTAAGAAACAATTTTAAAGTAAATCTTGAATTCGAGATAATATGAGGTGAAGGATATGTTTAGAAAAGTTGATCATAAAAATATGGGTAGAGCAAATCACGGTTGGTTAAATACACATTTTCATTTTTCCTTTGCTAATTATTACAATCCAAATAATATGAGTTTTGGAGCGTTACGTGTTATTAACGATGATTTAGTAGCGGCACAAACTGGGTTTGATATGCATCCGCACCGCGATATGGAAATCATTTCTTACGTTGTAGATGGTGCCTTAACACATGAAGATAGCATGGGGAATAGAGGAACAATTGAGCGTGGACATGTTCAATATATGAGTGCTGGTACTGGTGTATTTCATAGTGAACATAATTTAGGAAATGAAACATTGCGTTTATTACAAATTTGGATTTTACCAGACCGTGCTGATCATAAACCAAACTATGGTGAGTTTAAATTTGATTGGAGTAAACGTGAAAATGAGTGGTTCCATATGGTTTCCCCAGTGGAAGGTGATGCGCCAATTCAAATTCACCAAGACGCGAATTTATATTCTTTATCGTTAGAGGCAGGAAAAGAAATTCATTTTCCTGTGAAAGAAGGCCGTCAATTGTACCTTGTACAAATTGAAGGAAGTAGTGTGATAAATGGTGAGATACTTGTTATGCGCGATGCGGCAGAAGCAGTAGAAGAAGATATTCATATTCAAGCGAAAGAGCAATCACACTATTTAGCAATTGAGCTAAAAAAATAACAAAATGTTTATAAAAAAGAGGACACCTGATAGGGTGTCCTCTTTTTGTGTGGAATTATCTGAAAAATGTTTCTCAAATTTTTGGAAGAGGTATCGGGTTAAAAATTCAGAATTTTATAAAAGTGTCAAAAATCTTTATGGGAATGGGGAATGTTATAGTGAAAAAGCAAGTCATTTCATCAGCATTAGCGTTAACTGTTATCGCCGGGGGATTTGGAACGTTTGGAGCAACGACAACGAAAGCAGAAGAACAAAAAATTCAATATCATCAAGAATTTAAAACACCTGCATACATAGGTGAAGAATGGAAAGCACCGGAAGGACTAGATAAAAAAGAGACGGTCTTTCAATATTTAGAGAGTAAAAAAGATATGTTTAAACTAGCAGGAAATATTGAAACACATTTTAATGTCATTGGGGAAGAAAAAGATGCTGAATCTGGTACGACACATGTGAAGTTAGTTGAGAAACATAATAACATTCCTGTGTATGGTTCAGACCAAACTGTTACACTAGATAAAGAGAATAATGTAAAAGCATTCTTCGGACAAGTTATTCCGAATTTAGAGGATAAAAATATTCCTACCTTTGCAAGTATTAGTGCAGAACAAGCAGAAACAATTGCAAAGGCAGATATTGAAAAAGAAGTTGGTAAAGTAAAGAATTATGATGGTGTGAAAAAAGATTTATTTGTGTATGAAAAAGATGGAAACTACTATCTTGCATACTTAGTTAAGGCATCGATTTCAAAACCAGCTCCAGGCTATTGGCATTACTTTGTTGATGCAACAAATGGAAATGTGATTGAGAAATATAATGCTGTAGATAACATTACAGGATTTGGTTACGGAGTATTAGGTGCTAGACAATCATTTGAAATTGCTCAAAATGAGAAGACAGGAGCATTCCATTTATTTGATGGTAAGCGTGGACAAGGTGTTCATACGTTTGATGCAGAGAATATGGATGAAAACTGGTTTAACATATTCTCACAATGGTTTGGATATACAGGTGTCGAAGTAGAAAGTAAAAATAAGTTCTTTGATGACAAAGCAGCGGTTGATGCGCATGTAAATGCAGGGAAAGTATACGATTACTACAAAAAGACATTTAACCGTAACTCTTTCGATGATAAAGGCGCGAAGCTGATCTCCTCTGTTCACGTAGGAGAAAGCTGGAATAACGCAGCTTGGAACGGTATCCAAATGATGTATGGTGATGGAGATGGCAAGACATTTATTCCATTATCTGCTGGCCTAGATGTTATCGGGCACGAATTAACACATGCTGTAACTGAGCATACAGCAAACCTTGTTTATAAAAATGAATCAGGTGCGTTAAATGAATCGTTATCTGATATTATGGGTGTCATGGTTGAGAAGAAGAGCTGGGATTTAGGTGCTGATATTTATACACCTGGTAAACCTGGGGATGCGCTTCGTTCTCTGAAAGATCCAGCATCTATTCCAAACCCATTAAAACCAGGTGAAGGTTACCCAGATCATTACAATAAACGCTATACTGGAACAGCTGATAATGGCGGCGTTCATATTAACAGTAGTATTAACAATAAAGCTGCGTACTTAGTATCTGACGGTGGCACGCATTACGGCGTGAAAGTAACTGGAGTGGGCCGTGAAGCGACAGAAAAAATTTACTACCGTGCTCTTACTAAATATTTAACTGCAAACTCTGACTTTAAAATGATGCGTCAAGCAGCACTTCAGTCAGCAGAAGATTTATATGGTAAAAACTCTAAAGAGTTACAAGCTGTAACGAAAGCTTATGATGCAGTAGGCGTTAAATAATAAGAGAAAAAGACCTGACTATGACGTCAGGTCTTTCTTTATCCAGCAAGCACTGGATTGGTGTAGGCTGATTAAAGTTTCACTTTATTTAGTCACGAATACCTAATGCGATTTTCGCCATACGTGACATACGTTCTTTCGACCATGGTGGATTCCAAACGACATTTACTTCTATTTCGTTTACTTCAGGTACGTTCGTTGATAGTACTTTTTTAACGTCTGATACGATTTGACCAGCCATTGGGCAGCCGATAGAAGTCATCGTCATTGTAATGATAGCATTATTATTTTCATCCGCTGTAACGTCATAAACTAATCCAAGATTGATAATATCAACACCTAGTTCAGGATCAATAACAGCTTCTAAGTTTGCATATAATTTTTCTTCAAATGCTTGTTGTGACATGTGTAGCACCCCCTACAGATTAATGATATCGATTCTCATTATAACGGATATATGTATAATGTGCAGGGAATGAGCTCAAAAAAATATTCCTCTTGAAAGAGGAATATTTTTTTGAGCTATTCAGTTTTAAAATGAGATACGAGTTGATCTAATTCTTCAACCGTTTGTTTCATTTGTTTTGCAGTTACTGTCATTTCATTCATAACAATAACTTTCTGCTCAGCAGATTGTGCCGTTGCGGCTGTTTCACTAGATACTTCATTTGAAATAGAAGCGATGTTATTAAGTGAAGCGTTCATTTCTTCAGCGCTTGCAGCCATTTCTTCAGCAGTTGCTGATATGTCTTGCATTTGAGTTGATACTTTATTTACTTGTTCAACAATTGTTGTGAAAGAAGTACCAGCCTCACGAACGACAGTAATGCCTTCAAATGCTTCAGAACGACCTTTAGACATCATAGAACTAGCTGTTTCTGTATCATTTTGAATTTGATTTAGTAATTGGTTAATATCTGTTGCTGCAGTTTTAGATTGTTCCGCAAGTTTACGAACTTCATCAGCTACGACAGCAAATCCTTTTCCTTGCTCACCAGCACGAGCTGCTTCAATAGAAGCGTTTAAAGCAAGTAAGTTTGTTTGCTCAGCGATATTAGAAATAGATTGTACAGCCGTATCAATATATTTCGTATGGGTGATTAGACGTTCGACTACTTCTGATGTAGCATTTACAGCTTCATGTATCGTTGTCATTTGTGAAACAGATTTTTGGATAACAGTACTTCCATCGTTAGCATGTTCAGATGTAGCTACAGCAAGTTCGGCTACAGATGAAGCAGATTCAGCGATGCGTTGAACGCTTATTGCCATATCATCCATCGCAGTTGAGCTTTCTTCCATACTAGAAGTTTGCGATTGAATACTTGAATTTAAGTTGGACATCGAGCTTTGAACTCGTATTGTTGCCTCGCGTGATGTATTAGTCTTTTCTAGCATATTTTCAGAAGCTGTTTGTACTTCTACAGATGTTTTTTGAACACGATTAATGATATGTTGCAGGTTTTCTAACATTTTATTAAACGATGATGCAATTGCACCGATTTCATCATTGCTATTTACTTGTAGACGGGCTGTTAAGTCGCCTTCTTGAGAGGCTAATTCTTTTAGCTTAATATCAATTTGTTGAATTGGTTTTACAAGCTTACCAGAGAACCACCATGCAAGAATAATTGCAGTTACAATACAAATAACAAGTGATAAGAAGACAACATATTCAATTCGTAGTGAAGATTGATCGATTTTTTCAATAGATTGTTCGCGTAATTTAGCTTGTTCATTACTGTAATTTGTGAAATCACCAATTACTTTATAAACAGTACCATTTTCTGTAGAAGCTACTTGTAAAGCTTCTTCCCATTTTTGTTCTTTTGCAAGAGTGAATACTTTCTCTTCAATGAACTTTCTCCAAGTGGATCCTAATTCCATTGTGCTTTTCACGGACTGAGAAGTGTTAGGGTTAGAAAGAAGTTGCCCTTTTGTATCTTCAAGACGTTTACTCATCTCATTAAACTTGTCTAATTCGACTTGATCATGTTGTAGCAAATAACCTCTTAAAGCAGAAAGTTGTACTTGATAAGCGTCTCCGCGCTCTTTCAATTCTGTTGCAAGAGGAGAAATTTCTTTTTGTAATGTTTCAGCTTTATGAGACTGATCCATGGTAAAGAATAAAATAAAAGCTAAGGCAATGCCGAATAAAGCACAAATCGTTCCCATCATGAACATTAGTTTTTTTCTGATACCTATAAAATTCATATGATAAAAAGCCTCCTTTTTAAAATCTTAGTATTAGAATTAATTAATGTAAAAAATTGAAAGAAAGCTTTATTCCAGTAGGAATAAAGCTTTCCTCTTTCCTTTAGGAATTATAGCAGACAGAATGGGAGATAGAAAGAGATATTTTAGCGTGAAAAAAGAGAGACTCTAAATCGCTCTTTCTAACAATTTAGAGTTCGTAGAAGTATAAATGGAATTTTCATTTTAACCATTTGTTTTGAAATGAGAAACGAGCACTTCAAGTTCTTGTACAATTGTTTTCATTTCTGATGATTTTTTAGCAACGATACTCATTTTGTTTACTTGGTCACCAGCTGAAGTTGCTGTTTGTGATGTTTCGGCAGCAACTTCATTTGAAATAGAAGCGATATTATTTAAAGCTGCATTCATTTCTTCAGAACTTGCGGCCATTTCTTCAGTAGTTGCAGACATTTCTTGTATTTGTGTAGATAAATTGTTAATGTGATTAACAATTTCTGAGAATGAAGATCCAGCGGTACGAATGACTGTAATTCCTTCAGAAGCTTCTGACTGACCTTGTGTCATCATGTCATTTGCTATTTTTGTGTCCGCTTGAATTTGATGAAGTAAATGGTTAATATCAGTTGCTGCTAGCTGAGATTGTTCAGCAAGTTTTCGTACTTCATCGGCAACAACAGCGAATCCTTTTCCATGTTCACCAGCACGGGCCGCTTCAATAGAAGCATTTAAAGCGAGTAAATTCGTCTGCTCGGCAATATTAGAAATAGATTGAAGTGCAGTATCAATATGATTCGTATGTGTAATAAGTCGCTCTACCACTTGTGATGTAGCGTTAACAGCTTCGTTAATTGTATGCATTTGTGTAATAGACTTCTCAATGACTTTATTTCCATCATCTGCTTTTTCAGAAGTTGTAACAGCTAGGCTAGCGACAGAAGATGCAGTTTCTGCAATACGCTGAACACCCGTTGCGATATCATCCATTGCGGTTGAACTTTCTTCGATGCTAGAAACTTGGGAACGAATATTGTGCACAAGAGCATTCATAGTCTCTTTCGATTTTGTGGTATTTTCCATAGAAGCAGTTGTTTCGATAAATACATTTTCAGAAGCTTCTTTTACACTTGTTGATGTTTGTTGAACTTGCTTTATTATACGCTGTAAGTTAGCAAGCATTTGATTAAAGGAATTTGCAATGTCACCAATTTCATCTTTACTCGTTACGTGTAATCTAGCGGTTAAATCGCCATCTTGCGAAGCTAATTCTTTTAACTTCGCATCAATTTGTCGAATCGGTTTAACGAGTTTACCAGAGAACCACCATGCCAATAGAATAGATGTTAATGTACATGTAATGAGTGAGAAGAAAATAATATATTGAATAAGGGATGAAGAAGACTCTACGTCAGCAATTAATACATCCCGTTTGTCATTTTCTTCATTTGTATATTTAGTAAAACGACTTAAAAGGTCATTTACATAATTTGTTTGAGCAAGAGCAATTTTGGATGCTTCATCCCATTTTCCTTCACGCGCAAGAGGGAGGACTTCATTATCTACGACGCTGCGCCATTTTGCTCCCATTAAAATGGCCTCTTTCATTCCTTCTGGGAGTTTTTTATCACTTGTTACTTTCTCCCTAGTATCAGCTAGTTTTTTTCCTTCCCGGTTGAATTTATTCAATCCTTTTTGGTCATGTGATAGTAAATATTCTTGTAAACCAGCGACCTGTGCTTGGAACCAATCGCCACGTTCTTTTAAAATCGTTGCTCTTTTCGATACATCATTCTTTAACGTTTCGATTTCACTTGCTTGATGCATCGCAAATGAAAGAATAACAATAAGAGCAATGCTAAATAAGGAAGAAATGCTTAAGAGTGTGAACAGTAGTTTTTTTCGAATGCTAACATATTTCATCGTTACCCCTACCTTTTAAAACTGTTTATTATAATTTATAAATATCTAGAACGAAATTAATAAAAACATGATTAAGAAGTTATTAATCTGTTCCATGAAAATTATAGCAGATAATGGAATATGGCAGATTAATGTGAGTAAATGTTCTTAAAATGTATACATTTGTATATCAAAAAATTCATAAATAAAAATTAGAAATGGTATTGTAATTTGAAATAACATCATGTATACTTCTAATTAGTTGATAACGATTATCAGTATCAACTGAAACATTACTCTTCGTTATGTTGGTCATACCCCTTTTTGACGACGTAAGTCAGAGACAAAATGTTGAAATATCTTGTGTCCTATTCTACAGAATTATGGTAATCTCCAACCTCAACTTATATGCGTAAGCATGCAAAAAAGGATCCTATCCGTGAAGGGATCCTTTTTTGCATGTTGTCGCAATTAATGTATATAGACCTGGTATACGTTCTTCAATTCCTTCAGGTGAAGTAGAAGGGAAAACCCACCTTTGATGAGATCCGTGTTCTTCAACTAGCTTTTCAATTTTAAAACGTTCTTCCGCAAGTGTAGTAACAATTTCTCCTAATGTCCAGCGGCGTACGTTTGTTTTCGGTAAAGCCTCTTTCTGCGATTCTGTAAGAAGAATGCTATAAGCAACATCATCTTCAATCAATTCTTTATCGAAATAATTTCCATTGGCCCGAAATGATGGATGATCTACACCTAATAATTTAGTGTAAACAGGATGATAGTCACGAAGGATAAGCATTCCATCTTGTTTAAGTAAGTTAGCAATCTTTTGAAAGAGTGGTTTTAAATCTAAAAAGTAATGAAGTACACCAAGTTCCAGCAAGACGACATCAAATGATTCGGAAAGATTTACATCCAGTACATCAGAGACGATGTATTGGATAGAGACACCAGCGGCTTCTGCAAGTTCATTTGCATATTTGGCATTACTCGCTGAAATATCAACAACTGTTACGTCAGATCCTAATAGGGAAAGAGCGACGGCTTTGTTTCCTTTTGACCCGAGTAAATTAATAATACGTTTTCCTTTTGGCGATTGTATGTAAGGTAAATAATGTGCTACTTCGCGTGTGGGCTCTTCCATAATCTTTTTCGCATAATCAACTGGCGCCCCGTGGCGATTCGTCCAAGCTTCATAAGCAGCTGCATTCCAGCTTTTTTCATTCATCATGCTTAGTTGCTTTTGATTCAATGTTATCACTCCTTTTACGAACGTATAGTTATTCGGCAGGAAGATGGGATTTCCTTTTCTTTTTAAATAAAGTTTGATTTTTCTATAATTAAATCGTAAAATACGTGTTATACGTAAAAGCGTTGAAAAGGAAAAGTAGGATGAAACCATTCTTTCCAGAGAGCTTCGGTAGGTGAGAAGAAGCAAGAATATTCATTTGAACAATGGCCTTTGAGCTTCGTCCTGAACTTATCAAATGATAATAGTAGGCGGCGACGAGAGTTGGTACTCGTTATCAAAACCACAGTATAAGAGCATATAGCTCCGTACTTGTTAAGGCTAATTATGTGAGTGATTGGCGAAATAAGGTGGTACCGCGACTGTTTATACAGCCCCGCCCTTATCTTTTTTAAGATAAGGGCGGGGCTTTTTATATTTTAAAGGAGGAATATAGGATGAGTATTTTTATTGGAGGCGCTTGGCCGTATGCAAATGGTTCGTTACATCTTGGGCATATTGCTAGTTTGTTACCGGGAGATATTTTAGCACGTTATTACAGGGCAAAAGGTGAGAATGTGTTGTATGTTTCAGGAAGTGATTGTAATGGAACACCCATTACAATTAGAGCAAAACAAGAAGGTGTGACGGTGGTAGAAATTGCTGATAAGTACCACGAAGAGTTTGAGCGATGTTTTCATAGCCTTGGTTTTACTTATGATTGCTATACACGTACAGATAGCGAGTATCATCATGAAACAGTTCAAAAAGTTTTTTTGCGTTTATTAGAAGAAGGTTATATTTATAAAAAAACAGTGGAACAAGCATATTGCGAAACGTGTACACAGTTTTTACCAGATCGTTACGTAGAAGGAATTTGTCCTCATTGCCATGAAGCAGCAAGAGGAGATCAATGTGATGCTTGTTCGGCCATTTTAGATCCACTCGATTTGTTAGAAAAGAAATGTAAGTTATGTGGTAGTACGCCATCCGTACAGGAAACAGAGCATTTCTATTTCGCACTGCATACATTTCAGGAGCAAATTAAAGGAGTCGTAGAAATTGCAAAACAAAAAGGAACATGGCGTGACAATGCAATTCAGCTAACAGAAAGATATGTAAAAGAAGGGTTGCAAGATAGGGCAGTATCGCGTGATTTACCAGTCGGGGTTCCAATTCCAGTGGCAGGATACGAAGATAAGAAAATTTACGTATGGATTGAAGCAGTGACAGGATATTATTCTGCAAGTAAACATTGGGCTGAAAAAACAGGGAAAGATGACCAAGAGTTTTGGGATAAAGAAACGAAAACGTATTATGTACACGGAAAGGATAATATTCCATTTCACTCTATCATCTGGCCAGCGGTATTACTTGGAGTAGGAGAAGAAGCGATTCCTCGTCATATCGTTTCAAATGAGTATTTAACGGTAGAAAAAAGAAAATTATCGACAAGTAAAAACTGGGCAGTATGGGTACCTGATATATTAGAAAGCTATGATCCAGATTCGATCCGTTACTTTTTAACAGTAAATGCACCAGAAAATCGTGATACTGATTTTTCGTGGCGTGAGTTTATTTACAGTCATAATAGTGAATTGTTAGGTGCATATGGGAACTTTGTGAATCGGACATTAAGGTTTATTGAAAAGTATTATGATGGCGTTGTACCGAAGGGAACTATTCATGTAGAGCTGAAAGATAAAGTAGAAGGATTATATAAATATGTAGGAGCGGCTATTGAACAAACTAAATTTAAGGTGGCGTTAGAGACAATATTTGATGCAGTACGTTTTGCAAATAAATACTTTGACGAAAAGCAGCCTTGGAAACAAAGAGAAGATGATCCAGTTTCATGTGAAGAAACGATTTATAATTGTGTTTATCTTATCGCTAATTTTGCAAATCTCCTTGAACCATTTTTACCATTTTCAAGTGAAAGAGTTCGAAACACATTGTCGATTGTTAAACGAAATTGGGAACCGCAAAATACGTTGCCCAATAGAATTGATAGCGTACAGCCATTATTTGAGCGAATCGATGTAAAACAAATTGAGCATGAGATAGAGAAACTGTATGGAGCGGTAAAGTGAACGAGAGAGAAAAGACCTTTCAAGTAAATGAAAGGTCTTTTGTTATGCACTATGCACACGATTATGTTTGTTTTCTTTTCTATACGTAAGGAGCTGAGGAGTGAAAATACCAAACAATATAAATATAATTCCAATCCACTGCATAAGCGTTACAACTTCATGTACAAGTGTAATAGAAGCGATAATGGCCGTTGGTAATTCAGCTGCTCCTAATATTGTACCAAGTCCTATTCCGACTTTCGGTACACCAATTGAAAAACAAACGACAGGTACGACAACGCCGAACAATCCGAGGAAGAAAGCATATTTCCATAGACCGGCTTGCAGGGCACCATCTGTTAAAAAGGTTGGCGGGAAGAATAGGCAGACGATAAGGGTAGCACTTGTTGTCATGAGAAAGCTTTTCGTATAAGGCGGAACATCTGTAGCAACGCGTCCACTTGCAAAAACATAGAATGAAAAAGAGACAGCAGCTAATAATCCAAAGATAATACCTTTCGTAGAAAAACTTTCTCCTAGACCTTCAAAGACACCGCCAGCAAACAATGTACCAGTGAATAAAATGATGATAGATATAACTTTTTCACGGCTTGGAAACGTTCGATTTGCAATAGCTTCGATGACTACTCCGATCCATGTGAACTGGAAGAGTAGAACGACAGCGATAGATGCTGGCAGTTCTTCTACAGAAATAGCATAGAAAATACCAGTCATACTCATTGTTGTGCCGACTGTTAATAATGACAAGAATTGCTTTTTTGTTACTTTATGGCGTGAAAAGAAAAGAACGAGCAGAAGTAGTCCAATCCATCCGAAGACATATTGTCCCCCTAATAGTTGATGTGCTGAAAATCCGTTAATAAATCCGAGTTTGAAAATAGTTGAAAGCACGCCGTAGCTACAAGCACCGAGTAAAACGAGTAGTGAATACTTAAACTTCTCCATAAAAATCCTCCTTTTAAAATAAAAAACGCCCGCTATCCAAATAAGGACAACGGGCGAACGAAACAGAGTAACATACTCTACAAAATTCCGCCATTCATACAAAGTATGAATTTGGGGTATGAAATTACAATAGGTTTTACATTGCCTTTGGGAATACAATGGAGCATTTTACACCTTGAGGTGTGTTTTGTATTCCATAAGGAAACTGATGTTTATCTAATATTTGTTTTACAATATATAACCCAAGACCACTACCTTGTACTAAGCCATGTTTGTCAGGATTTGCGCGATAGAATGGCTCAAATAAATGGGCAAGTTTATCTTCATCAATTTGAGAACCTGTATTTAATACTTCTAATGCGTAACCGTTTGGCTTTTCATAAAGCTTTATATATACATGCTGATGGTCAATTGTATAATGAATTGCGTTTGAAATAATGTTAAAAATAGCAGTTTGCATAAATTTAGGATCAGCTAAAATTTGTACATCTTGTTTAATGTTAGATTGAACATTTAATTGTTTTACAGATACAAAATAATCTACTTTCTTTATAACGTCCTCAATAATATTAGTCAATGAGATAACTTTTAAATTGGGTTTAAATTGAGGGTTTTGTATTTTGGATAATTCTGACACCTTTTCCGTTAATATGTTAATATCTTGCATCATCTCATATGAACGTTTTAAATATTTATCTCTATCTTTATAAGCGCCAATTCCGTGAATCATGCCATCGAGTTGTCCCATAACGGCTGCGATTGGTGTTTTTAATTCATGGGATATCATAGACATAAATTCTTTACGAGATTGTTCTAATTGTTGTTCCTTCTTGATTTCATTTCTTAAATCTTGATTGCTTTCATGTAAATTTTTCACAATAGTAGGTACTTGTGAGGCAGCTACTTGCAAATTAAAATCTGTTTGATCTGTATTTTTGTTAAGTAGCTTTTTATCTGAGAAATCAAGATTCATAATATCTTTTAAAGCATCGCTCATATATTGGAAAGGTTTGGCGATTATTTTTGCGTAGATTAAAGATCCAAGCAGAGATAATGCAAGCATTGTCGCCCCAATATGTGGAGCTAATTGCTGCAACACATCTGTTAACGATGGATTATCATGTGTATCATTTGTTTTACTTGCTGCATTTTGTGTATGTAAGGCATCATTGTTAGTAACTTGCTTTTCCGCTTCTGTAAGTGAAGACGTTGTGTTACTTTTCCCCGGAATATTTTGTGCATGTTCTTTTGCTTTTGCAGTTTGGCTAGGCTGCAAAAGATGATTGATGGCTGTAGAGAGTGTATTCATGTCTATTTGAGAAGATTGAAAATTAGAGATGCTACTCTCTGACACAGCTTTATTTTGCTTTGTTTTACTTTGGTCGTTTTGTTTGTCTGATTCCGCTTGTTCCGCAGTTTGTGTTCCAGACGCTCTCAAACGATCTTTATCGTAATTTGAGGCTAGAAAATAAATAATTTGATAAAGACAAAGTGATAACAAAATACAAAATAATAAGGTTTTGATGAATATATTTTTGGTGATGTTGTCTTTGCTACGATTCGATTTTGTAGCCAATGCCTTTCACCGTTTTAATATAAGGAATTTCTAATTTTTTTCGTAAGTTTTTAATATGTGTATCTATAACTCTCACATCACCAAAATGTTCATAGCCCCATACCTTATTCAACAAATCACTTCTTGATAGTACTTTTCCCCGATTTTGCAGTAAAGTATATATAATTTCAAATTCTTTTGTAGTCAATTCAATTTGATTACCATGAACATAAGCGGCATATGCTGTAGAATTTAACATCAATTCATGGAATTGTAGTATAGTTGCAGCTTCTGCTTCCTTCGTTGCTGCCCTTCTCAATACAGCTTCTACACGTTTTATAAATACGGTGTAATGGAACGGTTTTGTAATATAGTCATCAATACCTAACTCAAATCCTTTAATTTCACTTTCTTCATTATGTAAGCCTGTTAGCATAATGATTGGTACATCAGATTGTCCTCGCATAATTTTACAAATACTATAGCCATCTATATCTGGTAACATTACATCGAGGAGGACAAGGTCGTATGAATTTTTTTGGAAAAGAAGAATGCCTTCTGTACCAGCACCAACTACATCAACAGTAAAGTTTTGTGCCATTAGAAATTCACGAATAAGTTCTTGTATATCTGGGTTGTCTTCAATCACCAGTATATGCGTCATAGTAACACCTCCTAAATAACGCTTTTTACTGCAATATTCGAATTCATCATTTTTCGGATGACTCAGATTGTCTATACATATAATAAGCCCCCGCTATAAAATAGTAATGAAAGTAGCAAGGGGGATTGTTTAGTGTCACTGAATATTTCAGAATTACAGTAGTTCTATTATAGTATGTATTGTAAAATTTATAAAATATTATAACTGTATAATTTTAATATCCATGTTTATCAATGTTACGATGATGTTGAACGCAATCTATTTTTATTATATATGTAAATACAGTTGTTTTGCTACTGTAAATGAATAAATAAAATAAGCCAAGACATAAAATTCTTGGCTACACGTAAATCTTGTTCTTAGGTTAATTTACAGTGACAGTAGCTTGCTGCTGAATGCGCTCAAATAACCAGTGAATATCATTGTTAAACATACGAATACAACCAAGTGTTGTTGCTTTCCCGATTGCTTGATTATTGTTAGTTCCATGAATCGCATACGTTGTTCCGTAAGTTCCTGCCATATTTAATCCGAGCCAGCGGTCCCCAAGTGGATTACGTGGATCGCCGCCTTTAATTTTTCCTGTATAGTAAGGACGGTTTTTAATTTTATTTACAATTTGAAAAGTACCCTTAGGTGTAGGTGTTGCTGCTTTTCCAGTAGCGACAGTGAAACTTTTTATGAATTTTCCATTTTGATAATAATCCATTTTATTTAGTTGTGTGTTTACGATAAGCTGATCTTTCGTTGTAGCTGCTTCTGCAGTAGTGAATGGAAGAGTTAAAAATCCTAATGATAATAGCGCACTTAATAATAATTTTTTCATTATATTCTCCTTTTACTTCTTGTAGTAGTCTTACATACAATGAATTTGTAATCCTCGTAATGCTTGATTAACATTTTCATCTAATGTTTCAAAGAAGGTAGTAATCTTTGGATTGCATTTGTTGTTTTTATCAATAAGTAATCTTTCGTTTAATAAAAGCTCACCATGTAGTCCAAAACTTTGAACTTGAATATTTAGTTCATCTTCAGTTTCAGAAATAATTGGTAAGAAATAGTGAAAAGCTTTCGTTGGAATGATGTAGCTTTTGCCAATCATGCTTTCTGGATTTGAATTCACCCATTTTCTAGTGACAATCTTAATGTTCTTTTTTGAAACGATAAAAGACAGCGTAGTAGATTTTGTTAAACTTACGTCAAATTCATTTGTTTCACATATTTGTAAATTAAAAACGGTTTCATTTTGATGAGATTCAACATTCGTATTAATAAAATCGTGCATTTTATAAGCTTCCATTTCTTATTCACCCTTTTTTCAATTTCGAAAAGCGACTTATATTTATTCAATTTAATGTTTAGTCATATATTAGCTAAATTTTTCAACAAATTCCGATATAATCTTACAATACGTATATGAAGCTAATATGAAGTTCGTATGAGTTTGTGGTGGTTTTTTATAGAGAACAAAATAAGATAGTTTTTTAGTGTTAAAAATTGGATAAAAAATGTATATTAATGGATTTCATTCGCGTGATATATAGTTGTTAGCTTGTTTTTAAATGCTAATAGATATAAGTAAATAGAGAACAAAAAAATTTAGTGTGAGCCTTACAAAAATGTAATAAAAATGTAAGCTATTGTGATAGTTATTTCGACATTTTTTTTATACAATAATAGTAAGAAGTTGTACGTGACTGAAAGGAGAGATGACATGGAATGGGTTCATGAATTATTTCAGCAATACGGGTATTATGTTGTACTTGTCGGGTTGCTGTTAGAATATATTGCGCTTCCGTTTCCGGGAGAGCCAACATTAGCATATGCGGGATTTTTAGCACAGAAGGGTGATTTAAGTTTACCAATTTTAATTATCTTATCCTTTATTGGGACAAGTGTAGGAATGACGATTCAATACTTTTTAGGAAATAAATTAGGTATGCCTTTCGTTCAAAAATATGGGAAATACGTATTTTTAACACAAAGAAAAATCGACTTAACAAGAATGTGGTTTGATAAGTATGGGTACTTCCTGATCTTTATCGGTTTCTTTATTCCTGGTGTACGCCATTTTACAGGATACTTTGCAGGAATTATTAATCTACCATTCCGTCGTTTTGCGATTACAATTTATTCAGGTGCTCTGTTTTGGGTGTCATTCTTCTTAATCGGTGGTTATTGGTTAGGTGGAAACTTACATGATATTTTTGGGGTGTTAGAAGGTCATATTGGTAAAATCATTTTTGGAGTTATCGTAATCGTAGCAATTACGCTAGGCATTCGTTTCCGTAAACAGTTAAAACGAGTATTGTTACAAAACGCAAGTTAATATGGAATCCATTCTATGTCAAAATTTAGGAAGGCGGTGCAAAAGCACTGCCTTTTTTATTTTATCCCGCTATTTGTCGGGCTGCCCGTAAAAGTCCGATTGGTGAGGGTTGATAATCAGTGGGGGATGAACAAAACCCCCACTGATTAAAGTTTCATTTTATGTTCCAATCTATTTTTAACTTTCCTTTTAGCTGATTTCCGCTAACTATAATGTAATAAGTTCCTGTCTTAATTGCCGCGAACTGGTATGTATTAGGTCCAGCTGGAGCTAAATAATTTTCTTCCTCTTGAAATTCACTAGCCATTTTTATGTCCCCCATGTAGCCATTCGAATTTTCAGCTCGTGATTCAATGGTGAATTCTAATATGTCCCCTCGTTTTAGTTCAATTGGGACTTTATGTTTACCACTAAAATGTTGAAAAGATGCTTCGAAAGAGTTATCTGTTTTTGTTTCGACCCATTGTTCTTTTGATGTTCCAAACCTTTCTAAATCTACTAAGTTAATTGTGATAAATATAATAAACACAATGCTTGGTACGAAATATTGTAGCCACTTAAATTTTGTTGCTATAACTGTACATAAATAGAAAGAAAGAGAACATAATGCACCAATTGATCCGAGGAACAAGAACTGTATTAGACTAGCTTCTTTAAATGTTAGGAAGGGAAGAAAAAATAAATAGCCGCAAAAAATATAAAGTAATAATGTCTTCAGTCTTGTATGTGTTTTTAATTTCAATTTATCGATGCAAATAGAACAAAAAAATGCATATGCAGCAAGAATAGGAACGAAGGGAACATATAGCAGTTCTCGTAATCCAGCTAAGAAACTATATAATGTTTGTTGACTAGTTGTTAAGAGAAGCGTGCTAATAAATAATAATAATAATAGGAAAGTCGCTGTAAGCTTAGTAAGAATATAGGAAAAAGTAGATGTTTTATTCATATGTCACTTCCTTTGTTTAATATTTCACATTCATTATATAGGTTATTTTCATCATAATATATCCTTATTTTTGTCAATTATTATAGTCGTAATGACAATTATAATTGACAAAAATAAGGATATTATTTACAATTTTAATTAAATAAATGAAAAAGAGGGAAGATATGAAGCTTCAAAATCGAGTGAGGGAATTGCGAGCAAAGCATCGTTTATCACAAGGGGATTTAGGGAAAGCGATTGGCTCATCACGGCAAACGATTAGTTTAATTGAGCGTGGGGATTATGCACCATCTATTGTATTGTCGTTAAAAATCGCAAAAATTTTCAATGTACCGGTGGAGGAAATATTCACGTTAGTGGAGGGGGAAGAGGAAGATGAAGAGTAAACGAAAAAAACAATTTGATTTTGTGGGGAAAATAGCATTAAGTATGATGGGTGGTTTTTTAACATCTTATATAGCTTTAGATTTACTCTCGGATGAACCGAGAAAATTATCATCTAATCTATTTATAGGTGTATGTACTATTTTTGGAATTTTAATGATGTACTACACTTGGAAGAATACACGTATGTTAGCGGAAGCACGCGATGAAGAAGAGAGCGTACAAGGCAGAAAATTAGGCATTATAAGTATATATTTACGTGTAGGTGATATAGTTACGCAGGCATGGTTTGTATATGCAGTTATTACATGCAGACGTGCACTGGTGCAGGATACAAATGTTTCATTTGCGGTGTGGAATTTAGTAGCTTCTATTGTCTGTTTAACTACTGTAGTGATTATCGGGCTCATAACAAAAAATCGTTATAATAAGCTATATCCTGAACAAGGTGTAACATATATGGAATCTATGAAAATGTGGACGAAAAACGCAGATGAAGGATTAAAACACATTGTGCATGAGGCTGGATATAAAGCGTATGAATTTACGAATACAATATTAGCATATGTATGGTGGGCTGCCGTTATATATACAGCGGCTAGTAATATCGATTTTGTATTAATTGGCTTAATCTCATTTATTTGGATATTGCATCTCGGAAAATTCATGTACGAAATGCAGAGGAAAATGATTTATTAAGGAGAGAAAAGAGTGGATATTTTAAGAAGGCCAGCTAGTTCAATGACGGCGGCGCTAGTTTTGTCCATTTTATACGGAGTAATCCGAACTGGAAAATTAGAAGTAATGTTGAATATATGGGCAGTATTTGGAATTGTATTATTAGTGTTAGCCATTCATGAGCTAGGGCACGTACTATTTGGCTTGATAGGTGGTTTGAATTTTAAATTTATGACAGTAGGACCTATCACTGTTCAAAAGGAAAAAGGCAAATTACGCATTCGAGAAAATAAATTATGGGCGTACTTTGGTGGCGTGGTGATGTTAGCGCCGTCTTCTATAGAGACACCGAACCTTTCAAAGAAATGGGCATGGATGACTTTAGGTGGGCCAATTATGAGTTTACTATTCGGTATTACTTCAGGTTACATATATATGGTGAGTTATTATCAATATCTTTTATATTTTTCCGTTTTCCACTTTGTGATTTTTGCAGTTACAATCGTGCCGATAAAAGGAACGCTTCTGAGTGATGGTATGCAATTTCTCATTTTAATTAAAGATGATGAAAAAGCTAAGCAGCATTTATATACGATTCAAATATCGAGTGAGTTATTTAGTTATAAAAGACCGAAAGATTGGGATGAGAGATTAGTAGAACTTAGTGAGGAAAAATTAAAAGAGGATAAAAGTATAAGAGAGATAATGAGCGGACTTATGCTCGTCTTTTATGCCCGAGCTGATCAAAGGGGAATGGAAAGAGCAATACCGTATATAGAACAAATTGTTCAACTATCTGTAACGAAGGAAAATAAATTTTTCGTTAGTAGTTTTCATAGTTGGTATCTTTTATATAAAGCTCTTTATCAGATAAATAGCCTTTCTCTGCAAGAAGCAAAGGAACATGCAAAGGCCATTACCAAAATGGATTTAAACGGATATTACCGTACACAAGGAATTATTAAATATTTAGAGGACGATATGGAAGCTTCCCGCACTTATATGAAGAAAGCTGATAAAGAATTGGAGAGTGCTGAGAAGAGTGGAATGGGATATTTACAAGTAGAGAGAGAATGGTTTGAGCAGCTACAGGCGAGGGTATCTTACGATGGGTGAGGTATCCTCTTTTTTATATGTCATCTTATAACGTTCCATAAACAGCCTAGGACGAGTAAAATAAGATAAGAAGAGCAAAGCTTGGAGGAAGTAAATATGGAAATTTTATCAATTGTTTTGATAGTCTTGCTCATTTATGTTGTTTTTAAAGTAGCATATGTAGCATTAAAGATACTCGCGATCCTATTAATTATCTTTTTAATCGTAGAGTTCGGCAGTAAGTTGCTTGGGGGATAGGGTATGTTGTGTGTTTCGAGTGTCGAAGATTGTCGTTAAATCGATATCTTGTGTCGAATCGTCGATATAATGAAAAAATCGTTGATATAAGTGGAGAAACGATCGATATATTTGAAAAATCGTTGATATATTTAAGTGAATACTGAGTGGGGTATATGGAAAAGAAGTTGCCGTGGAGGTAACTTCTTTTTATTTTGGTGATGGAGTATGAACAGGAAAGAATAGCAAACAAAAAAGCCGGAAGATATTCTTCCAGCTTACGAGTTACTTTCAATTTGACGACCATTTTCTTCTTCAGTGTCTTGTAAAAGATTGAATACATCTGCTAGGCAGAATGCGATAAACCAAGTCCATAGACCGTGGAAGAAAGCAGAGCTTAATTGAAGTGGTAATGTATAGTTTGTCATTGAGTAGGAAATACATCCACCAACGATTCCGATCATTGTTAATAACATTGTTTTTTGAGCATTTTCTTCTGGATTGAAGAGGAAATAAATGTATCCGCCTAAAATTGAAGCGCTTACAAGTGTTTCGATTCCATTAAAAATGATATTCTCTCCAAGCTGAGTGTTTGTCCAGAAGCAAATCACACCGCCGATAATGGCAAACAGGACAGCTATTGTATATCGTATATATTGATTCATATGTTCATCTCCTTATGTAATAAGATGATTTGGAAGTCAAAAAGGTAGGTATAGTATATTGAAGTGAATTTTAGTTGTACGTATCTTTTTATAAAAAGATTAGTGAAGAATAACTAAGATGATCGGTTTTTAAACCGTTACGTGTATGGTGACTGAAATATACCCGACTTCTCGTTTCTTTTTGTTTGTAAAATATGAGAAACTTCCAAGTCTATATACTCTTTTTTTGTGAGTCTGTTTTCATTATAACACATTTAGGGACACAATAATAGAATTATCTGATTTTGTAATAAGTGTAAAAAATAAAAAGCGCAAGGAATGTTAGTTCCTTGCGCTTTTTTATATGCGTTTGAAACGGCCGACAATTTCAACTGTTTCAGTAATGTTCATGAATGCTTTGTTATCCACTTGACGGATAATACGTTTCATTTCGCCTAACTCATATCGAGTCACGACAGTGTAAATCATTTTTTTCTTATGGTTTGTATAGCCGCCGACAGCATCTACCATTGTCACCCCGCGTATGCCGTGATGTAATAGTGCGCTTTTTATTTCCTCACCTTTTTCTGTAACTGTCATTATCGTTAATTTAATATGTTTTGTATGCACGGCATCAATTACTTTGCTGACTACAAACCGGCTAATTAACGTATAAAGCGTAATATCCCATCCGAAAATAAATCCTGCTGCAACAAGTAAGATCAAGTTGAATCCAAAGATGATTGCTCCAATCGAAATATCTCGATGTTTTGCTACAATCAATCCAACGACATCAAAACCACCTGTTGAAGAAGCAAATCGGAATATGATTCCTGAAGCTGCTCCGCAAATTACACCACCGAATACAGAAGAAAGTAAAATATCGTCTGAAACTTGATGTACTGGGATAATGTTCATCGCTAAAGATGATACAGCTACAAAATACGCTGTTAAAAAGGTTGTCTTCTTGCCTAAGTAAAAGTGACTTAAAATAAGAAGAGGAATGTTTAGTAAAAAGATAAGTGCACCGATATTGTAATGCATTAAATAACCGATAATCATCCCTACACCAGCAAATCCACCGCTAATCATATTATGCGGGATAAAAAACATGTTCATAGAAATTGCATACAAAATAGAAGCTATGAAAATAACAACCAACTGTATCATAAATTCTAAGTGAAATGTTTTAGCTGCTGGGAAAGATAAAAAGGCGGTGTCGGGAACGTAATCGGCGTCTCCTAGTTGACCCATAGTATGTTTCATCTCCATATTCATTTTTGATTACAAGAAGAGAATAAAGGTTTTTTCAAAAACTGGCAATAGTTTTATTATAATGCAAAAATTTTATAAATTTCTAATAAATCAAGCCTATTCATTGATGTGCGTGAATATACTAAAGAAAGCGAATACAATGTTTCTTAATTATTGTTTTCTTGAGAAAATATGCAAAATACTTTTTTTGAAAATAAAAGGAAATAGAGAATATTTGCCCGATGTGCTAAAATGAGCTTATTAAGGATGTGAAGCGATGGAATTTTTATTGCAGGATGCAATTCTATATATATCGTTTGTAACAACGGCGCTTTGTTTATTAGAAGTTTTCTTCCTTGCCAATGTTTCTCGCTTTGTGCGTCAGCAAGCATCGAGCGGTAAACAAAGAGCTTTTGCGTTAGTTGATACATGTGAAGATAGTGCAGGAAATGTAACGCTATTTTCTATTTTTTATAAATATGGAATGATTCGTTCTGTTCGCAGACAAGAATCAAGTGAAGAGAATGACGAGGTCGGTCCGTATACACCAATGTTTCGCTAAATAATTACGAAACATTGGAGGAATGAACATGTTAAAATCATATCGAGCTGTGCTCGTTAGTTTATCATTATTACTTGTTTTTGTTTTATCTGGTTGCAGTAATGCGGCCCCAATTGATGCACATAGTACTGGGATTTGGGATCATTACTTTGTATATCCAATCTCGTTTATGATTCAATTTGTTGCTCATCATATACCTGGAGCTAGCTTCGGGATTGCGATCATTATCATGACGCTCGTTATTCGTTCAGCAATGATTCCATTAGCTGTTTCACAATACCGTAGCCAAGCGAAAATGAAAAAAATGCAACCTGAATTGCAGAAGCTAAAGAAAAAATACGGTGATGTAAGCAAAGATCTTGAAAAACAAAAGCAGTATCAAAAAGAAATGTCAGAACTAATGAAATCAGGCGGTTGGAATCCACTTGCTGGTTGTTGGCCAATCTTTATACAAATGCCGATTTTCTCTGCTTTGTATTATGCGATTAGCCGAACAGAAGAGATTCGCACATCTTCATTTTTATGGGTGAACTTAGGACATGCAGATCCATATCATATATTACCGATTATTGCAGCGTTAACGACATTTATTCAGATGAAAGTTTTCCAATCTAATATCACACCTGGAGAACAAGTACAAATGCTAAAAATGCAGCAAATTATGATGCCAGCAATGATTCTATTTATGGGATTTGCGGCGCCATCAGGTCTTGTACTGTATTGGATTACAGGTAACCTATTTACAATGACACAAACAATTGTATTAAGAAAAATAATGGAACGTGAAGAATTACAATTACAAAAAGCTTAGAACAACGCCGCTCGTGATGAGCGGTGTTTTTTTGTTAAGTCGTTAAGGGAATTTTAAGAAACCAATATTACTATAGGCATTGTATACGAAAGTGTACATGCTTTAGAAATATGAAGGAGGAAATTTCCTATGAAGAAGAAAACAGTTGGGTATTTAGCAATTGCAGGTGCTTTATCATTTGGAATTATAGGAGGAGTGGGTGTACCAGCATTTGCGGCAACGAATACTCCAGCAGTGGATCAGCCTACAAAAACGGTGAAGAAAGATTTAGATGACGCTACAAAACAAAAAGTGAAAACAATTATGGACGATACAAAGAAACAATTAGAGGAGCTAGGTGTAAAGCTTCCAGAGAAAGAAAAACGTAAAGATATGCTTGCGGGATTAGATGATCAAACGAAAGAAAAAGCAAAATCAATTTTAGAGCAAGAGAAATCTGGAAAGTTAACACATGAACAAGCGCAAGAAGAATTAACAAAGCTAGATGTGAAATTGCCGGAGAAGGGTAAACACAAGGATATGTTTGCAGGATTAGATGATCAGGCGAAAGTAAAAGCAAAGTCAATTTTAGAGCAAGAGAAATCCGGAAAATTAACACGTGAACAAGCAAAAGAAGAATTAACAAAGCTAGGCGTGAAATTGCCAGAGAAGGGTAAACATAAGGATATGTTTGCAGGATTAGATGATCAGGCGAAAGAAAAAGCGAAATCGATTTTAGAGCAAGAGAAATCCGGAAAATTAACACGTGAACAAGCAAAAGAAGAATTAACAAAGTTAGGCGTGAAACTTCCAGGGAAAGAGAAGCATGAAGACATCTTCGCGGGATTAGATGAAGCAACAAAGGCAAAAGCAAAAGCAGTTCTAGAAAATGAAAAGAAACAATTAGAGGAATTAAATGTGAATCTTCCACATCATAAATTTTTTATGAAAAAAGAAGATAAATAATTGAGTTATGTATCTTTCGTGTGGGCAACCGGAAGGTACATGCGAGGACCGATTTCTACTTATAGAAATCGGTCTCTTTTAATGATTCAATAAAATTCTTTTCATTGTTAGTATGTATCCAAAGATGCAGTAGAAGATTGCAAAACCGATAAACACTTCCGTATATTGATATTTACCCAATACGTAGAAGGAAACAGCTGGCATAATAGCTACCGCTAAAATGCTATAACCAGGATACTTTTGCCGATGCATGATAGCGAATAGAACGGAGAGAAACGTAGCGATGATACAAAAGACAGCAATCATTATTGGTGCACCTCCTAAATAGATTGTACCATTTTTAGGGAAATGGAGAAGTGTCGTACCTTCTGTTATAATATAAGAAGAGAAATATTTCTTATGTTATATAAAAAATATATTGATTTTTTCTAACAATTCAATATAATGAACAATAACTACAAAATTCGACATCAAGAAGTGATGATGAGGACATGATCAATTTTTTACGATTCTCAGAGAGGGAAGCCTTTGGCTGTGAGCTTCCTAGTACGGGAAAATAGATTACCACCTCTGAACTGCAGCAGTGAACGGATACCTAGTAATTGCTTGCCGGCAAAAACCGTTATTTAGACTTGAGAAATTGGTGAAGTATGTAACTTTGCGAATTGAAACAAGGGTGGAACCACGAATATAACACTCGTCCCTTTTTTAGGGAGGAGTGTTTTTTTATTTCATTTTTGCATCACACTAGGATTGGAAGGAGGATACGCAGCATGCATCATGATGAGAAAAACAAAATTGGTTTAACAGTAGCGCTTTCTATCGTAGTAGGGACTATCATTGGATCTGGTGTGTTTATGAAACCAGGGAGCGTATTAGATTACTCAGGGAGTTCTAATATGGCTATTCTTGCTTGGGTAATTGGTGGTCTGTTGACACTAGCAAGTGGTTTAACAGTAGCTGAAATTGGAGCGCAAATCCCGAAAAATGGTGGGTTGTATACGTATTTAGAGGAGATTTACGGAAGTTTTTGGGGGTATTTATCAGGCTGGATGCAAACGATTGTGTATGGCCCAGCTATTATTGGAACGTTAGGGTTGTATTTTAGTTCTTTAATGATCAATTTTTTCTATTTAGATAAAGTATGGAATTTACCAATCGCAATTGGTACCGTTGTGTTCCTAGGCGTTGTAAATAGTATGGGGACAAAATATGGAGGTATCGTCCAAACGGTTACGACAATAGGGAAGATGATTCCGATCATTTTAATTGTTGTATTAGGCTTTTGGAAAGGAAATAGTGATATTTTTAACGTAGTAGTGCCGATATCAGAAAATCAAAGTATAGGTATGGCAATTTTAGCAACTTTATTTGCTTATGACGGTTGGATTTTACTCGCTTCCATCGGCGGAGAAATGAAGAATCCAACAAAGTTATTACCGAAGGCAATGACAGTTGGTATTTTAATTGTAACTGCTGCTTACGTATTAATTAACTTGGCGTTACTGAATGTATTACCAGCAACACAAATTGTAGACCTTGGAGAAAATGCAACAGCGACAGCTGCAGGCATGCTACTTGGAGAATATGGCGGAAAAATTATTAGTATCGGTATTATCGTTTCTATTTTCGGTTGTTTAAATGGAAAGATTTTAACGTTCCCACGTATCCCGATGTCGATGGCAGAACGTGGACAACTTCCATTTGCTAAGTTTATTGCAAAGGAAAGTCCGAGATTTAAAACACCAGCAAATGCAATTACTGTTGAAATCATTTTAGGAATTATTTTAATGATTATTAGTGATCCAAATAAGCTATCTGAGATTTCCGTATTCATTATTTATATTTTCTATGTAATGACGTTTATTGGTGTCTTCATTTTAAGAAAACGTAATAAGAATAAAGAGCGTGCATATAGTGTACCTTTATTCCCAATCGTACCAATCGTAGCGATTTTAGGTTCGTTCTTTGTAATTGGTAGTGCAATTATCAATGATCCGGTAAGTTGTTTCTTATCAATTGGAATTGTCTTTACTGGACTTCCGGTGTATTGGTATTTAAATAAGAAGAAAGAAACTGAATGATGGAGGGGTAGGTGTATAATGCGCCTACCTTTTTTATTGTAAAAAAATTGTACTTGCTTACAGTTTCTATTTTGGTTACTATAATAGTAGTAACCAAAATAGAAAGCGTGGGGAAAGACTTGAATTTTCGTGTATATATTTTAGCTATTGCGGCTTTCGTAGTCGGAACGGTTGAGCTAATTATAGGAGGAACGCTTGATTTAGTTGCCAATGATTTAGGAGTATCTATTAGCGCAGCTGGTCAGCTTATAACAATATTTTCAGTAGTATTTGCTTTATCAGGTCCAGTTTTATTAGCGGTAACAGGAAAGTTTGAAAGAAAAACATTATACATTGGGGCATTATCAATTTTCTTAATCGGAAATATTATTTCAGCATTTAGTGTAAATTACGAAATGTTAATGTTCTCAAGGGTAATTTGTGCGGCAAGTGGTTCATTAATTATTGCGCTATCTGTAACACTTGCTTCTAGCGTTGTAGAACCGCATTTTCGTGCGCGTGCAATTGGAATTATTTTCATGGGGATTAGTGGCTCTCTCGTACTTGGGGTACCACTTGGTCTTGTGCTCGGCAATGAATATGGATGGCGTGCACCATTTGTATTCATTTCGATATTAACAGTTATGGCAATCGCTTGTATTTCATTATTCTTAACGAAAGTACCGCCGACATCGGTGTTATCAATAAGAGAACAAATTGCTACGTTGAAAGATAAAAAAATTGTGAGTGCACAGTTAACATCATTTTTATTTTTAACAGGTCATTTAACACTGTATGCATACTTAACACCATTTTTAAAAGATGTGATGCATGTGGAAGCGAACTGGATTAGTGTGTTTTACTTCATTTTCGGAATCGCAGCGGTACTTGGAGGCGGCCTTGGGGGCTTGCTTGCTGATAAATGGGGATCGAAGAAAAGTATTATTTCCATCATTATCGTATTTGCATGTGCAATCTTTATGTTGCCAATGATGACATTTTCATTCCCGCTCTTCATTATTATGATGGGACTTTGGAGTATGCTGAGCTGGGCTATTTCACCAGCACAACAAAATTACTTAATTGAAATTGCACCAGAATCAGCTGGTATTCAGCAAAGTTTAAATAACTCTGCCCTTCACTTAGGAATTGCGCTCGGTTCAACAGTAGGCGGAGTTGTTATTGAAAAATCATCTGTTATATATAACGCTTGGGTAGGCGGTGGCTTTATTATATTAGCACTGCTTTGTGCGATTTTCTCCATTACGAGAGGACGTTCTACTCAGTTTGTGAAAGAAGAATCTATCGTTTGATAGGTTCTTTTTTTATTTGTAAAAAGTGGAAGGGGTTAGTAGGAAAATGAAGAAGTTATATATAGCGAGGTGATAGTATATGTATTCAAGTTTTTCAATCATTGGTTTTTTATTTACGATCATACCATTCTTTCTTGTAATTTTTCTCTTTAGATGGGTTCGTTTCATTTATCAAAATTCAGAGAAACAAGTGGAGCAAAATGAGAAAATCATTGAGCTGTTGATGGATATAAAGGAACAAAATGAAAAGGAGTCTAAGTGAACAACTAGACTCCTTTTTATTATTTAATTAGTATCTTAATTTCATCAACAAACTTTTAATTTCCTCATCTTCCATAAAGAGATCATGGTGTTTCTGGGTAATTTTCGCAAGTGCAACGTCATGATAGAAGAATTCTGTAAAGAACTTCACGAAAGGTTGTGACATTGTTTTCATTGCTTGCCATGACTCTTGTTCTACACCAGCAAATAAAATTTCACGGTCGTCAACGATGAGTAGTAAGTAGCGCTCTAATGCATTAGGTTCTTCAGCTGGGATTAGAAAATGCATGTTTTCTAAATCTGTTTCTACTTTTCCAACTATAAGGGACTCAATTTGGACGCCTTGTTTTGCTTTTTGTTCTAGTAAAGGAAGGTATTCTGAAAGAGTGTCATTCCAAGCTGAAATACGAATCGATTCTTTTGCACTTTCAATGAGCTCTTTACTTTGAACTCGAATAGAAGATTGCATCTTTAAGCTCCACACACGGTCATCCGTAAATGATTTTTTTGATATATTCGTTTCTAAGTCTTGAATATTTGCTTGGAATTCTGTCGTTAATTTTTCAATTGCTAGTTTTAGTGGTAATGCTGTATACAACTTTTTCTTTTCTGAAACAGAATCCATTACCATTCCTTTATCTATCAGGCGTGCTAGCACTTCATATATTTTTGCTTTTGGAACACCAGAGTGCTTCACAATTGTTGTAGCATCTAACGGTTCATTGCTTGATACGACAACTTCATAAGCTTGGCTTTCATATTGTGAGAAACCGAATTTTTGTAACATAGTTCCCTCCGAACGAATGAGATTATATTTTAAGGATAATGAACTATTTGTTTTTGCACAAGTGTTAGGAGTATTCCTATGTGAATGGGGTGAGAATTAATTTCAATTTTTTAATTTTATCCATTATACTTAATATAGTGATTAATATTATTACAATACAACGATAAGGGGATGCTTGGGGGAAGATGTTAAGAAGTTTACGTTTAAAAATTGCGGTAGTGTTTTCAGTTCTTATTTCTATGATGTTCGTAATATTGGGTACAGCTATGTATCAATTACAGAAAGAGAAAGAAGTAAGTTCCTTAGACCAGTATTCTCAAAATACGATGGATCTTGTGACAGAGCAACTTACGACATTTGTTCAAAGAACTGATGAAGATATGGGGTATTATGCGAACAGTGAGATGATTCGTAATATGATTCAAGATGGAGTTACTCCAGAAGAGGAAGCGTTTTTGACGAAAGAGTTTTTGGAGTATAAAAAGAACCATCCTGGTATTTTAGATTTATATATTGGTACGAGAGATAAAAAAACATTAAGTGCCAATCTTGCTGAAGGTGGAAAAGTGCCGGAAGGATATGATCCAACGACAAGACCATGGTATAAAGATTCAGAGGCTGATGTGAAAAAGGTTCATTGGGGACAACCTTCATATGAAATCGCGACAGGAAAGTTAAGTGTAGGGGTTTCTAAAGCTATTACGTCTGAAGATGGATCTGTATTAGGCGTTGTTGCGATGGATGTATCGCTCGGAACAATTCAGAAGTTACTTCATAATATTCAATACAATAATGACGGAGAAATGTTTATTATAAATGATAAAAATATAGCTCTTGTTTACCCAGAAAAGATAGGGAAAGATATTTCTAAAGAGCCATTGCTGAAGAGTTTAAATAAAGATGTCACAAAATATGCTGAAACTACATTAAAAGGTGAAGATGTAGTTGTTTATAGTCAGTTATTTGATGCGATGAAATGGAAGATAGGAATTTTTTATCCGAAACAAACGATTGATGGATTGTTAAGTAGTATGAGAAATACAGTCATTATAATGGGATGTATTAGTTTATTAGTTGGAATAGTAGCTTCTTATTTATTCTCAAGAAGATTAGCAAGACCACTGCAATTATTAACGAATCACGTTCAAAAAGTAGCAGAAGGAGATTTAACACTGCAAATGAAAGTGACAAGTAAAGATGAGGTTGGAGAGCTGACGAACCATTTTAATCATATGGTTGGGCAAATGAATGAAATGGTAAGTAAAATTAAAAATAGTGTATCAACAGTGCAGCAATCAACGAATAATCTCCATTATTTAACGAATGAAACGGTGGCCGCTAGTAGAGAAGTGTCAGGTGCAATGGATGATGTGAGCGGGGGAGCATCTACTCTTGCCAATAGTGTAGATGAAGTTTCAGCTCAGCTTGAGAACATGGCGCAGTCAGTGGAAGAAATGAATAGCTCCGTTGGTGAAATAAAAGGAGTGGCTGGTAAAGCGGAAAAGGCATCTAAGCAAGGGTTAAATACGATGCAAAATTTAGTTCGTACAAGAGGAGAGTCATCTTCGATTGTTGTTCATACAGAGGAAGCATCTGGTAAGTTAGAGCAAAAAGTCGGATCGATTCAAAATGTTGTAGAGCTTATAAAAGGTATTTCCGATCAAACGAACTTACTTGCTTTAAACGCTTCGATTGAAGCAGCACGTGCAGGTGAGCAAGGTAAGGGATTTGCAGTTGTGGCTGAAGAAGTTCGAAAGTTAGCGGAACAATCAAAAGAGGCAACAGGAGAAATCGCAACGATGATTGGCGATGTCCAATTAGAAGTAAAACGAGTTGTAGAGGTCGTAAGTAAATTGAAAGATATTGCTGATATACAAAATAAAGTGACGACAGAGGCAGAGGCGGAATTCCGTACAATTATGTCGGTTGTAAATACGATTAGTATCTCAGTTGAAAAAATTGTAGAAGAAGTAAACAATATAGGTCACGAGCAAGGTGAAATTACAGAGGTAATGCATACAATTGCTAGTACGAGTCAAGAAAGTGCAGCTGTATCTGAAGAGGTAAATGCTGCAACTGAATCGCAAGTGAATCATTTAGAAAAGGTAGCTCATACGATGGAAAGCTTGACAGAGCATATGAGAGATTTAGAAAGATTAGTCGAGCAGTTTAAAGTGGAAGAGTAACATATTAGTAAAATGATGAGGATTTCGGTAAAATAGACAATGGATATATAAGAAGCAATTATAGGAGGAAAACTACTATGGCAATTGTTGACGTTTCGATTATTCCAGTAGGAACAGGTAATCCAAGTGTTAGTGAATATGTAGCAGAAGTACAAAAGGTGCTAGAGAAAAATGCAGATCGCGTGAAGTATCAATTAACACCAATGAATACAATTATTGAAGGAGATCTTCCTGTCATTCTAGAAGTCATTCAACAAATGCATGAAGTTCCATATACGAAAGGTGCACAGCGCGTTGCGACAACAATTCGTATCGATGATCGTCGTGATAAAGTAAGCACAATGGAGAAGAAATTAAACTCTGTTCGATCAAAATTATAAGAAAAAGCAGCGATCTTCGCTGCTTTT
This sequence comes from Bacillus sp. FDAARGOS_235, assembly GCF_002073415.2. Taxonomy (NCBI): domain Bacteria; kingdom Bacillati; phylum Bacillota; class Bacilli; order Caryophanales; family Bacillaceae; genus Bacillus; species Bacillus sp. FDAARGOS_235. Next base: position 3,392,559 of record NZ_CP020437.2, read on the forward strand.
TTCATATAGGAGGTAGATAAGATGAGTGAAAAGTTTAACGAACAATTTGATGGGTTGTTAGAGAAATACACGGAACTATTACTTGGAGAGAGCAATGAAGAAAGAAAAGAACAGGTGCAGAAGTGGGCACTGTATTCTTACATAGCTAAGACGATGCCGGCTTTAGTTAAGCATTGGAATGAGACGTATCCCGATGCGAAAGAAGAAATGGTACAGTTAATCTCGGATATAAAAAAGATAAATGAAGAGAAGCGAAATGAAAAATAAGAGAGCTTGAGGTGAATGTCACCTTAAGCTTTTTTTATCTCGTAAAAGCCCGATTGGTGAGGGTTAATAATCAGAGGGGGAGGGCCCGCCTTATTCTAATTGAATTTTCACTTTATTAATATCTTTATATAATTTATATGGAATATAAAGGGTTTTGTAGACATGTCGAATATTTTCGACATGTCTATTTGAGGCCCAGTAAACCCGTTTTTTCTAAATGTCGAAAAATATTCCCTTTATATTTGTAAGCAAGAATATAAGGTTTTAAATGTTTTTATAGTATTTTATAAATTGTCTAAATAATTATTTGTATCAAATAATTTTAAAGAATGATATAATTTCGAAGAGGGGTAAAAAACAGATAAATTACAGTCATAGGGGTGAATTACATGGAACAATTAATGCGAAATTCGTTTCTTTTCTTGTCAAAAAATAAAGCGCTAACAAAGTTAGCTAAAAAGTACGGTTTACGCTTTGGAGCAGGTCGTTTTGTCGCAGGGGAGACAATCGAATTAGCGACAGCAGCTATTAAACAATTGAACAAGCAAGGCCTTTGTGTAACGATCGATTATTTAGGTGAATTTGTTGATAACGAAGCGGAAGCAAATGAAATGGCTAGCGAATCGATTGAAGCGATTCGTGCAATTGGAAGAGAAGGTCTTAATTCGCAGCTTTCTTTAAAGATGACTTCTATGGGATTAGATATCTCTGATGAAATCGTAATGAACAATATGCGCCGTATTTTAGAAGCTGGAAAAGAAAATGGTGTGTTTATTACAATTGATATGGAAGACTATACGCGCTGCGGGAAAACAATTGAGATCTTTAAACAATTAAAATCTGAATACGATAATATTGGTACAGTTATTCAAGCTTACTTATATCGTACAGAAAAAGATATGGAAGAATTAAATGCTTATAGTCCTAATTTACGTCTTGTAAAAGGAGCTTATAAAGAACCTGAAGATGTAGCGTTCCCGGATAAGAAAGATGTAGATGATAACTATAAAAAAATTATTAAAATGCACTTATTAAATGGAAATTATACTGCAATTGCTTCACATGACGAAGCAATTATTGAATATACGAAAAAACTTGCCGAAGAACACAATATTCCAAGAGACCAATTTGAATTCCAAATGTTATATGGTATTCGTAATGAGCGTCAACTTCAGCTTGTAAAAGAAGGCTACAAGATGCGTGTTTATGTACCTTATGGAAACGACTGGTATGGCTATTTCATGCGCCGTCTAGCAGAGCGTCCAGCGAACGTTGCGTTCGTATTAAAAGGTATGGTTAAAAAATAACCAAGGAGAACATACTCCTTGGTTATTTTAATTGCTTAAATGCGTAATGTGCCATTTTCTTCGTATCAGGATATAGTTGCGCGCGAGTAGAAGATAATACGACGTTAATAACGCGTTTACCGTCTTTCTCATCAACAGTTACGACCGTATATTTTCCGAGTGCAGATAAACCGCTTTTACTTCCAATCGCATATGGATCGTCATATAGTTCCTCTCGTCCATAGTTTGCGATTTTTGGAGAGCGTTCAGAAGTATGTAGAGTTGTATTTACTGAATTCATATATTGTAAAACGATTGGGTATTTTAATGCTTCTTTCGTAATAATGGCAATGTCATATGGTGATACTTTATTTCCAAGTGCATCAGCACCACTTGCGTTTTTGAAAGTTGCATGCTTTGTACCAAGTTCCTTCGCTCTAGCATTCATCATTTTCACAAACTCATTTTTTGATCCCGCGATATGTTCTGCAATTGACTCAGAGATTGGGTCTGCACTAATGATAAGCATAAGTTTTAATGCCTCATCCCGTTTTAATTTTTCCCCAGCACGCAGCTTAATTTTTTTACTTTGACTTTCTGTTTTTATTGCGTTTTCTGTAACTGTAATTTCTTCATTTTCTTTTACATTCTCTAGTAAGAGAAGGGTTGTCATCATTTTGGCTATACTAGCCGGATAAGAGCGTTCATCTTCGCGTTTGCCATACAAAATTTCACCTGTGTCTGCATCGATTGTAATTCCGTATTGCCCCGTAATACTAGGCTGATCAACTCTTACAGTTTGTTGTCTTTGTGCATAAGAGAAGAAAATCATCCCTGTAAATAGTGTAGCAATCATTACAATCATAACTATTGTTCGTTTCATCATCGTTCCCTCTTTTGTTTTCCATATGTACAAATAAATTGGGCAGAAAAAGCAGCCATTAATCATTATGCCACGTTTTCTGCCCAAAAATATAGCGTTATTTTTCGCCCATATTATGCTTCTTATATTGTTGGTTATTACCTTGACGTCCTTTTTCCACACCGTGATTATGTGGACCTGCATTTCCAGTTACGCTTGCTGCGCTAATTCCAGCTTTTGAAGGGTTCTTCTTAAGTTTTGCCATATATATTCCTCCAGTTTCGTCAGATTGTAAAAAGGAAAAGTGCATTTTAGTGAAGAAAATACACATATATAGCATGGGCAAATAAAAGAAATATATTTATTTCAGAAAATTTTATCAATAAATATATTGCGAAAATTCAAACTGTATCATATATTTATTAGTAGAGGCTCACTCATTGATTGCGACTTATGTCGAAAAATTGAATGAGCATTCATTCAAGAATAGGGGGAGAATTGGATGTTCCAAATTAAAAAGGCTGCTGTTCTAGGTTCAGGCGTAATGGGTTCAGGGATTGCGGCACACTTAGCTAATATTGGTATTCCGACATTATTGCTTGATATTGTACCACCTGCGCTAACAAAAGAAGAGGAAGCGAAGGGACTTACATTAGAACATAAAAGTGTGAGAAATCGTTTTAGTAATACGGCTGTGCAAAAACTATTAAAGCAAAAACCAGCTCCTCTGACAGTGAAAGGAAATTTAGCACTGATTGAAGCAGGTAACTTAGAAGATGATCTTGAGCGTCTAGCTGATGTAGATTGGATTATTGAAGTAGTAGTTGAAAACTTAGATATTAAAAAGAAACTATTTGAAAAAGTAGATGCTGTTCGTAAACCGGGTTCTATTGTAAGCTCGAATACGTCAGGCATTTCAGTAGAAAAAATGGCAGAAGGTCGTTCAGACGACTTCCAGAAGCACTTCTTAGGCACACACTTTTTTAACCCACCACGATATTTAAAACTTCTAGAGGTAATACCGACGAAAGAAACAGATCCACAAGTATTAAGCTTCATGAAACTATTTGGCGAAGATGTTCTTGGAAAAGGCGTTGTTATCGCAAAAGACACACCAAACTTTATTGGAAACCGCATTGGTACGTACGGCTTGCTTGTAACGCTTCAAGAAATGATTAAGCGTGGCTATAGCATTGGAGAAGTTGATTCTGTAACAGGCCCACTTATTGGCCGTCCGAAGAGCGCAACGTTCCGTACATTAGATGTTGTTGGTTTAGATACATTCGTACACGTTGCAAATAACGTATATGAAAACGTACAAGAAGAAGAGCGTGATGTATTTAAAGTACCAACTTTCATGCATGACATGCTTGATAAAAAATGGCTTGGTAGTAAAACAGGTCAAGGCTTCTTCTTAAAACAAGGAAAAGAAATTTTAGAATTAAATCCTGAAACGATGGAATACGAAGCTCGCAAAAAATTAAAAGCTGCATCTATTGAGTTAAGTAAACAAGAAAAAGGTTTATCGAATAAATTGAAAGCGCTTGTATACGCGAAAGACCGCGCAGGAGAGTTGTTATGGAATATCATTACACCAACTCTTTTATACTCTGCAAAGCTTCATAAAGAAATTGCTGACGATATCGTGGCAATCGATCAAGCGATGAAATGGGGCTTCGGTTGGGAGCAAGGACCATTTGAAATTTGGGATGCAATCGGCGTTGAAAAATCGATTCAAAAGATGGAAGAAAACGGCGTAAATGTACCAGCTTGGGTAAAAGAAATGGTAGAGAAAGGTTTTACTGCTTTCTATAAACATGATAACGGCGATAGCTACTATTACGATAATGGTGAATATAAGCTAATCGAGCGTAATAAAAAAGCAATTTCTCTTAAACAATTAAAAGAGAAAAATGGCGTATTAAAGAAAAATAGCGGCGCGAGCTTGATTGATTTAGGTGACGGCATCCTTTGCTTAGAATTCCATTCGAAGAGCAATGCAATCGGTATGGATATTACGCAAATGATTAACTACGCTGTTGATGAAGTAGAAAAGAATTATAAAGGTCTTGTTATCGGTAACCAATCGAAGAACTTCTGCGTTGGTGCGAACCTAGCAATGATCTTAATGGAAGCACAAGATGACAACTACTTTGAAATTGAGTGGGTTGTGAAAAACTTCCAAGATGCAATGACGAAAATTAAGTACTCTTCTAAGCCAGTTGTAGCAGCACCATATGGTATGACGCTTGGTGGAGGTACAGAAGTTTGCTTACCAGCAGCTAGCATTCAAGCTTCTAGTGAAACGTATATGGGCTTAGTAGAAGTTGGTGTTGGCTTAATCCCTGGCGGAGGCGGTAATAAAGAGCTATACATTAAACACTTAAATAAAATGCCAAACGGTGTAGAGTTTGATCTGCAAAAAGTTGCGAATAAAGTATTCGAATCTGTAGCGATGGCGAAAGTTTCTACATCAGCACAAGAAGCTGTATCGAACAACTTCTTAGGCGATAAAGACGGTATTAGTGTGAATGGTGATCACTTATTATACGATGCGAAACAAAAAGCACTTGCTTTATATGAAGCTGGCTATAAAGCACCGATCCGTAAAAAGATACCAGTTGTTGGCGAAACAGGGTATGCAACTCTTGTACTTGGTGCAGAAGCAATGCATTTATCAGGTTACATTTCTGAACATGATCTTCACATTGCGAAGAAACTTGCATATGTCATTGCGGGCGGAAAAGTACCGTATGGAACAGAAGTTGATGAGCAGTATTTATTAGATGTAGAACGTGAAGCATTTATTAGCTTAGTAAGTGAGATGAAATCACAAGCAAGAATGCAGCACATGCTTGTAAAAGGAAAGCCATTACGTAACTAATAACGAGGGGAGATATCGTTCATGAGAGAAGCTGTCATTGTTGCGGGAGCAAGAACACCAATTGGAAAAGCAAAGAGGGGTTCATTAAAAACAGTTCGTCCTGACGATCTAGGGGCGTTAGTAGTAAAGGAAACGTTAAAGCGTGCGAATTATGAAGGACCAATCGATGATTTAATTTTCGGTTGTGCGATGCCAGAAGCAGAGCAAGGTTTAAATATGGCTCGTAATATCGGCGGATTAGCAGGGCTTTCTTACGATGTTCCAGCTATTACAATTAACCGTTACTGTTCTTCAGGTTTACAAAGTATCGCTTACGGAGCAGAGCGCATTATGCTTGGACACTCTGAAGCTGTATTATCAGGCGGAGCGGAATCAATGAGCTTGGTTCCGATGATGGGACACGTCGTTCGTCCGAATAGTCGCCTTGTAGAAGCGGCTCCAGAATATTATATGGGCATGGGACATACAGCAGAGCAAGTTGCTGTGAAATATGGAATTTCTCGTGAAGAGCAAGATGCATTTGCAGTAAGAAGTCATCAACGTGCTGCAAAAGCATTAGCGGCAGGGAACTTTGCTGATGAAACAGTATCTGTAGATGTGACGTTACGCTCGGTTGGATCAAACAATAAATTGCAAGAAGAAACAATCATTTTCGCACAAGACGAAGGTGTAAGAGCAGAGACGACGCTAGACATTTTAGGTAAATTACGTCCAGCATTTAACGTTCGCGGTTCTGTAACGGCTGGTAACTCTTCACAAATGAGTGACGGTGCAGCATCTGTACTATTAATGGATCGTGAAAAAGCAGTGAGCGATGGCATGAAGCCACTTGCGAAATTCCGTTCATTTGCAGTAGCTGGCGTACCACCAGAAGTAATGGGAATCGGCCCAATCGCTGCAATTCCAAAAGCGTTAAAACTAGCTGGCTTAGAGCTATCTGATATTGGCTTATTCGAACTAAACGAAGCATTCGCTTCTCAATCGATCCAAGTTATTCGTGAACTTGGTTTAGATGAAGAAAAAGTAAACGTAAACGGTGGTGCAATTGCACTTGGACATCCACTTGGCTGTACAGGAGCAAAACTAACACTATCTCTTATTCACGAAATGAAACGCCGCAACGAACAATTTGGTATCGTAACAATGTGTATCGGCGGCGGAATGGGAGCAGCGGGAGTGTTTGAATTACTATAAAAAAAGTGCAAGCCACCGAACATTCTAGCCGCTGGAACTGGATTATAAAAAAAGTGGAAGTGGCTCGCTCAGAACAGGAGGGCGTTGGAAGCCCTGACGAAGAGGCGCTTTTTGCCTCACAGGAAGGGGTGAAACGACCGACTGTTTTAGCCACTGGAACTGGATTATGAAAAAAAGAATGGAAGCAACAAAGGTTTATAAAAAATAAACGGGAGAGCCAGTTTCTTTCAAAAAGAGAGAAGTGGCTCATGAAAATATGAAGGAGGAAATTTTCATGGAAAAAACAGTAGGAAATGCGGTTAAAGGCGGTAGCTTTTTAGTTGATGAGATTACGATTGATCAAGTGTTTACGCCAGAAGATTTTTCATCTGAGCATAAAATGATTGCAAAAACGACAGAGGACTTTATCGTAAATGAAGTTCTTCCGGAGCTTGAATATTTAGAGCAACATGAGTTTGATCGTTCTGTTCGTCTTTTAAAAGAAGCTGGGGAACTTGGTTTATTAGGTGCTGACGTACCAGAAGAGTACGGTGGAATTGGTCTTGATAAAGTAAGCTCAGCGTTAATCGCAGAGAAATTCTCTCGCGCTGGTGGTTTTGCAATTACTCACGGTGCTCACGTAGGTATTGGATCGTTACCGATCGTATTATTCGGTAACGAAGAGCAAAAGAAAAAGTATTTACCATTACTTGCAACTGGTGAAAAATTAGCTGCATACGCATTAACAGAGCCAGGTTCAGGATCTGACGCATTAGGTGCAAAAACAACTGCACGTTTAAATGCAGAAGGTACACATTACGTATTAAATGGTGAAAAACAGTGGATTACAAACTCTGCATTCGCTGACGTATTTATCGTATATGCAAAAATCGATGGAGAGCACTTCTCAGCATTTATCGTAGAGAAAGAATATGCTGGCGTATCTACAAGCCCAGAAGAAAAGAAAATGGGTATTAAATGTTCTTCAACTCGTACGTTAATTTTAGAAGATGCATTAGTACCAAAAGAGAACTTACTTGGTGAAATCGGTAAAGGTCATATTATCGCGTTCAACATTTTAAATATCGGTCGTTATAAATTAGGTGTTGGTACAGTTGGATCTGCGAAACGTGCAGTAGAAATTTCAGCACAATATGCAAACCAACGTCAACAGTTCAAACAACCAATCGCTCGCTTCCCATTAATTCAAGAGAAACTTGCGAATATGGCAGCGAAAACATATGCAGCTGAAAGCTCTGTATATCGTACAGTAGGTTTATTCGAAAGCCGCATGAGCACATTATCTGAAGAAGAAGTGAAAGACGGTAAAGCAGTAGCAGCTTCTATCGCTGAATATGCAATCGAGTGCTCTTTAAATAAAGTATTCGGTTCTGAAGTATTAGACTATACAGTAGATGAAGGTGTTCAAATTCACGGTGGTTACGGATTTATGGCAGAATACGAGATTGAAAGAATGTACCGCGATTCTCGTATTAACCGTATTTTCGAAGGAACGAACGAAATTAACCGCCTAATCGTACCAGGTACGTTCTTACGTAAAGCGATGAAAGGTGAATTACCACTTCTTCAAAAAGCACAAAAATTACAAGAAGAGTTAATGATGATGATGCCAGAAGAAGTAGGCGATGAGCCATTAGCACTTCAAAAATATTTAGTAACTAACGCGAAGAAAATCGGCTTAATGGTAGCTGGATTAGCGGCTCAAAAATACGGTAAAGCATTAGATAAAGAGCAAGAAATTCTTGTGAATATCGCTGACATCGTAAGCAACCTTTATGCAATGGAATCAGCTGTTCTTCGTACAGAAAAAGCAATTAAAACAACTGGTCTTGAAAAGAATAAACAAAAAGTGTTATACACTGAAGTATTCTGCCAAGAAGCATTCAACGAAATCGAAGCAGATGCGAAAGAAACACTTATCGCAGTTGAAAACGGCGACATGCTGCGCATGATGTTATCATCATTACGTAAATTAACTCGTCACACGCCACTTAACGTAATTCCGAAGAAACGTGAAATCGCTGCGAAAATTTTAGAAGATGAGCGTTATACAGTTTAATAGATGAAAAGGAACCAGTGGCCGTTTGGCTGCTGGTTTTTTTATTGATGGATTCTTGAAAAGGGTTGTTTTACATATGTATTTGTAAACAGCTCTTTTTCATGGAGGGATAGGAGATGAAGTTAATAAAAGTAGGAACAGTTCATCAAATCGCATTTTTACCGCGTCTATTTCCGATTAACTGTTACTTTGTCGAAGAAGAAACAGGATTAACGTTAATTGATGCAGCTTTGCCATTTTGTGCAAAGAAGATTTTAGAAGCGGCTGGAAAACTAGGAAAACCGATTACGAATATCGTTATAACACATGCACATGATGACCATGTAGGAGCGCTTGATGCTATAAAACAAGAACTGCCGAATGTTTCGGTCTATATTTCTGAAAGAGATGCTCGTTTACTTGAAGGGGATTTGTCACTGCAACTCGGAGAACCAGGCACGCAAGTAAAAGTGAGTGTGTCAAAAAGGATAAAGACGATTCCAGATATCCTTCTTCAAGAGGGAGATCAAATTGGTTCACTTGTAGCAATTGCAGCCCCAGGCCATACACCGGGATCAATGGCGTTTTTAGACACGAGAAATGATGCGCTCATTGTTGGAGATGCATTTCAAACGAGAGGAGGAGTGGCGGTAGCAGGGCAGTTGATGTGGCTTTTTCCGTTTCCTATGTTTGGTACGTGGGATGCAGAAGTTTCATTAAAAAGCGCTCAGAAATTGCTAGAGTATAAGCCGTCTATATTAGCGACAGGGCATGGGAAGATGATTAAAAATCCGTTAGTGCAAATGCAACGGGCGATTGAAGAAGCGGAAAGGAATTTAACTAGAAAGAGCCTTTAATTGTTTAGAGGCTCTTTTTTGCTAAATGATATTATTTTGTGGGTTTTAAGTATGTGTATATCGCTAATAGGAAACCGAAAAACATAAATATAAAAGGGTCTTGGCTTGGGTTAGGGTCATAGCTATCTTGCACCTTAGTAAGAAAATCATGTGTTTTCATGTTTACCTCTCCTTTTATTCATAAGGTTTAGTATGAAGTGGGGATCATGATGTGGAAGTAAGAAATTTTTATTTTATAATAATATAATTCCTAAAACTATAGAATACAAAGCGTTCATAATATGTAAAATTGCATATTATTCTTTTTGAAATTTTTGTTATATTATCCTTATATTTATATTAAAGGATTTTTGTTAAGGTAATGAAAACAAATGGAGGAATAGTATGAGTAAAACGGTGTTAGAAGCGTATAGTGTGGAAAGGAAAATAGATAATATAACATATAAAAATCTATTTGTAATGATAGCAATCATTTTAGGATTCTTACTTCTAGGAGGGTTATTCCTTGGTTTAGCTTTTGGGATTTATGGTGAGGAAGCGTTGCGTGATAATTTAGAAGGGTACTATTTCCTTTTATTAGATGCAGCTGTTGTTGCTATCGTTTTATTAGCTTATAAACCAGTTCTTCATTTTATTAAATATATTTGGGATTTATCCGTTTTGAAGAATGGGAAGACATATTTATATCTATTAATTGGTTTTATGGTTATTGCATTATCACAATATTTAATGTTACATGTGTTTAGTTTTGAAAGTGCAGCAGAACAACAGAAACAATTAGGGAGCTTAGGACTTCAAAATAGTCTACAAAGTATTATATATGTGTTAAGTGTTGCTATAATTACACCGGTTAAAGAAGAAATTCTATTTCGAGGTATTTTATATCGATTTTTAGAAAAGAAATATAATTTTTTAGTTGGTATCATTATTTCTTCCTTCATTTTTGGAATTCTTCATGGAGGTCTTCTAATTACGGCGACGATTATGGGGATTGTGTTTGCGATGTTATACAAAAAGACGCAATCTATTATACCTAGTATTATTTTACACATTGTATGGAATTTACTTGTGAGTATAAGTATGATTGTATCTCTATAAAATTGAACGAATATTTAGCATAAAAGATGGATGGCCTAGCTATGCATCTTTTATTTTGTTTATAGGTAGGAGAAGTTAATTCATGCATGTATATAATCCAAAAAGAACCAAATACTAATGACGAATGAACAAAGAAAGGCAGGAGTATTCCATGCAAAATTTAACAGAGCTTGAAGTAGAAAACTTACGTCATTTAATCGGTGGACACGCAACAATTATTAACAAGTTGGAGCAGTATGCACAGACGTGTACAGATCCAGAGTTGAAACAAATGCTACAAAAGGATGCGCAAGATGCACGAAATACGAAGCAACAATTAATGACTTTTTTAGGATAGGAGGAAGAGAGAAATGAATGAAAAAGATATGGTAAATGATTATTTAGCAGGATTAAATGCAAGTTTAACAAGTTATGCAAATTATATTGCTCAGTCTGATAATGAACAGTTACACCAAACATTAATTCAAATTCGTAATCAAGATGAAATGCGCCAACGTAATATGTATGAGTACGCAAAGCAAAAGAGTTATTACAAACCGGCAGCACCTGCGAATCCAATGATTGTGCAGCAATTAAAAGGCCAATTAAGTGCGGAATAATGGGATGAAAAAAACGAGCGAATGAAGTCGCTCGTTTTTTTGTTTTGTCCCGTAAAAGCCCAATGGATAAAGGTTGATTGAAGTTTCAATTTATATATGTCAATAAATACATAATAAATATTTTTTCAGTTGTAACAAATATGACGAAAATTAAATATAACAATTCACAAAAAGGACAAAAACTTTGCTCAATATTTCACAAAGTATCCATGGTTTCTATCGTGGGAATCTCTATAATTAAGAGTGTAAAGAACAAAAGAAATAGATTATATGATCAATTAGGAGAGATTGCTATGAAAAGAAATACAAGAAAAATTGCAATTATCGGTACTGGATTAGTTGGATCAAGTTGTGCATATTCCATTGTAAATCAAGGCATTTGCGAAGAGCTATTATTAATTGATATAAATCATGAACGTGCAGTTGGGGAAGCGATGGATTTATCACATTGCATTAACTTTACAAATACAAGAACAAAAGTATATGCAGGAAGCTATGAAGACTGCAAAGATATGGACATCGTTATTATTACAGCGGGACCAGCACCAAAACCTGGACAAAGTCGCTTAGATACTTTAGGAGCGAGTGCGAAAATTATGGAAAGTGTTGTTGGCGGCGTAATGGAAAGTGGATTTGACGGTATTTTCTTACTTGCATCGAACCCAGTTGATATTATTACATATGAAGTGTGGAAATTATCTGGATTACCTAGAAATCGTGTGATCGGTACTGGTACATCACTAGATTCTTCTCGCTTAAGAACAATTTTATCTGAAATGTTACATGTAGATCCTCGTAGTATTCATGGGTATTCATTAGGAGAACATGGTGATTCTCAAATGGTTGCTTGGTCTCACGTAACTGTTGGTGGAAAGCCAATTCTACAAATTTTAGAGGAGCAAAAAGAACGATTTGGTGAAATAGATTTAGATGAAATTGTTGAGAAGACTGCAAAAGCAGGATGGGAAATTTATAAACGAAAAGGTACTACTTATTACGGAATCGGAAATTCTCTAGCGTATATTGCGAGCTCAATCTTTAACGATGATCACCGTGTTATTGCTGTATCAGCCATTTTAGATGGAGAGTACGGTGAGTATGATATTTGTACAGGAGTGCCAGCTATTATTACTAGAGATGGTATGAAAGAAGTTGTAGAACTAAACTTAACAGAGGACGAAGAATCTCGATTCGCAAAATCAAACGATATTTTACGTGATTATATGAAAACAATTGGTTACTAACTTATAGGAGAAGGTGAAACAAATGAAGGAATATATAATGTCTCGTGTATTTAAAGCATCTGCTGGAATCGCACAAGGTATTTTCGTATCCCTCGGAATTGGTTTACTGATCGAAAATATAGGAAGAATTGTTGATATTCCATTACTTATTACAATCGGAGTTGTTGCAAAATCACTTATGGCACCAGCAATTGGTGCCGGCATTGCTTTTATGCTCGGTGCAAACGGTCTTGTTATCTTTTCAGCGATGGTAGCTGGAGCGATTGGTGCCGGATCCATTTCAATTACTGAAGCGGGTCTAATCATTAAAACAGGTGAGCCAATCGGTGCATTATTAACAGCAACTTTAGCTGTATATATCGGTAAACGTTTAAGTGGAAAAACTGCGTTAGATATGATGCTCGTTCCATTTGCGGCCATATTAGGTTCTGGTTTAGTTGGTATTTGGTTATCTCATAATATTACTCCTGTTTTAAATACAGTTGGAGCATTTATTAAAGATAGTTCAGCTGGTAGCCCGTTTATCGCTTCTATCGTCATTGCAGTAGTTTGGGGGCTATTACTTATCTCTCCAGCTTCATCAGCTGCATTAGCGATCGCACTTAGCTTAGATGGCGTTGCAGGTGGTGCAGCTCTAGCAGGATGCGTTGCTCAGTTTATCGGATTCTCTGTAATCTCAGCGAAAGAAAATAATTTAGGTGGCATATTAGCTCAGGCGCTTTGTACTCCGAAAGTACAGTTGCCAAACATTACTAAAAATCCAATGATTCTCGTCCCGACTGTCGTCGCTAGTGCGATAGTCGGCCCAGTATCGGCATTAATTTTCCAATTAGAAGCAGGGAAAGAAATCGCTGGTCTTGGATTAAGTTCTCTTATCGCACCAATTAATTTAATTTCCAGTCAAGGATGGGGAGTTCTTCCAGCTATGGCAATCACTTATATCATCATTCCAGTAGCTGTTTCTTATATACTTTACATTGCTCTTAAAAAAGCAGGTCGTATTCATTCTGGTGATATGACTGTACCGCAATCTTAATTTGAAAATCTCCTTAATAATAGATAAAAGCAGACTGAAGAAGCCACAGTCTGCTTTTTTGTTATGTTACATCTTATGATTTTGTTTTACTGGAATGCGTACTGTTTCTTTTGCTAATAAGAGCTGAACGCCGAAGTATAATATACTCGCGAGCGTCATTCCAGAAACAGCATCTACAAATGCATGTTGCTTCGTAAATAGTGTTGATAAAATGATAAGTGTACCGAAGAAAGTAAGGATATAATATTCAAAAGCATGTTGCTCTCTACGCTTAAAGGCAGCTAACATAATTACAAATGTCGTAAGAACGTGAATGCTAGGGAAACAGTTTACCGGTTGATCAATACTATAAATATAGCGAACTAGTTCAGAAAATACGTCTGTTCCAACGACAGTTGGACGTGGTACAGTTGTCTGCCAAAAATAATAAATAGAAAAACAAGCAAGTTTGCCAAGAATTACACTACTTAAAGTAACGTAATATTGCTTTCGATCAGCAAAGCAGTAATAAATAAGTGCGCCGTATAAGTAAGGAAACCAAAGTAAATAAGGAATAATAAATGCTTTTACAAATGGAATCCAATCATCTACTACAGTTGTGACATCTACTGCGTGAACAGTTGATTTATTTAATACGTCGTAAAGGGGACTTACGAGTACGAGTAGAAGTATATAACTTAACGGAAGAAAAGATGAAAGTTTAAATTTCTTCATGATAATCTCCTATGTTTAGTAATGTAGGTAAATTCAATTGATTATAATATAGAAACGTAAATTGGGCTATCGATTTTACTTACATTTTCTTGAATTAACCTTACGTTTTTGTCACTTGACTTAAAAGAAGGGGAGAGTGCTATATGAAGCGTTTATCGTATTTCTTATTTTTTATATTGATATGCCTAGTGAGTGCTGGGTGTGCAAAGGATAAAGAAGGAGAGAAATTAGAATATAACGGGAGAGCACTCGTAATTGGAGTTGTTGGAGAAAAACCGAAAGATACGTTTAGAAATATAAAGTTTGAAAGTGTAAAGCTAGAAGAGATGCAGGAGAAATCAGCAAAAGTTGATGGTTTTTTCGTTATGAAAGAATATTTTAAAGAGGCATCAAAGGAGCGGTATACGGACTTATTTTTATCGTTAAAGAAGCCAGTGTTTTTTATTGGCTTACAAGATAAACCATACTTAATTTTTACTGAAAAAGATTTAGATTATGACAATGCCCCAAAGGATAGAGCTATGATGTATACGCAAGGATTTGTAAATATGGGAAACCCTGAAGGACAGTATTGGGGTATGGGATTATATAAAGATACGGTTTCCAATCAAAATATTCATAATATGTATATAGTAGTGTTTCAAACAATTTCAGATTATTTAAGTCGATGATGGAGGAGGCCGTAAAAGGGGCTTCTTCTTTTTTGAATAAACGTTTGTTTAAGATGCATGTCCGGTAGGAAGAAATCGATGCAGTTTAAAGGCTCACATAAAAAAATAGGAAATTAATCAAACGTTTGTTTAAGATGTATGTTCGGTAGGAAAGAATTGATGCAGCACAAAGGCTCACATAGAAAAATAGAAAATTAATCAAACGTTTGTTTAAGATATATGTTCGATGCAGAATGAGAGAAGAATCGAAAAAAATTATATATTTATTTTTTTCTTAACAAATGGCGGAAAAATAAGAAAAATTCGCAGGATTATTAAAATTTATCACGAAATAAGTAAAAGTTTAGCGAATAATCGTTTGAAATAATAAAACGTTTTCTATATGATAAAGGTAAAGGTTAGTAAAAAAGTAGGTGAATTTATGACAGTAACATTTTATTCATATCCAAAGTGTGGCACATGTCAAAAGGCAAAGAAATGGTTTGAGGCAAACGATGTAGCATATGAGATGATTCATATTGTTGAAAATCCACCGTCAAAAGAAGATGTACGTAATTTACATGTAAAAAGTGAATTACCATTAAAAAAATTCTTTAATACAAGTGGAATGCGTTACCGCGAACTTGGTCTAAAAGATAAGTTGAAAGATGCAAGCGAAGACGAAATGTATGAGCTTTTAGCATCTGATGGCATGTTGATTAAACGTCCAATTGTAACAGATGGAACGAATGTAACACTTGGTTTTAACGAAGAGCAGTTTGAAAGTGTGTGGAAAAAGTACCAATAAGGTATTTTTACATAATTAATACATTCACTGGAGGTACAGTCATGAGCATTCCAAATAATTTACGTTACTCTGAAGAACACGAATGGGTAAAAACTGAAGGTAATGAAGTTGTAATCGGTATTACTCACTTTGCACAAGGTGAGCTAGGCGATATCGTATTCGTTGAACTTCCTGAAGTAGGTGCAACAATCGAAGCTGACGAGCCATTCGGAAGCGTAGAATCTGTTAAAACAGTTTCTGAATTATACGCACCTGTAAGCGGTAAAGTTGTAGCAGTAAACGAAGAATTAAGTGACCAACCAGAACTTGTAAACGAATCTCCATACGAGGGTGCATGGATGGTTAAAGTTGAACTTTCTGATGCAAGCCAAGTTGAGAAGTTATTAACTGCAGAAAAATATGCAGAAATGACAAACCAAGACTAATTTTAGTCAACTGAAGGACAGCCTTTGTGCTGTCCTTTTTATTTTGTGCTACATAATGAGTTGAAAAGCACATATATATGAATCAATTATCATGTGAGAGTACATTAATGGGAAATCTATTTAGTGAAGTTTCATGCTTTTTACAATCTAAACAAGCCGCTTCCGCTTTTCTTTTGCAAAAATAAACAGGAAACAACATGAAAATAACGAATATACTATATACTAGGTTAAAGGTTGTATAGTATATGGTGATCGGGTGATGACATATGATTTATGTAGAAAAAGTCATTATTGTAGAAGGTAAATCAGACAGAAGAAAGATTGAATCTATTATTCGTGAACCGGTGGAAATTGTTTGTACAAATGGTACAATTGGTTTGTCGAAAATGGATGAGCTCATTGATCAGTTTTTTGATAAGGACGTATATGTGCTAGTGGATGCTGATGATGCAGGAGAAAAGTTAAGGAAACAGTTTCGAAAAGAATTTCCGCAAGCAGAGCATATTTATATTGATCGCTCGTACCGAGAAGTGGCGACTGCACCTTCTTCACATTTAGCAAATGTATTATGGGGAGCTGACATTGACGTTTATACAGAATATTTACGGTAAGGAATGATAGAAGTGATTGACTGGACAGGAGCCGAAGCTACAGCCCTAATAGAGAATGAAGAAAAAACAGTGCTATATGTATATACACCGATGTGTGGAACATGCCAATTAGCAAAGAAGATGTTAACGGTTGTCGAGATGACGATTGAAGAGTTGAAAATTGGAATGTTAGATTTAAATTATGCTCCGCATTTAGCGAAAGAGTATGGAATCGAAAGTGTGCCTTGTTTACTTGTTTTTGAAAATGGGACACTCATGAAGAAGATATATGCATTTCATTCGGTTGAATATTTATATACGGAATTAAAGTAGGCGGCAAAGTTTTTGCCGCCTCGACATATTTCTTGGGAAATATGTCGACATGCGGGATGGATACAGTATTTGTCGAGCGAAAGTAACAGGATTGCTCTTTAGTGAGAGGGAAATGGTATGTAATAGAAAGTGATATGAAGGATGTGATTTAGGGTGAAATTATATTCTTTGCTTCAATCATTTGTAAATTACGCTAACGGTCAATATCATTTAGAACCGCTTTTAAGACAAGGAGAAAAAACTGTTAATTTCCGCTTTGGAGATGAAAGTTGTTCATTACAAATTTCAAGAGATTATATAGAATTGTCACAAGAGGCAAGAGGAACGGAACAAATTGTGTGCTTAGATGAAGAGGATGTAAAACAATTAGTGAACGGAAATGTAAGATTGCAAACGTTAATGAACGATGGACGTGTGCAATATTCGGGAACATATCGAACGATGCTATTAGTTGAATCGATGTTTCATATATGTAAACCGATGTCAGTAGGTGCTTAAAATTCTGAAGTTTCTTGTTTTGTGAAAATTCTTGTTGACATGACGTGTGGATATTGATACAATTCAATTCATAAAATATAGACAATTTCATAAATTACAAATCAGACGAAAATTAAATCTGATTTCTCTTATCAAGAGAGGTGGAGGGACTGTGCCCTGTGAAGCCCGGCAACCGTCAACTTATGTTGAAATGGTGCCAATTCCTGCAAAGCGAATGCTTTGAGAGATGAGAGAGAGGGATAATGTTGTTATATACGCATATAAACCTTTCTGCTTCTCTAAAGCGGAAAGGTTTTTTTGTTGTTTGAATGTGGAGGACATTCAAATAATAAGAGGAGCTATGGCGATAGATTACACGCATGAAAAATAAAAAAATTGCGGAGTCTATCCAAAGTTTTATGAAATCCAGCTCCAGCGGCTAGAACAGTCGTTCGTTTCATCCCTTCCTATGAGGCAAAAAGCGCCTCTACGTCAGGGATTCGGGCGTCCACTTGTTCTAAACGAGCCGCTTGCGCTTTTTACTTAAAAAAGGGGTGAACATCATGATCTTATTAGAAAATGTAAAGAAAATATATAAGGCAAAAAGCGGTGATGTCACTGCTGTAGATAACGCCAATTTAAAAATAGAAAAAGGCGAAATATTTGGTGTTATCGGATATAGTGGTGCTGGGAAAAGTTCTTTAATAAGGCTGTTTAATCAGTTAGAGAAACCAACTTCTGGCCAAATTACAATTGCAAATCGTGTCATTTCAGCAATTACAGGAAGTGAACTTCGTAAGGCAAGGCAAGAAATTGGAATGATTTTTCAGCACTTCAACTTACTTTGGTCACGAACTGTACGCGAAAATATCGCATTTCCACTTGAGATTGCAGGTGTTGATAAGGAGAAGAGAAGAAAACGTGTTGATGAGTTAATTCATCTCGTTGGATTAGAAGGAAGAGGAGACGCGTATCCATCCCAGTTAAGTGGTGGACAAAAGCAACGTGTTGGGATTGCTAGAGCGTTAGCTAACAACCCACAAGTGCTTTTATGTGATGAAGCAACGTCAGCACTGGATCCGGAAACGACAGATCAAATTTTAGATTTACTACTTGATATTAATAAGCGTCTCGGTTTAACAATTGTATTGATTACACATGAGATGCACGTAATTCGAAAGATTTGTAATCGTGTTGCGGTAATGGAGAAAGGGAAAATCGTAGAAACAGGTCCAGTACTTGACGTATTCCGTAATCCACAGCAAGACATTACGAAACGCTTTGTACAGCAGTTAACAGATTCTGAAGATACAAACGAAACAATTGAAAGTTTAATTGAAAAATATCCAGATGGCAAAGTAATTCGCTTGCAGTTTGTCGGCGAGGCTGTAGAAAGACCAGTACTTCAAAGATTAATGCAACGCAGTGATATAGAAGTTAGCATTTTGCAAGGAAATATCGCACAAACGAATAACGGTTCTTACGGAAGTTTAGTTGTTCATTTAAATGGTGAGGAAACAGCAATCCAGCAAGCGATAGAGGGAATACATCAAGATCAAGTAGAGCTGGAGGTGATTGCACATGGATAAGTTACTCGCAAATGTTGATTGGAATCAAATGTTAGAAGCGACTGGTGAAACGTTATATATGACGGCAATCGCAGCGCTTGCCACATTTGTTTTAGGACTCATTTTAGGATTGTTACTCTTTATGACATCGAAAGATAATTTATGGGAAAACAAAGCGGTTAATACAGGGATTGGAGCCTTTGTAAACATATTCCGTTCTATACCGTTCATCATTTTAATCATTTTATTAATTCCATTCACAAAGATTATCCTTGGAACAATTCTCGGGGCTAGTGCAGCATTGCCAGCTTTAATTATTGGAGCGGCACCATTTTACGCAAGAATGGTTGAAATTGCACTTCGTGAAATTGATAAAGGTGTAATCGAAGCTTCAAAAGCAATGGGGGCAAAAACAAGCACAATCATTTTAAAAGTGTTAATTCCAGAATCATTACCAGCGTTAGTATCTGGTATTACGGTAACGACAATTGCTTTAGTAGGCTACACAGCAATGGCGGGAGTTGTTGGTGCTGGTGGTCTTGGAACACTTGCTTACTTAGAAGGATTCCAGCGTGGAAATAACGATGTAACAATCGTTGCGACAATTTGTGTGTTACTAGTTGTATTTTTCATTCAGTGGATTGGTGATAGTGTAACGACTCGAATAGATAAAAGATAATGAAAACAGGAGGGTATTTCAAATGAAAAAATTATTACTTACAGCACTTATTTCAACTTCAATTTTTGGGTTAGCTGCTTGTGGCGGGAAAGATAAAGATGAAAAGAAACTAGTTGTTGGGGCTTCTAACGTACCGCACGCTGAAATTTTAGAAAAGGCAAAACCGTTGCTTGAGAAAAAAGGAATTGAATTAGAAGTGAAAAAATTCCAAGATTACGTGTTGCCAAATAAATCGTTAGCGGATAAGGAATTAGATGCAAACTACTTCCAGCACATTCCGTATTTAGAAAAAGAAATTAAAGATAAAAAATATGATTTTGAAATAGCGGGGAAAATTCATTTAGAACCAATTGGTGTATACTCTCAAAAGTATAAGAGCTTAAAAGAACTGCCAGACGGGGCAACAATCATTATGAGTAATTCCGTTACTGACCATGGACGTGGTTTAGCAATTTTACAAAAAGAAGGTATTTTAAAAATTAAAGACGGAGTAGATCCAGTTAGTGCAACTCCGAAAGATATTGCAGATAATCCGAAAAACTTAAAGTTCAAAACGGATATCGAGCCTGGTTTATTACCACAAGTGTATAACAATAAAGAAGGCGACGCTGTTCTAATTAACTCTAACTATGCAATTGATGCGAAATTAAACCCAGAAAAAGATGCGATTGCAATTGAAGGTAGCGATTCTCCGTATGCTAACATCGTAGCAGTTCGTAAAGGGGATAAAGATAAGAAAGAAATTAAAGCTCTTGTAGAAGTGTTGCATTCTAAAGAAATTGAAGACTTTATTACTAAAGAGTATAAAGGGGCAGTTGTTCCTGTAAAAGAATAATTGTTTGAAGAAGGGCTGGTGTATGCCGGCTCTTTTTTTCTAACTACATACCTATAGGGGAGAAGGGGATATCAGATGAAAAAGATTATACTGTCAGTTGTTACAGCGCTATCTGTATTTACATTAGCTGCTTGCGGGGGAAAAGAGGAAAATAAGCTTGTCGTTGGAGCTTCTAACGTGCCGCACGCTGTCATTTTGGAGAAAGCACAGCCAATATTAGAGAAAAAGGGTATTAAATTAGAGATTAAAAAGTTCCAGGACTATGTTTTACCGAATAAAGCGTTAGCGGATAAAGAAATTGATGCGAATTACTTCCAACACATTCCATATTTAGATAAAGAAATTCAAGAAAAAGGATATAAAATTGTAAACGCAGGAAAAATTCATTTAGAACCAATGGGCATTTATTCTAAGAAATATAAAAGCTTAAAAGACCTGCCAGAGGGCGGAACAGTTATTATGAGTAATAACGTGGCTGAGCGCGGCCGTATGTTAGCACTATTACAAAAAGGTGGCGTTATTAAGCTTAAAGATGGAGTAGATGTTGTTAAGGCGACAGTAAAAGATGTTGTAGAAAATCCGAAAAACTTAAAGTTTAAAACAGATGTTGAACCTGGACTGTCACCGAAGCTGTATGAAAATAATGAGGGAGATGCTTTATTTATTAATTCAAACTATGCAATTGATGCGAAATTAAATCCAACAAAGGATGCAATTGCGATTGAAGGATCAGACTCTCCGTATGCAAATATTATTGCAGTTCGTAAAGGTGACGAGAAGAAAAAAGAAATTAAAGAACTGGTAGAAGTATTGCATTCAAAAGAAATTCAGGATTTTATTACTAAAGAATATAAAGGTGCTGTACTTCCGGTAAGTGAATAAACGTAAGGAAAGGACTGGGAATTTATCAGTCCTTTTTTCTTTATATATATAAGAAGAAAGGTGTATCATATAAGGATGCAAAGGAAATACTTATATACATTTGTGAAAAAATTGTTACTTTTTTTCGTCGTTTGCGATATCATTTTATTTGATATAAAATTAGAATGAGAATAAAATGAGAATATGAACGTTTTAGGAATTTTTAAAATGTATATATAGGATTAATGGAGGTATTGAGATGGCTGGTTCTACATTAACGGTTAAAGACTTACACGTATCAATTGACGGCAAAGAAATTTTAAAAGGTGTAAACCTTGAAGTAAAAGGTGGAGAAATCCACGCAATTATGGGACCTAACGGAACAGGTAAATCAACTTTATCTTCTGCAATTATGGGTCACCCAAAGTATGAAGTAACAGAAGGTAGCATCATCATTGACGGTGAAGATGTATTAGAAATGGAAGTAGACGAGCGCGCACAAGCAGGTCTATTCTTAGCAATGCAATATCCAAGTGAAATTAGCGGAGTTACAAACGCTGACTTCTTACGTTCTGCGATTAACGCACGTCGTGAAGAAGGCGATGAAATTTCTCTTATGAAATTTATCCGTACGTTAGATAAAAACATGGAATTCCTAGAAATGGATCCAGAAATGGCACAACGTTACTTAAATGAAGGTTTCTCTGGCGGTGAGAAAAAACGTAATGAGATTCTTCAATTAATGATGATTGAGCCAAAAATTGCAATCTTAGACGAAATCGATTCTGGTCTTGATATCGATGCGTTAAAAGTTGTATCTAAAGGTATTAACCAAATGCGCGGCGAAGAGTTCGGTTGCCTAATGATTACGCATTACCAACGTTTATTAAACTACATCACTCCAAACTTCGTTCACGTTATGATGAACGGTCGTATCGTTAAATCTGGTGGACCTGAGCTTGCACAACGTCTAGAAGCTGAAGGTTACGACTGGATTAAAAAAGAATTAGGTATTGAAGACGAAACAGCAGAGCAAGAAGCGTAAGAGAGGAGCATAAACATGACAATCGGTACATTACCTTTCGATCAAGAAACAATCCGTCAGCGCGCTAGCGAAGTAAACGAAGCTGCTTGGTTGACTGAGTTCCGCTTACAAGCTCTTGCACAAGCAACAGAACTTCCAATGCCAACGCCTGATAAAACGAAAATTGAAAAATGGGACTTTATCGGAAAAGGCGACGCTGCTAAGCAAGAGCCTGTAAGTTCTTTAACAGAGCTTCCAGAAGCAGTGAAAAACTTAATCGATGAAAATAACAGCGTATTAGTACAACGTACTGGTACAACTGCGTTCGTTTCTTTAGCAGACGAAGCAAAAGAAAAAGGTGTTATTTTTACAGACATCGTAACAGCTGCAACAGAGCATGCTGAACTATTACAAAAGTATTTAATGAAAGACGGCGTGAAAGTAGACGAGCATCGTCTAACTGCACTTCATGCTGCATTAATCAACGGCGGTGCATTCGTATATGTTCCGAAAAACGTTGTTCTTGAAACTCCACTTCAAGCTGTATTCTTAGTAGACGGCGAAGAAGCTAACGTATATAACCACGTATTATTCGTAGCTGATGCGAACAGTACTGCAACTTATGTAGAAAACTATGTTGCAAATGAAAATGCTAAAGGTATTGCAAATATCGTAGCAGAAGTAATCGTGGAACAAGGCGCACAAGTGAAATTCGGTGCGGTTGATTTATTAGCAAAAGACGTAACAACTTACGTTAACCGCCGCGGCATTGTAGGACGCGACGGCCGCATTGATTGGGCTCTAGGCCTTATGAATGACGGAAACACAATCTCAGAGAACGTTACGAACTTAATGGGCGACGGTTCATATGCTGATACGAAAACAGTAACAATTGGCCGTGGTAACCAAACACAAAACTTTACAACTAAAGTTGTTCACTTCGGTAAACACTCTGAAGGTTGGATTTTAAAACACGGTGTACAAAAAGATAGTGCAACATCTATCTTTAACGGAATTGGTAAGATTGAACACGGTGCATCTAAATCAAATGCACAACAATCTTCTCGCGTTCTTATGTTAGACGAGAAAGCTCGCGGAGATGCAAACCCAATTCTTTTAATTGACGAAGATGATGTAATGGCAGGTCACGCAGCTTCAGTAGGCCGCGTAGATCCGTACCAATTATACTACTTGATGAGCCGTGGTATTCCAAAACGCGAAGCAGAACGTTTAGTCATCCATGGATTCTTAGCACCTGTAGTAAATGAGCTTCCAATTGAAGGAGTAAAAGCACAGCTTGTTGAGGTAATTGAAAGGAAAGTTCGCTAATGAATATTCATGAAATACGCAAACAGTTTCCAATTCTTGATCAAAAAGTGAACGGCAAACAACTTGTTTATTTCGATAGTGCAGCAACTTCTCAAAAACCAATTCAAGTCATTGAAACGTTAGAACGTTACTATAAAGAATATAATTCTAACGTGCATCGCGGTGTTCATACGCTCGGTACGAAAGCTACTGACGCGTATGAAGGTGCACGTGAGAAAGTTCGCAAGTTTATTAACGCGAAATCAATGGAAGAGATTATTTTCACGCGCGGAACGACAACAGCATTAAATACAGTAGCGGCTAGCTATGGTCTTGAAAATGTAAAAGAAGGCGATGAAATCGTTATTTCTTACATGGAACACCATAGTAACATCATTCCGTGGCAACAAGTTGCGAAGAAAACTGGCGCAACTTTGAAATACCTTCCGCTTCAACTAGACGGTACAATTTCTTTAGAAGATGTTCGTCAAACTGTTACACCGAATACAAAAATCGTTTCTATTATGCACGTGTCAAACGTACTTGGAACGATTAACCCTGTAAAAGAAATCGGAGCAATCGCACATGAAAACGGTGCAATCATGATCGTTGATGGAGCACAAAGTGCACCTCATATGAAAGTGGATGTACAAGATTTAAACTGTGATTTCTACGCATTATCTGCTCATAAGATGTGCGGACCAACAGGTGTCGGCGTATTATATGGTAAGAAAGAATTGCTAAACAATATGGAACCAATTGAATTTGGTGGTGAAATGATTGATTTCGTAGACTTACAAGAATCTACGTGGAAAGAGCTTCCGTGGAAGTTCGAAGCAGGTACACCGATTATCGGTAATGCAATCGGACTTGGTGCGGCAATTGATTTCCTAGAAGAAATCGGTCTTCATAATATTGAAAAGCATGAACATGAATTAGCGCAATACGCTTTAGAAAGACTATCAGAAGTAGATGGCGTTACAATTTATGGTCCAAAGCATCGCGCTGGTCTTGTTACATTTAATATTGAAGACGTACATCCTCACGATGTAGCGACAGTATTAGATGTAGAAGGTATTGCGGTTCGCGCAGGACACCACTGTGCACAACCGCTTATGAAGTGGCTGAAAGCTTCTTCAACAGCACGTGCGAGCTTCTATTTATATAATACAAAAGAAGAAATTGATACATTTGTTGAATCGCTAATCAAGACAAAGGAGTATTTCACAAAT
This sequence comes from Bacillus sp. FDAARGOS_235, assembly GCF_002073415.2. NCBI lineage: Bacteria > Bacillati > Bacillota > Bacilli > Caryophanales > Bacillaceae > Bacillus > Bacillus sp. FDAARGOS_235. Next base: position 3,417,428 of record NZ_CP020437.2, read on the forward strand.
GTCATTTAATAATTTAGATACGTTATATCGTCAAGTTATTATGGATCATTATAAGAATCCTCGTAACAATGGCGTGCTAGAAGATAGTGTTACAGTAAACTTGAACAATCCAACTTGCGGCGATCGTATTCAACTTACGATGAAAGTAGAAGAAGGTATTGTGCAAGAAGCGAAGTTTGAAGGAGAAGGATGTTCTATCTCAATGTCTTCAGCTTCTATGATGACACAAGCAGTAAAAGGTAAGAAAATTGAAGAGGCACTTCAGCTTTCTAAAATTTTCTCTGACATGATGCTAGGAAAAGAGTACGATGACAGCATCGATTTAGGAGATATTGAAGCATTACAAGGCGTATGCAAGTTCCCTGCACGTATTAAATGTGCAACATTAGCGTGGAAAGCGTTAGAAAAGGGCTTAAACGAAGATAAGTAATGTTAAAGGTTCCTAAAAATGAGGTTATCTAAGGAGGGACACACCAACATGGCGAAGCAACTGCCAGATATCGGCGATTACAAATATGGTTTCAAAGACAAAGACGTTTCGATTTTCCGTGCTGGACGCGGTTTAACAAAAGAAATCGTTGAAGAGATTTCACGTATGAAAGAAGAACCACAGTGGATGTTAGACTTCCGTTTAAAATCACTGGATAAGTTCTATGAAATGCCAATGCCACAATGGGGCGGCGACTTAAATGACTTAGATTTCGATGAAATTACGTACTACGTAAAACCATCTGAGAAATCTGAGAAGTCTTGGGATGAAGTACCTGATGAAATTAAAGCGACATTTGATAAATTAGGTATTCCTGAAGCAGAGCAAAAATATTTAGCTGGTGTATCTGCACAGTACGAATCTGAAGTTGTATACCACAACATGAAAGAAGACTTAGAAGCTCTAGGAATCGTCTTCAAAGATACAGATAGCGCATTAAAAGAGAACGAAGATATTTTCCGTGAGCATTTCGGAAAAGTAATCCCACCAACAGACAACAAATTCTCTGCATTAAACTCTGCAGTTTGGTCTGGTGGATCATTCATCTATGTTCCAAAAGGTATTAAAGTTGATACACCACTTCAAGCGTATTTCCGTATTAACTCTGAAAATATGGGACAATTCGAGCGTACGCTTATCATCGTAGACGAAGGCGCACACGTACACTACGTAGAAGGTTGTACAGCACCTGTTTACACGACTAACTCACTTCACAGTGCGGTAGTAGAAATCATCATTAAGAAAGATGCATATTGCCGTTATACAACAATCCAAAACTGGGCGAACAACGTATACAACCTAGTTACAAAACGTGCGGTTTGTGAAGAAAACGCAACGATGGAATGGATTGACGGTAACATCGGATCTAAATTAACGATGAAATACCCAGCAGTTATCTTAAAAGGCGAAGGCGCTCGTGGTTTAACGTTATCTATCGCGATTGCTGGTAAAGGCCAACACCAAGATGCTGGTGCGAAAATGATTCACTTAGCACCAAACACTTCTTCAACAATCGTTTCTAAATCGATTGCGAAGCATGGTGGTAAAGTAACTTACCGTGGTATCGTACACTTCGGACCAAAAGCGAAAAACTCTCGCTCTAACATCGAGTGTGACACGTTAATCATGGATAACCAATCTACATCTGATACAATTCCTTACAACGAAATCAAAAACGATTACGTTTCACTTGAGCACGAAGCGAAAGTATCGAAAGTATCAGAAGAACAATTATTCTACCTAATGAGCCGCGGTATTTCTGAGCAAGAAGCTACAGAAATGATCGTAATGGGCTTCATCGAGCCATTCACTCGCGAACTTCCAATGGAATACGCAGTTGAAATGAACCGCCTAATCAAGTTTGAGATGGAAGGTTCTATTGGTTAAATAGAAACGCGGAGCCGACTGTTCAGCCCCGTTGGCTAAGGTTCTTAGACATGAGGGGCTAGGAGGCGAAGCTGGATAATATTTAAAAGTGGAAGCAGCTTATTCTAGCCACTAGAACTGGATAATATATGTATGAAGAAAGCGTCCTGCTGTGCAGGGCGCTTTTTTATTTGTTATTTATCCCGCATTAACGGGCAGTAAGGCCCCCACCTCAAAATTCAGTGGAAGCAAAGAAGTTAGGTGGGGGCGGGCTGCCCGTAAAAGCCTTCACCAATCGGAGATGGGGAAAGAGATACCCGGGTGGGTGTTCGGCTAAATATATCAACGATTTTTCAAATATATCGATCATAAATGGGAATATATCAACGATTATTTCAATATATCAACGTTTCGACAAGGAATATCGATTTGTCGACAAAGTAAGACAAAAGAAAAACCTCACATACCCCAAACATTTTATAAGAACAGAGAACGACTAGATTTAAGACAAAGATACTGACAAATCCACTTGAACAACCACCCACTGAATTCTCTATTAAACTTTTTGACCAATCCCCCACTTCACCATCTAAAATCCTTTCACACCAACTAGAAAAAACAAAAGTTTCCATATAAAAAAGACAATCTTTTGCTTTTTCTCATAATGCGAGTACAATGTAAAATAGCAAGAAAAGACGAAAAGTATTTACAGGATTATTGCGTACGTATAGCGTAAATGGCAGTAAGGAATTGAGAGGAGGTTTTTTCTCTGAATATAAATAAAGAAACAATCATCCACCTTTATCATACAAACGATATACATAGTCATTTTGAAAATTGGCCGCAAATTTATCGGTTTGTACAAGGGGAGAAAAAGCGAAGACAGGAAGCGGGAGAGACCGCTTTGACGGTTGATATCGGCGATCATGTGGATCGTTTTCACAGTATTTCGGAAGCGACGAATGGGCTTGGCAATACGAAGCTTTTAAATGAGGCGTTATATGATTATGTAACGATTGGAAATAATGAAGGAATTACGTTAGCGAAGGAGCATTTGAATCGTCTATATGATGATGCTGGATTTGAGGTGCTCGTCGCGAATTTATTTGAAAAAGAAGGTATACGTCCAGCATGGGCAAAGCCTTATAAATTACATACAACGACAGATGGAATTACGATTGCTTTTATTGGATTAACGGTAGCATATCCCGAGTTTTATCAAATGTTAGACTGGCACATTGAAGATCCAATCGAGCATTTAGAGTCTATTTTAGAAGAAGTGAAAGATGAGGCGCATATTAAAGTTGTCCTATCTCACCTTGGAAAAAGCATGGATGAGTATATGGCGGAGCATTATGATATAGATGTTATTTTAGGTGCACATACGCATCATTTATTTGAGCGCGGTGTTCTTATGAATAATACTTTACTTTGTTGTTGTGAAAAGTGGGGCCGTTACGTTGGGCACGTGCAGCTTACTGTGGATAAAGAGACGAAGAGACTGTTGAAGAAGGACGGTAGAGCGATTAAGACAGAGCGGTTAGGTGCTTATAGTAAACCGTTATCCACAATTGAAATGCTGCAGGAAGAAAGTAAGCATATCATGGCAGAGCCTGTCGTTCATTTAAAGGAATCATTACCAGTTGATTGGTTTCATGAGACACCATTTTCGCACATGTTAGCAAATGCGCTGAAAACGTGGTGCGGTGCAGAGATTGGAATGGTGAACGCTGGTGTACTTCTTGAGGGATTAGAAGAAGGTGTTGTGACGCGCGGAGATATTCACAGAATTTGTCCACATCCAATTAATCCATGTGCGTTGAAAGTGTCAGGAAAAACATTAAGAGAAGTGATCTTGAAAGCACGCCGCCCGAATATGGAGAATCTTGAGGTGAAAGGATTCGGATTTCGAGGAAAAGTGATGGGGAAAATGATTTACGCTGGTGTAGAAGTCATTCCAGATACGACTCCTGGGAATAAAATTTTACTCGAAGATGTATTGATTAACGGGGAATCGCTGGAATTAGATCGTATATATACGGTTGGAACGATTGATATGTTTACATTCGGATACTTATACCCAGAGCTATCCACACTTTCTGACAAACAATATTATATGCCGGAACTACTTAGAGATGTGTTAACAGACGTGTTGATAACTCATACATCTTCCGTCAAACTATAGGCTAGTTACTTGTAACACTCATTTTTCTCTTGTCATACAGATAAGAAAGAGAGGAGTGTGAACTATGGTTAATGTGGAGCCAATTATAATCGATAATTATACGTTTATTGCGGTTAGTGTAAAACTTCCAAAGACAAATTTGCTAGCCGTAATGAGCGATACAGGATATATTATGTGTGGTGCATTAGATGTAGGTCTTTTAAATGAGAAGTTAGGTGATCGGGGAATTATTGCTGGCCGTGCGGTTGGTGTAAGAACCATTGAACAACTTCTTGAAGCACCGTTAGAATCCGTAACGACTGGAGCGGAAGCGTTAGGTATTCCAGTAGGAACGATTGGAAAAGAAGCGTTATTAAAAATGAGATAAGCATATATCGTCCCTCCTTCTTGCATAGAAATGATATAAGAAGGAGGTTTTTTTATGAGCATATTTCGTTCGAAAAATTCGCGGTTTCGAAGGGGACCTATTTCCTTTCGGTACATACTGCTTATGTCGTTTATTCTTTTTGTGATATTACTAATGCAAGGATTATGGATTGTGAATAACAGCATTCAGCCAACGTTAATGAAATATGGGGAAGTAGAGACGCATAAAATGGCGACAGCAGTCATGACGAAGGCGGTAAAGGATAGAATTAATGAAGGATTCGACGTCGATTCATTAATGAAAGTACAAACGGATCGGAACGGAAGAGTATCTACAATTAATTTAAATACAAAGCAAGTAAATGAAATCGTAACATCAACGACCACATACATAGAAAAATATTTACAGCAAGTAGAACAAGGGAATTTGAAGGAGCTAGGTATTTCTGAAAAAAACGGGGCGACTATGGCAGTTCCTTTTGGTCGTGTAACGGATAATGTGCTTCTCGGACATCTGGGGCCAGATATTCCGATTGATTTCACGACAATCGGTCATGTAAACACGGATATTAAACAAAAAATTGAGCCGCATGGGATTAATAATACAGCGATTCAAATTGTTATGGAGATGGAAGTAACGTTGCAAGTGATTATTCCATTTCATACGAAAGAAATAAAAGTGAAACAAGATGTTCCGATTGCAACGCGCATTGTTCAAGGAGAAGTGCCTACTTATTATGGAAGCGGTGGCGTTGTTGTACCGGATAAAAAGAAAACGGATAGTTAGCGAATATAAAGTGAAACTTTAATCAGTGGGGGGCTTTTACGGGCAGTTGATCCCCAACCTACCGAACGCCTTTGCTTTCGCTGAATTTTGAGGTAGGGATCTTACTGCCGGGCAAATAGCGGGATAAAAAATAACCGTAGCAATCTGCTACGGTTATCGTTTTGTATTTGCTCGTTCTTTGCGTTCCCACAAGCTTAAATGCATGTATGGATCGAAGGCCCATTCTGTATAGCCATTGTCTTTATACATGCCAAAATGTAAGTGGGGCGGAAATTTTCCGGCTGTACCAGGAGGTCCATAACCGGTGCTACCAACAAATCCGATTACTTTTCCTGGCTCAACAATTTGTCCAAGCTGTATTTCTTTTGAGAACCCGCCTAAATGTGCGTAATAATGGTAATTATTATGCAGATCGCGAATGCCGATACGCCATCCACCAAGACGGTTCCATCCTTTTGTCTCAATAATGCCATAGCAAGTCGATCTTACTGGTACACCATATCCTGCAAAAATATCGGTTCCTTCATGAACTCTTCTTCCTCCAAAACTTCTTCCAGCGCCGAAAGTACTACGGTAGCTATGGTCACTGCGAATTGGGAGAGGAAAAGCATTTCCTTCTAAATTAATACGTCCATAATGTTTATAAATTCGGGCGTATTCACTAATTAAATCAACTGTTTTTGCACGTCTATAATATTCCCAGAGCATAATTTTAATACGGTCTTCTGACGTTCCTTGTTTCCTTAAAATAGTCGCTGCGGTATGCAGAAGATCACGGTCGCTACTTGCATTTGCAAATCCATCTTTGTCACCATCTAAACCTATTCCGCCAAATAGAGAAATTGTATGGGGGAGAGTATCGTTACTATTAATAGGTCCAGCCCATATTTCTGGTTTGAAATAAAGGGAAATGATGGCATCTGGTTTTTTCGGAATATCTTTTCTTACGCTCCGTATATTTCTTTCATATTGATCCATTGCAGCTAAGTAATACCACGGAATGCCTGAAGACTGCTCGGTTTCTTTATATAGTGCCATGCGCTTTTCGTATATGCTTTGCTGATTATCTTCACCGTAAGCGATGTTTTGGTGGAGAAGAAAGCAAATTGAAAGCAAAAGAGAAATTTTTCGAAGCATGAAATAGACTCCTTTCACAACATCACTCTTTTTAGTGTGGGATATACGGAGTATTTCATTATAGGGAACGATTGGAAAAAATCTTAGAATCTTCATTTGAGCAAATCGCTTTCATACGTTAGAATAGATATGTTACATTGAAAGAAGCGAACACGGTAAACTATTTCATATTGTGCGGAGTTGATAACCATGACAAAACAAACAGAATATAAGCGCAAGCCCGAATGGTTGAAAATTAAGTTAAACACGAATGAAAACTATACAGGCTTAAAGAAAATGATGCGTTCTAAAAATCTTCATACCGTTTGTGAAGAGGCAAAATGTCCGAATATTCATGAATGCTGGGCTGTAAGAAAAACAGCAACATTTATGATTTTAGGTGCGGTTTGTACACGTGCTTGTCGTTTTTGTGCGGTTAAAACAGGCTTACCAACTGAGCTTGATTTACAAGAACCAGAACGCGTAGCAGATTCAGTAGTACAAATGGGCTTAAAGCACGTCGTTATAACAGCGGTTGCACGTGATGATTTAAAGGACGGGGGAGCAGCTGTTTTTGCTGAAACAGTACGAGCAGTACGTCGTAAAAACCCATTCACGTCTATCGAAGTATTACCATCTGATATGGGTGGAGTAGAAGAAAACTTAAAAATGTTAATGGATGCAAAACCAGATATTTTAAACCATAACATTGAAACAGTACGTCGATTATCTGACCGAGTTCGCGCTAGAGCAAAATATGATCGTTCATTAGAGTTTTTACGTCGAGCGAAAGAAATGCAGCCTGATATTCCAACTAAATCGAGCATTATGGTGGGCTTAGGTGAAACGAGAGAAGATTTAATTGAAGCAATGGATGACTTACGTGCAAACAATGTGGATATTTTAACTCTTGGGCAATACCTACAACCATCTAAGAAGCATTTACCAGTTCTTAAATATTACCCACCAGCAGAATTTGCAGAGCTTAAAGAAATTGCACTTAGCAAAGGATTTAGCCACTGTGAAGCTGGCCCACTTGTACGTTCTTCTTATCATGCGGACGAGCAAGTACGTTCTGCAAAAGAAAAAACAGCAGAAGCCAAATAATGAAAAAAGAGAGCTAACCATTAGCTCTCTTTTTGTTTGTACTCTAAAACAGTATTTGGGCATGTGAATACAATTTTTTTTAATTCCTCTGTGGATAATTCAATTGTAAATTCGGGTACACCAGGTGTAATCAAAATTTTATCGTACGTATAAATGGAACTATCCACAATAATCGTTACATCTTGTGAATAACCGAAAGGAGCTACACAGCCAGGGGTGCAACCAGTTTTTTCTCGTAACTCATGTGGAGAGCAAAGTGATAAGCTTTCTCCTGTTATTTCTTTCATTTCTCCTCGGTCGAGCCGAGTACCCTCTAACGTAAAAAATACGAAATAATCTCCGGATTTTGATTTTAAAAATAAGCTTTTACTTGGAGTACCTTGCAAACCGAGTCTTTCACGCACGATACGATCTGTCTCATAATCAAGCACTGGCTCGTGTTCAAACTTTTCATAAGAAATATTTGTTTTATGTAGTAAAGAAAGTACATCTTCATACATATGGAATGATACCCCTCTCTATTGTTAATACAGTCTCTTCTCGTGGCGTCAACTGAGTGTTTTGGAAAGGGATACTACTTGGACGATGCTTCCCATAATCGCTTTATGATACTTTGTTCACCAATTGTAATTTCGTAAACATCAGGATTCGTTAAAGTTCTCCATTCATTAAAGCCGATCGTATGATCAAAGTGCTTTAAAATGAGTGTAAGTAAGTTTCCATGTGTAACGAGTAGTGTTGTAGTATGGTTTAATTTTAAAACGTCTTGGATAAGCGATATAGCACGGTCCGTCGCTTGTTTTGTTGACTCTCCGCCTGAAAAGGCAATATCTATGTTTGTAAAAGTAGATTCTAGTTTTGGCATCCAATCATCCATCGGAACGTTGCTTAATATACGTTCAGCTAATCGTTCATCCTCTTCGATAGATAGGTTAGCTTGGAGCGCATAGGGCCGAATAGAATCGATAGCTCGGACAAATGGGCTCGAAATAATATGATCTATTTGTATCTGATTTTCTAAAAGGAATGTAGCAAGGATATTAGCTTGATTTTTTCCGGCAGTCGTTAATTCGGCATCAAGTTTTTGTCCAGTTGCGGAACAATGTCGTATTACAATAATTTTATTCATAATTCATCCCCATCTTTCAAGTTGACGCTATATACTTCGACAAATGTGGAAAAAATTCCTTTTTCTTGGAAACGGACTAGCGATTTAAGTATGTGGAAAAGTAATGTGGATAAAAAAATTGAGGTGTCACTATGAAAAAATGATGTGCATTGTATTCATTATTTGTTTTCTTATGCAATTATCCACAACATATGCAGAATCCAATCAAAAGTTAGATTATCCAAGTAATCGAAATAAGCCATTTGTGAGTGAGGATGTGTTTTATAAACAGTTAGATAAGAAAATTTATAAAGAATACAAAAATGTAGCATATAGTGTTCGTAAAAAAATCTCATTTAAAGAAGTGCCTGATGAAGAATTTTCTTTCCTACAAAAAACAGCTGTCGGTTGTCGAAGTAGAGTGGTGCTTCAAGATTTTTTTGTTCACCCTGATCGCCAAGTGTACTTCTTTGCTTCTTTTACTCAAAATGAAGTAGAAGAGTTTCATAAGTATATCGTTATAGATGCAGAAACAAAGAGGGAGCTGCAAGAGGGCAAAAGTTATCATCATTGTGATAATCCTTATAAAGTGAAACTTTAATCAGTGGGGGATTTGTCCACTGATTATTAGTTGAACCAATCGGGTAGTTGATCTCCCGCCTAACTTCTCTGCATTTGCCGAACTTTGAGGTGAGAGTCCTACTGCCCGTTAGTGCGGAGTAAAAAATAACCCACCAACTGGTGGGTTATTTTTTACTCCGGCACACTCATTAATTTCACTTTCATTTTGCGAATCACAACGAGAGCACAAATTGTTAGTAGAAGAGTAATCCCTTCTGCAACAAAGATGTTGATCGTTTTTGTTTGGTAAAGTGCTGCGAAAAAGTCTACAAATGCGTGGAATAATATAGCATATACAAGGAAGATGTACTTCTTTTGTTTTACTGCGTATAAAACAAGCATTGTAAAGGCAATTTGCAATACGAGTGCCATAATTCTTTCTACGCTACCAAGGAAGTAAAAATAGGCAGGCTGCTCGATTAACATGTCCTTTACAAGATTTAATTGAGGTAGTTTTTCTGCCATTTGAGCGAAGCTACCATCGTTAATAGCATTTGCGAATATAAGAGTTTGCAATGCAGAGAATCCGCCAACTAAAATAGATTCTATCCCGCCGTGACCAATTCCGTAAGCAAAGCCATCTTTATATTCTAGATATTTTTTTAGTAGGAAGAAGAAGGCAACGAAGCGTCCTAATTCTTCAAAAATACCAGCAGTTAGCCCGCCATAAAGTGCGAAGACAAATGGATTTTCTAAAAATGGAGCGATTGCTGGATTACCGCGCATAAATAGATGAAATGGTGTTTCGAGAATTTGGGTAAATCCGATAAAGATAAGAACACCAACTCCGACCACTTTCCAATTAATATTATATTTTTTACGGAAATAAACGAGTACAATAATTGGGACCAGAACCGAAACAACGAGTTGCATAATGATGCTGGCAATTACAGTATTTGAAACCATACTTTCACCGCTTTCTAATATATGTACATATCTATTATGCATGAAATATGGGAGAGATGAAACTTTTAGAGATAAATTGAAACTTTAATCAATGGGAGTGTTGTCTATTCCCCGAATTTTGAGGTGAGGGTATTACTGCTCGCAAATAGAGGGATAAAATGAATTTACTTATTGACTCTAACGTTGCGTCATACTTTATCGTATGTATTAAGGGGGAGATACAAATGACAATGAGAGTAAAAGAAGTAGCTGATTTAGTTGGAATTAGTGTGCGCACACTGCATCATTACGATGAAATTGGGTTGTTAACCCCAGACGAGACGACAGAATCTGGATATCGTCTGTATTCTGACGAAAATTTAGAGACACTGCAGCAAATTTTATTTTTTAAAGAGCTAGGCTTCCCTTTGAAGAAAATTAAAGAAATTATCATGAGTCCGTCATTTGATCGCGAAGAAGCATTACAGCTTCATAAGAAAATGCTTCTTGAAAAACGTGCGAGGTTAGATAAGGTGATTGCGACGATTGATAAAACAATTCAGCATACAAAAGGAGAGATTGAAATGACGAACAAAGAGAAATTTGAAGGATTTGATTTTAGCCATAACCCATATGAAGAAGAAGCGCGTGAAAGATGGGGAGATACAGCTGTAGATAAAGCGAACGAATATGCAAAAGGTATGTCAAAAGAGAATCAGGAAGAGTTTAATACTATTTACAGAAATTTAGCGGCGCTTAGACATGGTGCACCTGATTCTAAAGAGGCACAAGAAGCTATTAAAGTATGGTATGATTACTTGCAAAACTTTGGTGAATATTCATTAGAAGCCTTCAAGGGACTCGGTCAAATGTACGTCGCTGATGAGCGCTTCACGAAAAATATTGATAAGTTTGGCGAAGGGTTAGCACAGTTTATGTGTGATGCGATGGAGGTTTATGCGGATCGTAATAAAAAATAAAAAGTAAAACAGGTGGAGGTTTTCTCCACCTGTTTTACTTTTTAATCATATCATTTAAAGTCTGATCCTCTGTATTGTTCAAATGAGGATTTTTACTCATTTCCCGTTTTAACATATCGAGGCTTTGCGTATATTCTGTATCATTTAATGCACCAGATTGCAGTCCTTGAATTTGAGAAATCAACTTTTGGTCTGTCGATACATATGCTTTATAATAGCGAGGAACGATGGACAAAGCAGCTTTATATACTTGATCCGCTACGAGTTTCGGATCCGTTGTGTTTGCACGGTATACAACAAATACTTCATCATCGGTAACGAGCGTAGCAGCGTTTGTAACGTCAGGAAGTTTGACTGTCATGCTTGTAATCATTTCAGCAACTTTCTCACGGTTAATGGCCCCTACTTGTTTGTTAGATACTTCATGCTTTTGTTTAGATGAATAACCGACTCTCGTTAATCGTGTATTTGTATTTTCCGTATGATACATGTCGTTTTTGTTGGAAACAAGAACACGGCTTCCTTCCTCACGTTCCATTTCGGCTTTATTCGTTGATTGGCAGCCTGCAAATAGGGAAAGAGTGAGAAGGGAAAGTAAAATTTGTTTTTTCACGATGTATCACCTCCTTCTCCATAGCATGTACTAATTTGCAATTTTTTGTATTTGAAATTGTTGGTTGTTATGCTTTGTGATACGATAAAAAGAAGAATGCTTAGAGAGGAAGTTAATGATGGAGCAAAAGCAAGAAATTCATGCTACGGTGAGCATTAATAATGTTCAGTACGAAGTAATTAAAAACTTTCGTGACGGTTTTAGTGAAGAAGCATTTAAAGAGCGCTATGCAGAAATTTTAAATAAATATGATTATATCGTTGGAGACTGGGGATATGAGCAACTTAGATTGCGCGGATTCTTTGATGATAGTAACCAACGTGCGACATATGATACGAAAATTAGTACTTTATCAGAGTATTTATACGAGTACTGTAACTTCGGTTGTGCACACTTCGTATTACGAAAAGTGAAGAAATAAAAAAATCCTCTTACGATTGTAAGAGGATTTTTTCATAGCAATTATACCAGTTGTGAGGAGGCTGTTTACTTTCAAAATAAACAGCACCTCGGCAAATATAATCGTTTTTTTCATATAGACTTAATGAAACCGGATTGCGAGTAAAGCAATCTAGGCGTATGCCATTGTAACCTTTCCGTCTTGCTTCACTTTCCCAAAAAGATAAAAGTACTTTACTATATCCTTTTCCTTGCGAGAGAGGATGGATAACGAAAGAGTGGACGATAAGAAAGCGTCCGTCTGTTTCTGACCAATCAATTCGTTTATATTCGGGAGACTGCCACTCGTTTAACACGACAGCACCAACGAGTGAATCATCCTCAAACAAGCAATAGAGTTCATCTTGTTCTAAGTGATAGGAAATATGTTCTCGAGCTGGATAAGAATCATCCCATTGGTAAATTTGATTTTGTAAGAGCGCTTTTTTACATTCTGTATACATTCTATCTAATCCTTCTAATAAATCCATCGTACCTTTTCTCACGTTTAGCATGAGGCACCTCCTTATAAACAAATTGAAATATAATCGCCTTCAGAGAGTTGTTTATTTGGTTTCATTTGTTGTCCGTTCAATTGAATATCCCCACTTTTAATTTTATCCACAATGGTAGTACGGCTCCAATCTGAAATATATGTGGATAACACTTTATCAATTCGGTGGGAGCCAAAAACGATGTCTAATACAATCGTGATTTCAACTATGCCACTTTCTTTATGTTGTGTCATAGAAATGGTAGTAGTCGTTTCTGTTTGGTCTTGCTGAATCATATCGATTGTTTCCACATGATCAGTAAATGATTTATAAATGCGCAGTTTTTGATTCCACGTATGATCGTTCGGGCATTTATAAATGGCAAAGCGGTATATGTTTTTTCCATTGGCGTTATGCCTGCGAATATTCGTATCAGTAAATAGGGTATTACGTCCGCAATTTTTACAATATTTTTCGATTGTGTTTTGCTGATTTTCATATAAACTCCAAGAAAGTTGTACTTTCTGCATTTTCCTTCACCTCTTATAGTAGTGGTAAAGGAACGTAATACAGCTATTTGGATGTCTTGTAGTATGAAGACATGAGAAGTAGACAAAAATAAAAGGAGGTTCCCCAAAGAGGAACCTCCGTAAACATCATACTACAGATGCGTTACGTTCCTTTGTAATGGGAATGGGCAGACTACTCCCTTGAAAAAGCACGGTGCTTTTTTGAGAGTAATGCTATCCAATTGCTGGTCCATTACAAAGTAAATGTTGGCATACGTAGATAACGTCCTTTCTATCCAAATAGATTTGTACATAAGTATACCACGAGAGATTGAAAATTCAAAATAATTACAGTGAAAAAACACCAGCTAAAATAGCTGGTGTTTGAGATAAGTTATATAAGTTCAAATAAAAATGAGCGTAATTCTTCTGCAATTTCTTCAGTCATAGAAAATGCGTGCTCTAAGTAGCCTGGTTCGTTTAAATCGTCAGGACCGATGATTGCAAATTTATTGCTCTGCATATCAAGGACAATTGTTTTACCGTAATGACGATCGGAGTATAAAAGCGCTAAATCATGACGCTCATTTTCTCCCATAAAGCTAACGAAACGAGTTTTTGTAGCGACAGTATCGTCGTACAGAAAGAAACGTTCTTCCATACACATGGCTCCTTTATTAAATATCTAAGTTTAAGTGTGGTTTATGATCTAAATGGTGATGCGTTTTAATGAAACGTACTGTTCTTGTTTTGTAACGCATAACGATAGAATATGTTTCAGCTAAATCTCCGCCTAGGAATTTCACGCCGTCTAATAACTCACCAGCAGAAACACCTGTTGCTGAGAAGATTGCATCATCACCAGATACTAAGTCATCTAACATAAGAAGTTGACGAGGATCTTCTAATCCCATTTCACGACAACGAGCTTCTTCTTCTTCGTTCATTGGAACTAAGCGAGCTTGCATTTCACCTTCAAGGCATTTTAATGCTGCTGCAGAAATAACGCCTTCTGGAGCTCCGCCAACACCTACGAATAAGTCGATACCTGTTCCAGGTAGTGCTGTTGCGATTGATGCACCAACATCGCCATCACCAAATAATTTCACGCGAGCCCCTTTTGCACGAACACGGTCAATAATATCTTGATGACGTTCACGTTCTTGAATGATAACTGTTAGATCACGAATCTTTTTATTGTTAGCTTCTGCTACAATTTCAATTGTTTTTTCAATTGGATCATCTAAGCTAATTTTACCAGCTGCTTTTGGACCAACCGCGATTTTTTCCATGTACATATCAGGAGCGTGAAGAAGGTTTCCTTTATCTGCGATTGCGATAACTGCCATTGCATTTGCAAGACCTTTTGCAACGATGTTTGTACCTTCTAATGGATCAACGGCTATATCTACTTCTGGACCGTTACCTGTTCCTAGTTCTTCACCAATATATAACATCGGTGCTTCATCAAGTTCTCCTTCACCAATTACAACTGTACCTGCCATGTTTACTGAATCGAACATATCACGCATAGCTGTAGTTGCTGCATCATCTGCTTCATTTTTCTTTCCGCGGCCCATCCACTGTGCGGATGCTAATGCTGCTGCTTCTGTTACACGGACAATTTCTAGTGCGAGTTCACGTTCCAAGATTTCATTCCTCCAATTTCAAAAATCATACAAATATAACTATAACAAATAACGGAGAAAAGGTGAATTCGAAAAATTGTCGATTTTTTCAGAAGAAAGCGTTACAATTAAAATGTAAATGCTTTAATTTCCAGGTAGGTGACATGAATGTACTTCGTAGACAGAAAAAAAATAGAACAAATGCTAGTATGTTTAGAACGAGCAACAAATACATTTCAAGAGAAGAAGATATATGAAACCGAGTTTGAATTTTATGCATTAGAGCGCATAGCCCATCTTATGATTGATACTGTATTAGATGTAGGGAATGCGATGATTGATGGATTTATTATGCGCGATCCAGGAAGCTATGAAGATATTATCGATATTTTAATGGATGAGCGAGTGATAAGTGCAGAAGAAGGACAAGGAATGAAAGAAGTTATCCTTCTTCGAAAAATGCTTACGCAAGATTATATTCAAATGAATCATGATGAATTATATAAGACGATTCAAAAACATATTGCAGTGGTAGAGAACTACCCAGCAAATATTCGCAGTTATTTAGAGAAGGAATTAGGGCCTGTATCTGCATTTGTACCAGAATAATTATGCTTATGAGATCCCCGGGAATACCTTTTGGGGATCTTATATTGTATGTGAGAAAGAAAAGGGAAAAGGGAGAAGGGTAAAGCATGGGGGAAGCACGCACTACGAAAGACGAGATTGTCCAATTGTTGAAAGTAAAGGGAGAGCATACGGTAGCAGAATTAGCTGACGTTTTAGAGATTACAGAAATGGCGATCCGAAGACATTTAAGTAATCTTGAGAAAGATGGGTTCATTTATTCTAAGATGGTCAGGCAACATGTCGGAAGACCAACTTATTTGTACGGGTTAAGTGAAAAGGGAGAAGATACATTCCCGAAAGAATATAAGCAATTTGCGATTGATATGCTAGAAGATTTAGCTCGAATGGGCGATGAAAAAATACTTCGTTACGTTTTGAAAGAAAGAACGAAGCGAATGGAAGAAAAATTGCAAAAGAGAATCAGTAATCAAAAGAACTTAGCATATAAAGTGCAAGAGGTAGCAGCAATGCAAGAGAAAAATGGTTATATGGTTCAAATAAAGAGAGATGGAGAGAACTCTTTCGTAATTGAAAAGCAAAACTGTCCGTTAAAGGAAATTGCAGAGAGATTCCCGCAAGTATGTGCAGATGAAAAAGAGATGTATAAGCGTTTATTTGCGAATGCAGATGTAAATACGCTAGCAAACATGTGCGAGGGTGATTGTAGTTGTTCTTACCAAGTAAAAGAGAAAAAATGAACGTTCTGGGGCGCTTTAAGGTAAAGCGTTTTTTTCTTTTGGAAAAGGGGGTAATATAAGAGTGGTATGATAGATGAGAACTCTAGCATAGAAGGAGAGACATAATAGATGTATAAAGGTTATCTAATTGACTTAGACGGTACGATGTATCGTGGTGAAGAACAAATTGAAGAAGCAAGCGACTTCGTGAAAGCATTAGGAGAGCGTGGCATTCCGTATTTATTCGTTACGAATAACTCAACTCGTAAACCAGAACAAGTTGCAGAAAAACTTGTTCGTTTCGATATTCCAGCGAAAGCAGAGCAAGTATTCACAACGAGTATGGCGACAGCGAATTTCATTTATGAACGTAAACAAGATGCAACTGTATACATGATTGGTGAAGAAGGCTTACATGATGCTCTTGTGGAAAAAGGATTTGAACTTGTGGATGAAAACCCTGATTTCGTTGTTGTTGGTTTAGATCGCGACATCACATATGAAAAATTAGCAAAAGCATGTCTTGCTGTACGTAATGGTGCAACGTTTATTTCTACAAATGGAGATATTGCTATTCCAACTGAGCGTGGATTATTACCAGGTAACGGTTCATTAACATCAGTTGTTACAGTATCAACAGGTGTGGAGCCAATCTTTATCGGAAAACCAGAATCAATCATTATGGAACAAGCGTTAAAAGTGCTTGGCATAGGAAAAGATGAGGCATTAATGGTTGGGGATAACTACGATACGGACATTTTAGCGGGAGTAAATGCTGGTATGCATACCCTTCTTGTCCACACTGGAGTCACAACTGTGGAGAAGTTAACAGAATACGAAGTTCAACCGACGCAAGTTGTGCATAACTTGACGGAGTGGATTGAGAAGATGTAATGAAATGCAGGTAACCGGAAGAGGTTACCTGTTTTTTTATGCATAATTGCATATGTACTATAAGTATATAAAATGTAAAATTTAAATGTAATGATGTAAGGGGGAGAGAATAAGAATGTACTGGATGTCATGTATTATGTTTGTTTTTACATTATGTGTTTTGTTTTTTATTCTATGGAAGATATATAAAATAAATGAAATGAAAAAAAGCGCGGGAAAGCTTATTGCAGCATATCCTCGGGTGAAACGACGTTGGATTGCCTTACTTGGACCAGCGTACTTTATCGGACAATGTATGTATATATATGCTCAATACGTAAGTGGTGATATTGGCACACTTGAACAGTTTCTCATTCAGTCAGGTAGTTATGCTGTAGCAAGTTGTTTTATGACTTTAATAGCGACCCATCTTATTAAAAGTGTAAAAATATATGAAAAAGGTGTAGTAGACGGATTAAACTTTTATTCATACGAAGAATTGAAAGGCTATAAAACATCAACATGGGAAAATCCAAAAGAAAATATATTTTTATATCGCGGGCGAGAAAAAATGAATGACAATGTGAATTTACTTATTAGACAGGAAGATATGAATGAATTAGAAAGCATTCTTCAAAGGTATATTCCGAAATTAATGATGAAATGAAAAACTCCGGTTGTTAAAGCCGGAGTTTTTTTTATTAAAATGCACGATTCACAACATCTTTAACCTCTTCAAGATATTGTTTACGCACACTGTCATCCACAGAAGGAACACTTGTATAGAATGTATGCTCAAGTGTTTCAATGCCTGTAAATTCAAAAATACCAACATCTGCTGTTTTTTTCATTGCATCAAACATACCGCCTGCTGTGTATACTTCTTCCGAATTTCCCATCGTAGATAATAACAATCCTTTTTTACTGCTTAATAACTTTTCAATACCATTTTCACCGTAAGCATAAGCGAAGCCGTGGCTAAATACACGGTCAACGTATCCTTTTAAAATAGCAGGAAGACCTGCCCACCAAACTGGGTAAATGAATGTAATACTATCAGCCCAAGTGATATGCTTTTGTTCTTCTTTAATATCTTCTGGTGTGTTTCCTTGGGAAAATGAGATGAAATCGGAAGCACCTAATACTGGATTGAAGTTTAATTCGTATAAATCACGAACGTGTACTTCATGGCCTTTTCCTTCTAATTCACCTTTTACAGTTTCTAAAATTGCATGGTTAAAGCTTTCTGTATTCGGGTGTGCATAAACGATTACATGTTTCATTGTTCTTCCTCCTACTTGTGGATATGTGAATAGTTTTTATATATTCGTGTAACTATTATGGTTACTTTCGTTGCGAGAATCAACTTTTCTGACGTGAGAAATAGAGTGAAATTTTAATCGGTGGGGGCTATCCATCCCGCACTGATTATTTGCTTACACTAATCGGGCACTTAATGCCGGTTAATATAAATGTTAGTATGTGACAAAAAAATACAAAATAGTAGGGATTTTGCATTTTTGAATAGAATATATAGATTGGTAAATAGAGAGAGAAGGGGATATCGGGATGAATATTATTGAAATTGAAGGGTTAGAAAAATCGTTTGATATTGGAGATAGTAAAGTAAAGATCTTAAAAGATATTAATCTTCAAATTCAAAAAGGAGATTTTGTTTGTATTATGGGGGCAAGTGGATCGGGGAAAACGACCTTACTTCAGCTGTTAGGTGGATTAGATATTCCGTCAGTAGGTAGTATTCGAGTTGATGGTACGGAGATTTCAACATTAAAAGAAAAAGAGCTCGCTTTATTTAGAAGGCATAAAATCGGTTTTATTTTTCAACAGTTTAATTTAATTCCAGTGTTTAATGCGGAGGAAAATGTAGGGTTGCCTTTATTATTAGATAATGTTTCGCAAAAGAAGGCAACGGTGACAGCAAATCGTTTATTAGAGCTCGTTGGATTGAAAGGAAAAGAAAAGCATTTACCAGCACAGTTATCAGGTGGGCAACAGCAAAGGGTTGCGATAGCAAGAGCCTTTGCAAATGAGCCGGCTATTATATTAGCAGATGAACCAACAGGGGCATTAGATTCAGAAAACAGCAAAAATATTATTGCGGCACTTCGCAATGCATGTGATGAATTAGGGCAAACAGCTGTCATTGTAACGCACGATCCGTTCGTAGCGGCCCATGCTGATAAAGTCGTTTTCTTATTAGATGGTGAGGTGATTCATGAGCATGCTGAAAGTAAAGGATGGAAATTTCGAAATATCCCGCAACAAGTTATCCACATTCAAGAGATTATGAATCGTCACTTTAAAGTAGGAGGTAAAGGTGATGCGATGGGTAATTAAGTATGCGGTAAAATCGATGAAACAAAATTGGTTGCGAAATATATTGATTGCCCTCGGTGCAGCTTTAGGTGTTATGTTAGCGACGATGTTATTGCTAGGCAATCAATCAGTAGAGCAAAGTGTGAAGGAACAAGTAGTAAGTCGGTATGGAGATTATAATTTACAATTTGGCTATATAAAAAATGATATGTATTTAAATAATGAAAGTTTAAAAGGAATAGATGGCTTAGAAAATGCTGAAAAAATATCAAAAGTACTTATACCATATCCTTTCCCACACTATAAAGAGTTATCGGGGAAACCGTCCTATTGGGGTGTTGAGCAAGATTCTCCAGAAATACATTCTTATAAAATATTTGAAGGTCGATATCCGAAAGAAGGGGCTGAAGTAGCACTAACAAAAGGGTATACAGACCGTGAAAATATACGGGTGGGAGATACAATTAAACTGCCATTCCCACAGCATGGAGAAAAGACTGTGAAAGTCGTCGGTATTTTAAATCCACCGTTAATGGCGGCAATGGGGCATGGGGCTTATTTTCCCATCCATTGGCTTCAAAAAGAATTAAATCTACTAAATCAGTTCAATCTCGTTCAAGTGAAAACAGCCGATGTAAATGTGAAGAGAGCGATTGCTCTTGATGTAAATAAGAAGATAGAAAATATAAAGGTGGACCAACGTACTTATGTAGATAAGGCATTTGAACGACTAAATGTAATGAAGCCATTAATTTTTAGTTTAGGTGGTATTGCCTTATTTGTTGTAGCTCTTTTAATAATGGGAAGTTTCTTCTTATCTGTCAGAAGTCGATTTAAGCAATGGGCATTATTACGTGCACTCGGTAGTAATCCAAATCAAATTATATTAGTCGTCTTATTAGAGGCTTTATGTATTGGGGCAATCGGATCGCTAGCAGGAGTTATTCTTGGAGCAGGTACGCAAACAATCGCTGCATCATTTATTAATAAATGGGTGAATATTGAGGGGGCAGGGAAAGAATCATTCTCGATTTCAGGCGAGATTTTACTCATTACGTTTTTACTAGGAATTGTTATGTCTATTATAGGGGCTATTATACCAGCCTTTATGGTTAGAAAGATTCCACCAGTTCAAGCGCTTAGGCCAGGTCTTCCTAGTAATGAGAAAAAAGAAAAAAGGTGGAGTGCTTTTAGTGGTAGCATTTTAATTATTGGTACTGTTATTGGACTAACGGGTAACGTATTAGAGCGGTATATCGGTTTTAATCCAAGTGCGATAGGTGCGCTGTTATTTGCGGTCGGTTTGTTATTTGCGATTCCGTTATTTATTCGGATGATAGCACCAGTGATTGCAAAACCACTTCAAATGATATTACGAATTGAAACGACGATTAGTAGCCGAAATGTCATTCGTTATCGAAATAAGGCGGCTGTGTCCGTTGCTATATTAGCATTTGGTTTTATGTTAGCACTTGTTGGAACGATGTATGTAAATTCTATGTATGAAGGTATGAAAAAAGGATTACAAAAACATTTACCAGCGGACTTAGTAGTAAGAATTCCGGTAGAGTCGCAAGGAATAGAAACATTACCGTTTAGTTGGATGGAGAAGGTTAGAAAAATTGACGGTGTAGAGGCGAGTGTTGGGAATGCTACAGACTTTACAGCAAAGCTTGTGAATTATGACTTTAAAAAAGCGAATCAAGAGTGGTATGAACATGCGAGGAAAAATGATTTTGAACCTGACTTGATGGAAGTTGTGGGAAATGATATTGTCGCGTATCAAAAAGTAACGAGAGCGAAGGTGATTGAAGGAAAAGATTTAAATAAGCCATTACAAGATGGTGAGGGAGTCATTACGAAGGAAACGGCTAAAAAATTAGGGCTTCAGTTGCATGATACGTTTGAAGTACAAGGAAAGGGAAAAGAAAAACAAACGATTAAAGTCGTTTCGATTATTGAGCAAGGATTAAGGTTAAGAGGATCAGATGTTTTCGTAAATGAACAATGGGCTCGCGATAAGTTTCACGTACAAGGATATGAAGCAATTCAAATTATGACTAATTCTAATCAATCATTTGAAGCGATTAAGAAGCAAGTAAAAGAAATTACAAAGAATAAAGAGAATGTAGAAGTTATAAACAGTTATGATTTATTGAAAGAACAAGAGCAGTTATTATCGCAAATGATGATGTTAATTCGCTTGTTAGTTGTAATTGTTTTCATTATTTCTGGTATAGGGTTAATGAATGCGATTGTCTCAAGTTTACATGAAAGACGTGCTGAAATTAGTATGATTCGTGCGGTAGGAGCTATTCCGAAGCAAATGAGACGGATCGTTTTATTAGAGGGAACTTTACTTGGAGCGATAGCTGGTTGTATCGGCATTTTTGGTGGGATTTTGTTTAGCTATATCGTGTTATCAAGCTTAGAGTTAACGGTTATTATTATTCCGTATAATCAAGTTTGCATATTAGCTTTTGCTAGTGTGGTGCTTGGAGCAGGGGCAGCGATGATTGCTTCATTACAATTAAGAAAGTTCAAATTAAGTGATACTTTAAAGGAATTATCGGCATAAAAGATTGCTATACCCCGCTCATACAAAGAACAAAGAAGACAAATAAAATGATGACAATACCAATACCGAAGTTAAATACGAGAGTACTATCCATATATGTAACCTCCTTGTTTTAAAGTGAAAAGCACTCTAGTCAGAGTGCTTTTTATTTTGAATCTCCCGTAACGTACTTCACAACTTTTAGAAAGGGATTCATGCGTGTAAAGAGTTACATTATTTTATGCGTTTATTTTGGGGAATGAGTAAGTCCTTATGAAATATAGAAAAAAGACACTCTTTCGAGTGTCTTTTATGATGACAAAATGTGTCAATTGCTTGAGTTCGATAAGACGCTAATTTCCGTTTTAACGCCTTTTCTTTAATCAAGAAGTGTAGCAACAGCGATTCAAATAAATTGTACCATTTGTGTAATGTTTGTGTGCATGCAATTCTGCATATTTCAATTAGAGGGAAATAAGGTGCGGAGAATGAATGAGTATATAGAACAATTGATAAGGAGAGAGAAGGATGGATATACATAAGTTAACGGTAGAAGAAGCAAATGAGATAAATACGTGGACGTACGAGGAACCATATAATTTATATAGTTTTTCAGGCGAGAAAGAAGTGATAGAAGAGCTATTAGATGGAACGTATTATGGCTGTTGTGACGATCAAGGAGAGTTCATCGGCTATTTTTGTTTTGGGGAAAATGCACAAGTACCAGGGGGAAGAGATGCTAATTTATATGGTGGAGAAAATCTGATTGATATCGGACTTGGTATGAAGCCGGCGTTAACAGGGAAAGGAATGGGGAAAGAATTTTTCAAAGCTGGAATAGCGTTTGCCACGAAAGAGTTTAATGCAAAAATGTTTCGATTAAGTGTAGCAACATTTAATACAAGAGCAATTACGCTATATAAAAATATAGGTTTTCAGCAAGGACCTATCTTTTTGAGCCGCGGAAGAGAATTTATGCTCATGGAATATGAAAGACCGTCAGCATAAAACTGACGGTCTAGAAAGCATTATTATTATTCCGAGTGATCAGCTCGGTGCGCTAAACGGCTTGAAGCAGCGGCAGCGATTCCGCCAACGATATCATCAAGGAATGTATGCACTTTGCCAGTTGATTTATCATTTAAGTATTCTAAAATACCAGGTTTTAATTTATCGATATATCCAAAGTTCGTGAAACCGATAGAGCCGTACACGTTAACGATAGAAAGTGCGATAACTTCATCAATTCCGTATAAGCCTTCATCACGTTTTACGATATCTTGTAACGGCGCACTTAACATTCCTTTTTCAGCAAGGACATCGAGTTCGATACCAGTAATTAGTGCGTTTTGTACTTCACGTTTTGATAATACACGCTCAACGTTATAACGGCATTCTGACATCTCTAAATTTGGATGATATTTTTTTTGAAGAAAATGAACAAGTTCAGCAATATCGTCAATTGTTACACCGCGTTCTTGTAATAGTTGTAATGCTCTTTCTTGTAGTTGATTTGATTCTTTCATGTTTATCACCTTTTTTTCTTTTTAGTATTTGTATACGTTTCGTTGCTTTATCATGTGCATAGGAATGAAAGGCGAGCACAAGCTCATATATATAAAGAAAAACCATAGGTGGCGACTGCGATGATTCAGCATATTTATGAGCATTATCACATGCATGTTAAAGAATTAATCCCCCTTGGCCCCTATAAAAGCTTTTGGATTCGCAACAAAATTTATGTACTTGTTCCAATTGGAGAAATGGAGGAAGAAGTACTTGTAGAGATGAAAAAGCTCAGTGACTATATGAACCAGCAAGGGGATATGACTGTAGCGACTTTCGTTCCGACTATACACGGCTACTATGTAAGTGAGATAGAAGAACAAAATTACTGCTTATTAAAAGGTATGCGCACGTTAGAACGACATGCTATGTCATTAGGAAGTGAGCTTTCTATATTCCATAAACGAGGTGCATTCTTTCCAGAAGAAATTGAGCAATTAAGCCGCATTGGTGAATGGAAAGCGTTATGGGAAAAAAGGCTCGATCAATTAGAGAAATTTTGGCAATCACAAGTGATGAACCACCCTACAGACGTATTCGATCAATTGTTTATCGAATCCTTCCCGTATTATTTAGGAGTTGCGGAAAATGCAATTCAGTATGTTGTCGATACAGAGATGGATGATACGCCACAAATGACCGATGCGGCAACAATTTGCCAGGAGCGATTTACACCTTTATTATGGCATCAAACGAAGCGTCTAAAACTTCCTTTTGAGTGGGTGTATGATCATCCCACTCGAGATATAGCAGAATTGATTCGCTATATGATGATTGAAAAGAAGAAAGACTGGGAGCAAACAATCGTTCAATTTGTTACAGATTATGAACGCAATTATTCGCTATCCTCATTTGGTTGGCGCTTATTATTTGCAAGGCTCCTGTTCCCGCTCCACTATTTTGAAACGGTCGAACGATATTATCAAACTGGGAACGAAGAACAAAAAAGTATATATAGAGATCGCTTAGAAGCTATTTTACATGATGTGAACCGCTCTGAGCAATTTATGAGGAATTTTTATGGATCACTTCGTTTGCCAATTGATAAGTTAGGGATTAGAAAATTAGATTGGCTATCTTAAAAGTATAAAAAAGAGACCGATTGAGGTCTCTTTTTTATACCGCAATTGTATGTAATACATTATGCTCCTACTTGTTGATCTGCACATATATTTAAAATGAATTGATTTCTTTCGATTTTTTCATTTATTTTACTCAATAATTCTTGCTGGATTTCTTTAAATAAAAATTGATAGCTTGTATTCCATGTTGGTATAACGGACGAAAGGCCTAATAAATATTCTTTTTTCTCTTCTAGTTCTTGAATTGTTAAAAAAGTGTTCCCCATTTTTGGCATGTGTCGTCCCCCTATGTTTTTTACTTCATCCCACTATTTGTGGGAATCGGGCTGCCCGTAAACACCCACTGATTATAGTTTCACTTTATATGTGTGAACGATTCACTATATAGTATTAATTATCTCATTTTTTGAGAAGGATTTCCAATTTTGTTTTATGATGTTAAAGGAGAAGTGTTATTTGAATAAAAAAAGAGACCCATTGGGGTCTCTTTCTAGGAAGCGATTCTGAACGAGCCACTTCCGTTTTTAATTAATATCTAGCTCCAGCGGCTAAAATGTTCGGTGGCTTCGCTTCTTCCGCCGAGGCAAAAAGCGCCTCTATGTCAGAAGCTCCATCCTCCTCACATTCTGAACGAGCCGCTTCCGCTTTTAATTAAAATACTTGCTCTACTTCAATAACGCCTGGTACTTCTTCAAGTAACGCGCGCTCGATACCAGCTTTTAGTGTGATTGTAGAACTTGGGCAGCTTCCGCATGCACCCATAAGGCGTAATTTTACGATACCTTCTTCAATGTCTACTAATTCAACGTCTCCGCCATCGCGAAGTAAGAACGGACGTAATTTATCTAGTACTTCTAGTACTTGTTCTTGCATATGTGGGTTTTCCATTTTTATCGACTCCTTTCATCAGTTTTATTATAATCAAGATAGAGGGGAAAATCTATTTTTTCTGTTCTTGTTTTATTGTCGAAATATTTTATCATGTGTACAACGTGTTTTTTCAGTATAGGGGTATGGAATAAGTTTGTAAAATGATGTGCTTATGTACTAAGACATCTGAATATACTGTTAGAACAAGAAGTGGGGGAGAAGAAATGGTTAATGTGCAAGTGTATGGGACGAAAGTAATTTGTGCGAGCTGCGTCGGAATGCCATCTTCAACAGAAACGTTTGAGTGGTTACAAGCGGCGATTGGTCGTAAATATGAAGGACAAGAAAATAAATTTAATTTCGAGTATATTGATTTTCAACAAGAACAAGAAGATGAAGATAAAAAAGCATTCGCAGAGCGCGTAGTAGAAGAAGATTTATTTTATCCAGTCGTTCTTGTGAATGGAGAGATTGTTGGAGAAGGAAATCCTCGTTTGAAGGATGTTTACGAGGAAATCGAGAAATATTTATAAAGCAGGAAGCCTTTGCGAATTTGCGAAGGCTTTTTTTAATGGAGGGATAGATGTGGAGAATGGAATAAAACAAGCTTTACCAGCAGAAGTAAAGCAGTTAATGGAGCAGTACATAGTAGGGTTAAAAGAAATTTTTTTAGATGGAAAAATAGTCGGGGTATATGTTTACGGCTCTATCGCGCTAGGTGCATTTCATATAGAAACGAGCGATGTTGATTTTGTTGCAGTACTAAATGATTCCGTGAATGAAGCTGAAAAACAACAACTTGTAGAGCTGCATAAGAAAATGAGTGAAAGTACGCCAGGTAAAAGAATGGACGGTATGTATATTCCGCTTGCTGACTTAGGGAAATACAATCATGAAATAAATGAGTACGTGTATTGTGCAGATGGTAAGGCTGATATAGGTCATTGGGATATTAATGCGGTCACATGGTGGACATTAAAAAATCAAGGCATTACAGTTATCGGGAAAGAAGTAGAAGACCTTCCATTTCAAATAAAGTGGGATGATGTAGTAAATACAATGAAATATAACGTAGAACATTACTGGAGTGAAAAAGCGAAGCGTCCTTATTTGTTTTTCATAGAAGAATGGGTAGAATCAGCTGTCGTTACGATGGGGCGTATTTTATATACGTTAGATCATAAAACAATTGTTTCAAAAGATAGAGGATTGCAATACTTGTTAGAACGCTCAGCGAAAGAATGGGAGCCTTTATTAAAAGAAGTAGAGCGAATGAGGTATGATCCAAAGGAGAAGAAGAAACTTTCTATTTGGAGAAGGGCTGATATGATGAAGAGATATTTGCTTAGTTTAATTGAGGAGTGTAGGGGGAAATGGTAGAGAAAATAGTAAAAGCATCCTTTGTATGAAGGATGCCTTTACTATTGTTATATAATGAAAAAATACTTTACACGGAATGAGAATTCGAAAGATAATATAAAAAAATATGTAGGCGAGGAAAGCAGATGAGTAAATATAAATTACATATAAATAAAGAACAACTATGGAAAGGTTGTATCTTAAAGTCGATTGCAGATGCAATTTTTGTAGCACATGCTCCTGATTTCTCGCATGAAAGTTCATGGGATGGGTTTAACTATAATATGCAAGATAGTCAAGGCGGAAGAGGGACAATTACGTTTCATCCGGATTATGCGATCGTATGTCTGCAAGATGTGAATAGCGAGAGAATTGAAGAGTGGATTGATGCGGCAAATTATTTTGAAGGGGCACCTTTGGAAGTAATAGACATTGCGAAAGAGGAAGCACTTCAATACGTATTAGAAGAAGTAGAAGGCGAAACAGTTCCTTTTATTACAACTGCATTTTGGATTGAGGATAGCGGTGCGTATTCAATTGATCCATTTGAAGAGATGGAAGAGCACGGTGGATTTTTATTAGAAATTCCATTACTTGATACGGAATTAGCAATTGAAAGACTGGAAGAAGAGTATGAACTGACAGCGGAACAAATAGAACTTTTACAATTCGTGTATGAGAGAAAAATCCAAAATCCAAACGAGAAAATTAAGTTGTCTAAAGAGGAAGTAGCAATGATTGGGACGGATGATAGTGAAAGGTTAGAAGTGAGTAAAGCGTCATTTGAAGAAATGAATATTACTTGGTAGTTGTAGGAGGAAATATAAAAAGTTTGATAAAGGACTAGTAGAAAGCACAATGTACATTTACATTGTGCTTTCTACTAGTTTTTTCATATACATATCAACTTCATGAAAGAGTACTTTTTCTTTTTCCTCGTTATTAAGATGCACAGAGCAATGTAAATATTGCTGTAAGTAGCGATTAGCTTGTTTGTACTGTTTTAGTTTGTAGAAAGAAGAACAGGTAAGAAGCAGAAACGCTTTTTCTTATAATATTGGAACGACGGCTAGTAACGGAGTAATGGAATGTATATTTATTTTTGTTAAATTTTCATAAGAAGCCCACGTTTGAAACCAGTCGAAAATGGTAGAAAGGTAATCCGGAATGTCGATAGTTTCATGTGAAACATTATGCAATATGGAACGTAGTGAAGTTTTGTGAAAAAACATCTTCTGTCCAAACTATGCACTTCATATTTAATCACCTGAAATAGTAGTTTTATGAACTTTATTTTATATATTATAGTATGACTAAAGCTAGATTATTTTAAGAGAGAATGGAGAAGATATCATGATTAACCATAATAAAATTAAACAACTTTTAGAATATGTAGATCGTGCTGAGGATAATGAAATTGAGCTAGAGTATGAATCTGAACCTATGACGATAGAATTGTTTAATAGTGAAGAAATAGAAGAAGGACAACTTGGTTATAGCTTTGATGAAGAAGGGCAAAGCTTAACCGGGAATGAAGAAGGAGATTGGAAAGAGGGATGGATTGTAATTGGAATAGATTCGTATCTCGGTGATCCAATCTTTGTAGATAGTAATGATGAAAAATGTCCGGTTTATACAGCTTTGCACGGTGAGGGTGATTGGGAGATAGAATGTATAGCGGAACGTATAGAAGATGTTATTGAGAAAGTGAAGGGTAGTGTAGAATAAATAAAAATAGTATTTCAATATAATCAAGAAGGGGAGGAGTATGAAAAATTTTTAAATTGAACTACATAAACTGCCGACAGAAAATACTGGAGAAATAATACTTAGTATAGATGAGAGTATTGTATTTCAAGAAAAAACAGACATAATAGACCCGATTTGTCAGTTTTTTGACGCTTGGGTCGAGTTTTTTAAATATGATGATGCTACAATTTTCTTAGATGAATATGAAAAAAAGGTGGAATTTAAGAATAATGAAACTGCCTAAAAATATAGTTGAAGTAGATTTTATTGTATCAATTGAGGAAATTAATGATAGATTATTTATTAGTTGTGTAAGTGGAAATATGTTTTAAATAGTAGAAAGTTAATTTGTGAAGTCTTTTAAGTCGAGATTTTAGGTTAGACCATACCATAATAGTAATTTATATAATAGGAGTAGGATGTGTCCAAATGATTTTGGGGCATCTTTTTTTGTGAACATACAAAACATTTAACTTGGTGTATTAAACGTATAATTCATAAGTATTTTAATATATTTTAAAGTAAAATGAAATAATAAACGGATAATTGTCGGAATATATTCGATTTCCGTTCATTTTTATGAAATATATGTACTTTTTGTTAGATTCCTTCTTTTTGTACATATACAATACCTGTATATAGAAATAAGAAAAGGATGATGTACGTGAAAGACACTGTTTTACAAGAAACAATTTCTCCACAAGAGTTACATAAGATTGTTCAAAAGAATACGGCGTATTATGACTTTAAATGGGGAAAAGTAGAAAATCCAGCACAAGGGAATACGTGGAATTGGGTAGCCTTTTTCTTCCCAACTTTTTGGTTAGCTTATCGTAAAATGTATAAGTTGTTTATTATACTTACGTTATTGGCGGTACCTAGTATCGTTGTAACTCCTTTTATAGATATTCCAGATGGGATTTATTTAACAGTTAGTTTAGTTCTTCAATTAGGAATGATGATATTTACTGGATGGCAAGGAAACCGTTTATATTATAAGCATGCTATTCGAGTTTTACATAAGGAAGAAGATATGTCGGATCACAAGAAGGCGTATTACTTACAATCAAAGGGCGGCGCTAGTGCTGCTGGTATGATTGGTTTACAAGTTATAGTGGGGATAATGTTTGGTGGAGCTATGTTCGGACTTTCTCTTTTACCAACTGAGCCGAATATTAAAAATGTTGTTCGTTCAAGTGATGAAGGATTTACTTTAGAGGTTATGACTGATAATCCAACTTGGAAGTTCGTGAAGAAAGAAAAAGAGTATGACGTAGTAGAGTTTACTGGTTATGACTATACAGAGAAGAAAAACGTGAAAATTAAATTCGCTGTTTATTTCAGTGAAGGTTACTTTGAATGGCAAGAAGTATATGAGAATAATAAGAAGTTAAGTGAAGAAGAGTTAGAAGAGTATCAATTTTATATTGAAGAGAATGGTTGGGGGTTCTAGTGAGAACTCATTCATTTTGAAAAGAAGAATCTTGTGAAGGTTCTTCTTTTTTATTGTAAACACCATACGAATTGAAATTTTGTAAAATACAATAAAAAATGACAATTTGAGGTAGGCTTGTCAATAACGTAAGACTATGGCACTATAAAGAAATGCTATACAAATTTTATTTATCGACATGTAAACATCAAATTTGATTTTTACGTATAAATAATGAACGGAGGAAATGAATTTATGGCTACTTTACCAAATTGTCCAAAATGTAATTCAGAATATACGTATGAGGATGGCGTTCTTTTCGTATGTCCAGAATGTGCTCATGAGTGGGGCAAAGAAGCAGAAGCTGAAAATAATGATGGTGCAAAAGTTGTAAAAGATGCAAACGGAAACGTTCTTCAAGATGGTGATGCTGTTACTGTAATTAAAGATTTAAAAGTAAAGGGTACTTCTTCAGTTGTGAAGATTGGTACGAAAGTAAAGAGTATTCGTCTAGTTGATGGGGATCATGATATTGATTGTAAAATCGACGGTTTCGGAGCTATGAAGTTAAAATCACAGTTCGTTAAGAAGGCGTAAGACAAATAAAAAGAGGAGGCTATTCGCCTCCTCTTTTTATTATGTCACTTTTTGTCGGTAAATCGATATTTCGTACAAAATCGTTGATATATTGTGAGTTATGATAGATATATTTGAAAAATCGTTGATATATTGTAAGTTATGATAGATATCTTGAAAAAATCGTTAATATAATTTCATTCGCCGTGAACTACGCACGATTCACCTCGCATCATAGTCAATTTCTTTCAACTGACAGCGCTTATTAAAGAATGTTTTATATCCAAGCTGTAAGAAGATAATGACAGCGAAAGCAGTACTCCCTGAAATACCGAGTATGATAGCAATTTGATATTGAATTGCTGTAAACGGTGATACACCGGATAATATTTGACCGGTCATCATACCGGGTAAGCTTATAATTCCCATACCGACCATGGAATTGATTGTTGGTAAAATAGCAGAATCAAAAGCGTCCCTTATGAGGGGAGCAGTTGCTTCTTTCGGTGTTGCGCCGAGCATAAGGGCACCTTCAATATGATCTCTTTGAGATTTCATATTGTTTAAAAAGGTGTTTGCCCCGAGGCAAATACCGGTCATAGCATTACCGATTAACATGCCGGCAATAGGAACGATATATTGCGGTGCATACCACGGATTATGCCCGATAATAACAAAGATAAATAGTAGTAATGGTCCGATTGATCCCGCAACCATGGAAAGAGCGGCTACACGTTTTAATTCTTTGGACATCGGAATATTAACTCGTTTATAAATATTAAAAATAGCAAATGTAGTAATAGAAGTAATGAGAGCAATTGTATAAAATGGATTACTGTTTTCAAATATGTATGTAAGGACATATGCAACAAGTACGAGCTGAATGGTCATACGGAATGTTGCGATCGCAATTTGTTTCTCGCGAGGTATCCCTTTTAATCTTACAAGTCCGATTAAAATAAGAATGAAAATATAGGCAGCAGCAAGTTGCCAAATTTGGAGTTCAATAACGCCCTTCAACTGAGAGCACTCCCTTTCTAGTTGCACCGTTTGTTTTACTAATTTCAATAATATCGTCTGCAATTTCTTCTGGAAGTTGTTGCGAGTGCGTGATGAAGATAACGGTTTTTTTCTTTTCTCTTGCGAGTATAGTGAATTGCTTCATAACGCGGCGTTCTGTATCACTATCTAATGCCGAAGTTGGTTCATCTAATAAATAGACAGGCGGATCCATAAGTATGATGCGAGCAAAAGCAAGCCGTTGTTTTTCCCCGCCTGATAATGAAGCGGCGTTGTCTTCTAAATTCTTATTTAAGCTAACAGTCGTTAATGCATTCTGCAAAGTATCATCACTTGGAGATGGTTTTTCAGAAAGACGAAGTCCCATTAATAGATTGTCTTTAACTGTTCCGTCAAAAATAGGTGGAGTTTGTCCGAGCATAACTACGTCACGGCGTAATTGAATAGGGGGATAATCAGAAATTGGTTTTCCGTTATATTCGATTGTACCGGATGTTGGAGATTGTAAATCATTTAACATGCGAAGTAATGTACTCTTTCCGCTCCCACTTTCACCGATAATACAAGTGATTGTCTCTTTTTGAATCTGTAAATAAGGAATGTGTAGTATATCTTTATATGTAACGTTTTTTAATATAAACATAAATTGCTCCTTTCTGATTCTAGTTATATCGTATCAAAAAAGAGAGAGAAATAGAAAAATAAGGTTATAAAGAGCAACGTTTTTTCTTCGTCTTGAGTTTTATTAATAAGTTAAGTAAACAATCTAATTCTTGACTGAAAGAAATTACTTTATCATGAGTGAATCCGTACATTTCAACGAGATAGATCAATTCTTTCTTCTTCGCTTCTATTCGATCGTGTAGTTTCGTCAAGTTCATAAGTGAAATGTAATGCCTCCTATAAAAGTATTTATCACATAAAAAATAAGACCGAATGAATTCGGTCTTAAAGGAAATAATAAAAACAACTTACAAATAGCATACACTTTTCATCAATAGTTTTTAATATAAAAATAGAAAATTTTGTGAATAAATATTGAGAAAAATATTTCTGATAATTTCTGTTTATGAAAAAAATTTTTTCAACTGATGAAAAGAGGCTGCCTACATAGTAGACAGCTCGTAAAGTATTAACCGTTATGATATTTATACATCCAAAGAAGACCGGATTTTAATAATCTCGGTACACGTCCCATTAATGGTTGGTTTGCTAGTAAACCAAATCCGTGTTTTTTGCCGAGGGAACCGAGAACACCTTTTAATTTAATAACAGGTAATTCATCAGGAAGTGGTTCATTATTCCAACGTTTTAATAATATTTGGACAATTTGTTCTCCTTGACCTTCAGCAAGTTGAGCAGATGGTGCGTGTGGAAGTGCTGCACAATCTCCTACAACGTAAACGTGCTCGTCATTTGGAATATTGTGATATTTTGTTAAAACAACCCGTCCGCTACCATCTTGTTCAACCGGAAGGTTTCGAACAACTTCATTTGCTTGAATACCAGCTGTCCAGACGATTGCATCACATGCAAGAGGTTCATCGTGGTTGTACACAATATTTGGTTCGACTTTGGTAATGTTAGAGTTTCGTATAATGGTAACGTTATGTTTTATAAACCATTCTTCTACATATCTACTTAATTTCTCTGGATATGGGAATAAAATTCTATCTTTTCTATCAAATAAATAGATTTTTAAATCAGAACGGCTCTCACGAAGTTCACTTGCTACTTCAACGCCACTTAAGCCAGCACCAACGACAGCAACTGTAGCATTCGGTTCTAGGCCATTTAATTGTTCATATGTCTTACGTGTTTGTTCAATTGATTGTAGACTGTGTGTATATTCCTTTGCCCCAGGAACGTTATGATATTTATCTTCACAGCCAAGTCCGATAATTAAATCATCATATTGGATTGCTTCACCGCCATCAAGATGAACAGCTTTTTCTTCGAGATCAATATTTGTTATTGTGCCGTATTGAATATTGAGGCGTGGGTGCTCAGGAAACGGTATGCGAATATGCGTTTCTGAAATTGTACCCGCTACTAATGCATAATATTCAGTTTTGAAACAATGGTATGGTACTTTGTCGATTAATGTCACCTGTACATCATCTGGAAGTTGGTTGCTTGGAAGTAGCCGTTGCAGAATTCTCATTCCACCGTAGCCACCACCTAGTATTACGAGGTGTTTCATGATGGATTACCCCTTTTCTGTTGAAATGTCCCCTAATCCTAAAATTTTATATTAATAAAATATTTCGACTTTACTCAATCAAATTATATCGAATTTGTGAACAAATAACAATGCATGAATGAATACTCTGTTGTACAATAAGAAGAAAAGTAAAGTAAACTGTTTTCCTTTTCTAGTTACTATTTCATTATGAAGGCCGAAAAGCAGTGTTGTGAATATATTTATATAGAAAAGAATATTTGCTTTGAAGTGAAACAGTGAAGGAATTGAATAGTTTAGTAAGTGTAATGAAAACAACAAGAAACAGCTTAGTTTTCTTCTTATAGATGAAGTCAGAAGGTAATTTGTTTTGTAGTACAGGGGGGATAATTTTGATTAAACCGTTAATTGAATTTTGTGTAGGTAACCTCGCGAGTGGTTCACAAGCAGCTTTAGAGAAATTAGAAAAAGATCCGAATTTAGATGTAATGGAGTATGGATGCTTAGGATATTGTGGTATTTGTTTTGAAGGCCCATTTGCCCTTGTGAATGGTGAAGTAGTACAAGGATCGACAGTAGAAGAGCTTGTTAATAATGTATATGAGTATCTGGATGAAAATCCAATGTTTTAAGGTGTTGCGAATGGGCAGCACCTTTTTCCATTAGGTAAAATATTATTTCGCAGGGTAGGATAATACGGAATATAAATAAAAAAAGGCCCTTTTAGAAGGGCTTTTTTCCTACACAATTTGTGCAAGAATGGCTCATCGCCAAATGTTGTCAAATATGAGAAACGGGGGACATTCATATTGTGTTCTAAAAGCATGCATTCTATACTTAAAATAAAAAATTATTTTTGGAGTGAATACAAATGAGCCAATTTTCTTTTACAAAAATGCATGGTCTTGGCAATAGTTATATATATGTAAATATGTTTGAGGAACAAATTCTTGAAGAAGATTTAGCTCTTGTGGCGGAAAAAGTTTCAAATATTAATACTGGTATTGGGGCAGATGGAATGATTTTAATTTGTCCTTCTGACGTAGCTCCGGTGAAAATGCGCATGTTTAATAACGATGGTTCAGAAGGGAAGAACTGCGGCAACGGTTTACGCTGCGTAGCGAAATATGCGTATGAGCATAAACTAGTAGAAGAAACAGTTTTCGCAATTGAAACGTTAGCTGGAATTGTAACGGCTGAAGTAACGGTAGAAGATGGTGTAGTTACATTAGTAAAAATCGATATGGGAGCACCACGTTTAACACGTGCAGAAATCCCGATGCTTGGTGAAGGTGAAACACCGTTTATTCGTGAAAACTTCTTATACAATAATCATCGTTATGCATTTACAGCTGTTTCAATGGGGAATCCGCATGCGGTTATTTTTGTTGATGATGTAGAAAAAGCGCCACTTACAACACTTGGACCAGTCCTTGAGACACATGAAATGTTCCCAGAGCGAGCAAATGTTGAATTTATCGAAATTTTGAATGATGACGAGATGAACTTCCGTGTTTGGGAACGTGGATCTGGTGTAACACAAGCTTGCGGGACAGGAGCATGTGCTGCAGTTGTAGCTGCTATTTTAAATGGAAAGCTGGAACGTGGTAAAGAGATTACAGTTCATTTAGCTGGCGGCGATTTAATGATTGCATGGACAGAAGAAGGAAATGTGTTAATGAAAGGACCTGCGGAAGTAATTTGCCGCGGAGTGTATGAGTACAAGATAGAAGCGTAAAGATGTATAATAGAATGAGAACAGAAAGGATGGTGTATTTCATGATTGAAGTAACAGAACAAGCAGCTTTTCAAATTAAAGATATGTTAAAAGATGCTGAAGATGGAGAGAAGTACGTGCGCCTTGCTGTACATGGCGGCGGATGTAGTGGTCTTTCTTACGGCTTAGGATTTGAAGTAGAACCAAAAGAAGACGACACAGTTCTTGAATTTTTCGGTGTTGAATTTGTTATCGATAAAGAAAGTGCTCCAATTGTTAAAGGAGTAAAAGTTGATTATAAACAATCGATGCTTGGCGGCGGATTCACAATTGATAATCCAAACGCAATCGCATCATGCGGATGTGGATCATCTTTCCGTACAGCGACGAATGCTGGTAAGCCAGAAGAGTGCTAAGTTTTTGGCAGAAATAGAGAAAGACCTTTTTAGCGATGGAATACAATCGTTAAGGAGGTCTTTTCTTTTGTCGTGAAAAATCAAAAAGCCACCTTCTAAATTTAGAAATCAGCCTCAAGATATGTTGTGCAACGAGTTTTAAAGTCTTAATCTAATTTATCTTTGCATAGATGCAGGTATCAGTTAGTTGTTTGCCGTCAGCTGAAACATCTTCATTACGTAATATCCCTTCAAGCTCAAAGCCTAGTTTTTCAGGAATCGCACGACTTTTTGTGTTATTACGTTCACATCTTATTTCAATCCTTCTAAATTTGAATAACTGAAATCCAAGGTTTATTAACGCACTTACTGTTTCTGTCATATATCCATTGCCACTAAATTGGGTGTTAATCCAGTATCCAATTTCACATTTAGAAACCTTCCAATCAATCGCGTGAAGGCTAGCAGTTCCGATAAAATTATTCGTCTCCTTATGATAGATAAGATAGCGAAAGCTTTCTCTTTTCAAAAAATTTATATGTGCATTTCTAAGGAGAATTTCCGTTTCTTCAACAGTAGGAATGGACTGGAATAAAGACAACCATTGCTTTAATTCATGAATTGAATCTTTAATAGCTTTATGTACTACATTCCCTTCACCTGCTTGCAGTGGTGCTCGAAGAATGAGTTTGTCTGTTTCTATTTGTAACGGAACATCTAATAAAATAGGATTCATATTATTTCTCCCCTCGAAAACTTTAAATTAGGAAATAATGAAATTTATGTAATAAAAAAACTTTCAGCCAAAAGTTAGAAAATAATAAATATATATTCAATTCATCGTTTACAAATCCCTTTTCACATATTGAAAACGAAATCGCTAGTTGGTTGAGTAAGGAATTATTATTTTTTATCTATTTTCTTACGATTTTTGTCTTTTGCATAATAGAAGTTGGCTGATGTGTATGAAGAAGTTTGATGAAGTAGTAGCAACTGATTCGAAGGTAGAATCTGTCCTCGTTCCAATTGGTGTTGGAATGACTATTTCTAAAGTGAAGAAATAATTATTATCTTACAAAAGTGTAATGTTCATGTCATGTTTTTGAATTTCTTCTTTAAAGCCTGAGCTTTAAGATAAGAATATAAGAAAAAACATTTGAGGTGAAGGAAATGAAAAGATACATTGCACTTTTTAGTATTTTAGTTGTATTTGCAAGTCTGTTAGTTGGTTGTGATATTAATCGTTTAGGAAAAGATGAGTATTATGTTCAAGTTACAGCTGATGGAATTGAAAAAAATGAGAAGTTTGATAACGGAGAGCCACATAAATATTTCGAGTATAAATTAAAAGGATTCGATAAAGGTGGAGAAGAAAAAGAATTGGAATTCACAGCTCCAAAAAATCTTCGCAAAGAAGCATTCTTACGCGTATACAATTCAGATAAAAAAGGTGTAACAGCTTGGGAAGAAGTGAAAAAAGACGAGCTTCCAGCGAAAGTTAAAGAAAAATTAGGTGCAAAATAAGAAAGAAAAAAGGAATTGACGAACAGGGTCAATTCCTTTTTATATTCTCAAAATCCTCTTCTGAAATGACTGTAAATCCATGTCTTTTGAATAAAGCAGTTGTTACCCCGTAACCGGTTTGTTTATTCCCGTTAAATTCTCCAGTGTAAATTGTAGAACTACCACAAGATGGACTACGTTCTTTTAAAATAATATATTCTGGGTGTAAGTCTTTAAGTTGTTCTAATGCTTTATAAGCACCATTTACGAAAGCTTCTGTGACATCTTCTCCATCTTTTGTCATCACTTTCGCTTTTCCGTCCAAAACGTCATCGCCATTCCCACCAATAATTTCAGCGGAAGGACGAGGCGTCGGTAGTCCTCCTAATACTTCAGGACAAATGAGGACTGTATCTTCTTTGTGCAAAAGTTCCTCTATTTTTGAAACGAGATTGTCATTCCCATCATAACGACAAGCGATACCACCTAAACAAGCGCTAATTACAATCATATTTTCATCTCCAATAAAGAAATATTAACTATCACGCCAATTTCTCTTCCTGCTTCTTACTTATAAATGAGGTGATAAGAATGGGAAGCTTATATAATTTAATGAAACCATATAGTGAATTTCAAAGTAAAGAGGAGTTTAATATATATCAAAAACAAGTTTTGAAATATTATCGATTTCAATTAAATAAAACGGATGCTACCATTATTCATTTTTTAGGAAAGTATGCGGTGAATGAGAAACAGAAAACAGTAGGAGTTGCTTGTCCGTTAATGGAGACGATTGCGACGAATGTTGGAAAGAGTATTCGTACAGTACGCCGCTCCATTGCAAAGTTAGAGGAACTAGGAATTATAAAGCGTGTTGCGACAAAAGAAAGACATAAGCGCGGCGGGTATAGTGCGAACTTATATATTTTTCTTATATCTGCAATTGACCGCATGGATGACCGTATGAAAATGTTCGCATGTGAAAGTGAGGATTATGCAGCTGGCTGTAGTAAAAATGAGCAAAAATATGAGGGGGAAACAATTCTTTTTAAAAACATTCCACAAATAAAAGAGAAAAGAAAAATAACGTATGAGCTTGATGAAACGTATTGCCGTCACGATATACCGAAGTCTTTTATATACGCACTGGTGCCGATGACAAGTAATCCGAAGAAGATTAATATATTTTGGAGTAAGGTGGAACTTGCGTATAAAAAGAGTGGCTTACTAGAGCAAGGTGTTTTATTAGAGCAAATATTAGCTGATGAAGAAGTGAACGGAAATTTCATTTGGCGCGTGAAAAGTGTTGTGAGGGCACATAAATATGGGGAAATTCGTAAAGATATTGGGGCACTTTTTTACAGTACAGTGCGAGATTTATTTTTTGAGGTTGGATTAGAGTGGGGAGCAGTATTAAGGAGGAGAAAGGGACTACATCTATTTGATCCGTTTAAAAAAGAGCCATGCTTATAATACATGACTCTTGCTTGTTAATCGAATTTCCTTACAACTGGAACACGAATCGCTACAAATAGTACGAAGACGATAACGGCGATTGCACCGCTTTTCATAACGGTTACGATTGGAATTCCTATTGCAAGTGCAATGGATGTGAATGCATAAGAGAGTGGGATAAAGCCCATTGATGATAGCATAAGTAAACTCATTACACGCCCCATCATCTCTTCTTTTACAGTTGCTTGAATCATTGCCATAAGTGGAACGATCGCCATTGCGATTGTAATACCGTAAAACATGCCAGCTAATAATGCCTGCCAAAGTACCGTACTAAAGTTAATGGATAAGAAGAATATACCAGACAGTAGCATCATGATAATGCAAAATAGGCCGCGTCTACGATTAATATTCTTTAAACCAACAATGACAGCGCCTATCGCCATTCCACCACCAACAGCAGCTTCTAAGTAACTGAACTGAAGTGAATCACCGTGCAGGACATTTTTAACGAAGAGCGGGAAACCGACTTGCATCGGACCGATTAAAAATAAGTTTAGAAAGGCGCTACAAATAAGGAAAGTTGAAAGGAATGGTGATTCCTTTACATATAAGATTCCTTCTTTAATAGAAGTAAACATGCCTTTGTCGGTATCTTTTTGCTCTGACATCGTAAATTGTATTTTTTGGACGAGTATGGCCGCAACGATCAGTAGTAAAATCGTAATCGAAAAGATTGTTTCATAGTTCGTAAATTTGATGAGAATTCCACCAAGTACAGGGCCCAAGATGACCGACGCTTGATTCGTCATTTGTGTAAGTGAATTTGCCTGCGTTAAGCGGCTTTTTTCTACAAGTTCGGGCAGAATAGATCCATCTGCGGACCAGAAAAAAGCATCAGCAAGTCCAAAGAATAAAGCGAATAAAGCAAATGTATATAGTGTTACATCACCGACGATGAACCATGTGAGAATGGTTGCGACAAGAATCGCTCGAATAATATTGGAGTAAAACATAATATTTTTTTTCGGGAATTTATCAGCTACAGCGCCGCCGATAATCATAAAAATAAGCCTTGGAACACTAAGAGCTACGAAAACAACACCGAGTGAAGCCTCAAGGTTTAATGTTTTTGCTATGTACCACGTTTGTGAAAAAGTAAAAAAGGCTAAAGCAAAGCTTGAAAAAAGAGTAGCTGCCCAAAGAAAAAGGAAATTCGTATTTTTTAATAACGGTTTTCCGCTTCCTTCTAAAGCAGTTTTATTTTGTTGTAGTTCCTCCATATTGCTTCCTTTCTATGTGACAAATTTAAACTAAAAAACCTATTAACAATCGTTTTATCCTGCGTTAACGGGCAGTAAAAATCCCACCTCAAAATTCGGTTCGAGCAAAGAAGTTAGGTGGGAGACCAACTGCCCGTAAACGTCCGATTGGTGAAGGCTAATACTCAGTGGGGGATGAACAAAACCCCCACTGAGTATAGTTTCACTTTATACAGTTTCTAATATTTCTATACTGCACTTTCTCATTGTAGACAATAATAATGAATTTGCCCAGTAGCTATTTAACGACAAAAAAAGAAGATACCAAAGAGTATCTTCTTTAAGCTAATGCGATATAAATATCTATTTGCACATTATTCGGGTCTACCGCTTTTTCATCATACAGTTCGAAATCTGTTGTAAAAGCACGTTTGTTTTCTTTCGACCATTGCCAAATGTATTCCCAAGCTTCGTACACGACTTCAGAAACTGGGCCTTTTCTCGATGTAAATACCGCATATGTAGCGGCAGGTATTGTTAAAGTTGTCATATTTTCAGGAACGTCTTTTAATGAAGAAACGGGCATAGCGATTGTAAATTTATATGTACCAGTTTCATCTGATTCGTAGTTTGAATAGAAAGCGAACGTTTCCTTTGTTTGTTGATTTGGGATGTGATGCATCATTTGTTCTTGGAAGTATTTGTTCCAAAGCCCTGGGATTTTTCCTTCAGTAGACGCCTCTTTTTCATTTGTCGTTGTAAGAGAAACACCGATTGCTTGGAAAGCTTCTTTTTTTACGATAATGGGTTCGTTAATCATGAAAATTCCTCCTTTTAAATAAGAACGTTTGTTCTGTTCTGTTGTAACATGTTTTTGGGGAAAAGTAGAGCTTTTTAGAAAGTGTTACTTTTTTGAGGAGATATAAAAGAAACCCTTTCATATGTGAAAAGGGTTCTTCGTAGTTCTATATTAAAACATACTGGAGCTATGCATTGGTTGAAGTTTTGCGTTTGGATCGAAGTAAGCTTTTGCATTGTTTACTGCTGTCGGTGCTTCACCAAATCCACAAGCGATAAGTTTTACTTTTCCTTCATATGTACAAATGTCACCAGCAGCGTAAATGCCAGGAATATTTGTTTCCATTTTTGAATTCACAAGAATGCTATTTTTTTGTATATCTAAGCCCCAGTTTTTAATTGGGCCAAGAGAAGAAACGAAGCCGTAGTTTACAATTACGTCATCAACATCGATGATAAGTTTTTCTTCTGTTTTTACGTGTTGAAGAACGACTTGTTCAATTTTATCATCACCAATAAGTTCAACTGGAACGTACGGTGTGCTTACTTCTGCACGAGAATTCATTAAGCTTTCGACGCTATGCTCATGTGCACGGAATTTATCACGGCGATGAACGATTGTAACTTTGTCAGCAATCGGTTCTAACATCATCGTCCAGTCTACGGCTGAGTCGCCGCCGCCAAATACAACAACACGCTTGCCAGCAAATTTATTCATATCATCAACGAAATAATGTAAGTTTTTCTTTTCGTATTTTGCGGTCCCCTCTAATTCTAAGCGGCGTGGCTGGAAAGCACCATTACCAGCAGTAATAATGACTGATTTAGAATAGTGAGTTTGTTTATTCGTAACAAGTTTAAATATACCGTCAGCTTGTTTCTCAAGCGTATCAACAGCTTCTTCTAAGCAAACTGTTGGATCAAATTTCTTCATTTGCTCTTTTAAGTTATCAACTAACTCTTGTGCACGCACTTTTGGGAATCCAGCTACATCATAAATGTATTTTTCAGGGTAGAGTGCGGATAATTGTCCTCCAAGTTGAGGTAAGCTTTCAATGATTTTTACACTTGCTTGTCTCATACCGCCATAAAATGCTGTGAAAAGTCCAGTTGGACCACCACCAATAATTGTTATGTCGTAAACTTTTTGATTTTCTGCCACTTTCATTCCCCCTATAGATGGAATTTTGATATTGATTTCATATATTGTTCATATGTACATGAAAATCCTGCAAATGATGATACTTTCAAATAAATGATAGCATATTTCAGTTCATAATACTTCTGAAAACGACTGAATTATAAGTAAGTTTCCGCATAGATGTTTTTTACATTGTATAAAATATACAGAAAGGAAAATACATGAAAAAAAGGCTGAAAAACCCTTGTAAACGCTATGTTATTTTAAAATATTGATAATTCGCTAGGTGCTTGAATTATGGAATAAAACCGACTAATATAGGGAAGTATTATGTTAAATTTCTATGACAAAATTCGTACGATTTTTTGACTGCGTTTTGTTACGATATAGAATGTGATAAATTCCACATTCTTGACAAATAGAGTTTTTAGTACTTGGTATTATTTTTCATTACTATTATATAAAGAAAAGGGTTGTGATTTGGTGAAGACTCCAAAAATCGTAGTTTTAGGTGCAGGTTATGGCGGGATGATTACGACTGTTCGTCTGCAAAAAGCATTATCTGTAAATGAAGCTGAAATTACGTTAGTAAACAACAACAGCTATCACTACCAAGCGACTTGGTTACATGAGAGTGCAGCTGGTACATTACAAGATGAAAAAATCTGTCTAGATATTCAAGACGTTATCGATACAAATAAAGTGAACTTTGTACAAGATACAGTAGTAGAAATTAAAGCTGCTGAAAAACGCATTATCTTAAAAGACGGCGAGTTAGAGTATGACTACTTAGTAATTGGTCTTGGTTTCGAATCAGAAACATTCGGAATTACAGGATTAAAAGAGCATGCATTCTCAATCGCTAACATTAATGCAACTCGTGAAATTCGTGAGCATATGGAAGCTAGTTTCGCTAAATATGCAACTGAACAACGCGATGAGTTAGTAACAATCGTTGTTGGTGGTGCTGGATTTACTGGTATCGAGTACGTAGGTGAGCTTGCAAACCGTGTTCCTGAACTTTGCAAAGAGTACAATGTACCACGTGAAAAAGCACGTATCATCTGTGTAGAAGCTGCTCCAACAGCACTTCCAGGTTTCGATCCAGCGTTAGTAGAATACGCTGTAAAACAACTTGAGAAAAAAGGTGTAGAATTCCGCATCGGTACAGCAATTAAAGAAGCAACTGAAGAAGGTATTATCGTTGCGAATGGCGATGACACTGAATTAATTAAGTCTGAAACAGTAGTTTGGGCTGCAGGTGTTCGTGGTAACGGTATTGTGGAAGAGTCTGGCTTTGAAGCAATGCGCGGACGTGTAAAAGTCGATGAGTACATGCACGCTCCAGGATACGAAGATGTATTCATGGTTGGTGATGCAGCGTTAATCATTAACGAAGAAATTAACCGTCCATACCCACCAACAGCACAAATTGCAATACAACAAGGTTACAACATTGCACATAACTTAACTGTGTTAGTTCGTGGTAAGGGCGAAATGAAAAAATTCGCATTCGACAATAAAGGATCTGTATGTTCTTTAGGTCATGACGATGCAATGGGCGTTGTTATGGGTAAAAAGTTAACAGGTTGGAAAGCTTCCTTCATGAAGAAAGTAATTGATAACCGTTACCTATTCTTATTAGGTGGACCTTTATTAGTTCTTAAAAAAGGTAAATTAAAGTTCTTTTAATATATAATAGAAAAAGCAGAAACGGCTAAGAGCTGTTTCTGCTTTTTTCATATTAAAAATATAGTATAATATATAAAAAAGAAAGAATATTCTGTCCGTTCCGGTGGAGGAGGTTATTACATCATGGAGAAACGAGGGAAAGTTTGGTTAGCTGTTAGTGGTTTAGTAGCTACAAAAGATGGCAGGTGGCTATTTGTTAAGAAAAAATACAGTGGATTAAAGGGGAAATGGTCTTTGCCAGCTGGTTTTGTAAATGAAGGTGAGACGGTTGATGAAGCTGTGAAACGTGAAGTATTAGAAGAGACAGGTATTGTCGCTCATGTGAAGGGGATTATAGGTATTCGGTCGGGCGTTATTCGTAATGAAATTAGTGATAATATGATTATTTTCCTTTTGGAGCCTGAAGGGGAAAATATTATTGTACAGGAGAAGGAATTGTCTGAAGTAGCATTTTTACATCCAGAGACGATTGCTGACGATCCCAATACGTCTGTACTTATTAAATATT
This sequence comes from Bacillus sp. FDAARGOS_235, assembly GCF_002073415.2. Taxonomy (NCBI): domain Bacteria; kingdom Bacillati; phylum Bacillota; class Bacilli; order Caryophanales; family Bacillaceae; genus Bacillus; species Bacillus sp. FDAARGOS_235. The sequence continues at coordinate 3,461,501 of NZ_CP020437.2, forward strand.
TGCTAGAAAGAAGATCAGAACTACATCTTGAAATGGACAAAACATTAAATCCAGGAGAGCAATTTGGTTATACAGCCTATCACGTATTTACGGCGCATGCGAAGGAGAGGGAGAAAGAGTGAGTATACCGGTACTACTTATTTCAATGATGTTATTCTTTATTTTGTTTTTTGGAATTGGATTTTTACTCAACATGATTTTGCGAGCTACATGGGTAATGGTTATTGTGTATCCGATTGTTTGTATGCTTATTATTAATAAAGCGAGTGTATGGGATTATTTTTCAAAGCCGAAAGAAACATTTTCTTCATTTGGGACAAGTGTATCGCATTTAGGACAAGCCGATATGTTTATTTTATCTACTGGATTAGTAGGTGCTGCTTTGGCAGGAATCGTAATTAAGAAACTTCGAAAGAGTGGATATCAAATGTTTTAATCTCCAATCAATTTGGAGATTATTTTTTTGCATATTCCTTCATCGTATAGGGAATGATTAACGATGAAGGAGTGTGGAATATAAAAATGTTAAAACGATATTGTATTCGCATTATGATGACTTGTTTACTTGTATCCGCATTATGCGTAACATGGAAGGCTTTCACAGGAGTTTCTTTATTAGAGATTGTAAAGAAATATGAGGGAACGAGTGCAAAAGAAGTACATGCAGCAGAAGTTAAGAGAAATGTTGCTCCGAGTAAAGAAGTGATAAATGCTTTAGAGCAGGCAAACGACTGGTCTAAATATCGTTCAATTGAAATGACTGCAACTGGTTATACGTCAGGAGTGGAGTCAACTGGTAAGAGTCCAGGACATCCAGAGTATGGTATTACATATTCAGGTGTTAAAGCGAAAAGGGATTTATATTCTACAATCGCTGCGGATTTACGTGTATTCCCGATTGGAACGATTTTATTCGTGCCAGATTACGGATATGGGGTTGTCGCTGATAAGGGCGGTGCTATAAAAGGAAACCGTCTCGATTTATATTATGATACGGTGAAAGATGTTTATAGCCAATGGGGTAAGAAAAAAGTAAATGTATATGTAGTTAAGGTAGGAAATGGTAAGTTTACAGAAGAAGAGTTAACGATGTTAAATGAAGACGAAACGATGCAAGTGTTTCGTGGCCAATATTTAAAACAAAGATAGTCTAGTGGTAATTACGCTAGACTTTTTTATTTGATAATAGAAGAAAGATGGATCACCCCGCTATTTGTGGGCAGTAAAACCCCCACCTCAAAATTCAGCGAAAGCAAAGAAATTAGGCGGGGGGCGGGCTGCCCATAAAAGCCCGATTGGTGAAGGCTAATGATCAGTGGGGGATGAAGAAAAACACCACTGATTAAAGGTTCACTTTATATAGGATGTAACAGAAGTTAGAATTGTCGCATTTTATCGAAAATAAAGTTATAATAAAGGCAGAGTAGAGAAATTTAGGGGGTCTGAACATGTTTCAAGTACAAAAAGAATTAGCAGGTCATGAAGCGGTAATTGTTGCCTTATTTGAAGAAGAGAAAACGAGTAGTTTTGTACAAGAACTGGACAAAGCGTTTGAAGGGCAATTACAAGTTTTATTAGAAGAGAAAGAACTTTCTACTAAGAAGAAAGCTATTTCAAAAGTACATAGTTTAGGAAAAACAAATGTAAAACGCTATTACTTCGTCGGTTTAGGAAAGAAAGAATCTTATACGACAGAAACGTTACGTGCGGCTCTTGGTAAGGCGTTTAAAACGTTACAGGCAGCAAAAGTACAAGATGCAGCAATCTTACTTGATTCTTTCGTAACAGAGAAATTAGATGTGATTGATGTAGCTCATATAGCGGCAGAAGTACAAGGTCTTGGTACATATGAATTACAAACGTATAAATCAGATAAAAAGGATCGTGTAGAGTTAGAGAAGTTCACGGCTATTACAGCGGAAGATGCACAGGAAATTGAAGCTGCATTAACAGTTGGCTACGTGCATGGACGCGCAACAAATTCGGCTCGTACACTTGTAAATATGCCGCCAAACGTATTAACAGCGACGAAGCTTGCTGAGTATGCTGTTGAGTTAGCGGAAAAGTATGATATGGATTATAAAGTTCTTGAGAAAGAAGAGATGGAAGATCTTGGTATGGGTGCGTTACTTGCAGTAAACCAAGGTAGTACAGAGCCGCCAAAAATGATTGCTCTTATTTATAAAGGAAAAGAAGAGTGGACAGATGTCATTGGATTTGTTGGAAAAGGAATCACATACGATACAGGTGGTTATTCTTTAAAACCACGTGAAGGCATGGTCGGTATGAAAGGTGATATGGGAGGTGCTGCTGCTGTATTAGGTGCGATGGAAATTATCGGTGAACTTCGCCCAGAGCAAAATGTGATCGCTGTTATTCCATCAACTGATAACGTTGTAAGTGGTACAGCATTTAAGCCAGACGATGTAATTACATCTATGAGCGGAAAAACAATTGAAGTATTAAATACAGATGCAGAAGGTCGCCTTGCGTTAGCGGACGGTATTACGTATGCGAAAAAACTAGGTGCAAACTACCTTATTGATGTTGCGACATTAACAGGCGGTGTAATTGTTGCACTTGGAAATCATACGACAGGCGCAATGACAAACAATGAAGAGTTGTTTGAGCAAGTACTAGAAGCTTCTATGGAAACGGATGAATCAATTTGGCAATTACCGATTTTTGATCGTGATAAAGAACGCGTTCGAAACAGTAAGTTTGCTGATTTAAATAACTCACCAGGCCGTGAAGGGCATGCGGTTATGGCAGGTACATTCCTAGGTGAATTTGCTGAAGATACACCGTGGGTACACTTAGATATCGCTGGAACATCTGAAACATCAGGAGCAAATGATTTAGGGCCGGCCGGGGCAACAGGTGCAATGGTACGTACACTTGCAACACTTGTTGAGCGTTTCGGGGAAGAATAATTTTTGAAGAAAAGACTGTCTCAAACATTTGAGGCAGTCTTTTCTTATTGATATGGTACGAGTGTGATCAGTTTTTGTCGGTAAGTCGATACAACTTCATTTACTATTATGCTGTTTAAAAACGTGTGGCATAGTGAAAGGCTCGTCTTATAAAGAAATCGTATATAACGTCCCGCTTAAAGCAAAGGAAGTACGTCCTGTTTCTTCAGAGACAACTAAAATAAGTGCGTCACTTTTTTCTGATAAGCCAATTGCAGCTCTGTGACGTGTTCCTAGTTCAGGATCAACTTCCATACTTTTCGTTAACGGAAGAATATTAGCTGCTGAAACAATATGATTATTTTTAACGAGAACGGCTCCGTCATGAAGAGGATTACCTGGATAAAAAATTGATTCGAGTAACGGTGCAGTTAAATGAGCGTTTAATGTTGTGCCAGTTTGAATACAAGATTCAAGCGTCTCGTTTCGTTCCACAACGATAAGAGCACCGTGTTTGCGGGCACTTAAATGTTGGACAGCAGTTGTGATAAAATGTGAGCTTTCTGTATAAGGTGATAAATACGCCTGAATATAGTATGTAGCTGCCAATGTTTGTACATTTGCCAACATATGATGAATCTCTTCCATTTTACATAAAATACATTCATCTTCTTTATCAATCGCTTGCCTCATAATAGATAATTCTTTTTCAGCGCTTTCAATCATTTGCTTTGTTTGTATTTTGAGCTCTTCGGACAAGCCCCATTCTTGCATAATCCTCATTCCCTTTGGTGGAGTATTTAACCATAGTGTATACAAATATTCCTAGTAAAATCCTGCTATATTTTATAAAATATTGAGATACAGGTTGTTTTTTTCATATAATAAAGGTATGACAAGCGGGAGGAGATAGAGATATGAATTGGAAACAAGAATTTAGTCGCTGGCTTTCATATGCAGAATTAGACGTAGAATTAAAAGAACAGCTAGAAAACATGAAGCAAGATGAGAAGAAAATTGAGGATAGCTTTTATAAAAATTTAGAGTTCGGTACAGGTGGTATGCGTGGTGAACTTGGTGCTGGTACGAACCGATTAAATGTATATACAGTTCGTAAAGCGACACAAGGATTAGCGAAATTTATTGAAAAATTAGGTGAAGAAGCAAAGGAACGTGGTGTTGTTGTAGCATATGATTCTCGTCATAAATCACCTGAATTTGCAATGGAAGTAGCTGCAACACTTGGTGCACATGGTATTAAAACATATGTATTTGAAAGCTTACGCCCAACGCCGGTGCTTTCTTTCGCAGTTCGTCATTTACATACAGTAAGTGGAATCGTTCTTACGGCAAGCCATAATCCGCCTGAATATAATGGTTATAAAGTATATGGTGACGATGGTGGACAGTTGCCTCCAAAAGAAGCTGATGAGTTAATTAGTTACGTAAATGCAGTAGAAGATGAATTAACAGTTGAAGTAGCTGATGTAGAGCAATTAAAAGCTGACGGTTTATTACATATTATTGGACAAGAAGTAGATGATGCATATGCTGCAGAATTGAACGATGTCATTATTAATAAAGAAATGGTACAAAAGGTAGGGAAAGACTTAAAAATCGTCTTTACACCATTACACGGAACATCAAATCTTTCTGTACGCCGTGGTTTAGAGGAAGTTGGATTTACAGATGTAACGGTTGTAAAAGAGCAAGAGTTACCAGATCCAAACTTCTCTACAGTAAAATCACCGAACCCAGAAGAGCATGCAGCGTTTGAATATGCAATTCGTGACGGTGAAAAAATTGGTGCAGATGTGCTAATCGCAACAGACCCTGATGCAGACCGTCTAGGTGTAGCAGTTCGTAATCATGATGGTGAGTTCCAAGTATTAACTGGTAACCAAACAGGTGCATTAATGCTTGATTACTTACTATCTCAAAAGAAAGAAAACGGAACGCTTCCAGAGAACGGTGTTGTATTAAAAACAATCGTAACGTCTGAAATTGGTCGTACAATTGCAAAAGCATACGGTTTAGATACAGTTGATACGTTAACTGGATTTAAATTTATTGGTGAGAAAATTAAACAGTATGAAGAAAGCGGACAATATGAATTCCAATTCGGTTATGAGGAAAGCTATGGTTATTTAATCCGTCCATTCTGCCGTGATAAAGATGCGGTACAGTCTGTTTTATTTGCATGTGAAGTAGCTGCATACTACAAATCACAAGGTAAAACGTTATATGATGGTTTATTAGAAGTATTTGAGAAGTACGGTTTCTTCCGTGAAGATCTTGTGTCATTAACGTTAAAAGGGAAAGATGGAGCGGAACAAATTCAAGAGATGATGGCGACATTCCGTGAAAATCCTCCGAAAGAAGTAGCGGGCTTAACAGTCGTAGCGGTTGAAGACTATAAAGCAAGCATCGTTACATCTTTACAAGATGGACATAAAGAAGAGATTCACTTACCGAAATCAAATGTGTTAAAATATCAATTAGAAGATGGTTCTTGGTTCTGCTTACGTCCATCTGGAACAGAGCCGAAAATCAAGTTTTACTTTGGTGTAAAAGATAATTCTTTACAAAATAGTGAACAAAAGTTACTTACTATTAAAGAAGATATTATGAATCGTTTATAATATAAATTAATTTTAGGTAGTCAGAACAAAAGGGAAGCAAAACTTCCCTTTTGTTCTATGTAAGGAAATAATCGTTATTGATCCTGACAGAAGAGAGGGTATTTTGTTATGAAAAAAGTAAGAAAAGCGATAATCCCAGCAGCTGGATTAGGAACACGTTTTTTACCAGCTACAAAAGCAATGCCAAAAGAAATGTTACCGATAGTAGATAAACCAACTATTCAATATATTGTCGAAGAAGCAATACAATCAGGAATCGAAGATATTATTATCGTTACTGGTAAAACAAAGCGATCTATTGAAGATCATTTTGATAATGCATTTGAATTAGAGCAAAATTTATTAGAAAAGAAAAAGTATGAGTTACTTGAAAAAGTACAGGCTTCTTCAAAAATGGTAGACATTCATTATATCCGTCAAAAAGAACCAAGAGGATTAGGACACGCAGTTTGGTGTGCACGTAAATTCATCGGTGATGAGCCATTTGCTGTTTTATTAGGTGATGATATCGTTCAAGCTGAAAAACCATGTTTACGTCAGTTAATGGACGAATATGATAAAACACTTTCTTCTGTTATTGGTGTACAAACGGTTCCAGAAGATGAAACACATCGCTATGGAATTATCGACCCATTAGAGCAGGAAGGACGTCGTTACCAAGTTCGTAATTTCGTTGAGAAACCAGCAGCAGGTACAGCACCATCAAACTTAGCAATTATGGGACGTTACGTCTTAACGCCTGAAATTTTCATGTTCTTAGAACAGCAAAATGTCGGTGCTGGCGGTGAAATTCAGTTAACAGATGCAATTCAAAACTTAAATGAAATTCAACGAGTATTTGCTTACGACTTCGAAGGAAAACGCTACGATGTTGGTGAAAAGTTAGGATTCGTTCAAACGACAATTGAAATGGCCCTGCAACACCCAGAATTACGTGGTGACATGGTTACAATGATGAAGAGAATTTTAGAAGAACAAACGAAACAAGAGTCTTAATATAAAAAAAGAGTTATTTCAGTGTACTGAAATAACTCTTTTTTATTAAGAAATCGTCGAATGAGAACGTTGATAAGCAGAACGGCGTACAGCATAGTATATGCGAGGTGCGATAATAGCACCGATAATTGTAAATGCAATATCTTTTACTGCAAACCACATCATAATCATCCAGGCAGCTTTATAACTCATATTACCGCCCATGAAGAGATTGACCGCCCCGTACATGTAAGTAGTACCGATAATATAAGTTAAAATGATTCCTGTGAAAGAAGCGATAGCAAATGTACTGAATGTTGGTCTTTCTTTTTGTTCTACTATTTTTCCTGATACGTAAGCAACGATAATAAATGCGATAATAAAACCACCAGTAGGATCTAAAAGTGCTCCGAATCCAGCTTTGAAGTTAGCGAAGATTGGTGCGCCGGCTACGCCAACTAGCATATACACAGTCATTGATAATGCACCAAGTCTACTTCCAAGAAGAAGGCCTGCTAAAATTGCGAAAAATGGTTGCATAGATAACGGAACGCCCGCTATTTGCAGGAATGGCGCCCAAGATACAATATTTGCACCAATGGCCATAAGAGCAACAAACATGGCAGCTAATGCTAAATCTAAAACATGAAATCTTCTCATAATGTTAACCTCCTGTTGTTTTTAGGTTAACATTATCGTAGCGAAAATATTTACTTGTTGTCAATCAAATTATTTTGATAAGAAGGCTTCAAATAGTCTCTTAGCAACGTATACGGAATACGAAATTGTGGAATGCCGCTTGAATAAGGAGCGATCTCATATAAAGGGAAATAAATAACGAGATTGTTTGGTTCTAAAAAGAAGTGAAACTTTTTAGCACTCATTACTTTTTCCGTTGCATCAGGAAAATAAATACTTTCATTTTGTTTAATTTGCCTTACAATTTCTGCACGGATTACTTCTTTATATTTATCTTCTTGTTGAAATAAATCGTCTAAGCGTAGTAATTTTTTTTCATTTAAATCAAATGTGTTTGCTTTCCACGTATAAAGGCCGTGTGCCCCGCCCGTATATTGATAGTAATTCACATATAGGCTGAGAAAAGGTGGTTTATTTAAGGAGATTTTATAATCAACATTCGCCACGTACGGATGGAAGGGTGTACTAGACCCTTCTGTTTCTTTATAATATTTTTTTGCTTCTTTTTCTAATTTGTTTTTAAATTTGTCAGTAGATTTTTTGTAATAGAAATTGAGCTTATTTTGAAATTTAGAATCGGAAAAATTGTGAAAAGAAGGCCTACTAATTTGATATTCTATATAAGGTTTCTTACCTTTTTGCGTTATAGTCTGAACATCGATTGTCAGGTTAGATGCTTTGGCTGCCATTGCACAATTTGGTACAATAGTCAGCAAGGAGAACATGAGCAATAGTATACAAAGTTTCTGTTTCATTGTGGTGAAACCTCCTTATATAAGTGTTATAGGTAGTTTGAAAATAAATAGGTAAAATTATACATTTAATTAAAGAGAGAAGGCGAAAACGATATGGCAAAAACTTTAATGGACTCACTTGGAATTGAGTTGTTAGAAATGACAGAAGATAAAGTAGTTGCTACGATGCCTGTTGACGAGCGTACGCATCAGCCGTTTGGATTTTTACATGGTGGTGCTTCTATAGCGTTAGCGGAAACAGTAGCAAGTGTTGGATCATATAATTTAATTGATCAAGAGAAATGTATTTGTTTCGGTCTAGAAATTAATGCAAATCATATTCGCTCAAAGAAAGATGGAATCGTAACAGCAATCGGGACACCGATACATAGAGGACATTCAACGATGGTTTGGGATATTCGTATCATTGATGAAAATGATGATTTAATATGTATTTCAAGATGTACAGTAGCAATTAAAGAAAAACGTGAAAAATAAAAAAGAGGCAGCTCTCATGAGCAGCCTCTTTTTTTATAATTAGAACTGGATTTTCTTTTCTAAGAAACCTTTTAGTTCGCTAATTGGCATACGAACTTGTTCCATTGTGTCACGGTCACGTACTGTAACAGCTTTGTCTTCAACAGAGTCGAAGTCGTATGTGATACAGAATGGTGTACCGATTTCGTCTTGACGACGGTAACGTTTACCGATAGAACCAGTTTCATCAAAGTCTACCATGAAGTCTTTAGCTAGTTCTGCGAATACTTCAGTAGCACCTTCAGATAGCTTTTTAGATAATGGTAAGATTGCTGCTTTGTATGGTGCTAAAGCAGGGTGGAAACGAAGAACTGTACGAGAATCGTTTTCTAATTGCTCTTCTTCATATGCATCACATAAGAACGCTAATGTTACACGGTCTGCGCCTAAAGATGGCTCGATGCAGTATGGTACGTAACGCTCGTTCGTTTGTGGATCGATATAGTTAAAGTCTTCGTTAGAGTGTTCCATGTGACGTTTTAAATCGAAGTCTGTACGAGATGCAACGCCCCATAGTTCGCCCCAACCGAATGGGAATTTGAATTCAATGTCAGTTGTTGCGTTACTGTAGTGAGATAGCTCTTCCTCACCGTGGTCACGAAGACGCATGCTCTCTTCATGCATACCAAGTGAAAGTAACCAGTTTTTACAAGTTTCACGCCAGAATGCGAACCACTCTAAATCTTCACCAGGCTTACAGAAGAATTCAAGTTCCATTTGTTCGAATTCACGTGTACGGAATGTGAAGTTACCAGGCGTAATTTCGTTACGGAAACTCTTACCAATTTGGCCAATACCAAATGGAAGTTTTTTACGCATAGAGCGTTGTACGTTTTTGAAGTTTACGAAAATACCTTGTGCTGTTTCAGGACGAAGGAAGATTTCGTTTGTGCTAGACTCTGTAACACCTTGGAATGTTTTGAACATTAAGTTGAACTGACGAATTTCAGTGAACTCTTCACTACCACAATCAGGACATTTTACTTCATGTTCTTTCATTAAGTCAGCCATTTGGTCGAAAGTAAGACCGTCAACAACCATTTCAATGCCTTTTGCATCTAATGCATCTTCAATTAATTTGTCAGCACGGTGACGCGCTTTACATTTTTTACAGTCGATCATTGGATCGTTGAAGTTACCAACGTGACCAGAAGCGATCCAAGTTTTTGGGTTCATTAAAATAGCTGCATCTAAACCAACGTTGTGTGGAGATTCTTGAATGAATTTTTTCCACCAAGCTTTTTTAACGTTATTTTTTAATTCGATTCCAAGTGGACCGTAATCCCAAGTGTTTGCAAGACCACCGTAAATTTCAGAACCAGGGAAAACAAAACCGCGATGTTTCGCTAAGTTTACAACTTGTTCCATTGAATACATAATAAAATCCTCCTTTTGAAAGTTAACGTATTGGCGATGACGTGCTCTGGTACTTGTGAAATGAGCAGTATATGCTTTGAAAAACATAAAAAAACGCTCATCCCAAGGCATATTTGCCTAGGGACGAGCGTTTGCCCGCGGTTCCACCCTAGTTGATACACAAAAGGTGCATCCACTTTATCATGTAATGCTCGAGACTGCCGTTTCCTTGCGTCTTCAGGCTTTCACTATCCCTGAATCGCTTTTTGTGCAAGTACTTATAAGTCCGTCATCGCTACTTATATTAATAATAATGAACATATTCTAACACGTTCTTTTTTAAATCTCAATAGAGGAACGCGTCTATCTATGATAGAGTCTCGCCTATTTTTTCGTTATTTATTCCGTAATTTTGTTTAATATGCTTAATTGCTTCACGTTTACTGAGCGGGGCAAGCTCGTTATTTTGCACGTATTCCCAAACGATATCAGGCTTTGTTTTTGCATACTCGCGAAGAACCCAGCCGATCGCTTTTTGAATGAAAAATTCTTTTGAAGAATGTAGTTGTCCAATAATCCAGAAAAGAAGTTCTTCATCCATCTTTTGTTTATATTTTAGTTGGAATAAAATAGCGGCACGTTGTAACCATATGTTATCTGATGCAATCCATTTTGGAATATATGCAGAAATTAATTCGGGATGTTGTAAAAAGATAGTACCTAAAAATGTAGGAACGATGCTATCAACAGAATCCCACCAAGATTTCGTAACAATAAGTTCTTCTAAAAATGGGATATGAGTTTCGTTTATATGCTTTTTATATTTTTGCATAATATCAAGTGCGGCAGCTTGATATTCACGTTCTGGTAAGTTCCAAAGTTCACGTACGATAATTTGGAAGTCTTTTTTATCTGGGAGAGTATGTATTTGAATGACGTCTTTTAATAATTGGCGTCTTTCCGGTGTTTGAATACCTAGAAATGGGAAGTGATTTTTCATATAACGAGCCATTGGTTCTGCTTTTTCAGGATTTTGATGAGCTGTAAAATGCTCTTGTAATGCTTGTACAAATGGATGCATAAGTGTTTCTCCTCTCTTATTACCTTTCTTCTCTCATTATACAAAGAGTTTGGTTAAATTTTAAAACATAACTTGCAATGTAATGAAATATGTTGAAAAGAGAGGGGAGAGGATAAGATGGAAGATCAGAGCGTACTAGCAGGTTTCTTTGCTCTTAGTTTTGCGTTTATTCTTGTTATAATAATTTGGGCAATTATTTCGTATTTGTTAACGGCTTTTGCACTTTATACAATGGCAAAAAATGATGGTGCAACTGATGGGGTTCTTGCGTTTATTCCATTTTTGAATAGTAAGACGTGGGGTGACTTGGCGAAGGATAAATTACCAGATTTCTTGAAAGAAGAGGCAGGGTGGAAAGTATTCGGTATATATGTCGCATGTTTCATCTTTAACTTCGTACCAATTATAAGTTTACTAGCAACAGCCGTATCGATTGTGCTGTCCATTTATCTCATCTACGCTATTTTAGACAGATACGGAACGAACTCTATACTATTTACGATTATTCATGTAATCACATTTTCGGTTTTCTTGCCGATTCATTTATTCATTATCCGAAATGAGCCGGTAAGATATAACGAGTAGATATATGCGGGGAGCTGTTTCGAAGCTATTTTGGAACAGCTCTTTGTTGGTTAATTGATATTTCGTTGACCAAGAAAAAAGGGCTGCCACATAGGACAGCCCTTTTTCTACTACATAAGATAGCGTAAATAAATGTAAATATGAGAAATGATTAATGAAACAATCATAATTGGGAAGCCGACTTTAAGGAATTCCATGTAGCTAAATTTATGTCCTTCACGACTTGCGATTCCGGCTACGATTACGTTAGCAGAAGCCCCGATTAAAGTTCCGTTTCCACCTAGGCAAGCACCTAATGCTAATGCCCACCATAATACGTCGATTTGTGCGTCAGAAGGTGATAAACCTAGTCCAACTGCCATATCGTTAATAAGTGGAATCATTGTTGCAACGAATGGAATGTTATCGATTGTTGCAGAGGCGATACCAGATACCCATAGAATAAGGATAGATGCATGAGAAATATCTCCGCCTGTTATTCCGACTACCTTTTGAGCTAACATTTTGATAAGACCGATATCGATAAGTCCTCCAACGAGTACGAATAGTCCCGCGAAGAAGAAAATCGTCACCCATTCTACGCTTGCGAATACTTCTTCAATTTCATGTTCTTTCACACCGATTAGCATAAGTACAGTAGCACCAGTCAAGGCGATAATAGCTGCATCAACATGGAAAATGGAATGAGTCATGAAACCTACAATTGTAAGTCCAAGTACTGTTAAAGATTTTTTCATTAATACTGGATCTTTAATGTATTGTTTTTCATCTAAGCTCATTAATTTTTTAACTTGTACAGGATCAGCAATTAATTGTTTACGGTACATGAAGTAAAGTATTGTTGCTGTAACTGCAATAATAATAATTACGATTGGTGCTAGATTCAGTAAGAAAGCATTGAAGTCTAGGTGCTTATTTGCAGAACCAATCATAATATTTGGCGGATCACCAATTAATGTTGCTGTTCCCCCAATGTTTGAAAAAATAATTTCAGAAAGTAAATAAGGAACAGGATTTACTTGCAAGATGCGCGTAATAGATAAAGTAACTGGAACAACAAGAAGTACAGTTGTAACGTTATCTAAAAATGCGGAGCCAAGCGCGGTAAGTAGGGAAAGGGAAATTAAAATTTTAATTGGATTTCCTTGTGCCCCTTTTGCTGCTTTAATGGCAACGTATTGGAAAACACCTGATTTACTCGTAATGTTCACCAAAATCATCATACCGATGAGTAGCGTAATCGTTCCCCATTCAATATGTTTCGTAAAGGCGTTATGTAAATCGACGACCCCCACAATTACCATGAGTGCTGCACCAAGAAGTGCGATGACAGCGCGATTAATTTTTTCAGAAATAATAATGGCATATGTAATTAAAAAGACTGCGATAGCAAAATAATACTGCCAGTTAGCGAGTTCTTGCGTTGTTTCGTGCAAAAATCTCATCTCCTTTCATTCATTTTTCTTAGTGTGTCAAATATTAACTAGATGAAACACACATAACGTCATTATAAAGTAGAAAAACTGCGGATGTAAATGAAAGGAGGGATTTTGTCATATTTTCTGCATAGGTCATTTTTTCTCATTTTTAAAAATATTTGTGGGCATTTGACATATATATAAGATACATCCAATCTGAATATTTAAAATGGAATTAGCATTCGAGCTTGTTCGTGTAGGAGTGTCAAATAGAAAGGAATGACAAAGATGATAAGGAAGGGATCGTATGGATGAACAACGATTTTTATTTTTAGATTTTGAGTTTACGATGCCCCAGCATCGAAAGAAACCAAAAGGGTTTTTCCCGGAAATTATTGAGGTAGGACTCGTCTCGGTTGTAGGTTGTAAGGTAGAAGATACGTATTCATCACATGTCAGGCCGAAAACATTTCCTTCTTTAACGGATCGATGCAAGAAATTTTTAGGAATTAAACAAGAAATCGTGGATAAAGGAATTTCATTTCCTGAACTCATTGATAAACTTGCAGAATACGAAAAAAGATGTAAACCGACCATTGTAACGTGGGGAAATATGGATATGAAAGTGCTGAAGCATAATTGTGAAATGTCGGGAGTAGCTTTTCCGTTTTTCGGACAGTGTCGTGATTTATCGCTTGAGTATAAGAAGTTTTTTGGAGAAAGAAATCAAACAGGATTATGGAAAGCGATTGAGGCGTATGGAAAAGTAGGAACGGGTAAGCATCATTGTGCGCTAGATGATGCGATGACGACGTACAATATTTTTAAATTAGTAGAAAAAGATAAAGAGTATTTAGTGAAACCAGCACCTCCAACATTAGGGGAACTCGTGGACTTTTCAAAAGTGTTAAAGAAAGTGAGTACACAGTAACGACCAAATTGCACAGTATGTAATTTGGTCGTTTTGTTTTTTTAAAGTTTGTAGTCTTTTTTTAACTGCTCTAATGTTTCTAGACTACGAACCGCAAAAGGTGAATCATCTTCAGAAAATGAATTCATTTGAGTTTCTAATGCTAATTTGAGTGAATCTGTATAATCTAGAATCTCTCCTTCATATTTCTTCACCATTTGTTGTGGAATGTTCGTCTGTTCACGGAAAGCTAAAGCACGTCTTTCATGGAAAAATGGTACGTCAGCTTGTTTTACGTTATGTAAGTCACCTTGCACCGGATGTTTTAAAACAGCTAATACTTTTACGACGTAACTGCCCGGGCGGCTATTTGTAACTTCGCCGATGTATTTTCCCGTTTTATAAATACCAGTAACGATTTCACCAATTTCAAATGTTTCTCTCATATTTTTCACCTCAAGTTTATAGTAAGGAAAGTAGGAGAAGGAGTCAAAGAAATCATTCGCTTTCGGAACGCCCCCTTGAGAATATGAATTGGTTCAACTATAATTTAAAATAATATAACAGAAAATTCTGATGGTTTTTGAATCCTACAATAAGGAGTGTTTCATATGATGCCTTTATATTTTCCGGAAGATAAAACAGAATATATTATTCCAGGGATTGTTTGCGTTCTATTTATCATTGGTGCCGTTGCTACGTGGCGTATGTTCATTCGTGTATCCAAACGAGAAGCAGAGCGATTACAGAAAGTAGAAGAAAAGCTTTTAGCTGAAAAGAAACGGTAATTCATTTTTGTATGTTTCCCTCTATGCTCGGACAATCTAAGGGCAGAATGTATTTTGGAGGGAATAGAATGAAAAAACGGCTTTTTTTCAGTTGTTGTTTATTATTTCTGATGGCAGGTTGTGACCAAGGAAAGCCGAAAGAAATTGAAGTGAAATTACATAATGCTTCAGGAGATGAAGTAGGGACTGCGAAAGTAGTTCAGCAAACAAGTGGAGTGAAAATTACGATTAAAGGGGAAGGTTTCGCGCCTGGTCCGCACGGCATACATGTACATGAAATTGGAGAGTGTAAAGCGCCTCGTTTTGAATCGTCTGGTAATCATTTTAATCCAGATAATAAAAAGCATGGCTTACTCAATCCGAAGGGTGCGGAAAATGGTGATTTACCGAATGTAATTGCAGATGGTTCTGGAAAGATTAAAGCGGATATCGATGCACCGCACATAACGCTTGAAGAAGGGAAAACGACGATTCATAGAAAAGATGGAGCGTCTATTATTATTACTGAAAACCCTGATGATGGCATGACACAACCAACGGGTAAATCTGGTGATCGAATTGCTTGCGGTGTGATTGTAAAAAAAGCGTCGGATATGAAGAAAAAGTAAAAGCTACCGTGGATGGTAGCTTTCTTTGTGAAACGTAATTGGAAATATATCAGCGATTATTGGAATATATTGACCGCAACTCAAAATATATCGGCGATTATTGAAATATATCGACCGTAACTCAAAATATATCAGCGATTTTTAAAATATATTGATTTACCGACAAAAATTGAGAAAGAAGCCTGCCCAAAATTGATTCGTGGGCAGGCTCCTTTCTTATTATGAAAACGTATGGCGCAGTCTGTTTAAAATTTCTTCTAAAACAGATCGTGGGCAGCCAATGTTAATTCGAATATGTTCTTCGCCGCCTAATCCGTACTTTTCACCAGGTTCGACGATAAGTTTTCCTTTTTCCTCAAGTAACGTGGTGCGCTCGTTTTGAGAAAGTTTTAGGTGAGAACAATCAATCCATAATAAAAAGCTACCTTCTGGCTTCGTTACGGAAAGAGTAGGTATGTGAGTTTTGATATATTCACAAGCGAATTGAGCGTTATCTTCTATATATAAACGGATTTCACTTAGCCAATCATTACATTCTGTATAGGCGCTTTGCATCGCGGTATAAGCAAATGTATTTAGCCCATGGAACCCTTGTCTATATTGAATAGACGTAAAGGTATTACGTAGTTTTTCATTTGGAATAATAATGATAGATGCTTGTAATCCAGCTATATTAAATGTTTTACTTGGAGCCATACAAGTAATGGTACGTGCTGCTAATTCTTCAGATAAAGAAGCGAATGGTGTATGAGTACGATCTCCGTAAATAATATCGGCATGAATTTCATCTGAGACAACAATTACATTATATTTTGTACATAACGCTCCGAGCTTCATTAGCTCGTCTTTCGTCCAAACGCGTCCAATAGGATTGTGAGGACTACAAAGAAGCATTAGTTTAATCCCTTGTTGAAATTGTTTTTCTAAATGATCGAAGTCTATCATATATGTGCCATCTTGTTTATATAATGGGCTCACGCATAATTGTCTGTTGTTTGTTGTAACCATTTCGAAA
This sequence comes from Bacillus sp. FDAARGOS_235, assembly GCF_002073415.2. Classification (NCBI taxonomy): domain Bacteria; kingdom Bacillati; phylum Bacillota; class Bacilli; order Caryophanales; family Bacillaceae; genus Bacillus; species Bacillus sp. FDAARGOS_235. Next base: position 3,477,761 of record NZ_CP020437.2, read on the forward strand.
AATGGAGGATAAATAGGTGGTTGTACAAGAACGGATTCGTTTTCCTTTGTGAAAGCTTGTACGCTCGTACTAAGAGCTGGAACGATCCCCGCACTAAATACGATCCATTCTTTTTGAATATCCCAGTTGTACTGTTTTTTTGTCCAGTTACAAATAATGTCTCCAATATGTTCAGGTGGAAGTGTATAGCCAAAAATAGGGTGTTCGATACGTTTTTGTAATGCAGTTTGAATTGGTTTTGGTACTTCAAAATCCATATCGGCAATCCAGGCATGAATGAGTTCTTCGTTTTTATAAGTATCCCATTTTGTACTATGTGTTCCGCGCCGATTTACCGTTTTATGAAATAGCTGCATATGTTTGCCCCTTTCTTCTGTGAAACTGCTAAGTTATGAAAGTTCTCTCTCTTCTTATAGAATAGCTGATGTGATAGGATAAAGAAAAGTATTAAAAAGTGAAAAGGCGGGAAGTAGATGGGTACATATGAAAAGATGATAGAGGTTGTGAAGAATTGGGATCCGTTTCGAATGGGACCGGAGTTTTATGAAACAGAAGCGAGCGATGTAGTGAACGTCGTAACTGTGTTTGACGATTCGAAATATATTGCAAAGAAGATTCAACATATATACTTTATGTCTTTTGAGGAAGTACCTGCGCTTGAAAAATGTGAGAAATTAGCTGAAGAGTTACTTGTATTAAAAGAAGGCGGAAGTTGCTCATTATAGGCTGTCGGAATTTCCGACAGCCTTTTTAATATTATCCCGCTATTTGCAGGGCAGTAAGACCCCCACCTAAAAAGACGGTTGAGGCAAAGAAGTGAGGTGGGAGATCCACTGCTCGTAAAAGCCCGATTGGTGCGGGCTAATAATCAGCGGGGTGAAACATTCCGCTGATTAAAGTTTCACTTTATTGCGCGGAAAAAGCGATAATTTCTTCATAAACATGTTCAGGCTTTTCCTCAGGTAGTAAATGCCCTGTATTTTCGTAAGAGATAAATGTTGAATTAGGTAAATCTTTATGGAGACGGTGTCCTACATGTACAGGGACGACGCGATCTTTTTCACCCCAAATGAGTAGTATAGGCGTTTCAATTTTTTGTAATTCAGTTGAAGATAAGTCACCTTCACGGTCTCGTATCATGCGAGTTAGGGCGGGGAATATACGGTTGTCATAAAAAGGAGCGGAGTAACCTTCCTTCATTTCATCATCAATTAATGAGTGATCATGAACGACATTCATTAAGTTATGAACAATTCCGCGCCGTATAATCCAGTTCTTTACGTATAAATGAAAGAACGGTAAATAAGAAGAATACAGTAAAGGTAAGGTTGCGCGTGCTAAATAGCTAGAGCTACATAGTAAAATCGTCTTTGAGATTAGTTCAGGACGTATACGGTTTACATAGAGAGAAATTTGCCCGCCCATAGAATGCCCAATTAACACAATATTTGAAAGAGATAAATGTTCAATTAAATCGATAATAATGGTTGCTAAATTGTGATAAGAATACTTAAAGAGATGAGACTTATCACTTTTTCCGAATGGTGGCAAATCAAGAGCCAGTACTGTTCCTGCTTTCGATAGTAAAGGAATGAGACGGCGGTAACTGAATGAGGAAGATAAAAAGCCGTGAACGAGTACGAAAGTAGGACGTTTTGTTTTATTTTTATGTTCATACAATTCGTAATGAATAGTAGTGTCGCGAGTGGAAAAAGTGAAATAAGGACAAGTATATTCATGATTCATTTTTTGTCACTCCATTGATTTTTGTTCATATCATCTCCAAGGTAGAAAAAAATATGTTAACAAAAAAAGGCAAGATGACGATGTCATCTTGCCTTTCGCTTATTCATCATTACCCGCGGACAATATTAGGCGGTGTTTTTCCTTGTAACCCTGCAACTAAATTTTCAGCGGCTGTCATGGCCATTTGCTGCCGAGTTTTTAATGTCGCAGATCCGATGTGCGGTAAAGTCACAACATTTTGTAATGATAAGAGCGGATTATCTTTTTGAATCGGCTCTTGTGTAAAAGTATCAATGCCTGCTGCAAAGATTTTCTTTTCTGTTAAGGCATGGATTAAAGCTTCTTCATCTACTGTTTTCCCGCGAGAAGCATTAATAAAGATTGCTGTTTCTTTCATTAATGAAAATTCCTTTTCTCCGATAAGATGATACGTTTCATCTGTTAATGGAGTAAGAAGAACAATAAAGTCAGACTGTTTTAGTAGCGTCTGTAAATCACAATATGTAGCATCGAATTTTTGCTCTGCTTCTTCTTTACGGCGACGGTTATAATAAAGAACATCCATATCAAATCCGAATTTTGCTCGTTTTGCAACGGCCTCACCAATTCGTCCCATTCCGATAATACCGATTGTACTATGGTGCACATCTAGTCCGAAATGTTCTTTTCCGATTTCAGCGTTCCACTCACCATTTTTCACATAGGAATCGAGTTCGCAAACACGACGACCAGCAGATAACATAAGAGCGAAAACGAGGTCAGCTACTGTATCATCCAATACGTATGGTGTATTCGTTCCGATGACATTTCGCTTTTCCATCGCTAGTAAATCAAAATTATCATAGCCAACAGAAATGTTACTCACTACTTTTAATTTCGGTGCTACATTTAACAATTCTTCATTTATGGCAGATCCGAAATTTAATAACCCATCTTTATCTTGTATTTTCTCTAATAGAACATCACGAGGTACTTTCTCATTTTGATTCCATGTTTCATAATCACAGTGTTCTGATAAATAGTTTTCTACAAATGTTGGAACTGGTTCAGCGATATATACTTTTGGTTTCACGGTTCCATCCCCTCTCACTTTTATCCCTTGTTAACGGACAATAAGCCTCCCGCCCCTAAAAATGCCTGAAGCAAAGAAGATAGGGGGAGACTAACTGCCCGTAAAAGCCCGATTGGTGTGGGCTAATAATCAGCGGGATGAACCTTTCCGCTGATTAAAGTTTCACTTTACCCCGCATTAACGGACAGTAAGCTTTCCGCCTTGAAGAACAGCTAAGGCAAAGAATATAAGTTGGAAAGCAACTGTCCGTAAATGCCCGATTGGATCAACTAATAATCAGCGGGATGAACCTTTCCACTGATTAAAGTTTCACTTTATTTTGACATAATTCTCTAAAAAAATCTTCTTTTCAAATTGGAAAGGGTATTTGTATAATTTAGACAGAAACGAAAAGGAAGGATGATTTATACGGTGACTGAAAAGGAATTAGAATTATTGGCTTGTCTTGAAAAAAGTAGTCGTTTGTCTGTAGATACATTGGCGAAGCTATTAAATATAGAAGTAGAAGAAGTGAAGAAGATGGTTGCGAAATTAGAAAGTGAAAAGATTATTGTGGATTATGTAACACATATTGATTGGACAAAAGTAAAAGAATATACGGGTTTAACAGCGATGATTGATGTGAAAGTTACGCCGAAGCACGGTGTTGGGTTTGATGCAGTTGCTGAACAAATTTATCGCTATTCAGAAGTGAAATCCGTGTATTTAATGTCAGGGACATATGATCTTTCTATTACATTAGAAGGAAAGACGATGGGAGAAGTAGCGATGTTTGTTTCTGAGAAATTAGCAACGATTGAATCTGTCGTTTCTACAACAACTCATTTCATTTTGAAGAAGTATAAACATGAGGGAATTATTTATGAAAAAAACGATGATGATAAGCGAATTGTGGTGACACCATGAAGCAGTTTGAACTATCTAGAGTAGCAGAATCTTTACAACCGTCTGGTATTCGAAAGTTTTTCGATTTAGCCGCAAGTATGAAAGGTGTTATTTCACTTGGAGTGGGAGAGCCTGACTTTGTTACACCTTGGAATGTAAGGCAAGCATGTATCCGTTCTTTAGAGCAAGGATATACAGCGTATACAGCAAATGCAGGATTATTGGAGCTCCGTCAAGAAATAGCAAAGTATCTAAAAAAACAATTTGCAGTATCTTATGATCCAAACGATGAAATCATTGTTACGGTTGGAGCGAGCCAAGCGTTAGATGTAGCGATGCGTGCCATTATAAATCCTGATGATGAAGTACTCATTATTGAACCGAGCTTCGTTTCTTATGCACCGCTTGTAACATTAGCTGGAGGAGTTCCAGTTCCTATAGCGACTACTTTAGAAAAAGAGTTTAAATTACAACCCGAACAAATTGAAGTAGCTATTACAGCGAAAACAAAGGCAATTTTACTTTGTTCCCCAAATAATCCAACAGGTGCAATGTTAAACAAATCCGAACTAGAAAAGTTAGCAGTAATGGTTGAGAAGTACAATTTAATCGTATTATCTGATGAAATTTATGCAGAGCTTGTATATGACGAAGTGTATACGAGTTTCGCGAGCATTCAAAACATGCGCGAACATACGATTTTAATTTCGGGATTTTCAAAAGGATTTGCGATGACAGGATGGCGTCTCGGTATGATCGCAGCTCCCGTTCAATTTTCAGAGTTGATGCTTAAAATTCATCAATATTCTATGATGTGTGCACCGACGATGTCCCAGTTCGCAGCTCTTGAAGCATTACGCGGAGGGAATGATGAAGTCATTCGAATGAGAGATAGCTATAAGAAACGCCGTAATTTTATGGCGACATCTTTCAATGAGATGGGATTAACGTGTCATGTGCCGGGCGGAGCGTTTTATGTCTTTCCTTCTGTTGCCTCAACTGGACTAACTTCAGTGGAATTTGCAGAACAGTTATTACTAGAAGAAAAAGTGGCTGTTGTACCTGGAAGTGTATTTGGAGAAAGTGGTGAAGGATTTATTCGTTGTTCGTATGCAACATCGCTTGAACAACTTATAGAAGCAATGAAGAGAATGGAACGGTTCGTCGAGAATAAAAAAAGGACAAAACATAATACGTTTTGTCCATAAAAGGGGGGGAATACTAGAAAGCCATGTGTTAGTATTCTATCCCAATATTGGAGAATTATACGTGCTACAGGAAATTTTTTCGTGAATTTTGAATGAGTTCTGTCATAGTGGTATAATTTACTAATATAAGGTATGCGCCTGTTAGGTAGCGATACGTAACAGGCGTACTAATTAATCGGATATTTAAAATAAGTACATCTGTTTTGCAATCTACATTTGTAGAGAAAATGGTAAACGTATGGGAGTGTTTCATATGTCAGAACAATATACAACAGGAGTGGTTGTAACAGGGAAAGTGACTGGAATTCAAGATTACGGTGCATTTGTAGCGTTAGATGCAGAAACACAAGGACTTGTGCATATATCTGAAATTACAAATGGATATGTAAAGGATATTCATGACTTTTTGAAAGTCGGCGATACAGTAGAAGTAAAAGTACTTTCAATTGATGAAGAGCACAGAAAAATGAGTTTATCGTTAAAAGCGGCGAAAAGAAAACAAGGAAGGATTCTTATACCGAATCCATCTAAGGACGGATTTAATACGTTGCGAGAAAAGCTGACAGAATGGATTGAAGAGTCTGAGTTAACAAAGTAAAAGAGGAGCGCATATGAGCGTTCCTCTTTTACTTTATCTTATGATATATATTTGCAAATATGATTGCATGCAATCATATTCGTATGTCGGAGGTGAAGAGGACATACTGGTTATCGAATTTCGTTTGTTTCTGGGTGTGTACCAAGATTTTCAGATGGTTTAAACAGTAAACCAAGATTGATAAGCCCAGATATACCAACGATGCCGTAAATAATACGTGCAAGAGCTGAGTTTTGTCCACCGAAAATGGCTGCTACTAAGTCAAACTGGAAGAACCCGATTAGTCCCCAGTTTACTGCACCAATTACAGTAAAGACTAATGCGATACGTTGCAATGTACTCATGAAAAAGCCCCCCTTAATTGTGAAGCATGAGCAAGCGCTGAGTTAATCAACTCTTTTATAGAATGGTGCAGTTATGTTGTTTTTATACATAAAAAATGTGTGAAAAAAAGATGTATATACATCTATACCGAAAAATGCGAATTTTTATGCAAAAAATGAACTTTTTCTAAAAAATATATATTGGTTACGTTTACACTGGTTGAATCGCTTGATTTACAACTTCAGTTTCGCTAAAGTGAATACAGAAATACATATCCATAATTGGAGGGAAAAAGATGAGTACACATGTAACGTTCGACTATTCTAAAGCGTTATCCTTCATCGGTGAACATGAAATCACTTATTTACGTGATGCAGTGAAAGTAACACATCATGCAATCCACGAAAAAACTGGAGCTGGGAACGATTTCCTTGGGTGGGTAGAGCTTCCGCTTCAATATGACAAAGAAGAATTTGCTCGCATTCAAAAATGCGCAGAAAAAATTAAAAATGACTCTGACATTTTACTTGTTGTAGGTATCGGTGGTTCTTACCTAGGAGCACGTGCAGCAATCGAAATGTTAAACCATTCATTCTACAATACGCTTTCTAAAGAACAACGTAAAACTCCACAAGTGCTATTTGTTGGACAAAACATTAGCTCCACTTACATGAAAGATTTAATGGATGTATTAGAAGGTAAAGACTTCTCTATTAACGTTATTTCCAAATCAGGTACAACAACAGAGCCTGCACTTGCATTCCGTATTTTCCGTAAGTTATTAGAAGAGAAGTATGGAAAAGAAGAAGCTCGCAAACGTATTTATGCAACTACAGATAAAGCGCGTGGTGCATTAAAAACATTAGCTGATAACGAAGGTTACGAAACATTCGTAATTCCAGATGATGTTGGAGGACGTTTCTCTGTATTAACGCCAGTTGGTTTATTACCAATCGCAGTAAGTGGCTTAAATATTGAAGAGATGATGAAAGGTGCAGCTGCTGGCCATGACGACTTCGGGGCATCAGAACTAGAAGAAAACCCAGCTTATCAATACGCAGTAGTTCGTAACGCTTTATACAATAAAGGAAAAACAATTGAAATGCTTGTTAACTATGAGCCAGCACTTCAATACTTCGCTGAGTGGTGGAAACAGTTATTTGGTGAAAGTGAAGGAAAAGATCAAAAAGGTATTTTCCCATCTTCAGCAAATTTCTCAACTGACTTACACTCATTAGGTCAATACGTTCAAGAAGGTCGTCGTGACTTATTTGAAACAGTTCTTAAAGTGGGTAAATCTACACATGAACTGACAATCGAATCAGAAGAAAACGATTTAGATGGATTAAACTACCTTGCAGGTGAAACTGTAGACTTCGTAAACACAAAAGCATATGAAGGCACATTACTTGCACATAGCGATGGCGGAGTACCAAACTTAATCGTAAATATTCCTGAATTAAATGAGTACACATTCGGTTACCTTGTATACTTCTTCGAAAAAGCATGTGCGATGAGCGGCTACTTATTAGGCGTAAATCCATTTGACCAACCAGGAGTAGAAGCATACAAGAAAAACATGTTTGCTTTACTTGGTAAACCAGGATTTGAAGAATTAAAAGCAGAATTAGAAGAGCGTTTAAAATAATAAAAAGCGACCGGATCTCCGGTCGCTTTTTATTATTTTACTGAAATGTCCATCGGTATATTCAAACTAGAATGGGTATGCTAAAGGAAAAGTCTTGGAGGGATGGGCTTGATTCCGATTCAATCAAAGTTAAAAGGACATACATATGCGTTATATAAGTTAGAAGAGGTTATGAAACCACTTGGATATAGTATTGGTGGCAATTGGGATTACGATAAAGGGTGCTTTGATTACAAAATCGACGAAGAAGATGGCTATCAATTTTTACGAGTGCCATTTACAGCTGTGGATGGGGAATTAGATGTGCCTGGTGTAATAGTCCGTCTTGAAACGCCGTATATTCTTTCGCATGTGTATCAAGACGAACTAGATGATAATGTGAATGCGTTAACAGCTGGAACGAGCGGATTTGATCAATTTGCTGAGCCGAAAGATCCAGATGGAGATGTGAAAAGTAAGTATATTAATATTGGGAAAGTATTAGTACAGGAACTAGAGCGTCACTTTTTTAATGGTGAATAACAATGAGTATGTCGCTTTCGATAAGAATGAAGGTATGGACTGGGTTAATCATATATTGATCGTCACGCTTTATACCTAGTAAGAGAATGTTTTGTTTTAAAAGAGTATAGCTACAATTTGCAAAAGTTTGTCCGGTGCAAGGCGGAGAAAGCTCCATCAGTTGTAATTTGTTATCAGAGATTTCATCGTAAAGTGAGAATAGTACACCTGAAATAGAAGGAAATAAAAGAGAAGCGGTAAATACATAGCTCGTTAATTTATTTCCTTCTATAATTTCTGATACACCAGCTCTCGTTGCATTTTGAATTTGATCCGAAGTAAGAAGTTCAGCGATGCAATGAATGTTTGGATTAAGTCCTTTTGCAGTTAAAATATTTAAGATGGACTGTGTATCAGCTAAGCTTTCATTTTTTTCTTTATCAGCCGTTATTAATATGGTGTGTGCCGTTGTAATGTTAGCTTTTAATAACGTTTGATCGTGATGTGGACAACCTTTTATAAACTCTAAATGATGAAATGGTTTTGGAAGTAAAGAAAGTGTTTCATCAATTAAAACGATATCAAGGTTTGGTTGTAAGATGTGCATTTGTTTTACAACATGTTTTGCCCGTTCGTTCCAGCCGACAATAATCATATGACCGCTAGCAGTCGCAGCTTCTTCTCCTTTAACTTTCATATATTGTTTATTAATCATATCAGTGGCGAATAGAACCATATAATAAGAACAAAAACCGGTTCCAAATAAAATAATACTCATACCGATGAGTTTGCCTATTAGTGTATGTGGGGCAAAGTCACCATAGCCAACAGTGAAAATTGTAACGATTGACCACCAAATTCCATCAAACCATGTGGTGAAGTGCGATGGTTCTAATCTATGTATAAGAAAGCCGGAAAAAGCAGTAAGTACAACAATAAAGCAAATTAAACGAAAAATAATGGAATCACGAAATGTATCTACTAAATTTGGACGGGATTTCAATTGCTAATTCCTCCTTACTTTGCAGGACTACATTCATTGTTACCATTATAGAAAAAAGAAAAACTCTCTAATTTAAAAGAGAGTTTGTTTTCTATTACATACTTTCAACTTCAGTTTGTTGAACACTTTCAAGGTGTTGAAGAGCATAATAAACATCAGCAGTATGTCTTTTTTGATCGATAGACAATTTTAAATGTAAATAGTGCGAACCATTTTCCAATGTTTTGAGCTTCATGTTCTTAACTTTTATATCCATTTCTTTTATTTCTTCAATTACGATCGGGATATTGTCCATATTTCGTACAACAAGTTTCACTGCGATATCACGTTGACGAAATGACCTAGGTCCTATAAATTTCATCGTTAATGGTATAAGTTCTACACTAATCATAAGGAAGCACATTCCGAAAATCGCTTCAATATAGAAACCAGCTCCAACGGCAATGCCAATACCAGAAGCACCCCAAATCATGGCGGCGGTCGTTAGCCCAGCAATACTATCGTTTCCTCTTCGTAAAATAACACCTGCACCTAAAAAACCAATTCCTGATACAATTTGAGCAGCAAGTCGAAGGGGGTCCATATTCATATGGTCGGTATGTGGTAAATTGTAAGCTGCTTTAATAGAAACAATAGTGAGGAGGCAACTAATAATAGAGATAACTAAACAAGTCTTTAAACCAAGTGGTTTACGTTTTAATTCACGTTCTAAACCGATGGCGAATCCTAAAATAGCCGAGAGACCTAGTTTGAGT
>NZ_CP020437.2:3490000-5287334 GCF_002073415.2 Bacillus sp. FDAARGOS_235
CCCCGTAGTCGAAACTTCGTTCTCTCTTGAATGTATCCTGAGTACGGCGGAACACGTGAAATTCCGTCGGAATCTGGGAGGACCATCTCCCAAGGCTAAATACTCCCTAGTGATCGATAGTGAACCAGTACCGTGAGGGAAAGGTGAAAAGCACCCCGGAAGGGGAGTGAAAGAGATCCTGAAACCGTGTGCCTACAAATAGTCAGAGCCCGTTAATGGGTGATGGCGTGCCTTTTGTAGAATGAACCGGCGAGTTACGATCCCGTGCGAGGTTAAGTTGAAGAGACGGAGCCGCAGCGAAAGCGAGTCTGAATAGGGCGTTTAGTACGTGGTCGTAGACCCGAAACCAGGTGATCTACCCATGTCCAGGGTGAAGTTCAGGTAACACTGAATGGAGGCCCGAACCCACGCACGTTGAAAAGTGCGGGGATGAGGTGTGGGTAGCGGAGAAATTCCAATCGAACCTGGAGATAGCTGGTTCTCCCCGAAATAGCTTTAGGGCTAGCCTTAAGTGTAAGAGTCTTGGAGGTAGAGCACTGATTGAACTAGGGGTCCTCATCGGATTACCGAATTCAGTCAAACTCCGAATGCCAATGACTTATCCTTAGGAGTCAGACTGCGAGTGATAAGATCCGTAGTCAAGAGGGAAACAGCCCAGATCGCCAGCTAAGGTCCCAAAGTGTGTATTAAGTGGAAAAGGATGTGGAGTTGCTTAGACAACTAGGATGTTGGCTTAGAAGCAGCCACCATTTAAAGAGTGCGTAATAGCTCACTAGTCGAGTGACTCTGCGCCGAAAATGTACCGGGGCTAAATACACCACCGAAGCTGCGAATTGATACCAATGGTATCAGTGGTAGGGGAGCGTTCTAAGTGCAGTGAAGTCAGACCGGAAGGACTGGTGGAGCGCTTAGAAGTGAGAATGCCGGTATGAGTAGCGAAAGACGGGTGAGAATCCCGTCCACCGAATGCCTAAGGTTTCCTGAGGAAGGCTCGTCCGCTCAGGGTTAGTCAGGACCTAAGCCGAGGCCGACAGGCGTAGGCGATGGACAACAGGTTGATATTCCTGTACCACCTCTTTATCGTTTGAGCAATGGAGGGACGCAGAAGGATAGAAGAAGCGTGCGATTGGTTGTGCACGTCCAAGCAGTTAGGCTGATAAGTAGGTAAATCCGCTTATCGTGAAGGCTGAGCTGTGATGGGGAAGCTCCTTATGGAGCGAAGTCTTTGATTCCCCGCTGCCAAGAAAAGCTTCTAGCGAGATAAAAGGTGCCTGTACCGCAAACCGACACAGGTAGGCGAGGAGAGAATCCTAAGGTGTGCGAGAGAACTCTGGTTAAGGAACTCGGCAAAATGACCCCGTAACTTCGGGAGAAGGGGTGCTTTCTTAACGGAAAGCCGCAGTGAATAGGCCCAAGCGACTGTTTAGCAAAAACACAGGTCTCTGCGAAGCCGTAAGGCGAAGTATAGGGGCTGACACCTGCCCGGTGCTGGAAGGTTAAGGAGAGGGGTTAGCGTAAGCGAAGCTCTGAACTGAAGCCCCAGTAAACGGCGGCCGTAACTATAACGGTCCTAAGGTAGCGAAATTCCTTGTCGGGTAAGTTCCGACCCGCACGAAAGGTGTAACGATTTGGGCACTGTCTCAACCAGAGACTCGGTGAAATTATAGTACCTGTGAAGATGCAGGTTACCCGCGACAGGACGGAAAGACCCCGTGGAGCTTTACTGTAGCCTGATATTGAATTTTGGTACAGTTTGTACAGGATAGGCGGGAGCCATTGAAACCGGAGCGCTAGCTTCGGTGGAGGCGCTGGTGGGATACCGCCCTGACTGTATTGAAATTCTAACCTACGGGTCTTATCGACCCGGGAGACAGTGTCAGGTGGGCAGTTTGACTGGGGCGGTCGCCTCCTAAAGTGTAACGGAGGCGCCCAAAGGTTCCCTCAGAATGGTTGGAAATCATTCGTAGAGTGCAAAGGCATAAGGGAGCTTGACTGCGAGACCTACAAGTCGAGCAGGGACGAAAGTCGGGCTTAGTGATCCGGTGGTTCCGCATGGAAGGGCCATCGCTCAACGGATAAAAGCTACCCCGGGGATAACAGGCTTATCTCCCCCAAGAGTCCACATCGACGGGGAGGTTTGGCACCTCGATGTCGGCTCATCGCATCCTGGGGCTGTAGTCGGTCCCAAGGGTTGGGCTGTTCGCCCATTAAAGCGGTACGCGAGCTGGGTTCAGAACGTCGTGAGACAGTTCGGTCCCTATCCGTCGTGGGCGTAGGAAATTTGAGAGGAGCTGTCCTTAGTACGAGAGGACCGGGATGGACGCACCGCTGGTGTACCAGTTGTTCTGCCAAGGGCATAGCTGGGTAGCTATGTGCGGAAGGGATAAGTGCTGAAAGCATCTAAGCATGAAGCCCCCCTCAAGATGAGATTTCCCATAGCGTAAGCTAGTAAGATCCCTGAAAGATGATCAGGTTGATAGGTTCGAGGTGGAAGCATGGTGACATGTGGAGCTGACGAATACTAATAGATCGAGGACTTAACCATATAATATGAAGCAATGTTATCTAGTTTTGAAAGAATATAAAAAACTTGTTGACTTTAAAAGTTAAATAAGTTACAATAATTCTTGTCTTAAATGAATACAGTCTGGTAATGATGGCAGAGAGGTCACACCCGTTCCCATACCGAACACGGAAGTTAAGCTCTCTAGCGCCGATGGTAGTTGGGACCTTGTCCCTGTGAGAGTAGGACGTTGCCAGGCAAATGGAGGATTAGCTCAGCTGGGAGAGCACCTGCCTTACAAGCAGGGGGTCGGCGGTTCGATCCCGTCATCCTCCACCATTTAGCCGACTTAGCTCAATTGGTAGAGCAACTGACTTGTAATCAGTAGGTTGGGGGTTCAAGTCCTCTAGTCGGCACCAGTAACTATGGCGGTTGTGGCGAAGTGGTTAACGCACCGGATTGTGGCTCCGGCATTCGTGGGTTCGATTCCCATCAGTCGCCCCATTTTTTCTTAAATAAATTAATATGCGGGTGTGGCGGAATTGGCAGACGCACCAGACTTAGGATCTGGCGCCTTTGGCGTGGGGGTTCGACTCCCTTCACCCGCACTTTTAATAAAATATCTCATAACATGTCTTGCGGAAGTAGTTCAGTGGTAGAATACAACCTTGCCAAGGTTGGGGTCGCGGGTTCGAATCCCGTCTTCCGCTCCAATTTTCAATATGACATGCCGGGGTGGCGGAACAGGCAGACGCACAGGACTTAAAATCCTGCGGTGGGTGACCACCGTGCGGGTTCGACCCCCGCCCTCGGCACCATATGCGCCCGTAGCTCAATTGGATAGAGCGTTTGACTACGGATCAAGAGGTTAGGGGTTCGACTCCTCTCGGGCGCGCTTTTATTAACGGGAAGTGGCTCAGCTTGGTAGAGCACCTGGTTTGGGACCAGGGGGTCGCAGGTTCAAATCCTGTCTTCCCGATATTCCCAAAAACATGGGGCCTTAGCTCAGCTGGGAGAGCGCCTGCCTTGCACGCAGGAGGTCAGCGGTTCGATCCCGCTAGGCTCCACTTATTTTTATATTACTTATGGCGGTGTAGCTCAGCTGGCTAGAGCGTACGGTTCATACCCGTGAGGTCGGGGGTTCGATCCCCTCCGCCGCTACCATAAGGACCTTTAGCTCAGCTGGTTAGAGCAGACGGCTCATAACCGTCCGGTCGTAGGTTCGAGTCCTACAAGGTCCACCACTCAAAGTTTATATCTCGGAGGTATACCCAAGTTCGGCTGAAGGGATCGGTCTTGAAAACCGACAGGCGGCGAGAGTCGCGCGGGGGTTCGAATCCCTCTACCTCCTCCATTTTTTCTAAATTAAATATTTTATCATCGCGGGGTGGAGCAGCACGGTAGCTCGTCGGGCTCATAACCCGAAGGTCGCAGGTTCAAATCCTGTCCCCGCAACCAAATGGTCCCGTGGTGTAGTGGTTAACATGCCTGCCTGTCACGCAGGAGATCGCCGGTTCGACCCCGGTCGGGACCGCCATTTTTTTACATAAAGGCTCGGTAGCTCAGTCGGTAGAGCAGAGGACTGAAAATCCTCGTGTCGGCGGTTCGATTCCGTCCCGAGCCACCATTTTGAAATCGCAAGCCGGCTTAGCTCAATTGGTAGAGCAACTGACTTGTAATCAGTAGGTTGGGGGTTCAAGTCCTCTAGCCGGCACCACTTTCAAAATGAGCCATTAGCTCAGTTGGTAGAGCATCTGACTTTTAATCAGAGGGTCGAAGGTTCGAATCCTTCATGGCTCACCATTTACAATTTAATGCGGGTGTAGTTTAGTGGTAAAACAAGAGCCTTCCAAGCTCTGGTCGAGAGTTCGATTCTCTTCACCCGCTTTTCAATTATGGGCCTATAGCTCAGCTGGTTAGAGCGCACGCCTGATAAGCGTGAGGTCGATGGTTCGAGTCCATTTAGGCCCACCATAATTGTTCCGCAGTAGCTCAGTGGTAGAGCTATCGGCTGTTAACCGATCGGTCGTAGGTTCGAGTCCTACCTGCGGAGCCATATTATAGAGAAGTACCCAAGTGGCTCAAGGGGCTCCCCTGCTAAGGGAGTAGATCGCGAACGCGGTGCGAGGGTTCGAATCCCTTCTTCTCTGCCAGAATTGGCCCGTTGGTCAAGTGGTTAAGACACCGCCCTTTCACGGCGGTAACACGGGTTCGAATCCCGTACGGGTCATACTAAAAGAGATAGCATAATCTGCTATCTCTTTTTTGTTGTGTAAAAGTGGGCTTTGGATAGTCTGCTTTTTTTTATGGATTTCTTGTATACTTTTTTCTATTTGAATCGTCTAACTAATAGAAAGGAGAGAGCGATGGAGTATGAAAAAATCATTATAGAAACATCTAAAAGCATTTATAGGTATTTACTTAAAATTGGAGTACCACCAGTAGAAGCAGAAGATATCGTTCAAGACACGATACATAAGGCATTAGTATCTATACCGAATATGAAAATTACGTATATAAAAACATGGTTATTTCAAGTTGCGATTAATAGGCATCGTGATCTAGCAAGAAGGCAACAGCGTATTGAACAAATCCCGATTGAATCTGTTCAATTAATTGGAGCAAAAGGATTAGATGAACCACTTTTAAGAAAAGAGCTTCAAGTAGAAATACAAAGCATACTTGGAAAGATGAATCCAGTATATAAACATATTCTTTTATTAAAGTATGACTATGAACTCTCATATAAGGAGATAGCAACCGTATTAGAGATGAAAGAAGAGACCGTACGTGTTTCTTTGTATAGGGCTCGCAATGAGTTTAAAAAGCTGTATGGGAGGTTTGAAGATGAGCAGAGATGATTTCGATTTTGATATAGATTCAAGTAAAGTATCAAAAATGTTGAAGAAGGCGAAGCGAAGACAATTATTAAAAATTACAGTAATTTCGATTTCACTTTTTATTGTTCTATTCTTTGGTTTTATAATAGTAATTTCACAATTGAACAATAGAGCTTACTTAACTATGGATCGTGACTTAAATATGATAAGACAAATTACAAGACCTAATACGGAAAGAGGCGTAGCAATTACTTCTAACGGTTTATTTAAAAGCACAGTAGAGTATAAAACATATAAGGTTATTGAAGGGAAACCTGTTAAGTGGGAAGATGAAGTGTATGAGTATAAAGTTTGGAATACATTTCGCCGATTATCGAATGTAAATCCATTAACAATATCAGATAATGTTGTAATGGGGAATGAACGTATTAATAAGACAAGTGAATTGTATAATAATCAAACGATGGAAAGAGAGATGCAGTTTTATCTCCCATTTGCTTCATATAATCGTTATATAAATGATATAGAGAAAATAAAAGATGAAAAGAAAGTAGCTGAATTGGCTATATCTTTTGATAAACCGTATAAAGTGTCTGAAATAAAAGAGATACTTCCAGAAGGGGTGCATCCTGTTTGGTATTGGGTAGATACGTATGATGATAAAAAATCATATTCTATTGATGATATGACCGAAAGTGCTTATAATGTGTACGGTTTTAAAGCAAAACCAGGTGATATTGAATTTGGAAATGGAACGGAAAAAGATTTTCTTTTAGCAATTCAAAATGGACTGGAGCAAAAGGGAAAGTATTATGAGGAATATGAACGTATATATGACTACCTAAAAGGAAAGAAAATAAAACCAAGTGAGCAAGATGTAAAAGTTATCGGTGTTGTTGTGACGGGAACGGCTGTGGATTTACAAAAATTAAACGGTCAAAATTACGTAAAAGCTGCTGTTTTAGGGGCTACTGCGGAAAATAAATAATATATAGAAGAAGCTGTCTCCCAATAAGTAATCTACTGGAGACAGCTTTTTATGTTGTCATTATTGTCGAGTTTTGTCGGTAAGTCGATATATTGCAAAAATCGCTGATATAATTTGAGTTACGATCGATAAATTTCAATAATCGCTGATATATTTGAAGTTACGGTCGATATATTCTAATAATCGCCGATATAATTTCACTTATCGACAAAAACCATAAGAAAAACCCTTTCACAATCTAAAGAAAACGTCTCCATTGAAATGGATTCCACACCTATTCCAATAACTTTACACTCTATGTGAAAAAGTTCACAAATAGGCCATAAATTGTGAAGTAATTCACAATGATACGTGCTACAATATGAATGTAAAGAAGTTAAACAACATTAAATTAGTATTTTAATTAATTACTTAAACAATCATAAAAAAATATATGTGAACAATAGAGAGGGGAAATTAACATGAAAAAAGGTATCAATCGTGTAGTATTAGTAGGAACAGGAGCTGTAGGTTGTAGTTACGCTTACTCAATGATCAACCAAGGTGTAGCTGAAGAATTCGTACTTGTAGATGTTAATGAAGCAAAAGCAGAAGGGGAAGCAATGGACTTAAGCCATGCGGTACCATTCTCTCCATCACCAACAAAAGTTTGGAGCGGTAGCTATGCAGATTGTAAAGATGCAGATTTAGTAGTTATCACTGCGGGATTACCACAAAAACCAGGTGAAACTCGTTTAGACTTAGTTGAGAAAAATACAAAGATCTTTAAACAAATCGTTCGCGGTATTATGGATAGCGGATTCGATGGAATCTTCTTAATCGCAACTAACCCAGTTGACATTTTAACTTACGTAACTTGGAAAGAATCTGGTCTACCAAAAGAGCGCGTAATCGGTTCTGGTACAACTTTAGACTCTGCTCGTTTCCGTTACATGTTAGGTGACTACTTAGATGTAGATCCACGTAACGTTCATGCTTACATCGTTGGTGAGCACGGTGATACTGAACTTCCAGTATGGAGCCACGCTACTATCGGTGTACAAAAACTAGAAACAATCTTAGCTAACAACGAACAGTACAATCAAGAAGACTTAGATAAAATTTTCGAAAACGTACGTGATGCAGCTTATCATATCATCGAGCGTAAAGGTGCAACTTACTACGGAATCGGTATGTCACTACTTCGTGTAACTAAAGCAATCTTAAACAACGAGAACAGCGTATTAACTGTATCTGCATACCTTGAAGGTCAATACGGTGAGAAAGATGCTTACGTAGGTGTTCCAGCTGTAATTAACCGCGAAGGTGTACGTGAAATTGTAGAACTTGAGCTAAATGAAGAAGAAAAAGTGAAATTCGCTCATTCTGTAAAAGTATTAAAAGAAACAATGGCACCAGTACTATAATAATTGCTAAATAATTCAGAGGTGGGAAACTGCTTCTTACCTCTGAACTTATATAATTTAATATAAATTCCTTTTCCGGTTTCCCTTGTATATCCCCAATATACCCCTTTTGCTGGATAAGGGTCGTTTATAGAAAAAGAGCACTCTACTTTACGTAGAGTGCTCTTTTTTATCCCGCTATTTGCCGGGCAGTAAGACCCCGATTGGTGTGGGCTAATAATCAGTGGGGATGAACAAACCCCCCACTGATTAAAGTTTCACTTTATTATTTTTTAGGCGTTAAGCCCAATTTCTTTAAAATATCTGCGAGTGTACCGCTTTTTGATTTTTCTACAGCTGTTTGTGCTTTAGATGCATCTGGTCCTTTTTTCAAGAAGTTCTTTTCAACGAAACGAATGTCTTTTTCATCGACAATTCCGTCGCTATTAAGGTCGCCGCCTTTTACAGATACTCCTTTTTTACCATAGTTGCTAGCGATAATTTCAGCATCTTTAATATCAATGACTTTATCACCATTTACATCACCGGCAAGGTTTTCATCAGGTCGTGCATAATAATATTGGCCAAGTAGCTTACCATCTTTTTCAGTACCTAATTTTGTTGTTAGACGGCTTGTTAAATGCCCTGGTACTTCTAAGTATAAATTATAGTCACGATTATTAACAGGAAGTCCATTCAGTTTGAAGTATCCGTATTTATCTAGTGAGCCTTCAAATTTATGACGGTAAGAATCAGTTGCATATACTTTTACACCAAGCTTTGTATAATCGAGCTTTTCATCTAAATATCCACGTTCATTTAAGAATGCACCAGGTTTAATATTTCCTTCTACTAGTGAGTTTAAGGACATAACTGAGAATGTTTGATCTTGAAGTACACGCATTCTATTCGGTTCTGTTTCACCTTGTTTCCAGTAAACAAAAATTGGTGATTCTAATTGGGCATTTGCTTCATAAAATTCATCATTTTCTACTTTGAAAGTTACATCAATGAACGGGAAATCACCATCTAATCCGGCGAAGTTTTTATCATCGATAGATCCGCCTATTGTAACAGAACCGGCTTCTAATTTCGGCTCATTCACTTTTGCGATTACACCTTTTTCAGAAAGTAGCTTTTCAAAAGCAGGATTCAATTTCGCATTTGCAAATTTGAAATTTTTCTCTAGGAATTTTACGTTAAATTCCCCTGCAACAAATTGTTTTACGTGTTTTGCGTTTAGTGTTACAGTAAGTTCATCATTTTTGTATACTTCTTTTTTATCATAACTAGTTTTCGCATATTGAGCACCTTGTGGGATAAACCAATAGTTATTTACACCGCTTGGATAATCAGGACCTGCAGTTGCATAATCGAAAATATATACGCCTGTGTTCATTGGTCCTTCTACTTTAAAGGATTCAGGGGTAATGCCAACTTTAAAGTCACCATCTGCATTAATAGGTAAAAACTTATGCAAGTATGGAGAATAGTCATAATACATAACTCCGTTCGCTTCTTGCGTAATGTTTAAACCTTTATAGGCCTCCGGTAATTTGTATTTTAAAAATTATTTCTCCACGCCTTTTGTTTGCTCGGCATGGAATGTCCAGTTTAGCTGTAAGGAATCACCTTGGAATTTATTTTGATCTTGGTCTTGGTCGTTGTCTTCAAAGGAGAAGAGCACGTGTAAATAATCTGTTTCACCAGATGTAATACCGTCTATTAAGTTATGACGTTCTAAAGATGTAGCTACATCCTCAGGTTTCATAGTTTTTAATTTTGATAGTTTTGTTTCCCACAAAATTTCATGATCATCGTTTGGATTCGATGGCTTTCCATCATTCACTAGAAACTTTACGATAATGTGGTCGCCTAAATCTTCACCGTCATTATTTAGCTTTGCATCTGTAACTTCATAGGATGTTTCAAGTGCTACTTTTGCAATATCCAATGACCCTTTATTTTCAAGCGTGAAATTTTTTTCAATAAAGTCACCTGGCTTTAAATCTTTCACATCAACGATTACACTTGGATTAATAGAAAGATCTAGTGTTCCAGCTTGAAATGAGTTACTAGATGTTTCAGAATCACTGAAGTAGGCGAATACACCGCCGCATGTAAGTGATAAGCCAAGCGTTGCTGTGACAACTCCCATTCCTACTTTTTGTTTCAATGACCTAAGAAAGCCCCCTAATATGATTTTTTATGAAACGTTCGTAAAGTAAACACAGTATTCTAGTATGAATTATATTTACGAAAGTGTAATGTTCTTTATTGAGAACGAGTATATGCTGATGAATTTTGCATTTCAATAAAATTATGACAAAAAATATTGAGAAATATTTTTTTATGACAGATTGTTTTGCTGCGGTTTTAAGTAGAAAATAGCATGAAAAATAGGCTAAACCTAATAAAATAGAGGTTGAGAAAAAATGATAGTAAAAAAGATAGGGGAAAATGAAGCGTTTGCAATGAATATTCGTCAAAATTCGATATTTTACACGGAAATGTGAAGAAAAACCAACGTTTTTAAGAAAAAAACGAATATTTTTTATAAATTAACAAGGATATCACAGTTTTTTGCAGAAATAGTTAAAGTATAAAAAATTCTGTCATCTTAGTGAGGTGAGCATATTGAGTGTAATAAATTGTGAAAAAGTGAAACGAGATGAGTTTCATACAGAAAAGTACTATGAGAGTTATAGCATCTTTGGCGCACATATTGTGACGGAAGATGAGATGCGAGGGGTACGATTTACAGTATGGGCTCCTCATGCGAAAGCAATGAGTGTTGTTGGCGATTTTAATGAATGGGATTATGAGCAACATAAGATGCTACAAGAGACAGAAGAGGGAATTTGGTCCTTGTTTATACCGCATATTGAAGAAAGGGAAATATATAAATATGCGATTGAAACGATGGCTGGTGACGTCATTTTTAAGGCAGATCCGTACGCTGTATATGCAGAAGTAAGACCGAATACGGCATCTGTAGTTTTTGATATGAGGGGATACGAATGGAATGATAAAAACTGGAGTCGTAAGAAAAAGAAAAAGCCGGTTTATAAAGAAGCGATGACAGTTTATGAATTACATTTCGGTTCCTGGAAGAAGAAAGAAGATGGAACGCTGTATTCTTATAGGGAAATGGTAGAAGAACTCATTCCGTATGTGGTGGAACATCAATTTACACATATTGAAATCATGCCGCTTGTTGAGCATCCATATGATCGTTCTTGGGGATATCAAGGGACGGGATATTATGCAGCAACGAGTAGATTCGGCACACCACATGATTTGATGTATTTTGTCGATGAATGTCATAAATATGGAATCGGTGTCATTTTAGATTGGGTGCCGGGGCATTTTTGTAAAGATGCTCACGGTCTATATTTGTTTGATGGGACACCGACTTATGAATATAAAGATAAGGATGTACAAGAAAACCAAGTATGGGGAACTGTCAATTTTGATTTAGGAAAAAGGGAAGTACGTAATTTCTTAATTTCAAATGCGTTATTTTGGATGAGATATTTCCATATTGACGGTTTCAGGGTGGATGCAGTTGCGAATATGTTGTACTGGAATAAAGAAGGACAGGAGCAAAGTAATGAGCACGCTGTTTCATTTTTACGAGAGTTAAATGAAGCGGTATTTGCAGAGGATGAAGACTTTCTTATGACAGCAGAAGATTCAACAGCTTGGCCACTTGTAACAGCTCCAACTTATGAAGGTGGACTTGGATTCAATTACAAATGGAATATGGGCTGGATGAATGACGTGCTGAAATATATGGAGTGTGCACCTGAATACAGGAAGTATATTCATGAGAAAATAACATTCTCTTTACTATATGCTTACTCTGAAAACTTCATATTACCGCTTTCTCATGATGAAGTCGTTCACGGGAAAAAGTCGTTATTAAATAAAATGCCAGGAGATTACTGGGATAAGTTTGCTCAGCTTCGTTTATTATATGGATATTTATTTACTCATCCAGGAAAGAAATTACTTTTCATGGGAGGAGAATTTGGGCAGTTTGATGAGTGGAAAGACCTTGAAGATTTAGATTGGAATTTACATGATTTTGAAATGCATCGTTATATGCATGATTACTTTAAAGAGCTCATAGCATTGTATAAGCGCTCAAAACCACTTTGGCAGCTTGATCATTCACCTGAAGGATTTCAGTGGATTGATGCTAATAATAATGAGCAAAGTATTTTCTCGTTTATTCGCCAAGGAGATAAACAAGAAGATGCGTTAGTTGTCGTATGTAATTTTACGAAAGCTACATATGAAAACTATAAAGTAGGTGTGCCAGATTTCGAGTATTATAACGAGATTTTAAACAGTGATGCGGAGCAATATGGCGGCTCGGGGCAAGTGAATAAAAAACGTCTTAAGGCGACTCTAGAACCGTACCATAATCAAGAGGCACATGTAGAAATTACAATTCCACCATTTGGCGTATCCATATTACGACCAGTGAAGACTAGAAAGGGGAGCAAAAAACAAGATGGCTCAAAAACAAAAGTGCGTAGCAATGTTACTAGCAGGGGGAAAAGGTAGTCGTTTAAGTGCATTGACAAAAAATTTAGCCAAGCCAGCTGTTCCATTTGGTGGTAAATATCGCATTATTGATTTTACGTTAAGTAATTGTGCGAATTCTGGTATTGAAACGGTTGGGATTTTGACGCAGTATCAACCGCTCGAACTTCATAATTATATCGGAATCGGCAATGCTTGGGATTTAGACCGAGTAAACGGTGGAGTCACAGTATTACCTCCTTATGCGGAGTCTTCAGGTGTGAAGTGGTACACAGGTACAGCAAGTGCCATTTATCAAAACTTAAACTATTTAAGTCAGTACGAACCAGAGTATGTCCTTATTTTATCAGGCGATCATATTTATAAAATGGATTACAGTAAAATGCTAGATTACCATGTTGAGAAAGAAGCGGACGTTTCGATTTCTGTTATTGAAGTGCCTTGGGATGAAGCGAGTCGCTTTGGCATTATGAATACGAATGAAGAGATGGAAATTGTTGAGTTTGAAGAGAAACCGCAATTTCCAAGAAGTAATCTTGCATCAATGGGAATCTATATTTTTAACTGGGCAATTTTGAAAGAGTATTTAGAAATGGATGCAAGAAATCCTGAATCTAGTAATGATTTCGGAAAAGATGTACTTCCGCTTTTATTAGATGAAGGGAAGAAGCTAATGGCGTATCCGTTTGAAGGATATTGGAAAGATGTTGGAACAGTGAAAAGCTTATGGGAAGCGAATATGGATTTACTTCGCGATGAAACATCATTGAATTTAAATGATCGTAACTGGCGTATTTATTCTGTCAATCCAAACGAACCGCCTCAATATATTGCGGAAAAGGCAAAAGTGGAAGAATCACTGATTAACGAAGGGTGCGTCATTGAAGGGGACGTGAAGCATTCTGTCTTATTCCAAGGGGTGACGGTGGAAGAAGGTAGTATGGTTATTGATTCCGTCGTTATGCCAGGAGCGAAGATTGGGAAAAATGTTGTGATTGAAAGAGCAATTGTTGGATCGGAAATGGTTATTGAAGATGGAACAATCATTCGTCCAGAAAAAAATGTTGACGATGTAGTATTAATTGCTGAAGGGAAATAGAAAAGGGGGATGAAATGAATGGGAGAAAAAATGTTAGGAATTATTAATGCAACGGGAAGTTTTACTTCCTTACAGAAAGTAACAGGGCATCGTTCACTAGCGGCGCTACCGTTTGGGGGCCGTTATCGACTCATTGATTTCATGCTTTCCAATATGGTGAATTCTAATATTCATAGTGTGGCGGTTTTTACAAGCCATAAAAACCGTTCGTTAATGGACCATGTTGGTTCAGGGAAACAGTGGGATTTAGATAGAAAACGTGACGGATTGTTTTTATTCCCACCAAATTGCCAATGTGACCAAGATGAGTTTGGATCTTTTGCACATTTTAGAAGACATATTGATTATTTTCTAAGAAGCAGAGAAGAATACGTTGTTATTACGAATAGCCATCTCGTAACAGCATTAAATTTCCAGGCGGTGTTAGAGCGGCATATACATACGGCAGCTGATATTACTGAAGTTTGCCATGAAGGGGTTTCGCTTCAAACATACGTGTTAAAGAAACAATTATTGTTAGATTTATTTGAGACATATAAAGATGTGGAGCAATACAGTTTATTTGATGTAGTGAGAGAAAAGCGCGGAAAATCACTGCATATTGCTACGTATGAGCATACAGGATATGTAGCTATTATTGACTCGATTGAAAGTTACTATAAACATAGCTTAGAAATTTTGCAACCTGCTATTTGGAAGCAATTATTTAAGAAAGAAGCACCGATTTTTACGAAAGTAAAAGATGAGCCACCAACTCGTTACCTAAAGGGTGCAGTCGTGAAAAATACAATGATTGCAAATGGCAGTATTATTGAAGGGGAAGTAGAAAACAGTGTTGTTTCCCGTTCTGTTAAAATTGGAAAAGGTTCAATTGTTCGTAATAGTATTATTATGCAAAAGAGCCAAATTGGAGATAACTGTATAATAGACGGTGTTATTATTGATAAAGACGTGAAAATTGGTGACGGTGTCGTTTTAAAAGGAAACACCGATGAGCCGTACGTTGTAGAAAAAGGAAGCATTCAAAACAGTACGATTAATAGTTATTCTTGAAGAATCAGTGGGGGGCTTTCCTCCACTGATTAAAGTTTTAATTTAAATGAAAACTCGAAGGGAGGAAGCTGCAAGAAGAGTAATATATGCTTTTCGAGCAGTGGGACAACAAGTGAATATTTTATTTGCAGTATCAGAATGTGTACCGTTTGTTAAATCGGGAGGATTAGCTGATGTAGCAGGTGCGCTCCCAAAAGAGCTTAAAAAATTAGGTGTGAATGTACGTATTATACTTCCGAATTATAGTCTTATTCCGCAAAAATTAAGAGATGGATGTACGCTTCATAAAGTAATTAACGTTCCTCTTGGCTGGAGAAATCAATATTGCGGAATTTTAAAAGGTGAGCAAGACGGGATTACGTATTATTTAATAGACAATGAATATTATTTTAAGAGGGATTCTTTGTACGGTCATTATGATGACGGAGAGCGTTTTTCTTATTTTTCGAAGGCAGTTTTAGAGTGTATTCCGCATCTTGATTTTGAAGTGGATGTTCTTCATAGCCATGATTGGCATACCGCTATGGTTAATTTCTTACTTCGCGAAAAGTATCAAGACAACCCATTATATGAGCGTATTAAAACGGTATATACAATTCATAACCTGCAGTTCCAAGGTGTATTTTCTCCTGAAGTGATGTACGACCTGTTAGAGCTTGGTGATGAATATTTTCATAGTGAGCAGCTAGAGTTTTATGGAAATGTGAACTTTATGAAAGGCGGTATTATCGCTTCTGATCAAATTACAGCGGTTAGCCCGACATATAAAGAAGAAATACAATATGAGTTTTTCGGTGAGAAATTAGATGGATTGCTACGAAAATATAATGATAAGCTGAGTGGCATTGTAAATGGAATTGACACGAGCGTATATAACCCAGAAACGGACTCGTATATTACAGCTCAGTATGATGCAGAGTCATTATATGAAAAAAATGAAAATAAACGTGCATTGCAGCGTTATTTTGGTTTGCCAGAAAAAGAGGATACACCAATTATTGCAATGGTCACGAGATTAACGAAACAAAAAGGTCTTGATTTAGTACGTACTGTATTCCGTGAAATAATGGAAGAAGATGTACAATGTATTATTTTAGGATCCGGTGATTCAGAATACGAGCAGTTCTTTGAATGGATGGCATATGAGTATCCAGAGAAGGTGAAGGTATATATCGGATTTAATGAGGAGCTTGCGCATCAAGTGTATGCGGGAAGCGATCTATTTTTAATGCCGTCACTGTTTGAACCGTGTGGACTTGGACAACTTATCGCATTAGCGTACGGTACGATTCCGATTGTAAGAGAAACAGGTGGATTAAACGATACTGTACAATCTTATGATGAAGAAACAGGAGAAGGAAATGGTTTCAGTTTTACGAACTTCAATGCACATGACATGTTGTATACGGTTCGCCGTGCAATTGAATTTTATCACGAGAAGCCGGTATGGGAACAGCTTGTAACACAAGCGATGACTGAAGATTATAGTTGGGAGAAATCAGCTCTTGCTTATAAGAAATTGTATAAAAGTCTCATGGAATAACATGTAGGTGGTGAAAAAATGTTTACTCATGTTGAAAGTTTCAAATCAGCCTTTCTAGAAAAGTTAGAGACGATGTATGGGAAAAGTTTCAAAGACTCTACAACTCGTGATCAATATAATACGCTTGGGTACATGGTACGTGAGTATATGAATAGTCAATGGATTGCAACGAACGAAAGCTATCGGTCTGGAGAGCAAAAGCAAATGTATTACTTATCCATTGAGTTTTTACTTGGACGTTTGCTTGGAAGTAACATTTTAAATTTAGGCATCAGGGATGTATGTGAGCAGGGCCTTTCGGAGCTTGGGATTTCTTTGCAAGAGTTAGAAGAGGTGGAAGCAGATGCAGGTCTTGGAAATGGTGGGCTTGGACGTCTAGCAGCCTGTTTTCTTGATTCACTCGCATCTTTAAACTTACCAGGACACGGCTGTGGGATTCGTTACAAACATGGCTTGTTTGATCAAAAAATTGTTGATGGTTATCAAGTTGAGTTTCCAGAACAATGGCTTCTTCATGAAAATGTATGGGAAGTAAGAAGGCATGATCAAGCTGTAGAAGTAAGCTATTTTGGCAGTGTGGAGCCGTTAGAAATGGATGGACGTTTAGAGTTCAGGCATACGAATGCAGAAGTCATTATGGCGGTACCATATGATGTTCCAGTAGTAGGCTATGAGACGAGTACTGTAAATACGCTTAGGCTTTGGAATGCTGAACCAGTTCCTTTCCCGCAAAACTGCAAAGATATTTTGAAATATAAGCGTGAAACAGAGGCGGTATCGGAGTTTTTATATCCAGATGATACGCATGAAGAGGGGAAAATACTTCGCTTAAAACAACAGTATTTCCTCGTATCAGCAAGTTTACAAAATATCGTTCGTACGCATAGAGAAAGATATGGTGACCTTCGTCAATTACATGAAAAAATTGCGATTCATATTAATGATACACATCCGGTTTTAGCGATTCCAGAACTGATGCGTATTTTATTAGATGAAGAAAAACTAGCATGGGAAGAGGCTTGGCACATAACGACGCAAACGATTTCTTATACGAATCATACGACGTTATCAGAAGCGCTTGAGAAGTGGCCAATTCACATTTTTAAACCGTTATTACCGAGAATTTATATGATTATTGAAGAGATTAATGAACGTTTCTGTCATGAACTTTGGGAACGTTATCCGTACGAATGGCATCGCATTGAAGATATGGCGATTATTGCACATGATCTTGTGAAAATGGCTCATTTAGCAATTGTCGGTAGCCATAGCGTAAACGGTGTAGCAAAAATTCATACGGAAATTTTGAAGCAACGTGAAATGCGATTGTTTTATGAGTTTTATCCAGATAAGTTTAATAATAAGACGAATGGAATCGCTCATAGACGTTGGTTAATGAAGGCAAATCCGCAGCTGACGAACCTTATTTCAGAGGCGATTGGAACAGAGTGGAAGAAAGAACCGATTAAGCTGCAGGCGTTGCAAACAGTTCAATATGATGCGAGTTTCCAAGAGAAATTTGCAGAGGTAAAACAAGAGCGTAAAGAGATTTTAGCGGAGCGTATTCATAATAAAATGGGGGTTATAATTGATCCAAATTCTATTTTTGACGTGCAAGTAAAAAGACTGCATGCTTACAAGCGACAATTATTAAACGTTCTTCATATTTTATATTTGTATAACCGTTTGAAAGAGGATACTAGTTTTACATTTTATCCGCGTACTTTTATTTTTGGAGCGAAAGCATCACCTGGCTATTATTATGCGAAAAAAATTATTAAATTAATTAATGAACTCGCAAGGAAAGTAAATAACGATCCGTACGTAAGCCAATATATGAAAGTTATCTTTCTAGAAAACTATCGAGTTTCTGTAGCGGAAGATATATTCCCAGCGGCGGATGTAAGTGAACAAATTTCAACTGCGAGTAAAGAAGCATCAGGAACAGGAAATATGAAATTTATGATGAATGGTGCGATTACACTCGGCACATTAGACGGAGCTAATATTGAAATAAAAGACAGGGTCGGTGATGATAACTGTTTCATTTTCGGTTTAACGGCGGAAGAGGTTCTTCATTACTATCAAAATGGTGGATATCGTGCAAGTGATTATTATCACCACAATATGCATATTAAAAAAGTGGTAGATCAGTTAACGAATGGTTTCTTTGCACAGTCGGGAGCTGAATTTGAAGCAATTTACGATTCTCTCGTTATTCAAAATGATGAATATTTCGTTTTGCGAGATTTTGGTCCATATGCGGAAAGGCAAGAAGCTGTAGGGCGTACTTATGAAAATCGAACGAAATGGCTAGAAATGTCGATTTTAAATATTGCACAATCAGGTCATTTTGCGAGCGATCGAACGATTTTGCAGTACAGTAATGAAATTTGGGGTATTGGTAATACGGTTAAACAGCATTAAGTAAAAGTCCCTTTTGAAGGGACTTTTACTCATTATACAGAAGTGTGGTGAATGGCATATGAAGGGTATGTATGAACAAGGAGATTTAAAAACAAATAGATTAATTTTAACGAAGATACATGGTGCACATGCAGCTGATTTATTTGAAGTATATTCTAATGCGGAAACAGCTACATATGTACCGAGGGAAGTACATAAAACGAAAGAGGAAACTCATCGTTTATTAGAAAATATGTTTACAACGATACGAGATGGTAAGGCTCTTATATGGTCTATTATGCTGAATGATAACCAAAAGGTAATTGGAACATGTGGAATGTGGCTTATGCCACATAATAGTGCATCGATTGGAGCTGTAATTAGCCCAACATATTGGGGGAAAGGAGTTATTGTTGAAGCGTTAGAACAAGTTATAAAAGTTGGTTTTCAAGAATTAAATTTGAATCGTATTGAAGGGAGATGTAGTGTGAAAAATGTAGCTTCTGAACGTGTGATGCAAAAATTAAAAATGGTATATGAAGGTACATTGAGGCAAAATGTAAAAATGAATAATACGTACAGTGATTCTAAAGTGTATTCGCTTTTAAAACAGGAATACGATTGCTTCGCAAAGTAAACCGAGCTAAATGAGACTAAGCTCGGTTTACTTATTTTGCTTAAGAAAGAAATGGGATAGCGGTATAGATTATGCCTGTTCCACCATATTCTCCTGTCGCAAAGTATGAAAATGTAAAGAAACCTGTAACCGAAAAAATTACAATGAGAAAAAGTGCAAAGATAAACTTTAACATGTAAGGTCCCCTCATCCAAAAGTAAATTCATATATTATTATAGTATACGAATGTGTAATTTCCAATTGTTTACTGGTTAAAAATGAGAAGTCAGACATGTTTTGTATGTTGTCATGGAATGATTATTCGTAATAGATTTTGTATTTTTTGTAAATGTCATATTGTGATGAACGTGGGCATATTCCCAATCACGATCATTAAAATTTATGTTTCGCGGAGGGAGAAGTGGAACGACATCGAATAAATTTACAAAACGAAAGCTACTAGCTACTTGTAGTTTATAATAATTTCGAAAAGCGATATCTCCTACTTTTGGAGAAGCGAATGTATAAAGGCCATACTGTGCGAAGGCAGTATTGATACGTGCATCTAATATGTGTAATGTAGCAAGCGCACCACCTAAACTATGTCCGGTAGCTAGTAGTTTTTTATGGGCTGGCAATGATACGAGCATATCCATAATAGAATCTCGGCAAGATTCATAAATAGAAAGAAAGCCGTTATGGACATTTCCGCTGTTTAAAGCATATGGGTATGGCTTTTGGTTGACGAGTGAATCGATAATCCAGTCTGTATCTGTTTGTGTGCCCCGAAAAGCTACAATAATTGTATCCTCAGATTCTAATATGAATCCAAACCATTCTGTCATTTGAATGGTTTTTCCTTGAAAACCTTGTACATATTGAAAACCATCTGGTATTTCAAAAATCCCATTTTGTTTATATTGTTCATACGTTAACTCACAACAAGAAGCTAACAATATGGCAGTGTCTTTATCAAAGGATAAAGGAGTACGCATTAAGGAAGCCCTCCTTAAGAAAAGGTATGGTTAAATATATGCAGTGAGGGACTTGATTCATTCTTTTTGAGGGTTTTGAAAATGAGGATGGAACATTTAGTTATATGAGGGGGGAGGGGAAGCGTAGTCCACCTAAATAAAAAGCGCCCCATAAGGGCACTTTTACTCTTTTCCATCTAATAAACGACCAAGTCCACCTAAAACACTGCCTTCACCGGTGCTTTGAGCTGCTGGACTCGTAAGGCGTGCTGCTAAGCGGCTAAGTGTTAAGGACTGAATCCAAACCGTTCCAGGACCTTCTAGCGTTGCGAAGAATAAACCTTCACCGCCAAATAGAGCTGTTTTTACTTTTCCTACAAATTCAATATCATAGTTAACGTCTTTTGTCATGGCAACGAGACAACCTGTATCAATGCGAAGTTTCTCACCGGGTTTTAATTCGCGCTTATATACAGTTCCGCCTGCATGCATGAAAGCTAGACCATCACCTTCAAGTTTCTGCATGATGAAACCTTCACCACCAAAGAAACCAGTTCCTATTTTTTTAGTAAACTCAATTCCGATAGAAACACCTTTTGCAGCACAAAGAAACGCATCTTTTTGGCAAACTATTTTCCCTTGATATTCTGTTAAATCAACAGGAACAATTTTACCAGGATAAGGAGCAGCAAATGAGACGTGGCGTTTGCCGTGACCTGTATTTGTAAATACAGTCATAAACATGCTTTCACCTGTAACAAGACGCTTACCAGCCCCCATTAATTTTCCGAATAGACCGTTAGATGGTCCAGAACCATCACCGAAAATTGTCTCCATTTCGATGTAGTCTTCCATCATCATCATTGCCCCAGCTTCTGCGATAACACTCTCTTCTGGATCTAATTCAATTTCAACGAACTGCATATCGTCACCGTATAACTTATATTCGATTTCATGTGCCTTCATTTTTTTCACCTCATATGTAATATATATTTATATTGTACAGAATTTAATAGTATTAGAATACTCTAGTTTTGTTAATTTTCAAATAAAGTAAGGAGATGGAAATTCAACATTATATTAAAATTATAAAAAAATGATGGAATGAAAGTGTTCTCATTTGACGTTTTTCATATAGCGTGATATAGTGAAAGCACTATTGAGCTACATAATGTGGTACGGAAATAAAGCACGTTGTATTAAAGGCTGTAAGCTTGTTATACATTCATGTCCTTTATATCCACCTTTTCATGTGGATTCATAGTTTCATTTTTATTTAGGAGGTACATGACATGCAAACAGGTAAAGTTAAATGGTTTAACGGCGAAAAAGGTTTTGGCTTCATCGAAGTTGAAGGCGGAGAAGACGTATTCGTACATTTCTCAGCTATCCAAGGCGAAGGCTTCAAAACTTTAGAAGAAGGTCAAGAAGTTTCTTTCGAAATCGTTGAAGGAAACCGCGGACCACAAGCAGCTAACGTTACAAAAAACTAATTAGCTAGCGATAAAAAGCATTCCGAATTTCGGAATGCTTTTTTTTATCCCATAAACGTCCGAAGGGTGTGGGCTAATAATTAGTGGGGGATGGTCCCCACACTAATTAAAGTTTCACTTTACTCTTTGGAACTAGATTCATTTGAAGATAATTCGCCTTTGAAGGTACGCTCTTCAAAGTCATCAAGCATTTGTTCATACTCTTCATGTTCTTCTGTGGCGAAAACTTGTGGGTTTTTTCCATACATATCTGTACCGATAAAGTTTTCGAAATCCTCTACATATCCAACATTCTCTTCACTATTTACATACATACCATTATAATTTTTTGAATCTTGTCTTTCTAAATCAGACGGTGTTTCAGACGTTCCATAATTTGCGACATCTTGCCACGCATCTTCTGTATCGTACTCAACAGAATGATCTTCATCGTGCTTATGGAAAGAAGGAGCCAATACTTCTTCTTCAACTGGACGGGTCTCCATATTTAATTTATTTGTCGCGTGCTGTATGCATGTTGTAGCAGTCGGCATTGCTTCTAATCTTTCAAATGGAATTTCCACGCCAGACACTTCACAAATACCGTACGTACCTGCTTCTATTTTTTGCAAGGCATGTTTCGTATCCTCTAGCTGTTTATGCCAAAGCTCAATAAGCCCGAAATCTTTTTCACGTTCATATAGCTCTGTAGCCATATCACCTGGATGGTTATCATAGCTAGACAATTCTCCGACGGAATCGCGTTCAGAGGCACGATTTTCATTTTCATGAGTTTGTATTGTTTGCTCTAGTTCTTGTTTTTGTTTTTCTAAAACGGATTTAAATTGATTTACTTGTTGTGGAGTTAACATTGTCATCCACCTCCCTACAATTCAGTTTCTTTACATAGTATGAGCGTTGCGAGTAGGAATTATGAGCTGAAATTGGTATATGAAAAAGGAGCCGCATTAGCAGCTCCTTTTAAAGGAAATATCCAAGTAATAATCCGATTCCCATGAGGAGACCGAAGATTGTATTTGTTTTTGCTGTTGAAATCATCGCAGGTACCATTTCCATTGGAATGCTTTTGCCGATAAAACCTTTCGTCGCTTTAAATGCTTTCGGTGCACTTAAAAATACGATCAGCATCCATGGTGATACGATGCCCACGATAATTAAAGCAATTGTCCAAATGTAGGAAACGATGAACATAGAAGCAAGTACACCAACGGCTCTTTCACGTCCAACGAGAATTGCTAACGTTTTACGACCGTTTTCTTTATCGCCATCTAAGTCACGGATGTTATTAGCTAGTAAAATGGCACCAATTAAAATGGAGCTTGGAATAGATAGTAAAATGACTTCTGATGTTACAGTTCCAGTTTGAATAAAGAATGAAATCCCGATAATAATGACACCCATAAATAATCCGGCTGTTAACTCTCCAAATGGTGTATAGGCAATTGGAAGTGGGCCGCCTGTATAAAGGTAAGCAACGGCCATACAAACGAGACCGATTGCAGCAAGCCACCAGCTAGAATTCATACAAATATAAACGCCTAATAGCATTGCGATGCCAAAAAATCCAAATGCTAAGTTAAGCACTGTTTTTGGCTGAATGCCATCGCGAACGATAGCGCCGCCGATACCGACTGAACCTTCGTGATCGAGTCCTCTTTTATAATCAAAGTATTCATTAAACATGTTTGTTGCTGCTTGAATGAGAAGACAAGCAAGAAGCATCATAAGGAAAAGAGGGAGATGTATTTGATTTATACCTCCGACCTGCATCGCATATGCTGTTCCGATGAAAACAGGAACGAAAGCTGCTGTTAATGTATGGGGGCGTAGTAAACTCCACCAAATGCGCCAGCCTGTTTGTTTACTTGGCTTTGGCGCCGTAGGAGAGGAATTCGTTTCGACGTTCATTTCCATGTTGAATCCTCCTTAGGTCACATATTGTACACAATTAAGTGTAGAAAAAGCATCATTTAGTGTCAACGTTTATTTTCTAGGAAGAGAAGGTGAATTTCTCAGAAATGCTAAACGTTGACAGGTCTTTCGTTTGAGGTGTATCTTAAAATCAAGCGTAATTATGACTATTTTTCGCCCATAGGGGGGAGACAATTGTGATTCAAACGAAACAAAAAGGCTTGCAAGAAGTTCTTAGTGCGGCCATTAAGCGTGTAAAGAATGAAAAAACATTAGTTAGTTTTGTCAAACAAATAGACTGGGTGGATCCACTTCTGTTTTATGCAGCAGGAAAAAGGACTTCATTCGAAAATAGATGTTATTTTGCAGACCCAGCTCAGCATGTAATATTTGCAGGAATTGGCTCTGTTTTCACTATAGCAAATTCTTCTCATAAGCGCTTTCAAACTGCTCGTGATGAGTGGGAGAAAGTAAAAGAGAATGCATTTGTGCAAAGAGATGAATATGAATTTGGAACAGGTCCTCTTTTATTTGGTGGGTTTTCATTTGATCCAGAAAAAGAGAAAACAGACCTATGGAAAGAATTTAAAGATACAACATTTTCACTACCCGCATTTTTATTAACTGTAAAAAATGAAAAAGCGTGGTTAACGATGAATACATTTGTTTCAGAAACAGATTGTGCAGAAACTCTTTATAACGAAATGATTTCTTTAGAAGAGAAAATTTTTGGGGAGAGTAAATGTGCGCTAGAAGGATCGAAATTAATTGTTACTTCTAAAGTAGAAGTTGATCCGAAAGGCTGGATGAAAGCAATTGAGAAAGTGCAAGATGAGATGAAGCAGGGTAACGTGCAGAAGGTTGTATTAGCGAGGGAGTTAAAAGTAGAGGTGAATCATTCTATTGATTCTGCTCTTGTTTTAGAAGCGCTTCGCATTGGGCAACCGGATTGTTACGTATTTTCTTTTGATTATAAAGGAGCATGTTTCCTAGGAGCGACGCCAGAGAGATTAATTCGCAAAGAAGATGAGAAGTTTACGTCGATGTGTCTTGCTGGTTCAATCGGTCATGGTCATTCTATAGAAGAAAGTAAACAAAATGGTAATGCGCTTCTTCATGATGAAAAGAATTTAGCTGAACATGGTTATGTAGTGAACATGATTCGCGGTGTATTAAATGAGCATTGCAACGTCGTTAATATTCCGGAAAGTCCGGGTTTATTAACAACGAAAAACTTAATTCATTTATATACGCCTGTAGAAGCAAAAGGTGATGTGAGTCTTTTAACAATGGTAGAAGAATTACATCCAACACCAGCTCTTGGCGGGACACCTCGTTTGGAAGCGATGAAGCTCATTCGTGATGTGGAATTGTTAGACAGAGGATTGTACGGTGCACCGATTGGGTGGATAGATGATGAAGGAAATGGTGAATTTGCGGTTGCGCTTCGCTGCGGATTATTAAATGGCGAGAAAGCATCCTTATTTGCCGGTTGTGGGATTGTAATTGATTCTGTACCGCAACTTGAATATGAAGAAACAAGTTTGAAGTTTAGACCGATGCTTGGTGCTTTGGAGGAATTAATGAAATGAACAATCATATAGAAGCATTATCATATTATTTAGGCGCGTTCGTGGATGAACTGACGCGTCTAAATGTATGTGATGTTGTCATTAGTCCAGGCTCACGGTCAACGCCGATTGCTTTACTAATGGAACAACATGAAGGAATGAACACATATTTACACGTAGATGAAAGATCAGCAGGATTTTTTGCGCTTGGTATCGCAAAAGCAAAAAAACGTCCTGTTGCATTATTATGTACGTCAGGAACGGCAGCGGCGAACTATTACCCAGCTGTATGTGAAGCTTTTCATTCACGAGTGCCGCTTATCGTCTTAACGGCAGATAGACCGCATGAATTAAGAGATGTCGGTGCGCCACAAGCGATGAATCAAATTAATTTATACGGTACGTTTGTGAAGCAATTTACAGAGATGGCAATTCCAGAAGCGAGTGAAGCGATGTATCATTATGCTCGCATGACGACGCAGCGCATGATAGCAAGCGCACTTTTAACACCGCAAGGACCTGTTCATCTTAATTTTCCAGTGCGTGAACCGCTTATCCCGGACTTTTCATTAGAAAGTTTATGGGATAAAGGACGCGGGGAATATACAGGAGTAGTTCAGCAAGGGAACGCGGTGATGCCGAGTGAATATGTAGATTCTCTTGTAGGGCGCCTTTCACATATGGAAAAGGGGCTTATTATTTGTGGAGATGATAGTCATTCAGAAATCGCAGCGTTTGCAGCACAATTAGCTGAAAAAACAGGATATCCAATATTAGCGGATCCACTTTCTAACATTCGTAGCGGAAATCACGATAAAACGATGGTAATCGACTGTTACGATACATTTTTACGAAATGAGTTGTTAAAAGAAACGTGGAAGCCAGAAGTTATGATTCGCTTTGGTGGTATGCCTGTTTCGAAAGCATTAACGCAGTTTATTAAAAAACAGACGAAAGCCGTTCATATCGTTGTCGACGAATCCGGACAATGGAGAGATCCAGCTCTTGTTGCGACAGAAGTTGTGCAGGCAAATGATATTGCATTTTGTAGTGCATTAATAGAAAAAATGCCAGCTATGAAAAAGAATGATTGGTTCGGAATGTGGCAACATATAAACGAAATAACGAAGGAAACGCTTCGTGAAATGGAAACATATGAAACGGCATTTGAAGGAAAGGTTATTACGGATATTGTACGCGTATTACCAGATGGGGCAACGTTATTTGCGAGTAATAGTATGCCAATTCGTGATACAGATTCATTCTTCTTCACATCAAATAAAAACATTCAGGTGATGGCAAATCGCGGTGTAAATGGTATCGATGGAATCATTTCAACAGCTTTAGGCGCGAGCATTATTTGCGATCCGCTCGTATTAGTCATCGGTGATTTATCATTTTATCACGATTTAAATGGACTGTTAGCAGCGAAATTACATGAATTAAACATAACAATTGTCGTTGTAAATAATGATGGCGGGGGTATTTTTTCATTCTTACCACAGTATGAGAAAAAGGAACATTTTGAATCATTATTTGGAACACCGATTGGGCTTGATTATGAACACGTTGTTAAAATGTACGGTGGTTCATTTAGCCGTGTAAATGGTTGGGAGCAATTCCGAGAAGAGGTACAAAAGGGAACAAGGGCGGAAGGTTTACACGTTGTGGAAATTTGTACGAATCGTGATGAGAACTTAACATTGCACCGTACATTATGGGCAAAAACGATGGACGTAATTACTACATCTTTACAAGGTGAATCACGATGAAAGTAACGTTGCAAGGTGTATCGTATGAATATGAAGTAGTCGGAAGCGGTGAACCACTTCTACTTCTTCATGGTTTTACGGGAAGCATGGAAACGTGGCGTTCTTTCGTTCCTTCTTGGAGCGAGAAATTTCAAGTCATTTTAGTAGACATTGTTGGGCACGGAAAAACGGAAAGTCCTGAAGCTGTGACGCATTATGATATTAGAAATGCGGTATTACAAATGAAAGAGCTGCTAGATTACCTTCATATTGAAAAAGCGCACATACTCGGCTATTCAATGGGCGGTAGGCTGGCGATTACGATGGCATGCCTATATCCAGAATATGTACGTTCTCTTTTATTAGAAAATTGTACAGCTGGGCTTGAAAGTGAAGAGGCTAGAAAAGAACGTCGTGAAAAAGATGAGCGACTTGCTCATAAAATTGAGCGAGAAGGAATCGAAAGTTTTGTAGCGATGTGGGAAAATATTCCGCTGTTCGAAACGCAAAAACGTTTAGCAGAAAAGGTACAAGAAGCAGTGCGAAAAGAACGACTTGCTAACAATCCAAAAGGACTTGCAAATAGCTTGCGAGGCATGGGAACAGGGGCTCAGCCTTCATGGTGGAATGAGCTACAAAACTTAAAAATGCCTGTTCTTTTAGTGAACGGTGAGCATGATGAAAAGTTCTTTCGCATATTAAAAAATATCGAAAAATGCGTCTCTGACGCGAAATTTGTCAAAATTGATGGTGCTGGCCATGCAATTCATGTGGAACAACCGGAAAAGTTTGATACAATAGTAAAGGGATTTCTAAAAACTATGCAGTGATGCTTTTTTCAGTTAAGAATGAAGTTACACTTATAGAGGAGATCAGAAATATACAAGGAGGTAGTTGTAATGGCTATTGAATGGGTAAAAGAAGGCAATTACGAAGATATTATTTATTCAACATACAATGGTATCGCAAAGATTTCGATTAACCGCCCTGAAGTACATAACGCATTCCGTCCTAAAACGGTAATGGAGTTAATCGATGCATTTGCACAAGCTCGTGATGATGCAAATGTTGGCGTTATCATTTTAACAGGTGAAGGTGGACGTGCATTCTGTTCTGGTGGCGACCAAAAAGTTCGCGGTCATGGCGGATATGTAGGTGACGACCAAATCCCACGTTTAAATGTATTAGACTTACAACGTCTAATTCGCGCAATTCCTAAACCAGTTATCGCAATGGTAGCAGGTTATGCAATCGGTGGAGGACACGTACTTCATATCGTATGTGACTTAACAATCGCTGCAGACAACGCTGTATTCGGACAAACAGGTCCTAAAGTAGGAAGCTTTGACGGTGGATACGGAGCTGGTTACTTAGCTCGTATGGTAGGCCACAAGAAAGCTCGCGAAATTTGGTACTTATGTCGTCAATACAGCGCACAGGAAGCGCTTGATATGGGCTTAGTAAACACAGTAGTACCATTAGAAGAGCTTGAAGCAGAAACAGTACAATGGGCACAAGAAATTTTAGCAAACAGCCCAATGGCACTTCGTTTCTTAAAAGCTGCATTCAACGCAGATACAGACGGTCTAGCTGGTATTCAACAATTAGCTGGAGATGCAACGTTATTGTACTACACAACTGACGAAGCAAAAGAAGGTCGTGACGCGTTCAAAGAAAAACGCAGTCCGGACTTCGGTCAATTCCCTCGTTTCCCGTGATCAAACCAAAAGCGGAGCCGACTGTTCTAGCCGCTGTAGCTAGATGGAATCAACCGGAAACAAAACAACTAAGAGACTTGATGTCATATCAAGTCTCTTTCTTTCAGGAAAGGAGAATGTATGATGGAAACTATGCCAAATTGGTTAAAGCAACGTGCATTTTTAACACCAGATCGCACTGCAATTGAAATAGAGGATGAAAAGGTTACTTTTATGCAGCTGCATGAAAAAGTAGTATCTGTTTGTGAACGTCTCACGCATGTTGGAGTGAAGCGTGGACAAAAGGTGGCTGTTCTGATGAAAAATGGTATGGAGATGATTACAGTTATTCACGCCCTATCTTACGTAGGTGCAGTAGCTGTACTTTTAAATACGCGTCTTTCAAGAGAAGAGCTACTTTGGCAAATGGATGATGCTGAAGTTGTTTGTTTAGTGACGGATCAAGATTTTGAGACTACAGATGTTCCTGTATATTCATTTGCTGAAGTGATGAATGGATCGAAGGCAGAAGCATCTATACAGGAAGAATTCTCTTTAGAAGAAGCGATGACAATTATTTATACGTCTGGGACGACAGGGAAGCCGAAAGGCGTTATTTTAACGTACGGTAATCATTGGGCAAGCGCAGTCGGTTCTTCGCTTAATTTAGGGCTTCGTGATGATGATTGCTGGTTAGCTTGTATGCCGATGTTCCACGTTGGCGGGCTATCTCTGTTAATGAAAAATATTATGTACGGTATGCGCATTTTACTCGTTCCGAAATATGATGCTAATTTTATTCATGAAGCACTTCAAACGAGAGGCGTTACGATTATTTCTGTCGTTTCTAAAATGTTAACAGATCTTTTAGAGCGACTTGGAGAAGAGACATATCCCTCTTCTTTACGATGCATGTTACTAGGCGGAGGGCCAGCGCCGAAATCGTTATTAGAAACGTGTGTAGAAAAAGGAATTCCTGTGTATCAAACGTACGGTATGACAGAAACGTCTTCGCAAATTTGTACGTTATCAGCAGATTACATGTTAACGAAAGTAGGATCAGCTGGAAAACCACTATTCCAATGTCAGCTTCGTATTGAAAAAGACGGCGTAGTAGTGCCTCCACATGCTGAAGGAGAAATTGTTGTAAAAGGACCGAACGTAACAGGTGGCTATTTTAACCGTGAAGATGCGACGCGTGAAACAATTCAAAATGGCTGGCTTTATACTGGTGACCTCGGTTATTTAGATGAAGAAGGATTTTTATACGTATTAGACCGCCGCAGTGATTTAATTATTTCTGGGGGAGAAAATATATATCCAGCTCAAATTGAAGAAGTGTTACTATCTCATCCTGCAGTAGCAGAAGGCGGTGTTGTCGGTATGGCTGACGAAAGTTGGGGACAAGTGCCAGCTGCTTTTGTTGTAAAAAGCGGAGAGGTAACAGAAGAAGAAATTCTTCATTTTTGCGAGGAGAAATTAGCGAAATATAAAGTGCCGAAGAAAGTGTGTTTCTTAGAGGAATTACCACGAAACGCTTCGAAAAAATTGTTAAGACGAGAGTTAAGACAATTAGTGGAGGAGATGTAGGTGGAGATAAAAAAAGTGACACTTTATATAACGGAAATGCCACTCGTAATCCCGTTTGCTGCAAGCTACGGAACTTACGAAAGGCGTGAGAGTATCGTCGTTGAATTAGAAGATAAAGATGGATACGTTGGTTTTGGTGAAGTCGTTGCTTTTTCTGAACCGTGGTATACGGAAGAAACGCTGAAGACAGCACTGCATGTACTTCAGGATTTTTTAATACCGGATTTATTGGAAACTGAAATTTCTCATCCGAATGAAGTGCCGAGTTTGTTCCAGCATATAAAGAGAAACCGAATGGCAAAGGCCGGAATAGAAGGGGCTGTTTGGGATTTATATGCGACGCGTCAAAAGAAACCGCTAGCGACATTGCTTGGCGGAACGAAGTCTGAAATTGAGGTCGGCGTTGTAATCGGGATCAATACGATTCCGGTTATGCTAAAACAAATCGAGAAGTACGCGGAAGAAGGATACGAGCGTTTTAAAGTGAAAATAAAGCCAGAGCATGATTACGAATTATTGAAAGAAATTCGTAAAGAGTTTCCGAATATCCCGTTAATGGCTGATGCAAATTCAGCCTATACATTAGCGGATACGGAGAGGCTGAAACGACTAGATGAATTTCAATTGCTGATGATTGAACAACCGCTAGCGGATTACGATTTTCTTGATCATGCACAGCTGCAAAAGAAAATTGAAACGCCGATTTGTTTAGACGAAAGCATCCATAGTTTAGAAGACGCGCGCGTTGCGATTACGCTTGGTAGTTGCCGCATCGTTAACATTAAACCAGGGCGAGTGGGCGGATTAACAGAATCTATTCAAATCCATAATTATTGCATGGAGCATAACATACCCGTTTGGTGCGGTGGTATGGTAGAGATGGGGATATCACGAGCACAAAACGTTGCGCTTGCTTCATTGCCGAACTTTACGATTCCTGGTGATATATCCGCTTCTAGTCGACATTGGGAGCAGGATATTATTTCGCCGGAAGTGATGCTTAAGGGCGGGAAAGTGATTGTACCGCAAAGTGTTGAAGCTGAGTATGAAGTAGATCGTGGGAGACTGGATGAAATCACGAAGCAGCGGATTGTGTTTGAGCGGTAAATGGAAGTTTCGTTAGGCTGTCCGCAAATAGCGAGAGGGTTTTGTCGTTAATTGTCGGTAAGTCGATATATTTCAATAATCGCTGATATAATTCGAGTTACGGTCGATATAATTGGAAAATCGCCGATATAATTCAAGTTATGGTCGATATAATTTCATTTACTAAGGCTACTCAAACGGGTAGCCTTTTTTGTATTGTACAAATTGGATAGACTAGTTTAAAATCGAGCGTATAAAGGGGGAGTAAGATGAAGCGCATTTCAATTTTGATAGCTGATGATGAGGCAGAAATTGCTGATTTAATTGAGATACATTTAGAAAAAGAAGGGTACCACGTTGTGAAAGCAGCTGATGGGGAAGAGGCAATTCATATTATTGAAACGCAGTCAATTGACTTAGTCGTTTTAGATATTATGATGCCGAAAATGGATGGGTATGAAGTGACGAGACAGATTCGCGCCAAATATCATATGCCGATTATTTTCTTAAGCGCGAAAACATCTGACTTCGATAAGGTGACAGGTCTTGTACTAGGTGCGGATGATTATATGACAAAGCCTTTCACACCAATAGAACTAGTTGCACGTGTAAATGCACAACTGCGTAGGTTTTTTACGTTAAATCAACCGAAAGTAGCGGAGAGTAAGTCTGCTTTAGAGATTGGCGGAGTCATTATTGATCCTGAGCGCCGAACGGTAAATGTATATGGAGAGCAAATTGAGTTAACACCGAAAGAATTTGACATTTTATATTTATTAGCGAGTCATCCGAAGAAAGTGTACAATGTGGAAAATATTTTTCAGCAAGTATGGGCAGATGATTATTATGAAGGTGGAAATACAGTTATGGTACATATTCGTACGTTACGGAAAAAGCTTGGGGAAGATAAAAGAAAGGATAAGTTAATAAAAACAGTGTGGGGGGTAGGTTATACTTTCAATGGCTAACATGATGAAAAGCTTTCGTTTTAAAATGATTGCCTTATTTGCGTTAAGTATGGTGCTTGCAGCAACTGTAACTTATATAATTTATAAAGGATTGCAGCTGTATTATAAAAAGATGGTTCGCTACGAAGAGCCTTTAGCGCAATTTCGATCAATGGTAAGGGAATTTGGGGACATTAACTTCTTTTTAATTTTCTTTATTCCGTTATCTATTATCTTTTTCTTCTTTTTGACAAAACCGTATTTAAAATACTTTGATGAAATTTCTAATGGGATTCATCATCTTGCGAACGGTAACTTTACAAATAAAGTTCAAGTTTCATCAAATGATGAGTTTGGAAATATCGCGCGCGAAATAAATGTTGCGAGTGAAAAGTTAAAAGAAGCTGTGGAAAGAGGCGACTTTGCTGAAAGTAGTAAAGATCAGCTCGTTGTGAATTTAGCTCATGATTTAAGAACGCCATTAACATCCGTGTTAGGATATTTAGATTTAATTCTTAAAGATGAGAATTTGACGAAGGAACAAATTAAACATTTTTCCACGATTGCATATACGAAATCACAAAGGCTGGAAAGTTTAATTGATGAGCTATTTGAAATTACACGTATGAATTATGGCATGCTAAAGCTGGATAAAAAGCCTATTGATATAAGTGAGTTGCTTATACAGTTAGAAGAGGAATTATATCCGTTATTAGAGAAACATCATTTAGAAGCTAGATTGCATGTTGATGCTCATTTACCGATGCACGGTGATGGAAAATTGTTAGCTAGAGTATTTGAAAACTTGTTAACAAATGCTGTTCGATACGGATATGATGGACAATTTATTGATATGAATGGGTATGTCGATAATGGAGAAGTTGTCGTGCAAGTTATGAATTACGGAGATAGCATTCCAGAAGAAGATTTACCGTATCTATTTGATATGTTTTATACAGGTGATAAAGCGAGAACCGAGAACCGTGGCGGGACAGGCCTTGGACTATTTATTGCAAAAAATATTGTCGAGCAGCATAATGGTACGATTTCTGCTGAAAGTAATGTAGTTAGAACGCTATTTGAAGTGAGATTGCCAAAAGACGAGAACGTAACAATTTAATAAAAATTTAAA
The DNA here is from genome assembly GCF_002073415.2 of Bacillus sp. FDAARGOS_235. Taxonomy (NCBI): domain Bacteria; kingdom Bacillati; phylum Bacillota; class Bacilli; order Caryophanales; family Bacillaceae; genus Bacillus; species Bacillus sp. FDAARGOS_235. The sequence goes on from NZ_CP020437.2 coordinate 3,523,140, forward strand.
CTTTACCCCACTTTTTATTTTAATAGTTTTTTCTATTCTATACGTAAGTTACGTTAAGGAGGAACTAGAAATGAAAAAGTGGGTATTTATTTCTTTTTTTATAGCATGCACAATCTGTGTAGGCGTTTATATATCACCGTTATTTCAAAAGGAAATTGATGTGAAAATCGGCGGGGAAAATAGTGCAGTAAAGACTGCAAGTATGGAAAAGGTAGAGGTTACAAAAGAACAAATTTATAAAGGGGATCTACTATTAGTTAATAAAGATTACCCAGTAAAGAAAGATAGTATTAGGTCTGATATTATAAATGTAAATCATAATAGTGAATTAGTAAGAGGTTATGTAATATTTGATAGAAACCTTCGCTTATCAAAGGGTGTTGTAAAAAAGTTTTTGAACGTTGTCGATGCGGCTGGAAAAGATGGAGTACAGCATTTCCTAATGAGTAGCGGGTACCGAGATTTTCAAGAACAAAGTAAATTATATAAAGAAATGGGATCAGATTATGCACTCCCAGCAGGATACAGTGAGCATAATTTAGGATTATCACTCGATGTTGGGTCTACTCAAAAGAAAATGGAGAGGGCTCCTGAAGGTAAGTGGGTGGAAGAGAACGTATGGAAGCATGGCTTTGTATTACGCTACCCGAAAAATAAAAGTAATATTACAGGCATTCAATATGAGCCATGGCATATACGTTACGTCGGTTTACCTCATAGCGCAATTATGCAAAAAAAGAATTTTACGCTAGAGGAATATTTAGAGTTCTTAAAAGAGGAAAAAGAAATTTCAACTGAGGTGGAAGGCAAGAAATATACGGTTTCTTATTATAAAGTTTCAGAGAATATGAACGTAAATGTCCCAGTAAATAAGCAGTATGAAATTTCGGGGAACAATATGGATGGGGTTATTGTGACGGTTCAGGAATAGATAAAGAGGTTGTTCCGTTTTGGAGCAGCCTTTTCGTATATAAGAAAGGGATTGGCGTTTTTTGTCGGTAAATCGATATTCCTTGTCGAATCGTTGATATATTTTGAGTTACGATAGATATAATTGAAAAATCGTTGATATATTGTAAGTTATGATAGATATATTCGAAAAATCGTTGATATAATTTCCTGTACTATCAGCATTTTGAGGAGCATCTTTTTATTTACTTTTAAACATTATAACGTTATATTTACTTCTCCCTTTTTTTGTGCTACTCTAAATGTGTGAAAGAGATAAAGAAAAATGAAATTTTAATGTAAGCGCATTCTTATGGCTTCTTATAGAAAAGGGTGGAAATACAATGACAGAACGATTCGTACTACGTAATGTGAAACGTGTGAACGGGGAAGAGATTGACATTGTAATTGAAAATAATAAAATCGCACAGGTGACGAAAGCTGGTGCTGGTGAGGGTGGAAAGGTTCTTGATTACTCAGGTACTTACGTATCAAGTGGCTGGATTGATTTGCACGTTCATGCTTTTCCAGAGTTTGATCCGTATGGCGATGAGGTGGACGAAATTGGCGTTAAGCAAGGGGTAACGACAATTGTTGATGCAGGTAGCTGCGGTGCTGATCGCATTGCAGATTTAGTAAAAAGTAGAGAGCAGGCAAAAACGAATTTATTTGCCTTTTTAAATATTTCTCGCATCGGTTTAAAACGAATTGATGAATTATCCAATATGGAATGGATAGATAAAGAGAAAGTAATAGAAGCAGTAGAAAAGTATAAAGATGTAATCGTTGGGTTAAAGGCGAGAATGAGTAAAAGTGTCGTTTGTGATAGTGGAATTGAACCACTTCATATAGCGCGTGATTTATCCCGTGAAACATCATTGCCAATTATGGTACATATCGGTTCAGCGCCTCCTCGCATTGAGGAAGTTGTACCTCTTTTAGAAAAAGATGATGTCATTACACATTATTTAAACGGGAAAGAAAATAATTTATTTGATGAAGAAGGCAAACCGCTACCTGTGTTACTAGATGCAGTGAATCGCGGCGTACATTTAGATGTTGGTCATGGTAATGCTAGTTTTTCTTTTAAAGTAGCAGAAGCGGCGAAGCGTTACGGTATTGCGCTTAATACAATTAGTACAGATATTTACCGGAAGAACCGTATACACGGTCCAGTGTATAGTATGGCTCACGTTCTTTCGAAATTCCTTTACTTAGGTTATCCGCTAGAAGAAGTGGTTGATGCGGTTACGAAACATGCAGCAGAGTGGCTTAAGAAACCTGAGCTTGGCCGCATTCAAGAAGGCGATATTGCAAATTTAACTTTATTTACGGTGAAAGATGAGAAGGTTACGTTAATTGATTCAGAAGGGGATCAGCGCATTGCTGAAAGAAGGATTGATACGAAAGGGGTTGTAATCAATGGGTCATTCATTGAATGCTAAGTATGGATTAAAAAGAGTGATTAATGCGAGCGGTAGAATGAGTATTTTAGGTGTATCCGCTCCGGCAAATACAGTTATGGATGCAATGAAACATGGTGGACAAAATTATGTGGAAATTGCTGATTTAGTAGATAAAGCAGGAGACCATATTGCGAGAATTCTAGAGTCAGAGGCAGCAGTTGTTGTGAATTCAGCATCGAGTGGAATTGCGCTTTCTATCGCTGGTATCGTTACAGAAGGAAATCGCCGTAAAAGTGAAAGACTTCATCAAGAAGTAATCGCGAAAAACGAAGTGATTATGTTAAAGGGTCATAACGTTCAATACGGTGCCCCTGTTGAAACGATGATTTACTTAGGCGGCGGTAAACTTGTAGAAGTTGGCTATGCAAATGAAGGGAAAGCAGAGCATATTGAAGATGCGATTGGTGAAAATACAGCGGCGATTCTTTATGTGAAATCCCATCATGCAGTACAAAAAAATATGATTTCTGTTGAAGAAGCATGGGAAGTTGCGCAGCGAAATAACATCCCGCTTATCGTCGATGCGGCAGCTGAAGAAGACATTCAAAAATATGTGAAGTATTCAGACCTTGCCATTTATAGTGGTTCAAAGGCGATTGAAGGGCCTACTTCTGGTATTGTGGGCGGTAAAAGAAAGTATATTGAGTGGCTAAAAGTGCAATTACATTGCATCGGAAGAAGTATGAAGGTTGGGAAAGAAACAACATTTGGCTTACTTCAAGCGCTTGATGAGTACGGGGTAAAAGAAGATAAGAGCGAGCAAGAAAAAGAATTGTTACAAGTACTTATGCCACTAAAAGAATTAAACGGCGTAAATGTAACGATCGTTCAAGATGAAGCCGGAAGAGCAATCTTTAGAGCTCGTATTCATATTAACGAGACACAATTAAATAAATCAGCAAAAGATGTTGTGACAGCATTACGCGAAGGGGAAATCGCAATTTATACACGTGATTACGGAGTAAGACAAGGATTCTTTGATATTGATCCACGTCCACTTCAAGGTGATGACATACATGTAATTGAAGAAAAATTGAGAGAAATTGTAGGGGGAAACTAAAATGACAAACATTCAAAAACGTTTTTATAAAGGCCGCGTAGCATTAAATGTATTAGCGAACAATATCGAAAATGCAAAAGATATTTTTGAAGCAGCAGAAGGTTATGTAGTAGTTGGTGTATTATCAAAAGATTATCCAACTGTAGAAGAAGCTGTTACAGCGATGAAAGCATACGGAAAAGAAATTGAGGACGCTGTATCAATCGGACTAGGAGCAGGAGATAATCGCCAAGCGGCAGTTGTAGCTGAAATTGCGAAGCATTATCCTGGTAGCCATATTAACCAAGTGTTCCCTTCAGTCGGAGCGACACGTGCAAATCTTGGCAAAAAAGATAGCTGGATTAATAGTTTAGTATCGCCAACAGGAAAAGTAGGTTACGTAAATATTTCTACTGGCCCAATTAGTGCGGCTGGAGAAGAAAAAGCAATCGTTCCAATTAAAACAGCGATCGCACTTGTACGTGATATGGGCGGAAATTCATTGAAGTACTTCCCGATGAAAGGGCTAGCTCATGAAGAAGAATATCGCGTAGTTGCGAAAGCTTGTGCGGAAGAAGGATTTGCATTAGAGCCAACAGGCGGAATTGATAAAGAAAACTTCGAAACAATTGTACGTATTGCGCTTGAGGCAAATGTAGAGCAAGTTATCCCGCACGTGTACTCTTCTATTATTGATAAAGAAACTGGTAACACGAAAGTAGAAGATGTGCGTGAATTATTAGCAGTCGTGAAGAAGTTAGTTGATCAATATGCGTAAGAAAATTGCAGCATTCGGTGAAGTAATGATGCGCCTACAAGTGCCAGGATATGAATTATTGTCGCAAGCAAACACATTAAATTACTCATTTTCTGGTACAGGTGTGAATGTTGCAGCGGCGCTTTCTCATCTAGGGCATGAAGGACTTCTTATCTCAACTTTACCGGAAAATCCGGTTGGAGATGCGGCATTATCATACATTCAAAAGTTAGGTGTGCAAACCCCGCTTGTTTCAAGGGGCGGCAAATATGTCGGCATGTACTTTTTGGAAAATGGATTTGGAGCACGTGCAAGCCGAGTTACATATTCGAATCGATTAGAAAGTAGTTTCAATACGGCATCTGAAGAGATGTACCAATTTGAAGAAATTGCTAAGGAGATTGATATCGTTCATTTTTGCGGTATTACGCTTGCGATGAATGATACGGTGCGCCATCATATGAAGTCTTTAGCGAGAGCAGTTAAAGAAAACGGAGGAGACGTCGTTTTTGATTGCAATTATCGTCCATCACTTTGGGGAGAAGACGGATATGAACAGGCAAAGCCGCATTATGAAGAAATGCTAGGACTTGCTGATATCGTTATGATGAACGAAAAAGATGCGATGTTTGTTTTAGGAATGAAAACAGAAGAAACGGAGCGAGAGGCGCAACTTGTTGATCTTATTCCAAAGGTAGCTGAAACGTATCATATTGCTACAATTGCTGGTACACATCGCTCTATTAACGGTGATAATACACATTCACTGCGCGGGTTTATATGTAAAGATGGAACGTTCACTTTTGCAAAAACACTTACGTTTTCTGTATATGATAGAATAGGTGCTGGAGATGCTTATACGAGCGGGATTATTCATGGCGAGATAGAAGAGTTTGCACCAGAGAAAGCTGTTTCATTTGCGTCAGCAGCTGGCATGCTTGCACATACAATCGTCGGTGATACGCCAATGTCATCAGAGAAGGATATACTTCGGGCAATGACGGCATCAGTAGGTGATGTAGAAAGGTAGTGGGTGTAACGGTGAACGTAACGAGAAAAAAAGGACCATTATATTTACAAATAAAAAATATTATTCGTGATCGAATATTGCATGGTGTATATGCGATTCATACGAATATTCCTTCAGAACCACAATTAGAGGAAGAGTTCAAAGTGAGTAAAATTACAGTACGTAATGCGATTAAAGAACTCGCTCAAGAAGGATATTTGGAAAAGAAGAGCGGTAAAGGAACGAAAGTCATCCGTAATACTTCTGCGACAAAACTGTCAAAGGGTAAGAAATTTACTGAAGTGTTAGTGGAAGAAGGATATAAAGTACAAAAGAAATTGCTAAAGGCAGAAGTCGTTCATAATGAAGAAGGAACAGTGCCATTTCGCTTATTCGGTAAAGAGAGTTTTCGTATTGAACGTTTATATACGTTAAATGATGCACCATATATTCATTATACGCACTATTTCTCAGCGAAAATGGCAAGTACAGACTTATCGGACTTTGATTTACAATCACTTTATGATTTAGTCGAAGACCGAGGTATACATTTAGAAAACTTCAGAGATGAATTCGCAGTTGGACTTGCGCCCAGTTTCGTTGCAGAATCGTTAGGTGAAAAAGAGGGGACAGCGTTATTAAAACGTATGCGCTATTCTTACGATGAAGTTGGCGAAGTAATTGAATATAGCGAAGGCTACTACAATACAGAAATGCAGCATTATGTAGTTAATTATGACGTATAAAAAAGAGGGATTTTCCCTCTTTTTTTATAAAAGTAAGGGGAATGAGAGATGGATATATACTTATTAATCGTCACGTTACTTGCGATCGCAATTGTCATTTTAGGGGTATCATGGTGGAAATGGCATGCATTTATTAGTTTAACAGTTGCTAGTTTATTTTTAGCTATTATGTCTGGACTGAACTTAACGAAAATAGTGGCTGCCTATGAAACTGGTGTTGGTAGTGTACTAGGGCATTTAGTTGGCATTTTGGCACTTGGGACTATCTTAGGGAAAATGATGTCTGATTCAGGGGCAGGCATGCAAGTTGCAGATTTCTTTATTCGATTTTTCGGCGTAAAAAAATTACCTTGGGCAATGTTATTTGCAGGGTTTGTTATAGGGATTCCAGTCTTTTTTGAAGTGGGGATCGTCATTTTATTACCACTTGTTATTTCCATTCGAAAAACGACGAAGCAAAATATATTGTTAATTGCGTTACCTGTTATTGCTGGATTATCGATTGTGCATGGGCTAGTGCCTCCGCATCCAGGTGCGATGACTGCAATCGGGATTTATAATGCGAACTTAGGAAAAGTACTTTTATATTCATTAATTATCGCGTTACCAACAGCCATCATCGCAGGGCCGATATTTGCGAAGTGGGTACATAAGAGGGTTATACCTGAAAATGAACCGGAGCTTGTTCGAGTTACGACTGTATCAACCGATTTACCAAGTCGTAAAGTTTCGTTTTTTATTATTTTACTGCCAGTTGTGTTAATGATTTTATCAGTAGTTGCACCGTATATTTCTTTACCAATAAAAATAACTGAATTTTTAGTCTTTATAGGAAGTCCAGTAATCGCTTTACTTATTTCATGTTTTGCAGCATTTTATTTACTTGGCATCAAACAAGGAATTAATAAAAAGATGATAAAAAAATTAACAGATGAAAGTTTACTACCTGTAGGCTCAATTATTTTAATAATTGGTGCAGGTGGTGGGTTTAAACAAATATTAATTGAAAGTGGAGTTGGAACGGCGATTGCGCAAATGGCAGAACATATATCGTTATCACCAATCGTCTTAGCTTTCATGGTAGCGGGATTAATTCGAATAGCGACCGGATCAGCTACAGTAGCATTAACGACAGCAGCAGGAATTGTTTCACCAGTTATTCAGCACATGTCTGGTGTAAATTTAGAATTGCTCGTTATAGCAACCGGTGCAGGTTCACTAATGTTTTCTCACGTAAATGATGCAGGCTTCTGGCTTGTAAAAGAGTATTTAGGTTTGACGGTGAAGGAAACGTTTAAAACGTGGACGGTGCTGGAAACATTGTTATCATTTATTGCATTCGGTTTTGCCCTTGTGTTGAATATGTTTCTTTAAAAGATACCTGAATAGGTATCTTTTTTTTGATGAAGCCCAATTGCCAAAACAAGCCCGTTTTTAAGTAAGCCAAGCTTCCTATTCGCCCTGAAAACATACTATAAATGGAATCCCCTCATTTAGAGCAAGGTGAACTTGTTATGAATGATACTAAAGGAGGAATAGAGTAATGAGCGAAAAGTGTGAACACAGACATGATGATTGTAACCGCAGACATGGGTGCGGCGGCGGTTTTGCGCTTCTAATCGTATTGTTTATTTTATTAATTATCATCGGTGCTAGCTGCTTCGGCGGAGGCGGCGGTTGTGGTTATGGTGGTTACGGCGGTTATGCAGGCGGCTATGGTGGATATTGCTGCTAATTAAAAACTATTGAAAATGGCCTTGTGCGTATTGCACAAGGCCATTTTATTCACGTTTTAATATGTTGTGATAATTTATTAATGTACAGAGAACGGATTAAGAAGAAGAAAATGATCTCGATAATCCCGAAAAAGGTGAGTACAATACATGTCTCTTTTAGTAATGAAAAAGAAAACATACTTTGTAAAAACTTAACCGCAAATAACGTGTGAACACCAGCAACGATGTAAGGAACGAAAAATAAAATTCCTAATTGAATCGTTGCAGAGCGAAACATTTCTGATTCAGTTAAGCCAAGCTTTGTAATCGTAATGTATTTTTGTTTTTCATTCGTTAAGTCGTTATACATACGGAAGTATAAAACACTAGCCGCACCGATAAAGAAAATAAAGCCGAGAAATGCCCAAATAAAGAACTGAGCAACCGCATTTCCTTTACTATGAACGAGTTCATCCGTAGCTGTATAAATATGAAATGGTTTAATGAAATCTTCTTCATCCTTATGTGCTTCATACAAGGTTTCTGCATCATGATCTAAGCTTTTTAATATATTTTTTGTTGGGACAATTGCATTTTCCCAATTTTCCACGAAGTAGTTATAAACTGTAATTGTTTCAATATGAGGAATCATATTTTCAATTACTTCATCTTGCATCACAATTAAGTGAGGTAATGCAAAGGGAGGCTCAATTCCTCTATTAATAAAACCTTTAATTTGAAATTCTTTTTTATTAGAGCCAAGTGTAATCGTGTCCTGCTTCGCAAATGGGTTAGACACGAGATTTAATAACGCTGGTGAATAGCGAGAAATATTATAAACTTGTGTAGAATCAAGAGTGATTTCTGGTCTGTTTAATTGCTTTGCTATTGCGTTATAATCACTCATTTTCATAATGGAAATTGATTCTTTTGAAGCTGTATCTTTTAAAACGGTAAACTTATATTTGTCATATTGAAAATTAGCATTTGTAAGTTCAGTTTCAATCGTAGTAATATGCTTTTGTTCAAATGCATTAACACCTTCTGATGTATAGGTGAATGGTATTGGATATCGTTCTAGTATGGATGCTTTCGTATGATTGTTTGCAGCAAATAACCCGATAATAATTGTAAATGCAAGTGCAGATAGCATAGAAACGATAAAGAGTACATTAATATTACTGCGGGTACGAGAAACTAAATCTGAAATCCATAACATATTTATTTGTTTCAAATAAAACTTTCTTCGTTTCTTTAAAATATAGATAAAGAGAAGAAATGTTTGTGAAAAAAACAAATACGTCCCAACTACTACGAGCGGTAAAATAGATAGTATAATTAAGAATACAGACCCATTTTGTACATTTTTTTCCGTTATGTAGCCTTGCGGATAACCGGCAATATAATAGCATAGTCCTAAACAAGTTAAAGCAAATAGTGAAATGAGTATAGATGGTTTTTTTTCGCTCTTCTTTTTGTTAACTCCCTTAATAAGCTGCGTTGTTTTTCGAGTACGAATAAACATTGGTGTAAACGTAGAAACAATTAAAAATAAAATGATAAACGTTACGGTTGTAACGATAATCGCTTCTGTTGGCCAATATAAATAGAGACCTTTTGCACTTGTTAATTTCGAAGTGACTAATAAGAAAAAGTTAGAAAATACAAGTCCACCTTGAATGCCGATAAAGATAGATAATATCCCGATTATCATATTTTCAGTAAATAACAGTCTTTTTAATTGTCTCTGTGAGATACCGAGAATGGTGAGTATCCCGAATTGCTGCTTCCGTACATTTAAAAATGTTCCAACTGAATATAAGAGAAAAAAGAACGAGAACATAACAATCACAAGCTGTGCTGTACTAGCTAAGTTCATTAGAGGATCCCGATCTTGAAAGCCTTGTACACTTTGTAAGCGCGGATGATACGCATATACAGTAAATGAAAAGAAAACCATAATAGAAAAAGCACTACTTACAAAATAAGCGAAATATGCTTTAGAATTACGCGAGACATTTTTAAATGCGAATTGCCAAAATGTCATCCACGTCTTCCTCCTAATAATGCTAGGACATCTAATATTTCTTGATAAAACTTCTCACGATACAATCCGCGATGCAGTTCATTGTAAAGCTCTCCATCTTTAATGAAAATAACACGGTTACAATAACTTGCTGCAAACGGATCATGCGTAACCATTAAAATCGTTGCATCTTCTTCTTTGTTTAATTTCGTAAATAATTCCATTACATCAATCGCTGCTTTTGAATCTAAGTTTCCTGTTGGTTCATCCGCAAGTAAAAGAGACGGATGATGAATGACAGCACGTGCTACCGCAGTACGCTGTGCTTGCCCTCCTGAAACTTCAAAAATACGTTTGTCCAAAATATGATCAATTCCAAGTTTCTTTGAGATGTTATCGAGCTTTTCGTCCATTTCTTTTAAAGGAACATTATCTAACGTTAAAGGTAATACGATATTTTCTCCAATCGTTAACGTATCTAATAGGTTAAAGTTTTGGAAAACAAATCCTAATTCTTGACGGCGGAAAATTGCTAATTTTTCTCTACGAAATGTATGAGGTTGTTTGCCGTTAATTACGACTTCTCCAGAAGTAGGAGAATCAATTGTAGAAATAACGTTTAAAAATGTAGATTTACCACTTCCAGAAGGCCCCATAATTGCGACGAATTCACCTTTATCCACGTGTAAATTTATATTTTTTAAAGCGGTATGAGGGACTTTCCCTTCATACACTTTTGAGACGTTTTTTATGTGTAATACTTCTTCCATAATAATCACCTTTCTATTTTTAAAACTTAATATGTTGTGATAATTTTTGCATATAAAAGGAACGAATTAAAAGGAAAAAGAGAATTTCAACCGTTCCAAAAATCATAAGTACGACTGTAATTTCAGCGAAGAACGAGAGATGTAATATCTCTTGTAGCATCTTTGTCGCGAACATCGTATGGATGGATGCCATAATGTAAGGGACAAAGAAAAGAATCGCAAGTTGGATTGTAGCAGATTGTTTCATTTCGTCTGCTGTTAATCCAATCTTTGTAATCGTTATATACTTTTCTTGCTCATTTGTTAAATCTGTATACATTCGGAAATACAGAACACTGCCTGCACCGATGAAGAAAATAACACCAAGAAAAGTTCCGATTAAGAAGAATGAAGCAACGTTTAGTTTCGTGTTGTATAAAGAGTCACTTGCTTCACTTGCATGAAACGGTGGATGTTCTGCCTGAATAGCTGCATTGTCGTTATCAATTTTTGTTATAAATGCTGAACCGATAGTATGTGCTTCTTCCCAATCGTTAACTTTAAAGTTATATACACTCATCTGTTTTGAAACGGTGGATAATGTTTCTACATTTTCATCAGATAGTATGAGCAATTGGTATATTAAGCTGTTTGGGAATGGGTTATAACTTTTATATTCTTTCACTTGTAGTTGTAAATTGTTTTGAGCAAGTGTAAGAGTATTTTTCTTTTCTTTAGTATGAATTGTTCCAACAACTTGATCGTCTAAGTCTTTCATAAGAATATAAGATTCATTCTTATTCACCGAGAGAGTTTCCCAATTTAACGCCTTAGCAAGTACATTATAGTCACTTTGTTTAATGGCATAATAGAGCTGCACGTTACCTTCAGCTGAAGATACTTCATATATGTCTGTTTTAAATTTTGTATAAGTAAAGTGCTCTTCATTAAATTTTTGTTCTAACCAGTTTAAATGTTCATCAGCTAACGTATTTTCAGTATGTGATAAATATGTAAACGGGAAAGGGTTTTGCCTAATCGCATCAAACTTTGTAAATTTCCCGAATCCATATAAGAATGTAATCATTGTAAAAGCGAGCGTTGATAGCATTGCTACTATAAATAGCATATTAATATTTGTTCGAATGCGCGTTGCTAAATCCGAAATCCAAAGCATATTAATTCGTTTCATATAAAACTTTCTTCGTGTTTTTAATATACGAATAAGTAAAAAACTAATCTGTGAAAAGAAAAAATATGTTCCGGCTGCAATAAGCGATGGAATGACAAATATACTAGAGACGGCATATAAAAGCCCAATGATGTCGCCTAGCGACATAAAATATAGAGGATTTGCTGCTAATACATATCCAGATATTAAACATATCGCACCAAATAGAGAAATGAGTACGGATGCTTTTCTTTCTTTTTGTTTTGTTCCTTCTTTTAAAAGACGTACAGCTTTTCTCGTACGGATTAGCATCGGTGTAAAAGATGATACGAGAATGAAGAGTCCAAGAAAGATGATTATAGTTAAAACGATAGCACCTGTCGGCCAATATAAATATAGACCAGGTACATGTGTAATTTTGGCGGTAACTAGTAAAAAGAACTGTGAAAAAACAAGTCCAAGTTGAATACCAAAAAATATAGAAAGAACACCAATCAGCATATTTTCTATAAATATGAGTCGCTTTAATTGTTTTTGAGATATACCAAGTACTGTTAAAATCCCAAATTGTTTTTTACGAACCTTTAAAAATGTACCAATTGAATAGAGTAAAAAGAAAAATGAAAAGAACACAATGACAACTTCTGAAATTGTCATTAATATGTTCAGAGCATAATTCACGTCTGTCATATGCAATTTAGGATGAAATAAATAAACTGCAAATGAGAAAAAAATAGCAATGGAAAACGCACTGCTTACAAAATAGGCGAAATAAGCTCTGGCGTTTCTTGTTACATTTTTAAAGGCAAACTGCCAAAAAGTCATTCACCTAAACCTCCTAATAGAGTGAAGAGGAAAAGAATATAAGAGGTATCCTTTTCCTGTACTAATATATTTATAAAACTTAACCATTCGTATACTCTGATAACTTTTGCATGTAAAAGGAACGAATAAATAAGAAAAAGATGAATTCAACTACTCCAAAAATAATAAGAACTGCTGAAATTTCTTTGAATAGTGATAAAGCAATTACGTCTTGAAGCATTTTTGTCGCGAACATTGTATGAATGGACGCCATAACGTACGGAACAAAAAATAAAATGCTAAGTTGAATGGTTGCAGATCTTTTCATCTCTGCATCTGTTACACCAATTTTTGAAATTGCTACATATTTTTCTTGTTCGTTCGTTAAATCTGTATACATTCTGAAGTAAAGAACGCTACCAGCTCCAATAAAGAAAATGACACCTAAGAATGTCCCGATTAGGAAGTATGCGGCACTTCCTGATGTGATTCTATATAATGAGCCTGCTGATTCATAGGAGCGTACAAGGGGTCCTTCGTATTGGAATTCTTGTCGATCTCTTTGTATTCTTTTCATAAAATCATCAGCAATTTCATACGTCTTTTCCCAGTTTTGTACGTTATAATTGTACGCTGCTACATGCTTTGTTGTACTTGGTAAGTTGTTTACAACAGCGTCAGGTAAAATTAAAGTTTGATATGAAAAGTCAGAGGGAATGGCCCCTGCTTGTTCATAGCCCTTTACTTGTAATATCGTATTTGTGCTAGAAAGTGTAATGGATTTTCTATTGAAGCTTGGCTCAAATTGGCTGAATAAGGTGAAATAAGCATCGCCGCTTAAGATATATGCTTCGTTATCACTCATGAATAGTTCTTTCATTCGCAGGGAAGCTGCAAGTTTATTATAGTCACTTTGTTTCATTGCATAAATGTCATTGTAAGTCGTTATACCTTCATCTTCTTTCAATGGTGTTTCATATAAATCAGTTTTGATCTTTTTATAAGAGAAATTTTCTTTTTGTAACTGCTGTTCAAGCCAAGTTAAATGCTTGTTAACAAAAGGATTTGCGTCATATGAAAAATAAGAAAATGGAAAAGGTGAAGTTCTCGCAACATCTAGCTTTGTAAACTTTCCGAATCCATATAGGAACGTAATCATTGTGAAAGCAATTGTAGAAAGCATGGCTACAATAAAAAGCATATTGATATTTGTTCGAATACGACTTGCTAAATCCGAAATCCAAAGCATATTAATTCGTTTCATATAAAACTTTCTTCTTTTCTTTAAAATATAAATAAGTAAGAAACTAATTTGAGAAAAGAAAAAATATGTCCCAATTGTAACAAGCGCTGGAATCACAAAAACACTTGAAACCATATAGATAACGCCTACTTGCGTGTTTATTGAGAAGAAATATTTAGGGTTTGCAGCTAAAATATAACCACCTAATAAACAGATAGCACCAAATAGAGAGATAAATATGGATGGTTTTCTTTCCTTTTGCTTCCTACCATTCGTTTTTAATAGGTTTACCGTCTTTTTCGTACGAATTAGCATGGGTGTAAATGAAGATACAGCGATAAAGAGACCAAGAAACACAATCGTTGTTAAAATGAAAGCATTCGTAGGGGGATATAAATATATCCCCGGTAGATGTGTAATTTTCGCTGTTACTAATAAGAAAAACTGCGAAAAGACAAGTCCAAACTGCATACCGAAAAAGATAGATAAAATACCAATTAACATATTTTCAGTGAAAACGAGTCGATGTAATTGTTTTTTTGATATACCTAAAATAGTTAAAATACCAAATTGCTTTTTACGAACTTTTAAAAACGATCCGATTGAATAGAGTAGAAAAAAGAACGAGAACAAAACAATCACAACTTCTGAAAAAATCATTAATCCTGAAATTTCAGAGATCATAGTGGGATTTTGTAATTTCGGATGAAACAAATAAACAGCGAACGAAAAGAAAACAGCAATGGAAAAGGCACTGCTTATAAAGTAAGCAAAATAAGCTCTTGAGTTGCGCGTTACATTTTTAAATGCAAATTGCCAAAATGTCATAATACGTGCCTCCCGTTAGCAGGGAAATATGTAGTTTTATTGCAAAAAATGTATGAGAGTGAGTTCTCATACATTTTGCTAGCATATGTTCTGATCATGATTCAGTCACCTTCTCTACATTCTCTGCTTGATTATTCGCAGCATTGTGGAAGATGATTTTAATCGTCGTTCCTTTACCAACTTCAGAATCTAGTTTGACGGAGTGACCTAAATAATCACAAATTTTACTTACAATATAAAGCCCCATACCGGTAGATTCTCCGAATGTACGACCGTTTTTCCCAGTGTAGAATGGTTCAAATACTCTTCGAATATCTTCTTGCGGAATACCAACGCCTTCATCGCGAACTTCTAGAATAATGTCTTTTCCATTTCGATAAGCGGATAAGGACACTTTCTTTCCACGCTCACCAGAGTAACGGACTGCATTTGTCATTAACTGATAGATAATAAATTTTAGCCATTTCGCATCAGAAGCAACTTTTAGATCAGAATGTACGTCTAAAACAGGGAAGACGCCATTACGAATAAATAGTTCTTTTAATCCATTAATATTTTTTGTTACCGTATCTTTTAATGAAATCGTCTCAACATGGAAATCTTCATGGAAGTTATTTAACCTAGCCATGTATAAAGCCATATCAAGTCCTTGGTTTAGACGCTCTAACTCTTTTTTGAATTTCGGAATTAAATGTTCGTCTTCCATTTCCAGTACCATAAGCTGCATAACAGAAACAGGTGTCTTCATTTGGTGTACCCAATGGTTAATGAACAATTGATGTTCCTGTTGTTTTACTTCATACGATTGTAGTTCTTTTTGGAAGAGACGGTATTGCGTACGCACGAGTTCATTTACACCGTGAGGCATCGGAGCGGTTGCTCTTTCAATAAACGCATCTTCCATTTTTTCCGGCTGCTCACTTAATCTATGATACATTCTACGGTTACGAACGTAACGATAAGCGAGGAAACAAATAAATAAGTATAAGCTTAAAACGATGAAGTAAAACTTATTATTTTGAAATCCATCTACTGCATCATAGAGAACGAAAATGATACCGAAGTTTAATACGTACAGTAGAAAAAATGTAAAATGATCACGTAAAAATAGCTTCATGCTTATTCACTCCAAGTTGCGTTAAAACGATACCCAAGTCCACGTACTGTTTCAATAGCATTTTCAATACCAAGCTCATTGAACTTTTTACGAAGACGCGTGATGTTTACGTTTAATGTATTTTCCTCAACGAAGCTCTCATCATCCCAAAGAGCAGCTAATAAATCTTCACGGCTCGCTGTACGAGGGAATTTAGATAATAACATTTCGGCTAAAATTGCTTCTTTCTTCGTTAAAAGAACTTGTTCAGATCCGAAGTGAATTTCTGGACGTTCAGGGAATAGTTTTAAACCTTCTACTTCAACGATACGCTCAGAAATATTTGGTGCATAGTCACCGTAAATACGGCGCAATTGACCTTTAATTTTTGCCATTACAACGTCGTAGTGGAACGGTTTCGTAATATAATCATCCGCACCGCTTTCAATCGCCATAATTTGTTCCATCTCACCAGCACGCGCTGAAATGAAAATAATTGGACAAGTAGATTCATGACGAATTTGACGGCACCAGTAGAATCCATCGAATTTCGGTAAGTTCACATCAAGTAAAACAAGGTGTGGTTTCACGGCGTTAAACGATTCCATAATATCATCAAAATTTTCAGTAACAACAGCGTCGTACCCGTATTTTTGAATGTGAGATTGCAGTAATGATGAAATATTTGGATCGTCTTCAACGATTAAAATTTTATACATATGTATATTCCTCCTCAAAAAAACAATTGTAGCTATAGTGTACCATGTGTTTCACGTCTTTTCATTATGTTGAAATATAAGCTAGTTAACAGTATAGGTTAAAAGTGAGAAAAGTAAAAAGTATTATAGGGATAACTGAATGTATTGTCCTTTTAAATAGATGAAATTTCATAAAAAATAATATATTTTTTATGAAATTTGGAACTTTATTTTGCTTACTGTCCAATATATAGTGAGAACATCGTTAAGGAGGGGGCACTACTTGGCAAGTAATGAGGATATACATATCTGGATAGAACGTTTATTAAAAGGTGATGAGGAGGCTTTTGAATTTATATTTGATTTAACGAGTCAGAGAATATATGAAACTGTCTTCGCTATAGTTAAAAATCGGCATGATACAAATGAAATCGTAAATGAAGTTTACTTTCAACTTTGGAAATCTATTTCAACATATGATCAATCTAGACCGTTTCTATTTTGGTTGAATGGAATTGTTTACAAACAGATTAGTCAGTGGAGAAAAAATATATGGAAGAGGATGCGCTTATTTGAAAAACAACAATTAAGTGATAATCCAGTTGTAGACGTTCCCGAAAAAGTATTATTAAGAAAAGAAACAGAAGAGCAGTTATTAACGGTGATACAAGAACTTCCATTTAAATTTAGAATAGTAATCGTGTATCGCTTTTACCACGATTATACGTATGAAGAAATTGCAGAACTATTACAAATCCCTATAGGTACAGTAAGGTCTAGAATTCACAGAGCGTTAGAAAAAATTCGGAATCAGTCTAGTATAGAAATAGATGAGGAGGAATCTAATTCAAATGTCGTTTTCAAATGAATTTAAAAAAGCAATGAAACAAGAGGTCCCTAAAGAAGTTAAAGAGCATGCTTATCAATCCTTTAGTCAAATGTATAAAAAAGATAGCAAAAAGAAAACGAAAAAGAAATTATTAATAGCGGGTTTAATAGCGGCTGTCGTTATACCGACGAGTACAATGGCATTAAACAATTCTTATTTTGTAAAACCGGAAGTAAAATTAAATGACATGATTAACGATCAAGTTAAAAAGGATGCTGCGGATGGAAAGTCTATACAGCTAAATGAAAAAATAGTCGATAATGGTATTACTCTTCATATAAAAGAAATATTAATTCAAGATGCCAAAATACTTGTTTATTATCGTTTTGAACAACAAGATGGTTCGCTCGTTCCATATGAATTTAATACAACTGGGCTTGATATTAAATCTGATGGTAAAGAAGACGGGAAACAAGTAGAGAGTCCACATTATGAAAATAAGAAATTTAATGCTGTGCAATATTTGCATTTTCTTAGTAACACTCATATCGATAATTATCAAAAAGATCGTATTGGTAATCCTGATGCACCAGAGGCAAGTACTTTTTACTTAAGTGATGAAGCAGGCAAGAGCTTTGAAACGGCATACGCTAATCACGACAAACCAGAGGGAGTAGCGGTTTTTGAACCGTTAGAAGGTGAAAAATTCCCAGACTTCTTATCTGTACATATTAATATTAACAGAATTGGAGGAACGGAAGGAACTTGGACAACAAAAATTCCGGTCGACATAGCGCATAAAACTGTGCAGAAGGAATCTATAAAGAATGAATAATTTCGTATTATATTTAATAGAATCTGAACTGAATGTGTGAAAGCATGATTAGTTATTGGTTAAATGAATTCGGAACGATAGTAGGTATGTCCTTTATTATAAGTTTGATAATCTTTTGGATTTCTTCGTTTGTTAATAAAATGATAAAATTTAAATAAAAGAAGCTCTTCCTTTAGTTAGAAGAGCTTCTTTTATTTTGTATCCCTCGTATTTCTTCCATCTTTACAGTTTTACTCTATAAAGTAATTAATGTAGGTTAAAAGTGGAAAAAGTAAAAAGGGCCTTACATATTATTGACAATTAACTGAAATCATTTTAACATTTAGATAAATATCTAAATGTCTAATTATCGAAAGGAAGAAAGACATTGAATCAAGCATTCAAAGCATTAGCAGATCCAACAAGGCGAAAAATTTTAGACTTATTAAAAGAAGGTGATCTAACCGCTGGTGAAATTGCCGAACATTTCAATATGACGAAACCAAGTATTTCACACCACTTAAGTGCACTTAAAAATGCTGAACTTATTCAAGATGAAAAAAGAGGGCAATTCGTTGTGTACTCTTTAAACACAACTGTCTTTCAAGATTTGTTGACTTGGGTGTTTACGTTTACAAATAAGGGGGAAGAGGGGAAATGAAAAAACATCTTTTCGCAATTATATTAATTGTTACAACTTGTTTAGCTTGGGCGTTTGCTTGGCCACATTTGCCGGATACAATTGCGACACATTGGAGCGGCGGTAAGGTAGATGGCTATTCGTCTAAATTTTACGGAATGATTTCTATGGTCGGAATTATGATTGCATTATATATATTTCTAAATGTGATACCTAAGATTGATCCAAGAAAAGCAAATTATGAGAAATTTTCTAAAGCTTTTATGATGATGAATAATGGGGTACTCCTGCTACTATTTGTAGGGAATATAGATATTATTACAAGTGGATTAGGATATAACTTATTTATTAATCGGGTTCCAGAATTATTAGTGGGTGTTTTATTTTTAGTAATGGGTAATTATTTACCACAGTGTAAGCCAAACTTTTTTGTCGGGATGCGTAATCCATGGACGTTAAGTAATGAAGAAGTGTGGCGGAAAACACATCGATTTAGTGGAAAAGTATTTGTGGCTTTAGGAATTATTATGATTATAAGTGTTTTCGCTCCGGCTGATTGGAGATCTTATATGATGCTGGGGATTATAGTAGTTGCTGTTATTATAACGAATTTATATTCTTACGTTTTATATAAAAAAGAAATACAATTGTGAGCTATATTAATCAAATTTTATAGTTATAGTTTCTATGTGTTAAGAGATTTTAATACTCAGTGGGGATAATGAAAAGCTCACTGAGTAAATTTTCTGTTTTGAGGTCTGAAAATTCAGTTAAATAGATGGCTTGGGGGGATTTTACATGTTAGAAATTATAAATTTTAGTAAGACATACAAAGGTGGAAAGAAAGCGGTAAATCATTTAAATATTACTGTTAAAGCAGGAGATATCTTTGGATTTATTGGACATAACGGTGCGGGGAAAAGTACAACAATTAAGTCGTTAGTAGGAGTTATAGATTTTGAAGAGGGCGAAATTTTTATTGATGGACATTCAGTAAAAAAGGATCCGATTGCATGTAAGAGAGTAATGGCGTATATTCCTGATAATCCAGATTTATATGAGCAATTAACAGGAATTCAATATTTGAACTTTGTTGCGGATGTATATAAAGTGCCGGCGAAGGATCGGGAAGAACAGATCCAGAAGTATGGGGATGCCTTTGAGATTACACCTTACTTGGGAGACTTAATATCTTCTTATTCGCATGGCATGAAACAAAAAGTAGCGATTATATCAGCGGTTTTACATAAACCGAAATTATTAGTTTTAGATGAACCTTTCGTTGGTCTTGATCCAAAAGCAGCCGTAGTTTTGAAAGGTATTATGAAAGAGCTTTGTGAAAAAGGAAGTGCGATTTTCTTTTCTACGCACGTTTTAGATGTAGCGGAGAAGTTATGTAATAAAATAGCGATGATAAATAGAGGGAAATTAGCACTTTCAGGGGAAGTGCATTCTTTAATAAAGGAAAGTTCATTGGAAGAACTCTTTATGAAGGAGCTTGCTAATGAATACTAATAGTTTAGGACTTTTAAAAATCCGGTTAATAACGCAGCTCGGTCTAAACACTTTTAAATATGAAAAAGATAAGAAAAAGAAGCAGAATAAGATTTTGCTGACAGCATCTATTGCTCTAGTTGGTGTCATGCTAATGTTATATTGCGGAGCCTCGGCATATGGATTGGTGAAACTAGGAATGAGTGAAATTATTCCCGTTTATGCACTAGTTATTAGCAGTGTATTAACGTTGTTTTTCACTATATTTAAGGCAAATGGAGAAATTTTTGCTTTTAAGGATTACGACTTTTTAATGTCATTGCCGATTCGTGTAAATACTGTTATTGCAAGTAGATTTTTGTATTTATACTTGCTGAATACAATCTTTTCAATCATAATCATGCTACCGATGGGAGTTGTTTATGGCATACATGAAAATCAATCAGTTTCTTTTTACTTTATGTGGTTCATCAGTATGTTTATAGCATCTTTAATTCCAACAACAATTGCAGCAATCTTTGGAGCTGCGATTACGGCAATCGCTTCTAAATTTAAAAATGCGAATAAAATAACTACGATTTTAAGTTTTATAGTAATTATTACATTCGGTTTCTTTATGCTAAAAAACGGAAATGCTCAATATAGCCTTAATGATATGAACGGAATTGGTGCAATTGTTTCGGAGCAATTAACTAAAGTGTATCCACTAGCTAACATGTTTCAAAAAGCAATTGTTCATGCTGATATTATAGCTTTCATCTTATTCGTCGGGATATCAGTTAGTTGGTATTATCTTTTTGTAAAAATACTTTCGTTAAAATATAAGCAAATAAACACAGGGATTTCCACTTATCATATGCTTTCAAATTATGAGATTAATAGTATAAGAAAAGAAAGTGTATTGGTCGCATTGTATAAAAAAGAGCTGAAACGTTTCTTCTCTTCTACAGTGTATGTCATAAATAGTGGAATGGGAGTCGTGATGGCGATAGCTTTCTCGTTAGCTGTAGTTGTAGTAGGGCCAAGTCAATTAATAGCGTACCCTGGAATTGAGCCCTTGTTGCAAAAGATTGCTCCATTTGCTATTGCAGCAGCGATTTCAATGACGTGTACAACATGTGTGTCATTGTCTTTAGAAGGAAAAAATGTATGGATTATTAAGTCATTGCCTATAGCGCCAAAGATGGTTTATGACAGTAAAATTCTTATGAATCTTTCATTGAGTATACCTGCATCACTTATTAGTGCCGTATTGCTAATAATCGGGTTAAAACTCGATGTTTGGAGTTCTCTTTTCATCGTAATAACACCGATAACATACTCACTCTTTTCGGCAGTATGGGGAATTTTTATTAATAATCGATTTGGTTATTATGATTGGGTATCAGAAACTCAAGTAATAAAACAAAGTATAGGATCGTTTATCGGTATGTTTGGTGGCTTAATTATGGCAGTTATACCTGCCATGTTAATCGGTACCGGTACTATCTTGAACGACAGAGTATTTACTTTTGTAGTTGTTATAGTACTTACGATTATTACTATTTTCTTGTATAAGAACGAGTCGAGAAGAAGTATAAAGTGAAACTTTAATCAGTGGGGGGTGTTCATCCCCACTGATTATTAGCCCTCACCAATTGGGCGTTTACGGGCAGTTTATCTCCCACCTAACTTCTTTGCTTCACCTGAATTTTGAGGTGGGAGTTTTACTGCCCGCAAATAGCGGGATAAAATAAAGAAGCTGCTTTTCCTTTAAAAAGGAAGAGCAGCTTTTTTATTTTGAAAAGGTTTAGACTCTTATATTACTTTTTTAAAACAGGTATCCATATCTCGCTTCTGAAATTCGGCGAGGATATCTCTTTACTTTCATTCCACAATATTTCCGGACCTCCTGCTAGTTCATAGTTTGAAGAAGGGAACCATTCAGAATAAATACGTCCCCACACATTTTGTAATGCATCAGGAAATGGACCGACAGCTTCAAATATAGCCCATGTTGAAGTTGCGACTTCAAGTTGCGCGAATTGCTCTGGACAATCTTTCGTTGTGGCTACCCCAATATAATGATCGAGTTCGCCTTTTTCCTCCATTCTTCCTTCAGAAAAATTTGTAGAAGCACTAATGATTCCATTTGGTTCCACATTTGAAAGGGACTTTAATGTTTGAATAGACTCTGGATTTAAACTTTTCCACATAGAAGCGATTTCTGCATTTACACCGTTAAACACAATCGGTACTCGTTTTGTAATACCAATGATTTGAAATGGTTCTTTTTCTTCAATTCGATAGTTCATTTCATTTCCTCCTCGGATCGATAACTGGAAGGTCATTGGTGAATAAGCTTTCAAAGAATGGCTACTATTTCGGGCCTCTGAAGGTGTTATGCCGTGCAAGTTTTGAAAGGCACGTGCAAAAGAATCCGGTGAGTTGTACCCATACTTTATAGCGACATCAATGACTTTTGCATTGCTATCTTTTAGTTCAAAAGCAGCAAGAGTAAGACGTCTACAGCGAATATAATCAGATAGTGATATACCTGCTAAAAACGAAAACATTCTTTTAAAGTGATACTCAGAACAGAGAGCTAGCCTCGCAACTTCTTTAAAATCAATTTCATTCGTAAGGTTATCTTCAATATAGTGCATTGCTGCATTCATATTTTTAAGTGAATCCATACTATGACCTCCTCTGTACATAGAATAGCAGGAACGAAATAACCCCATCCGACATTTCGTGCACAACTTTGTAGGTGCATTTTTTACCTTACAAAATTGTAATGTTCCTGTAAGGAGAATGAATGGATGGTATGATATCCCAATGTTATAGTAACAAAGTACTTTTGTTCAGTAGGTTAAATTTTTATATCTTTACTTATGCGTCTTACATAACTGTCATGTTTGTGTAAGAAACATCGATAGTGGCAAGAGTAGAGAGTGTATATAGTTGAAAATAGAGAATAGAAGAAATGAGGGATGTCGAGATGAAAACAGTGTTAGAAGCAAAAAATATTGAAAAAGTGTACGACACGGGTGGTAATAAATTTGCAGCGTTAAAAGGTATTAACTTACAAGTAAAAGAAGGTGAGTTCGTTGGAATTATGGGACCTTCTGGTTCTGGTAAGACGACTTTACTAAATGTTCTTTCTACAATTGATAATGCGACGAACGGTGAAATTTTAATTGATGGAAAAGATATTGTGAAGATGAATGATGATAAGCTAGCGTTATTCCGCCGCGATCATTTAGGTTTCATTTTCCAAGATTATAACTTATTAGATACGTTAACAGTGAAAGAGAATATTGCGTTACCTCTTGCTTTATCGAAAGTAAAGGCAAATGAAATTGATCGACGTGTTCTTGAAATTGCGAAAAAGTTCGGTATCGATCATATTTTAAGTCAGTTTCCATATCAAGTATCTGGTGGACAAAAGCAGCGCTGCGCCGCATCGCGTGCAATCGTTACGAATCCAAGTATGATTTTCGGAGACGAGCCAACTGGAGCGCTTGATTCTAAATCAGCGACAGATTTACTTGAAAGTATGAAGTCGTTAAATGAATATGATAACTCTACCATTTTAATGGTAACGCATGATGCATTTGCAGCGAGTTATTGTAAACGAGTTATTTTCATTAAAGATGGTGAACTATATAAAGAATTGCATCGCGGTGAATCGACGCGTAAACAGTTCTTCCAAAAAATTGTTGACGTAATGTCTTCTATTTCTGGAGGTATGGCTGATGACCTTATCTAGCATTGCCCTCCGCAACATACAGCGGAACTTTAAAGACTACTTTGTATATTTTGCATCTATGATTTTTAGTATCGTCATTTACTTTACATTTAAAGCACTGCAATATAATTCACAAATGGAAAAAGCAGCGGAAGCCTCTAAAAAAATTAGCGGTGCGTTTCAAGTTTCAAGTGTGATGCTTATCATTTTCGTAGCAGTGTTCATTATATATTCGAACGGATTCTTTACACGTAAACGTAAAAAAGAAGTTGGCTTATATTCGTTATTAGGTATTCGTAAAAGACAAATTGGTAAAATGCTCTTTTATGAAAATATGTTAATGGGATTAATGTCATTAGTAATTGGGATTGCGATTGGTAGTGTCCTTTCAAAATTATTCCTTGAGTTATTAGTAAGTATGATGGGATTAAACTTAAACGTTCATTTTGAAGTACCGATGGCGGCCATTATTGATACAGCAATTATTTTCCTTGTGATTATTTTATATACATCGCTCCAAGGATATCGTTTAATTTATCGCTTTAAATTAATTGAACTTTTCCGTGCGGAACGTGAAGGAGAAGCAATGCCAAAAGGATCAGTCATTATGGCATTAATTTCAGTTTTCTTAATCGGTTCAGGTTATTTCTTAGCATTAATGTTCATGAAGGCAGTTAAGTATGCAGACTTTATGGCAATTGCACTTTATATTTTACTTGCGACAGTATTAGGTACGTACTTACTATTTATGTTCTTTACTGTATTCGTATTGAAACGTGCAAGAAATAATAAATCATCGTTTTATAACGGTATGAATATGGTAACGACGTCACAGCTACTATATCGTATTAAAGGGAATGCAAAGTCACTTGCGACAATTTCTATTTTAAGTGCGGTAACATTAACAGCAGTTGGTACGTCAGTTACGATGTATTACAACACATTTACACAATCAAAAGCAGTTGCACCATACAGCTACTCTTATGAGAAGAAAGATGCAGAACTAGATAAGAAAGTAAATGCGATTTTTGCTGAAGAGAAAGAAAATCATCCTGTAAAAAATCAATTTGAAGTTGAGATGGTTCCTGTAAAAGGAAAGTTTGAAGGAGCTAAAGTCGATTTTATCTTTAATATGAACTACAGTATCTCAGAGAAATATCAATTTATATCTCAATCTGAATTCAACAAACTTGCGCAAAAAATCGATGCGGAAACAGTGAATGTGGCTGCTGGTGAAGCCTTTATATATGATAGTTCTTATATTGAAGGGTATGAGTTTAGCCCTGAATATAAAGGAAATAAAGCGGTATTCCAAATTGGAAATGAAACGAAGACATTGAAGATCCAAGGTGCAAATAATAATGCAATTACGAATTTAGGTGAATTAGTTGTTGTCGTTCCAGATGAAATGTATGAACAAGCGAAGCAAGCATTTGGAACACGTGTTGTGAAAAATATTGATGTAAAAGATGAAAGAAACAGTAAATTATTAACAGAAAAATTAAAAAAAGTGATGCCAGCTGGTGAATCAGAAATGGCACCACCATTTAGAGACTTCTATACTGGTTTCCATATGGGACTTGAAGCAACTGGACTAATGATGTTCATCGGAATGTTCTTGGGACTTGTATTCTTACTAGCAACAGGTTCTATTATTTACTTCAAGCAGCTAACAGAAGCAAGTGCAGATCGTGAGCGTTACGTTGTCCTTCATAAAATCGGTGTAACGAAACAAGAAATGAAAAAAGCTATTGCAAAACAAGTGAGCTTTATCTTTGCAATTCCGTTAGTAATCGGAATTCTACACAGTTTGTTTGCATTAAAAGGTTTAGGGAACATACTACCATTTGAAATTATGATTCCGCTTCTAATTAGTATCGGAGTATACAGCGTTATTTATATCGGATATTATTTCTTAACAGTTCGCTCTTATTATAAGATTGTGAGTGCGAAGTAATAAGGGGACAGCTATCGCTATAGGCGGTGGCTGTTTTTTATTCTTCATAAAATCTTAAGAAATCTCCTCAATTTTTATTAAGAAACGCTAGTTATACTTAGATACAAGTTAAAAACTATTGATCGAATGGGGAGAGGTTTACATGCAACTCATAACATTCTTACATGAATTTATTAAACATCCGAAACATACTGGTGCAATTGCACCAAGTTCAAAAATATTAGCAAAGAAAATGGTAGATGTAATTGATTTTAATAAAGCGAAATGCATTGTAGAGTTAGGTCCTGGTACAGGAGTCTTTACGAAAGAAATTATGAAGAGAAAGAAGAAGGAAACAATATTTCTTCTTATTGAAATTAATGAAGTGTTTTGCAAAGAGCTAAAGAGAAAATTTAAAGATGAAAAGAACGTCATTGTTGTACATGGTTCAGCTGAAAATATAAAGAAGTATATGGAAGAGTTCAATATAGAATGCATTGATTACGTCTTATCAGGATTGCCTTTTACTTCTTTACCAGAAGAAGTTTCAAAACGTATTTTAAACAATGCAATGGAAGCGATACATGAGAATGGGGAATTCATAACATTTCAATATTCACTTGTGAAAAAAGGCTTTATACAGCATTTCTTCCCTGAAATTACATTAGAAAAAGTGTGGCTCAATTTCCCGCCAGCTTACGTCTTTAGCTGTAAAAAAGAGCTAAGGAGAGCGTATGCATAATGGAATTACATGAATTATTATCATACATTGAACAGTACGGGTATTGGGCATTATTTTTCTGTTTATGGTTAGGAATTATCGGTATGCCAATTCCAGATGAAATGATTGTGATGAGCGGAGGATTTGTATCTTCATTAGGTATATTAAGTGTTATTCCTGCGTTTTTATTAACATATTTAGGCGTTGTGTCCGGGCTTTCTTTAGGATATATATTAGGGAAAATATTTGGGACAAAAGTACTCCATAAATTAATGAAAAAGAAGAAGGCGAAGTATTTTATAAAATCACAAGAAATGGTCGAGGCATACGGACATTACGCACTAATTACGAGTTATTTCATACCGGTTGTAAGACATATCGTGCCGTATTTAGTTGGAATGAATAACATGTCATTTAAGACGTATGTTTTATATTCCTATACGACAGGCTTTGTTTGGACGCTCGTTTACTTTGTGCTTGGTTCTATATTTGGACAACATATTGAAAGTATTGTGGCGATTGCGATAGAGTATGGCGTGTATTTTGGAGGAATCATCGCAGTGATTGTGAGTGTGTTTTATTTATACAGACAAAAAAGGAATACAGTGATGAGTAAATAAAGGAGGCGGCAGCCTCCTTTTATTATGAATATGGCTTTATTTATCGAAGTGCTGATGCACAGCCCTGTTACATTAAGAAAAAGTTAAGAAACTGTACGAGTTTTTATTAAGAAAGGTTCTCTATACTTAGAAAGGTCTTATTGAAAAACATAATGAAAGGCGGAATATAGATGAAAAGATTTATTTTAGGATCATTACTTGTGATTGTAGCAGGGGCGGCATATTTATTAAATGGGAGTGCTACAATTGATCGAATGAACCCATTTCTTGATTTAGAATATCGTTATGCAGTGATCGATAATGATGGAAAAGAGTTAGATGGAAATAAAGGTCGTGAGTATACAGTAAAAGCTTATGATGAAAAAGGAGAGGTAAAAGAAGTTACGATTAATGGGGTAGATGAATTACCGATAGGATCGTATTGGCATGTAATTACAAGAGGGAAGTTTTTACACGATAAAGTGCAAATAGATGTAGATAAAATTCCTGATGGTGCGAAGGCAGAGTTAGGACTGTAAGTATAAACCCGATTCTAGATGAGAGAATCGGGTTTGTTATTTTATGGTAAAATATAGAGGGGAGTGAGAGATATGCTACTCATTGTTAGCCTTATATTAATTGGGATTATGTGTAGTATGAGAATAGTATCCTTAAATATGCTAGAGCGGCAAAAGATAGAAGAGCAATATGTATATTGTCCAAAATGTAATGCGAAAATTAGAAAAGGGAATTCTGCTCCTTTTTGTTCGAAGTGTAATTTGATATTTTAATAATAGTAAATCCAAAGTTGGTTGTTACGGCTTTGGATTTTTCTTTTTAAGAAAACCTTAAGAAACCATAGCACTATTTGTTAAGAAAATATATCTATACTGAATTCTGTTGCTTAAAGAGGACATCAAGAATCATAACAGGAGGTACAGATAGATGAAAACAATGTTAGAGGCGAAAGGGATTTCGAAAATATATGATACAGGCGGGAATACGTTTGAAGCGTTGAAAGATATTCATTTACAGGTAAAAGAAGGAGAGTTTGTCGGTATTATGGGACCGTCTGGTTCTGGTAAGACGACACTTTTAAATGTCCTTTCTACCATTGATACAGCTTCAAAAGGTGAGATTTTAATTGATGGAAAAGATATTGTGAAGATGAATGATGATGAATTGGCGCTATTTCGTCGTAATCATTTAGGATTCATTTTTCAAGATTATAACTTGTTAGATACGTTAACAGTACGAGAAAATATTGCACTGCCACTCGCTTTATCAAAAGTGAAGGCGAAAGAAGTAGAATTACGAGTCGAGACGATTGCGAAGAAGTTTGGAATAGATCATATTTTAAATCAATATCCGTATGAAGCATCAGGTGGACAAAAACAGCGCTGTGCAGCATCAAGAGCGATTGTAACAAATCCAAGTATGATTTTTGGGGATGAGCCAACGGGTGCACTTGATTCAAAGTCAGCGACAGATTTATTAGAAAGCATGAAAACATTAAACGAAAAAGATCGTGTAACAATTTTAATGGTAACGCATGATGCATTTGCGGCAAGTTATTGTAAACGTGTTGTATTTATTAAAGATGGCAAGTTATACAAAGAATTACACCGCGGGGATATGACACGCAAACAATTCCTCCAACAAATTATTGATGTGATGTCTTCAATTTCTGGAGGTGCTATAAATGAGCTTATCTAGCATTGCGCTTCGTAATATAAAACGAAATTTTAAAGATTATTTTATATACTTTGCGTCTATGATTTTTAGCATCGTCATTTATTTTACATTTAAGGCGCTGCAATACAATTCACAAATAAGTGAAGCTGGAGATAACATCGGACGAGGATTCCAGCTTGCGAGTGTAATGCTCATTATTTTTGTTACGATATTTATTATATATTCGAATGGTTTCTTTACACGAAAACGTAAGAAAGAAATAGGTCTTTATTCTTTACTTGGTATTCGAAAGAAAGAAATAGGTAAAATGCTTTTTTATGAAAACATGTTAATGGGGTTATTATCGTTAGTAATCGGAATTATAATAGGTAGTTTACTTTCAAAAGGGTTCCTGAATTTACTTGTAAATATGATGGAGTTAGGTGTAAAAGTTCACTTTGAAGTACCGATTGGAGCGGTTATAGATACAGCAGTTATTTTTTGTTTCATTATTTTATACACATCGTTTAAAGGGTACCGCGTTATTTATCAATTTAAGTTAATTGAGCTATTCCGTGCAGATAACGAAGGCGAAGTCATGCCAAAAGGTTCTAAAATAATGGCTATCATTTCTATATTATTAATTGGATCAGGGTATTTCTTATCAGTAACGGCTATTAAAAATGCAAACAGTGATAACTTTATGCCACTTGCTCTTTACATTTTATTAGCAACAGTACTTGGAACGTATTTATTATTTATGTTCTTTACTATTTTTGTATTAAAAAGAGTGCGAAACAAAAAATCTTCATTCTATAACGGAATGCAAATTGTGACGACATCGCAGTTACTATACCGCATTAAAGGAAATGCGAAATCGTTAGCGACGATTGCAGTATTAAGTGCAGTAACTTTAACGGCGGTTGGAACTTCTGTAACAATGTATTACAACACATATATGCAGGCGGAAAAATATAAGCCAGTTAGTTATTCATATGAAATGAAAGATAATCATGTGGATCGTAAAGTGAATGAGATTTTAAAAGAAGAAAAGAATGAAGTCATTCATCAATATGAGTTAGAGACAGTAAAAGTGATAGGTGAATACGGTGATGATATTTCAAATAAAGATAGTTTACATGCAAGAACAACTGAAATAATCGCACAGTCAGCATTTAATAGAATAGCAAAATATTTGAATGAAGAAACTGTGTCTTTAAAGAAGACCGAAGCGTATGCATTTGATGCTATGTATAGTGAAGGAAATAGAGATAGTGGTGTATATAAAGGGAGAAAAGCTATATTCCCAATTGGAGAAGCAGCACCGGTACAAGTGAAAGATGTCCAAGCACAAAACATTACAAACTTATATGAACTTCTATTTGTCGTTCCGGATGAAGTGTATGAGCAAGCGAAGAAGACAATTGGAGCTCATACTGTGAAAAATATTGATGTGAAAGATGAAAGAAATAGTAAAGTGTTAACAGAGAAATTAAAGAAAGTAATAACGGAAGAAGATGCAGAAGGAAGAGAGCAATTCAGCGATTTCTATACGATATTCCGCAGCGGTATTGAAACGTCAGGTTTAATGATGTTTAGTGGAACTTTCTTAGGTCTAGTATTTTTACTTGCAACAGGGTCTATCATTTACTTCAAACAATTAACAGAAGCACATGCAGACCGTGAACGGTACATCGTTCTTCGAAAACTCGGTGTTACGAAAAAAGAAATGAAAAAGGCAATCGCAAAACAAATGAGATTTATCTTCTTCACTCCTTTAGTACTTGGTATATTACACACTTTATTTGCGCTGAAAGGATTAGCGACAGTTATTCCGTATGAAATTGCAGTTCCGTTGTTAATTAGCATTGGCGTGTATAGCTTTATTTATATTGGTTATTATTTGTTGACGGTTCGTGCTTATTTTCGGATTGTTAGTAAATGAAAAAATCCCATGTTGAGTTTGGACACGGGATTTTTTGTTTATTTAATACTAATAAACAAGGTAGATATTACACTTAGTTTACGATATCTTTTTGTATGAATATATTGTAATTCATTTTGAGTGATTATGAAATAGAAAATCGAAAAGTGTCGATAAAGAGTCGGAATAGATATTTTTTCTTTAAAACCTTATGTTCTTTAGTTGAGTTTCTTTCTAGAATTCATTAGATTTTTAATGAAAGTAAGTAGCGCTAATTAATAGGTAGTATAAAATACAATATAGAAATAACTAGGATTTAATATAGAGCAATATATATAAGAAATGCTTACTACGTATTTCTTAAGGGTTTTAAAGAAGATTAGTAGAAGGTGCTTAGTAATTCAGCTATGCTTTTTTATCATTCAAAATATTGTAGTGATTTTAATTGAAAAGGGAGCATGTTAATGGAGACACAAATCGTTATTGGAGTACCTGGTTTATGGAAAGATAGAACAGAATTAATACAAGAAGTTGTGAGTAAAAGTAACTATATGTTAGCAGGGAATAGTATGCACCATAAGGAGAAGGAGATTGGCTTTGAAATCGATATATATGAACAAGATCCTTCTTTGAGAGAGGCTTTCTTCTATGCAAGTGGTGAGCGTTTTGATGAAGAATTGCTTCGGGATTTGGAGAAGCATACTTATACAGTGTATGTTATTGCAAAAGTTGACGATACAGAGAGGTTACAAGAAGTAATTGATGTAGGAATGGAACTTTTAAATGCAGGTGGACTTGCTTTAAAAGTTGAAACAGCAGGTGTAGCTTATTCAAAAGAAGAATGGCAAGGGCTTGCAGAGGATAAGGAAATCTTTCCTATGTATTCACATCTTGTAACTTTAGTTGGAGATGAAGAGGACGGTTATTATTCATGTGGAATGCAAGCATTTAATCTACCAGACGTTGTTTTAGACGGAGGAATAGAGCCGGAAGTAGCTGTAGATTTATTAAATGATTTTAACCTACATAATATATTGGAAAAACCTAATTTGAAAGATGGAGATACAATTAGTTTCAAAGAAGATGCTCCAGTGTATCTTTTATCTCATTATATAGATAGTCGTTATGAACAAGAGGATCCATTTTATAATCCGTGTGGGGTATGGAAGTTAGAGAGTGCTTCGCCAAAGAAATCTATATTTCAAAAATTGAGGAGTATGCTAAGAGGATGAAGAAATGCATAAAAGAGCAACTACGCATATGTGAAAAATATGAGGCGGAGTATGTAGAATCACCAGATAACTTTAAGTTAGGGATAGCGCAAAATGTGAAAAGTGGTACCGTTCCAATTAATGGGTTACGAATGCCTGTAGAAAACGGAACGACAGGTTGGTACATTTGGGCTGGTGAAGAAATGGGGACAGAAGAAGATTTCTTTCTTCCTTTACACGTTCAACATATTGATGAATGGGCACCTGAAATAAAGAAGTATTTAGGGTTACCACCTGGTTGGAGATTTTTAATTGATGGAGATTACGAAGATGTGTGGTATGATCCGAATTTACTTAATGAAGAGTTAGAAGAGGATTCAGATGCATGGGAAGAAAATATGCTACAAGAGCATGGATGGTACATGCATAGCATATTAGCAGAAGATATTGATGGTATCCATGCTAATTATCATACGCATGGTCTAAAAGATAACTTTAATCATCAAGATTTATAAAAAATATTAAATATAGATTCTGAAGTTTTTCAAGTAACAGATTGAGAGTTTTTATTACTCAATGAAAGAGGAATTTTTTCAGCTGCATGAGAGCACGGTAAATGTTAGATAATATTAATGAAAAGGTGATAAATGTGCAAAAAGATATTTTAAGGTTATTAGATAGAAAGCAAAGTAAGTATGAATTTCCTATCTTAGATAATGAAAATATGGATATTTCACAAGTGAAATATCCATATTTTCTTTAAAGAGAATCAGGATTGGTTAATGGTGTTTCAATTTGTTGGTACAGGTTCATTAGGTGTATTTAATGATATTCAAGTATATGGAGATAGAATTACTCATTCAATGGGTGATGATGGTATTTTGCAATTAAATGATGGCGATTATGAGTTGTTTGATGATGAAGGTGAATTTATACTGGATATTTATAACGGCAGTTTAAAGATTCGTGAGCATCATTTTGAATATCAATTTACAGAAGAAGATTATGCGAATAATGGAATAGAAGTACAAACGACAGAGCAGTATCCAACATACTTCATGCGTATGCTTGCTACTAATGATGAAGCTAAAGAATTATTATGGTGGGATAAAGAAGAAATTTTAGAAGAGTTTGGTTTAGAAGGCGACTGGCAAGTAGCTTATGAAACGGAAGAATGGAAACATGTTGAAGAAGAAAAAGTAAGTGAAAATGAATTCTTCCAATCAGTAGCCGCTGCAATAGAGAAGAAAGATCCAAGTGTTATTGTGAATAAAAATGCTAATACGCATTGGAAAAATTGGGTAGAATTTGATTGTGACTGAAAAGGATAGGAGAAAGAATAACAAATGAAAAGAAGAAGAAAATCCGGAGAAAAAGTACAGATGAATCGTTTTACACTTCCTTTATGCTACGAAAGTGTAGCGCCATATTATTATTACGAGGTGGCGCCTCATGAAAGAGAGGGACGGTTCCATTTAACATCAGATCTTTGTGTAATGGACGATGAACATTACTTTATTAGAGGATGTTTAGAGATTCCTATAATTGATTATCACGAAAATTTCATTTGGACTGTGTGGGCATCACTTAGTAAAGAAAGTTATGATGAAGTATTAGAGAAGTGGGATGAAAGAGGCCGAGAAAATAGTGATCCTTACTTTGGTTGGTTATCTGTAGAAATACCAGTTTATCCAGAAACACTAAATTTAAAAACAAATGTACATATAAGAGAAGTAGGAATGGCGCCGTATGTTGAATTAGAGCCAACCGAGCATCCTTTAGCGATCGAACAAAGAAATGGAATTACTTTGGAGAGAGTTAAAGAAATACAAGAAATGATTCAACAACATAACTAGATTAGAAGAGAAAAAACGAGTGATAGCACTCGTTTTTTCTTATACAACCGCAGGATTATAAATCATCGTAAATTGCCCTTGCAACAATTCAATATGACACGGTGTATGAAGTGAACTTTCGCCATCTGTATCTACTTCTTTTTCTTCTTCTGTTTCAATATGAATGGATTTCGCCTTTACATGGAAAATATCATTTTCATTTGAGTCTTCAAATAGTTTCTTTCCGATATAATCTTTAAACGCTTGAATGCCTGTTGACTTAACTACGAAAATATCAAGTGTACCGTCATCACATTTTACGTTCGGAATAAAGGAGGGAATACCACCAAGATATTCACCGTTTCCAACCATAACAAGAACAGCTTCATCTTCATATACTTGTCCGTCGTAAGTGATTTTAACTGGGAATGTTTCAGCATTTTTTACAGTTCGAATTGTGCTTAAGTAGTAGCCGATTTTTCCAAGTTTTGCTTTTTCTTCTGCATCGATATTGTTTGATACTTCAGATACGAGACCAATGCCCCAGAAGTTTAAGAAATGTTGTCCATTTGCTTTTGCAACGTCAACTGGTTTTACGTGTTCCTTTGTGATAAGTTTTGCCGCTTCTGAAATGTTTTGCGGAACACCAAGTGTGCGAGAGAAGTCGTTGCAAGTTCCGCCTGGAATAATTGCAAGTGTAGGTCTAGTTTCAAGAGGAGCTAAGCCGTTTGTGCATTCAAATACAGTTCCGTCACCGCCAAAGACGATAATTAAATCTACTTTACTAGCAAACTCCTGACAATATTTTGTTGCATCACCTTGTTTTTTCGTATGAAGGATACGTAAGTCAGGAAAATTCGCCGCAAGAGGTGGTACGATTTTCGCTAAATTTGTATGTAAGTCGCCTTGTCCAGCTTTTGGATTTACGATGAGGAGTACTTTTTCAAATTTTTTCTTTGTCATTTTTATTCTCTCCCTTTGTCTTTTACGAATTGTGATAGAAAATAAACTTCCATCAGTAATTGATGGAAGTTTACCCCGATTAACGGGCAGTAAGACTCCCACCTCAAATTTCGCCGAATACGAGGAAGTCAGGTGGGAGATTAACTGCCCGTAAAAGCCCGATTGGTGAAGGCTAATAATCAGTGGGAGAAAAAAACCACTGATTAAAGTTTCACTTTATTTTATTATATTACTCCGTTACAACTGAAGCGATAAATGGTAAGTTACGATATTTTTCTGCGCAGTCGATACCGTAGCCAACGATAAATTCGTCTGGAATTTGGAAGCCAACATATTCAGCTTTTAAGTCCACTTTACGGCGTTCAGGTTTATCAAGTAACGTACAGAATTTCAATGCTTTTGGTTTGTGCATGAAGAAGTGATCTTTTAAGAAGTGAAGTGTTAAACCAGAATCGATAATGTCTTCTACGACAATTACGTTTTTTCCAGTAATGTTTACATCGATATCTTTTAATAGTTTTACTTTTCCAGTTGTTTCTGTTTGATTTCCGTAGCTAGATGCAGAGATAAAGTCGATTGTTACTTCGTTTTTAATGTGACGAATTAAATCAGCAGCGAATACGAATGAACCTTTTAATACTGCGATTACTACGATTTCTTCTCCTTCAAAGTCACGCTCGATTTGAAGTGCTAGTTCTTTTACTTTTGCTTGTAATTGTTCTTCAGAAATTAAAGTGTCTTTTATTTCAATTTTCATTTGAATCCTCCTACAGTGTAAAACTTGTGAACATTTCGACTGTAAAGGATAGAAAGAAAAAAGTCAAAGAAGACATAAGGTTTTTACAAAAATCCCCACAAAATAATCAGATGATATGATATACTGATTACATTAAGAAAACGCTTCCACAAAGGGTGATTATGATGAAAAAGAAACAGTATACAAGTGTAACATTTATAAAAGCATTGCTGTTAACAATTGTTCTTGGTATGTTGGCTTACATAATTGATGTACCTGCAATTCGCATTTCACTAATTGGAATGACTTTAGTATTAGGCGCAATTTCCCACGGTATGATATCACAGCTCAAAGAAGCTGGACTTGATAATATGAAAAATCATATAGATAAGAATTAAGAAACCCTCACGTATATATAGTGAAGGTTTTTTCGTTTCTTACAAAACTGTAAGGTAGTTGTAAGACAAATCGATAGTTGCATAATAGTATTTTGGATAAACTAGGGGTGTAAGGTAAAAGGCAAGCACATTTTAGGTAAATTAAGTTTTAGGCACTCTATATGTGAAGAAGGAGTAGGAGGGCATGGAGAAACGTTGGACAACCTTTTCTTTTTTAGCGACTAGTAACACCGTAATGCTAGCTGGAGAAATGGATTTTTTGCACTTGTTTGATCGTAAAGACGATCATTCTTCTTCGCAAATTACAATGAAATGGCGTAAATGGAGCGAAAGTTGTAGATTGGAAGAAGAGGCCCCTAACGAAGAGCAAAAGATTATTTTAACAAATCCTATTAAAGCGTGGGTTGTTCAACGTCGTAAGTGTAACGTCAAAAATCACTTCAAGAAAACTGAGCCGAGACAATTAGTTATCGCTCCGGCCCGCTCTACTTCTGAAACACGCGAAAGTAACATGTAAATATTGAGACACGCACTCAAAAAACATCGTATATATTGCGATGTTTTTTATTTTTCTACAATGAAATCTTTAAATGAAATATATTTCATCTGCATCTTATATTTATCTCTCTTGTTTATTCTAGTGATACATCCGATGCGAAGTGATGTAAAACGTATAAGAGGAGAGAGATAAAATGAAAAAGAAACTATTACCGATCTGTGCAATGGCACTTTTAACAGTAGGATATTCTTCAGTAGCAAGTGCGGATACTGGAACAGTAACAAAGGAAGAAGAAGCGCAAGTGCAACAAGATAAAGCTAAAAAAGAAGAAGCAATTAAGGCGCAGCAAAAAAATGAAGAAGAGAAAAAGCAAGCGGCACAAGTCCAAGAGAAAAGTGATATGGCTAAAAAAGAAGCTGCGATAAAAGAGCAACAAAAGAATGAAGTAAGGAAAAAAGAAGAAGCACAAGTGCAACAAAAAAAAGATGCGGCAAAAAAAGAAGTAGCGAAGCCAGTTGTAAAAGGTGAAAAATTACCAAATACAGCATCTAATAATGTAGCAATGATGGGATTAAGCGCATGTCTTGTAGCGGTAGGTACATTATTTGGTTTGAATCGTCGTAATAAAGTTAAGGCGTAAATAAAATATTGTCCTATAAAGAATGGGATAATTTCACATATTAAAAATGGTAGGTTATTCCTACCATTTTTTGCATGGAGGGATGAAACATGAAGTTACTCAATTATATCGGTATCATATTGATGGCCATAGGGCTATTCATGGGATCATATTACGCTGTGGAATGGTATAAAGGAAAAAGCTCTGCGCAAGAATTAACGGCAGAAGAAATAAAGAATCTTAAAAATATACAAGATACTCAACTTGCTCATGAAACACCTGTAACTTCTCAAGTGCCTTCTTCTCAAATAGAACATAAAGAAGGAGAAAAAGTAGCAATGTTAAATATACCGAAAATAAAGAAGAAGTTTTCTATATATTGGGGAGCGAATGATGCAACGCTCAAAAAAGGAGTTGGTATGTTTGTTAGCGATTTAACGACAACGCCATCTGGAGGGGGACATACTGTATTAAGTGGGCACCGGGATACTGTATTTACAGATTTAGGAGAGTTGAAAGAAAAGGATACTCTTACTTTAGAGTATGATAATAAAACTTACACATATGAAATTCAAAAGACGTGGATTACCCATGCGGATGATCGTACTGTTATTATAAAAAAAGAAGAACCACTATTAACACTGACAACTTGTTACCCATTTGATTATATAGGAGATGCACCGGATAGATATATTATCGAGGCGAAGTTAACTGCTAGTTATTCAAAATAAAATTATAGTTTCTGAAGGCGAGAGGGGGATACATAGGTTATGTCAAAAAACATTTTAATTGTTGAAGATGAAGAGATTTTACGTGAAATATTAAAAGATTATTTTTTAAGTGAACAATATGTAGTGTTTGAAGCAAGGGACGGGAAAGAAGCTTTAGTTGTATTTGAAGAAGAAGAGGTTGATTTAGTTATTTTAGATATTATGTTGCCGGAACTCGATGGATGGTCTGTTTGCCGAAGAATTCGGAAGACGTCCGAGGTGCCTATTATTATGTTGACGGCGCGCGTAGATGAAGATGATACGTTACTTGGTTTTGAACTTGGGGCAGATGACTATGTGACGAAGCCGTACAGTCCACCAATTTTATTAGCAAGAGCGAAACGATTATTAGAAAGTAGAAAAGCATCGAAGAAACCTTTAGAGAATGAAGATGATACGTTATCAATTCATGGTATCCACGTTCATTTTCCATCACGTACTGTTACTGTTGATGAGGTAGATGTTAGTTTAACGCATACGGAGTTTGAAATATTGGTGTATTTCATGAAAAACCAAGGAATTGTACTAACAAGGGAACAATTAATTTCAAGAATTTGGGGATATGAATTTGCTGGTGATGATCGAACGGTTAATAGCCATATTCGTAATTTAAGAAATAAATTAGGAGAGAAAGCAAAGTACATTACAACTGTAGTGCGAACTGGATATAAGTTTGAGGGGAATGTATGAGAAAAGGGATTGTACTAAAATTATTTACTCTCACAACAGCATTATGTATGTTAATTTTAGCGACGATATTTATTGGACAAACGATATTTTTCAAACAATATTATGCGAATCGAAAAGTAGAAGATATTAAAGTGAATTTAAATTCCTTTGAAAAGAATTATTTAAATTACGCAGGAAATGCAGAAGGAATTCAGAAACTGGAGCAAGACTTTTTTAGAGAAAATAATACGTGGATTACGACATTAGATCAGAATGGGAATTTAAAACATGTGGATGATTTTTATTTTGAGGTAACGATAGACCGTAGGAAACAAAAGGAGTTTGGACAACAAATATTCAAGATTCCCTTATACAATCTCGTCAATATAGAGGAGATTGATAATAAATCATCAGATCAGTTTTTAGGACAAACAATGTCTGTTTCTGGGGTGAAACAAGAAGATAGTTTTATTCCATTCTCTTTCATGTTAAGTAAGCAAAATTTAAATGGATCTAATAAGCCATTAGAAAAAGCGTTTCAGGAGAAAATTAAATTAGATGAGGAGAAAAGGAGAGCAGCTGGGGAGCAACTTGTTAAGGAAAAGAAACCAGCTGTTCAGGAAGAAGCTGCTCAGGAATTAGGCTTTTACATAGGAGGACGTGTTACAAAAGTACAGTTCCCAGATGTAAAAGGTCCTGTGAATCCAATTTATAAAAATAGTATATTCTTGGATAACATAAAAGAATTTCAAACGGATTTATTATTAAAAGAGAGCAAGCACATACAATATGCAACACAAACAATGGACTATGAAAAAAATGATATAAAATATAAATTATTAATTAAGCCAATAAAAGAAAAAGATGGATCAGTAGCATATATATATGCGATGGCTTCTTTACAACCAGTAGATGAGGCTGTACAAATGGTACAAGATTATTACATTTACATTATTGCATTTGTAGTCGTTTTGGTTTTTCTAGCTTCGTTTTATTACTCGAAACAAATTGCAAAACCGCTACTAAAAATAAATGATACAACGAAAAAAATAGCGCATTTAGATTTCACAGAAAAAATACCAATTACTTCAAAAGATGAAATTGGTGATTTATCGAAAAATATTAATACGCTATCGAATAAACTCCATTCGCATATTGGACAGCTAGAACAAGATATTGAAAAGGAAAGAAAGCTAGAAAAGACGCGGAAGGAATTCATTTCTGGTGTTTCACATGAATTAAAAACACCGTTAAGTATTATGAAAAGCTGTATTTCTATTTTAAAGGATGGGGTAGCTGAACATAAAAAAGAGTACTATTTTCAAGCGATGGAACGAGAAGTAGATAAAATGGATACGTTAATTTTAGATATGCTTGAGTTAGCTAAATTTGAGTCAGGTACATATAAAATGAAAATGGATTCATTTTATATCGATACAGTAATTGAAGATATATGTGAACACCTTTCTGTAGAAATAGAGAAAAAAGAACTTCGTGTTCATAAAAATATAGGTCCATTTGAAGTAGTCGCAAATCAAGGCCGGATTGAACAAGTCATCGTGAACTTCATTACGAATGCCATACGTTATACACCGAATAAAGAGGATATTATTATTTCTACAATAGATGAGAAAAATCGTATAAAAGTGTGTATTGAAAATAAAGGTACTCATATTGAAGAAGAGCAATTAGATAAAATTTGGGATCGTTTTTATCGCGTGGATGCAGCACGTCATCGTTCACAAGGTGGAACAGGGCTTGGGCTTGCTATTTCAAAGAATATTTTAGAACTGCACGATGCTGAATATGGGGTAAAGAATACAGAAGATGGTGTGTTATTTTACTTCTACTTACTGAAAAAAGCGTAGATCATACATGCTACGCTTTTTTTTAAGTTATTTTCATATTATCTTTACCTAATCTTTATTTTTAAGAGATATAATCTTGTTAGAAAAAGAGGTTATGTAAGGAGTAGATTAGCCATGAATAGCAATTTACTAGGTGTGATGGTATTTATTTTTCTTTGTGCATTTATTGTATTTATTATCGATATTACTCATTGAGAATTTTGATATAAAAAAGGGCGCTAGTTAAGCGCCCTTTTTGTTTGCATTTATTTGATAAGCATTGATGCTTTTGAATAAGCGTGGTGAAGTGATAAATAAAAATATAAGTAAAACTGTACATAGAATAAAAGAACCAAGCATTGTGCTGCCATTTACGATTAATGAATATAGCACAGCTGATTGACCTTTCGGTGCATATTGTCCCCAGAAAATAATACCGGCAATAAAGTGACAGAAGTAACGAGCTAGACTACCGATAAATGTAGCAACGATAATGAATCCAATTACTTTCTTTCCTTGGTTTTGTTTTGATGAAGGTTTATCTTTATGGCTACTTAAGTTTGATTGTTCGTTGCCATTCGCATTAGATGCTAAAAGTGCATTTTGAATTGGACGATAGAATAACCCGGCAAATCCGATAAAAGCAAAGGCAATGAAGTACTCAATGAATGCTTGAACTGGTGTTAAAATGTAGGCATCACCTACGACAATTTGTAACAGTCCCCAAACTAAACCACCTAAGAAAGCTGATTTAAAGCCCCAGCGGTAAGCAATAATAAAAATAGGAATCATAGCGAATGAGATAGAACCGCCTGTTGGAAGTTTAATTGATAATGGTAAAATGTCGATGACCATGGCGAAGGCTGCAAGAATAGCAGATTCGATCATC
This sequence comes from Bacillus sp. FDAARGOS_235, assembly GCF_002073415.2. NCBI lineage: Bacteria > Bacillati > Bacillota > Bacilli > Caryophanales > Bacillaceae > Bacillus > Bacillus sp. FDAARGOS_235. The sequence continues at coordinate 3,564,232 of NZ_CP020437.2, forward strand.
GCTTGTAAATTAGTGTTACGCATGTTGTCTCCCCCTAAATCCAAGTTGTACAAAAAAGAATAGATATCATAGGAGGATACGAAATACGTAAATAAAAATGAGGTATGTATTTCGGACGTTTGCACAATCCCTGCGTTAGCATTAACTAACAGGTTCGAAGGGTCGGAACGAAGTGTTCCCTCTCAGCGGCATGGCTCCCCCAGTGATAACGAGATTCTTTATTTGCTATTGTTTATTGTAAGCGAAATGGATGAGAATGGCAAACGAATACAGTATGACAATAATTGAAATACAATTGTAGCGAAATGTTAATAAATATGAAGCAAAAGGGTATAGTACAAGAGAAATTGGGTGTGGTATAATTTTTTTGAAAATAATTATCATTCTCTTCTGAGGGGGAAGGTTATGAGCTTAGTAGATATTAAAATTGGAGAGAAAGTGTTAGTAAAAAGTATTCAGTCTTTAGATCAGCTATTAAAGCGTAGACTAGCTGCTTTCGGTCTTGCTGAAGGAAGCGAACTTCGCCTGAAACAGAAAGCGATGTTTAAAGGTCCTTGTACATTGGAGTGTCGTGGACAGTTAATTAGTATTCGTCATTGTGACGCGAAAATGATAAAGGTGGAATTAGCGTGAATAAGGTAGCTTTGCTAGGGAATCCGAATACAGGGAAGACATCATTATTTAATGCACTTACTGGTTCTTATGAATATGTAGGAAACTGGAGCGGTGTAACAGTAGAAAAGAAGGTTGGTAAATTAAAAGATAGACAAGGAACATTAATTGATTTACCAGGTGTTTATGATTTAAATCCAGTTTCACGTGATGAAGGTGTTGTAACAAACTTTCTATTAACAGAAGAATTTAATCATATGTTAAATATCGTAGATTCCTCGCAGTTTGAAAGAAATATGCATTTAACGTTGCAGTTACTTGAATTTGGTAAGCCAGTCTCAATTGGTTTAAACATGGTTGATGTGGCGAAGCAAAGAGGAATTGTAATTGATGTAAAACGATTATCAGAACTATTAGGTGTAACAGTTGTGCCTGTCGTTGCAAGAAGTGGAAAAGGCTGTGAAGAACTGCTTACGACTCTTAAAGAAAATGACAAAAAAGAGAAAAAGCCATTCCTTATTTCATATGGTGTACAAATGGATGAAGGAATTGGAGAAGTAATTGCTCTTTTAGAGACAGTGAATTACGAGCATCCGAGATGGTTAGCACTTCAATTTTTAAGCAATAACGAAGTAGTAGAAAAAGAAATAAAAGCATTACCAATTTATAAGGAACTCATAGCCATTCGATCTCGCTTAGAAGGAAAACTTGATTGTACGTTAGAAGAGCACATTTACAAAACTCGTGAAGCGTATATTGAAAAGTTAAAAACAAATGTTATGAAGCATGAGAAAGAAGGAAAAATTCCTTTTTCAGAAAAAATTGATAGATTAATTACACATAAAATTTTAGGACTTCCAATCTTTTTAGCAGTTATGTTTTTTATTTTTCAGGTTACGTTTACTTGGATTGGTACACCTTTATCGGATATGTTAGATGAGTTTTTTGGTGGCCAGCTTACGGATTGGGTGACGGCTGGACTTACAAGTATTGGAGCTTCTGATTTTATTCAAGCGCTTGTTACAGAAGGTATTATTGCCGGTGTTGGTGCTGTGTTAGTATTCGTTCCACAAATCTTTGCACTATTCTTTTTCATTTCATTATTAGAAGACTCAGGGTATATGGCGCGAATTGCAGTTGTTATGGATAGAATTATGGAGTTCTTCGGTTTAAATGGAAAAGCCTTTATTCCGATGATTATCGGTTTTGGCTGTAACGTTCCAGGTATTATGGCAGCGAGAACGATTGAACAGGAGAAAGAGCGTTTACTTACAATTTTAGTAACACCATTTATGTCTTGTTCAGCACGTTTACCTGTATATGCATTATTTGCGGGAGTGTTCTTCCCTCATAGTCAGGCAACTGTTGTGTTCTCTTTATACGTTGCAGGGATTGTCCTTGCGTTATTAGTTACAAAAATAATGTCTCTTACTATTTTAAAAGCGGAAAAATCTATTTTCGTCATTGAACTACCGCCTTACCGCGTGCCACAAGCGAAAACGTTATGGCTTAGCACATGGGAAAAAGGGAAAGGGTTTGTTCGTAAAGCTGGTACATTCATCTTTGGTGGTTCGGTTGTCATTTGGCTATTAAATTATGCAGGTCCATCAGGATTTGGTGTTGATATGGGAGACAGTTACTTAGCGATGATTGGTGGATTTATCGCACCGCTATTTGCACCGCTAGGCTTTGGAACGTGGCAAGCTGCAGCATCCCTTTTAACAGGATTTTTAGCGAAAGAAGTTGTCGTTTCTACAATGGCGATTATTTATGCGGTTAAAGAAGATGTGCTTGGAAACGTAATGGGAGCACATTATACAGCATTATCAGCGTATGCATTTATGTTCTTTATTTTATTATACGTTCCGTGCTTAGCGACAGTAGCTGTTATTAAACGTGAAACAGGATCAGCGAAATGGACGATTTTCTCAGTCGTTTATCCGCTCGTAGTTGCTTATGTATTAACGCTTATTATATACCAAGTTGGATCTTTACTCGGATTCTAAAAGGAGATGTATGATGATGGTCAATATTATAATTGGAGCTATCATTTTTGGTTATGCAGCATATACGTTAGTTAATTTCGTAAAAAGAAGTAAAAAAGGAAAATGCGCAGCATGTTCTTTAAATAAGTCATGCCAGTCGCAAACTTGTAGTCCGGATATGGAGCAAATCGCTCACAAGTAGAAAAAAAGCTTTGCGAATCTCGCAAAGCTTTTTTCTTACTTTTTAATTTTTACAAGTTGTGATGTTTCTACATCATTTTTGCCAGGGAATTCTTTACTCGGGTCCTTATCAAATTTTAATACACCCACCGATTTTTCTTCACCTTTTACATTGTTGTAAGTTGCATCATCAACAATCGCGAACATATCTGCATATGCACGGCCACTTCCGATAATTATGTTGCCTTCATATTTTAATTTCGCGCCATCGATTTTAGCATTTTCAACTTTGTTTTTTGCGAATAATACACCTTGTTCTGTTGTTACAGCTGGTAATTTATCAAGTGGTTTCGTGTCGTCTTTTGCATCCACTTTGCTAAGTAACTCTTTCTTCACTAGTTCTTCACCAGTTTTTTTATCCATTACAAGAACTTTTTTATCTTCTAACGTTGTAAGTTTCATTTTATAGAAGTCTTTTTCTTTCACTTCTTTTTTGTTTTTATCTGCAATTTGTGTTACTTGCTCTTCTGATCCGTACAATACAAAGCCGTTTGCCTTTTCTCCTAATAAAGAACAACCTGATAATGCTCCGAATGAAATTGCTGCTGCTAATCCGATTCCTACTAATTTTTTCATGATGATTTCTCCTTGTCATATGTTTTATAGTAAATACAGTTTTTGTATTAGTTCTTACAGTTTGAGAAGCTTGTTTGTTGCTTCTGGTATTAGTGTATAAGAAATATCGGAATGTAACTATCGAGTTAGCTTACAGTAACATTACAATAATGTAATTTAGTGAAAGTAAATAAAAATAAGTCAATTTTTGATGGTTTTAATTATAATATATTGGTAATATAATATATTAGGAATACAATGTTATATCTGGAATGTCATATTATATTGGCTATATTTTGGAAATAACATGTAAGGACATATTAGTTTTGTTATAATAAACACATAGGCTGTAAAAATGAATATTCTTTACTGTAAAGGGAGATTTTTAAGTTTTCCAAGTAGTGAATTTGAAATATGAGGTATATCATAGGAGGAATTTGGATGTCTGTATTTAAACGATTACGAGATTTAACAATGTCAAATGTGTATTCATTAATTGAAAAAGCGGAAGATCCAGTTAAGATGACGGATCAATATTTACGCGATATGCAAGCGGATGTACAAGAAGCTGAGAAAAGTGTAGCAGCTCAAATCGCGCTTGAGAAAAAGTTTAAATTATTATTTGAAGAACAAGAAGCACTTGTGAAAAAGCGTGAAGATCAAGCTCATATGGCTGTTCAAGCTAGTAACTTAGATCTTGCGCGCCGTGCACTAGAAGAAAAACAAAATGCAGAGCAAAAAATGAATGAGTATAAAGCAAGCTATGAGCAAAATAAAGCAGCTGCTGATAATCTTCGTGCGAAGTTAGAAGAAATGCGTAAGCAATTAACAGAGCTGAAAAATAAACGTGAAACACTTGTAGCACGTGTAAATGCAGCGAAAGCACAAAAGAATATTAATCAGGCGATGTCTGGGTTTGATTCAAATTCAGCAAAAGCTGGTTTAAGCCGTATGGAAGAGAAAGCTCTTCAATTAGAAGCTGAAGCAGAAGCAAGCGGTGAAGTTTACAAAAAAGAAAAGTCATTAGATGATGAATTCGCAAGCTTAAACAAAAATTCTGCTGTTGACGATGAATTAGCTCGTATTATGAAGCAGTATGAGAAATAATATAGAATAGAGACAAATGAACCGACATGTCTAAACAAATTCATGTCGGTTTTCTATTACCCCGCTATTTGCCGGTAGTAAGACTCCCGCCCCAACATTTCGTGAAAGCAGAGAGGCTGGTGGGAGCTAATAATCAGTAGGGGATGGAAAACGCCCCACCGATTAAAGTTTCACTTTATATTTAGAGGAGGTTTTGCAATGACATGGATGAATGTAGTAGCCATGCTCGTATGGACTGGAGCGAGTGCAGTACTTTTATTTGCAATTATGTGGGTTGATTCAATTTTTACAAAATACAATGATTTAAAAGAAATAAAAAATGGGAATACAGCTGTAACAACTCGTTTCGTCATGAAATTATTCGCACAAGGGTACATTTTATCTCAATCAATAACGAAAGCGAATGACTTATGGCAAGCACTACTTGCTTCAGCAGTTTCTTTCGTTATTTTACTAGTGGTAGAAATGTTTATTGAGTTTGTGTTAAAGAAAATGTCTGGTTTGGATTTAGAAGAAGGTACGAAAGAAGGCAGTGTTGCGCATGCGATGTTAGCTGGATCATTACATATTGTTGGTGCACTTATTTTAGGTGCTTGTTTATAAAGAGAAAAGGAGGGGTAGATTGTGAGCTTATTTAAACGAATTAAAAATATAATGAAAAGTCCAGAGCCGCCGAAGCCGGAAAAGAGTCTTTTGACATTAGCTCCTGGCGATATGATTGAAGTTTCATTAGTTATGTACGAATTAACTGGAAAAACGAGCATGCATTCTCGTAAGGAGATTGTTTTAACACTGCAAGATGGGAAAGATATTCGTTATTTGAAAATTGAAGATCGTGAAAATACGTATTACAAATTATATACACCAATTGATGGTCGTTTAGATTCAATTGATGAAGTTCCGACGACAATTGAAATGGATGATACCGAGTACCATATGGAAGAGCAATATAACGGACGTGTTGTTGTAATGGGAAAAACACCATTCTCTGCTTCAGAAGAACAGTACGTATGGGAATTTCAATCTGATAACCGAAAATTATTACGTATTGAATGGCAAAATGGTCGCACAATGATGTATGAGGGAGAAGCAATCATTCCTGCAGATGTACAAATTATAAGAGCAACGTAAGGGGGCGTAATCATGTCAAACCGATTGTTTACCATGATTAAATCGTTCGTGATCCCTATACTTGCTATCGTTATTTTACTTGTTGTTGCCGGTTATGCTTTATCAGGCTGTCAAGGCGGGCAGACGAAGTCGATTCAAGACCGTTATCCACTCGAGTCTGTTGCAAAGGAAGGTAAACAAGAATCTTACGTGTATAGGGCCGCCAATCGGTCTGTTCCTGAAGTAGCAAAGGAACTCATTAATGAAAGAGAACCGAAGCAAGCATCTAAAGAAGACGAAAATCAAATGTTCCTCGTTTATTCTGATAAGATTTATAATCTGCAAAAGGATAAAGAGAAACCGTCTGATACGTTAATTGAAATAAGTAATAAAGAGTTTGTCCGTCAAAATTACCAACCATCCTTCTTGCAAGGGTATATTATGGGGAGTATATTAAACGATATATTCGGTTCAAAAAAATCATCATCTGGTGATTATCGAGGATATAATGACAGACAAAATCATAAACCAGTTATTCCGGAAAGGCCACCTACGAAAGAAGAAAAGAAAACCCCGCCTCCAATTACGAAGGAAGGGAAAGGATCTATCATTAAGCGAGGCGATAATGTAGATTCGAAGTCATCAGTAGGTGATAAGGGAAGTATTACTGAAAAAGGAAATAATACGACGCCTCCACCTTCTACCGGAAGCAAAGGGAAAATTACAAAAACACCAGGTGGTTCAAGCGGATCAGATGTGAAGCCGAAATCATCTATTAAAACCCCGCCAAGGAATACATCTCCTCCGAAAACGAGGGTCGGTGGTTCAGGAAAAATTACGAAGCGAAGATAGTTAAAAAGATCGAAAAGTAGAATTTGCTTTTCGGTCTTTTTATTATGGAAATTAATTCCTTGTAGCTGGTACAATTAAGTTATAAGGAGGAGATTATTATGACTATATATAAAAGGTTTAGTTTGATTATGTTCCTCGTCTTATTCCTCAGTTTGTTTATTAGCACAACAATGAAATTTCACTTTGTAGTAGGTATTCTATGGATACTATGTACATGTACTCTTTTTCTATATGTTCCGCTTCGTTTTCAACAAGAAGTGCCGGTTTTTCAAAAGTATGTAGAGTGGATTAAACGAGGGAGCCGGTGGGGCGAGTAAAAATATATCAGCGCTTATTGGAATATATCGACCGCAACTCAAAATATATCAGCGATTATTGAAATATATCGACTTACCGACAAAAACTGACAACGATAGCAACTTAATAATAAAACGAGGCTGTGCCAAAATGTTGGCACAGCCTCGTTTTTCATAACGATTAATGAATATCACGTTTCTTGAAATTACCGCCTTTTACTTCTGCTACGTCATAAACTGTAATAAAGGCATTTGGATCGATTTCATTAATAAGATCTTTCATTTTACTTTCTTCTAAACGGTTAATTACACAAGAAATTTCTTTGAATTTCTCTCTTGAATAACCACCGTATACTTCGTTATACGTTGCGCTTCGGCCTAAACGATCGCGAATTGTTTCTACCATTAATTCAGGCTCTTTTGTGATAATTTTAAATGTTTTCGAACCACTTAAACCAACTTCAACGATATGAATCACTTTCGAAGCAATAAAGTAAGCAATTGCCGAAAGAATAGCTCCTTGAAGACCGAATACTGTTGATACGAAAATAAACACGAACATGTTTAAGAATAAAATAAGGTCACTCGTTCCAAAAGGTAACTTGCGAGAAAGTAATACAGCTAGCATATCGATTCCATCTAATGCTCCGCCGTTACGTAATGCTAGTCCCATACCAAAACCGATAATAATACCACCAACAACTGTAACTAATAATGTATCGCCTTCAATAATAGTTGGTATTCCGTGCATGACAACGGTACCTATTGCTAATGAGGCAATCCCGATAATGGAATAAATTGCAAAGCTTTTACCGATTTGCTTATATCCTAACCAAACGAAAGGAATGTTAATAACTGCGATTAGAGCCCCTAATGGCAATCCAAATAATCTTGAACTAACGATACTTAAACCAGTTACACCACCGTCGGATACGTTATTTGGAATTAAGACAGCCTCTAATCCGTACGCTGTAATAAATGCCCCAATAATAATCATCAAAGCTTTTGAAGCGATTTTTAGCTTATTGGGCTTGTTTTTGATAGTTTTCTCCATATAATTTCCTCGTTTCAAACTAGTTTCTTGTTTGTTACATCATTCACACCTAAATTTCATTTTAACATTTAATTTGAAAAAATTCTCCTTTAATGGATGTATGGAGGGAATATTATCGCCATATTATCTTTAAAATATTTTTGAAATGAGTATAAGAAATCCCATCCTTTCAAAGGATGGGATGCTATTAAGAAAATATAAAGCTAAGTACTGACACGAATAAAGCGAATCCTAAAATAGCTCCGCAAAACTTCATATGACGTTTACGTCCCATTACGACAATCGCAACGTATTCACGAATCATTGCATTAGGCCAGTAATAAAATGCGGTTTTTGATCCAATTCCTTGGCTATTTAGGCCAGCTTGTCTTGCATATATACCAGCGCGGAAAAGGTGGAAATTATTCGTTGTAAAAATACTTCTATACTTACCTTCAGGTTTTAAAGAGGCCATAATTTCTTTAGAGAACGACATATTTTGATATGTGTTTACAGAGCGATTTTCTTGCACTGTATGTTCAAGAGGAATTCCTTTTTCGACCGCATAATTTTGCATCGCTTCTGCTTCAGGAAGCCCTTCATCTGGACCTTGTCCACCAGAGAAAATAATTGTTGGTGGTGTATTCACAGCTGCTTGTTTCCAATAAAAGTCGATAGCTTTATTAATGCGGCTTGCAAGTAAAGGTGGTACTTTATCATTAATTAAGCCACTACCGAGAACGATGATGAAATCTTGATTACGTCTTGGTCTGTTGAATTGGTATAGAAAATAAGCACTTAAAAAGTTAGATAAGTGTATAAAGAAATATACGCTTATAAGAGAAATACCTGCAAAAATAGGCTCTAAATGTGATGAGACCAAACTTGCTGGATTTATAATAGGGAGTAACATAAAGAATAACATCCCTAAAGCAGCAAGGAGCGTTAAACAGTTAGTGAACCGCCGTCCTTCTCGCTTCATTAAAATTCTTGCATTAAGAAATAATCCAAACATTAAAGCGATAATACCGAAAGGAAGCATAATGAGGAGTGCTAAAAAAGGTAAAAATATAATGTAACGCAAGACAGCACTATCTGAGTTCAAAGATACGATTACGCAAAAAAGAAGGAAAAAACAGATAAAGGCATTAAATAAAAAGCCGTTTATGATTTTTCGCGGATCTTTTAAATAAGAGATAAGAAAAATAATAAACAAAATAAGAGGAATAATTCCAAAATACAGCATAAATATAGTACACCTCAACTTGTATAAGAATTTGACATATCTTTTATATTACATGATTTCATAAGTGAAAATGAAAGAAAAAGGATTTTGAATTTTCTCAATAAATTATATAGATACATATGTTAAAATGTATGTAAGGCGATATATTAAAAGTAAAATGGTTGAAAAGGCACTCGGTAGAGTGTCTTTTCTTTTTTGTATGTAATTGTGCATATTATATTTATTTTCAAATGAAGAGGATTAAAATATAAGTTGTAGACAGACTTTATAAAGCAAAATTTTGTACAAGCATTTCCCTCAATTTTTTGTATCTAACAATCGTATAACAATAAAGTGAAACTTTAATCAGTGGGGGATTCATCCCCAGCTGATTATTAGTTGAACCAATCGGGCATTTACAGGCAGTTGATCCCCCACCTAACTTTTTTTCTTTCGCTGAATTTTGAGGTGGGGGTCTTACTGCCCGTTAATGCGGGATAAATAATTCTGTTTTATAGTGTCTGTTTATGAAAAGTGTCTTCTTTGAGGGCACTTTTTATTGTTTAGTGGAGATGAGTTTTTACTGTTAACATAGTGGAAACTATCTATACTAAACATTAGCAATCTTCCGTATAAACATTATCAATTTACTATATATTCCAGTGGTGTTAAGTTAAATATGAAAGGCTTTCTTTTTCAAAATATTACCCCTAATAAAATTTTGAAGAAGTCAACTGTCTCCAAACTTGCCATTCATGCTTAGAGAAAAAGCACTCATTTTGAGTGCTTTTTCTTATTGAAACATGCTATTTTTATAGGCGATTTTCATAAAATGAAAGTAAGGAAATGAAAGTAGGTGACAATATGCCGGCAGTTGTTGAAGGTGTTATTATTGAAAACTGCAATGGGACGATTAATTTAGGGGATAAATATAACGTGCAACCGATTGAAAAGACGAAAGCTTATAATGGATCGGGATCATCGAACACTGGATTAAATGTGAGAACATTTAGCGGGATTAGTACAGCAGATGTAAGGGATAATGATGTAAATGACCAAGAGATACAATTTACCTTATAGTGCAATATGTAAAATTGCATAAAATGATGAATTTGCCCTATGATACAATTTAGTTGTGAGCTGTTTGTGATTCTTCTGTATCATAGTTGTTAGATTGAAAGTATAACATCTTATCCTGCTATTTACGGGCAGTAAGACTCCCACCTCACAGATCGGCTTGTGCTGAGTATTTAGGTAGGGAATCAACTGCCCGGAAATGTCCGATTGGTGTGGGCTAATAATCAGTGGGGATGAACAAAATCCCCACTGATTATAGTTTCACTTTATCGAAAATCATACGTAAAAAAGACACTTCAAACGAAGTGTCTTTTTATCTTAGTGATATCCTTTAGCAGAGTCTTTATGGATTTTATTTTTAAAAATACTGTAGCTCCAAAGTTGATAGCCAATAACAATTGGTACCATAACTATTGCAACGAAGAACATAATTTTTAAGTTTAATTGGCTACCAGCTGCGTTGTATAACGTTGTACTATAGGCGTCGTTAATGCGAGAAGGTAACATTCTTGGGAACATACCTGCAAAGCCAGTTGTCATAAACATTGCGATTGTTAAGCAAACAAATGTAAAGGCGAGGCCGATTTTATGTTTGTACACCATAATAAGTGCGAGTACACTCATTAACATTGCAAGTACTGGAAGAATAAATAGTACCGGATATTCCGTAAAGTTTTGGAATAAGTTTGTGCGATTTGCAGTTGCTACATAGAAGATAGCTAAAATGATAGCAGCTGCCATTGAAAATGGTCTTGCGATTTTATAAGCACGATCGGATACTTCACCAGTCGTTTTAATCATAACCCAAAGAGCACCAGATACGACGAATATAGCAGTGAAGAACAGACCACCTAAAATACCGTAATGGTTTAGTAAGCTAAGTAAATTTCCTTCATAGCCATTTTTTCCGATTTGTAGTCCGTAATATAGGTTAGCGAATGTAACACCGAATAAAAAAGCGATTAGGAAACTACCAATTGTAAATGCCCATTTACAAGTTTTTTGCCAAATTGGTGAATCATCTTTATGCATAAATTCAAGTCCAGCAGCACGAGCAAATAGTGCAAGTAATACTAAAAATAGTGGTGTGTATAGGTAACTAAACATATTTGCATATGTGATTGGAAAGGCAGCAAATGTTGCGCCACCAGCTGTAATTAACCATACTTCATTACCACCCCAAAATGGACCAATTGCTTCTTGTAATTGATTTCGTTCTTGTCGGTCTTTCGCAACGAATGGGAAAATCATTCCGTTACCGAGTGCGTAGCCATCAAGAATGAAGTAAACTGTCCAAATTACGCCCCATAAACCGAACCAGATGATTGCAAGCATATCATGAGACATGAGCTGTACCTCCTTCAGTAGCAGGCTCTTCTAATGCAGCAGGTCCTTTTTTTGCGAACTTTAGCATTAAGTATACGTCTGCAATTAAAAGTAAAGTATAGAACAATATTAAACTAATTAATGAGAACCAAATTTGTGGAACTGATATAGGTGATACAGATTCTGCTGTACGCATTAGTTTATAAACTGTCCATGGTTGACGACCTACTTCAGCGACAATCCAGCCAGCGTTAATCGCAATGTACGGAAGTAAGACAGACCACATTGTAATTTTTAAATAACGTTTTGAGTTTTCTAGTTTTCCTTTTCGGTTTAAATAGAAACCGAACCAAGTTAATGCCATAAAGAACATGCCAAGTGCGACCATTAAGCGGAAGCTATAGTACACGAGGTTAACGTTTGGACGATCTTCTTTCGGAATATCTTTTAAACCAACAATTTCTCCATCAAATGAGTTTGTATAGAAGAAACTTCCGAGTTTTGGAATTGTAAGTAGTTCAAAGTTCTTTTCATTTTTCACATCAGGAATTTGAATGATTGAGAAACCTTGTCCTTTTCCAGTTTCCCAAACTGCTTCCATCGCAGCTCCTTTAGCAGGTTGATATTTAGCTGCCGATACACCAGATTGATGTCCCATAAACGGTGTAATAGTTGCGGCGAATAAGCCTAACATTAAACCAAACTTAAATGATTTTTTGAAGAATTCCACTTCATTTTTACGTAGCAAGTGATAGGCACTAATGGCCATAACGAAGAAAGCACCAACGATATAACAACTAATTACAGTATGGAAGAACATGTTCCAAGCATATGGATTTGTAACAAGTGCCCAGAAATCATTTAATTCAGCGCGGCCGTTACGTACTACATAGCCAACAGGATTTTGCATAAAGCCGTTTGCTGTAATAATCCAAAGTGCGGAAATATTTGTTCCAAGTGCAACCATCCACATACAGAAGGCACGGAACTTTGGTGAAATTTTGTCTTTACCGAATAACCATATTCCCATGAACGTAGATTCTAAGAAGAAGGCAACGAGTGCTTCGATTGCGAGAGGGGATCCGAAAATATCTCCCATATATTTGGAGTACTCAGACCAGTTTGTTCCAAATTGGAATTCCATCGTAATCCCGGTTATAATCCCCATTACGAAGTTAATTGTAAATAATTTACCCCAGAAATTTGCCATTTTGCGGTATGTTGGATTCAATGTGCGGGCGTATTGAGTTTCCATACATGCTACTAAAATAACAAGTCCGATTGTTAAAGGTACAAATAAAAAGTGATAAAAAATAGTAATTGCAAATTGAAAACGACTTAGTAACAGAACGTCGGACATAATAAATATTCACTCCTTTTTTACATTATCTACAATCAGTTTATAGTGAAAATACGTTTAAAGTATGTGAGACTTGTTACAAAGGTGTGTGTATATTTTGAAAGAATTATGTCGGTTATCTGAAAATATCTCATTTTTACTATAAAGCAATATCCTTTTTGAGTTTTTCAAATTTTGGTACACTACATATGTAATGTAAATGAGAGAAAAGAGGGTTCTGTACTATGAAGTCATTAGAAGAGATTTTACAATACAATGAAAAATTCGTTGAAGAGAAAAAATACGAAGAGTATGAAACAGGAAAATTTCCAAATAAAAAAATGGTAATTATCTCTTGTATGGATACTCGTCTTGTTGAATTATTACCGAAAGCGATGAATATGCGTAACGGTGATGTGAAAATTATTAAAGTAGCAGGCGCTGTTATTTCCCATCCATTCGGAAGTATTATGCGTAGTATTTTAGTTGCTGTATACGAACTTGGTGCCGATGAAGTTTGTGTAGTTGGTCATCATGATTGTGGTATGGCAAAAATTCAAGCAAGCAGTACAATTGAGAAGATGAAAGAGCGCGGTGTAACAGATGAGAAATTAGATACACTTCGTTATTCTGGAATCGATTTAGAAAGATTCCTACAAGGGTTCTCTAGTGTTGAAGAAAGTGTAGAACATAGTGTATCAATACTTCGCAATCATCCATTACTTCCAGAAGAAGTACCTGTTCACGGTCTTGTTATAGATCCTGATACAGGAAAATTAGATTTAGTTGTGAATGGTTACGACAATTAAGAATTTACTTTGTCATCCTTTTTATCTGGGACAGGATCAAATCCTCCCGGGTGGAAAGGGTGACATTTTAATATACGCTTACAAGTAAGCCAAAAACCTTTCAATGCACCATGCTTTTGAAACGCCTCTAATCCGTAATGAGAACAAGTCGGATAAAAGCGGCACGTTGGCGGTGTCATCGGCGAAATAAATTTTTGATAAAAGCGTATAATTCCAATGAAAATCTGTTTCATAATGGTCTCCTTTTCAGCATATTCTTAAAGTATTATAGCACGACTGTACATAATACTTTACTAATGTGTATTTCCGTTATATCATATTGGATATAACGGAATTAAATTAAAAGCGGGAGAGATGTTGTATGCCATCAGTAGAAAGCTTTGAATTAGATCATACGATTGTAAAGGCACCTTATGTAAGACATTGCGGAGTTCATAACGTAGGTAGTGACGGTATTGTAAATAAATTCGATATTCGTTTTTGCCAACCGAATAAACAAGCAATGAAACCAGATGTTATTCATACGTTAGAGCATTTATTAGCATTTAATTTACGTAAATATATTGATCGTTATCCGCATTTTGATATTATCGATATTTCACCAATGGGCTGCCAAACAGGATATTATCTTGTTGTAAGCGGAACACCAACAGTTCGTGAAATCATTGATTTATTAGAACTAACATTAAAAGATGCGGTTCAAATTACAGAAATTCCAGCTGCAAACGAAACACAATGTGGCCAAGCGAAGCTTCACGATTTAGAAGGAGCACAACGCTTAATGAACTTCTGGTTAAGCCAAGATAAAGACGAACTTGAAAAAGTATTTGGATAAAGAAAAACTGCCTGTGAAAAGGCAGTTTTTTTATTTGTAAAAGAGAAAAGTACAGGTTTTATAGAAAAACAATGAGTTTCACTTATGAGCATTTTTAAGAAATGAAAGGCAGTAGGTGATTGGAAATTACATGTTATCTTTAGTGAAAGTAATTCGATATTACAATGAAGAGCATAAGACTAGAAACGAAAAAATGCGAGATGCCCATTGATTTTCTTCCGGATTTCAGTTCATTAATTCCTAGAAGAATAAAGAAACAACTGAGAGCAAATTGCATGTATGGGAGAAGTGTGAAGTTGTCGGTAGCAAGAGAATAAGTGCAAAGAGAGAATGTGAGAAGCATGAAAAAATAGCGTAATCCAGTTAGCATTGTATACCTCCTTTAAAGAGACTATTTATCGAAATATTTCTGAGAAGCCAAGAAATAAAGCACCAGCTCCTGCTAACAGAGCAAGTATACTACCACCTTTTTGCTGTTTTAAGATTTCCTCTATACTAATAACGAAAGCCATCATCCCTAAAAAGATGAACATATAAGGCATAATTTCTCTATTACTAGTAAAGAAACTATAGATTGCTATACATAAAGCAATAAGTGAAAAAGTAATTCGCAATCCTTTTAGCATACATGTATCCCCTTTATTTTATATAGCTAATGATAAGAACAATCCAAATGAAAGCACCGGCAACAATACAAATGAATCCTGTTCCTGAATCCTTCTTTTTTATTTGTTCCATTGCAATGAGGAACATGAGAGCTCCTAATAAAAATTGTGAAAGTGGTAGAAAGTTATTTTGACCTGTATAGAGCCCGATTATCGACATTATGATCACAGTGAGTGCGATTGCAATGCGAAGTACACGAAGCATATTATGAATCCTCCTTATTATTTTTTGTATAAGGATTATCTTCTGGTTTATCAACGGAATGTTTGTATGCATAGCCTTTATTAATCGTCATGACGGAGAGTACTAGTATGACTAGGACGATTATAATACCGATAATTAATATTTTGAACATGAAATCCCTCCTTTTCTTTATTTTACATAATTTTGTAATTGATGAAAACAATAGAAACTAAAAGGATGAAAGAAGGGTGTTACATGGAGAAGAAAAAAACATATTATATATCAATAGGTAATGGTCAAATTTCACAAGTGAAGACGGCAGATACGTACAATTTTGAAGTTTACGCAAATGATGAGGAAATTACGGAGTTAAGAGCGTACTTTGATCAAGCATATGTAGAGGATTTAGGTTCATTTGTACGGTCTCACGTTCCATTTGTTGAATATCATCACGATTCAAATAATGATCGATATGATGAACAACTACAAAAAGCATATAAAATGATTTACGAATTAGGAAATCATGAGACGAAAGAATTAGTCGCACAAATGGGAATAATCAATGGATTGTAATTGGATAATATTATGCAGAAAAGCGAGAATATGCTACAATTTGTGGTAGGAAAAACTTGTAACCATCAATAGGGGAGTAATGGCATGTACAAATTTAAAGATTATTACCACAACACTGTACAATTATCGTTTGAACGTTATCCATTTTCTCCTGAGCCAAAGCATGTTTGGGTTGTATGCCGGTACGGGGATCAATGGTTATTAACGCATCATTTACGTCGCGGTCTTGAATTTCCAGGTGGTAAAGTAGAACTAGGGGAAACACCGGAAGAAGCGGCGGTTCGAGAAGTTCATGAAGAAACCGGCGGCATAGTTTCGGATTTAACTTACTTAGGACAATATAAAGTATCTGGAAAAGACAAAATAATCATTAAAAACATTTATTTTGCAACAATTAGTGCGGTAGAAGAACATACGCATTACGAAGAAACGAAAGGGTCTGTTTTATTAAAAGACATTCCTGATAACATTAAAACTGATAGAAAATTTAGCTTTATTATGCGCGACGATGTATTAGCGCGTACGATGAAACATATAGAAGAAATCGGCTGTTTTACGAAGTAAAATGGCCGGTTTCTTTTTTTGTTCGAGAATGTAAATATATCTTTACATAATTTTGGGTATATTATACAATTTTGTAAAGATGTATTTACATTTTAGGAGGAGAAGATGGATAAAAGAAAAGAAACGACTGTTACTGTTTCGATGGTTAAATTAAATATCTATTCATTTTTTATAATATTAGCTCTAGCGATTGGAATTAGTTTTTTACATGCGCTTTTTTCAGGCGGGTTTCAAGTTGAAATTACATTGCCCGTTATGTTTCTTTTAATTATTGGAATGATTGTTCTCGTTTGTATACATGAAGCGATACATTTAATAGGATTTCGCTATATCGGAGGTGTTCCGTGGAGTGAACTAACATGGGGTGTCAATTGGAAATTAGGTGTAGCATACGCTCATTCTAAAAAAGAAATTACAGTAAAGCAAATGAAGAAAGTTTTAATGTTGCCATTTTTGCCTACTGGAATTTTACCAATTGCAATTGGATTAGCGATGAATGTTCAAGCGATCTCATTTTTAGGGGTTCTACTAACAGCAGGTTGTATTGGTGACATTGCTCTGTATCAAAAAGTTTCAAAGTTTCCAGATGATGCACTAGTAAAAGATCATCCGAGTAAACCGCAGTTTACAGTTTATGAACAATAAAGGAAGAGGAGGTGTTTTTAAATAACGGCCTCCTCTTTTTGGCGGTAAATCGCTTATATAATTTATTTACTATTACCTTGTTTTTATTTATACCTCTAAAAACGAAAGAACATCTAATAAATCATCTATCACACGTGAATGCTCGAAGTCACCCCAAAATAAATCTCTCTTCCAAACGCCAAGAATTCCTACTTGTTCAGAACCGAGCGCGTCGTTTTCTGGATGATCTCCAACGTAAAGACATTCTTCGGCTTTTACATTCAGCCTTTGTAAAGCACGTTCGAAAATTTCAGGATGAGGTTTTTTGATTCCTTCCGCTTCTGAAACGAGAATTGTATTTGTATACGTATGTATGTTTAATGCTCGAAGGTTGCTCATTTGAAATTCAGTAAAGCCGTTTGTAATTATACCAATTTTAATGTTTCGCTGTTTTAATTGTTGAAGTAGTTCATGCATGTCTGGGAAAGGAATACAATGATGTCGGAAGTTTGTAATGTAGTCGTGCAACAGTTGCTCTGGCGTTAAAGTGGTAATGTTGTATTCGCAAAGGAGAGTGGAATATACCTTATCTTTCCACGTGTAACCATTATTATCGAGCTCGAGAAAACGAGAGCAATACTCGAATTTTTCTATGTTTATCAAATGAAAGGCGAAACGATTATATTGATCACGAATAAATTGCTCTAGAGATTGGCGACGATCTAATAGTGTTCCATCTAAGTCAAATAAGACTGCTCGAATCATGGGAAACCTCCATACAGTTTTTATAATTAATTATCGCATATTCGTTAAAAAATGATTATGATATTTTTGTAGAATGGAATAATGGAGGGGTGTATGAAAAAACTGTATGGCAAGTTAGTGTGTTTTATGATTTCAACGGGCTTAGTAGCTGGATGTGATATGTCGGAGCAAACTTCAAAAAGAGAGAAAAAAGATGTGTGCGAAACGACAGAAGAATGTGCACAAATAGGTGATAAGACGCTTCAAAAAGTATATAAAAAAATAGATGGACTTTCAGAACTTGAAGTACTAGAGGATTATGTTTTAGAAGGAAATTCAAGTAATGATATGAAAGAAGCGGAAATGAAAAAAGAGGATGATGAAAATTATTTCTTTTTAGCTTCTTATTATATTGATGGTGATGAAATTGTAGATCCGTATTTCGATAAACTAGATCGGAAACGATTGAATAAGGCGTTCGCAGAAGATAAAGAAGCGAAAGAAGAGATACTAAAACAACGTCAAGATAAAGCGTATCATCAATCATTATGGGAGATGTATAGCACTCTTATTCCAGCTAAGTATCGCACTGACATAAAAGAGTTTGACATGGTAACAGATGGTTACGATGGAATTGTCGCCCACGTTATGCCGAGTGTAGAGTATCCGAAAGATTGGACCCTTAGTTTAGATACGCTTGATTCTGCAGTAAATATTGATCAAGTGATGAAAACATTAATACATGAGACAGCACACGTATTAACACTCGGGCATAAACAAATATCAGTAAATGAAAAATACTTAAAGGCTTTTGAAGAAGAAAAAGATATTTCATCATACCAAAATAAATGTAAATCTCTTTTCTTGCAAGAAGGATGTGCGAAGGAGAGCTCTTATATAAATCAATTCCACAATTTGTTCTGGAAACCAATTGAGCAGGAGTGGACAGAAAAGAAAGTGGAAGAAAGCGAAGAAGTTCAAATTGAATTTTTTAAAGAGAAACAAAATGAGTTTGTTTCTCTTTACGGGACGACAAATGTAGCAGAAGACATTGCAGATACATTTACAGCGTTTATTTTACAAGATTCAAAAAAGGTGGAAGAAGGAACTGAGTTAAAATATAAAAAAATTGCGTTTTTCTATCAGTTCCCTGAGCTTGTAAAAATGAGAGCGGAAGTGTTAGCTGGATTATATGATGTTTCGAAAACGATAGAGTAACCAATTGGACACGAATGTGAGCTATGTATCCGATATATTTTAGCCAAGAGAAAACGTGAAGAATTTTAGTTCTTTACGTTTTTTATGTTGAGAAAGTTGAAAATTCTGTCTTTTTTAAAAAAGAAGAAGGAACTAGTGCTATAAAAGAGAATTAGTATAAAAATGTCACAATTTAGACACAATTATAATGCGCGTGTTGTAGGGACTATAAGTTTACTCTCGAGGAGGTAATGAAACGTATGAAAACGATTCTTGCTGTTGCTGGTCTCATCTGGGTAATGTCTCACGGTTTTCCGATTTTTGAAGGGGAGCAAATTCGTAGTGCACTAAATAAAAAGTTCAACGATTATCATGTAATAGATCGAAAAGATAATGTCGTTACAGTACGTGTGAAAGACTGTTTCCATACAGTTACGGTTGCCGATGGAAATGTTACAAATGAAACAAAAATGTGTGATAAAAGGTAAAAGAAAGAAGCTGACTCTAGCATATCGTTTTGAGTCAGCTTCTTTTTCGTTTTCCGATTAGAAGTTTTTCAAATGCTTCTACAAACACATACATCAGTGTTGCGAGAACACATGTGAGTAGCACACTCAGTAAGACGAGTGTGAAGTTAAAGACTTGGAATCCATAGCTAATTAAGTAGCCAAGCCCTTGTTTAGAAACGAGAAGCTCACCGAAAATAACACCGACCCATGATAATCCAACGTTCACTTTTAGCGTTGAAATAATTGCAGGGAACGATGAGGGGAGTATAACTTGCTTATAGCATTGCCATTTATTTGCGCCAAATGTGTCCATTACTTTTATATAGTTAGAATCGACTTCTTGAAATGCGCTGTAAATAACGAGAATGGTAATGATGATGGAAATGATTACGCCCATTGCAATAGACGATGAAATATTAGGACCGAAGATTACAATGATAATAGGGCCGAGTGCGACTTTGGGCATTGCATTTAGGACGACGAGATATGGATCAAGAACGCGAGCTAAAAGTGGTATCCACCAAAGGAACGTGGCAATAATAGCCCCGAGTACTGTTCCAAGAATGAAGCCTACTCCTGTTTCAAGTAGCGTCGTCCATATATGAATCCAAAGCGAACCGTCAATCCACTTGCTAAGAAAGAGATCCCAAATACTCGACGGAGAGCTAAAGAGTAAAGGATCAATCCATTCGTTTTTGCTAGCTATTTCCCATAATGCAAAGAAAAGAATGAGCAGTAAAAGTTGTAGCGAGCGAGCAATCCATGCACGCCTGCGTTCTTTCTTTCGAAATTGTTCATGTAGCTGTTTTATATTATCCAAGGCGCTCCAGCTCCTTCCATATGTCTTGGAAAAGGGCTGGAAAGTCGTAGTGATGGCGCGATTCTAACGGTGATAAGGAGCGAATACTTTCTGGGACGACGAACGTTTTTGCAATTTTCCCAGGATTCGCTTGTAGTAAATAAATACGATCACTCATCGCAATTGCTTCTTCAATATCATGTGTCACGAGTAAAGATGTTTTTTTAAAGTTACGTAATAATGTGAAGACGAGATCCTCTAGTTTTAACTTTGTTTGATAATCGAGAGCGGAAAATGGTTCATCTAACAATAAAATTTTTGGATCAGTCGCTAATGTTCGAACGAGTGCAGCGCGTTGACGCATACCACCGGACAATTCACGAGGATATTGCTGTTCTACATCATGCAAACCGACTTGTTTTAAAAGCTTTAAAGTATGTTCTTTCGTTCGTTCATCATAAATCTTTCGAATATGCAGTCCAAGCATAATATTTTCTTCAATTGTTTTCCACGGAAACAAGTAATCTTGCTGGAGCATATAACCCATAGATGGACTTTTTGTTGTAATTGGTTCACCATCTAAAAATACGATACCTTCAATTGGATCAAGTAGCCCAGCGATAATCGAGAGAAGCGTCGTTTTGCCGCAACCACTTGGACCGAGTATAGAAATAAATTCTCCTTCTTCCACTTGTAAACTCATATCTTCGAGAATTAGTTTGGCGTTCTCTTTTGCGAAAAAGCAGTGAGAAACGTTACGTATTTGTAAAAAACTCATACACTTCGCCTCTATTTCTTAATAACGCTTTCGGCAATTTTCGTATTGACGAGCGCTTCATGTGGGACTTCTTTTTGTAATTCACCAGCGTCTTTCATAATAGTTTGGAGCTGTTTCCATTCTTCCGCATCTAATAGCGGATTTGTCGCATAAGAATGTTGCTTTTTATACCGTTCAATTACTTTTACTGTAATGTCTTTTGAAGTGTCTTTAAATAACGGAGAAACGGCATTAGCGATCTCTTCGGGACTATGTGTATCAACCCATTGCTGCGCTTTATAGAGCGCACGTGTGAACTTTTCAGCAGCAGTTTTATCTTTCTTTAAGAAACTTTCTCTTGCCATGAACGATGTATAAGGAACAGTACCAGATTCATTTCCGAACGAAGCGACGATATAACCTTTACCTTCTTTTTCGAATATACTTGCAGTCGGTTCAAAGAGCTGTACAAATTCTCCAGTACCAGATGCGTAGGCATTTGCAATATTAGCAAACTCGATGTTTTGAATTAAGTTCGTATCTTTGTGAGGATCAATGCCATTTTTCTTTAAAACGTATTCTCCAACCATTTGCGGCATGCCGCCTTTGCGCTGACCTAAAAACGTAACACCTTTTACGTCATTCCAATTAAAAGAATCTAGCTTTTTACGTGAAACTAAAAATGTCCCATCTGTTTGTGTAAGCTGTGCGAAGTTAATAACAGGGTCTTTTGCTCCTTGTTGATGAACGTAAATAGACGTTTCAGAACCGACAAGAGCAATATCAATTCCACCAGATAATAGGGCGGTCATCGTCTTATCTCCGCCAGCTGTTGTTTGTAGGTCAATATTTAGTCCTTCATCTTTAAAAAAACCTTTTTCAATCCCAACATATAACGGTGCATAGAAAAGAGAATGGGTAACTTCGCCGACGCGAATGTTTTGAGTTTGATCTTTTGGCCCTTCTTTTTTACTACTACAAGCAGCAAAAGTGAAAACAGTTAGTAACATGATGCAAAAAACAGCTATTAATTTTTTCACTATATAACACCTCCTAGAAGTCACTCTACAAGCATGATATGTAGGTAAGTGCCCATATGTGAGTATAGATAGCAGGAATTTTTTGAGTGATAAAGAAGTACAAATATAAGGGGTGATAAAATGAAGTACGAATATGATGATAGCGTACATTTACATCTTGATTATTTCGGAACAGAATGTGATATGGAATCGATTGCTTATAAGAGGAAGAATGAAGACGTATGGGATGTGTATTTTAATTTTGGAGTATACGGTATTCAGAAAGAGGATGTAGAGTTAGGAAGGTTTATGGACGAATATGCTGGTCATTACGTTTTTTCTGTACATGCTCGTGATTTAAGCTGGGAATTTGGAAGTGCTCAGTTTGAGGAGTGGGTTTTGAGAAATCAGATAGTAGAAAAATCACTGCAAAAATAGGTAGGGATTTTGTGGTCGATTTTCTCATTTTATTGTTCATTTTCGTAGTTGGATTTTTTATTATACAATTGCTCATTTACCGATTTGCAAAGAAAAGCATTCAAAAATATACAAAAATGAAATGGATGCATATGTGGCTACATATGCATATGGAAAAAGGTCCGAGATTAGATTTTTTTGATTTTGTATTTATAGTAATCGTATGTATTATATGGAGAATGTGGATAGTTTCTCTTTTATAGTAGATGTTTCAACACGTTCTTAAAGGCATCATGATTTGTCCTCTTAGTTTGTAAGGAATAAAAAATAGAAATCAAAATACGAAGCAAAACCTGCAAGTTTGATCAGGTTTTGCTTCGTATTTTAATTTGCATAATAAATAGATTATATCTCCTAAAATAACGGTGAATTTTAACTTTTTTTGAAGGTAGAATCCTTTTGTAATATAGTTTGTATATGCAGTATTTTTGTACTTTTTAGAATCTGTTTTGTTGTAAAAAGTACGAAAAAATGTTATTTTTTAAGGGGTATTTAAGGTTATATATATATAATAAAAATAGATATAAAGATCATAAGTATAATGTTTTTTACTGATGCGGGGTGAAATAGAGAGAAGAAAACAAGAAGAGAAAAGAGGGAAATAAGTTGAGTTTGGATTTTGTAGTTCAGCAACAAAGAAGAAATGAATTTCGTTATAATTTTTCCGTTCAGCAAGAAAGAAAGAGCCCATTACTTTCTTTCATTATTAGCGGAATATGGACTGTTTTTTTAGAAACGTTGTTTGTTATTACATTAGGCTATTTCGAATTAGAGAAGACGAAGTTATTTTTTAATGAAGGAATCACGTTAAGTATAATTACTATAATTTTATGGAGCATACTATTTTTTATTGATTATTTGAATAAAGGGATAATCAATAAACTTAGACCAGCTATAAGAGTTCATATTTTATTGCTGCCAATAGCTCATTTAATAGTTTTTATTTATATATTCATACAAGAATATATGAATTTTTTGCTTGTGAATAACTGGATTTATTTGCAGTATACACAGTACCTATTCAGCGTTTTACTCATTTATATGGTGTATATTTTAGTTTACAATTCAATTGGAAAAATTTTACTAAGTGTAATGTTAACTAGTTGTTCTTTTATTATTTTAGGGATTGTTAATTACTTCAAGAGTATGTTCAGAGGAGAGCCGCTATATCCATCTGACTTTACACAAATAGGGCATATGCAGTCAGTTATACCAATGGTTATGGATTATTTTAGTTTGAAAAATATATTAATAGGAATCATTAGTATAGTTGTATTTGCATTTGTTGTTTTTACTATTCGAAAGCATATTAAATCTATAAAAATCCATATCGGTATGCGAATTGTTTTAATATGTACATCTCTGTTTATGGTGTATGCGTTTAGTAATTACCCTAATACATTTGTGAATAAGTTATTTGTAAAGGGTGGGGTATACTTCCCTTTATGGAATCAAAATATGAACTATGGTCAAAATGGCTTGGTTTTAGGATTTTTAAGTAACTTAGATACGACAGTTATTCAGGAACCAGAAAAATATTCAAAGGAAAATATGCTTCAAATTGCGAATGACATAAAGAAACAATATGGTGTTAATGTGAGTGAACAAAAAAAAGCTGAGAAACCGAATATTATATTTCTGATGAGCGAGGCTTTTTGGGACCCTACAAAACTAACGAATCTTTCATTTAGCGAAGATCCAGTCCCGAATCTACATCATTATATTGAGAATTTTCCAGGTGGACAAACAATAGCTCCTACATTTGGGGGGAATACAGCGAATACCGAATTTGAAGCGCTAACGAGTTATTCAATGAGTTTGTTAATGCCCGGTTCTATACCGTATCAACAAGCTGTTACAGGTCAGAAAGAAATCCCATCTATTGCAAGTGAATTGAAAAAACAAGGATACTATGCAAGTGCAATTCATGCTTTTGATCGCTCATTTTACAAACGAGATACTGTATATAATGTATTTGGATTTGATAACTTTAATGCAGAAGATACGATGAAGCATAAAGAATTAGCTGGGGACAATGTTAGTGATTTGTCTATGAGTAAAGAAATAATAGATGAATTGAATAAGAGAAAACAGCCTACATTTATTCATGCGGTAACGATGCAAAATCATTTTCCGTATAATCCGGGACGATTTGAAGAAAATCAAATAGAAGTTAATGGATTAACAGAAGATGCATCGAAGGCAGAATTAGAAATATATACGGAAGGTGTAAGGCGCTCCGATGAAGCTTTAAAATATTTAATAGACCAGCTTGATGAATTAGAAAGACCTACTTTATTAGTCTTTTTTGGAGATCATTTACCAGTACTAGGGACAAATAAGGCTATTTATAAAGAGGCTGGATATATAGAGAATGAAGAAACTGTAAGTGAAAGATTATCAATGGCAGAAACACCATTGTTAATGTATGCAAATTTTGATATACCAAATGACAACTTAGGTTTAGTAAGTCCAATGTATTTCTCAAATCTTGTTTTTGATTACGCAGGATTAAATAAATCACCATTTTATCAATTTTTATCGGGATTATATAAAGAAATCCCAGTGCTTAGAGATGAATTAAAAGTTGATAAAAATGGCGAAGAGATTAAAGACTTAACAAAGAAACAAAAAGAAATGTTAGAGCAATATAAAATGATTCAATATGATTTACTCGTTGGAAAGCAGTATAGTAAAGATATACTCTTTAAATAGGGGAAACAAAAAAGGACTTGTATAGGATACAAGTCCTTTTTTCATAGTATTTAACGGGGTAACCAGACAAGCTGGGTTTAGGGAGTATTACTTGTACATTTAGTATAAACAAAAATGTAATCGTTTTATTAATTGATTTGTGAGAAATGTGTGAATTTTATTTTGTGAAAACTTCATTCACTTCAACAAATAACCTATAGGGCATATACTTTCACTTTCTTTGAAAAATAAGTTGTAATGATATTCGATGGGATAAATTAAAACAGGAGATGAGAAGATAACAGAATGTATCATTCGTATCGTAGTTATTCTTACTTACGAATGGGCCGGTTTAATTGGGTAAACAAAAAAGATAGTTAATAAAAAAGAATTTGCTGTAAGGAAACTATGAATTTAAAAATTTTATAAGTTCTGCATTTAATTCATCTGCTTGGTCGATTGGAGAGCCGTGACCACTATTTGTAAGAGCATGTAGTTGAGCATTTTTAATCCGTTTTTGCGTGAGTTCAGCACTTTTGTATGGGATCAGTTGGTCGTGAACGCCGTGGAATATTTTTGTTGGAACGTTAATTTTACTTAAGTCTTTCGTTACGTCTTCGTTTGCAGCTGCTTGCATAATTTTGATGAGAGCATAGGAAGCGGACTGCATACCGAGATAAGAAAACCATTCAAGGGTTGCAGCTCCTAAGTTTCTATTGAAAAATGATAAAGATACATCACTTAAAAATTTTGGTAAATTTACATACATTTGATGAATGAGGGTATCTGCTTGTTCTTTTGGTACACCGTAAGGGGACTCTTGATTTTTCACGAAAGAAGGAGAGACGGCATCAATTAATGCGAGCTTAGAAATACGACGCCCATTGTAGCGAGACATATAGCGAATAGAAAGAGCACCGCCGACTGAAAAACCGACTAACGTAGCATTTTCTACTTGGAGTGCTTCCAGAACAATTGCAATATCATCAGCTAATCGGTCATACGTGTAACCAGTCCATGGCTTATCAGATTGCCCATTTCCGCGTATATCCATGGCGATGCAGCGAAAGCCGTGCTCCGGTAAAACATTGAGTTGATATTGATACATTTGATGATTTAAAGGCCAGCCATGGACGAAAAAAACAGTTTTACTACCGGGACCGGGATTAACGTCTTGCACAAAAATATGAACATCTTTCTCGACCGTAACAAACATGAAGTATCCCCCTTATATGTGTTAGTATGCTCTATCCCAAATTAACGAATGAACACCGAGCTTTGGCTTCCAGTGGAATTTTACGAATCGCGACTTTCCATTTTTATTAACGAAACGAAATGTATGAACGCCAAATCCTTGCATCATTCGAAAACTTCTTGGAATTGTACGGTCGGACATAATCCACATCATCATTGCAGCTGATTCTTGATTATTGGCGATGAAGTCCCAAAAAGTATCATGTGCTGTTTGGCCCTGTGGAATTTCATTATGTGGCTCTGGTTTAAGGGCGTGAATAAGATCAGGAAATTTAATACCATCTTGAATGAAGAAAATTGGTATGTTATTTCCTACTAAGTCGAAATTTCCTTCTTCTGTATAAAATTTAACAGCGAATCCTCTAACATCTCGATTCGTTTCATTGGCTCCTTTTGATCCCGCTACTTCAGAAAAACGAACGAAAAGTGGTGTTGTTTTTGAAGGGTTTTGTAGAAAGTGTGCCATTGTTAGCTCTTCTAAAGATTCATATAACTCAAAAATGCCATGTGCTCCGTATCCTCGTGCATGAACGACTCTTTCAGGAATTCGTTCACGATCAAAATGAGAAAGCTTTTCTCGCATAAGAAAATCTTCCAGAAGGGTAGGGCCACGATCACTGGCAGTTAAAGAGTTTTCATCATTTGAAATTTTAACACCTGTATTTGTTGTCATCTCCTTTCCTTCATTTTCGGGTGTAAAGGATTGGAGCTGTTCTGTCTTTTTATTTTTTTTGCCGTCCATATAAAACACCTCCCATAACATACGTATTATTGATTGTAGTTTTTATGCTTGCATATAGTCTGAAGATATTACACTGTTGGTATGATTTTCCTCAAATGTTCGATTTATCTTTGTTTGTCTATGAAAATCATTTATTATAATAAATGGTATTCTTCGAGATATTATTTTGAAGGGGTGTTAAAGTGAAAGAAAGTTTTCTATCATATAAAGAAGAAGAAAGGAATGCAAAAATTTTCTTATGGGTGCTATTTGTTACTGTTACTGCATATCAAATTTTCTATGCAATCGTATTAGAAAATAAATCACTAACGGATAAGGGACATAACATACTATGGCAAGTTATTTGTGGAACAGCAATACTCGGCGTGAATATATATTTAATAAAAAAAGAGAAAGCAAACCTTGTTAAATATACATGTTTATTTGCATACATAGGGATAGAAATGGCTAATATACTTTCGTATATTCTTTATAATAAGGCGGCATTTGATGGGGTAAATATAATAGAAATTATTCTCATTTTCTTTGTACCTATATTTTTAAATAAAAAGTATTTTGTGTTTTTACTTGCTACGATTATAGGGAAATATGTGATTTATTTATTTGTATTAGAGGAAGTAAAAGCGTTTATGTTTCTTATTATGTACACACTTTTATTAATAGCTGCATACATCATTTTAAATCGATTTTTACAATATCTTTCAGCTGTAAAGGAAAGTATTAAGATTGCTAGTGAATCACAAAAATTAGCAGTGATCGGAAAAATGGCAGCGACAGTCGGGCATGAAATTAAAAATCCACTTGCTTCGTTAAAAGGATTTACACAATTACAGCGAGAGAAGCATGAAGATGATCCTATTTATAAACGAATGATCTTTGAAATAGAAAATATGAATAATATGATAAGTGAGTTAATGGAAGTTGCTACATGTAAACCTTCTATTTATGAGAAACATGATGTAGGAAAAATTGTATTACAAGCAGTAAAAACTCTTCGCGAAAAAATGAATGAATCAAATGTTCAACTTATTTCTAATGTGGAAGAAAAAACAGTGGAAGTTGAATGTGATGAACGAAAAATAAGAGGAGTTTTTTTATATGTCATAAATAATGCTCTGGAGGCAATGGAGCAAGGTGGCATTTTAGATTTGCGATTAGAAAATAAAGGGAAAGATTATGTGATGATAAGTATAATCGATAGTGGTTACGGTATTAAGAAGGAAAATTTAGCCCGTGTGACAGAGGCTTTTTATACAACGAAACAAGATAAAATTGGTCTAGGACTTACGGTAGCGGATCGAATTGTTGCCGAGCATCTTGGTGAATTATGCATTGTAAGTGAAAGAGATATTGGAACAAGAATAGACATCATTCTTCCAATGAAGTTTGGAAATTATGAAATCCAAGTGGAAGAAAAGCTAGGAGTTACCATATGAATAAAGGCTATATATTTAAAAATGAAGAAATAAAGGCACTCAAAGTATTTTTAAGCTTATTTTTTATTATATTTTTTGTATATGATCTTGCCTATGAATTTATCGTACCTTTAATAGGGGGAGAACAAGAAGGAGTAGGAAAATTCGAAGATGGTTTAGGTTTATGGCTCTATTTTTGGATGGTGATATTGTTTTGCATCGGCATATATTTTATGAAATGGAAGAATCCATTTGCGGTAAAGTATATCATTTTAATTGGCTATAATATATTAGATTTTATCCATAATATTATGATTTATTCTGGTAGTGATGCTGAGTTTGATGGTGGAAATATAGTAGAAGGATTTTTCATTTTATTTGCACCAATCTTCGTGAGTAAAAAATATTTTTGGTTAGTTATAGGGATAATTGTTGGAAGGTACGCTCTTATTGGAATCATTATTCAATCTTCTCTCGTTTTAATCCCAATGGCATTATGTAGCGTATTCTCCATTATATGTTGGATTATATTTTTGAGATTCCAGTCTTACATTCGTACGATTGAGATGATGGATAAAGAAATAAAACAAACAGAAAAGCTAGCAACTGTTGGAAAAATGGCAACAGTTATTG
The DNA here is from genome assembly GCF_002073415.2 of Bacillus sp. FDAARGOS_235. Taxonomy (NCBI): domain Bacteria; kingdom Bacillati; phylum Bacillota; class Bacilli; order Caryophanales; family Bacillaceae; genus Bacillus; species Bacillus sp. FDAARGOS_235. Next base: position 3,593,483 of record NZ_CP020437.2, read on the forward strand.
GCTATAAGATTAGAAGACCTTTAGCAACTTTAAAAAAACTTGTGAATAAACAAGCGAACAAGCATCCCGAGGATAAGATTTATAGCGATATTATGAAGCAAGAGGTAGAACGAATTCATACAATTACTACAGAACTTAGTGGGTTTGAGAAATCTAAATCGCTAGAATCAGAAACTCATAACATACAAGAAATTATCGCTTATGTTATTCGGGTTATGGGTAAGCCTGCTTTAGAACAAGGGGTGCACATACAAGGTATTTACAGTAAAGACATACCGTCAATTACATGCGACGAAAAACGATTAAAACAAGTGTTTTTTAATTTAATCAAAAATGGGATTGAAGCAATGTCAGTTGGTGGGACGATTACGATTAAAGTTACCGTAGAAGATGGAATCGTCGTTCAGGTGAAAGATGAGGGGTGCGGCATTCCAAAAGATAAAATTCCAAAGTTAAATGAAGCTTTTTACACAACGAAAGAAACGGGCACAGGTTTAGGGTTAGTAGTTACAGAAAAAATTATTAAAGACCACAACGGTAAAATGAGCTTTGAAAGTGAAGTTGGAGTTGGAACGACGGTAAAGGTAATGTTGCCGATGTAATGATAAAATATTGGAAAAAGGGAGATTACTTACTTGAGAGCGATCTCCTTTTTTATTCTGTAAAAAATAAATTGATGTGTGTACCCATCTTCACTAATTAAAGTGTCCTTTTATAACCACCATTTCTCCTGCGGAATTAAAGTAATATCCAAACGAAAGTTCTCTTTAAACCAATCATATATCAATGTCTCTTTCACTAAGTATTCAGAGGCAGAGTGCGACACACCGATGAGTGACATATTCGTTGTTTTTACATAATCCATAATGAGCGAGTATTTATGTCTACCGTAATCATTGTCGATATGGCAATGGATTTCTCCTGCAATATATGCTTCAGCACCTTTTTCTTCTGCTTCGTTCATTAAAGATACGACATCGCCACATCCAGCGATAATTGCAATTTTTTTAATGGAATCGTGTTGTTTACCTTCGAAGTCTGTGTAAGGAATGTGGAAGAGTTTTTTTAGACGTTTTTGGAGTGCTTCTGTTGATGTTTCATCTATTTCACAAATGAGACCGACTGGCTCGCTTTCTGGACCACCGTAAGCAAATCCGTCAATTACACTGGCTTGGAGTGCTTTTGCGATTGAAATGCTTGTTCCATACGTTTGATGAAAATCCATTGGTCCGTGACATGTATATATAGAAAGTTGTTTTTCTTTTATCGCCTGCAAATATTTTTCTGGAATGGGAATAAAACCACGGCCTGATTTTCCAAGCGGATCACCGCACTCCATTACAAGTGGATGATGCATAAAGAGTAAATCACCGGGTGTCGATTGTGAAATGAAAGCTTCAAGAACGTCATCTGTAGGGAATACAGATAAAAATACTTTGTTTACATTTTCAGCCCCTCGTATCATAAGACCGTTAAATAGCTCTACAAAAGTTGCTTCAAAAAATTGTTGCCATGGAAATTGGATAGAATCATATACAGCAGGGATAAAGCGACTAAAGGCAATGTCTTTTCCGTATTTTTCGATTTGGAATATATGATTGAGTGATTGTTCTATTTCTTTTAAAGCTGGCATGTTGTGTTATCCTCCTTAAACTAATTCTTACTCTATTAGTTATTTTTATTGTTCATGGCAAAATAAGAAGCGGATAGGAAACAAATAAAACCTAGAATCCAACCAATAGAAGGAGAATAGGGAAGTATATGTTGTAATATCATTCCGCTAGAAATAAAAAAGCTACCTAATAGGCCTAATAAAATAGGATATCGCTTTAGTTGAGACATCAGTGATAGAACCTCCTTTATCACATACATTGTATATTAGTCTTAATTTTCTGTATACAAAGTTTTAGAAAAATAGTGGTACAATATATGAATGATATGAGAAGAAAGGATGAACATTAACAGATGTACGTTACTGTAACAGAAGCAGCATATAAAAAAATTATGGATACGATTCCAAATGAAGCGAAATATATAAAATTATTTTACGATAATGAAGGTTGCGGTTGTGTTATGAGCGGAATCATTGATTTAGTAGCTGTAGCTGAAAAAGATGAGCGTGATGTAGATATTGAATCAAGTACACTTAGCTTTATCGCCGATCGTACAAAGCTTGTATTTATGGATGATAAGTTAACGGTTGATTGGCATGAAGGTGGAGGAACTCTTCAGTTAAAAAGCCCGAGCCAGTTTTATAATCCAAATATGAAGTTACATGTTCGAGTATAATAAAGAAAAGACGGTTCCAATATGTTTTTGGAATCGTCTTTTTTATTGCATAAGGTGTTATTATTGCCGTTTTTTGTTGATAAGTCGATATACTTAAAAATCGCCGATATAATTTCATGTGTCAAAGTAAAGCTCTTGATACAATAAAAAGATTTTTTCACATAATGAAATGTACACATGATTGAATTTTCTGTATAATTTTCTTTGCGGAGGGGATACGCATGAGAAGATGGGGAATTGAGTTATTAATTTTAAGTGTGGTTATGATTTGGGGTATTAACTATACCATTGCAAAATATGGGCTTGTAGAATTTACAGCAATTGAGTTTACTGCTATTCGGATGATGGCGGCGGCACCGTTACTGTTATTGCTTACATTCTTTATTGAAAAGTCGCTTTATGTGGAGCGAAAAGATATACCAAGATTAATCGTTGTTAGTTTTGTAGGGATTGTACTATATCAAACGTTATTTATGGAAACTGTTAAATATACATCCGCTACAAATGCCTCTTTACTCATTTCTATTTCACCTATTTTTACAACTTTATTTGCGGTTTTTTTGAAACAAGAAAAGTTTTCTTCTCGGAAGTTAATTGGTTCTATGATTGCCTTTGTGGGTGCAGCATTAGTTTTAGTAGCGGGGCATTCACTCGCTAGTTCTTTTTACGGGAATGGAATTGGAATGATTACATCAATATGCTGGGGGCTTTATCCTGTTTTAGCAGGGCCATTAATTAAAAAATATTCAGCACTACGTGTTACTGCATGGTCGGCATTAGTTGGAGCAATTCCGCTTTTATTATTAAGTGGTCCACATGTATTTGTCATGCCGTTTCACATTACAAAAGGGATGACACTATTTGCTTTACTATATTCTATTTTCTTTGTAACAGTATTTGGTTTAGTAATGTGGTATATCGGTGTTCAAAAAATTGGGGCATCCCATACGATGGTATATATGTATATTACACCGATTGTAGCGGTTTTATTTGCAGCTATATGGGCAAATGAATCTATTTCATTACAACAAATGATCGGTGGGATAATCATTTTCTTTGGTCTATGGTTTGTAAAATTGGAGAAAGTAAAAGTTCATACTACCGTACAGGAACCTATATCAAAATAGGAAAACAGATCACTTATGATCTGCTTTCCTATTTTTTTATTTTTGGTAAGAAGACGAGAAATAAGATAGCAGTAATAAGTGGAATTAAGTTTAAAAATGGAATACGGAAGAGTGTGATAAGAATAATACCTGGAAGGAGAACACCGAGGACAGCGTAGAAAATACTATGATTTTTCGTGTACCAATATAGCGAAAGTCCAATAAGTGCAGGGACAATGAGATGAATGAGAGCCATTAAAAAATAAATCATTAGACGCCCCCTTTATTTGTGTATTTATTACATCATATCCGTATGTTCATAGATTGATATCACTTTTTTCATAAATGGACGAAAAATGTTTGGAAAAACGTCACAAATTATAAGAATATGATGTTCGAAATCTTGTATAATATTATTTTCTGAAAACATTTAAACAACATAAACATTGGGTTTATGTTGTTTTTAATTTGAGTGAAGAGAATTTTAAGTAGTATGAACTCGAAAGAAATGAGTTATACAGCTTTTGTTGGATAGATTAAAACTACTGAAGAGGGGTACAGCATGATTAGTATGTCATTAAGATCGTTTAAAATTCAATCGTATTATTTACTAGGTATTCTGCTATTAGGCTGGATGTTAACGCCGTTTTCAGCGCATTTTCTAGGTGCAGGAATTGGACTTATCGTAAGTATGTATTGTGTTTGGCTTTTAGGGAGACGAATTGAGAAGCTTGGAGATAGCATTGTAAAGAAAACGAAAGCACCGACGCTCGGTATGTTTAACCGTTTTGCCGCTGCTATTTTGGGTGCTATTATTATGTACGAAATTGAGCACCATATGGTGATGTGGGCTTTTGCAGTAGGGATTATGGGCGGTTATTTCTTAATTGTTGTTAATTTAGGCTACTATAGCATGAAAGATGAGAAAGAATTAACGAAGAGATAAAAAGATAAAAGCTGCTCTTTAGATGGGATAGAGGATCCAGCGGTGGCTAGAAGCGGTTAGAGCCTTTTTTAGCTCCGTACTTGTATAAAAAATAGATAGAAAGAAGCTTACGTAAAAACGTAAGCTTCTTTTTTATGTAAGTGTGTGTAACCGTTAAGCCGCATTGGGTTTTGTCGGTGAGTACGCGAAACTTTTCGGTTACACGACACTTATTCATATGAGTAAAGGGTTATTCCAACAGAAAGTTTTAACTTAAGCGATTGGACCGCCTAAGTTAATAATAGCTTCAGAAACGCTGTCGAACTTTTTGAAGTTCTCTTTGAATTCGTTTGCAAGTTCAATTGCTTTTGTTTTGTAAGCAGCTTTATCAGCCCAAGTTTGTTCAGGTATTAATACTTCGTCAGGTACACCTGGTACGTGAAGAGGTACTTCAAGACCGAAGATGTCATGTTTAGCAGTTTCAGCTTTTGCAAGTTCACCGCTTAGTGCTGCTTGAATCATTGCGCGAGTGTAACCTAAGTTCATACGCTTACCAACACCGTATTCGCCACCAGTCCAGCCAGTGTTTACTAAGAATACTTTCGCATCGTGTTTCTCAATTTTTTCACCAAGCATTTCAGCATAGCGAGATGCATCAAGTGGTAAGAATGGTGAACCGAAGCAAGTTGAGAATGTAGCTTGCGGAGATGTAACGCCGCGCTCTGTTCCTGCTAGTTTACTAGTGTAACCACTTAAGAAATGATACATAGCTTGTTCTTTTGATAACTTACTGATTGGAGGCAATACGCCAGATGCATCAGCAGTTAAGAAAATGATTGTATTTGGATGTCCTGCAACACTTGGCAGCACGATATTGTCAATCGCATGCATAGGGTAGGCAGCACGTGTATTTTCTGTTAAAGTAGTATCGTTATAGTCAGCGATGCGTGTTTGATCATTAATGACAACGTTTTCTAAAACAGATCCAAATTTGATTGCATCAAAGATTTGTGGTTCTTTCTCATGAGAAAGGTTTACACATTTCGCATAGCAACCGCCTTCAATATTGAATACACCGTTATCAGACCAACCATGCTCATCATCACCGATTAATTTACGGTTTGGATCAGCAGATAAAGTTGTTTTACCTGTTCCAGATAAACCGAAGAATAGTGCTACGTCACCTTCTTCACCTACGTTTGCAGAGCAATGCATAGAAAGAATATCTTGTTCAGGTAGTAAGAAGTTCATAATAGAGAAGATTGATTTTTTCATTTCTCCAGCGTATTCTGTACCACCAATTAGTACGATACGTTTTTCGAATGAAACCATGATGAATGCTTCAGAGTTTGTACCGTCAATTACTGGATCTGCTTTAAAGTTCGGTGCAGAAACAATTGTAAACTCTGATTCATGAGTTGTTAATTCTTCTTCAGTTGGACGAATAAATAATTGATGTACAAATAGATTGTGCCATGCATATTCGTTAATAACTTGAATTGGTAGGCGATAGTTGCGATCGGCGCCTGCAAATCCTTTGAAGACGAATAACTCTTCTTTTTCTTTTAAGTATTCTAAAACTTTAGTATATAATTTATTAAAATGTTCTTCAGAAATCGGTTGGTTCACAGCTCCCCAAGCAATTTTGTCAGCAACCGATGCTTCTTTCACAATAAATTTATCTTTAGGAGAACGTCCTGTGTATTTTCCTGTTGAAGCAGAAACTGCACCAGTAGAAGTTAATTTCCCTTCATTTCGCATTAATACTTTTTCCACTAATTGCGGAACACTTAGTTGAATCTGTGCATTGCTTCCGTTCAATAATTCATGTAAACCGATTTGGACATTCACAGTACTCATATTTATATACCATCCTTTTCATTTAATGAAATATTTCTCGTAATCCCCATCAATAGTATAACACAATTATATAAATAATGTATACTATTTATTTATTTTTGTTTGTGTGAATGTATTATTTCCTTATTAATATTTCATTCCAGGCGTATTGAGAAAAACTTTCAGGAAAATGTGAATATTAATTGACAAATGAATATCATTTCTTTAGTATAGGTTGGGACGGATACTCTCTTATCCCGAGCTGGCGGAGGGACAGGCCCGATGAAGCCCAGCAACCTCACTTGTAGTGGTAAATACATGTGAATAGGTGCTAAAACCTGTGCGAGGCTAATGGTCTCGAACGATAAGAGCAAAGGGCAAAAAGCAGTATGCAAGTAGCAAATTAAACCTTTCCTCTATGTTAAGTAGGAAAGGTTTTTCTGTATGCTTGTGTGGGAGAATAAATGTATGTCGCAGTTTGTGGCAAATTAAGGATGAGTTCCGTACAATATATACAATTACTGTAGGGAGGTTTACCACATGACAAAAAAACGTCATCTGTTCACATCTGAGTCTGTAACTGAAGGACATCCAGATAAAATTTGTGACCAAATTTCTGATTCAATTTTAGATGCGATCTTATCAAAAGACGCAAATGCACGTGTAGCTTGTGAAACAACTGTAACAACTGGTTTAGTATTGGTAGCGGGGGAAATTACGACTTCTACTTACGTAGACATTCCAAAAATCGTTCGTGAAACAATTCAAGGCATTGGTTACACACGCGCAAAATACGGATTCGATGCAGAAACTTGTGCAGTTTTAACATCTATCGATGAGCAATCTGCTGACATCGCTATGGGTGTTGACCAAGCGCTAGAAGCACGCGAAGGTCAAATGACTGACGCTGAGATTGAGGCAATTGGTGCAGGAGACCAAGGTTTAATGTTTGGTTTTGCATGTAATGAAACACAAGAATTAATGCCACTTCCAATCTCGCTTGCTCACAAATTAGCTCGCCGTTTAACTGAAGTACGTAAAGATGACACATTATCATACTTACGTCCGGATGGAAAAACGCAAGTTACAATTGAGTATGATGAAAATGGTAAACCTGTACGTGTAGATACAATTGTAATTTCTACACAGCATCATCCAGATGTTACATGGGAAGAAATCGATCGCGATTTAAAAGAGCATGTAATTAAAGCTGTAGTTCCAGCAGAATTAATGGATGGAGAAACGAAATTCTTCATTAACCCAACTGGCCGCTTCGTAATTGGTGGACCACAAGGTGATGCTGGTTTAACAGGACGTAAAATCATCGTTGATACTTACGGTGGATACGCTCGCCACGGTGGCGGTGCATTCTCTGGTAAAGATGCAACGAAAGTTGACCGTTCTGCAGCATATGCAGCTCGTTATGTTGCGAAAAATATCGTAGCAGCTGGTCTTGCTGACAAAGCAGAAGTACAACTTGCATACGCAATTGGCGTAGCACAACCAGTATCAATTTCAGTTGATACATTTGGCACTGGTAAAGTATCTGAAGACGTACTAGTAGAACTAGTTCGTAACAACTTCGATCTTCGCCCAGCTGGTATTATTAAAATGCTAGACTTACGTCGCCCAATTTACAAACAAACAGCAGCTTACGGTCACTTTGGACGTACTGATGTAGATCTTTCATGGGAACGTACAGACAAAGCAGCTACTTTAAAAGAGCAAGCTGGTCTATAATATATGAAAAAAAGCTTTGCGCAGTGAGCGCAAAGCTTTTTTTATTTCGTTTTACTTACAATTTGAATGCATGATTTACAATACACTTCTCCGTCTAGCTCAATATATTTTTTCATATTAGTCATACCACTTGCTGGAAATGGCATATGAATCCGTGATTTTTCATATGTTTGTATTTCTTTTTCACATGATTTACAAATGGTCCGTTTCTTATGTAACATATGCAATCAACCTTTCATTTGACGTGCTTTACCCGCGCAAAAGGCACTGCTTAGTAAAAATAGCGTTGCGAATATAATACTTACTAATGTGGCGTATGGAATTGCTCCTTTTAGAGAAAAACCGACAGTGATGGAAGCAACGAATAAGAGGATGAATGTTGTTGTTAATTTTTTGTATAGTTCCATAATAGGTAGACCTCCGATTTATTTGGTAGTGCAATTTTAAAAACTGAATTCTACTATGTAGAAAATATAAGAAAAGTTAAAGGTTAGCTAATGATGTGAAGTCTAGGGGGATAAGAAAGAATGTTTTTCATTTTCCTTTTTGTGGATTACTATACTTATATTGTATCATGATGCATCATCGTCTTCATACATAATTGTGTAAAGGTATGTATGATAAAATGAAGAAAAGTCTTTAAGAAAGGAAGAAGAAAAATGAGTGTCAATGAACATAAAAAACAAGCGCCAAAAGAAGTGCGTTGCAAGATTGTAACAATTTCCGATACACGTACGGAAGAGACAGATAAGAGCGGACAACTATTACATGAATTGTTAAAAGAAGCAGGCCATACAGTGACTTCTTATGCAATTGTAAAAGATGATAAAGAAAGTATTCAGCAAGCAGTGTTAGCTGGTTATCATAAGGAAGATGTTGATGTTGTATTAACAAATGGTGGTACAGGTATTACGAAACGTGATGTCACAATTGAAGCCGTATCAGCGCTATTAGATAAAGAAATTGTCGGATTTGGTGAGTTGTTCCGCATGATTAGTTATTTAGAAGATATCGGAAGTAGTGCAATGTTAAGTAGAGCGATTGGTGGCACAATTGGGCGAAAAGTTGTCTTTTCAATGCCAGGATCTAGCGGAGCAGTTCGCCTTGCGATGAATAAGTTGATTTTACCGGAGTTAGGTCATATTACATTCGAACTGCATCGCCAATGAGTAAGTGGGCTGGAATTGTATTAGCAGGTGGTATGTCGAGTAGGTTTGGTGAGCCGAAAGCGTTAGCGAGCTGGCAAGGGAGTACGTTTATTGAGCATATTTTGAAAGTGATGACAAGGACGCTCCAAGAGGTTGTAGTCATTAGTCATTCTGATATAAAAGAGCGAGTAGAGCAATTCGTACAAGTTCCTGTTATAGAAGATATTCCGCACTATAAAGGAAACGGTCCACTTGCTGGAATTGTATCAGGAATGGAATATATAGAAGCAGATTGGTACGCTATTATGCCTTGCGATGCGCCAAATGTTTCGCATGAGTGGTTTACTATTTTATTAGAGCAAACGAACAATGAATATGATGCGGTTGTACCTATTATTAATGGAAGAAAACAACCGTTACTTGCAGCGTATCATAACCGTGTGAAAGAAAAGATTTATACTTTACTTCAAGAAGAAAAAAGAAGTATGGGGCAGCTTTTATTACAATGTAATGTGAAATATGTTGCCGGAGAAGATATACAAGCAAATGCAGAATGGTTTATAAATGTAAATACGAAAGAAGAATATGCGCAAGCTCAAAAAAACCTTTCAAATGAATGAAAGGTTTTTTGATATACAGAATTGGGGAACAATTGCTGTATAAAGGTATGTGAGTAAGCTGATTTTAAGGGGAATTCTTAAAATCACTATACAGTAAAAACACTGTATAACCATATATTAATTTTTATGGGTTTTTATTACAAGTATGTTTAGTTATGTTTATTTTTGTTATAATGTATATAGAAATAAAGTGATATTTAACCTTATGTATCATTTATTAAACTAAAATTTGTGTTCGTGTAATAAACTCCCTTCATTTTTTTGAAGGGAGTTTTTGTGTTTAAGCGAGTAATTCTGATGTGGCGTGCTGAAGGACTTCTGCATATTGATTAAGTAAGCCACGAAAAATCTCATCCCAGCTTTTGGATTTCGCATAAGACGAAGCTGCTATTCCCATCTGTATAAGTTTTTCTTTATTTTGTAATAAAGAATAAATGGATGATAGAAATGCATCCGCATCTTTTGGTGGACAAAGAACTCCCGTTTTTCCATCTGTAATAATATTTTTAACTCCGCCACTATTTGCACCAATGACAGGGGTACCACATGCAAGTGATTCGAGTACGACATTTCCAAACGTTTCAGTAGCTGATGGAAATACCATTATGTTAGAACAAGCATATGCTTCAGCTAAATCTTCACCTTGTAAATAGCCAGTAAAAGTGACATTTGTTTTCGAGACAGCTTCACATAAGTTTGCTGCTAGAGGACCATCTCCGGCGATGAGCCAATGAATGTCGTTTCGAGTATGCGCGGATTTAACGATAAGGTCTTGCAACGTATCAATATCTTTTTCAGGAGCAATCCGTCCAACATAGGAAAGGACATACTTCGCTGTAATATTATATTTTTTTCGGAATAGGTCTGTATTATAAGCTGGATGAAAGAGTGTGCAATCTACACCACGTCCCCAAATAGAGAGGGACTGAAACCCTTTATTTTTTAGTTGATGTAATGTTTCAGAGGAAGGAACAAAATTCTTTTGCATATGACTATGAAACCATTTTAAATAGTTCCAAAGCATATTAGAGAGGAATTCGATTTTGTAATAGCGTAAATAGGCATCGAAATCAGTATGATAAGAACCGACAACTGGAATGTTTAACTTTTTTGCATAATACAATCCACAAAGTCCCATGTTGAAAGGTGTAGCAATGTGAATCATATCAGGTTTAAAGGTAAGAAGTTCCCGTTTAATGCGCGGAGTAGGAAAAGAAAAGCGGCATTCTGGATATAATATTGTTAACGGGATACTTCTCATTTTGTTCACATTTGCTACGAAATTATCTTCAGCGGTATGCTGAGGGGCGAAAACAGAATAGGCGATATTTTCTTTTTGAAAGTAACGTGTTAATCGCTCTAATGTTTTCGCAACCCCATTGATTTGTGGTGTAAAAGTATCGGTAAATATGGCGACTCTCATCATATCGCTCCTTTACGTGAAGAGTGGGATGCATTGATAAAAAGAGATGATGCCAGAGCAAGTGCCGAGGCACATACCGACGAATACGTCTGACGGATAGTGAAGCCCTAAATAAATGCGAGAAATCCCGACGCATAATGCTAACGGTAATAGAAAAACAAGTAAGCTTGGATTATAGCAAATAAATGGAATGAACACAGAGAAAACAGCCGTTGTATGACCAGACGGGAAAGAGTGGTCTTTTAATGGATGGACTGGATATTTTGCATCCTGAATTGTTAAATAAGGACGTTTTCGTGGATAATATCTTTTTAATATTTGCACAGGAATATGGCTAATTGCTAAAGAAATAGCAGTTGCAATTGCAGCTTGATGCAAAGTCCCTTTTGCGAAAATTAAAAAGAAAAGTGTGAGTGCAATGGAGAAAGTGGCACCACCAATATGAGTAATATTGCTGAAAAAGATATTTAATGTTTTTTGATCAAAGTAGCGATTAATTCCTTTGAAAATGTAACATTCTATTTTATATAATCCACTGACCTTCATGAAGATTCTCCTCCCTCATCTACATATATATGGAGATATTTGCTTCTATTTTAATAAGATTTTGTTGAGGGAATAATAATGTTTTGTAAAGAAAAAGTTAGTTTTTATAAAGTGAAACTTTAATCAGTGGGGATTCTGTTCATCCACCACTGATTATTAGCCTTCACCAATCGGGATGAAAAAAGCTGCCAATCTTATGGCAGCAGGAAAATTATTTTTGTAATGATTTATAGTATTGACCTTTTTCAACGTATTGTGTGCGAATTCGTTCCATGTCTTTACGGTCTTCTTCTGTTAATTCACGAATGACTTTCGCTGGGCGACCGAACGCTAACGTATTTGGTGGAATTTTCTTCCCTTGTGAAACGAGACTCCCAGCACCGATAAAGGCTCCTTCACCAATTTCAGCACCATCTAATATAATAGATCCCATTCCAATTAAAGCATCTTTTTTAATGTGACAGCTATGTAAAATGACTTGATGTCCAACTGTAACGTCATCTTCTAAAATAAGAGGATACTGAGGGCTTTGGTGGAGTGTACATTGATCTTGTACATTTACCCGGTCTCCAATTATAGTCGGTGATACGTCACCTCGGATGACTGTATTAAACCAAATACTTGCTTCTTCACCAATGGAAACATCGCCTGTAATCGTAACATAGTCAGCGATAAAAGCACTACTCGAAATTTTTGGTTTTTTTTCTTTATAAGGATATATCATGTAAAGCCTTCCTTTCCTAGAGACTAGTTTTAGTGTATCAAATTATGAAAAAGAGTGAAATGGAGGAGGTCTGTATGTGGAATTATGAAGCGGAGGAAGCGAAAGCTGTAGTCGTTATTGTACACGGCGCAATGGAATATCACGGACGCTACGAAGCGGTCGCGGAAATGTGGAATCATATCGGCTACCACGTCGTGATGGGAGACCTTCCGTCACATGGAACGACTTCGAGAAATAGAGGACATATTGATTCATTTGATGAATACATAGAAGAAGTTAAATTATGGGTGAAAGAAGCTAGAAAATACCGGGTACCTATTTTTCTATTCGGTCATAGTATGGGCGGTCTTATCGTGATTCGTATGATGCAAGAAACGAAGAGAGAAGATATAGATGGTATCATTTTAAGTTCGCCATGTTTAGGCGTATTAGCTGCACCTGCTGCTCCGCTTCGAGCGGCTTCAAAAATATTAAATGTTGTTGCACCAAAATTGCAATTTGCAACGAATCTTACAGTGGAAATGTCGACACGTAATCATGAAGTGAGAGATGCGATGGAGAATGATTCATTGTTCTTGCGCAAAGTATCAGTACGTTGGTATAGTGAATTAATTAAGTCTATTGAAATGGCCCATAAGAAAATAAACGATTTTCCAGATGTTCCGCTCTTGCTAATGCAAGCATGTGAGGATAAACTTGTAGATAAAATACGTGTCCGCATATGGTTTGATAATGTTAAAATAAGTGATAAGGCATATAAAGAATGGCCTAATTGTTATCATGAATTATTAAATGAGTATGAGCGTGATGAAATTTTGAATTATATTCAGTCATTTACTGAAATACGTATCAATAACATAATAGAAACAAATAAGTAAATTATTTGTACAATGAATAGAGGAGATGAAGGAAGAAGTGAACGTACCGAGTAATCCCATAACGCTCATGGCGAAAGTATACCGTGATGTGTTTCCGGTTGTACACCATGAGCTAGCGATGTGGAAAGAGCGTGCCTACCATATTCCGAATGATGAGCTTCATAGTCAGGCAATCGCAAGTATTGAGCATAAAACGTTTCATTGCGAGGGCGGTGGCATTTTAGCGCTATTAGCAAATGAACACCGAGAGGAATGTATTCGTTTTATCGTAGCGTATCAAACGATTAGCGACTATTTAGATAATTTATGTGATCGCAGTACATCACTTGATCCGAACGATTTTGCCGCGCTGCATGAATCCATGTTAATGGCATTATCACCTGAAGTAGAAGGTGGCGGTAATTATTATCGTTATCGTGATGATCAAGATGATGGTGGTTATTTAGATGAACTTGTTGAAACGTGCCAAGATGTTTTAAAGAAAACGAAGCACTATGACAAAATTGCTCCTGTTCTTCATGAACTAGCTTGTTATTATTGTGATTTACAAATTCATAAACACGTGAAGTTAGAAGAAAGAGAGCCACGTTTAAAGACATGGTTTGAAGCACATAAAGAAAACTTACCCGAGATGAGCTGGTTTGAATTTTCAGCATGTGCCGGTTCTACGCTTGGAATCTTCTGTCTTGTAGCATATGCATTTCATGATGAATTACATGATGAAGATATTGCGAAAATTAGACAAGGGTACTTCCCTTACGTACAAGGACTCCATATTTTACTTGATTATTTTATCGATCAAGAAGAAGACCGTATAGGCGGAGATTTGAATTTCTGTAGTTATTACGAAAACGAGCAAGCTATATTAGATCGCATGAAACATTTTGTAGAAGAAGCAGAGAACAGCATTGGTGATTTGCCTCATGCGAAGTTTCATCGTCTTATTAGCCGAGGGTTACTTGGTATTTATTTATCAGATCAAAAAGTATCAGCACAAAAGAATATGCACAAAATGGCACGGCGCATTGTAAAATACGGAGGGCTTACTTCACGATTCTTCTATTGGAACGGGAAGTTGTACCGAAAGAAAATGGCGCAGTGATGAAGAAAACCACTCTATATGAGTGGTTTTCTTTTCATTATAATCGTATTTTTGAAAATACATATATAAGAAGTTCAATCGCAAAAATAACTAAAACAGACAGTCCGAATAAAGGCATGACAGCGCCTAGTATAACCATCATGATAAAGAAAACGAGTACGCTTTTCTTATCTCTTTGCTTTGGCGGTGCTGCTAATTTTCCTTTCGGCTTTCTTGCTAACCACATTTTTATTCCGTAATAAATGAGAAGTAATAAAGAAAATGTCGTTAGTAAGCATAATATTTTATTTGGCCATCCGAATAAATGTCCTTCGTGAAGCGGGATGCCGTAAGTGAACCATTGTGCAAGTAATCCATAATCACGATAGTCCGTTTTTGAAATGAGTTCCCCGCTATATTGATCAAAGTAAGCTGTTATCTCTTCATTTGGTGCAACATGCATACCTGTAATACCAGAACCGCTCGATTTCGAAACAGTGAATACACCTTTCGGATCAGCTGGTAGTGAGATAACATATGGCTTTTTTATTTCAATTTCTTTTTGTAATTCATCGACAGAAATTGCTTTCGGTTCATTTGAATTCGATTCAGGCGGAGCTTCTTTTCTTGTTGCCCACGGCAATTCTTTTACCTTCGATTCAGGTGGTGCCATATACAATTTGGGATATCCGATCGATTCATTCGACGCTGCGATTTTATAAATTTGGTTGCCCATAAATCCTGACCACGGCAATCCAGATGCGACTAGCAGAAAGAGAGGAATTGTAAATATAATACCGATAATAGAATGACGTCTTTTTGCTTTTTCTCGCTTATTGGATGATGGTGTGTTTTTGAATTGGCGTATACTCATGTACAATCCGGTTACGATTAAAAAGATTGTCCAGCATGCCGCAAGTTCTACAGTATAGTTGACGACAGTGCCACCAACTAAAAGAGAACTATGTAATTCCCTCATGATATTGGCAAACGTTTCACTTGCATTTTGATCCCCAACAATTTGATTATTGCTGTCTAAATACACATATTTTTGTTGCCCAGTATATTCATTCGCAATAGTAAGCCTCGTATTATAATCCCCATTAAACTCACTAATTTTCGCCACGCTATAATGTGGATATTTTTTCTCTGTTAAGGAAATAGAATCAGACATCGAAATAGACTCTGTTTGGGCGCTCTTCCCAAAATACAAATCTTTATAGATGAAATCCTCAACCTCTTCCCGAAATAAATACCCAATTCCGCTCAGTGACAAAGTAATAAGAAGTGGCGTAATAAAAAGACCAGCATAAAAATGCCAACGCCAAAAAATGTAATGAAGCGAACGATTTACTTTCATACTTTCAGTTCCCCTAACCTTCCCTATATGAATAACTACTTATTTAATATAGCGAGATTAAGTGTGGATACTTTGAAAGAATTGTGAAGAAAGTTAAAAGTTTTGGGGGTTTTTAGCAAACAAAAAACACATTTTAAAAGGGCTGTTTTCTATGTTTATGAAGATCTTTTAGTATTTGATAGATACATCCAAACAACCGCCTCAGCAAGACATTGAGCAGAATCCACAAAATCCTCACTCGCCACAACATTCAAATCAGTACATGCGATAATAGCAGTATCTATTTCATCTTTTAATTGTAAAACGAGCGCGCTCCATAATTTGCGGGCTTCTTCAATTTCTCCGCTTTTAATACAAGTAATAATTTGATTAATCATCTCCTGCCATTTTTCATTATGGAGGTATTCTATATTACGTTTTGCAATCCCGTCTTGGTAAATTCCAGCTTGAACAGTCGCTTCTGTTGCGAGAAGAGCGACTCTTTTTACAGTTTCAGGAATTGCTCGTAACGTCTCATCGACTATATTCAAAATTGGAATAGAAAGAGAATGCTGTAATTCTTCAAAATAAAGATGCGCTGTATTGCAAGGTATAGCAATAAAGTCTACACCAGCACTTTCGAGTTTTTGTGCTCCTTCAATAATCGCTTTTTTCATCGCTTCGTGATCGATAGGACGATCCATGTAAAACGGTGTTGGGCAAGAATAAATCATCATATGAGGAAAGTCTATATCATGTTTTGCTCCGTATATTGTTTGGCACTCTGCTACAACTGTATCGACGAATGGCCCAGTTGATTTTGGCCCCATTCCTGCTAGTATTCCAATCATTTTTTCGTCTCCTTTAACATTGTATATATCCATTATATAGGAGAATAACAAAAAGACGTGCAGTGAGTGCACGTCTTTTTTTGTTATGTTTTGTCGAATAATCGATATATCCAAGAAATCGTTGATATATTGTAAGTTATGATAGATATATCGAAAAAATCGTTGATATATCCCGAGTTATGATAGATATAATTGAAAAATCGTTGATATAATTACCCCGTTAATGCCCCCACTGATTAAAGTTTCACTTTATCGCTTCTCAATCGCCACAATAAATGGCGGGTTATTTTGCTGGTTAATGAAGCCGTATCGCAAAACGTGAGCTTGTTTTTGGTCGAGTTCTTCTGCAAATTTAAGTACAGCGTCGCGTTCTACTTGTCCTTCTGGATGTCCGTGGTAAATGACAAGGACGATGATACCTTCAGGTGCCATTATTTCTAATAATTGTTCGATCGCCGAGATTGTTGAGTTCGGCTTTGTAACGATATGTTTGTCTCCGCCTGGAAGGTAACCTAAGTTGAAGATTGCGCCTGTTACTTTTCCTTTTGCATCTTCTGGTAATACGGATACAAGTGTATCGTGACTATCGTGAACTAAAACAGTACGTTCGAAAAGTTTTTTTTCTTTTAGACGGATAGTAGAACTTTCAATTGCTTCTTTTTGAATATCAAATCCAAATACTTTTCCGTTATCTCCAACAATTTCAGCTAGGAAGCAAGCATCATGACCATTTCCAAGTGTTGCATCTACAGCGTAATCGCCTTCTTTAACAGCCGTTTGCAGCAGCGAGCGAGCAAACGGTAATACACGTTCTAATTTCATTTTTGTTTCTCCTCATTTGCATATTTTCCTTGCCAGCTTCCGCGGCGTACAAATTCTGCATCGATGGAATTTAATACTTCCCATTTATTTAAGCTCCACATTGGGCCAATCATTAAATCAGGTGGACCGTCACCTGTGATACGGTGCACAATTACGTCTTCTGGAATCATTTCAAGTTGGTCAACAACGAGACTTACGTAATCTTCAAGAGAAAGAAACTCCAATTGTCCTTTTTCATATTGCTTCACCATTGGCGTTCCTTTTAATAAATGAAGCAAATGAATTTTAATTCCTTGTACGTCAAGCTTCGCTACTTCACGAGCTGTTTCCATCATCATGTCGTAATCTTCAAGTGGAAGACCATTAATAATATGAGAGCAAACTCTAATGCCGTGCTTACGTAATTTATTTACACCTGCAACGTAAGACGGATAATCGTGGGCGCGGTTAATAAGATTGGCAGTACGTTCATGGACAGTTTGTAGTCCAAGCTCAACCCAAAGATAAGTGCGTTTATTTAAGTCCGCTAAATATGCAACGACATCGTCCGGTAAACAATCTGGACGAGTTGCGATAGAAAGACCGACAACGTCTTTTTCTGCTAGAAGCGGTTCAAATTTTTCTTTTAACACTTCAAGTGGAGCATGTGTATTTGTGTACGCCTGGAAATAAGCGATACATTTTCCGTCTTTCCACTTTGCGTGCATTTTTTCTTTCATTTCATGATATTGCGTTATAACATCATCGCGGCGATCGCCAGCGAAGTCACCAGATCCAGCGGCACTGCAAAATGTACAGCCACCATAAGCAACTGTACCGTCACGGTTCGGGCAATCGAAGCCAGCATCTAATGAAACTTTAAAGATTTTTTCACCAAATTCATTTCGTAAATGGTAATTCCATGTATGATAACGTTTATTGTCGTTTGTATATGGAAAAGGGTTTTGAACCTTCATTACTTTCCCTCCTAAGACGAGTCAAAATGAAACAAATAAAATCCATTATAACATACTCATAAGGTTCAGATGGAAGGGACACACTAAAGGGGAATTGAAGCAAGGAGGGACAATTATGGCAGAGCGTCAATCACTTGAATCGTATATTACACAGGCGGAACAAGCGGTGGAATATGCGAAAGAGCAATTAGATCTTGGTATGAGACAAGAGCATTACAATACGATGGAGTATTCAGATGCACAGTTACAATTAGAACAAGCATATAACGATTTACAAACGATGCAACAACATGCGAATGATGAGCAACGTGAGCAGTTAAATAGAGCACGTATGGCAATTCGCCAATTGCAACATCAAATGATTATTACACCGCACTAATAAGGAGTGAATGTAATGGCGAAACGTTCAGATCAAAATAACCCAGAGCAAAAAACACAAAATGGACATAACGCTGAGTTTTCGAATGAGCTTGATCCAGTTGTGCAAGTGAAACAGCGCAACAGTAAAAAAGGACAACCTCAAAGATCGAAGCAATCAGAGTAGACCAGGTCGCAATATGACCTGGTTTTATTTTATTATATTACAATAATGTAAGATTCCTGTAAGGTTAACCGATAGTTACGATTGTCCTTTTCCAGTAGAGTAAGGAAGGATTAAATTTTATACAAGGAGTTGCTTTATGGGGAACAATATTACAAACAAACGAATTGATGAGTTAGATTACATTCGTGGTTTCGCACTACTGGGGATTATTTTAGTAAATATTCTTGCACTACTTAATATTAAAATTCCAGACCCTAATACAGTGGATGCAAGTTATCAAAGGTTTCTATACTTATTTGTAGAAAGTCGTTTCTTCTCAATCTTCTCATTCTTATTTGGAGTAGGATTCTATATCTTTATAACGAGAGCAATTGCGAAAGGGAAGAATGGATATGTTCTATTTCTACGCCGAGTAGTTGCACTATTTATTTTCGGTTTGATTCATTACATGTTTCAGCCAGGAGAGGCATTAACGTTATATGCAATTTGCGGGTTAATCGTTTTACCATTTTATAAAGCGAAAAAACAAGTGAACTTAGTTATTGGCCTTATTTTAACAATTGCTTTTAGTGTAATGGGGATTAAAGAACTATTACCACTCGGCTTAATTTTATTAGGTCTTGCTGCAGGCCAATATCGTGTATTTGAAAATCTCACGCAAAACATAAAGAAAGTCGCTATTTTTACAGGTATTATGTTTGTTTTAAGTGTCGTAGCTGTATGGTATCAATACGGGCACGTACCTGCTGAGCCATTTGTAAATATGATACTTATGAATGAGGACGGAACAATGGATGCTGCAGGCCGATTTTTAAAAATTGGTGTTACAGTTGGACCAGTCATTTCAGCTTTCTATGTGGGAGCATTAATTTTATTACTTCAATTAAAAACAGTTCAAACATTGTTAGCACCACTCAAATACTATGGTCGTATGGCGTTAACAAATTATATCGGACAAACTGCAATGATTTTAATTGCAGGAAGTGCATTTAACTTTGCGGGAAACTTAACGTACATGCAGACGTTATATGTATGTATTGCAATTTACGCAATTCAAATTGTGTTTAGTGTGATTTGGATGAAAATCTTTAAGATGGGTCCACTAGAATGGATTTGGCGTGTTATTACGTACTGGACGGTAACACCTTTAAAGAAATAAAGAGAGAAGTAGGCTGTTCCTTTTGTGGAACAGCCTACTTTTATTTTCAGCTTTTGTCGGTAAGTCAATATAATTTCATTTACGGATGTACCATTTCAAAAAGTGAACGAATTTGTATTTAAAGGAAAAAAGTCAACCTTACATGCTCAGCCTTTTTATATTACAAAAGTGTAAGGTAAATGTAATGTTAACAAATAGCAGTTCCCCTCCAAAAAGCGCAAAATAGGTAATGGAAAAACAAGCATAGGAGGATATATATGACGAAACCAGTTGTAGACGTGAAAAACGTTCAAAAAGTGTACGGTAAAAAAGGTGAGAACCAATCACACGCGTTAAAAGGTGTATCATTCTCAATTCAAGAGGGTGAGTTTGTAGGAATTATGGGACCATCTGGTTCTGGTAAAACGACATTATTAAATGTAATTTCAACGTTAGATAAAGCAACAGGCGGCGTTGTTGAAATTGCGGGTACGGATATTACAAAAATGAAGCAAGGTGAGCTTTCAGATTTCCGTTCACAAAAGTTAGGATTCATCTTCCAAGACTTTAACTTATTAGAGAACTTATCTATTTACGAAAACATTGCACTTCCACTTTCACTTCAAGGTGTTTCATCACGTAACATTGGACCGAAAGTAGAAAAAGTAGCAGATATGTTAGGAATCACAGAAATACTTCAAAAGTATCCATCTGAAGTATCTGGTGGACAAAAGCAACGTTCGGCAGCAGCGCGCGCTTTAGTACATGAGCCAGCAATTATTTTAGGGGACGAGCCAACAGGAGCGCTTGATTCTAAAAATGCAGCGAGTTTACTTGATGCGATGACAAACTTAAATGAAGATCAAGGTGTATCTATTATGATGGTTACACATGATCCGTATAGTGCAAGTTACTGTCAGCGTATTTTATTCATTCAAGATGGTGAGCTATATAAAGAAATTCACCGTGGTGGTACACGTGAAGAGTTTTATAAAGAAATTTTAGATGTGCTTGCAGACTTAGGCACACAAAAAGCGTAGGAAAGGAGACTTTGGCATGTTATTCAAACTTTCCATGTCAGGACTAAAAAGTAAGCTGAAAGATTATATCGTCTTACTGGTTGGTCTTGTCATGTCGATTTCAATTTTTTATATGTTCCAAACGTTAGCGTTAAACGAGGCCTTCCTTAAGGAAAATTCTACTATTGGTCAAATTGGATTTGTATTCCAAGCAGGTTCATTTTTACTAGCTATTATAACGTTCTTCTATATTTTGTATGCGAACTCTTTCTTACTATCTCTTCGTCAAAAAGAGTTTGGTATGTATATGATGTTAGGAGCAAAAAAACATAAAGTTACATTACTTATGTTTATTGAAACAATCGTATTAGGTGCTGCGTCTCTTGCGATTGGTATTATAGTTGGTGTAGGACTTGCAGAAGGTATCGGACAGTTATTAATGAAACAATTAGAATTTGCTGGTGAAGGCTATAAAGCATTTTATTTACCATCTATGACTGTTACTTGCATCTTCTTCTTTGCACTATTTGTATTATCAGCAATTATGAATAGTATTAAATTATCTCGTATTTCTGTATTACAACTTGTACATGCAGATGCACAAACAGAACGTGTTGCGGTAAAAGGGAAAATGACAGGTTTAGTTGCATTCCTTGCGGTTATTTTATTAGGTATTGGCTATGCATCAATGATTTATATGGAAAAACTAAGAGAAATGGGAATCATTATTGCATTAATTACAACAACAGCTGGTACTTACATGCTATTTGGATCGCTTCTTCCTGTTATTATTAAAAAGTTAAAAAGTAATAAAAAACGAAGCGAAAAAGGGCTTAACGCTTTTACTTTTGCACAATTAAACTTCCGTATTAATAGTTTAACGAAAGTGCTTGCGACAGTAGCAATGTTAGTTGCTCTTGGAGCGGGTGCAATTTCAGGTGGTATGGCGTTTAAAAATAATGTTATAAAAATGGTAGATGGTTTAGTAATATATGATTCAGTAGTTCATAACCCAACAGCTGAAGAAAAGAAAATTTTAGACGGTATTACATTTAAAGAGAAAAACGAATATCGTTACAAAGTAGATGATAAATACGTTTACTATATAAAAGAGGATTTAGAGAAAAATCGTCCTTTAGTAAAAGATATGGCAAACATGAAATCGATGAAAGATTTAGTGAATACGAAGAAAGCTTCAGAGGAACTACCAGTAGGTGCAGTTTCTAGAGACATGAATGAAACAGATGCGAACGCTAAAGAACTTCCAAAAGAATGGGTTGATGCTTTTAGTACAATCCATCCATATTATATATACGAAGATCATGCGATTAAAATTGTAGACCAAAAAATGTACGATGGGATAAATGGTAAAGAAGGTATAGCATTTATCGGAAAAGTAGATGATTTCTTAACATATACAAAAGAATGGAAAAAACTTGACGAGTTGCAGCTAGATAAATATAAAAATGTAACGGCTGAAAGAATGAACAGTAAATATCAAGCTTACGACATGTTCTACGGTTTTGCGAGTGGAACAGTGTTTATGGGCTTCTTCCTTGGCATTGCTTTCTTAGCGATGATGGCAAGTTGCTTAATGTTTAAAATTCTGTCTGGTGCATCAAAAGATATTACGCGTTATCAAATGCTTCGTAAAATCGGGGTGCGCCGTGAATTATTAACAAAATCTATTTATAAAGAGTTATTCTTAGTATTCTTATTCCCGGCAATTGTCGGTATTGCTCACGTATTAGTTGGTATGAATATTTTCGGATTTATTTTACTTGATCCGTACTTCCGTATTTGGGTACCAATTGTAATTTTCGTAGTTATTTATGCGATTTATTACTTCATTACAGTTCAATTGTATAAAGGAATTGTTCTTCCGAAAGAGGACTAATAACAAAAATACCGAGCGTAGGGCGCTCGGTATTTTCGTTATTTTCAGAAAAAATAACGAAAAACATTGATATGTTACTTAATTATGTTATAAAATATAATTAAGTAACATAAACTAAACATATAAAGTAGCAGGAAATGAAAGGAGGAATCCAACTTGCAGAAAGAAGATGGATCTTTATTTGAAGTTATAAGTATAGCGCTAAGGTCCAAAGAAGTTTTACTATTTTCATCTTTATTCCTCGTTATTTTTCTAACCGCAACGTATTTTTACAATAGTAAGTTTCCAAATCATAAATATCCAGAATTTTTAGGTGCATTAAAGTATATCGCTTCAATTGTATAGCGTAAAAAATTTAAAAGGAAATGGATAATACATGGAATTCCCATAGCATGATAAGGTAAAATGGACAACATGATGAGAAAATTACCGTTCATAAGATGAGGAGAATACATGTATGGAAGTTGTAGAGGCATTAAAAGATATAAGCCAAATTGAGGCTATGAAAAAATATTTGAAAGAGCATTCCCAGCGAGATTATCTTTTATTCGTTATTGGAATTAACACGGGTTTAAAAATTACTGAGCTCCTTAGTATGAAGTTTGAAGATGTATTAAATGAAGATGGAACTGCTAAAGAGTTTTATTCTCTTCCTGTGAAAGATGAAAAATTTAAACAAGATATTTATTTAAATACAAAAGTAAAGGAAGCGCTTTTAGCGTACGTACAATCTTTTGATGCTCAAAGAGAAAACTACGTATTTCAATCTAATAAAACGACAAATTCAATTACGCGTCAACAAGCTTATCGGGTGATTCATAATGCTGCGGAAGCAGTTGGAATTGTTGGGAAGATTGGAACGAATTCAATGAGAAAAACATTTGGGTTTCACGCGTACAAAAGAGGAATAGCGATTGCGCTACTGCAAAAACATTTCCATCACGCAACGCCATCAGAAACGCTCAAATATTTAGGTATTTCAAAAGATGAAAAGTTTAAAACGGAGATCGATGTAGATTTGTAAAAGCCGTAACTAAAAATTTTAGGAGGCGGAAAATATGAATATTAGAGAAAGTGAACTTCCGGGTATTGGTTGTAAGTTTGAAGTAATTACGAAAGGTAATGAAAAAATGGTTATCGTTATTCATGATGATGGAAGAAGAGAAATGTATCATTTTGATGTGGATCATGATGAGAGTATTTCAAGTATTTCTCTTCGCGATTCTGAAGCGAGACAAATTGCAGCTATATTAGGTGGAATGGTCTATAGGCCACAAGCGTTAGACACGATTGAGATGGCTTTTGAAGGATTATCAATTGAGTGGTTTAAAATAGAAAATAACGCACCAGTCGTACAAAAGACAATTGGTAGTTTACATGTTCGAAAAACATATAACGTAACAATCATTGCTATTTTGAAAAAGAATATGAAGAAATTTTTCAATCCAGGTCCAGATTCTATCATTGAGGCTGGTGATATGCTCGTATTATCGGGTGAAAGACATGAAGTGAAGAGAATTATTAATGAGTTGCTTTCAGCGGGAGGTGACTCATAATCGATGGATACTTTAGTCTTTGAAGTTGGAACTGCGTTAGTATTAGTAGCTTTTGCAACAATTCTCGCTGCAAAGTTAAAGTTTTCGATTATTCCGTTTCTCATTATACTTGGTATGCTAGTGGGGCCTCATGCCCCAGATTTAGGGCTTATCGATTTAAGGTTTATTGAAAGCGGAGAAGTAATTTCCTTCCTCGGCCGTGTTGGCGTCATATTCCTCCTATTCTATTTAGGCTTAGAATTCTCAATAAAAAAATTAATTAAATCAGGAAAGTCGATTGCTTTTGGGGGAACTGTTCATATATCGCTTAATTTTATATTAGGTTTGCTTTACGGATATATAATGGGTTTCCCCTTATTAGAAACATTAATTATTGCCGGAATCATAACAATTTCCTCGAGTGCAATTGTCGCAAAAGTAATTGTTGATTTAAGGCGATCTGGTAATAAAGAGACGGAGCTAATTTTAGGAATCATTATGTTTGATGATATCTTTTTAGCTGTATATTTGTCAGTTGTTTCAGGGTTAGTACTCGGAGGTGCAACGTCATTTATAGGTGCTCTTACATCTGTTTTAATCGCAGTAGGCTATATGTTATTGTTCTTTATAATCGCTCGAAAAGCTACGCCGTTCCTAAATAAAGTATTAGATATTTCGTCTAACGAAATTTTTATTATCGTAATATTCGCTATTTTATTCTTTGTGGCTGGTTTTTCAGAAACGATTCATGTTGCTGAGGCGATTGGAGCGTTATTATTAGGGCTTGTCTTTTCTGAAACAGAGCATAGTGATCGAATCGAGCATCTTGTCGTTCCGTTTCGTGATTTCTTTGGAGCTATATTCTTTTTCAGTTTCGGTTTAAGTATAGATCCATTTTCTCTTGGAGGAGCCGTGTGGTTGGCCTTAGGAGCAGTTTTCATTACTCTCATCGGTAATTTTATCGCTGGAATGGCTGCGGGACGTAAAGCAGGGTTATCACATAAGGCATCTACGAATATCGGATTAACGCTTGTATCACGCGGAGAGTTCTCCATTATTGTAGCCAATATCGGTATTGCGGGTGGCTTAATGGCAGCGATTAAACCGTTCTCTGCACTGTACGTTTTAATATTAGCATCGTTAGGTCCGTTATTAACGAAAGAGTCTGGGAGAATATACTCTCTATTAGATAAGATATTTAAATGGAGTGCTAAAGAACGTGCGAAGCGAGAAAAAGAAGTTGGATAGTTATAAAAAAGGGGAGACTGCATGAACTTCATGTAGCCTCCCCTTTCTTATATATTGTTACTGATGTCCTTTTTTGTCGGTAAGTCGATATATTTTTAAGTGGCAATCAATATAATTTCATTTACCAACATACCGTTATCTGAATTTCATCAACTATTAATCAGTTGCCTTCCTATTTAAAAACGACTACAATTTTACTGTTATATATGAACGAAAAAAAATAGAATAGGAGGGGAGAATATGCCAAGGAAAGTATGGCTATTAGTAGCTGGGATGATTATTAATGTCACGGGTGCTTCTTTTTTATGGCCTTTTAATACAATTTATTTGCATGATCATCTAGGGAAATCTTTATCAGTGGCTGGAATGGTATTAATGATCAACTCGCTTACTGGTGTAATCGGAAACTTGCTCGGCGGTGTTTTATTTGATAAATGGGGCGGTTATAAATCAATTTTAGTAGGAATTGTCATTACACTCGTATCGATTTTAGGTCTTGTGTTCTTCCATGGTTGGCCGTTATATGTTGTATGGCTAGCATTAATTGGCTTTGGTTCTGGAATGGTCTTTCCATCGATGTATGCGATGGTTGGTACAGTTTGGCCAGAGGGCGGAAGACGAGCATTTAATGCGATGTATGTTGGACAAAACGTTGGTATTGCGATTGGAACAGCGTGCGGTGGCTTAGTTGCGTCGTATCGTTTTGATTATATTTTCTTAGCGAACTTTATTTTATACTTTGTTTTCTTCTTAATTGCTTTTATTGGATTCCGTGGTATGGAAGACAAAAAAGGGTCAGAGGTACAAAAAGAAGTCGAAACGAAAAAAGGGTGGCCACTTACACCGGGATTCAAAGCACTTCTTATTGTGTGTGTAGCATATGCTTTATGCTGGGTTACATACGTACAGTGGCAAGGGGCGATTGCAACACATATGCAAGAATTAAATATTAGCCTTCGTCACTATAGTTTATTATGGACGATAAACGGAGCGATGATCGTTTGTGCGCAGCCGCTCGTTAGTATGCTAATTCGCTGGATGAAGCGTTCTTTAAAACAACAAATTATGATTGGGATTTTCATTTTTGCGGCTTCATTCATTGTGTTAAGTCAAGCGCAGCAATTTACGATGTTCCTCGTTGCGATGGTAACATTAACGATTGGTGAGTTATTCGTATGGCCAGCGGTTCCGACCATTGCAAATATACTTGCGCCGAAAGATAAATTAGGATTTTATCAAGGGGTCGTAAATAGTGCGGCGACTGTAGGGAAAATGTTCGGACCAGTCGTCGGCGGAGCAATTGTTGATTTATACAATATGGAAGTATTGTTTATCGCGATCATGGTAATGCTGGTAGTAGCGCTTATAGCAACGAGCATTTATGACAAACGAGTAAAAGTAGAAGAAACAGTTGAAGAAAAAATTGCAGTTTAGTTTGACGGAACATGTAACATGTTTTAGAATATATTTAATTAACTCATATTTGTAATAACAGTGAAAAGGAGTAGTAGTAATAGAAGCGGGTTTAGAGAGTTGACGGTCGGTGCAAGTCAATCCACGTTTCGTTATGAACTCGCCTTTGAGTTGCAGTTGTGAAACTAATAGTAGCAATTGCCGTTAATCCACGTTACGGATCTAAGCGAATGTATATTTTACATTAATTTAGGGTGGTACCGCGGGAATCTATAACCTCTCGTCCCTTTCTAGGGATGAGAGGTTTTTTGTATTTTGGGCGGTGAAAATAAATAGAATTTCAAGGAGGGTATCTCATGAGCTTTAATCATCAAGAAATTGAGAAGAAGTGGCAAGGATATTGGGAAGAGAATAAAACATTCCGTACGCCAGATGAGACAGAAAAACCAAAATTTTATGCACTAGATATGTTTCCATATCCATCAGGTGCAGGCTTACACGTAGGACATCCAGAAGGTTATACAGCGACAGATATTTTATCTCGTATGAAGCGTATGCAAGGATATAACGTTCTTCAT
The DNA here is from genome assembly GCF_002073415.2 of Bacillus sp. FDAARGOS_235. Classification (NCBI taxonomy): domain Bacteria; kingdom Bacillati; phylum Bacillota; class Bacilli; order Caryophanales; family Bacillaceae; genus Bacillus; species Bacillus sp. FDAARGOS_235. The sequence goes on from NZ_CP020437.2 coordinate 3,621,142, forward strand.
CCAATGGGATGGGATGCATTCGGTCTTCCAGCAGAGCAATATGCACTTGATACTGGAAATAGCCCGGCAGAATTTACAGAGCTTAATATTAATACGTTCCGTAATCAAATTAAAGCATTAGGCTTCTCTTATGATTGGGATCGTGAAGTAAATACAACGGATCCAAACTACTACAAGTGGACACAATGGATCTTCTTAAAACTATTTGAAAAAGGCTTAGCTTACGTTGATGAAGTACCTGTAAACTGGTGTCCAGCGCTTGGTACAGTACTTGCAAACGAAGAAATCATTGATGGTAAGAGTGAGCGCGGTGGGCATCCGGTTGAGCGTCGTCCGATGAGACAGTGGATGTTAAAAATTACAGCTTACGGAGATCGTCTATTAGAAGATCTAGATGAGCTTGATTGGCCAGAAAGCTTAAAAGATATGCAACGTAACTGGATTGGTCGTTCTGAAGGTGCAGAAGTACACTTTAACATCGACGGTACAGATGAAAAATTCACAGTTTTCACAACGCGTCCTGATACACTATTCGGTGCAAGCTACTGTGTACTTGCTCCAGAGCATGCACTTGTTGCTGACATTACAACTGCTGAGCAAAAAGAAGCTGTAGAAGCTTACATTAATTCTGTAAAAATGAAGAGTGATTTAGAGCGTACAGAACTTGCGAAAGAGAAAACTGGTGTATTCACTGGTGCTTACGCAGTTAACCCAGTAAACGGTGAGAAATTACCAATCTGGATCGCTGATTACGTTCTTGCAACTTACGGAACAGGTGCTGTAATGGCGGTTCCAGCTCACGATGAGCGTGACTATGAATTCGCATCAACGTTCAATCTTCCAATGAAGGAAGTTGTAAAAGGCGGAGACATTACGAAAGAAGCATACACAGGTGATGGTGCACACGTAAACTCAGCATTCCTTGATGGTTTAAATAAAGAAGAAGCAATCGCAAAAATGATTGAATGGCTTGAAGTGACGAGCGCAGGAAATCAAAAAGTAACGTACCGTCTACGTGACTGGTTATTTAGCCGTCAACGTTATTGGGGTGAGCCAATTCCAGTAATCCACTGGGAAGATGGCACAATGACAGCTGTGAAAGAAGAAGAATTACCATTAGTTCTTCCGAAAACAGAAAACATCCGTCCTTCAGGTACAGGTGAATCACCACTTGCTAACATTGACGAGTGGGTAAATGTTGTTGATCCTGAAACTGGTAAAAAAGGTCGTCGTGAAACGAACACAATGCCACAATGGGCTGGTAGCTGTTGGTACTACTTACGCTACATGGATCCAAATAATAACGAAGCACTTGTAGATCCTGAAAAAGTAAAACAATGGCTTCCAGTTGATATTTATATCGGCGGTGCAGAGCACGCTGTACTTCACTTACTATATGCTCGTTTCTGGCATAAAGTATTATATGATATCGGTGTAGTTCCAACGAAAGAGCCGTTCCAACAATTATTCAACCAAGGTATGATTCTAGGTGAAAACAACGAGAAAATGAGTAAATCAAAAGGTAACGTTGTAAACCCTGATGATATCGTAGCGAGCCATGGTGCAGATACACTTCGTCTATACGAAATGTTCATGGGACCATTAGATGCTTCAATCGCTTGGTCTGAAAATGGTCTTGACGGAGCTCGTCGTTTCCTAGACCGCGTATGGCGCCTATTCGTTCAAGATAACGGTGAATTAAGTGAGAAAATTACTGATGCACCAAATAAAGAGCTTGAAAAAGCTTACCATCAAACAGTGAAGAAAGTAACAGAAGACTATGCAGAGCTTCGCTTCAACACAGCGATTTCTCAAATGATGGTATTCATCAACGATGCATACAAAGCTAATACACTTCCGAAAGAATATGTAGAAGGTTTCGTAAAAATGATTGCACCAGTTGCACCTCATATCGGGGAAGAACTTTGGAGCAAGCTTGGTTACAATGAAACAATCACATATGCAAGCTGGCCAACATTTGATGAGTCTAAACTTGTAGAAGATGAAGTTGAAATCGTTGTTCAAATTATGGGCAAAGTTCGCGCAAAATTAACAATGAGTAAAGACGCATCAAAAGAAGAAATGGAACAACTTGCACTTGAAGCAATTAAAGAACAAATCGAAGGAAAAACAGTTCGTAAAGTAATTGTCGTTCCTGGCAAACTTGTTAACGTTGTTGCAAACTAATGAATGAAAGAAAAGCTCAGAGCCTTTATGCTCTGAGCTTTTTTATATAGAAAATAATTTCTGGATCACCTTCATCTAAGTTTTCAATTATTCCACTACGCATAAATCCATTCGCTTTAAAAACTTTTTGCATATTTGCATTCGATTCGTTCGTTGAAGAAAAAATTTTTTGCGTAGGAGAATTACTTAACATATAGGAGATTAATGAGCTTGCATGGCCTTGTCTTCTTTTTGTTGGCGAAACAATGATTAATGAGAGGAACGTGTAGCTAAAGAAGTTCGTATCATACGTCAGAAAACCTAAAATAGAATTGTCTTCTTTTACAATGATGCATTTCTCCTCATCAATAGCGTGTTTAATATAATTTCGTCTACTATCGTCTCCGATTACATCAATATCTATATGTAAGATTGAATCTAAATCGTCGTTTGAAGCTTTTGTAACGTTTCTCAATAGAAATGCCTCCTTTTAAAGTGGTGAAAGAATAATCAGTCAATTGATTCTATCACGAATGAGGAAAAAGGTTAGGAATTCTTATGCAGACAAACACCTATTTTTAACTAGGAAATATGATACAAAAGGTAGGTTAAATTGAAAACAAGGGGTGAAAGGAATGAAAGGGATGGACAATAATGCACCGCATGGCTTCTTCGGAGGTGGATCGGATAGTTATGAACAAATGATGTTAATGGGAGGAGCAGGGCAACAAGGATACGGTGGAATTCCGAGCTGGATGGGTGGAGCACATGGAGGATTTCCAACATCAGTAGCAGGCATGCAAACTGGAATTCCAACGTTAACGGGAGGATTTCCGACATCAGTAGCTGGCGCACAAACTGGAATTCCAGTAGGAGTACCAACTACATTTCCTTCTTTCGTTGGAGGGGGACAGACAGGATTCCCTGTACCAGGAGTAGGTGTTGTAGCAGGAGGAGTAGGTGGGTATCCGCAAGTCATACACGGTCATCACCACCATCAAGGTCAACATGGCCATCACGGTCATCACCACCATCAAGGTCAACACGGCCATCAAGGTCATCACCACCATCAAGGTCAACATGGCCATCAAGGTCATCACCACCATCAAGGTCAACACGGCCATCAAGGTCATCACCACCATCAAGGTCAACACAGCCATCAAGGTCATCACCAACAACAAGTACATCACCAAGGTCACCACCACATTCATCCGCAAGCTGTTCTTTATCAAACTCACCAAGGCCAACACGGTCATCAAGGCCAACATGGTCACCATGGACATCACCACCAAGGCCAACATCATGGACACCAAGGCCAACATCATCACCAAGGTCAACACCACCACCAAGGTCAACAGCATCATCAAGGTCAACAGCATCATCAAGGTCAACAGCATCATCAAGGTCAACAGCATCATCAAGGTCAACACCATCACCAAGGTCAACATCATCACCAAGGCCAACAGCATCATCAAGGCCAACAACAATATCAGCAATATCAACAACAGCAACAATCGTCTCCTTGGACAGGGGGAATTGGAGCAGGAGGAGCAGGGGCAGCAGCAGGAGCAGCTAGTATTAGTGGAGCAGCAGGACACGCGGGGCACGTGGGTCATTAATGAGCTGCAGAAAAAAAGACATAATAAAAAACTGCTAGGAAATCCTAGCAGTTTTTTTCAGCTTCTTGGCGCTGACGTTCAATTTCAGCACGAAGTTGTGGTTCTGGTGCTTGCCAGCCTTCTGGTTTTAAAATTTTGCCGTCGCCTTCACGGAATCGAGGTTTCCCATCAGGGAATAGTTTTGCCATGTTTGCGTTGTTTACAATCTCGAATCCTTTATCTGGACGTACGCCCATTTCTGCAAACGTTCCGAATGCAAAGTAAATAAGGTCAATAAGTGCATCGTATTGATCTTCAACAGTAGTTGCTTCTAGAAATTCTTCTAGCTCTTCTTGCATAAAACTTGCACGGATTTTTGCGCGCTCTTCTGTTAGTTTTGTTGGAGTATTTGTTACAGGATGTCCGAAATCTTCATGCATTTTTGCAACAAGCTCGTACCCTTTATCTAAACCTTTTTCGTTTGTCATGTTGTTTCATCCTTTCTCACTTTGTGCCGAATTTCATTGTAACATAAGGTGATTATTAAATAAAAAAAGGATGTTCTAAAAATATATTGAAACATTCTCTTCTTAGTATGGGTTGTTACTATTGTCAATTTTTGTAGGTAAATCGATATTTTGTGTCGAATCGTTGATATATTTTGAGTTATGGTAGATATATTTGAAAAATCGTTGATATAAATTCATGTACTGTAGCGCTGATTCCAAAATAGAAAATAAAAAGGATGTCATCTAGTCAAAAATCTCGACTTATGAGACATCCTCGCTCGTTATTCTTCTTTTTTTATTAAAATGGATAAAATAAGGTCGATGCCGAACATACCAACGAGTAACATCGGTATAACGACAAGTAAATAACGTGTGAAGGAAACATTTTTTAAGTATGTATGAGCAAATAAAAAGACGCCGAGAAATAAAATACCGTTTAAAATAGGCTTTACTAATTTTTTAGACATAAGCTCCCCCATAAATATCTTCTCTCTCTATCTAAAATAAAAACTCCTCTATCCGTTGTATCATGCCGGAGAGAGGAGTTCAATCATTTCTCATTCAATTACACCAGAATTTGTAATGTTTACGGTGTATTTTATATGAATCGGAACATCTTTGTACATTTGTCTCCACTCTTCTAATTTGAAGGGGCGATAATGGTGTTTATATTTTGCTCCTAGCCCGAGGGGATCGACGCCTAAAGATTTGAACTGCTTAATTAATTTGGCAGCCTGTACGTCCAATTGTTTTTGTACATTTTTTTCAATGTTTTTTGTGTTCTTGTTATTTTCTAAGTTAATTTGTTTTGATAATTCTTGAATACGTGCATCAAGATGAACGTGAATGAAAAAAGAAGGCTTTCCGTTTTTAATCTTTATATCGTAAGTTGGAACAGAACGAATATTATTAATCATTACGTACGCAGAATCTGTTTTAAATTCATGTGAATCTAATTTATGTTTTTCTAACAGTCCTTTAAATATGAACATATCTTTTTGCGCAATTTTACCGATATATTTATCTTTTTTAAAAAGACCAATTCCGGTGATTTTTATTTTATCACCATGTTTCTTTAAAATTGGAATATAGTAGTCTTGCCCTTCTTGATAATAACGGAATGCTCCTACATGCAGATTATCCGTTGGTAAAGGACCGGTCTCCATATTATGTTCTAGCAACTTTTTTATATAAATTGCAACGTTATATGAAGTTGTATATTTGCCTTTTAAAAGTTCGGTACCATTCCCCTCTAATAAAGCAACATATAAAGCGTTTCCTATATTCACATCTCGAAGTAATGTATCGAATGAAGTAGACATTCCTTTTTTTGCAAGTCTTATCGTATATAGAGCGACACGCATTTGTCCGCTAGCAAACGGTTGAGAAGACTCTAAAGATGTGTCTGCTTTTACTTGTTTTACCGCATTTGCGCTGCCTTCAAAAACTTGAACTTTATTTCCTTTTTTCTGAATGGGACAAACGAATGTCACTTTTATTTTATTATCTTTTGCTACATCAAAAACGCTTCCTTGAATAAGTTGTACATCATCGATAATATTTTTTTGTAAACATCCAGTTAAACTGAAGAATGTTATACAAGAAATAAGTATTAATTTGCTTTTGATTTTTTCCATTTTCTTTTCACCCACACAATAATAAATAGAATTGGGATGTATACATAAATGAGCCAAAAACTAACTTTTGATGCATTACTAATAAAGTTATTAATATCGTGTCTGTTTGTTAAAAGTTGTGAAACAATGAGGGTGATAAGGATGAAAGCGATTAAAACACCTCTTTGTTTTACGCGAAATATTTCGTGAGTTCCTCTCACTGCAGCCCATAAGGGGAGGATGAAACTAGTGACAATAACGAGTGCATAAGCTGAAATTGCAATATATTCTAGTCTTTCTATAAATGGTAATTGGATTACTTGGGTCATAGAAAGTTGCGACCATATCGTTTTTAACAATTGTTTTTCACTAAAAAATGCAAAGGCTAAAAGGGTACTAAATAAATATAGAAGATTTGAAAATAGTGCCCCGTATTGAGCGTATTTATGAGATTGCATAGGTTTTTTCACAAATGGATAAACCATGAGGTAAATCTCAAAACCGGTCATACTGTAGATGGACAGTTGAGAGGCTTTTAAAATATCTGAAAAAGAATGTGTGAATATAGGAAGTAGATTATCCCAATGTGAGTATTTCAAAACAAATAGGCTAAGCAATAAATATCCCAATGTACCACCAACAGATATAACACAAATACCAGTAATGACACGAAAGCCAGAAGAAATAATGTAGTAGCTAACTAAGCATAAAAAAAGTGTTAACATCCAAGTTGAAGCGGTAGGAAACATCCACACTTGAATAATTTCAACGTATGTTCGAATGACGGAAATACTGACGATTAAAAAATAAGCAGCAAAGATGATATTAATACAGTCCCCAAGCCATTTTCCAAATGTTTGCCGATGTAAATCAATTAAATTACCGTTTGTTTCTTTTAATAAGACGTACATCATCCATATAAGAATATGGATACAAAACCCTGTGATTAAAACTCCCATCCAGCCGTCGTATCCAGCAGCTTTTGCAATAATTCGAGCGAACCCGAGAACTCCGGCACCAAACTGTGCACTGTGAATTAAGAAGAAAACAAAGACAGGAGATATTTGATATTTTTCTTGAACTTTACTCATCAATGCACCTCATTTCTTAATCATCGAAGTCCGATCTATGTTTTGTTGAAATTCCTTTCGCTGCTTTTTTTACATGTTGTGGTCTTGCTTGCACATCTCTTGTATCAATCATTGTTAAAGGGAAACGAATCCAAGAATCTTTAACTGATTGTTGCCTTGTCGGGTAAAATAAAGCGTATGGCTTACGTAAGGAAGTAAGTCTAAATAGATGAGTAAATAAAAAGATAAATCCAAGAGAAATACCGAAAAGTCCACCTATTTCTGCAAATATGAGAAACGGGAAGCGTAGTAATCGAACAGCGTTACCCATTTTATAAATAGGTGTAATAAAGGAAGCGAGTGCTGATAGTGCAACGATAATTAATAAAATATTACTCGTTAAACCAGCTTGTACAGAGGCTTGCCCGATTACGATACCGCCTACAATACCGAGTGTTTGACCGACCTTCATCGGTAACCTTGCACCAGCTTCTCTTAATAAATCGATTGCAAGTTCTAAAAAGAGCGCTTCAATTAAAGGTGGAAACGGTACTTGTGCCCTTGATAAAATCAAAGTTTCAAGTAAGTCACTTGGAATGAGTTCATAATGATAATTTAAGACTGCAACGTATAACGGTGTAGCGCAGATTGAAAATAGAACGGCGATTAATCTTAAAATCCTTGAAAATGTAGCGTACAGCCAGGAGACGTTATAGTCTTCTGGTGAAATGAAAAAATCGAAATAGGATACTGGAGTAAGTAGCACGCTTGGAGAACCATCAACAAAAATAGCGATTTTTCCATCAATGAGTGCTTTTGTAACTCTATCAGTGCGTTCTGTATTGATATAGAGAGGGAAAATCGATTTTTCACCCATCAATTCTTGTATATAAGCACTATCATTAATTTGATCATATTCAAGAGCGCGTAATGATTCCTCGAGAAAATCAACATTATCTTTTTCAGCGAGGTTGTCTAAATACATCATGACAACTTTTGTTTTGGAAAACTCGCCGATAATCATTTCTTTTGTTTGTAAATCTAAAACAGGAAGACGTTTTCGAACTAAATTAATGTTTGTATCAATATCCTCTACGAAACCTTCTTGTGGCCCAATAACAGTTGATTCGTTTAAAGGAGGGGTTGGTGCACGATAATTATCAATTGCAATGTTTGCAAGCATACATTTTTGATCTTGCTGCTTCAATTGAATAATTGCATGTCCTTTTAAAACCATGTCCTCAATTTTTTGTAAGTCATTCGTAATTGTGATACCACTCATCGGAATATGTTCCTTCAGTTCTTCTAGTGAAGCATTAGGTCGTTCCAAAAGAGTAGGCATTAAATACTTTTGCAATTTCTCCCCATCAAGTGAAGGACGATAGTAAGAAATCCAATATGGCATCGTTTCATCATCAGATGTGTGATAATTAACAAAATCACTAGACTTCTTGAGCTTCTCTATTAAATCTTGTAGTGAATGAATACGGTCTTTTTCTGGCTTCGAAAAATCATAAATACTATTACTTCCAGAGCTTTGTTGTTTATTCTGAGAAGAATCATTTTGTTTCGAGTTTTGCTGTTTCTCATGAGAAGCTTCGTCTTGTTTAGAATTTTGTTGTTTCTTATGAGAGGAATCGTCTTGTTTCAAGTTTTGCTGTTCCTCATGAGAAGAGTCGTCTTGTTTAGAATTTTGTTGTTTCTCATGAGAAGAGTCGTCTTGTTTAGGATTTTGTTGTTTCTCATGAGAAGAGTCGTCTTGCTTAGAATTTTGTTGTTTCTCATGAGAGGAATCGTCTTGTTTCGAGTTTTGTTGTTTCTCATGAGAAGAGTCGTCTTGCTTAGAATTTTGTTGTTTCTCATGAGAGGAATCGTCTTGTTTCGAGTTTTGTTGTTTCTCATGAGAGGAATCGTCTTGTTTCGAATTTTGCTGTTTCTCATGAGAAGAATCATCTTTTTTAGAATTTTGCTGTTTCTTATGAGAGTAATCATCTTGTTTCGAGTTTTTTTGCTCGCTACTATCACCTTTATTATGTTTCATACTTCTAGTCTGATCTTTGTTCACAATCTCTTGATTACTAGGCTGCTGCTTCGGGTTATCTGCTTCTTTTGTCTCTGTTGAATTTGATTTTTTTTTCTTACGTAGCCAATTCCAAATCATATGTATGCCCTCTTTGATTTTTGTAATATAGTGCTATTTTGTGGCTAATTTTGTATATTATTCATTTATTTATGAAAAGAAGAAGGAGATTGATTTGCATAGAAAAAAAACTTTAGTAAGCAGTTCATACTATAACGGGAAGAGGGAGAGTCTGTGCAAATTGTAAAAAAAGAGAAGTTTGCATTAAATGAGTTTACATTTGAAAATGGTAGGGAAATTCCTGTTCAAATGGGATATGAGACGTATGGTATTTTAAATAGAGAAAGGTCAAATGCCATTTTGGTTTGTCATTATTTTAGTGCAACAAGTCATGCAGCAGGAAAATATACTGTGCATGATGAGGAGTCTGGTTGGTGGGCTGGGCTAATTGGACCTGGAAAAGCGATTGATACAAATAAATATTTTGTTATATGTACTGATAATCTTTGTAATGTACAGGTGAAGAACCCGTATGTAATTACAACGGGACCGAAGTCGATTAATCCAGAAACAGGGGAAGAGTATGTTATGGATTTCCCTGTGTTTACCTTTCTTGATGTAGCTCGTATACAATATGAGTTAATAAAAAATATGGGAATCTCAAGGTTACATGCTGTAATAGGGCCGTCGGCGGGTGGAATGATTGCGCAGCAATGGGCTGTTCACTACTCTCATATGGTAGAGCGAATGATTGGCGTTATTACGAACCCGCAAAATCCAATTATAACGTCAGTAAATGTAGCGCAAAATGCGATTGAAGCAATTCAACTAGATCCAAGTTGGAAGGGCGGGAAATATGGAGAAACACAGCCAATGCAGGGGCTTCATTTAGCAAACAGAATGATGTTTATGAACGCTTTTGATGAGCATTTTTATGAAACGGAATTTCCTCGTAACAGTATTGAGGTAGAACCTTATGAAAAGTTTTCTACATTAACATCATTTGAGAAAGAGATAAATAAAGTGACATACAAAAGTATAGAGTTAGTAGATGCAAATTCGTGGATGTACACTGCGAAAGCAGTTTTATTGCATGATATTGCGCATGGATTTTCTTCTTTGGAAGAGGCTCTTTCTAAAATAAAAGCGAATGTACTTATGATTCCGTGTAAACAAGATTTACTTCAGCCGTCTCGTTACAATTATAAAATGGTAGACATTTTGCAAAAACAAGGGAAGTATGCGGAGGTCTATGAAATAGAAAGTATAAATGGGCATATGGCAGGAGCGTTAGATATCCATTTATTTGAAAAGAAAGTTTATGAATTTTTAAATCGGAAAGTGTCTAGTTTTGTGTAGAAAATAAATGATGTGAAAAAGGTGCAATATGTGTAGTAGGCACCTTTTTTTACATGATTTGTAGACGGAAAATATATGTAGCGATTGCTATACCGAAGAACGCTATACTAAGTAATAGAAATAAGAATGACATTTCTTGGGGAGATTTTAACTTTTTATTATTTTTCATGCTGAGTACAATAATTGCGGCGGTTAAAAAAATAATGCTCATAATGAAAAGAAAAAGTGTCATTTTAATCGACTCCTTTCATAAAACAAGTATATTGAGGATACAATGCGATAGAGATGTTTGTAAAGAATAAGTTTTACGGAGAAATTGAGAAATAAATTCTCCATTCTTTGCGTTCCTTCTTTTGCATGCTAAAATTGATTAGAAATGGTTGTTTAAAGAAGAAACGAAAGGTTTTATTGTATATAAGGAGGAACGACATATGACAGAAGTAAAAACAATTACAACAGAAGAAGTACAAGAACGTTTAGAAAATGGAGAAACGTTATTTTTAGTAGATGTAAGGGAAGATGAAGAAGTAGCAGCAGGGAAAATTCCAGAAGCGGTACATATTAAAATGGGTGATATCCCAAATAAAGTAGACTTCTTTAATAAAGAGAATGAATATATCTTTATTTGCCGTTCGGGAATGCGCAGTGAGAATGTATGCCATTATTTAAATGAGCAAGGATTTAAAACAGTGAATATGGTTGGCGGTATGCTTCAATATGAAGGCGAAATGAAATAGTTAATTACTAAAAACTTGAAACGAGTCTGTTTCAAGTTTTTTTCTTTTGCATACAGTATACAAAAGGAGGAGGGGGAAATGGGGATTAATTTGCGTAAAGTAAAAATTATTAATAATACAGGAGCTGTTAATGTCGGCGACTGTTATGATATCTCACCTTTAGCTGTAGCGAAAATATACGCGGGTGCTGGAGGATCGAGTGCGGCTATTTTTTTAAATGGAAAAAGGCAGCCAGAAGCGGTGATTAGAACATCAGTATTCCTTCCGCCATTAGCAACGAGCACACGTACATTAGGTTCGTAGAGGAAAGGTAGAGTGTAATTATGCCTGCGCATATAAAAGAGTTTGTTATTGTTAATAATACTGGGAATATATTTACAGGTGACAATTTGAGTGATACTTCATTTACTGCTACGAAATCGTATAGTGGTTCAATGGGGTGTACTTGGATTGATGTTGTTACAGTAATAGGAACAGAGACGAAGCTTTGTTTACAGCCGGGTGATTCTGTGACGACAACATATACACGAGGTACTCCTGCTGGTACTGTAACAGGAACAAATATGGGGCAAAGTGTAAATGCATCGAGTATAGCGCAAGCTGTCCCGAATACAGATAATATGGATTCAATTGCTGGACTCCCTTAAGGAATTAAGGGAGTTTTTATTATTTAAAATAAAAATAGTCTTGGAAATTATTTTTGTAAATAGATTAAGAAGAGGCTTATTTATTATGAAAAAGACGGTTTGTAGGTGGTGAAAGTGTGAAGAATCGTGATAATAATCGGAAGCAAAATTCGTTAAGCTCTAATTTTAGAATTCCACCCGAACTTATTGGGCCTACTTTTCCCCCTGTTCCAACTGGATTTACAGGTATAGGGATTACTGGTCCAACCGGTCCACAAGGCCCAACAGGACCTCAAGGACCAAGAGGATTACAAGGTCCGATGGGGGAGATGGGCCCGACAGGACCTCAAGGTGTGCAAGGGATACAAGGATCAGTTGGGCCAATAGGTGCAACTGGACCAGAAGGACAGCAGGGGCCACAAGGATTGAGAGGTCCACAAGGAGAAACTGGAGCGACAGGTTTACAGGGTGTGCAAGGATTACAAGGGCCCATTGGTCCAACAGGTCCGATTGGAGTACAAGGGATACAGGGTGTACAGGGATTACAGGGTCCGATTGGAGCTACCGGACCTGAGGGTTCTCAAGGAATCCAAGGAGTGCAAGGGATACCGGGAGCAACAGGTCCACAAGGGATTCAAGGAGTGCAAGGAATCCAAGGGACAGAGGGACCGAGTGGAAGTACGGGAACAACAGGAGCAACAGGTCAAGGGATTACAGGCCCGACAGGAATAACAGGTCCAACAGGGATAACTGGACCTTCAGGAGGCCCTCCAGGTCCAACTGGCCCGACAGGAGCAACAGGTCCTGGGGGTGGACCGAGTGGAAGTACAGGGGTGACAGGACCAACAGGAGCAACTGGAAATACTGGAGCAACAGGTCAGGGGCTAACCGGTCCGACAGGAAGTACAGGAGAAACAGGTGCGCAGGGGCTACAAGGGATACAAGGAATTCAAGGGCCAATTGGCCCAACAGGTCCAGAAGGGCCACAGGGAATTCAAGGTATTCCTGGTCCGACGGGAGTAACTGGTGAGCAAGGGATCCAAGGTGTTCAGGGGATTCAAGGAATAACGGGAGCAACCGGAGATCAAGGCCCACAAGGTATACAGGGAGCTATAGGACCTCAAGGTGTAACAGGAGTAACAGGAGATCAAGGTCCACAAGGTATACAAGGAGTACCAGGTCCATCAGGAGCAACGGGACCACAAGGAGTTCAAGGGATACAAGGTCCGATGGGTGAGATAGGCCCAACAGGTCCAGAAGGCCCAGAGGGACTTCAAGGCCCGCAAGGAATACAAGGAGTGCCAGGTCCAGTTGGAGCAACGGGTCCAGAGGGGCCACAGGGGATACAAGGCATACAAGGACCGGTAGGAGCAACGGGCCCACAAGGCCCACAAGGAATACAGGGAATACAAGGTGTGCAAGGGATAACGGGAGCAACAGGAGCACAAGGAGCAACCGGAATTCAAGGGATACAAGGGGAAATAGGAGCAACCGGTCCAGAGGGCCCGCAAGGAGTGCAAGGTGCTCAAGGGGCAATTGGTCCAACAGGTCCGATGGGGCCACAGGGAGTGCAAGGAATTCAAGGGATTCAAGGAGCAACAGGTGCACAAGGAGTGCAAGGACCACAAGGAATTCAAGGGATACAAGGTCCGACGGGAGCGACAGGAGATACGGGAGCAACTGGGGCGACAGGGGAAGGAACTACAGGTCCAACTGGAACAACAGGTCCAACAGGGGTAACGGGACCTTCAGGAGGACCAGCAGGACCGACTGGCCCAACGGGACCATCAGGTCCGACAGGAGTGACAGGTCCATCCGGTGGGCCACCTGGACCGACCGGAGCAACCGGTTCGACAGGGGCAACCGGAGATACCGGAGCGACAGGGCCGGTTGGAGTGACAGGAGCGACAGGAGAAACGGGAGCAACCGGAGTGACGGGTTTACAGGGTCCACAAGGAATACAAGGTGTGCAAGGAGAAATAGGTCCAACAGGCCCGCAAGGAATTCAAGGTCCACAAGGGATACAAGGAGTAACTGGGGCGACGGGAGATCAAGGTCCACAAGGAATACAAGGTCCTCAAGGAATTCAAGGGCCAACTGGACCACAAGGAATTCAAGGAGAACAAGGTCTACAAGGGATACAAGGAGTAACCGGGGCGACGGGAGCACAAGGACCACAGGGAATTCAAGGGATACAAGGAATCCAAGGTCCGACCGGTCCACAAGGCCCAACTGGAATACAAGGAGTGCAAGGGGAAATAGGTCCAACAGGTCCTCAAGGAGTGCAAGGCTTACAAGGTCCACAAGGCCCAACCGGGGACACGGGTGCAACAGGAGCGCAAGGCCCACAGGGAATTCAAGGACCAACGGGAGTCACGGGAGCGACCGGAGCAACCGGAGCAACAGGGCTACAAGGAATTCAAGGCCCGCAAGGAATTCAAGGTCCAACCGGAGCCACGGGAGTAACCGGTTCACAAGGTTCAACTGGTGATACGGGTCCAGCAGGTTCACAAGGAATCCAAGGTCCAACAGGCCCAACCGGAGCTGGAGCAACCGGAGCCACTGGAGCGACCGGGGTGACTGGAGTTAGTACAACTGCAACGTATGCATTTGCGAATAATACATCAGGAAGTGTTATTTCTGTTTTATTAGGCGGTACAAATATCCCATTACCAAACAATCAAAATATTGGACCAGGAATAACCGTTAGTGGTGGAAATACTGTATTTACAGTTGCCAATGCAGGGAATTATTATATAGCCTATACAATTAATTTAACAGCAGGATTACTTGTAAGTTCGCGTATAACTGTAAATGGAAGTCCGCTTGCGGGAACGATAAACTCCCCAGCAGTGGCTACTGGTTCATTTAGTGCAACAATAATTGCTAATTTGCCTGCTGGAGCTGCCGTTAGTTTGCAATTATTTGGAGTAGTTGCACTGGCTACATTATCTACGGCAACGCCAGGAGCTACTCTAACGATTATTAGATTAAGCTAATAAGTAGAAAACCTTGGAACTTTTATGTTTCAAGGTTTTTTTATCCCAGTATTTGAGAGTAACTCTCGCTAATCAGAGGGGAATGGATAACTTCCTATTGTTTAAAGTTTCACTTTATTCACCTTAGCAAAAACATCGCAGTTCGAAAATATATTATAATAGAATGAAAAGAAAGAAATTTGGCAGAAAGGGAGGGTGGCGATGCAGGAGATGGTTAAAGACTTTTTTGGACGCCCACTTCAAGATTTACGCATATCTGTCATTGATCGTTGCAATTTTAGATGTACATATTGTATGCCAGCAGAAGTATTTGGGCCTGATTATGCTTTTTTGAAAGATGAGTTTTTACTGACGTTTGATGAAATTGAACGTTTGGCAAAAGTGTTTGTTAGCATCGGTGTACGAAAAATTAGACTTACTGGTGGCGAACCACTGCTTCGTAAAGATTTAACAAAACTTATTGCACGTCTCGTGAAAATTGACGGGCTAGTAGATATAGGGTTAACGACAAATGCAATTCATTTAACGAAGCAAGCGAAGGCATTAAAAGAAGCTGGATTACATAGAGTGAATGTTAGTTTAGATGCGATAGATGATGATACATTTAGAAATATTAATGGTCGAAATATTAATACGAAACCTGTGATTAAGGGCATTATAGCAGCAAAAGAGGCAGGGCTTGAAGTAAAAGTAAATATGGTTGTGAAAAAAGGGATGAACGATCATCAAGTACTACCGATGGCTGCATATTTTAAAGAACAAGGAATCACGCTTAGATTTATTGAGTTTATGGACGTTGGTAGTACGAATGGATGGAATTTTGATCAAGTAGTTACGAAGCGGGAATTAATTGAGACAATTCATGGAGTGTATCCGCTTGAGCAAGCTGAAGCGCATTATTTTGGTGAAGTTGCGAAACGATATCGGTATGTTGGAACAAATGTAGAGGTCGGTTTTATTACTTCTGTTTCTGAGTCGTTTTGTTCTTCTTGTACGAGAGCGAGAATTTCGGCGGATGGAAAGTTCTATACTTGTTTGTTTGCGACGGAAGGATTGGATATAAAGGAACTTCTTAGAGATAATCTTTCGGATGAAGAGCTATTACATGTTATACAAGATGTATGGATGAATAGAAAAGATAGATATTCAGATGAACGGACAGAAGAAAGTGCAAAAAATCGTCCGAAAATTGAAATGTCTTATATAGGAGGATAAGGAAGGGGGCTATCGTATGCAGGAGCGATATTCAAGACAAATATTATTTCCTGGTGTTGGAGAAGAAGGGCAGCGAAAAATAAGAGAGAAGCATGTGCTTATTATCGGCGCTGGTGCCCTAGGTGCGGCAAATGCAGAAGCGATTGTTAGAGCAGGTGTTGGAAAAGTAACGATTGCAGATCGCGATTATGTAGAATGGAGCAATTTACAAAGACAACAATTATATACAGAAGAAGATGCAAAGCAGTATAAACCGAAGGCGGTAGCGGCAGCAGAACATTTAAAAGCGATTAATTCTGAGGTGGAAATTAATCCAGTTGTAACTGATGTAACGGTGCAAGAAATGGAAGAACTAGTGAATAGTGTAGACTTAATATTAGATGCGACAGATAATTTTGAAACGCGTCTTCTCATTAATGATATTTCACAAAAGTATAATATTCCGTGGATATATGGTGGTTGTGTCGGAAGTTACGGAGTGACTTATACAATTTTACCAGGGAAAACACCGTGTTTCCGCTGTTTAATGGAGCATCCGGCGAGTGGAGCAACATGTGATACAGTTGGTATTATACAGCCAGCGGTGCAGTTAGTAGTTGCGCATCAAATAACAGAAGCGTTGAAAATATTAGTAGAAGACTTTGGTGCGCTTCGTGAAACGATGCTATCGTTTGACCTTTGGAATAATCAGCAGATGGCATTTAAAGTGAATAGGCAGAAAAAAGATACGTGTTTATCTTGTGGAAGATTACGTACATATCCGAGTTTAACATTTGAAGCACAAACGAAAACGGAAGTGTTATGTGGGCGGAATACAGTACAAATTCGTCCAGGGATGCGGAAAGATTTTAATTTAGAAGAAACTAAAAAGCGCTTACAAAAAAGTGTAGAGGTAAAGGCAACACCTTATTTATTATCATTCCCGATAGAAGAATATCGATTTGTTCTATTTACAGATGGTAGGGCGTTTATTCATGGGACAAATGATATGAATGTAGCGAAAAGTTTATATGCAAGATATATAGGTTGAACCTAAAGGAAATCCTTTAGGTTCAACGGAGAGGATTACGAATTTCTCGTATAATCGCCACTTTTTCCACCTGTTTTTTCAAGTAAGTACGTTTCACCAATAATCATACTTTTATCAACAGCTTTACACATATCATACACGGTAAGAGCCGTAGCAGAAGCAGCTGTTAAAGCTTCCATTTCAACGCCAGTGCTACCTTCTGTTTTAACTTTTACTTCAATAAGTAATCGATATTGTTCATTTGATTGTTGCCAATCGAAAGAAACGTCAACACCTTTTAATAATAAAGGATGGCACATTGGGATAATATCAGAAGTGCGTTTTGCAGCCATAATGCCTGCGATTTGGGCAACTGCTAATACGTCACCTTTCCCAATTTCATTGTGAGAGATTTTATCGTAAATTTCTTTCGTAACTACAATGCTAGAGCACGCAATTGCTGTTCGAACGGTTGTTTTTTTGTCGCTTATATCAACCATCTTCGCGCGTCCTTGGTCATTAAAGTGTGTGAATGAAGACATGGAATTCCTCCTTGAAGTAATTTCTGTTTAATATATAAAGTTTAATCGAGATAAAAAAAATTGCAAATATGAGGTGAGAAACGATGGTAGAAAAACGAATTCCAATTCAAGTTGCTGAGGCAGTAGAGCGGGTAATGAAATATGCGAAGCATGGTGAAGTAGAAGAAGTTTCTATTACGGAAAGTTACGGGAGAATTCTTGGGGAAGGTGTTGTCTCAGATCATGACGTTCCTCATTTTGATCGTTCTCCTTACGATGGTTTCGCAATTCGAGCAGAAGATACGAAAGAAGCGAATCAAGAGAATCCAGTTGAATTTGAAGTGATAGGAGAAATTGGAGCGGGGTCTGTTTTTGTAAAAGAGGTAGGTTCTTTTGAAGCAGTTCGTATTATGACGGGAGCAGCTATTCCAGAGAATTGCAATGCAGTCGTAATGCTAGAACTGACAGAAGGATTTGAGAAGAACGGAAAAACATATATGAGGTTAAAGCGTCCTTTTAATAGTGGTGACAATGTGTCATTTAAAGGAGAAGATATAAAACAAAATCAAGTTCTCGTTAAGAAAGGTGTTGCAATTAATCCAGGTGTTGCTGCGCTATTAGCGACGTTTGGATATAGTACTGTGAAAGTTGTAAAACAGCCTGTTGTCGGTATTGTAACGACAGGGAGTGAATTACTAGAAGTACACGAGTCGTTAGAACCAGGAAAGATTAGAAACAGTAACTCTTATATGATTGCCGCTCAAATTATGAAAGCTGGTGGAAAGGTCCGATATTATGGCCAACTGGCTGATGAGCTAGATGCATGTTTTACAGCTGTTCAATCGGCGATGGATGAGGTTGATATTTTAATTACAACAGGCGGTGTTTCGGTAGGAGATTATGACTACTTACCAGCTATATATGAAAGATTACAGGCGAATGTCCTCTTTAATAAAATAGCGATGAGACCAGGAAGTGTAACGACAGTAGCTGAAGTTGATGGAAAGTTACTTTTCGGTTTATCAGGGAATCCGTCTGCTTGTTATGTAGGCTTTGAATTATTTGTGCATCCGATTATAAAAACGTATTTGTATGCGAAGGAGCCTCACGTATATAGAGCTGATGCTATTTTACAAAAAGATTTTCCAAAGCCAAATCCATTTACTCGTTTCGTAAGAGCAAACGTGACGATCGTGGATGGGGCATTACAAGCGATGCCGGTCGGTTTAGATAAATCGAGTGCGGTATCTTCACTTGCGGATGCAAATGCGTTTATCGTGTTGCCTGGAGGAACGAGAGGATTTGAGGCAGGGATGAAAGTATCCGTATTATTGTTAGAGCATTCGGAGGGATGTGATTGGCCTTGGGAAAAGCCTCTTCAATCATACAAATAGTAGGGTATCAAAATAGCGGGAAAACAACACTTGTAGAGAAAGTTGTGCATGCTTTAGCCGAAAGCGAAATGAAAGTTGCTACAATTAAACATCACGGGCACGGAGGTTTTCCAGAAGTAGCACAAAAAGATAGTGAAAGACACAGAAAAGCCGGTGCTGTCGTAAGTAGTGTAGAAGGTGCGGGATTACTTTCACTTTCTTCGTTAAGAGAGGAATGGTCCTTACAAGAAATTATTCGCTTATATGAGTTTTTTGAAGTGGCTACAATTTTAATAGAGGGCTATAAAAAAGAGAACTATCCGAAAGTAGTGTTACTTCGTTCTGCGGAAGACGTTGAACTTGTACATAAAGTAGAAAATGTAGTAGCGGTCATTACGTGGTATAATGCGCCGGTAAATTTACGAGAAGAATATAAAGTATTTCATATAACAGAAGAAAAGTTGTACATAGACTGGTTTTTACAAACGGTTAGGAGTGCGAAATGATAAATACATATTATGAAGTAATTGATACAGAAATCTCGATTGAAGAGGTAGCGAAGAAAGTAATTCGCCGTGAATGCGGTGCTGTTACAACGTTTATTGGAACGGTTAGGGAGTTTACGAAAGGGCGTCGTACATTATACTTAGAGTATGTCGCTTATAAGACGATGGCAGAAAAGATGCTACAGAAAATCGGCTCAGAAGTGAAGGAGAAATGGCCAGGTACACACGTTGCGATCACGCATCGCATCGGTACATTGCAAATTTCTGATATCGCGGTTGTTGTGGCTGTTTCAACACCGCATCGTAAAGCGGCCTATGAAGCGAATGAATATATTATGGAACGCATAAAACAAATCGTTCCCATTTGGAAAAAGGAGTTTTGGGAAGATGGTGACTCGTGGATTGGTGACCAATTAGAAAAAACGCCATATCCGGCGGGAGAGCCTGGGAAGGAGTTATAAGTATGATTCGAGTATTGTTATTTGCGCACTTGCAAGAAGAAGCAGGAACAAGTGAATTACGAATAGAGAAAGAAAATATTACGGTTGCAGAGTTAAAAGATATTGTTGCCAATGAATATAATGTACCAGTATCAGCGCCAATTATGGTTGCAATTAATGAAGAATACGCAAATGAAGATGATAAAATTCAATCTGGTGATGTTGTTGCACTCATACCGCCGGTGAGCGGTGGTTAATATTGGATTCATTAAAACGACTTTCCTAAATAGGGGAAGTCGTTTTTTTATGGTATTTTTGAGAACACTAATTTATAGAACAAGGAGGGCATTATGAAAAAAATATGTGTAATGATGACGATGATATGTTCTATCTTTCTCTTTTCTCCAAGCGACTCTTTGGCGAAAGAATCGAAAGAACAACTTTTAGAGAGTGCGCTCTTAAATCGATATTACTCCGTTATAAGGCAAGCGACAGAAGATCAATATGAATGTGATTCAGTTATAAATATAAAGCGTCTCGGCAAGAAAGATGAATTCGTTCCTCGATTTGAAGTGACGCTACAATTTCTTACTTTTCAAGGTGCACATAATCCGCCAAATGACAAAGTTACACTTACTTTGGAAGATAATTTAGATCACATAAAGATCAAGAAAGTGGAAAGAGAAAAAAATGTTTCTAGTGCGATCGCAGAAAAGGTTTGCGCACAAGCGAAAGAAAAAATGAAAGCACACTCTAACAGTGTAGAGCGGTAACTGATGACATTTCGTAAAGAAAGGTAATGAGCCATGGATATATTTTTAGCGATTTTACCAGCTATATTTTGGGGAAGTATTGTGCTATTTAACGTGAAACTGGGCGGTGGACCGTATAGTCAAACGCTTGGCACAACGCTTGGTGCACTTATTTTCTCGATTGTTGTTTATATTTTTGTAAAGCCAGTATTAACTCCTACCGTTATTGGAGTTGGAATTGTGTCAGGTTTATTTTGGGCACTTGGTCAGGCGAATCAATTGAAAAGTATTGATTTAATGGGTGTTTCGAGGACGATGCCAATTTCAACAGGACTGCAATTAGTTGCGACGACTTTATTTGGCGTTATCGTATTTCATGAATGGTCCACGACAATTTCAGTCGTCCTTGGAATTTTAGCGCTCGTTTGTATTCTTATCGGTGTTATTTTAACGTCACTTCAAAGTGAAGAAGAAAAAAATGCAGAGCAAGCAGCAAATTTTAAAAGGGGCATCATAATTTTATTAATTTCAACAGTCGGTTATTTAGTTTACGTAGTAGTTATTAGGCTATTTAACGTAGATGGTTGGTCGGCTTTATTACCACAAGCAGTTGGTATGGTGTTAGGAGGTATTTTACTTACGTTTAAACATCATCCATTTAATAAATATGCGATACGAAATATTGTTCCAGGATTAATTTGGGCAGCTGGAAATATGTTTTTATTCATTTCGCAGCCGCGTGTCGGAGTCGCAACAAGCTTTTCACTATCGCAAATGGGAATTGTTATTTCGACGCTTGGCGGGATTCTTATATTAGGCGAAAGAAAAACGAAACGTCAATTAACAGGTATCGTTGTTGGGATCGTTTTTATTATTGCAGCTGGAATTATGTTAGGAATTGCAAAAGGTTAAGGAGGTATTGAAATGTATAGTGATTTAGAAGGGAAAGTCGTCGTTATTACAGGATCAGCAACGGGTCTCGGAAGAGCGATGGGAGTAAGGTTTGCTAAGGAGAAAGCAAAGGTCGTTATTAACTATCGCTCACGAGATTCAGAAGCGAATGATGTGTTAGAAGAAATTAAAAAGGTAGGCGGAGAAGCGATTGCTGTAAAAGGTGATGTGACGGTCGAGGCAGATGTTATGAATCTCATTCAATCTGCTGTGAAAGAGTTTGGTACGCTCGACGTTATGATTAATAATGCAGGAATAGAAAACGCGGTACCGTCGCATGAAATGCCGTTAGAAGATTGGAATAAAGTAATCAATACAAATTTAACAGGCGCTTTTTTAGGAAGCCGTGAAGCGATTAAATATTTTGTGGAACACGACATTAAAGGATCTGTCATTAATATGTCTAGCGTTCATGAGAAAATTCCGTGGCCACTATTTGTGCACTACGCAGCAAGTAAGGGCGGTATTAAACTTATGACAGAAACGTTAGCGTTAGAGTATGCACCAAAAGGTATTCGAGTAAATAATATTGGACCAGGTGCAATAAATACGCCAATTAATGCTGAAAAGTTTGCTGATCCAAAGCAGCGTGCTGACGTAGAAAGTATGATACCGATGGGCTATATTGGAAAACCTGAAGAAATCGCAGCAGTAGCAACTTGGCTCGCTTCATCAGAGGCGAGTTACGTAACTGGAATTACGTTATTTGCAGATGGTGGAATGACTTTATACCCATCTTTTCAAGCTGGGCGTGGATAATATGAAAAGGACAAAGAGTTTTATCTCTTTGTCCTTTTTGGCAAAAAAAAATAGCGCGAGCTATTTTAAATTTAATGATTAATTGTCTCTTGAAGAAATTCTGTCGCTTGATGTTCAGAAACGTCTTGTACGAGCGCAACTTCACTAATCATCATTTTACGTGCATTATCTAGCATTTGTTTTTCGCTCGCATTTAATGCTCTTTCTTTATTACGGCGAAGTAAATCCCGAACAACTTCTGCACTATCTTGCAGATTGCCGTTTTTCATTTTTTCCATATTCATTGTATATCTTTGTTTCCATGAGAGTGATGGGTCTGATTCCCCATTTTGAAATTCAAGAAGTATATCATTTAACGTACCTTTATCGACGATATAACGAATACCTGATTTTTGTAATTGATCCATCGGAAGCATTACTTGCATATCTTTACTAAGGATGCGTATCACACAATATTGACGCGAAGTACCTAATATTTCTTTCTCCTCAATTGCTTCGATGATCCCTGCACCGTGCATTGGATAAACGATTTTATCACCAATTTGAAACAAATCATCCACCTCCATATGTGGTAACCACTTTTAATGATAACATAAGTTCATAAAAATGTCAAATTTTATATAATACCATATTGAATACATTTGAGTCAATATGTAAAAGGTCTTTTTTTATGGTTTTATGTGAAATAAATATAGGTGACTTTTTTAGAAAAATAGTACAGGGTGAAGAAGGGGCATATCCACTTATTTTTAAGCATAAAATGTAAAATCGCTAATACAATATACCTAAATCCGTTCTTTGCAAAGGAGGGAGAGAAGGTGGGGCACACAATAAAAATTGATATTACAAATAAAGTTGTAGCTAAATTTAGATCAAATTATTTGGAATTATATACGAGTAAATTTATGATAGGTAAGTTTTATGTCTATACTGAAGATAAACAATATGTGTTAGAAGACGGATATATATATGAAAATGGAAAGTTTTATCGCATCATAGATACGCACCGTGGCAATAATCAAGCGGCGGAGGGCTGCGATCTAGGATGGTGTGAACATGATTCGTGTGAAAGTGTTTGATGAAAGTCACGAAAAAGACTTAGAAGACGCTGTAAATGTGTTTTTGAAAAAGATTGATGATAGTCACTTTGTAGATATTAAGTACCAAGTTGGTGTTTCTATTAACGATGATGAAAACCAAATTTATTGTTTTTCAGCAATGATTGTTTATAAAGCATAAAAAAGAGCTGGGTGAGCCAGCTCTTTTTTATGCTTTATCCCGCATTAACGGGCAGTAAGACTCCCACCTCAAAATTTAGCGCATACGAGGAAGTTAGGTGGGAGGCAATTGCCCGTAAAAGCCCGATTGGTTCAACTAATAATCAGTGGGGGATGAATAAAACCCCCCACTGATTAAAGTTTCACTTTATGTTGGGACAACATGGGTTGGTAATACGTTCATAATAGATTGGGGTGCGCCTAATTTCTTTGTCGCTAAAAGGTTTGCCTCTGTTTCATGATCTTGGGCATCTTTACACATACCGAGGTGATAACGATCACCTAAAAATGGATCAATATAAAAACCGTTTTTGAATACTTTATCATTCGGATGTTTTTCATGGTGAATGTCAGAACAGTTAATGCAATAGAACATAGCTTTCATCCCCTTTTTATTTTTGTTTAAAAAAGTGAGTGGGTAGTCATTTCGCTCCTAAGGAAATGTTGAGGAGAAGAGAAATAACTACCTACTCAAATGGTGGGCATATTCCTTCTGATTTTTTATATCTTGCGTATTGCCTCTTGAGGGAAGGAGGAGAGACGATGTACGCATGATATAAGTAAGGCACTTCTTTCAATATGAATGATGGAGTTTCATGTTGAGAGAAGTTTTTATTTTTTATTGCCTTTGTGAGTATATTATGAGGGAATGCTGAGAGGGTGTTTGTCCTGTTGAAAAAATGTTGAGAATTTCTCAACGGTAAAAAGAATTAGTGTTGACATGAAACTAAAAGGTGTTATATTATTCAAATACAACTAAAAGGTGTTATGTTTTAATGCTGGATAAAGGGGCTAAAAAAATGACTCAACAAAATACATTAAACGATATTAAACAAACAATCGTTTTTAACGCGTCTATTCAAAAAGTATGGAATGTAGTGTCAACTGCAGAAGGAATTGAATCATGGTTTATGCCGAATGATTTTGAATTAGAGGTAGGACATGAGTTTCATGTTCAATCACCATTTGGACCGTCACCATGTAAAGTGTTAGAAATTGATGAACCAAACCATTTATCTTTCTCATGGGACACAGATGGCTGGGTTGTTTCATTCCATTTGAGAGACTTAGGAGAAAATAAAACAGAATTTACATTAATTCACGGCGGTTGGAAACATCCTGATGAAATTCTGCCGAAAGCGAATGCGAAGAGCTCTATTATTCGCGATAGAATGAATGGCGGCTGGGTAGCGATTGTAAATGAAAAACTGAAAAAGGTTGTTGAAGGATAAATGTCTTCGTCAGCAGCGAAATATGATGTATTTCAAGCAATTGCTGATCCGACCCGCCGAGAAGTGTTACGGTTATTAAGTGATAAAGAGTTACCAATTTCAAAAATAACGGATCATTTTCCGATGAGTCGTACGGCTGTTGTGAAGCATCTTCATATTCTTTCAGAAGCGAATTTAGTAAGTGGAAGAAAGAGTGGAAGAGAGAAGATATATTGTTTGCAGCCGGAGCCGTTAGAAGAATTAAAGCAGTGGCTCTCATATTATGAACGATTTTGGGATAATAAATTGTCCGTGCTTAAACATATTGTGGAGAATGAAGAATAAAAGAGGATGACCATTTGGGTCATCCTCTTTATTATTGCTCACTTGTTTGTGTAGCTGGTTTTAATAAGAGCCAAGCAATAATTAATGTAAATACTGCTAATACGAAAGTACTCATATAAATAACGTGTACACTTGCTGCTAATGCAGATTGTGATTCAGTTGCTACGTTTGCTGTAGTTCCGCCGTGTCCGCCAGATACAAGATCAAGGTTTTTAATACCACGTGCGTGAATCATCGTATTGAAGATTGTACCGAATATTGCAGCACCTAACGTTTGACTAAATGTATTAATAAATGTGTTTAAACCAACGGCTGTTCCGCGTGTATGAGCTGGTACGGCTGCTTGAATTGTTACCATGTAAATAGGTGTCACAAGCCCCATGCCTAAGCCGAATAATCCGACTGCAACATAAATAAGGAACGATGGTGAATTTGTTGACAATGTAAATAATAAGAAGGTAGCAACTGATAAAATGCTAGCTCCGAGTAAAATAATTTGTTTCGTTTGTAATTTGCCAACTAAGTTACCGGAGAACATAGCACCGAACGTCCACATAACAGGAATTGGCATTAAAATGAGTCCAGCTTCTGTCGCATTTTTTCCTAATACACCTTGGCTCCAAATTGGAAGGTACATTGTAATACTAATAATCATCGCACCGGCAATAAGAGTTAATATGTTTATCGTAGATAATGTACGGTTAGAGAAAAGTGCTAGCGGAATTAATGGTTCCGGAGATTTTTTCTCGATGTATAAGAAAATAATGAATGACACAGCCGAAAAGATTAATAGACCGATGATTGTAATGTCTCCCCAGTTTTGCTTACTGCTACCTGTTAATAATGCGTATAGTAAAGCAATTGTACTTAATGAGAAGACTGTCGCACCAAGATAGTCGATATGCTGCTTGGCGGCAGACTTAACAGATTCCTTATAAGAAGTGGCAAACATTAAGCAAGCGATAATTCCGAAAGGAACGTTTAAGAAGAAAATATAGCGCCAAGAAAGAGAATCAACTAAAAAACCACCTACTAACGGCCCGACAACACCAGATACACCCCAAACGGCACTCATCCAGCCCTGTGCTTTCGCGCGGTCTTTCGCTTCGCTATATAAGTCTCCAATAATCGTCATTGTGATTGGCATAACAGCGCCAGCACCTATACCTTGAAGAGCACGGAAGAAGATTAATTGTTCCATCGATGTAACGACACCGCAAAGTGCAGAGCCGATTAAAAAGATTGTAGCTCCGATAAGTAGAACTTTTTTACGACCGAATAAATCAGCCAATTTTCCGTATATTGGAGTCGAAACCGCTGTGGCAAGCATATAAATTGCGTAAACCCAGCTAACAAGTTCGACGCCTGACAAATCACTCGTTATACGAGGGATTGCTGTACTAACAATCGTTCCTTCTACGGCAGAAAGAAACGTCATTAGCATTAAAGACACCATGACTTTTTTTCTCATATGTTTTCCCCTTACCCTTTTTTAAATATTCAACAATATAAAATATAAAGGTACTAAGGTATATAAAGCAACAAATAAGTAATGGGAAGTTAGGAGGAGTGTATATTTGTCGCTTATTGTCGGTAAGTCGATATATTTGAGAAATCGCCGATATAAGTTGCAGAATCGCTGGTATTTTTGAAACATCGCTGATATAAGTCGTAGAATCGCTGATATATTTGCAGAATCGCCGATATAATTTCATGTACCTATAAAAAAAGAAACAGGAATGCTGTTTCTTTTTTAATATTGCATTTTCGCATTTTCTCCAGCTGTAGTTCCAGCAATTCTACCAGTAACGAGAGCGGATGTAATGTTATAACCGCCCGTATAACCGTGAATATCAAGAACTTCTCCGCAGAAATATAAGCCATTCGTGAATTTAGAAGACATTTCTTTCGGATTAATTTCTTTAACAGATACGCCTCCGCCAGTAACGAATGCTTTTTCAATTGACTGCGTACCATTTACATTCACAGTAAATTCTTTAAAGTCTTTCACAAGTGCACGAATCTTTTCATGAGAAACTTGTCCAGCTTGTTCGCTACCGTCAATTTCATTTTTTTCTAATAAGAATAGGAAGTAACGCTCGGGAACGTATCCTTTTAACACGTTTTTAATTCCTTTTTTCGGATCTTCTTTCATTTGTTTCAGCATGCGTTGGAATAGTTGTTCACTATTTTCTTCTGGTAATGCATCAATACTCATTTGTATTGTATTCGTTTTAAACTTTTTCAGTGCTTTCACGACGAATTGACTACAGCGAAGAGCAGCAGGACCAGATAGGCCGAAATGAGTGAAGAGCATGTCCATTTTGTGAGAAATGATAGCTTTTCCTTTCGGGTTTAATACGCTTAAGTTTATATCACGTAAAGCAAGACCTTGTAATGAGCGATCACGTATAAATGGCTCGTTTGAAAGGATTGGTACTTCTGTTGGAAATAATTCTGTAATTGTATGACCACCTTTTTCAGCCCAAGCGTATCCGTCTCCAGTAGAACCAGTTTGAGGAACAGATTTTCCGCCAACAGCGATAACGACGTGATTCGTTTCTAACACTTCGCCTGTTTGTAATACAACTGCTTTCGTTTGACCATTTTCATATTCAATCGTTTCAACAGGTGTATTCGTACGGATTTTTACACCTAAATCTTTTAATCGTGTTAAAAGTGCGTCTACTACCGATTGCGCTTTGTTTGATACAGGGAACATACGGCCATGATCTTCCTCTTTCAATTTTACCCCGAGATTTTCGAAGAATTTAATAATATCTTCATTATTAAAAATAGAAAAAGCGCTGTATAAGAAGCGGCCATTTCCTGGTATATGTTTAACGATTTCATCAAGTGGTAGACGGTTCGTTACGTTACAACGACCACCACCAGAAATCGCAAGTTTGCGCCCTAGTTTATTTCCTTTATCAAGAAGTAAGACATTTGCGCCTTCTTCTGCAGCACCGATTGCAGCCATTAGCCCAGAAGGCCCGCCACCGATTACAATAACATCATAATGCATAATATATCGACCTCATTTTCTACATTTCCTGCCTAAAAGAATAGCATGTTTTCCCTTAAAAGAAAAATAGAGTGAAGTACTGCTTGAGGGGAGAATTGTGGTACAATACAAAAGTTAGAGTTCAGCGTTATATAGGAAGTAGGAGGATTTTCGTATGTCCGATTCAAAATTTCTGCGCGGAACGCTTATTGTGACGTTAGGGACATTTTTAGTAAAGTTCTTAGGCATGATTTACGTCTTTCCGTTTCATGCATTAGTAGGCACAGAAGGCGGAACGCTCTATACATATGGATATATTCCATATACGATATTTTTAAGTATTGCAACGGCAGGGGTGCCGCTTGCTGTTTCAAAGTTTGTTTCCAAATATAATGCACTTGGAGATTATAAAACGAGCCGAAGAATGTTCCGCTCGGGAATGGTTATGATGATAGTAACAGGAGTTCTTTCCTTCTTAGTACTGTACATGACCGCACCATTATTTGCAGAAGCAATGCTTGGTAAACAAAGTTTACAAAATAAGGTAGAAGAAGTTACGACGATTATTCGCCTCGTAAGTTTCGCACTTATTGTTGTACCGGCAGCAAGTTTGATTCGTGGTTATTTCCAAGGTCACCAATCGATGGGACCGACTACGGTGTCACAAATTATTGAACAAATTATTCGTATCGTCTTTTTACTAGCGGGTAGTTTCATCGTTATTAAAATACTTGGCGGTACAGTAGCAACAGCAGTCGGAGTTGCGACATTCGCTGCATTCGTTTCAGCAGTTGGAGCACTCGGCGTATTAATTTGGTACTGGTTAAAACGTAAAAAATATTTGGATCAATATTTAATTGAACAAACTGTACCAGAATCGACAGTAAGTACCGTTCAATTGTTTAAAGAGTTATTTGCGTATGCAATTCCTTACGTTGTAATTGGGTTAACAATTCCTTTATATCAACAAATTGATACATTGACATTTAACTCTATTATGCAGGCAATTGGTCAAGGTGATATCGCAGAGCGAGCGCTCGGTATTTTCACAATGTGGACGCATAAATTAATTATGATTCCAGTATCGCTTGCAACAGCGTTTAGTTTAACGCTTGTACCAGCGATTACAAAATCATTTACGGAAAAACAATATCGCTATTTAAAATTACAAATTACACAAACATTCCAGGCGAATATGTTTTTAACATTGCCAGCAGTTGTCGGTATTTCAACACTGGCTTATCCAATTTACACTGCGTTTTACGATTCAGATCCATTAGGTGGACAAGTGTTAATGTGGTATGCACCAGTTGCATTGTTATTTGCTTTATTTACGGTAACAGCCGCGATTCTGCAAGGGATTAATCAACAAAAACATGCGATTGTCGCACTTGTTATGGGTGTTATTTTGAAATTTGTATGTAACGTAATCTTTATTCGATATTTCGGTACAGTAGGAGCGATTTTAGCTACTGCAGTCGGTTTTTTAGCTTCCGTATGGTATACGAATAGACAAATCCAAAAACATGCACACTATTCATTTGGTGTTGTATATAAGAGAACATTCCAAATTGCAGTATTAACACTTGTAATGGTCGTGGCGGTAAAACTATCACAGTGGATTCTATCCTTCATGATTTCGCCAGATGGCCGTATTGGTGCTTTAATTACAGTTGCGATTTGTGCAGGTGTTGGTGGTCTTGTTTACGGTCTGTTAGCAATTCGCACAGGAGTACTTGAAAGAGTATTTGGCGGAGAAGCGTTAGAGAAAATTCAGCGTAAACTTGGCAGTAGATTCAAAATAAAGTTGAAATCAAAAGGGGCGTAAATACGTCCCCTTTTCTATGATAAATAAAGAAGGTGAAAAACGTGAGATTAGATAAATTATTAGCGAATATGGGATACGGAAGTAGAAAAGAAGTAAAGAAATTATTGAAAGACGGCGTTGTGAAGATTGATGGAACGCCGGTGAAAGATGCAAAGGTTCATGTAAATGTAGAAGAGCAAGAAGTTATGATTCACGGTGAAGTTGTAGAATATAAAGAGTTTGTTTATTTAATGCTGCATAAGCCACAAGGTGTAATTTCAGCTACAGAAGATGATAATCACGAAACAGTAATAGATTTATTAGAACTAGAAGATGCAATCTTTGATCCGTTCCCAGTTGGACGACTTGATATCGATACGGAAGGTTTCTTATTGATAACAAATGACGGGAAGTTATCACATCAATTATTATCTCCGAAAAAGCATGTGCCGAAAAAATACTATGCACACGTTGCAGGAGTTGTAACGGAAGAGGATGTAAAAGAGTTTGCTAAAGGTGTTATTTTAGACGATGGTTATGAAACGAAACCAGGTGCACTTACAATATTAAAAAGCGATGATGTTTCTGAAATTGAGCTTGTGATTACAGAAGGAAAATTCCATCAAGTGAAGCGCATGTTTGAAGCAGTAGGGAAAAAGGTTGTTTACCTAAAGAGAACAGAGATGGGTCCGTTAGTATTAGATGAAGAACTAGAACTTGGAGAATACCGAGAGCTAACAGATGAAGAAGTAGAAATGTTAAAAACATATCAAGTAGATACTGAGAAGTAGTCCTGTTTTTAGGCGCAGAAAAGACCCCTTTCTAATGAGTTAGAAAGGGGTATGTATTTATTTACATACAATTATTTTTTCGTTATGAGGTCATTCTCACTTTCTTTCCTGTTGTTGTCCACTTACCGCGGCAAGGGCTATACACGAGTTCATTAAACTGCAACACATTTAGATCACGTTGTATCGTTCGCGGTGTGATCCCGAACTCATCTACAAGGTCTTTCGTCGTTACCGTTCCGTTTTCATTGATGTACATATAAATTGATTTAATGCGTGTTAGCATACGAGTAGTTGTAGGTTTCAAGAGAAAACCACTCCTCTACTAGTTTTTTTGACCCCATTCAGGAAAGAAGGTCGTTACTACCATTGTACTCTACATGATAAAATTCATGCTTTAATCTACTTAAATTTTACAAAAGTTTAACAAAATTTCATATAGAAAAATATTGGTAGTTGACATTGTATATATGATCAGTCAACTAACACATAAAATTCTACGTAAAACGCCAAATTCCTGCAAAATTTTTTGAAAAAATAAAAGAAAAACTAATGGGAAATATCTGAAATATTACAATTGTTCGGTATTTGACTTTCGTGTATGGCATAAGGGATTTCGGTTTGCTATGATGAAAGAGATAATATAGCGAAGGATGGATGCGTGATGTCAGCGATTAATTGGACAGAAGAAGTTGCAAAACGAAAAGATGATTTAATTCGTGATACACAACAATTTTTGCAAATTAAAAGTGTGTGGGAAGAAGAGTCGGCGAAAGAGGGCGCACCGTTCGGTGAAGGTGTAGAAAAAGCTTTATCTTTCATGTTACATAAAGGAGAATTAGAAGGTTTTTCTTCTAAAAATTTAGAAGGTTATGCAGGTCATCTTGAAATGGGACAAGGAGAAGAACTAGTAGGTATTCTTTGTCATGTTGATGTTGTACCAGAAGGAGATGGCTGGACGACTCCTGCATATAGTGCAGATATTCGCGAAGGAAAGATTTTTGCACGTGGTGCAATTGATGATAAAGGCCCAACGATGGCAGCTTATTATGCGATGAAAATTGTGAAAGAATTAGGGTTGCCTCTTTCAAAACGCGTTCGTATGATTTTAGGAACAGATGAAGAAAGTAACTGGAAATGTGTAGATCACTACTTTAAAAACGAAGAAATGCCAACAATCGGTTTTGCGCCAGACGCGGACTTTCCAATTATTAATGCAGAAAAAGGAATTTCTGATATACAAGTTGTGCAAAATGGTAGTGAAGAGAAAAAAGGTGTATATGAACTCGTTTCATTTGAGTCAGGCCGCCGTTTAAACATGGTTCCTGATTTTGCAAAAGCGGTTATTACAGGAGAAGATGTAAATGCACTTACAGTAGCATATGAAGAGTATTTAAAAACGGCTAAAAAAATAGGGAACTCAACTATAGAAGGAAATACAGTGACGTTGCAAATAGAAGGAATTTCAGCACACGGATCTACTCCAGAAAAAGGAGAAAATGCAGGTTTACTATTAGCAAACTTCTTAACTACAGTTTCACTTGATGGAAAAGCAAATGCATTTGCGACATTTGCAGCAAAAACATTTACTGGTGATATTTTTGGTGAAAAAGCTACTATTGCTTATAAAGACGAAGTTAGCGGTCCGTTAACAGTGAATGTCGGTCGCCTTTCTTATACGAAAGAAAACGGTGGCAACTTAGGGTTAAACGTACGTTACCCAGTTACGACTAACTTTGAAGAAATGATTGCGAAGTTAAAAGAATACGTTAGTATTCATGGATTTGAAGTAGCGGATTATTCTAACTCTCGTCCGCATCACGTCGATAAAGACCACGTATTAATTCGTACGCTGCAGCGCGTGTATGAAGAACAAACAGGAGAAAAAGCAGAGCTATTAGCAATCGGCGGTGGTACTTACGCCCGTTCATTGAAAGCTGGCGTTGCATTTGGCCCGCTATTCCCTGGAAAAGAAGAACTTGCGCATCAAAAAGATGAGTACATTGAAATTGAAGACTTATTAAAAGCAACAGCAATTTACGCGCAAGCAATTCATGAGTTAGCGAAATAAAGGATATATGAATAATGACCGCTCTCTACTTTAGAGGGCGGCTTCTTTTTAACTGAATGAGATAAGAAAGAAAAGCAACAATAAAAAAAAGGAGATGATATAAATGGAGCCGCATTATTTTGTCGCAATTACTTTACCAAATTATATAAAAGAAGTGCTCTCTAATTATAAAGAGGATATGGAGGAGGAA
Organism: Bacillus sp. FDAARGOS_235; assembly: GCF_002073415.2. NCBI lineage: Bacteria > Bacillati > Bacillota > Bacilli > Caryophanales > Bacillaceae > Bacillus > Bacillus sp. FDAARGOS_235. The sequence continues at coordinate 3,654,121 of NZ_CP020437.2, forward strand.
TTACCATTTCGCTCGTGGGTACATAAGGAAGACTATCATATTACCCTTTCCTTTTTAGGAAGTGCGACAGAGGAACAATTAGAAGGAATAAAGAATGGATTACAAACACTTATAGAAAAAAAGGAACTACCTTTCACATTACAAGGATTTTCAACATTTGGCATGGAAGACAGGCCACGTATTTTTTGGGCGAAAGTAAGTGAGAATCATGAGTTGTTTCAGCTACAAAAGCAAGCGCATGCGATTTGTGAAGGGAATGGGTTTTCTTTAGAAACACGTCCGTATCATCCACATATTACTGTTGCTCGTAAATGGATGGGAGAAAAAAAGTTTCATTTGGAAAATATAAAAGAAGTGCCTGAAGTATCATTTCAAGCGGATACAATTACTTTATACGAATCTCACGTGAAGGAAACGCCGAAATATAAATCGATTGCTGAAATAAAACTACAAAAATAGAATGTATGAAAACGTTTTTTATACAGGTGAATATACTATAGAGAATAATGGAGTTACTGTATAGAGTCTTGCTAATAAGAAAAGTTTTATTATTTGCAGCTCGTATACTCACACAAAGGCCCGATTGGTGGGGGCTAATAATCAGCAGGGGATACTCCGAATTGATTAAAGATTCACTTTATTTTAATTTTGAGAATGATGGTGATTTTTTTATGTTGAAAGTAAAACGTCCATTTGATGCCTATTTAGATGAAATGAATAAAATTACAATTTTGCTCCCACATGCGTATGGAACAAGTCGGACATTTCGTTTGCAAGAAGGAAATAATGTGAAAGATTTACCGATTGCTCATACTATTGCGCTTCCGGATGCAACAAAGTATGAGTGCTTTATAGAAGAGTCACTAGATGTGGGGAAGTATTATACAGTACGAGATGAACGGAACGAAGAAACGGATTTACAAATAGGCGCTGTTATTCGAACGGCAATTTTTGATGAGAAGTATTATTACGAAGGCACAGATCTAGGTGCTGTATACAAAAAAGAAGCAACAACATTTAAAGTGTGGGCTCCAACTGCGAGGCTTGCAAAAGTAAGATTTTATAAAAGTGATAAAGAATATACCGATTATGACATGCATAGAGAAGAAAATGGTGTTTGGGTTCATGCATTACAAGGGGATCATGATGGGGCTCGATATACCTTCCTCGTCTGTATTAATTTAATATGGAATGAAGCGGTGGATCCATACACAAAGTCAACGACTGCAAATGGGAAATACGGTGTTGTTATCGATTTGGAAAAGACGAATGTAACGAGACGAGAGGAATTACCACCATTACAGTCAATGACAGATGCTATATTGTATGAACTGCATATTCGTGATGCGACTATTCACCCAAATAGTGGAGTGAATAAAAAAGGAACATATAGAGGGTTGATGGAAGAGGGAACGACGGGACGGAATGGGACGTTAACAGGATTGTCTCATATAAAAGATTTAGGTGTTACACATGTTGAATTATTACCGTTATCTTGTTTCGGTGGTGTAGATGAGGCAAATCCTTCCGGCGCATATAATTGGGGTTACAATCCATTATATTACAATACACCAACGGGGTTTTATGCTACAAACCTTGCTGATCCGTATAACAGGATAGTAGAGTGTAAGCAATTGATTGAAACATTTCATGAAAACGGTATCCGAGTAGTTATAGATGTTGTATATAATCACGTTTATGAAAGAGAACTATCATCATTTGAAAAGCTTGTTCCAGGTTATTATTTTCGCCATGGCGAAGATGGTATGCCTTCTAATGGGACGGGAGTTGGAAATGATATAGCGTCTGAACGGAAAATGATGAGGAAATTCATTATAGAGTCTATTTTATATTGGCTGACGGAATACAATGTTGATGGATTCCGATTCGACTTAATGGGGATTTTAGATGTTGATACAATGAACATAATAGAAAAAGAAGTGCGAAACATAAAGCGAGACGCATTGTTATTAGGAGAAGGATGGGATTTACAAACACCGCTTCCTCTTGAGGAAAAAGCAGCGTTAAATAATGCAAGAAAAATGCCACATATCGCGCAGTTTAATGATCAATTTCGTGATGGAATAAAAGGTAGCACATTTAATGTAAATAAACGTGGTTTTGCGTTTGGTGGGCATGTAGACTGTCAGCATTTACAGTATATAGCATCAGGTAGTCTTTTAAGTGTGAAAGAAACAGGATTATTTCTAGAACCGGTACAAAGTATTAACTATGTAGAATGTCATGACAACATGACGATGTGGGATAAACTAGTGCACAGTAATGAAGAACCGGAAGAGATTTTGAAAAAACGGCACCTTCTAGCAAGCGCAATAGTTATTCTTTCGCAAGGAATTCCTTTCTTACACGCAGGACAAGAGTTTTATCGTACGAAGAATGGAAATGAAAATAGTTATAATGCAAATGATGAAATAAATCGATTAGACTGGGATCAAAAAGAGAAAGAGATGGAGACAGTTAACTATATAAAAGGGTTAATTGCGATTCGCAAAGAGCACGGGGCATTCCGATTACAAAACGCAGATCTTATAAAAAAGCATATGACTTTTTTGCAAACATCTACAGAAGTACTTGCATACCACCTAGAGCATGTAGAATTGTTTGGGCCGTGGAAAGAAATTGTCGTTTTATTTAATAGCGGTTTGGAAGCTAAAACGGTGCAGCTTCCAAAAGAAGGAACGTGGCATGTGTTAGTAAACGAAAAGCAAGCGAAAATAGAGCCAATTTCTTCATTTAGAGGAAAGGAACTTCAATTGGCTCCCATTAGCACGTATATATTGACGATAATGTGACAAATCGCTACTTGACGATGAGAATGTAATAAATGTAGAATTGACAAAGGTGACGATTTTGATAAGTTGTCATTCTATGAGTGGTTTTGTAAAATAAAATAGAGAGTTTTTGGCTTATGCCAAGTTTTCTTTTCATTTACAGTAAAATATATATGAATCCACAACATGTGTAGAAATGTTGCGGTTTTTCTTTTCATAACTATAAAAGATAAGGATTTGTTAACGGGTAATGAATATGGAATGGTTGGAACAATTATTAGGAAAAGAGTGGAGTCTTGTACCGGCTGGTGGAGTAACGGGCGATGCATATATTGCGCAAAACGGACAACAGAAGTTATTTTTAAAGCGGAATACATCGCCCTTTTTAGCGGTATTGTCAGCAGAAGGAATTGTTCCAAAATTACTTTGGACAAGAAGGGTAACGAACGGTGATGTGATTTCTGCTCAAAAATGGCTTCCGGGACAGAAGCTAGAGCCAGAGGATATGAAACTAGAACGTGTTGCGAAACTTTTGAAGAAAATACACTCCTCTAAAGCGCTTGTGCAGATGATTCAAAGACTTGGGAAGCAGCCGCTTCACGCCCAAGAGTTATTACAACAATTGCAACTTGTTTTAAGGGGAGATATAAGGGTAGATGAAACAATTCAGCAAGGCCTTCAATATTTAACGGATTCATTAAAAAGTATTGAATACAATGAATTCGTTGTATGCCATTGTGATGTAAACCATAACAACTGGATATTGTCGGACGAAGATGAGTTGTTTTTAATTGATTGGGATGGAGCTGTCATTGCTGACCCAGCTCTAGACCTAGGTATGTTATTATACTGGTACATTCCGCGTCATGAATGGAGTGAGTGGCTCGGGTATTATGATATTGAAATGGATGAATCATTGCTTAGGCGTATGAGATGGTATGTAATAGCACAAACGATTTTATCTATTCAATGGCACACAACAAAAAAACAGCAAGCAGAAGCTGAATATTGGCATCAATATTTACAGCAACTACTTGCTTCAGAATAATACTTAAGAAAAATTGTCCATTCCAGCAATCCACTGAGTAAGTTGTTCTTGATTATTGGAAATATGGTTGTCCAAATTAGAGGAAGATTTACCCGATTGACTATAAGAATATACATCGTTTAGCATTGTTTTAGCGTCATTACTTATATTATCGTTTGCGAGTAACGATTGAATGAGGCGCTCTAATTGCTCGCATTCAGAAACTGTCCCGCAGCAATCGCTTTGGTGATTGACTAAAATATCTTTCAGCACTTCTAATTGATGTTGTTGACTAATTGGCATGAACGGATCATCCTTTCGATTGTTTTTCTCTTCTCGGAATGTAAGAGAAAAAGCTACGTCGTCATGGAATGTTTAATGCTGTATGTAGTTTTTATCAAAATGGTACATCTTATACTTGAAAGAAACGGACCGAGTGCTCGTACGTACTTGGTTTTTTGTTTGGTAGATTGATTAAAACAGAAAAAAGGAATCATTCCTTTAAAATAGCTTTGTAAAGAGAGGGAGACATCTATGCGTTTAAGACATAAACCATATGCATTAGATCGAATTAATGAGTATTCACATATCGTAATTGGAAACCCAGAAGAGCGCGCGGGTAATTGGAAAGAAGTATTTGGAAATGAACAACCCATTCACATTGAAGTAGGTACAGGTCGTGGCCGTTTTATGTACGATATGGCAAAAGCAAATCCACATATTAATTATATTGGAATTGAAAAATTTACGAGTGTTGTTGTAGATGCACTTGATAAATTAATTGAAGAAGAATTACCGAACTTAAAGTTAATAAATAAAGATGCTGAAGATTTAACAGTTTTCTTTGCAAAAGGTGAAATTGATCGTGTTTATTTAAACTTCTCAGATCCATGGCCGAAGAATCGTCACACGAAGCGTCGTTTAACGTATAAAACGTTTTTACGCAATTATGAAGAAGTGTTAGTAGAGGGCGGAGAAATTCATTTCAAAACAGATAACCAAGGGTTATTTGAATACTCTCTAATGAGTATGGCTGAGTATGGTATGTTACTAACTTACTTAAGCCTAGATCTTCATAACAGTGATTTTGAAGGTAATATTATGACTGAGTACGAAGAGAAGTTCTCTAGTAAAGGTCATCGTATTTATCGAGTTGAAGCGAAGTATCGCACAGAGCCTATGCAGTAATGCATAGGTTTTTTTATAACTAAAATAATCAGAATTTTATGTTAAAATTAATGTAAAAGGGGGATGTGTGATGGAAGAATTACGAATTGGAGATATAAAAGTGACGTGGTTAAAAGGTGGGAACACACATTTAGATGGCGGGGCAATGTTTGGCGTTGTGCCGAAAGTACTTTGGTCACGAAAATATAAACATAACGATACAAATCATATATATTTACGAACAGATCCGTTACTTTTGCAAACGAAAGATGGAAATATGCTTATTGATTCTGGAATAGGAAACGGTAAATTGAATGAGAAAATGAAGAGAAATCAAGGAGTAACGGAAGAGTCATCGGTTTATGAATCTTTAGAAAAACTGGGATTAAAGCCTGAAGATATTCACTACGTCTTAATGACGCACCTTCATTTTGATCATGCATCTGGTTTAACGAAATGGGAAGGGGATCACCTTGTACCGGCGTTTCCGAATGCGAAAGTTTATGTAAGTGAAACAGAGTGGAATGAAATGAGGAACCCAAATATTAGATCCCGTAATACGTATTGGAAGGAAAATTGGGAGCCGATTGTAGAGCAAGTTGTTACGTTTCAACAAGAAATCGAAATTACGGATGAAATAAAGATGGCGCATACAGGCGGACATAGTGATGGACATGCAGTCATTGCTTTAGAAAGCAAAGGAGAAACGATGCTGCATTTAGCAGACCTATTGCCGACACACGCACATCAAAATGTATTATGGGTCATGGCTTATGATGATTATCCGATGACATCGATTGAAAATAAGCAAAAGTGGATGAAATATGGTGCTGAAAACGATGCGTGGTTTTCATTTTATCATGACGCATATTATCGTGCAGTGAAGTGGAATGAGGAAGGACATATTGTAGAAAAAATTGAGAGAAAAACGAGTATAGAAGCTTAAAAAAAAAGGAGGTTATTCCATCATATTTATTGGAGCAGCCTCTTTTTTATTGTCGGGTTTTGTCGGTAAGTCGATATATTTAAACAAACGCTGATATAAATCGAGTTGCGCCGATATATTCGGAAAATCGCCGATATAATTTTAATCACTATCCGCAATTTTTCAAAAAAAAGAGGTTCACCTAATGGGAAACCTCTTTTTATGCTGCTATTACCTCTAAAACAGTACCTGTTTTAGCATCAACTAAAAATTCAAATCGTTCTTGTATATCATCTAACATTGTTGTAAGACCGCCGCGATAAACTTCATACGCAACATCATATTTTTCAAATGTCTCTGGAACCATATGTACCCAAGAGCCAGTAATTTCACCTTTATGATTTAATGCTTGTTTCACCATTTTCAATGCTTTTTCTGAAGAAATATGGGATTGTTCTTGTACTTTGTTTGCAACGAAATAACCAGCTGCAAATCCAACGCCAAGACCTGCTACTAAACCTTTCCAGCTCATATATTCACCTCAATTCTATAAAATAAAAATAGTGTACCGATAATAATTATAAAGCAAATGCAGCTAAAAAAGAAGAAACTAGAAACATTTCGAAAATTTCGTTACAATAAAAAAGGTATTCTACTAAGGTTTGAAAGAAGGGGACTTCGTGAATAAAGAGACATTACAATTATTTCGTACGTTAACAGAATTACAAGGTGCGTCAGGTTTTGAACATGATGTACGCCGTTTTATGAAGCAAGAATTAAGCAAATATGCTGATGAAATTGTGCAAGACGGTTTAGGTAGCGTATTTGGTCTGAAAAAAGGGGACGAAACTGGCCCACGTGTTCTTGTAGCAGGTCATATGGATGAAGTAGGTTTCATGGTTACGCAAATTACGAAAAACGGAATGCTTCGTTTTCAAACGTTAGGCGGCTGGTGGAGCCAAGTGCTATTAGCGCAGCGCGTACAAGTGATGACGAAGAATGGTCCTGTTATAGGGGTTGTTGGTTCTATCCCTCCTCATTTATTAAGTGATGCGCAACGTGCAAAAACGATGGATATAAAAAATATGCTAATCGATATAGGTGCAGATAGTTATGAAGATGCGATTGAAATTGGTGTAAAACCAGGACAACAAATCGTGCCAATCTGCCCGTTCACACCGATGGCAAATGAGAAGAAAATTATGGCGAAAGCTTGGGACAACCGTTATGGATGTGGCCTGGCAATCGAGTTATTAAAAGAATTAAAAGATGAAACATTACCGAATACATTATACTCTGGTGCTACTGTACAAGAAGAAGTAGGTCTTCGCGGAGCACAAACAGCTGCTAATATGATTCAACCAGACATTTTCTATGCGCTTGATGCAAGTCCAGCAAACGATGCTTCTGGTGATAAAACGCAGTTCGGTCAATTAGGAAAAGGTGCTCTTCTTCGTATTTACGATCGTACGATGGTAACTCATCGAGGAATGCGCGAATTCATTTTAGATACAGCAGAAACACATAATATTCCGTACCAATACTTTATTTCACAAGGTGGGACAGATGCGGGCCGTGTACATACAAGTAACTCAGGTATCCCATCAGCAGTAATTGGTGTTTGTGCTCGCTACATTCATACGCATGCTTCTATTTTACATGTTGATGATTATGCAGCAGCAAAAGAACTTATTACAAAGCTTGTAAGAACAACGGACAAAACGACGTTAGAAACAATTAAGAATAACGCGTAAAGAGGAAGGGCTGCAGAGCTCTTTCTTTTTTTAGGTAGGAGAGATGACCCAGCGATGTGTAGTAGCGGTCAGTGCTTAATTAGTGCTCGAATAATGCATGAAGACCGCGGAAGAATGTTTTTGTGTTCGGGACCAAAAATATTGTGGGAAGTCACCTTCTACTATAGGTAGAAGGGATTCCTTGGTGGTGTGTGGTAGTGGTTGGCACTTCATTTGTGCTGAAGTGGATATTAGAACAGAATAATGAATTCTTATAGAGGTGAACGAAATGAAGGTAGTAGTTGGATCGAAGAATAAAACGAAGGTTGGGGCTGTGGAGAAGGTATGGAAAGATGCTGAAATTACATCTCTTTCTGTCCCATCGGGAGTATCGGCACAGCCATTTTCAGATGAAGAGACGATGCAAGGAGCAATTAATAGAGCGAAGCGAGCATTGCAAGAAGGAGAAGCTCAAATTGGTATTGGGTTAGAAGGCGGCGTGATGAAAACGGATCACGGTTTATTTATGTGTAACTGGGGCGCACTCGCAACGAGTGACGATAAGATATTCGTTGCCGGAGGAGCACGTATTAAGTTACCAGACGATTTTTTAACGCCTCTTGAAGATGGTAAAGAGTTAAGTGAAGTGATGGAAGAGTTTGTAGAGCGGAAAGATATTCGTAGTCACGAAGGTGCTATCGGTATTTTTACAGACGATTATGTCGATCGAACGGAATTATTTGTACACGTTGTTAAGTTACTCGTTGGGCAATATAAGTATGATAAAAAGCAAGCATAAACCTTGCACCGTGTACGATGTATGGTAGTATAAAGAAAAGATTATAGTGTGAAAAAAGTGCACGCATTAGAGGAGGAAATATAGATGAAATCATTAGAAAGCATGGAACAATTCCAAGAATTAAAAAATGAAGAGAATGTAGTCTTCATGTTCTCAGCAGAATGGTGCCCAGATTGCCGTTTCGTTGATCCATTTATGCCAGAAGTAGAAGAGAAGTATAGTGATTTCTCATTTTACTATGTAGATCGTGATGAGTTTATTGATCTATGCGTAAAATTAGACGTATTTGGCATTCCGAGCTTTGTAGCGTACAATAAAGGTGAAGAAACTGGACGCTATGTAAACAAAGATCGTAAAACACAAGAGCAAATCGAAGAGTTTATTGAAGGTTTAAAATAAAACAATTAGCCAATTGAATTGTAAAAACAACCTCTACCTTCGCGGGGGAGGTTATTTTTTTGGAAGGGAGGAAAAAGAGATGAAAATGACAAGTAAAAAGATGAAAGACGAGTTAATGAAGAAATTATCTCGACCAGAATGGGATTTTCATTATGATAGCGAGAAAGAAGTTCTTCGTATTGAACAAACAAACTCGAAAAAAGGTATTAACGTATCACTTCCAGGAGTAGTAGCGAAATGGGAAGTGAACAAAGAAAAGGCGATTGAAGAGGTTGCTTATTATGTACAAGAAGCGTTAATTGCAATGCATAGAGAAGAAAATAGCACGGCGAAAATTTTACCTGTTATTCGCTCTACTTCTTTCCCAAAACAATCAGAAGAAGGAAATCCGTTTATTATGACGGATCATACGGCGGAAACACGTATTTATTACGCGCTAGATTCTAATAAAACGTATCGCCTAATTGATGAGCGCTTATTACAAAAATTAGAGCTTACAGAGCAGCAAGTGCGCGAGATGGCATTATTTAATGCTCGCTCATTAGGTTATGAATTTAAGCAGGACACAGTAGCGGATAATACATTCTACTTTTTAAACACAAATGATGGGTATGATGCGAGTCGTATTTTAAACGAAACGTTACTACAATCGATGCGTGAAAAGATCTCTGGTGACATGGTTGTTGCTGTTCCTCACCAAGACGTATTAATTATTGCTGATATCGTCAACGAAATCGGTTATGATATTATTGCACAAATGACAATGAAATTTTTTGCCGAAGGGCATGTTCCGATTACATCACTTTCATTCGTTTATGAAGATGGGGACTTTGAACCAATCTTTATTTTAGCGAAGAATCGGAAGAAGACAGATGGAAAAGAGAAAGGATGAACGAAGTGAACGTTTTTTATAACCTTGAAGGAATTGGTGACACTTTAATTGTTGCCTTACAAGATATTACTTTAGAGAACCGTACTTTTGATCGCAAAGGAGATGTTGCACGCGTATACGATCGTGAAAGCAATGTAACAGCAGGATTCAACATCTTTAATGCATCTTCTTACTTAGAAGTAAAAGAAACAGGTAACCTGACATTAACGAAAGAGCTTGTAGAAACAATCAACGAAATTTTAGCGAAGAACGGCTTTGAAGAAAAAGTAGAAGCGGATCTTTCTCCAAAATTTGTTGTAGGTTATGTAGCTGAAAAAGAAAAGCACCCAAATGCTGATAAATTAAACATTTGTACAGTAGAAATCGGTACAGAAACATTACAAATCGTATGTGGTGCACCAAACGTTGATGCAGGACAAAAAGTTGTCGTTGCAAAAATCGGCGCTGTTATGCCAAGTGGTATGTTAATTAAGCCAGCTGAGCTTCGCGGTGTTCCTTCTTCTGGAATGATCTGCTCTGCACGTGAATTAGAGCTTCCAGACGCTCCACAAGAAAAAGGTATTCTTGTATTAGAAGATAGCTTTGAAGTTGGACAAGAGTTTAAATTTTAATTGATATAAGAAAAGAGAGGTTGTCCTTTTGGACAGCCTCTCTTTTCTTTTTATCATTCTTTGTCGGTAAGTCGAAATTTCGTATTGAATCGTTGATATATTGAGAGTTGTGATAGATATATTTAAAAAATCGTTGATATATTGAGAGTTGTGATAGATATATTTAAAAAATCGTTGATATATTGAGAGTTGTGATAGATATATTTAAAAAATCGTTGATATATTGAGAGTTGTGATAGATATACTCAAAAAATCGTTAATATGATAAGGGTGTCACCTTTTTTAAAAAAATCTATATTGTATTTTATAAACAATCTAGTTAAAATTTAGAAAAATAGAAGGGGATAAACGTATGAAACAACAACCAAAAATCGCAGAACTTCTAAAACGAATTGAAACTTCAAAACAGCAAGATGTTGAGCTAGGTACTTATGAAATATATGTATTTAGTGAAGATGAACTGGAAAAAGGGCAGATCGGTTATCGATATGATAAACATAAAAATTCATTAATAAGCAATGAAAGTGGAAAATGGCAAGAAGAATGGATTGTTATTGGATATGAAACAGATATGGGTGATCCAGTTTTCGTGAATGTGGATGATGACGCTTATCCAGTCTATACGGCAGAGCGTGGTACAGAAACGTGGCAGCCTGTTTATATTGGAAATATGGATGAGGTTATAAAACAATTATAAGAAAAACTTTGAGTCCGGTGCAAAGTGATGGGAGAGAAGCATGAAGTATATAAAAATAATGGTCATGACTGCATTCATTGGAATATATATGGGAGGTTGTTCACAAGAACAGTCGAAAAAAGAAACATTATCTTCTACACAAGAAAATAGTAAAGATGATAAGAAAGAAGCACCGGTAGAAAAGCAGCAAGAAGAACAAGAAAAAAAAGAAGAATCGCAAACAATTCAAACGAATGAACAAGTAGAAACTAAGCGGGAGGAAGTATCGGCCGAGGAAAAGAAAGAGGAAAATACGCCGGTGAAGCCAACTGAGCAACTTATGCAAAATAATGAACAAAAAGTAGAGAGTAATGAAAAACAAGGAAAGTTTCTCGTCGTTATTGATCCAGGGCATCAACAAAAAGCAAATTTAAATTTAGAACCGATTGGACCAGGGGCAACGACGCAAAAATATAAAGTGACAGATGGTACAACGGGTGTTGTGACGAAAAAGAGAGAGGCTGTACTTGTATTAGAAATGTCTTTTTTATTAAAAGAAAAGCTTGAAGCAAAAGGGATACAAGTAGTAATGACGAGAACGTCACAAGATGTTGATATAAGCAATAAAGAACGTGCGACATTCGCAAACGATCATAAGGCAGATTTATTTTTACGCCTTCATGCAGATGGTTCTGAAAATCCAAATCAAAGTGGGTTTGCTGTATTGACGCCAGCAGAAGGAAGTCCCTATACGAAAGAGATTTATGCAGAAAGTCTTCAAATCTCGCAAAAGATAGTAAATAAAATGAGAGAAAACAATCAGGTGAAAGTAAATGGGATTAAATTTAGGGATGACCTTTCTGGATTTAATTGGGCGAAAGTTCCTGGCGTACTATTAGAGCTCGGGTTTATGTCCAATCAGGATGAAGATAAAAAATTATCTGACCCGCAGTATGTAAATTCTTTACTGCAAAGTGTAACAGATAGTGTAGATGAATATCGGAAGAGTAAAGCTTAAAAGCAGTCTTACATGGAAGGCTGCTTTTTTCTATATGAAAACAATCGTAAATTAGAATGTTATGGATAAATATGACATGCTTAATTTTACCTGCACTTTTTGCCGAATGCTGATACAATAAAGGATGTTACTATTTAGTAGAAAGAGTGGTAAGCATGTTAGATTGGATGAAAAAGCTGTTTAACAAAGAGGAAGAACAAACAGCGATGAATAAAGAAGCAATGAAACAAATTGAAAGTCAGCCGAAAATTCCTCGTGTAAACCACTACACTGAAGCAAGAGAAGCACAAATGGCAAGCAGAAATGCAGGTAAATGCCGTTTTCCATTAATACCAGATGATGGATTTGATGAGGATGACGTAAGAGAATTACCTCACTTTGAAGAACAACCTGTTCAAAGAGGTATATACGAAGAGCAGCCTACTCAAAGAGGAATAAAAGTGGAGAGAAGTAGACGGCAGTATGTGGAGAATGCAGTTTCTACATACGAAGAGCCGGAAGTGCAATATGAACCGGATCCAGAGCCAGTCGTAAAAAAAGTATCTGTATCGCCGCAAGAAAGTAGCCGTAGACCATTTCGTCCAACAGAAATGATTTCGCCGATTTATGGATATAATCGTCCTTCAGTAGAGAAAAAGGAAGAAAAGCAGGAGGAAGAAAAGGAAAGAGAAGATCTTGAAATATCTGTAGAGGGCAAATCAGTCGTTGATGCATGGTTAGAGAAAAAAGGGTATACATTATCTTATTTCTCAGAAGGAAAAGCACCGACTTCTTCTAGTCATCAAGACGTTGATCAGCAAGGTCAACAGAGTAAAAAGGAAGAAAAGTCAGTTGTTGATCAATGGCTCGAGAAAAACGGTTATGAAATTGAGCGCCAAGAGCCAGTAGTAGAAGAAAAAGAAGTAATTCAAGAAATAAATACACCGCAGGAAATTTCAGCGGATGAATTACTTCATAAAACGGTAGCTGAGCGTATGGAAGATGCAGAGCAAGAAAAAGATGTAGTGGTGCTAAATGAAAACATTTTACAAGAGGAATTAGTAGATTCCAAAGTAGAGCACGAGGATACAATATTATCAGAAGAAATTAAATGTAATACAGAAATAGAACAACCTATTATGGAAGTAGAAAAGCAAGCTCCAGAAGAATCAGTGATTGTCAAAGCAGAAGAAAAACTTGAAGAAACAATCATTGTGGAAATACCAGAAGAGCTTGGAGAAGTTGCAGAAGTAATGGCGGAAGCAGAAGAAACTGAAGAAGCAGAAGTAATGGCGGAAGCAGAAGTAGTGGCGGAAGCAGAAGTAGTGGTGGAAGCAGAAGAAACTGAAGAAGCAGAAGTAATGGTGGAAGCAGAAGAAACTGAAGAAGCAGAAGTAATGGCGGAAATGGAAGAAACTGAAGAAGCAGAAGTAATTGCAGAAACAGAGGGGTCTGAAGTAGAAGCAATTGTAGAACTTGAGGAAACGCAGCAAGAAATGGTATTAGATGAAGCAATTGAACAAAAAAATGAATTCATACATGTTGCTGAGGCTGATGAACAAACGATGGAAGATGTCCAAAGTTTTGCGAATGTTTTAATTGCAGAAACAGAGGAAAGTAAACCAGTTGCAGAAGAAGGGCCAGTCGCTGAAGAACAACCAGTTGCAGAAGAAGGGCCAGTCGCTGAAGAACAACCAGTTGCAGAAGAAGGGCCAGTCGCTGAAGAACAACCAGTCGCTGAAGAACAACCAGTTGTAGAAGAAGGGCCAGTCGCTAAAGAACAACCAGTTGTAGAAGAAGGGCCAGCCGCTGAAGAACAACCAGTTGCAGAAGAAGGGCCAGTCGCTGAAGAACAACCAGTTGTAGAAGAAGGGCCAGTCGCTGAAGAACAACCAGTTGTAGAAGAAGGGCCAGTCGCTGAAGAACAACCAGTTGTAGAAGAAGGGCCAGTCGCTGAAGAACAACCAGTTGCAGAAGAAGGGCCAGCCGCTGAAGAACAACCAGTTGTAGAAGAAGGGCCAGTCGCTAAAGAACAACCAATTGTGCAAAAAGAAGAGCCAAAACGTGAGAAAAAGCGTCATGTACCATTTAATGTTGTTATGTTGAAACAAGACAGAACGCGATTAATGGAAAGACATGCGGCTAGAACGAGTGCAATGCAATCTTCTATGAGTGAGCGAGTAGAGAATAAGCCTGTACACCAATTAGAAGAACAACCAACGCAACAAATGGTAGTAGAACCACGAGTGGAAGAACAACCAACGCAACAAATGGTAGTAGAACCACGAGTGGAAGAACAACCAGTGCAACAAGTGGTAGTAGAACCACAAGTGGAAGAGAAACCAATGCAGCAAGTGGTAGTAGAACCACAAGTGGAAGAAAAGCCAATGCAGCAAGTGGTAGTAGAGCCACAAGTGGAAGAAAAGCCAATGCAGCAAGTGGTAGTAGAACCACAAGTGGAAGAACAACCAGCGCAACAAATGGTAGTAGAATCACGAATGGAAGAACAACCAGTGCAACAAATGGTAGTAGAATCACGAGTGGAAGAAAGACCAGTACAACAAATGGTTGCAGGGCAAGTACAAAAGCCAAGTTCAAGTACAGAACCACAAGAGAAAGCATATGTTGTAAATCAAAGAGAGAACGATATGCGAAATGTATTACAAACACCACCAACATATACCGTTCCGCCATTAGCATTATTGTCAATCCCGCAACAGTCAGCGTTAGATAATACGGAATGGTTGGAAGAGCAAAAAGAATTGTTAGATACAACGTTTAATAATTTCCATGTTGGAGCACATGTTATTAATGTATCGCAAGGGCCGGCAGTAACTCGTTTTGAAGTACAGCCAGATCCAGGTGTGAAAGTAAATAAAATTACAAACTTAAGTGATGATATTAAGCTGAGTTTAGCTGCGAAAGATATTCGTATTGAAGCACCAATTCCAGGGAAGAGTGCGATTGGAATTGAAGTTCCAAATAAAGAAAGTAAGCCAGTATTTCTTCGTGAAATTTTAAGAAGTCCTGTGTTTACAAAGAGTGAATCACCACTTACTGTTGCGCTTGGACTTGATATTTCTGGTGATCCAATTGTAACCGATATTCGAAAAATGCCACACGGACTTATTGCGGGTGCAACGGGTTCTGGTAAAAGTGTGTGTATTAACGCAATTTTAACGAGTATTTTATATAAAGCGAAGCCACATGAAGTGAAGTTAATACTAATTGATCCGAAGATGGTTGAGCTTGCACCATATAATTCTGTTCCGCATCTTGTAGCACCTGTTATTACGGATGTAAAAGCAGCTACCGCTGCATTAAAGTGGGCAGTTGAAGAGATGGAACGCCGTTATGAATTGTTCGCGCATGCTGGTGCTCGTGATTTAACGCGTTATAATACGATTGTAAGCGAGCGAGAAATTCCGGGTGAGACATTGCCTTACATTGTTATCGTCATTGACGAGTTAGCTGATTTAATGATGGTGGCACCTGGTGATGTTGAGGAAGCGATTTGTCGTATTGCCCAAAAAGCTCGTGCTTGTGGTATTCACTTATTAGTTGCGACGCAGCGTCCATCGGTAGATGTTATTACAGGTTTAATTAAATCAAATATTCCAACGCGTATAGCGTTCACTGTATCATCTCAAGTTGATTCGCGTACGATTATCGATATTGGTGGCGCGGAAAAATTACTTGGCCGTGGTGATATGTTATTCTTAGGGAACGGTACATCTAAGCCAGTTCGTGTACAAGGTGTATATGTATCGGATGATGAGATTGAAAAAACAGTTGATCATGTGAAAAAGCAAATGAAGCCGAATTACTTATTTAAGCAAGAGGATTTATTAGCAAAATCAGAACAGAGTGAGTCGGAAGATGAACTATTTTTAGATGCATGTCAATTTGTTGTAGAACAAGGGGGAGCGTCCACATCTTCTGTACAGCGAAAATTCCGCATCGGTTATAATCGCGCGGCACGTCTCATTGAAGAGATGGAATCGCAAGGGATTATTTCTGAAGGAAGAGGAACGAAACCGAGAGATGTCCTTATTTCTGAGGATGAATTCGCTGCTATGCAGGAAACAAATATATAGTAAACGGTTTTGCTGTATACTAAGAGAAAATGTTGGATAGTAAAGTAGGGAGTAAAGCGACATGAAAGAAATTGAATTAAAATTAAAAGGTGAAATAAATAGACTAACAAATAGAACATTTAAATTTGACGAACGTGTTGGAGAAGGTTGGTTCTCTGCCGTTTACTTTTTAAAGACTAGAGAAATCATTGAAGAATTTCGCCCGAAAAGTATTGTAACGATGCAATTTTTCCAAAAGGAAAATGCAGTTCTTTGCGGAACAGATGAAGTAATTGCATTGCTGCAAACATTCGCTAAAAATCCTGAGGAACTTGAAATTAACTCTTTAAAAGATGGCGATAATATTAGTCCATTTGAAACAGTGTTAACAATTCATGGTCCTTATGAAAATTTCGGATTTTTAGAAGGTGTCATTGATGGGATTTTAGCTCGTCGTACATCGGTTGCGACAAACGTATATAACGTTGTCCAAGCTGCACGTAGTGTAGATAAAGAAAAACCAGTTATTTTCATGGGAGACCGTGACGATCATTATACACAACAAGCTGGTGACGGTTATGCAGCATACATCGGAGGTATGAGCGCACAAGCGACGCATGCGATGAATGAATGGTGGGGCAGAAGTGGTATGGGGACGATGCCTCACGCATTAATTCAAATGTTTAATGGTGATGTTGTGGAAGCCGCAAAAGCATATCATAAGAAATTCCCAGAAGATGAATTAGTTGTATTAATTGATTACAATAATGATGTCATTACAGATGCACTTCGCGTAGCGCGTGAATTTGGATCAACATTAAAAGGCGTGCGTGTCGATACGTCTCGTACAATGATTGATCAATACTTCATTCGTCACCCAGAAGTACTTGGAACATTCGATCCACGTGGTGTAAACCCATCGCTTGTATTTGCACTTCGTAAAGCACTTGATGAGGAAGGATTCCAGCATGTAGACATCGTTGTAACTGGTGGATTTGATGAGAAGCGTATTCGTGAATTTGAAGCTCAAAACGTGCCTGTGGATATATACGGGGTAGGAAGTAGCTTATTAAAAATGAATATTGGCTTTACTGGTGATAACGTAGAATTAAATGGAAAACCAGAAGCGAAAGCTGGCCGTAAATATCGTCCAAACCCACGTCTAGAGCGTGTTCAATTAGAAACAAGAGAAGATATGTAAAAGAGAGAAAAACTGATAGGTGATTGACCCTATCAGTTTTTCTGTTATCATAGTATAGCGGCTTCTTTTTTGCTATAATGGACTTGATATGGGCATACAAAGAAGTACGTACGAGTTTATCCTGATAAGTGAAGAGAAAGAATAACTTCACTACATCAAAATGTATGATGATTACCAAAATAAGAAAAGATTCATATACTGTCTTATAGATAGGCCGTTGTATTAGTTCGAAATGTTGGAGGTTCTTTAAGATGACAGTTTACCATTTTGTAGGAATTAAAGGAACAGGAATGAGTTCATTAGCACAAATTCTTCATGACATGAAGCATACTGTTCAAGGGTCTGATTATGAAAAGCGTTTCTTTACACAAACAGCGTTGGAAAAGCGTAATATCTCAATCCTTCCTTTTGATAAAAATAATGTTAAAGAAGGACAAGTGATTATTGCAGGAAATGCATTCCCTGATACGCATGAAGAAATCGTAGCAGCGAAAGAATTAAACATCCCAGTACATCGTTACCACCACTTTTTAGGTGACCTTATGAACCAATACACAAGTGTTGCTGTAACTGGTGCACATGGAAAAACATCAACAACAGGTTTGTTAGCCCATGTAATGCAAGGTGCACACCCGACATCTTACCTTATTGGAGATGGAACTGGGCATGGGGTAGAAAATAGTAAGTATTTTGTATTTGAAGCTTGTGAGTATCGTCGTCATTTCTTGTCTTACAATCCAGACTATGCAATTATGACAAATATTGATTTTGATCATCCAGATTATTTTGCAGACATCAATGATGTATTTGGTGCATTCCAAGAGATGGCATTGCAAGTGAAAAAGGGTATTATTGCATGTGGTGATGATGAAGAACTTCAAAAAATTCAAGCGAAAGTACCTGTTATTTTCTATGGATTTGGAGAAGATAATGATTTCCAAGCACGTAACATTCAAAAGAGAACAGATGGTACAATATTCGATGTATTCGTTCGTAATACGTACTATGACACGTTCAAAATTACAGGATACGGCAACCACAGCGTATTAAATGCATTAGCAGTAATTGCGCTTTGCCATTACGAAAATGTTGATGTAGAAGCAGTTAAACATCAATTAACAACTTTTGAAGGCGTAAAACGTCGCTTTAATGAAAAGCCGATGGGAGAGCAAGTTATCATCGATGACTACGCACACCATCCGACAGAAATTAACGCAACGATTGAAGCTGCTCGTCAAAAACACCCAGAGCGTGAAGTTGTCGCTGTATTCCAGCCACATACATTCTCACGTACAGAAAAGTTCTTAGATGAGTTCGCAGAAAGCCTAAGCAAAGCTGACCAAGTATACTTATGTGATATTTTCGGATCAGCACGTGAAAACAAAGGTGACTTAACAATCGAAGATCTGCAAAAGCGTATTGATGGTGCAGAACTAATTACAGATACAACAACGGATGTATTAAAGAAACATAAAAACGGCGTTCTAATTTTCATGGGCGCAGGAGACATCCAAAAATTCGAAGCAGCTTACGTAAAAGAAGTTCAAGTTGCAGAGAAGTAATAGAAAAGACGCATAGCTTGGCTGTGCGTCTTTTTTGTTGTGTTCATATTTTATCCCGCTATTTGTGGGCAGTAAAACTCCCACTGATTAAAGTTTCATTTTATTTGCGTATTGACCTAGAGTTAACTCTAGGTTGTAAGATAAATATGTAAAAACAAGGGGGAGAGAACATGTATAAAATCGGTGAAGTAGCAGAGTTAACAGGGATGGGGATTCATACTTTGCGCTATTATGAGAAGTTAGGTTTATTACCACCACCAACGCGAAATAGCGGCATTCGTCAGTATACAGAAGGTGATGTGCGTCTATTAAAATTCTTATATTCATTAAAGCAAACTGGAATGTCATTAGAAGAAATCGCTGAGTTTGCAAGTGATGGATGTATTATAGAGGAAATCAAGCAGCGGAAAGAGGAAGTACCTACGAAAGTAAAAAAGAGAATTTTAATTTTAACAACTCACTTAGAGCGGTTAAAAGAACAACAGGAACAATTGCAAAAAGTAGTTCAACTAACAGAAGAGAAATTAGAAATTTATTACGGTTTTTTAGAAGAGAAAAACTCGGAGGCTGACAATGAAGAATAAAGTATATGCGCAGCTGTTAGGATTTGCGATATTTACTGGTGGGACATTTAACGCTTCGAAATATGCGGTGCAGTATTTCGAAGCGATTCATATAGCGGCATGGCGCTTTGGAATTGCTGCACTTGTGATGTTATGTCTATTAAAAATACGAAAAGATTTTGAGTGGGAAGTATGGAGACAGAATAGGGCTTATTACCTTTTGCTTGGTATAGTTGGTGTATTCGGCTTTAACTTCTTTTTCTTTTTAGGAATGAAATATACAGAAGCTATGAATGGTGCACTTATTATGTCGACAAATCCGCTCGTTACGACGTTATTAGCAAGTGTCATTTTACGAGAGAAAATAGTGAAGAGCCAAGTAATTGGAATGTTACTTGCGCTACTTGGTGTTGTTTTTGTGCTTACACAAGGCTCGTTTACCGCACTACAACATTTATCATTTTCTAAAGGGGATTTTTATATTATACTAGGGAATATTTGTTGGGCGTTATACGGTGTACTAGGCAGAAGATTTATTAAAGCTGGTAGCCCAATACAAACGACGACATATACGATGACGATTGGTGCGCTTGCCTTTATTATGATATCTTCCACGCAAAAAAGTATAGTACCCGTTTCGGAGGTTCCTTTATTAGCTTGGGGAGCGATTCTCTTCATGGCAATGGGAATGAGTGTGCTTGGTTACTTATGGTGGAATAATGGAATTGTTCAAATTGGTGCAGCGAGAACATCTTTATTTTTTAATTTAGTGCCTGTTGTTACAATGCTTATTTCTTTTATAGAAGGAGTAAATATAACACCCGCACAATGTATAGGGATGATATTAGTTGTTACGGGAGTATTGTATTCTTCCGGTTTTATACAAATAAAATCAAAAGAAAGTGTGAATATTTAACATTTTTTATTTTGAGATGTTAGAATAATAAGAAAAATAAAAAGGGGTTAAAAAACATGTTCACACTCAGAGTAGATGATGAAATTGAACTACAACTATTAGAAAAACATCATAAAGAGGAATTATATGAATTATTAGATCAAAATCGTAACCATTTAAGAAGATGGCTCCCTTGGGTAGATGGAACGAAATCTGCTGATGCTTATGATGAGATTTTTCCGATGTGGTTAAAGAAATTTGCAGAGGGAAACGGTTTTGAAAGTGGTATACGTTACAAAGGAAAGCTCGTTGGAATGGTAGGAATTCATCCGGTAAGCTGGGGGAAGAAAGCGACGAGTCTTGGATATTATCTTACAGAAGATGCTGGTGGGAAAGGCATTATGACGCGTAGCGTAAAGGCTGTACTTCATTATGCATTTGAAAATTTAAAGCTGAATAAAGTTGAAATCAGGTGCGGTGTTGAAAATGTGAAAAGCCGCGCGATTCCAGAACGTTTAGGGTTTACATTAGATGGTATTTTAAGAGATGATGAATGGATATATGATCATTTTCATGATATCGCTGTATATAGTTTACTAGCTTCAGAATGGAAGGATATTCGATGAACGAGAAGATTCGTATTATTCCGTATGAAAGTACGTTTCAAGAGGAAGTAGTAGATCTTATCGTTCATATTCAGCAAAAAGAGTATAATGTTCCCATTACGAAAGAAGAGCAACCTGATTTACTTGAAATAGAAACATTCTATCAAAAGGATCACGGAAACTTTTGGGTAGCAATTTATGATGGTAAAGTAGTTGGAACAGTAGCTTTATTAGATATTGAGAATCATCAAGTAGCGCTAAGAAAAATGTTCGTACAAAAAGAGTTTCGTGGAAAAGAATGGGGCGCCTCACATATGTTGCTTCAAAAAGCAATTTCATGGGCTGAGGATAAAAAATTGAAGGATATTTACTTAGGAACAACAGTGAAATTTTTAGCTGCACATCGTTTTTATGAAAAGAATGGTTTTCAAAGTGTGAGTATAGACAAGTTGCCGAAAAACTTTCCAGTGTTACAGGTAGATAAGAAATTTTATAGGTACATTGTGAAAAAGGTCATGTAGAAATGGCCTTTTTTTATGAACTAAAATGGAAAAAAATGTTATAATTTAAGTTAGGGGGTGCGTGTATGAACATTCCGATTCAAAGAAGTAAGTCGGTAGTAATTTTCGTTTGTCTCACGTTAGTTTTTATGTTCGTATATCCACTTGTCATGCTTTTCGCAAATAAAGAGCAGTGGATGTCAGCATTAATTGGGATGGGTTTATGCTTTATTGTAAATGTACCACTCGTTTGGGAAGTATTTATTAAAAAACATAAAGTAGAAAATGGCGTGCTAAAGTACGGTATTTTAAATGATGATATCGTATTGAAAGAGATAAGAATAATTCGTCAAGTTGGGAAGTCCCTTGAAATTACGACGAATGCATACAAAGTACATATGATTGCGATGCCGCAAGATATGACGCAGTTTGTATCACTTGTAGAAAAAGAAAATCCAAATGTGAAAATAGAAATGGTAGGGAAGAAATGAAATATGTAAAACCTTTGTTTTGCTTGGAAATTTTGTTCGTGATTGTTGGCTGCACTAGAGTATATATGAAATGGGATCTGCCTTTATATGTTCCGATATTGATTGGTACTATTGCAGTGGCGCTTTTGTATTATTTTCACTTCCAGCAAACAAAAAGGGAGAAAAGTAGCTCAATATAGAGTGAAGATAAAAAAACGCTCGGAAAAAATCCCGAGCGTTTTTATTATTATTTTAAGTTCTCAGGATTTAAAGCTTCTAGTTCAGATACAACGAAGCGTCCGTCTTTACGGATTAGTACGTCGTCGAAGTAAATTTCGCCGCCGCCATATTCAGGGCGCTGGATGCATACTAAATCCCAGTGGATGTTAGAGTTGTTGCCGTTCCATGCATCGTCGTAAGCTTGTCCAGGAGTGAAATGGAAGCTACCATCGATTTTTTCATCGAATAGGATGTCTCCCATTGGATGTAAGATGTATGGGTTTACGCCAATTGCGAATTCACCAACGTAGCGTGCACCTTCGTCTGTATCAAAGATTTTGTTAATGCGCTCTGAATCGTTTGCAGTTGCTTCAACGATTTGGCCGTTCTCAAACTTAAGTTGTACATTTTCAAATGTATAACCGTTGTAAGGAGATGGTGTGTTGTAAGAAACTGTACCGTTAACAGAATCACGAACTGGTGCAGAGTATACTTCACCGTCTGGAATGTTTAAATGACCTGAGCATTTAATAGCTGGAATGTCTTTAATAGAGAATGTTAAGTCAGTTCCAGGACCAGTTAGGCGAACTTTATCTGTTTTATTCATTAATGTAACAAGGCTATCCATCGCCTTATCCATTTTACCGTAGTCTAAGTTACATACTTCGAAGTAGAAGTCTTCGAAAGCTTCTGTGCTCATTTTAGCAAGCTGTGCCATAGAAGCATTTGGGTAGCGAAGAACAACCCAGCGTGTTTTCGGAACACGGATGTCTCTATGAACTTTTTTACCAACTGTTTGACCGTGAACTTTCATGCGCTCACTTGGAACGTCAGCTTGTTCGTTAATGTTGTCGCCAGAGCGAAGCCCGATATAAGCGTCCATATCTTTCATTACGCTCGCTTCATATGCGGCGATTTGTTCAAAATGTTCTTCAGTAGCACCCATTAATAAAGAGCGATCTACTTGATGATCTTTTAAAGAAACGAATGGGAAACCACCAGCTGCATATGCTTCTTTTACAAGTGCAGTTACAAGTTCTTTTTGTAAGCCAAAGTTTTCAATTAATACTTTCTCGCCTTTTTGTAAGCGAATAGAGTAGTTAATTAAATTGTATGCTAACTTTTCAATGCGTGGATCTTTCATATGTAAAGCCTCCCTACTAATTATGTATCCTTTCTTATTGTAACCTACTTAGTGGAATTTGTTGAATCATTTATGTTAAAGTTAACGAATAAGTATGAAAATTCTAATGAAAAGATAGGGATTAGAATGAAACGGAAAATGATTGTATAATAGGATAAAGTATGAAAAAAGATAAAGGAAGTGATGAAATGCAAGTTCTTTTATATGTAAGTGCGGCTATTATCGCGGTTGCTTTTGCTGTGTTAGTAGTGTATGTATGTAGAACGTTGTTATCGGTTCAGAAGACGTTAGAAAACGTTGCGAGCACGTTAGAAGGTTTAGAAAAGCAAATGCAAGGAATTAGTGTAGAGACGGAGCAATTATTACATAAAACAAATGCGTTAGCTGATGATATTCAACAGAAGTCGCAATCATTAAATAAAGTGGTAGCAGGTGTAGATGGAATTGGAACAACAATCCATTCTTTAAATACGAAACTTCGTAATGTATCAGAGTCTGTTACGGACGAAATTGAAAATAATGCAGATAAAGTAGCGCAAGTTGTACAGTGGAGTAGTGCGGCGATTGAAGTATACAATCATTACCGTGCATCGAGACAAGAGAAGAAGGTTGAAAAAGAAGAGCGTAAATTAGAAAAAATTGAGAAAAAAGCTGAAAAGAACGAGAAGCGCTCTAGATTTCGTATGAGAGGTGAATCTTGATGAATATGACAAAACTTGAAACAATTGAAGAGCTTGAAGTCTTAGTAGAAAAGAACGAGCCTTATGTTCTTTTTAAACATAGTACGACATGTCCGATTAGTCATGGTGCATACACAGAGTTTCAAGCGTACTGCAATGAAGAAAGAGAAGTACCAGCGTATTACTTATACGTGCAAGATGCGAGAGATGTTTCGAATCGTGTTGCAGAACAGTACAGTATTAAGCACGAATCACCACAAGTGTTATACATAAAAGATGGGCTAGTAGTATGGAATACTTCTCATTGGAATATTAAAAAAGATGCTTTAGAAGAGAATATAAAGTAAAAAGAAGCAAGCTAAAGGTGCTTGCTTCTTTTTTTTGTTTTTGTTGAAATATATTTAATGGTACACTATGAATAGTTCAAACTAAATAATTAGATTGTTGAAAGTGGGTTTTAAGTAATGAAGAAAATGGCATTATCCTTCGCAGTCGTAAGCTTATTACTGGGAGCTTGTAGTAATAATACGATTAGCAAGAAGGATGAAGTTATACAAAAAGATACAAAAGAAAAAAGTATGATTCCGAGAACTGCTGTTTCTAAAGATTATTATAGAACTGTTATTCCTTTAAAAGAACAAAAGGTTATTAATACAGCTAATATAAAAACAAATTCTAAATTAGATTTAGCAGAGTATGAAAATGGTTTAATGAATATTGCAATGCAACAATTTGATACAGAAAATCACGTATTACAATTAAATCAGTATATTCCAGAGAAGTTAATTGATGAACTAGTCGCGAAAGTAGAAGCACCAGTTTTAACGAATATTATAGAACAAGACTATTTCGGGAAACAGAATTCAAATGAATTAAGTTTATCTGGTGTCATGATTGGTTTATCTATGTCTACAAGTGTATCAAATGAAGAAGCCATTTCTAAAGGTACTGAAGTTGCTAAACAACTTATAGAAGCTATTAATAAAAATGATAAATATAACAAATCTCCAATTACGTTTGCTATTTTTAAACAAGAAAGTACAAGTTCGTTAAAAAATGGTACGTATATTGCTAGTGCTACCGTTCAAAAAAATGATACGAACCTTGGAAGTTGGAATACAATCGATGAAAAAGCGTATTCATATCCTTCTGATGAATTTACACAAGCACATGGAGAAGATAATACAAAAATAAGTGAATTTGGTAAGGCAATAAAAGAGTTTTCTCCTGGAGATTTTATCCCAGTTAATGCTAAAGTTACTTATAAGAAAAATCAAATGGATACATTAAATATGAATATTGTTATTAAATATAATGGTAAAACAGAATTAATGGCTCTTACTCAAATGGCTGCTCAAGGTATGTTAGAGAAATTGCCTAAAGATGCGAAAGTACAATTACAAATAAAGTCCGAGAGTAAAATCGAGGCAGTTATTGTAAAAGAGAAAAACAGCGATAAACCGTTTGTTTCCTTCTTGTAAAAAAAGACAGTTTTAAACTGTCTTTTTTTATTGTGAGTGAAAATGTTCGATGTTTTTTTATAGTAATTCATTGCGGTATATCGTGTGATAATTGTATATGTACCAGCTATAATAAGTTGTCTTTATGTGAACAAGGTATTCGCACGTATGAAAGAGCGACGTGTAATACGCTTAATATCTCCGCTGTATCGATTTTAAAGAAAGAAACACATTTACCTATCGTTGTCGATGTTACGCATTCTACAGGGCAACGTGACCTTCTGCCACCAGCTGCAAAAGCAGCGATGGCAATTGGTGCAGATGCAGCGCAGTAAATGAATATCTCACAGTTCAATGACTTTATGAAAGAATTAAAAGTATTTGGAAGTAAATCACAAAAAAGAAATAAGCATTCCAAAAAACATTTTGGAACAGTTTCCTCTCTATTATATAGTGCCTGTTGTGTTCGATTTTTGTTGGTAAATCGATATGTTTAAAAAATTGTTCATATAATTTGAGTTGTAATCGATATATGCGAAAAATCGCTCATATAATTTGAGTTGTGGTCGAAATATGCGGATAATCGCCGATATAATTTGAGGTGTGGTCAATATATTTGAAAAATCGCTCATATCAATTTCATTTACTATCGTACGGTTTAAAATACGGTTTCTACTTATGAAACATCTATATTTTTACAAAAAATACCCTTTTTTTCATAAAAAATACGAAAATACGAGAAAAGAAGCGAATTTTTTCGAAACTTTTGCGGGAAAATATTGTATGAGCCTGCGTTTTTATCGTATCATTAGTAAAAGGAAGAACTCGGGACGATTGGTGGCATCTGCAAATAGAGTTGATGTCTTTTTTTCATTCAAGTAACCGATACATAAAAATAGATAACAAAAATAGAAGGAGTGTGCGATGAGATGAACGTAACAATCTATGATGTAGCGCGCGAAGCGAACGTTTCAATGGCTACCGTATCTCGCGTTGTGAACGGTAACCCAAATGTAAAGCCTACAACAAGAAAGAAAGTATTAGAAGCAATTGATCGTTTAGGATACCGCCCAAATGCGGTAGCACGTGGACTAGCAAGTAAGAAGACAACTACAGTGGGTGTTATTATTCCTGATATCTCAAATACGTTTTATGCAGAACTTGCTCGTGGAATTGAAGATATCGCAACAATGTACAAATATAACATCATTTTAAGTAACTCTGACCAAAACAAAGAGAAAGAGTTCCATTTATTAAATACGATGCTTGGAAAACAAGTAGACGGAATTGTTTTCATGGGTGAAGATATTACAGACATTCACATTGAAGAATTTAAAAAGTCTCCAGTACCGATTGTATTAGCAGCATCATTTGATGAGCAAAATGAAACGCCATCAGTAAATATTGATTATACACAAGCAGCTTACGATGCAATGAAGCACTTTATTGAGCAAGGACATAAACGTATCGGTTTCGTCTCTGGTCCTTTCATTGATAAAGCGGGAAGCGCTAAAAAGTTACAAGGTTATAAAAAAGCTTTAGAAGAAGCAAGTATTTCATATGATGAAAATCTTGTAATCGATGGAGATTACACATATGATTCAGGTATCGAAGCATTCGAAAAGCTTTGGAGTATGGATGAAAAGCCAACAGCTATCTTCGTATCTTCTGATGAAATGGCACTAGGTGTAATCCACGCAGCTCAAGATGCTGGATTAAACGTACCAACTGATATAGAAGTACTTGGTTTCGATAATACACGCCTTGCACTAATGGTACGCCCGCAGCTTTCAACAGTTGTACAGCCAATGTATGATATCGGTGCAGTAGCAATGCGTTTATTAACAAAGTATATGAACAAAGAAAAAGTGGAAGATCACACTGTTATCTTACCTCACCGTATCCAATTTAGAGATTCAACGAAGTAAGTATAAAAAAGCTCACAGCGATTGCTGTGAGCTTTTATTCATATTCAGGATAGTATTTTTTAACTACTGTATCTACAGTTTCATTTTTCTTAACGTGTAAAAATCTTGCGTACAATTCTTTTCCTGTTTCAAATGGCGTTTCATCTAACTCAAAAACATGAAGTACTTTTTGAAACTTCCATGTTACTTGTTGATCGTATACATTATCGTACGTATTTTCTGATTGTATAGCGATCTTTTTCCCTAGATCATGAGCTTCCTCTAAACTGTTCGCTTTAACGAGAATGATACTTTCTTCAAAAAGCGTATCGTGATTCTCTTCATAATGCTCATCTATCTTACTAGGATTAGGCTCACCTGAATGAACAGATTCAAACAATAATTTTACAGCGTACATTTGGGAAATCTCCTTATGCCGAATGTTTCACTTTATAAACAATACTTGCTACAAGTGAAGCTGGTATTGTAAATACGTTACTTTGATAATGGTAATGTACTTGGGATTCTTCATAAGACATTTTGTCGTATAGTTCATTTTGTGCGACATTCATTTTTTGCTGTTTTTCTTTGAACATCTTAATGTAGTTATACTGTATTGGGACGAGAATGATGAAATAGGCTAATACGATTAGTGAAATCCATATCATTATGAACACTCCCTTACAAAGAATATTTATATATAACAATTATATCAACAAAAGGGAAAAACAACCATTTATTTGTAACGAAAATCGATTTTCTTCCTGCAATGTTATTCTAGGCTATAATATAGAATAGGATCCCTTGTTATATGTCACATAAGTGCAAATTCAACTATTATAGGGCAATGTCATGTATAATAGAAAGAAAAGGTTTGTGAGGGGGGAGAAAAGATGATCATTCTTTGGATAATTACGCTTTGCACGACTGCTTTTTTTGCATATATGACGTTAAAACAAAATGGCTTAAAGCGATTTGTTCCAGGAAGTATTCTTGCAGGAATTGCCCTTATCACGTATGTAATTTCTATTTTTACTGAAAGTGTATCAGTGGACATGAGCACAAGTTTAATGTTCATCGGTATTACACTATTTGCAGGTAGTATTATGGTACTTATGGTTGCTGGTATTATTTTATTTATTCATATGAATTCGGAAACGTTATAACATATAAAAAAGGCATGTCCCGAGAGGGGCATGCCTTTTTATCCGTTCAATTATGCTCTATCTTTAGAAGAATTTTGTTGTTTTAATAAGTCGCGAATTTCGCCAAGAAGTTCTTCTTCTTTTGTTGGTTCTGGAATTTCTTCTGTTTTTTCTTCTTCTCTTTTAGAAGTTAGTTTGTTGAATACTTTAACAAACATAAAGATAGCTGCTGCAATAATTAAGAAGTCAAAAATTGTTTGGATGAAGTTACCATACATAATAGATGACTTACCAAATGTGATTTTTAAATCTGTAAAGTCAACGCCACCTAATACCATACCAAGTAATGGTGTGATGATATCTTTTACTAAAGAACTAACGATTTTACCGAATGCAGCACCGATTACAACCCCGACAGCTAAATCAATTACATTCCCTTTGAAAGCGAACTTTTTAAACTCGTTCCACATGTGTTAATCCCATCCTTTCCACGTTTCATTATGAAATTTATAATTCCTATCAACATATTCTATAGAAATTTACGAGAGAAATAAAGGGGAAATGGGAATGAAAGTAAATTCTGAAAAATGTATCCGTTTTAATTTTTATTTACTTTGTCAAGTAGAGTTTGTAGCATTTGTTGCGTTTTTAATCCTTCTAATCCATCTACAACAGGCTTCGTATCTCCGTGTACACATTCAATAAAATGATGAACAGCATCTTCAAAACCACGCTGCTTTAACGTCGTTTCCCATGAGGGAGAACCGCTTTGTGAAACGGAATTTTCCTGTTCGATTTCAAATGTATTCATATTTCTTACGCGAATGATTTTTCCTGCTGTTACAAGTTCAATTTGTTCTAAATTTGTACCAGCATGGCGGTGCATTGCTGTTGAAAGTAATAGTCCGTTTGTTGTTGTATATGTATGATGGCCGTAAAGAAGTTCATTTTTCTCATTTATTTGCATCATATTATGAACGACGTTAAGGTCATCATTAGCTAACCAGCGAGCAGTATCTACAATATGTAAATAATCATCTAACATAGTAAAGTCGTACGTATTTGGCCCCACTTTATTTGTACGGTGTTTTTCAATTCGAATCCATGAAATAGCATTAGCCTGTTCTTTTGCAGCAACGTACATAGGAACGAAGCGGCGGTTAAATCCGACCATTAATTTTCGATTGTATTTTTCGCTCAATTCGACTAGTTTTTCAGCTTGTTCTACTGTAGCTGCTAACGGCTTATCTACATAAACATCGATTCCTTTTTTCAGAAGTTCAGAAACGATTTCATAATGTGTAGCAGTGGAACTATGAACGAAAACTGCATCACATTCTGAAGCTAACGTTTCAATAGAATGAAAGTCTTGAATACGGTATTGCTGACAAATTTGTTTTCTTTTTTCCGCGTTAGGTGTAAATGCCCCAACAAAATGCCAATCTAATTCTTTCGTAAGTGTTGGAAGATATGCCTTTTGTGCAATACTTCCAAGTCCAATCATCCCAATTTTAGGTTTATTCATTTGTATTCCCACCCTATCAATATTGATGTAACGGGTTAAATGTAGCATAGGGTGGGGGAGGAAGGCAAAAGTTAGCTTTTTACTTACGTCCTTCTACTAGAATCTTCTCTATCTCTTCAAAATTATGAGCACGAGCATGCTCTAGTGGGGTGACACCATCATTATCGGGAATGTTTACATCTGCGCCGTGTTCAATGAGCAGGCGAATGACTTGTTGTTGTGTTTCATCGCCGTTACTTAGTACGATAGCTTCCATTAAAGCTGTCCATCCGAGATTATTGACATGGTTTACATCGATATTTGTTCGCGTGAGGAGTTCTTTTATAACAGTAATATAGCCATGTTCTGAGGCTGGGATAAGAGCTGTTCCACCGTAACGATTCGTAAGTGCTGGATCCGCACCAGCATCAATTGTTAGTTTTAAAATGTCTAAGTAACCTTCCGCACCGGCGTATAGAAATGGATTGTTTTTTATATTATCTTGGATATTTACATCGGCGCCAGCATCGATAAGAGCTTTCGCGGTCTTTATATCATTTTTGTATGTGGCAATCATAAGCGGGGTGCGTCCTTGACTATCCGTTGCATTTATATTTGCTCCTTGTTTTAATAAAGATATAACAGTGTTCGTTTCGTTTTTTTCAGTAGCTGCTAGTAGTGCAGTCTCCATGTTTGTCATCTCCTTTTTTACTTCTTGTTCTTGCGAGCATCCTTGTAAAAAAATTACACAACATATCATGCTTAATGTTTTTTTGAACATGGAATTTCAACCTCCTAATTTCAACTGTAAAATAAGAACATTAAATTTTTATAAACTGACGCTAAAATTACTATAAAATCGCTTGAGTAATTGAACATATATTTTTATGCTTATGAATATGAAAGTTGAATCAATCGGGCGTTTACGGGTAGCCCGACTTTCATCTAACTTTTTGTTTTAACCGAATTTTGAGGTGGAAGTCTTACTGCCCACAAATAGCGTGATAAAGTGAGGATGTAAATGATGTCTATTAAAACAAGATTTTTATTTTCTTATATCGCTGTTATTCTCGTCTCCATTACGCTTATTTTAGTTGCGGGATTTTTAATTGTATTTTCCATAACAGGTGACTTGGAAGCAGTGAAAAATTTTTATAAAAGTTCTTATATTCAAAAGCCGCTGACTCCAGAAGAAGAGAATGCGTATCTTGAATTGAAAGGAGCGGCAAAGCAACATCAATATCAACTATTAGATGAATCGTTCGTTGCATCACTTGAAAAAGAAGGTGTGAAAATAGTTGTAAGAAAGGGAGAAACCATTTCTTATGCTACAAAGGGTTTTGAAAGTTCGACTGTAACAGAAGCCCTTCCGAAATTTGAAGCAGCAAATATTAATAGTCGTGGTACAACGGAACTAGGCGATACATTTTATCGGTATGTAAAATTTGATTTTTCTTTTCAAAATAATGAAGAAGGGAGTATATTTGTACTAAAAAAGCAAAGTTCGTTTGTAGATCTTACACAAAAATTATTTCCGATTTTGTTCGTAGCACTTTTACTGTTAGCCATTTTGCTCATTGGGTTAGTAAGCTATTTCGTCTCAAAAAGTGTGATAAAACCAATCTTTGTATTGAAAGATGCGACGGAGAGAATTAAAGAAGGGAATTTAGAATTTCAAATTCCAGTTACATCACATGATGAAATAGGTCAATTGAATCAAGGGTTTGAGGAAATGAGGAAGAAGTTAAAAGAGTCGATTGAAGTACAAACGCAGTATGAAGAAAATCGAAAAGAGCTCATTTCAAACATCTCCCATGATTTGAAAACACCGATTACATCTATTATCGGATATGTGGAAGGAATAAAGGACGGGGTAGCAAATACCCCGGAAAAAATGGATAAGTATTTAACAACGATTCATACGAAAGCAAAACATATGGATACACTCATTGATGAACTATTTTTATTTTCGAAGCTCGATTTGAATCGAGTCCCATTCCAGTTTGAAACGGTTGAATTAAATATGTTTATGCAGGAATTAATAGAAGAGATGCAGATGGATTTAAGTGAAGAAGGTATAGAAGTGTACTTACAATTACATCCATCACCACTATATGTAACGGCTGATTGCGAAAAGATAAATAGAGTGATATCAAATTTAATTCATAATAGTGTGAAATACATGGATAAAGAAGAGAAAAAAATTGCTGTAACAGTATCGAGTGATAACGATAAAGTTATTGTGAAAGTGATGGACAATGGATCAGGTATAGAATCTGATACACTTCCTTATATTTTTGAACGGTTTTATCGTGCAGAGCAATCTCGAAACTCTAGCACAGGTGGAAGTGGACTTGGTTTAGCGATTGCGAAGCAAATTGTGGAAGAACATGGCGGAGAAATTTGGGCGGAAAGTGAGCCTAGAGAAGGCACAAGCATTTTCTTCTCATTGGAAAAAGTAGAGAAATGTGGTGAGTAAATTGAAAAGAATCTTACTAATAGAAGATGAAGTAAGTATTGCAGAATTACAGCGAGATTATTTAGAAATTAGTGATTTTCAAGTTGATGTAGAGCATTCTGGAGAAATAGGCTTACAAATGGCTCTGCAAGAAGACTATGATTTAATTATTTTAGATATTATGCTTCCGAAAATGAATGGATTCGAAATTTGTAAACAAATACGTGCTATAAAAGATATTCCGATTTTACTTGTTTCAGCCAAAAAAGAAGATATAGATAAAATTCGCGGACTCGGATTAGGAGCGGATGATTATATAACGAAACCGTTTAGCCCAAGTGAATTAGTCGCAAGGGTAAAGGCACATATTTCTCGTTATGAAAGATTATCAGGAAATGTAAGTAAGCAACGTGATACGTTATATATTCATGGAATCTCTATCGATCAACGAGCGAGGAAAGTTTTTATAAACAATGAAGAAATCGCGTTTACAACGAAGGAATTTGATTTATTAACATTCTTTGTAACGCACCCAAACCAAGTATTAAATAAAGAACAGTTATTTGAACGTATTTGGGGATTAGATTCTGCTGGCGATTTAGCTACTGTTGTCGTTCACATTAGAAAGTTACGTGAAAAAATTGAAAGAGATCCTGCCCACCCGCAATATATTGAAACGGTATGGGGAGCTGGTTATCGTTTTAATGTGTAGTAAACCTGTCAAAGTGTTGACAGGTTTTTTATATGCGTAATAGTGTATTACACTTATGATTTGAATTTTAAAGGGAATATTAGGTAATTCGTGTTAAAATATAAAGAGAAATAAAACGCAGGATGGTTTGAGAGGAAGTGTTAGGTTTTGGGGGATGTACGAAAGAATATTAAATCAAACAAGGCTTTAAAGATTGGGACTAATATCATACTTATTTTATTAATTATTGGTGCAATACAAATGTTTTATGATAAAGATTATACAAATGACCATTTAGGTGGATTATTTTTGGTGGCTTTTTGGATGGTTAGAAGTATGTTTGGTATTACGATCAGCGTAAAAGAAGGAGATAAAAAGTCAGTATTTATTGATTTAGGTTTAGTCCTTTTTTCTTTTTATCTTTTATTTTATTATAGTATGAAGTTTTTCTTCTAAAAAATAAAGCTCAAAGTCATATAGAGACTTTGAGCTTTTATTAGTACATTAGTCTGTGAATTCATATGTTATTTATTTAGATTTTTTTAATAGTAACTGAACTCAAAACTGGATTTTCCCTGTTATAACGTTTTGTAAAATTCTTGTGTGATAGAAATAAAGTGGGTAGCCTCTTCTAAAAAAGGATAATGGTTACTGTCCTCAAATGGAATAAAGATAGAATTACGTATACCCTCATGCATCTCGATAGAATATTGAATTGGGCACTGCACATCGTGTCGTCCGCACATAATAAGTGTCTTTGTTTTAATAGAAGGTAAAGACTCTCTTAAATCAAATGAAGAATATTCATGAGCGAAAGCGTTCATGCGGCTGGTGGACATTGTTTTTTTGATCGGTCTACAAAAATAAAAGTTATAGTTTTCTGGTTTATACAATGATAATTTTGTTCTCTTAGTAGATAGTTCCTTTCGCTCTTCATTTGTAAGATGAGGGTTTTTCAAGTTCTCGATTAGTTCTTGCATATAATGAAATTGTGGATGGTAGGAATGGTAAATACAGTTTGATGTTTTCGTATAATCACTTGCTGCAGCTCCGGTTACGACTAATGATTGTAAGGAATTCGGATATGTAATCGCATACAAAATTCCGAGCATACCACCTGTTGAATGACCGGCGAAATGCCATGTTGGAAGTTGTAATGCTTCTCGTATTGCTTCTAAGTCGTGGATTGTTTCAATCATGCTTAATTTGTTTTCTGACTGGGCGGTTACAGAGCTACCGGCATCTCGTAAATTAATGAGAAATACACGATGCGTAGCAGTAAAAACATCCGCAAAGTAATCACCAGTTTCATTAAATTGTGAATAATGGTGTGTAACACAAAGCGGTTCACCATTCCCTTTTGTAAAGAGTTCAAATGTACCACGTTTCGTGCGGAGCATTTGTCGTTTCCACATAATATCACGACCTTTTCTCGTAAAAGTTGGGCCAGGCTGTTATGAAATGAAAATATATCAGCGATTATTAGAATATATCGGCGCAACTCGAAATATATCAGCGATTATTAAAATATATCGACTTACTGACAGAAATCGACAATAAATAAAAGGAGGCTATTAAAAAACGAGCCTCCTTTTCGTTTAGTACAAAGATTTTGTCATATTATTCCGAATAATTTCAAGGGATTTCGCTACAGTTAATGCATTCTTTTCTTCAATTTCTGGTTTACGGGGGATAGGTTTATACATGTTGTCTGGATCTTCCCATGTGAGGGGAAGTTCTGTTTCTGCTTGTCCTTTCCAAGCGTCAATCCATTCTGGAGGGAGATAACCTGAGATGTTTTGGATGTTGTTCATTTCGAGCCAAATGAGCGCCCACGCTCTTGGGACGACGCGCCAGTGGTCATAGCCACCGCCGCCGACAGCGATCCAGCGACCGTCGCAATATTCATTAGCGATTTCGCGAGCGAGCTTCGGTATTTCACGGTAAATATTCATCGTTGCACAAAGGTGTGTAAGTGGATCGTAATAATGCGCATCGGCTCCGTTTTGCGTTAAAATAATATCCGGTTTAAAGTATGCGGCAACTTCTTTTACGACAGTTCGATATGATTCTAGAAACGATTCATCTTCTGTAAAAGCATCGAGTGGAACGTTAAAAGAATAACTATAGCCATTACCTTGTCCACGTTCATTTACAGCGCCAGTTCCAGGGAATAAATAACGTCCGGTTTCGTGTAATGAAATGGTGCATACGTTAGGATCATCGTAAAATGACCACTGTACACCATCACCGTGATGAGCATCTGTATCAATATATAAAACACGTAAACCGTATTTCTTTTGAATGTATTTCATTGCGATGGAACTATCGTTATAAATACAAAAACCAGATGCCTTGCCACGGAAGCCGTGATGTAAGCCGCCGCCTAAATTAAGTGCGTGTTTTACTTTTCCAGAAAGAACAGCATCGACAGCTGTTAACGTACCGCCAACGAGCAGTGCACTTGCCTCGTGCATATTTGGAAACATCGGTGTATCTTCTGTTCCGAGTCCATATGTCATCGCAATTGATTTTTCTAACTTTCCTTCTCCAGCACGTTTTACCGCATGTATGTACTCCTCTGTATGAACGTAGGCAATCTCTTCATCTGTAGCCATCCGTGGTGAGATGATTTGAGAGGGAGAGATGAAACCGCCCTTTTGTAATAAATCATACGTAAGTGTGACGCGCAGTTGGTTAAAAGGATGATCAGGGCTAAATGAATAGCCCCGAAAGTCATCCGAATAAATAAACGCGCTACTCATGCTTGTATCCCCATGATGTTTGGCCATAATACGCGGTAGCCTTCTGCTTCAAGTGCATCAATCACTTTTAGCGGATTCATCGTTTGAATGCGGAAAACAAGTACTTTATCATTCTCATCTTTTGCTGGATAGACGAGAACGCTCACGATATTTATTTGTAAATCACTAAAAATAGCAACGACTTTTCCAAGAATACCAGGTTCATTTTTTACTTGAATTTCAATTTGTGAACTTGGTTGATGTGCTCCTGTTAATTTTACTAACGTGTGCAGTACTGTAGATTCTGAGATGATACCAACTAACTTACCAGCCTTTGTAACAGGAAGGCAGCCAATTTTATTTTCAAAAAATAAAGTAGCAATTTCCTCAACGAAATCGAGAGGGTGGCAAGTCATTACAGGATGTTTCATAATAAGTTCGAGCGGTTGCTTCAGCATATCGAGTGAAACTTGTTCATCTAGAATAGACGGACTTGCATCTCTTACATCCCGATCAGAAATAATGCCTACGACGTGATTATTTTGATCGACAATTGGAATGTGCCGAATTCCTTTCGTGCGAATCGTTCGGATTGCTGTTTCGATTGTATCGTTTGGATGTAGCGTAACTACATTTTGATTCATAATTTCTTCTACAATCATTCCAGTTGCCCCCTTTATTAATACATAAAACGATTGTGAAAACGTAGACGGTCAAATGCTTGAATAGAATCCGTATCGACGCGATTACCGATGCGGACCATTAAACAGTTGGCAGGATGTGAACAAATTTCAGGATCATCTGTAGCCATCCATTGTAAACCACCAGCATTCATCATCTTTTCCATTACTTTTCGGTACTCCCAAACATTTAAACCTGTTTGTTTTAAATCCCAGTGCCAATAATATTCAGTCGTCAATATAATGTAATCTTCCATATAATCGTCCATCATAGACACTTCTAATAAGTTCTTTCCGACAGAGCACCCACGGAAGGCTGGGACGACTTCAATTGCCCCGAGCTCAATTAAGTTTTCCATTTTTCCTTCTGACCATCGTTCGAGCGGATCGGGATACAAATATGTAACATATCCAACAATCGTTTGGTCATGTCTAGCAATAATGAGACGTGCTTCTGGTAATTTAGAAATTTCGACAATTGCTTTATATTGCTGCTCGGCAGGACGAAACGCAATTAAATCTGGATGGAATTCATACATTTCAAGATTATGGGTAGAGACAGGACCTTCAATAATTAAAGTGCCTTTCGCTGTTTTCAAGTTTCTAGCATTATATATTTTTTTATGAATCAATGTATTGCTCACCACCTTGAGGGTTTGTGAATCTATTAATATCGTACTTTATAATATATGCGATGTGAATCGAATTTTGTCATTAAAAATTTGTCTAAAAATCAACAAATATACTGAAAATTTTAAATAATATCATTATAATAGATAATAGAATACATAGGAGGGGGATGTAAAGTATGAAAGTAGAAACGCTTCCTGTCATTAAAGGAGAAAATAATTTGCCGAATTATGAAGAGGCATACGCGAATTTTAACTGGGAAGAGGTTAATAAAAATTTTACTTGGAATGAGACAGGCCGAGTAAATATGGCGTATGAAGCAATTGATAAGCATGCGAAATCTGATCGAAAAAATAAAGTAGCCCTTTATTATCAAGATGGATCGCGAAAAGAGAAATATACATTTAAGGAAATGAAGGATTTTTCTAATAAAGCAGGAAACGTCCTAAAAAATTATGGCGATGTTGAAAAAGGCGATCGCGTTTTTATTTTTATGCCACGTTCTCCAGAATTATATTTCGCGCTTTTAGGTGCAGTGAAATTAGGAGCAATTGTTGGACCGCTATTTGAAGCATTTATGGAAGGCGCAGTTCGTGATCGTTTAGAAGATAGCGAAGCAAAGGTGTTAATTACAACTCCTGAATTGTTAGAGCGTATACCATTAAATGATTTACCAGCTTTAAAAACAGTCTTTCTTGTTGGAGATAATGTAGAAGAAGGTGGTAAAACAGTAGCGTTCAATCCTTTATTTGAACAAGCTTCAAAAGAATTACATATCGAATGGTTAGGCCGCGAAGACGGTTTAATTCTTCACTATACGTCTGGTTCTACTGGTAAGCCAAAAGGTGTTCTCCATGCGCAAAATGCAATGGTTCAGCACTATCAAACGGCGAAATGGGTATTAGATTTAAAAGAAGATGACGTATATTGGTGTACTGCTGACCCGGGCTGGGTAACGGGAACTGCTTACGGCATTTTTGCACCGTGGTTAGTCGGAGCATCAAATGTTATTTTAGGTGGACGATTTAGTCCAGATGCATGGTATGAAGCACTGCAAGATTACGGTGTAACAGTTTGGTATAGTGCACCGACAGCGTTCCGTATGTTAATGGGAGCTGGACAAGATGCAATTAAAAAATACGACTTATCACAAGTACGCCACGTATTAAGCGTAGGTGAGCCATTAAATCCAGAAGTAATTCGCTGGGGTATGAATGCATTTGGACTTCGTATTCATGATACGTGGTGGATGACAGAAACAGGTGGACAAGTTATTTGTAACTATCCTTGTATGGAAATCCGTCCAGGTTCAATGGGTAAACCAATTCCAGGTGTGAAAGCAGCGATTGTTGATAATGAAGGAAATGAAGTGCCTCCATACACAATGGGTAACTTAGCAATTGGTAAAGGTTGGCCAGCTATGATGCGTGGAATCTGGAATAACCAGCAAAAATATGAGTCATACTTTATGCCGGGAGACTGGTATGTATCAGGTGATTCAGCTTATATGGATGAAGACGGATACTTCTGGTTCCAAGGACGTATTGACGATGTAATTATGACGTCAGGTGAGCGAGTTGGACCGTTTGAAGTAGAAAGTAAACTAATCGAGCATGCTGCTGTTGCAGAAGCTGGTGTAATTGGTATTCCTGATCCGGTGCGCGGCGAAATTATTAAAGCGTTTATCGCACTTCGAGCAGGATACGAACCATCTGATGAATTAAAAGAAGAAATTCGTCAATTTGTAAAAAAAGGCCTAGCAGCTCATGCAGCGCCAAGACAAATTGAATTTAGAGATAAATTACCGAAAACGAGAAGTGGTAAAATTATGCGCCGCGTATTAAAAGCGTGGGAGTTAAACTTACCAACAGGTGACTTATCAACGATGGAAGATTAAGAGAGAAAGGTCTGAACGAAAAATGTTCAGGCCTTTCTTTTTTATGATATCATGAACTTATATATATAAGTTGAAGGGGATAGTATGATGAAAACAGAAAAAGAAAAGATGATACTAGGAGAAATGTACATACCGGCTGATCCAGTTTTAGTACAAGAAAGAGAGCAAGCACGTATATTAACGAGAAAATTAAATGATACGCCAGAAGAGCAATTGAAAGAGCGTAGCGAAATCGTAAAAGAATTATTCGGAACGACAGGAGATAATATTCATCTTGAATCTTCTTTTAGATGTGATTACGGCTATAACATTCATATCGGCGAAAATTTTTACGCGAACTTTGACTGTACGATTTTAGACGTATGCCCAGTAACAATCGGAGTGAACTGTATGTTAGCTCCAGGTGTTCACATTTATACAGCAACGCACCCACTCGATCCAATTGAGCGTATAAGCGGATCAGAATACGGAAAACCAGTTACAATTGGCGATAACGTATGGATTGGCGGAAGAGCAATTATTAATCCAGGTGTAACAATTGGAGACAATGCGGTGATTGCATCTGGTGCTGTCGTAACGAAAGATGTGCCTAATAATGTAGTAGTTGGCGGGAATCCTGCAAAGATTATAAAAAAACTAAAATAATATTTGAACGAAGTGCCTTCCTCGTCTGTATACATTTATGAAAGAATAGATGAGGGAGGCTTTTATATGTCTAATAAATTACTTCTTGCTTTTGCTTTAATTGGAATTATAGTTGTATTTTCTTGTGGTCTTTTCTTACCGATACCAATTGGATATAGAGTATCAATGATTACAGCTGGAGTTATAATGGGTGTTCTGTTTTCAATCATTATTCCATTTGATAGAAAACATATAGTACGGAAAAATGGATATAAAATTGATTTTATAAAAACAAAAGTGTATTTTCGCTGGAATGTATTTGATACTATTTCTGTCTGCCTTGCGTTGTATGCATGCATATGTGTGCAAGCGTTAAATATTTTAGTTGCAATGGGATTTACGATTCAAAACCCATATGTTCAATTTTTTACAAATCAATCACAATTGTGGATTTTTATTGCGATTGCATATTTAATTTCCCGTATTTCATTAACGTTAAAAGGAATAAAGGAGATCAAAAATCATGGCGCAAATTGGGATTGAGGAGGAGCTCATGCTTGCGTATCAAAGTGGAGATAAACAAGCGGGAGAAAGACTATATGTTTTAATCAAACCAGCGCTATACACATTTTTATATCGATTTAACCGAGATGAACAATTAAGTATCGATCTTGTGCAAGATACGTTTTTGACGCTAGAGCGTAAGAAACATATGTATGAACTTGAAAAAGGTAAAATAAAAACGTATTTATTTCAAATTGGTTATCGTCTTATGATTAATAAATTAAATAGGAGAAAAAAGTGGCGTACGCTTTTGCCATTTTTAGTGCCGATTCCGGAAAAAGAATTTTCTCACGAAGATCGGCTCACAGTAAGAGAAGCAATTTTGAAAGTTCCAGAAGAGCAAAGAGCGGTCCTAATCCTTTCTTATTATCATGACATGCAGCAAAAAGAAATTGCAGAGATATTAAACATCCCGATTGGAACGGTGAAATCGAGACTTCATAACGGGATAAAGAAATTGAAACAATTGCTGGAGGTGGACGAAATTGAGCGAAAATCCCTTTAAGAGTGAATATAAGTTAAAGCAATATTTAGATAGTGATCATGTAGAAATACCAGACTTTCCAAAAACGGTAAGTCGATTCGATCGATTAATCGGGTTTCTTGGTTCCCCGGCGAAAGATCCTGTGGAGGCGACCATTGGGAATGATTTATCGGTTGTGTTTCATGTATCGTTATTAGTTGGGGTTCCAATTCTTTCTCTTATTACGATACTCTTTATGGCGTTGTAAAGGATTGACAAGAAGAGAAATCCTGCCCTTATTTGACACGCCTATATAAATGATGGTATAAAGAAAAGTATATGAATAATTGAGCGTGGAAAGGGAGAAGTAGTGATCATTTCCCTGTTTTAGAGAGCTGATGGTCGGTGGAAATCAGCACATAGATGATCGCGAATTACGCCCCTAGAGCATCTTTTTTCGATTGAATTGTATTCAAAAGGGAAAAGACGGTGCTAAGCCGTTATGTAAATAAGGTGGTAGGCTTTTTTTGCCTGCAACTAGGGTGGTAACGCGATAATCAAAATCGTCCCTTATTTGAAGGGGCGATTTTTTTATGTTTTCAACCTTCACGCCAGTAATGAACTTAAAGGAGAGTATGTAGGATATGGGTATTTTACAAGATCTTGAATTTCGCGGTCTAATTAATCAGCAAACAGATGCTGAGGGCCTTGAGCAATTATTAGAAAAAGAAAGTGTTAAATTATACTGTGGTTTCGACCCGACAGCGGATAGCTTACACATCGGTCATATGTTACCAGTATTAATGTTACGTCGTTTCCAATTAGCTGGTCACCAACCAATCGCACTTGTTGGCGGTGGTACTGGTATGATCGGTGACCCAAGTGGTAAAAAAGCAGAGCGTACATTAAATACGAAAGATACAGTTGCTTACTACACAGAAAGCATTAAAAACCAACTTTCAAACTTCTTAGAGTTCGAAAACGTGGAAAACCCAGCAACAATGGCTAATAACTATGATTGGCTTGGTAACTTAGATGTAATTTCATTCTTACGCGATATCGGTAAAAACTTCGGTTTAAACTATATGTTAGCAAAAGATACAGTAGCATCTCGTTTAGATACTGGTATTTCATTCACTGAGTTTAGTTACATGATTTTACAATCATACGACTTCTTAAACTTATACCAAAACCATAATTGCCGCTTACAAATCGGTGGTAGTGACCAATGGGGTAACATTACAGCTGGTCTTGAATTAATACGTAAATCAGAAGAAGATGCGAAAGCGTTCGGTTTAACAATTCCACTAGTTACAAAATCTGACGGTACGAAGTTTGGTAAAACAGAAGGCGGCGCAATTTGGTTAGATCCAGAAAAAACAACTCCTTACGAGTTCTACCAATTCTGGATTAACACAGATGATCGCGACGTTGTTAAATACTTAAAATACTTCACATTCTTATCTCATGAAGAAATTCTTGATCTTGAGAAGCAAGTAGCTGAAGCGCCAGAAAAACGTGCAGCACAAAAAGCGTTAGGTTCTGAAATGACAAAACTTGTTCACGGTGAAGAAGCATTAGAGCAAGCAATTAAAATTTCAGCTGCACTATTCAGCGGTTCTGTAGCAGAACTGACTGCAAGCGAAATCGAACAAGGATTCAAAGACGTACCATCTGTAGAACGTACTGCAGAAGAT
This sequence comes from Bacillus sp. FDAARGOS_235, assembly GCF_002073415.2. Taxonomy (NCBI): domain Bacteria; kingdom Bacillati; phylum Bacillota; class Bacilli; order Caryophanales; family Bacillaceae; genus Bacillus; species Bacillus sp. FDAARGOS_235. The sequence goes on from NZ_CP020437.2 coordinate 3,696,518, forward strand.
ACAGTATTAATCGACTTACTTGTAGAAAGCAAAATCTCTCCATCAAAACGTCAAGCACGTGAAGATGTAACGAACGGTGCAATCTACGTAAACGGTGAGCGTACGCAAGCATTAGACTACGTTGTAACAGAAAACGACCGCATCGAAGGTAAATTCACAATCATTCGCCGCGGTAAGAAGAAATATTTCTTAATTCGTTACTAATTAGAAACAAATATAAACAAATATAAACAAATATAAACAAATATAAACAAATAGTACCCCGGATTGTAGGCTGAAAGGTTTATGATTCGGGGTTTTTATGTATGAATTTAGATTACCTTACGAGTTCTTGTAAATAGAATATGAAGAATTAATACGAGCATATAAAGTAAGCTAATGAGCATAACAATAAATGCTGTTGGATAAAATTTTGCTGCATATATAAAGAAATCGATTTGATAAATATCTTGGTAATTTGAAACGGTGCCTTTAAAGTAATTCGTAAACTTAGCGCTATATTTCCATTCATCAGGATAATCTATTAAATTACTCCCCTGATACCAACTCATAAGTGTTGAAGTAATAAAAAGCATACATGCACTGCCCAATTGAACCATTTGGTTTATCGTCAAAAGAAATCAACCTCCTATTTTATGGTTATTATAGCGTGCATTCGTATGCCTGTAACCTTTTTGTTGTAATCTCCTTTTCGAGTTCATACGGAAATCACATGTAAGCGGTATGATAAACGTATAACAAATAGAAAGGAGTGGTAAAACAAAATGTCACTAGAAGCGCTCATTATTTTTTCTTTGCTAAATGCGGGTCAGCTTGCAGAGAATTCGAAGGTTGATATACATAAAGAGCAAAAAGATGCTTATGTATATGTTCAAAAAGAGGAAAATAAATAACTTTATTTTATATATAAATGACAAAAAGCCAATCTAGAGGATTGGCTTTTTGTCATTACGTTGGAAAAAGAGGAGAAATCCCTCTTTTTAAACATTAGATAAAATTTGATCATAGCATGAAATAATAAGTGGTTCCAAATCTTTTAAATCATTAACATTATCAATGAAAATTCTACTTACTCCCTGTGATTTTGGGGCTTGCTCAACAACGAAATTAGGGCAGAGCTGTTTAGTAGCTTCTAAATCTAGTCTTACAACTAAGGATTTTGCATCTCCATCAAGGAAAAGACGTATAAACCATTTTGTGATTACACGATTCATGATGCAAAAATAACTAATAGTATCTTTATATTTAAGGTCACTGATGTCTCTTTGATTTTCAGTTAATATTTCTTTAACAATGTTAAAGGCAGTCAGTTCATCTTCGGTAGTGAAAACTCTATCTGTTTTGTCTTCTTTGCTAATGTCTTCCATTATTTCGGCAGAAGCGGCTGCAACTAGGCTTGTTTCTATTTTCTCCGATGTTTTTGTTTCTTTTGGTGTTAAACCATCACTGATTATTTCTAATAGTGTTCGATTAATTGCTTTTTTAACAATTGGTCGGAACCGCTCTAAAACGTTATTTGTAATTCTAGTTGAGCTAAAGTCTTTAATTAGAAAACGAAGGAAGTCATCTGAAGGATTTTTAAATAACTCTTTAATTGTGGAGTTTAAATTGGTCATATAAATAAGTTCTTCGGCATATTTTACGATCTCTTCAGCTTCAAAATTCTCTTTTGTAAAAGTTTCAATCGTTTCAATATCTAAATTACTTAAATTATCCATACTGAATGTGAAGAAAGGTTTTTCATCCATTACATTGTCATTTGTTAAATCAGTATAAAATTTGTATTCTATACCATTAGTTAGTACCCCTACTTTGACATCAGGTAAGGCATTGAGATACCTAGATAGTTGCGCATCGTGTTTAAGGAGGTTTTCTGTTACAGGTTTTGCCTCAATTAAAATAATTGGAACTCCATTTTTGAAAACCGCATAATCGACTTTTTCCCCTTTTTAGTTCCAAAGTCTGCAATATACTCAGGTCTAACTTCTAAAGGGCTAAAAACGTCATAACCTAGCTTTTGAAGAAAAGGAATAATTAAGGATTGCTTGGTCATTTCTTCATTAGTTATGTACTCTTTTCGTTCTAAAATTTGGTTAGCTATTTTGTTTATGTCATTTCTGAATTCCATATCAACGTCTCCTCGTTATAAAGTTTAAAAATCCTTAATATTAATACTATTATTTAAAAATTCATAATATAACATAAGTTATGTATGGAAATAGGAAGGTTATTTTTTTATTTGAATTAGATTAGATAAAACATATTTGTTTTAGGTGGGGGTATAGAGTATTGGGATTTTTATGTTACGTGGGATATAAAAAATTATGGTGAGAATTGAAAAAAGCCAATCCACAGGATTGGCTTTTTGTCATTAACGAGAGTAGAACTCTACGATTAATGCTTCGTTGATTTCAGCTGCTAACTCAGAACGCTCAGCGTGACGAGTGTAAGTAGCTTCTAATTTATCAGCATCGAAAGTTAAGTATTCTGGTACGAAGTTGTTAACTTCGATCGCTTCTTTAACAACAACAAGGCTGTTAGATTTTTCGCGAACGCTGATAGTTTGACCAGGTTTAACGCGGTAAGATGGGATATCTACGCGAGCGCCATCAACCATGATGTGACCGTGGTTTACTAATTGGCGAGCTGCACGACGAGTGCGAGCTAAGCCCATACGGTAAACTAAGTTGTCAAGACGAGCTTCAAGAAGGATCATGAAGTTTTCGCCGTGCTTACCAGGCATTTTACCTGCTTGGTCAAATGTGCGACGGAATTGACGCTCAGTCATGCCGTACATGTGACGAAGTTTTTGTTTCTCTTGTAATTGTAAACCGTATTCTGAAAGTTTCTTACGTTGGTTAGGACCGTGAGGACCTGGTGCGTAAGGGCGTTTTTCTAATTCTTTTCCTGTGCCGCTTAGAGAGATTCCAAGACGACGAGACAGTTTCCAAGCTGGACCTGTATAACGAGCCATAGTTGACTCCTCCTTTAAAAATGTTTTTATTTACGTAAAATAAAAACAGACGTAATCGATATTTACGGGCATTTTGTTTTCATGTACCTTCGCTCCAGCAGCAGGGAGTTACGAGATACACCTCCGTAGAGGAACAAAATACAAACGATAAACTCACATTACAAGGCTGCCTTTTTATTTTACACAAACGCTATTATATCTTTTACCCAGAGTTTCGTCAAGCAAGTACGTTTTTGTTTTATGCATATAAATTTTGGAAATTAATATAAGAAGGAATTTAAAACAATATAAAAGAAGAGATAGAAACACAAATGAAACGCTTACATAAAATGTAGTAAAAACATTCATCAGTTTTTTAATGGTGAATATGCGGGATAAAAACATAAAGGGGATGTTTTTATGAAAAAGAAGCATATGGAGACAGCGTTAATTCATCACGGTTATACATCTGAGGAACATAAAGGAAGTTTAACACCACCGTTATTTCAAACGTCTACATTTACATTTGAGACTGCGCAGCAAGGAGAAGCGAGTTTTGCGGGAGTAGATCCGTCTTATATTTACTCAAGACTTGGAAATCCGACTGTAAAATTATTTGAAGAGCGCATGGCTGTGTTAGAAGGGGGAGAAGAAGCACTTGCTTTCGGATCCGGAATGGCAGCTATTTCAGCAACGTTAATTGGCTTTCTAAAAGCTGGAGATCATATTATTTGTTCAAACGGATTATATGGGTGCACGTACGGATTTTTAGAAGTGTTAGAAGAGAAATTTATGATTACACATTCGTTTTGTGATATGGAGACAGAGACTGATATTGAAAATAAGATTCGCCCAAATACAAAGCTCATTTTCGTTGAAACACCGATTAATCCAACGATGAAATTAATCGATTTAAAACAAGTGATTCGAGTTGCGAAGCGAAATGGCCTACTCGTCATTGTTGATAATACGTTTTGTTCACCTTATTTACAAAGACCGCTTGAGCTTGGTTGTGACGCAGTTGTGCATAGTGCGACAAAATATATTGGTGGCCATGGTGATGTTGTAGCGGGTGTAACAATTTGTAAAACGAAAGTGTTAGCTGAAAAAATTCGTCCGATGCGAAAAGATATCGGCGGTATTATGGCGCCGTTTGATGCGTGGTTATTATTACGCGGATTAAAGACGTTAGCAGTAAGAATGGATCGTCATTGTGATAATGCAGAAAAAATTGTATCGTTCCTAAAAAATCATGATGTAGTAGAAGGGGTTTGGTACCCAGAAGGGGAGTTAGCATCTCGCCAAATGAAACGGGGCGGTGGCGTTATTTCTTTTTCTGTCAAAGGCGGGAAAGAGGAAACGCAAGCGTTTATCAATGACCTTCACTTTATTACGATCGCGGTAAGTTTAGGTGATACAGAAACGTTAATTCAGCATCCAGCAACGATGACGCATGCTGCGATTCCAGCGGAACTAAGAAAAGAAATGGGTATTTTCGATAATTTAATACGTTTATCTGTCGGTTTAGAATCGTGGGAGGATATCATTTCTGATTTGGAGCAAGCGTTAAAGAAAATATCTACTGTTAGTAATCAATAAAAAAGAGTGAGCTATCGGTTTCGTACATTACGTACTTAATCGATAACTCACTCTTTTTCTTATATATGTTTTAACAGTGTTTTCACAAACTTTTCTAAATAGTGCTGATCTACTTCATCGAAACGATTTTTTTCAGGACTATCAATATCCAGCACACCAATGACATTTCCGTCTTTTATAATCGGTACAACGATTTCCGAATTAGAGGCACTATCGCAAGCGATATGTCCTGGGAATTGGTGAACGTCCGCTACAAGTTGCGTTGTTTTCGTTTCAGCTGCTACGCCACAAACGCCGCGCCCAAATGGAATACGTACGCATGCTGGCATTCCTTGGAATGGCCCGAGAACGAGCTGATTTCCTTCTGTTACATAAAAGCCAACCCAATTAACGCGATCTAAAAATTGGTTTAATAATGCGGACGCATTTGATAAGTTTGCGACTACGTTTAATTCGCCAGTTAATAATGCATCCAGTTGTTTAATTACTGTCTCATACTGCTTTTCACGAGAACCTGCATAACTTTCTTTTGTAAACATGGAAACAACTCCCTTTTTATCGAGATGTGTAAAATATTAGCAAAATACGATGTATTTCACATGACTTTGTCGATAGAAAATTAAAGGAATTTGTCTTAAAAGTCAAGAAATTTAAACTATAGCTGTTCAGTGAGAGGAAGTGAGCGCATGAAGCAGACGAAACAAAAAGTAATTGATGCGGCAATATCGTTGTTTAATACGAAAGGTTATGACGGGACATCAGTGCGAGACATTGCAAAGCGAGCGGATGTGAATGTAGCGAATATTTCATACTATTTTGCTGGAAAGCAAGGCCTATTAGAGCAGCTTATTACTGATTTTTTAGAAGGATATATTCATGTGATTGAAACGTCCTTTGAACAGAGAGAGTATTTGTCGGCTAAAGATGTGATGGTGCAAATGGTGCGGGGGATTTTACGATATCAATTTGAAAATAGGGAACTGACACGTTTTTTTTATAGAGAGCTTTCGCTTGATACGACATTAATTCGTGAAGTGATGACCGTTTATTTTTCTAAAGAAAGATATTATATCGAGCAAATCATTAGAGAAGGACAAATGAAGAAAGAGTTTCGAAAGGTATCTTTTACAATGTTTATGACGCAATTAAAAGGCATGATAAATATGCCGTTTTTATATCCGCAGTATATATCAGAAGTATTGCATTCTTTTCCATCCGAAACATTTTTCTTAGAAATGTATACGAAGGAAATTGAGCAATGGATGGAACAAGCATTATGTAAAACGAATATGTATCAGGAATGGCCAAGAGCTGTTCATATGTGAAAAATCCCCACCTAACGAACCGAGGTGGGGATTCTTGTAGTTTCTTTTCTTTGCCATAAATTGTTACATAATAGCGCAATAATTGTTAATGAGGCTCCGGCAATTTCGATTTTGTCGACCGTATAACCTCGAAATATGGAACCAATAAGTGCAAGGACAGGAACTAAATTCATAAATAATATGCCGTTAATAGATGAAATATAGCGATTCCCCATATTCCAGCAAAACACAGCGATAACACCTGCAATAATCGACATATAAAAGAGTTCAAAACGAACGCTCACAATTGTGCGTAATGATGGTACAGTAATGACGTTTGTGTAAGTTAATAAAGTGACAATAACGATGAGTGACATTGAACCGAACAAACAAGTTAACGTTGTATATCGAAGTGGTGACCAAGATTGAAAACGAGCACCGCCATTTGTATAAATGACCCAGCAAGTAACGCCGCATAACATCAATATATTCGTAGATAAGTGACTTGCAGCTCCAAATAATAAGTGAATATTTCCTTTTGAAATGACAAGCATAACACCGAGTAATGCAACGAACATACAAAGAAAAGTGTAGTTTTGTGGACGCTTATTTTTTGTTATCCATTGTAATGATAAGGCAATTAGTGGCATGAGAGACTGAATCATCGCTGCATGGATTGCTCCAGGAGGTCCGGCAAGTTGTTGTCCGTAGAAAACGAGAAAACCATATCCAGCGAAACCGACTGTTCCGTAAAAAAATAAAGAAAGTGTTCGTTTTTCTAAGCGGAGCGAATGTGTCCCTTCAGTGATTAATAGCAAAATAAGAAAAATAATAGCTGCAGATCCGTAGCGAATAGTTGTGAAAAAGAACGGATCGATAAATTGTAAGGCATTTGCCATTACAGGAAACATAAATCCCCAGGCAGTTACGGCAAGTAAGCATAGGAGGGATCCGAAGAGCATTTGTTTTTTGTTCAAGAGTACCATTCTCCTTTACATTTCGTTATAGTAAGTTGATGAAATAAGTATAAAGAGTAATGATTTATAGAAGGAAATATCGATTTTTTATAACAGTTATAACTTTTTGTTAGAGGTGTATATGATGGATTTAGAGGCAGTACGATCGTTTATGGAAGTAAAGCATACGCGCAGTTTATCAAAGGCAAGTAAGCTTTTACATATTTCACAACCAGCGCTTAGTAAACAAATTCAAAGATTAGAAGCGGATTTAGAGGTTACTTTACTCAAGCGTTCTGCTCAAGGAGTGGAGTTAACAGAGGCTGGTGAGATATTTATAGCAAGAATGTTACCGATTTTGGAACAAATACATGAAGTGAAAACGGAGATGAAGAAGTATCAAGAGAAACGGAGAATTTCGATAGGTATATTGCCAAGTTTAGCGGCGTATTACATATCGAAATGCAAAGATATATTAGGTGATGGATTCGAAATAGAATGGAAAATTGAGCATACGAAAGTATTAATGGAATTGTTTAAAGAACGGAAGATTGAAGCGATGTTCATTGATTCAGTAGTAGAAGGCGCTACATATATAAAAGAAATGCGGGAGGAAAAAATTGTTTGTGTAGTTTCAAATGATCATCCTTATAAAGAGAAAACAATAATCCGAATGGAAGGTTTGGAACATGAGAAATTAATTGTGTACCCAGAAATATGTGATGTAAGGAAAATGATTATGAACATGTTTCAAGGTATAGGTGCGAAACCAATCATTGCGTTTGAAACTTCTTATGCAGAACCGATGCTTGCGATGGTCGGAGCTGGACTTGGCATCACTTTACTTCCAGAAATGTCAGTGGAGCAAGCGGTAAAGCAGGGGAATGTGCATGTAATTTCTGTTGAACCCCCACTCATGCGCAAAATCTCTTTCGTATCTCATATGAAAGAGTGCCCGTTATGGCAATCATTTGAGGATAGGTAGTGAAGCGGGCGGAAGATTAAGAAAGATTACAATTGCATTTAAAGAAACATGAAATTTTAAAAAAAACTAGGTCAAAAACACGTCATTACATGGTATGATTAGTACATTGTTAGTTGTTAAATATAGGGGAATTCCCTTTTTATACATAATGCCTTCCATTTCATAAACGGAACGGACAAAAAAAGAGATATAACTAGGAGGCTTTTTTGCATGGATTCTATCCTGACGATCGTTATCATTGTAGTAAGCTCTATTCTAGTGCTGCTCATGATAGAGCTTGTGATAAGAAATCGTTCATATAAAGATATTGAAGCACTGGAGCAGTGGAAACAAGAAATAAAAGATAAACCTGTAGCAGATGAACTAAAGCGAGTAAAAGATTTGAACATGACAGGTCAAACAGAAGAACTGTTTGGTAAATGGCGTGAAGAGTGGGATGAAATCGTATCAACAACTCTTCCAAAAGCTGAAAAAGATTTAGGGCAAGCGCGAAAATTCGCCTCGCAATTCTCCTTCCGCAAAGCAAAGCATGCGATGAACGAATCCATAAGTGGTTTAGATGACGCTGATAATCGTATTACAGACATTTTAAATGAATTACAGCAACTGTTAGAAAGCCATGAAAAAAATAGCTCGGAAATTGAAGGGTTACGTGATACATATCGTAGTATGAAAAAGAGTGTTCTTGCCCATCGACACATGTATGGAGCAGCTGAGCAGAGAATTGAAGAGATGCTAGATGCCGAATCTAATAAATTTAATAATTTTGAAGAAGCAACAAATAATGGCGACTATTTAAAAGCGAGAGAAATTGTTATTAGTTTGGAAGAAGGTTTAGCTAATTTAGAAATCATTATTCACCAAATTCCAGATTTATTGGTAGAGTGTCAAGCAACGTTACCAGTTCAACTGGAAGATTTATTACACGGACATAATGATATGGTAAGACAAGGTTATGTATTAGATTACCTGGAAATCCCTAAAGAAGTCCGCGATATGACGACACAACTACAAACATGTTTAATGGATATACAGGAGCTTCATATAACGGAAGCGGCTGAAAAAGTAGAAAAATTAAAAACTCGTTTAGACGGTTTTTATGATCAACTAGAACAAGAAGTGCATGCGAGACATTATGTAGAGCAAAAAACACTTTCTGTTTATGAAGATTTAGAAGAACTTCGTGAAGAAACAATTGAAACGAAAGCAGAAACGCAACTTGTGAAACAAAGCTATCAGTTACAAGATAAGGATATTGAGTCTCAAAAAGTAATTGAAAAGCAAATGCACATTTTAATGAAACGTTTTGAAGTGATGCAATTACGCGTTGCTGAACAAGATATTGCATTCTCTATAATTCGTGAGGAACTAGAAGAGGTTTATGAGCAATGTGAAACTTTAAAAGTACTTCATGCAGAATATAAAGAAATGCTACAAACGATGCGTAAAGAAGAATTTGAAGCGCGTGAGAAGTTGCAGGAAATGCGCAATACAATTTTTGAAACGAAACGCTTTATGCAAAAGTCGAATTTGCCAGGTCTTCCAGTGAGTATTATGGAAGATTTACAAAGAGGGCAAATGGCAATGCAAGCTGTATATGAGCAATTAGAAATAAAACCGTTAAATATGCATGCTGTAAATAGCAGTTTAGAAGAAGCATACACAACTGTTAACGGTGTAGCTGAAATGACAGAAGAGTTAATTGGACAAGCGTATTTAGTTGAAAAATTAATTCAATACGGAAACCGTTACCGCAGTCATGATGAAAATCTTGCAGAAAGCTTAAATTATGCAGAGAAATTATTCCGTGAATATCAATACGATGCAGCTTTAGAACAAGCGGCTTCTGTACTAGAGCAACTTGAACCTGGCGTTGTTCAAAAAATAGCTGAATATGTAGACAATGAACAAACCCTTTCATAAAGGGTTTGTTTTTTTGTGTAATTTTGAAGGCGATGTTGCTATAATGAATAGCGGAATACAGTAAGGTTATTCGTTTCAAAATAAAGTGAAACTGTAATCAGTGGGGGGATTCATCCCCACTGATTACTAGCCTTCACCAATCGGGATAAAACGGAACCTTTGTGTAGTCTTAGCGTAATTACACGTATTTATGATATGATTATATGATGTGATAGCGCTGAAAGGGGAAGAATGATGATCTATTTTGATAATAGTGCGACGACGAAGCCATATCCAGAAGCCCTTCAATCGTACGTAACGGTTGCTGGGAAATATTTTGGAAATCCTTCTTCTATTCATTCGCTTGGAGGAGAGGCAGAGCGTCTATTAACACAATCAAGAACGATTGCAGCGCAGCTTCTTCACGTAAAACCTTCTGAAATTATTTTCACATCGGGTGGAACGGAAGGGAATAACCTTGCGATTAAAGGGATAGCGATGAGGAATCGTTCGCGCGGCAAACATATCATTACAACAAATATTGAACACGCGTCTGTGTTTGAGGCATATAAGCAATTAGAAGAACTCGGGTTTGATGTAACATATTTACCGGTTAACGAGCATGGTGTTGTATCGGTAGAGGATGTGAAGCGAGTGCTTCGTGAAGATACAATTCTTGTTTCAATTATTCATGTGAACAACGAAACTGGAGCAATTCAGCCCGTTGCTGAAATTGGAACGTTATTATCGAATTATCCGAAAATAAGATTCCATGTGGACCATGTACAAGGGATAGGAAAAGTACCGTTTAATTTATATGCTTCGCATATTGACCTTTGCTCAATATCTGGGCATAAATTCCACAGTGTAAAAGGAACAGGTCTTCTTTACGTGCGTGATGGCGTAAGATTAGATCCGATTTTATCAGGTGGCCAACAAGAGCTTAAGTATCGCTCTGGTACAGAGAACTTACCTGGCATTGTAGCGATGGTGAAAGCACTTCGCATGACAATGGAACAAGTGAAAGAAAAGATAGCTCATTTGCAAAGTTTACAAACAGAGCTTGTACGTTTCTTTAAAGAAATGGAAGATGTAACAATTAATACGTCGCTTGCATATGCAGCACCACACATTTTAAATGTGTCGTTTGTCGGTTTAAAACCGGAAGTGGTCGTTCATGCTTTAGAAGAACACGGTGTATATGTATCAACGAAGTCTGCTTGTTCTTCAAAAGCAAATGAAGTGAGCAGAGTGTTAGTGTCAATGGGAGTACCGCATGCAGCTGCTGCAAGCGCTATTCGTATTAGTCTAGCACCAGAAAACACGATGGAAGAAGTAAAACAATTTGAAGGTATTGTAAAAGAGACAATGCCAAAATTATATGAAGTGATGAGGTAAAGAAATATGATGACATATGAATATATTTTAGTACGTTACGGAGAAATGACGACAAAAGGTAAGAACCGTTCTAAATTTGTAAGCACATTAAAAGATAACGTTAAGTTCAAACTGAAAAAATTCCCAAACATTAAAATCGATGCAACACATGACCGTATGTACATTCAGTTAAATGGCGAAGACCATGAAGCAATTGCTGAAAGATTGAAAGATGTATTTGGTATTCATAAGTTTAATTTAGCGATGAAAGTACCATCAGAATTAGAAGATATTAAAAAAGGTGCATTAGCAGCTTTCTTACAAGTAAAAGATGATGTGAAAACATTTAAAATTACAGTGCACCGTTCTGATAAACGTTTCCCAATGAAGACGATGGAGTTACTTCCAGAAATTGGCGGTCATATTTTAGAAAATACAGAGGATATCACAGTAGACGTCCATAATCCAGATGTGAATGTACGTGTAGAAATTCGCAGTGGTTACAGCTATATTATGTGTGGTGAGCACATGGGAGCTGGCGGTTTACCAGTTGGCGTTGGCGGAAAAGTAATGGTACTTCTTTCTGGTGGTATTGATAGCCCAGTAGCAGCGTACTTAACGATGAAACGCGGCGTATCTGTGGAGGCAGTTCACTTCCATAGTCCACCTTTCACAAGTGAGCGTGCGAAACAAAAAGTAATCGATTTAGCACAAGAGTTAACGAAATACTGTAAACGTGTAACACTTCACCTTGTTCCATTTACTGAAGTGCAAAAAACGATTAATAAAGAAATTCCATCTAGTTATTCTATGACAGTAATGCGTCGTATGATGATGCGTATTACAGAGCAGATTGCAGAGGAGCGTAATGCACTTGCAATTACGACTGGTGAAAGTCTTGGACAAGTAGCGAGCCAAACGTTAGATAGTATGCATACGATTAATGAAGTGACAAACTATCCTGTTATTCGTCCGCTTATTACGATGGATAAATTAGAAATTATTAAAATCGCTGAAGAAATCGGCACATATGATATCTCAATTCGTCCATACGAAGATTGCTGTACAGTATTCACACCAGCAAGCCCAGCGACGAAGCCGAAGCGTGAAAAAGCGAATCGTTTTGAAGCGAAATATGATTTCACACCATTAATCGAAGAAGCTGTAGCAAACAAAGAAACAATGGTATTACAAACGGTAGAAGTAGTAGCGGAAGAAGAAAAATTCGAAGAACTTTTCTAAAACCATAAATTACCATATCTAAAATGTGTATGAAGTCATGTTATTTATCACACTCTATACTCACAAGGAGGTGATATAACATGGCACGTAGCACAAATAAATTAGCGGTTCCTGGTGCTGAATCAGCATTAGACCAAATGAAATACGAAATCGCTCAAGAGTTTGGTGTTCAACTTGGAGCGGATGCAACATCTCGCGCTAACGGTTCTGTTGGTGGCGAAATTACGAAACGTCTAGTTTCACTAGCTGAGCAACAATTAGGCGGTTTCCAAAAATAATTCCATATACAATGGCTTAGAAAGAGCGGGTTCTCCCCGCTCTTTCTTTTTGTTATTCGTATTAGTATAAATTCATTTCGACAAAAGCATAAAAAAATTGTCAAAAGAAGAGGGTTCAAAATTTACTGAAAATTCTTTATTATATAAGGGAGGCATAAAGAAAAAGGAGGATGTTTATGAAGAGAGAGGAATTGTTGGCACCACCATCTTATAATTTAGTTTCAGAAATAGAGAAATATACAGACGATAAAGAGAAGCTTGCTTTAATTTGGCAAGATGATAAAGGGAATAGACGAGAAGTTACATATTTTGAATTAATGCAAGGTGCAAATAAAATTGGAAACGCTTTTATAAAAAGTGGCTTACAAAAAGGGGACAAGCTCCTTATTATGATGCCGCGTTTAATTGAAGCTTACATGACGTATATCGCTGCGATTAAAGCAGGATTTGTCGTAATTCCGAGTTCGGAAATGTTGCGTAAAAAAGATATTGAATACCGCATTGGACACGGAGAAGTAAAAGCGATTGTAAGTTATGAACCATATATCGGACAGTTTGATAACATAGGGGCGATGGAATCTCTTCAAAAGTTCGTTCTGAGCGAGCAGTCAGTAGACGGATGGATCAATTTAAAAACAGCATTAGAAACAGAAAGTGACATGTTAGAAATGGCGAAAACCGATAAAGAAGATATGGTCTTTTTATCTTATACGTCAGGGACGACAGGAAACCCGAAAGGAGTTGTTCATACGCATGCGTGGGCATACGCTCATTTACGTACGAGCGCCCCAAATTGGCTCGGAATTGAAGAGAATGATGTTGTATGGGCAACGGCTAGCCCAGGGTGGCAAAAGTGGATTTGGAGCCCGTTTTTAGCCACTCTCGGTTCAGGGGCAACAGGATTTGTATACAACGGTAAGTTTGAACCGAAAACGTATTTAAATTTATTAGATGATAATAAGGTGAATGTGCTTTGTTGTACACCGACTGAGTATAGATTAATGGCAAAGGTAGAAGACTTGACTGAGTACAATTTAGAAGCGTTACATAGCGCTGTATCCGCAGGTGAGCCGTTAAATAGAGAAGTCATTGAAACGTTCCAAAAGCACTTTGATATTACAGTAAGAGATGGCTATGGGCAAACGGAAAATACATTACTTGTTGGCGTAATGAAAGGGATGGATATTAGACCGGGATCAATGGGGAAACCAACGCCAGGAAACCATGTTGATATCGTTAATGAAGAAGGAATCCCAGTGCAGGTAGGAGAAGTTGGCGATATTGCAGTTCATATTGAAACACCAGCCCTCTTTAAGCAATATTATAAAGATGATGAACGCACAGCGATGCAATTCCGTGGTGATTATTATATTACGGGTGATAAAGCGAAAAAAGATGAAGACGGCTATTTCTGGTTTGAAGGGCGTGGAGATGATATTATCATTAGCTCTGGTTACACAATCGGGCCGTTCGAAGTTGAAGATGCACTTGTAAAACATCCTTACGTAAGAGAATGTGCGGTTGTCGCAAGTCCGGATGAAATTCGAGGGAGTGTCGTGAAGGCATTTATCGTATTAAGAGAGAATATAGAAAAGAACGAAGAAACATTAATTCCAGTGCTCCAACAACACGTGAAAGAACTCACTGCACCATATAAATATCCTCGCAAAATTGAATTTGTAGATGAACTACCAAAAACGATTTCCGGAAAAATTCGTCGTATTGAACTTAGAAAACAAGAGATGGAGCTCCCTTCCAAATAATTTTGAAAATAGACAAGTAAATTGTTGAATGAAATGTAAAACGATGATATTATAAAAACGAACACAAGTTCGATTTTATAAACTAAAAAAAGAGGTGTCCGTATGATTTTAGGTATTAATCCGTACTTAGTTTTAGATGGTAGTGGGCAAGAAGCTGTACAGTTTTACAAAGAGGCATTAGACGCAAAAGTAGAAGTAATGCAAACTTTTGGTGACATGCCTGAAAATCCAGAATACCCGATTCCAGCTGAAGCGAAAGAGCGCGTTTTACATGCTACTTTAAAAGTTGGTAATACGGACCTTATGATTTCTGATACATTCCCAGGTCAAGGGCATGCAATCGGATCTCAAGTAACAATCGCAATTCAAATTAGTAATGCAGAAAAAGCAAAAGAAGTATTCGAAAAGTTACAAGAGGGTGGAGAAGTTATTATGCCACTTCAAGAAACGTTCTGGAGCCCAGCATACGGACAACTAAAAGATAAATTTAGCATTGAATGGCAAATTACAACGTCTACTACTGAACAAAAATAATTTTGGGAAAGCACCATTTTTAATTCAAATGGTGCTTTTTTTATACGGATTAATCTCGTAGACTAAAGGGAAAAAGGGGATGAGCATATGGGAGAAATTTGGTATGGCGGCACCATTTACACGATGCGAGAAGAGAGTGAAAAAGTAGACGCTGTTTATGTTGAAAACGGTGTGATCGTTGATGTCGGGAGTAAAGAAGAGTTAGAAGACCGATATGCTACTACGGTTAAATTGCACGATTTAGAAGGCAAAACGATGATTCCAGGTCTCGTTGATAGTCATATGCATCTTATTGGGCATGGAGAGAGGTTACTCCGTCTAGATTTATCAAATTGTACATCTTATGGCGAAGTACTTACTCTTGTTCAGAAGCAAGTAGAAGACGCGCCAAAAGGTTGTTGGATTATCGGAGAAGGCTGGAATGAAAATAACTTTACAGATACGAAAGATGTTCATGCACGTGATTTAGATGCAATTTCGAAAGAACATCCCATTTTATTAAAACGAGTTTGTCGTCACGTTACATGGGTGAATTCATACATACTGCAAGAAGCGAACATAACAGAAGAGACGCAAGATCCGAAAGGCGGGAAAATTGGCCGGGATGCATCAAATAAGTTAACAGGGCTTTTATATGAACAAGGACAAGAATTAATGAAACACGTTCAGCCTGAAATTGATGAAGCTTATTTACAAAGAGCTTTGCAAACAGCGATTAAAGACTGCTGGCAATATGGAATCGTTGGTGGGCATACGGAAGATTTAAATTATTACGGTGGTTTTAGAAAAACGTATAATGCGTTTTCTTACGTTATAAAAGAAATGCCATTTAAAGCGCATTTACTCGTTCATCATGAAGTAGCAAATGAAAGAAAAGAATATGAAAATGAGCACTATATTGAATTTGGTGCGATGAAAATTTTTTCTGACGGTTCTTTTGGCGGAAGAACTGCTTTATTAAGTGAACCGTATGAAGATGCGAAGGAAACAAATGGAGTTGCGATTTTCTCACGTGAAGAGCTTGCAAGTTTAGTGAAAAAAGCACGTGATTTACATATGCCAGTTGCCATTCATACTATCGGTGACTTGTCGCTTGAATATGTCATTGATGCGCTTGAATTACATCCACCAGCAGAAGGGGTACGTGACCGTATTATTCATTGCCAGCTAGCTCGTGAAGAGTTGATTGAAAGAATGAAACACTTGCCAGCTATTATTGATATTCAACCGGTCTTTGTTTCATCAGATTTTCCATCAGTCATTGAAAAACTAGGCGAGCGTCGTCTTCGTTACGCATATGCTTGGAAGACGTTACTGGACGCAGGCTTACATTGCAACGGTGGTTCAGATGCTCCTATTGAACAAGTGAATCCGTTTTTAGGCATATATAGCGCTGTTACACGTAGAAGTTTTATTGACGGTGTATGCTATATGCCTGAGGAAAGATTAACGGCATATGAGGCTGTTTCTTTATTTACGACAGGAAGTGCTTATGCAATAGGAAAAGAAGCGAAGCGAGGACAAATTATAAAAGGATATGAAGCAGACTTTACGATATTAGATCGAAACATATTTGAAATAGAGGCAGAAGAAATAAAAGAAGTACAAGCGAAAATGACCGTCATTGATGGCCAGGTTGTTTATAGAAAAGATGCGTAAAATATATCAGCGATTATCGGAATATATCGACTGTAACTCGAAATATATCAGCGATTATTGAAATATATCGACCGTAACTCGAAATATATCAGCGATTATTAAAATATATCGACTTACCGACAAAAACTGACAAGAATAGCGACCGGATAGCGAGAGATTGTTGGCCGCGCCAATCGGGATAAATAAATAACCGCAAAATTATGGGATTCCCATAATTTTGCGGTTATTTTAATACTATAAAAATGTTCGCTGTACTTTTTCCCAGAAGGAATTGTTTTTTAATTTTACTGTTTTAATTTGTTTATCGCTTAAGCGTACAACAGCTTTTTCAACTTGTTTAATGCTAAGCGCTTCGTTATCCATGCCGATAACAGGATAATCGTTACCGTCTGGTTTAAGTTTTAAAGTTAGTGTACGTTCGTGGTTTAAGATGAACGGTGAACCGAGCGTACGGTATGTGTTGTTATTTAAAGATGCTAGTTCGCTTACTTGGAAACATGGGATAAGCGGATCGACAACGGCACCATGTAATGATTTGTTGTAAGCTGTACTTCCTGTTGGGGTAGAAACAACTAAACCGTCACCTCTAAATGTTTCGAAATATAAATCATCAACGTGAACATCTACAACGAATGTTTTAATAATGCTAGAACGTAATGAGAATTCATTTAAACAATGGAAAGATGTACCGTGATCTACATCTACCTGAATTGTTGGATATTTTCGCACTTCAATTTCATTTTTTGTAATTTCTTGAAGGGCTGTATCAACGTGATCAATGTGGAAATCACAGTAGAAAGAAATTTCATCTTTCGTAGAAATCCCTGCGTATAAGCAATCTTCTCTAAAACCAGTTTTACGAACGGCTTGTAAGAAAGTTGCATCATCTCCAACACTGACGATAGCGTTTGCATTTTTTGGTTGATCTAATATGGTAAATCCATTCTCTTCTAAAATGCGATAGATTGGTTTCATCTTTTCAACGAGCGTTGCTTTGTCATCACCATAAAAGAAAAATAAATTGCGACGATCTGCCATTATGTATCCCTCCACTGCAGTTAAATTTTCTGTTTTTCGTGCTACATATCATTAGAGTCCGTTCCCTGATGATATGTTCAAATAATATATTTCGATATAAATTGTCAAAACACCTTTTTATTTTTAGAAAAATTTTTATATTCAATCTTACGGAACTCTGTTTAATGATGAATAAACTTGTCGATAATGGGTACGGAGTGAAAGGATGATACGTATGAAGTGGCTCGTAATTGGAATAATAATTCTTCTCCTTTTTATTTTGCTTATACTATTGTCGAAAATAAAGCTTAAAGTGACATTTTTATATTCAGAAATGGAAAAGCAATGTTTGTTTCAAGTGAAAATATGGATGATTCGATATACATTTGATGTGTTGGAAAGAATTGAAAAACAGCAGAAAAAGACAGGGCAGAAAATCGAAAAAGCTGAAAAGGACGGTGGAATAGATAATAAAATTATGGCGCAACTTGACAGCATCGGGGAACTGATAAAAAGGCTTCAAAAAGTTCATACTATCGTTAAAGATTTTCTCAAACGAGTGAAAATCAATGGTTGGAAATGGCATACGCAAATTGGAGCAGGCGACGCAGCTAGTACTGGAATTGTCACTGGATATGCATGGGGGACAAAAGGAATGGCTGCTGGAGTTATAGGACAATATATGCATATTGTCGATGTACCAGAATTTGAAATTATCCCTGTTTTTCAAGGGAAGGGATTTGCATCAAGGTGCGAGTTAACAGCATCTTTTCGTATATTTCGTGCTATAAAAACAGGATTCAAATTACTCATGTTTATGAGAAAGCAAAAATCTGGTATGACAGAAAAATCTGTTCAAGCATAGGGGGGATATAGAGTGGACCATCCAATTCAAGGTTTAATGACAACCGCAATGCAGCATTTAAAACAAATGACTGATGTAAATACAATTGTTGGTGATCCAATTAAAGCAGCAGATGGAAGTGTAATTCTTACTGTTTCGAAAGTAAGCTTTGGTTTTGCTGCTGGTGGAAGTGAATTTGGTAAAGTAGAACATTCAGGTCGTCATCCATTTGGCGGGGGAAGTGGTGGAGGAGTTTCTATTAATCCTGTTGCCTTTCTTGTTATAAATGGAGATGGTGTGAAAGTATTACACTTAGATAAGCAGACACACGTCATTGATAAAATAATTGAATTAGCACCACAAGCTGTTGATAAAGTGAAAGAAATGATGGATAAACGAAAAGAAGATGATCCTGAATTTCAAATTTAACGAATAAAGAAGCTAATCAATGGATTAGCTTCTTTAATTTTTTTGTAAATAAAGCGATTTTATTTGCATTATCGATGGGGACAAACTATCATTTACATTGTACATATTTTGTTTAAATAAGGGAGGATTTTCAAGTGGCAAACGTAACTTTTAAAGGTAATCCAATGACTTTAGTTGGAACAGAAGTTAAAGTTGGCGATCAAGCGCCAAACTTCCAAGTATTAGCAAACGACTTATCTCCAGTAAGTTTAGAAACATACAAAGGCGAAGTAAAATTAATTAGTGTTGTACCTTCAATCGACACAGGTGTATGTGATGCACAAACACGTCGTTTTAACCAAGATGCAGCAGGTATTGAAAACGCGAAAGTATTAACAATTAGCGCTGACTTACCATTCGCTCAAAAACGCTGGTGTGCAGCAAACGGTTTAGAAAATGTTGTAACACTTTCTGATCACCGTGACCTTTCATTCGGTGAAGCTTACGGCTTAGTAATGAAAGAACTTCGTTTACTTGCTCGTGCAGTATTCGTAGTAGATAGCAATGACAAAGTAGTTTACGCAGAATACGTAAGCGAAGGTACAAGCCATCCAAACTATGAAGCAGCATTAGAAGCAGCTAAATCTGCAAAGTAATTAGGAAGGAAATGACCTCTTATAAAGAGGTCGTTTTTTCTCATCTATTGCTACGAATGGTAACGATAGATGAGAAAAAATGTTATATCATACATAACTTGAAAGGGAGCTCTTTACAGGAGGTCGCTTTTTCTTTTTGGAAAAAATCACTTTGTGGTATGATATAAGTTATGTGTAAAAGAGAGAAGGAGGAATGTACGTGAGTCAGACAGTGGAAACATTATTTTCTATTTTTGATTCTTCTACGGTAGTTTTACGTAAAGAATTAGATGTAACATATTTAGAGGCGCTTGTAGAAACAGGTGATAACTTGTTTGAAGGTGCGATTTTACAAGAGGAATTATCCGAATCAACAATTGAAAGGTTGAATCGTGAATATAGTACGTTTAATGAAGAAACATATAAAGGTGAAGAAATTCGTAAAGCATTTCAGCTAGCCATTTTAAAAGGAATGAAAGAGGGCGTACAAGCAAATCACGAAATGACGCCAGATGCAGTTGGAATGTTCATGAGCTACTTATTCCATAAATTTATGCAAGGCAAAACAGAAATTACTGTTTTAGATCCTGCAATTGGAACAGGTAATTTAATGACTACAGTATTTAATAGCGCTAAAGAAGAGCTAGCAATGAGTGGATTTGGTGTAGAAGTGGATGAAGTGCTAATTAAACTTGCTTTAGTAAATGCAAATTTACAAAAGCATGGAATCGAATTCTTCCATCAAGATGGACTAGCACCACTTTATATTGATCCAGTTGATGCAGTCGTTTCAGATTTACCAATTGGTTATTATCCAAACGAAATCAGTGCGAGTGAATATAAGTTAAAAGCAGATCAAGGAATGTCATATGCGCATCACTTATTTATTGAACAAAGTGTGAAACATACGAAAGAAGGCGGGTATTTATTCTTCTTAGTACCAAACTTTATTTTTGAAAGTGATCAAGCGCCGAAACTACATGCATTTATTAAAGAAACATGCTTTATTCAAGGTTTGTTACAGCTACCTGTTTCCATGTTTAAAAACGAGAAAAATGCAAAAAGTATATTTGTTCTCCAAAAGAAAGGCCAAGGTGTAACAATGCCGAAACAGGCACTACTAGTGGAATTACCTAAATTCTCTAATATGAAGGCTATGGAGAACATTATGGATCAATTAAATACTTGGTTTGCAACACAAAAGTAACACCATATATATGTAACAGGGTTAGTGATTAATGTAGTACAGTTGTATAGAATATGTCATATTTTTTAATATATACAAGATTTAACTGAATTTTTTTGAAATCTGTAATATATTTTTTTTCTTGGTGTTACAATTTTTTCACTTGAAATATATGTCGGACGATGTTTAAATTAAAATCGTGAGTATAAAATTTACTGATGATGAAACGTTTTCATAGTGAGTGAATTTAATTAGATAAAATCGAGCGGTTTGTGGAATGATCCACACAACTACCAAGAGAAAAAGGGGCGAAAGACTAGATGTCAAAAATCATCGCGATTAACGCAGGAAGCTCTTCCTTAAAATTCCAATTATTTGAAATGCCAAGTGAAACAGTATTAACAAAAGGTTTAGTAGAACGTATCGGTTTAGAAGATAGTATCTTCACTATTACTGTAGATGGCGAAAAACAAAAAGAAATTACAAACATCCCAGATCACGCAGTAGCAGTTAACATGCTTCTTAGCAAATTAACTGAAAATGGAATCGTAAAATCTCTTGATGAGATTGGCGGTATCGGTCACCGTGTTGTACACGGCGGCGAAAAATTTGCGGATTCTGTTTTAATTACTGATGAAGTATTAGCGGAAATCGAAGAATTAAGCGATTTAGCACCACTTCACAACCCAGCAAACCTTGTTGGTATTAAAGCATTCCAAGAAGTATTACCAAACGTACCAGCAGTAGCAGTATTCGATACAGCATTCCACCAAACAATGCCGGAATCTGCATTCCTATACAGCTTACCGTATGAGTACTATGAGAAATTTGGTATCCGTAAATACGGTTTCCACGGAACTTCTCATAAATACGTAACTGAGCGTGCGGCTGAATTATTAGGTCGTCCAATTGAAAGCTTAAGCCTACTTTCTTGTCACTTAGGTAACGGTGCAAGTATCGCAGCAGTAGAAGGCGGTAAGTCTATCGATACTTCTATGGGCTTCACTCCACTTGCTGGTGTAACAATGGGTACACGTTCTGGTAACATTGACCCTGCGTTAATTCCATACATCATGGAAAAAACAGGCCAAACTGTAGAAGAAGTAGTTAACGTATTAAACAAGAAGAGTGGTATGTTAGGTCTTACTGGTTACTCTAGTGACCTACGTGACATCATTGCGAAAGAAGAAGAAGGCGACCACCGTGCGAAAGTAGCACTTGACGTGTTCGTAAGCCGTATCCATAAATATATCGGTTCTTACACAGCTCGTATGAAAGGCGTTGACGCTATCATCTTTACAGCTGGTGTAGGTGAAAACAGTGCAATTATTCGTGAGCGCGTATTAGAAGGCCTTGAGTACATGGGCGTATACTTCGACGCAAAACGCAATAACGTATTCGGTGAAGAAGCATTCATCAGCTTCCCTCACTCTCCAGTAAAAATTATCGTAATTCCAACTGACGAAGAAGTTATGATTGCTCGTGACGTACTACGTCTTGGAGATATTGGTTAATATATGAAAAGAAAGACGAGATCCTATAGGATTTCGTCTTTTTTCTTTTTAATATATTTTAAAATTCCATCTGGATATAATAATTTTTCCTTCTGAATGAATGCAGTAATGGGAACCCATTTTGCATATGACGCCGTTTGCTCATCTTGTATATTCACTATTTCCATTTCATATAGTGATCTGTCTAATAAACGCAAAGAATATAGTTGAATAATCTCATGACCAATTTCCTCATCTAGATGAAAGATGTTTTCTAAGCAACCTAAATAATCGATAATTTCTATTTCTGTATGAAGCTCTTCATTAAACTCTCGAATAACTGTTTCATCTGATTTTTCTCCGAGTTCAATTGATCCACCAAGAGGACGGTAATAGGTTTCATTGTCTATATTATATTCTTGTAGTAGAAGTCGATTGTGATGTATAACAATACCAAAGGATTTTGCACGTGGGTACATGAATATGATCGCTCCTTATTCATTTATATGTGGATAATTATAAGTTGAAATATAGAGAAAATCACCTTTTTATTCACGTTGTTGAGCTAATTGTAATACCGTCTAATAGTTCTTTCCAAAATGCTTCATTGTACTGGTATATATCCATCACTGGGCATTTTATAACGCAAATGTTTTGTAATCCCCAATCTTCTTCAGTGATAGTTGGTACATCGGCAGGAAGTAATAAAAGGACGGAGAAGTTATGCTTGACCATTTGAGATAAAATTTGTTCAAGAAAAAGTGCTTCTTCATATGTTCCCCCGGTTCGAATAAACAATATGGATTCTTCCATTTCTACTGTAGTTAGAAAACGATTAATCCGATGCTCATAATTTAATTTAATATCTGTATAAGAAGGCCAAGAAGTTGGTGTATTTACATCTGTTTTAAAGTCATGGCAGGAGTCAATTTCATAAATGTTGTCTCGTAGTCTTAATTTCGCATCATCATCCCAAAATGAGATGAAGGACAAATTTTCTAATTCTAAAAAACGGTGAAAGCGATTTTGTAATAATAAATTTACTTTCTCTAATGAAGGACTTAGCATAAAATCAATAACGCCAAAAAATGGGGATAATCCTAGTTGATATAAAGCCCAAGCAGGCCAGCAGTTTTGTCCTAAGCTAAATACAGCATTATACTTTTGTTTTATATTGGATAGATTCATGTGATTCATCTCATCCTTTTTGCTAATATTTTATGTCATTAAAAAATGGTATGTGAATGGAGATAGACAAGCATATTTGCAAAGAATAAGCAGAAATATGTTACAATAGAAAAAAATCGAACGAGGTGGTTGTTACGATGCGATCGAAGCGAGAACAAGCCATTTTAGACAATATAAAGGAATGGGAAGCGCAATTAGTTGAGCAAGAAGCGACCGATTTTCAAAAAGTGTTTGATAAATGGTTACATACTACAGTTGTGAAATTACCTGAGAAAAAACGAAAAGAATTCTTTACGAAAGCAGATGGATGGCTTTTTCATTTGCATGCACTGATTCAAAGTTCACAATCACAATTAGATGCACGTAATCGTATTTTAGGAACATCAAGATTATTTAATGAATCAATTGAACAACTTGAAGATTTGAAAGCATTATCTATTGATCAGTTAACATACATAGCAGAGCAACAAACAGCACGTCATCGTCTATATTCATTCGTGCAAGGCGGAGCAACGGGTGCTGGAGGATTATTATTATTGACAGCTGATTTTCCGGTTATGATTGCGTTAAATGTGAAGGCTGTCCAACTTATTGCAACATCGTTTGGGCATGATGTGAACAAGCCTTATGAAATGATGCTGGCGTTAAAGGTGTTTCATGCGTCATTATTGCCAGGAAGACTTCAGCAATACGCTTGGTACAACTTGCTACGAGAGCTGGAGCAAGAAGATTCGTTCTTTTATGAAGGAGACGAAGCAGTGTTACAAACAGCCTCTACCGAAGTTTTGTTAAAGCAAATTTTGAAAACATTTTCAATTTATGCTCTTCGTCGTAAATTATTCCAAGGTATCCCAGTCATCGGAATGGCAATCGGATCTACAGTAAATTATCGTTTAACAAGAAATGTTACTGAATTTGCCAATCGATTTTATCAAGTGCGCCACATAATGGAGAAAGAAAAAAAATCATAAAAAAAGCGAGAGGCCGAAGCCTTTCGCTTTTTTAATTTGTTGCATGTTTTTTGGTCATTGGAATAGATACTGGTTGCTTTTCTGCTGCTTTTTCTGCTTTTGGATAATAAATTAAATCCAATGTTTTTGCCTGTACGGCAATTGAAAGAATAGTAAAAGCAATTTCTGTCCAATTTAAATAATATAATGAAAGCGCAAGAACAATCGCGTCAAAGACGAAGAAAATTTGCCCAATTGTAAAACGAGTTCGTTTACTTAATACAATTGTTAAAATATCGTCTCCACCGGTTGCACCGCCAAATCGCAATATAAAACCGAGTCCAATACCAGCTAAAGCACCGCCAACTATTGCAGCTATAAATAAATTGTTTGATAAATCTACCGTAAATGGAGAATAATTTTCCATAAGGGAATAAAATACTCCGAATGAAATTGAACCTAAAAATGAATAGCCAACCATTTTTTTACCTAAAAATGAAGCGCACAGTAAAATAATTGGGATATCCATTATTACAGTTGAAATAGATGGTGAAATATCATAAAAATTTTGGATGAATAGTGCAATACCTACAAATCCACCTTCTGTTAAGTGGTTTTGGAAGTGAATGTGATATAGCGCTGCCGCTAAAATAAATGAACCGATTAAAACCATAAAAACTTCTTTAATAATTTGTCGACTTTGGATGTTCCTCATCGTTATTCCTTCTTTCCGTAGTTAGTAGTCCTTTTTGTGTTGTAAACTAACTACGAGCTCACATGTAGCTTTCAGTTAGTTTACGAAAAAACTAACTACGCTATATGTCGCTGAAGAAATAACGAATAATCCTCTCGTCCATCAATTCTCCCTACCTTCGTTTTAGTTTAAGTCTTAAAACGACTAAACAAAACGTGGAGTAGGATTCGTCATTTAGCAATCCTGCTCTTCTTTGTTTTGTTTAGCTAATAACAATTAAGTCCTAAACAAAACGCTACGTGTAAGAAGAGTCTTTTTTTTGCCAAATTATCCTTCGGGCAATCATAATTTCCCCACTCTCGTATTTTTTTCGCTAGACTAAAGTATCTGAGCTGAAAAATACGCTACGTGTATGATTCGTCAATACGATGCCACATGCTCCTTCGAGCGATCATGATATCAAAATCCCTTCCTTCAAGATTTATATTATTATATCATACTTTCAAAAAATGTATGCGGATGGAAACCGACAATAAACGGAGGGAATCTACAAAAATTGTTATGTTTAAATATTTTTGTAGAAAAGCCTAAGTTATTTTGTAGGATTGGACAGTTTTTAGAAGTTTGTCCAATAAGTAAGCAAAGATGGTTTTTTATTCAGTTGTATTGTTTTCGTCACCTTTATCTTTAAAAAATGCATCCCAGCTAATCACACTTAAAAATGTTAAAGCGATAATAATGAAAGCTCGCATCATTTTGAGGCCTCCTTTTGTACATAGTATATGAATATCTTACTTTGTAATGTGTCATTTTTTTACATATTATATTAATATAGATAGATGAAAGGGAGAGTGGAGATATGCTAAAAGACATGTTTAAAAGAAGAGAATTAAAATGCGTTTCATGTCAGAAAAAGATTGAATATGAAGAAGAGCTAGTTGCTTTTGTGAAGTTGCCGAAAGAAAGAAGTATATTAGTAGGTCCGTTTGATGTATGTTTAGCAAAAACGGCGCAAGAAATATATTGCAAAGCTTGTTACGACAAAAAAGCATGACCCAAAGTGAATGAGGGGCATGCTTTTTTCATTGGTGTGCTTTTCCCTCAGATACATTTTGGGTGAGGCGATACCAAAGCCAAAGGTCGTTAATAATAGAGGCTAAATCAGCTATTTCAGAATTAAGCCTACAGGAAATTTCAAAATTATCTTCGTTATTTAAACGATGTTGTTTTTGATTAATGTAATGTTCAAGCTCTTTTATACGATCAGGTATTTTTCCGCGAATTTGCTCCCATTTTAATAAAATACCATGCTGTGTTTTTTCAGAGATGTCTTCCCATTCTTCTTGTATGTTTGGCACTGCAATTCCTAGATGTTCATTGTATATAAAATACTTTTCCATAGACACACCTCCAATTTCCTGCCTCTATTTTACATAAAAAAAGAAAGAAATTCGACGAAATTGTTTGAAAAAAAATTATGAATTCCCCTTGATTCATTTTATGAAAGGTGTTAAAGTTTGAATTATTATAAGAAATAATGAATATTTATTCTTTAGGGGGATGTAAAATGGAGAAGAAAAAAGTTGTATTAGCATATTCCGGAGGTCTTGATACTTCCGTTGCAATTAAATGGTTACAAGAGAAGAATTATGATATTATCGCGCTTTGTTTAGATTTAGGGGAAGGAAAAGACTTAGCGTTTGTAAAAGAAAAAGCACTTTCAGTAGGTGCAATTAAATCGTATATGATTGATGTTCAAGAAGAATTCGCGAATGAATATGCATTGATGGCGATGCAAGCACACACGTTATACGAAGGGAAATATCCTCTTGTCTCTGCATTATCTCGTCCACTTATTGCGAAAAAATTAGTAGAAATCGCAGTACAAGAAGGCGCAACTGCAGTTGCACACGGATGTACAGGGAAAGGGAATGACCAAGTTCGTTTTGAAGTTTCTATTCAAGCATTGAATCCATATTTAGAAGTGATTGCGCCTGTACGTGAATGGAAGTGGTCACGTGAAGAAGAAATTGCATATGCAAAAGAAAACGATGTACCAATTCCAATTAATTTAGATAGCCCATTCTCAATCGATCAAAACTTATGGGGACGCAGCAACGAATGTGGAATTTTAGAAGATCCATGGGCAGCGCCGCCAGAAGATGCATACGAAATGACATTAGCATTAGAAGATACACCGAATAAACCAGAGTTTGTAGAAATTGGATTTGAAGCAGGAGTACCGACGACTTTAAATGGCACTTCATATTTACTGTCAGAACTAATTAAAACGTTAAATGCCCTTGCTGGAAAACATGGCGTTGGACGTATCGATCACGTAGAAAATCGTCTTGTCGGTATTAAATCTCGTGAAGTATACGAATGCCCAGCAGCAATGACGTTAATTACAGCGCATAAAGAGTTGGAAGATTTAACACACGTGAAAGAAGTAGCACATTTTAAACCGGTGATTGAACAGAAAATAACGGAACTTATTTATAATGGCTTATGGTTCTCTCCTTTAAAACAAGCGCTTCATGCATTTTTACAAGAAACGCAAAAGCATGTAACAGGTACAGTGCGTGTGAAATTATTTAAAGGTCATGCGATTGTAGAAGGGCGTAAATCTGAATACTCGTTATATGATGAGAAATTAGCTACGTATACTGCCCAGGATGAATTTAATCATGATGCAGCAGTTGGATTCATTTCATTATTCGGTTTACCGACGAAAGTATACAGTCAAGTGAATCAAAAGAAGGTGGAAGCGTGAGCAAACTTTGGGGCGGACGTTTTACAGAAGAAGCGGAAGCGTGGGTTGAAGAGTTTGGAGCGTCCATCTCCTTCGATCAACAATTAGTCAATCAAGATATAAATGGGAGTATTGCACACGTAACGATGCTAGCAAAGCAAGGGATCGTTACGAAAGAAGAAGCCGAGAAAATAAAGCTAGGTCTTCAATATTTATTAGAAGAAGCGAAACAAAATAAGTTACATTTCTCAGTTGAAGCTGAGGACATTCATTTAAACATTGAAAAGATGTTAATTGAAAAAATCGGTGAAGTGGGAGGGAAACTTCATACAGGCCGAAGCCGTAACGACCAAGTGGCAACAGATATGCATTTGTATATAAAAGAAAAGGTAGAAGATATTATAAAAGCTACAAAACAATTGCAAACTGTTCTTGTTCATCAAGCAGAAAATAATATTGAAACAATTATGCCTGGCTATACGCACTTGCAACGTGCGCAGCCTATATCATTTGCACATCATATTCTTGCTTACTTTTGGATGTTAGAGCGTGATGTGAATCGTTATGAAGATTCGTTAAAGCGTATTAACATTTCGCCATTAGGAGCAGGAGCGTTAGCTGGGACAACATTCCCGATTGATCGTGAATATAGTGCGGAGCTTCTTGGATTTAATGGAATCTATGAAAATAGTTTAGATGCAGTAAGCGATCGTGATTTCATATTGGAGTTCCTAAGTAACTCATCTATGCTCATGATGCACTTATCACGCTTTTGCGAAGAACTTATTTTATGGAGTAGCCAAGAGTTTCAATTTATTGAAATGAGCGATCAATACGCAACGGGAAGCAGCATTATGCCGCAAAAGAAAAATCCAGATATGGCGGAACTAATCCGCGGTAAAACAGGCAGAGTATACGGTAATTTATTCAGTTTACTTACAGTAATGAAAGGATTACCGCTCGCGTACAATAAAGACTTACAAGAAGATAAAGAAGGAATGTTTGATACAGTAAAAACAGTAGAAGGATGCCTTCATATTATGGCAGGCATGCTGGAAACGATGACTGTAAATAAAGAAAAAATGGGGCAAGCTGTGACCCAAGATTTCTCTAACGCAACAGAAATTGCGGACTACTTAGCGAACAAAGGACTACCATTCCGTCAAGCTCATGAAATTGTTGGGAAGTTAGTTCTACATTGCACACAAAAAGGAATTTATTTATTAGATGTCCCACTTGAAACATATAAAGAAATGAGCTCTTTATTTGAAGAAGATTTGTATGAAGTTCTTTCACCATATGCGGCTGTAAAGCGCCGTAATAGTGCTGGTGGGACAGGGTTTGAGCAAATCAAAAACGCTTTGGAGAAGGCGAAGGGGTTAACGAAAGAAGTTATTAAGAATTGAGTTGGGAAGTACGCCAGTCTATTAAAGTCTGGCGTACTTTATTTTTTACTAGCATTTAAGTTACAATGTAGTAAAAAATAACAATTTAGGGGAAATCTATGAAGAAATAGTGTTTATCATTGTATTGTTAATTAGCTTAATTGCAAATGCTAAAGTGTTTCTTTTGGACAAATATATGTATGTTGGTGAAAAAGAAAAGCGAGAAGAAGCAATTATCGCAATGATGTGGCATTTGCAAGATAAAGGATATAAAGAAAGTGATATTTTATATATAAAACCGGCCTTTTATAGCAAAATGGATTCGTATGGTATGAATGTGCAGTTTAAAGATGAACCAAATGAATCATATACATATAGAGTTTTAAAAGATGCGAAAACAAATAAACTAACTGTACACCAAGATAGCAATGAGCCAGGTGGTATGGGCGGGAAGCATCAAGAGCTTAAATAAAGAAAGAAAACGACTGATGGCATTCGCCTGCAGTCGTTTTTCTTTTAATCATACTTATGTCGATCTTCTGTAATTCGAATATACTCAATATCCATCAAATCACGAAGTAATGCACCATTACTTAGTTCAACGCCGTGTTTCTCTTTAAAATGAGTGCGAATCGTATCTAGCATTTCAATTTCTTTGCCGTTCACGTCTAAAATAATGCGTTCAGAATCATCCATATAGCATCCTCCTTTTTTCAACATATATATTTTATCCGTCTATTTCTAAAAAATGTATGTTAACGTAATGTTAGGAAATAAGAAAGGGATGGAAAATGAGACGTATTTATTTTATAGGGCTAATTTTGTACACATTAATTGTATTACATGTTGCATTCCCAAATATCTTTTCATTTGAGGATGTAGAAACAGTACACGTTGTGATATTTATTTTTGCTCTATTTGTAGTAGATTGCTTTATTTCTATATGGCTTTCGAAAAGAAAAGATATACAAGGCAAAAAAGAAATGGAACGGAAAAAGAGAAAACGTTCATTTTGGATGATGACGTACTGTTTGTCTTTAGTGCTTACTGCTGCTTTTTTTAGTGAACATATTCCATTAGAAAGATTAAATATTGGATTTGGAGCGTTCGTATTCGCATATTATTTTTTTATGCACTTTCTTCCTTATATGAAAGAAAAGCGAGGAGAAGAGGAAGTCCCGCTTGTAGAAGAAGTGAGAGAACAAGAGAGTAAGAAAATTGAAGGGGATATAAAGAAACTTGGAGAACAAAAGTGGTATTTAAAATCAAAAATCATATACGTTCTTTGCTTTATTACGCCGCCAATTGGCTATTTGTACGTTTTCTTACTTCGTAAAAAAATGACAGAAGATGCAAAGCAAGCGTACTTAACGATTGCGACAATCATGATGGCGTTATGGTCTTTGAAGTTTCTTCCGCCTTATGTGTTGGCAGTAGCTGTTGTAGTGGTTGTTTGTCTTGTATTTATAGTGAAGTATGTGAAATGAAGAAAAACAAGAGCCTATGTTATTAAACTAACAGATAGATTAAAGTAAGAAATGTTATACTATAATTTGCTTATTCAGTAATAATAGGAGGGATAATAATGGTTCAATCAATAGTTCATATCGCATTAGTAGTAAAAGACTACGATGAGGCAATAGAGTTCTATACAAAGAAACTAAATTTCACACTAGTCCAAGATATATATCAGCCAGAGCAAAACAAGAGATGGGTAGTGGTATCACCTCCTGGTTCAGTCGGCACCACAATATTACTGGCTAGAGCATCTAAACCGGAGCAAGATTCTTTTATTGGTAACCAGTCAGGCGGCAGAGTTTTTCTTTTCTTAAATACTGACGATTTTTGGAGAGATTATAATGAAATGATTTCAAGAGGAATAGAATTTGTAAGAGAGCCGAAAGAGCAAGAATATGGAATAGTTGCAGTATTCAAGGATTTATACGGGAATTTATGGGATTTGTTGCAACTAAAAGACGACCATCCAATTGTTCAAAGAATTAAGTAGAATACAGTGTAAACTTGATTAAACAATCAATTGAAAAATGAGGATTTTAAAATCCATGCAAGAATAGAGAAAAAACAGAGCAGACTTATTCCTATGAATAAAGGCATGTCGTGAAAAAAAGGAGTGGATTACCCACTCCTTTTTCGTTTATTATCATTGTTTAACAACATGTATTTATTGTTCATTCGGGCCTCGAACTTAATTTTCCGTATCCTTCGGTAAAACATGTGGACTCGGTGTTTTATTTATGAATTAAAGATCACCTTGCTCCTCATCACCACGAACAACAAGGACATCGCATTTCGCATAGCGAATAATATGTTCAGAGACGCTACCGATTAAGAAACGCTCAACAGCATTTAAACCAGTCGCACCACACATAATTAAATCTACTTTATGGTTTGGAGCGATTTCTTTTGAAATTTTAGATTTAGGATTACCAAATTCTAATACAGTTTCAATTTTTTCAAGGCCAGCTTCAAGCGCAGTTTTTTTGTAGTCTTCTAATAAGTCTTCTGCAAATAGATTTGCACGTTCAGCAATTGCGCGGCTATAAGCTTCTACTGCTGAGTATGCTTTTACATCAACGATATGAGCAATTGTTAATTTTGCATTGTTTCGTTTTGCGACTTGAATTGCTTTTTTAAAGGCTTTTTCTGCTTCTTTAGAACCGTCCACCGCGATTAAAATATTTGTATATGTATTATTCATAGTAAATTCCTCCCAATCATTTTTATTACCTTTTACAACTTTATTATAAAACAAATTTTGGTAATGTGCTTGTCGGAAACGTTACAGAATTTTGAAAACTTTGTTTTAATTCATTTTAGTTGTAATTGGTGCGAGAACTTGTTACATATGAACTATAGCAATTTAAAAGGGGGCAGTTTTGTGAGACATGCGCTCATTACAGCCGGTACGAAAGGTTTAGGAAAGCAAGTAACAGAAAAATTATTGGCTAAAGGCTATTCAGTAACAGTAACATATCATAGCGATATAACGGCTATGGAAACGATGAAAGAAACATATAAAAATATGGAAGAGCGTCTACAATTCGTGCAAGCGGATGTCACGAAAAAGGAAGATTTACATAAAATAGTAGAAGAAGCGATGAGCCGTTTTGGCAAAATTGACTTTTTAATTAATAATGCTGGTCCATATGTATTTGAACGGAAAAAGTTAGTCGATTATGAAGAAGAAGAATGGAATGAAATGATTCAGGGCAATTTAACAGCGGTATTTCATTTATTAAAACTTGTCGTTCCGGTCATGAGAAAACAGAACTTTGGCCGTATTATTAATTACGGATTTCAAGGGGCAGATAGTGCACCGGGATGGATTTATCGCTCAGCTTTCGCGGCAGCAAAAGTAGGACTTGTTTCATTAACGAAAACAGTTGCTTACGAAGAAGCGGAATACGGTATTACTGCGAACATGGTATGTCCTGGTGATATTATTGGTGAAATGAAAGAGGCGACAATTCAAGAAGCACGCCAGCTGAAAAGTCATAACACACCAATTGGTAGATCTGGAACAGGTGAAGATATCGCAAGAACGATTTCGTTTTTATGTGAGGACGATTCCGATATGATTACCGGTACAATTATTGAAGTGACTGGTGCAGTGGATGTTATTCATAGACATCGATAGAAC
Organism: Bacillus sp. FDAARGOS_235; assembly: GCF_002073415.2. Lineage (NCBI taxonomy): Bacteria > Bacillati > Bacillota > Bacilli > Caryophanales > Bacillaceae > Bacillus > Bacillus sp. FDAARGOS_235. Next base: position 3,729,283 of record NZ_CP020437.2, read on the forward strand.
AAAATAAAATGGAGTTTTAAATAATTGGACAGTTTATCCTTCATACTGAGAGATGCGGATAATACTGTCCTTTCATGTAATATTAAATCTATCGGAAAACTTGTGTTATTTTTTTGTCAAATATTGAGATATTATGTTAGAATATAAGGGCGTAGAAAGCGCTTTAAAAAATGATTCAGGGGTCATTTCATAACTCAAGGGGGAACTAATAATGCGTATCGGTATTCCAACAGAAATTAAAAACAATGAAAACCGTGTGGCAATGACGCCAGCGGGAGCAGTACATTTAGTACAAAATGGTCATGAAGTTTTTGTTCAAAAAGGAGCAGGTTTAGGATCTGGCTTTACAGATGAAGAATATGTACAAGCTGGTGCGAAACTTGTTGAAACTGCTGAAGAAGCATGGAACCAAGATATGGTTATGAAGGTAAAAGAGCCAGTTGCAAGTGAATACGGTAATTTCCGCGAAGGTTTAATTTTATTCACATACTTACACTTAGCTCCAGAACCAGAATTAACGAAAGCATTAATTGATAACAAAGTGGTATCAATTGCATACGAAACAGTACAATTAGACAATCGTTCTTTACCATTACTTGCACCTATGAGTGAAGTAGCTGGTCGTATGTCTGCACAAATCGGTGCACAGTTCCTTGAGAAAAACAAAGGTGGTAAAGGTATTTTACTTGCAGGCGTTCCAGGGGTGAAACGCGGCAAAGTAACAGTTATCGGTGGTGGTCAAGCTGGTACAAACGCAGCGAAGATTGCAGTAGGTTTAGGTGCAGATGTAACAATCATCGACTTAAGTGCAGAACGTCTTCGTCAATTAGATGACATTTTCGGTAACCAAGTAAAAACGTTAATGTCTAATCCTTACAACATTGCAGAAGCAGTAAGAGAATCTGATCTTGTTATTGGTGCGGTATTAATTCCAGGTGCAAAAGCGCCAAAACTTGTAACAGAAGAAATGATTCAATCAATGGAACCAGGTTCTGTCGTTGTAGATATTGCGATTGACCAAGGTGGTATTTTCGAAACAACTGACCGTATTACAACTCATGACAACCCAACTTACGAAAAACATGGCGTTGTTCATTATGCAGTTGCAAATATGCCAGGTGCGGTTCCACGTACATCAACTCTTGCATTAACAAACGTAACAGTACCATATGCATTACAAATTGCTAACAAAGGCTATAAAGACGCTTGCTTAGGCAATTCTGCATTACTAAAAGGTATTAACACATTAGATGGATATGTAACATTCGAAGCAGTTGCAGAAGCACACGGCTTACAATACGCTGATGCAAAAGAGCTTCTTGAAAAAGCTCCTGCTTTATCATAATAGAAATATATGTAGAGCCTTCCTTTTATTAGGAGGGCTTTTATTTAAGGGGAGAACATTGTACAATTAAAATAAAAAGAAATAAAGATGTAAATAGGAGGGGCAATATGGGGTATATTTATGATATTTTGTCAGTGGGTTTGCTTATAGCAGGAATTATTACAATGGTTGTAGGCAAAAAGAAAAATGATCTGAAATTAAGAGGGATTGGTATTGGGATTGTAACTGCAGTACTTATCATTGGATTACCAGATTTTGCAAAAGGTTACATGGAAGGTGTACTTTCTGCTGGAGATAGTGCATTTCCGATAAAATAGAAAGGATGATCTTTAATTTCTCTTATAGTTAGGAGAGATTGGAGGTCATTTTTTATTTGAATTTTCCATATGGAATTTTTTTCTTGTTAGTAAAATGCCTCTTATGCTAATTTAAAGATAAGTATATAAAGGGGTGTAAAGAGGGGGATTCTATGGAAAAGATAAATTTAATAGATTTAACAAAAGATATAAAAGATCAACATAAAAACTTCGTCGTTTCAAATGTAAATAGTCATTGCTTACGAATCGCTGTATTTACTGGTGAATATGATTGGCACTATCATTCTAATTCGGATGAGTTATTTATTGTATTAGAGGGAGAATTACTTATCGATTTTCAAGACGGAGAAACAGCGGTTTTAAAGCCGAATGATTCTATCTTAATTCCAGCATGTACGATTCATAGAACGAGAGCATTCAAGAGAACTGTAAATCTTTGTTTTGAAAATATAGAGGCTGATACGATTATAGTGGAGCAATTATGAGGGAATTATCTGTAGCCCAGTATAGAAAAATACTTTCGATTTTAGAAAGTAATACAAGAACCACAACTTTTGCTTATGCAGTATGTGATCAAACGATAGATGGTAGGGTTTTTGCAAACGAGGAGTTAACAGCAGGACTAATTATCACAGCTAATGGCATTCATTATTTATTTGGTAATACGCAAGATGAAAGTTATAACGAAGATGTATTTTCGTATATAAAAACGGCCATTGAAAAAACAGAGAAGAGATTTACATTGTTCACTTCGAGTGAAGAGTGGGAAATGATGTTAGAAGAGCGTTTTAGTAATGTGCTTCGGAAAATCCCGCGAATGAAATTTCAAAGAGTAACCTTTGAAGAGAGAAAGCGAGATTGTAACAAAAATACATATGAAGTGAAGCGTATTGATAGAAGAGATATAGAACGAAGTAATGAATTTACACAGGCGTATTATAAAGAATATTGGGGATCAAATGAAGCATTTTTGAATGATGGTTTTGGATTTTGTATAGAACAAAATGGGATGACTGTAGCGGAATGTGTTTCGATATTTAGTGGGAATGGATTTGCTGAAATTGATATCGTGACGCATGAAGCGTATCAAGGGAAAGGGTTAGCTCAAGCTGTCGCAACACGTTTCATTGAACATTGTATACAAAATGATATTACACCGTGTTGGGATTGTTATGTAGACAATATTCCTTCGCAAAAATTAGCTAGTAAATTAAGTTTTCATCATCCAATAGAATATGGTTTGTTTGTACGTAAGAGAATGGGGGAATGAAAATGAATGTGGAGTTAACGAGATTTAAAGTGAAACAAGGTAAAAGTCATCGTGTAGATGAATGGATGCAGCTTCTTAATGACAATATGAAAGAAGTGCTGTTGACACTAAACGACGAGAAAATGTACGTAGAGACAATTTTCCGGGAAATAAGAGATGGAGAAGAATACTTATATTGGTATTCTGTGCAAGGAGAAGGCGGGGCTCTTGTCGAAAATTCTCATCATGAAATTGATAAAAAGCATGTAGCGTTTTGGTATGAGTGTATTGATGAAGAAGCACCGTCTGTTGATATGAAAACAGAAGTTGTTATGATTCAAGATGTTGTGAAGGAAGCGATTAAATAATAGAATAGTGTTTTTTGGAGAAGCACATTAAAATAGATGTGCTTTTTATTATGCAAAATTTTAAAAAAGAAAAGCTGTATTTAGATATTTTTAAGTGAAAATAAAGGGGGATTTCAAGAGCATTTTAGGACAAACTATAATGAAAAGACCTACCAATATACGGTGTAGTCGTAACAGGAAAAATAGAGGATTTACAAAGTTTACAAGGGTTACCGTATATTAAGGTTGCTGTTAGAGGTGTAACAGTTGAGAAATATTGATTACGAGTAATTAATGTGAATAATCAGAAAATTTATGTTATAATATGGGAAAAGGAGGTTTATATGAGGCAAATACATGGAGCAATTTATATTTACATAACAATGTTTTTCGTGGCGATATCCTATGGATTGGGGCACGTGTATTCGCATCCTATACTAACTTTTTTAAGCGGAGCATGTATGGCGTTTGCGCTTCTTGTCCACCTTTTCTCAGTTTGGATCGTAAAATTTCAATTAAATATTAGTGAAATAGAAGAAGGCACTTTTTAAAGGGCCTTCTTTTTTAGTAATATTGGCGAAGTCCTTGTAGTAATTTTTCAATTTCGTATTCAGTTTCCTTACATATAGATATTGTACGTAATCTGAAAAATAAGCTACGTAAGAAAGCTTTTATATTTCCGTATAGAAATTCGTATGATTCAATATGTAGTGTTGATTTTTGAACTTGTAATTGAGTTGCTAAATCACGAAGGGCTAATATGAGTACTTCTTCCTTTAGGCCATTTTGCAGCATTGCGACAATTGGATAAACGAGACGCTCATCTTCTTCGTATTTGTAATAGATGGAATGAACACAAACTTTGTTTAATAAAGTTTGTAATATTTCTTCGTAATATAAATTTTCCAGTTTAGGACTATTCACAAGCGCTTCAAATGTATCGGAAGCATGAGCGACACTATGCGCCCAGCCACGTTCTTGGACATAGCCTCGTAAGTCGTGCTCTTTGTTCATATATAAAATTAATTGATCTTTTACATTTAATATATCAGTCTGTGATAAGAAATTATGATTTGTATCCGCATCAATAATGAGCGCAATTAATAATGTCGTAAATGCACGGGTAAATACCGCATCTTCGTCATCCGAATGAATCTTATACAATAAATATTTATCACTGATGCTTTCTAATAATAGTTTCTGCAAGTGTGAGTGTGAAATATAGCCCTTCTTGATGAGATGATAAAAAGTAGAGTAAATAAGTTTATCCCTTAAATAACTATCAGTAACACCGATATGTTCAAGCATATTGGAACTTAAAGAATCAATATGAATTGTGTTGTCCAGTATGTAATTATTATTACGAATTTCTTCTAACTGTTGTTGTAACATATAAACCTCCTATTTTAGAAAATTCTGCATTTTAATAATATAATAAAAGGAAGAAATAGACAATAAAGTGAAGCTTTAATCAGTGGGGGGTTCATCCCCCAACTAACTTCTTTGCTTTCACCGAATTTTGAGGTTGGGGTCTTACTGCCCGTTACTGCGGGATAAATAAGTGCTTTTGAATGGAGGGCATTATGAAGAGAACATTATTCTTTTTTATAAGTATTTTCTTTTTAGGAAGTTGTTCGATTTCGTATGTTACTTTTTCTAGCGAGAGCAAAAGTTGGACGGGGCAATATAAAGGGCATATTAAGGATGACAGTGAAGATGGAATATTTACGTTTCAGTATAAGGGCGGAGATGGAAATACAGAATTTAAAAATTTGGAGATTTCTATTCATGGGACCTTTAGTACAATGACAGAAACGTCAGAAGTTCATAAAGGAGCAAGGATTGAAATGAAATCTTTTTGTGTAAGTTGTGCGCCTCTATCTAAAGATGAACCGATAGAGATTGTGATTAAATGGGATGATAAGTATGAAGAGAAGATGGTTTTAAAGCGGAAATAGCAAACATAGAGTGAGGGATAAAAATGAGTAGGAATATGAGAGTTTCTATGTATATATTTTTTAGTGTATTTCTAATCATATTATCAGCGTGTACTACAAAACAAGTAGAGGTAAAAAAAGTACCTGAAGAAGGGTATGTCATAGTAAGAAATGATGCGGTATTTTTTGTCGGTGATAAAACGTTTAATACAAAAGTAGAGTTGCAACATTATATAGAACAACAAATGAATAAAGAACATCCATCAGATATAGTGTTGAGCTTTAAGGAGAAAAACGCATCTAATCGATTAAAAACAGGAGATAAAATAAAAGTATGGTCTTCTCACATACTTGAAAGTTACCCAGGACAAATGATTGTAGAGAAATTTAAAGTAGTAGAAAAATAGAAAAAGGCAGCAATTAAGCTGCCTTTTTCTTATTTTACAAATTGTAATTCTTTCGGGAATTTCGTTAAAATTTCTGATCCGTCTTTTGTGATGTAAATATCATCTTCAATACGAACGCCACCTACGTTTGGTACGTAAATACCTGGTTCGATTGTGAAGACCATACCTTCTTTTAATAGAGAATCGTTGCCTTCTTTTACATCTGGATATTCGTGAACGCTAATTCCAAGTCCGTGACCAAGTCGGTGCGGGAAGAAGTCTCCGTAACCTGCATCCGCGATAACAGAACGAGCAGCATTATCAATTGCGCCAAGTGTAACGCCTGGTTTACATGCTTCAACTGCTTGTAGTTGTCCAGCAAGTACAGTGTTGTAAATGCGAGTTTGTTCTTCAGAAAGTTCACCGAATGCTACTGTACGTGTAATATCAGAGCAATAACCGTCAATAATTACGCCTAAATCAAATAGTACGAAATCGCCGCGCTTCATTTTGTTAGCACCTGGAATACCGTGTGGAAGAGCAGAGTTAGCACCTGCTAATACCATTGTATCGAATGACATTTTATGTATGCCTTTTGTTTTTAATTCGTGTTCAATAATTGCTAATACTTCTAGTTCGCTGCGGTTTTCTTTAATTGCATTTACCCCAACTTCAACAGCATAGTCTGCCATTTTAGCTGCTTCACGTAAAATAGAAAGTTCTTTTTCATCCTTAATTAAACGAAGCTCGCGAACTTTTTCCTCTGCTGATTTGAAAGCTGCATTTGGGAATAATTTTGTTAATTCTTCGTAACGTTCTACGTTTAAATGTTCTTTTTCAATTGCAACTGCATTTGCATTGATGCCACGGTCTTTAATTGCTTTTGCAATCATATCCCATGGTCTGTCAGTATCAGTGAATCCGATAATTTCATGTGCCCATCCAGCGTTACGTGCTTGGCCTTCTTCCATTTTAGGGCAAATTAAAATAGGCTCTTTTTCTTGGAATACAAACATACCAAGTAGTCTTTCGTGTGGTTCACAGTGGAAGTTTGTCATGTAGAAAACGTTTGGTGTAGAAGTTAAGAACGCGGCTTCTACGTTTTTTTCTTTTAGCCATTGCATTAAATTTTCTAATCTAGCATTCATCGATTGGCACCCCCGAGATATTTAATTACAAATATAACTTTACCTCGGAAGAAAGCGTTATGACAAGTAAATAGATGTTAGAAAAGACAGGGAATTGAAAAATCATGTAGAATAAAAAGTGAGAATGTGAATAGGGGAGGAATGTAATAATGAAAGTATCTTATCATGGGCATTCAGTTGTAAAGATTGAAACGAATGGAAAAGTGATTTTAATTGATCCATTTTTAACGGGAAATCCGAAAACAGATTTAAAGGCTGAAGATGTAAAAGTAGATGCAATTCTTTTATCGCACGGTCATGGTGATCATGTTGGAGATACAGTAGAGCTTGCGAAGAAAAATAATGCAGTTGTTGTGGCGCCATTTGAACTAGCGACATTTTTAAGTTGGCAAGGTGTAGAAACACATCCGATGCATATTGGTGGTTCACATGAATTTGACTTCGGAAAAGTGAAGTTTACACAAGCATTCCACGGCTCTAGTTATATTGATGAAGAAAATAAGACGATTACATATACAGGTATGCCAGCGGGTATTTTATTTACAGCAGAAGAGAAAACGGTTTACCATGCAGGGGATACGGCTCTATTCTCTGATATGAAGTTAATTGGGGAACTGAATGATATAGATATAGCGTTTTTACCAATTGGTGATAATTTCACAATGGGACCAGAAGATGCTGTTTTAGCAGCAAAATGGATTCATGCGAAAACTGTTGTACCGATGCATTACAATACGTTCCCAGTTATTGAACAGGATCCATATCAATTTGTAGAAAAACTACAAAATTGTACAGGGAAAGTATTAGAAGTTGGAGAAAGTATTACGCTATAAAACAGATACCCTTCATTTGAAAAGACAAGTGAAGGGCTTTTTATGCGTGTAGTACAGCTTTTAAAGTCTGTATTTGTTTAGTTGACTCTTCTCTTTTTGAACGCGGCTGTTCAGGAGTTTCATTCAAATCCATTGCAACTTTTTTCCCATCTACACAAGCTAAAAATACTGCGCCTATAACCTCTAAAATTTTTTTCATCATGTATTCGCTCCTTTGTTTCATTTCTTGTCTTAATTGTATATGGAAGTGTGTGGACGAACTATCGAACGAGATGACAATAGCATTACATTGTTGTAATGGAATGACTAGTGGAATGCAAGGGTCATTTTGTTATAAAAAAAATAGTACAGATATACAAAGAGAGAGTGTAACAGTTTTGAAAATATAGTATACTGGGAATACAACACATGAAGAATTTAGGGAAAAGAAAGTATGGTGAAACCATTTGGCTACCAAACATAATCAAATTTTAGAACATATTAATAGCCTACCGGTAGGGCATAAAATTTCTGTAAGGCAAATTGCGAAAGATTTGAGTGTAAGTGAAGGGACAGCTTACCGTGCGATTAAAGATGCAGAAAATAAAGGATATGTTAGTACAATTGAACGTGTCGGAACAATTCGAATTGAACAAAAGAAGAAAGAGAATATCGAAAAACTAACATATGCAGAAGTCGTTAACATTGTTGATGGTCAAGTACTTGGAGGCAGAGAAGGACTACATAAAACATTAAATAAATTCGTAATCGGGGCTATGAAATTAGAAGCGATGATGCGCTATACAGAAGCGGGGAACTTGCTTATCATCGGGAACCGTACGAATGCACATCAATTAGCATTAGAAACAGGGGCCGCTGTATTAATTACAGGTGGATTTGATACAGAAGAGCATGTGAAAAAGTTAGCAGACGAATTGAAGTTGCCGATTATTTCCAGTAGCTATGATACATTTACGGTCGCAACGTTAATTAACCGCGCGATTTATGATCAACTTATTAAGAAAGAAATTGTACTCGTTGAAGATATTTTAACACCGATTGAAGAAACACTATATTTAAAGCCTAGTGATATCGTGCAGAAATGGCATGAGTACAATGAAGAGACGATGCATGGACGTTATCCAATTGTGGATGAAAATAAAAAGGTGTTAGGTATCGTAACTTCGAAAGATATGATTGGTGTTGCGAAAGATACACCAATTGATAAAGTGATGACGAAACACCCTATTACGGTAAATGGAAAGATGTCTGTCGCAGCTGCAGCGCGTATGATGGTATGGGAAGGTATTGAATTACTTCCTGTTGTGGAAGATGGAAATAAATTGCAAGGTATCATTAGTCGTCAAGATGTACTTCAGGCATTACAGATGATTCAGCGTCAACCACAAGTTGGTGAAACGATTGATGATATTGTAACGAATCAATTTATGACGCCGAAAGAAGCAAAAAATGAGCATTTGTATCAATTTTCAGTGACACCACAAATGACGAATTCAATCGGAACATTATCTTACGGTGTATTTACAACAATTGTGACAGAAGCAACAAACCGTGTCATTCGTGCTCAGAAGAAGAGTGATTCAATTGTTGAGAACTTAACAATTTATTTTGTAAAGCCGGTTCAGATTGATAATGTTGTATCCGTTCATCCGAAAGTATTAGAAATTGGCCGTAAATTTGGTAAGGTTGATGTAGAAGTACACCATGAAGGTAATGTTGTTGGAAAAGCATTACTTATGGTGCAATTGATTGATAAATAAAAAGATGGAACAAATCGTTTTGATTTGTTCCATCTTTTTTTATGTAGAGAGTGATTTATATAATATTAAATGACAGAATATTAATTTATTTAGATGGTAGACTATGTTACAATTATATTGTAAGAAAATGGATTTTGAGGAGGCGGTATGCAATATGTCATCAGAAATAATCTTCTTTGGTGGTATCGCACTATTTTACTTTCTTGTAATGATACCGATCCAATATTTATATTTACAAGGTTTACATGAAAAAAGGAAACGTACAGGATTATCTCAGCGAGAACTATATGAAAAAATGTCTTTTGAAGAGGAACAATTACATTTTCATGTGCAAGGCAACCTATTTAATATACCTTCTGCGTTTGTTGCATATATGATTTTAAAAAGTAGAGGACGTAAAAAAGCATCACAATGGTGATGCTTTTTTACGTTGCTTCATATGCTTCTGCTTCTTTAACTGCTAATGGAAAGAAATGTTTATATTGGCGAAATCCATTAAATGCACTCGCACTACCAAATAGAACGAATAAAACACCGACGATCATACGAGCGGTTGAAAGTTCTAAAAAGAATTGGTTTATCCCGAAGAATAAGACGAATGAACCGAGTGCCATTGCGGATTTTCCTGAGAGCCAACCTTTTTCCATTGGGCGGTTTGTACGAAAGTATTTTGTTTTGTAGAAGAGGTACAACATAAATGAGACGATAATACAGAAGACTAATACTGGCATAATGCACACTCCCATCGCTTTGTGAAAATTATAGTGAAGAAAAAAGAAATATCTAAACTTTCTAATTTTTATTATAAAGCAATTGTTCGCATGTATGAAATACTTTCCGTTATAATGGAGGATAAAGTGAAGAAGTTGAATAAAAAGGAGATTATACATATGCATGAGCAAATTTTAGGAGTAATTAAAGAATTTGAGACAATTATTATTCATCGTCATGTGCGTCCGGATCCAGATGCGTTAGGTTCACAAGGCGGTCTTGGTGCGATTTTGCAAGAATCGTTTCCAGAGAAAAATATTTATACGGTTGGGTACAATGAACCGTCACTAGCATACTTACGAGTAATGGATAATATTGAAGATAGCGTATACGAAAATGCACTTGTTATCGTTTGTGATACTGCGAACCAAGAACGTGTTGACGATCAACGCTATACAAAAGGGAAGATGTTAATCAAAATTGATCATCATCCAAATGAAGATCCGTACGGAGATATTACGTGGGTAGATACGACAGCAAGTTCTACAAGTGAAATGATTTATGAGTTTTATAACTATGGAAAAGATAAAGGATTAAAAATAACAAAAGAAGCAGCTCGCCTTATTTTAGCAGGGATTGTTGGAGATACAGGTCGTTTCTTATTCCCGAATACAACAGCAAAAACACTCCTTTACGTAAGTGAGCTTGTTGATATGGGTGTGAAATTCACAGATTTATACAATGAAATGTATAAGACAAAAGAAAAAATCGCTCGTTTAAACGGTTATATTTTACAAAACTTTACGATGGTAGAAGAAGGAGCAGCTTACATTAAATTAACGAAAGAAGTATTAGAAGAATTTGATGTACTTCCTTCTGAAGCATCTGGTGTTGTTGGAGCGCTTGGTAATATTGACGGATTAAAGGCATGGGTTCTATTTTTAGAGGAAGACGATGTAATTCGTGTTCGCCTTCGTTCAAAAGGGCCAGTTATAAATAAATTAGCAATGCAATATAACGGCGGAGGACATCCGATGGCTTCTGGTGCAAAGGCATCTTCTTGGGAAGAAGCGGATCGTCTGTTTGCTGATTTACGTGATATTTGTAAATAAGAGAGTATATGTTAAAACGAAAAGAAGGAGCGGCACTTAAGCCCTCCTTCTTTATTTTTCTTTCTCTATATCAATACTAATTTCAAGTACAGTATCAAAAGAAATTGTATCGACTTTAAAGCGGTATATACGATCGTAATGTTTGTACGTTTTGTTTTCGATTGCTTTTTTGAGTAGGTCTTTATTTTTTGCGATACTTTGAATGTTTTTCGTTAAAAGATGTTGGAGGTCATTATGGATAGAAGTGGTCATATTTTCGAGTGTTAGATTGTCTAAATCATATTTTTCTCGATTTATTATTTTTATTTTAATCTCTTGAATTGTTAAGAGACGTTTATTTTCTGTGTTCAACTTTTCTTGATCTTCGAGAAGGACGTGGAGCTTTGCTTCTTGTTTTTCTATAATTTCTCGTTGCTCTGCTATTTTACTAGATTGTTCTTCTTGAAAAACACCGTATATGTACAAAAAAATAAACCAGCTCAACACGCCTCCAACAGCAGCGCCAGCTAAAACTAAGTACCATCTTTTTGCTGTATTGGCACTTGGCACTCTCATACATGTTCCTGCGTTAGCCATTTAATAATAATAAGACCTGTTTGCATACCGCCAGTTGCGAAAAAAATAAGGAGAATTTGTTTTACGATATCTTTCATATCTCCGCCAAAGAAGCTTCTTTCAAAGCTATAAAAGGTATCAAATGTTCCGCCGATTGCTGCAACGAGTGCCCAAATTCTTAAATTTTGGGCGAATTGATTAATGTAAGTTAGAGCTGGTTTTCCGATAAGAAACGCACCAAATCCACCAATTAATGAACCGCCAAGTATAACCCCAAAGGCAATAAAATAACTAATAATAAGCAGAGAGAAAAAAGTATGTTCTCTTACATCCATCGTCATTCCCCTTTCTTCTTCATATATATGGACAAAGTATGAGAAGTATGTTTTGATTTCCGCTTTCCTCATCACCTATAATGAAAGTAGTCAAATAGGTAAAGAGAGGGTACAACAGTGAAGTTTGTGCATTTACAATGTCAAACCGTTTTTAGTTTATTAAAAAGTGCTTGTAAAATTGATGAGCTTGTAGTCAGGGCGAAAGAGCTTGGTTTTTCATCGTTGGCTATTACGGATGAAAATGTTATGTATGGCGTTATTCCGTTTTATAAAGCATGTAAGAAACATGGTATACAGCCTATTATCGGCTTAACAGCTTCTATTTTTAGTGAAGAAGAAGAGAAGTCTTATCCGCTCGTCTTACTTGCTGAAGATGAAATAGGCTATCAAAATTTATTAAAGATTTCTAGTAGCATTATGACGAAGTCAAAAGAGGGTATTCCGAAGAAGTGGCTTGCGCATTATGCGAAAGGATTAATTGCTATTTCACCAGGTAAAGATGGGGAAATTGAACAATTATTATTAGAAGACAAAGAGGATCAGGCGGAAGAAGTAGCTTGTACATATCAAAATATGTTCGATAATTTTTATATGAGTTTGCAGCATCATGCGATTCAAGATGAACTGCTCCTGCAAGAAAAATTACCTGAATTTATTAGTAAGGTAAATGTCCCAGTCGTTGCAACAAATGATGTGCGCTATATCAATCAAAGTGACGCGCTCGTTCACGAATGTTTACTATCAGTTGAAAGTGGAACGAAAATGACTGATCCAGACAGGCCGAGGCTCAAAACGGATCAATATTATTTAAAGTCATCGGATGAAATGGAAGCACTATTTTCTCACACGGAAGAGGCGATTTACAACACTGTAAAAATTGCAGAACGTTGTAAAGTAGAAATACCGTTTCATGTAAATCAATTACCGAAATTTCCTGTTCCATCTAACGAGACGAATGATACTTACTTACGCCGTGCTTGTGAAGAAGGCTTGCATAAACGTTATGGTACGCCAAAAGAAGTGCATATAAAGCGTTTGAATCATGAACTAAACGTCATTTCTAGTATGGGATTTAGTGATTATTTTCTCATCGTATGGGACTTTATGAAGTATGCACATGAAAATCATATTTTAACAGGACCAGGCCGTGGATCGGCAGCTGGCTCACTCGTTTCGTACGTATTAGAAATTACAGATATTGATCCGATTGAATACGATTTGTTATTTGAAAGATTTTTAAATCCCGAACGTGTGACCCTTCCGGACATTGATATCGATTTTCCAGATATAAGACGTGATGAGATGATCCGATATGTGAAAGATAAGTATGGTCAGCTCCGCGTGGCGCAAATTGTAACGTTTGGGACGCTTGCAGCGAAAGCAGCAATTAGAGATATTGCTCGTGTAATGGGACTTCCGCCGCGAGACATTGACATATTTTCAAAACTTATTCCATCAAAGCTTGGTATAACGTTAAAAGATGCATATGAAGAATCACAATCACTCCGTGAGTTTATACAAGGGAATCTTCTTCATGAGCGTGTGTTTGAAATTGCAAAACGTGTAGAAGGCTTACCTCGTCATACGTCTATTCATGCCGCTGGCGTTATTATGAGTCAAGAACCGTTAACGGGTAGTGTAGCAATTCAAGAAGGACATAACGATGTTTATGTTACGCAATATCCTGCTGATGCATTAGAAGAACTCGGGTTGCTCAAGATGGACTTTTTAGGCTTACGTAATTTAACGTTACTTGAAAATATTATAAAGTTTATTGTGAAAAAAACGGGGAAAGAAATTGATATAAGGAATTTACCTCTCCAAGATGAAAAGACGTTCCAATTGCTAGGGAGAGGGGATACAACGGGGGTATTCCAGCTTGAATCAGGTGGTATGCGAAATGTACTTCGCGGATTAAAACCGAATGAGTTTGAAGACATTGTCGCTGTTAACTCGTTATACAGACCAGGACCGATGGAGCAAATCCCAACCTTTATTGAATCGAAGCACGGAAAAAGAAAAATTGAATATTTACATCCGGATTTAAAGCCGATTTTAGAAAGAACATACGGTGTAATTGTATACCAAGAACAAATTATGCAAATTGCATCGAAGTTAGCAGGATTTTCGCTCGGAGAAGCGGATTTATTACGCCGAGCAGTGAGTAAAAAAAATCGTGATATTTTAGATCAGGAACGTCAGCATTTCGTGCAAGGTTGTTTGCGAAACGGATACGATGAGACATCAGCAGATAAAATTTACGATTTGATTGTAAGATTTGCGAATTACGGTTTTAACCGAAGTCACGCTGTAGCTTACAGTATGATCGGATATCAGCTTGCCTACTTAAAAGCGAATTATACGTTGGAATTTATGACAGCATTATTATCAAGTGCAATTGGAAATGAAGATAAGATTGTGCAGTATATACGAGAAACGAAGCGGAAAGGTTTCCACGTTTTGCCACCGTCACTTCAGAAGAGTGGTTACAACTTCCAAATAGAAGGGAATGCGATACGTTACAGCTTACTTTCAATTCGAAATATCGGAATGGCTACAGTGACGGCATTGTTAGAAGAACGAGAGAGCAAAATGTTTGAGGATTTATTTGAATTTTGTCTTCGTATGCCAGCGAAGTTTGTAACAGAACGAAATTTAGAGGCGTTCGTCTGGTCGGGATGTTTTGACGATTTTGGTATTTCGAGAACGAATTTATGGAAAAGCCTTAAAGGAGCGTTAGAGTACGCAAATCTTGCCCGTGATTTAGGGGATGCTGTTCCAAAATCAAAATATGTACAAGGAGAAGAGCTCTCTTTTATTGAACAGTTAAATAAAGAAAAGGAAGCACTTGGCTTTTATTTATCAAGCTATCCGACAGCGCAGTATGTGAAGTTAGCAAAAGAATTAGAAATTCCATCTCTCGCTCAGGCGATGCGAAATAAGAAAAAAGTACAAAGGGCTATCGTGTATATAACAAGTGTGAGAGTCATTCGTACGAAAAAATTGCAAAAGATGGCGTTTATTACATTCTGTGATCAAAATGATGAAATGGAAGCGGTTGTTTTCCCGGACACGTATATACATTTCTCAGACAAGTTACAAGAAGGGGCAATTGTTTTAGTTGACGGTACGATTGAGCTAAGAAATCATAAGCTGCAATGGATTGTAAACGGACTATATCCGTTAGAAGAAATGGATGTTTATGAAGAAAAGAAAGATGCATCTGTTTACGTGAAATTGCCGTCTCAGTATGAAAAAAAGCTTTTGAATCAGGTTACAAAAATATTGTTTGACTATTCGGGTTTTGCGAAAGTACTAATTTATTATGAAAAGGAACATAAAATGGTACAATTATCTCGAAGTTTATCGATTCATCCAAGTGAAAAATGCTTAGGAACACTTCGTGAAATTGTCGGGGAAGAGAATGTAGTTGTGAAAATATAATGGACAATTTCCCTACACTTCGATTATTATAGTAGTAGTGTTCGTGGTCAGACCACTTGGAGAAATTGATACCAGCTAGAATAATTTGAGGAGAGTGGATAGTTTGTCAACACTTCGTGAAGAAGCACTTCACATGCATAAAGTGCATCAAGGAAAATTAGAAACTGTATCAAAAGTAAAAGTAGAAAATGCAAAAGATTTAAGTCTTGCATATTCTCCAGGGGTTGCAGAGCCTTGTAAAGAAATTTATGACGATAAAAGTAAGGTATATGAATATACGATGAAGGGAAATATGGTAGCAGTTGTGACGGATGGAACGGCTGTACTTGGTCTTGGTAACATTGGACCTGAAGCATCTCTTCCAGTAATGGAAGGTAAAGCTGTATTATTCAAGAGCTTTGCTGGTGTAGATGCATTCCCAATCGCCTTAAATACAAACGATGTAGATAAAATTGTTGAAACTGTAAAATTAATGGAGCCAACTTTTGGCGGCGTTAACTTAGAAGATATCGCAGCACCAAACTGCTTCATTATTGAAGAACGTTTGAAGAAAGAAACAAATATTCCTATCTTCCATGATGATCAACACGGAACAGCTATCGTAACAGTAGCGGGCCTTGTGAATGCGCTGAAATTAGTTGGAAAGAAAATGTCTGACATTAAAGTTGTCGCAAATGGCGCAGGTGCAGCAGGTATTGCAATTATTAAACTTTTATATCGCTATGGAGTACGCGACATTATTATGTGTGACCGTAAAGGTGCAATCTATGATGGTCGTCCTACTGGTATGAATCCAGTGAAAGATGAAGTTGCAAAATATACAAATAAGAATCGTATAGAAGGTTCTTTAGCTGATGTTGTACAAGGTGCGGACGTATTCATTGGTGTATCTGCAGAAGGTGCATTAACAGAAGAGATGGTTCGTACAATGAATGACAATGCGATTATTTTTGCAATGGCGAATCCGGTTCCGGAAATTATGCCAGAATTGGCAAAAGCAGCGGGCGCAGCTGTTGTTGGAACAGGTCGTTCTGACTTCCCGAACCAAGTAAATAATGTACTAGCGTTCCCTGGTATTTTCCGCGGTGCACTTGACGTACATGCGACACAAATTAACGAAGAAATGAAGATGGCAGCTGTACAGGCTATTGCTGAGCTTGTAGCAGAAGATGAGTTGAATGCAGACTATATCATTCCGGCACCGTTTGACGCGCGTGTAGCGCCTCGAGTGGCAGCTTACGTTGCGAAAGCAGCAATGGAGACAGGAGTAGCTCGTCGTCAAGTAGATCCAAATGAAGTTGCTGAGAAAACAAAACAATTAGCGCTGATTGGTAAAGAATAAGCGAGGAATTTCCATTGACATCATCAAATACAAAAGTATATCTCGAAATTGTAAAAAAAATCCGTTCCATTATGGAAGAGGATGGATTGGTAGCAGGGGATCGTTTGCCGTCTGAGCGGGAGCTAAGTTCACGCTTAAACGTAGGACGCTCATCTGTAAGAGAAGCATTGCGTGCTTTAGAACTGGTAGGGTTAATTGAAACGAGACGGGGTGAAGGGACGTTTATTCGAAACTTTTACGATAACGGTCTTGTACAACTAATTGCGCCGTTTCTATTGCAAGATGAGAAAACAATTCGTGATTTATTACAAACAAAACGATTGCTTGAGAAAGATATGATTCGAATTGTATGTAATTTACCGAAAGAAACATTTTCTAAAGTGCTAAGTAGATTACAGAAAGTGCTTGAAGAAAATGAAAGTTCGATTCCAATGCTTCACCAAACGTTCTTTAAAACACTAATTGAACAAGTCGATAATTATTTACTATATCGCATTTGGATGATCGTAAATGATTACGTAGCAACTCTTTCTTGTAAAGTTTCAGGAGATTCTATCGATATGTATAGAAAGCTTTATGCTACTTTGGAAGAAAAACAAGAAAATGATGCACTAAAAATTTACGATGAATTAGTAGAGAATATACAGTTTCACTCGTAATGTATAAAATTTGTCGAAATGACCATGACACGTTATGACAAACATTCTACCGCATAGCGGTTAAAGTTAAACGTAAAGAGAGAGGTTATTAGACAGATTGAGAAGATAAGGCTAACATCAAACATTGGTGTTAGCCCCATTTTCTTCTTACGCTAACCTTAGCTCTCAACGAAGGGGGTCAAATTGTGCTAAGAGATTTATTCGTGAAAAAGAAAAAGTATGCTGCAATACCTTCAGAACAAGTACGAAAAGATGTACCAGATGGCGTTATGACAAAATGTCCGAAATGTAAAAAAATCATGTATACGAAAGAACTTCTGAAAAATTTAAAAGTATGTGTGAACTGTGGATATCATCATCCTATGAATGCATGGGAGCGCCTTGATAGTATATTGGACGAAGGGTCATTCCGTGAGTATGACAAAGAAATGGTTTCATTAAATCCACTCGAGTTTCCGGGATATGAAGAGAAATTAGAGAACGATCGTAAGAAGACTGAATTGAATGAAGCGGTTGTAACTGGTGAAGGAACAATTGATGACATGCTTGTTGTTGTTGCAGTAATGGATTCTCGTTTTCGAATGGGGAGCATGGGCTCTGTTGTAGGAGAAAAAATTGCCCGTGCGGTTGAAAAGGCATACGACTTACAAGTTCCATTTATTATCTTTACTGCTTCGGGTGGTGCCCGTATGCAAGAAGGTATATTAAGTTTAATGCAAATGGCAAAAACAAGCGTAGCTTTGAAAAAGCATAGTAATGCAGGAGGGTTATTTATTTCTGTTATGACTCACCCAACGACGGGCGGGGTTTCAGCGAGTTTTGCTTCACTTGGTGATTATAATCTTGCAGAGCCAGGTGCACTTATCGGATTTGCTGGTAGACGTGTAATTGAACAAACAGTGCGTGAGAAACTACCGGAAGATTTCCAAACGGCAGAATTTTTACTAGACCATGGTCAATTAGATGCGGTTGTGCATCGTGATGATATGAAAGAATCACTTCGTAAGATTTTAGAAGTTCATCAAGGAGGGGAAATGGCTGTATGGCAGAGCTAGAATTTGAAAAACCAGTTGTTGAGCTAAGAAATAAGATCCGTGAACTGAAAGACTATACGAAAAACAGCCAGATGGACTTCAGTGAGGAGATTCGTATTTTGGAAGACAAGCTAGAAAATTTAGAGGAAGATATATACGGCAATATGAAAGTATGGGACCGTGTGCAAATTGCTCGTCATGCAGAACGACCGACAACGCTCGATTATATTGAGCACTTATTTACTGATTTTTTTGAATGTCATGGAGATCGCCTATTTGGCGATGATGCAGCGATTGTCGGCGGCATTGCGAAATATAAGGGGATGCCTGTAACTGTAATTGGGCATCAGCGCGGAAAAGATACGAAAGAAAATATTCGTCGTAATTTTGGGATGCCTCATCCAGAAGGATATCGAAAAGCACTGCGTCTCATGAAACAAGCGGAAAAGTTTAATCGTCCTATTATTTGTTTCATCGATACGAAGGGAGCTTATCCTGGTAAAGCAGCTGAAGAACGTGGACAAAGTGAAGCTATTGCCCGCAATCTATTTGAGATGGCAGGTTTAACGGTACCAGTTATTTGTATCGTTATCGGTGAAGGCGGTAGTGGTGGTGCGCTAGGTCTTGGAGTAGGAGATTACATTCATATGCTAGAAAATTCCACTTATTCTGTTATTACACCAGAGGGTGCAGCGGCAATTCTTTGGAAAGATGCAGGAAAAGCGAAGGAAGCTGCAGAAGCAATGAAAATTACAGCAGCAGATTTGAAAGAATTAGGTGTAATTGATGAAATTATTCCAGAGGCAAAAGGTGGAGCTCACCGTAATCTTTTAAAACAGTCAGAAAATATAGACTTAATGATTAGAAAAACTTTTGAACAATTAAACGGAATTTCGAAAGATGAATTAATCGAAAAACGTTATGAAAAATATATGAAAATTGGGCAAGTTTCGTTTTCAAACGCTTCCATTGGGATAAAATAAGAAAAGCGTGCGTTCCTCTTCGCGAATGCACGTTTTTATTATGAAAAGACACATCTTCTCCATTGTGTTTTTATATTTTTTCGTGTTATTTTATTATAAGGCAAATAATCTTTATGAGGTGAGTACAAATGAAACGTATTGGTGTATTAACAAGTGGTGGAGATTCACCTGGTATGAATGCTGCCATTCGTGCAGTTGTTCGTAAAGCGATTTTCCATGATATTGAAGTATATGGTATTTACCATGGATACGCTGGATTAATTTCTGGTCACATTGAAAAATTAGAACTTGGTTCTGTTGGCGATATTATCCACCGCGGTGGTACGAAATTATATACAGCAAGATGTCCTGAGTTTAAAGACCCAGAAGTACGACTAAAAGGTATCGAGCAATTAAAGAAACACGGTATCGAAGGACTTGTTGTTATTGGTGGAGATGGCTCTTACCAAGGTGCTAAAAAATTAACTGAACAAGGATTCCCATGTGTTGGTGTACCAGGTACAATCGACAATGATATTCCTGGAACAGACTTCACAATTGGTTTCGATACAGCTTTAAATACTGTTATTGATGCAATTGATAAAATCCGTGACACAGCTACATCTCATGAACGTACATATGTTATCGAAGTAATGGGACGTCATGCTGGAGACATCGCATTATGGGCTGGTTTAGCTGATGGTGCAGAAACGATCTTAATTCCAGAAGAAGAGTATGACATGGATGATGTAATCGCTCGTCTAAAACGCGGTAGCGAACGTGGGAAAAAACACAGTATTATCATTGTAGCTGAAGGTGTTGGAAGTGCAATTGACATCGGTAAGCATATTGAAGAAGCAACAAACTTTGATACTCGTGTAACTGTATTAGGTCACGTACAACGTGGTGGATCACCAAGTGCACAAGACCGTGTATTAGCAAGTCGTCTTGGCGCAAGAGCAGTTGAGTTGTTAATTGCTGGTAAAGGTGGACGCTGTGTAGGTATTCAAGATAATAAACTTGTTGATCATGACATTATCGAAGCGTTAGCTCAAAAGCATACAATCGATAAAGATATGTATCAATTATCTAAAGAATTATCCATCTAATCGGCGTAATGTCGGATATTTGGGAACGGTTTCATAATTTTCGGAGGTGCAATATGCGTAAAACTAAAATTGTATGTACAATAGGTCCTGCTAGTGAAAGTATTGAGAAATTAGAACAATTAATGGAAGCGGGTATGAACGTTGCTCGTTTAAACTTCTCTCATGGTAGCCATGAAGAGCACGGCGCTCGTATTAAAAACATTCGTGAAGCTTCAAAGAAAACTGGTAAAACAGTTGGTATCTTACTTGATACAAAAGGTCCAGAAATCCGTACTCACGACTTCGTAGACGGACAAGCTGAACTTGTAACAGGTGCAGAAGTAGTTCTTTCTACTGAACAAGTATTAGGTACTGCAGAGAAGTTCTCTGTATCTTATGCTGGTCTTTATGATGATGTAGACCCAGGTTCTCGCATTCTAATCGATGACGGTCTTATCGAGCTAGAAGTAATCGAAAAAGCTGACGGGAATATCCGTACAAAAGTTTTAAACAGTGGAACTGTAAAAAATAAAAAAGGTGTTAACGTACCAAACGTAAGCATTAAGCTTCCTGGTATCACTGAAAAAGACGTAAAAGATATCATCTTTGGTATCGAGCAAAAAGTTGATTTCATCGCAGCATCTTTCGTTCGTAAAGCATCTGACGTATTAGAAATCCGTGAATTACTAGAAGAGCATAATGCTCAATACATCCAAATCGTACCGAAAATCGAAAACCAAGAAGGTATCGACAATATCGATTCAATCTTAGAAGTTTCTGACGGTTTAATGGTAGCTCGTGGTGATATGGGTGTGGAAATTCCACCAGAAGAAGTACCTTTAGTGCAAAAACGTTTAATCAAAAAATGTAACGTATTAGGTAAACCAGTTATTACTGCAACGCAAATGTTAGATTCTATGCAACGTAACCCACGTCCAACTCGTGCGGAAGCAAGTGACGTAGCTAACGCAATCTTCGATGGTACGGATGCAATCATGCTTTCAGGTGAAACTGCTGCTGGTCAATATCCAGTAGAAGCGGTAACAATGATGGCTAACATTGCAGTACGTGTTGAAAAATCATTACAATACGAAGATATGTTCAAAAAACGTATTAAAGAGTTCACTCCAACAATTACAGATGCAATTAGCCAATCTGTTGCGCATACAGCACTTGCTCTTGATGTAGCTGCGATCGTAGCTCCAACAGAAAGTGGACATACTGCGAAAATGATCTCTAAATATCGTCCGAAATCTCCAATCGTAGCTGTAACATCTGACGAGCAAGTAGGACGTCGTCTTGCACTTGTTTGGGGTGTACAAGCATTTATGGCTGGGAAACGTGCAGCGTCTACTGACGAAATGTTAGATACTGCGATTCAAACAGGTATGGATGCAGGTCTAATCGGACTTGGAGACACTGTAGTAATCACTGCGGGTGTTCCAGTTGCTGAAACTGGTACAACAAACTTAATGAAAATCCATGTTGTTGGTGAAGAAGTTGCTAAAGGACAAGGAATCGGTCGTAAAGCTGCAAAAGGTAAAGTAGTTGTAGCGAAAACAGCTGCTGAAGCTGTAGCGAACGTAAACGAAGGTGATATCCTTGTTACAACAAGCACTGATAAAGATATGATTTCTGCAATCGAAAAAGCTGCTGCTTTAGTTGTAGAAGAAGGTGGCTTAACTAGCCATGCAGCTGTTGTAGGCGTATCAATCGGTATTCCTGTTATCGTTGGTGTAAACGGCGTAACAGCAACTTTAAAAAATGGCCAAGAAGTAACAGTTGATGCGGCACGCGGAATTGTTTATAATGGACATGCGGAAGTGCTATAAGAAGTAATACGGAGAGAAGGAGCGGAGTCCTTCTCTTTTTTTTACACAAAAACATGATAGAGCTATTTTAAAACGTCTAAATTTGCTTTTACAAGCTGCTTGTTATGAAGTTTAATGTGAATGGATGTCTTACTTCTGTTTAGTCTATATGAGCGTTTTAGGGGTCTTTAAAGCGATTTGTGAAAGGGGTGCAGAACTGTGAAATGGTTGTTATTCTTGTTGATTTTAATACCGGCGGTTGAGATTACGGTATTAATTGGGTCGAGTCATGTAATAGGGTTATGGTCTACGTTCGCTATGATTGTATTTACTGGTGTTGTAGGTGTATATTTGGCGAAAAGGCAAGGGTTTAAAGTGCTTAGAGAGATTCAATCTAAGTTGAATAGAGGAGAAATGCCAGGCGAGGCAGTACTAGATGGTATTTTTGTATTTGTAGGAGGTATTCTTTTAGTGCTTCCTGGATATGTGACGGATGTAATGGGGTTTATTTTTGTTGTCCCTTTTACTAGGGCTTTATTGAAGCCGCTTGTTATGAAGTGGATGGAATGGAAGTTTAGAAAGAGATCTACTATTATTATTCAGAAGTAGTGCTTAGATTATAGCGATCTAAGCACTACTTTTTTTATTCTGCAAAAAGCCTGATTGGTACGGGTTAATAATTAGTGGGGGATGAACAAAACCTGATTGATTAAAGTTTCACTTTATTGTGTAGGATATATATTTCTGATTGAACATGTAAATTGGATACTATTTGTTCTTAATGAATAGGATGTAGAAAAAATCCGCTATATTGAAGTTTTATTTTTGTGTATGAAGGATCGAGGAACGTAATGAAATCTGATAAAAGCAGGGGAATCGTTAGTTGAAGCCTTATCTTATACTGATTTGTATATTTATTCATTTACATAAAAAGTAATAAATGTAAGTAATAATTATAAAATAAATAGAATAAAAATGTATTTTAGGTTGAAAAATCCGTTTTTATATGCAAAAAAACAAGAGAATTATCCTTTTTTGGGCAATTCTCTTTTTGCATGTAGTTAGTATGAAAAAGAAGTACAAGGAATAATGAGTGGGAAATTGCACTCATTATTCCTTAAGTTTTTTGTGTGAATTAGAAATTATTGTTTTGAAGAGGGTGAACCTTTAATGTATTTCCACAAGTCATGGAAGACATGAGCTTTGTGTAATGTATTAAGTAGTACTAATGTGACTGGACCGATGATTAATCCTAAGAAACCGAAGAGCTTAAAGCCGATAAATAGAGCGACTAGTGTCGCTAATGGATCAAGACCAATATTAGATGAAAGCACTTTAGGTTCCATAATTTGTCTTTGGACAATCACGACGATGTATAGAATGAGAAGACCGATGGCGAATGCGGTGTCGCCAGTGAAAAATACGTATATAACCCAAGGGACGAAGACGGCTCCTGTCCCTAAGTATGGGAGTAAATCTACAACACCTGTAATAATCGCGATAGTAATGGCGTATGGTACGCGTAATATTAAAAGTCCGATTAGTACAATAACGGTTGTCATAGATACGAGTGTAAGTTGCGCTTTAACAAAACCGAACAAAGCTTTTCTTAAATCGACAAAAATAGTTTTTCCGTAGCCATGTACACGATTCGGTAGAAGTTTTCTTGCTTTTTGAGCAAGACGGTGCCAATCGTAACTAATGAAGAAAGTGGCTAATAAAATGAATACAAGAACAGTTAGAGTTGTTGGTAATGCACTAATGAAATTTGTTAATCCACTTATAATAGCTGTTAAAAGTTCTTTCATTTGTGTTGTTGCTTCAGTTCCTAAGTTTTGGATGTTTTGTGTAATTGTATAACGCTGCGGTTCTCCAAGATGATTAAATTTAGAAATTAAATCGTCATAGAGAGGCATAATATGATTAAGTGCAAATTGCTCTGCGAATTTAACGATATCCGGAAACTTTACTGTAACAAGTTGTAGTAAGTATGTTGTGGCAGATATTGCTTCTGTTACAAGGTATGTAACAAGCCCGACGATAGCTCCGAATACGAGAATTAAGCTAACGAGTACTGCTAGTGCGCGAGGGAATTGTAGTTTTTGATTAAGGAAATTGACGACAGGATTAATCAAATAAGCAAATGCAAAAGCGATAATAAAAGGATAGATAAGTCCTGACATGTATAGTAATACATAGAACCCAGCTACCGTTGCTACAATGACAAATATGAGTCGCAATATCATATATAGTAAGTTTCGGTTCAAAGATGTATACCTCCCATTCCAATTTGTATTAGCCTAATTCGTTCAACTTATAACGAGTAGCATTCACTGATTAAAGTTTCACTTTTATGTTATAGTGGAATGATGGATTTTCCCTGCTTTTTCAGTACATGAACGACTGTAAAAGCTTGTTGATGATGCTTCTACTATATGGTAAAAACTTCATTTTCTCTTCTTTTTATTTTACCTGTTTCTTGTTAGAAAAGAAAGGAGAGACCATCGTTTTCAAAAATGTATATATGCTTTGATTTTTTGGGGTTACAGTCTCGTTTTGTAAGTTAAAAATGCATACAAAAATGAAATTGTTGGCTTATTCTCATTGGCAAATAGACATCGATATGACATGTATAACGATAGGTTTAAAGGTATTTTTGTTTGGAAGCGAGTTCATTATTTTCAGAAAGGAAGTGCAAACATGATTAGTCAGTCAACGTTATTTTTATTCATACTACTTATTATAGGACTTATTGCTAAAAACCAATCGCTTACTGTAGCCATTGGAGTGTTATTCTTATTGAAGTTTACGTTTTTAGGAGATAAAGTCTTTCCTTATTTACAAACGAAAGGGATTAACCTTGGTGTAACAGTCATTACAATAGCAGTGCTCGTACCGATTGCGACAGGGGAAATAGGCTTTAAACAACTCGGAGAAGCAGCGAAATCATATTATGCATGGATTGCTTTAGCCTCAGGTGTGGCGGTCGCTTTGTTAGCGAAAGGCGGCGTACAATTATTGACGACGGACCCTCATATTACAACTGCGCTTGTTTTTGGGACGATTATAGCGGTTGCCTTATTTAATGGGGTGGCTGTAGGCCCGTTAATTGGGGCTGGAATTGCCTATGCAGTTATGAGTATTATACAAATGTTTAAATAAGGAATTTTATAGTAATATAAAATTTTTGAATTCTTTCTGTTCACAAAAGTCAGATAATTGTTTATAATAGAATTAGAAACTTTGAAAAGTTACATAACAGCAGAGACTTTACACCAGATAAAATAAAAACAACATAAAACAATTTTATAATGATATTGTTTTATGTTGTTTTTATCATAAAACTCTTCGGAATTCATTTTCCTCACTAACTTGTTGTTCTGAGCGTGAGGATTCGGGGAGACATTCACGCTCATGCTTTCCATGTAAGCAATGGACATTAAGAGGGGAACATCGCAACAAATGTGCATGATCGTGCATTTTGCTTGCCTAAAGAGTGAACGGGCGTTCATAATTCATAAGGGGAGCAAATAGATATAAGGAGCAAGGTTGGGAGAATTTTTCAGGAAAAGGAGAGAATGTCATGACTGTTATTCGAGGTTTAGAAGGGGTAGTAGCAACAACATCATCTGTGAGCTCTATTATTGATGATACATTAACTTATGTTGGGTATAATATTGATGATTTAGCTGAGAATGCTACATTTGAAGAAGTAGTGTACTTATTATGGCACCGTAAGCTTCCTAACGAACAAGAACTAGCGGAATTTAATGAAACTGTATCAGAATACTATAAAGTGCCAGGTGAAATTTTAACATATTTGAAACAAGTAGATTTAAAGATCGCACATCCTATGTCTGTTTTACGAACTTCAATTTCCATGCTATCATTATACGATGAGAGCGCTGAAATTATGGATGAAAAGTCCAATTATTTGAAAGCGGTTAAATTACAAGCTCAAGTGGGAACTTTAATTGCCGCTTATGCAAGAATCCGTAAAGGTTTAGATATTGTTGAACCGAGAAAAGATTTATCATTAGCTGCAAACTTCTTGTACATGTTAAATGATCGTGAGCCAAATGAAGTTGAAATTGAAGCTTTTGATAAGGCGCTTGTACTTCATGCAGATCATGAGTTAAACGCTTCTACATTTACTGCACGTGTTTGCGTAGCTACACTTTCAGATGTATATTCTGGTATTACTGCAGCAATCGGTGCGTTAAAAGGTCCTCTTCACGGCGGGGCAAATGAAAATGTAATGAAGATGTTAACTGAAATTGGCGAAGAAGAAAATGTAGAATCATATATTCATAATGCTCTTCAAAATAAAGTGAAAATCATGGGCTTTGGTCATCGTGTGTATGAGCAAGGTGATCCACGTGCAAAACATTTACGTGAAATGTCTAAGAGATTATGCGTGCTTTTAGGAGAAGAGAAATGGTATAATATGTCTATCAAAATTGAAGACATTGTAACAAAAGAAAAAGGTCTTCCACCAAATGTTGATTTCTATTCAGCTTCTGTATACCATTGTTTAGGAATTGACCATGACTTATTTACACCTATCTTTGCAATTAGCCGTATGTCAGGCTGGTTAGCTCATATTCTAGAACAATATGAAAACAACCGTTTAATCCGTCCGCGTGCTGATTATAATGGACCAACACATCAAGTATATGTTCCAATTGCACAACGATAAGCGAAAAACACTATTTCGATAGTAAAAATACGCTTTCAAAAGTCTGATTTTTTTGGGAAGATGTAATGATTAGAATATTTTAATTTGACTAACGGTTTGAACTGAGGGGTTATTCCCTCAGTTTCATACATATGAAATTTCAAACATGGGGGTTATCACATTGACGACAGGTGAAAAAATTACTGTAACTAATGGTGTTATGAATGTACCAAACAATCCGATTATTCCATTTATCGAAGGAGATGGAATTGGTCCTGATATTTGGGAAGCTGCATCTCGCGTACTAGAAGCAGCAGTAGAAAAAGCTTATGATGGTGAGAAGAAAATCGTTTGGAAAGAAGTGCTTGCAGGGGAAAAAGCATTCAACCAAACAGGCGAGTGGTTACCAGAAGAGACTTTAAATTTAATCCGTGAATATTTAATCGCAATTAAAGGTCCACTTACAACTCCAGTTGGCGGTGGTATTCGTTCTCTAAACGTAGCGCTTCGTCAAGAATTAGATTTATACGTATGTCTACGTCCAGTTCGTTATTTTGAAGGTGTTCCTTCACCTGTAAAACGTCCGGAAGATACTGATATGGTTATTTTCCGTGAAAATACAGAAGACATCTATGCTGGAATTGAATATGCACAAGGATCTCCAGAAGCAGAAAAAGTTCTTGCTTTCTTAAAAGAAGCAATGGGTGTTAATAAAATCCGCTTCCCAGAAACATCTGGTATTGGTATTAAACCAATTTCAGAAGAAGGGACAAAGCGTCTTGTTCGTGCTGCAATTCAATATGCAATTAACGAAAAACGCTCTTCTGTTACATTAGTTCATAAAGGAAACATTATGAAATTTACAGAAGGTGCTTTCAAAAACTGGGGTTATGAAGTTGCGGAACAAGAATTTGGCGATAAAGTATTTACTTGGGCTGAATATGATCGCATCGTTGAAAAAGATGGCAAAGATGCAGCGAATAAAGCGATGGCAGACGCAGAAGTGGCTGGAAAAATCATCGTAAAAGATTCTATTGCAGATATCTTCTTACAACAAATTTTAACTCGTCCACGTGAGTTCGATGTTGTTGCAACAATGAACTTAAATGGTGACTATATCTCTGATGCACTTGCTGCACAAGTAGGTGGAATTGGTATTGCACCTGGTGCAAACATTAACTATGTGACTGGACATGCTATCTTTGAAGCTACACATGGTACAGCTCCAAAATATGCAGGTTTAGACAAAGTAAACCCATCTTCTGTTCTTCTTTCTGGTGTATTATTACTAGAACATTTAGGATGGAATGAAGCTGCGAAATTAGTAACTGATTCAGTTGAGAAAACAATTGCATCAAAAGTAGTAACATACGACTTCGCTCGTCTAATGGAAGGCGCAACAGAAGTGAAATGTTCTGAATTTGCTAATGAGCTTATTAAAAACATGGATGTAGCGATAATCAAAAACGCATAATTAAAGTGGGGGGTAAATTATGACAATCAAACGCAAGAAAGTTTCAGTCATCGGTGCAGGATTTACAGGAGCAACAACAGCATTCTTATTAGCACAAAAAGAACTTGCAGATGTTGTATTAGTGGACATTCCACAACTGGAAAATCCAACAAAAGGGAAAGCGTTAGATATGTTAGAAGCGAGCCCAGTACAAGGTTTTGATGCTAACATTATTGGAACATCTGATTACGCAGATACTGCTGATTCTGACGTTGTCGTTATTACAGCAGGTATTGCACGTAAGCCTGGTATGAGCCGTGATGACTTAGTAGCAACAAACTCTAAAATTATGAAAAGTATTACGCGCGACATTGCAAAACATTCACCAAATGCGATTATTGTTGTATTAACAAATCCAGTTGATGCAATGACATATTCTGTATTTAAAGAAGCAGGATTCCCGAAAGAGCGTGTTATCGGGCAATCGGGCGTATTAGATACAGCTCGTTTCCGTACATTCATTGCACAAGAATTAAATTTTTCTGTGAAAGACATTACAGGATTTGTTCTTGGTGGACACGGTGACGACATGGTACCTCTTGTACGTTATTCCTATGCGGGTGGCATTCCGTTAGAAACGTTAATTCCGAAAGAGCGTTTAGAGGCAATTGTAGAACGTACACGTAAGGGTGGCGGAGAGATTGTAGGCTTATTAGGAAACGGTAGTGCATATTACGCACCAGCGGCTTCTTTAGTTGAAATGACAGAAGCAATCTTAAAAGATCAACGCCGTGTATTACCGGCTATTGCGTATCTTGAAGGTGAATATGGTTATAGTGACCTTTACTTAGGGGTACCAGTAATTCTAGGTGGTAACGGAATTGAAAAAATTATTGAATTAGAACTTCTTGCAGAGGAAAAAGAAGCGTTAGATCGCTCTGTAGAATCTGTACGTAACGTTATGAAAGTTCTTGTTTAATAATTAAATATAAGCGGAAAAAGATTCGGGGCCCCGAATCTTTTTCTACTATTTAATGAAATGTTTTTTTGGAATAATATGAAAACGCTATCATTTGTAGTATCCTATAATGAAACTGTAGATTTATACTATACATTGCCCTCATCATAGTAAATTTCGGATAAGGTATCGCTTTTAGTAGGATAATAAGGTGAAAAAATCGGAGGGGGTTGTAACATGTTAAAGAAAAAAGTTCAAATTGGTCGTAAAATGGATGAAATTACAGTAGGAGAGAAACTATCTATCACTGAAAAAATTGAGGATAAAGATTTGTTATTGTATTTAGGGCTAACGAATGATGCCAATCCATTATATATTCAGCATGATTACGCATCCCAAACTCCGTATGAAAAGCCGATTGTACCAAGCATTATGCTAACGGGAATGATTACAACGGCGGTTACGAAATATTTACCAGGTCCAGGTAGTCATATTATTAGGAAGGACCTTACGTTCGTGAAGCATGTTCACCATTATGAAACGTTACAAATCCACTTTGAAGTTGTGGCTGTTTCTGAGGAGGCACATACAATTGATATGCTTGTATCTGCTCATGATGAAAAAGGAGAAACGGTTGTTAAAGGTTCATTAACGGTAACGCCACCTTTTAAATCTGTTTCCATTATGGAAAAAGCATTAGATAATTTTTAAAACATGAAAATATGAATAGCGCTAGCATACCTTTAATAAGGGAGCTAGCGCTATTTTTAGTTGAAGAATCCTTCAGCGAACCCTGCAGCAAAATCTGAACAACCCGTTTTAATCGTATCCCAGCTTGGAGCGTTAAAAGTAAGAATACATGTTACTACTAAAGTTAGAATAGGTAGTACTAGTCGCATAATAGAACCTCCGTATATATAACATTCATATATATTAATTATTATATGAAATTATCACATACTTTAATAACTGAAGTCAATTGAAGGAGGGATTTTTTAAGTGAGATGGAAAAGGGAAGACGTTATTTTTGAAACGATAAGAGAAGCTGAAGTGTGGGCAGACGGGATCGCGAATGAAATATACGGAAGGGTATTTGATGGATATGAAACACCGGACTATAAAATAGCGTATGTTCTATCTTTTTTCTTAGCACAAAATCGAGAATTCAATGTTCATACGGAAGTAGAATGTAATGAGAATATAGAATTGTATAAAGTGTGGATAGTAACACGTTAATTGAGCCGAGTGTAATTGTTTTTAGAGATAACGAGGGCATAATCTGAATCCATGAATAGACAATTATATTGAGGGGGGACCTGTTTTCTAGTATGATGAGAATAACGGGGAAAATACTAGGATGAAGAAGGTTTCAAGTCTATAACTTGGAGGAAAAGAATGAACAATCGTATTTTAGTAGTTGATGATGAGGAATTTATCTTAACTTTAATTGAATTTAATTTACAACAAGCTGGTTTTGAAGTTATAACAGCGATGGATGGAGAAATGGCGCTTCAAAAAGCGACAACAGAACGTCCGGATTTAATTATATTAGATTTAATGCTTCCAAAAATGGATGGTATGGAAGTTTGTAAAGAATTACGATTGCAGCGTGTTATGACGCCGATTTTAATGTTAACAGCAAAAGATGATGAATTTGATAAGGTGCTAGGTCTTGAACTTGGGGCGGATGATTATATGACGAAGCCATTTAGTCCAAGGGAAGTTGTTGCTCGTGTGAAGGCGATTTTACGTCGTACGAAATTACAGCAAGAAGAGCAAGTTGCAGAAGCGCCAGATGAAGATAGCATCCTAATTGCAGACCTTAAAATTTTACCGGAGTTTTATGAGGCTTATTTCCAAGGAAGAAAGCTTGAATTAACCCCAAAAGAATTTGAACTACTTGTTTATCTTGCGAAAAATAAAAGTCGCGTGTTGACGCGTGATCAATTATTAAGTGCTGTATGGAATTATGATTTTGCTGGTGATACACGAATTGTTGATGTTCATATTAGCCACTTGCGCGATAAAATTGAAAAAAATACGAAAAAACCGACGTACATTAAAACGATACGTGGTTTAGGATATAAATTAGAGGAGCCAAAAGGGGATGAATAAATTTCGTTCCAGGCTTCTTTTTACATTTGTTTCTCTTATTGTGTTTATTTTAGTTGGACTAGGTTTACTGTTAGAAACCGTGTTTGAAAACTATTATATAGATCATGCGAAAGAGAGAATGGTAAAAGAAACAGGATATGTTGCGGTATTAGCAGAAGAACAAGGTTTTGAGGATGTTTTAAAAAGGCCGTATGTATTTGAAAAGTTAGAAGAAAAAATACCAGCTTCTATTATATTTGTAGATGAAAAAAAGAAAGTTCAATATGGCAAAGGGCAACAATCTGCATTTAGTCAAGAGATGATTAAAGAACTTTCTGCCGAAACAGCGAAACAACGAAATAAAGTCATTACGAAAGAAACGGATCAGAAGAATGAATTTTATCATGCGGTGTTCGTTCAAGATGTAACAGGGAAACAAGGATACATTTTGGTGAAAAGTACAATTGAGCCTTTGAAAGATGTTCATCAAAAAACGTGGGGATTATTAATTATCGGATTTGTTATCGCTTGTCTTGTAGTCGTGTTTTTAGGTATGAAAATTACAGGGCAATATATTAGGCCAATTGAATCAGTTACGAAAGTTGCGATTGAATTAGCGAAGGGAAATTATAAAGCACGTGCTTATGAAAGTCATTCGGATGAAACAGGAATGCTGAGTAAAGCGATTAATATTTTAGCTCGTAATTTACAAGAGATGACACTCGAACAAGAAATGCAACAAGATCGTCTGCATACGTTAATCGAAAATATGGGAAGTGGAATGATTTTAATTGATAGCCGCGGTTATATAAACCTTGTAAACCGTTCTTATAAAGAGACTTTCCACGTAACAGATGAAGAGTATTTAGATCGCTTATATTATGAATCGTTCCATCATACAGAAATTATTGAGCTTGTGGAAGAAATCTTTATGACAGAAGTGAAAGTGCGTAAACAAATGCTATTGCCACTTGGAATTGAGCGAAAGCATTTCGAAGTATATGGAGCGCCGATTATCGGGACGAACCATGAATGGAAAGGGATTGTTCTCGTATTCCATGACATAACAGAGTTAAAGAGATTAGAACAAATGAGAAAAGACTTTTTAGCCAATGTTTCTCATGAACTAAAGACGCCAATTACTTCTATTAAAGGTTTTTCAGAAACGCTCTTGGATGGAGCGATGGATAATAAGAAATTCTGCGAACATTTCTTACACATTATTTTAAAAGAAAGTGAACGCATGCAAGGGTTAATTGAAGATTTATTAGATTTGTCAAAGATCGAGCAACAAGGGTTTAAATTAAATATGGAAACCGTTGATATGAAGGGAATTCTTGAAGATATTCATATGGTGCTTGACAATAAAGCAGGCGAAAAAGAAATCTCTTTACAAGTGAATGTATTAAAACGTGTCTCTGTCATTGGAGATCCTGGTCGTTTGAAACAAATCTTTATTAATTTAATTAATAATGCAATCGTATATACACCGGCTGGAGGCGTTGTTTCTGTTGAATTAGCAGAAGATAAATACAATGCTTATATAAAAGTATCTGATACTGGAATTGGCATTAGTAAAGATGAAATCCCACGTATTTTTGAACGTTTTTACCGAGTGGATAAAGCGAGAAGTAGAAATACTGGTGGTACAGGTCTTGGATTATCGATTGTAAAGCATTTAGTTGAGGCACATCACGGTACAATTACTGTGGATAGTGAAGTTGGGGAAGGGACAACATTTACAGTTGTTTTACCGAAATCGGCAACTGAAAAATAGGATGAAGGATATTTACAATATATTAACAATGGCTTAATTAAATATTAATAAAGCTCTGTTAATATAATACATGAAAACCCCTTCATCCAAGGAGTAATTTTGGACGAGAATAGTTATGCTGTTCTCGTCACTTCCCTTTATGCCAATATAAGTTTGATATATATGAAAGAAAAAACCGTTATTTTTCTTCTCTCTATTAGTCATGTTAATATAGAGAGAGGAAAGGAACGGTTTTTTTCTATGTGAGAATCGTTTCAAATTTGTATGGGGAGGTTTCTATTGTGGAAAAAAAAGTCGTATTAGTAGATGGTAATAATATCGCGTATCGTGCTTTCTTTGCACTACCGCTTTTAAATAACGACAAAGGTATACATACGAACGCAATTTACGGTTTTACAATGATGTTAATGAGAATATTAGAGGAAGAAAAGCCAACGCATATGCTTGTTGCGTTTGATGCAGGAAAAACGACATTCCGTCATAAAACGTATAGCGAGTATAAAGGAGGACGTCAAAAGACTCCACCTGAGTTATCAGAACAATTCCCGTTTATTCGTGAGATGCTTGATGCATTTAATGTACCGCGTTATGAACTAGAAAATTATGAAGCGGATGACATTATGGGGACGTTAGCGAAAGAAGCGAGTGAGCAAGGGTTTCATGTTAAGGTTATTTCAGGAGATAAAGATTTACTTCAACTTGTTTCTGATAATACGCTTGTATGTATACCTCGAAAAGGGATTACAGAAGTAGATGAATATACGAAAGAAGCTTTATTTGAGAAATACAGTTTATCACCAAAGCAAATTATCGATATGAAAGGTTTAATGGGGGACCAGTCAGATAATATTCCGGGTGTACCAGGAGTTGGTGAAAAAACTGCAATTAAATTGTTAACGCAATTTGAAACGGTTGAAGCAGTGTATGAAAATATCGATCAAGTAAGCGGGAAGAAATTAAAAGAAAAACTAGAAGCGAATAAAGAACAAGCTCTTATGAGTAAAGATCTTGCAACTATTATTACAGATGCGCCGATTACAGTGCATGTGGATGATATGGAGTATAAAGGATATGAAGCAAGTGATGTGATTCCAATGTTCGAGAATTTAGGATTTACATCTCTTTTGAATAAATTAGGTGTTACGCCAGAAGAAACAGCTCCAGCTGAATTAGATGATATTACATTTGATATTGTGGAAGAAGTTACAGAAGAAATACTTCAGCAAGATAGTGCACTTATTGTAGAAGTACAAGAAGATAACTATCATAAAGCGGACATTCAAGGTTTTGGTATTCAAAATGAAAATGGTTGCTACTTTATTCAGACAGACATAGCTCTTGCATCCGAGGCTTTCAAAGCATGGCTTGCAAATGGAGAAATGAGAAAGCATACATTTGATGCGAAGCGAGCTATCGTTGCACTCAAATGGAAGGGTATAGATATTCAAGGAATCGACTTTGATTTATTAATTGCTGCTTATTTACTTGATCCAGCTGATACGGATAAAGATTTCCGTACTGTAGCGAAAATGAAAGAAACGCATGCCGTGAAATCGGATGAAGAAGTTTATGGAAAAGGTGCGAAGCGTGCTGTTCCAGAGCTAGAAGTAGTAGCGGAGCATGTAGCTCGAAAAGTGCATGTATTATATGATGTAAAGCAAACGTTCTTGGAAGAATTAAAAAAGAACGAGCAATATGAATTGTTTACAGAGTTAGAATTACCACTTGCACGTGTACTAGCTGATATGGAAGTAAAAGGTGTAAAAGTTGATACGGAGCGCCTTCGTAATATGGGAGAAGAACTTGCGGGTAGATTAAAGGAAATGGAACAGGAAATTTATAAGCTTGCGGGAACAGAATTTAATATTAATTCACCGAAGCAACTTGGGGTTATTCTGTTTGAGAATTTAAACTTACCAGTTATTAAAAAGACGAAAACAGGTTATTCTACGTCAGCTGATGTACTAGATAAACTTATGAATCATCATGAAATTATTCCAAACATTTTACATTATCGTCAGTTAGGGAAATTAAATTCAACTTACATTGAAGGTTTACTAAAAGTTGTACATGAAGATTCATCGAAAATTCATACTCGCTTTAATCAAGTTTTAACACAAACAGGTCGATTAAGTTCAACAGATCCGAACTTGCAAAATATACCGATTCGATTAGAAGAAGGAAGAAAGATTCGTCAGGCATTTGTTCCATCAGAAGAAGGATGGATTATGTATGCGGCCGATTATTCACAAATTGAACTTCGTGTATTAGCTCATATTGCAAATGATAAAGGGCTAGTTGAAGCGTTCCAACATGATATGGATATTCATACGAAAACAGCTATGGACGTATTCGGTGTTGGAAAAGATGAAGTAACTTCGAATATGAGACGACAAGCGAAAGCTGTTAACTTCGGAATTGTGTATGGTATTAGTGATTACGGTCTTTCACAAAACTTAGGAATTACAAGAAAAGCAGCAGCGGAATTTATTGAAAAGTATTTAGAAAGTTTCCCTGGTGTACAAGAATATATGGATGACATCGTAAAAGATGCGAAACAAAAAGGGTATGTGGCTACCTTATTAAATCGTCGCCGTTACATTCCGGAAATTACGAGTCGTAATTTCAATTTACGTAGCTTTGCTGAGCGTACAGCTATGAATACACCAATTCAAGGTAGTGCTGCAGATATTATAAAGATAGCTATGATTATTATGGCAGATCGTTTAGAAGAAGAAGGATTACAAGCGCGTCTTCTTCTGCAAGTACACGATGAATTAATCTTTGAAGCACCAAAAGAAGAAATTGAAAAATTAGAGAAGCTTGTACCAGAAGTAATGGAGCATGCAATTGAACTCGCAGTTCCACTGAAAGTTGATTATTCTTACGGTCCAACTTGGTACGACGCAAAATAAGGAAGTGATGAAATGCCTGAATTACCAGAGGTTGAAAATGTCAGACGGACACTCGAAAATCTTGTAACAGGAAAAACGATTGAAGATGTTATTGTTACGTATCCAAAAATAGTAAAACGACCAGATGATGCGGAAATCTTTAAAGAAATGCTCAGAGGCGAGAAAATTGAAACGATAAAGCGAAGAGGTAAGTTTTTGCTTTTATATGTAACGAATTATGTTATCGTTTCACATTTGCGTATGGAAGGAAAGTTTTTACTGCATCAAGAGGAT
The DNA here is from genome assembly GCF_002073415.2 of Bacillus sp. FDAARGOS_235. Lineage (NCBI taxonomy): Bacteria > Bacillati > Bacillota > Bacilli > Caryophanales > Bacillaceae > Bacillus > Bacillus sp. FDAARGOS_235. The sequence continues at coordinate 3,765,806 of NZ_CP020437.2, forward strand.
GAGCCAATTGATAAGCATACGCACGTCCGTTTCTTATTTACAGATGGAACTGAATTACATTATAAAGATGTGAGAAAGTTTGGTACGATGCATCTCTTTAAAAAAGGTGAAGAGTTGAATCAAATGCCTCTTGCTGACTTAGGTCCAGAGCCATTTGATGCTGAATTGACACCACAGTATTTACAAGGAAAATTGCAAAAGACAAATCGTAAAATAAAAGTCGTATTATTAGATCAGCGTCTTTTAGTAGGGCTTGGAAATATATATGTAGATGAAGTTTTATTCCGTTCTCATATCCATCCAGAGCGAGAAGCTGCATCTTTAACGGAAGAAGAAATCGAAAGAATTTACGAAGCAATTGTTACAACGCTAGGCGAAGCAGTGAAGCGAGGCGGAAGCACAATTAGAACGTATATGAATTCGCAAGGGCAAATTGGTTCATTCCAAGAACTTTTAAATGTATATGGGAAAAAGGGAGAACCATGTGTAACTTGTGGCACGATATTAGAAAAAACAGTTGTTGGCGGAAGAGGGACGCATTATTGCCCAATTTGTCAGCCTAGAATATAGAAAAGAGATAACATCGGATAGGCATTTGTCATATACATACAGCAGAGCTATGTATAAGGGAGGAGCTTACCGATGTACCTTTATTTATCTCTTATTTTATTAGCTTTTACATTAAGCTTAGATAGCTGTAGTGTAGGGCTGACATATGGTTTGAGAAGCGTAAGAATTCCACTAAGATCAATTATAATTATCGGAATCTGTTCAGCGGCTGTTATGCTTGTTTCAATGGGAATTGGACATATGATTGCGAAAATATTTTCACCTGTTATCGCAACGCGTATCGGTGGGCTTGTTCTTATTGGAATAGGGATTTGGGTATTATATCAATTTTTTCGGAGTGATAAAAAGGAAGAACCGAAGCAAGAAGAGAAGGTTTGGAAACTAGAAATTGCTTCACTTGGGTTAGTAATTCAAATTTTACGGAAACCGACTGTTGCAGATTTTGATAAATCGGGAACTATTTCTGCAGGAGAAGCGCTACTTCTTGGTATCGCACTTTCCGTGGATTCGTTTGGTGCTGGAATTGGTGCATCTTTATTAGGTTATGCACCCGCTATGATGGCAATATTAGTTGCAGTTATGAGTTCTTTATTTTTGTTTATTGGAATGAAGCTGGGTACAGTTTTATCGAATATGAAATGGTTACAAAAATTTACATTCCTGCCTGGGGTATTACTCATTATTATTGGAATTTGGAAAATGTAAGTATGGGCGTGGAACATTAGTTTCGCGCCTTTTATTATGAGGAGGAGAAGTATTATGACAGTGGTAATTGGATTAACGGGAGGAATTGCAAGCGGAAAAAGTACGGTATCAGAAATGTTTCGTGGGCTAAGTATACCGGTTATTGACGCAGATGTTATTGCAAGAGAAGTTGTAGAACGAGGAAAACCAGCATATAACAAAATAGTAGAAGTATTTGGAACGGAAGTGTTACAAAAAGATGGAGAACTGGATCGGCCGAAATTAGGAAATGTTGTTTTCTATAATGAAGAAAAACGATTGCAGTTAAATAAAATTGTTCATCCTGCAGTACGTGAGGAAATGAATGCACAAAAGGAAATGTACATAAAAGAAAGTATGCAAGCGGTTGTGTTAGATATCCCTCTTTTGTTTGAAAGTAAATTAACAAGTCTCGTTGAACGCGTTTTAGTTGTAGCTGTCACGCCTGATACGCAATTAAAACGTTTAATGGAGCGAAATAATTTTTCGGAAGAAGAAGCAAAAGCACGTATACAATCGCAAATGCCGTTAGAAGAAAAAGTGAAGCATGCGGATGAAGTAATAAATAATGATGGCACAATTATGGGAACGAAAACACAATTACAGGGAATTTTAAAGAAATGGAACATTATTGACTAAAAAATTGTGAAATTAATGAAAATGCTTAGTGACATATCCCCTTTTTGTGTTATACTATTATTGGGATTGGAGATAAATAGTATAACGCATTCAAGGGGGATAACATATTATGACTCGTGTGGCAATTAATGGATTTGGACGTATTGGGAGAATGGTATTTCGTCAGGCAATAAAAGAAAGCGCATTCGAAATTGTAGCAATCAATGCAAGCTATCCATCTGAAACGTTAGCACATTTAATTAAATATGATACAGTTCACGGCAAGTTTGACGGAACAGTAGAAGCATTTGAAGATCACTTATTAGTTGATGGGAAAATGATTCGCCTTTTAAACAACCGCGATCCAAAGGAATTGCCTTGGACAGATCTAGGTGTTGAAGTTGTAATTGAAGCAACTGGTAAATTTAATTCAAAAGAAAAAGCAATTCTTCACGTTGAAGCTGGAGCGAAAAAAGTTATTTTAACGGCGCCTGGTAAAAATGAAGATGTAACAATTGTAGTTGGTGTGAACGAAGACCAATTAGATATTACAAAACATACCGTTATTTCAAATGCATCTTGTACAACAAACTGTTTAGCGCCTGTTGTGAAGGTGTTAGATGAGCAGTTTGGAATTGAAAACGGTTTAATGACGACTGTTCACGCTTATACAAATGACCAAAAAAATATTGATAATCCACATAAAGATTTAAGAAGAGCACGTGCTTGCGGACAATCAATCATTCCGACAACGACGGGTGCTGCGAAAGCGCTAGCAAAAGTTCTTCCGCATTTAAACGGAAAACTTCATGGTATGGCACTTCGTGTACCAACACCAAACGTGTCTCTTGTTGACTTAGTAGTAGATGTAAAACGTGATGTGACAGTTGAAGCTATTAACGATGCATTCAAAACTGTAGCAAACGGTGCGTTAAAAGGTATTGTAGAATTTAGCGAAGAGCCTTTAGTATCTATTGACTTTAATACAAATACACACTCAGCTATTATTGATGGCTTATCTACAATGGTAATGGGTGATCGTAAAGTAAAAGTACTTGCTTGGTATGATAACGAGTGGGGCTACTCTCGTCGTGTTGTAGATCTTGTAACGTTAGTGGTTGACGAATTAGCGAAACAAAAAAATGTGCAACATATTTAAGTGAATAAGGGAGAGGGCAAGTGAATATTGCCCTCTCTTTTTTTATTTTTTTCTGAAAAGGAAAAAAATTATATGAGTATATTTTGGAAAGTGGACATACCACGAAGCGTTGTTATTACTGTATTTGTGAATCATTTCTTTTTTTTAGGGAAAAGTAAAGAGGAAAATATGACAGAAAATCGAAAAAACTGTTGTTGCAAAATGAAAATAAACAAAGTATACTAACACTCGTAAACTTAAGAGCTGAGGTACGTAGTCACTACTTAAAGGGTTAGGACCTCTCTGGACTAACTTTCCCCCGTGGTAGTGGAGCAAGCCAAATTGCAAATTAGTTTTCAATTCGAACAGTTAGAATAAATTTACAAGGGGGAACTGTAGAATGGATACTATGGATACGATGGGTCGTCACGTGATCGCTGAACTTTGGGATTGCGATTTCGACAAGCTTAATGACATGCCGTATATTGAACAATTATTTGTGGATGCAGCACTAAGAGCTGGTGCTGAAGTGCGTGAGGTTGCTTTCCATAAATTTGCACCACAAGGTGTAAGTGGAGTAGTAATTATCTCGGAATCACATTTAACAATTCATAGCTTTCCGGAGCACGGTTACGCAAGTATTGATGTTTATACTTGTGGGGATCGTATTGATCCAAATGTTGCTGCAGAATATATTGCAGAAGGTTTAAACGCGAAAACGCGTGAGAGTATCGAGCTTCCTCGAGGCACTGGTAGCTTCGAAATTAAGCAGAGAGAAACAAAAGCTCTTTAAAAAAGAACATAATTGATTTAAAATGTAAAGAGGTGTATAATGCACCTCTTTTTTAGTTTATAAAAAAGGAAAAACATAACGTGTTCATTAGTTAGTTAAATGGAGCTCTCACACATAAGTTAGTGCTACATCTACCATCTTATTTTGTTGGGAAAATAGATGATGAAATCATGTATTTAAACTTAGAGTGGTAAGAGCATTAGAATGAGTTATATAATATTGTATATATATTTTTACGTGAATGAAGTAGAGAAAAATAAAAATCAAATTGTAAGGGAGTGAATGAATTGCGTTGTCCATCCTGTTCTCATAATGGCACAAGAGTGTTAGATTCGCGTCCGGTAGACGAAGGGCGCTCTATTCGAAGAAGGAGAGAGTGTGAAAGTTGTTTAAGTCGCTTTACGACATTTGAAAGAGTAGAAGAGTCACCTCTGATCGTTGTTAAAAAAGAAGGCACACGAGAAGAGTTTAATAAAGAAAAGATTTTACGCGGTTTAATTAAAGCATGTGAGAAAAGACCAGTATCTTTAAGACAATTAGAGGAAGTAACACAAAGTGTGGAACGTGAACTTCGTAATTTAGGTATATCAGAAGTGAAAAGTGATATGATTGGTGAAATTGTTATGGAAGAACTTCGTGATATCGATGATGTTGCTTACGTACGCTTTGCTTCTGTATATCGTCAATTTAAAGATTTAAATGTATTTATTGAAGAATTAAAAGATATACTGCAAAAAGAAAGAGAATAGAAGCTGTATTCAATTCTCTTTACATACTGTAAGTAATGAGGTAAGAGAGCTAGAAGCGTAAGCTAATAGCTCTTTTTCGCTAATAATCATTGGGGATTTTGTTCATCCCAAAATGATTATTAGCCTTCACCAATCGGGCATTTACGGGAAGGTATCTCCTGCCAAACTTCCGTGCATTCGCCGAATTTTGATGCGGGAGTCTTACTGCCCGCAAATAGCGAGATAAAATATATAATGAAGATAGAACGAATGAATTAGAGGATAGATTGGATGAGAGAAAGGAAAAGCAAGAATGCAAAAACAGTCATGGATGGAGCTATTGCCGATTGATCGTTATAAAGTAAGTACGAAAGGACTACTACATAATTACGACCGAAAAGTGTTAACGATGTTGTATCAGCCGTTAATAGGTAGTAGAGCTTTTAGCTTGTACATGACGCTATGGGGGGCATTAGAGCAAGATCGTGTATTTGGAAAAGAGAATACACATCATTCCCTTATGGTGACCATGCAAATGCAACTTCCCGAAATATATGAGGAACGAGTAAAGCTAGAGGCAATTGGGCTTTTAAAGGTATATATTAAGAAAGAAAAAGATATTCGAATGTTTATATACGAATTGCAACCACCTTTATCTCCAAAGCAGTTTTTTGATGATATTGTTTTAAGTATCTTTTTATACAATCGATTGAGTCGGACAAAATATAATCAAGTAAAACAATATTTCTTAGAAGAAGAATTTGATTTTGCTTCTTATGAAAATATTACACGTTCTTTTAATGAGGTGTTTGATTCGTTTAATCCAGGACAGCTTGAGCATGCGCAAGAAGAACTCCGTATTCCAAAAGCGACAATGATGCCAAATAATGAAAAGGGAGATGCTCCTAAAGTTTGGAACGATTTCTTTGATTTCTCCTTATTTGTAGACGGATTGTCCGCTCTTGTTCCTAAAAAGGCGATTACAGATCAAGTGCGAGAATGTGTCATTACACTTGCTTACGTGTATGGTGTGGATGTGTTATCGATGCAAAATATCGTTCTTGGTGCGGTGACAGAGATGCAAACAATTGATATGGAAAGGCTTAGAAAAGGAGCGCGCGATTGGTACCAATTCGAAAATGGTCAAGCGTTACCAATATTAAGTGAAAGAGTACAGCCACACGCTGCACGTACGATGAAAGAGAAAGAGCCTTCATCGCAAGAAGAGATGCTTATAAAACAATTAGAAGAAATCTCACCAAAACAACTATTGAAAGAGATTTCTGGTGGTGCAGAGGCGACGAAAGCGGACTTGCAAATTGTTGAGGATGTTATGATCAATCAAAAATTAACGCCAGGAGTTGTGAATGTACTTATTTATTACGTTATGCTACGCTCAGATATGAAACTTGCGAAAACGTATGTGGAGAAGATTGCTGGGCATTGGGCTCGTAAAAAGGTCGGTACAGTAGCTGAAGCAATGGCGCTAGCAAAAGAAGAAAACCGTCAATACCAAGAATGGGCTGAGACGAAGAAAAAAGGTCGTACAGCGAAGAAAACAGTACGAAAAGAAATGGTACCAGATTGGTTGAAAGAAGAGCCGAAAGAAAAAGAAACTGTGAAAAATGATGTAGGTGCGGAAAAAGATACAAGTACGTTAGAAGATGAACGAAAACGACTAGAAGAAGTGTTGAAAAAATATAAGCGTGATTAATAGAAGAGAATGAACGCTCTTTGAGGTGAGAAAATGGAGCATATTCAAAATTCATTTACAAAATTAATGGAAAATGAAAATTTTAAAAACAGATATGAAGTATTAAAGGCGGAAGTGATGGCACATCCGCGTGTGAAAGAATTTATAGACGAGCATAAAGGCGAAGTAACGACTTCTATGATTGAGCGCAGTCTTGTGAAGCTATATGAATATATTGGACAATGTGTAGGTTGTTCAGATTGTCCGGATCTAGGGACATGTAAAAATATGCTGCAAGGATATGAACCGAAGCTCGTTATCCAAGGTAAGATGATTGATATTCAATACGATCGTTGCATTAGAAAAGTAGCATATGATGAGAGAAAAAAATATGAAAAACTCGTTCAAAGTGTATATATGCCAACGGATATTTTACAGGCGACTATGGAAAATTTAGACCCTTCAGAGTTAAATGCACGTATTGATGCAATTGGTGCAGCGAATGAATTTTTAAGCACATATGAACCGGGTAAAAAAGTACAGGGGCTATATCTTTACGGTAAATTTGGTGTAGGGAAAACATATCTTTTAGGGGCGATTGCGAATGAGCTTGCTCGAAAGAAAATAAGTTCCATGCTCGTATACTTCCCAGAATTTTTACGTGAAATTAAAAGTTCGATTCAAGATAATTCAATTGGAGAAAAGATTGATGCGGTTAAACGGGTACAAGTTTTAATGTTAGATGATATCGGAGCGGAAGCGATGTCTAGTTTCGTACGTGACGATGTACTCGGTGCAATCTTACAATTCCGTATGCTAGAAAACTTACCAACGTTCTTTACGTCTAATTTTGATTTCAAACAGTTGGAACATCACTTAACGTATACACAGCGCGGTGAAGCAGAAGAAATGAAAGCGGCCCGTATTATGGAACGAATTAAATATTTAGCGAAACCAATTACAATCGGTGGGAAAAACCGCCGTCATAAGTAAAGAGCAAGCTGAGAAGCTTGTTCTTTTTTTGTTTTGAATGCTTTTCAGCGTAGTCGAATTGTAAAACGAACAGTTCTTATGGAAAATTCATAGTAGCTTGTATCATTTTTTTCTCCCTCCCTTAATATATATAAAATTAGCAAGCCATATCGAGTGGATTTTCTAACGAAAGGAAATGCAATTCTACTAAGAGTGAACTTCCACGGGCCAAACTCTTATAGGATTTGTAACGTATAGATACAATCCTTTAGAGCGGGGATAAAAGGGGGGACAAAAGTGATTGAAATTTGCTTCGAAGAAAAAAATGATGCTATGCACGTATATAAACAACTACTGAAAAGGGCGGAAGTGTTATATAAAGAAACGAGTGTATATTTACAGGAACAAAAAGTTGTAATTCACATACCAGTATGTGAATCACACTATATTGAAAAGATTTTATTGCCAGTCATGGTATATTTCATTGTGAATGTGAAACAAAATGAGTGGATTTATACAATTTTAAAAGAAAAGTTTTTTTATGAAGAACAAGAAGAGTGTCATCAAATATTGCATATAGCACAAGAAGTTTTAAAGGGAAGAAGAAAAGGGGTTGCTCGTGAGTTAACACGTTACACATTTGAATCGTATATTAAGTCTTCTTTAAATAATTGGCTTTGTGATCCGCTCTCATTCTCGTTTTCATCATATGTTCGTTTTCGTCTTCGTACATATAGGGAAATGGTAGCTAAGCTTACTGAAGTGGCAATTGATGAGTATAAGATGGAACAAGAATATCAAATGTTCATTGAGACGCTCCGGCAACAAGTTAGTAATCGAAAGTCACGTTTGTCCTGTATGCATCTTATTTTTGATGAAAGTTTTATTTTCTATGATGATAAAGGTAGACGTTTAAAACAGGAGAAATTGGTCCAATATATAGATGAAGATTTGCTAAAGCAAAAAGATGTATATATTGATACAAAAGTAATTGCACCACTTCTTTCTATTTCACCGAAAAAAATCTATTTGTATACGAAAGAACAAGACCATAATATGATTATTACTTTGCGAAACGTATTTCAAGAACGGATACAAATACACGGATTACATGAGTTTGAACGCAATGTGAAAAATTTAAAAAATAAAGGTAACGCCCTTGATTTTCTAAGTTTTTGAGCATATAATTACCTACATAAATGAAATATATTGAAATGTCATGATGAGGACATGAGTAGTTTTCTACGATTTTCAGAGAGGGAAGCCTTAGGGTGTGAGCTTCCTAGTACGGGATTATTACTTACCACCTCTAAACTTTAGCAGTGAACGATTTTTTTAGTAATTGCTAACGGACAACACCGTTATGTTGAACTTGAGCAATTAACAATCATGTTAATTGGAACAAGGGTGGAACCACGAATTCAACACTCGTCCCTTTTTACGGGATGAGTGTTTTTTATTTTGAGAAAAAGAGGAGTGACCAGTGATGGCAGATGTAGTTAAAATTACTTTCCCTGATGGAGCTGTGAAGGAGTTTCCAAAAGGCGTAACAACTGAAGAAATCGCAGCTTCTATTAGCCCAGGCTTAAAGAAAAAAGCTGTGGCTGGAAAATTAAACGATGAGATGATTGATCTTGTTACACCAATCGAAGAAGATGGTGCAGTTTCTATTATTACATTAGATTCTGAAGATGGCTTATACATTTTACGCCATTCAACAGCCCACCTTTTAGCACAAGCGTTAAAACGTTTATATAAAGATGTTAAGCTTGAGCTTGGCATTGGCCCAGTAATCGAAAATGGCTTCTACTACGATATTGATATGGAAGAAGCAATTACAGTTGAAGACTTCAAGAAAATCGAAAAAGAAATGCAAAAAATCGTGAACGAGAACTTAGAAATCGTTCGTCATGAAGTACCACGTGCAGAAGCACTTCGTCGCTTTGAAGAAATCGGCGATGAGTTAAAATTAGATTTAATTAACGATCTTCCAGAAGATGCAGTTATTTCAATCTATGAGCAAGGCGAATTCTTCGACCTTTGCCGCGGTGTTCACCTTCCATCTACAGGGAAAATTAAAGTGTTTAAATTATTAAGCGTTGCAGGTGCTTACTGGCGCGGCGATAGCAATAATAAAATGCTACAACGTATTTACGGTACTGCATTTGTTAAGAAAGCAGAATTAGATGAGCATTTACGTATGCTTGAAGAAGCGAAAGAGCGCGATCACCGTAAATTAGGTAAAGAATTAAAACTATTTACTAATAGCCAAAAAGTAGGACAAGGTTTACCACTTTGGTTACCAAAAGGTGCAACGATCCGTCGTATTATCGAGCGTTACATCGTTGATAAAGAAGCAAGCTTAGGCTATGATCACGTATACACTCCAGTACTAGGAAGCAGAGAGCTATATGAAACTTCTGGTCACTGGAATCACTACCGTGATGGTATGTTCCCATCAATGGAAATGGATAATGAAGAGTTAGTTCTTCGTCCAATGAACTGCCCTCACCACATGATGGTTTATAAAAACGATATTCACAGCTACCGTGAATTACCAATCCGTATTGCGGAACTTGGAACAATGCACCGCTATGAAATGTCAGGTGCGTTATCTGGATTACAACGTGTACGCGGAATGACTTTAAACGATGCGCACATTTTCGTACGCCCAGATCAAATTAAAGAAGAGTTAAAACGTGTTGTAAACTTAACTCTAGAAGTGTACAAAGATTTTGGTTTAGAGAACTATTCATTCCGTCTATCTTATCGTGACCCAGCAGATACTAAAAAGTACTATGCTGATGATGAGATGTGGGAAAAAGCACAAGGTATGTTAAAAGAAGCTATGGATGAAATGGGTCTTGATTACTACGAAGCTGAAGGTGAAGCGGCGTTCTACGGTCCAAAACTTGACGTTCAAGTTCGTACTGCTCTTGGAAAAGACGAAACACTTTCAACTGTACAATTAGACTTCTTACTTCCAGAACGCTTTGAATTAGCTTACGTTGGTGAAGATGGAAAACAACATCGTCCAGTTGTAATTCACCGTGGTGTTGTATCAACTATGGAACGTTTCGTAGCATTCTTAATTGAAGAATACAAAGGTGCATTCCCAACTTGGTTAGCTCCAGTTCAAGCGCAAGTAATTCCAGTTTCTCCGCAAGTGCATTTAGACTATGCGAAGAAAGTACAAGATGAATTGCGCCGTGCTGGTATTCGTGTTGAATTAGATACTCGCGAAGAGAAAATTGGTTACAAAATCCGTGAAGCACAAATGCAAAAAATTCCGTACATGCTTGTAGTAGGTGACAATGAAGTAACTGAAAATGGCGTAAACGTACGTAAATATGGTGAACAAAAATCAGAAACAATCGCATTAGATGCTTTTGTTGATATGATTAAAGTAGAAGGAAAAAGATAAGAAAGAGCCGCGGTATACCGCGGCTTTTCTTTTTAATATAAAAGAGAAAAACTAGAAAAAATAACCATGTAACTCTTATCATAAAAAAGTATTGCATGTATGCTAGTTGTTTGTTACAATATTTCTTGTTGTTAGTAAAACACATCGCGTCTTCTTGACAGACGTCATGTCCTATGATAAACTCATCAAGGATAATAGAATATTGTTTTGTGGAACAAGTAGAAGCACCCGCTTCTCACCTGATGGACGCATTCGCAGTTAGCAGGTAAATGTATTTCTTACTTAAGATTTTACAAGTGTGGGTGTCGTATGCCCGCACTTTTTTTGTCGGGTTCTATGACTACAAAATATGTTCTGAGAAAACCTTGGAGGTGGCTTACTATTAGCAAGGATATGATGATTAACGAGCAAATTCGTGCACGTGAAGTACGTTTAGTTGGCGCAAATGGCGATCAACTTGGAATCAAGTCTCGTAATGACGCTTTAGACTTAGCTGCAAATCTTAATCTTGATTTAGTATTAGTTGCTCCAAATGCGAAACCGCCAGTATGCCGCATTATGGACTACGGTAAATTCCGCTTTGAGCAACAGAAGAAAGAAAAAGAACAGCGCAAAAATCAAAAAGTAATTAGCATGAAAGAAGTTCGTTTAAGTCCAACAATTGATGAACACGACTTTAACACAAAACTTCGTAATGCTATCAAGTTTTTAGAGAAAGGCGACAAGGTTAAAGCGTCAATTCGCTTTAAAGGACGTGCCATTACTCATAAAGAAATCGGTCAACGTGTTTTAGATCGCTTCTCAGAAGCTTGTGCTGAAGTTAGTACAATTGAATCTAAGCCTAAAATGGAAGGACGTAGTATGTTCTTAGTTTTAGCACCGAAAAACGATAAGTAATAGATAGAGGAGGAAATACCTATGCCTAAACAAAAAACTCATCGCGGCGCTGCAAAGCGTTTCAAAAAGACTGGATCAGGTAAACTGAAACGTTCTCACGCTTACACAAGCCATTTATTCGCTAACAAATCTACAAAAGCTAAACGTAAACTACGTAAAGCTGGTGTAGTAAGCGCTGGTGACTTCAAACGCATTCGTCAAATGCTTGACAACTTAAAATAAGTTCGGCTGATATATAGAACAATTAGGAGGTAATATTATGCCAAGAGTAAAAGGTGGTACAGTTACTCGTCAACGTCGTAAAAAAGTTATAAAATTAGCAAAAGGTTACTACGGTTCTAAAAATACATTATTCAAGGTTGCTAACCAACAGGTTATGAAATCTCTAATGTATGCATTCCGTGACCGTCGTCAAAAGAAACGTGACTTCCGTAAATTATGGATCACACGTATCAACGCAGCAGCTCGTATGAATGGTCTTTCTTACAGCCGCTTAATGCACGGTTTAAAAAATGCTGGCATCGAAGTTAACCGCAAGATGCTTGCTGACTTAGCTGTTCATGACGAAAAAGCTTTCGCTGAATTAGCAACAGTTGCAAAAAACAACATTAACTAATTAATTAGTTGAAACCTTAGAAGAATTTTCTTCTAAGGTTTTTTGTTTGTTTTCAAAGAGAAGTTTGAAGTGAATGAAGCTCTAAAGATTTATGGACGCATCGTTATCGATATGACAAAATCAACATAAAAACTATAGCGATATAGAAGAATATGCATATGAAGTCAGGAGAATTCTCCTGGCTTTTTTCAATTATGCTCGTTTGGAAAGAAGAGTATCTTTCCTAGCCGAAACGACACTGCTATAATGGAAAGATGATATGGAACTTTCATCAGATGAACAATATACGAGCGATGACTGAAACGTATTTGTAAATTAAGGACAAGCTATTTTATAAAGAGGTAGATAGCTGACTTATTCATAAGAACTGAAACATAATAATGAACTTTGAGATGAAACAACATTGTTGCATAAAATGCGATGTTGGAGGAGGACAATAGAATGGACTTACTACAACTATTTAAATTACAAAAAGAATTAGATGACCGTATTGCAAAAGAACATGACTTACAACCGAAAAAGTTGTTAAAAGAAAAAATGCTAGCTCTTCTTGTAGAAATTGGAGAACTTGCAAATGAAACACGCTGTTTTAAATATTGGAGCAATAAACCAGCATCAGAACGTGAAGTAATATTAGAAGAATACGTAGATGGTTTGCATTTTATTTTATCAATCGGAATCGATTTAGGTATTGATAAAAACTTCTTATTCTATAAATGTGCACAAACGAATAAAACACAAGTGGAAATTTTCTTAGACACATATGCGAAAGTAATTCGTTTTACAGATCAACCATCTATCACGAACTATATTGAATTATTTACAAGCTATCTTCGACTTGGACAAGCACTTGAATTTGAACAAGAAGAAATTGAAAAAGCGTATTTAGATAAAAATGAAGTAAATCATCAGCGTCAAACACAAGGATACTAATTTAATTTTTGAATATTTCAATTTCCTTTTGTATAATAAGGTGACTGAAGAAAAAGGAGGGTGTTGGCAATGACAAAATTAGACGCGACATTGACAATGCTAAAAGAGTTAACAGATGCACGTGGTATTGCTGGTAACGAGCGTGAACCACGTGAAGTAATGAAGAAATATATTGAGCCGTTTGCGGACGAACTTTCTACTGATAATTTAGGAAGTTTAGTTGCGAAAAAAGTTGGGGAAGAAAACGGCCCGAAAATTATGGTTGCAGGTCATTTAGATGAAGTTGGCTTTATGATTACGCAAATTGATGACAAAGGCTTCCTTCGTTTTCAAACAGTTGGTGGCTGGTGGTCACAAGTTATGCTTGCACAGCGCGTGACAATTGTAACGCGTAAAGGAGATGTAACAGGTGTAATTGGTTCAAAACCACCACACATTTTACCTCCAGAAGCTCGTAAAAAGCCAGTTGATATTAAAGACATGTTTATCGATATTGGTGCTTCTAGCCAAGAAGAGGCAATGGAGTGGGGCGTACGACCAGGAGATCAAGTTGTACCTTACTTTGAATTCCAAGTGATGAAGAATGAAAAAATGTTACTTGCAAAAGCATGGGATAACCGAATCGGCTGTGCGATTGCAATTGACGTATTAAAACAATTAAAAGATGAAAAACATCCAAACGTTGTATACGGCGTTGGAACTGTACAAGAAGAGGTTGGTCTTCGTGGTGCAAAAACATCTGCGAATTATATCAAACCAGATATCGCGTTCGCAGTAGATGTTGGTATCGCTGGAGATACACCGGGTGTAACGTCAAAAGAGGCGCAAAGTAAAATGGGCGATGGACCGCAGATTATTTTATATGATGCTTCTGTTATTGGACATACAGGTTTACGTGATTTCGTAGTTGATGTTGCTGACGAACTACAAATTCCATACCAATATGATTCAGTAGCTGGCGGGGGAACAGATGCAGGTGCGATTCACATTTCTGTAAATGGTATTCCGTCTATGGCAATTACGATTGCGACACGCTACATCCATTCGCATGCGGCAATGTTACACCGTGATGATTATGAAAATGCAGTGAAGTTAATTGTAGAAGTTATTAAACGTCTTGATAAAGAGGCTGTACATAACATTACATTTAATTAATAGAAAAAAGCGAAGGAGAATCTCCTTCGCTTTTTTATGTGTTAAAAAGGTCTTTCTAATCCTGCGGCAGTATGGGCCCCTAAAATAATTAAACGAGTTAATTGCATGGCCATAAAATGCGGGGTATATATCATCCCCCTTTTTAACCATGACATAATCATCCCGATGTGAGCCCCTGTCACATAACTAATTAGAATATCACGAGGAACCATAAGATCTTTATCATCTGGTTGTGAAATTGATAAGCTTAATGTTAAATGCGTTTGTATTGTTTTCATCATTTTATAAGAGTAGTTTCCTGCAGCTTTATCCCCGAGCATAACATTATAGAAGTTCACGTTTTCTGCGATGTGTTCGAACAGAGCCAAAAATGTTGGATGTGGTGAATCGAATGTAAGTTGAAAATCCTCTTTATTTTTATTTTTCGGTTTGATTACTTCTGCTAGCTTCTCTAACATTTCTTCAATGCTTTTGTCTAATAAGTCGTATTTATCATGGTAATGGCTATAAAATGTAGCGCGATTTACAGGAGCGCGTTCTGCGATATGTTGAACAGTTACATTTTCAAACCCTTTTTCGCCTACTAAAGCGACAAAAGCATCCTGTATGAGTTGTCTCGTCCGCTTTACACGTGGATCATTTGTATTTTTAATAGACATTTTACTTCTCCTCGTTTCATTTTATACACTTAAACAACAAATCGTTATTATATTGTTGTTTAAGCGACATTTCATACTTAAATTGTCGGTTGTAGATTCGAAATAATTATTTATAATTATAAACGATAGTCCTTTAGAAATCAGCACCACTCGCAGGTAGACGAAATCCGGTTTATGCTGCTGAAGGTGTGCTTTTTTTGTTTAAAGGTTAATATAATTAACAATTAAACAGTATAAACAATAAGGATGTAAATAGTTTAGAAAAAAATTATATGCGATATAAGGAGAGGAATGCAATGAATCAGTTTCGAAGAATGGTGATTATCAACATTATCACATTAATTGTACTAGTTGGCGGCGGCATTGGCGGTTATTACTATTACAATCAAGCGGAAAACTATTTAAAAACAGAAAATGCGAAAATTGATGGAAAGGTAATTCCAATTGCTTCACCAGCAGCAGGTAAATTGACTGACTGGAAAGCTGAAGTAGGAAAAAACTACAATGAGAACGATAAATTAGGTGCTGTCACTGTAGCTGGAGCAAATGGGGAGCAAACAGTAGACGTAACAATTCCGCAAAACGCGACAGTTGTACAATCAAACGCAACGACAAATGCTTTCGTTGGAGCTGGTAGTCCAATTGCTTATGCATTTGATATGAACAATTTATGGGTAACAGCAAATATTGAAGAAACAGATGTTGACGATGTGCAAAAAGGTCAAGATGTAGACGTGTATGTAGATGCATACCCAGACACGACGTTATCAGGAAAAGTAGAGCAAGTTGGATTAACAACAGCGAATACATTCTCTATGTTACCATCAAGCAACGCAACAGCGAACTATACGAAAGTAACACAAGTGGTACCAGTTAAAATTTCTTTAGATCATAGTAAATCAGTAAATATTGTTCCTGGCATGAATGTGACAGTTCGTATTCATAAGTAAGGGGGAGATGAGATGTCCTCAATTGCAATTGCAGGATATGCACTATTTTGTATAATCGTCTTCTTCCTTGTAAATCGTCTTTTACGAAAGAAAAAAACGAACGTGGGAGAAGAACAAGTCCCAGCCGTAAGTAAAATAGAAGTAAGTAAGGTAGAAACAGAAGAAAAAGAAATTGAACGAAAGCAAGAAACAGAAATTTCTAATGTAGTTGAGTTAGAAACAGGTAAGCAAGAAGAAGTAAAACAAGAAAAAGAAATGCCGAAAAAACAAACGTCTATGCCTATAGAGAATGTGAACGTAAAAGCAGTTGTAACAGTATTAATTCTCGGGATGTTCGTTTCTATTTTAAACCAAACGATCATTAACGTTGCATTGCCTCCGTTAATGAATGAATTTAATGTATCAACTTCAACAGCACAATGGTTAATTACAGGCTTCATGCTCGTAAATGGTATTTTAGTACCGATTAGTGCCTTTTTAGTTTCACGATTTACGTATCGTAAATTGTTCGTAGCGGCAATGTTATTCTTCACGGTAGGATCTATCATTTGTGCTACTTCAGGAAACTTTACAATGATGATGACGGGCCGAGTGATTCAAGCGGTTGGAGCGGGTATTTTAATGCCGGTTGGTATGAATATTTTCATGACATTATTCCCGCCTCATAAGCGAGGAGCAGCTATGGGATTACTAGGGGTAGCGATGATTTTAGCACCAGCTATCGGACCAACTGTAACAGGATGGGTAATTGAAAACTATAGCTGGAACTTAATGTTCTACGGAATGTTTGTGATTGGTTTAATTATTACTTTCCTATCTTTAAAATTCTTTACACTAGCTCAGCCGGTATCTAACACAAAGCTAGATGTATTCGGTGTTATTAGTTCAAGTATTGGACTAGGTAGCTTATTGTATGGATTTAGTGAAGCGGGAAATAATAGCTGGACTAGTGCAGAGGTTGTGATATCACTTATCATTGGTGTAGTAGGTATTGCAGTATTTATTTGGAGAGAGCTAACAACGGACAATAAAATGCTTGATTTACAAGTGTTTAAATATCCAGTATTTACTTTTACTTTAGTAATTAACGCAATCGTAACGATGGCATTATTCGGAGGTATGTTATTACTTCCAGTATATCTACAAAATATTCGTGGCTTTACGCCAATTGAATCTGGTTTACTACTTCTTCCAGGATCATTAATTATGGGGATCATGGGACCAGTAGCAGGTAAATTATTCGATAAATATGGCATTCGTCCATTAGCGATAATTGGATTGGCAATTACAACTTATGCGACATATGAATTTACAAAATTATCGATGGATACACCGTATAGCGTTATTATGACGGATTATATTATACGTTCAATTGGTATGTCATTCATTATGATGCCAATTATGACAGCTGGTATGAACGCGCTGCCGATGAAATTAATTTCTCACGGTACAGCAACGCAAAATACGTCAAGACAAGTAGCTGGTTCAATTGGAACAGCGATCTTAATCACACTTATGACGCAACAAACGACTGCTCACGTAGCGGATTATGGCAACATGTTAACAACGTCAAATCCAATTTTAGTTGATAAAGTACATGGTATGGGCCAAAGCTTAGCGGCTTTAGCTGGATCAGCTCAAGCGGGAGATGCGATGAGCACGCAACTATTATTCGGACAAATCTCAAAGCTATCTGCAATTAACGGTATTAACGATGCCTTCTTAATTGCAACAATACTCGCAGGTATTGCTTGGGTGTTATCGTTCTTCTTGCCATCAGGCAATAAACCAAATAGAAAAGCAGGGAATTAATTTCCCTGCTTTTTTGTGTTTTTTATGTAGTTAGATATAAAAGATGATAACTAGTTACAGAGCATAATCCTGTTATAACCAAAATCGTCCCCATAGAACGAATACTTGATATTTGTCTGCCACTTATAATAGCTACTAGTCCAGCTAATGAGAAGAAGCACCAATATAAAGTTCCCGAAATTGGAACCATTCCCTCTAAATCTATTCCATAACCTATACAAATGATAGGAACAACGATAAGTGATATGCTAATTAAACCAGTTATAACGATAAGTGATTTTCGATATTTAATTCCGGCAGCAATTAAATAAATGCCAACGATGCCTTCACATAATAACAAAATAGGGGCTAAGATAAGCCAAATAAATAAACCAGTAGATTCCATATGTAATAACTCCTTAATGAATAAAATATGAATCAGGCATGGACAATAGCTGCAAACAGTCCTATTGAGAAAATAATGAGTCCCATGTTGCGTATACTCTTAATTTTTGAATGTACCCCATTCAATCCTGCTAATAAACCAGCTAGAGAGAAAAGCATCCAATATAGGACAGGTGGAATGTGGAGAACGTTCTCTCCATTGATACCTTTGTTTAAAAAAAGTAAAAGGCATTATAACGAATGAAAAGCAAATAATCCCCATTAAGGTAACAAGTAATTTCCGATGTTTAATTTCTGTTACCATTAAAAAATACCACCAGCAATCCCGCATAGTAAGAGAAGTGGCGTAAAAAGCATCCAAATAATACTGAACATATGTAAACTCTTTTATGTGAATTAAGTTATATTTTACTACATGAGGTTTATTTTGGATATTATTAATAAAATCGAAAAATAGTTATTGGCGATTTGAAAAGCTAGAGGATAGTGTAACAAAAATTATACTGACGCCTGTCCTAACTTCTGGTGAAGAAGGAGAAAAGAAAACGAATTATCGAAAAGTGCTAACGGAAGAAGAGTTTGAAGTTGTTATAAAAGAGTAAAAAGAGGTATCGCGATGATACCTCTTTTTAACTTAAGAATGCTAACATATTATTCATAATATGAAATAACATAGCTGGAATAATGGATTTTGTTTTCTTGCATAAAATAGCCATTAATAATCCCGTGAAGAAAGTAATTACCATTACTCCGAGTGAGTATGTATGAGCGATACCAAAGAAGAAACTTGTTAAGACTGCTGCAATCCAAAATGGAAAGCGTTCAGAGAAAAAGTGGAGTAAAAAACCACGGAAAATAAGTTCTTCAAAAATTGGGGTGAGTATCGCAAAGCCGATAAGTAATAATATTTGATACTGTTCAAATACGCCTAAGTTTAGTGCAGAAGCTTGTTGCTTTGTTGCGTCTTGGAACACATATTTTAAAAAGATATAATTGAGCACGATGCTTATAGCGAAGAAAAGAAGTAAGTATAAGTATGTGCGCCATTCTTTCAGTGCTTTAAAATTAAAAGATTTTAATAGTAAATTTTTTGCGGGTTCGAATTTAAAAATGAAGAATAACAACACGGTTAGTTGTAATCCGATACTTGCAGTATTTGCAATAGATTCATACAGGGCAATTTGTTTTTTATTTTCGAGTCCGGCTGTATAAATTGTTAAGGGCATTGCGAGGAACACAGTAATGAGTCCAGTTCCGAAAAAAGCAAATAAAACGGAGCTAATGAATTGTCCCCATGACATAGAGTATTTCTGTTCATAAGGAAGTTGTGTAGTGGGTTGCATATGTAGAATCACCTCTTTATATTTATATATTTAATTATAAAGTGTTTTATTTTTATATGTAACATTTAAATATTACATATAAAGGTGTATTTTCCATAAAATAATAAAAGAGGTATCACCCTATAGTGATGCCTCTTTCTCATTGATAACTATGTTCTGCCTTGTTATTTGATTTTGATTGCTCTATTTGCAATTCACGCTCTACCAATCGATCTAACTGCTGAATTGCTTTTAGTGCTTTTTCATAAGAGATAGTTCGATAGTGGTGTGCGCCGCCTGGTTCTTCGTCTGCTTCATCTGCCCACTTAATAGTGTTTTGTAGAGGTGTTCTTTCAAGTGATTGTTCTACTAGGAAAGAATCAGTATGCAATAGAATTGCAACAGAAATTTCTTTGGCTTGCTTCGGATGTTCGCCTAATCGGATTAATAACTTATGAGCTCTTTCCGCTCCTTTAATTGCATGTATATCATTCTTTTTATATAAGTCATAGTCCCATTCGCCGCCTGTGTACCATGTATGATGTCCGATATCGTGAAGGAAACCGGCTTTTGTCGCAGCATCGACTGAGGCGTGATGCTTTTTGGCTAAGTGAAACGCATGGTAAGCGACAGCAATCGCGTGGACCATTCCAGAACGGTTCACATATTTTTGGGTAATGTGGTGTTTAAAAACTTGTTCAAGCGTAATACGTTGCATAAAACATTCACTCCTTTTATCTAATGATGTATATGAAGAAAAATCGATCGGTTTAAATGTATTTTGAACATTGTACTCCATCAATCAGCGTTAGTAAAGTAGAAATGTTTAGGAGAAGAAAAATTTTATAGACATAAAAGGTCACCTTAGTTTTTTCTAAGGTGACCTTTTATTGTTTATTTTTTTAATCCTTGTTCTAGTGTTTCTAACATTTCGTGCTTTTCATTTTCATCAGCGTTTTTCCAAATGACTTCGAATAAAACACCAAGACCTGGAAGCATTTTTTCTTCACCGCTTTGAATTGCATCGACAATCGTTTCTTGTAATTGATCTTGTGAATTTCCAGATACATTTGCTAATACAGCACCACGTAAATTAAAACTCATTGCTTTCACCTCTTCTTCAGAATTGAAACTGACGTTAGTTTTTGTTCTTTTTTATGTAAATATGTATGAAAAATAGGCTATAATGATAAGACAAGAAGAGAGGGAAATACATATTATGAAAAACATTGATTCAGTACAAAATCCGCGTGTGAAGCAGTGGAAAAAGCTGCAAACGAAAAAAGAACGCGATAAAAAAGGGTTGTTCTTTGTTGAAGGATTCCACTTAGTGGAGGAAGCTTTAAAGGCAGGAGTTGTAACAGAACTTATCGTTTCAGATCAAACAGACCTTCCGAAAGATTGGACAGTGAATGATGTTGAAATGTATATCGTGCCTGAAGCGATTGTAAAAATACTTCGTGAAACAGAAACGACACAAGGTGTATTTGCTGTCTGTGAAAAGCATGAGAAAGAAGTAGCTCTTACTGATGGGAAATTTCTTTTATTAGACGGCCTTCAAGACCCAGGTAATTTAGGAACGATTATTCGTACAGCTGATGCAGCTGGTATTCATGCCGTTGTGCTTGGAGAAGGTTGTGTTGATGTTTACAATAGTAAAGTACTGCGCTCTACACAAGGTTCTATTTTCCACTTACCGATTGTAAAAGGGAATTTAGAAGAATGGGTAGACAAGTTAAAAGAAAATAGTGTTCCTGTATATGGAACAGCTCTTGAAAATGGAGCTCCTTACGGTGAAGTAACACCAGCCGGAAGTTTTGCATTAATTGTAGGGAATGAAGGAAGTGGCGTACGCCAAGAAATTCTTGCGAAAACGGATCAAAACTTGTATATTCCGATTTATGGCGGGGCAGAATCATTAAATGTTGCGGTTGCAGCAGGGATTTTAACGTATTATTTACAAAGCCCGGTTGCGAACAAATAAAAAACTTCTTATAATAAGTTGAAGTACATGTTCGTAATGAACATATAATAAAAGTTAAATAACGAAAAACGTTGATAGAGAAGAGTAGCTGACAAAATCGCCATATAGGGAGAGAATGCCGTAGACTGAAAGCATTCTTATGGTAGACGGAAGTGAATTCACCTCTGGAGTTGACGCCAGGACCATGTATATGTAAAGGCGTTCCGGTCAGAATTGATCGTTATAACTAATGAGTGGGCAGACTTGTTCTGTCAATTTAGGGTGGTACCGCGAATTTACCTCGTCCCTTTTTGGGAGCGAGGTTTTTTTATTTTTAAAATTAGGAGGGTTCCAAATGGAAGCACGTTTAAAAGAGCTAAAGCAAAAAGCGTTAGAGCTTATTGAAGAAGCGAAAGAGCTAAAGGGCTTAAATGACGTACGCGTAGCGTATTTAGGGAAAAAAGGCCCAATTACAGAAGTATTACGCGGCATGGGAAAATTATCAGCGGAAGAGCGTCCACGTATGGGAGCATTAGTAAATGAAGTACGTGAAGCGATTCAAACGCGTTTAGATGACAAAATTGGTAACTTAGAAAAAGCAGTAATTGAAGCGAAATTAGCTACTGAAACAATTGATGTTACCTTGCCAGGTCGTCCTGTTGAAACAGGTTGTCACCATCCGTTAACAGCTGTTGTTGAACAAATTGAAGATGTATTCATCGGTATGGGTTACGAAGTAGCTGAAGGAACAGAAGTAGAAAAAGACTACTACAACTTCGAAGCATTAAACTTACCGAAAGATCATCCAGCGCGTGATATGCAAGATACATTCTACATTACAGAAGAAACGTTACTACGTACGCATACATCTTCTGTGCAAGCACGCACGATGGAAAATAACAAAGAAAAAGGCCCAATCAAAATTATTTGTCCTGGTAAAGTGTATCGCCGCGATGACGATGATGCGACGCATTCACACCAATTCATGCAAATTGAAGGTCTTGTAATTGATAAAAACATTCGTATGAGTGACTTAAAAGGTACACTGCAAGTATTCGTGAAAAAGATGTTCGGTGAAGACCGTGAAATCCGTCTTCGTCCAAGTTTCTTCCCATTCACAGAGCCATCTGTAGAGATGGATATTTCGTGTATGATGTGTCACGGTAAAGGTTGTGGCACTTGTAAAGGAACTGGCTGGATTGAAATTTTAGGCGCAGGTATGGTTCACCCGAACGTACTTGAAATGGCTGGTTATGATTCAAAAGAATATCAAGGTTTCGCATTCGGTATGGGCGCAGAACGTATCGCAATGTTGAAATACGGCGTAGATGACATTCGTCATTTCTATACAAATGACGTACGTTTCTTACAACAATTCAAACGAGCGTAAGGGAAGGAGAGGATAAATATGTTCGTATCATATCGTTGGTTACAAGAGTATGTAGATATTAAAGATGTAACAGCACAAGAACTAGCAGACAAAATCACGAAAAGTGGTATTGAAGTAGAAGGTGTTGAAGTATTAAATAAAGGTGTAAAAGGTGTTGTAGTTGGTCACGTATTAGAGTGTGAAAAACACCCAGAAGCTGATAAGTTAAGCAAATGCTTAATCGATATCGGTGAAGAAGAACCAGTTCAAATTATTTGTGGTGCTGCTAACATTGCAAAAGGTTTAAAAGTACCAGTTGCAAAAGTTGGCGCTGTACTTCCTGGTAACTTCAAAATTAAAAAAGCAAAACTACGCGGTGAAGCTTCTCATGGTATGGTTTGTGCTCTTCAAGAGCTTGGCATTGATGGAAAGTTAGTTTCAAAAGAATACGCAGATGGTATCTTCATCTTCCCAAGTGACGCTGAAGTTGGTGCAGATGCACTTGAAATTTTAAACTTACATGATGAAGTACTTGAGCTTGGTTTAACACCAAACCGTGCAGATTGCTTAAACATGTTAGGTGTTGCATATGAAGTAGCTGCTATTTACGGCCGTGAAGTAAAACTTCCAGCTATCGACTTACAAGAAACAGCAGAAAAAACTTCTGACTACATTTCTGTAAGTGTAGAAGCGAAAGAAGAAAACCCATTATATATTGCAAAAATGGTGAAGAACGTAAAGATTGGTCCATCACCAATGTGGATGCAAACGCGCCTTATGGCAGCTGGCATTCGTCCAATTAGCAATGTAGTTGATATTACAAACTACATTTTAATGGAATACGGTCAACCGTTACATGCATTCGATTACGATAAATTAGGTTCAAAAGAAATCGTTGTTCGTCTTGCAAAAGAAGGCGAAAAAATTGAAACGTTAGATGATCAAGAGCGTACGTTACAAGAACATCATCTTGTAATTACAAACGGCACAAAAGCTTTAGCGGTTGCTGGTGTAATGGGCGGAGCTGATTCTGAAGTTACAAATGAGACGGTAAACGTTTTAATCGAGTCTGCATACTTTGCAGGTCAAACAGTGCGCCGTACATCAAAAGACTTAGGTCTTCGCAGTGAATCAAGTGCACGTTTTGAAAAAGGAATTGATCCAACACGTACGTTTGAAGCAATTCAACACGCAGCTGCTTTAATGGCGAAATATGCTGGCGGAGAAGCACTTGAAGGTGTAGTAGAAGCTGATAACTTACAAGTACAAGAGCGTACAGTATCTGTTACGGCTGAAAAAGTAAACCGTGTATTAGGTACAGATATTTCTGCAAGTGAAATGGGTACAATGTTCACAAACTTGAAATTCCCATTCACAGAAGTAGAAGGAACATTCCATGTAAATGTACCAGCACGTCGTCCTGATATTACAATTTCAGAAGACCTAGTAGAAGAAGTGGGTCGTCTGTATGGGTATGATCACATTCCAGTTACATTACCTTCTGGAACGATGACACGTGGTAAATTAACATCAGCACAAACGAAACGTCGTAAAGTACGTCGCTTCTTAGAAGGTGCTGGTTTATATGAAGCAATCACATATTCATTAACAAGCGCTGACAAAGCGAAACAATATATGGTTGAGCCGAACGAAAAAGCTCCTGTAAATCTTGCGCTTCCAATGAGTGAAGAGCGTAGTCAACTTCGTTTAAGCTTAGTGCCACAATTGTTAGAAGCAGTTTCATACAATGTTGCACGTAAAAACGACAGTGTTGCTCTATACGAAGTAGGTTCTATCTTCTTACCGACAGAAGCAGGAGAACTTCCGAAAGAAGAACAACATCTTGCGGGTGTTATGACAGGTCTTGCTCTTCACCATGCATGGCAAGGCGAGAAGAAAGTAGTAGACTTCTTCGTTATGAAAGGTGTGCTAGAAGGATTATTCGACGTACTTGGCGTTGCAAACCAAATCGCATATGCACCAGCAAAACGTGAAGGTATGCACCCAGGCCGTACAGCTGACATTGTATTAGATGGCGAAGTAATTGGATTCATCGGTCAATTGCATCCAGAATCGCAAAAACAATTGGATGTGAAAGATACATTCGTATTCGAACTATCTCTTGTAAAAGTATTCGGTGCAGACGTGGAAGAAACTTACTACTTACCAATCCCACGTTTCCCATCGATGACACGTGATATGGCTGTTGTTGTAACGAAAGAAACAAAAGCTGGCGGAATGAAGCAAGTCATTGCTGAAGCTGGTGGAGAACTTCTGAAAGACGTAACACTATTCGACTTATACGAAGGTGAAAAAATGGAAGAAGGCAAGAAATCACTTGCATTCTCTATGACTTACTTCGATGCAGAACGTACGTTAACAGACGAAGAAGTAACAGAAGCACATAACCGTGTATTAACAACGGTAGAAGAGAAATTTGGTGCGGAGTTACGTAAGTAATAAGAAATTGCCGGATCTATTCCGGCAATTTTTTTTATGATGCGATTGTCGATATATTATAAAAATTGCCGATATATTTGAAGTTACGGTCGATATATTGCGAAAATCGCTGATATATTTTCTGGTGTCTTGCATCTTTCCCTCGAATGTAGTACATTAATTTTAGTTTAACAAAATGAAAGACGATGATAAGGAAAAGTAGTATATACTATAATCCATAGCGAGTCAGGGACGGTGAGAGCCTGATGAGGCGGTATATGTGAAGAACACCTTGGAGTTGCTAACCGAAATTGAATCTTGTATTCAAGAGTAGACTTAGACGGGAATCCGGCCTGTTACAAACCGGGAAGTATGTATTACATACGAGTTAAAGTTGGTCTTTATGACAAATTGGGTGGTACCGCGAAGTTTAACCTTTCGTCCCTTTATGGATGAAAGGTTTTTTTGTATTTAAATATATCAGCAAAGGAGAATTTCACTATGGAAAACACATTAGTAAAAAGTCTGTATAGAGATACAGAAAAGTATGCAGATCAAACAGTACAAGTATCAGGGTGGATTCGTAACTTACGTGATTCAAAAGCATTTGGTTTCATCGAATTAAACGACGGTAGCTTCTTCAAAAGCGTTCAAATCGTTTTCGATACAGAATTAGAGAACTTCAAAGAAATTGCAAAACTTCCACTTAGCTCTTCAGTTAAAGTAGAAGGTAAAGTAATTGCAACGCCTGGAGCGAAGCAACCATTTGAAATTAAAGCAGAAAAAATTGATATCGAGGGCTTATCAGATTCTGATTACCCACTTCAAAAGAAGCGTCATACGTTTGAATACTTACGTACAATCGCTCACTTACGCCCAAGAACAAATGCATTCTCTGCAACGTTCCGCGTACGTTCTATCGCAGCATTTGCGATTCACCAATTCTTCCAAGAGCGTGGATTCGTACATGTTCACACACCGATCATTACTGGTAGTGATACAGAAGGTGCTGGCGAAATGTTCCGTGTAACAACGCAAGATTTAAACAACGTATCAAAAGGTGAAGACGGACAAGTTGATGAATCAAAAGACTTCTTCGGTAAAGAAACAAACTTAACAGTAAGTGGACAGCTGAACGCTGAAGCTTATGCATTAGCATTCCGTGATGTATACACATTCGGACCTACATTCCGTGCGGAGAACTCAAACACAACTCGCCATGCAGCTGAGTTCTGGATGGTTGAGCCTGAGATTGCATTTGCTGAATTAGGCGATGTAATGGATCTTACAGAAGATATGCTGAAATATGCAATGAAATATGTATTAGAACATGCACCAGAAGAAATGGACTTCTTCAACAGCTTCGTTGATAAAACAGTTCTAGAGCGCATGAACAATGTGATTAACTCTGACTTCGGTCGTATCACTTATACAGAAGCAATTAAAGTACTTCAAGAATCAGGTGCTGACTTTAAATACCCAGTAGAATGGGGTATTGACTTACAAACAGAGCATGAAAGATACTTATCAGAAGAAATCTTCAAACGCCCTGTATTCGTAACAGACTATCCAAAAGACATTAAAGCGTTCTATATGCGTATGAATGAAGACGGTAAAACAGTAGCTGCTACTGACCTTCTAGTTCCTGGCATCGGCGAATTAATTGGCGGAAGTCAACGTGAAGAAAGAATGGACGTTTTAGTAGAAAGAATTAAAGAACTAGGCATGAACGAAGAGGACTACTGGTGGTACTTAGAACTTAGAAAATACGGCGGTACAAAACACGCTGGATTCGGTCTAGGTTTCGAGCGCTTCCTAATGTACATTACTGGTATGGCTAACATCCGTGACGTAATTCCATTCCCAAGAACTCCAGGTTCTTCTGAGTTTTAAGATATAAAAAAAGCGAGAGCAACTGCTCTCGCTTTTTTTATTGAGAAAGGTTGTAATTGCAACCTGAACTTTATAAAGTATTTCACGACTAGAAAAGATGTTGTTCATAGTTCAATTCCCACTTCATATATAAGTAAAACGAATGCGACATTTATATAGGGAAGGGGTTTTTATACAATGGGGGAAATTCCAAGTCATACAAAGTGGACATTGCGTGACAAGTATATAGTAATCACTGGTGCAACAAGTGGTATTGGATTAGCGGCAGCTAAGGTGTTTGCAAAAAGCGGTGCTAAGCTAGGAATCATTGCACGTAATGAAGCAAAAGCGAATGATGTTATGACTCAACTTGAAAATATAACGGATGGGAATGCAGTGGTAGATATATTTTTCGCTGATATGTCTTCCCAACAATCTATACGCCAGGTAGCTACCAATATTTTAGAAAGATGTCCGAGAATTGATATATTAGTAAATAATGCGGGTGCTTTATTTCAAACAAGGCAAATTACAGAAGACGGTTTGGAGATGACCTGGGCGGTAAACCATTTAGGTCCATTCTTACTTACAGATTTGTTGTTGGAGCGTTTAAAAGAAAGTGCTCCTGCTCGCGTCATTACCACTGCATCTCACGGTCACAAAATGGCTAAAAAGGGAATTGATTTCGATGATCTAGATGCAGAACAACTGTATCGCGGTATTAAGAAGTTCATGGGCGGTCCTACAATGCGTTATGCACAAACAAAACTAGCTAACATTTTATTCACCTCTGAATTGGCACAGCGGTTGGAGGGAACGGGTGTTAGTGCTTATAGCTTTGACCCGGGGCTAGTGAATACGAATTTTAACCAGGATAATGGTCTAGCTGCTCGCTTAACTATGGCAGCAATGAAACCTTTCTCCCGTACGCCGGAGAAAGGTGCTGAAACTTTAGTATGGCTAGCAGAATCAACTGGATTTACTAATCAGAGTGGTTATTACTATGCCGATAAACAAGTAGGGGAAATGTCTGAAGCTGCCTTGGATAAGGATGCAGCAAAGCGTCTATGGGACATAAGCGAAAACCAAACACGAGAGTAAAAGAGTAGCGAGTATATGTTCAGATTATTATGTTGAATAGTTTTTTACCCTTAAGTAAAAAGTAACCTTGGGGGTGAGTGCAATGAGTAAAAAAGTGAAAAAAGACCATTCAAGATCAATCCTAGGTTCTCCAGAAGTGGAAGGGCAAGGGACAACAACACATGAAACTGGTTCTCATAAAGTATCTTCATCAAATAAGAAGCAGAAACGAAGCTAATATAAAAAAGGGAGAGTCTTGGCGGCTCTCCTTTTTTATAGGGGAATTACTAAAAATGAGTTAATTTAGCGATATAGTTAGGAGAGGAAAATAGTAAATGCAATTACATTGAATCGAGAACACATGAAACAAAAAACAGGAGTTTGTAAGCCCCTGTTTTTGTCGATACTATTTCAATAAGCGAAACGCTTTCTCTGTATTAGCAAAATGCAGTTTTACAAACTCAGGTAATCTTTCTTTACCTACTTTTTGAATTAATTTAGCAGCGGCAATATCAACTTGTTTACCAGCACCTTTTGGAAGTAGCATACCAGCTTTTTTACTTAGTTCATCAAATTGTTTTACGAATGAGTAACGAGCTAAAATGGAAGCGGCGGCAACAGCTAAATGAACACTTTCACCTTTCGTAGCGAAGTAAACATTTTCACGCTGTACCTGTTTTTGTTTTGCTAAATACTTATAGTATGTATCAGGTTGCGTAAATTGGTCGATTAAGATGCCTTCTGGTGTTGTAGGAGCAATTTTCGCTAATAAGTTTGTAATGGCTTTATTGTGTAGTAAAGCTTTTAGCTTACCTTGATTATTTCCTTTATCAAATAGCTCGTTATATTTTTCATTATGAAGAACGAGAGAGCTGTAAGGAACAACGTGAAGTAGTTGTTTTGCAATAGCGGTAATTTGAGCATCGTTTAAGTTTTTGGAGTCTTTTACACCAAGTTCTTTTAAAAGTGGAATTTGTTTTGCGTCCACATATACAGCAACTACTGTCATCGGTCCGAAGTAATCACCAGTACCTACTTCATCTGATCCTGCTATAGACATTGTACCGATGGAAGCAGGCGGTGCAAAACGATGAGAATCGACCGATTTTTTTACAGTTGTTTTCGGTGTTTGAGAGACAGTTTGCCAACGAGAAGCTTCTGCTTCAGCACGTCCACCTTGGAACATTACTTTTCCAGATTTATATGCTGTAATCGTGCAAGATGGCACCTTTGCCATAAAGATACCGCCTTGCGGAATTTTTGAGCTAAGTGCTTGTTTATATTGTTGTTTCATGTCTTCAATTACTGTAGAACTTGTTTGTATTACGATAGAATTTGACAAAATGGTCGCTCCTTTTTTATATTGTTATTTTTATCATATCGGATTGTTCTTTCTGTTTCCATATTATGATGGTTCATGGTATGATAAACTTTAGGATTCTGTACGTGATTGGAGGCCGGTGAGTTGTCACAACAAAAGGGAAATAAAAGTCGAATTAATGTAGAAATATATGGCCAACAGTATTCAGTTGTTGGCGATGAAAGTACAAGTCATATCCGCATGGTAGCAGCGATTGTGGATGATAAAATGCGCGAACTCAATGCCAAGAATCCTTCGCTTGATACGAGTAGACTAGCGGTATTGACGGCGGTAAACGTCATACACGATTACATAAAATTAAAAGAAGAACATGAGAAGTTGAAAGAAAGTATGACAAAAAAAGGAATGGAATAAACATGATTGATATTATTATCATTTTACTGCTTGTTATGGGATTTTTCCTCGGATTACGCAGAGGTTTTATCTTACAACTTGTAAAGTTAACAAGCTTTATTATCGCATACCTTGTTGCATACTGGTACTGTAAAGATTTAGCGCCAGCACTTGCGAAATTTATTCCGTATCCATTTGATAAAAATGTATCTGTTCCAGAATGGATTGATGCAAATAATATTGAGACAGTATTTTATCAAGCAATTGCGTTTATCGTATTATTTATTATTACAAAAATCGCACTTTCATTACTTGGTAATTTGTTAAATATGTTTGCAGAAATACCGGTGTTAAAGCAAGTAAATGCGTTTGCGGGGGCAATCCTCGGATTTTTAGAAGTATATATTATTTTGTTTGTTTTAATTATTGTTGGAAATATTCTTCCGATTGAACAAATACAAACACCATTACAAAAATCATCAATTAGCAAAATAATTGTAGACGATACACCGATTCTCTCTGAAAAGGTGAAGGAGCTATGGCAGACAGGTAGCAGAGTATAACTTCTCTTTTTTCGGAAAGAGAAGTTTTTTTCTATGAAAGAAAGGCGGGGCAATGATGAAAGTAAATAAAAAACAAGTTATTAAATTACTAGAGACAATCGGGCTTTTTATGGAATTAAAGGGTGCGAATCCATTTAAAATATCTGCATTTCGTAAAGCAGCAGCAGCACTAGAAAGTGATGATCGTAGTCTTTCTGAAATTGAAGATTTCACAAAGATTCCAGGTATCGGAAAAGGAACGGCAGCAGTTATTCAAGAATATATAGAATCGGGAACATCTGAAGTATTACAAGAACTTGAAAAAGAAGTGCCAAGCAGTTTGTTACCTTTATTAAAACTTCCGGGCCTTGGTGGTAAAAAGGTAGCTAAGTTATACAAAGAACTTGGTGTTGTGGATATGGAATCGTTAAAAGCTGTTTGTGAGGAAAATAAAGTACAAGCTTTAGCAGGTTTCGGTAAGAAAACAGAAGAGAAGATATTAGAAGCAATTGATCAAGTAGGATCTCGTCCAGAACGTTTACCGATTGCGATGATATTACCTATTGCCGGGGAAATAGAGGAGAAGTTGTCGAATATTACCGAAGTAATTCGTTTTTCTCGCGCTGGTAGCTTACGCCGTGTTCGTGAGACAGTGAAGGATTTAGATTTCATTATTGCAACGACAGAACCAGCAGCAGTACGTGAACATTTATTGCAATTCGATAATATGATTGAAGTAATTGCAAGTGGAGATACGAAAGTTTCTGTTCGTCTTCAATACGAATATGATATTTCAATCGATTTCCGTTTAGTAAAACCAGAAGAGTTTATTACAACGCTTCATCATTTCACAGGATCAAAAGACCATAACGTAAAAATGCGCCAAATTGCAAAAGATAAAGGCGAAAAAATTAGTGAGTACGGTGTAGAGAAATTGGAAACAGGTGAAGTAAAAACATTCGAGACTGAGGAAGAATTTTTTGCTCATTTCGGTCTTCCATTTATCCCACCAGAAGTGCGTGAAGATGGAAAAGAAATTGAATTAATTAAAGAGTATCCAAACTTAATTCAGTTTTCTGATATACAAGGTGATTTACATATGCATACAACGTGGAGTGACGGTGCTTTTTCTATTGAAGAAATGGTACAGGCATGTCGTGCCCGTGGATATAAGTTTATGGCGATTACTGATCACTCACAATACTTGAAAGTAGCGAACGGTTTAACGAAAGAGCGTCTTCGTGAACAAGCGAAAGAAATTGAACGCATGAATGAAAAGTATTCAGACATTACAATTTTACGCGGAATTGAAATGGACATTTTACCGGATGCATCACTTGATTTTGATGATGAAGTATTAGCAGAATTAGATTATGTTATTGGAGCTATCCACTCTAGCTTCTCACAAGACCGTGAAACGATTATGAAGCGTCTTCGCGCTGCACTTGAGAATAAACATGTTACAATGATTGCTCACCCGACAGGACGCCTTCTTGGACGTCGCGAGGGTTACGATGTAGACACAGATTTATTAATTGAACTCGCAAAAGAAACAAATACAGTTTTAGAATTAAATGCAAATCCAAACCGTCTAGATTTAAGCGCGAAATTATTAAAACAAGCACAAGATGCTGGTGTAAAAGTAGCGATTAATACGGATGCTCATACACTTGAAATGTTAGAAGACATGGAAACAGGTGTAGCAGCAGCACGTAAAGGTTGGATTCAAAAAGATAACGTGATTAACACGTGGGATATTGAACGTTTATTAGACTATATTAAACGTAATAAGTAACACAAGGGGGACCTGCAACATGTTAGAAAGAACGTTGCGTGTATTAGAATACAATAAAGTAAAAGAACAATTACTTGAACATACAGCCTCTTCACTTGGTCGTGACAAAGTGAAGAATTTAGTACCGAGCACTGATTTTGAAGAAATTGTAGAACTACAAGATACGACGGATGAAGCGGCGAAAGTCATTCGTTTAAAAGGGAGTGCGCCATTAGGTGGTATTACTGATGTTCGCTCAAATGTGAAGCGTGCAAAAATCGGAAGTATGTTAAGCCCAAATGAACTACTTGATATTGCAAATACGATGTATGGTAGTCGCAATATGAAACGTTTTATCGAAGATATGGTTGATAATGGTGTCGAGCTTCCGATTTTAGAAACTCACGTCGCTCAAATTGTATCTTTATATGACTTAGAAAAGAAAATTACAAATTGTATCGGTGATGGCGGTGAAGTAGTCGATAGCGCAAGTGATAAACTACGTGGTATTCGTAACCAAATTCGTACTGCGGAAAGCCGTATTCGTGAAAAGTTAGAGAATATGACGCGTTCTTCAAACGCACAAAAGATGTTATCTGATGCGATTGTAACGATCCGTAACGAACGTTACGTAATCCCGGTAAAACAAGAATACCGCGGTGTATATGGTGGTATTGTTCACGATCAATCTGCTTCTGGACAAACGTTATTTATTGAACCACAAGTAATTGTAGAATTAAATAACGCACTTCAAGAAGCACGTGTGAAAGAAAAACAAGAAATCGAACGCATCTTATTAATGTTAACAGAAGAAGTGGCAGTAGAAGCTGATATTGTTTTGTCTAACGTAGAAGTAGTTGCAAATCTTGACTTCATTTTTGCAAAAGCTTTTTATGCGAAGCGAATTAAAGCAACGAAGCCAATCGTAAATAACGAGCGCTACATGGATTTAAGACAAGCGCGTCATCCGCTTATTGATCCGGAAATTATTGTGCCAAATAACATTATGCTCGGTAAAGATTTCACAACAATTGTAATTACAGGACCGAATACAGGTGGTAAAACAGTTACGCTGAAAACGGTTGGTATTTGTGTATTAATGGCGCAATCTGGTCTTCATATTCCAGTAATGGATGAGTCAGAGATTTGTGTATTTAAAAATATTTTCGCTGATATCGGTGATGAGCAATCGATTGAACAAAGTTTAAGTACGTTCTCCTCACATATGGTGAACATTGTAGATATTTTAGAAAAAGCTGATTTTGAAAGCTTAGTTTTATTCGATGAATTAGGTGCTGGAACAGACCCGCAAGAAGGGGCTGCACTAGCAATTTCAATTTTAGATGAAGTATGTAATCGTGGTGCTCGCGTTGTTGCAACGACGCATTACCCGGAATTAAAAGCATACGGATATAACCGTGAGCAAGTTATTAATGCGAGTGTTGAGTTCGATGTGAACACATTAAGCCCAACGTATAAATTATTAATCGGTGTACCAGGACGTAGTAACGCCTTTGAAATTTCGAAGCGCCTTGGATTATCTGATCGCGTTATTGATCAAGCGCGTAACCATATTAGTACGGATACAAATAAAATTGAAAATATGATTGCGAAGTTAGAAGAAAGTCAAAAGAACGCAGAGCGTGACTGGAACGAAGCAGAAGCGCTTCGTAAGCAATCTGAAAAACTTCATCGTGAATTACAGCGTCAAATTATTGAATTTAACGAAGAGCGTGATGAAAAATTATTAAAAGCGCAAAAAGAAGGGGAAGAAAAAGTCGAAGCTGCGAAGAAAGAAGCAGAGGGCATTATTCACGAACTTCGTCAATTGCGCAAAGCGCAGCTTGTAAACGTGAAAGATCACGAGCTTATTGAAGCGAAGAGCCGCCTAGAAGGTGCAGCGCCAGAGCTTGTGAAAAAACAAAAAGTGAATGTGAAAAACACAGCGCCAAAACAACAATTACGTGCAGGCGATGAAGTAAAAGTATTAACGTTCGGTCAAAAAGGTCAATTACTTGAAAAAGTAAGTGATACAGAGTGGAGCGTACAAATTGGTATTCTGAAGATGAAAGTGAAAGAATCCAATATGGAATACATTAATACACCGAAGCAAACAGAGAAAAAAGCAGTCGCAAGTGTGAAGGGTAGAGATTATCACGTGTCGTTAGAGCTTGACCTTCGCGGTGAGCGTTACGAAGATGCAATGATGCGCGTTGAAAAATATTTAGACGATGCACAGCTTGCAAGCTATCCTCGTGTGTCAATCATTCACGGTAAAGGAACAGGAGCGCTTCGCCAAGGTGTACAAGATTACTTGAAAAAACATCGCGGCGTGAAAAACTACCGTTACGGTGACATGGGCGAGGGAGGCCTAGGCGTAACAGTTGTCGAATTAAAATAGCAAACAACGAAACGAAGGGGAAACCATTATATGTTTATGGACAAACTTGCAAAAGCATTGTTAGCTTGTTGTGGAATATTTTTGGTGATTGGGGTTATTTATTTAGTTGTTTTTGCGAAGTGAAGGAGCGTCAATCGTGGCATAATGATATTGCCATAGATTGACGCTTTTAATATACGAAAAGGAACAAAATATGAAAATCAACCAATACATAAGCGAAGCAAAATCCTGCTCAAGACGCGAAACAGATCGTCTTATTAAAGCTGGACGCGTGGCTATTAACGGCGAAATTTGTACGCACGGTGCTCTCGTGAGCGATGATGATGTTGTAACGATTGATGGGCAGGTTATTGCAAAAGAAGAGAAAGAAAAGGTGTATATCGCTTTTCATAAACCAGTTGGAATTACTTGTACAGCAGCCGATCATATTGAAGATAATATTATTGATTATATCAATTACCCAGAGCGAATCTTTCCCGTTGGACGATTAGATAAAGCATCGGAAGGACTTATTTTATTAACGAATGATGGCGCGATTGCGAATCAAATTTTACACGGAGATCACGAGCATGAGAAAGAATACGTTGTGACGGTAGATAAACCTTTTACAGATTGGTTTATTGATGAGATGTCCAGCGGTGTAAAGATTAAAGATGGAATGACGAAGCCATGCAAAGTGACGAGAGTCGGCCAATCTACATTTCGCATCGTTTTAACACAAGGAATGAACAGGCAAATTCGTAGAATGAGCCGTGCTTTCGGGTTTACTGTAACAAAGCTAAAGCGAGTGCGCATTATGAATATAGAATTACATGAGCTTGAAGTGGGAAAGTGGCGGAGCGTTACAGCTGAAGAGTTAGAAATTTTAATAGGGCAGTTATAGGGAGGAAAAATTTTCTCCCTATATTTTTTTGTCAGAAAAAATAAAACTATTGATTTTTTAAAAAATAGCCCATATAATAAAAAACAACAAGTTTCGACAAGATATTTTATAAAAGTAATGATGAGGACATGAGTTGTTTTCTACGATTCTCAGAGAGGGAAGCCTTAGGCTGTGAGCTTCCTAATACGAAAAGACAATCTTACCACCTCTAAACTTCAAGAGTGAACTGCATGCATGATGCATTGTAATTCTTGGCGGATAAAACCGTTATCAATTTACACGAGCTATAAAATGAGCTTATTTCGTTATAAATTCATTTTATTAGAATAAGGGTGGAACCACGATTTCAACACTCGTCCCTTTGTTAG
The DNA here is from genome assembly GCF_002073415.2 of Bacillus sp. FDAARGOS_235. Lineage (NCBI taxonomy): Bacteria > Bacillati > Bacillota > Bacilli > Caryophanales > Bacillaceae > Bacillus > Bacillus sp. FDAARGOS_235. The sequence continues at coordinate 3,801,598 of NZ_CP020437.2, forward strand.
GGACGGGTGTTTTTTGCGTTCTTTTACGGGGAAGTATGCTTGAAAGAGGAGATTTGACGGATTTTAATTCAGAATATTTTGTCAATTAATTATTTAGGAGGTTAGTAGAAATGAAATCATCTTTAAAATTTTCTGAGATGTTTGCAATAAGTTTAATGTTATTTGCACTATTTTTCGGTGCAGGTAATATGATTTTTCCACCAGCGTTAGGACAAGGTGCTGGAACAGATGTATGGATCGCGTTATTTGGTTTTATCGTAACAGGTGTTGGATTGCCTTTATTAGGGGTAATCGTTATAGCTCTAAAGGGAGATATTAATGAGCTAGCAGGACGTGTGCATCCTATCTTCGCACTTGTTTTTATCACTGCAATTTATTTATGCTTAGGCGTATTCGTAAGCGTTCCGCGTACAGGGACAGTTGCTTATGAAATGAGTGTTGCACCATTTTTACCAAGTGAGATAGCTAGCCAATCCTATCCACTTGTTATCTTTACATTTATTTTCTTTGCGGTAACTTTCTATTTAGCTTTAAATCCTTCAAAATTAGTGGGACGCATCGGTAAAGTGTTAACTCCAATTTTATTAGCTGTTATTGCAATTATTGTAGGTAAAGCACTTATTACACCAATTGGAGAATTTGGTTCACCGACAGAAGCGTATAGTGCTCCTCTTTTCAAAGGTTTTATTGACGGATATTTAACTTTAGATGGACTGGCAGCACTTGTTTTCGGAAATGTTGTCATTAATGCTTTAAAAGCAAAAGGTGTTACAAATAAGAATAGCATTGCGAAAGTAACAATCTTTGCAGGATTTATTGCAGCACTTGGTTTACTACTTGTGTATTTAGCGCTTGCGTATCTTGGAGCTTCTAGTGTATCGCTTGGAATGGGCGCAAACGGAGGCATTATTTTAACAAACGTTGTAAATCATTTATTTGGTAGTTACGGAACATTATTACTAGGTATCGCAATTACAGCAGCATGTTTAACAACTTCTGTAGGTATTGTTGCAGCTTGTGGAGAATATTTCTCTTCCTTATTACCAAAGCTTTCATATCAAAAAGTCGTTTTCATTTTCTGTGTACTAGCATTTATGGTAGCCAATCTTGGTTTAACGCAGTTAAACGCATTAGCATTACCAATCTTAATCGCCATTTATCCAATTGGAATCGTTCTTATCGTATTATCACTTGTTGAAAACTACGTTCGTCTTCCATTAGCGATGTATGTGGGTGGTATTGTAGGAGCGTTCGCAATTAGTTTCTTTGATGGATTACACAATGCAAACCTTCAAATTGCAGCATTAGCACCTATTTTAGATAAAATTCCATTATATAGTGTAGGAATTGGTTGGTTAGTTCCAGGCATAATCGGTATAGGATTTGGTTATATAGTTTCTAAGTTTCAAAAGCAGGAAATTGCTGTAGAAAAATAGAGAAAAGAGGCTTTCTATAATAGAAAGTCTCTTTTTTTTGTAGAAAAAGCCACATATAGAGAAATTCAGATATTAAAAATTTTATACGTAATATAGTTGACAAAAAATTTATGAGTAGGCTAAGATTGACTTAGTTGTGGAAATATTGGAAGGGAAGTGAAGGAAAGGGGTTTCTATAACTATAGTGTTGTTATGGGAAGAGGTGAAAGAAGAGGAAAAGGGATAGTTTATTTTTTTTGATTTATATTGAGAATGATAATCAATGAATAAGTTTTATAATTTTTTCTCAGTTTCTATGCCTTCGTATAAGGAATAGGGTGAGATATTATTTTTAATATTCAATGAGAATGATAATCAATAATACTTATGTTACATAAAAGAATGCTAATTAAATATAGGTGGAAAAGGTTATTTTTTTCTTATAAATTGAGAATAATTATCATTTTTAAAAAGTGAAATGCAAGATAAACAAGGAGGAAACAAGAAAAATGAAAAAGTTTTCTGTATTACCCGCTTTTATTATGACATTTGTATGTATGCTAGCTTTTCTTGTAGTGCCGTTCGGACAAGCTTCAGCAAAATTAGCTGACGGTACGTATGATATTAACTACGTAATACAAAAAGCGGAAAACGAGTCAGCTTCAATGGCAAATGATTATTTTGAAAAGCCAGCTAAGTTAGTTGTAAAAAATGGTGAGATGAAAGTTCAAGTTCCAATGAACCATAGTGCTTGGATTACAGAATTTAAAGCACCGGAGAATGGAAATTTTGTTGATGCAAAAGTAGTGAGTAAGGACGAAGGGGCTGATAAAAGAACGGTTGAATTTAAAGTTGATGATCTATCAAAGCCGTTGGGAGTAAAAATTCATGTTGTTGTACCAAGTGCAAACTATGACCACCACTATACAATTCGTTTTGCGTTTGATGCAAATGTAAAAGCTGTAGGTGGCGATAACGGTGTAGTTGCTGCAACAAAAAATAATGACCAAGCGAAAACAGATACACAAGTAAAAGAAGAAAAAACGAAAGTAGAGAATAAAGAAGCGAATAAAGAAGCGAATAAAGAAACAAATGAGAGTGGAAAAGCTGAAAAAACAGATAATCCAAAAACGGGAGACGAAGCACGTATCGGATTCTTTGCAGCGTTACTTCTTGTTTCAGGTGTTTTCTTAATTCGTAAAGCGAAGCTAAACAAATAAATATTTCGAAGGGTGATGAATATATGTTTAAACAATTTAAAATGATTATTGCCGTATTTGCTGTTTTATTTACGTTTATCGCAACACTAGGTTCACAAGATGCAAAGGCTGCTACAAAACTAGCTGATGGGAAATATAATATTGCTTTTACTGTATGGAAAGGCGATAAAGATGAATCATCTAGAATGAATAGTTATTTTGAAAGCCCAGCAACATTAACAGTTAAAAATGGAAAACAATATGTTTCATTTAAAGTGAAAGATAGTTCTTCTATTAAAAGTTTCCAAGTAGAAAAAGATGGTCAATTTATAGAAACAACCGTGTTAAGTGAAAACAAAACAGATAATACTAGAGTTGTAGAATTTGAAGTTGCTGACTTGTCAAAAAAACTAAACGGCAAGGTGAAAATTAATATCCCAATTATTAATTACAATGCTTCATATGATATTCGCTTTGTATTTGATGGGAACAGTGTTAAATAATTAATTTTTTATAAAGGAGCGTTATTTCATTGAACAAGTATCTTAAGATTGTTGTTGCAATGTGTCTAATGATATTTACATTTGTATCAACATTACAACCACTTGCAGTTCAAGCAGCTACCAAGTTAGCTGACGGTGAATATTCAATTGGCTTCAAAGTTTTAAAAGATACATCAGATGAAGAATCGATGATGAATCAATATTCAGTAAGCCCGGGAACTTTAAAAGTGAAGGATGGGAAAAAGAAAGTATCCTTTACATTAACGAATAGTTCATGGATTACGAAGTTTGAAACAGAAAAAGCAGGCCAACTTGTTGAGACAAATGTAATTAGTGAAGATAAAGAAAAAGATACAAGAGTAGTAGAATTTGATGTGGAAGATGTAGAGAAGGTATTAAATGCAAAAGTAAAAGTAGATATTGATTTTTTAAATTATCATCATGACTATGATGTACGCATTGTCTTTGATCAAAATAGTATTAAACCCGTTCATGTAGAAAAGCCAAATGAAAAAGAGGACCCAGCTAATAAGCCAGATCCAAATGAAAAACCTGATCCGAGTCAGAAGCCCGACCAAAAGCCTGACCCAGATCAACAACCAAATTCTAACACAATTACAGATGGTGAGTACAGCATTCCATTTAAAGTGTTCAAAGATCAAACAGATGAAGAATCCAAGATGAATAGTTACATGGTAAATCCAGGAGTATTAAAAGTAGAAAATGGTAAGAAAAAAGCCGTTATAACACTAAAAAGTAGCTCATTAATTAAAAATTTCCAAACGGAAAAAGATGGTGCATTTGTTGATGCAAAAGTAGTGAGTGAGGATAAGGAAAAAGATACAAGAGTAGTAGAGTTTGAAGTAAACGATTTATCTAAAAAACTAAATACAAAAGTATTTATCGAAATGGCATCAAGAAATTATAAGCAAACGCATGATGTACAACTTTTATTTGAACAAGATAAACTTGAAAAAATTAAAAATGAAGAGAAAAAACCAGAAGTAGAAAAACCAGAAGCAGAAAAACCAGATGAAAATAAAAAACCAGATGCTGAAACAATTAAAGATGGTGAATACAGCATCAATTTTAAAACATTAAAAGATCAAACAGAAGAAATTTCAATGATGAACACATATACAAAAAGTCCAGGTGTGTTAAAAGTAAAAGATGGTAAGAAGTATGTATCCTTTACGTTAACGAATAGTGCTTGGATTACAAAGTTTGAATTTGAGAAAAATAGTTCGTTTGTTGATGCAAATGTAATAAGTGAAGATAAAAAAGCTGATACACGCGTAGTGGAAGTAGAAGTACCGGATTTATCGAAAAAGTTAAATGCAAAAGTAAAAGTAGATATCGATTCAATGAATTATCACCATTTTTACGATATTCAATTTGCATTTGATAAAGGTAGCATTAAGCCGTTAAATAACCAAGGCGGAAACGACAACCAAGGTGGAAACGACAACCAAGGCGGAAACGACAACCAAGGCGGAAACAACAACCAAGGTGGAAACGACAACCAAGGTGGAAACGACAACCAAGGCGGAAACGACAACCAAGGTGGAAACGACAAGCAAGATAATAACACAACAATTGATCCAAAAGCTCTTAAAGATGGTGAATACAGCATTGGCTTTAAAGTGTTAAAAAATCAAACAGATGAAATCTCAATGATGAACACATACACAAAAAGTCCAGGTGTATTAAAAGTAAAAGATGGTAAGAAATATGTATCGTTTACATTAACAAATAGTACATGGATTACGAAATTTGAATTTGAGAAGAATGGTTCTTTCGTTAATACAAAAGTGTTAAGTGAAAATAAAGAACAAAATACAAGAGTAGTAGAAGTAGAAGTAAACGATTTGTCTAAAAAATTAAATGCAAAAGTAAAAGTAGATATTGATTCAATGAATTATCACCATGTCTACGATGTTCAATTTGTATTTGATCAAGATAGTATTAAAGCTTTAGGGAATCAAGGTGGAAGCGACAAGCAAGGCGGAAACAACAACCAAGGTGGAAGCGACAAGCAAGGCGGAAACAACAACCAAGGTGGAAACGACAAGCAAGGCGGAAATGATAACCAAGGTGGAAATAATAAACCGAAAGTAATAGTTGATCCGGAAAATTTAGTAGACGGTCAATATGATATTACATTTAAAGTATTAAAAGATAAAACAGATGAGATTTCAAAGATGCATGACTATGTTGTAAATCCAGCGAAATTAATCGTAAAAGATGGTAAAAAATACATTGAGATGACGCTGAAAAATAGCGTGTGGATTACGAAATTCCAAACGGAAAACAATGAGCTATTCGCTGATGCGAAAGTAATAAGCGAAGATAAAAATGCAAATACGCGAGTAGTACAGTTTGAAGTAGAAGATCTATTTAAAAAATTAAACGCAAAAGTAAAGGTAGACATCGATGAGATGAACTACCATCATTTCTACGATGTACAAATTCAATTTGATACAAATAATATTGGTGCGTTAGGAACTATTAAAGAGGATCCAAAAAATGAACCAAAAAATCCAGTGACTACACCGAAAGTAGATAATGTAAAAACAGTAGGTAATCCTGATTTTAATCGAAATGCAGATGATAAGAAGAAAAACAATGCTACAGATAATGATGCAAAAAAAGAGAAAAACTCAAAAACTGCAGATACAGCACAACTTGGTTTATACATGGTGTTACTGCTAGGTTCACTTGCTTTACTAGTTCGTAAATATAGAGCGGGTAGATTGTAATTTTTGGAGTCTTGATGCATGTTCGCGTGCATCAAGACTTGTTTCATATTGTATGGAAAGGAGTGGTGATTGAGAGTGAAGAAAATTGCAAGTGTACTAATGGCTATCATTTTGTTAATGAGTATAGCCGGGTGCTCATCACCCAAAAAAGAAACAGCAAAGCAGGTAAAGAGTGAGAGTAAAGAGCGCATTGTTGCAACAACAGTGGCTGTTACTGAAATTATGGATGCGTTAGAAGTAGATTTAGTCGGCGTTCCAACAAGTTCTAAAACTTTACCAAAGCGATATAAAGGTTTACCTGAAGTTGGGAATCCAATGAGTCCAGATATGGAAAAGGTAAAATCATTAAAGCCGTCAGAAGTATTATCTGTGACAACACTTGAATATGAATTAAAGCCAGTTTTTGATGGTGTGGGTATGAAAGCAAACTTTTTAGATTTAACAAGCTTGAAAAATATGCAAAATTCTATTAGCGATTTAGGTAAGAAATATGGACGTGAAAAGCAGGCTGAAGAAGTTGTAACTAAGTTAGATAAAAAGGTTGCTAGCATTCAAAAAGAAGTAAAAGGAAAGAAAGAACCGACAGTACTTATTTTGTTAGGTGTGCCAGGAAGTTATTTAGTAGCAACAGAGCATTCTTATATTGGAGATTTAGTGAAACAACTAGGTGGTAAAAACATTGTACAAGGTGAACGAGTAGAGTATTTAGCTTCTAATACAGAGTACTTAAAGAAAGCTGATCCAGATATTATTTTACGAGCAGCTCATGGTATGCCTGATGAAGTTGTAAAAATGTTCGATAAAGAATTTAAAACGAATGACATTTGGAAGCACTTCGCTGCAGTTAAAAATAACCGTGTTTACGATTTAGAGGAGCGTTTATTTGGAACGACAGGCAATTTAGCAGCAATTGAAGCGTTAGATGAATTGAAAAAAATGATGTATCCGTGATGCATTTTAATATAAAGGAAGAGTGGAATGAATAAAAAAACTTGGAGTTTCCTCATTGTTACTGCATTGCTTATTGTTATGACATCATTGTCAGCGATGAAAGGGAGTTTAGAAGTAGGTATTGTTGAGCTTGTACAAGGGATATTTACAGGGGGAAATGAAGATGTTGAAGTGATTAAAGATTTACGTTTCCCACGTATTATTATTGCACTATTTACTGGAGCAGCTCTGGCTGTTTCAGGTGTGCTTTTTCAAGCTGTTATGAAAAATCCACTTGCTGATGCTGGTGTAATCGGGATATCTTCTGGAGCAAGTTTTATGACACTCGTTATTATTACGTTGTTTCCGCAATTCTTTTTCTGGACACCAGTATTCGCATTTTTAGGCGGTGCGCTTGCGTGTTATCTCGTTTACTCTTTTTCATGGAAGTCTGGATTAAGTCCACTCCGCATTATTTTAATTGGTATTGCTATTAATGCAATGTTTACTGGATTAAATGAATCATTCGTTACGATTTGTGGATATTTTATTAAGAGTATTAAGCAAACGACGACTTCTAACATAACAATGAAGACGTGGGGCGATGTAGAAATAATGGTGACTTATGGAACGATTGGTCTTATTCTTGCTCTGTTCGTAGGAGCTTGGTGTAACTTATTATCGCTACAAGATAAGACTGCGAAAAACTTAGGCTTGCACGTGACGAGAGTTCGTCTTATTATTTCTGCCATTGCAGTACTTTTAGCGGCAGTATCAACAGCGATTGCAGGAGTCATTGCTTTCGTTGGATTACTCGTTCCTCATATTTCAAGACAATTAGTCGGTTCAGACCATAAAGTATTAATTCCATTTTCTGCTCTTGCAGGGGCGTTATTAATTTTGACGGCAGATACAATTGGAAGGTTAATTGTGCCACCTAATGAAATTCCAGCAGCAACAATTATGGCAGTTATTGGTGGTCCATTCTTAATATTCTTGCTTAGAAAGAGTGATAAAGTTCATGGAAATTAAAAATGTAACCTTTTCATACGATAACGTAACAAATCGTTTAAAGTCTGTTAGTAGTGAAATAGAAATTGGGAAAATTACAACAATTATTGGCCCAAATGGATGTGGGAAATCAACATTACTTAGTGTCATGTCTAGAAATCACGCTCCTAGCAGTGGAGAAGTAATACTTGATGGGAAAGCGATTAGTGAATATAAACCGAAAGAGTTTGCTAGAAAGCTAGCGGTTGTCCATCAACAAAATGAGGCTCCAGCAGATATTACAGTGGAAAAGCTAATAAGCTTTGGGCGTATGCCATATAAAAATATTTTCTCTCCGCAAACAGATGAAGATAGAGAAGCGATTGAGCGTGCACTAGTATGTACGAATTTACAAAGTAAGCGTGATAAGCCAATTTATGCTTTATCAGGCGGAGAGAGACAGCGAGTTTGGATTGCAATGACATTAGCTCAAAATACACCAATGCTTTTCTTAGATGAGCCGACAACATATTTAGATATTTATTATCAGATAGAAATATTAGAGTTAGTGAAAGAGTTAAATGAAGTGTATGGACTAACGATTGTAATGGTATTACATGATATTAATCAAGCCATTCGTTACAGTGATCATATTATCGTTATGAAAGATGGAGAGATTGTTACGAAAGGTAATCCTAATGATGTAATAACAGAAGAAATGGTTAAAGCAATATATGGTGTAGATGTCGTTGTAAAGCAGGATGAAGATACAGGACTATACATGGTACCAATGGGAATCTAAAGGCTGAGCATAATCCGTTTTGAGGTGATAATTTGAATAGTAAGAAAGAACGGAAAAAGAATTCATTTTTTCAACGCATACTTACCATTGTGTTTTTAGGAATCTTTTTCTATTCAATGTATGAATTGGGTGGGATTTTCATGGATTATTATGAAAATCGTAAAGTAATGGCTGAAGCGCAACATATTTATAAGAGAAGTCCAATGGAAGAAAAATCAGAGGATGGGGAAGTACGTAAGCAGTTTCAAGCTCTCCAAAAAATTAATCCGGAGATAGTTGGATGGATTACGATGGATGATACACAAATTAATTATCCAATCGTTCAAGCGAAGGATAATGATTACTATTTATTTCGTAATTACAAAGGTGAAGATATGAGAGCAGGAAGCATTTTTATGGACCATCGTAATGATGTGAAATCTCAAAATCGAAATACGATTTTATATGGCCATCGTATGAAAGACGGTTCTATGTTTGGTAGTTTAAAAAAAATGTTGGATGAAGAATTCTTCATGTCCCATCGTAAATTATATTACGATACATTATTTGAAGGATACGATGTTGAAGTTTTTTCAGTATATACGACAACAACGGACTTTTATTACATTGAAACGGATTTTGAAAATGATGCAGCATATACATCGTTCTTAAAGGAAATTCAAGAAAAATCACTGTACAAAACGGATACGGAATTGACGGATAATGATGAAATTGTAACACTTTCTACATGTGACTATGCGCTTGATCCAGAGGCTGGAAGGCTAGTTGTACATGCAAAATTAGTGAAAAGAAATTAAAGAAAAAGTATAGAATATGAGAAGTGATAGCGCTCCTCATATTCTATACTTAAAAAATAACTGTTTTTACTGTGCTGCAGCCATTGGCATACGTACAACTTTTACATCATAGTAAGCAATTTTATTATCAAGAATATATTCTGGCATTCCGCCTTGATGTGAGTGAGCATCTTTAAATGCTGAGCTCTTTGTCCAACCTTGGAAATCTTCTTTTGCATTCCAGCGAGTGCTAATTGTTACTTCATCATAATCAACTGTATTTTGCGTTAAAAGAACTTCTAATCCTAAAAATCCTGGCATCGTTTCAACTTTACCTACTTTATTAAAACGCTCAATTAATTTATGTCCATTTCCCTTTGTAATTTTAGCTGTATTTGTAACAATAATCATGTGTATTCCTCCTATAAATGTAGCTATATTTTCAAGAACTCATATATATTAAATGATAATGAAAATCATTATCATTGTCAATGGCAATAATGAAATATATAAATTTTTTTTGAAAGTATGATGTTTATTTCATAAGTTAGTAAATATATTGCGATTAGGTGTAAGGCTGAGCGGGTTGTACTAGCAAAGCGATAATATGGTATAGTGAAACGAGGCTGTTTTTCGGCCTCGTTTTTTACATGCTTCCTACTAATAGAAAGCATTCAAATGGAAAGGAAGACATTACATGCGATCTGAAGTAACTATAAAAATAAAACCGAAATTTATAAAAGAAATTAAAAGTGGATATCCGCTTATTTTAAAAGATGCAATTCAAAATTTAAACGATATTCGTGAAGAAGGGACAATCATCAAAGTAGTAGATGAGAAGAACCAATTTATCGGAAAAGGCTATTATGGAAAACAAAATAAAGGATACGGCTGGATTTTAACGAGAAAAGAGAGTGAACAAATTAATCAATCTTTCTTTGAAAATAAAATCAAATCTGCCTTACATAAACGAAAACAGTTTTACAAATCAAATGATACGACAGCATTCCGTGTCCTAAATGGTGAAGGTGATGGTCTTGGCGGCTTAATCATCGATTATTATGACGGTTATTACGTAGTGAGCTGGTATAGTGAAGGGATTTATACTTTTAGAGATGAAATCATAGCGGGGCTTCAAAAAGTAGCAAACTTTAAAGGTATTTATGAGAAAAAGCGTTTTGATACGAAAGGGAAATACATTGAAGGCGATGATTTCGTAGCAGGAGAGCGCGGTGAGTTCCCACTTATCGTAAAAGAGAATGGTGTGAACTTTGCGGTTTATTTAAATGACGGAGCAATGGTTGGTGTATTTTTAGATCAGCGTAACGTTCGAAAACAAATTCGTGATACATATGCACAAGGAAGAACTGTGTTAAATATGTTCTCTTATACAGGTGCTTTCTCTGTATTTGCAGCACTTGGTGGAGCGACTAAAACAACGAGTGTGGACCTTGCAAATCGTAGTTTAAGTAAAACGATTGAACAATTTAGTGTCAACGAAATTGATTACGAAGCACAAGATATTATTGTAGAAGATGTATTCCTTTACTTTAAATATGCTGCGAAGAAAAAAATGAAGTTCGATATGGTTGTATTAGATCCTCCAAGCTTTGCACGTTCTAAAAAGTATACATTTAGCGCAGCGAAAGATTATAAAAACTTATTAAAAGAAACGATCGCGATTACAGAAAATAACGGTATTATCGTTGCTTCTACAAATTGTAGCGCATTTGATATGAAAAAGTTTAAAGGCTTTATCGATACTGCATTTAAAGAAATGAACGGTAAATACAAAATATTAGAAGAACATTCTTTACCAGAAGATTTTCGTACAATTGATCAATTTAAAGAGGGAGACTACTTAAAAGTAGTTTTCATCGAAAAAATTAAAGGCTAATAAAGAAAAAGGAGCTCGGGTTTACTTGAGCTCCTTTTCTTATTGAACGATATTTTGTACTCTACCGACTTGCCCGTCCTGCAATCGCACTTTAATGCCATGCGGATGGGAAGGGGAGTTTGTTAAAATATCTTTTACAATTCCACGTGTTAATTTGCCTGTTCGTTGATCTTGTTTTAATACAATATCAACTTCAAGACCGGGTGCGATATTAGAACGTTTTTGTCCGTTCATTTATACACCTGTACGTCTACGTTGGTTGTTTGTTTTTTTCGTTTGTTGGTTTTGTAATTTTTTCGTTTCTTGGCTTTGACTTTTTGCATTTTGGCCATTTCCATTTCCTTGCTTTTTCTTAGCAAGTTGTTCGCGCATTAAATCAGCTAAGCTTACTTTTTTATTCTCTGACATGATAAGTCTCCTTTATATAAAGTTAATTATGAACAATCGTAGTGAATTTCATCATATCATTGTTAAGGAAGGAAGGGAAGTTGGTTTGAAAATTCATATAATTGTTTCCAGTCTGTAGTAGTTACGATACAATTGAATTGTTAACGTTTGTAAAAAGGGGATAGACATATGTCACATCATATTTTATTAGTTGAAGATGATATCTCAATTCAAGAGATGGTGGAAAAGTATTTAATAAAAGAGGGCTTTCAAGTTACAATCGCGTCTGATGGAGAAAAGGGAGTAAATACATATTTAAAAGGTTCATTTGATTTGATTATCCTCGACATTATGATGCCAAAGCTAGATGGCTTAGAGGTTGTACGAATCATTCGAGAAAAAAGTGCCGTTCCAATTTTAATGATGTCAGCAAAAGATACAGATGTTGATAAAGCTGTTGGATTAGGACTTGGGGCAGATGATTACATTTGTAAGCCATTTTCTATGATTGAATTAGCTGCACGTGTAAAAGCGGGTATTCGGAGGTCTACAAAATATTCGACTACGGAAACAACAGAAAAGATGATTCAGATTGGTGATTTAACAATCGATCCAATTAATTTTACTGTAGAAAAAAACGGGAACCCTCTCAAACTTACTTTAAAAGAATTTGAGATTTTAAAACTGTTCGTAAAGAATCAAAATCGTGTATTTACAAAAGCACAAATCTATACGTTAGTTTGGAATGAAGAGTATTACGGTGATGATAACGTTATTAATGTTCATATGAGAAGATTGCGTGAGAAAATTGAAAGTGATCCATCTAATCCAGAATATATTAAAACGTTATGGGGCATCGGCTATAAGTTGGAAGTGATGTAATATGACCAATCTGTTAATGGGCATTATTTTTATATTGTTATGTATCATTTACATACAATATAAGATGAGAAAAAATAGTAGCAAAAACTTACGATACACATATGAAAAATTAGAAAGTATTGTAAATGAAAAAACAGGCGAGACGTTACTCGTTATGACAGATGATCTAGAATTGCAAAAATTATTAGTGGCAATTAATCAATTATTAGATGCAAAACAGAAAACGAATGCAGATCATGCAAAAGTAGAAATTTCGATGAGAAAAATGCTTTCAAATATTTCGCATGACTTGAAAACACCACTAACAGTTATTCTTGGATATACAGAAATGTTAAATGAGGATAAAACGATAAATGAAGAAGAACAGAAAATATTACTTGAAAAGGTTCATATAAAAACGCTGGAAGTGATGGAACTAATTCATAAGTTCTTTGATTTAGCAAAATTAGAATCTGGTGACAAGGCAATAGAGATAACAAAAGTAAATATGAATGAAGTTTGCCGCGAGAAGATTTTATCTTTTTATGATTTAGTGACGACGAAAGGATTTCATGTTCATATTGATATACCTGAAAGAAATATATATGCACTTGGAAATACAGAAGTATTAGGCAGAGTGTTAAATAATTTAATATCAAATGCAATTACATATGGAGAGGCTGGAAAGACACTCGGTATGACGTTAAGAGATGATGAAACGAGTGTGTATATAGACGTATGGGATAAAGGAAAAGGAATTGATGAATCTCATATTGATAAAGTGTTTGAGCGTATGTATACACTTGAAGACTCAAGAAATAAATTGTACCAAGGAAGCGGCCTGGGATTAACGATTACGAAAAGGCTTGTGGAAGCGATGGATGGAAAGATTCATCTTTCTAGTAAGCCATATGAAAAAACGATTTTTACAGTTGTATTAACAAAGATGAAGTTTTAGCTTGTAGAGAAGTAAATTCTACAAGCTTTTTTTTCAGCGTAAGGAATTTGTAAGGAACGAGTAAGAAAAAAGAGATTTCCGTTGTCTATTATAGAAATATAGAGCAGCGCGAAAGGGGAAAATGACATGACATATATATTAAAAACGAACCAGTTAACGAAAGTGTTTAAAGGAAAAGAAGTTATTTCTAGCGTTAACATGCATGTGAAAAAAGGAGAGATATACGGTTTCTTAGGACCGAATGGTGCTGGTAAAACAACAATTATGAAAATGATTGCAAATTTAATAAAACCGACGAGCGGCGATATTGAAATTTTCGGTGAGAAGTTAACAGACACATCTTATGAAGTATTAAAAAGAATGGGAACAATTATCGAATATCCAATCTTTTATGATAAATTAACGGCGAAGGAAAACCTAGAATTACATTGTGAATATATGGGCTATTACGATAAAAACGGCATTGATCATGCTTTACATTTAGTGAAACTACACGGCATAGACAATAAAAAAATAAAAGATTTTTCATTAGGGATGAAACAACGACTCGGTATTGCAAGGGCAATCGTGACAAAGCCAGAATTGCTCATTTTAGATGAACCAATTAACGGTTTAGATCCAATTGGTATTAAAGAGTTACGAGACTTATTTAAAATGCTCTGCAAAGAATACGGTATTACATTATTAGTTTCTAGTCATATTTTAGGTGAGATGGAACTAATGGCGGATACAATTGGTGTGATTCAAAATGGAAAACTAATAAAAGAAGTTTCAATGAAGAGTATTAACGGAAAACAAACAGAGTACATTGAAATCACTGTTCCTGATGTGAAACGTGCAGCTTATATTTTAGAAGATAAACTTGGTATAAAAAACTACAAAATAATGAGTGGAACCATGATTCGTGTGTATGATACGTCAGCGTCTCAGCAGGCCATTTCAAAAGCACTTATTATGAACGATGTGGAAATTGAAAGTATTAATAAGAAACATAGTTCCTTAGAAGAATATTTCTTAAATGTAATGGATGGAGAGGGTATTCATGCTTAATGGACTGTGGCTGAACCTGGTAAGTGGATTTATCGTAATGCTAATAAGTGGAATTTTATATTATAGAAAACCAGAGCGGAAATGGTTGTTCATTGTACTAGTGATAGGAATGTTAAGCTTCGTTACTGCTGGAATTAGAATGTTAGCAGCGTAGAGACAGGTATATAAAGAATGGAGGCGTAATTTATATGTTTAAATTAATGAAGCTCGAATGGAAGAAACATAAATTATCTAGTTACTTTAAAAGTGTAGCAATTTGTATTATAGCAATTTTCGCTGCAGTAAGCCTTATGGCATTGGGAATGAAAGCCGAGGAAGACATGCTCTTCTCTGACTTCACACAGAATATGGCTTTAGTAAATATTTTTATTAGGATAACATTCATTATTTTTAGTTCGGTCATTTTATCACGTTTAGTAATTGATGAGTATAAGAATAAAACGATACAACTATCATTTATGTATCCGCTTCAAAGGAAAATGCTAATGAGTGCGAAATTAACAATTGTTTTTTGTTTTTGTTTTGTGAGTACCATTATCGCGACTTTCATTATTAGTTTGCTCGTATATTTTGTGAGTCCAATGATGGGACTGATTGAAACACCTGCTACGATAGGTGAAATAATAGCTATCGTTCCAGGTACTATTATAAGTGCATTTATGATATCTGGTATAAGTTTAATTCCTTTGTTTTTTGGAATGAGAAAGAAATCGACACCGACAACGATTACTTCGGCAGTAATAATTGGTATGCTGATTAGTGGTAACTTTGGTCCTGGAAACGGTCAAGTAAGTATGTTTGATTTTATAGCTATCCCAATCGTGCTCTGTTTATTAGGAATTTTCATTAGTTATCTATCGTTTCGTAAAATCGACAAGATCGATGTGGCGTGAAGCAAGCTTAAAACAAAAAACGAACTGGGGTATGAATGGTGAAAAAAATAATAGTAATTGCAATATTATTCATTACAATTGCTAGTGTAGTTTTTGGTATTAAGGTATTTCAGGGGAAAGATTTTAAGAAAGAAAAGTCTTTTGAGATAAATAATATAAAAGCAATAGAAGTAGACATTGAAAACTGGAATCTTGAATTTAAAAGTACAGACGCTAATAAAATAGTAATTTCCGCTCAAGGTGAACAAGCAGATAAAGAGATAGATCCCGTCAAAATAGAAAATGATGAAAATAAACTTGTGATTAAGCAAAAACAAAAGGTGAACAGATTTTTTTATGGTTTTACGTTTCGGAAGAAAAATAGTATATCTATAGCTATTCCGAAGAAAGAAATAGATAAAATTGTATTAAATAATAAATCGGGTGATGTGAAAATAAACGATATAGTAGTAAAAAGCATCGTGACAAGAGGCAAATCTGGAGATGGAATGATTACAGGACTATCGGCAGAGAAGGGTGAATTTACATCCGAAAGCGGGGATTTAATGTTAAAAGATAGTTCATTACAAGAAGTAAATATAACTTCCACTACTGGTGATAATTATGTAAAAAATGTAAAAAACGAAAATATGAACATTACTTCAACATCTGGGGAAGTATTACTGAAAGATATGACAGAAGGAAAATCATTATTTGTAGAAACAAAATCAGGGGATATTGGCGTACGGTATAAAGGTGTCCCGGCATCATTGAAGCTTATGGCTAAAAGTAATTCGGCTGACGTAATAGTGGATTTAAAAGGATTTAAGAAAGATAAAAGTACAGAAAAAATAAAAGTAGGAACCATTGGTGATGCAAAAAACAAAGTGGAGATTTTAAGTAAGACAGGGGTAATTTATATCGATTAAAATATAAATGAAAGGAGGACTATTATGCTACGTCTTATGAAGCTAGAAATGAAGAAGTTTAAGCTTGGATGGTATGTAAGGAGAGCGATTATTGCAAATATCGCTATACTGGCATTACTGATTTTTACGAGCATCGTTTCTCAAATAGAAGGAGATCCAGAAATGAGAGATCCACAGATGGTTTTGTTAATGGCTAGTACATTAGTAAGAGCAACATTTATTATTTTTGGTAGTGTGTTAATCGCAAGGTTAATAATTGGTGAATATAAAAACAAAACAATACTACTTATGTTTTCTTATCCTATTAATCGGAAGAAAATGATGATTAGTAAGTTGGTTATTACAGCAATATTAACATTTATAACAGTTATTGTATCTAACATTTTAGTAGTAGGAGTTTTCTTTGGGATAGATAGCTATTTTTCAATTCTTCCTAATTCATTCACAATAGATCAATTGAAGCAAGAAGGGATAAACCTTGTTCCTTTAGCCGTTGCAACTGCGGGAATAAGTTTAATCCCACTATATTTCGGAATGCGTAAACGTTCAGTGCCAACTACAATTGTTTCATCCCTTATCGTTGTATCAATTGCAATGAATAGCACTACGTTTTCTGTAGCGACTTTTCTTCCCCTTCAACTAGCATTGGCAACAATTGGAGTTGCAATTGCATATTACGGAATTAAAAATATAGAGAAGGAAGATATAACAGTCTGACAAGAATAAATAAAAAAGAGTTGGCGTTAAACCAACTCTTTTTTGTATATGTATGCATCGTTACTACTCTGTAAATTTGGAGTGTTTGCTTAAATACGCTTGAACTCCTGGAGAAATGTTAAAGTTATTAGGACTTTTATATTCGATAGTAAACTCTCCGTCTCGACTTGTTTCAAAGGCGATTGCATAGCTATTCATTTTAGCATCGTAAGAAGTGTTTTTGACTTCTGCATCTAGATTAAAATATTTTGTAATATATTCTTTTGATTCCGTAATTGCTGCTTGTTTTCCCCAAGGGGTACCATAATAGGTGAAATAAAGAGATACACTAATCACTCCAATAATAGAAGTTAGTAAAATAGTTCCCATAGCTATTTTTTTATTTTTTGTATTCAATTTGGTTACTCCTCTTCGTAATATGTATTCATTTTAATCTATCTTTTCCATAAAACAACCATTTAGAAAAAATAGTTTCACATGAAACAAGTTACAGAAAAAGACAAGATGTGTAAATACCTTGTCTTTTTTTGTTTTTACATTTTAGGAACTTCCATTCCAGCGGCAGCCCATTCTTCTTTTGCAGGACCATATACGCCAGGAACTGTTAAGCCAGCTTGCCTCATTAAAACCGTCATTTGTCCGCGGTGGTGATTTTGATGATTAATAAGTGTCATTAAAAATATAGAATTCGGCATAGGACGACCAAAGAAATCATTAATAGTTGCTAAATCTTTATCATTCCATTCGCTTTGAAGTGCTTCAACGAAAGCTGCATTCACTTTATGGTATTCATTTGCAATTTTTTTTGCAGAAGTTGGAACAGGATAATCTTTCGTTTCTCCTTCAAACTTTAGGCCTGTGCCAGATAGTATAACAGGAATTGCCGTTACGATATGCCAAGCAACTCTTCCTAATGTCCAATGCCCAGGCGCAATTTCTTGTGATAAAGATGCATCGGTTAATGAATTAAGCATTTTCTGAGTAGACTCTGCTTCGTATGTCCATGATTGAAAGAAGCCTTCAATTGTTTGGTACATTGTTATCCCTCCTATTTTTGTTCATAGATTAAATTCGTGAGAGATAATATAATCCCTGTTCCACAAGAAATAATTAATTAAGTATTTGCTACAATATGAAAATAATTAGAAAATATTTGTAAAAGTGTCAGGAAACGAATGTGTTCATTCGTATATATAATGAATAAAGAATGGGATAAAGAGTGGTGATAAGGGTGAAGGATATAGAAATAGTAGAAGGTCTTCGAAAACAAGACATGTTAGCATTACATACAGCAATTGATCGATATGGGGATTTAATTTATAAGGTGGTTCATAGTGTTTTAGATACGGCACAGAGCAAGGTATTAGTGGACGAATGTGTTGACGATATTTTATTAATCGTTTGGTACAACATTAGTAGTTATGATGAAAATCGTGGGAAGTTTAGAAACTGGCTTATATCTGTCGCTAAGTTTAAAGCTATTGATTATAAACGAAAAAGTAATAAGGCTTATCAATTACAAGAGCTTCAGCAAGAAATATATGAAGATAGAAAAAATGTCAATTTAACAAAAGAAGAGCGAGATTATAATTTTTACGTTTTAATTAAAGAATTGAATGAAGAAGATAAGGAAATTTTTATAAAAAGGTATTTAGATGAATATAGCGTACAAGAAATAGCGCTTGAATTCGGTATGACACGAGATACGGTATATAGCAGGCTTTCAAGAGGGAGAAAGAAATTGAAGAAGCTGTTGGGGGGGGGAAAGAAATGAATAAAGAAAAGTTACTTCAGGAATTAAATAACTTGCAGTATAGCGATAATTTTGTAGATGATTATAGAAATGATGAGAAAATAGATAAAAAGAAAATAAATCGTACAAAAGAAGTTGTAACAAAAACAATTTTAATGAAACGTTGTTATGAGGTTGTACAAGAAGAGTTACAGGGAAGCGAAGAGATTTTATATAGTATGCTTGTCGAAAATTCTCGTGTGAAAAATTGGCAGACAGGCACAGCCATGACATTAGGGGTAGGCGTTCTTGCGATGAACTTCGGTATTAATAATGTGCTAATCGTTACAAATAAACGGTTGTATGTATTTTTTGTGGATCGTTATTATAATGAAGTTGATATAAAAGTATGTGTATTAAATGAAATAGCTTCTATGAGAACAATATTAGACCGTAAAGGTGGGAGTGAATTTCTACATATAAAGTATAAAAATGATAAGGAGTACGTATTATTGGGAAATGCTGATGATTACAGAGAGTTATTTCAAATAGTAGGTAGACTGAAAGTAGCAAATGGAATAGAACTAAAATTACAGGATAAGAAATTAAAGAGAAAGTTAACTTTAAAACGAAGTGTATTCAATATAATCATGTATGCACTTGTTATATATATTCTGTACAAAGCTTATATTAATTTTATGCCATAATAGGAAAAGACGGCTTCATATATATGAAGCCGTCTTTTAATTAACATTCTCCCCACTCTTCCTCATCAACCATAAGAAATAAGGTGCCCCAAGTACAGCAACGACAAGGCCAGAGGGAATTTCTTTCGGATATGCGATTGTACGTCCAAGTAAGTCAGCAACAGAAAGAAGGATTGCTCCAAACAGAGCGGAACAAACGAATAATCTTTGATGATTCATACCAACAACAATTCTTGCTAAGTGAGGAGCGACAAGGCCTAAAAAGGCGATTGTACCGACAGCCGCGATATTTATAGATGCAAGAAGTGTCGCTAGTACAATTAGAGCAAGACGCGTTTTATTTACAGGCTGTCCGAGTCCAGTTGCTAAATCGTCTCCAAGTACAAGGACATCAAGTTGTTTCATTAAGAAAAAGATAATTGGTATAAGAATAAGTGATGGATATAGAATGATATTTTCTAAGTGATTCCATCCTCTTGCATACGTACTGCCTGATAGCCATGTTAAAGCAGCAGCAACATTCAAATTCGCTCTAACGATAAAGATTTGAATAACTGCTGAGCCGAGAGCCGAAATACCAATCCCTATTAAAGCAAGAGCTGTTGGACTAAATCCTGCTTTCCATGAGAAGAAGAGGACAATTCCAACTGCAAGTAGTCCGCCGATAAATGCACCAATTGGTAGGAAGAAACCTGGAAGTGCAGGGAAAACATACATAATAGTTAAAGCACCGACACCTGCTCCAGACGAAATACCAATAATCGAAGGGTCGGCAAGTGGGTTTCGTAATATTCCTTGGAAGACAAGCCCACTTATTGCAAGGCATGCGCCAGCAATAGCGGCAACGAGCATTCTTGGTAAACGAAGGTTCATCATCATATTTTTATCAAATTGCGTTAATTGCCCTGTTATAACATTTGTAATGCTTTCGATATAAGCATTACTACCGATTGTAACACCAAGAGCAATCGTCACAATACAAAGCGTGATAGATATGATGATTACCTTTTTATAAGAGTAATAGCGGGAACTAGCTCCAGCTGCATTCGCACCGTTATCATTCATATATTGTTTCGACTTCATCATACGATACACTAAATAAATAAGCCAAGGTGACCCAATCATTGCTGTGACTGATCCAACAGGAAGTTCTGCACCAGTTGGATCTATTAATCTACCGACGACATCTGCCCCCAGTAATAATACTGCTCCCCATAAGAATGAGGAAAGAAGAAGAGTAAAGTGTTGCCGGTAACCAATAAGGCGCATTAAGTGTGGTGCAACTAAGCCAACAAACCCAATCGGTCCAACGACAGTGACAATTACTGCTGTTAAAAAGATTGCAGCAATGAAGGTGATAAGACGTGTTACTGCTGTTTTTTCACCAAGAGAAACAGCAACATCGTCACCAAGTAAGAGGATGTTGAGTTTACGAGACATAAATAGTAAAACTAGGAAAGAAATAATGATAAATGGAAAAGCAAATTGAACGCCATCCCAGTTATTTTGGATAAGAGAGCCAGCTCCCCATAAAAATAAACCAGCCGTTTCATTTTCATAGAAAAGCTGCATCGTTCCAGTAAAAGCAGAAAGCATTAATGTAACGACCATCCCAGCTAGTGCCATTCTAAGTGGGGTTCCCTTTTTCCCACCAGAAATACGGTATACAAATAAAGCAGTAATAGCACCACCGATAAATGTGAAAAGAAGTGAGTTAATTTGCAGACCTTTCGGTAAGAAAATTGTAGCCGCTACTAGAAAGAAATATGCGCCAGAGTGAATTCCCATTGTACTTGATTCAGCAAGTGGGTTTTTTGTTAATGTTTGCAAAATGACCCCAGATGCAGCAAGAGCACCTCCAGCTAAAATAGCAATTACGGCTCTAGGTAATCGAAGCATGATTAAAGTTTGGTGCTCTAGTGATTGGTTCGGTGAGATAAGAGCATCGATAATCATACTATAGGAAATATTTGCTTGACCTTGTCCGATATGAATAAAGAAAAGGAGGAGCAAGAGAGCTGCTCCTCCTCCGAATACAAGACTTGCTCGAAGTGTATGTTGTAAGCTATTCATCGTGTAATCACTTCTTCGCTGTCATTACATCTGCTACTTGTGTTGCTAAAGATTTTGCAGACTCAGGACCACCGAAAATCCAAGTGTCGCCTTTTAATTTATACATTTTGTTTTCTTTTTTGAACTTTAATTCTTCCCAAGCAGGATTGCCTTTTAGTTGAGTGTCAAAAATGTTATCTTCATCCGCTACAATGTAAATGAAGTTTGAATCTTGTACACTTTGTAATGATTCTACAGTTGTTTGTTTGAAACCATCTGCCTCTGATTTACCTGCTTCAAAAGTGTTTGTTAAACCTAATTTTTTTGTAACTTGTAAAGCTGTAGAATTGTCAGTTAAGATGCGGAATGTTGGCACGTTTTTAGCAGTAAATGCTTGTGCCATTGCGATGTTTTTATCTTTTAAGCCTGCTTTGTCAATTTTTGCTTTTGCATCAGCAAATGTTTTATCCATATCAGCTAATACTTTTTTACCTTCTTCTTCTTTTCCAACAGCTTTTGCAATTTGTTTAAATGTTTCTGTCATTTCAGCAAAGTGATCGTTGTTGCTAGTTGATGGATCGAACATAACTGTAGGAGCAATTTGCTCTAATTCGTTTTTAATTGCTTTACCACGGAATGATGCTGTGATAATTAAATCTGGTTTTAGACGGCTAATTTCTTCTAAGTTTGGTTGTTGACGTGTCCCTACATCTACAACATCTTTACTCGGTTTTGTTTTTGTATTTACCCATTTATTATAATTCTTAATGTCTGCCATCCCTACTGGCTGAACACCAAGTGCTAATAAGTCTTCTGAATATACCCACTCAAGTACAACAACTTTTTTCGCTGGTTTATTTAACTTCGTTTCCCCTTCAGCGTGTTTAATTGTTATAGCTTGATTTTTATTGTCCGCTTTTGTTTCCTTTTTCTCCTCTTTTTGCTGTCCGCATCCAACAGCGAATAGAAGAATTACTATGAAAATACTGAGAATTTTCTTCATCTTCTGCCCCCAAATAAATTATTTAATTTGCAATGTACGATATTGAAAATCGTTATCAATTACAACATCCAAATCATACTATGATGATATTTTAAGTGTCAATATATTTTTAAAATTTTGACGAAAAATAACGAATTATACAGATTTCAATATGTGAGGTTGAAATCTATATGTATATGAAAATGCAGAAAAGGAATTTCGTTTAAGCAGGAAGGCGAATGTACAAGCAAAAGGGAAGGGTGTCGCATGTAATAATTATTAGAATGTACGGAATAAAGTATTTCTTTATTATTGGATAGTTGTTTTATAATTCGTTGTTTGTACTGAAAAGATTGAATTTGAAGGAAGGGATCAACATGTCTTCATGGCTCAATAATACAAATGGATATTGTGGGTGTAATAATCAAAATGGTGTACATGTTGATTCATGTTGTTTTAGTTGCGATGGGACAGTACCTAAGCTTGGTCCAACAGGTCCAACAGGTCCAACAGGTTCAACAGGAGCAACAGGTTCAACAGGAGCAACAGGTTCAACAGGAGCAACGGGTTCGACGGGAGCAACAGGTTCAACAGGAGCAACGGGTTCGACGGGAGCAACAGGTTCAACAGGAGCAACGGGTCCGACGGGAGCAACGGGAGCAACAGGTCCAACAGGAGCGACAGGAATAACAGGAGCGACAGGAATAACAGGAGCAACAGGTCCAACAGGAGCGACAGGAATAACAGGAGCAACGGGTCCAACAGGAGCGACAGGTTCAACAGGAGCAACGGGTCCAACAGGAGTGACAGGAATAACAGGAGCAACAGGTCCAACGGGGGCAACCGGTTCAACAGGAGCGACAGGAATAACAGGAGCAACGGGTCCAACAGGAGCGACAGGTTCAACAGGAGCAACGGGAGCAACGGGTCCAACAGGAGCGACAGGAATAACAGGTCCAACGGGGGCAACCGGTGATACAGGCCCAACAGGAGCAACCGGCACAAGTATAACGGCAACATACGCATTTGCAAATAATACGTCGGGTACAGCAATATCGGTACTACTTGGTGGAACAAATGTCCCGCTTCCAAACAATCAGAATATCGGTCCAGGTATTACAGTGTCTGGGGGGAACACAGTATTTACGGCTGCAAATGCAGGGAATTATTATATTTCATATTCGATTAATATAACGGCTTCATTATTAGTCAGTTCGCGAATTACAATTAATGGTGCACCGCTTGCTGGGACGATCAATTCCCCTGCAGTAGCAACCACATCGTTTAGTGCAACAATTATTACGACTCTTGCGGCGGGGAGTGCAATTAGTTTGCAATTATTTGGCTTGTTAGCTGTTGCGACGTTATCAACGACTACTCCAGGAGCGGTATTAACAATTATAAGACTAAGTTAAATAATAACTCTCTTACTCTTTTAAGAGTAAGAGAGTTTGTACATATAATAAGAAGTTAATGAGGTAAGGCATAGTTATATAAAAGTCAGAATATTATGATTGTAACGTTGTTATGACTATAATATAATGAAAACAACTATCATGAATGAACATTCATTTATTTTTTATGTATTTGAAGGGGGAATGAAGGTGGAAAAACCTTGGTTAAAAAGTTATCCAGAGGAAATTCCTAGTACTATTTCTTATGATATTCAGCCACTTCATGGATATTTAGAGAAAATAGCTTCTCGTTATCCAGAAAAGAAAGCGCTTCATTTTTTAGGTAAAGATGTTACATTTTCAGATTTCCATGACAAGGTAAAGAAGTTTGCGAATTATCTGCAAAGTCTTGGTGTTGAAAAGGGAGATAGAGTTGCAATTATGTTGCCGAATTGTCCGCAATCTGTAATCGGTTATTATGGTACTTTGCTTGCCGGGGGGATTGTCGTACAAACGAATCCTCTTTATACAGAAAGAGAGCTTGAGTACCAACTTCATGACTCTGGGGCAAAAGTCATTCTTTGCCTTGATTTAGTGTTTCCGAGAGTTACTAATGTTCAAAATGCCACAAAGCTGGAGCACATTATCGTAACTCGTATTGCAGATTTCTTACCATTCCCTAAAAATTTACTTTATCCATTTGTACAAAAAAAGCAGGCGAATCTTGTTGTGAATGTGTCGGAAAGCGAAACGATTCATCTATGGAAATCAGTAGAAAGGGAAAGTACTGCTGATGTTGAGGTTCCCTGTGATCCTGAAAATGATCTAGCTCTTTTGCAGTATACGGGGGGAACGACAGGATTTCCAAAAGGGGTTATGCTGACGCATAAAAACCTCGTTTCGAACACTTTAATGGGAGCACATTGGTTATATAATTGTAAAGAGGGAGAAGAAGTGATCCTTGGTGTCCTTCCGTTTTTTCATGTATACGGAATGACAGCTGTAATGAATTTAAGTATTATGCAAGGGTATAAAATGGTGCTTATTCCGAAGTTTGATATGAAAATGGTTTTTGAAGCAATTAAAAAACATAAAGTTACACTATTTCCAGGAGCGCCGACCATTTATATTGCTCTATTAAATAGCCCTCTTTTAAAAGAATATGATATTTCTTCTATTCAGGCTTGTATTAGTGGCTCTGCACCGCTTCCTGTAGAAGTACAGGAGGAGTTTGAGAGCGTTACAGGTGGTAAACTGGTAGAAGGTTATGGATTAACGGAGTCATCACCCGTTACACATGGGAATTTCTTGTGGGAAAAACGTGTGCCAGGAAGTATTGGGGTACCGTGGCCAGATACGGAGTCAATCATCATGTCACTTGAAACAGGAGAGGCATTACCTCCAGGTGAAATCGGTGAAATAGTTGTTAAAGGCCCACAAATTATGAAAGGGTATTGGAATAAGCCAGAAGAAACGGCGGCTGTATTGCAAGATGGCTGGCTTCATACAGGTGATGTAGGATACATGGATGAGGATGGCTTTTTCTATGTGAAAGATCGTAAGAAAGATATGATTGTTGCTAGCGGTTTTAACGTATATCCTCGTGAAGTAGAAGAAGTGTTATATGAACACGAAAAGGTGCAAGAAGTAGTGACGATCGGTGTTCCTGATCCGTACAGAGGGGAAACTGTAAAAGCATTTGTTGTTTTGAAAGAAGGCGCTGAATGTTCTGAAGAGGAATTAGATCAGTTTGCACGTAAATATTTAGCGGCTTATAAAGTACCGAAAGTATACGAGTTTAGAGATGAATTGCCGAAAACGACAGTAGGGAAAATTTTGCGCCGCGTCCTAATAGATGAAGAGAAGAGAAAGAATGAGGATGAGCAAACGGGCTAAGGCCCTTTCTTTTTGAAAAAATAGGATTGACACTTTTCTAAATAGTCAGTATTATAAGAATATGAATGACTATTCATTCAGTCATCTTCTTGAAGGGGACAGTAAAGTGAAGAAAAATAGACCGAAATACAATCAAATTATTGATGCGGCAGTCATTGTGATTGCAGAGAATGGATACCATCAAGCGCAAGTTTCTAAAATTGCAAAGCAAGCTGGGGTAGCTGATGGCACGATTTATTTATATTTTAAAAATAAAGAAGATATATTAATATCCTTATTCCAAGAGAAGATGGGAGAATTTGTTGAAACAATTCGTCAAAAAACAGCAGGAATTGAAAGCGCTGTAGCGAAGTTATTCATGTTGGTAGAAACGCACTTCTTGCTGTTATCACAAAATGATCCTCTTGCTATCGTTACGCAATTAGAGCTAAGACAGTCCAATCAAGACTTGCGCCTTAAAATAAATGAAGTATTAAAAGGCTACTTACAAGTTATGGATGAAATTTTAGAGACAGGTATAAAGCAAGGTGAGTTTCAGGCGGACTTAAATGTTCGTGTGGCAAGACAAATGATCTTTGGAACAGTAGATGAAGTTGTGACCAATTGGGTAATGAGCGATCATAAGTATGATCTGGTCGCACTTTCAAAAACGGTACATGGGCTACTTATTGCGGCTTGTGGTTATCGTCAATAATGGGAGGGATCATGTTGAAATTCCTATCTGTAAGAGTTGAAGACCATATTGCGGTGGCGACGTTAAATCACGGGCCAGCGAATGCGATGTCTTCACAAGTTATGCATGACGTTACTGAGTTAATTGATCAAGTGGAGAAGGATGATAACATTCGTGTTGTTGTTATTCACGGTGAAGGGCGCTTCTTCTCAGCTGGAGCAGATATTAAAGAATTTACATCTGTTACTGAAGCGAAGCAAGCGACAGAATTAGCACAGCTTGGACAAGTTACATTTGAGCGTGTTGAAAAATGTTCAAAACCAGTTATCGCGGCAATTCATGGAGCGGCACTTGGCGGCGGCCTTGAGTTTGCTATGTCTTGCCACATGCGCTTTGTAACTGAAAGTGCAAAACTTGGTTTACCTGAATTAACACTTGGATTAATTCCTGGTTTTGCAGGTACACAGCGCTTACCACGTTATGTTGGGAAAGCGAAAGCTTGTGAAATGATGTTAACGAGTACACCAATTACTGGTGCAGAAGCATTAAAATGGGGACTTGTTAACGGAGTGTTTTCTGAAGAAACACTTTTAGACGATACACTTAAAGTTGCAAAACAAATTGCTGGAAAAAGTCTAGCAACAACTCGTGCTGTGTTAGAGTTATTGCAAACGACAAAATCGTCTCATTATTACGAAGGTGTACAGCGCGAAGCTCAAATCTTCGGTGAAGTATTTACGAGTGAAGATGGAAGAGAAGGTGTAGCAGCGTTTTTAGAAAAACGTAAGCCTTCGTTTAGTGGTAGGTAGTTCAATTATTTTTTTAATATAAATTAACAGAATTTTAAAATTGATAGAATCTTTCTGAAAAAAATAAGGGGGTAAATGGAATGAACATCTACGTACTCATGAAACGAACATTTGATACAGAAGAAAAAATCGTAATTAAAAACGGTGCAATTTACGATGGCGAAGCGGAATTCATCATCAACCCTTACGATGAATATGCGATTGAAGAAGCAATTCAAGTAAGAGACGCACAAGGTGGAGAAGTTACTGTCGTAACAGTTGGTGGCGAAGATAGTGAGAAAGAACTTCGTACAGCATTAGCGATGGGCTGTGATAAAGCGGTATTAATTAATATTGAAGATGATGTTGAAAATGGCGATCAGTTTACAACAGCAAAAGTACTTGCTGAATATTTAAAAGATAAAGATGCAGATTTAATTTTAGGCGGAAACGTTGCGATTGACGGTGCATCTGGACAAGTTGGTCCACGCGTAGCTGAAGCGCTAAATATTCCGTACGTAACGACAATTACAAAACTTGAGATTGATGGTACAAACGTGAAGATTGAGCGTGACGTTGAAGGTGATACAGAAGTTATTGAAACGTCATTACCAGTTTTAGTAACAGCACAACAAGGTTTAAACGAACCGCGTTATCCATCGCTTCCAGGTATTATGAAAGCGAAGAAAAAGCCACTGGAAGAAGTAGAATTAGATGATTTAGATTTAGAAGAAGATGATGTGGAAGCAAAGACAAAAACAATTGAAATCTATTTGCCTCCTAAGAAAGATGCAGGAAAAGTGTTACAAGGCGAGCTGCAAGATCAAGTAAAAGAACTTGTATCGTTGCTCCATACAGAAGCGAAAGTAATCTAATAAAATACGAAATTATATATGCAGGAGGGAAAATCTATGGCTCGTAAAGTATTAGTAATGGGTGAAGTTCGTGACGGATCGCTACGTAACGTTTCGTTTGAAGCGGTAGCAGCAGCAAAAACAATTGCAGAAGGCGGTGAAGTGGTAGGTCTTCTAGTTGGAGACAGCGTTGCCTCTTTTGCAAATGAATTGATTCATTACGGTGCAGATCGCGTTGTGACAGTTGAAAATGATAAATTAAAATCATATACATCTGATGGTTACGCACAAGCGTTTTTAGCTGTATATGCTGAAGAAAAGCCAGAAGGTATCGTATTTGGACATACAGCACTTGGTAAAGATTTATCACCAAAATTAGCAGCGAAACTTGAAGCTGGTCTAATT
Source organism: Bacillus sp. FDAARGOS_235 (assembly GCF_002073415.2). Taxonomy (NCBI): domain Bacteria; kingdom Bacillati; phylum Bacillota; class Bacilli; order Caryophanales; family Bacillaceae; genus Bacillus; species Bacillus sp. FDAARGOS_235. The sequence continues at coordinate 3,830,126 of NZ_CP020437.2, forward strand.
TCTGATGTAACTGCTTTAGAAGTTGAAGGTGGAAATGTTATCTTCACTCGTCCGATTTACTCTGGTAAAGCGTTTGAGAAGAAGATTGTAACAGATGGTATCTTATTTGCGACAGTGCGTCCAAATAACATTGCAACTCTTGAAAAAGACGAGTCTCGCACAGGTGACGTGTCTTCTATTACAGTAGATGTGAAAGATTTACGTACAATTATTCAAGATGTTGTCCGTAAAACTGCAGAAGGCGTTGATCTTTCAGAAGCGAAAGTTATTATCGCTGGCGGACGTGGTGTGAAGAGTGAAGATGGATTTAAGCCATTAAAAGAGTTAGCTGATGTACTAGGCGGCGCTGTTGGAGCATCTCGTGGTGCTTGTGACGCTGAGTATTGCGATTACTCATTACAAATTGGTCAAACGGGTAAAGTCGTTACGCCAGATCTATACATTGCATGCGGTATTTCTGGTGCGATTCAGCATTTAGCTGGTATGTCTAACTCAAAAATAATCGTTGCAATTAATAAAGATCCAGAAGCAAGTATTTTCAAAGTAGCTGACTATGGTATTGTTGGTGACTTATTCGAAGTTTTACCTCTTTTAACAGAAGAGTTTAAAAAGTTAAAAGTACATTCATGATTTGAGTACCCTTGAGTTCCAAGTGAAGTACCCCTATATATAGAAAAAGGTGAGGGATCCCCTGTCCCTCACCTTTTTAGTATTTCATCCATATTTTTATATAGTATAAAGGAACATTTTTTTGTTACAATACATAACGATACATATTATTCGCCACGTATATAAGTTAATGATATACTCTTGGTAGAATATACTTGAAGGAGGAAATAAAATGGCAATTATAAACGCAAATGACCAAAGCTTCGCAGCTGAAACTAGCGAAGGTGTTGTATTATTAGATTTCTGGGCACCTTGGTGTGGACCTTGTAAAATGATCGCTCCTGTATTAGAGGAAATCGATTCAGAACTAGGTGAAAAAGTAAAAGTAGTAAAAGTAGACGTTGATGAAAACCAAGAAACTGCTCGTCAATTTGAAGTAATGAGCATTCCAGCTCTTTTCGTATTAAAAGACGGTAAAGTAGTTGATCAAGCGTTAGGTTACAAACCGAAAGAAGCGTTAGTAGAATTAGTTTCTAAACACTTCTAAAAGAAAGAAGCTACCATTTGGTAGCTTTTTTTATTTTCCTTTTTTAAACCTTTCCGTTACAATAAAAGAACGTATGTTGGGTGTTTTGTCATTGTATGTTTTTATTTTGAATTTGCAATGATAAGCATGTAGAAATGGAGGTAGGCGAGTGCACGAACATTTGAAAGAGAAATTGGCTATTTTACCAGATCAACCTGGTTGTTATTTAATGAAAGATAAGCAAGGAACGGTTATATATGTCGGGAAGGCAAAAGTGTTAAAAAATCGTGTGCGCTCGTACTTTACTGGTTCGCATGATGGGAAAACACTTCGGCTTGTAGGAGAAATTGTAGATTTTGAATATATCGTAACCTCTTCAAATTTGGAGGCTCTTATTTTAGAGTTAAATTTAATAAAAAAGTATGATCCAAAATATAATATTCAATTAAAAGATGATAAAACATATCCTTTTATTAAAATTACCGCTGAAAAACAGCCGCGCTTACTCATTACGCGTAACGTAAAAAAGGATAAAGGAAAGTATTTTGGCCCTTATCCGAATGCACAATCAGCTCATGAAACGAAAAAACTATTAGATCGCATGTATCCGCTTCGCAAATGCTCAAACATGCCCGATAAAGTGTGTTTATATTATCACATGGGCCAATGTTTAGCACCTTGTGTGAAAGAAGTGACGGAAGAACAAAATAAAGAAATTGTGGATGAAATTATTAAGTTTTTAAATGGTGGACATAAAGAAATTCGTTCAGAATTAGAAACAAAGATGTATGAGGCTTCAGAGAAACTAGAATTTGAACGTGCGAAAGAATTGCGAGATCAAATTGCTCATATAGATGCAATTATGGAAAAACAAAAGATGATTATGAGTGACTTAGTGGACCGTGATGTATTTGGATATGCAGTTGATAAAGGATGGATGTGCGTTCAAGTTTTCTTCGTTCGAAAAGGAAAGCTAATTGAACGTGATGTTTCTATGTTTCCAATCTATGATGAACCAGAAGAGGGATTTTTAACGTTTATCGGTCAATTTTATGAAAACAGCAGTCATTTTAAACCGAAAGAAATTGTTGTTCCAGGAAGTATAGACTCAGAATTAGTAGAGCGCTTTTTAGAAGTTGAAGCGACGCAGCCGAAACGTGGTAAGAAAAAAGATCTTGTAGAATTAGCAAATAAAAATGCGAAAATTGCACTTGAAGAGAAATTCTACTTAATTGAACGTGATGAAGAGCGAACGATTAAAGCTGTAGATCAGTTAGGAAAGCAGCTCGGGATTGAAACACCGTATCGTATTGAAGCGTTTGATAACTCAAATATTCAAGGAACAAATCCCGTTTCTGCAATGATTGCTTTTATCGATGGGAAACCAGCGAAGAAAGAGTACAGGAAATATAAAATTAAAACGGTTCAAGGACCAGATGATTATGAGTCTATGAGAGAAGTTGTGAGGCGCCGTTATACAAGGGCACTTAAAGAGAATTTACCATTACCAGATTTAATCATTATTGACGGGGGAAAAGGTCATCTGGCAGCTGTAAGTGATGTTCTAGAAAATGAGCTTGGGTTATATATTCCGATGGCAGGCCTTGTAAAAGATGACAAACATAAAACATCCCATTTAATTATTGGGGATCCACCTGAACCGGTGATACTCGAGAGGAATAGCCAAGAATTTTATTTATTGCAGCGCATTCAAGATGAAGTGCATCGATTTGCGATTACATTCCATCGTCAATTACACGGGAAATCTGTCATTCAATCAGCACTGGACGATATTCCAGGAATCGGTGATAAACGGAAAAAGGTATTGTTAAAACATTTTGGTTCATTAAAGAAGATGAAAGAAGCTTCTGTAGCAGAATTTGTCGAAGCGGGTATGCCGAAAAATGTCGCGGAAACAATTTATACGTATTTAACAGATAAGAAGACGTTGTAGTTTACAACGTCTTCTGTTTTTTGGTATAATTTCTGAAGATTTAAAATAAACTCATCTGAATGAAAATACAAAAAAGTCAACTAAACTTATATGTCTAGTTGACTGTAGATAAGGCTACACTTCAATGAGATCTTTTATATCCCATTTCACAAGAAATGTAATAGAGTCTGAACGTTTTTTCTTTTCTTCGTATGACTCTGCTACGACGTTTCGTTGCTTCTGAATTTGCTCAGCAATGAATCCAGCTTCTAATTGATAAGAAGAATGTCTGTTTTGTTTTTGACGTTCAGCAATGAGAGTGCCTTTAAGTTGGAACTGCATTTCACGACGTTTATGTTCAATAATACTTAAAGTGCCCCAACCAGCTTTTTCAAAGAACTGAATGACTTCTTCAATTGTTTCTAGCGGATATTTTCTTGCAAGGTTTCTACCGGACCAGTATAAAATACCATCTAAATCGTTACCAATTAAATCAGGTAGTAATTCTTCACGTAGCAATTCATAAGCGAAGGCGTTCAATGAAACATCTTCTAAAGATGTTATATCGATTGTATTTTTGCTCACAATATTCCCCTCTTTCTATAGGGCTTATTATATAACATTTCTCATTTATAAAAACAGATTTTTCTTTAGGAAAATCTGAATATATAAGAAGAAAAAAAGAATTGGCAAATTATATGCAAATTATGTATACGTTTTCTTGACGCTTCGACAAAAATAGGAGTAAAATGAACTTGGTATCAAATTATGCTGAAATATTTCGAATAATTTTTTCAGTTTTTCTTATGCCAATAGTGAAAAAACATTATTGTTGTAAATTAATCTGAAAACAGCAGTCAAACATTCAAGGGGGTAATGGGGACATGAAAGGCCGCGAGTATACGTTTCGTAAGTGGCACTCATTAATGGGGGTCATCCCGGTTGGTGTCTTTTTGACGCAACATCTAATTGTAAACAACTTTGCAACAAGAGGAGCAGAGGCTTTTAACAAAGCTGCAGGCTTTATGGAGCTCCTTCCATTCCGGTATGCGCTAGAAATTTTCATCATCTTTTTACCTATACTGTACCATGCTATATATGGCTTATATATTGCATTTACAGCTAAGAACAATGCGGTATCTTACGGTTATTTCCGTAACTGGATGTTCGTCTTCCAACGAATTTCAGGTATCGTTACGCTGATCTTCATTTCTTGGCATGTCTGGGAAACTCGTATTCAAGCAATGTTAGGTAAAGAGGTAAACTACGATATGATGGCAGATATTTTAAACAATCCAGCTATGTTTGCATTCTATTTAGTTGGTGTTGTTTCAACAATTTTCCACTTTGCAAATGGACTATGGACATTCTGCATTAGCTGGGGAATTACAGTGTCTCCACGTTCACAAAGAATCTCTACTTATGTAACATTAGCTATTTTCTTAGGTCTATCTTATGTAGGTGTGAGTGCATTATTAGCGTTCATCGATCCACAGCTAGCAAACCAGTAAGGAGTGGGAGAGCATGAAAGGGAAACTTATAGTAGTCGGCGGTGGCTTGGCTGGCTTAATGGCAACGATTAAAGCGGCAGAAGCAGGAGTAAATGTTGAACTGTTTTCATTAGTACCAGTAAAACGTTCACATTCTGTATGTGCTCAGGGCGGAATTAACGGTGCCGTAAATACGAAAGGTGAAGGGGATTCTCCATGGATCCACTTTGACGATACAATTTATGGTGGGGATTTCTTAGCGAACCAACCACCAGTTAAAGCAATGTGTGAAGCAGCACCTGGTATTATTCATTTAATGGACCGTATGGGTGTTATGTTCAACCGTACGGAAGAAGGACTTCTTGATTTCCGTCGTTTTGGTGGAACACAACATCACCGTACAGCATTTGCTGGTGCAACAACTGGACAGCAATTACTATACGCATTAGATGAGCAAGTACGTCGTCACGAAGTAGCAGGACTTGTAACGAAATATGAAGGTTGGGATTTCTTACGAGCTGTTGTTGATGATGAAGGTGTGTGCCGAGGAATCGTTGCACAAGACTTACAAACTATGGAGATTAAAAGTTTCCAAGCTGATGCCGTGATTATGGCAACAGGGGGCCCTGGTATCATCTTTGGAAAATCAACTAACTCTATTATCAATACAGGTACAGCAGCGTCTGCTGTATATCAACAAGGTGCATATTATGCGAACGGTGAGTTTATTCAAATCCATCCAACGGCAATTCCTGGAGACGATAAGTTACGTCTTATGAGTGAATCTGCACGTGGTGAAGGTGGGCGTGTTTGGACATATAAAGATGGTAAGCCATGGTACTTCTTAGAAGAGAAATATCCTGCTTACGGAAACCTTGTACCTCGTGATATTGCAACGCGTGAAATCTTTGATGTTTGCGTAGAGCAAAAACTAGGTATTAACGGTGAAAACATGGTGTACCTAGATCTTTCTCATAAAGATCCGAAAGAACTAGATATTAAACTTGGTGGAATTATTGAAATCTATGAGAAGTTTACAGGAGATGATCCTCGTAAACTACCAATGAAAATCTTCCCAGCGGTTCACTATTCAATGGGCGGGCTATGGGTTGATTATAAGCAAATGACAAGCATTCCAGGTTTATTTGCAGCAGGTGAGTGCGATTATTCTATGCACGGTGGTAACCGCCTTGGTGCGAATTCACTATTATCAGCAATTTACGGTGGTATGGTAGCAGGACCGAACGCAATTGAGTATATGAAAGGTCTTTCTAAATCATCTGATGCTGTTTCATCTAGTGTATATGAGCAAAATGAATTAATCGAAACAGAGAAATTTAACAATATTTTAACGCTTGATGGTAACGAAAATGCATATGTTCTTCACAAAGAGTTGGGAGAATGGATGACAGATAACGTTACAGTAGTTCGTGAAAATAAAAAGTTATTAGAAACAGATGCAAAAATTGAAGAGTTAATGGCGCGTTACAAACGCATTAACATTAACGATACAGCAAGATGGAGTAACCAGGGTGCTTCATTTACACGTCAACTTGCAAATATGTTTGAGCTAGCTCGTGTTATTACAATTGGGGCATATAACCGTAATGAAAGCCGCGGAGCGCATTACAAACCGGAATTCCCAAATCGTGATGATGCAAACTTCTTAAAAACTACAATGGCAAAATTTGAGGGAGAAGGAAATGCACCAGCATTCCATTACGAAGAAGTGGATGTTTCATTAATTAAACCACGTAAACGTGACTATTCTTCAAAACATGATGTAGCTGCTAAGGGTGAAGAGAAGGGGGATAAGCAACATGTCTGAGAAAACAATCCGCCTCATCATTACGAGACAAGATGGACCAGATGCACAAGAGTTTGACCAAGAGTTTGAAATTCCATATCGTCCAAATATGAATATTATTTCGGCACTTATGGAAATTCGCCGTAATCCTGTTGATTCAAAAGGGAACCAAACAACTCCGATTGCATGGGATATGAACTGTTTAGAGGAAGTATGTGGCGCTTGCTCGATGGTTATTAACGGAAAACCACGTCAATCATGTACAGCGCTTATTGATCAATTAGAACAGCCAATTCGCTTAAAACCGATGAAGACATTCCCGGTTGTACGTGATTTACAAGTTGACCGTAGTCGTATGTTTAACGCATTAAAACGCGTTAAGGCTTGGATTCCAATCGATGGTACGTATGACCTAGGTCCAGGACCAAGAATGCCGGAGAAGAAACGTCAATGGGCTTATGAGCTTTCAAAATGTATGACATGTGGTGTTTGCTTAGAATCATGTCCAAACGTAAACAGTAAATCTGACTTTATTGGACCAGCACCGTTATCACAAGCTCGTTTATTCAACTCGCATCCAACAGGTGAAATGCACAAAGCAGATCGCTTACGTGCAATTATGGGAGATGGAGGGCTTGCAAACTGTGGTAACTCTCAAAACTGTGTGCAATCATGTCCGAAAGGTATTCCATTAACAACTTCAATCGCAGCATTAAACCGTGATACAACAATTCAATCGTTCAAAGATTTCTTTGGTAGCGATAATAACTATTAATAAATATGCCTCTTCATTTGAAGGGGCAATATTTATAAGGTTATTTTTCAGTTTATTCTGTATATTAGTAATTGAAAAGGAGAGAAAACGATGAAGAGAATTTCTTATATTGAAGACTTTAAGCAATGGGAAAGTGGTTTTTCGTTTTACAATCCTGTAAAAGTTCGTTTCGGTGAAGTAGATATGTTTGGACATGTAAATAATGTCATTGCTTTTACATATTTTGAAGAAGCACGTATCGCATTGTTTAAAGAACTTGGATTTATGCAAGAATGGACAAATGAATCATCAGAAACGATGATCGTTGTTGCAGATTTACAATGTAATTTCATCAAACAAATATATTTTGATGAGCAGTTGAAAGTATATGTAAAGGCAGGAACAGTTGGGAATTCTTCTTTAGATTTGCACTATATGGTCAAAAATGCAGAAGGGGAAGTTTGTTTAGTTGGACGCGGTATGATGGTACAAGCATCGAAAAAAACAGGAAGAGGCGAGCCATGGCCTGAAGAATGGAAGATGAAATTACTAAAATAATAGAAGAGAATACAAAAATAAGAGAGCGAATCGCTCTCTTATTTTTTATCCTTCATTGCCTCTTCTAATGTTAGATGGTGTTTATATATGTATGTGGCATATGGATTACCAACGTAGCGTATGTGCCATGGTTCGTATGCGTACTCTGTTGTTTCTGTTTTATCTTCTAAATAACGAATGACAAATCCAAACTCATGGGCGTGTTTTGCAACCCATTTCCCTTCTGTTGTCTCGCCAAAGATTGGTTCTAATTGGAATTTAGCAGATTTTGAGCTAATATCCATTGCTAGACCAGTTTGATGCTCACTTGTTCCTGGAATTGCACTTACCGAATTAGCCTCAGTTTTTCCTTGGCGCTTAATATAGGTATTATGTAATGACTGTTGACGTTTGTAAGAACGGTAACCTGAAACTGCTGTAAGTTCTATCCCCTCGTTTTTCGCTGCTTGGAACATTTTCTCAAGCGCATCTGCAGCATCTTTACGAAGTAATGTTTTCTCTTTATCTTTTGGACTAGTAAATGGTACGTTCGGTTTCTTTAAATCTTCTGGAATATACCCATCTGGTAATTTACGATGTTTATTGACTAATACAAGAGCAGAATCTGGATTTGTTACAACGGAAAAATTATCATCTAGTTTTTTTTCATTATGATCAGCTTTTGGAAAAGCAGGAATCTCTTCTTTTGGATGGTTACTATGTTTTTGACTTTCGACAGCTTTCGCCCCATTTTGTAATGGTGATTCAGAACTGAAATAAGCGAAAGATGTGATACCGATTACAATAGTAGCGGCAGAAATAATTATTATTTTTTTCATGATGCCTTGTAATCACAGTCCTTTCTTAATAAAATATGTATTGTTTTTATTATAAGTTTAGTTTGTTGAAAAAGAAATATAAGAGCCGTAACGTAATGAAAATGCAAAGAAAATGTCAGAAAATGTGTGAAATTGTAGTATTTTTTCATATAATTCATTTCTTATCTTTCATGAATTGAATTTTTTATGTAATATATATACATAAGAAGATGTAGCGATTATCGAGAATAAAGAACTTCTTGTATAGACTAGGAGTGAATGGGAATGGATTTTGCAACAATTATTGGACTCATTTTAGGATTTGTAGCGGTAGTAGTAGGGATGGTCGTCAAGGGCGCTGACGTAACAGCCTTATTGAATCCTGCCGCAGCATTAATTATTTTCATCGGTACATTTGCCGCAGTTTGTATTGCATTTCCGATGAATCAACTAAAAAGGGTTCCAAAATTATTTAAAGTTCTTTTTGGTTCAAATAAAAAGGATTTAAGTTATGAACAGTTGCTAGAATTATTTGTTCATTGGACATCTGAAAGTAGAAAATACGGTATTTTGTCTTTAGAGCAACAATTAGACAAAATTCAAGATGAATTTCTTTTACGTGGTATGAAATTTGTGATTGATGGCGTATCCGCAGAAGATTTAGAGCAGATTTTAGAAGCTGAATTAGAAGCAATTGAAGAAAGGCATGCAAAAGGAGCGGCGATTTTTTCACAAGCTGGTACGTATGCACCGACATTAGGGGTTTTAGGTGCTGTTATTGGTCTTGTAGCTGCGCTTGGTAATTTAACTGATATTGACAAGTTAGGACATGCTATTTCAGGTGCGTTTATTGCAACGATTTTTGGTATTTTTTCAGGTTATGTACTATGGCATCCATTTGCAAATAAGTTAAAGCAAAAATCTGCAGCTGAAATCGAGAAAAAACGTTTAATTATTGATTGTTTATTAATGTTACAAGAAGGTACATATCCGTTTATTATGAAGAACCGTATTTTAGGTGCACTTTCTGCAACTGAGCGTAAAAAGCTAGAAATAGGAGCAGAAAAAAATGCGGAGTAAAAAAAATAGAAGAGGTAAAAAGAAAAAACATGATGAGCATATCGATGAAACGTGGTTAATTCCGTATTCTGATATGTTAACGTTGTTATTTGCATTATTCATCGTATTATTCGCAATGAGTAGTATAGATGCTGCGAAGTTTAAACAGATGGCAGTAGCTTTTCGGAGTGAACTAGCAGGTGGAACAGGAAATAAAGAGTTTTTAAGTGACCAGAAGCCGAATGAAGAGAAAGAGTTGTCAGCAAATAGTTTAGAATCTGAGCAGATTAAAAAGAATGCTGAGGCTGAAGTAAAGCAGCAAGAAATGAATGAATTAAAAGCGGTACAAAAAGGTATTGATAAATATATTGAGGAAAAGCAATTATCGTCTTCTTTTAAAACCGATTTAACTGAAAAAGGATTAATGGTAACAATATTAGAAAATGTACTATTCGACTCGGGGAAAGCAGATGTGAAATTAGAATCGTTAGGGATTGCAAAAGAGATGTCTAACCTGCTTGTTTCCGCATCACCTCGTGAGATTACAGTATCTGGTCATACAGATACTGTTCCTATCGCAAATGCTCAGTTTGCATCAAACTGGGAGTTAAGTACACAGCGTGCCGTTAATTTTATGCAGGTATTACTTCAAAATAAAGATTTGCAACCAGGAAAATTTAGTGCAATTGGTTATGGAGAATACCGTTCGATTGCACAAAATGATACACCGGAAGGAAAAGCAAAAAATAGACGTGTAGAAGTGTTTATTTTACCTTTAACGAGAAATATGCAATAAAGAAAGAGGATGGCAAATGCCATCCTCTTTTATTTTGCTTCAAATGATTTTAAGTTGTCACGACGGACTTTATCTTTTTCCGTATCTGATTTTTTGAAATCATAGTCATACAAAGCGCCTTCCCAATCACCGTACATTGGATTAGGGAAAATGATGAATTTCTCACCAAATTGTGCTTTTGAATCTGCAACTGTTTGATTGCGATCTTTTACCGATTTACCATCAAAACCAGTGAAATCAGATAAGTTATCACCGAAGAATAAGACAATATCATGTGTTTGAGAAACGAGTTCACGGCGTTTCTCTTTCCCTTTTTCTTTCGGATCTTGTAATAATATATGTTCTTTCGTTGCTTGAGGAGCACCTACGCGCTCAAGATTTTTAATAGTTGCATCTAGTTGGTTCGTTTTACGATTTGAGATGTAGTAAATATCTACACCTTTAGACTCTGTATATTTTAAGAAATCAATTGCGCCTGGAAGGGCTTCAGCTTCAGCCTTATTAATCCAATCATCCCATTTGTAAGGATAGCCTTTTCCTGTCTTTACACTCATTGCTTGATGAGGACTGTTGTCTAAAACAGTTTCATCTAAATCAAGTACGATAGCAGGTTTTTTTGCTGTCCCTTTTGCAAGAGCTGCATCCAGCTTCAATTGACCGATATTGTACCCTTGGTAGTAAAGTGCTTTCGTTTCGCCAGCTGTTTGATACCATAAATCAGCCATTAATTGCTGTTCTGTTAATTTTACTTTTTCTTCTTTGGACGCTGTTTTCTCTGTCGTTCCTGAACATGCTACAAGCGATGTAGATAGAACCGCTACAGATAATAAAGTGGTAATGCCCCTCTTCATCTTCATATGTATCCTCCTTGATGTTAGAAAATCATCTTATATTATATATTAAAATATAAAAATTTTTTATGAACATTTGCATATTGTCTTTTGTATATATAGTAGTGTGTCCTATATTAGAAAGATGAGCAAAATAATGATAGTCATTTTGACAGGTTTTATTGTCGTAATGACAATTATAATTGACAAATAAACCTTTATTATTTACAATTTTAACTAAATAGAACAAATGATGGATTAAAGGTAATGTTATATATAAGAGGATGAAGCGTAGTGCTATATTTTATCCTAAATAAACATAATCTTTGAAAGAGAGTACGAATGATAATAAAGGGGAGGCTTTATACTTTGAGTTTACAAATTCAAAACTTAACGAAACTATTTGGGGAATCAAAAGCAGTTAACGGTTTGCAAATTTCGTTACCAAAAGGTGAAGTGCTAGGATTACTTGGACGAAATGGTGCAGGGAAAACAACTACAATCAAAATGCTTCTCGGATTATTAACGCCTAATGAAGGCTCTATTACATGGGATGGAAAATCATTTGGGACTAGTGGGGTAACGATTGGTTATTTACCAGAAGAAAGAGGTTTATATACAAAAAGTAGAGTAATAGACCAGCTGCGATATTTTGGTAGATTAGAAGGAATGACGAAAAAAGAAGTAGATCTTGCCATTGACCACTGGTTAGAGCGATTAGCAATTCCAGAATACAAATTTAAAACGGCAGGAGAGCTTTCAAAAGGGAATCAGCAAAAAATTCAATTAATTGCTGCTCTTCTTCATAATCCTGAACTTCTCATCTTAGATGAACCGTTTAGCGGACTTGACCCAGTCAATGCTGGGATGTTAGCTAGCATTATTGAAGAACAAGTACAGAGCGGGAAGACAATTATTTTATCCAGTCATCGTATGGAACAAGTAGAAGCTTTTTGCCAACATGTATGTATTTTGAAAAAAGGCGAAGCAGTTGTCAAAGGACAGTTAAGTGATATTAAGAAAGAATATGGTTTCCGTAATTTAACGATTGAAGATACAGCAGAGAATGAAAAGGGATTAGAAGCTATACATGTTTCATATGAAAAACAACAAGGCCTTCTTTATATAAAAGTACAAGACGATGCAGAAGCTCTAAAGATTTTACAACAATTGCAAGAACAAGGTGTTACCTTGCGCCAATTTAAAATGTTAGAGCCGACGTTAAATGAAATCTTTGTAGAGAGGGCGAAATAACGATGCGTAAATTTTCTCATGTATTTTCATTTTATTTTAGAGAAGCGTTTTTATCTAAAAAATCATTAATTACGAGTGCTATATTATTTTTAGTTGTATTTGGGATTTTTGCATTTAATCATTTTACTTCAGGGAATGATAAAAGTAAGGATAAAGATAAAATTGCAGTTGTAACAGAAAGTTCCACATACAACGTACAAAAAGAAGAGTTAACTAAGCTATTACCATCAGCAAAAATAACGGTTGGTTCAAAAGCAGATTTTGATAAACTGCATAAACAAGTAGAAGACGGTGAGCTGGATGGCTTGTTTCATGTAATAGAAAAGAATGGAGCTCCAGAGGTTACGTATATGTATAATGGATTTCCTAGCCAAGCAACTTCTGCAATCATGGCAAGTTATTTCAAACAACAATATACAATGGTGACAATTGCAAAGCATAATGTTTCACCAAAAATTGCACAGCAATTGCAAACTGAAATTTCAGTGAAACAAGAAGCAATAAAAGATCGCTCTTCTTCTTTCGGAATTGCCTATTTCTTTACATTTGCTTTATATATGTTTATTGTCGCGTTCGGAAATACAATTGCAATGAATATTGCATCAGAAAAGGCGTCACGTGTAATGGAAGTCATGCTGCCGAAAGTAAAACCGCTTACGATGATGTATGCGAAAATATTAGCAGTTGTTTCAACAGCTTTATTACAACTGGTCATATTAGCGTGCGGTTATCTTATTCCTTATTTGTTAGGGTGGGTCGATTTAGAAAACGCCTCATTATTTGGAATTCCAATTGACTTTACAAAATTAGATGCAAAAGTTATAAGTATGTTCCTTGTTTATTTCATTACGGGATATTTACTTTATGCGATGATGTACGCTGCAGCTGGCGCTGTTGTTTCTAAGACGGAGGATTTACAAGCTGTATCTTTCCCGATAATGATTTTAATTATGGCTGCATTCTTCATTAGTATTAAATCATTAAGTGATCCGAATAGTACTATCGTTGTTGTAAGTTCTTACGTTCCGTTCTTTACACCGATGGTTACCTTCTCACGTATTGTAGCCGGTGAAGCAGGCATGTTAGAAATTACGATAACATTAGTAGTCTTATTGGCGACGATTGGTATATTAAACGCTGTTACAAGTCGTATCTATGTAAATGGTGTAATGAATTACTCAGACAAAGTGAAATTTAAAGATTTAGCAAAATTTATTAAGCGTCAATAATGAGAGAAAAGCATGATTTTCTATTGAAATCATGCTTTTTCTTTATGTATAAATTAAAAATAGTATATAATAGTAAGAGTTGTCTTTTAATAGAATGAATACAAAGGAGGGTGTGCAGATGGGAATTAGTAGTCGTTTTACAGTAGGTGTTCATATGTTGACTTTACTTGCGATAGATCGAAACTCTCGCTGTACCTCTGAATGGATTGCTGGTAGTGTGAATACAAATCCAGTTGTGATTCGTCGCATTACAGGAATGTTGAAGAGAGCAGGACTTGTTGATGTACAAGCCGGTAAAGGTGGTACGACACTTGCTCGTGATTTAGAAGAAATTACATTACTTGATGTATATAAAGCAGTGGAAGTTGTAGAAGAAGGACATCTATTTTCCTTCCATGAAAATCCCAACATTGAATGTCCAGTAGGAGCTAATATTCAATCAGTATTAGAAATTATTTTAATGCAAGCGCAAGAAGCGATGGAAACCGTACTTGCAAATGTAACGGTAGAGCAATTAGTTACAAATTTAAAGTCTAAAATAAAAGAATAAAAAAGCGAGCTTCCTCATAATGAGGGCTCGCCTTTTTTTATTCAGAAATATTGAAAATTCTATTTTTCAGTATTTAAAATGAATTTACCTACGATAGCTGCTACGATACCACCAAGAATTGGTGCTACGATGAATACCCATAGTTGAGAAAGTGCTTCTCCACCAACAAATAAAGCTGGTGCGATACTACGAGCAGGGTTAACAGATGTTCCAGTTAAAGGAATTCCTAATAAGTGAATTAAAACTAATGTGAAACCAATTACTAGTCCCGCTAAAGAAGAACTTCCTTTTTTACCTGTTACAGCCATGATAACTAAAATAAATACGAAAGTTAAAACGAACTCAACTAAAAATGCTCCAGATAAACCAAGAGTTCCGAAACCATTTTGTCCTAAATTATCTAAAGGTGTTTTAGCAGAGCGTAAAATCGTTACTAACGTTGCAGTTCCTAATAAACCACCTAAAATTTGAGCTAATACATAATAACAAAGTTCCATAGCGTTCATTCTTTTGTTAATGAACATAGCTACCGATACTGCTGGGTTAATGTGACATCCAGAAATTGTTCCAATGCTATATGCCATAGCTACAATAGATAGACCGAAAGCCATAGCGATTCCTAATGTTCCAATTCCTTCAATTCCGCCGCCAGTGACAGCTACTCCAGTTCCGAATAATACAAGTACAAATGTACCAATAAATTCAGCGATTGCTTTTTTTAACATAATTTACCTCCTATTAATGCGCATGAAACGTATTATAACATAGGTTTTCGTATAAACAGCCAATGAAATACTATTCTGATAAGGCGAAATAGGGGGACAATAAAAAAGATATGGTTCTATGAAGAAGAACCATATCTTTTGTTATGCTGACTTTTTCTGTTTAATGACTGGAACAGAACGGTTTAAAATACTATTTGCAACCATTCCTAACATAATAATAATCATTCCAAATAGGGAAAGGCCACCAGGGAATGAACCGTTCAAGAACACAATTTCACCAAGTACTGTAAAGACCATCGTTCCAGCTTGTGTTGCTTCAACGGCACCAAGTAAAGCGAGGTTGTCTTTTGCTAAGTCAGTGGCAAAGAAAAATGTCATCGTCGCAATGACGCCGGAACATAAAGCTAACAAAAATCCTTGCAGCATTTGGCTGGATGTTGGAATACCAGTAGTAGAAAATCCGTATATACCAAGTAAAATTGTAATAGGAAGACTGCCTATTGCCATTCCTAATACACGCTGGAATGTATCAAGACGTCCCCCCACAAGTTCCATCATTTTTCGGTTGCCGAACGGATATAAAAAAGCAGCTAATACGACAGGTAAAAACCCTGAAATGAACTGAGTTATTGTAATGTGTCCAGCTGCAGTTGTTTGCATACAAATTACACCTAGTAAAATAAATAATGCTACATATAAACTACGAAGCGGAATTTTTCCGCGTACAAGTTTTGTACCTGACTTCGTTTCTATTTTTACGAAAAATAGTGGTGATAAAAGTAAACCTGCTAATATCGTAACTTGCCAAGTTCCGGCAACGAGCCAAGCCGGAGAGAAGACAGCTGCGAAACTTAATAAAGAATAGAAACCAATCCCTGCAACGGAACCCCATCCGATCCATGCGAATGGATGTTTTTTTAACTCTGCCCATAACCCACCTAAGTTTTTGCGAAATAAAACGATAAGGAATAAAATAGGGAGAGCGAATAAAAAGCGGAAGGAAGCTGTCCAAGCCCAGCTCGTTCCAGATACATTCATTGCTCTATTAATAATAAAAGTTGCAGAAAAAAAGGCTGATGATAAGAGGCCTAATAATATTGCACGCATGAAATATAACACTCCTTTTGGAAATAAATAATTATGTATAGTATAATATACTTTAAGATAATAAAAGTAAACTATTTTATACTTTAAGGTGGTTTTATAGATGAAAGAACATGAAGATATGCAAACGAAAGAAGTCATTCAGCAAGTAGGTCAGCTATTAAGACAAATTCGAAATGAACAAAAATTAAGTTTAGAAGAATTAGCCCAAAAAACAGGAGTTAGTAAATTAACATTAGGGAAAATTGAGAGAGGTGAAACGAATCCAACGTTAGCTGTCATTTGGAAAATAACGAAAGGGTTATCGATACCTTTATCGAGATTAATGGTTGTTGGAGAACCTGTAGCTGTTGCGCGCTGCGGAGAAGGATTTGCAGTAGATGTAGGACAAGCATGGCATTTAGAAACGATGTTCCGTTACACGAAAGAAACAGGGATGGAAATGCACCGTGCTTGTTTAAGAGCGAATAGTATATATGAACCGGAAGCTCATCATGAAGGTGCTATTGAGCTTGTAACGGTAATGAAAGGGAAAGTATCCATTCAAGTGGAGAATGATGTATACGAATTAAACGAGTTTGACTCCATTCAATTTGAAGCGAATAAGAAACATAGCTATAAAAATGAAGAAGATGAAGTGGCTGTATTACATTTAACGATGAAATACTCTTCATGAAAAAATCACCTATAGAATTCTATAGGTGATTTTTTATATGCTCTTCTTAAGTATAGGAAGTGATGCCATTAGTACGAACGTGGCATAAGTAATAAACAAATAAAGTAAACTAAAAATCCCGTTCCAAAACATAAAATAGCAATGACCCAAAGGATACGAATGAGAGTAGAACTAATATCAAAATATTCTCCTAAACCACCACATATACCAAATAGCATTTTATCAGTTTCGGATTTACATAATTTTTTTGACATATAACGATCAACTCCTTTTTTATATGAAGCTATATACTTCTATTCTATATGGAAATTTATGAGAAGACTATGAGGTTGTATTACATTTTTTTAGAGAAACGATCATATTAATTGTCTTAATTTTCAGCGGATATTAAACTTATAGTAAGAGGTATGAGGCGATTTTTAATAAAGGGTGGGGAAATAGAAATGACAGTATATTGGTTGACTAATGTAATGCTTGAATCAAGGTATACATATGAAGAAGGGGCAATTTCACGAACAGAAACAGAATTATGTAGTTTACTCATTGAAGATGGACGAATTAAAAAAATTATAGAAGGGATTGTTCAAGAGGAAGGGATAGTAACTCTTGATGTGAATCGCTTATTAATTTTGCCGTCTTTCGAAGAGATGCATATTCATATTGATAAAACATATTATAGTGGGCCTTGGAAAGCTTGTATGCCAGCAGACAGTATTTTTACACGTTTTAATGAGGAAGAGAAGATTTTGCCAAAGCAAGTAATAACTGCTCAAGACAGGGCGGAAAATATGCTAGAGTTACTACTTCGAAATGGTACAACGAATATTAGAACGCATTGTAATGTTGATCCAATTATTGGACTTCATAATTTGGAGGCGACGTTAGCTGCATTAGAAACATATAAAAATCGGATGTCTGGTAGAATCGTTGCTTTTCCGCAACATGGATTATTGCGCAGTAATTCTGTACAACTTGTGAAAGATGCGATGCGTATGGGTGCGAATCTAGTCGGTGGAGTGGATCCAGCTACAGTGGATAATGATATCGAAAAATCATTACATACGATTATGGATATCGCAGTAGAATTTAATGCAGATGTTGATATTCATTTGCATGATGCGAATAATCTAGGAACGTTTACGATGAAGAGGTTGGCAAGCTTAACAGAAGAAGCAGGGTGGCAAGGTCGTGTAACAATTAGTCATGCGCTTGGACTTGGTGGTGTTACTGATAAAGAAGCTGAAGAAGTGGCAGAAAGACTAGCAGCTTTAAGTATTGATATTACTTCAACGGTGCCAATTGGTAAACAAGTAATTCCAATTCCGTTATTAGATAAAAAAGGTGTTAAAGTTTCATTAGGAAATGATAGTATTACAGATCATTGGTCGCCGTTTGGAACTGGCGATATGCTTCAAAAGGCAAATCGATTAGCAGAGCGTTTTGGGTGGAGTGACGAAAGGTCTTTAGGAAAAGCACTTCGCTTTATTACGGGAGGAAAAGAAACGTTAAACAAGGAAGGGAAACGAGCTTGGCCAAATGTAGGAGATGAAGCGAGCTTTGTTTTAACGAATGCAACATGTACTGCTGAAGCGGTAGCGCGTCAAACAGAAAAGCGTTTAGTCGTGTATAAAGGGGATATTGTTGTTGGAAGTTTAAATGAGGTGGAATTAAATAATCTTGTGTAGAAGAATCGTTTAAATAATTTGAGGAGGGTTCTAATTGAGAATATAGAACTCTTCTTTTTTATTCTTACAATATATTTCGTATAGGAAAGCTAGAAGGGATGAAAAATTTGGACAATCAACATAACCAAAATCATATTATGGGAACTTTGCAATGGTTTATATTTTTATTAGCGAATTCAATCGCACTACCAATTGTCGTTGGTGGGTTATTTCATCTTACGACGGAAGAAATATTTTATTTAATGCAGCGTACGTTTTTTGTAGTTGGTATATCTTCTTTTTTACAAGGATGGATTGGACATAGACTACCAATTGCGGATGGGCCAGCTGGATCTTGGGTTGGTGTATTTACCGTACTTGCTTATGCAACGGCCGGACAGGATCAATTACATAGTACACTGCAAATTTTGGAATTAGGAATGATCATTTCCGGTGTTATTTTAATAGGATTAGGAGTAACTGGTTTTATTGGACGTATTTTATTTTTATTTACGCCGGTTGTGACAGGGACGTTTTTACTTTTATTATGTTTACAATTAAGTGGTGTATTTTTAAAAGGAATGCTAGGAATTACAGCTACTATTTCTCAAATTGATGGATTTACAGCAATAATCGCGTTTAGTATATTTCTGTTCGTTATTATACTATCTAATTTTGGAAAAGGTTTCGTTAAAAGTTATGCCGTTTTAATAGGATTAATTAGTGGGTGGATTATTTTTCTCATTGCAGGGAAAGTGACAATCCCATCTCAAGTAACTCATTTTGTGCAACTTCCACAAATATTTGCTTGGGGTCTTCCAAAGTGGAATACAGGGATGGCTGTATCGAGTTTCGTTATGGTATGTATTTTAGTTTCAAATACAGTGGCAGCTATTATAGCGATTAATCAAGCTACGATTCATAAAGCGACTATTGAACAAAAACAGTTGAAGGATGGTACGTGGGTTGGAGGGATTTCACATATCATTTCGTCCGTATTTTCAACTGTAGGTGTCGTGCCGCTACCGGCGACAGCGGGATTTATACGTTTAACAAAACAAAAGTATATACGATCGTTCTTACTAGCATGTATATTACTAGTCGTAATGTCGCTGTTTCCGAGTATTATTCGTTACTTAGCATCGTTGCCATCCGCTGTCGCATCTGCAGTGTTAATGGCTTCGTTCGTACAGTTAATTGGAATTGGATTTAATAATATAAAACAAGTGCCGATGAGTGAAAGGAATATAATGATTTTAGGCGTTGCAGTATTATTTGGCAGCGGCGTTATGTTTTTACCGTCTGGAGCACTCCAATCATTGCCGTCTGTTATGCAATATATATTCGGGAATGGTTTATTTGTAGGTACAGTTGTAAGTATATTGCTAGAACAAACATGGCGTACTGGAAAGTAAGTGGATAAAAAGAGTGTCCGCACTGTATAAAAGTCTAAAATAACATAGGAAATAAAGCCCATTTTTATTCACCACCTGCACATTTCGTTCATACAATATCTTGACTAAATAAACACCCAACTTACACATACACAGCTCTGGCTTAAGCAAGGAGGGTTATACCAGTTGAAGGAAAAAGCGTATCAATCTAAACCTTTACTCACAAAGAGAGAGAGAGAAGTATTTGAATTACTGGTTCAAGATAAAACAACGAAAGAAATTGCAGGTGAACTTTTTATAAGTGAAAAGACAGTTCGCAACCACATCTCAAACGCAATGCAAAAGCTAGGGGTTAAAGGACGTTCACAAGCAGTTGTTGAGCTTCTTCGCATGGGAGAGCTCGAACTATAAGAAAGCAGCCGACTTTTATATGAAAGGTCGGCTATTTTTCTGTTTGTTTCACGTGCTATATGAATGATAAAAACGTTTCATACATAAATAGGTAATAAGGAGGGGATATGTTGAAAAGGATACTGTTAGTTTCAACAAGTGCTCATGATATGAATGGACACCCGACTGGTTTGTGGCTGGAAGAGCTCCCAGCTCCTTATCTTTTATTTAAAAAAGCTAAGTTCGATGTTGATATTGTTTCTATAAAAGGCGGAAGAGTGCCGATTGATAGAGTATCTATTCCGAATGGCATACCTCGTGAATTTAAGCATGTCGCTTCTTTATTGCAAAATACGAGGGCGATTTCAACTGTCCATTCTTCAGAGTATGATGCGGTATTATTTGGTGGTGGACACGGGGCGATTGTAGATTTTCCAGGTAATCCATATGTAGCAAATTTAATTGAGAATATGTATAACAATAACCGGATTGTAGCGGCTGTTTGTCACGGGGTAAGTTCTTTAGTTGGTGTGAAAAATAAAGATGGTTCGTTTTTTGTTGCCGGTAAGCGTATAACAGGTTATACAAACGATGAAGAAAAAGCTGTACATTTAGAAAAGCGAGTTCCATTTTTGCTAGAAAGTAAATTGAAAGAAGAAGGGGCTTTGTTTTATGTCGCTCCTAATTTTACGCCACATGTTGTAGTGGATGGTCGTTTAATTACAGGGCAAAATCCGCAGTCTAGCGTGGAAATAGGTAAGGCTATAAAAAGGGCTGTAAATAAATTATCGTCCTTTTAATTTCTGCTCATTTCTTCTTATTAATAGGAATGTCTTCTTTCCAAAAAAAAGATGGAGCAATAAAGTGAAACTTTAATTAGTGGGGGTCTTACTGCCCGGCAAATAGCGAGGTAAATATGCACTTTATATAGAAGAAACCGACTTTCGTATAGAAGGTCGGTTATTTTTCTGTCTTGCAAATTATGAAAAAAAGGAGCAAAATAAAAAAGGTCCTAGTCTATACAGGTACAAATGAAAATTTTCATACAGAAGCAGTTTAAGTGAGCGAACTTAAAGTGTGTAAAATATAATGATAAAATAAGATGATGAATGAGAAAACGGGTGATGAAGTTGAATAGAGCAATCGGTGTTATCGATTCAGGAGTTGGTGGTTTAACTGTAGCGAAGGAATTAATTCGTCAGTTGCCGAAAGAGCGTATTATATATTTAGGGGATACAGCGCGTTGCCCTTATGGTCCACGTTCTCGAGAAGAAGTGCGTCAATTTACGTGGGAAATGACGGAGCATTTACTAGATTTAAATATCAAGATGTTAGTTATTGCGTGTAATACAGCAACTGCGGTTGTATTAGAAGAAATGCAGAAACAATTACCAATTCCGGTAGTGGGAGTTATTCACCCAGGATCACGTACAGCTTTAAAAGTGACAAATACGTATCATGTTGGGATTATTGGTACGATTGGAACGGTGAAAAGTGGTGCATACGAAGAAGCGTTAAAGTCTATTAATAACCGTGTTATGGTAGAAAGTTTAGCATGTCCGCCTTTCGTCGAACTTGTAGAAAGTGGGAATTTCGAAAGTGAAATGGCGTATGAAGTTGTAAGAGAAACATTGCAACCGCTGAAAAATACCGATATTGATACACTTATTTTAGGTTGTACACATTATCCAATTTTAGGTCCTGTTATTAAAAAGGTAATGGGAGATAAAGTGCAACTAATTAGTTCTGGTGATGAAACAGCGCGTGAAGTAAGTACAATTTTATATCATAGTAAAATGTTGAATGAGGGAGAGGAACAAAGTGATCATCTCTTCTTAACAACAGGGAAAATAGGCCTATTTAAAGAAATTGCATCAAAATGGTTCGGTCAGCCGATTGAAAATGTGAAGCATATTCATTTAGAAGAATAATAATAGAATTCATATAAGTGAACCCCTGAGAAATTAGGGGTTTTTTGTTTATCCCGCTATTTGCCGGGCAGTAAGACCCTGCTGATTAAAGTTTCACTTTATAAGAAGCACAGCTTGTTCTAAAACGTGAAATAGCTCGTATACATAATAGTACAAACTTAGTTTTTAGGGGGGAAAGGCATGCCTAAATCCACTTTTAAATGGGTTATTGGTGCTACGGTAAGTGCTGTTTTATTAACAGGGTGCGGCTTCATAAATCAGGAGAAAGCGACCGAACAAATTGACCCACCAAAAAAAGTTACGTATACAGATGGTGAAAAGAAAGGGACGGCTAAAAATAAACAAGGGCAAACGATAAATAGAGAAATATACTTAGTTGATAAAAATGGATATGTTGTACCGCAAACAATCGCAATGCCTACTCCGAAAGCGAATGAAGTAATACAGCAAACGCTAGAATACCTTGTGAAAGATGGGCCGGTAACTGATTTATTACCGAATGGGTTCCGTGCAGTCATTCCAGCAAATACATCGATGACTCTAGATTTAAAAAAAGATGGGACAGCAGTAATTGATTTCTCTAAAGAAATGAAAAACTATGCAAAAGAAGAAGAGCGTCAAATTGTTGAGTCAGTAGCGTGGACTTTGACTCAATTTAAAGAAATAAAACAAGTGCAGTTTCAGATAAATGGTGAAAAGTTAGCGAAGATGCCTGTCGCGGGTACACCGCTTGGAGAAGGGGTGAGTCGTGCGAATGGTATTAACTTTGATGATGAACAAGTGGCAGATGTAACAAATACAAAACCAGTTACGCTTTACTTTATGGCGCAAAATAATGATAAGCAGCAATATTATGTACCGGTAACACGCCGCGTTGTAGAGGGAAAAGAAAATGATTATGCAACCATTATAGATGAACTTGTAAAAGGACCGATTCATCAATCGCTCCTGAATGATTTTAACCCAGGAGTTAAGCTTATTACGAATCCGAAATTGCAAGACGGAAATCTTACATTAAACTTTAATGAAAATATATTTGTAAACCCAGATAAAAATATGGTTTCAAATTACGTATTGAAGTCGTTAGTTTTATCTTTGACAGAAAAGAAAGGCGTAAAAAGTGTTTCTATTGAGGTAAATGGTAAAGCAAATCTTATAGATGAAAAGGGCGGAAAGTTAATAAAACCTGTAGATCGTCCAGAAAACGTGAATACAGGTAGTTTTTAATCGTGGATAATTTGATATACTTAAGTAAGAAAGGGGAATTGCTTTTTGGGTTCCCCTTCTTTTATTGTATACATATCATACATTTAAGTTTGGCTATACTAACAAGTAGTTATGAGGAGGTTATTTTTATGCGAGTAGATGGTAGAGAGAAAACAGAATTACGCCATATACATATTCATACGAATTATTTAAAACACCCAGAAGGATCAGTATTAATTGAAGTTGGGGATACAAAGGTAATTTGCTCAGCGACAATTGAAGAGCGTGTCCCACCGTTTATGCGCGGGGAAGGAAAGGGCTGGGTAACAGCTGAATACGCGATGATTCCGCGTGCAACAGAACAACGTACAATCAGGGAGTCAAGTAAAGGGAAAGTAACTGGACGTACAATGGAAATCCAGCGTTTAATTGGACGAGCATTACGTGCGGTAGTTGACTTAGAAGCACTTGGCGAGAGAACAGTTTGGATTGACTGTGATGTTATTCAAGCAGATGGTGGAACGAGAACAGCTTCTATTACAGGTGCATATGTAGCGATGGTATTAGCGTTTGAGAAGTTATTACAAGCAGAAAAAGTATCTAAAATTCCAGTAAAAGATTATTTAGCAGCAACGTCAGTGGGAATTGTGGAAGAGCAAGGTGTTGTTTTAGATTTAAACTATGCAGAAGATTCTAAAGCGGACGTTGATATGAACGTGATTATGACTGGAAAAGGTCAGTTTGTCGAAGTGCAAGGAACTGGAGAAGAAGCGACGTTTAGCAGAACACAGTTAAATGAACTACTTGATGCTGCGGAACAAGGCATTTTCCAACTAATTGACATGCAAAAAGAAGCGTTAGGTGACATCGTATCTCATATAGAGTAGAGGTGGAAAATATGAAACAAGTTGTTGTTGCGACAAAAAATATGGGGAAAGTGCGTGAGTTTGCTGAGTTATTTGAGCGCTTTGATTTAGAAGTGAAATCATTACACGATTTTCCTCATATTGAAGAAGTCGAAGAAACTGGTGAAACGTTTGAAGAAAATGCAATCTTAAAAGCAGATAGTTTGAGTAGACAGTTGGATTCTATCGTAATTGCGGATGATTCAGGTCTGATCGTAGATGCTTTAAACGGAAAACCAGGCGTGTATTCAGCTCGGTTTGCAGGAGAGCCGAAAGACGATCAAGCGAACATGGATAAAGTGTTACAAGAATTAAATGGAATTGACTTTGAAAAACGTAAAGCGCGTTTCTACTGTGCATTAGCAGTTGCATTCCCAGAAGCGGATAAAGAACCGGTCATTGTGAATGGAACGTGTGAAGGGTACATTTTAGAACAGCGCCGCGGGGAAAACGGCTTTGGATATGATCCAATCTTTTATGTAGAAGAATATAAAAAAGCGATGGCAGAACTAAGTTCAGATGAGAAAAATGCCATTAGTCACCGCGGACGTGCTCTTCGTAAGTTAGAAGAAAAAATTCCGGAATGGTTTTTAGGAGAATGAGGGAGAGAGATTGATGAAAGCTTTAATCGTAAGCGATAGTCATAGCTCTGTGAAGGAATTACAGCAGTTAAAAGAGAAATATGAAGGGAAAGTAGATGTCATGATTCATTGTGGTGATTCGGAGTTAACGCCTGCTCATGAAGAACTGCAAGGTTTCCATGTTGTAAAAGGAAATTGTGATTATGCTAACTTTCAAGATGAAATTGTAACTGACGTAGATGGCATTCGCTTCTTAGTTGTGCATGGACATCGTCATAACGTGAAAATGACTTTACAAACGTTAGCGTACTATGCAGAAGAAGTGGGGGCACAAGTTGCATGCTTCGGACATTCTCACGTATTAGGTGCGGAATTTATTGATGGAGTTTTATTTATCAATCCAGGAAGTATTTTATTACCACGTCAGCGTGTAGAAAAGACATTTGCCTTATTAGAAATGAATGAAAAACATATAGATGTTCGCTTTGAAACATTAGACGGACAACTAGTTGAACAAGCAGTTTTTAAAAGAGGATAAGAAAAATTATCCTCTTTTAAAAAAGGTGTTGACTTTATGTATGGATATACATATAATAAATATTGTCGATAGGGCAACAGCGCTAACGAAGAAAAATAAAATAACATATGCGGGTGTAGTTTAGTGGTAAAACAAGAGCCTTCCAAGCTCTGGTCGAGAGTTCGATTCTCTTCACCCGCTCCATGTCCCAGTAGCTCAGCCGGATAGAGCATACGCCTTCTAAGCGTACGGTCGGGAGTTCGAATCTCTCCTGGGACGCTAAGAAAACCTTGTTATCTTTTGATAACAAGGTTTTTTGTTTGTCTAAAAATTGATGTATGTGCAAGGGGTGTAAAAAATATAACGTAACATATAATAATTATTATATACAACAGATTAAAGTGCATTAAGAAAAGAGCGCCATTTATGCGCTCTATTTCTCTTGTTTAATTTAAAGAATCAATAGGCTTATGATGGAACTTAAATCCATATCTATATTATCCCAATTGTTCACTTAGAGTGTTATAAAACTTTTTATCATTCTAGTACGATTGAGCACCCGTTATCGAAACTTATCCCCGACAGTGTGTTACAATTAATAGAAGCGGAAAACGAGAATCTCCAATTGACTGGACGTGTGATTGGTTGGACAGTTTAAGAAGGTTGTATAAAAAAGGGAGATGGCGCAAAGATGGCGAGAGCAAAAGAGAATGATTTAACGGAGAAATTGGCAGAAGGTCAACGGAAATATGGTGACGGCAACTTTACAATACAGAACATCGGTGATGAAACTAACCCGAATTGGACTGTCGTAAAAAATGTGAGGAAGGGATCGGCAGGCATTCGCGAAGAGGAAGATATATTAAGACTGCGATCAAAATATATAAAATAGTACGGAAATGAGCGGGCCGAGAGTTCGAACCTCTCCTGGGACGCTAAAAAAACCTTGTTATCTTTTGATAACAAGGTTTTTTGTTTAGTTATTAATAAACTTCTCAAAGACAAAACCATAATCTTTCACATTATATTGTTTTTTCGTATCAACGAGCCAGTTAAAGGCGATTTCATTCATCTCTTTAAATTGCTCTGCTAAATTTACTTGCGCATTTGAGATACGGCTAAAAGCGTTAGATGCCATATCTAGACTTTTATGTGCATACTGCAATGTAATATCGTTGTCGTATGAAATTTCTTCTATTTTAAGTAAAGCCTTATATAAATCTTTTAATTCTTCAATGTGTTTTTTATGAACATCAATTGAATAATGCTCATCTCCCATTTGAAACTTAATTTCTACATCTAAATCAATCGTTCCGGCAGTTTCAAGTGCTACGTTTTTAATTTGATATTTACTATAGCTAAAGCGGCGTAGTGTACGTTTTTTACTTGTTGCGCTTGTGCCATCTAGGTGGATTAATCCTTTGTTTGTGAAACAATATTCATCTGATTTTGATTTAATTAGAAAATAAATTTTCTCTCCATCTTCATGCATCACGTAATCATCAGCATCAACCTTATCGTAATCTTTCGGTGTAATGACAGACCCTACATCGCTTAGTCCTAATACATCTGCAGCCATTTTTTTAAACATATATAATCCCCCTTTTAAATTCTTAATTATACAAAAATATATTAACATGATTTTAACAAAATGTTTTCTTGTAAGGCGAAAATATTTGAAGGTAAGTTAAGAAAAATAACGAATATTATTTCGATCCTAAATTATTTAATAAATCCATTAGTTTGAGAGTTGATTCTCCGAAAAATTATCAAGAGAAAAAGTTAATGTTGCAAGTGATTATAGAGAAATTCCATGAAAGCACCTCAAGCGATAGGAGGTGTTTTTCTAACCCTTTTGAAATCTTACAATTCTGTAAGGTAACTGTAAGGTAGTTCGATGGTAAGAATTTGCTAATCTTTTATAATGAAGGTAACAACGATAAAACGAGGAGGAAGAAATGATGAAGGGATTAGTTGTAACAGGCTTAACAGTTGCTTTTGGATTTGTAGCGTATGAGAAATTAACGTATGTAGTTGATGTTGTAAAACATTTAATCGCTTAGTAAAAAAACTACCATGAGAGGGAAAGGGAATGAGTGAATGAATGGAATGGTTATTTGGAATTATAGGTACTTGTAGTGTAGTGTTATTGTTCTTTGTCCCGAGTGGTATACTTAGTTCGACAACGAGTTTGTTTTTCTTAAGTTTGTTTGCTTGCACGATGCTTATTATTATGTTTTTAATGAAGCGAAGTAAGCCAATCTTCTATTTTAGCATGATTGTTATGGCAATTATTGTTCTCCAAATTATTACCCTTGTAATATACCCCACAATTATAAAAGCTTTCCATTAATGATGAATCCTCTGCGTCTGTTGCTGAGGATTTTTATTTGTATAATTTTGATTTTTTAATAAAGATTTAGCTGTATTGAAATATAAAAATAGAATATTTTTATATTTCAAACAAAAGGTTTTAGATTGTTGTGTTCTTATTACGCATTTGATATATTTACTTTGAAGATCATTAAAATCTAGAAAAAGAGGCGGACGTATGGATAAAAAAGAAAATACGGTCGTATTGTTTCCGCAACTATCAGAACGCTATATTGATGAAGGCTTTTTAGCGCTGAAAGAGCGGGAATTCGAAGATGCATTGCGCTGCTTTGAAATATTACGTCAGTATAATGCAGAAACGGAACAAACGGAATTAGCTTCCGTTATTTGTTTGCTGGAATTAAAACGTATGGAAGAAGCGAAAGACAAATGTGAACAGTTGCTTGAAACAGGAGCTGTCTTATTTGGTGATATTCTTGAAACGTATGTGACGATTTTAGTTCAAACAAATGATTATGAAGGCGTTATTGAAACTGTTGAAAAAGTTTTGCGAACAAAAGATATAATGCCTGAGCAAAAGGAAAAATTAGCGCAACTCGCTTTATTTGCAGAAGGTATGCTAAATGAAGAAGACACGTCGCTAATTGATTCAAATTTCGAATTGGATGAATTTACTAAGGAGATTTTTGGAGAAAACTTTGGGCAAAAGCTGAGAGCGATTCAACAGATTTCGTTAAAAGACTTGGATCTCGCATTACCTGTTTTAAAGAAATTTTTAATAGACGAAAAGCAACATCCTTATTTGAAAACTTCTATTTTGTATAAAATGATAGAAAATCAAGTAGAAGAAGAGATAGAAGTAGAAAAGTTTGGAAATAGGGTTAAAGTGATTCCAGCATTTACAGGTCATAATGAGGAGCAATCCGATAACATTATACATACATTATCAAGCCGATTGGAGCAAAATTATCCCGATATATTTAGTGCGATGGTTGTATATTGGAAAGAATTACAAATTAGCGTTTTCCCATTTGCACTATTAATGGATAAAGTAGAGATTTGGGCTGCTGTTTTAGAGAGAATTGGAAGAAAACGTTTCGGATTGGCTATTGATGAAGAAGAACTTATGACAGCATATAATATTGAATTAGAAGAGTTTCATATTGCCTATCAATGGTTATTGCGTGTTGAAAGAGAAGGATATTTGCCCGTATAATTATGAAAAAGAATCGTTCAGTTCTTGAAACGAGCATATTCTATGTTATAATGTAAGGGTTGCAAAAGGCAGAAATCTGCCTGTTTGTAAGAGAAGAGAAGTGTAATTCTCTTACTTAATATGTTTCATATTAGTCTCGAACAAAATATACCGTAGTTGTCTTTTAGACAACTAGTAGATTGGAACATTATAT
Source organism: Bacillus sp. FDAARGOS_235 (assembly GCF_002073415.2). Classification (NCBI taxonomy): domain Bacteria; kingdom Bacillati; phylum Bacillota; class Bacilli; order Caryophanales; family Bacillaceae; genus Bacillus; species Bacillus sp. FDAARGOS_235. The sequence goes on from NZ_CP020437.2 coordinate 3,859,154, forward strand.
CTGAAAGCATTTGCTAGAGGATTATTTGTACATTTATTATTTCGAAAGAGAGATAATGAATATTTTGATCTATAAAGGTATGTGCATACATTATTATAGTTGGAGGGAAAGAATAAATGGCTGCAAAATGGGAAAAATTAGAAGGTAACGTAGGCGTTTTAACAATTGAAGTTGATGCTAAAGAAGTAAACAACTCTATCGACGCTGCGTTCAAAAAAGTAGTAAAAACAATCAACGTACCAGGTTTCCGTAAAGGAAAAATGCCTCGTCCGTTATTCGAACAACGCTTTGGTATCGAATCTTTATACCAAGATGCTTTAGATATCATCTTACCAAAAGCATACGGTGAAGCAATCGATGAAGCTGGTATCTTCCCAGTTGCTCATCCTGAAATCGATATTGAGAAGTTCGAAAAAAATGCTAACCTTATCTTCACTGCAAAAGTTACAGTGAAACCTGAAGTTAAATTAGGTGAGTACAAAGGTTTAGCAGTAGAAAAAGTTGAAACAACTGTAACTGACGAAGATGTAGAGAATGAAGTAAAAGCTTTACAAGAGCGTCAAGCTGAACTAGTTGTTAAAGAAGAAGGAACTATTGAAAATGGTGATACAGCTGTAATCGACTTCGAAGGTTTCGTTGATGGCGAAGCATTTGAAGGCGGAAAAGGCGAAAACTATTCTCTTGCAATCGGTTCTGGTACTTTCATCCCAGGTTTCGAAGAGCAAGTAATTGGTCTTAAATCTGGTGAGTCTAAAGACGTTGAAGTATCATTCCCAGAAGAGTACCATGCTGCTGAATTAGCTGGCAAACCAGCAACATTCAAAGTAACAATTCACGAAATCAAAACAAAAGAACTTCCTGAGTTAAACGACGAGTTCGCTAAAGAGGCTGACGAAGAAGTTGCAACTCTTGATGAATTAAAAACAAAACTTCGTACAAACTTAGAAGAAGGCAAAAAGCACGAAGCTGAGCACAAAGTACGTGACGAAGTAGTAGAATTAGCTGCTGCTAACGCTGAAATCGATATTCCAGAAGCTATGATCGACACTGAGTTAGATCGTATGGTTCGTGAATTCGAGCAACGTTTAAGCCAACAAGGTATGAACCTTGAGCTTTACTACCAATTCACAGGTACTGATGCTGACAAATTAAAAGAGCAAATGAAAGAGGATGCACAAAAACGTGTAAGAATCAATCTTGTTCTTGAAGCTATCATTGAAGCTGAAAACATCGAAGTTACTGAAGAAGAAGTAACTGCAGAAGTTGAAAAAATGGCTGAAATGTACGGTATGCCAGTAGACGCTATCAAGCAAGCTCTTGGAAGCGCAGACGCTTTATCTGAAGATCTTAAAGTGCGTAAAGCTGTAGACTTCTTAGTAGAAAACGCTGCATAATAAAATAACAAGGCGCGATTTTAATCGTGCCTTGTTTTATAAATATAGAAATATATTTATAAAACTTTTCGATGAAGAAGGAAAAGTTCCTTTATAAGTCGAATATACATATTTCAAAAGTTTTAAAAACTTTTTATTTGTACATAACTAGTCATATTATTTGTATTTCTCGCTACGTAGTGACATAATATGTATTTACATACGATACATTTATCGTGTACATACGAAGGCAAGAGGTTAGCACTTTGTAAGGGGTGTGAAAATATGTTTAAATTTAATGATGAAAAAGGGCAATTAAAATGTTCTTTCTGTGGTAAAACACAAACGCAAGTTCGAAAGTTAGTTGCAGGTCCAGGTGTTTACATTTGTGACGAGTGTATCGAGCTTTGTACTGAAATTGTACAAGAGGAGCTTGCGAAGGACGAAGAAGTAGAATTCAAAGATGTACCGAAACCGGTAGAAATTCGTGAAATCTTAGATGAGTATGTCATCGGACAAGATAACGCGAAAAAAGCACTAGCGGTAGCGGTATATAACCATTACAAACGTATTAATTCTAACAGCAAAATTGATGATGTAGAATTAGCGAAGAGTAATATTTCACTTATTGGGCCAACAGGTAGTGGTAAAACATTATTGGCACAAACATTAGCGCGTATTTTAAATGTTCCATTTGCAATCGCGGACGCAACATCTTTAACAGAAGCTGGATACGTTGGGGAAGATGTAGAAAACATTTTACTAAAACTAATTCAAGCGGCTGATTATGATGTAGAAAAAGCAGAAAAAGGAATTATTTATATTGATGAGATTGATAAAGTGGCACGTAAGTCCGAAAATCCATCAATTACACGTGATGTATCTGGTGAAGGTGTACAGCAGGCACTTCTGAAAATTTTAGAAGGTACTGTAGCAAGCGTTCCACCTCAAGGTGGTCGTAAGCATCCGCATCAAGAATTCATTCAAATTGATACAACGAATATCCTATTCATTTGTGGTGGAGCGTTTGATGGCATTGAGCCAATTATTAAACGTCGCCTTGGTGAAAAAGTAATTGGATTTGGTTCAGAGAAGAAAAATGCTGATGTAAATGAAAAGCATGTTCTATCTCACGTATTACCAGAGGACCTTTTAAGATTTGGTTTAATTCCAGAGTTTATCGGTCGTCTTCCAGTTATTGCGAACCTAGAGCCACTTGATGAAGATGCTCTTGTTGATATTTTAACGAAACCGAAAAATGCACTTGTTAAGCAATTCCAAAAACTGTTGGAGCTTGACGATGTTGAGTTAGAGTTTGAAGAAGGCGCACTGATTGAGATTGCGAAAAAAGCAATTGAACGTAAAACAGGTGCTCGTGGACTTCGTTCTATTATTGAAGGCTTAATGCTTGATGTAATGTTTGAACTTCCATCTCGCAAAGATATCGAGAAGTGTATTCTTACGAAAGAAACAGTAGCTGATAATGAGCCACCGAAATTGGTGCTACAAGACGGTACTGTACTTGATACAAAAACATCTGCATAATGCGAAAGAGAAACAGCAATTTTTATAATTGCTGTTTTTCTTTATGTTTAGCTACGTTCTTCCGCGGAAATACTAAATGATAAAACATTGCGGGAGGAAATAAATGATGAGCTGGACAAATATATTTTTACTTGTTCAACTTGTTTTTGGTGTAATTGTCGGATTATATTTTTGGCACTTACTTCGAAATCAGCGAACACAAAAAGTTTCAATTGATCGAGAATCAAAAAAAGAATTAGAACAGCTTCGTAAAATGCGTGAGATTTCTCTAACAGAGCCGCTTGCGGAAAAGGTGCGCCCTACATCCTTTTTAGATATTGTAGGGCAAGAAGACGGGATTAAGTCGTTAAAAGCGGCTCTTTGTGGTCCGAATCCGCAACATGTAATCATATATGGCCCGCCAGGTGTCGGAAAGACAGCGGCAGCGCGTCTTGTATTAGAAGAGGCGAAACGAAATCCGAAATCTCCATTTCGTACGAATGCAACATTTATCGAACTTGATGCGACGACAGCTCGGTTTGATGAACGTGGTATTGCAGATCCTTTAATTGGCTCGGTTCATGATCCGATTTATCAAGGTGCTGGTGCGATGGGGCAAGCAGGTATTCCACAACCGAAAAAAGGCGCAGTAACAGATGCACATGGTGGTATTTTGTTTATTGATGAAATTGGTGAACTACATCCGATTCAAATGAACAAAATGTTAAAGGTGTTAGAAGATCGAAAAGTATTTTTAGAAAGTGCGTACTATAGTGAAGAGAATACGATGATTCCAACGTATATACATGATATTTTTCAAAAAGGTTTACCAGCAGATTTCCGCTTAGTTGGAGCGACAACACGTTCACCAGAGGAAATTCCACCTGCTATTCGGTCTCGTTGCTTAGAGGTATTTTTCCGTGAGCTAGATACAGAAGAAATTCAAAAAGTAGCGAAGAATGCAGCCGACAAAGTGGAAATGCAAATCGGTGAGAACGGTATTGAAATGATTGGTATGTATGCAAGGAATGGACGAGAAGCAATTAATCTCGTGCAAATCTCTGCTGGTATGGCGATAAATGAAGAACGTTCTTTCATTAAAGATGAAGATATAGAGTGGGTTGTTCATTCTAGTCAGCTTGCACCGAAATATGAAAAACGTATTTACCCTATTCCGAGGATCGGTCTTGTAAACGGACTTGCTGTATACGGACCGAATACAGGAGCGTTATTAGAAATAGAAGTAACAGCAATCACGGCGAAAGATAAAGGGTCGGTAAATGTTACCGGTATTGTAGAAGAGGAAAGTATTGGTAGCCAAACGAAATCAATTCGTCGTAAAAGTATGGCGAAAGGTTCTGTAGATAATGTATTAACAGTACTTCGTTCTTTAGATGTGTTGCCAGAAGGGTACGATATACATATTAATTTTCCAGGTGGTATCCCGATCGATGGTCCTTCTGCAGGGATTGCTATGGCAACGGGTGTTTACTCAGCCGTGCATCGTACATATGTGAATAATGAAGTGGCGATGACAGGTGAAATAAGTATACATGGAGAAGTGAAGCCTATTGGTGGTGTATACGCAAAAATAAAGGCTGCGAAAAAAGCAGGAGCTAAGAAAGTCATTATTCCTGCTGAAAACATGCAACCGTTTTTGTACACAATAAAGGGAATTGAAATCATTCCTGTTCGTAAGTTAAAAGAAGTATTTGAGCTAACATTTATGCAGGAAAATATGCATCGAGAGCTTGATGTACATACTACTGTAGACGAAACAGATGCACAATCCATGTGAGAATGAATGATAATAAAATTTGCCAGGCTTCGTTTAAGTTTGTATGCTTAAGCGGAGTCTTTTTTTCTTTTCATAAGGGAGAAAAAACAAGGGATTTACAATTGCTCAGAATCTCTGCAATTGCATCTAGATGTATTGTAATATAAAATAGTTGAACAGGAGTTTAATTTATTATGGAGGTGCTATGTCTAGTATGAATACGAATGAAAGAATCGTACCCCTCCTACCATTAAGAGGCGTTCTCGTATATCCAACGATGGTTCTGCATCTTGATGTAGGACGTGATAAATCGATACAGGCACTAGAGCAGGCGGCAATGGATGAAAATATCATCTTTTTAGCGATGCAAAAAGAAATGAATATCGATGATCCGAAAGAAGATGACATATATAGTGTAGGTACAGTGGCGAAAGTGAAGCAAATGTTAAAATTGCCGAACGGTACGCTTCGTGTCCTTGTAGAAGGTTTACATAGAGCAGAAGTAGTAGAGTTTATCGAGGAAGAAAATGTAGTACAAGTTTCTATTAAAACGGTAACTGAAGAAGTGGAAGGTGATTTAGAAGAGAAAGCTCTTATGCGTACGTTACTGGAGCATTTCGAACAATATATTAAAGTTTCGAAAAAAGTATCAAATGAAACATTTGCAACGGTAGCTGATGTAGAAGAACCAGGAAGACTAGCTGATTTAATTGCTTCTCACTTGCCAATTAAAACGAAACAGAAACAAGAAATTTTAGAGATTGTATCTGTGAAAGAACGATTACATACACTTATTTCAATTATTCAAGATGAACAAGAGTTACTTAGTTTAGAAAAGAAAATTGGACAAAAAGTGAAACGTTCAATGGAACGCACGCAAAAAGAATATTTCTTACGTGAGCAAATGAAGGCGATTCAAACTGAACTTGGCGATAAAGAAGGTAAGGGTGGGGAAGTTGAAGAACTTCGTGAGAAAATTGAACAGTCAGGAATGCCTGAAGAAACAACGAAGGCTGCACTGAAAGAATTAGATCGTTATGAAAAGCTACCAGCAAGTTCTGCGGAGAGCGGTGTTATTCGCAATTATATTGATTGGTTATTAGCACTTCCGTGGACAGAAGCGACAGAGGATATGATTGATCTTGTTCATTCTGAAGAGATTTTAAACAAAGATCATTACGGTCTTGAAAAAGTAAAAGAGCGAGTGCTTGAATATTTAGCTGTACAAAAATTGACGAACTCATTAAAAGGACCTATCCTTTGTTTAGTAGGCCCTCCAGGGGTCGGGAAAACTTCGTTAGCTCGTTCAATTGCGACATCATTAAATCGTAATTTTGTCCGTGTATCCCTTGGTGGTGTGCGTGATGAATCTGAAATTCGTGGTCACCGTCGTACATACGTTGGAGCAATGCCGGGACGCATTATTCAAGGTATGAAAAAGGCGAAAACAGTTAATCCAGTCTTCTTATTAGATGAGATTGATAAAATGTCTAACGATTTCCGTGGCGATCCATCAGCAGCATTACTTGAAGTGTTAGATCCAGAACAAAATCATAACTTCAGTGATCATTACATTGAAGAACCATATGATCTATCGAAAGTTATGTTTGTAGCAACCGCTAATACACTTTCAAGTATTCCGGGTCCATTACTTGACCGTATGGAAATTATTTCGATTGCTGGGTATACAGAACTGGAAAAGGTGCACATTGCTCGAGAGCATTTATTGCCGAAACAATTAAAAGAGCATGGCTTACGAAAAGGTAATTTACAAGTACGTGATGAAGCGCTTCTTGAAATTATTCGTTATTATACACGTGAGGCTGGTGTTCGTACGCTAGAGCGCCAAATTGCAAAAGTTTGTCGTAAAGCAGCGAAAATTATCGTTACAGCGGAACGTAAACGTATTGTTGTGACAGAGAAAAATATTGTAGATTTACTTGGTAAACACATATTCCGTTATGGGCAAGCAGAGAAAACAGACCAAGTCGGAATGGCAACCGGGTTAGCTTATACAGCAGCGGGCGGCGATACACTTGCAATTGAAGTGTCCGTAGCGCCAGGTAAAGGGAAATTAATTTTAACAGGGAAACTTGGGGATGTTATGAAAGAATCAGCACAAGCTGCGTTTAGCTATATTCGTTCTCGTGCCGAAGAGCTTCATATTGATCCAAATTTCCATGAGAAAAATGATATTCATATTCACGTTCCAGAAGGAGCAGTTCCAAAAGATGGACCGTCAGCAGGTATTACGATGGCAACGGCACTTATTTCTGCACTAACAGGTATTCCTGTAAGTAAAGAAGTTGGTATGACAGGTGAAATTACACTTCGTGGCCGTGTATTACCAATTGGTGGATTGAAAGAAAAAACATTAAGTGCTCATCGCGCAGGCTTAACAAAAATTATTTTGCCAGCAGAGAACGAGAAAGATTTAGATGATATTCCAGAAAGCGTAAAAGAAAATCTTACGTTTGTGCTTGCATCTCATTTAGACGAAGTATTGGAGCACGCATTAGTAGGAGTGAAACAATGAAAGTAACAAAAGCAGATATTGTAATTAGTGCTGTTAAACCAGAACAATATCCAGACAGTGATTTACCAGAAATTGCATTAGCAGGTCGTTCAAATGTCGGGAAGTCTTCCTTCATTAATAAAATTTTAAATCGTAAAAAGTTAGTACGTATTTCTTCTAAACCAGGAAAAACGCAAACGCTGAACTTTTTCTTAATCAATGAAATGATGCATTTTGTTGACGTTCCAGGTTATGGATATGCGAAAGTATCTAAAACGGAACGTGCAGCATGGGGCAAGATGATTGAAACGTACTTTACAACACGTGAGCAATTAGATGCAGCTGTATTAGTAGTAGATTTACGTCACCAACCAACAAACGATGATGTGATGATGTATGATTTCTTAAAGCATTATGAAATTCCAACAATTATTATTGCGACGAAAGCCGATAAAATTCCGAAAGGGAAATGGCAAAAGCATTTAAAAGTTGTAAAAGAAACGCTTGCTGTTGAAATTGGCGATGAAATCGTTCTATTCTCTTCTGAAACAGGACTTGGAAAAGAAGAAGCGTGGAAGGCAATTCATAAAATGACAAAAACAAAAAACGCGTGACGAGTGTCGCGCGTTTTTTGTTTGTATAAATTTTTAGCGTACGTTTAATGTTACTTCAATATTCCCTCGTGTTGCTTTAGAGTACGGACATACACCGTGAGCGGCTTCTACAAGTTCTTGTGCTTCGGCATGAGAAACGCCAGCGACATGTACGTCAAGTACAGCAGATAGTCCGAAACCACCATCTGTATCTTTTCCGATAGAAACGTGAGCAGTTACTTCTGTACTTTCCACTTTCACTCGTTTTGTACGAATGACAAGTTGCAATGCACTATCAAAACAAGCGGCATAACCAGCGGCAAATAGTTGCTCAGGGTTTGTTGCTTCCCCGCCAGCACCACCTAATGCTTTCGGCATTTTTACATCAAGATTTAATATGCCATCATCTGAAACTACTTTCCCGTTTCTTCCACCTGTTGCTGTTACTGAAGCAGTATATAATTTATCCATGTTTATTCCCCTTTTCTATCATTTATTGTTTTCATTGTTTCAATTAGTTTATTTAATTGGGTTAATAAAGAACGATACTCTTGCTCTGTAATTCCTAAATTTGTAGCCATCGTTTTCGGTAATGAACAAGCCTTTTCTTTTAAATCTTTACCTTGTTCTGTTAATTCAATACAAACTTTTCGCTCATCTTCTTTTGAACGAACACGTTTTACAAGGTTTAATGATTCCATCCGTTTTAGCATAGGTGTTAACGTGCCGGAATCTAGAAATAGACGTTCTCCAATTTCTTTTACTGTTAGTCCGTCTTGTTCCCATAGTACAAGTAAAGTAATGTACTGAGGGTACGTAATACCCATTTCGTCTAAATACGGTCGATAAAAACGTGTAACCTCTCTAGAACAGGCGTAAATAGAAAAACAAAGTTGGTTATCTAGATGCAAAGAATCTTCTATCATGAATAACTCCTTTCTTTTTAAATTGTGCACAATTTAATTTTGTAAAACCAATATAACGAAAAATAAATACAATGTCAAATACATTGTATTGAGAAAGTGTGTGCTATATTTTGGAACAATCATACATATTTTCCTTCATGATGAAAGAAGATAGGAAAGATGATGTTATAATTTATATGGAATAGTTTCCATCACTTGATTATGAGGACTTTTTTTGGTAACGTACAAATAGAGTTATTAATTTATAATCATTATAAAGTAGGGAGCTTTTTATTAGTTTTACTGAATCTCCTTTATTACATACGGAGAATATATAAAAAATAATCGGTTGTTCACACGATTGTCAGATTCATAAGAGGAAAGTTGTATTATGATAGTAGATAAAGTGATAAAACGGGTGAAGGGGGACATGCTGCGTGCATATTCTTGTTGTTAGTGTAAATTATCGAACAGCCCCTGTAGAATTTCGTGAGAAACTCACATTTCAGGCAGCAGAGCTAGAACAAGCAATGACTACATTACAAAGTCAAAAGAGCGTGTTAGAAAATGTCATTGTATCAACTTGTAATCGCACTGAGATTTATGCTGTTGTCGATCAATTACACACGGGACGGTATTATATTAAGAAGTTTTTAGCTGATTGGTTTCAGCTTGAAATAGAAGAAGTCGCACCATATTTAACTATTTTTGAACAAGATGGTGCAATAGATCATTTATTCCGCGTAACGTGCGGTTTAGATTCTATGGTAGTTGGAGAAACGCAGATTTTAGGTCAAATAAAAGATAGCTTTTTAGAAGCGCAACAAGTAAAAGCGACAGGTACAATTTTTAATGAATTGTTTAAGCAAGTCATTACGTTAGCAAAACGTGCTCACTCAGAAACAACAATTGGTGAGAGTGCAATGTCTGTTAGTTATGCTGCTGTTGAACTTGGAAAGAAAATATTTGGTGAGTTAACAGATTGTCATGTACTTATTCTTGGTGCTGGTAAAATGGGAGAACTTGCATTACAAAATTTATACGGAAGCGGTGCTCGTAAAGTAACCGTTATGAATAGAACGCTTTCAAAAGCGGAAGTAATGGCTGAGAAATATATGGGACATGCAAAATCTTTAAGTGAATTACAATGTGCATTATTAGAAGCGGACATTTTAATTAGTTCCACTGGTGCATCAGAGTATGTCATTACGAAAGAGATGATGACAAAGGTAGAGAAAATGCGCTCTGGTCGTCCTTTATTTATGGTTGATATTGCAGTGCCACGTGATATTGATCCAGCAATTGATGAGTTAGAAGGCTCTTTCTTATATGACATTGATGATCTGCAAGGAGTAGTGGAAGCAAATCGTGCTGAGCGTTTGAAAGAAGCAGAGAAAATTCAATTTATGATTGAAGAGGAAATTGTTCTATTTAAAACGTGGTTAAGTACACTTGGTGTTGTTCCGTTAATAGCAGCTCTTCGTGATAAGGCACTTGTAATTCAAAGCGAAACGATGGAAAGTCTTGAACGAAAAATACCAAATCTTAGTGATCGTGAGAAAAAAGTAATTAGTAAGCATACGAAAAGTATTATTAACCAATTATTAAAAGACCCAATTTTAGTAGCAAAAGAAATAGCTGCTGAAGAGGGGGCGGGCGAAAAATTAGCGTTATTTGCAAAGATTTTTGATTTAGAAACGGAAGAAGTAGAGAGTCGTGCGGAAGAAGTAGAACATAAAAGAGTGTGGACACCATCCGTTCCATCTTTATAATTTGGAAGGATGATCGGATGAGTTTTTTAAATAACAGTATTATTTATCATATTGCAATTATTTTATATGCTTGTAGCATTAGTTTATATTTTATAGATTATTTCCAAAGTAACCGAAAGGCGAACCGATTTGCTTTTTGGTTACTTTCGATTGTATGGGTATTGCAGTCTATTTTTATGTTGCTTAGGGCGACAGATTCAGAAACGAATCCCATTTTAACTTTATTATCAGGGATTTATTTTTATGTTTGGTTATTGATTACGATGTCGTTAGTCATAAATCGATTTATGCGCGTTGACTTTTTAGTCTTCTTTACAAATGTTGTAGCATTTGGCGTAAGCGCCTTTTCTATTTTTACACCGCTCGGAAAGATGTCGCCAGTACTTGCAGAGCAATTAGTTTCAGAACTTGTATACGTGCATGTTGGAATGGCGATTATTTCTTATGCAACGTTTACGGTATCGTTTATTTTTTCTATTATGTATTTACTGCAATATCGCCTATTAAAAAAGAAAAAGTGGAATGCGAGATTAAGAAGGTTAGGGAATTTGCCGAAGCTTGAATCTACGTCTTACGGGTTAAATTTATTTTCTGTTCCATTTTTCTTACTAGCAATTTTATTAGGATGCATATGGGGATATACAAAATTGGACAATTTTCATTGGTATGATACGAAAGTAATCGGTTCGTTTGTCGTTCTATTTGTATATTGTACGGGCTTGTATTTACGAGCGGCAGATGTGTTGCAAGGGAAGAAAATTGTACTGTGGAATGTAGGGGCCTTTCTCGTAATGCTAGTTAACATTTTTCTATTAAGTAGTTTATCTAATTTCCACTTTTGGTATTTATAATGAGGAGAGAGAATTATGCGCAAAATTATTGTAGGTTCACGAAAGAGTAAGCTAGCATTGACGCAAACAAACTGGTTTATTGATCAGTTAAAAGCACTTGGTTTACCATATGAATTTGAAGTGAAAGAAATTGTCACTAAAGGTGATGTGATTTTAGATGTTACTCTTTCAAAAGTAGGCGGAAAAGGTTTGTTCGTTAAAGAAATTGAACATGCGTTACTTATGAAAGAAATCGATATGGCTGTACATAGTATGAAAGATATGCCAGCCGTACTTCCAGAAGGATTAATGATTGGCTGTACACCAAAGCGTGTTGACCCTCGTGATGCTTTTATTTCTAAAAGCGGAGAATCATTTAAAGATTTAGCAGAAGGTGCGATTTTAGGAACGAGTAGTTTAAGACGTAGTGCACAGTTATTAGCTGCGAGACCAGATTTACAAGTGAAATGGATTCGCGGAAATATCGATACACGTTTACGTAAATTAAAAGAAGAAGATTATGATGCAATTATTTTAGCGACAGCTGGATTACAAAGAATGGGCTGGGATGATGAAGTGATTACAGAACATTTAGATGAAACGTTATGTGTACCAGCTGTAGGACAAGGTGCATTAGCGATTGAATGTCGTAAGGACGATAACGATTTATTACAGTTGTTATCGCATATGAATGATGCTGTAACAGAGAGAACAGTGGCAGCGGAGCGAGTATTTCTTCATAAACTTGAAGGTGGATGTCAAGTTCCGATCGCTGGATATGCAACTCTTACAAAGGATGATGCAATCGAATTAACAGCTCTTGTCGGTTCTATGGACGGCTCTGTTTTATTAAAAGAGACAGTGGTAGGCGTTGAACCAAAGGAAGTAGGGCTAGAGGCTGCGGACCGTTTAATTAAACAAGGCGCAAAAGAACTCATTCTTGCTGCAAATAAGGGACAACAATAAATATGAATGCTCTTGCTGGCAAAACAGTATTGATTACACGTGCCCAGCATCAAGCGAAACAAATGAGTGTAGCAGTGAAAGAACGGAGCGGAATTCCATTGGAAATTCCGCTTTTGCGTATGGAAGGCACATCTCATAGGCGAATTCACCATACAGCAAGGCAGCTACATTCGTATGACTGGGTTATTTTTACGAGTAAAAATGGTGTAACTTTTTTTCTAGATGGTTTAGAAAAGAAACTACCATTAACTATTAAAATCGCTGCGGTAGGCGTGAAAACAAAATTAGAGTTAGAAAAAAGGGGCTATCAAGTTCATTTTGTTCCAACCTCATTTGTTGCAGAAGTGTTTGCCGAAGAGTTTCTAAAAGAATTAAGTGGAAACGAGCGTATTTTATTTCCGAAAGGGAATTTAGCGAGAGATGTAATTCCAGTTAAACTTCGGGGAATTGGTGTTTCTCTAGATGAGCTAATCGTATACGGTACGAAAGTAAATGTAGAGAAAAAACAAGAACTTATAACAGCATTGAAAGTAAGGAAAGTAAATGTTATTACATTTACGAGTCCTTCAACTGTTGATAGTTTTGTTCGTTTACTGGAGGGCACAAACTGGAGAGAATGGACAAAAAAATGTACAATTGCTTGTATAGGGCCTATTACGGAAAAAGAAGCGAACCTTTATTTTCCGCATGTTATTGTGCCGAAAGAGTACACTGTAGAAGCATTACTACAATGCATTTGTGAATCTATAAAGTGAAACTTTAATTAGTGGGAGGTTCATTCCCCACTAATTATTAGCCCTCACCAATTGGGCGTTTATGGGCAGTTGATTTCCCATCTAACTTCTTTGCTCTAGCCGAATTTTGAGATGGGAGTCTTACTGCCCGTTAACGCGGGACAAAATAAAAGAATGGGGATAGAAATTTATGAACTCTTTACAATTTAATCGTCATCGTCGCTTAAGACAAAGCGGGGGCATGCGTGCGCTTGTGCGTGAAACGTTTTTACATACGGAAGATTTTATTTACCCTATTTTTGTATTAGAAGGAGAGAATGTTCGTAATGAAGTTCCTTCTATGCCGGGCGTATATCAAATCTCTTTAGATTTATTGCAAGCTGAAATGCAAGAGGTTGTTGATTTAGGTATTCGTTCTGTTATTGTATTTGGTTTACCTGCTGAAAAGGATGAAGTTGGATCATCAGCATATTGTGATCATGGAATTGTACAGCGTGCCATTAAGCAAATTAAAGGTGAGTTCCCTGAGTTAGTAGTAGTTGCAGATACATGTTTATGTCAATTCACAAGCCATGGTCATTGCGGTGTAATTGAAGATGGTATTATTTTAAATGACGAGTCTCTTGCAGTACTTGCGAAAACAGCTGTAAGCCAAGCGAAAGCAGGAGCGGACATTATTGCGCCATCAAACATGATGGACGGATTCGTAACAGCAATTCGCCATGCGTTAGATGAGAATGGTTTTGGACACGTACCAGTTATGTCGTACGCTGTGAAATATTCATCAGCATTTTATGGACCGTTCCGTGATGCTGCACACGGCGCGCCGCAATTTGGTGACCGTAAAACATATCAAATGGACCCAGCGAACCGTATGGAGGCATTCCGTGAAGCAGAATCAGATGTAATGGAAGGTGCTGATTTCTTAATTGTAAAGCCAGCTCTTTCTTACTTAGATATCATTCGTGATGTGAAAAATAACTTTAATTTACCAATCGTTGCTTACAACGTAAGTGGTGAATATTCAATGATTAAAGCGGCAGCGCAAAATGGTTGGATTAATGAAAAAGAAGTTGTGCTTGAAAAATTAATTAGCATGAAACGTGCAGGAGCAGACTTAATTATTACGTATCATGCGAAAGATGCAGCAAAGTGGTTACAAGAAGGAGGCGCTAAATAATGAAAAAGTTTGATAAATCGATTGCGGCGTTTGAAGAGGCGCAAGACTTAATGCCTGGTGGCGTAAATAGCCCTGTTCGTGCCTTTAAATCTGTTGGTATGAATCCATTGTTTATGGAGCGTGGAAAAGGCTCTAAAGTATATGATATTGATGGAAATGAATACATCGATTACGTATTATCATGGGGTCCTTTAATTCATGGTCATGCAAATGATCGTGTTGTTGAAGCGTTAAAATCTGTTGCTGAAAGAGGTACAAGCTTCGGTGCGCCGACAGAAATCGAAAATAAATTAGCGAAACTTGTTATTGAGCGTGTACCATCGATTGAAATTGTCCGCATGGTTAACTCTGGAACAGAAGCGACAATGAGTGCACTACGTTTAGCTCGTGGTTATACAGGCCGTAACAAAATTTTAAAATTTATTGGTTGTTACCACGGTCATGGTGATTCATTATTAATTAAAGCTGGTTCTGGTGTGGCGACTCTAGGTTTACCAGATAGCCCTGGCGTACCAGAAGGTGTAGCGAAAAATACGATTACAGTAGCTTATAATGATTTAGAAAGTGTGAAGTACGCTTTTGAACGATTCGGTGATGATATTGCTTGTGTAATTGTAGAACCAGTAGCAGGGAATATGGGGGTTGTTCCTCCGCAACCAGGATTTTTAGAAGGGCTTCGTGAAGTAACAGAACAAAACGGTGCACTGCTTATTTTTGATGAAGTAATGACAGGATTCCGTGTTGCTTATAACTGCGGACAAGGTTACTACGGTGTAACACCTGATTTAACTTGTTTAGGTAAAGTAATCGGTGGTGGCTTACCAGTAGGGGCGTACGGTGGTAAAGCAGAAATTATGCGTCAAGTTGCGCCGAGCGGACCGATTTATCAAGCTGGTACTTTATCAGGTAACCCACTTGCAATGGCAGCAGGTTATGAAACGTTAGTACAATTAACGCCAGAATCATATGTAGAGTTTGAGCGTAAAGCAGAAATGTTAGAAGCGGGACTACGTAAAGCGGCTGAAAAACATGGTATTCCTCATCATATTAACCGTGCAGGCTCTATGATTGGTATTTTCTTTACAGATGAGCCGGTTATTAATTACGATACAGCGAAATCTTCAAACTTAGAATTCTTCGCGGCTTACTATCGTGAAATGGTAGAACAAGGTGTATTCTTGCCACCATCTCAATTTGAAGGTTTGTTCTTATCGACAGCACATAGTGATGCAGATATTGAAGCGACGATTGCAGCGGCTGAAATTGCAATGTCAAAGTTACAAGCATAATATATTAGAGAAAATCGCTCTCCATAAGGGGAGCGATTTTTTTTATTCATAAAGTGGGCTTTACATACATAAATCTGTAATGACATATAGTTTGGGAGGGGGAAAAGAAGTGACAACAGATCATTCGTTACGATTTTCATTAAAAGAATCTGTTTGGTTCCAAAAAGGACAGGAAGTCGAAGAACTTTTGTCAATTTCGTTAGATCCAGACGTTGAGATAGAAGAGCTTGATCATGAAGTTATCGTGAGAGGGCAGTTAGATTTAACGGGGGAGTATGTTGCAAGGCAAGATGATTCGGCCTATTCATTAAGAGAACTATCGCCAGCAAAGTCAATTGATTATGTAGAAACAAGGGAAGATGGGGTGAATGAACTTGTTCATTCCTTTCCACTTGAAATATCAATTCCAAGAAATCGAGTGAAAGTAATTGAAGAATTATATGTATCAATCGAAGAATTTGATTATGAATTGAAGGAAAATGGTTGCTTACAATTATTAGCGGATATATCTATTACAGGTTTATGTGATGAGGAAAGAATCGAGGATGAAGAGGAAGAAACGGCGTATGCTGAGTTAGAAAATGATTCAGCTGAAGAGGATGAAAATAGACCCGCGCCGCATGTAGCGGAACCAACCTATAAAGAATCGGATGAATGGGAAGATTACGCATTTGAACCGTTCCAGCTAGAAGAAAGAAAAGGGCAAGAAGAAGCGGAAGAGGAATTGGCAGAACATGAATTTGCGGAGCGTGAAGAGGAGCAAGAAACGACGCTGCAATTTGAATTGTTTGGACGAAAAGATTATCAAAAAGAAAAGGCGAAAAAGCAGGAAGAGCAAGAAGAAGCATACTCACAGCGAGATGAAAATGCGCTTTATTTAACACAATTATTTACGAAAGAACCGGAAGAAGAATTTACGAAGTTAAGAATGTATTTCGTGCAAGAAGGGGATACAATTGAATCTGTTGCAGAACGTTATGACACGTCTGTACAAAACTTATACCGTGTTAATCAAACAGAAGATATATATTTAACTACGGGACAAATTATTTATATTCCCGTTTCAAAAGCAAAGGCGAAATAAGGGGGTGAGTGCTTTCACTCCCCTATTGTCCTAGAGGCTATGTTTTGAATAGAAAGGGTTATTCGTATGGATATTGAATTACGAAATCGCTATGAACCCATTGTAAGGCAATATAGATTGGATACGCAGCATATGGAAGAGCACGGAAGTGTAACGAAAATTTACACGAATCAAGGTCCATATGCGCTAAAGAAAATAGAAGATAGAAAGTTAGAGCGGAATAACTTTCTACATCATATTCAATATTTGAAGGAGAAAGGTTTTTCAAATTATGTACCTATATACCATGCGACGGATGGGAATTATATTTTAAGTGACGGGACTTATAATTATTATTTAATGCCTTGGTTAGAACGTGCGGAAGGAAACGGCGAGGATAATGATCAATACCATAAAATGTTTCAAACACTTGGAACGTTGCACCAAAAAACGGTGAAAGAAGAAACATATACAGAAGAAGATTTAGAAAAACATTACACAAGTATATCCGATCGTTGGGAAAATGATGGTGAGATGTTAGAAGAGTTTCTTGTAGAATCTGAAGCGAAGTGGTATATGTCTCCGTTTGAATTACAATATTGTACGTACTATCATCATGTAATGAGGGCGCGTGAATTTGCAACGAAGCAATTAAATGAGTGGAACGATGCGATGAAAGAAAAAGATAAAACACGCATTACTTTTGTGCATGGTAACGTGTCACTTAATCATTTTTTATTTGACTATGAACGGAATGGCTATTTTATTAGTTTAGAAAAATCGAAGTTTGCAACGCCTGTGCAAGATATTGTAGGGTTTTATTCGCGGTCTTTAAACACATATCCAATTGCGCGAAGTGATCGTTTTGAATGGTATCAAATGTACCAAAAAAACTTCCCGTTTACGAAAGAAGAGCAACTGCTTATGTATGCTTACATGACCTATCCATCGCAATTTATTCGGCAAATTGAGTCTTATAAAAAAAGAAGGCAGAGTCGCAATAAGGAAAATGAGATTCGCGGAGTAAAGAGCTTGCAACAATCACATTGGCTCGTTAGCAATGTAGAATATTTCCTGTCACAATTACAAGCTGCCCAGCAAGGGAACGGATAAAGTGAAACTTTAATCAGTGGCGGGGGTATTACCGCCCGTAAATAGAGGGGTAAAAAAGATAAGTGGAGGATGCTACTTATCTTTTTTATATTCGCCCGGAAAGTGATAGTCTTAAATTTATCTTGACGAATAAGGTTTCGTTTTTTACACTATTGTATATAATAATTAACAATCATATAAATGCCTTGAAGGGGAAGAGTATAACATGAAACGTCTTCAGAGAGGAGAATCATTAGCTGGGAGATTCTCTAGATAGTTATGTTAGAAGGTAGCCCTGGAGCATCTTTTCTGAACGGAATAGTTCTCATTAGGAAAAGACGGATTTGTCCGTTATCAAATTAAGAGTATAAGCAAATTCTGAATTTGTTTGTAAATAAAGGTGGTACCGCGATGTCCCTCGTCCTTTTTTGGATGAGGGGCATTTTTTATTTTAAGGAGGGAAAATAATGTCAAACACGGAAAAGAATTTACCAACTAAATATGATCATATGTCCGTTGAAGAAGGCCTTTATCAATGGTGGCTTGAAGGCAAATATTTCGAAGCAACAGGAGACGAGAAGAAACAACCGTATACAATTGTAATTCCACCTCCGAACGTAACTGGTAAGTTACACTTAGGTCATGCTTGGGATACAACTCTTCAAGATATTTTAACTCGTACGAAGCGTATGCAAGGATACGATGTATTATGGCTTCCAGGAATGGACCATGCGGGTATCGCAACACAAGCGAAAGTAGAAGGAAAACTTCGTGAAGAAGGTATTTCACGTTACGATCTTGGCCGTGAGAAATTCCTTGAAAAAGCTTGGGAGTGGAAAGAAGAGTACGCTTCTCACATTCGTCAACAATGGGGGAAAGTTGGTTTAGGACTAGACTATTCTCGTGAACGTTTCACATTAGACGAAGGTTTATCTGATGCAGTTAATAAAGTATTCGTTCAATTATACGAAAAAGGCTTAATTTACCGCGGTGAATATATTATCAACTGGGACCCAGCAACACGTACAGCTCTTTCTGATATCGAAGTAATTCATAAAGAGGTTCAAGGTGCATTCTACCATATGAACTATCCATTAACAGATGGTTCTGGTCACATTCGTCTTGCAACTACTCGTCCAGAAACGATGCTTGGTGATACAGCTGTAGCAGTTCATCCAGAAGACGATCGTTACAAACATTTAATCGGAAAAACAGTTACCCTTCCAATCGTAGGCCGTGAGATTCCGATTATTGCCGATGAGTACGTAGAAAAAGACTTTGGAACAGGCGTTGTAAAAATTACACCAGCTCATGACCCGAATGACTTTGAAGTAGGTAACCGTCATGACTTACCACGCATCTTAGTAATGAACGAAGATGGAACGATGAACGAAAAAGCTGGTAAGTATAACGGTATGGACCGTTTCGAATGCCGTAAAGCGTTAGTGAAAGACTTACAAGAAGCGGACGTATTAGTAGAAATTGAGCCTCATATGCATTCAGTAGGTCATAGTGAGCGTAGCGGTGCAGTTGTTGAGCCTTATTTATCAACACAATGGTTCGTAAAAATGGCTCCACTTGCAGAAAAAGCAGTAGCACTTCAACAAAAAGAAGAAGAAAAAGTAACGTTCGTACCAGAGCGTTTTGAAAACACATACTTACGCTGGATGGAAAACATTCATGACTGGTGTATTTCTCGTCAATTATGGTGGGGACACCGCATTCCAGCTTGGTATCATAAAGAAACTGGTGAAGTATACGTAGGTACTGAAGCGCCAGCGGATATTGAAAACTGGAATCAAGATAACGACGTACTTGATACATGGTTTAGCTCAGCGTTATGGCCGTTCTCAACACTTGGTTGGCCAAATGAAGAGGCAGTAGACTTTAAAAAGTTCTATTCAACAGATGCTTTAGTAACTGGTTATGACATCATCTTCTTCTGGGTATCTCGTATGATTTTCCAAGGTTTAGAGTTTACAGGAGAGCGTCCATTTAAAGATGTATTAATTCACGGTTTAGTTCGTGATGAACAGGGACGTAAAATGAGTAAATCTCTTGGTAACGGTATCGACCCGATGGATGTTATCGAGAAATACGGTGCAGATGCAATGCGTTACTTCTTATCAACAGGAAGTGCACCAGGCCAAGATTTACGTTTCAGCATGGAAAAAGTAGAATCTACTTGGAACTTCATTAATAAAATTTGGAACGCATCACGTTTCGTATTAATGAACATGGATGATATGAAGTATGAAGAAATCGATTTAACTGGTGAAAAATCAGTTGCAGATAAGTGGATTTTAACTCGCTTAAACGAAACGATCGAAAGTGTAACACGTAACATGGATAAATATGAGTTCGGTGAAGCTGGTCGTTCATTATACAACTTCATTTGGGATGATTTCTGTGACTGGTACATTGAGATGGCGAAACTTCCACTATACGGTGAAGATGAAGCAGCTAAGAAAACAACTCGTTCTATTTTAGCTTACGTATTAGACCAAACGATGCGTCTATTACACCCATTCATGCCGTTCGTAACAGAGAAGATTTGGCAACATTTACCGCATGAAGGCGAGTCTATTACAGTAGCGGCTTGGCCAACAGTTCGCGAAGATTTACAAGATAAAGAAGCGGCAGCAGAAATGCACCTTCTAGTTGATATCATTCGCTCTGTTCGTAACATCCGTGCAGAAGTAAATACGCCAATGAGCAAAAAAGTTCAAATGCAAATTAAAGCAAAAGATGAGGCTATCCTTGCTCAACTTACGAAAAACAGCTCTTACATTGAGCGTTTCTGTAACCCAAGTGAATTAACAATTCAAACGAATTTACAAGCGCCAGAAAAAGCGATGACTGCAATCGTATCAGGTGCAGAGTTATTCTTACCGTTAGCTGATCTTATCAACCTTGACGAAGAGAGAGCACGTCTTGAAAAAGAACTTGAGAAGTTCGATAAAGAGGTAGAACGTGTACAGAAGAAACTTTCAAACCAAGGCTTCGTAGCGAAAGCTCCTGCGGCAGTTATTGACGGAGAGCGTGCGAAAGAGCAAGATTACCTAGAAAAACGCGAAGCAGTTCGCCAACGTCTAGCAGATCTTGAGAAATAAAGTGTATTTTAGAGACTCACTATATTGGTGAGTCTCTTTTCTTTGCGTATAATAGAATGATGAAGGTTGTCTTTTGAAAGGGGAAAACATACGTGATACATACATACGAAGAAGCGATAGGGTGGATTCATAGTCGATTGAAGTTTGGTATTAAACCAGGATTAGAAAGAATGAGCTGGATGCTAGAAGAACTCGGAAATCCAGAGCGTCATATAAAATGTGTTCATCTTGCTGGTACAAATGGAAAAGGTTCAACTTTAACGTATATGCGCTACATGCTAGAAGGCGCAAAATATAAGGTTGGAACATTTACCTCTCCTTACATTGAAACATTTAATGAGCGTATTAGTGTGAACGGAACACCAATTGCAGATGAAGAGATTGCGGAACTTGTAAACATGGTAAAGCCAGTCGTTGAAAAACTAGACGAGACGGATTTAGGGGAAGCGACTGAGTTTGAGATTATTACTGTTATGGCAATTTGTTATTTCGGTAAAATCAATTTCTGTGATGTTGTTTTATTTGAAACAGGGCTTGGAGGGCGCTTTGACTCTACGAATGTGATTCATCCTATTCTCACAATTATTACAAATATCGGCCACGATCATATGCATATTTTAGGGGATACACTAGGAGAAATTGCGTATGAGAAGGCAGGAATTATTAAGTCGGGTGTTCCGGTTATTACAGGCGTGCAAGATGATGAAGCATTGCAGGTCATTCAAAAGGTTGCAAAGGAAAATCATGCAAACTTATATGAACTGGGCAAACATTTTACAGCGTTACATAAACAGTCTAACGAAGATGGGGAACGTTTTGATTTTGCTTGTCCTTTCGCATCTTTTGAAGATGTTCGAATGTCAATGAAAGGTGTTCACCAAGTAGGAAATGCCTCACTAGCACTTATGGCAATTATGTATTTAAAAACATATGTATCATTTTTAATTGAGGAAGAGGAAATAAGAGCTGGATTACATGAAGCGTATTGGATTGGCCGATTTGAAAAGCTGAAAAGTAATCCTGATATTATAATAGATGGTGCTCATAATCCAGAAGGTATTGAGAGTCTTGTAAAAACAGTAGAGGCACATTATAAAGATAAAAATATAATAGTTTTATTTACTGCGCTTGGTGATAAACAGTTGCATAACATGGTAGGTCAATTAGAAACAATTGCCGATGAAATTATTTTTACAACATTCGCCTTTGATCGTGCCATTTCCGCTGACAAACTTGCAGCGCATTCGCAAAAAAAATCAAAAATAGTCTTTGAAGATTGGAAAGAGGCAATTGATACAAAGGTTGAAATGATAGGGGGAAATGATGTCTTTATCATAACGGGTTCTCTATATTTCATTTCTGAAGTTAGAAAATATATTCGCGAGAAAAACTAGATAGCCTTTGCTATCTAGTTTTTTGTTCTACAAATGAAGTCAAATGCATACATATAAGATAATTATATAGGGTTATTTGGCGAATTCCTCTGACAAATATCTCGTTTTTTTGTGAAATGAATATGATATGATGCGGACAACGACAAGAGGTGAGGTGTGAGTGTATGGACAAGCAATCACGAACGATCTCAGTGAAAGTAAATGGAACAGAAGCGAAGTATGAAGAGAAGAAGAAAGATGAGTTTGAATGGATGGTAGTGGAAAGTGAAAGACCGAAAAACGTTGTTCCGTTTCAAAAAAAGAAATCAGCGCCCATGGAAAAATACAGAAAGAAGTGGAGTAATACATTAATTGTAATTGTTGCAACTGCAATTATAATTGGTACGGCGTTTGGAATGGGAATGCTGCAGTTACTTACAGGACAAGGGACAACAGGGGAAAGTACGGTAACGGCTTCGAAGCAGACTGGAAATGAAGAATCAAAGGTGGATGGAACGGCAGAACAAACACCAGTATCAAAAGAGGAAAAACAAAAAAAACAGACAGGAACGTCATTAGAGCCAATGAAATTATTTTTTGTTCAAGGTGGGCTTTATTCTTCCAAAGAAACGGGACAGGCCGCTCTTGAAGAATGGAAAGGTAACGGAGGGGTTGCTGCTTTGAAACCGAGCGGTGATAAGTATGCACTAATTGTTGGTATTGCTAGCGATGAACAGGCTATAAATCAATTAATGACGCAGTATAAAAATGATGGTGTCTCCGTTTTAAAAAAGAACTGGGATATTACGGATAAAGCGTTGCTTAAAGATGATAAAGAAATAGGAGCGTTCTTAACAAAAGTACAGCCATTATATACTCATTTAGCAAAATATGCTTCTAGCGTACAAGCTGGTGGGAAAAGTAATGCAAAAGATATAGAAGTAATTGAGAAAGAATGGAAATCAATTGAAAAAGTAGGGAAAAGTATGAAGCAGGAGGAGGTAAAAAAGCTGTATATGTATACGTCAATAGCTGTGCAAACAGTGAAGGACGGAAAGAGCGATAAAGAATCTTTGGCGAAATTAAATCAAGTTGTTATTGATGGTATACTTTCGTATGAAAAAATTGTTTCACAAAAAGTGAAATGATAAGATAATGAAATGATGAAGAAAGAAGTGTCTATACTTCTTTCTTTTCTTTTAAATTTAGAGCAAAGTACTTTCTCTATGGCTGGAATATAATCGTATGCAGTAAAGAAATATTATTTTGTTTAGAGAAAATAATATTTCTTTCATTTGTGGATAAACTATTCTTTTGATACGATTGATGTAAATTGTTCTGCTTCATGTGAGAAAGGAAGGAGAAAATATGAGAAAAATTATTTTAGCTTCAGGATCACCTCGGAGGAAGGAATTGCTGGAGTTAGCTAGCGTACCATTTGAAATCGTTGTAAGTGAAGTAGAAGAAACGATTGGTGCGTATTCATCACCTCCTGATATTGTTATGTCCCTTGCCTTGCAAAAAGCATCTGCGGTAGCAGAAAATAATAGTGATCACATTGTGTTAGGTGCAGACACAATCGTTACATATGAGTCGCGTATTCTTGGAAAGCCTTCTAATGAGGTTGAGGCGAAAGAAATGTTACAATTATTATCAGGAAAAACACACGAAGTATATACAGGTGTGGCAATTATATCGAAAGAAAAAACGGTCACTTTTTATGAGCGTACAGAAGTTACGTTTTGGGAATTAACAGAAGAGGAAATTGACGTATATGTTGCATCGAAAGAACCTCTTGATAAAGCAGGAAGTTATGGTATTCAAGGAAAAGGGTCTATTTTTGTTCAACATATTCAAGGAGATTACTACAGTGTAGTCGGCTTACCAATTGCACGTCTTGTCCGGGAATTAAAACAATTTGATATTGATGTAACCCATGCGTAAAATTGCATGGGGTTTTCTTTGAGAGAACAGGTAAAAGGGGTGGAGAGATGAACGGTATTCGTGATGTTGTCAGAGAAGAACAGCCACGGGAGCGTTTATTATTAGAAGGAACAGGGAGTTTATCAAATCGGGAGCTTCTTGCAGTGTTACTCAGAACAGGTTCTAAAGAAGAGACAGTTTTAAAGTTGTCAGATAAAATTTTACATCACTTTGATGGTTTACGTATGTTGAAAGATGCAACGTTAGAAGAATTAATTAGTATTCATGGTGTTGGGATTGCAAAGGCATCTCAGCTTATGGCTGCTTTTGAACTAGGTAGAAGAATGGTACGTTTAGAGTATCAAAATCGATATAGCATTCGAAGCCCAGAAGATTGTGCGAAATACATGATGGAAGAACTGCGCTTTTTACAACAAGAGCATTTTGTTTGTTTATATTTAAATACAAAAAATCAAGTTATACATAGGCAAACGATATTCATTGGAAGTCTAAACACGTCAATTGTACACCCAAGAGAAGTCTTTAAAGAAGCGTTCCGCCGTGCAGCAGCCTCTATCATATGTCTTCATAACCATCCCTCAGGAGATCCTACGCCGAGCCGAGAAGATATTGAAGTAACAAAACGTTTAGTAGAATGCGGCCAGATTATTGGAATTGAAGTGCTTGATCATATTATAATAGGTGACCATAAATTCGTGAGTTTAAAGGAAAAAGGTCATATTTAAGACTATGCTTTTTACTTATTTTGTTTTATAATGTGATTTATGAGTTTTTTGTAGAAAATTATCTGCAAAAAGGATATAGATATAAAAAACGTACTGTTTTTATAATATAAAATAAGAAAAAAATGAGTCCGTGAAAACAAGAAAGGAAGATAAAAAATATGTTTGGATTTGGTGGCTTTACTCGCGATCTTGGAATAGATTTAGGAACTGCGAACACGCTTGTATATGTAAAAGGAAAAGGTGTAGTTTTACGTGAACCTTCAGTAGTAGCATTACAAACTGATACGAAACAAATCGTTGCTGTAGGTAGCGATGCAAAACAGATGATTGGTCGTACACCAGGAAACGTAGTAGCACTTCGTCCGATGAAAGACGGTGTAATTGCTGATTACGAAACAACAGCAACAATGATGAAATATTACATTCAACAAGCTCAAAAATCAAACGGCTTCTTCTCACGTAAACCGTATGTAATGGTATGTGTACCGTCTGGTATTACAGCTGTTGAAAGACGTGCAGTAATTGATGCGACTCGTCAAGCGGGTGCTCGTGATGCATATCCAATCGAAGAACCATTTGCAGCAGCAATTGGTGCGAACTTACCTGTTTGGGAACCAACTGGTAGTATGGTTGTTGATATCGGTGGTGGTACAACAGAAGTTGCAATCATCTCATTAGGTGGTATCGTAACAAGTCAATCAGTTCGTGTTGCTGGTGATGATATGGATGATTCAATCATTCAGTACATTAAGAAAAGCTATAACTTAATGATTGGTGAAAGAACAGCAGAGGCATTAAAATTAGAAATCGGTTCTGCAGGCGAGCCAGAAGGTATCGAGCCTATGGAAATTCGTGGTCGTGATTTAGTAAGTGGTTTACCAAAAACAGTACTAATTCAACCAGAAGAAATTGCGGATGCATTAAAAGATACAGTAGATGCAATTGTAGAATCAGTTAAAAATACGTTGGAAAAAACTCCACCTGAATTAGCGGCAGATATTATGGACCGCGGTATTGTATTAACAGGCGGTGGTGCATTACTACGTAACTTAGATAAAGTGATTAGTGAAGAAACAAATATGCCAGTTCTTGTTGCAGAAGATCCATTAGATTGCGTAGCAATTGGAACAGGAAAAGCATTAGATAATATCGATCTTTTCAAAACGGCTGCTCGATAATATTGCAAAATAAAAATCAATGGAATTAAGAGGGTGTGAACGTGCCACAGTTTTTCTTAAACAAAAGATTAATTGTTTTGTTAGTTAGTATTATTCTTCTCGTGGCATTGATTGGAATCTCATTGAAAGAACGGAACAGTTTAACATGGCCAGAGCAGTTTGTTAAAGACACTGTCGGTGTTGTAGAACGTGTATTCCAAAAGCCAGCGAAATATGTAGCTGGATTCTTTGAAAATGTAGAGGATGTAAAGCGCACGTATGAAGAGAATAAAGAATTAAAAGCAAAAATAGATAACTATGCGAGTTTATCAGTTAAAGTGAAGCAATTAGAGGAAGACAACAATAAATTAAGACAGCTAACTGAAAAAAAAGAGTTGCCGAGCGATTTTTCTGAAATTCCAGCTACTGTTGTTTCTCGCAATCCAGATAAATGGTACGATTTAATTGGAATTGATAAAGGAGCACAGCAAGGGATTAAAAAGGATATGGCTGTTATGACTTCAAAAGGTTTAGTTGGACGCGTGAAAAGTGTATCTCAATTTACAGCATCAGTAGAGTTGTTAAGTTCTATGAGTCGAACAAATCGTGTTTCTGCTGTTGTACATGGAAATGAAAATATCTTCGGTTTAATCGAAGGTTATGACAAAGAAAAAAAATTGTTACTTTTCACAAAGATTGGCTCTGATGCACCAGTAGCTAAAGGTCAAATGGTTGTAACGTCTGGACTTGGTGGGGAGATTTTCCCCAAAGGTCTTGAGATTGGGGAAATCGTTGATGTTCAACCAGATGCATACGGTTTAACAAAAACAGCTTATGTAAAACCTGCCGCTGATTTAAATGACGTAGAGCATATTATAGTAGCTAAACGTGATATGAAATCAGCGCCATTAGAATAGGAGGAGGAGAAGAGATGATGAAGATTTTAAAAAGAGCAGCTCTTCCTCTTTTGCTCCTTTTTGTTTTTCTGTTTGAAAATATGTTTGCTACTATTGTTCCAACAGAAGTTTTTTGGAAAGACAGTATAGCAGCGCCGCATTTCTTTATCATTGTGTTATGTTTTGTTACTGTGTACTATGGTCCGGTCCAAGGGATTTATTACGGGCTATTATTTGGTTTCTTATTTGATACCGTATACACAGAACTTGTCGGTATATATATATTTGCTTATCCGATTTTAGCTTATTTAGTTTATAGTGTGATGAAGGTACTACAATTGAATTTATTCATTGTTGTGTCTATCGTATTAGCTAGCATTGTAGCATTAGAATATTATGTGTATGGATTTTTAACTTTGTTAGGACGTACTCATATGTCGGCGTATGTCTTTTTCACGGATCGTCTCCTTTCTACTTTATTGCTGAATGGAATTTTCATATTGATAGTTTGTTTCCCACTGAGACGATATTTAGTGCGTCTTTCAAGAGCGATGGAAGAAAAAGAAAAAAGGATTTTCTAATTTTATGTCGAATTGAATCGGTGGGGTGAACTTTAGTGGAAGAAAAAAAGCAACAAAATGTAACGATAAAAGGGACAAAAGACGGGATAACGCTTCATTTAGATGACTGCTGTTCATTCTCTGAATTACTGAAAGAATTGGACGAAAAACTATCTACACATTACTATGATGGCGATGGGCGTTCTTTAATTGAAGTGCATGTGAAAGTGGGAAATCGTTATTTAACAGAAGTCCACCAAGAAGAGCTTCGTACGTTAATTCGTAATAAAAAGAATCTTGTTGTGGATTCAATTGAAAGTGATGTTATAACTAAATCGGAAGCAATAGCATGGAAAGAAGAAACAGAGATTGTCCCTATTTCCAAAATTGTTCGCTCTGGACAAGTTTTACATGTAAAAGGAAATTTATTGTTAATTGGAGATGTTAATCCAGGCGGAACGGTTATCGCTGGGGGGAATATTTTTGTCGTAGGATCATTAAGAGGGATTGCACATGCTGGGTATTATGGGGATTCAGAGGCTGTAATTGCTGCATCTGTTATGAACCCGATGCAACTTCGAATTAGTGATGTGGCAATGCGGGCTCCGGAAGAGAAAGAAGACGGAGCGGAGACGGCAGAATGTGCGTATATTAATGAGGACAATCACATTGTTGTCGATCGCCTGCAACTTCTCACTCATCTTAGACCTAATTTAACAAAGTTAGAAAGGGGAATTGTATAGCTGTGGGAGAGGCAATAGTAATTACATCTGGAAAGGGCGGAGTAGGTAAAACTACAACGTCTGCGAACATTGGTACAGCCCTAGCCTTATCTGGAAAGAAAGTGTGCTTAATTGACACAGATATTGGTCTTCGAAATTTAGACGTAGTAATGGGGCTGGAAAATCGTATTGTATTTGATCTTGTTGATGTCGTTGAAGGGCGTTGTCGTTTACCTCAGGCTCTTATTAAAGATAAACGTTTTGATGATCTTTATTTATTACCTGCAGCACAAACGAGTGATAAATCAGCGGTAACACCTGAACAAATGGATGAATTAATACAAGTATTACGTCAAGATTATGATTACATATTAATTGATTGTCCTGCGGGGATTGAGCAGGGATTTAAAAATGCGGTAGCTGGTGCGGATAAAGCAATCGTTGTTACGACGCCAGAAGTATCCTCAATGCGTGATGCAGATCGTATTATTGGGCTTTTAGAAAAAGAGGATATTGAACCACCGAAACTTGTTATTAACCGTGTGCGTAGTCATATGCTTCATGAACAGGATATGTTAGATGTTGATGAAATCGTACGTACATTATCAATCGAGCTTCTTGGTGTTGTTGAAGACGATGATGAAGTTATTCGTGCTACAAATACAGGTGAACCTGTAGCGTTGCAACCTAGTGGAAAAGCAGCGTTAGCTTATCGTAATATTGCAAGACGCTTGTTGGGTGAGAATGTACCATTACAAGCATTTGAACAAGAAAAGGTATCGGTATTTACAAAGATGAAAAACTTCTTTGGCATCCGTTAAGAGCACTTCGCACATATGCGAAGTGCTTTCTTTTTTTCTTCATACGAATATCTTTCTTTCCTAGCTCATACATATGTACAAACTGTATACAACTGTTTCTATTTAAATAAGGTTAGCGAAAGAAGGGAGACAGTATGAAGAATAGAAGTGTAGAAGAAATTAAAAAGCGGATTGCGAAAAGGAAGGCAGAGCAAGAAAGAATGGAGGAAGAGCAGTATTTTGCCGGGGGGAATTTTGATAGTGAAGGGGTATTTATTGAAGAGGGAGAAAAGGAAATTCATCCTTTGTTTCGAAAGGAAGTCTTTTTCTTCAAAGTTTTATTATCAGCAATCTTAGTTCTTTCAATTGCTATTTTGTATAAGAATGCGCCTTCTTCTTTCGATGGTGCTAAAGCTGTTACAGAAAAAGTGATGAAAGAGGAGTTTCAGTTTGCTACTGTAGCGAAATGGTATGAAAAACAGTTTGGAAAACCTCTCGTCTTCTATTCGCCTAACGAGAAAAA
Source organism: Bacillus sp. FDAARGOS_235 (assembly GCF_002073415.2). NCBI lineage: Bacteria > Bacillati > Bacillota > Bacilli > Caryophanales > Bacillaceae > Bacillus > Bacillus sp. FDAARGOS_235. The sequence continues at coordinate 3,888,580 of NZ_CP020437.2, forward strand.
GGAAGGGACTATTCAGCAAAAAGACTATGCAATTCCTGCTTCAGGAAAGGTAATGCAAGGATTTCAAAAAAATGGCCAAGGTGTATTTGTCCAAACGGCTACAAATGCAACAGTTGAGTCAGTAAATGAAGGATTAGTTGTTTTTGCGGGTAAGAAAGAAGAACTTGGAAATACAGTTCAAATTCAACATGCAGATGGCACGGAGTCGTGGTATGCAAATTTAAATGATATGTCAGTAAAGTTATATGATTACGTTTCAAAGAAACAAAAAATTGGAACGGTGAGTAATGATGCAAATAATAAAAATGGGAAATTTTATTTCGCAATAAAAAAGAATGAAAAATTTGTTGATCCGATTCAGGTGATTTCATTTGATTAAATATAAGGAAGTTTTAACGAAAATTTCAGTGCATCCGTTGTTTTGGGTTATTATAGTTATTGGTATTTTTACGGCGCGTTTTAAAGAGTTACTATTGTTGTTTTGTATCGTACTCATTCATGAACTCGGTCACGCTTTTGCAGCAGCGCATTATAATTGGCGTATTAAAAAAATTCAACTGTTACCGTTTGGTGGTGTGGCTGAGCTTGAGGAACATGGAAATAAATCATTGAAAGAGGAACTTGTTGTCGTAATTGCAGGACCTATTCAACATATTTGGATGATGCTAGTAGGGTATATATTGTTTGAGATTGGCTGGCTGAATGCGGAATTATATTATTTTTTTATGTGGAATAATATAATTATTTTAGCCTTTAATTTACTCCCTATTTGGCCACTTGATGGCGGGAAAGTGTTGTTTAATGTATTATCATATCGTTTTCCTTATTTACAAGCACATGAAAAAATGATGCAATTGTCATGTGTTTTTTTTAGTGTCATATTAGGGTGGCAGTTACTTTGGAATAGTAACAATATTATGATGTGGGTACTACTCATATTTTTAGCAATATCGTTATATCAAGAATGGAAGCAAAGACGTTATGCGTTTATGCGCTTTTTATTAGAGCGTTATTACGGAAATAAAAGAGGGATTGAAAAGATTGCACCTATAGAGGTGCAATCAGAAGATCGTTTATATACGATTTTCACCAAATTTCGTAGAGGATATAAGCATTCTATTATCGTCCATGGAGAATATAAAGAGCATTACACATTGGATGAAAATGAATTACTCTATGCGTATTTTACTGAAAAACGAACAACTTCATCTGTTGAAGAATTAATCGGTTAGTGTTGACGATAGCACTAACCTTTTATTATTGTAAAAACAAAGAAGATTATAAAGTGAGGAAAGAAATTTGAAAACCTTATACATGAACTATGCTGGATCGGAAAAGCGCGTTGCAATTGAAGAGAAGAACAAAATTGTTGAATTTTTATGGAAACGTAATGAAGAACAAGAGATTGTTGGGTATATTTACGTTGGACGTATCGTAAGAACAATTGCTGGAATGAATGCAGCATTTGTAAACATCGGTTTAGAAAAACATGCGTACCTTTCATATGATGATGTACCGTCTTCTTATCGTATACATGAAGGACAAGCAGTACTCGTACAAGTTGTGAAAGAGGCAATTGATACGAAAGGACCGAAATTAACAGCGAATATAGAATTTACCGGGAAATATGTCGTTTATATGCCATATGATGAAATGCGCGCTGTTTCTCGGAAAATAAAAAACAATAAAAGAAGACAGCAGTTACTCGAAATTGAAGTAGAAGGGACAGGAGGGTATATTTTCCGCTCCGCTTCTGAAAAAGGAGAAATTGAAGAAATACAAACTGAAATGCAAAGGTTACAGCAGTTATATGAAGAGTTAAAAAGAAAAGAGGGCCAAGGAAAGGCACCGCTATTACTTCATCGACCAGCGACTTTTTTAGATCGTGTATTTCAAGAGAATCCAATTGAAACAATCGAAAAAATAGTTGTAGATACAAGAAGTGTAGTAAAAGAATTAGAAGACAAGGTCGGAAAAGAAAAAGTATCTTTTTATAATGAAAAATCTTCGATGTTTAATCATTTCGGAATAGAGCGAGAAATTGAAAAAGCACTTCAAAAAATTGTGTGGCTCCAAAACGGTGCTTATTTGATTGTGGAACAAATGGAGACGATGACTGTAATAGATGTGAATACGGGGAAGTTTACCGGAAAACAAAATTTACAAGATACAGTACTTCGTACAAATGAAATGGCCGCTGACGAAATCGCTCGCCAATTAAGACTTCGTGATATTGGTGGAATGATATTAATCGACTTTATTAATATGAAAAAACGAGAAGATAAAGAAAAGGTAAGAGAACGTCTCATAGCTGCTATGCAAAATGATCGCACTTATACAAGAGTACTTGGGTTTACTGAGTTAGGGATTTTGGAGATGACACGTAAACGTAAAAAACATTCTTTACGTGACGTATTGCTAGAAGAGTGTGTACCGTGTAAGGCGACGGGGTATGTAATGTCGTATGAAACGATTGCTTATGAGTTAGAGCGAGAACTCATTACATATGGCAATATAGAGGATGAAGCAGTATTAATTGCTGCACCTCAAGATCTGCAAAAACAATTTTTACAAAAAGAATTACAAAAAAATATTCCATTTGAAATTTATTTCAAAGATGATACTATCGAAAAGTACGCTATTATAAGATTTGGAAGTAAAAAAGAAATTGTAGAACGGAAAAAATAGTTAGCAGAACATTTATTGACAACCGTCTATGATTCATGATAACATCTTTATGTTATAGTTTATAGCACCTAAACGGCTATATGCTACAACCGCACAAGACAGGTTCCCTAAAGGCATTTATGTCTACCTCGTTTTTGGCGAGTCTTAGTAATTAAGAGGAGGTGCAAGTATGTACGCAATTATCGAAACAGGTGGAAAACAAATTAAAGTTGAAGCTGGTCAAGCAATCTACATTGAAAAATTAGATGTTGAAGCTGGTGAAACTGTTACTTTTGACAAAGTTCTTTTCGTTGGTGGCGAAAACGTTAAAGTTGGTAGCCCAGTTGTAGAAGGCGCAACAGTGACTGCTAAAGTTGAAAAACAAGGTCGCGCTAAGAAAATCATCGTTTTCAAATACAAAGCGAAAAAGAACAATCGTAAGAAACAAGGTCATCGTCAACCTTACACTAAGCTAGTTGTTGAAGCTATCAACGCTTAATTCAGGTTAACATGATTAAAATTACGATAAGTCGCACGAAATTAGGAAGTATCCAATCATTTAAAATGACTGGACATGCCGATTATGCGCCACATGGACAAGACCTTGTCTGTGCTGGAACTACAGCGGTTGTGTTTGGTTCTATAAATGCAGTGGAAGAGCTTTGTAATGTGCAGGCAACTATTGAACTCGGAAGTGATGGTGGATTCTTAACGTATGAATTGCCTAATGATTTAGACGTTCATGCAGCAGAAAAAGCTCAAACGCTTTTAGAAGGATTAGTTGTTTCGCTAAAGACGATCGAACTTGATTACGGAAAGTATATCCGTTTAATAGAAAAAGTGCAGGAGGTGTAACGTATGTTAAGATTAGATCTTCAGTTTTTCGCATCTAAGAAAGGTGTAGGTAGTACAAAGAACGGTCGTGACTCTCAGTCAAAACGTCTTGGTGCTAAACGCGCAGATGGTCAAACGGTTTCAGGTGGTTCAATTCTTTACCGTCAACGCGGTACAAAAATTTATCCAGGTGTTAACGTTGGTCGTGGTGGCGATGACACTTTATACGCGAAAGTTGACGGCGTAGTACGCTTCGAGCGTCTTGGCCGTGACCGCAAACAAGTGAGCGTATATCCTGTTGCTCAAGAAGCATAAGAACTCACGGAAAACTCTAACCTGAGTGCAGGTTAGAGTTTTTCTATATTAAGGGGTATCTAAATGAATGAAAAATGGACAATTATAGATGCGTTGCGTCATTCAAGACATGATTGGCTCAATCGTATGCAGATGGTTAAAGGAAACCTTTCCCTTGGAAAAGTGGAAGAGATTCATCGGCTCATCGATCGTTTTGTCCAAGAAGCGAGACAAGAATCCAATCTGATGGGGTTATCAATGCCTTTATTTTCAGAGTGGATTTTAACATATAATTGGAAACAGCAGCCGTGCTTATTGGAGTACGAAGTATTAGGAGAATTACATAACTTATCTCACTTAGATGAGACTGTATGTACATGGGCGAATCAATTCTTCTCAATGCTTCAGCATAGTTTAGACGTATATGTTGAAAATTATGTTTGTATCACAATTGAATGTGACGCGGAGAATGCTCGTTTCTTTTTTGATTTTCGTGGTAAGCTAACGAGTGTAGAAGAACTACAGAATTGGCTTGCGAACCAAAACAATAAATGGTATTCCATTTCTTATACAGTACGAGACGAAGAAGTCTCAGTTATATTACAACCAATCGAAAAAAGTGTGGTGAAATAATGTTTGTAGATCAGGTCAAGATATATGTAAAAGGCGGCGACGGTGGTAACGGAATGGTTGCGTATCGTCGTGAGAAGTATGTTCCAAAAGGTGGCCCAGCAGGTGGCGACGGTGGTAAAGGCGCAGATGTTGTTTTCGTTGTTGAGGAAGGCTTACGTACATTAATGGACTTCCGCTACCAACGTCATTTCAAAGCTGATCGTGGTCAGCACGGAATGAGTAAAGGTCAGCACGGACGTAAATCTGAAGATTTAATCGTAAAGGTTCCACCAGGAACAATAGTAAAAGATGAAAAAACAGGTCAAATTCTTGCCGATTTAGTAACGCATGAACAAACAGCTGTAATCGCAAGAGGTGGCCGAGGTGGCCGTGGTAACTCGCGTTTCGCAACAGCTACGAATCCAGCACCTGAAATCGCTGAGAACGGAGAACCAGGTCAAGAACGTGATGTCATTCTAGAACTTAAAGTGCTAGCAGACGTTGGACTTGTTGGATTCCCAAGTGTAGGTAAATCTACATTATTATCTGTTGTATCATCAGCGCGTCCGAAAATTGCAGAGTATCACTTTACAACAATCGTTCCTAATCTTGGTGTTGTTGAAACTGGTGATAACCGCAGCTTCGTTATGGCTGACCTTCCTGGACTAATTGAAGGCGCACATGCTGGCGTCGGACTTGGACACCAATTCTTACGTCATATCGAACGTACACGTGTAATTGTACATGTTATTGATATGTCTGGTTTAGAAGGCCGTGAGCCATATGAAGATTATGTCACAATTAATAATGAATTAAAAGAATATAATATGCGTTTAACAGAGCGTCCACAAGTTGTTGTAGCAAACAAAATGGATATGCCGGATGCAGAAGAAAACTTACAAGCATTTAAAGAGAAAGTGGGAGACGAAGTAAAAATCTTCCCAATCTCAGCTGTAACGAAACAAGGTGTTCGTGATTTACTATTTGAAGTAGCGAACTTATTAGAAACAACACCAGAATTCCCAATGTACGATGTTGTTGAAGAGTCTGAAGCAAGTGTAATGTATAAATTTGATGCTGAAAGTCTTAAATTTGAAATTACACGTGAAAGTGACGGCACGTTTGTTATTTCTGGTTATGATATCGAGAAGACATTCAAAATGACTGACTTCTCACGTGATGAATCTATACGTCGTTTCGCTCGCCAAATGCGCGGAATGGGTATTGATGAAGCGCTTCGTGCACGTGGTGCAAAAGACGGAGATATTGTAAAAATTCTTGAATATGAATTTGAATTTATCGATTAAGACTGCCAAAGTATGGCGGTCTTTTTTTTATTCTGCTATTTGCAAGTAGTAAGATTCCCGCCTCAAAATTCAGCTGAAGCAAAGAAGTTAGGTGTGAATCAGGCTGCTAGTTAAAAATTACGAAGATAGGAAAAAATCCCCACTAATTAAATTTTCAATTTATAATAGAAAAAGAAGTAATTTTAGAAGAATATTTATGGGGAGAAAGAGAACATGTATAAAATATTAATTGTAGAAGACGATGAGAAAATTGCGGGAATATTAGAGGAGCATTTAGAAAGGTATGGCTATCAATCATTTAGAGCAATTGATTTACGTCATATAAAAGATGAATTCGTAAAAGTGAATCCACATCTCGTATTACTGGATATCAATTTACCATATTTTGATGGTTTCTATTGGTGTCGTCAAATCCGCACTGTATCGAATGCGCCGATTATTTTTGTTTCTGCAAGAACAGGGGAAATGGATCAAGTAATGGCAATTGAAAATGGCGGAGATGATTACATTACAAAGCCATTCCATTTAGATATTGTCATGGCTAAGGTGAAAAGTGCACTTCGACGTGGGTATGGTGAGTATGCTTCTGCGGCAGAAAGTGATTGTTTAGGTGTGAATGGACTTTTGTTATTCCCGTCCCAACACGTTGTTGAGTGGCAAGGGCAACAAACAGAGCTGACAAAAAATGAATTTTACTTATTAGAGTGTTTAATGAAACAAGCGAATCAATATGTAACACGTGAAGAATTGTTAGAAGCTCTGTGGGATGAAGTAGCTTTTGTTGATGATAATACACTGACTGTGAATGTAAAGCGCGTAAGGAAGAAACTAGAGGAGCTAGGTATTAAAAATGCGATTGTAACGAAACGTGGATACGGTTATGCGCTTCTTACAGAGTGGAGTGAAGGGCATGCAGGTTAAAAGTTACCTCATAGACCGCTTTGCTTTACTTCTTTCTTATGTTGTAAGTCTTTGTTTATTTGGACTCGTATTGCAGTTGCAAAGTCTTTTAGAAAAAAGATCAATTGATTGGAGTACGTGGTTATACGGACTTTTATTAGGGACAGTTGTGTTTACTGTATACCTCATTTACGATTACCGAAAAAGAAGTGTTTTTTTTAAGAGAATCGAAAAATATGTTGCTGATGGAAATACATTACATGATTCTTTACTTATTGATACTTCGTATACGACAGAACAAGAGATGATCGTTGAATCTTTTACGCTATTAAGACAGCAATATATGAATGAAGTTCATAAACAGCATGCGAAAGAGCAACAGCAAATGATATTTATGAACCAATGGATTCATCAAATGAAGACACCAGTATCTGTTATTGAGTTACTATTACAGAAGTTTGGTAAAGAGCATCGTGAAGCGAGAGCAACAGTTGAAAGTATTCGTGAAGAAAATAACCGTATACTAAATGGTTTAGATTTAGCGTTACATATGGCAAGGTTAGAGCAATTTGCGAAAGATTATAAAGTAGAAGTAGTAAATGTGATAGATATTATTCGAGGTATTATTAATGAAAATCGAAAGTCTTTCATTCAATCGTCTGTATTTCCGAAAGTAATGTTTGAAGAAGATACTTGTATGGTTGCATCTGATAGAAAATGGCTTAGTATTGCTATAGGGCAAATTGTTGTAAATGCAATTAAGTATACGAGAATTTCAGAAGCAGAGAAAAAGGAAATTCAATTTCAAATTGAAGAGAAAGATCAAAAGGTGTTATTACATATTAAAGACAATGGAATCGGTATTCCGGAGCAAGATGTAAAGCGTATATTTGATCCGTTCTTTACGGGGATAAATGGCCGTAAAACGAGAGAAGCGACTGGAATGGGTTTATATATTACGAAGGAAATTTGTGATAATTTACATCACGGTATTTATGTGCAATCGGCTGAAGGGGAAGGGACAACATTTACGTTCCAATTTGCAAAAGATGAAGAATATCATACATTAATGAGAAAAATGACAAAACTGTAAGATAACAAAACGTTTTGTAAGGGAAATCACTCGTTTCTTTTTCTTATTTTTCTTATAGTAAATGTAAGAAGAAAACACATAGGGGGATTAGAAATGAGTGTTCTTGAAGTAAAAGGATTAACGAAGGTGTATCAATCAAAAGGTTCAGTAGCGACGACTGCTTTAAATGATATAAATTTTAAAATAGAAGAAGGCGAATTTGTAGGGATTATGGGTCCTTCAGGAAGCGGAAAAACAACGCTTTTAAATTTATTAGCAACAATTGATAAGCAAACTTCAGGTCATGTGCTTGTAAATGGCGAAGAAATTAATCAAATGCGTGCTGCAAAATTAGCGGAGTTTCGCCGTACACATTTAGGATTCATTTTCCAAGATTTTAACTTACTTGATACGCTATCGATTAAAGAAAATATCATTTTACCACTTGTAATGGCGAAGAAATCTGTAAATGAAATCGATGCAAAAGTGCTTGAGATTGCAAAGTTTTTAAATATCGAAGGCATTTTAAATAAAAAAGTATATGAAGTATCAGGCGGCCAACAACAACGTGCAGCAGCTGCGAGAGCGATTATTCATGAACCGACGTTAATCTTAGCGGATGAGCCAACTGGAAACTTAGATTCTAAGTCGGCAAAATCATTAATGAGCGCGTTGCAAGATTTGCATGAACAAAAGAAAGTAACAATTGCAATGGTAACGCATGATCCAGTAGCGGCGAGTTATTGCGAACGTATTCTTTTCATACGTGATGGAGAGATTTTCTCAGAAATACATAAGGGAAGAACGAAACAAGCCTTTTTCCAAGAAATTTTGGACGTACTTGCGATGCTAGGAGGAGAATATCATGAACTTTCGCCAGCTCGCGCTTAATAACGTAAAAGGAAATTGGCGTAATTATAAAGCGTTTCTTATTAGCAGTTGTTTATCGATTGTCGTATTTTTCATGTATGCTTCCTTCATTTATCATCCAGATGTCGTAAGCGGTAATATTAGTATGAGGGAGATGATTTCAAAAGGGTTAGAATCGATGAATTATATTGTAGTCATCTTCTCAGCACTTTTTATTTTATATGCAAATTCAACATTTTTAAGAGCAAGGAAAAAAGAGTTTGGTCTATTAACATTAATAGGCGGAACAAAATCACAACTTGGCCGAATGATTATATTAGAACAGCTTATGTTAGGTAGTATTGCAATTGTAGTAGGTATTGGACTTGGTATGCTTTGTTCAAAATTATTCTTCCAAGCATTAAGCGTAATATTGAAAATAGATAAAACACTTCCACTCGTATGGAATAGTAAAGCGGTTTTGATTACAGCGGGTGTATACTTAATTCTATTTTTAATTCTATCATTGTTTAGCGTTTGGACAGTAGGACGCTTGCAAATTATTGATTTATTAAGAGAAGCAAGAAAACAGAAAGTAGAACCTTTTGCGTTTACATGGTTATGCGTAGTTGGTATAGGATGTATTATTGTTGCATATGTACTTAGCTTCCAAGTAACATTTATGAATTTTGTCATCCTGTTTTTACCGATTGTAGGGCTGACGATAGGCGGAACTTATTTACTATTTACACAAGGTAGTACAGTCGTATTAAAGGCATTACAAAAACGAAAAAAATCTTTTTATACATATCCAAATATGTTCGTACTTAGCAATCTTATTTATAAAATGAAAGATAATGCCCGTTTTCTATTTGTAATTTCTATCATTACGGCGGTTGTATCTTCAGCAGTTGGTACGCTGTACGTATTTTTTGAGGATATGAGTTATAAGGCAGTAACTAGTACCCCGCATGCTATTTCTTATGAGGAAAAGGGAATCCATATGCATAATGTCATAAAAGAGGGAAAAACAAAAGAATTAATAAAAAAACACGGATTTGAAGAAGCGCGAGAAGTAACGTACGTAAAACTTCCTGGAACGCAAAAAATCACAATGTTTAACAGTGAACATGAGATACCAATGGCGATTGTTTCAGAAAAAGAATATAACGCTGAAGTACGTAAACAAAAGAGAGAGCAAGTTAGAGAAGTTCATAATGCACCAGGTAGTGCAACGATGGTCATAATGGATATGGCGAATGATATGATGAAGATAGATCGTACGAAACCGTATGAAATTAAAATTAACGGACAAAAGCAATCTGTTCAATTAAATGAGCCAACTTCATTTTCTGTTTTTAATGATAGTGAATATCTCATTGTGAATGATCAAGATTTTGAGAAATACGCAAAGCTTGTACCAGATGAAGAAAAGACGAAATATTATGGTTATTATATAGAAGACTGGAAAAGTACGGAAGACCTTGTGTTAGATTTGAAAAAGGAGATTGCACCAGATAAGCAAGAGGAGTTAAATAACTCGGTGCTCGCTTATAAAAATATAAGGGAATCAGGAGCAATTACAATGTTCATCGGTTTCTTCGTAGCGGTACTATTCTTCTTCTTCGCTTGTAGTATGACATACTTTAAATGGTTTAACGATAAAGAACAAGATCGTATTCAATTTAAATCGTTAAAGAGAATCGGTATGACAGATAAAGAAATTCGTAAAATTGCAATTCGTCAAATGGGCGTTATCTTCTTTATCCCAATTTTAATCGGTGCCATTCATAGTGGGTTTGCTCTTCATACGTTAGGGAAAATACTTTATATTGATTTATGGAAATCAGGTGCGATTGTAATTGGAACATACGTTATAGCTTCTGCGATTTACTTTATGATTGCACAAAGAGGATATTTGAAACACGTGCAAAGCTAGAGAAACCTCTAGCTTTTTGCTTATGTAGTAAGTTATAGGGGGACGATAGATGAACATTCGGCAACTAGCGCTGCAAAATATAAAAGGAAATTGGCGTAATTATAAAGTGTTTTTCTTAAGCAGTTGTTTTGCGATATTTGCGTCTTTTGCATACATGTCTGTCATTGTACATCCGTATATGCAGGAGACGATGTGGTATCAAAACGTACGCTGGGGACTTATTATATGTAATGTTATAGTCATTTCTTTTTTCGTCATATTTATTTTGTACTCTACTTCTATTTTCATAGAGGCACGTAAGAAAGAATTAGGGTTATATATGTTAATGGGAGCGACGAAGTCTAACGTAATAGGAGTGATAATGACCGAGCAAATATTAATCGGGATTTTCGCGAATATTTTCGGGGTTGGGCTTGGTATGATCTTTTTGAAACTCTTTTTTATGGTATTTAGTATGTTACTGGGCCTTCCGAAAGAACTCCCTGTCATATTTGATGTGAGAGCAATTGGGGTAACGTTTGTTACATATATGGTCGTTTTTATTGTCTTATCTTTTATAAGTGCTTTACGCATATGGAATATAAAAATCATTCGGTTATTGAAAGAATTTCGAACAGATAAAAAAGAGAAGAAAACATCAATGTGGCTTTGTATATTCGGTTTTATTTGTTTAGGTATAGGATATGCGTTAGCGTTACAAGCGACGATGCCAACGATAGCATTCTATTTTTTTCCTGTGTCTATACTTGTCTTTTTCGGAACTTATTTTTCTTTTACACACGGAACTGCTCAAATATTAGAAATAATAAAACGAAATAAAAAGATTATGTATACATATCCGTATTTATTTATAGTAAACCAATTGTCACATCGAATGAAAGAAAATGGTCGCTTTTTCTTTCTGATGTCTATGGCAACGACGTTTGTAGTTACGGCAACAGGTACGGTGTTCTTATATTTTTCTAGCATGCAAGATATGTGGCGAACTGGAGGGGTACACTCGTTTTCATACATAGAAAAAGGTATTTCTACTCATGAAGTCTTTGAGGAAGGTGCGGTTGAAAAATTACTGAATCAATACGGGTATGATGATTTTCAATATATGAGTTTTGTTGGAGTGTATGCATCCTTTCGGTCTAATAAAGGAGAAACAACAATAGCACCGCTTATAAAGGAAAGTGAATATAACCAAGAAGCGAGGAAACAAAAAAAGAAAATGTATCGTCCTAAAAAAGGTACAGTGACACTCGTTTATTATAATAAATACAATAATTCGAATGTATATAATCAAAAAGAGATTCAATTGCAAGTAATGAGTCAACCATATTCATTCGTATTTAACGGTCAGAAAGAAGGGGTTCAATTTAACTATCACCCTTCGTACATTAATGGTCTGTTCTTCGTTATGAATGATGAAGATTTTGACAGTATAGCAAATCAGGTTCTCGATTCTGAAAAAATGATATATAGAGGCTACACATTACCAAATATCGAAAAGACGAAGAAATTAAATGAAGATTTACGGAAACATATGAAACAAGATAATAATAATGCGTTTCGAAGTAATATGGAGTTATATGTAAATATGAAAGAAGGCGGCGATATTACTCTATTTGTAGGCTCATTCATTAGTATATTATTCTTTCTTACTTCATGTAGTATCGTATATTTTAAATGGTTTCATAATATTGCATCGGACCGAAAGCATTATGGTGCACTCTCTAAACTTGGAATGACGAAGGAAGAAGTATGGGAAATTTCTCGCTGGCAATTATGTATGCTATTTTTTGCGCCAATTATAGTAGGGAGTATGCATAGTGCAGTTGCGTTATATACGTTTCATAATACTTTCTTTATGGATGGATCATTAGGAAAAGTAGGCTTGTTTATTCTGTATTATATCGCTGCATGCATCGTTTATTTCTTCTTCGCTCAAAGAGAATATAAGAAACATTTAGACTAGCGGATGCTAGTCTTTTTTTAATATTCGAAATTTACATAGAAGAATATAAAAAAGTATGGTATAACAGTAAGAAAACGAAAAAGAGGGGAAAAGACGATGATTCGAGTAGGATATTTAGGACCAGAAGCAACATTTACAAATATGGCGGTGAGTCGTTTTTTTCCGGAAGCAGAGCATGTACCGTATCGAACGATTCCGGATTGTATAGATGCAGCCGCAAATGAAAGTGTAGATTTCGCAGTCGTACCGTTAGAAAACGCAATAGAAGGTTCAGTAAATATAACGGTCGATTACCTCGTGCATGAGCGACCACTTTCTATTGTAGGAGAAATTACAGTACCAATTCAGCAACATTTACTCGTACATCCGCAGTATGCAGAAGTGTGGGGAGAAGTATATGCAGTGCATTCACATCCGCATGCTATCGCACAATGTCATAAGTTTTTAAATGAAGAATTAAAAGGGGTAACTGTTCGAGACATGACATCAACAAGTGCTGCTGCACAATATGTGAAAGAACATCCTGAAGAAAAAATCGCTGCCATTGCAAATGAAGCAGCCGCAGAAAAATACGGATTAACAATTGTAAGACGTGACATTCATACGCATAAAAACAATCATACACGCTTCCTAGTGCTCCATAAGAAAAAGAAAGTAATACTCTCAAATAACGGAGAAAACCGCGGGGAGAAAACGACGCTTATGATAACGTTACCTGCAGATTATGCAGGGGCACTATATCAAGTGTTATCAGCTTTTGCATGGAGAAAATTAAATTTATCAAAAATCGAATCGCGCCCGATGAAAACAGGACTCGGAAATTACTTTTTCTTAATCGATGTCGATAAAGCATACGATGACGTATTATTGCCAGGCGTAACGATGGAACTTGAAGCGCTCGGTTTTTCTGTTACTGTGCTGGGGAGCTATTCTTCTTATTGGTTGTAAAGGGTAAGGGAGAGTATTTGTCGTATTTTGTAGTTAAATCGATATAATTTCAGTCGATAATATACCGTCTGATAGATAAATAAAATCCCACCATTTATAGGTGGGATTCTTTACTTTAACTTAGCAAGACGATCCTCTAACTGACCACGCCAAATATTGGCTAGTTCAGGAACAGCAAGAATCTTTTCAATGCCATCTTTATTTTTTCTATTATGAAAATAAATTTCGTTAGAAAACAAAACAGATACATTGTTTGATGGACGTTTTAGCAATGTGATTTTAGAATCTTTACGTACAGTACCTTCTTGAAGAACGCGGCATAGGTAGCCAGTAAATCCAGTTGCTACAATGCGCGGCAGTATGCCAGGAATACCGAGGCGTTTTGAAATAGTGCTACAAGGTACTCTTGCTTGTGTCACTTGAATGATTGCTTCACCAAGCTGATATGTATCTCCGATGCAAACATCACGCTCTAACATATTTGTTACGGTAATGTTTTCGCCAAATGTGGAAGCTGGAAGCGTAGTTTGAAATTCCTCTTCCCATAGTGCGTAATGCTCGTGTGGGTACACACAAACAGCGCGATCAGGACCGCCGTGATGTTTTAAATCCGCTACGTCATCACCACGAAATCCGTCTTTTGAGAGAAAGGCCTCTTCTGTAGGATCTTTACATATACCTGTTATCATTTCTTTATCTTCGCCATATTTCATTTGTTTCGGTTTACCAGTACTAAAGTGAACGAGTTCAATTCCCATATTCGATCTCCTTTACGATTGATTACAATATTATAGCATTAAAAAAGCACAGAGAATTATAAAAACTCTGTGCTTTACATTAATAAACGAGAAATCCTGCTTTATCTAAAGCCTCGCAAGCAGCGTCTAATTTTTCTTTAGAATCTGCTTCAATTGTATGTAAGTGAATACCATCTGTTAGTTGCGAAAGATAGGAAGCATTTGTATTTTCGATTTTTTGTAAATATTGCTCTACATCAAATCGATTACTTACCATAATTGATGCTGTTAAGTCGCCGTATACAGGGTGCTCAACTTTTACGTCTTTAATCGTAACGCCATGATCAACAAGCATTGTAAGTTCTTGACGTACTTCTGCTGGTTTATGTTGGCATACAATCACGCGTTCAAAAGCCTGTTGCTTCTCCTGTGGTTTTAAATATAAATAGCCTTGAGCAGTTGCGATAATTGGCTCGTTTCTTGCTTTTAGTAAGGAGATATCTTGCACAATAACTTGTCTACTTACGTTTGTCTTCTTAGATAGTTCGTTTCCAGATAACGGTTCATTTGCAGCAAGCAGCCACTGAAGGATAAGTTGTCGTCTTTCTTCACCTAAAATTTTTTTTTGTTCATTTTGTTTCATTATGATTTAACACCTCTATAAAATTGATTTCCAATTGTGTGTAGTGCATGAATAGTAGTATCAATTTGTTCTTTCGTTGTTTGTTGTCCGAAAGAGAAGCGGACATATTGTTTAGCCTCTTCATACGTTCTTCCAATTGCAAGCATTGTTTTCGAAGGTTCTTGTTTACCAACTTGGCAAGCACTTCCGGTCGAGATGGCAATACCGCGGCGGTTGCATTCTAGCATTGTATATTGACCTTCTATTCCTTTTATTGTAACCCCAATAATATGTGGTAAACAAGAAGTAGAATGACCTTCTACTTCAATTTCTAGCGGAAGTGTTTGTAATTCCTCTAAAAAGTAGGATCGTAACTCTTTAAAACGTAAACTTTCTACCTGTTGATTTTTCAATATATTTTCAGCAGCTGTTAAAAAAGATGCGATGCCAGGAACGTTCACTGTGCCTGGGCGAAATCCTTTTTCGTGAGAAGTTCCCGGGAATATTTGTGCCCAGCGAACTTGCGGATTTATATAGCAAGCGCCGACACCTTTTGGACCGTATATTTTGTGTGCTGAAACAGAAAGACTATCAATTCCCATCTCAAAAACATGGATAGGCAGTTTACCAAACGTTTGCACACAATCCGTATGAAATAAAATATTATATGTTTTTAAAAGGGCCCCAATTTCTGCTATGTTTTGAACAGTCCCAATTTCAGAGTTACCATGCTGTATACTTGCTAGCACAGTATCTTCTGTAATAGCTGCCTCTAAATCTACTAAACAAATGAGTCCGCTTTTATCAACAGGAATTTCAGTGATCGTATAGCCTTTTGATTTTAGAGATTGAAAATAACTTCGAATGGATGCATGTTCCATAGGTGTCGTAATAATATGCTTCTTATTTCGGGCACTTAGAAGTGATTGAATCGCAAGATAGTTCGATTCCGATCCACAGCTTGTGAAAAATACTCCTTGTTCTTTGCCTCCAATCATTTCCGCAAATGTTTTTCGGCAAACTTGTAATAAAGAAGAAGCCGTTCCTCCAATATCATGTAAACTTTGTTCATTTCCGAAGTATTGCGAAGCTGCTTTCATATATGTTTGTAACGCTTCCTCGCTCATAGGTGTAGTAGCTGCATAGTCAAGATATATCATCATGTAAGTTCCTCTCTCTAGTAAGAGTTACATTTCTTTTACTTTTTAAATGGTAGTAGTGAAAATAAGAATTATAAAAAAACTCTTGTCATTATTTTAAAACTATGTAAATATAGGTGTCAAGACAGTTGAAAAGTGTAAAGTAGGAGGCAACAATTATGCCAAGTGCAGATGTCTTAATTATTGGAAGTGGCGTTGCGGCACTTCGTGTTGCAAAAGAGATTTGTCACGAAAAGAATGTGATTATTATCACAAAGGAGACGAAACGTAATAATAATACACATTTAGCTCAAGGTGGAATTGCCGCAGCGGTAGCGGCATATGACAATCCTAATGATCATTTTGAAGATACGTTAGTAGCAGGGTGTCATTATAACAATGAAGAAGTGGTCCGTTATTTAGTCGAGGAAGGACCGAAAGAAATTAATAACCTTATTGAAAGAGGAATGAAATTTGATGGAGATGAAACAGGTCCTCATCTTGGAAAAGAAGGGGCGCATCGAAAACGTCGTATTTTACATGCAGGTGGCGATGCAACAGGAAAGAATTTATTAGAGCATCTTATTCAAGAAGTAGCTCCATACGTTACGGTAGTGGAACAGGAAATGGTGCTCGATTTTATTATAGAAAAAGATAAATGTGTTGGGGCTTTAACTCGCAACAATAAAGGAGAACTGAAACGTTACAATGCAGATTATACGGTGTTAGCTTCAGGCGGTATTGGCGGTTTATACGCCTTTACTTCTAATGATGAGACAATTACAGGCGATGGACTTGCAATGGTGTACCGCGCAGGTGGGGAACTTGTAGATTTAGAGTTTATACAATTTCATCCGACGATGTTATACGCGGGTGGGCGTTGTTCCGGTCTCGTGTCCGAAGCTGTTCGCGGAGAAGGAGCTGTCCTTATAAATGGAAAAGGACAGCGTTTTATGATGGAGATACATCCTGAACAGGATCTAGCCCCGCGTGATGTAGTGGCTAGGGCTATTCATGAACAGCTACTTGCGGGTGAAAAAGTGTACTTAAACATCGAAATGATTCAAAACTTTGAACAACGCTTTCCGACCGTGTCATCGATATGTAAAACAAATGGAGTCGATATAAATAAAAAACTTATTCCGATCGTGCCCGGTACTCATTTTCACATGGGCGGCGTGAAAACGAACTGTGATGGAGAGACGTCTATTCTGAACTTATACGCAGTCGGTGAAGTAGCTTGTAACGGGGTTCATGGTGCAAATAGATTAGCGAGTAATTCATTATTAGAAGGTCTTGTGTTTGGAAAAAGAATCGGACGACACATTTTATCTAGAGAGACAAAAGAAAAGGTGAACATGCTAGCCGAAAAGGAAGCAAAGTTTATCGTTCTGAATCATTTACCGACGAAAGAAGAAATACAAAAATGCATGATGAAATATGTTGGGATTGTGCGAACAGAGCACAGTTTATCTTATGCGAAGAGATGGCTTAGTAAGTATGGTGTTCGAAATATGATATTACAACATGATGTTCTTACGAATGAAGAGATAACGCTTATTAATATGTTAACGGTTTGTGAGCTTATAGTTGTGTCAGCCTTGCAAAGAGAAGAAAGTATTGGCGGGCATTACCGGAGTGATTATCCAGATAGAAATATAGGAAAGAAAGAGATTGTTCGAGTAAAGAGAAAACTACAAATTGTGTGATGAGGGGAAGAGGGGCTTTATGAACACGATAAAAGTTAAAGAAGCATTAAATCGATTTTTTTTAGAAGATATAGGGGAAAGAGATGTAACATCTCAGCTTATTTTTCCAGATAACTTGCTTTCGAAAGGAGCGTTTCTTGCGAAGGATACAGGGGTCTTTGCAGGACGTTTAGTAATTGAATCAGGATTTAAATTAATTGATGAGAGAATTGAAGTAGAGCTTCATAAAAAAGATGGGGATCTTGTAGAAAAAGGCGAAATCATTGCAACTGTGCAAGGTCCAATTGCCTCGTTATTAACAGCAGAGCGCGTTATATTAAACGTTATTCAGCGTATGAGTGGGATAGCCACGATGACACGTAAAGCGGTTCTTGCGTTAGATAGTAGTCATACTCGCATTTGTGATACGCGAAAAACGATGCCTGGGCTACGTATGTTTGATAAATATGCAGTCGTGTGCGGAGGTGGATTTAACCACCGCTTCGGTTTATATGACGGTGTCATGATTAAAGACAATCATATTGCGTTTGCTGGTTCTATTACAAAAGCTATTACATCGGTGAAAGAAAAATTAGGACATATGGTGAAAGTAGAAGTGGAAACAGAAACGGAGGAGCAAGTGAGAGAGGCAGTAGCAGCCGGTGCGGATATTATTATGTTTGATAACCGTACGCCAGATGAAATTCGAGAGTTTTCAAAGATTGTGCCAAGCGCCATTGTTACGGAAGCGTCAGGTGGCATTACAGTTGAAGATTTATCGAAATATGGAAAAACAGGGGTAGATTATATTTCACTTGGATTGTTAACACATTCAGTGAAAGCACTTGATATTAGTTTCAATATTGAAGCGTAAGGAAAGTGGCTTAGAGGGGGAGAAAGGTATATGAGTATTTTAGAAAAAGTACAGCCAATTGAAACGATGTTACCAGAGCGTTATTACACAATGTCAATGGAAAATATGGAAAAGCGTGTTCGTGAAATTAAAGAAAAAATGGGGAAAACGTTATTTATTCCAGGGCATCATTATCAAAAGGATGAAGTTGTACAATTTTCTGATGCAGCAGGGGACTCACTTCAGCTTGCGCAAGTTGCAGCGAGTAATAAAGAAGCAAAATACATTGTGTTTTGTGGTGTGCACTTTATGGCAGAAACAGCAGATATGTTAACGACAGATGAACAAGTTGTCATCTTACCAGATATGCGCGCAGGTTGTTCAATGGCGGACATGGCAGATATTGAACAAACAGAAAGAGCGTGGAAAGAGCTCACGAAGTTATTTGGAGATACGATGATTCCGTTAACATATGTAAATTCTACAGCTGCAATTAAAGCGTTTTGCGGTCGTAATGGTGGAGCGACAGTAACTTCTTCAAATGCAAAACAAATGGTTTCTTGGGCGTTTACACAAAAAGAGCGTCTTGTCTTTTTACCAGACCAACATTTAGGAAGAAATACAGCGCACGATTTAGGTATTCCGTTAGATAAAATGGCGGTATGGGATCCACATACAGATTCATTAGAATACGATGGAAACATAGAAGAAATCCAAGTGATTTTATGGAAAGGACATTGTTCAGTTCATCAAAACTTTACAGTGAAAAATATTGAAAGTGTGCGGAAAAATCATCCGGATATGAATATTATTGTACATCCAGAATGTTGCTATGAAGTTGTAGCCGCTTCAGACTATGCAGGTTCAACAAAATACATTATTGATATGATTGAATCAGCTCCAGTTGGAAGTAAATGGGCAATTGGTACAGAAATGAATTTAGTGAACCGAATTATTCAGCAACATCCAGATAAAGAAATTGTTTCACTTAATCCATTTATGTGTCCGTGCTTAACGATGAATCGAATTGACCTCCCTCACTTACTATGGGTGCTTGAAACGATAGAAGGCGGAGAAGAGATTAACGTTATTGGCGTAGACAAACAAGTAACGAAAGAAGCAGTTCTCGCATTAAATCGTATGTTAGAGCGTGTTTAAAGCAACGGGAATACCGTTGCTTTTTTTCATACATATAATCATAACGAGAGCGAAATGGGCATACATTGTTTTGAAGAAATCATTGTGGTTTTTATGCCTATTCCACTTCCAACTATATTGAAAATAGAAGAAGTGATAAAAGTGAAAAGAAGTTAATGTTATTTAGAAAGGGTTACTTCATGAGATTTGTTACTTATAGATAAGTTATACAGGAGGGGGAAAATTTGAAAATTCATATCGTGCAAAAAGGGGATACCCTTTGGAAAATTGCGAAAAAGTACGGAGTGGATTTTGACACGCTGAAAAAAACAAATACACAGCTTAGTAATCCAGATTTAATCATGCCAGGTATGAAAATTAAAGTACCATCAAACGGCGTCCACGTGAAACAGCAAGCTGGAGCAGGATCAGCACCTCCAAAGCAATACGTAAAAGAAGTGCAACAAAAAGAATTTGCAGCAACACCAACGCCGCTTGGAATAGAAGATGAGGAAGAAGTTACGTATCAATCGGCACCAATTACCCAGCAGCCCGCTATGCAACAAACACAAAAAGAAGTGCAAGTAAAACCGCAAAAAGAAGTACAGATAAAACCACAAAAAGAAGTGCAAGTAAAACCACAAAAGGAAATGCAAGTGAAGCCACAAAAAGAAGTACAGGTGAAACCACAAAAAGAAGTGCAAAAAGAACAGCCAATTCAAAAAGAAAAACCAGCTGAAAAACCGTCTGTTATTCAAAAGCCACCTGTTATAGAAAAACAAAAACCAGCGGAAAAAGAAAATACGAAGTTTTCGATAAATGTATTACCACAGCCGCCGCAACCGCCAATAAAAACGAAAAAAGAATATAAAATTTCAGATGTAATTAAAAAAGGAAGCGAGTTAATTGCTCCGCAAATTACGAAAATGAAACCTAACAACGTCATTTCTCCGCAAACGAAAAAGGATAATATAGTATCACCGCAAGTAAAAAAAGAAAATGTAGGAAACATAGTATCGCCGCAAGTAAAGAAAGAAAATGTAGGAAACATAGTATCGCCGCAAGTAAAGAAAGAAAATGTAGGAAACATAGTATCGCCGCAAGTAAAGAAAGAAAATGTAGGGATTATAGTATCGCCGCAAGTGAAAAAAGAAAATGTAGGAAACATAGTGTCGCCGCAAGTAAAGAAAGAAAATGTAGGGAATATAGTATCGCCGCAAGTGAAGAAAGAAAATGTAGGAAGCATAGTATCACCAAATGTATCGAAAGAAAATGTGGTTATCCCACAAGTCATACCGCCAAATATTCAAGTACCAAATATAATGCCAATGCTGGATAACAATCAACCACCAAATATAATGCCAATAATGGATAACAATCAACCACCAAATATAATGCCAATAATGGATAACGATCAACCACCAAACATAATGCCAATAATGGATAACAACCAACCACCAAATATAATGCCAATAATGGATAATAACCAAATGCCGAATATGATGCCGATTATGGATAACAATCAAATGCCGAATATGATGCCGAATATGATGCCGATTATGGATAATAACCAAATGCCGAATATGATGCCGATTATGGATAACAATCAAATGCCGAATATGATGCCGATTATGGATAATAACCAAATGCCGAATATGATGCCGATTATGGATAATAACCAAATGCCGAATATGATGCCGATTATGGATAACAATCAAATGCCGAATATGATGCCGATTATGGATAATAACCAAATGCCGAATATGATGCCGATTATGGATAACAATCAAATGCCGAATATGATGCCGATCATGGATAACAATCAAATGCCAAATATGATGCCGATCATGGATAACAATCAACCACCGAATATGATGCCATATCAAATGCCGTATCAACAGCCGATGATGCCGCCGAATCCATATTATCAACAACAAAACCCATATTACAATATGCCATATCAGCAAGGGGCACCTTTTGGACCACAGTATACGTCTATGCCAAATTCAAATATGATGCCAATGGATAACAATATGCCGCCACTCATACAAGGTGAGGAAGATTGTGGATGCGGAGGAGAGAGTAGGTTATATAGTCCGCAGCCTGGGGGACCACAATACGCTAATCCTTTATATTATCAACCAACGCAGTCTGCATATGCACCACAGCCAGGGACGATGTATTATCAACCAGATCCACCAAATGTATTTGGAGAGCCAGTCGCAGAAGAAGAGGACGAAGAAGAAGTTTAAAAAAAGGTGGGATTATTCCCACCTTTTTTGTATGTAGAATTGTTTTGAAAACGGAAGATTTACATCAAGTGTTAGAAAATTCCCAGTGAAATATTAACAGTGTAAAAACCTTCTCTGTTACTCATCATAAGAGGGAGCTTTTCAGAAGAGAAGTTCATTCTAACAGAGGGGGTTTTTGTATTGAATACGAAAGTAAAAGTGATTGCTGCTTCTTTGTTAGTTACCAGTGCATTAGCTGCATGTGGTACACCAAAAGATAACAATGCGATGGATGGACGTAACTACAATTACGAGCGTACATCTTATAATGATACACATCAGTATCGTGATAATGTAGCGCGTAACGATCGTTATACAGATTATGTAACATATAGAAACGGTCGTAACGATACAGGATATAATAATTATTACCGTGATGTAAATTACAACGGGCAAATTGCTAATCCGCATCCAACTCGTAATATTACAATGAACAATTCATACATTAACAATGATGGTAAAACTGCAGAAAGAATTACAAATCGTGTGAAACGTATGAATAACGTAGACCGCGTGTCTACGGTTGTATATGGAAACGACGTAGCGATTGCAGTAAAACCACGTAACACAGCGACAAATGAAACGGCGATGGCGAACGAAATTCGTCAAGCGGTTTCAAATGAAGTTGGAAACAGAAACGTATATGTTTCTGTAAGAAATGATATGTTTACTCGTGTCGATGCAATGAGTACGCGTCTACGTAACGGTACAGTTACAAATGATTTTAATCGTGACATAGGAAATATGTTCCGAGACATTCGTTACGGTTTAACTGGTACAGTGCGATAGAAAAACAAAAGAGGAAGGGGTTGCCCTTCCTCTTTATTCATCGTTATCTTGTAAACGACGTTTTTTAATAAAATAACTAACGGAATAAGAAATTAAAAAGCATATGAAGAAAATACTACCTGTTAGAAGTGCTTCAAACAGAGGTCTTTCTGGACTGAAAATGATATAAATAATGGCTATAATAGTTCCTACAATAAGAGAGCGTAAAATAATTTTGTAATAAGGAGTTAACTTTATATCCTTTTCGCCTTCTTCTACATCGATAGAAACGCTTAACTGTAAATAACTAAGTACGATACTTGTAAGGATAAATAATAACCATAATGGAGATTTCGTAATTTGATCCATTCCTTCAGTGAATCCGATATAGCCTAAAATGCCAATTATACCAAGTGATTGAAAAAGAAAGGCAATACGTATGTTTTTTAATGTTTTCAGAATGAGACGTTCATCCTTTATTTTTTTCACAATATCCATCTCCTGTTTATTATGATTTCGCTGTTACATTAATCGTAATATATATATATATATTACATTTATCAATTTATAATTTACATAAAGTTCGTTTGGGTGAAAGAGAAAATAAAATATTTGTTATAAAAATGTTGCACTTATACGTTATTAATGTTATATTAGCAAAGCGATGAGCTAATTTACGTAAGACGAGAGATATGCTTAAGTGCTAAACACGCGAATGTGGTCGCCTGGTCTCTCGCCGTAAACGCATCAAGACGCCTGTTTGCAGGCGTCTTTCATTTTATATAAAAACAAATGCTAATGCAGATAAGGATAAAACCTTATCTGCATTTTTTTATTTTTGAGAGAAATGTAATGTGGTTGTTTATATGGATAAAACCTCCACTTTCGGCAAAACTACTAATGAAAGTTTGATTTTGCCTAAAAGAGGTGAACGGAAATGAAATGGATACTGATTGCAGTGCAAGCTTTCGTGATGATGTTTTGTTTAGCCTATGAAACGAGTGTGAGGGCGGAAGGACCAGTACCAGAAGTAACAGAAAAAGAATCTGAAGTTACAATTTTATTAGAGCGTATGTATGTTGATGGAGAAGTAAGTGAAGAAATATTTACAGAAAAAGTAGCGGATTTAGAAAAGTTTTTACAGCAATATAAAGAATGGCAACTCGTTGATCGTGATGATGTACAAATTGTATTGCAAAAGAAAGTGGACGATATTTCTCCGTTATTGAAGACGAGCGGCTATTTTGGTGTTTCAGAGGAAGGGATATTACAAATTTTCAAGGGTGTACCAAAAAGTGATAATGCGATTCATTCTTTCTTTCAAATTGATATGAAAAAACTTGAGAGTTATGAGCGTGCGAAATTGAAACGTGGTATTCGTATAAAATCAAAAGAAAGTTTTGTGAAGACGATTGAAAAAATGAAGCAATATGCAGTGCAAAATAAGAAAAAAAGCAGCTCATGGTGAGCTGCTTTTTCTTACTTGTTTTTAGCTAAAATTTCTTTTGCGATTTCATCAATTAGCATATCTTTTCCGATTGGATTGAATGCTTTCGTATTGAAGATTTCATTCGATACTTCATATACGTGATTGTTTTTTACTGCTTTATTGTCTTTCCAAACAGCACTATTTTTATAGTCTTCGTACACTTTATCAGCCTCGCCGCCGAAGCTTACAATAAACATTTGATCAGGTTGGAATGCAACAAGCCCTTCTAATGATACTTGCGCCATCGTTTGTTTTAAATCTGTACCTTTTGTTGCTGGAAGTTTTAAGTCGTTAAAGATGATGTCACCGTATCCGAAGCTACCGTATACACGGAAGTTTTGTGGTGTAACTGCGACAAACATAAAGTTTTCATCTTTTGTTTTTTCTTTAATTTTTTTAGATAAAGAGTCTGCTTTTTTATCGTAGTCGGCAATCCATTTGTCAGCTTTCTTTTCTTCATCAAATAGTTTACCTACTTCTTTAAACTTACCGCGCCAGTCTTCTAAGTTTGTTTCTAGAACAACAGTCGGTGCAACCTTTTCTAATTGATCATAAATTTTTAATTGACGATTATTTAAAATAATTAAGTCCGGTTTTAAAGCTGTAACAGCTTCTAAATCAACTTTAGGTGCCCAGTACCAGCCAACTGCTTTTACGCCATCTAGCTTGTCTGTTAAGTGATTTTGGATTTTATCTTTATATGTATTTGCTGTACCAACAGGTTTGTGTCCAAGAAGTAATAACTCTTCTGTTGATCCAGATAAGTCAACAATTCTCTTTGGATTTACTGGAATTGTAGCTTCCCCTTTAGCGTGTTTCACAACTTTTGTTTTCGGTTGTTCTTTTGCTTTTGACGCTTCTTTTTGAGAAGAACAGCCAACGATAGAAAGAACGACTAGCATAATAGTTAATAAAATAAATAACTTACGTTTCATCCTGATGTAACCCCTTTAATTAGTATTGATAATCATTATCGACTCCTGTATATTAAGGTGCTTTATCTTTTCTGTCAATGGAAAATAACAGAAGTTTTAAACGGAGAACATTTGTTGGGGTAGTCTCGCTTTTCTATCATTAAATATGTTAAAATGGAATACATGATTTAAGAGGGAGAGATCGTATTTTGTTTGAATATGTTACAGGTTACGTGGAGTATGTAGGACCGGAATATGTCGTAATTGACCATAATGGAATTGGGTACCAAATTTTCACACCAAATCCGTATGTATTTCAAAGAAGTAAGCAAGAAATCCGTGTCTATACATATCATTATGTGAGAGAAGATATTATGGCACTTTACGGGTTTAAAACACGTGAAGAGCGTTTATTATTTACAAAATTGTTAGGTGTGTCTGGCATTGGGCCAAAAGGCGCTCTTGCGATTTTAGCTTCTGGTCAAACAGGACAGGTCGTTCAAGCGATTGAACATGAAGATGAGAAGTTTTTAGTGAAATTCCCGGGCGTCGGAAAGAAAACAGCGCGCCAAATGATTTTAGATTTAAAAGGAAAACTAGCAGATGTTGTACCAGATGCATTTGTTGATTTGTTCTCAGATGTTGAAAGTTTTGATGAGAAGAAAGGTTCCTCAGTTGAACTTGATGAAGCACTGGAAGCACTGCGTGCACTTGGTTATGCAGAACGGGAAGTTTCTCGTGTTGTACCAGAGTTATTAAAAGAATCATTAACGACGGATCAATATATTAAAAAGGCACTTAGTCTTTTACTAAATGGTAAGAGGTGAGTATAATGGACGAACGTCTCCTTTCAGGGGAATCTGGATACGAAGATGCGGATTTAGAGTATTCATTACGGCCACAGACGCTCCGTCAGTATATTGGCCAAGATAAAGCGAAACATAATTTAGAAGTGTTTATTGAAGCGGCGAAAATGCGTGAAGAAACGTTAGATCACGTACTTTTATATGGACCACCTGGACTTGGTAAAACGACGCTTGCGAATATTATTGCCAATGAAATGGGTGTTAACATTCGAACGACGTCAGGTCCCGCAATTGAAAGACCAGGAGATTTAGCAGCGGTATTAACAGCACTTCAGCCTGGAGATGTATTGTTTATTGATGAAATTCATCGTTTGCATAGATCAATTGAAGAAGTACTATATCCTGCGATGGAAGATTTTTGCCTTGATATCGTAATTGGAAAAGGACCGTCAGCACGGTCTGTACGTTTAGATTTACCTCCATTTACATTAGTTGGAGCGACAACACGTGCCGGAGCATTATCAGCGCCGCTCCGTGACCGTTTCGGTGTACTTTCAAGATTAGAGTATTATACAGTGGATCAGCTTTCTGCGATTGTTGAACGTACAGCGGAAGTATTCGAAGTGGAAATTGATTCGTTAGCCGCACTAGAAATTGCAAGACGTGCCCGTGGTACACCTCGTATTGCGAATCGTTTATTACGACGTGTACGTGACTTCGCACAAGTTCGCAGCGACGGAACAATTGCAATGGAAATTACACAAATGGCATTAGAACTACTGCAGGTAGATAAATTAGGACTCGATCATATTGATCATAAATTATTGCTCGGTATAATTGAGAAATTCCGTGGTGGCCCAGTTGGATTAGAGACAGTTTCGGCAACGATTGGAGAAGAATCTCATACAATTGAAGATGTGTATGAGCCGTATTTATTACAAATTGGCTTTTTACAACGAACGCCAAGAGGCCGAATCGTAACGCCACTTGCGTATGAACATTTCGGAATGGAGATGCCAAAAGTATGACGGAGATACCGAAATTGCTTATAACAGCAGGTATCTTACTCATTGTTGTTGGCTTAGCTTGGAAGTTCATTGGAAGGCTTCCAGGCGATATTTTTGTGAAAAAAGGTAACGTTACCTTTTATTTTCCTATCATTACATGTATTGTGTTAAGTATTGCATTATCTTTTATTATGTATATAATAAATCGATTCAAATAAGAAATAGGTGGATACAGTTATGGATATTAATCTGTTTGATTTTCATTTACCAGAAGAACTTATTGCACAAGTCCCGTTAGAGGATCGTGAAACATCAAGATTAATGGTGTTAGACCGTGAAACTGGTGATATTGAGCATAAACATTTTACGGACATTCTTTCTTACTTACATGAGGGGGATTGCTTAGTTTTAAATGAAACGAAAGTTATGCCTGCTCGCTTGCACGGTGTGAAAGAAGATACAGGCGCGCACATTGAAGTGCTTCTTTTGAAACAAGAGGAAGGCGATAAGTGGGAAACGCTTGTTAAGCCAGCGAAACGTGTAAAAGAAGGAACTGTAATTTCTTTTGGTGAAGGGAAATTAAAAGCAACTTGCACAGGGACTGCAGATCAAGGTGGGCGTCAGCTTGAATTTTCATATGACGGCATCTTCTATGAAATTTTAGATGAACTTGGGGAAATGCCACTTCCTCCATATATTAAAGAGACACTGGAAGATCGCGATCGCTATCAAACAGTATATGCGAAAGAAATCGGTTCAGCAGCAGCGCCGACAGCGGGACTTCACTTTACAGAAGAGTTACTTGAGAAGTTAAAGAAAAAAGGCGTTCAGTTAGCATTTATTACACTTCACGTAGGGCTTGGAACATTTAGACCAGTTTCTGCAGATACGATTGAAGAGCATCATATGCACGCAGAATATTACCATATGTCTGAAGAGACAGCGGCATTATTAAATCGTGTGAAAGAGAATGGTGGACGTATTATCACTGTAGGTACGACATCAACTCGTACGTTAGAAACGATTGCGACCGATCATAGTGGTAAGCTTTGCGCAGCTTCTGGTTGGACAGATATTTTTATGTACCCAGGATATAAATTTAAAGCAATTGATGGTTTAATTACAAACTTCCATTTGCCGAAATCAACATTAATTATGCTTGTAAGTGCATTTTCAAATAGAGATAATGTACTTCATGCTTATAATGAAGCAGTAAAAGAAAAATATCGTTTCTTTAGCTTCGGTGACGCAATGTTCGTTGCATCTCACGCTAAAATGAGAAACAAATAAAAGGAGTAAATTATGACAGCAATTCGTTATGAATTTATTAAAACTTGTAAACAAACGGGTGCACGTTTAGGTCGTGTACACACGCCGCACGGTTCATTTGATACACCAACATTCATGCCAGTTGGTACACTTGCAACAGTTAAGACAATGTCACCAGAAGAATTAAAAGCAATGGATTCTGGCATTATTTTAAGTAATACGTATCATTTATGGCTACGTCCAGGTCACGAAATTGTTCGTGAAGCAGGTGGTTTGCATAAATTTATGAACTGGGACCGTGCAATCTTAACGGATTCTGGTGGTTTCCAAGTATTCAGTTTAAGTGACTTCCGCCGTATTGAAGAGGAAGGCGTTCACTTCCGTAACCACTTAAATGGAGATAAATTATTCTTATCACCAGAAAAAGCGATGGAAATCCAAAATGCATTAGGTTCAGATATTATGATGGCATTTGATGAGTGTCCACCGTTCCCAGCTACTTTTGAATATATGAAGAAATCTGTAGAACGTACAAGCCGCTGGGCAGAACGTTGCTTAAAAGCGCATGAACGTCCACAAGATCAAGGTTTATTCGGTATCGTACAGGGCGGAGAGTTTGAAGAGCTTCGTCGCCAAAGTGCAAAAGACCTTGTTTCAATGGACTTCCCTGGTTATGCTATAGGTGGTTTATCTGTTGGTGAACCGAAGGATATTATGAATCGTGTGCTTGAGTTTACAACACCACTTCTTCCAGATGATAAGCCACGTTACTTAATGGGAGTAGGTTCTCCTGACTCGTTAATTGATGGGGCAATTCGCGGCGTTGATATGTTTGACTGCGTACTTCCAACTCGTATCGCTCGAAATGGTACATGTATGACAAGTGAAGGCCGTCTAGTTGTAAAAAATGCGAAATTCGCAAGAGACTTCGGTCCGCTTGATCCTAATTGTGATTGCTACACATGTAAAAATTACTCTCGTGCGTACATTCGTCACTTGATGAAATGTGATGAAACGTTCGGAATTCGTTTAACGTCTTATCACAACCTTCATTTTCTGTTAAACTTAATGGAGCAGGTGAGACAAGCTATTCGTGAAGACCGTCTTGGTGATTTCCGCGAAGAGTTCTTTGAACAGTATGGCTTTAATAAACCGAATGCTAAAAACTTCTAATACATAATTTAAAAGGAGGAACAAAAGATGAATGCAGGTATGATGAATATCGTTATGATCGTTGCGATGTTTGCGATTTTCTATTTCTTATTAATTCGCCCGCAACAAAAGCGTCAAAAAGCAGTTGCTCAAATGCAAAACGAATTAGCAAAAGGTGATGCTATCATAACAATTGGTGGCTTACACGGTACAATCGAATCAGTAGATGAAACGAAAATCGTTGTTAAATCTGGTGGTGCACACTTAACTTTCGATCGCAATGCGATTCGTGAAGTTGTGAAAAACTAATGAGGAAGGCCCTGCATGAAATGTGCAGGGCCTTTTTTTAATTATTTTGCTTTGACATATTTACACCGAAAATACCACCGAGTGTACTCGCGCCCATTAATGCCAATTGGTAAAGTAACTGTGAGTTCGATAAAGTTTGAGAGAAGCCTAAATAGTTAACTAGAAAAACGAGTATGGCGAATGTGAGTCCTGTTGTAAAACCAACTAGCCAACCTTTCCCTTGTGCTTTTTTACCAGCAATAAACCCAGACATAAGCATAGATAAAAGAGCTAGTATCAAAATAGTGACGGTTAATGTACTTTCATTCATGTTCGTAAACTTTAATAATAGAGCCATAACCATGCTAGTAATAGATGCGAGAATTAGTAGGGTAATAATACCGAAACCAATTGCAGTTGATAATTTTTTCGTTCCATCCATTTATGCATTCCCCCTTTTTAATACAAGCATATTTCTCTTTTGCTTAAGTTAGACTATTTTCTTTTCTATAGGGGAATCTATAAGTAAAAAAGGAGATGTAGAAATGGAATGGGTATCGATAATTGGCCGGACGATGCTTTTGTATATTATTATCTTAATTATTTTCCGTCTTATGGGTAAACGTGAAATTGGAGAGCTAAGTGTATTAGATTTAGTCGTATTCATTATGCTTGGTGAAATGGCTGTAGTAGCGATTGAAAATACAGATAAATCACTTTGGCATCAATTAGTTCCGATGACTATCCTTATGTGCATACAAATCATTTTGTCGGTTATTTCTTTGAAGTTTCAACGATTTCGGCATTTAATAGAAGGGGAGCCTGCTATTCTTATAAATGCGGGAAAAATTGATGAAAAAAAGATGAGAAAACAGCGCTATAACATAGATGATTTAATGATGCAATTAAGGGAGCAAGGGGTCGGAGACGTGCGGGATGTGGAATACGCTATTTTGGAACCATCAGGGAAGTTATCCGTTTTTCAAAAACAAAAAAGTAAAAAGAGTAAAAATGATACGCCTATTTTTACTCTGCCATTAATTATTGATGGAGAAATTCAATCTAATCATTTGCAAATGATTGAACATACAGACGAATGGCTCATTGAAAAACTAAAAAACTTAGGTTATAACGATATAACACAAATTTTATACTGTAGTTTTCAAAATGGACAATTTTTTGTTGATTTGAAAGAAAACTAAAAGCTTACCATTTTAAATAGTAAGCCCGGAAAAGTCTCGCTAATGAAAGTTTTACTTTATTTCAAAAATGAAAGTTTACGAATGATAGGGAGGCGACTTAACTCCTCTTTTCGAATTAGTTTAAAGATGAAGAGGAGAACGACATAAACCATTGTTGTTAAAGTGATTTCCCATAATGTTTGTATACCAAGAGAATGAGAGAAAATAATATACTTATGAAGGTAAAAACCGAAGGCACCTGCGATACCGATGGCAAGTCCGCCGAAAATATAGTCTTTTGCGTAAATGGTAAATGTAATCTTTTTTAAAACGGTAGCGTAGTGAAGGAATGTTACTGTTACTATATTTGCTGCAATAGCGAGAGCAACTCCCATCATTTGAAATTCTGGCTTTGAAGCTAGTACAAAAATAACGATTAATTTCACGATGGCGCCAATAAATGTGTTCATCATAGCAGCGCGTGCTAAATTTAAAGCTTGCAATACAGATGTAAGTGGACTTTGAAAATAATGAAATAAAAAGCAAGGTGCAAGTAGCTGAATGAATGCTGTTGCGCTGTCTGATCCGTACATAAGAGTTAAAACAGGGGAAGCGAATACGTATAATATAACGACAGACCACCCACCAGTAATTAATGAAATTCGAAGTGCTTGTTGTAAACGGTGCTCCACTAATTTATGTTGCCTTTTTGCCATTGCTTCACTAATTGAAGGAACGAGCGCTGTAGAAAGAGCGTATGTAATGAAGGCGGGTAGTGATAGGAGCGGGAATGCATAACCGTTTAATATACCGTATTGCTGGGTTGCGACAGAAGCGGCAACTCCGGCAATCGCTAAACTTTGCATAACGACGATAGGTTCAAAAAAATAAGAAACAGAACCGATTAAACGACTTCCTGTAGTTGGAAGGGCGATATCCATAAGAGAATAAAATGTACCTTTGCTCTCCTTTACGGTAGTGAAAAATCTAGAGCGTATAGATAAGTGTTTTTCACGTTGGAATAAAGTGAGTAAGAATAATAAGGATGCAACTTCGCCTAGAACGGCTGATAACATAGCGCCGGCTGCAGCATATTCTACGCCATAAGGTAAAAATATTCGAATACATACAGCGATAATTGTAATGCGGACAACTTGTTCGATCACTTGAGCATAAGCGCTAGGTTTCATATTTTGTTTCCCTTGGAAATAACCGCGTAAAACAGAAGAAACAGCAATAACAGGAACGACAGGTAAAATGGCCATTAATGGATAGTACGTTCTTTCATCGGTTAATAATGTTTTCGCTAAAATAGGTGTGAGGAGCATAATGCCCATTGTTAAAATGATGCTAATAAAGGAAGTGACAGCTAGTGATACGGTTAATATTTTTTTTATTTTTTGTTTATCGTTCACCGCTTCCGCTTCTGCTACAAATTTTGCGATTGCGACAGGAAGACCGATTTGTGTTAATGTAATTGCTAAAATGAATGTAGGAACGGCCATCATATAAAGGCCAACGCCTTCTTCTCCTAGTATACGTGCCATTACAATCCGGTTAATAAATCCAAGAATTTTGGTAATAAAGCCGGCAATCATTAAAATAAATGCGCCTTTTAAAAAGCTTTGTCTCGTCATGGTCTTCTCCTACCTTCTCAAAATCAGTGGAATGATTTACAATAATTTATATGCACGTACGAGACAAGAATGACAAGCATTTAAGAGAGTGAAGTATGATAGTGCTCTTGAAAGTAGTTATTGCTGTCCATTAGAGCGGGAATAAAAGCGACTTTTCGTGCTGAAATTATAAGGAGATGTTACGTATGTTAGAAAAAGAAGATTTGGTAGAATCATACCGCGGACAGTTACAAGTCGTTTTAGTTAGTAAAGTAGAGGAGTTTCAAATGTTCGGTT
Source organism: Bacillus sp. FDAARGOS_235 (assembly GCF_002073415.2). Lineage (NCBI taxonomy): Bacteria > Bacillati > Bacillota > Bacilli > Caryophanales > Bacillaceae > Bacillus > Bacillus sp. FDAARGOS_235. Next base: position 3,921,219 of record NZ_CP020437.2, read on the forward strand.
ATGACAGAGTGACAGATGATGACATTTGGAAGTTTCTTAAAGTGAAAAAGTGGAAAAAGATAGACAGTAATGTTAGGTTGTATGAATTAGTGAACGATGTATTAAGAATAACACCTAATGAATATATGACATATTTAACTGTTGAAGCATACCAAGCGCCACTTTGGTCATTTGATGAGTATGAAAATAAATAACTGACTGCAATTGGTTTGTTCTTCCTTTTGCAGTATAATGATAGGTATTGATAAAGAGGAAATAACGATGTCTAAGATTATATGTAAAGGAGGTAGTGAAGAAGAAAAATAAATAATGAAAGTGTAGGTATTGCGTAAGGTTTACCGACACAGCTAGTGATGAACTAGCAAAAAACAAATGTATTTTATAGAAAGGAAGTCTACTAACTAGGTGTATGCACACGTATAGCAGTGAATCGTAAGAGATTTATTGAAAGTGTTAGTAGCAGAAAGAGGGTACATATGGCAAAGCGTGGTACGAGAATTGCCGCCTTTTTCCTCATCGTTTTATTAATCGGTGGCGTAATTGGTGCGGCAGGAAAAGACATAGCAAAAGGAATTAGTCTAGGACTAGACCTTCGCGGTGGTTTTGAAGTTCTGTATGAAGTAAAACCAGCCAAAAAAGGCGATAAAATTGACCGAGAGGCACTTGTAAGTACAGTAGGTGCTCTTGAAAATCGTGTCAATGTTCTCGGTGTAAGTGAGCCGAACATCCAAATTGAAGGAGAAAATCGAATTCGTGTACAGCTTGCTGGTGTACAAGATCAGCAAAAAGCACGTGAAATGTTATCAACACAAGCGAAATTAACATTCCGTGATGTGGATGACAATCTTCTTATGGATGGTACGGATTTAAAAGGCGGCGGAGCGAAGCAAACATTTGATGAGCAAGGCCGTGCGAGCGTAGGTCTTACATTAAAAAGCGCTGAAAAATTCCGTGCAGTAACTGAAAAAATTTCAAAGATGCCACCACCAACGAATTTAATGGTAATATGGCTTGATTTTGAAGAAGGAAAAGATTCGTATAAAGCAGAATCTGCAAAACCGAATCCGAAGTTTTTATCAGCAGCAACAGTAAGCCAAGTGTTTAACCAAGCTGAAGTATCTATCGTAGGTGGAAACTTTACAGTTGAAAGTGCGAAAGAACTTTCATCTTTATTAAATGCAGGTGCACTTCCTGTTGATTTAAAAGAAATGTATTCAACATCTGTTGGAGCGAAATTTGGTCAACAAGCATTAGAGCAAACGATTTTCGCTAGTGCAATCGGTATTGCTATTATCTTCTTATTTATGCTTGTATTCTACCGTTTACCAGGGCTTGTAGCGGTTATTATGTTAGGTTTATACATTTTCGTTACATTACTTGTCTTTAACTGGATGCATGCGGTTCTTACGTTGCCAGGTATTGCGGCATTAGTGCTCGGGGTAGGTATCGCAGTTGATGCGAATATCATTACGTACGAGAGGTTAAAGGAAGAGCTGAAAATTGGTAAGTCAATGATGTCAGCATTTCGTGCTGGTAACCATCGTTCATTAGCGACAATTTTAGATGCGAACATTACAACAATTGCAGCAGCCGGTGTATTATTTGCTTACGGTAATAGTTCTGTAAAAGGTTTCGCAACAAGTTTAATTGTTAGTATTTTAGTCGGTTTCATTACGAACGTATTCGGTACTCGTTTCTTACTAAGTTTACTTGTAAAGAGCCGTTACTTCGATAAAAAACCATCTTATTTTGGTGTTAAGGAAAAGGATATTATTCCATTAACAAAAGGTGTAGTACATCCGCCAACGAGATTTGATCGTATTAACTTCGTAAATATCGGTCATAAATTCTTCTTATTCTCAATTGTAGTCGTAATTGCTGGGGCAATTATATTACCGATTTTCAAAATGAATCTTGGTATTGACTTTGCAAGTGGTACACGTATCGACTTGCAATCAAAACAAGCAGTTACTGTTGCTGATGTTCATAAAGATTTTAAAGAATTGAAAATCGATGTGAAGGAAGAAAATATTGTACCGACTGGAGATGACAATAAAGGTTTCGCAGTTCGTACATTAGGTGTTCTATCAAAAGATGAAATTGCGAAAACGAAAACATTCTTCCACGATAAATACGGTACAGATCCGAATGTAAGTACAGTTTCACCGACAATCGGTAAAGAGATTGCACGAAATGCATTTATTGCAGTATTGATTGCTTCTGCAGTAATCGTTTTATACGTAAGTATTCGTTTCCGTCTTACGTACGCAGTATCTGCAGTAATCGCATTATTACATGATGCCTTCGTTATGATTGTTGTATTTAGTCTTTTCCGAATAGAGGTAGACTTAACGTTTATCGCTGCGGTATTAACCATTATTGGTTACTCTATCAATGACTCAATCGTTACGTTTGATAGAAACCGTGAATTATACAAACAGAAAAAACGAGTTCGTGATTTAAAAGATTTAGAAGAAATCGTAAACTCAAGTATTCGTCAAACAATTGGTCGTTCAATTAATACTGTTTTAACAGTGTTGTTCCCAGTAATTGCACTACTTATTTTCGGTAGTGAATCACTGCGTAACTTCTCGCTTGCGTTATTAATTGGATTAGTTGTAGGTACGTACTCTTCTATTTTCGTTGCTTCTCAAATTTGGTTAATGCTTGAAAACCGTCGTTTGAAAAAGGGCAAAAACAAGAAGAAGGTTGAGAAAGAAGTATCTGAACCACAAGTATAAAAAGGTGATGCCTCATTAGGAGGCATCTCTTTTTTCGTTTGTGGATACAATAAGATAGCAACTTTTTACAGAAGAAAGATGGAAGAAAGTGGTGATGTTATCGTTGTTTTTGATACAATAAATCGGGATAACAAGATAGGTTAAGAAAAGAAGGGATTTTAATTATGGAAAAAGATGAACGTTTTAAACAGGCCGAGTTTGGTGCTATTGTCGGAATCGTTGGTAATATTATATTAGCGATTGTAAAGGCGGTAATTGGTTATATCGGGAACAGTAAAGCACTATTAGCGGATGCTGTGCATTCTGCATCAGATGTAATTGGTTCGCTAGCTGTACTTTTTGGATTGCGAGCAGCAAAGCAACCACCAGATGAAGATCACCCGTACGGTCATGGTAAAGCAGAATCGATTTCAGCGATTATTGTTGCAGTATTATTATTTATTGTGGGCATCGAGATAGCGATTTCGTCTATAAAAGCTTTTTCGCAAGAACTAGAACCACCGAAAGGAATTACGATTTTTGCTGTTATTCTTTCGATTGTCGTGAAAGAAGGAATGTTTCAATATAAATTCCGATTAGGGAAGAGGGTAAATAGTGATGCAATTATTGCAAATGCATATGAGCACCGTTCGGATGTATTTTCTTCAATTGCAGCTTTAATCGGTATTTGTGCAGCTATTATCGGTGGTAAGCTAGGTTTAGATTGGCTTGTATATGCGGATCCGGTTGCGGGGTTATTTGTTTCACTCCTTGTTGCAAAGATGGCGTGGAGTATTGGGGCGGAAGCGATTCATGCAACGCTTGATCATGTACTTCATGAGGAAGATGTTATTCCGCTTAGAGAAGCTGTCCTGCAAGTAAATGGTGTGAAAAAAATCGGTTCTTTATATGCGAGAGAACATGGTCACTATGTTATTGTCGATATTAAAGTTTCTGTAGATCCATACATTACTGTAGAAGAAGGACACCGTATTGGAAAACATGTGAAAGAAATGCTTATGAAACAAGATAATGTACAAAATGTGTTTGTACATATAAATCCGTATTCTCCAAATTAAATATCATTAACATTTTAGTATATAGATATTGCATCGTAGTTTGCATTATATTGTCACCCCTTAATCTGTCTTGTATAATAAACAGGTTAAGGGGTGATTTCGTGTTACAACCGAAGACGCGTTGGAAAGAAAAAGAATATAATGAAGAGCGAGTGAGTGAATTAGCAAAAAAGTTACAACTATCACCACTTGTCATTTCGTTATTCCTCGGTAGAGGATTAGATACAGAAGATAAGATTTTAGATTTTTTAAATACAGAAAATCAAGAATTTCACGATCCGTTTTTATTAGAAGGAATGGATAGAACGGTAGAACGTGTAAATAAGGCGATTCAAAATGGAGAGCAAATATTAATATTTGGTGATTATGATGCGGACGGAGTAAGTAGTACAACGGTTTTATATCTTGCTCTGCAAGAATTAGGTGCAGAGGTAGAATTTTATATTCCAAACCGTTTTACAGAAGGTTATGGACCGAACGAAGAAGCGTTTCGTTGGGCGCATAGTGCAGGGTTCTCACTTATTATTACTGTCGATACTGGTATCGCAGCGGTACATGAAGCGAAGGTAGCGAAGGAACTTGGAATAGATCTTATTATTACGGATCACCATGAGCCACCGCCAGAATTACCAGAAGCACTCGCGATTATTCATCCAAAACTAGATGGCGGTGTGTATCCGTTTCATTATTTAGCCGGTGTAGGTGTTGCGTTTAAAGTTGCACATGCACTATTAGGTCGTGTACCAGAACATTTATTAGAAATTGCAGTAATCGGTACGGTAGCCGATTTAGTATCACTTCATGGCGAAAATAGATTGCTAGTGAAGCGCGGTTTAAAACATATGCGAATGACGAAAAATATTGGTTTAAAGGCATTGTTTAAAGTTGCTAACGTTTCGCAAAGTGAAATTACAGAAGAAAGCATTGGATTCTCAATCGCACCGCGTATTAATGCAGTTGGGCGTTTAGAAGATGCTACGCCGGCTGTACACCTATTATTATCAGATGACCCAGAGGAAGCGAAAGAACTGGCTGAAGAAATTGATGAGCTGAACAAACTTCGAAAAGATATTGTAAAGCAAATTACAGAAGAGGCTATCGCTGAAGTGGAAAATAAATTCCCGCCAGAAGAAAATAAAGTGTTAGTGCTTGCAAAAGAAGGCTGGAATCCAGGTGTAATTGGAATTGTCGCTTCTAAATTAGTTGAACGTTTTTATCGTCCAACAATTGTATTAAGCATTGATCCTGTCAAAGAAACAGCAAAGGGTTCAGCACGTAGTATCGCGGGATTTGATTTGTTTGCAAACTTGTCGGATTGTAGAGAGTTATTACCGCACTTCGGAGGGCATCCGATGGCCGCAGGAATGACGCTACATATGAATGATGTAGATGAGTTACGTCGCCGCTTAAATGCGCAAGCGGATGCAATTTTAACAGAAGCGGATTTTATTCCAATCACAGCAGTTGATACATTTTGTAAAGTGGAAGATGTAACGCTTGCAGCAATTGAGGATATGCAAAAGTTAGCGCCATTTGGTGTTGGAAATCCGAAACCACGTCTTGCAGTGAAAAATGCTGAATTAGAAAGTATTCGTGCAATCGGATCAGATGGTTCACATTTGAAAATGGCACTTCGTGACGGACAGGCAACACTGGATACAATTGGATTCGGATTTGGTGCGTATGCAAAAGAAATTTCTCCAGTTGCTAAGGTATCTGTAATAGGAGAGGCATCCATTAATGAATGGAATAATTTTAAGAAGCCACAATTAATGGTACAAGATATTGCTGTAGAGGCATGGCAATTATTTGATTGGCGTAGTATGCGTAATGTGGAAGCAAATTTAGCAGAACTTCCGAAAGAAAAAATAACAATGGTGTATTTTTCTGAAGAGGTATTGAATAAGTTTTCTTTAGAAGACTATAAAGAACATCTTGTGCATGCATCAGAGGTAACTCATTTAGATGATCAATACATCGTGTTACTCGATTTGCCAAAAGGAACAGATGAATTGCGTGATTTATTTAAAGTAGGATTCCCATCTAGAATCTATACGTTATTTTATCAAGAGAACAATCATCTATTTAGTACAGTCCCAACGAGGGAACATTTTAAATGGTACTATTCTTTCTTAAACCAAAAATCACCATTTTCTTTAAGACAATATGGGGAACAACTATGTCGCCATAAAGGTTGGTCAAAAGATACAGTAAATTTCATGACACAGGTGTTTTTTGAGTTAGAATTTGTTACAATAAAAGACGGTGTCATTTTTATGGCCGAACAAAAACAAAAGCGTGATTTAATTGAATCGAACACATATCGTGAGAAAATGAACCACTTACAATTAGAAAAAGAATTGGTTTATAGCACATATCAGCAACTATATACATGGTTTGAAACGATTCGTAATCATAAATAAGTAGAACAGTTAGGGTAAAGGATTTGTATTTACAAACCTTTTATATCTGAGGAGGATTCAGAAATATGGATTTCAAGCAACATATCGCAATTGTACCGGATTATCCGAAAGAAGGTATTGTGTTTAAAGACATTACACCTTTAATGAACGACGGTAAAGCATACAAAGCAGCAACAGATGCAATCGTTGAGTATGCAAAAGAAAGAGATATCGATGTTGTAGTAGGACCAGAAGCTCGTGGTTTTATTATCGGTTGCCCAGTTTCTTATGCATTAGAAGTAGGATTTGCGCCAGTTCGTAAATTAGGAAAATTACCACGTGAAGTAATTACAGTTGACTACGGCAAAGAATATGGTACAGATGTTTTAACAATCCATAAAGATGCAATTAAACCAGGTCAACGCGTATTAATTACTGATGATCTATTAGCTACAGGTGGAACAATTGAAGCAACAATTAAGCTAGTTGAAGAACTTGGCGGAGTTGTAGCAGGGATTGCATTCTTAGTAGAGCTTACTTACTTAGATGGTCGTAAAATGTTAGATGGTTACGATGTATTAGTATTAGAAAAATACTAATCACTATATAGGTAAAACTACGGTGATAAAAAGTACCCGTGAATCTCTTGGAGAGGAGCGGGTACTTTTGTATAATTGAGCAAAAAAATAAGGTGAAATGTCAGTAAAATCTTTTCCTTTTCACAATTCACAATCATTGGGTTATAATGATAGAATATAATTTATTCTATTTAATAAATACAAAGTCAATTTTCAATAAAAGGTGATTCGATGGCAAATGAGCAAGTACTAACAGCTGAACAGGTACTCGAGAAAGCAAGTCAATATTTAGCGGTTGAAGATATTGAGCTAGTGGCACGTGCTTATGAATATGCACGCGATGCACATAGCGAACAATATAGAAAATCGGGTGAACCATATATTATTCACCCAATTCAAGTTGCAGGTATTTTAGTTGATTTACACATGGATCCAGCTACAGTATCGGCAGGTTTCTTACATGATGTAGTGGAAGATACAGAGATTACATTAGAAGATATTGAGCGAGAATTTAATAAAGAAATCGCTATGCTTGTCGATGGTGTTACAAAGCTCGGAAAGATTAAATATAAATCTCATGAGCAGCAACAAGCAGAAAACCATCGCAAAATGTTTATCGCAATGGCTCAAGATATTCGAGTTATTTTAATTAAACTAGCTGATCGTCTTCATAACATGCGTACATTGAAACATTTGCCTCAAGAGAAGCAGCGTCGCATTGCGAATGAAACGTTAGAAATCTTTGCACCTTTAGCACATAGACTCGGAATTAGTACTATTAAATGGGAGTTAGAGGATACGTCACTTCGCTATTTAAATCCGCAACAATATTATCGTATTGTAAATTTAATGAAGCGTAAACGTGCAGAGCGTGAAGAATATTTAGATGAAGTAATGACTGGTATTCGTGAGAAATTAAAAGAAGTTTCCATTCAACCTGAGATTTCTGGAAGACCAAAACATATTTACAGTATTTATCGTAAAATGGCATTGCAAAATAAACAGTTTAATGAAATTTACGATTTACTAGCTGTACGTGTCGTTGTAAATAGTATTAAAGATTGTTACGCGGTGCTTGGAATTATTCATACTTGCTGGAAGCCAATGCCAGGTCGTTTCAAAGATTATATTGCAATGCCGAAAGCAAATCTATATCAATCTCTTCATACGACGGTAATTGGACCGAAAGGTGATCCGCTAGAAGTGCAAATTCGTACGAAAGAAATGCACGAAATTGCAGAATTCGGTATCGCGGCACATTGGGCGTATAAAGAAGGAAAGACCGCAGAAACAACAGGTACATTAGAGAAGAAACTAACTTGGTTCCGTCAAATATTAGAATGGCAAAATGAAGCTTCTAATGCAGAAGAGTTTATGGAGTCATTAAAAATTGATTTATTCTCTGACATGGTATTCGTCTTCACACCGAAAGGCGATGTAATGGAATTACCACTTGGATCTGTTCCAATTGACTTTTCTTATCGTGTCCATTCAGAAATCGGGAATAAAACAATTGGTGCAAAAGTAAATGGGAAAATGGTGACCCTTGATTATAAATTAAAAACGGGTGACATCATTGAAATTTTAACATCGAAACATTCGTATGGCCCAAGCCAAGATTGGGTGAAACTTGCTCAAACATCTCATGCGAAAAATAAAATACGTCAATTCTTTAAGAAACAGCGTAGAGACGAAAATATTGAAAAAGGCCGTGAACTTGTTGAAAAAGAAGTACGTGGTCTAGAGTATGAGATGAAAGAAGTGTTAGCTCCTGACAATTTAAAACGTGTTGCCGAGAAGTTTAATTTTGCAAATGAAGAAGATATGTTTGCAGCAGTTGGATATAGCGGAATTACAGCGTCGCAAATTGTTACGCGACTAACGGACAAGTTCCGTAAGCAGCGTGAAGAAGAAGAAATTGTTGAAGTTAAAGAAGTTCGTAAACCGATGAAAATTCGAAAATGGGATTCTGGTGTAAAGGTAAGTGGTGCTGACAATTTATTAATTCGTTTGTCAAAATGCTGTAACCCAGTTCCAGGTGATGATATCGTTGGGTATATTACGAAAGGTCGGGGCGTATCGATTCACCGTCGTGATTGTGTAAATATTCATACAGAAGAAGCTGTAGAGCGCTTATTAGAAGTAGAGTGGGAAGGTAGCCCTGAAAAAGAAATTGAATACAACGTTGATATCGAAATTTCAGGCTATGATCGCCGTGGTTTATTAAATGAAGTATTGCAAGCTGTTACAGAGACGAAAACATACATTTCAGCTGTTTCTGGTAGAAGTGATCGTAATAAGATGGCAACAATTAATATGTCGATCTCGATTCGTAACTTACAACACTTGAAAAAAGTAGTAGAACGCATTAAACGTGTTCCTGAAATTTATGCAGTACGACGCATGATGCATTAATAGGGAGTGTAGAAAAGATGAGAGTTGTTTTACAACGATCAAAAGAGGCGTCTGTCACAGTAGATGGTGAGATTGTAGGACAAATTCCATTCGGTTTAACATTACTAGTTGGCATTACGCATGAAGATACTGAAAAAGATGCAACGTACATTGCGGAAAAAATCGCGAACTTACGCATCTTTGAAGATGAGAGCGGAAAGATGAACCATTCTGTACTCGATGTAGAAGGACAAGTTCTATCAATTTCGCAATTCACATTATATGGCGATTGCCGCAAGGGAAGACGTCCAAACTTTATGGATGCTGCGAAACCTGACTATGCAGAGCATTTATACGATTTCTTTAATGAAGAAGTTCGTAAACAAGGATTGCATGTAGAAACAGGGAAGTTCGGTGCAATGATGGACGTTTCTTTAATCAATGATGGTCCGGTGACCTTAATTGTAGAAAGTAAATAGTATGGCCTAAGAAGAGAGGATTATATAATCCTCTCTTTTTTATACTTTGTTGTATGTTTTGTTCATTTATCCCGCTATTTGTGGGCAGTAAGAACCCCACCTCAAAATTCAGCGGAAGCAAAGAAGTTAGGGGGCGGGCTGCCCGTAAAAGCCCGATTGGTGAGGGCTGATAATCAGTGGGGGATGAACAAAACCCCCACTGATTAAAGTTTCACTTTATCATAGGATTAATTCGAAGGGGAATAAAAGGAAAAGAAGGTGTAGCATGCTTCAAGAATTCAATATAACTTTACGTTTTATGCTAGAGTTATGTGTTCTTGGGATTGTTGGATACTGGGGATTTCGGGTAGGAACAATAACGGCTATAAAAATTACACTTGCTATTATTTTTTCGATTGTTGTTGCAGTCATTTGGGAGCTATTTGGAGCTCCGCATGCAGAATGAGAAGTACAAGGTATATTGCATGTATTGTTAGAGATTATCATGTTTGAAGCGGATGTTGCAGCGTTGTATCATTTGAAGCATCCTATGCTGGCGAGTGGATTGGTAACTATTATTGTTATAAATCGAATGCTGATGTTGATTTGGAATCAATAGCTTGGGTTATCCATTATATAGTATAATGTAAAAAATGGTAAAAACATTCGGATGTATGTGTGAAAAGGGGAGATAGTATATGAATTGGTCAATCTTTAAAGATTTGAAATTTTCATTGCGATTTAGCTTAGCTATTTTTTTACATGCATTAGGAGTTACTTTCGCAGTGCTAAGTTACAGTACTTGGGCAGTATTTGTAATAGCAGCAATGGTTGTAACAACCTTTATGATTCAAAGAGCGGATTATTTATATAAAAGTGGTATGGAATAACGTTATTCGTTTATACGTATAACTACCTCATCAATATGGAACAATAAAAAGTAAAACATCCATATTGAATGTGAGGGATATACGTATGCGTATGAATGAAAAAGGGCATTCTGTTACAAACGGTGCAAATCAACTGTTTAACGTGAATTTTCATGATTTTATTTCAAAAGAACAAAACAATACTTCGATGGAGCTTGCTTCTGAGTTTGGAATTTCTCTTCAAGATGTAAAGCGTCTTAAGAAGCAGATTGAACGCTCTTAGAACACTTGACAATCGTACTCAACAAACGTATAGTAATTTTATATTTACATATGAATATAACCGTTGATAGAGAAGAGTAAATGAGATACACATGGAAAGAGAGGAGATGTCTTAGGCTGAAAACATTTCTACATGATGACTGATTGAATGACACTCTAGAGGTTTCAACTTGAACGGCATATATGCTTAGTAGGGATGAACGCACATTTAAGCGTTATTAAAAAAGTGGAAGCATACGTGCTTCAATTAGGGTGGCACCACGGGTATAATACTCTCGTCCCTACTGTTCAAACAGTAGAGGCGGGAGTTTTTTTATTTTTATTAAGATTAAAACAATTTGAGGAGGAACTGAATATGTCTATTCAAATCCCACGCGGAACGCAAGATATTCTTCCAGGCACTGTTGAGTTATGGCAGTATATCGAAGGGCAAGCACGCGAAATTTGCCGTCGTTACAATTATAAAGAAATTCGCACACCAATTTTTGAACACACTGAGTTATTTTTACGTGGTGTTGGTGATACGACAGATATCGTACAAAAAGAAATGTATTCATTCCAAGATCGTGGTGAGCGCAGTTTAACATTACGTCCAGAAGGTACTGCACCTGTTGTACGTTCTTACGTTGAAAACAAAATGTTCGGTGACGCAACGCAACCAACAAAGTTATACTATATCGGTCAAATGTTCCGTTACGAAAGACCACAAGCAGGTCGCTATCGTCAATTCGTACAATTCGGTATTGAAGCAATCGGTAGTAACGACCCTGCAATTGATGCAGAAGTAATTGCACTTGCTGTAGAGTTTTACCGCGGCATGGGCTTAAAAAATATTAAAGTTGTATTAAACAGCTTAGGTGATGCAGCGAGCCGTCAAGCGCACCGCGATGCATTAATCGCTCATTTTGAGCCACGCATCGGCGAGTTCTGCTCTGATTGCCAATCTCGCTTAGAAAAGAATCCACTTCGTATTTTAGACTGTAAGAAGGACCGTAACCATGAATTAATGGGTACAGCACCATCTATTACAGAATACTTAAACGAAGATTCAGCAGTATACTACGATAAAGTTCAAGAACTATTAACTATGATGGATGTTCCATTTGAAAAAGATCCTAACTTAGTGCGTGGTTTAGACTACTATCAACACACTGTTTTTGAAATTATGAGTGAGGCAGAAGGTTTCGGTGCTATCACTACATTAAGCGGTGGTGGCCGTTATAATGGACTTGTACAAGAAATCGGTGGACCAGAAATGCCAGGTATCGGTTTTGCGATGAGTATTGAACGTCTAATTATGGCGCTAAAAGCTGAGAACATTGAGTTACCAATTGAACATAGTATTGATTGTTACGTTGTAGCTCTTGGTGAAAAAGCGAAAGACCATGCTGCGAAAGTTGCGTTTGATCTTCGTAAAGCTGGATTATCAGTCGAAAAAGATTATTTAGATCGCAAAATGAAAGCACAATTTAAATCAGCAGATCGTTTAAATGCGAAATTTGTAGCTGTATTAGGGGAAGATGAGCTAGATAAAGGCATCATTAACTTAAAAGATATGGCAACAGGCGGACAAGAAGAAGTAGCATTAGATGTATTTGCTTCATACGTAGCAGAGAAATTAATATAGGGGGAACTTACAGTGGCTGAAAGAACACATGCATGTGGAAAAGTAACAGTAGAAGCTGTTGGACAAACAGTTCAATTAAAAGGTTGGGTACAAAAACGTCGTGACTTAGGTGGATTAATCTTCATCGATTTACGTGACCGTACAGGTATCGTGCAAGTCGTATTTAACCCAGAAACATCAAAAGAAGCACTAGAAGTAGCAGAAACGATTCGTAGTGAATACGTATTGCACGTAGAAGGTACAGTTGTTGAACGTGGTGAAGGCGCAATTAATGACAATATGGCAACTGGTCGTATTGAAGTACAAGCAACGAGAGTAAACGTATTAAACGCAGCGAAAACAACACCAATCATTATCGCTGATGATACAGATGCATCAGAAGATGTGCGTTTAAAATATCGTTACTTAGACTTACGTCGTCCTGTAATGTTTAATACATTCAAAATGCGTCACGACGTAACGAAAACAATTCGTAACTTCCTAGATACAGAAGACTTCTTAGAAGTTGAAACTCCAATTTTAACGAAGAGCACACCAGAAGGAGCTCGTGACTATTTAGTACCAAGCCGTGTACACGACGGTGAATTCTATGCATTACCACAGTCACCACAATTATTTAAACAACTTCTTATGGTCGGCGGATTTGAGCGTTACTATCAAGTAGCACGTTGTTTCCGTGACGAAGATTTACGTGCGGATCGTCAACCAGAATTCACGCAAATCGATATCGAAGCTTCATTCTTAACGCAAGATGAAATTTTAGATATGATGGAGCGTATGATGACGAAAGTTATGAAGGATGCAAAAGGTGTAGAAGTTAGTGCACCATTCCCTCGTATGAAATATGCTGATGCAATGGCTCGCTACGGTTCTGATAAGCCAGATACACGCTTTGAAATGGAACTAACAGACCTATCTGAATTTGCAGCAGATTGTGGATTTAAAGTATTTACAAGTGCTGTAGAAAGCGGCGGACAAGTAAAAGCAATTAATGCAAAAGGTGCCGCAAGCAAATACTCTCGTAAAGACATTGATGCATTAACTGAATTCGTAAAAGTATACGGTGCAAAAGGTCTAGCTTGGCTTAAAGTGGAAGAAGACGGCTTAAAAGGACCGATTGCGAAATTCTTCGGCGAAGAAGATGCAAAAGCGTTAATGAGTACATTAGAAGCTACTGCTGGCGATTTATTACTATTCGTAGCAGATAAGAAAAGCGTTGTTGCAGATAGCTTAGGTGCACTTCGTTTACGTTTAGGTAAAGAGCTTGAGTTAATAGATGAAAGTAAATTTAACTTCCTATGGGTAACTGATTGGCCACTTCTTGAGTACGATGAAGATGCAGATCGTTACTTCGCAGCTCACCACCCATTCACAATGCCATTCCGTGAAGACGTTGAGCTATTAGAAACAGCACCAGAAAAAGCACGTGCACAAGCATATGACCTTGTATTAAACGGTTATGAGCTTGGTGGCGGATCACTTCGTATTTACGAGCGTGACGTACAAGAAAAAATGTTTAAAGCGCTTGGATTCTCACAAGAAGAAGCGCAAGAACAATTCGGATTCTTATTAGAAGCATTCGAATACGGTACACCACCACACGGCGGAATTGCATTAGGTTTAGACCGTCTTGTTATGTTACTTGCAGGTCGTACGAACCTTCGTGATACAATTGCATTCCCGAAAACAGCAAGCGCAAGTTGCTTATTAACAGAAGCTCCAAGCCCAGTTGCAGAAGCTCAGCTTGAAGAACTGAACTTAAAATTAAGCTTGAAAGAAGAGAAGTAAGAATAGGGTCTAGATGGTTATACTATAGCCGTCTAGACTTTTTTTGAGAGGAAGTTTAAAAAGTCCGGTTTAGATAACTGTCGCATTTCGTCGTTGCTTCGCCAGTTCGGTGCTCGAGTAGTAAAGCTACACTGCGCTCCTCCTAGCATACGTGCCTCGATCTGCTCGGTTCTCTAAATCCTCCTTTTTAAACGTATATTGAGAGGAAGTTTAAAAAAGTTCGGTTCAGATGGCAGTCGCATTTCGTCGTTGCTTCGCCAGTCCGGTGCTCGAGTAGTAAAGCTACACTGCGCTCTTCCTAGCATACGTGCCTCGATCTGCTCGGCCCTCTGAATCCTCCTTTTAAAACGTGTATGTAGGAAGAAATAAAAGTCCGGTTTATATTATGTTTTTGTTTGAAATATGTATTTTTAGGAATTCTATAACTTTTTCTATACAAATAGTCGGAAAAACGCTAGAATACATGGTAGACCATTTTTGTAATAGGAGTGTAGAGCTGAATGTTACATCAATTTTCACGTAATGAATTAGCCTTCGGTAAAGAAGGACTTGAAATATTAAAAAATAGTACAATCGGTATTTTAGGAATTGGCGGCGTAGGATCATTTTCAGCTGAAGCGTTAGCGCGTTCTGGTGTAGGACGTCTCGTATTAGTTGATAAAGACGTTGTAGATATTACAAACGTAAACCGTCAAATTCACGCTTTAGTATCTACTGTAGGGCGTTCAAAAGTAGAATTAATGAAAGAGCGTATTGCAGACATTAATCCGGAATGTGAAGTAATTGGATTAGAAATGTTTTATACAGATGAAACATATGAAGAGTTCTTTAAACACGGTTTAGATTTCGTAGTGGATGCATCTGATACGATTACGTTCAAAATCCATTTAATTAAACAATGTTTACGTCGTAAAATTAAAATTATCTCATGTATGGGTGCAGCAAATAAAATGGACCCAACTCGTTTCCGTATTGCGGACATTTCTAAAACACATACAGATCCGATTGCGAAAGTAATTCGTACGAAGCTTCGTAAAGAGGGTATTAAAAAAGGTGTAAAAGTTGTCTTCTCTGACGAAAACCCAATCGTAATTCGTGAAGAAGTACGTAAAGAAATCGTACCAGACGAAAATGCAAAAATTCGTAAGGCGAAATTACCACCTTCTTCAAATGCATTCGTACCATCTGTGGCAGGCTTAATTATGGCAAGTCACGTTGTACGTGAGCGTATTAAAAACGTAGAAGTGAAGCGTGTAGGGCAAGAATAAAAGGAAAGCATATATCCATTTCGGATATATGCTTTTTCTATGTTTTAAAGAATTATTGATATTTGCATCACTACTAGTTCAAATGTAAGTAAGGTTAATAAGTAATGATCATATTTATCTGATTTATAGGCGGATGTATTTTTTAGACTGTTAATGGTGAAAAGAGCTAAAGTCAGGACGAGAAGGCCAAGAGTTATAATGACATTACAGTAAAAATTATCCAATATATTTTGGGAGTTTCCTTGTATGACAGGGAGAAATGTTATTGTCAATTTTTGTCGTTAAATCGATATTTTTTTTCGAATCGTTGATATATTGCAAGTTGTGATAGATATATTTGAAAAATCGTTGATATATTGCAAGTTACGATAGATATATTCGAAAAATCGTTGATATAATTTCATTTACCGATATATCTATATACGGTTCACCGAAAACAAACAAGGATGTCACTTAATCAAAAAAGTGACATCCCTGTTTTTAATTCTCTGCAGAATAAATAATATCTAAATTCCCGTTTTGATCGGTTTTGAAAATGGGAGCAATCTGTTCTTCTTGTTCTTCAACTGAAACAAGTTTTCGAGCACGATCCATAATTCTAACAAGCATTGCATAATCTTCTTCGATTGCTTGTTGTTTTTTTGTGAGTACCGCTAATTTTGCTTGAAGTTCATGATTCGTTTTTTGCAAGGAAGTAAGCTGATCTTGTAATACCTCATTTTCAGTTTGCAACTTTGCGGTTGAAGGGTTATTATGTTCCATGTTTTGCAAAAATGAGATGACATTTTGCATTGTAAGTTCCTGTTGACTTGGCGTGATATTTTCTGAAAACTCGGCATCGATTACGAGCTGCCGAGTTTGTGTAAACTGCTCTTTTTCTATTTTAGCTTCAGAACGTTTTAATTCTTTACGTTGTTTTTTTGCAATCTGTACCGCATCTTCGTAATTCGCTCGTACTTCAGCATTCCATCTAAAACCGCAAGCTGCTGAAGTGCGGTTCAAAGCATCGCCAACTTCATCGAATGCTTTGATTTGTGTACTGCCGCTACGAATATGTCGTAAAACAGTTTCTGCTAAAAGGAGATCGTCTTCTCTTGTCCATGCATCTTGACGTGTTTTCATAAGCGAAGCCTCCGTAATGGTGACGTTTTCGTTTATGTTACCCTTTATTTTTCGTTTTATTCGAACTTTGTAATCTTTCATAAACAGTAGAAAGTGCTTGCTCAAATTTCCCTGTTGTTTTCGGTTTATAATATTGCTTGTTTTTTATTTTATCAGGTAAGTATTGTTGGTGTACCCAGCCATTTGTATGGTCATGTGGATATAAGTATCCAATGCCTCGACCTAACGATTCAGCGCCTTTATAGTGACTGTCTTTTAAATGACCTGGAATGTCACCTGTTTGACCGTTACGTAAATCGTGCAATGCAGCATCAAGTGCTTTATAAGCTGAATTTGATTTTGGTGATAAGCATAGCTCGATAACGGCATTTGCAAGTGGTATGCGTGCCTCTGGGAATCCAACTCGTTCAGCTGACTCGATCGCTGCAAGTGTGCGCGGTCCAGCTTGCGGGCTAGCAAGTCCGATATCTTCATATGCCATAATAAGAAGGCGTCTACCGATACTTTGTAAATCACCTGCTTCAATAAGGCGTGCTAAATAATGAAGTGCTGCATTTACATCACTTCCGCGCACTGATTTTTGAAATGCCGATAATACGTCATAATGAGCATCTCCACCTTTGTCATGAACGAAACTCTTTTTTTGTAAGCATTCTTCTGCGATTTCTAGCGTGATTTCCGCAGCTTTGTCGTCAGTTGTAAAGCTAGATAAAACAGCTAATTCAAGTGCATTATAAGCTGAACGCATATCTCCGCCTGATGCATTTGCAAAGTGATGTAATGCTCCATCCGTAACAGTTACATCATATTCCCCAAGCCCTTTTTCTTTATCTTCAAGAGCTCGTTTTAAACCAATTAAAATATCATCTTCTGTTAGTGCGTGTAACTCGAAGATTTGACATCTGCTTCGGATAGCAGAGTTTATCGCATGGAATGGATTACTCGTCGTTGCACCGATTAAAGTAAGGAGTCCACTTTCTAAATGAGGTAATAGAAAGTCTTGTTTCGCCTTATCTAACCTGTGAACTTCATCTAAAATTAAAACGAGGTGTTGATGCATCTTCGCTTCTTGTACGACAACTTCCATATCTTTTTTATTGTGAGTAACAGCATTTAATAGGCGAAACGGTGTTCCAGTACTTCCCGCAATTGCGCTAGCTATTGATGTTTTTCCTGTACCTGGAGGACCGTATAAAATCATAGATTGAAAATGATTTGCTTGGACCATTCGCCGTAAAATCTTTCCTTCACCAACTAAATGCTGTTGTCCAATAATTTCTTGAATATTTGTAGGGCGCATTCGATGTGCGAGTGGTTGTTTCATTTTTACCGTCTCCCTTACTATATAATCTCATTTTATCGTATCATTTTTTTTAGTGGAATTTGAAATAGGATGCTGTTTTATGGGAAAGATGAATATGAATATTTTCATTTTTCTTTCAATTTTAATAATTTCCGAGTTTTTCAATGTGATTTTATGTTATCATTTTGATACACAAGTTGAAATTTCTTATAATACTATATTATGCTATAATTTCATAGGATTTTAAATTGTGTTCTTTTATAAAGTGAAACTTTAATCAGTGGGGGTTTTGTTTATCCCCTACCTAACTTCTTTGCTCCAGCCGGATTTTGAGGTGGGAGTTTTACTGCCCGCAAATAGCGGGATAAATAAGATATAACCAATAGAAGTGAAAATTTGAAAAGAGGTGCAAAATAGATGAAGATTTCAACAAAAGGCCGCTACGGCTTAACAATTATGATCGATCTTGCAAAAAAGTTTGGTGAAGGTCCGATTTCATTAAAATCAATCGCACAGGCACATGACTTATCGGAACATTACTTAGAACAATTAATTTCACCACTTCGTAACGCTCGTCTTGTAAAGAGTACGCGTGGTGCATATGGCGGATATGTATTATCTGATCAACCGGCTAACATTACAGCTGGGGATGTAATCCGTGTACTAGAGGGTCCAATTAGTGTTGTAGAAATGATAGAAGAAGAAGAACCAGCACAGCGCCAATTATGGATGCGTGTTCGAGATGCGGTGCAAGAAGTGTTAGATAGTACAACTTTAGAAGATTTAGTGCGTTATGAGGAAGAAAATCACGGGGGCTATATGTTTTACATTTAATTCCTTGTGAAACGATTTGGAAAGAAGGAGATTTAATGGAACGCATTTACTTAGATCATGCTGCGACATCTCCGACTCACCCAGAAGTGGTCGAAAAGATGATTCCATATATGACAGAAACATTCGGAAACCCGTCTAGTATTCACTTTTATGGACGTCAAGCGCGCCATGCAGTAGATGAGGCGAGACGCGTGTGTGCAAAAAGCATCCATGCGAACCCGAATGAAATTATATTCACGAGCGGTGGTACAGAAGCTGATAATTTAGCGCTTATAGGTGTAGCACGCGCAAACCGTCATAAAGGTAACCACATTATAACGACGGAAATTGAACATCATGCGATTTTGCATACGTGTGAATTGCTTGAGCGTGAAGGGTTTGAAGTGACATATTTACCTGTCGATGAAACGGGGCGTGTTCAACTTTCTGACATACAAAAGGCATTAACAGAAGAGACAATTCTTGTATCTATTATGTTTGGGAATAATGAAGTAGGGACGATGCAATCGATTGCGGAAATAGGAAAACTGCTAAAAGAGCATCAAGCTTATTTCCATACAGATGCGGTACAAGCTTATGGTTTAGTAGAAATAAATGTGAAAGAGTTTGGGATTGATTTATTATCAATTTCAGCGCACAAAATTAACGGGCCAAAAGGCGTAGGGTTCTTATACGCTAGTGCAAATTTGAAATTTGAACCGTTATTAATAGGCGGAGAGCAAGAAAGAAAACGCCGTGCTGGTACTGAAAATGTACCTAGTATTGTCGGACTTCAACATGCAATTCTTTTAGCTGAAAAAACTCGTGAGCAAAAAAATGCCCAATATGAAGAGTTTAAAGATATAATGGTATCTGTCTTCAAAAATGAAGGCATTACTTTCGAGGTAAACGGAAACTTGGAATATCGCTTACCACATGTGTTGAATATCAGTTTTACAGGAATGAACATTGAACCATTTCTTGTGAACTTAGACTTAGCTGGCATTGCAGTATCAAGTGGTTCTGCTTGTACAGCTGGTTCGATTGATCCATCACATGTATTAGTGGCGATGTTCGGAAAAGACTCCGATCAAATACGTTCATCCGTACGCTTTAGTTTCGGTCTTGGAAATACGAAAGAGCAAATTGAAAAAGCGGCGTACGAAACAGTGAAAATCGTGAAGCGATTAACACAAAATTAGCATGGGAGGTGACATGATGAACAAACTACCTCACGAAACACGCGTTGTCATCGGGATGTCCGGTGGCGTCGATTCATCTGTAGCAGCTCTTTTATTAAAAGAGCAAGGTTATGATGTGATCGGAATTTTTATGAAAAACTGGGATGATACAGATGAGAATGGTGTCTGCACAGCAACAGAAGATTACAATGATGTAATTGAAGTGTGTAACCAAATCGGTATTCCGTATTATGCAGTAAACTTTGAAAAACAATACTGGGACAAAGTATTTACGTACTTCTTAGATGAGTACCGAGCTGGTCGTACACCAAACCCAGATGTAATGTGTAACAAAGAAATTAAATTTAAAGCATTTTTAGAGCATGCAATTGCGCTTGGTGCTGATTATGTAGCGACAGGCCATTATGCACGTGTTGCTTATATGGACGGCGAATATAAAATGCTTCGCGGCGTTGATGACAATAAAGACCAAACGTATTTCTTAAATCAATTAAGCCAAGAGCAATTATCAAAAACAATGTTCCCATTAGGTGAATTAAAGAAACCGCAAATTCGCGAAATGGCGACAGAAGCTGGTTTAGCGACAGCGGCGAAGAAAGATAGTACTGGTATTTGCTTCATTGGCGAGCGTAACTTTAAAGATTTCTTAAGTAACTATTTACCAGCGCAACCAGGTGTGATGCAAACGTTATCTGGTGAAGTGAAAGGAAAACATGACGGTTTAATGTACTATACAATTGGACAACGTCATGGCCTTGGTATTGGTGGTAACGGTGATCCATGGTTCGCTGTTGGGAAAAACTTAAAAGACAACATTTTATATGTTGATCAAGGATTCCATAATGAACTTCTATATGGTGATGAAGTTATCGCTACGAATGTAGGATGGGTAAGTAACAAAGCAAAAGAAACAGAATTTAAATGCACAGCGAAATTCCGCTATCGTCAAGCAGATAATAAAGTAACGGTTCAAATTGTTGATGAAAATACAGTTCGTATTCTTTGTGATGAGCCAATTCGTGCGATTACGCCAGGCCAAGCAGTTGTTTTCTATGATGGAGATGAGTGCTTAGGCGGCGCTACAATTGATGAAGTATATCATAGTGGTAAGAAATTAGATTATTTAGGATAAAACGAGAAGCCTCTGCCGATTAGCGGTTAGAGGTTTCTTTTATATAAAGCGAATTTTCGTTCGCTTGGAAAATACATTCTTTGTTATAATTTGTTGTAGAGGTGAAGGACATGTCAAACAAACTTGAAACAGGTATTCAATATATGCAAGAAGGAAACTGGGAAGAAGCAGCTAAAAATTTTACAGAAGCAATCGAAGAAAATCCGAAAGATGCGCTTGGATATATTAACTTTGCGAATTTATTAGATGTATTAGGTGATAGTGAACGAGCAATTTTATTTTATAAGCGTGCATTAGAGTTAGATGATAAATCTGCGGCTGCTTATTATGGCTTAGGAAACGTATATTACGGTCAAGAGCAATTTGCA
Organism: Bacillus sp. FDAARGOS_235; assembly: GCF_002073415.2. Taxonomy (NCBI): domain Bacteria; kingdom Bacillati; phylum Bacillota; class Bacilli; order Caryophanales; family Bacillaceae; genus Bacillus; species Bacillus sp. FDAARGOS_235. The sequence goes on from NZ_CP020437.2 coordinate 3,942,624, forward strand.
GAGGCAAAATCTGTATTTGAACAAGCAATGCAATCGGGCTTACAGTCAGCTGATGTAACATTTATGTTAGGTATTACACATGTGCAACTTGGAAATGATCGTCTTGCATTACCATTTTTACAAAGAGCGACGGAATTAGATGAAGACGATGTAGAAGCTGTTTTCCAATGCGGACTTTGCTTCGCGCGACTAGAACATATTCAAGAGGCAAAACCTTATTTTGAAAAGGTATTAGAAATGGATGAAGAGCATGCAGATGCGTATTATAATTTAGGTGTTGCGTACGTATTTGAAGAAAATAACGAGAAAGCTCTTACTTTATTTAAGAAAGCAACTGAAATTCAGCCAGACCACTTTTTAGCTGGTAATGGTATTCGTTTATTAGAGCAAGAAGCTGAATAAAGTGAAATAATAGTTTAATGCGCAGTTACCCCTCATCTAAAGATTGTGAAAGAGGTGGGGGATGTACTGCTCATTAAGGTGAAAAGAACTCGGGAAGGAGAGGAAAGATGGGAAATCAACATGCCATGGATTTGTTTGAGGAAGAGAAAAAATTTATAAAAGCGCAAGTTCTTCATACCATTTTCCACAACGAAGAAAACCTCTATTCCGTTGTCAGTATGAAAATCATTGAAACGAATGAAACATACGACGAAAAAAAAGTAATGATAAACGGTCATTTTCCCCGTATGCATGAAGATGAAGTGTTTACATTAACAGGTCATTTTAAAGACCACCCGAAGTATGGGAAACAATATTTAGTTGAAACGTTTAAGAAAGAATTGCCGCAAACAAAAGCAGGTATGGTGCAATATTTAGCGAGCGATTTATTTAAAGGGATTGGAAAGCGTACGGCTGAAAAAATCGTAGATCACCTTGGTGAGCATGCCATTTCTAAAATTATGGATGATCCTGATGCGTTAAATGGTGTTGTTAACAAACAAAAAGCACAGGAAATATATGAGACAATTGTGGAGCATCAAGGGTTAGAGAAAGTAATGAGCTTTTTAAATGGTTACGGTTTTGGAACGAAGCTTTCTATTAAAATTTATCAGCAATATAAAGAAATGACATTAGAAGTGATTCGTAATAATCCATATCAACTTATTGAAGAAGTGGACGGGATTGGTTTTGGACGAGCAGATGATATAGGACGTGCGTTAGGTATATCGGGTAATCATGATGACCGTGTACGTGCGGGATGTTTTTATACGTTAGAGAATGTTTCACTGCAGCTCGGTCACGTTTATATGGGGAAAGATCAACTTGTAAGAGAAACGATGTCACTTTTAAATAATCAAGAAGGTAGAGTGACTGAGGAAGACATTATAGGCTGTGTTGAAATGATGCAAAGTGAAGGGAAAGTCATCATTGAAGAAGAACGAGTGTACTTAGCATCGTTATTTTACTCTGAAAAAGGTGTTGTAAAGTCTATTCGTAGGCTTATGAATCAAGAGGAAACCCCTTCATTTCCTGAAGCAGAAATGTTAAAAACATTAGGTGAAATTGAAGAACAGCTGAAGGTGCAGTATGCACCGTTTCAGCAAGAAGCAATTCAAACGGCACTTCATAAGCCGATGATGTTATTGACAGGTGGACCAGGAACGGGGAAAACAACAGTTATTAAAGGAATTGTTGAAATGTACGCGTCCTTGCATGGGGTATCATTAAATCCGAATGAATACAGTGATGATAATCCATTTCCAATATTATTAACGGCTCCAACAGGAAGAGCAGCGAAGCGAATGAGTGAATCTACCGGGCTCCCTGCTTGTACAATTCATCGTCTGCTTGGTTGGACGCCAGAAGGGTCTTTCCAGCGTAATGAAACCGATCCAGTTCAAGGGAAGTTACTCATTATTGATGAGTTTTCGATGGTAGATATTTGGCTTGCAAATCAGCTATTCAAGTCACTTCCGACAAATATTCAAGTTATCGTTGTAGGTGATGAAGATCAGTTGCCATCTGTAGGACCTGGACAAGTGTTAAAAGATTTATTAAATGCAGGAGCCATTCCAACGGTAAAACTTACAGAAATTTATCGTCAGGCGGAAGGTTCGTCTGTTATTCAGCTTGCCCATGCGATAAAAGACGGAACACTTCCACCGGATTTAGCTCAAAATAAAAAAGATCGTTCATTTATCAGCTGTGCAGGGGCTCAAATTGTTGAAGTTGTAAAAAAAGTATGTGAAAACGCGAAGACGAAAGGGTTTAGCGCAAGAGATGTCCAAGTGTTGGCACCTATGTACCGCGGACCAGCAGGTATTAATGTGTTAAATGAAGCTCTTCAAGAAGTGTTTAATCCGAAAAAAGAAAAAAGTAAAGAAATTGCCTACGGTGACGTTGTGTATCGAAGAGGTGATAAAGTACTTCAATTAGTCAATCAGCCGGAAAGCCAAGTATTTAATGGTGATATTGGAGAAATTGTTTCGGTGTTTTATGCAAAAGAAAATGTTGAGCAACAGGACATGATTATCGTTTCATTTGATGGAATCGAAGTAACGTATACAAAGCCGGATTTAAATCAAATTACCCATGCATATTGCTGCTCGATTCATAAATCACAAGGTAGTGAATTTCCAATAGTTATTATGCCGATTGTAAAGAGCTACTACCGTATGTTACGTCGTAATTTAATTTACACGGGCATTACAAGAAGTAAGAAATTCCTTATTATTTGTGGGGAGGAAGCGGCTTTTCAATCCGGTGTAAATCGCCTTGACGATGCAATGCGTCAAACGACTTTAGCTAGTCGTTTGCAAGAATCACAAGGAGAGGTGCAGATGGTAACGGTTAATGGCGAGGAAATGGACGTGGAAAACATTTCACCGTATGATTTCATGTAACGAGGTGAAATTATATAGTGAAACTTTCAAACGTATAACGTTGAAAGGCTCCAGCAATGTATAAATGAATGGGGTTTGGACATAATGGCGAATAGAATCTGGGAGACTGTAAGGAGATGAAAGCCATATGTTTATTTGTCCAAATTGCAAAGGGAAAGACATCGGAAAAATAGGTGTCAACCAATTTTATTGCTGGAATTGTTATATCGAATTATCGGTTTCAAAGGGGAAAATCCATACGCATCAAGTAGAGGAAGATGGTTCATTAAGCTCTCTTGATGATTTATTTGATGAGAACGAAAGAACGATCGGATAACGAAAAGGGGGATTTACTTTGAATCTACGCAATTCATTAATCGCATTAGGTGTTGGAGCTGCAGCATATCAATATGCTCGCAAGCAAGATGTATTTTCAAAACGCAATATGAAAAAAGCACGTAAGATGATTAAATCTTATTTATAAACGTAAAAAACTCCCTTCATGATAAGGGAGTTTTTTTATGCGCTCGTATGCAAATATAAAAGTCCAATTTCAGAGAAGAGATAAGATAGACCGTAACACCCAACACCAAGCATTCCGTAATGAAATAATTGCTTCGCCCTCTCTTTTCGTGAGGAACGAATAAAGAAACCTTTCCAAATACCAAATCCGATACAAACCCATTCAAGAATCATAAAAAGTGCTGATAATACGAGCATAAATAAAACCATTATGAGTCCTCCTGATTATATTGTTTCATGCTGCATTCTCAGGGATGGTTGTCCTTGTTATGTTATGTATATGTACGTCTTTACAAAACAGTATGGTCTGTATGAAAAGATTTTAAAAGTTTTGCACATAACCTACCCTATTTATTTTCAAAATAAAGGTGGAGGAGGTTTTTCGTGTGAAGAATCTTAAAATCATTTGGATATACCGTTTAGGATTATTGTTACTTGTATTTCTTTGTTTGCTTGTCTTCTTAAAGATCAAGCCACTATGGGCGCCGATTATTTTTGTATGTAAAGTGGCGATTACACCGTTTCTTATCGCTTGTTTTATTGCGTATTTATTGCATCCTTTAATTGAAAAAATTCATAAGGAAGGGATGCCGCGCACACTCGCTATTTTGCTCATTTACATCCTGTTCTTTGGCGGGATTGGCTATGGGATTTATAAAGGAACGCCAGTTGTTATTAAACAGTTACAAGAAATTAATGAACAATTTCCGCAGTTCACAAAAATGTATGATTCTTGGATGGATGGCGTTACAGAACAAACAGCGAATTTCCCATCATTTATTCATGAAAAGGTAAAGCAAATTTTCGTTGGTGTAGAAATGAAGATACAAACGCTTTTAAATAAAGTTATGAGCACAGCCCGTGGTGTACTGGATTCATTGCTCATTATTTTCTTGATTCCGTTCATTGTATTTTACATATTAAAAGATTACGGTGAGTTTTATCATATCTTTTGGAAACTAGTTCCGAGTAAGTGGCGTAGTACGGGTCAAATGCTTGCGAAAGAAATTGATAAATCACTCGGAAGTTATATTCGAGGACAGTTATTTGTTTGCTTAGTATTAGGGGGAGTATCTGTTCTTTCTTTTTGGTTTATCGGTATGAAGTATCCATTGCTGCTCGGCATTATTATTGGGGTAACGGATATAATCCCATACTTTGGTCCTATTTTAGGGGCGATTCCCACGTTGATGATTGCGGCAACGGTATCAACGAGTTTACTCATTAAGGCGGGGATTACAATTGTTATTTTGCAATTTTTGGAAAGTAACATTTTATCGCCTTACATCGTTGGTAAGTCGCTTCGTATGCACCCCGTTATTATTATGCTTGCCTTACTAGTTGGAGGAGAGATAGCCGGGATTGTAGGATTGCTAATATCGGTTCCGATTTTAGCAGTTATTCGTACAGTGATTGTTCATGTGAGGCCTCTTTGGAAAAGAGAAGATGTTTAAAATGAAGCCCTCTATTTAAAAAATAGAGGGCTAATCATATGATTATTTAGGGAGCTGATTTTTTATTTTTTGAACAAAAGAGCTCACATCAGTTGTTTGAATATGTTTTATTCTTTTCCATTCCGTATCATACATAAATACAATTTGATTGCTGAAAAGGCGCTTTTGTTCTTTTAGATTAGAAATTTTTGCGAAAGAGTACTCTTCAAATATTGGATTCTTACTTACATCTGGTCCATAAAAGAATAGCCTTTTGTCCGTTAAAATCAATAGGCCTGGCCTTGCGACGGAACGATAAATAAATATGTCTAATGAACATGCTGCATAAAAAAGAATTTTTTCATCAGTTGTTAACATTTCTCTAGCTTGATTCAATAAAGTTGTCATTGTAATCGCTCCTTTATTGTTAATAATTTAATTATAACAAATAATGTAATATTTAGAAGTTTGTATAAAGTATTTTTTGTGAGGAGATTCCTATTTAGTAATAAATGCATAATATATTGAAAGGCTGTTAAGAATGAATAGTAGAATAACTATGAGTAATAAACAATTGATACAATATAAATGATTATCTACATTGACAAACTTAAGAGAATTCTATTATATTTAGTCATATAATACATTAAATCAATGACGGAACAAGTACGTTACAGTCCATTTGTAGAGAGAAGCTTCCACTGGCTGAAAGGAGCTTTAAATGAAGGGTAACAGAAAGCTAATCCTGAGAGCAGCTAATCACTGCCGTCTTGCCACGTTACGGCACCATGAGGTGATGAATTGATTGTTATAATAATCAATTCATAATTAGGGTGGTATCGCGAGTTAACTCTCGTCCCTTTTATAGGGGCGGGAGTTTTTTATATTTAAGGAGGAAAATACAATGAAACAACTAACAGGCGCACAAATTCGTCAAATGTTTTTAGACTTTTTCCAAGAAAAAGGACATGCAGTAGAACCTAGTGCATCACTAGTTCCACATGAAGATCCATCTCTTCTATGGATTAACAGTGGTGTAGCAACATTAAAAAAATATTTTGATGGACGCGTAATCCCGCAAAATCCACGTATTACAAATGCTCAAAAATCAATTCGTACAAACGATATTGAAAACGTAGGGAAAACAGCTCGTCACCATACATTCTTTGAAATGTTAGGGAACTTCTCGATCGGTGATTACTTCAAAGAAGAAGCAATTACTTGGGCTTGGGAATTTTTAACGAGCGACAAGTGGATTGGATTCGATAAAGAATTACTATCAGTTACAATCCATCCGGAAGATGAAGAAGCATTTACAATTTGGAATGAGAAAATGGGTGTTCCAAAAGAGCGCATCATCCGCTTAGAAGAAAACTTCTGGGATATCGGTGAAGGACCAAGTGGACCGAATACAGAGATTTTCTATGATCGCGGGGAAGCTTACGGTAATGACTTTAGTGACCCAGAATTATATCCGGGCGGAGAAAACGAGCGTTACTTAGAAGTATGGAACCTTGTATTCTCTCAATTTAACCATAATCCAGACGGTTCATATACACCACTTCCTAAGAAGAACATTGATACAGGGATGGGTCTAGAGCGTATGACATCTATCGTTCAAGATGTACCTACGAACTTTGATACGGATCTATTCATGCCAATGATTGGTGCAACAGAATCAATTTCTGGTGAGAAGTATCGTAATGGAGACTTAGAAAAAGATATGGCGTTTAAAGTCATTGCTGACCATATTCGTACAGTAACATTCGCTGTTGGTGACGGTGCTCTTCCATCTAACGAAGGCCGTGGTTATGTATTACGTCGTTTATTACGCCGTGCTGTTCGTTATTCTAAGAAATTAAACATCAACCGTCCATTCATGTTTGAATTAGTACCGGTTGTTGGAGAAGTAATGAAAGACTTCTATCCAGAAGTACTGGAAAAGAAAGATTTCATCGCAAAAGTTGTGAAAAATGAAGAAGAACGCTTCCACGAAACACTTCATGATGGTGAAGCAATTTTAGCTGAAGTTATTGCAAAAGCGAAAGAAGAAAAAACAACTGTTATTTCTGGCGTAGATGCGTTCCGTTTATACGACACGTACGGTTTCCCAATTGAATTAACAGAAGAATATGCAGAAGAAGCTGGTATGACAGTTGACCATAAAGGTTTTGAAGCTGAAATGGAAAAACAACGTGAGCGTGCACGTGCTGCTCGTCAAGACGTTGATTCTATGCAAGTTCAAGGCGGTGTACTTGGTGAAGTTAAAGTAGCGAGCGAATTCGTTGGTTACGGTACAGTTGCAACAGAAAGTAACATTGTTGCACTTGTGAAAAACGGTGAGTATACAGATAGCTTACAAGCAGGTGAAGAAGGACAGTTAATGCTTGATGTAACACCATTCTATGCTGAGAGCGGCGGACAAATTGCAGACCGTGGTTACCTTCTTGCTGATGGCGTGAAAGTTGTTGTAAAAGATGTACAAAAAGCACCAAATGGTCAAAACTTACACAAAGTAGTTGTGGAAGAAGGTACATTAACGAAAGGTGCGGCTGTAAAAGCTGTTATCGATACGAAAAACCGTAGTAGCGTTGTGAAAAACCATACAGCAACTCACTTACTACACCAAGCGTTAAAAGATGTACTTGGAACGCATGTTAACCAAGCAGGTTCTCTTGTAACTTCTGAACGTTTACGCTTTGACTTCTCTCACTTCGGTCAAGTACAAGCTGACGAATTAGAAAAAATTGAGCGTATCGTAAACGAGAAAATTTGGGAAAGTATTAACGTTGAGATTTCTCAAAAATCAATCGAAGAAGCGAAAGAAATGGGTGCAATGGCATTATTCGGTGAAAAATACGGTGATGTTGTACGCGTTGTACAAGTAGGCGATTACAGCTTAGAGCTTTGCGGTGGTTGTCACGTTGATAACACAGCTTCTATCGGTATTTTCAAAATCGTTGCTGAGTCTGGTATCGGTGCAGGAACTCGTCGTATTGAGGCGGTAACTGGTAAGTCTGCATACGAATTAATGAACGATCAAGTAGGTTTATTAAAAGAAGCAGCAGGAAAAATGAAAACAAATCCGAAAGATATTTTAACGAGAGTTGATGGCTTATTTGCTGAAGTGAAACAACTTCAAAAAGAAAATGAATCTCTTGCTGCAAAATTAAGCAATATCGAAGCTGGAAACTTAACTGATTCAGTAATGACAGTTGATGGCGTAAACGTATTAGCAGCGAAAGTAAATGTTGCAGATATGAACAACTTACGTACGATGATGGATGACCTTAAAAATAAATTAGAGTCTGCAGTTGTTGTATTAGTGTCTGTAAATGACGATAAAGTAAACATTTTAGCTGGCGTAACGAAAGATTTAATTAGCCAAGGTTACCATGCTGGTAAACTTGTGAAAGAAGTAGCTTCTCGTTGTGGCGGTGGCGGTGGTGGCCGTCCTGATATGGCTCAAGCGGGCGGTAAAAACCCAGCACAAGTTGAAGAAGCTTTAGCATTTGTACAAGAGTACGTTAAATCTGTTTCAAAATAAAGAGATAGTAGTGTACAATGGTAGGGAGAGGAGAAGTTCTTCTCCCTATACTTACTATATAAGTGAGGTGCTTGAAATGGACGGTTTTGATAAAACAATGAAGTTTAGCATTCAAGATGAAAAACAGAGTGTCCATGTAAATGATGTACTTTTAACTGTGTATGATGCACTTCAAGAAAAAGGCTATAATCCGATTAACCAAATCGTCGGTTATTTATTAAGTGGAGATCCAGCATACATACCTCGCCATAAAGATGCACGAAGCATTGTTCGCAAACTTGAACGTGATGAGATAATTGAAGAGCTTGTGAAGTCTTACTTGAAACATCATCGTGAGGAGTAGTTTATGCGGATATTAGGTTTAGATGTAGGTACAAAAACAGTCGGAGTTGCAATGAGCGACGAAATGGGCTGGACAGCACAAGGATTGGAAACAATCAAGATTAACGAAGAACGAGGTCACTTTGGTTTTGACCGTATTTCTGAGTTAGTAAAGCAGTACAATGTGGACAAAATAGTAGTAGGTTTACCTAAAAATATGAATGGTACAATTGGCCCACGTGGTGAAGCGTGCCAGCAATTTGCAGAAAACCTACGAGAGCTGTTACAATTAGACGTTGTAATGTGGGACGAGCGTTTGTCGACGATGGCGGCGGAGCGTCTACTCATTTCAGCTGATGTAAGTCGTAAGAAGCGAAAGCAAGTAATCGATAAGATGGCTGCAGTCGTAATCTTACAAGGATTTTTAGATAGTAAATAAGAGGTGACCAAAATGGAAGAAAATCAAATTACAATTGTAGACGAAAAAGGTAACGAACATTTATGTGAGATTGTTTTCACTTTTGATGCTGAAAAATTTGGCAAAAAATCATATGTAGTCTTCTCTCCAATCGGTGAAGTAGACGAAGATGGAGACCAAATTTATGATGCAATGGCTTATGAGCAAAATGAAGAAGAGGGCGGAACTTTACTTCCAATCGAATCTGAAGAAGAGTGGGAAATGGTACAAGAAATGTTCAACACTCTAGCTGATGAGCAAGAAGCTGAATAATAAGTACTGAGAAGATGGACGATATATAGTCCATCTTTTTTTATATGTAAAATGAAAGATTTTTTGTCGAAACTGTGTAATCCTTTGTAGTATAATGAGACGGATTGTAGAAAAATAAAATATCTGTCAAAAAATGATAGGTAAGTTTATTGTGATTTTTCATCGTGTTGTATAGAAAGACGTACATATGGCCTACAATTGAATAAGGAGGAAGAGTTTTGATAGAGAATCAAGTGAAAAAGAAGCGTAGACGCATTTTTTTATTTTCGATTATTGCACTGCTTTTAGTTTGTGGTTCAGTCTATGCGTATATTTCATCGGCATTAGGACCAGTTGATAGCGGGAATAAAAAAGAGATTGAAGTAGAAATTCCGAAAGGATCATCTACTAGTAAAATTGGTGAAATTTTAGAAGAAAAGGGTGCTGTGAAAAACGGTACAGTTTTTAGCTTTTATACAAAGGCTAAATCAAAAAACTTACAAGCTGGTACATATTTATTAAATCCTTCAATGAGTGCCTCAGATGTCATTGAACAAATGTCATCTGGTAATGTACATCGTCCAGCTCTGTATAAAGTGACGATAAAAGAAGGAGCGCAAGTAACTGAAATTGCAGAAACGGTTGCGAGTGAATTAAAGTGGAATAAAGATGATGTTACGCGTCAATTAAACGATAAAGCATTTATTCAAAAAATGCAGCAAAAGTATCCGAAGTTATTAACGGATAAAATCTTTGATAGTAATATTAAATATCCATTAGAAGGGTATTTATATCCTGCGACGTATTCGTTCTATAAGAAAGATACAACGTTAGAAGAAATCGTAATTCCAATGCTTGAGAAAACAAATGCAATCATTGTTCAAAACGAGGCGAAAATGAAAGCGAAGAACTGGGATGTTCATCAGCTTTTAACATTGTCTTCACTGATTGAAGAAGAGGCGACTGGTTTTACAGATCGCCAAAAGATTTCTAGTGTTTTTTATAATCGCTTAGCAAAAGGTATGCCCCTTCAAACAGATCCAACGGTATTATACGCGCTTGGAAAGCATAAGCAACGTGTATTATACGAGGATTTAAAGGTGAATTCACCGTATAATACGTATGTTGTAAAAGGATTACCAGTTGGACCGATTGCGAACTCTGGTAAACATTCAGTGGAAGCTGCGTTAGAACCTGCGCAAACAGATTATTATTATTTCTTAGCTGCACCAAGTGGTGAAGTGTACTATGCGAAAACATTAGAAGAGCATAATGCATTAAAGCAAAAATATATTACGAAAAAACAGTGAAATGGGGAGGGATAGCGAAAAAGGTCGCACATCCCTCTTTTTTGTGGTAAAATATATCGGGTTAAAAACTGGCAGAAGAATCGTTTTTAATATCAAAACGGGACGTACAAGCTAAGGGTAAAGCTGGCTTGTATTTTTATTGCATTCTATGTGTGAAAAGACGTCATAGAGGCACTTCTCCATGTAAATAAGGAGGACCATTTATGGAGGATGCAGTTAACGAGTACCTATTATCATTTATTGATCCAAAAGATAAATTAATTCTTGAAATGGAAGAATATGCAACAGAAAATCATGTGCCGATTATGGATCGACTTGGAATGGAATTTATGCTGCAATTTTTACGTTTAATTGGACCGAAAAGCATTTTAGAGCTTGGTACAGCAATTGGCTATTCTAGTATTCGTATGATGCAAGCTATTCCAAATTCACGCATTGTGACAGTTGAGCGCAATCGTGAACGATATGAAAAAGCACTTGAATATATAGAACGTTCCCCAGTAAAAGAACGTATTTCAGTTATATACGGTGATGCGTTAGAGACGGGTGAACAAGTAAAAGAACACGGAACATTTGACGTTATTTTTATTGATGCAGCAAAAGGACAATATCGTCGCTTTTTTGACTTATATGAACCGTTATTAAACCCTGGTGGCGTAATTATTTCAGATAATGTTATGTACCATGGTCTTGTAACGACAAAAGAGAAAATTGAAAATAGACGTACACGTGGTTTAATCCGTCGTATTAAGACGTACAATGAATGGCTTATGAACCATGAAGGATATGATACAACGATTTTCCCAATTGGAGATGGAGTAGCTGTTAGTAAAAAGAGAGGATGACCAAGGTATGAAGAAACCTGAATTGTTAGTAACGCCAAGAGCGGTGGCGGATATCGAACCTCTTGCGAAAGCAGGAGCAGATGCAGTAATGATCGGTGAACAAAAGTTTGGTTTACGTTTAGCAGGGGAATTTTCACGTGAAGATGTAAAAAAATCTGTTAAAATTGCACATGAAAATGGTGTGAAAGTATACGTAGCAATGAATGCTATGTTCCATAATGATAAAGTAGAGGAATTAACAGATTACGTTGCATTTTTAAACGAAGTACATGTAGATGCAATTGTCTTCGGAGATCCAGCGGTATTAATGGCTGTTCGTGAAGTAGCACCAAATATGCAACTGCACTGGAATACAGAAACGACAGCAACAAATTGGTTCACTTGTAACTACTGGGGGCAAAGAGGAGCGAAGCGTGCTGTATTAGCTCGTGAGCTTAGCTTAGATGAAATTGTTGATTTAAAAGAAAATGCTGAAGTGGAACTTGAAGTGCAAATTCACGGTATGACTTGTATGTTCCAATCGAAGCGTTCGTTAGTAGGAAACTACTTTGAGTATCAAGGACGTAATCTTGACATTGAAAAGAAAAAATATGAAGAGAATATGTTCTTGTATGACCCAGAGCGTAACAATAAATATCCAATTTATGAAGATGAAAATGGTACTCACATTATGAGTCCGAATGATATTTGTTTCATCGATGAATTAGAGGAACTAATTGAGGCTGAAGTTGATAGCTTAAAAATCGATGGTGTACTAAAAAGCTCTGAATACATTATTGAAGTAACGAAGAAATATCGTCAAGCGATTGATTTGTGTGTGGAAGATCGTGATGCGTATTATGACGTGAAAGATGATCTATATAAAGAAATAGAAGAAATGCAACCAGTAAATCGTCCATTAGATACAGGATTCTTCTTTAAAGAAACGGTTTACTAAACGAGGAGGGTGTAGGAAATGACTGTACAAGAAATTTCACGAGTGATCGATGGCAAGCGCGTTATTGTGAAGAAACCTGAACTGTTAATCCCTGCGGGTAACTTAGAAAAATTAAAAGTAGCTATCCATTATGGGGCAGATGCTGTATATTTAGGTGGACAAGAATTTGGTCTTCGTTCTAATGCAGGTAACTTTACGCTAGAAGATATGGCAGAAGGCGTTGAATTTGCAAAGAAATATGGAGCGAAAATATACGTAACAACAAATATTTTCGCACATAATGAAAATATGGACGGGCTAGAGGAATATTTAAAAGGGATTGAAAAGGCTGGTGTAACGGGAATTATCGTTGCAGATCCGCTTATTATTGAGACGTGTAAACGTGTAGCGCCTTCTGTTGAGGTGCATTTAAGTACACAACAATCGCTATCCAACTGGAAAGCAGCACAGTATTGGAAAGAAGAAGGTTTACATCGTCTTGTATTAGCTCGTGAAGCAAGCTATGAAGAAATGAAAGAAATTAAAGACAAAGTGGACATTGAAATTGAAGCATTCGTCCATGGTGCAATGTGTATCGCATATTCAGGAAGATGTACATTAAGTAACCATATGACAGCGCGTGACTCTAACCGTGGTGGTTGTTGTCAATCTTGTCGCTGGGACTATGACTTAGTTCAAACGGTATCACAACATAAAGATGCAAAAGAGCTTCCTTTATTCCAAAAAGAAGATGCTCACTTTGCGATGAGTCCAAAAGATTTAAATTTAATCTTGTCAATTCCGAAAATGATTGAAATTGGAATTGATAGCTTAAAAGTTGAAGGACGTATGAAATCTATCCATTACGTAGCGACTGTAGCAACTGTATATCGCAAAGTAATTGATGCGTATTGTGCGGATCCGGATAACTTTGAGTTTAAACAACAATGGTTAGATGAGCTTGATAAATGTGCAAATCGTGATACAGCTCCTGCATTCTTTGAAGGGGTTCCAGGACATCAAGAGCAAATGTTTGGAAATCATAGTAAGAAAACAACGTATGATTTTGCTGGTTTAGTGTTAGATTATAATGAAGAAACGGGCATCGTAACGCTTGAGCAACGTAATCACTTCAAACCAGGACATGAAGTGGAGTTCTTTGGACCAGAAATAGAAAACTTTACGCAGACGGTGGAGAAAATTTGGGATGAGGATGGAAACGAATTAGATGCAGCGAGACATCCGTTGCAAATCGTAAAATTCAAAGTGGATCAACCAGTGTATGTGAATAATATGATGCGCAAAAACATACTTCAATAAGAAAGAGTGGTAGTCGAATGGGGACGAATAAGCCTGTTGTAATTGGAATCGCTGGTGGTTCAGGATCAGGAAAAACAAGTGTAACGAAAGCGATTTTTGACCATTTTAAAGGTCATTCCATTTTAATCTTGGAGCAAGATTATTATTACAAAGATCAAAGCCATTTACCGATGGAAGAGCGTTTAAAAACAAATTATGATCATCCGCTTGCGTTTGATAATGATCTGTTAATTGAACATTTGCAGCAGTTGCTTGCATATGAGCAAATTGATAAGCCTGTATATGACTATACATTGCATACGCGTTCAGAAGAAATTATTCCAGTTGAGCCGAAAGATGTAATCATTTTAGAAGGAATTCTTATTTTAGAAGACCCACGTCTTTGTGAGTTGATGGACATTAAGTTATTCGTTGATACAGATGCAGATCTTCGTATCCTGCGCCGCATGCAGCGTGATATTAAAGAGCGCGGTCGTACGATGGATTCAGTTATTGATCAATACGTAACTGTTGTGCGTCCAATGCACAATCAATTTATTGAGCCTTCTAAGAAATTTGCGGATATTATTATCCCTGAAGGTGGACAAAACCATGTTGCAATTGATATTATGGTGACAAAAATTGCAACAATTCTTGAACAAAAAGTAAATTTGTAATAGCATAGTAAAAGATATACGATAGGAAGGGATTTTTTCCCTTCCTATCGAATACAATGAAGCATGCAACCTCATCTATATATAGGTGAGGGCATATTTATATCAACTTTCCATACATATCTTCTTTAAAAGAAGAATTGGAAATACGGGGTTGTATGTGACAACTCCGCTAGTGCAAGGGTACTAGAAACCTCCGCTAACAATGGAAGCGGAGGAGTTTTCATATGGAACTCCTCTTTTTTCGGGGGATTGGTATATAAAAGGAGTGGAAAATATGTCAACAGAAAAAACATACCCTATGACGCAAGAGGGTAAGCAAAAATTAGAGAACGAAGTTGAGCAATTAAAAACAGTAAGACGTAAAGAAGTAGTAGAGCGTATTAAAATCGCGCGTAGCTTCGGCGATCTTTCTGAGAACTCTGAGTACGATGCAGCGAAAGATGAGCAAGCGTTCGTAGAAGGACGTATTACACAATTAGAAAACATGATTCGTAACGCAGTTATCATCGAAGATAATGGCGAAGAATCTACTGTCGTTACATTAGGTAAAACAGTAACATTTAAAGAATTACCAAATGGAGATGAAGAAGCTTACACAATCGTAGGTAGCGCGGAAGCTGACCCATTCGAAGGAAGAATTTCTAACGATTCTCCAATCGCAAAGAGCTTATTAGGTAAGCAAATTGGTGAGAAGGTAGCAATTCAAACACCAGGCGGAGAAATGCAAGTAGAGATTATCTCTGTTAAATAATAAAAATCACTCGTGTAAAAACGAGTGGTTTTTTTATTTGTATAAAAGGTTAAACACCTCGTCCAAACTATAATAGACGAGGTGTTTTTTTATGAAAATAAGACGGAGAATTACAGTTGTTTTAATTTGTTTTATATGTGTGATGTTTTTATTACTTTGTCGTTTACTCCAAATACAGATTATAGATACTGAATCTTTTACTGATCGAAATATTAATTTAATCGAAAGAAGCGTTACGCAACGAACACAATCACTTACAGTAGATAATGGAAGAGGACATTTTACAGATCGGAATGATAAAGAAATTGGTGAAGAGAAATACCCAGTTTTAATTATTTTTCCTTTTTTACAAATAAAAAATGACATGTTAAAGAAAATTGCGCATATCATTGGTGTGTCGAGACAAGAGATCAAAATACAAATGAAAGATAAAAAAAATGCATTTATACTCCAAAGAGGAAATGAGCCATTTCCTTTAGTACGAGAGCAGATGGAGAAGATTAATCAATTAAATGTATTGGGCATTGTAGCGGCTGAAGTTCGATTAAAACAAACTGGAGGGACAAATCATTTAGTGGGTGAAGTGGGGGAGAATGAACGAGAATTCCAAAAGCGATATGGAGAAGTAGAAAAAATTTCAAAACAAACGCCAATTGGTATTTCTGGATTACAGCAATCTTTTGATGAATTTTTATTAACTGATGGAGAGGCAAAAGTATTGTATCAAGTGGACCGGCAAGGAGAACCGATTTTTGGAAAACAGGCGAAATACACTTCGCCAGGAAATCCATTTTATCCAGTTACAATTCAAACTACTTTACATAAAGAGTTGCAGCAAAAAGCTGAAGAGACAATTGAAAAAAGTGAAATAAAGAAGGGGGGATTAGTATTACTTGATGTAAAAACAAATGAAATACTAGCGATGGTTAGCAAACCATCTTTACAGGTTAAAAACGAAAGATTATATAAAGCTACACTTGAAAATCAAATGTTAACACCGCATTTTCCTGGTTCTGTTTTTAAAACAGTAGTTGCAACGGCAGCGATTGATCAAAATATAAATGTATTGAATCGCACATTTAATTGTAATAAAGATTTATATGGTGAAAACGACCCACAAGTTTTGATGGGAACACTTAGTTTTAAAGGGAGCTTTGCTAGAAGCTGTAACAGGGCATTCTCACAGTTAGGTAACGAGCTAATACAAAAGGATAAGATGGTGTTAGAAACGTACGTAGCGGCTTTAGGAGCAGTTGGAAAGGTTGGTTGGAACGGTTCGGTATTTCATACATCGCGTTTCGAGCAAATGCCAGAGGAGAAGAGTGCTATTATCTGGGGGAGTGAGGAAAATAAGACTAGTAAAAAAGCGGTAGCGCAAACAGCAATTGGACAGAAAGATGTACGTATATCACCTCTAGCAATCGCTAATATGATGGCGACGATTGCTAGGAATGGAGAAAAAATGGAAGTGAAAGCTGTTAAAAAAATAGTGTATAAAAATGGAAGTGACTTTTTTACATTTGAAAACCATAAATTAAATGGAAAACAGCTTTCTTATGAAACAGTAAAAACATTACAAGAGTTATTAAGAGGCGTTGTAACAACAGAGAAAGGAACAGGAGCAGCATTCAGGTCGTTGCCACTAAGTGTCGCTGGAAAATCTGGGACAGCACAAACAGGAAAAGGGATGAAGGTCAATCGCTGGTTTGCAGGTTATTTTCCATATGAAAATCCAAGATATGCTTTAGTTGTCGTTGATATAGAAACGGACAGCAGTGTAAATAAAGTCACATCCATTTTCAAAGATATCGTAGAAGAAATCCATCGATTAGAGAATGAAAAGTAATCTTGCAATTCATAGTGAAATGTTTTCATTTCATGAAAATATTATTGTAAATGTTCAACCTTTCTAGATTTAATGTTACAATAGCAAGTATGAAAAACTGCATGGAGGTTTGAAGAATGGCAGGAGGATCTAGATTCCAACAGAAACAACAAAAACGTCGTCAAAACGGTGTTTTAAATATTGCAATCGCTATTGTATTAGTGGCAGTAGCTATTGTAGCATATCAATTGTTCGTTCCTGACACAAAAGAGCAAGCGTCTTCTAATGATAAAAAGGTAGCTCAGCAAACAACAAAAGAAAATAAAGCTGAGAAAGCTAAAGGTAAAGAAGAGACGAAGAAGGACGAACAAGAGAAGGCAGAGGCTAAGAAGAAGGAAGAAGAAGAGAAGCAAAAGGCTGAAGAAGAAAAGCAAAAAGCTGAAGAAGAAGCGAAAGCTAATGAGAAAGTGGTAGCTGAAAAAACACAGCCAAAGGCAACAGATGCTTATACGAAACCTTCTTGGAAGCCAGTAGGTACAGAGCAAGGTGCAACACCTGCGATGACGTTTAACAAAGGTACAGCAGATTGGAATGAGATGAATCAAGCGATTTCCGCTGCAATCGACGTTCCGGTAGAGCAATTAGTTATTCATAGAATCGGAAATAACGGTAAGAATAAAGCTTACGGCAACGTACAAGATAAGCAATCAGGTAAAAAATATTATGTAAATATTGATTGGGTAGAAAATGAGGGCTGGAAACCAGTGCTTGTTCAAACTCTAAACTAAAAAAGAGAAGCTCCTAGGAGCTTCTCTTTTTTAGTTAGCATAATTTCTTTAATTTAAAATGAACAACCGCGCTGTAATACGGTCTTTTGCTTTCGGGATCCATAACCATTTGATGCGAGATGTGATGAACTTCAAGCATAAGTGCTTTATTATTATCAATTTGTTCACTAATTTTTCTTTCTAAGGAAGCTAAGTCTCCCGCTTCAAAAAATTCTATTTTATCTTCTAACATTTCAAAGGTAAATGACATGAAGATGCCCCCTCTCCTATGTAATCAACTACAGTGTAACAAAGAAAAGAAGGAAATACCACGTGCATTTCAATTGACATTTTTAGAAAGAGGGAATATCATACTGATAAAACCGATAAGAAAAAGGGGAATTTTTATGGGCACAGAATTTAATGGTTTATTTGATGAGTGGGCTCATACGTACGACTCATTCGTACAAGGCGAAGATATACAATATAAAGAAGTTTTCGCCCATTATGAGGACATTTTAGAGGATGTAGTTAACAAGTCATTTGGTAACGTATTAGAATTTGGTGTTGGTACTGGCAATTTAACAAATAAATTATTACTTGCCGGTCGTACAGTTTACGGTATAGAACCGTCGCGTGAAATGCGCATGATTGCAAAAGAGAAATTGCCAAAGGAATTTTCTATTACAGAAGGTGATTTTCTTTCGTTTGAAGTTCCGAATTCAGTTGATACCATTGTAAGCACCTATGCATTTCATCATTTAACAGATGATGAAAAAAATGTAGCTGTTGCGAAGTATAGTCAATTGCTAAACAAAGGTGGTAAAATAGTGTTTGCTGATACGATATTTGCAGATCAAGATGCATATGATAAAACTGTTGAAACAGCAAAACAAAGAGGTTTTCACCAGTTAGCAAACGATTTGCAAACGGAATACTATACACGTATTCCGATCATGCAGACTATATTTGAAAACAATGGCTTCCATGTAACGTTTACGAGATTAAATCATTTCGTTTGGGTAATGGAGGCAACTAAGCAATAGAAAGAGGGATTAGATTGAGAATTGCTGTAATTGGAGCAATGGAAGAAGAAGTACGTATTTTACGTGACAAATTAGAACAAGCAAAAACAGAAACGGTTGCGGGTTGTGAATTTACGAAAGGACTATTAGCAGGACATGAAGTAATCTTGTTAAAGTCTGGTATTGGTAAAGTAAATGCAGCGATGTCAACGACAATTTTATTAGAAAAATATAAGCCTGAAAAAGTAATTAATACTGGTTCAGCTGGTGGATTCCATCATTCTCTAAATGTTGGAGATGTAGTTATTTCAACAGAAGTTCGTCACCATGACGTAGATGTAACAGCATTTAACTATGAATATGGTCAAGTACCAGGAATGCCACCTGGATTTAAAGCTGATGAGGCATTAGTTGCATTAGCTGAGAAATGTATGCAAGCTGAAGAGAATATTCAAGTTGTAAAAGGTATGATTGCAACAGGGGATTCATTTATGAGTGATCCGAACCGCGTTGCAGCAATTCGTGATAAATTTGAAAATCTTTATGCAGTAGAAATGGAAGCGGCAGCTGTTGCACAAGTGTGCCACCAATACGAAGTTCCATTTGTTATCATCCGCGCACTTTCTGATATTGCTGGTAAAGAATCAAATGTTTCATTTGATCAATTTTTAGATCAAGCAGCCCTTCATTCTACAAACTTTATCGTAAAAGTACTAGAAGAGTTAAAGTAATGTAACAAAAAGGCAACTGTCTCATATAAAGAAAATACATACAGTTGCCTTTTCTTTATTGGCAAATAAGGGGGAGAACACGATGAATGTATATCGTGGAGTTCATGAGTTAATTGGTCATACACCAATTGTAGAAATTACTCGGTTTTCACTTCCAGAAGGGGTCCGTTTATTTGCGAAGCTTGAATTTTATAACCCAGGCGGAAGCGTTAAGGATCGTTTAGGAAGAGAATTAATCGAAGACGCGCTAGAAAAAGGGCTTGTCACGCAGGGTGGAACAATTATTGAACCGACTGCTGGAAATACTGGTATTGGACTGGCACTTGCAGCGTTAGAACATGATTTACGCGTTATTGTTTGTGTACCAGAGAAATTTAGTATTGAGAAACAAGAATTAATGAAAGCGCTAGGCGCAACAGTCGTGCATACACCGACTGAGCAAGGAATGACCGGAGCAATTGCAAAAGCAAAAGAGTTAGTAAATGAAATACCGAATTCATACTCTCCAAGTCAGTTTGCGAATGAAGCAAACCCACGTGCTTATTTCAAAACATTAGGTCCTGAACTTTGGAATGCATTGAATGGAGAGATTAACATATTTGTTGCTGGAGCAGGAACCGGCGGTACATTCATGGGAACTGCATCTTATTTGAAAGAAAAAAATATAGATATTAAAACAGTTATTGTAGAACCAGAAGGATCTATTTTAAATGGTGGTAAAGCTGGTTCACATGAAACAGAAGGAATTGGTCTTGAATTTATTCCACCATTTTTGAAAACATCTTATTTTGATGAAATTCATACGATTTCTGATCGAAATGCATTTTTACGAGTAAAAGAATTAGCGCAAAAAGAAGGACTTTTAGTTGGGAGTTCTTCAGGAGCAGCATTTCATGCAAGTTTACTGGAGGCAGAGAAAGCAACACCAGGTACAAATATTGTAACGATTTTTCCTGATAGTAGTGAGCGCTATTTAAGTAAAGACATATACAAAGGATGGGAATAAAAAATGAGAGCAAAGACAAAGTTAATTCATGGTATTCGCATAGGAGAACCTTCAACTGGATCTGTAAACGTACCGATTTATCAAACAAGTACGTATAAACAAGAAGCAGTTGGTAAGCATCAAGGATATGAATATTCACGTACAGGCAACCCAACACGAGCAGCTTTAGAAGAAATGATTGCCGTATTAGAAAACGGTCATGCTGGATTTGCATTTGGTTCGGGAATGGCTGCTATTACAGCAACAATTATGTTGTTCTCAAAAGGTGATCACGTTATTTTAACAGATGATGTTTATGGGGGAACGTATCGTGTTATTACGAAAGTATTAAACCGCTTCGGTATTGAGCATACATTTGTAGATACAACAAACTTAGAGGAAGTTGTAGAAGCAATTCGTCCAAATACGAAAGCGATCTATGTGGAAACACCAACGAATCCACTACTAAAAATTACTGATATTAAGAAAATATCTACTCTTGCTAAAGAGAAAGATTTATTAACAATTATTGATAATACATTCATGACGCCATATTGGCAGTCGCCGATTTCTTTAGGAGCAGACATTGTACTTCATAGTGCAACGAAATATTTAGGAGGTCATAGTGACGTAGTTGCAGGTCTAGTAGTGGTAAATAGCCCACAACTAGCAGAAGACCTTCACTTTGTACAAAACTCAACGGGAGGTATTCTTGGACCACAAGATAGCTTCTTACTACTTCGCGGTTTAAAAACGTTAGGAATTCGTATGGAAGAACATGAAACGAATTCACGCGCAATTGCTGAATTCTTAAATAATCATCCAAAAGTAAATAAAGTATATTATCCAGGCCTTGAATCACATCAAAACCATGAATTAGCAACAGAACAAGCAAACGGATTTGGTGCTATCATCTCATTTGATGTAGATAGTGAGGAAACATTAAATAAAGTACTTGAGAAACTGCAATACTTTACACTTGCTGAAAGCCTAGGAGCAGTCGAAAGTTTAATTTCTATCCCATCTCAAATGACACATGCATCAATCCCAGCAGATCGTCGTAAAGAATTAGGAATTACAGATACATTAATTCGTATCTCTGTCGGAATTGAAGATGGTGAAGATTTAATTGAAGATTTAGCACAAGCGCTAGCATAATAAAAATGCACTGCTAATGTGGAGCAGTGCATTTTTATTATGTTTATTTGTGAAATATTTCACAAATTAGACATACACAAATGAAATGATTTCATGTATATTGAATTCATGAAATGTTATTCACGAATAAACTTGTGAAATATTTCACAAACAATGGGATTCATGTAGGACGGTAACTCTATTTTTTTTCGCTAATCGGGACTTATTATGACCTATAGGGACTTATAAAGACCGTGATAACAGAATAGGAGGAAATTTACATGGTAGTCAAAGAGAAAGTTGTAAATGAAATGCAAGAGGTAAAAGAGATGATTGATACGTTAGTAAATAACGGTCAAGAAGCTTTACAAGCATTAGAAAGTTTTACACAAGAACAGATTGACAACATTGTTCATGAAATGGCACTAGCAGGTGTTGATCAACATATGTCGCTTGCAAAATTGGCTGTTGAAGAAACAGGCCGTGGTGTCTATGAAGACAAATGCATAAAAAATATTTTTGCCACTGAATATATTTGGCATAGTATAAAGCAAGATAAAACGGTAGGAGTTATTCATGAAGATCCTCATGAAGAAATAATAGAAATTGCGGAACCAGTCGGTGTAGTAGCTGGAGTAACGCCAGTAACGAATCCAACGTCAACAACAATGTTTAAAGCATTAATCGCGATAAAAACGAGAAATCCAATTATTTTCGCATTTCATCCTTCTGCACAAAATTGTTCCGTTGCAGCGGCCAAAACAGTATATGATGCAGCGGTGAAGGCGGGTGCGCCAAAGCATTGTATTCAATGGATTGAAAGACCATCTGTCGAAGCGACGAAACAATTAATGAACCATGATGGTGTCGCACTCGTTCTAGCAACTGGAGGCGCTGGTATGGTGAAATCGGCTTATTCTACTGGTAAACCAGCACTAGGTGTAGGTCCTGGTAATGTACCGTGTTATATAGAGAAATCAGCACATGTAAAACGAGCTGCTAATGATTTAATTTTATCGAAAACATTTGATAACGGTATGATTTGTGCATCGGAACAGGCAATCATTATCGATAAAGAAATTTATGATGATGTTAAAACAGAAATGATTGCAAATAATTGTTACTTTGTAACAGAGGAAGAGAGAAAGAAATTAGAAAAGCTCGTTATAAATGAAAATACATGTGCAGTAAATAGTGATATTGTAGGGAAATCTGCACAGTATATTGCCGAATTAGTTGGGATGACTGTGCCTGAACATACAAAAATACTTGTAGCTGAAATTAAAGGAATTGGGGCAGTGTATCCACTATCTCGTGAGAAACTGAGCCCAGTATTAGCTTGTGTAAAAGCGAATTCATTAGAAGAAGGATTTACATATTGCGAAGAAATGTTGAATCTTGGAGGTTTAGGGCATTCAGCAGTCATTCATTCTACAAATAAAGAAGTACAAAAACAATTTGGTTTACGTATGAAAGCTTGCCGTCTTATTGTAAATGCACCTTCATCACAAGGCGGAATAGGTGACATATATAATGGGTTTATTCCATCGCTTACACTTGGTTGTGGTTCATACGGGAAAAACTCAGTTTCTCAAAACGTAACAGCGACTCATTTATTAAATATAAAAAGGCTGGCAAATAGAAAAAAGAATATGCAGTGGTTCAAGTTGCCACCAAAAATTTATTTTGAAAAACATGCTACGGCGTATTTAGCAAATATGCCTAACATTTCACGTGCATTTATTGTAACGGATCCAGGAATGGTTGAGCACGGCTATGTAGACACAGTTACGCACTATTTACGTAAGCATGCAAATGATGTGAAAGTTGAAGTGTTCTTTGAGGTCGAGCCAGATCCGTCAGATGAAACTGTTTTTAAAGGTGCGGAAATGATGAGAAGCTTTAAGCCTGATGTAATTATTGCACTTGGTGGCGGTTCAGCTATGGATGCGGCAAAAGGGATGTGGTTATTCTATGAGCATCCAGAAACATCATTCTATGGCATTAAACAGAAATTTTTAGATATAAGAAAACGTACATGTAAATATCCGGAATTAGGAAATAAAGCGCAGTTTGTTGCCATTCCAACAACATCAGGAACAGGGTCAGAAGTGACACCATTTGCGGTTATTACAGATAAGAAAAATAATATAAAGTATCCGCTTGCAGATTATGAATTAACACCAGATGTAGCGATTGTTGATCCGCAATTTGTAATGACAGTACCACCACATGTAACAGCAGATACTGGTATGGATGTTTTAACACATGCAATTGAGGCGTATGTGTCTGTTATGGCAAATGACTATACAGATGGATTAGCATTAAAAGCTATTGATCTCGTATTCAAATATTTACCGAGAGCATATAAAGATGGAAATGATGAAGAAGCAAGAGAAAAAATGCATAACGCTTCTGCAATTGCAGGGATGGCATTTGCAAATGCTTTCCTCGGTATTAATCACAGCTTAGCACATAAGATTGGACCAGAATTCCATATTCCGCACGGACGCGCAAATGCCATTCTAATGCCGCACGTAGTCCGCTATAATGCTATTAAGCCAAGAAAACACGCATTGTTCCCAAAATATGAGTACTTTGTGGCAGATGAAAGATATGCACATATAGCGAGAATGCTCGGGCTTCCAGCAAGTTCGGCAGCAGAAGGGGTGGAATCACTTGTCCAAGCAATTATTGAGCTTGGAAAAAGCTTGAATATTAATATGAGTATTATGGGGCAAGGAGTCGATAAAGAGAAATTTGAAGAGGTTGTTGGAGTATTAGCAGAACGGGCTTTTGAAGACCAATGTACAACAGCTAATCCGAAATTACCGCTCATTTCAGAGTTGAAAGAAATTTATATGGAAGCATATAAAGGTGTGGAATAGATAGGAAAGAGTCGCAATTAAGCGGCTCTTTTTCTTTTGGAAAACATCTCCCCGAATGGCTGCATTTACTTGTCTTTCAGTTTCATAGAATATGATACAGTGAAATGGAGGAGTGAGAATATGATGAAAGAATTACAAGGGAAAATAGAAGATTATACTCGGTTCGGACAGATCCTTCTCGCTGTAAGCACATTGTTAATGGTTGGCTTATTGATTCCGAATGGAGCAAAAGAAACGATACAATTTTTTGTTATGATGGGGAGCATCGTTATATTTTTAAGTTTATCGTTCTTTTTCTTTCAGCGTGTAAAAGTGATGCGTGACCAGTTGGAGGAAAATGAATGTGAGTAATAGTATTAAATAGAGCGCTACAAAAAGAAAGGATCTTTTTGTAGCGCTTTTTGTTTTTTTTTTTTTTGAAGAAAATGTATGCGTTTTTGTTGACAATGATAATCCTTATCAATTAAAGTAGAATAGTAGTTAATGATTATCATTATCAATTAGAGGTGGAAGAATGAAAAAGTCTATTACGCTATTTACAGCGATTTTATCTGTTTTTTTCTTATTAATAGGTTGCAATGCAAAGGGAAACGACAAAGCGTCTGCAACCAAAACAGAAAAAGGAAAAGAAAAAATCGAAATTACCGACCTATCGGGAAGAAAGGTAACATTCGATAAAACACCAGAGAGCTTTGCAACATTAAGTATGGGTGATATGGATATTATTCATGCTTTAGGCGGAAAGATTATAGGTCGTCCAGATACGAAATTAACTCTTCCGGAGGAGTTAAAGAAAGCGCAAGTAATTGGGAATGCACATCAGCCGAATTTTGAGCAAATTGCTAGCTTAAAGCCAGATGTACTTGTTGCTAACAATGGATTCCAAAAGAATGTTCCAACGGTTGAAGGTCAAGGGACGAAAGTAGTCATTTCTACTGCAAATTCTGTACAAGATATTCAAAAGAATATTGAAATATACGGAGCAGTAATGAAGAAAGAAGATAAAGCAAAAGAACTGAATCAAAAAATGAATGATAAAATGAAGAAATATGAGAAAAAGAGTGATGTGAAAGCATTGCTAGTGTATGGAGCACCAGGAACTTATTTAGCAGCATTACCAACATCTCTGTCAGGTGACATTTTAGAGAAAACGGGCGGAAAAAATATTGCAGCTGGTTTTCCAGAAATGAAAGAATATCCGCAATATGCACAGCTAAGTGTAGAACGTATTATTGAGGCGAATCCAGATGTAATTTATTTAATTACACACGGAGACCCGAATAGCGTGAAAAAAGCATTTGAAGGCGAAATGATGAAAAATGAAGCGTGGAAAAATTTAGATGCAGTAAAACAAAATCGTGTAGTTATTTTACCACCAGACTTATTTGGATCAAATCCTGGAACAAAAGTAACAGAAGCTATGGACTTTATGTATAAAAGTATACAAGATGTAAGGAAATGATAAGTATGGAGAGTAATGAAGTAGTAAGAGAAAAGGAACATCCTTTTGCGAAAAAAAGATGGGGAATAGCAGTTATTTTAGTTGTATTAACGATTCTAGGTCTTTTTTACGGTCTTTTCGCGGGAAGTTTATCCTTTTCTTTACGAGACATCCTAACAGGGATGCAAGATGAAGGTTCGATAGTTCATCGAATTGTATGGGATCTTCGTATACCAAGGGTGCTCGTTGGATTTATAGTAGGAACGTGTTTAGCGACATCAGGTGCATTATTGCAAGGGGTTATGAGAAACCCTCTTGCAGACCCTGGTATTATCGGGGTTTCATCTGGAGCGGGTCTTGTAGCAATTATAATTATGATTTTATTTCCTCAGCACATGGCTTTTTTACCGCTAGGGGCGTTTTTAGGAGCTTTCATCACAGCAATGGTCATCTATGCTTTATCATGGCAAAAAGGGGCACCACCTTCAAGAATTGTCTTAGTAGGTGTGTCGATTAATGCATTGATTGGTGCAGCAACGTCAGCATTAATGTTATTACATAGTGACAAAGTACAATCTGTTTTACCGTGGTTAGCTGGTGGCATTGGTGGTGTAAGCTGGGCACATTTAAATATGATTATTTATTATGCGATATTTGCTATTATATTAGCCTTCTTTGGTATTAAGCATATTCGAGTATTAATGCTTGGAGATGAAATGGCAAAGTTATTAGGACATAACGTGGAAAAAAGTCGTTTTTATTTAATCGTAGTAAGTACATTATTAGCTGGAATAGCAGTTAGTGTTTCTGGACTTATTGGGTTTGTCGGTCTTGTTGTACCGCATATGCTACGTTTATTAGTTGGAAATGATTATAAATATTTGCTGCCTCTATCATGTCTTGGCGGCGGGGTATTACTTGTTTTTGCGGATGCGATAGCTCGAAGCTGGTTCGATCCAATCGAATTGCCTGTTGGTATTTTATTATCCTTCTTAGGTGGTCCGTTCTTCTTATATTTAATTCATAGAGGAGGAAAACAACGTGATTTCCGTTGAAAAAGTGTTTTACGCACATTCTGAAAGATTTCAAATGCAAAATATGAATGTACATATTAAAGCTGGAGAAGTTGTTAGTTTAATTGGACCGAATGGATCGGGGAAATCTACTTTGCTTCGTTTAATGGCAAGGCTACTTAAACAAAGCGAAGGGGAAATCATTTTAGATGGGAAAAATATTCATACGATGAAGAGTGCCGATGTAGCAAAGCAATTAGCGATGTTACCACAAATGCATGATCATCAATTAGATTTAACAGTGAAAGAATTAATTGAATTTGGAAGAGGCCCCCATAAATCATGGAGTGTTCGCTTAAATAAAGAAGATGAAGAAATTGTTAATTGGGCATTGTCTGTTACAAATCTTGAAGGGTATGAATATCGTCTTTTACAATCTTTATCAGGAGGAGAAAGGCAGCGTGCTTGGATTGCAATGACGCTAGCACAACGCACGAATGTTTTATTATTAGATGAGCCAACAACTTTTTTAGATATCGTTCATCAGTTGGAAGTAATGGAACTTGTGAAACGATTAAATGAGGAGTTTGGTATGACAATTGTAATGGTTTTACATGACATTAACCAAGCTACTCAATATAGTGATCGTTTACTCGTATTAAAGCGAGGGGAGATTCAGTATGACGGTGTACCAGAAGAAGTATTATGTCATGAAATGTTTCAATATGTATTTGGTATAGAAGTGGATATTTTTCAAGGAAGTGACAAACCATTTTTTACACCGAAACGAATTTCTAAAAAAGGAGAAGAGCGATGCATACAGAAGAGCGTATTACCACTGAGTTAGTAAGAGAATTTGTTATGGCAGCTCACGGAAATTTAGAAAAAGTACAGGAACTGTTGGTTGAATCGCCCAGCTTACTTCATGCCTCTTACAATTGGGGCGGATCAGATTGGGAAAGTGCCTTAGGAGCATCGGCACATGTAGGTCGTAAAGATATTGCTCTTTATTTACTGGAAAAGGGTGCTCGCATGGATATTTTTGCTGCAGCTATGCTTGGAGAGTTAGAAGTTGTACAAGCTATTTTAGTAGCACAACCAGAAGCATTACGTGCATCTGGCCCACATGGTATTTCCCTTCTTCAACATGCGCGAATGGGTGGAGAAAAAGCACAGCGTGTGTTTGATTACTTAACAGTGCTCTCTTAATGACCGCAAAAGTTCTTATGTGCGGTAAACTTTTCAAATAATTGAAAAGTTTACCGCCCGTTAGAACGGGATAAGTATCTAGTATATTTGAAAATCCTACACCCCCCTCAATTGTAGTTTTCTTTGTGCTAGTTATGATATGGATGCAGTAGACAATATTTGTCTACTGCTTTTTTTATCGGGTAAAAGAATGAACATTCTGCATTTTTTGTTTCGTTCATTTATAATAGGTAGTAATACTTATTATACATGTAAAATATGGTCGTGAAATAAAGAACACATTAGTGGGAAGGAGTGCAGAAATGTTTCATACAGATCGTTTACAAGTTCGCAAATATACAATGGATGATTTACAGTTCTACGCTTCACTATGGGGAAACGAGAAGGTAATGCGCTATATTGGAAATGGGACGTTAAAAACATATATGCAATGCAAAAAAAGCTTGGAGGAGTGGGTAATTCCTAATTATAAAAATGGTCTCGGTTTATTTGTAATGATTGAAAGGGAAACGGGAATACGAATTGGTCATGCGGGACTAGTAAAGCAGAAGATAGATGGAAAAGAGGAAATTGAAATTGGTTATTGGTTACTTCCTCAGTATTGGGGAAAAGGGTATGCGAAAGAAGCAGCTGCGGCATTTCGAGACTACGGTTTCCAAGCATTACAAATGAATAAATTAATTTCTCTTATTAATCCGAACCATCCCGCCTCAATATTTGTTGCTAGAAAAACAGGGCTTAGTTATGAGAAAACAACTTCATTTCAGGGGATGGATGTTCTTGTTTATTCGATTAAGCGAGTTGGATGAAAAAAGGTAAATTGCATCTTTTGAAGAATGGTATATAAAAATAAAGGGGGGATTACATGTATATTTACCATAATGGGCTTATTATCCGTGAAGGAACGAATGGAGTACCAGCATATGCAATTAAAACTTTATTTGAAGATGCCGGTTGGAGTAATGATAATATCCCTTCTTGGCAAATTGAAAAATTTACGCTTGCATTTGAAAATTCAACATGGGCTTTCACAATTTGGGATGAAGAAGAAATGGTTGCGATGGTTAGAGTGATTTCTGATCAAATGATGGTTGCTAACATAGTAAATTTGGTTGTGAAGTGTGAGTATAGGGGGAAAGGATTGGGTAAGAAACTTGTAGCTCTTTGTTTACAAAAGCTTCCCCATGGTGATTGGTTTGCACATACATCTGCGAACAATTTTGATTTTTATAGAAGTTGTGGATTTGAAGTTAGAGAGTTATCCAGAAATGGTACATGTGCGTATTATGGATACCAAATCGCAAAAAGAGATGGTCATCGGTAAATGGGTGAAAAGTAAAGAAATACAGTTATAAGTATTTCTAATTATTTTTTGTAATAGAAAATGAATTAAGACTCATTTCATGATAAAATGAAAGAAAATTCAGTTTATTATTAGGGGGATAAAAATGAGTATAAAAGTTGGGGAAGTATTTAAATATGAAAGAAGATTTACTGAGGAAGAAGTTTTCGAATTTGCAAATATTACAGGTGATAAAGGGAGACATCATATGGAATATGATGAGAATGGCCGATTAATGGTTCATGGTTTATTGACTGCTAGCATTGGAACGAAAGTAGGCGAAGAGTTACATTACATAGCAAGAGAATTAGTAAGTGAGTTTATTAGACCAGTTTTTACAGGGGATACGATTACTTGTGAATTAACTTTAACAAATATAGAGCAAATGGAAGGGTATAAAAAAGTTTCAATCGAATCAGTTTATCGCAATCAACATGAAAAGACGGTGCTAGTTGGGACAAGTTACGGGATTATACGAGAATAAAAAAGAAGCCTGTTTGAAGCAGGCTTCTTTTTTATTGATTAGTAAACGCGTTTTCGATTCTCCGCATGACTAGAGATAAGTAATAGTGCGGATTCTTTTCCTACATTACGAACAATATGTGGAACGCATGCATTCCAAGAGAAAGAATCACCTTCTTCTACAATTGCAATATCTTCACCATGTTGAACTTCTAGCTTTCCGCGTAATACAAGATGACACTCTTCACCTTCATGGGCATTTGGTGAGTTTTCTTTCGGAAACCCGGCAGGAATTTCTACGAGATTCAGGCGAAGGCCACCTTGCTCCGCAACATGTTCAATTCTTTGCTCATCTTTGCCGTATACACTGTATTTTCGTTCTTCTTTTTTAACAATTTTCAATCGATCTTTTTGTTCTAACAATAAATAGGGAAGGGGAACGTTTAAAAAATTTGAGATCGTTTCTAACGTTGAGATAGATGGTGATGTTTTATTATTTTCAACCTGACTCATAAAGCCTTTAGAAAGACCTGTTCCTTCACAAATTTGTGCAATTGTTATGCCTCTACGTTGACGAATTTCACGTATTGCAGAACCAATATTCATAAAATCAAGCTCCTTTTTGTAAACAACTATTTGTATCATAGCAAAAAAAATATATTTTTTCCCAATGAAAATGAATTGACGAATAAAAAAAATTAGTGTATGTTTTGTAATGTGAATAAAAGTTTTGTATAAGAAAACTATAAAGGAGAGAAAGAAATGAATCAACATATTGGTAACTTAATTATTCGTATCGTGTTAGGGGTAACGTTCTTTATGCACGGTTTAACAAAATTCCAATCAGGAATTGACAATATTGCAGGATGGTTTACAAGCATTGGTTTACCAGGAGGACTGGCATACGGTGTAGCAACATTTGAATTAGTTGGAGGCCTATTATTAATTCTAGGTTTAGGTGTAAGATATATTGGATTATTATTTGCACTTGTTATGGTTGGGGCAATCGTAAAAGTGAAATGGTCAGCTGGTTTATTGGGAGATGGAAAAAATCCTGGTTTCGAATTAGAACTTGCATTATTAGCAATGGGTGCATACTTATTTGTTGCAAAAGCTGATGGTTTTGTAGATAATTTCTTAAAAGAAAAAATGTCAAAGAAGAACTAATTTAAATGGGGGGGCTAACAAGATGAGTTTTCAACTTCATCCCGATACAACACTTGATGTTGTTCATTTATACGTATCTAATGTAAAGAAATCACTAGAGTTTTATACGGAAGTACTAAGTATGAAGGTGCTAAAAGAAGAAGAAGCAGTCGTTACATTTGGGAATGAAAATGATGAACCACTTCTTATCATTGAAGAAAAGAAAGAAGCTTTTCCGAAGCAAAGAGCAAGAACAGGGTTATATCATTACGCAATTTTATTACCAAGTAGGCAGGATTTAGCGAATGTTCTTCGTCATCTTGTAGAGATGGTATATCCACTACATGGTGGAGCCGATCATTACTTTAGTGAAGCTCTTTATTTAGCTGATCCAGATGGAAACGGGATTGAAATTTATCATGATCGACAAAAAGAAGTTTGGCGTGATGAGAATGGAGAACTCCCATTTGTTAGTAACCCGTTAGCTGGTGAAGAATTATTACAGCAAGGAAGTACATGGAATGGATTTCCAGATGGTACTGTGATGGGGCATATTCATTTCCATGTAGCTGATTTAGAGGAATCGAAACGTTTCTATGTTGATGGTCTTGGTTTTGAAATAACGATCCCAGCTCGTAATGGAGCGTTGTTCGTATCAGCAGGTGGTTATCATCATCATATCGGTTTAAATACGTGGCAAGGTGAAGGGGTACCACCGCAAATGCCAGGTTCTGTTGGTTTGAAATATTTCACAATTGTACTAGCGGATGAAAAACAAAAAGAGCAAGTATGTGAAAGCTTAAAAAATATTGGCAAAATTGCTACGTACAAAGATGGAATATTACAAGTCGAGGATCCATTTGGACATTGTATCCATTTCAAAATAAAAAGAGAAGCCTAAAAAGGCTTCTCTTTTTTTATTTTCTTATAATTGCATTTTCGTTTTGTAAAAATAGTTCATCAAATTGTTTTGCAAGCTCAAAATCTAGTTTCGTTAAACCTTTTGCATTCCAAGATGACAAAGTAATAATAACTGCTTTATACTGGATAAGGATAAATGGATGGTGATTATGTTCTTCTGATAGTTTGGCGGCTTCAGAGACAAATTCGACTCCTTTTAAGTAGTCGGAAAACATATATTTTCGTTCAATCCATTTCTCATCTTTTACCATCCATTTATCTACCTTCAATAACTCCTCGCGAACTTCTTCTTCAGTTAATCTTAGCATCATTTCTCACACCCTTTACTGGAAGTAACGTAAGACCATTGTTAATAAGGCGTGTTACAGCTTCGTCAGTTGTGAAAGTAGAAAGTTGATGTAGTAATGCTGCAGATGTTTCATGCCCTTTGTTATGCTCTAAAAGTAATTCTAATATTTCAAGGCGAAGCAGCCATTCTTTCGCATAAAATGTATTTAATACTTCTTGAATTGCTACTAATTGATCGATATGCGCGTCGTGTAAAATCCCCTCACTTCGAATATCTCGAACTGTTTGATACATACGTTCAAGTTCATTCAGTACAAGTGGAGCAGGAATTTCTTGAACTTCTTCATCCATTGGGAAAAATGCTGCTGCATCTGCGGCACCTGGGAATACTGAAGTGATTTGTGAGCCAACAGCCATATCAAATGCGCCCCATGAAGCATCAAATAGTAAACGATCTTTATAAGTAACTGTACAATCTATAAACGAGATAAGGGCAATTTTATTATCATTCTTTACAATATCAGTTACTGTTCCTTTTACATGAATGTCACTTGCAAAAGTAAAATCTGCGCTGTTTCCAATTGTAATGCCTAATGAATGTAACTTTTCTTCTGTACAATCTTCTAGTGCGATATTACCATTTAGTAATCCGATCGGTGTCCCGAATCCATCACTGTGTACAGAGGTAGAATGATTTGCCAACTGCTTATTATGAATTGCTAATGCAGTTGGAGAGCTTGTTCGCATGTAAATGACTTCGCCGGCATCATTTTTAATTGTTTCTGTAAATGTGCCCGTAATTTGTAATCCGCTACTTAACTCAGTTGTGGCATGATTTTCGGAGTGAATTGCTTTTTCTAATCCTTCTGTGCCACCTGTTTTGAATGCCATCGTTTCAGAGAACGTCTCAAGCGCCTCAGTTAACTCTTCAAATGATTGACAAACAAATAGCTGTGGTTGCATTTTTGTCACATCATAAGTTGTCCCTGTGCAAGCTTCAATTGAGAAAGGAACTTTTTCTACAGCATCTGTTAAGCAATGTTTGCTTTCGCCGACAGAGGAAAGAAGACCAGCACCGTAAATTTTTGGATCGTCAATATTTCCAATTAATCCGTACTCCACTGTCCACCAGAAAAGACGTGAAATTTGTTCAGCTTCTGATAAACCAGAAACTAAGTTTTGTTTTTCAATTACAGCATTTTCAGCAGCCTTAACTTCATCAGGAGTAGAAGTAGGGCTTTCTTTGACAATCGTTAATGTACGAACAGCTTCAAATGCATCATGTTCTTCTTTTGTAGAGAAAGCTTTTGCACCAATTTGTCCAAAACGTTTCACATATTTTGCATATGTAGGATCAAGTAAAATCGGTGCGTGTCCTGCCGCTTCGTGTACAATATCTGGAGCTGGTGTGTACTCGATATTTTCTACTTTACGAATATCTGTTGCAATTGGTAGTAATCCGTTCCCCTGAAAATCGAAAAATGCGACGCCAGGAATAAGGCCATCAATTGTTACAGCTCCCCAGCCGCTTGGTGCTAAGCATTCATTCATTTCTTCTACCTTTGGAATTGCATCTATATTAATACCAGATGATTGTAGTCCATTCACATAGGCTGGATGGGCAACGTCTTTTAAGAAGCTATGATTTTGTCTCATAATGTAACGCCACACAGCGTGATTCACCGGTGTGTATTGATCATAATGTTGTGTGGATACGAATGGTTTTAAATGCGATGGGATTTCTATTTTCTTTGTCATTTAGACATCCTCCTTGTTTTCTATAAAATTGAATATGAGTTTCGTATAGCTTATATCACCCCCTTTCAAATTGTAAGCGCTTATAAAATTTTATCATAAGATTCGGAATTATTTAACATTTGTTTCTTTGAGAAATAGAAAAAGCCCCTATCGGAACATCCGATAGGGGCGAAAGAATCGCGGTACCACCCTATTTGTAAGTGAAAATACACTTACATCTCAATTCATGATAACGGAAAAACTCCGTCTTTTCCTTCATGCATAAAAGCACTACGAAAAAGAAGCTCCAGAATTGTAATTCGTACTTATATATGTGCTAATTTCCACCGACCACTAGCTCTCTGTAACAGGGATATAATATACTACTGCGATTCTTTCAATGCGTATATATGAAGTTGTATAAAAGGGAAGGACGCAAAAAAGCCCCTATCGGAAAATCCGATAGGGACGATAAAAATCGCGGTACCACCCTAATTGTAAACATAAAAATTGTTTACCACTCACTTTAAGATAACGGAAAGATCCGTCTTCCTCTTCATGCACTATGTGCACTACGGGAAAGAAGCTCCAGAATTGTAATTCACGCTTGTATATGTACTGATTTACACCAACCATCAGTTCTCTGAGACAGGGATATAAGTCGCTACTAGTATTCCTTCAAAGCCGATATATAATTCGTTCAACTAAACTATGTTTCGTATTATAAAACTATTTTTAAAAGATTGTCAACAATAATTTAATTATTTCACTTCTAAATCAACATTCAAATTAGATGTATTTCCAGCGGCATCAGTTGCTACAATGTGAATTGTATTCTTTCCTTGCTGTAATTGACTACGATCGAAATAAATTTCGTAGTTTTTCTCCCAATGGTTCAGGAATGCATTTTCCCATGTACCATTCCCGTTAATTTCATACTGTATCGTGACAGGATGCCCTGGAGCAACCCATCCGGATTCTGTCATCCAATCTAACAGTATATCAGTTACTTTCCCTCTAATTATGAGATTTTCTTGATCAACTTCGTGTGTTAATTTAGGTGCAGTGCGGTCGACAAACACAGCCCCTGTTTGTTTCGTTTCTCCACCAGAATTAGAAGCAACAGCTTCAATTTGGTATAAGCCGTCAGGCAGAGGGGATCCACCAACTTTTGTACCATTCCATTTGAAAGATTTATAACCTGGTGTTTCATTTTTACCTTGATAAACGATACCTTGATAGGTTACTCGGTCTTTCGTAATTAAATTAGCGTGAAACGTTACATCCTCAACGGGTGTAACTAAATAGTAATTGATAAGGTTGTCATCTAGTATTTGGTCATTATTTGGACTGAAAGTAGAATTAACAATTTCAAGGCCATCAATACGTTTGTATTCTTTTGGATCAATGCTAAATGTAAATGGAATACGTATTTCTTCTGTCTTACCTTGTTCTTTTACATATACATTCCCTGTATATACACCTTGTGGCAAAGAACTATCCACAGTAATGGTAAAAGGTTTTTCTATGTTACTATTCGGTTTTACGCTCACAGAAGAAGCGAAAGAAGTTTGAACTTTCGTTTTTGTATCTAATAGTTCAATGCGAGTTGAAAAGTTTTTCTTTTTGCTAGAAAGATTTTGTAGTGTAATATTTTGTGTTAATTTTACTTTTCCGCTATTTGGTTTAATTAGACCGAAACTTACATTGTTTGGTGTAACTAATGCGTCCGCTTTTACTGCTTTTGGAATATTAATTAAGCCCGATCCTTGTGTCATAACAGGATATGTGTTTTCATTTACGTCTTTTAATGTTTCGGCTGTATTGGCAAGAGATGATTTTAATTGTTCTGTCGTCCAATCAGGATGCATTTGACGTAATAGAGCAACGGCTCCAGCTACTTGCGGCGCAGCCATACTTGTCCCATTGTGAGATTCATAGCCACCTCTTGGTACTGTACTTGTAATTTGTACGCCAGGTGCAACAACATCAGGCTTTATAAGCCAACTTCCTTGTGATGGTCCCCTTGAACTAAAATTACCAATAAGTTCTGTTTGTTTTGGTTGTCCAATTTTTATATTTTTCTTTCGTTTTGTAATTAAACTTTTCAACTCTTCGCCATTCGTATTGGATAGCTGCATAACAGGAAGAGCTACTTCTTCACGACCAAAATATTCTGGCATAATATTAATTTCTTTTTCGTTAGAAATTAGTAGCACGCCGAGAGCGCCAGCTTGTTTTGCTTGTTCAGCTTTTACAAACGTGCTCGAAGTCCCTTGTAAGACAAGCGCGAACTTACCTTTTACATCTTGTTTAGCGTAATCACTTGGATTACCGTATCCAACATATACAAGCTGGGCATCGTTTCCTACTTGGAAATCCGATTTTGATAACGGTAATCCTTGGTAAGATTTATTGGAACCAGCTACTTGGAATGTTGGAAATGGAATAGAAACTGTAGATGCTCCAACAGAGATGACACTACTTGCATTCCCAGGTGCATCTACAGACCAAGGTTTGGGTCCATCATTTCCATTTGATACGACCGCAGTAACACCAAGTTTCGCCGCCCGTTCTAGCGTCATTGTTACAGGTTGATCGGGTACATTTAAATCTTGACCAAGAGATAGATTTAAAACATCGGCACCATCTTGAATAGCATGCTCAATACCTTGAATAATATCTTCGGTTGTACCAGTACCCCCATCATTCATGACACGGTAAGCAAGTATAGAGGCATTTGGAGCAATCCCTTTTATTTTTCCATTACCAGCGATAATTCCAGCAACATGAGTACCGTGTACGTTTCCGTCCATCGGATCATTATCTTCATCGACTGTATCATAGCCGCCGATATAATTTGCTTTTAAATCAGGGTGTGTATAGTCTACACCTGAATCGATAATAGCGACTTTCATTCCTTTTCCATCAAGTGGTTTGCCAGTCGGATCTTTTAAATTCCAAGCTTCAGGCGCACCAACTGTCGGCCCTCCAATATTTGGTGTTTCTTGATTAGCCGGACTTTTTGACGTTTCATGTAATTTGTATGTTAAGTTTGGATAAATTGTTTTTACTTCAGGTAAAGAAGCTAGAGCGGTAAGTTGATCCCCTGGAATAGAGATAGAAAACCCAGAAAATAACGTACTATACGTTTCTTTTATCGTTGCTTTCGGTGCTTTTTCTTTTATTTTCTTAGTAGTATCTTCTTGTGCTTTTTTTAGTTGCGCATGATAAGACTGGGCATTATTATTTTGTAAATCTGGAGCATGTTGAATGTTACTTTGTGAAGCGAGTGGAGCATGTTGCAATTCTACAATGACAGATATTTCTTTTGATGTTTTTGTTTCAACATTTTGCGCAATTTTATTTTCTCCCCATTGTGTAATGTTTGCTTTTAACTGTGGACTAAATTGCTTCTCTTTTTGCAGTGATTCAGCATGGGCGCTTAAAGCTCCAAAACTGGAAAAGACGAGCGCCATACTCAGTAGTGTAGATGTAGTTTTTTTCATAGAAACTCCCCCCGATAAAAAAGTGTCAATATTCCGAAAGTTAATCTTACAAATTTATCTCGAATTACATAATCGGATGTTAGATAAACTATATTTTCGGCATAATTCATACCAATCCTCTATGAATTTAAAATTTCTTGGGAAATTTTTTCTGATTATGTCGAATAGGTATTTTTTACATATTGTAGGTGGACATTGAGGAATGCTATGAGGGAAATGGAGGGGTATTATGAAACGGTTCATAGTAAGCGTTGGTACAATGTTAGTCTTATTTTTATGTTCAATCATTAATAGTAGCGCAGAAAATAATGAAGCGAAAATTGCTTTTATTCGTCATCATGACCTCTGGATTAAAGTTGAGGGGAAAGAGAAACAACTTACAAAAGGAGAGTATATAACAGGGCCAAAGTGGTCTCATGATGGAGAGTGGCTGGCATATGTAAAAGGAAAGAAAGAAGGTAGTCTTGAGTTATATCGGCTGAAAGATGGAAAGAAAGTTACGCCGTTTCACTCAGAAGCATCGAATTATCAATGGTCACCAACAGAAAATATAATTGCATTTATATTTACAGGTACATTAAATACATTTGATGTAGAAAAAAAGAATACAGATTTTGAAAATGTATCGGCAGGTGTAGGAGATTATGCATGGTATCCTGATGGAAAGAAGTTTTTTGTATCATCTGAAGCACATTTACTTCCAACAGGGTGGACAGGAGCCCAGCTATATGAAGTACAAAAAGATGCACATATGAATCCTCATAAAATGAAGCATTTGTATGCATTACCAAATGAACATGATGATTTCCTAGCATTAGTTGCAAGTGGCTTTCGGTGGTCGCCAGATCAAAAGTGGATTTCATTTTTAGCAGTACCGACAGCTTCATGGTCAGCTGATAGCAATACGCTTTGCTTAGTTCGTGCAGATGGTAGTCGTTTTGAAAAGGTAGATCAAATGTTATTAAACACACAATGGTTCAAATGGGCGCCAGCCAACAATATATTGGCCTATATTGAAGGAAGCGGGAGAGTTGCGTTAGAGAATAAACATTTAAAAGTAAAAGAATTGCCAGCACTTCAACAGAACACATTTACACCGAAAGGATATGTCGATTGGGATTTTACATGGAAGAATGATAACGTAATTATCGTTTCACGAGCAAAAGAGGCGGGGATAGAAACTCCACCAGAAAAAAGACCACTACCATCTTTATATGAAATCGATAGTACAAGCGACGAACAACATCGAATCACAAAGCCACCTCATAGGCAAGGAGATTATCATCCGCTCTTCATGAATAAGAGTAATCAATTAATATGGATACGTTCAGACCGTAAGAAAGCGGATGTATGGCTTGCTCATAAAGATGGAAAGCATGAAATGAAGTGGATTGAAAATATAGATGTACCAGAGTGGTATTATGAGAAATGGAATTGGGAAAATGTTATCTCGGTGAAAGAAGAATAAAAAACCTGCCTAAAAGATAATTTTAGGCAGGTTTTTTATTGTTATTTATGTGTTTTATTTGGCTTCTTTTTCGCTGGGTTTCCGTTCCCCTGACGTTTTCTATTTTGTTCATCTTTTGCTTGTTTTTCATGCAGTGTATCTAAAAAATCATTCGAGTTACTCATTTTTCTATCGCTCCTTTCATTTCGTCCTAATTACTATAACCATTTAGGAGGATAATCATGAGATAAAAAGTTAAGCGCTTAATTTTCTTCGGTAGTATATGTAAAAGATGCCATACGTAATAAATAGCATAAATAAAATTTGTAACTCTATATTTTCTTTTAAAATAGTTGCGATAGAAGATGGTAAGTAAGGTGATGTATTGTTTGTTTCTACACCTAACCATTTGTTTAAGAGGTTAATGGTACAAAACATAAAAACACCGGACCAGCTTGCAATAATTGCTTTCTGTTTAATTTTTGTTTCTCGTTCATCATCTGTAATCCAAGGATTAGCAGTTTTATCACTACTAAAAAATCCGTTTATATATCCCCATATAATCATTCCAATTAAGATGGTTATCCATTTCATATTTATAATTCCCCTCTTCCTTGTAAAAAGTATTTTACATATGCAATTGTAATATTTTCCTGTTATTTATGTCAAATACTTTTTACATATTGTTTTTTTATAGCAGGAATAATGAATGAGATAGGGAAGAAATTATGTTGAAGGATTTCATGGAGAGAGGAGGATGGGTATGAAACTCGTCTTTGTTCGGCACGGTGAAGGAGAACATACAAAGGATTTGCCGGCAAGTTTACAAATGTTGAATCCATCATTAACGGATGAGGGAAGGAATCAGGCTGGATTCATTCAATTCAATGTACCATTACAGAAAACAGATATATTAATCGCTAGCCCTACACTTAGAACTTTACAAACGGCGGCGATATGGAGTGAGAAAGTAGCTTGTCAAAAAATCGTTCATCCATATGCATCCCCACGTATTTTTCCTTATCGAGAAGGAGCGAAAACATTACCATGTGATCACATAGTAGATCAAGGAATAATAACAAATTTATTTCCACATTTTTCGATTGCGAAAAGTACAAATAAGCAGTTATGGACGGAAGGTATAAATACTATTTCAGAGAATCGTTTTCAGCAAATAGTAGATGAATTTCTTCTTTGGTGTTATGAGCTGGGGGCGGAAAGAATTTGCATTGTATCTCACGACGGGACAATTACAGCGTATCGGCAATATTTACAGAAAGTCGTTTTAACTAGATCTGATTTTTTGAAAGAAACGGGTATATATAAAATGGATGTATCCCTTAATAGTTTGATTGAGGAGATCTAATTATAGGATGGAGGGTGTATGTTGAATGTTGCACTAGTAGTTGGCTTTAATTCTGATTTAGAGGCACAATCAATCCGAGCATCGCTTGAATATTTTGGGGCAAGAGTTGTGACATATTGGATTGGTAGGCCGAATGATTTCGTGGAAATTCTTTCTGGAAAGAACTTATATAACGATATCAATTATGTTGTTTTTTGCTTTCATGGTGAGGAAGGAAAGTTTGTCATGGAAGAGTTAGGTGAAGATATTTACGAACAAGATGAACCGAGAGGGAACTTTGGAGCGAAAGAAATTTATAAATATGCAAAATTGCATAATACACATATTGTAAATAGTGGGTGCACGTTAGGGGGGGGGGAATTAGCAGAATCATTTTTATATAGTGGCGCGAAATCGTATATTGGGTCGATAGATTACGTAGATGGGAATGCAGCGCTTATGTTTACAATACGCTTATTTTACAGTGTTATTAACCATGACAAAACGTTAGAAGAAGCCTTTCAAGAAGCGAGATTAATTGATGAAGAGACCGATACTTTTCGATTATATAAGTAGTGCGAGACGTGTTTATTTAAATATAGAATAAACACGTTTCACATTTAGCACACATTTTTTTTACAATTTTTTCAATGAAAATGATTATCACCTGTGGTATGATATGTTCAAGTTTTTATAGGTAATAAAAGTTACTATATAAACGTTAGTTTTTAATGTTTAATATGTATGACACAAATTATTCATAATTAACGTTTGAAAAATAAGTAACTAATGTTATTATATTATCTGTAACTGACTTAATTACACCTTTAGGAGGAAGATATGGTTATTCAATTTTTAAGAGAAAACAAAGCAGTTTCTTTTGTATTAGCAGTAATTCGAGTATATCTTGGTTACACATGGTTAATGGCTGGAATTGGTAAACTACAAGGAAAAGGATTCGATGCAACGGGTTATTTACAAGGTGCAATTGAAAAATCTAAAGGAGCACAACCGGCTGTTCAATCTTGGTGGGCATCATTTTTACAAGAATTTGCAATTCCAAATGTAGATTTGTTTAATACACTTGTAACATGGGGAGAAATTTTAGTTGGAATTGGTTTAATTGTAGGCTGTTTAACAAAAACAGCGGTCTTTTTTGGCCTTGTAATGAACTTTTCCTATATGTTTAGTGGGTCAATCGGTGTGAACCCTGAGATGGTTATCTTATCTATGTTTGTTCTTGTTTCCGGTATGAACGCTGGGAAATTTGGAATGGATGGTTTCATTATCCCGAAAGTATTGGGATCAAAAACTCAAAAACGTCAAAAGCAAGCTGCTTAATATATGAAAACGGGTATCTCAAAATGAGATACCCGTTTATGTTATTTTTCAAATTGGATCGGATTATTGTTAAAGAAGTCTTTTACATACCCTACAAATTCTTGTGGTTCTTGGCGAAATGGTGCGTGATAACCTTTTTCAATAATATGTAAAGTGCTGTTTGTTAAGAATTGGTGATACGTTTCTCCTTCTTTCCAAGAAACGCTACTATCATTTCTTCCCCATATAATTAAAGTTGGTTGTTTCATTTCATTTGCATTGATTTTAAGTCGTCTAGGCCATAACTTCATTTTATTATAATGCTCTTCATCATTACGCTTGAATTTCACTTTGCTCTCATCATAATCTGCAATTGAAGAAACGGCACTTAAATCAGTCGACAACTGTGGCTTTGGTGATCCTTGTTTATGAACGAATGTATGAGGGCCACCTGTAGCGTCAGTTAAAATAAGGTGGGTAACCGCTTCAGGGTATAAATATGTTAAATTAAGAGAAATTTCTCCACCCATCGAATGCCCTAATATTGCGAATGAATCATACCCTAGTTTTTTCATTAACTTATAATACAAATTTGCATGAGTTGGGAAAGAATAATAAAAATCCATCGGCTTAGATGAACGCCCGAATCCTAAAGCATCTACAGAAATAATCGTATGATCTTTTGCTAAATCGGAATAAATCTTTTGGAAACCATCTGATGATCCTCCAAATCCATGGATCATAAGTAAAGGTGGTTTTTCATTACCGATTTTTTTAAAGTAAATCGTTTGACCGTCTATTTCTACCATTTTTTCCTCGGTAGCTAGTTTTGCTGTAATTGTATTTTTAACTTGTTTTACTTGTTCTACTGGCTTTTCTGCTGCACTA
Source organism: Bacillus sp. FDAARGOS_235 (assembly GCF_002073415.2). Classification (NCBI taxonomy): domain Bacteria; kingdom Bacillati; phylum Bacillota; class Bacilli; order Caryophanales; family Bacillaceae; genus Bacillus; species Bacillus sp. FDAARGOS_235. Next base: position 3,985,205 of record NZ_CP020437.2, read on the forward strand.
CATCCTACTAATAGTGTAAGAGTAAGACAACCTACCATAAAATAGCTAAACTGCTTCAATTAGTTGTCTCCTTTCTAACATAATGCTGTATCTATCACAGCAAATAGCATATTACGATTTCCAGGAAGTTGGCTACCATTTTTTATCATAAGAGGTGAAAGGAGCGTTTCTTGGAAATTGTCTGTTTGAAGAAAGTTACGAAATGTAAATTGTGAATGCGGGACATCAATTCGTACGATACCATGCCAACACTCACAAATCTTTTTTAATAATCGAATAGCATCTTCCTCTTGTTTTGCGATAAGTGGATTGATACATAAAATATTCCCTTTCTGTATACAGAAGGAAAAAGCTTCTATACAGTTATTTCTCTCAATTTTAAAAGAGTGTACAGCTCTTGGTAATAATAATGAGTAGAGTAGAGAGCGATTGGCACCAGTTACAATTTCATCGAGAGAGGTAATAGAGATAAGGTCTTTTTCTTTCACTTGTTGTGTTTGAACGGTATTCGTCTTAGTAGTTTGTTTTTCAAAACGATGTATCGTCGTTACTGTTTGAAATCCGCATGATGTGTATAAGGGCTCGCCAGCTTTTGTTGCAATAAGTGCAATTGGTTGTTTTGAGTGAGCGTGTTTCAAACAGCTATCTAGTAACATACGTCCAATTCCTCGCCCTTGAAAATGAGGATGAACGATTAACATGCCAATGGAAGAAAAGCTACTTGTAAAGGGAAATACACCTCCAGTTGCAATGAGTTTATTTTCATGAATATAACCTACAAGTGTGCCAATAGAGAGGTACATTTTGAATTGTTTTTTCATAAAGATTTCATCTTGTAACCATCCAACAGATTTGCAAAGATTGAGTAATTCAACAATGAAAGATTCATTTAGCTTTACTATTTTCATAAAAGTACACCACATTTCTATTTGTTTTCATAAAAATAGATTCGAAATGTAAAATAAGAGGTTTACGTTAAAGGGAATCCAACTTGTTTATATTTAGATTGTAAAGGGAACGATGCTTGATATGAAAAGACAAACTTATACAAATTATAACTTATATTTACATAAGTTAACAAAAAATTTACATATAACTAATTTTCCCTTAACAGTCTTCTATTAAATTTGATAGTGGGAAATGAATAACCTAATTAGGGGGACAAGACAGTGAAAAAGTTTGTAAAAAAAGCATGGCCATTTGCAGTTGTGGCGTCGTTAGCAGTTACTTCGGTAGCAACATGGAATTTTACACGTTCTAGTGAGGTTAATGCAGATGAGAGCGGAAACAATGCAAAGATTAAAAATGTTATTGTGTTAATTGGAGATGGCATGGGTCCTTCATATATGACGGCTCATCGTTATATGAAGGATAATCCAAAAACATTCGAGATGGAATCTACAGAATTTGATAAGCATCTTGTAGGAACACAAAAAACATATCCGGAAGATGAACATGAAAATATTACAGACTCTGCATCAGCGGCAACAGCTATGTCAGCAGGGATTAAAACATATAATGCGGCAATTGCGGTTGATAATGATAAAGCAGAAGTGAAAACTGTTCTTGAACAAGCGAAAGAAAAAGGGAAATCAACGGGACTTGTTGCGACTTCTGAAATTACACATGCAACACCAGCTGCTTTCGGTGCTCATGATATTAGCCGTAAAAATATGGACGCAATTGCAAATGATTATTTTGATGAAAAAATTAAAGGGAAGCATAAAGTTGATGTTATGCTTGGCGGCGGTGTAAAGAACTTTGTTAGAAAAGATCGTAATCTTACAGAAGAGTTTAAGAAATCTGGTTATAGCTACGTAACAGATCGAGATCAATTGTTAAATGATAAAAATGATCAAATCCTTGGTTTATTTGCACCAGGCGGTTTAGATAAAATGATTGATCGCAATGAGAAAACACCTTCACTAGAAGAAATGACGAATGCAGCAATTGAACGTTTAAACAAAAACAAAGATGGTTTCTTCTTAATGGTTGAAGGAAGTCAAATCGACTGGGCTGGGCATGATAATGATATTGTCGGTGCAATGAGTGAAATGGAGGACTTTGAAAAAGCATTTAAAGCAGCGATTGAGTTTGCGAAAAAAGATAAAAATACGTTAGTCGTTGCAACCGCAGACCACGCTACAGGTGGATTATCTCTAGGTGCGAATGGTGAGTACAACTTTAAAGTAGATCCAATTAAAGCTGCAAAACGTACACCAGACTTTATGGCAAATGAGATTGCAAAAGGTGCAAATGTAGAAGAAACATTGAAAAAATATATCGATTTACAATTAACACCAGAAGAAATTAAAGCTGTAAATGATATAGCTCCATCAAAAGATGTAACGAAGATTGATAATGCGATTGAAGATATCTTCAATAAGCGTTCGGTTACAGGGTGGACAACAGGTGGACATACAGGTGAAGATGTAAACGTATATGCATTTGGACCAGGTAAATACTTATTCTCCGGTGTTCAAGAGAATACAAATATAGCGAAACGTGTCTTTGATATTGTTGGTGGTGGCGACCCGAATAAAGGAAGACGCTAATTATGAACGAAAGTGAGGCAAAATGCCTCACTTTTCTTTTTAGGAGATGGACAGATGAGATTTTTTTTACGGAATTTAAGTTTTCTTCTATTCTTTGTATCATTGCTAGTTGGATGTCAACCTCAAGAGAATAATATAGAACAAAAACCTACTACGAAAAAAACTGAAGAAAAAGTACAGATAACGAAAGAGGAAGAACAGTCTATTCAAGATGTTATTGAGGCATTTGTACGGACGACGAATGAACGAAAATTTGCTGAACATATGGAGTTATTTTCAAAGAAGCTACCTAGTGCCGAAGACTTAAAAACACAAAAAGAAGCAGCTTTTCAAAAAGGAAATAAAAAAATTGAATTGGAACATATAGATATGAAAGCTAGTAAAGCAGGATATATCATTGTTGAAACAAAGGAAAAAGAATTAGATGGGGAAATTGCTATTCAAAAGAAAGTACAGTATGCGCTTGGAAAAGAAGATGAGACCTGGAAGATCGAAGAGGTCCGCACGATAGAGAAGAAATAAAAAAGGTTCTCCTTGAAGAGAACCTTTTTTATAGTGGTAACAGAATTTGATTTGAGCATGCTTCAATGTCATCAATATCTTGGCGAATGGTTGCCATTTTATTATCAAGATCTTCAGCTTTCATTGCTGCATCATGTAGTTCATCTTTTAAATATTCAGGTATATTTCCTTCATATTTATAATAAAGTTTATGTTCTAAACTTGCCCAAAAGTCCATTGCAAGTGTACGTAACTGAATTTCTGCAAATACATCTTTTGTACCAGAATTTAGTGATAAGGGATACTTAATAATCATGTGTAAACTTTTATATCCGTTTCCTTTTGGGTTAGCGATATAATCTTTTACTTCTATGACTTCCATATCCTCACGCTTTTGAATTACTTCTTTTAAATGATAGATGTCTTCTACGAAGCAACATGTAATACGAATACCAATGATATCTTGCAAATTTGTTTGAGCATTTTCAATTGTTGGCAATAAGTTTTTTCGCTCTAGCTTTTTTATAATACTTTCAGGTTGTTTTAGTCTAGTTTTTATATGTTCAAACGGGTTGTAATCCTCTAAAAATTGAGCTTCCCGGTTCATAATTTCAAATTTTGTTTTTAACTCTTCTAAAGCAAATGTATACGGTAATACAAAAGCTTTCCAGTAGTTAACTGTTGATTGATTATATTCCATTTATATACACACCTTTTCCTATTTACAAGTGAGGTTGTTATTTATACTAAATACCAAATCATATAAGCGCAAGCAGCAAATGATGAGATCATAAAACGATATTTAGTTTTCATACTTTCAACTCCTTTCGAGTGAGATTCTATATGAGTAAACGTGATTGTTAATAAATTCACTATGTACAACTTCTATAGTAATAGATTCATGTGAATTTCGTATGAACTAATTGTTTCAGCTTTTTGTCTTTTTTTTGTAAATCATAATTATTATCTGTAATTTAAAGTGTTTTAATTTGATTTATTCATTTGTATAAATTAATGTATATTTAAATTTATAGTTATTAAGGAGGATATATGTTGAACTTTGAAGAATTGGCAACTGCTAGGCGTTCCGCAATGAAATTTATACAAGGCATAGAAATCCCTGATGAGGATTTTAAAAAAATATTTGAGTTAACAAAGCTTTCCCCCTCTTGTTATAATTTGCAACATGCACATTATGTCGTAATTCGTGATCAAGAGCGAAAAGAAAAATTAAAAGAATTAGCTTTCGGACAATATAAAGTAGCGAGTGCATCTGCTGTAGTGCTTGTTTGTGGTGATAAGAGAGCGTATCAAAATGTTGAAAATATTTATTTTGGTATGAAGGTTTTAAAAATGATTGATGAATGTGAATATGAAGATACAATTAGGCAAACGAAAGGGTTATATGAAAGAAAAGGAGAGCGCTTCATGGAAGAGGAAGCGATTAGAAATGCTTCGTTAAGCGCAATGACTTTTATGTACGCTGCTAAATATTACGGCTATGATACGTGTCCAATGATTGGTTTTGATGAAAAAGCAGTACAAAATGAGTTGAATATGCCAGGGCATATAGTACCTGTTTTAATGGTTACGATAGGGAAAAGTGATACCACTAAAATTCGTCCTAGAGGATATCGAAAGCCAATTAGCGAGTTCGTTACATACGAATCGTTTTAATCAAAATGATAGATTACTAAAAACAAAAGGGTTCTATTTAGAATCCTTTTGTTGTGTGATTGACAAATAGAATGAAGTTATATAATATATAAATCGTAATCATTACGTTTTAGTTGCAATCTTTGAAAGAGAGGAGAATTACATATGCGTGTAAATATTACATTAGCTTGTACGGAGTGCGGTGATCGTAATTACATTTCTAAAAAAAATAAACGAAACAATCCCGAGCGCATCGAACTAAAAAAATATTGTCCACGATTAAAGCGAGTAACGTTACATCGTGAAACGAAGTAAAAGACTAGAGATTTCTCTAGTCTTTTTTTATTAATAAGTTTTGGATTTGTTTGTTATAATTACCTTAAATTGTAACGCAGGGAGAGGTATGATGAATCAAAAAGATAAAGAAAGAAAAGAGCAAGTGGCTCATATGATTGACATTCCAGATGAATATAGGCTTGTTGTAGATGATCAAGAAGGTGTGGATGACCCATATCATCTAGTATGGTGGGAGCATAAAGAGGATGAGGAGAGAACGATACAAATTACGTTGAATAGACATACTGGTAATTTAATTGAATTTAGTATAGATGATGAAATTTATTTTTCGAGTGGTAAGGAAGCGATAGATGAGAATAAAGCAAGAGAGATTGCAAATGCATTCTTAAAAAAATATACAAAAGAAGGATATGAGTTTTATACATATATAACGGTTAAGGATGACAGGCGTGGGTGGAAAGAAGTAAATTATATGCAAGAAGTGAATGGCTACCCATTACGGAATGCAGGGTGTGTTGTGCGAGTTCATCCTTCAGGCAATGTTGTACATTTTCGTTATAATGGACAAAAAGCTATTGAGAAAAAACCGTTATGGCCAAGTGAAATTGTTGAGGAGAACGTCGTTTTAGAAAATCTGAAAGCTAGACAAGATATGAGACTTGTATTTGTAGATTTAACACATTCCCCATGTAAATATGAAAATGGTGAGGAAGTAAAAGGGTATCATCTCGTATATGAACCAGAACCTAGTCATGCGTTTATTGATGCAAGTACAGGTAAAGATTTGTTTGGAACAGATCATTATAAATTGCCTCTAACTGTAGCTGTTGAAAACCCGAAAAAAGGTATTCGACAAGATGATATATTCGATTTGTTTGATTGGGATAAAGAAAATTTTACAAAAGTTGCTGAGAAGGAAAATGATTATGAAATAAGGATGAAATTTGTTCCGAAAGAGGAATTACAGAAACAGAAAGAAGAAAAGAATCCATATTTAATGAATGAATTTTTTAAAAAGCATTTACCGATGTTAAAATATAATAATTTTGTTGGCATTATGATTGATAAATCTACCAATGAATTAACTGGTTTTATAAAACTGACAGACGATAATGAAGTAAAGCAAATACTGTCTAGAGAGGAATGCATACAAAAAGCACTTCAATTTTTGGAACAAGTTATTCCAGATGTCACACAATATCTACGTCTTTGGGAAGAACGTGAAGAAGCAGAAGATGGGATTGAAAGGTTTACCTTTTCCGTATATGTGAATGGTATTCCAGCAGAGTATAACCAATTTAGAGTCAATATCAATGCAGAAAATGGTGCTGTGATGCACTACTCCGGAGAGTCTAGCAAATTTATAAAAGAATTACTTACATATGAAACAACAATAAAAATAACAAAAGAAAAAGCGCTAGAAATATACAGAGGGGCCATGCGAGTGAATTTAGAATGGTTTTTAGAAAATGATGTAGAGGAAACGAACTACGTACTACTGTATAAACAAACAACGGATGAAAATCATAAAGAATCCTTCGATTGTAGTCGAGAAATTCGTTATATTGATGCGCATACTGGGGAGAAAATTTGGAGTGAATAAGGAAAAGGTCTTCGAGAGAAGACCTTTTTTTAGAAATAACGATTTATTCTTCGTATATATCGATTTTGTATAACCACTTTTGTACACTAGCAGGTGGTCCTTCTGTTCTCCACTTTGTTGTGCACATTCCACAGGAACAGTGAATTTTTCCTTTTGCAAAAATACCAGCTGTTTTAGGTGTATGTCCCCATGCATGTTTTACGATAATCATCTTTCGGCGCATCGTACGCTGACGTTGGTGCCTTGTATAAGCACGTGTTCTTTCAAATTTCATATTTGTATAATCCCTCCTTGTAGTACAAGTAGCTTGCAAGAGCGTACAAGGAGTTCATCTCTTACCAGCTACTTATGAACAAGAGGGTAATGAAATGTTTCATATTCCACTCTCCAATCTTTTGTTTAAGTATATGTAGCAAAGCTTTTTGAGACAAATATTATGCGTAAAAACATATTGGAATGATATCGTACAGACACAAACAACCTCACGCCCACATACACATAATAAAGACCACTATTTTGGCGGAGGTGAAAGGTTTGAGTCTATTCGCCGCAATTGGATATATGGTTCGAGAAGTGTTTGTCTTTGTTTCTTATGTGAAGAACAATGCGTTCCCGCAGCCGTTATCATCAGATGATGAGAGAAAGTACTTAGAGTTAATGGAGCAAGGTGATGCTCAAGCGAGAAATCTTTTAATTGAACATAATTTACGGCTTGTAGCTCATATCGTTAAAAAATTTGAAAACACAGGAGAAGATGCAGAAGATTTAATTTCAATTGGTACAATTGGGCTCATTAAAGCAATTGAGAGTTATTCAGCAGGGAAAGGAACAAAGCTTGCGACGTATGCAGCACGCTGTATTGAAAACGAAATTTTGATGCATTTACGTGTACTAAAGAAAACGAAAAAAGACGTTTCACTTCATGATCCGATCGGGCAAGATAAAGAGGGGAATGAAATATCGCTTATTGATATATTAAAATCTGAGTCTGAAGATGTAATTGATATGATTCAGCTTAGTATGGAGTTAGAAAAGATTAAAGAGTATATCGATATTTTAGACGAACGAGAGAAAGAAGTTATCGTAAAGCGCTTTGGACTTGGGCTTGATAAGGAGAAAACGCAGCGGGAGATTGCGAAGGCACTTGGTATTTCAAGGAGCTACGTATCAAGAATTGAAAAGCGTGCGTTAATGAAAATGTTCCATGAATTTGTAAGAGCAGAGAAAGAGAAAAAAGCGAAAGAATAATGTGCATTGCAAGCAGCCAAATTTTAAAATGGGCTGCTTTTCTTTTTGTAAATAAGGAAAGAAAACGAGTTGTATTAAGAAGAAATACATGTTCACTGTTGAAAATGACGGATTCTATCTGTAATATTAGAGGGTGCTAAACAATTTAAGAATAATACCATACTTAACTTAGTTTTCGATTTGCATAATGAACAGTTCTATATGATATGTGGGAATAAGAACCAGTTTTACATATGATATAGAAAGAAAATAAGGGAAAACTAAAGTTATAGACTGGTTAGGAGGTTTCGCAATTTGCGACGTACATTATATCGACTTATGATAGAACTTACAAATGGTCGCTTTACTTCTTATATATTACGTAAATTTGCACAATCTCGTTTGAGCTCCATCATAATTCCATCATATGCGAAAGTTTTTCAAATTAATCAAGATGAGATGGAAAAGGGTTTGAAGGAATATAGAACATTGCATGACTTATTTACGCGTAGGCTAAAAGAAGGAAAGCGTAGTATTGATACAGATACATCGAGTATCGTTAGCCCTGTTGATGGTGTTTTTGCTGACCACGGTCCTATTGAGGATACAAAAACATTTGATATTAAAGGTAAGCGTTATTCAATTGTGGATATGCTAGGTAATGAAGAACGTGCAAAGCGATATGCAGGCGGTACATACATGGTCATTTATTTGAGTCCAAGTCATTATCATCGCATTCATAGTCCACTTTCTGGGGCTGTGACTGAAAGATTTGTACTCGGTAGAAAATCATATCCGGTAAATGCAGCTGGTATGGAATACGGTAAAGAACCACTGTCAAAAAATTATCGTTCTGTTACAGAAGTGAATAGTGACGGCGAACATATGGCACTTGTAAAAGTAGGGGCTATGTTTGTTAATAGTATTGAGCTTTTGCATGAAAGAAGTACTGTTCAAAAAGGTGAAGAAATGGCATACTTTACATTTGGTTCAACAGTTGTATTATTGTTTGAAAAAGATATGATAGAAGTAGTGCAGAATTTGAAGAGCGGACAAGAACTTCGTCTCGGTGAAAAAATTGCTACTCGATTAACTCACAAGTAAAGAGAAGATTTTATAATCGTAAATAAGAGTTATGGACAAAGATGCTTAATGATGAAATCCCCTAGATGGGAGTACTTGTTTATTCGAGAGCCATCGTAGGATGGCTCTTTTTACAGGTTATTAGTAATCTATATGTACTCAAGAAGATTTGGCAAGCTTGTCCTCTAATGAGCGTCTAATAATTTCTTGTTTTATAAGTAAAATGAAGTCGGGATTTAATTTTAGTTCTTTTGCTTTATAATAAGACTCAGTGAGTAACTCAGTAGATAACTGTTCCATATGTTTTGTTTTCAAGGTGAGTCACCTCCTAATAATATAAGGATTGATTCGTTGTTGCATTTAATGTACCAAAAAAATATGACAGTCACAAACAAGTGGTTATCCACATACCACAGTGGATAAATTGTGTATAGATTGTTAGTAAATTCCAAATTGACTGAAAAATTAATGTGGAAAGTGTGTACAATTTTATCCACAGGTTGTATATCGAAAAATGTTGTCGAAAAATTTTATGAAAAATCCTCAAAGAGGTGAAAGAAATTGAAATTATTTTTACCAAATGAATATGTGAAAAATGTATATCATGTTCAACCAGAAGATTTGAAAAAACGTGGAATTAAAGGAGTTATTACTGATTTAGATAACACGTTAATTGAATGGGATCGTCCAAATGCAACGCCGCAACTTGAAGAGTGGTTTTTAAAAATGAAAGAGCAAGGCATTCAAGTAACGGTCGTTTCGAATAATAATGAGCAACGTGTGAAAGACTTTGCTGATCCATTAAATATTCCATTTATTCATAGTGCACGTAAACCATTTGTTCGTGCATTTAAGCGTGCGATACAAGAGATGCACCTGCAGCCGGATGAAGTTGTAGTAATTGGGGATCAGTTGCTTACAGATGTGCTTGGTGGAAATCGTGTAGGACTTCATACAATCTTAGTTGTGCCAGTAGCGCAAACGGATGGATTGGTGACTCGCTTTAATCGAAAAATTGAACGAAGAATTATGAAAAATATGAAGAAAAAAGGTTTAATTAACTGGGAGGAATAAAGTTTGACTGAAACAATTAAATGTATTGGTTGCGGTGTAGAAATTCAAACAGAAAATAAAAATGAAGTTGGGTATGCGCCTGCCTCATCTTTAGAAAAAGAGCAAGTGATTTGTCAACGCTGTTTTCGCTTGAAACATTACAATGAAATTCAAGATGTATCGCTAACAGATGATGACTTCCTACGCATTCTAAATGGAATTGGAAGGTCAGATGCATTAGTAGTCAAGATTGTAGATATTTTTGATTTTAATGGTAGCTGGTTACCTGGCTTACATCGTTTCGTAGGAAATAATAAAGTATTACTTGTAGGAAATAAGGCGGATTTAATTCCTAAGTCAGTAAAACATGATAAAGTAAAGCATTGGATGCGCTATAGTGCAAAGCAGTTAGGATTAAAGCCAGAGGATGTCTTTTTAATTAGTGCAGCGAAGGGACAAGGGATTGCTGAATTAGCGGATGCTATTGAGTATTATCGCGACGGCAAAGATGTTTACGTTGTTGGATGTACGAATGTAGGAAAATCTACATTTATTAATCGTATGATTAAAGAATTTAGTGATGAGACTGAAAATGTAATTACAACATCTCATTTCCCAGGAACAACACTTGACTTAATTGATATTCCATTAGACGAAGAATCTTCTTTATATGATACGCCAGGTATTATTAACCACCATCAAATGGCTCATTATGTTGGAAAGGAAAGCTTAAAGCTTATTACACCAACAAAAGAAATTAAGCCGATGGTATTCCAATTAAATGAGGAACAAACATTATTCTTTAGTGGATTGGCACGCTTTGATTATGTAAGTGGTGGTCGTCGTGCGTTTACTTGTCACTTCTCAAATCGTTTAACAATTCATCGTACAAAGCTTGAGAAAGCAGATGAATTGTATAAAAATCATGCCGGAGATTTACTAAGCCCGCCAACACCAGAAGAATTAGAAAATATGCCTGAGCTGGTGAAATACGAGTTTAATATTCGTGAACCGAAAACGGACGTTGTATTCTCTGGATTAGGATGGGTTACTGTAAACGAATCAGGAGCAAAAATTGTTGCTCACGTACCAAAAGGAGTAAGTGTTTCATTGCGTAAATCTTTAATTTAATATGGAGAGGGATTTATGAAACAATTATATGGTGTAATCGGAAATCCAATTGGACATTCATTATCGCCCGTTATGCATAACGATGCATTTGAACACTTGAATATGGATGCCCATTATCATGCGTTTCTTGTAGAAGAAGGGCTAGGGGAAGCAGTAAGAGGTTTAAAAACGTTAGGTATTTCAGGATTTAATGTAACAACTCCGCACAAAGTTGCTATTATGGATTATTTGGATGAGATTGACCCACTAGCAAGGCAAATTGGTGCAGTAAATACAGTGGTTCATAAGGATGGAAAATTAATTGGCTACAATACAGATGGAATCGGTTTTGTCCGAGCCTTACAGTCAATTAGTAGTGAACCACTTCAAGAGAAACGTATTTTATTACTTGGCGCTGGTGGTGCTAGCCGAGCTATTTATTTTTCTCTTGCTGATGTAGGTGTGAAAGAAATTGATGTAGCAAATCGTACAGTCGATAAGGCGAAAGAACTTATTGCTGCATGTGCGGCTGATGTTCATTCTGTTGCTTTATCGTTAGAAAAAGCGACAGAAGAACAAGGGAATTATGATATTATCATTCAGACGACAACAAGAGGTATGCATCCGCATGTCGAACATACGCCATTACAAATTTGTTCGTTAAAAGAAGGAACAATTGTATCAGATATAATTTATAATCCATTTGAAACGAAAATTTTATGTGAGGCAAAAGAGCAAGGTGCAATCATTCAAAATGGTATTGATATGTTTGTTTATCAAGGGGCACTTGCATTTGAAATGTGGACAGGACGCGTGCCAAATATTGATAGAATGAAACAATTAGTAATGAGAAAGCTTGGAGGCTAATTATATGTTAACAGGAAAACAAAAAAGATTTTTACGTGCACAGGCACATCATTTAACACCAATTTTTCAGGTTGGAAAAGGCGGCGTAAATGAAAATATGGTGAAACAAATTGGAGAAGCATTAGAGGTTCGTGAATTATTTAAAGTGAGCGTGCTACAAAATTGTGAATTCGATCGTCGTGAAGTTGCAGAAGAACTTGCACAAGGTGCACGTGCTGAAATCGTTCAAGTAATTGGAAGCACAATTGTTTTATATAAAGAATCAAGAGAAAATAAACAAATTAAGCTTCCTCGATAAAAAGATTAGCATGCGGTACTTTTATTGCTAGTGCTTAATGATGTAGAGAGCGAAACCAATTGAACTTTTATTAACAGTGAACTCTCTTCGAATTGATAGGAAGAGAGTTGCTGTATGTAAAAGGAAGGGGCGTTTCTTTTGAGAAAAATTGGCATCATTGGCGGTACATTTGATCCGCCTCATTATGGGCATTTGCTAATTGCAAATGAAGTATATCACGCTTTGGACTTGGAAGAAGTATGGTTCCTGCCAAATCAAATTCCGCCACATAAACAAGGGCGGAATATTACAAGTGTAGAAAGTCGTTTAAAGATGTTAGAGCTTGCGACTGAGGAAGAAGCATACTTTTCAATTTGTTTAGAAGAGCTAAACAGAGAAGGCCCATCTTATACGTATGACACTATGTTACAATTAACGGAAAAGTATCCGGATGTGCAGTTCCACTTTATTATTGGTGGAGATATGGTTGAGTATTTGCCAAAGTGGTATAACATTGAAAAGTTACTTACACTTGTAACTTTCGTTGGAGTTACGAGACCAGGTTATACATTGCATACGCCTTATAATATTGTAAAAGTGGAAATTCCAGAGTTTGCAGTTTCTTCTTCTTTGTTACGTGAGAGGTATATGGAGAAGAAAACGTGCAAATATTTACTTCCGGAAAAAGTACAGGTATATATCGAGAGGAATGGGTTGTATGAATCGTGAGGAAGCACTTCATATTGTGAAACAACAAATGCATGAAAAGCGTTATGTACACACAATAGGTGTAATGGAAACAGCGATTGAACTGGCTCGTTTATATGATGTAGATGAGAAAAAGGCAGAAACAGCTGCTATCTTTCATGATTATGCAAAATGTAGAGCGATTTCAGAAATGGAAGAGATTATTAAGAGGGAAGGTTTGCCGAAGGATCTACTTCACTATAACAAAGAGTTATGGCATGCACCTGTTGGGGCATACTTAGTAGAAAAAGAAGTAGGCATTACGGATCCTGAAATTTTGCAAGCTATTACATACCATACAAGTGGTCATGAGAAAATGACGATGTTAGATAAAGTGATTTATGTAGCAGATTACATTGAGCCGGGGCGTAAGTTTCCTGGTGTAGAAGAAGCGAGAAAACTCGCATATAAAGATATAAATCAAGCGTTACTGTTTGCTTTAAAGCGAACAATTCAATTTTTAATGGAAAAAAATCAAACGATTTATCCATTAACATTCCAAACATACAATGCAGTTATCAAGGAGGAAATTATTAAATGAAAGATAAAGATTTATTAGTATTAGCAGCAAAAGCAGCTGATGATAAGAGAGCAGAAGATATGGTTGTACTAAATATGCAAGGGATTTCACCAATTGCAGACTATTTCATTATTTGTCACGGAAACTCTGATAAACAGGTGCAAGCAATTGCGCGTGAAATTAAAGCGAAGGCGCATGAATTCGAAATTAATGTACAACGTATGGAAGGTTTTGATGAGGCTCGTTGGGTATTAGTAGACCTTGGTGATGTGGTTGCTCATGTATTCCATAAAGATGAGCGTGATCACTACAATTTAGAGCGTCTATGGGGCGATGTACCACGTGAAGATATTACTGAAGAGTTAGATCAATGAAATACGAACAATTTGCATTACTGTATGACGAACTGATGAATGATGTCCCGTATGATAAATGGGTAGAGTTCACAGAGGAAAGTTTGCAGCATGCGGGCATGAAAGAGGCAAAAATTCTTGATGTAGCATGTGGAACTGGTAACGTAACACTACCGCTTATGCGAAAAGGTTATGATTTAACTGGTGTAGATCTTTCAGAAGAAATGTTAACTGTCGCACAGCAGAAATTAGGAGGAGAAGGTTATTTTCTTCCTTTTTACCAACAAGATATGAGAGAACTTGATGTTCCTGGTGAATTTGATTGTGTAACAATCTTTTGTGATTCGTTAAACTATGTATTGCAAGAAGATGGAGTGCAAGAAACGTTTAGAAGAGTCTTCCATCATTTACGTCAAGATGGCTTGTTTTTATTCGACGTACACTCTTTATATAAAATACATCACGTATTTCAAAATGAAACATATACAGTGAATGGCGAGGAAATATCACTTATTTGGAACTGTTTCCCTGGAGAAGAATCCAATAGTGTGGAACATGATTTGACATTCTTTGTACAAGATCCAGAAGAAGATGTATATCATCGTTTTGATGAATGTCACGTGCAACGAGCATATTCGGTTGAAGAATTAACGAAATGGCTTGAAGAGGCTGGATTTACAGTGCTTCGCGTCACAGGAGACTTTGAACGAATTGAAGTGACAGAACAAACAGAGCGCATCTTTTTTATGGCGAAGAAGAATGGATAAAACAAAAGCAACCGATAAGGTTGCTTTTGTTTTTTAGAAAAGATTTGATTTCATTTCTAGAATATTAAAAAGATGATACATGTAAAGTACAAAAATGCTAGTTTTAGTGAAAATGTAGCATAAAAAAGATACGTATTAATAAAAAGGATTTGGAATGGCGATGGCGTATTTATTATGTGTGTTTATTGAATTGCTGATCAACGCATTTTAAATCTTCATCAAACTTCTCGTGTGTCCGTTCGATTAATTTATGAAACATATCTCCAACATGTTCTTCTAAAACTAGAATACCTTCTCCTGTAACGCCGCCTTTGACACATACCTTTTCTTGTAAGGTAGGTAATGTGAAAATCTCTTTTTCAAGTAATTTCCCCATTCCAACGACCATTTCACTTACTAAAGTAGTAGCTTCTTCATGTGTAATATTTGTTTTATCTACAGCAGCGTTAATGAAACATTGTAATAAATAACTAAAGAATGCAGGGCCGCAGCTTGCTATATCAGATGAAACGCGCGTTATATCTTCTTCTATTACAAGTGGAGTAGAAATTTTTTTGAATAGCCGAAGTAGTTTTTGTTGCCACTCTTCAGAGCATTTACTTCCAAATGTAAATAATGATGCGCCAGATAGGGCGCGGTTTGTAATGCTCGGAATGATACGTGCGACGTGGCAAGGTACAAGTGTCTCTAATTGTGATGGAGATATTGGACTTGTGATAGAAACTAAGCACTTTTCATCAGAAAAATGTTCAGCATATTTTTGTAGGATAGGGTATATATCTTTTGGTTTAACGCAAATAAAAATAAGTTGTGATTGTTCGAGTACTTCTGGGATTGTTTTGGCTATATGAATAGAAGGGTATTTTTCTTTTATATGATATGCTTTGGCAGGTGTCCGATTAATGATTGTAAGGCACGAAGGTTTGACAGCACGGGTCTCTAAAAATGCATCGATTAGTATGTTCCCCATGTTTCCTGTCCCTATAATTCCTATGTTCAATGTTTCATCCCTCCTTCGTAACAGCTTTCTCCTAAACAATATGAATGATGTTATAAATTTATGATTAGAGGTGTAAAATGATGTGGGATTTTCCGAAAAAATGGTTGGGGTTAGTAGTTATTATTGTAACTGTACTTTTTCTTTTTTTCTGGAAAACAAACCAGCATACAGAGCGATCGGTCATTGCAACGGATGTTCAGGCGAAAGATGTAGAGAAAAAAAGTAAACCGAAAATATTAGATGCAAAGGAACAGAAAAAAATACTAATTGATATGAAAGGGGCCGTTGTTAAAGAGGGGGTGTATGAAATGAAGGAAGGGGACCGGTTCAAGGATGCCGTTGAAAAGGCGGGTGGTTTTTTGCCTGAGGCAGATATAAAGAAGGTGAATTTAGCACAAATTGTACAAGACCAAATGATTCTTTATGTACCCAATAAAAATGAGCAAGTGCAAGATTTGGCTACCTCTTCAAAGGGGGAAGGGAAAGTTCAAATAAATGCAGCTTCTAAAGAGCAACTTGAAAAAATCACAGGCATTGGCTCTCGAAAAGCGGAAAGTATTTTGAAATATCGAGAGGAACATGGTCCGTTTCAGAAAATAGAAGATTTATTAAAGATTGATGGGATTGGTGTGAAGTCTTTGGAAAAAATAAAAGATCAAATTATTATTCCGTAAAAGATTGACGAAGTTTTTCTTCATTCGCTACACTACAAGTAGACAAAAAAGAAGGTGAAAAATATGGAACGAATTTCGTGGGATCAATATTTTATGACGCAAAGTCATTTGTTATCTTTACGTAGTACATGTACAAGACTTGCAGTAGGGGCAACAATCGTTCGTGACAAGCGGATTATTGCTGGCGGCTATAATGGTTCAATTAAAGGTGGGGTGCATTGTATCGATGATGGATGCTATGTCATTGATAATCATTGTGTTCGTACAATTCATGCAGAAATGAATGCTTTATTACAATGTGCCAAGTTTGGTGCGAAAACAGAGGAAGCAGAAATTTACGTTACGCATTTCCCTTGTTTACAATGTTGTAAGGCAATTATTCAAAGTGGTATTACAGCGGTTTATTATGCGCAGGATTATAAAAATCATCCATACGCCATAGAGTTATTTGAACAAGCGAATGTAACAGTGAAGCACGTTCCACTAGAATATGATATTGCTGCATTAGAGGAGCAAAAACGTTATACGGAGTTAAAAGAATTATTTGGGTCTTTCGAAAAAGATAATTTATCAATGGAAGAATTACAGCATGTATTCACGAAAGCAAAAATGATGCTATAAGGAGTGAGTATAAGTTGCATGAACAATGGGGCTATATTGCAATCTCTTTTATAATGGGGATTGCAATCGCCTTTTCCTTGTCATTTTTATGGATTGCTTGTTGTTTCGTTTTATATGTTTTCTTCTGTTTATATCGTACTTCGCGTAAAACCTTCATTTTTTGTATGATAGCGTGTTTTAGTGGTGCTATGTACACTTCGTATGTTCAAGGACAAAATAAGCCTCTAGGGGAGCCCTATGAAGCTACAAGAGGGGTGATACAAAATACACCTCTTATTAATGGGGATCGCCTATCTTTTCAATTTGAAGATCAGAATAAAAATACAGTGCAGTTAAGTTACAAAATGAAATCAGCCTTGGAAAAGAAACAATTACAACAATTATATGCGGGAGTATCCTGTGTATTCAAAGGTGAGAGGAAAGAACCGCAAACTGCTCGGGATTTTCATGGTTTTGATTACCGAGATTATTTATATAAACAAAATATTCATTTTATATTCCATGCTACATATATTTCTGAGTGCCAAAAAACATCATTATCATTTGTGCAATGGATTCTTTTTTATAGGCAGCACATAATCTTTAAAGTTACAGAAATGTTTCCAGAGCAATCAGGTGCTTTTATGAATGCATTATTATTTGGTGACCGACAACAAATGACGTTTGAAGTTGAAGAACAGTATCAGCAATTTGGTCTTGTGCATTTATTGGCGATTTCAGGGTCGCATATTGTTCTGTTAATGGTGATAGTTTACTTTGTTTTACTGAGAAGTGGTGTGACGAAGGAGATGGCGACAGTATTTCTAATTGTTTGTATTCCAGTGTACATGATTATAGCAGGCGCATCACCGTCTGTTATAAGAGCTTCTATAACAGGTGTTTTATTGTTGGTTGCTTTCATTTGTTCTGTTCGCTTATCTAGTTTAGATGCCTTAAGTATAACGGCTATATGTATGCTTATATACGACCCATATCTTGTTTTTAATATAGGATTTCAATTTTCATTTGTAGGTAGTTTCGCTTTAATTTTATCTGCTCCGATACTACTAAGGCATAGTAATGGAATAATTCGAAATGCTATTTATATTTCTATTATCTCGCAGCTCGTTAGTACCCCGATTTTGTTATATCATTTTGGTTATTTTTCTCCATATAGTATTTTCCTCAACCTCATATACGTTCCATTTTTATCTATACTTGTATTACCATGTAGTATTATTATTCTGGTATTTATACCAATTATCCCATTTCTCGCAAAAGGACTTGCAAATATACTGTCAGTAGGTTTAATTATTTCTAATAATTTACTAAGTTATTGTGAAAGCTTACCGTTTCCCCGCCTTGTTTTCGGGCAAACATCTATACTTCTTATAGTTGTATATTGTGTGATGATTGTTAGTATATTGATCGTCTTGGAAAGAGGGCTGCCGAAAAAAATTGTATTCATAGTCATGAGTGGATTTCTTTTTATTAGCACGTGTCATTATGTATACCCGTATTTTCGCGAGAGTGGGAGTGTGACATTTATTGATGTTGGACAAGGTGATGCAATATTAATTCGACTTCCATATGATAAAGGGGTTTATCTTATTGATACAGGTGGAACACTTCGGATAAATAAAGAAGAATGGCAACGGAAAAAGCATGAATTTTCTGTTGGTCACGATATTCTTGTTCCTTTTTTGCAAAAGGAAGGTGTGAAAACAATTGATAAATTAATCATAACGCATGGAGATGCGGATCATATAGGTGCCGCATCAGATTTATTATCGTATATAACTGTAAAAGAAGTTGTATTTGGTCAAAAGAAACAAGAGACAGTATTAGAAAAGGTGTTAAAGAAAAAGGCATTAGAAAAAGAAGTGAAAATAAGTATAGTGGAAGAAGGGGAGTGTTGGAGTATAAATGGAGCGGAATTTTTTATACTAGCTCCGAAAGGGAAAGAAAAAAGTGAAAATAACTCTTCAATTGTAATGTGGGCCAAATTAGGAGGATTAACATGGCTGTTTACAGGTGATTTAGAAGAAGAGGGAGAGGAACTTTTAGCATCGACATATCCATATTTACGGGCGGATGTTTTAAAAGTTGCGCATCATGGGAGTAAAACGTCATCTACAGCACCTTTTTTGAGGCTTATACAGCCTAGTATAGCGATTGTTTCTGTGGGAGAACGGAATAGGTATGGACATCCGGATAAGGAGGTGATAGAGCGTTTTGAGAAGATGGGTACTGAAGTATGGCGAACGGATAAACAAGGTGCTATTTCCTATGTTTTTAAAGGGGAAACCGGAACCTTTAAAAGTAAAATCACATATGATGAAATACATAATAGATGAAAAAGAGAAGACTGCCATGAAATGGCAGCCTTTAAGAACCGATGAATTTAATAACAGTTGCAATAATGAAAAGTGTTGCGAAAAAACCAAATGAGACGATAAATCCTACCCCTGAATCAATAGCGTCATTGCGTTTACTTTGAACATTTTGTTCAAAATCATTCATTTAGAATCCCTCCCCAACATTCCACTTTAGTATAAAATATTGTCAGAAAAAAATCTACAATTTCCATATGAAGAGGAACCGAGTATTTTTACTACTTTCTAGTTCGTTAAGTGACATGAGTTTTTCGTTTCCAAGCATGTTAAGAGTTGGCACTTATACTCGGATTTTTATTGTGAATAATAAAGGGAAGGTGATTACCGCACACCAATAAGAAACCCGGGACTTATTGCGTGGCGTTTAATATAAATAAAGGGGCGGGTTGTAAAGCCTGTTCCTTTGTACTTGTAAAACAAAAGCTAGGGCATTAGTATAAATATATATTGCCAAGTTAGGGAGTAGGAAAAAAGTATGAGTGATATACATAAAAAAATTAATAAGAAGCAGTTTGCTCCGTTATATTTACTGTATGGAACGGAAGCGTTTTTTATAAATGAAACGATAAAGCTTATTACAACAGAAGCACTTGAAGAGGAAGATCGAGAATTTAATGTTGTGACATACGATTTGGAAGAATCCTATTTAGAAGATGTGGTTGAGGATGCGCGTACACTTCCTTTTTTTGGGGAACGGAAAGTACTATTAATGAAATCACCACTTTTTTTAACTTCACAAAAAGAAAAGTTAGAACAAAATATAAAAATTTTAGAAGAATATATTGGTGAACCTTCTCCATTTTCTATTCTTGTTTTTGTTGCGCCTTACGAAAAACTCGATGAACGAAAAAAAATTACAAAACTATTAAAGAAAACAGCGGATGTAGTAGAAGCGAATGCGATGCAAGTGCAAGATGTTCAGAAATGGATTGGTGCTCGTGCTGATGAAGTACATGTGCATATTGATAATGCAGCTGTTAGTTTGTTATTAGAGCTTGTGGGAAGTAATGTAACGATGTTGGCGAAGGAAATGGACAAGTTAACGTTATACGTTGGTATGGGCGGAGAGATTACACCAAAACTTGTTACAGAGCTTGTGCCGAAGTCTGTGGAGCAAAATGTATTTGCTTTGACAGAAAAAGTAGTGAAAAAGGATATTGCGGGTGCAATGCAAATTTTAGATGGATTATTTACGCAGCAGGAAGAACCGATTAAATTGCTTGCGTTATTAGTGAGTCAATTCCGCTTGCTGCATCAAGTGAAAGAGTTGCAACAACGTGGTTACGGACAAAATCAAATCGCGTCTCATATTGGTGTACATCCGTATCGTGTAAAGTTGGCGATGAATCAAACGAAGTTTTTCTCTTTTGAAGAATTAAAAAAAGTTATTATAGAATTAGCGGAAGCTGATTATAGTATGAAGACGGGGAAAATGGATAAGAAACTTGTGCTTGAGTTTTTCCTGCTGCGGCTAAATCATATGTAGTGATACAAAAAAGTTCATGTACTTGTTACGTGAACTTTTTTGTATATAAAAAAACGATCCAAATGGATCGTTTTTTAAACGCCTTACGCGTTTACTTGTTTCGCTAAGCGAGATTTTTGACGAGCTGCAGCGTTTTGGTGGATAAGACCTTTACGAGCTGCTTTGTCAAGTTTTTTAGAAGCAGTTTTGAAAGCTTCTTTAGCATTTTCAAGATCGTTATTAGTAACTAAAGCTTCTACAGTTTTAACAGCAGAACGCATGTCAGACTTGATAGAAGCGTTATGTGCACGACGCTCTTCGCTAAGTTTAGCGCGTTTGATAGCAGATTTGATGTTTGCCATACTTTTCACCTCCCTGGTGCAATCGAATGACTCGATTCTTAACATAGAACAAGTGATATTCTATCAAACGGTGAAGAGAATTGCAATAGTATATCAATGAAATTTCACGTAAAGGAAAGAATGACCTTATATAACTTTGGGAAATCTAACGATATTTACTATGAATTACGGAGGAGATACGATGAAAGAACCATTAGATTTAAGTAAATATAGTGTTAGAACTGACCTTGCTGTAGAAGCGCATCAAATGTTGCAAGAACGCCAAGAAGAACAAGAAGGGGTACAAGGAGTTATTGTAAAAGAGAGGGAAGAAGAGGGTATTACAATTACAAAAGTCACAATTGATGAAGTTGCATCTGAATCGATGGGTAAAAAACCTGGAAATTATTTAACGCTTGAAGTGCAAGGTATACGTCAACAAGATACGGAACTGCAACAAAAGGTAGAGCGTATTTTTGCGAAAGAATTTTCTTATTTCTTAGAAGAGGTTGGCGTTACAAAAGAAGCGAGCTGTTTAATTGTTGGTCTTGGGAATTGGAATGTAACACCGGATGCACTTGGACCGATAGTTGTAGAAAACGTATTGGTAACGAGACATTTGTTTCAATTGCAGCCTGAAAGTATAGAAGAAGGTTTTAGGCCTGTTAGTGCAATTCGTCCGGGAGTAATGGGAATTACAGGAATTGAAACGAGCGATGTTATTTATGGAATCATTGAGAAGACGAAGCCAGACTTTGTAATTGCAATTGATGCGTTAGCTGCACGCTCTATTGAACGTGTAAATAGTACGATACAAATTTCGGATACAGGGATTCATCCTGGATCTGGTGTTGGGAATAAACGTAAGGAGCTAAGTAAAGAAACATTAGGAATCCCTGTTATTGCGATTGGTGTTCCAACTGTAGTAGACGCAGTTTCTATTACGAGTGATACGATCGATTTTATTTTGAAGCACTTTGGAAGAGAGATGAAAGAGGGACATAAGCCGTCACGGTCTTTATTACCAGCGGGATTTTCATTCGGAGAAAAGAAAAAATTAACAGAAGAAGATATGCCGGATGAAAAAAGTAGGAATATGTTTTTAGGTGCTATTGGTACGTTGGAAGAAGAAGAAAAAAGAAAATTGATCTATGAAGTACTGTCTCCTCTCGGTCATAATTTAATGGTGACCCCAAAAGAAGTAGATGCTTTTATAGAGGATATGGCAAATGTAATAGCGAGTGGGTTAAATGCAGCGCTGCATCATCAAATTGACCAAGATAATACAGGAGCATATACACATTGAGGGGGAGAGACGATGATAGTTTAAGTCGTTTTGCACTTCTGTGTATATGTAGTGCAGTTTTATGTTTACTTATGATGATAGCAGGAGTTGCGCTTGCTAATCATGGTTTGAAAAGTATGAAAGGTTATCAGCAGCTGTCGTATGAACAAATAGCTCATATGACAGGGACAGAGGGTGCGAGTGCTGAATCAGAAATTTTGGGAAGTTCGTTTTCAACTATTGAGAAACAAAAACAATTAGAAAGTTTAAGAAGTTTTAATGTCGTAGAAGGAATTGGTATGGCGATAGCAAGTGTTGCTTATGAAATAACAAAGTTTGGAACGGATATAGTTGTTGGGAAAGTGAAAGAGATTTTTAGCTAAGAGTAGCAGGAAGAACGGTTGTCTTATCGTTTTGTACGACAGCCGTTTTTTAATTTGAAAAAGGTTTGTCTCTTATGGTTTGTTCGCATAAGATATAGATAGAATGATTTGTCTTGTAAGCAGCACGAGTTTTCATTGAATCTTTGCTGCTCTATTGATATAATCAGTGCTAGTGTATATTGGCGAGACTATTAGGAGTTGAGAACATAGATGAATAAAGAAGAAAGAGCAAAAAGACAGTCCAAAATTCGTAACTTCTCCATCATTGCTCACATTGACCACGGGAAATCAACGTTGGCAGACCGTATTTTGGAGAAAACAAACGCGTTAACACAGCGCGAAATGAAAGCTCAGTTGCTTGACTCTATGGATTTAGAGCGTGAGCGCGGTATTACAATTAAATTAAATGCAGTACAATTAACGTATAAAGCGAAAGACGGTGAAGAGTATATTCTTCACTTGATCGATACGCCAGGACACGTCGATTTTACGTACGAAGTATCTCGTAGTTTAGCGGCTTGTGAAGGTGCAATTCTTGTTGTTGATGCAGCGCAAGGGATTGAGGCGCAAACATTAGCAAACGTATATTTAGCGCTTGATAATAATTTAGAAATCTTACCAGTTATTAATAAAATCGATTTACCAAGTGCGGATCCAGAACGCGTACGTCAAGAGGTAGAAGATGTAATTGGTTTAGATGCATCGGAAGCTGTACTTGCTTCGGCAAAAGCAGGCATTGGTATTGAGGACATTTTAGAACAAATCGTTGAAAAAGTACCAGCTCCGACGGGTGATTCAGAAGAGCCGTTACAATGTATGATTTTCGATTCCTTATATGATCCATATCGTGGTGTAATTGCATATATCCGTGTTGTAAACGGAACGGTAAAAGTTGGCGATAAAGTACGTATGATGGCAACTGGTAAAGAGTTTGAAGTAACAGAAGTAGGTGTATTTACACCGAAAACAACGCAGCGTGATGAGTTAACTGTAGGTGATGTAGGTTTCTTAGCAGCATCTATTAAAAACGTAGGTGATACACGTGTTGGTGATACGATTACACATGCGAAACGTCTGGCTGCAGAGGCGTTACCAGGTTACCGTAAATTAAACCCGATGGTATTCTGTGGGCTGTATCCAATTGATTCTGCTCGTTATAACGATTTACGTGATGCGTTAGAAAAATTAGAGTTAAACGATTCTGCTCTTGAGTTTGAACCAGAAACATCTCAAGCGCTAGGATTTGGTTTCCGTTGTGGATTCTTAGGTTTACTTCACATGGAAATCATTCAAGAACGTATTGAACGTGAATTTAAGATTGACTTAATTACAACAGCGCCAAGCGTTATTTATAAAGTTTATTTAACAAACGGTGAAGATGTTATTGTTGATAATCCATCTAATATGCCAGATCCACAGTCTATCGATCGTGTAGAAGAGCCGTTTGTTAAAGCTTCAATTATGGTTCCGAATGACTATGTTGGAGCTGTAATGGAAATTTGCCAAGGTAAACGTGGAACGTTTATTGATATGCAATATTTAGATGAAACGCGTGTTACATTAACATATGAAATCCCGTTATCAGAAATCGTATATGACTTCTTCGATCAATTGAAATCAAATACGAAAGGATATGCATCATTTGACTACGAGTTAATTGGTTATAAACCGTCTAAACTTGTGAAAATGGATATTCTTTTAAATAATGAACAAGTGGATGCTTTATCATTCATTGTGCACCGTGATTCAGCGTATGACCGTGGTAAAGTAATCGTAGAGAAATTAAAAGAATTGATTCCAAGACAACAGTTCGAAGTGCCAATTCAAGCTACTATTGGAAACAAGGTTGTAGCACGTTCTACAATTAAGGCGATGCGTAAAAACGTACTTGCAAAATGTTACGGTGGTGACATTTCTCGTAAGCGTAAACTTCTTGATAAGCAAAAAGAAGGTAAAAAACGTATGAAGTCTGTTGGTTCTGTAGAAGTACCGCAAGAGGCATTCATGGCTGTACTGAAAATGGATGACAACTAATATAAAATAAAGAAGGAGTCGTTTATGCGGCTTCTTTTTTTCTGTATCATTACTTTTTAGACATCTTAGTATCTCTCATTTACAATAGTGAGAGAGCTTTTTAGTTCATACAGAGTTAGGAGATTATTAATGTCCGAAAATATTCGAAAAGATATTCAAGAGAAACTACAAAATGGTAATTTTAATTGTGAAAAGGAATTGACGCTTTCTATTATTAGTGGAAAGTGGAAAGTTGTGATACTGTGGCATCTTGGTGTGGAAGGGCCTCATCGTTTTAGCGAATTACAACGGTTATTCCCAAGCATTTCTCATAAAGTTTTGTCGAACCAATTAAAAGAGTTAATGGAAGATGGGATTGTTGATCGAACAGTATATCCCGAAATTCCTCCTCGTGTTGAGTATTATATGACGGAACTAGGCATGTCACTTTTACCAATCGTTGAAATGATGTATGATTGGGGAAAAATGCGAATGGAACAAATCCGTAATACGTTAGAGAAGTAGAGAACCCTCCGGAGTGCGGAGGTTTTCTTTTTAGAAAGGTAGGAGTTATATTTGGTACAAGCTGCATATATTCATATTCCGTTTTGTCAGCATATTTGTCACTATTGTGATTTTAATAAAGTGTTTATTGAACGCCAACCGGTAGATCAATATTTAGAGTACTTAGAGAAAGAAATAATAAATACGGTTCAAAAAGTACCGTTTGATAGTATGAAAACGATTTTTGTTGGTGGAGGAACGCCGACAGCATTAAATATGGAACAGACAAAAAAATTGCTCGATATCATTAATCGTCGTTTGCGTCCATTTGCTCCGAATTGTGAATTAACTTTTGAAGCGAATCCAGGGGACTTACCGAAAGAGAAGTTGAACTTACTGTTAGAAGGTGGCGTGAACAGAATTAGTTTTGGTGTACAAACGTTTCGTGATGAACTGCTTGAGAAAATCGGGCGCAAGCATACGAGGGAGGATGCGTTTGTAGCAATTCGAGAAGCGCAGGAAGTTGGCTTTACAAATATTAATATAGACATAATTTATGCCCTGCCAGGGCAGACGATAGAAGATGTAAAAGAAACGTTAGACATTGCCTTTACGCTCGGTGTGCAACATTTCTCAGCATATTCATTAATTGTGGAACCGAAAACAGTGTTTTATAACTTAATGAATAAAGGGAAATTAAGACTCCCAGGTGAAGACCATGAAGCGAAAATGTACGAAATGGTAATGGATGAAATGGAGAAACACGGTTATAACCAGTATGAAATTAGTAATTTCTCAAAAGGTGACAATAAAAGTAGACATAATCTCACATACTGGAATAATGAAGAGTATTATGGTTTTGGAGCTGGAGCTCATAGTTATGTAAATGGGGAACGTATTCAAAATGTAGGTCCGCTGAAGCAATATTTTAATAAAATTGATGAAACAGGATTTCCTTATTTAGATGTTCATGAAGTGACTGAGAAGGAAAAAATGGAAGAAGAGTTGTTTTTAGGACTTCGAAAAACAAAAGGTGTTTCTAAAATAGCATTCCAAAAGAAATTCAATATAGAGATGGATCAAGTTTTCGCGAAGCAGTTACAAGGCAATCAAGAACAAGGGTTGCTTGAAGAAAGAGATGGATATGTGCGTTTAACACGAAAAGGGAAATTATTAGGGAATGAAGTGTTCCAGTCATTTTTGATTGACTAATTAAATGTTTCATAAACGTGAAAAAAATTCATTATTTCGTGACGTTTCCGTTGACAATTGAATGTCAATTTTGGTAAGTTATTAATAGATTTAGCACTCGAAGACAAAGAGTGCTAACAGAGGTGATGATGAGATGCTTACGGAACGTCAGCTCTTAATTTTACAAACAATTATTGATGACTTTATTGGATCAGCGCAGCCCGTTGGGTCTAGAACGTTGGCTAAAAAAGAAGAAATCACATTTAGTTCAGCTACTATTCGAAATGAAATGGCTGATTTAGAAGAATTAGGTTTTATTGAAAAAACACATAGTTCTTCTGGACGGGTTCCTTCTGAGAAAGGATACCGATTTTATGTAGACCATCTTTTAGCGCCGCAAAACTTACCGAACGATGAAATTGTACAAATTAAAGATTTATTTGCTGAAAGAATTTTTGAAGCAGAAAAAGTTGCACAGCAATCTGCTCAAATTTTATCAGAGCTTACGAGCTATACGGCGATTGTTCTAGGGCCTAAGTTAAGCACAAATAAACTTAAAAACGTACAAATTGTGCCGCTTGATCGTCAAACAGCAGTCGCTATTATTGTAACGGATACAGGGCATGTACAAAGTAAAACGATTACCGTTCCGGAATCTGTTGATTTATCAGATTTAGAAAAAATGGTTAACATTTTAAATGAAAAGCTATCTGGTGTACCGATGGCAGAACTTCATAATAAAATCTTTAAAGAGATTGTTACAGTTTTACGTGGGTATGTTCATAATTACGATAGTGCGATAAAAATGTTAGATGGTACATTTCAAGTTCCGTTATCGGAAAAGATATACTTTGGAGGGAAAGCGAATATGCTTTCGCAACCGGAGTTCCATGACATTCATAAAGTAAGATCTTTGCTGACGATGATTGATAATGAGGCTGCGTTTTATGACATTTTGCGTCATAAACAAGTCGGAATTCAAGTGAAAATTGGTAGAGAAAATTCTTCTACGGCAATGGAGGATTGCAGTTTGATTTCTGCAACGTATTCGATTGGAGAAGAGCAACTTGGAACAATTGCAATTTTAGGTCCGACGAGAATGCAATACTCTCGTGTAATTAGTTTACTGCAGTTATTTACAAGACAGTTTACAGACGGACTTAAAAAGTAAATGGGAGTAATACATTCGCTCAAGTGATGAAATTTTCATTGCTGTGTGTAATATATAATGCTTAGGTAATCATGCTAAGCATGATACCTAATACCTTTTAAGGAGGTGAAAATTGTGGAAGAGCGTAACGAACAAGTGGTAGAAGAAGTGAAAGAAGCGCAAGTTGAAGAAGCTGTCACGCCAGAAAACAGTGAAAAAACTGTAGAAGAAAAAAGTGAGGCTGCTCTTTTACAAGAAAAAGTAGATGAGTTACAAGCGAAACTAACGGAAACGGAAGGTCGCACATTACGTCTACAAGCTGATTTTGAAAATTATAAGCGCCGTGTCCAAATAGATAAACAGGCTGCTGACAAATATAGAGCACAAAGTCTAGTTTCAGATATTTTGCCAGCTCTTGATAATTTTGAAAGAGCGATGCAAGTGGAAGCGACTGACGAGCAAACGAAATCCTTGTTACAAGGTATGGAAATGGTGCATCGTCAATTGCTAGAAGCGTTGACTAAAGAAGGTGTGGAAGCGATTGAAGCTGTTGGTAAACAGTTTGATCCGAATGAACACCAAGCTATTATGCAAGTGGAAGACAGTGAATTTGAATCAAACGCGGTAGTTGAAGAATTCCAAAAAGGTTATAAACTAAAAGACCGTGTGATTCGCCCATCAATGGTAAAAGTAAATCAATAATTTACATAAAAGTAGGAGGATTCGCCATGAGTAAAATTATCGGTATTGACTTAGGTACAACAAACTCTTGTGTAGCTGTTATGGAAGGTGGAGAACCAAAGGTTATCCCAAATCCAGAAGGAAACCGTACAACACCTTCTGTTGTAGCTTTCAAAAATGAAGAGCGTCAAGTTGGGGAAGTTGCGAAGCGTCAAGCAATTACAAACCCAAATACAATCATGTCTGTTAAACGTCATATGGGTACAGACTACAAAGTAGAAGTTGAAGGTAAAGATTTTACACCTCAAGAAATTTCTGCAATCATTTTACAAAACTTAAAAGCTTCTGCTGAAGCATACTTAGGTGAAACAGTAACGAAAGCTGTTATTACAGTACCTGCATACTTCAACGATGCAGAGCGTCAAGCAACGAAAGATGCTGGTCGTATCGCTGGTTTAGAAGTTGAGCGTATCATTAACGAACCAACAGCAGCAGCACTTGCTTACGGTTTAGAAAAACAAGATGAAGAGCAAAAAATCTTAGTATATGACTTAGGTGGCGGTACATTTGACGTATCTATCCTTGAGTTAGCAGACGGCACATTCGAAGTTATTTCAACTGCTGGTGACAACCGCCTTGGTGGAGATGACTTTGACCAAGTTATCATCGATCACTTAGTAGCTGAATTCAAAAAAGAAAATAACATTGATTTAAGCCAAGATAAAATGGCACTTCAACGTTTGAAAGATGCAGCTGAAAAAGCGAAAAAAGATCTTTCAGGTGTAACACAAACACAAATTTCATTACCATTCATTAGTGCTGGAGCTGCTGGCCCATTACACTTAGAATTAACGTTAACAAGAGCGAAATTCGAAGAGATTTCAGCAGGTCTTGTTGAAAGAACGTTAGAGCCAACTCGTCGTGCATTAAAAGACGCTGGCTTTGCTCCAAGTGAATTAGATAAAGTTATCCTTGTTGGTGGATCTACTCGTATCCCAGCTGTTCAAGAAGCTATTAAACGTGAAACTGGTAAAGAGCCATACAAAGGCGTAAACCCTGATGAAGTTGTAGCATTAGGTGCTGCGGTTCAAGGTGGCGTACTTACTGGTGATGTAGAAGGCGTACTATTATTAGACGTAACTCCACTTTCTTTAGGTATTGAAACTATGGGTGGTGTGTTCACGAAATTAATCGAGCGTAACACTACAATTCCAACAAGTAAGTCACAAGTATTCTCAACAGCTGCTGATAACCAACCGGCAGTAGACATTCATGTACTACAAGGTGAGCGTCCAATGTCAGCTGACAACAAAACATTAGGTCGTTTCCAATTAACGGATCTTCCACCAGCACCACGTGGTATTCCACAAATCGAAGTAACATTCGATATTGATGCGAACGGTATCGTTAACGTACGTGCAAAAGACTTAGGAACAAGCAAAGAGCAAGCTATTACAATTCAATCTTCTTCAGGTCTTTCTGATGAAGAAGTAGATCGTATGGTACAAGAAGCAGAAGCAAATGCTGACGCTGACCAAAAACGTAAGGAAGAAGTTGAACTTCGTAATGAAGCTGACCAACTTGTATTCCAAACAGATAAAGTTGTAAAAGATTTAGAAGGTAAAGTAGATGCGGCTGAGGTTGCAAAAGCGACAGAAGCGAAAGAAGCGTTGCAAGCGGCAATTGAGAAAAACGATCTTGATGAAATCCGTGCGAAAAAAGATGCTTTACAAGAAATCGTACAACAATTAAGCGTTAAATTATACGAGCAAGCTCAAGCAGCTGCAGGGCAAGCAGAAGGTGCACAAGGAGCACAAGACGCTGGCGCGAAAAAAGATAATGTAGTAGACGCTGAATTTGAAGAAGTAAAAGAAGACAAGTAATTTAAGTACAAACATAATAAGTAAGATGACAAAAAGTCAAAGTCAAGCGTGCCTTGGCTTTGGCTTTTTTCATAAATGAGGAGAAATGTGTGAGGATCTTAAGTTTTTTACCTTGCATACTGTAAGTGAGGAAACTTTGTTGCAAAGCACTTTCTTTCGGTGTTAAAATTACGTTTATGTGAAAGATTCGGGGGTTGCAAATTTATGAGTAAACGAGACTATTATGAGGTCCTTGGACTTAGCCAGGGCGCTTCAAAAGATGAAATTAAAAAAGCGTATCGTCGTTTGGCTAAAAAATACCATCCAGACGTGAGTAAAGAAGAAAATGCAATTGAAAAGTTTAAAGAAGTACAAGAGGCATACGAAGTGTTGAGCGATGATCAAAAGCGTGCGCAGTACGATCAATTTGGTCATGCTGGTGCAAATCAAGGCTTCGGTGGCGGAGGAGACTTCGGCGGTGGCTTCGGTTTTGAAGATATCTTTAGTTCGTTCTTTGGCGGCGGTGGCGGCAGACGTCGTGATCCAAATGCTCCGCGCCAAGGTGCTGACTTACAATATCAAGTCACTTTAGACTTTGAAGAAGCTATTTTTGGTAAAGAGTTAAACGTTGAAATTCCAGTAGAAGATCCATGTGATACTTGTAAAGGTAGCGGGGCAAAACCAGGAACTTCAAAAGAAACATGTAAACATTGTTCAGGATCAGGTCAAGTAAGTGTAGAACAAAATACACCGTTTGGTCGTATTGTAAACCGTCAAGCTTGTGGTCATTGTTCAGGAACTGGTCAAATGATTAAAGAAAAATGTACGACATGTCATGGTTCAGGTAAAGTACGTAAGCGTAAAAAAATTAACGTTAAGATTCCAGCTGGTATTGATAATGGCCAACAAATTCGTGTATCTGGAAAAGGTGAAGCGGGCGTAAATGGTGGACCGGCAGGAGATTTATATGTAGTTGTTCATGTAAGAAATCATGAATTCTTCGAGCGTGAAGGTGATCATATTATTTGCGAAATGCCATTAACATTTGCGCAAATGGCACTTGGTGCTGAAGTAGAAGTTCCTACTGTTCATGGGAAAGTGAAGCTGAAAATTCCAGCAGGAACACAAACAGGAACAGAATTCCGCTTAAAAGGAAAAGGTGCTCCAAACGTACGTGGATACGGTCAAGGAGATCAATATGTAGTCGTTCGTGTTGTTGTACCAACAAAATTAAATTCACATCAAAAAGATTTATTACGTGAATTTGCAGGGCAAGAAGAGCAGGATGATAGTTTATTCGGAAAGCTTAAACGTGCTTTCAAAGGGGAATAATGGAAATAAAAAATGGAGTTGGTAAATTGTGAAATGGTCAGAAGTTAGTATTCATACAACAGAAGAAGCAGTAGAAGCTGTCTCTCATATTTTACATGAAGCTGGTGCTAGTGGAGTTGCGATTGAGGATCCAGCAGAGTTGACGAAAGAGCGCGAGCAACAATATGGTGAAATTTATGCATTGAACCCAGATGAATACCCGGCAGAGGGTGTATTAGTAAAAGCATATTTCCCACAAACGGATTCTTTACAGGAAACGATTGCGGGTGTAAAATCATCTATTGATGTGCTTCCATCTTACGACATTGAAATTGGTACTGGAAATATTACCATTAACGAAGTCAATGAAGAAGATTGGGCTACTGCTTGGAAAAAGTATTACCATCCAGTACAAATTTCTGATACATTCACAATCGTACCGACATGGGAAGAATACACACCATCTTCTCCAGATGAAAAAATCATTGAATTAGACCCGGGTATGGCGTTTGGTACAGGAACTCATCCAACAACAACGATGTGTATTCGTGCTTTAGAAAAAACAGTTCAATCAGGTGATACTGTCATTGATGTAGGAACGGGTTCAGGTGTACTTAGTATTGCAGCGGCAAAATTAGGTGCGTCTTCTGTTCAAGCATACGATTTAGATCCAGTTGCAGTGGAAAGTGCGGAAATGAATGTACGTTTAAATAAAACAGATGATATCGTATCTGTTGGACAAAATAGTCTTTTAGAAGGTATTGAAGGACCTGTTGATTTAATCGTAGCGAATTTATTAGCAGAAATTATTCTTCTATTCCCTGAAGATGCAGCACGAGTTGTAAAATCAGGTGGATTATTCATTACATCTGGTATTATTGCAGCGAAAGAAAAAGTAATTTCTGAGGCGTTAGAAAAAGCTGGATTTACAATTGAAGAAGTATTACGAATGGATGATTGGGTAGCAATTATTGCACGAAATGCGTAATATAGATTTTAGTTTATAATGAAAAGGGGAGTCTCTCACTATAAGGTGAGGGACTTGCCGTTTGTTATATGAAAAATGATAACGTTTCGTTCTTTTCGTAAGTGTTGACTTACGAAAGGAACGAAACTCTACTAAGGTGATTATATGCAACGTTATTTTGTAGAAGAAAAATATGTAAGTGAAGCAAAGATTCGCATTGTAGGTGATGATGTACATCATATTGCGAGAGTAATGCGTATGTCAGCTGGTGATCACATTTATTGCTGTGTAAACGGAAAAACAGCAGTATGTTCAATTGATGAAATTACCAGTGAATTTGTTGAGACAGCTATTGTAGAATGGGTAGAGGCATCGAGTGAACTTCCTGTGTTCGTGACGATTGCAAGTGGACTGCCAAAAGGAGACAAGCTAGAGTTAATTTTTCAAAAAGGAACCGAGCTTGGGGCAGCCGCATTTTTACCATTTCAAGCATCTCGCTCTATCGTAAAATGGGATGCGAAAAAAGCTGATAAAAAAGTTGAGCGTTTAAGAAAAATTGTGAAAGAAGCTGCGGAACAATCGCATAGAAGTGAAGTTCCAGAAGTACATGCTCCAGCATCGTTTAAGCAATTGCTTTCAATGAGTGGTGAGTATGATGTTTGTCTTGTTGCGTATGAAGAAGTAGCAAAACAAGGCGAGAAATCTAATTTTGCGAAAGCTTTAACGACAATGAAACCAGGTCAAAAGCTATTAATTGTATTTGGCCCAGAAGGCGGTTTAGCTGAGGAAGAGATTACAGCGCTTCGTGAACATAAATTTGTACTATGTAGTTTAGGACCAAGGATTTTAAGAACGGAAACGGCACCGCTTTATGCGTTAAGTGCTGCTTCTTATCATTTTGAATTGATGGGGTGATGATCAATGTCAACTGTTGCGTTCCACACGTTAGGTTGTAAAGTAAACCACTATGAAACAGAAGCTATTTGGCAATTGTTTAAACAAGGTGGTTATGAAAGAACTGAATATGAAAAGAAATCTGATGTATATGTTATTAATACATGTACAGTAACAAATACTGGAGATAAAAAAAGCCGTCAAGTAATTAGACGTGCTGTGCGTCAAAATCCAGATGCGGTTATTTGTGTAACGGGATGTTATGCGCAAACATCTCCAGCTGAAATTATGGCAATTCCAGGTGTAGATATTGTAGTTGGTACACAAGATCGTGAAAAGATGTTAGGATACATCGAAGAATTCCGTAAAGAGCGTCAACCAATTAATGCTGTCCGTAACATTATGAAAACACGTGTATACGAAGAACTTGATGTACCATATTTCACGGATCGTACACGTGCTTCATTAAAAATACAAGAAGGTTGTAATAACTTCTGTACGTTCTGTATTATTCCTTGGGCGCGTGGTTTAATGCGTTCTCGTGATGGAAAAGAAGTTATTAAACAAGCGCAGCAATTAGTGGATGCAGGCTATAAAGAAATCGTATTAACTGGTATTCATACAGGTGGATACGGTGAAGATATTAAAGATTATAACTTAGCTGGATTACTTCGTGATATGGAAGCAGAAGTAGGTGGATTAAAACGTCTTCGTATTTCTTCTATTGAAGCGAGTCAAATTTCAGATGAAGTAATAGAAGTGTTAGACAAATCTGAAGTAGTTGTACGCCACTTGCACATTCCGTTGCAATCAGGATCTAATACTGTATTAAAACGTATGCGTCGTAAGTATACGATGGAATTTTTCCAAGAGCGTTTAGATCGTTTGAAAGAAGCGTTACCAGGTCTTGCGATTACATCAGACGTAATTGTTGGCTTCCCAGGTGAAACAGAAGAAGAATTTATGGAAACGTACAATTTCATTAAAGAGAATCGCTTCTCTGAGTTACACGTATTCCCTTATTCAAAACGTACGGGAACACCTGCAGCGCGTATGGAAGATCAAGTTCCTGAAGATGTGAAGAACGATCGTGTTCACCGTTTAATTGAACTATCTAATCAATTAGCGAAAGAGTATGCTTCACGGTTTGAAGGAGAAGTGCTTGAAATTATCCCGGAAGAGCAATTTAAAGATGGCGACCGTGAAGGGTTATATGTAGGTTATACAGATAACTATTTGAAAATTGTCTTTGAAGGGTCAGAAGAATTAATTGGTAAGCTAGTGAAAGTGAAAATTACGAAAGCTGGTTATCCATATAACGAAGCGCAATTTGTTCGTGTTATTGAAGATGATGTGAAAAAAGAATCAGCGAGCGCGTAAAAAAAGCATGCAAACGGAAACGGTTTGCATGCTTTCTTTTTTCATGGAAAAGTTAAGTGTTGAAAAGGTGCAATGATAAAAATATAGTTGTTTTCAGTGGAAAAGGATGATAGCTATTTGCATAGCTTTAAAAAAGGAAGAGCATCTATTCCTCTTTTATTCTGTCAAATAGTTGACCTGAAGTGATAAAATGTATTATAATCGTAAAAGACATGCTGAAGAAGTGTTTCTTTTTGCATGCTGAAGTTAGTATGTAAGTGTGATGTTTCGGAGGGAGGGAAAGAGAATGTCAAAAACAGTCGTTCGTAAAAACGAGTCTTTGGAGGATGCACTTCGCCGTTTTAAAAGATCGGTTTCTAAAACTGGTACACTTGCTGAAGCAAGAAAGCGCGAGTTTTATGAAAAACCAAGTGTAAAACGTAAGAAGAAATCTGAAGCGGCAAGAAAGCGTAAATTCTAAGAGAGGGTGTAAGTTATGAGTCTTCTCGGTCGTTTAAACGATGATATGAAACAAGCGATGAAGAATAAACAAAAAGAAAAATTAACCGTTATTCGTATGGTTAAGGCTGCTTTACAAAATGAAGGTATTAAACTGCAACATACTCTTACTGAAGAAGAGGAATTAACAGTTTTAGCTCGTGAAGTAAAACAGTATAAGGACTCCCTCCTTGAATTTAAAAAAGCTGGTCGTGAAGACCTTGTTGATAAACTGCAAAGTGAAATTCAGATTTTAAGCGCATATTTGCCGGAGCAATTAACTGAAGAAGACCTGATTGATGTAATCAAGCAAGTTATTTCTGAAGTTGGTGCGACATCAAAAGCAGATATGGGTAAGGTGATGACTGCTGTTATGCCGAAAGTAAAAGGTAAAACAGACGGATCACTTGTGAATAAGCTGGTTATCCAGCTATTAGCATAAAAAAACGTCTCATTTCGTATGAGACGTTTTTTTATGCTTTTTTTCAGTTTGGACGTGATATTACAAGCTCTTTTTTCATACATATGGGATGAGAGGAGGTCTTTTAAGATGAAAAAATTAGAACAAATGAAGAATTGGTTAACGAAGCAAATAGACCTGCCAGTGGATGTGCTAATGGATCTACCTCGGATCACGCTTGTTGGGCAAGTGCATATCTATATAGAAAATCATCAAGGTTTATTAGTGTTTTCAGATAAAGAAGTAAGATTGTTGCTAAAACATGGTCAATTATTAATTAAGGGGCAATCCTTCGTTATTAAAACAATCCTTCCAGAGGAGCTTTTGCTTGAAGGGATCATTGAGCAAGTGATGTTTTTAGAAAGTGAAAAGCAAAAGGAGTGAGGGAAACTTCCGTATGTGAAGTTTTTCTTCTTTATTCTCGTGATTCGACCTTACTATTCAGTTATCTCGCTATTTATGGGCAGTAAAACTCTTTATTTCATTTTCGTACGAGCTATTTTGCTAATTAAAGTGAAAAGTAGTATGTCTACTTTTTGGAAAGGTAGTGGAGGTAGTAGATGAAAAATAAATGGTTTATAAAGTGGCTTGGATATGTAAAAGTACGAATTGAAGGTAGAGGAGCGGAACGGTTCGTTAATGAATGCGTACGTAGAAAATTATTAGTTTGGGATGTTAAGAAGATTGCTGATGAAACGTTAGTTTTTTGTATGTTGTTACGCGATGTGAAAAAATTAAAACCAATTTATAGAAAAAATGAATGTAAATTATATTTCATTGGACGCTACGGTTTTCCTTTTTGGAATAAGCGTTTAATTAAAAATAGTGGATTTTTAATCGGTTTTTTAATTTTCTTTTTTGGTATGATTGCAATGTCAAATATGGTTTGGAAAATTGAGATTACAGGAGCGAAACCTGAAACAGAATATATATTGATGAAAGAATTGGATAAAATGGGTATTAAGAAAGGAAAACTACAGTTTCAAATGCCTAGTGTAGAAGATGTGCAACGCCATTTGACGGACAATATTAATGCGATTACTTGGGCGGGGCTGGAAGTAAGAGGGACCACCTATCATTTTAAAATTGTGGAAAAAAACGAGCCGAAAAAAGAGAAGGAACAGCATCCACAAAATTTAGTGGCAAAAAAAGAAGCAATTATTACAAAAACGTTTGTAGAGGTTGGGAAACCAGTCGTTATGAAAAATGACCATGTTGAAAAAGGACAACTTCTTGTATCAGGTGTATATGGTAATGAGGAAAACCCGTCAGTTGTTTCGGCGAAAGGCATTGTATATGGAGAAACTTGGTATACATCCGAGGTGAGTGTGCCGCTGAAAACACAATTTCAAGTGTATACTGGTAATGCGTATAATGAATACTTTCTTAAGTTTGGGAGTGCAAAAATAAAAATATGGGGATTTCAACATGATAAGTATAAACGCTCTCGTACTGAACATGTAAAACATGATGTGAAATTATTTGGTTTTACATTACCGATTGCATATGAAAAAGATATTGTACGAGAAGAGGAAGAAGCGAATCGAGAATACACAGAAAAACAGGCATTGAAAGTAGCGAAAGAGATGGCCGAAAAAGAACTAAAGAAAAAATTGGATGAACATGCTATGATTGTAAGTGATAAGATTTTGAGTAAAGAGGTTGAGGCGGATCAACTAAAAGTTACATTGCATTATACTGTAATTGAAAATATTGCAGAGTCACAACCGATATCCGAATCCGATATTCAAGGAGACTGAGTAATGGCAGAACAATTAGTAGAAATGAACCAACAATTGGAAAATACTAACGAAGCAATCGCTCTTTTTGGAGTCAATGATGCTCATTTAAAAGTAATGGAACGAGAACTTAATGTATCTATCGTAACTAGAGGTGAAACAGTTCATGTGTCTGGGGCAGATGAAAACGTGACACTCGTAGAAAAAATCTTACAGCAATTACTTGTTGTTATTCGTAAAAGTGTATCCATTACAGAAAGAGATGTTGCGTATGCAATTCAGCTCGCACAACAAGGGAAAATTGCTCAATTTGAAGAGTTATATGAAGAAGAAATTTTTAAAACGGCAAAGGGTAAATCTATTCGTGTAAAAACAATGGGACAAAGACGATATATTCATGCGATGAAGAAGAATGATATTGTATTTGGGATAGGACCTGCTGGAACTGGAAAAACGTACTTAGCTGTAGTAATGGCTGTAAGAGCGTTAAAACAAGGGTATGTAAAGAAAATTATTCTAACAAGGCCTGCTGTAGAAGCTGGAGAGAGTTTAGGTTTTTTACCAGGGGATTTAAAAGAGAAGGTAGATCCATATTTACGTCCATTGTATGATGCACTGCACGATATTCTTGGACAAGAATATACGCAGCGTATGATGGAGCGAGGTGTAATTGAAATCGCGCCTCTTGCTTATATGAGAGGGCGTACGCTTGATGATTCATTTGTTATTTTAGATGAAGCGCAAAATACAACTGGTGTCCAAATAAAAATGTTTTTAACAAGATTAGGTTTTAGTTCTAAAATGGTTATAACAGGGGATCCTTCGCAGGTAGATTTGCCAAAAGGGGCAAAATCAGGTCTTTCTATTGCTACAAATGTTTTATCTGGTGTATCAGGACTTTCGTTCATTACATTAGAGCAAAGCGACGTTGTGAGACATCCGTTAGTGCAACGTATTATTGAGGCGTATGATAAAATGGAATGATCCTATTTGTCAGGATCATTTCTTTTTGTATGATAAGGTTGGCGAATAGCAATTTTTTTACTATCATGAAAGAAGAAGAGTATAAGCGATAAATGACGTATGATTCTAAAAGTGTCGCTTGTTAGAAGAAACGAAAGCTATAAATAGTTTCACTTTATTTCTGGAGAGGAGAAGGTATTGAAATCATGTCAAGATCTCAAGAAATTTCTAAGTGGTTTCGTAATTTACAACATTCGAAAAAACTAAGTTGGATTTCTTACGTTTTATTAGGAGCAGTGCTGTTTTTTGCACTTATGAATAATGTAAAACCAGAGCAATTAGATGTTACAACATATTCTATTGCGAAAAAAACAATCCATTCTCCTATTAAAATTGAAGATAAAGTTACAACGGACAAAAAGAAAAAAGAAGCCGCTACAAAAGTTGAAGATCAATATACATATAAAAGTGAGTATAAACAAAATAAAGTGGATATTGTGAATGACGTCTTTGCTAAAGTAGATGAAGTGATACAAGAGATTAAAGCGGTTGGGCCGGATGAGCAAAAAAAGATTACTGATGCTGAAAAAGTGGACAAGTTGAAAAAAAAATTGCCTACTGATTTAACGAAAGAATTATCTGATTTAAACTTACTAAACTTAATTAATGCAGATTCGAACCAATTAGTATTAGCAAAAGATGCAGCAGTTACAGCTATTAATAGTATCATGACTGAGCATATTAAAATGGACGAATTGAAGGATGCGAAGGAACGATATGTAAGTGAGATGAATAGTGTTAATGTTGATAATGGTTTAAAGGAATCTATTAAGGCGTTAGGGAAATATGCGATTTCTGCAAACTATTTTTATGATCCGACCTTAACAAAAGAGAAGAGAAAAGCGGAAGAAGATTTAGTTCCACCTGTTTATATTCTTCAAGGGCAAGTCCTTGTTAGAGAAGGTGAAACGATTTCAAGTGATATGTACAATCAGTTGAAATTAGTTGGTCTGTTAGAAAAAGGGAACAGTTTTCAACCCTATGTTGGATTAGCGGTACTCATTGGTGTGCTATTGTACTTTATGCATAAGCAATTTGAAGTATTTTTACAACGGAAAAGGGAAGATAGACCGTATATTTTAGCGTACATTACCATTTTGTCGATCACGATCGTTTTAATGAAAATCATTAGCTTGTTCCAAAAGCTTGAATATGCAGGGATCGCGTATGTCGTTCCAGTTGCAATGGGAACAATACTTGTAAAACTAATGATTGGTGATCGATTTGTTTTTTTAACAAGCATGATTTTTTCTGTATGCGGAAGCATTATGTTTAATGAAGGAGTAACGAGCACCCTGAATTATAGTGTGGGGATCTATGTGTTACTAAGTTCACTATCAGTTAGTATTTTCTTGAGAGAAAAAAATCGTCGTACGATGATTTTACAAGCGGGTATACTCGTTTCTGTGTTAAATGTGGTCGTATTGGCAGCGTTATTATTGTTGCGTAATGGGAATTTTTCGCCTCTTGAAATTGGTACACAATTATTGATGGCTTCTGTTTCAGGGATTATCTCTTCGGTGTTAGCTATGGGGATTTTACCATATTTAGAGAGTGGACTTGGCATTGTATCAAGTATGAAGCTTATGGAACTATCAAGTCCAAATCATCCGCTTTTGCGTAAGATTTTGCTAGAAGCGCCAGGGACATATCACCATAGTGTAATGGTAGCGAATCTTTCTGAAGCTGCTTGTGAAGCAGTCGGGGCAAATGGTGTATTAGCCCGTGTAGGGGCGTATTATCATGATGTAGGAAAAACGGTACAACCACAGTTCTTTATTGAAAATCAGATGGGGATTGAAAACCCACATGATAAACTCGCCCCTGTAACGAGTAAAGATATTATTATCGCTCATGTAACGGACGGGGTGAGGATGCTAGAAGAGTACCATATTCCGCAAGAAATTATTGATATTGCTGGACAACATCATGGTACAACGTTACTTAAATATTTTTACTATAAGGCGATTAAAGAAGATAAAGAAAAATATACAGAAGAGATGTTCCGTTATCCAGGATCCAAAGCAACTTCTAAAGAGTCGGCGATTGTTGGTATTGCTGATAGTGTAGAGGCCGCGGTGCGTTCTATGAATCATCCAACGCCAGATCAAATTAATAATTTAGTGCAAAGTATTATTAAAGATCGTTTGCAAGATGGACAATTTAGTGAATGTGATTTGACATTTAAAGAGCTACAAATCGTTGGAAAAACGTTATGCGAGACGTTAAATGGTATTTTCCATTCGCGTATTACATATCCGGAACTACCGGAAGAGAAGGAGAAAGAATGAGTTTATTAATTGATTTTATTGATGAAACAGAAGAAGTGAAAGACGATTATATAAGTTTGATTCGAGAGCTGGTAGAGAAAGCGGCTCAAATGGAAAACATAGAAGAAGGGGCAGAATTATCGGTTACGTTTGTAGATAATGAACGTATTCGTGAAATAAACCGTGATTACCGAGATAAGGATCAGCCTACGGATGTTATTTCTTTCGCTATGGAAGAAATGGGAGAAGGTGAAATGGAAATTGTCGGTGCGGAGATGCCACGTATGTTAGGAGATCTTATTATTTCTATTCCAAGAGCGAAAGAGCAAGCTGAAGAATATGGACACTCTTTTGATAGGGAACTTGGGTTTTTAGCGTTACATGGCTTTTTACATTTGCTTGGTTATGATCACATGACAGAAGAAGATGAAAAAGAAATGTTTGGAAGACAAAAAGAAATTTTAGAAGCATTTGGATTAGGACGATGAAAAAAGGAAAACTTTTAGATAGTTTTGGATATGCTATAGCTGGTATATTCTTTTGTCTTCGTCATGAAAGAAATATGAGAATTCATTATTTAGCCGCAGTCATTGTTATATGCTGCGGCTTTTATTTCCATATTACGAAAATAGAGTGGGTGGTATTACTTATTGTGATAGGGATTGTAATGGGTTTAGAGATGGTAAATACGGCTGTGGAAAAAACAGTAGACTTAGTGACTGCTGATATACATCCATTTGCGAAAATTGCAAAGGATGTCGCAGCAGGAGCGGTTTTACTCTTTGCAGTTATAGCCGTTATAATTGGTGCTATTATCTTTGTACCGTATGTGGTATAGTTGCATTCCGAAGCTTTTATTAAGCCTAGGAAGTGCTATAAAGGCCTTTAGTGAGAGAGTGTATCTATTCACAGCTGTGAACAGGAAGGATGCGGGATATGAATAGTAAACAATTAATTCAAGAAGCAATCGAAGCGCGTAAACAAGCGTACGTACCATATTCAAAATTTCAAGTAGGTGCAGCATTATTAACGCACGATGGAAAAGTATATCGTGGCTGTAATGTTGAGAATGCATCATATGGCTTATGCAACTGTGCAGAAAGAACTGCTTTATTTAAGGCAGTTTCTGAAGGGGATAAAGAGTTTGTAGCTATTGCGGTTGTAGCAGATACAAAACGCCCAGTACCTCCTTGTGGAGCATGTCGACAAGTTATGGTAGAATTATGTAAACAGGATACGAAAGTATACCTATCAAATTTACATGGTGACGTTCAAGAGACGACAGTCGGAGAATTGTTACCAGGAGCATTTTTAGCGGAGGATTTACATGAATAGAAAAGGTTATAAATCAGGTTTTGTCTCTATTATTGGCAGACCGAATGTTGGGAAATCTACATTTTTAAATCGTATTATCGGCCAAAAAATTGCCATTATGAGTGACAAGCCACAAACGACTCGTAATAAAATTCAA
This sequence comes from Bacillus sp. FDAARGOS_235, assembly GCF_002073415.2. NCBI lineage: Bacteria > Bacillati > Bacillota > Bacilli > Caryophanales > Bacillaceae > Bacillus > Bacillus sp. FDAARGOS_235. Next base: position 4,027,358 of record NZ_CP020437.2, read on the forward strand.
GGCGTATATACAGAAAATGATTCACAAGTAATTTTCATTGATACACCAGGAATACATAAACCGAAACATAAACTAGGTGACTTCATGGTGAAGATGGCTCAAACGACATTGAAAGAAGTTGATATTGTGCTGTTTATGGTCAATGCAACTGAAGGATTTGGTCGTGGTGAGGAATTCATTATTGAGAAATTACAAGAAACGAAACAACCGGTATTTTTGGTAATTAATAAAATTGACCAAGTTCATCCAGAGCAATTATTAGAGTTAATTGATCAATATCGTAAACTACATGAGTTTGCAGAAATTGTACCAATTTCTGCATTAGACGGTAATAATGTAGAAGCGTTAATTGGAGCAATTAAAAAATATTTACCAGAAGGACCGCAATACTACCCAGATAATCAAGTAACGGATCATCCGGAGCGATTTATTATTGCAGAGCTTATTCGTGAAAAAGTACTACATTTAACACGTGAAGAAGTGCCACATTCTGTAGCGGTTGTTATTGATGCAATTCAGAAGCGTGAGGGCGGTGCAGTTTATATAAATGCAACGATTGTTGTTGAACGTGCGTCACAAAAAGGAATTATTATTGGGAAACAAGGGAAGATGTTAAAAGAAATCGGGAAACGAGCTCGTTTTGATATTGAAGCACTTCTTGGTTCTAAAGTATTTTTAGAGGTATGGGTAAAAGTACAAAAAGATTGGCGCAATAAGATGTCTCAGCTTCGTGATCTTGGTTTCCGCGAAGACGAGTACTAAAATAAAGTAAGGCTGTAATCAGTGGATGTTTGCTCATCCGCTGATTATTGGTTTTTGTAAACTTTAATAAATTAGGAAAAATTTTTCTCACATGAAAATGGACAAAATGGGTCAATTTAATAACAAAGGAAATTGGTTTATAGGCTACGCTTATTGAGAAAGGTGGATTCTTATGCTAGATTTTACCTGGAAGTTTTTCTCCAAAACAGGAAGCATTGAAACGTATTTGCTTTTAAAAGAGATGGAAAAAGACGTAAACGATGAGATGGATCAACATGATGAGGAGCTAGCGCATCTAGACTCTCCAATTTCTTGACCCGTTTTGTTCAAACCTTGGATGGTGACGAACATGTTTCAAAAAGTTGAGGGCATCGTTATCCGTACGACAGATTACGGAGAAACGAATAAGATTGTTACAATATTCTCAAGAGAATTCGGTAAGATAAGTGCAATGGCAAGAGGAGCGAAAAAACCGAAAAGTCGGTTAGCATCTGTTTCGCAACTTATGACACATGGGCATTTTCTTATTCAAGTGGGATCTGGGCTTGGAACTTTGCAACAAGGCGAGATTATTTCAACTATGAAAGAAATTCGCGAGGATATATTTTTAACTGCTTATGCATCATTTGTTGTTGAGTTAACTGATAAAGCAACAGAAGATAAAAAACATAATCCGTACTTATTTGAAATGTTATATCAAACGTTGCATTATATGTGTGAGGGTGTTGATCCAGAAGTATTATCATTAATTTATCAAACGAAAATGCTTCCGGTATTAGGGATGCGCCCGTATTTTGATACATGTGCGATTTGTCATCAAGAAACAGATTTTGTCGCCTTCTCTGTCAGGGAAGGCGGTTTTCTGTGCTCACGTCATGCGGAGCAAGATCCGTATCGTATACCGGTGGGAGAAGCTGTACATAAATTGTTACGTCTTTTCTTCCATTTCGATTTACATAGGCTCGGCAATGTATCAGTGAAGGATAGCACAAAAAAACAAATGCGCTTAGTATTGAATACATATTATGATGAATATTGCGGAATTTATTTGAAATCAAGACGTTTCCTAGAGCAACTTGATAAGTTTCAAATATAATTTGGGGCCGTATACGGTCCTTTTTACATACTTTCTTTTTCGAATAGCATATTTAGTATATAATATTTAAGAGATAGTATAACTTTTTTCGTTGTGCATTAAAGGTGGTGATTATCATAGAGCTGAATAAACGGCAAGAACATATCATTCAGATTGTAAAAGATCACGGTCCTATTACAGGGGAGTCAATTGCTGCGCAATTGGGTTTAACACGTGCAACGCTAAGACCAGACTTAGCAATTTTAACGATGGCTGGTTATTTAGAAGCGCGTCCACGCGTAGGTTATTTTTATACGGGGAAAACTGGGGGGCAGCTATTATCTGAAGCTGTTAAGAAAATTAAAGTGCAAGATTATCAATCTAGACCGGCTGTAATTGATAAAAATGTATCAGTATACGATGCAATTTGTACGATGTTTTTAGAGGATGTTGGTACATTATTTGTTGTAGATCAATCTACACTATTAGTTGGTGTTGTGTCTCGAAAAGATCTATTAAGAGCTAGCTTAGGGAAGCAGGATTTAACCTCTCTTCCGGTTAATATTATCATGACAAGGATGCCAAACATTGCCATGTGTCGTAGAGAAGATTCTTTATATGATATTGCGATGGAATTAATAGAAAGACAGATTGATGCGATGCCGGTTGTGAAAGATACGAAGCAAGGTTTAGAAGTAATTGGACGAATTACAAAAACAAATATTACACGTGCGTTTGTAAACCTAGTAAATAACGAATAAGTGTAATTTGTTTAAAGTGAGGTAATGTAATGGATAATAAAATCGTATATGTCGTATCTGACTCTGTAGGAGAAACGGCTGATTTAGTTGTTCGAGCAGCAATGGGGCAATTCCCATTTGCTCCTGATATTAGACGTGTACCGTATGTAGAAGATACAGGGACATTAAAAGAAGTGATTTCGATTGCTAAGAGTAATCAAGCGCTTATTTGTTTTACGTTAGTAAAGCCGGAAATGCGCCAGTATTTAGTGAAAGAGGCTGCAAAAGAAGGGGTAGAGGCATACGATATTATCGGACCTCTTATCGATCAAATTGAAGAAATTACAGGGCAAGTGCCGAGATATGAGCCGGGTGTTGTTCGTAGATTAGATGAAGAGTACTTTAAAAAGATTGAAGCAATTGAGTTTGCTGTAAAGTACGATGATGGTAGAGATGCACGAGGTATTTTAAAAGCGGATATCGTGTTAATTGGAATTTCACGTACATCAAAAACACCACTTTCTCAATACTTAGCTCATAACAAACGGTTGAAAGTTGCCAATGTGCCGCTTGTACCAGAAGTGGATCCACCTGAGGAATTATATCAAGTGGCAAAAGAGAAATGTTTCGGTTTGAAAATTACACCGGATAAGTTAAATCATATTCGAAAAGAACGATTAAAATCACTTGGATTAAGTGACGGCGCAACATATGCCAATATTAATCGTATTCAAGAAGAGATTGATCACTTTGAAGCAGTAATTAGTAAAATAAATTGTCAAGTAATTGATGTATCGAATAAAGCGATTGAAGAAACAGCAAATATTATTGTGAATGCAGTGCAAAACCAAAAAATGTTTTAGCACATTTACCGAAGGTGAATGTGCTTTTTTCGCTCATATGAAATACGATACTTGCTGGATTAGTAATAGATTATAGCGGAGTGGTTATACTTATATTCTTCTGTTTTTTTATTATGTGAAAAGCATGGTTTAGTTATCCTAAAGTAGAAGATGAAAAAATAAAGGGATATGTAGCGTAGTTGAAGAAAATATATTATAATAAAAAATTGTGATAAAAACCTATATTTTACGTTTAGACTTTAATTTTTCAGAATAAACTAGGGATAGGATTTACAAAAAAGACATGTAATTACATTAAATCGACAAAATCTATACAAGAAAACGCACATTATGGAAGGATTCACAGAAGGGATGTAGAATACAGAAATATGCAAAACATCAATAACGTATTAGTTGATGCAGATGCATATCCCGTGAAGGATGAGATTGTGCAAGTTGGAACTGAATTTCATGTCGAAATTGTGTTTGTCGCATCGTATACTCATCGTTCAAGAAAACAGCAAGGCAATTGGATTTATGTAGATTCTGGACAAGATGAAGTTGATTTATATCTATCAACTTGCAAAGGTAACAGATCTCATGATCATACAGTATATGAGGCTTGCTAGTCTTCTTGTAAAAAAGGTGTATATGTATTGTCTTCAAGAGGTGCATTTGTAATAGATGAGCATATGAATACAATTTTATATAGTAGTATGTATCTGCGAAGTTACGCAGACAAAGGGCCTATATAAGAGGTCCGAAGTCGTTTACACAATGTGATCGACAATACTTTCTAACAAGTTTAGAAAAAATATTGTCGAATTATAAAGGAATTTTTTAATTTATATCGAATACAAAATACGACACGGAGATGGAGTTATGGGCAACAGAATTCCCGAAGAAGTTGTTGAACAGATTCGGACGTCATCCGATATTGTAGAAGTGATTGGTGAATACGTTCAACTTAGAAAGCAGGGACGTAACTATTTCGGCCTTTGTCCATTTCATGGTGAGAATTCTCCTTCATTCTCTGTTTCATCTGATAAGCAAATTTTTCATTGCTTCGGATGTGGAGAAGGTGGAAATGTATTTTCCTTTCTAATGAAAATGGAAGGACTTGCTTTTACCGAGGCTGTTCAAAAGTTAGGTGAAAGAAATGGAATTGCGGTTGCAGAGTATACATCAGGGCAAGTACAACAAGAAGACATATCTGATGACACTGTCATCATGCAACAGGCTCACGAACTTTTGAAAAAGTATTATCATCATTTATTAGTAAATACGGAAGAGGGAAATGAAGCACTTTCATATTTATTAAACCGTGGTATTACGAAAGAGATGATTGAGAAGTTTGAAATTGGTTATGCATCGCTTGCTTGGGATGCTGCAACGAAAATTTTACAAAAAAGAGGTTTATCGCTGTCTAGTATGGAACAAGCCGGTCTTCTAATAAGAAGTGAGAAGGATGGTAGTCATTATGATCGCTTCCGTGGAAGAGTTATGTTTCCAATCCATACGCTACAAGGTAAGGTGATAGCGTTTAGTGGAAGGGCTTTAGGAGATGACACTCCGAAATATTTAAATAGCCCTGAAACACCGATTTTTCACAAAAGTAAATTGTTGTATAACTTCCACCAAGCAAGGCCGTTTATTAGAAAGCGTGGGCAAGTAGTCCTTTTTGAAGGGTATGCCGATGTACTAGCTGCGGTAAAGAGTGGTGTGGAAGAAGCTGTTGCGACAATGGGAACAGCTTTAACTGAAGAACAAGCAAAACTTCTGCGACGTAACGTTGAAACTGTTGTTCTTTGCTATGATGGTGATAAAGCAGGACGAGAAGCGACGATGAAAGCAGGGCAATTACTGTTAAAAGTTGGTTGCCAAGTGAAAGTCACATCCTTGCCAGATAAGCTTGATCCTGATGAATATGTGCAACAATATGGGACTACCGTTTTTGAAAATCTTGTGAAATCAAGTATAAGTTTTGTTGGTTTTAAAATAAATTATTTGCGTTTAGGGAAAAATTTGCAAGATGAGTCTGGCAAAGAAGAATATGTGAAAAGTGTTTTAAAAGAGTTGTCGTTGTTACAAGACGCGATGCAGGCAGAATCATATTTGAAGTCCTTATCGCAAGAGTTTTCTTATTCAATGGAAACACTTTTGAATCAATTGCACCAATATCGCAAAGAACAAAAGGTACAGCAAAAACAAATAAAGCAGGTTTCTAAGCCGTCTCAAGTTGTTCAAACAAAACCGAAGTTAACAGGTTTTGAAAGGGCAGAAAGAGAAATTATTTATCATATGTTGCAAAGTGCAGAAGTAGCCGTTCGCATGGAATCCCATATAGAAGATTTTCATACAGAAGAACATAAAGGGATTTTATATGAACTATACGCATATTATGAAAAGGGAAATGAACCTTCAGTCGGAACATTTTTAAGTTGGCTCTCTGATGAAAAGTTGAAAAACATTATCACTGATATTTCGACGGATGAATTTATTAATCCAGAATACACAGAAGAAGTGTTACAAGGCCATTTAGAGACGCTTAGACGTCATAAGGAAAAACTTGTAAAGATGGAAATCATCTTTAAAGTAAAACAGATGGAAAAAACAGATCCTGTAGAGGCTGCTAAATATTATGTAGCATATTTACAAAATCAAAAAGCGAGAAAATAGCTTTTTTGGTAAAGATTTAGTATAATGAATGTTTGTATCTCGCGTAAGGAGGGGAACAGATGGCTGACAAACCAGCTCGTTCTAAACAAATTGAAACTGAAATGACCCTTGAGCAAGTGAAAGAACAACTCACTGAGGTCGGAAAAAAACGTGGCGTTCTTACATATGAAGAGATCGCAGAACGCATGAATGGATTTGAAATTGAATCCGATCAAATGGATGAATACTATGAATATTTAGGTGAACAAGGGATTGACTTAGTTGGCGATAACGACAACGAAGAAGGTCCTAATAATCGCCAAATTACAAAAACGGAAGAAGAATTCGACCTTAATGATTTAAGTGTGCCACCAGGTGTGAAAATCAATGATCCTGTTCGTATGTACTTAAAAGAAATTGGTCGCGTTGACTTACTATCCGCTGAAGAAGAAATTCGACTTGCGACGCGTATTGAAGAAGGCGATGAAGAAGCAAAACGCCGTCTTGCGGAAGCGAACTTACGTCTTGTAGTAAGTATTGCAAAGCGTTACGTGGGCCGTGGTATGCTTTTCTTAGACTTAATCCAAGAAGGAAATATGGGTCTAATTAAAGCGGTTGAAAAGTTCGATTATCGTAAAGGTTTCAAATTTAGTACGTATGCAACTTGGTGGATTCGCCAAGCAATTACACGTGCGATTGCAGACCAAGCGCGAACAATTCGTATTCCAGTTCATATGGTTGAAACGATTAATAAGTTAATTCGTGTACAACGTCAATTGTTACAAGATTTAGGACGTGAACCATCTCCTGAAGAGATTGGTGAAGAAATGGATCTTGCGCCAGAAAAAGTACGCGAAATCTTAAAAATTGCACAGGAGCCAGTTTCTCTTGAAACACCAATTGGTGAAGAAGACGACTCCCATTTAGGTGACTTTATTGAAGACCAAGAAGCAACATCACCTGCGGACCATGCAGCGTATGAATTGCTAAAAGAACAATTAGAAGATGTGTTAGATACACTAACAGATCGTGAAGAAAATGTTCTACGTCTTCGTTTCGGTTTAGATGATGGACGAACTCGTACGCTTGAAGAAGTTGGGAAAGTATTCGGCGTAACGAGAGAACGTATCCGTCAAATTGAAGCGAAAGCACTTCGCAAATTAAGACATCCAAGTCGTAGTAAGCGTCTTAAGGATTTCTTAGAATAGGCTAACTTTAAGTTTACTTCACTTTTGTGAAGTAAACTTTTTTATTTTGTTAATTTTTGTTAAAATTTAGCTATCGGCAACGATTACAATTTCTTGTAATTTATTTTACAGAATTGTCTTTTGATTTGCAAATGCTCATTTTTCGATTTTTCGATTAATTTTGTTTATTCTATACAAAAAAATATGTAGAAAAGCGAAAAATATGATGAGAAACGTTAATAATTATCGAAATAATAAGCGATATAACAATAAAAAACAATAAACTGAATTTATGGAATATTTTCAACAAGTGATAGTTTACTCTTTTCGGATAGAGCGTTTTCAAGTACAATGGAAATGACTGAATCATCTAACTATTTAGGGGTATAGAGGGGGGAGAAGAGATATGAAACGTAATCCGCTGATTCCGTTCGCTCTTATTGCAGCATTAGGTATTATCGTTATGTTTGTATTTTCATTTCAGGGGCTAAATAAATCTAAAGAGTTAGCTGATACAAAAAATGGCGGGAAGCCAGCGCAAACAGCATCAAAGCCAGAGGATATTGTGAAGCAAAGCTGTACGAGCTGCCATGGCGATCAGTTACAAGGGGCAGTAGGACCTAATTTACAAAAAATTGGTGGAAAACTTTCAAAGGATGAAATTAAAGAAATTCTTTCGAAAGGAAAAGGTAACATGCCTGCCAATTTAGTTCCAGCTGATCAAGCGGCTAAAGTAGCTGATTGGCTATCTAAGAAAAAATAAGGTTCCATAAAACAAGCCTTTTGCTTTTGCAAAAGGCTTGTTTTTCTATACTTTCTAAAATACGATGAGTAATAGAGAATGGAATTGTTGTTATGGGCTTGCAACAACTACTATAAATTCATTATCATGGAGACAGACTGACAAGAGAAGGAGTAATGGAAATACATGAATGAAGTAAAGCTTTCAAAACGATTAGAAGAAGTTGTGCGCGAGATTCCAGTAGGATCTACAGTAGCTGATATTGGATCGGATCATGCGTATTTACCGTGTTATACAATTATAAATAATATTGCTACAAAAGCAGTTGCAGGAGAAGTTGTAGATGGGCCGTTTCGTTCTGCGCAAGCAACTGTAGCTGAAAGTGGCTTACAAGATAAAGTGGACGTTCGTAAAGGGAATGGATTAGAAGTAATTACACCAGGGGAAGTAGATGTAATTACAGTTGCTGGTATGGGTGGAGCACTAATTCGTGACATTTTAGAAAGTGGTAAAGAAAAGTTAGAAGGTGTAACACGTTTAATTTTACAGCCGAACATTGCAGCACATCACATACGTGAATGGTTTATTGAAAATGGCTGGGAGCTTATCCGTGAGAAAATCGTAAAAGAAGACGGGAAAATTTACGAAATTTTAGTTGGGGAACGAGGAAATATTGCAGCACCTTACTCGGAGAATAAACAAGCTGAATTATTTATGGGTCCATTTTTAATAAAAGAAAAAGGTGAGGCTTTTGTTGAAAAGTGGGAAGGAGAATTGAAAAACTTCCAAAATATCTTAAAACAATTAGAACGTGCAGCAGATTCTGAAGAGACAAAAACGAAACGTGTAGAAGTAGAAGCGAAAATGAAAATGATAGGGGAGATTTTATCATGAGTAAAATTCCAAATGGCCATGAGGTTATTTCTTTATTTGAAAGTATGTACCCGAAGCATTTAGCGATGGAAGGGGATAAGATTGGCCTGCAGATCGGGGCGCTTAATAAACCCGTGCAGCACGTATTGATTGCTTTAGATGTAACGGAGGAGGTTGTAGATGAAGCAATTCAATTAGGAGCGAATGTCATTATTGCGCATCACCCTTTAATTTTTAATCCGTTAAAAGCGATTCATACAGAGAAAGCGTATGGGAAAATTATTGAAAAGTGTATTAAGAATGATATTGCCGTTTATGCCGCTCATACAAATGTAGACGTTGCTAAAGGTGGAGTAAACGATTTACTCGCTGATGCGTTAGGATTACAAAATACAGAAGTATTAGCTCCAACATACGCAGAAGAAATGAAAAAAATTGTTGTGTTTGTGCCAGTAACTCATGCAGAAGAGGTTCGTAAAGCATTAGGAGACGCAGGTGCGGGTCATATCGGCAATTATAGCCACTGTACGTTCAGTAGTGAGGGAGCAGGCGCGTTTGTACCTCAGGAGGGAACAAATCCTTATATCGGGGAAACTGGGCGGTTAGAACGTGTGGAAGAGGTACGTATCGAAACGATAATTCCAGCTTCACTACAAAGAAAAGTTATGAAAGAGATGTTGGCAGCTCATCCATACGAAGAAGTGGCATATGATGTATATCCTCTTGATAATAAAGGTGAAACGTTAGGGCTTGGAAAAATAGGCTATTTACAAGAAGAAATGACACTTGGCCAGTTTGCTGAACATGTGAAACAATCATTAGACGTGAAGGGCGCAAGAGTTGTCGGCAAGTTAGGTGATAAAGTGCGTAAAGTTGCTGTACTTGGTGGGGACGGTAATAAATATATAAACCAAGCGAAATTTAAAGGGGCAGATGTATATGTAACAGGTGACATGTATTATCATGTCGCTCATGATGCGATGATGCTCGGTTTAAATATAGTTGATCCAGGACATAACGTTGAAAAGGTAATGAAGCAAGCTGTGCAAAAGCAACTGCAAGAAAAAGTAGATGCGAAAAAATTCAATGTACAAATTCATGCTTCGCAGTTACATACAGATCCATTCACATTTGTATAAGAATAATAAAAACCGTTGCTCATGTAGGCAACGGTTTTTATTATTGTTCTTTTTTCACTTTTACACGAGGTAAGATTTTTTGAAGTGGTACTTTTCGAATTCTTTCCCACGTAGCCGGATTCATTGGGTCATATTGATCTAAGAAAGCGATAACCTCTTTTGTAATTGGTGTTGGAGTAGAAGCACCTGCTGTAACAGCTACGTTTTCTACACCTTGTAGCCATTCTAATTGAATTTCACTTACATCCGCAACACGGTAAGCTTTCGTACCAGCAATTTCTTGTGATACTTGCGCTAAGCGATTCGAATTGTTACTTTTTGGATCACCAACAACGATTGTTAAATCTGCAACATCCGCTTGTTTAGCTACAGCTTCTTGACGAACTTGAGTTGCTAAACAAATTTCCTTATGGAATTCTGCTGTTGGAAATTTTTTCTGAATGTCCTCCATTAAATGTTGAACATCCCATTGACTCATCGTTGTTTGATTCGTAACTAAAATTTTATCCGTTGGGATTTCTAATGTTTCTAAATCATCCGCTCTTTCGATAAGGTGAACGATATCAGGTGCAATACCAACCGCGCCTTCTGGTTCTGGATGGTTTTTTTTGCCGATATAAATGACATGATATCCTTCAGCTTTTTTTGCTTCAATAAGGTCATGTGTTTTTGTAACATCTGGACAAGTTGCATCGATTGTCGTTAAACCTTTTTCTTTTGCACGTTGTTTAACTTCAGGAGAAACACCGTGAGCAGTAAATATAACAGTACCAGAATCGATTTGATCTAAAATATCTAAGCGACTTGGTCCGTCTAACGTAATGATTCCATCTTCTTCAAAAGCGTCTGTAACATGTTTATTGTGAACAATCATACCTAAAATATAAATAGGTCTCGGTAATGATTTATCTAATGCAGCGTTACGTGCAATTACCATTGCATCGACAACACCGTAGCAATAACCACGAGGGGAAATTTTAACAATTTTCATATGAGTAATCCTCTCCTTCTAAACAAGGGATACTTTTGTGCATAGTCCTTTACATTATAAAGGAGGAGAGGATAGAAAACAAAGGATTGTTACACATATAGTTTGGGTTTTGTTGCTATTTTTTGAACAGGCTCCTCTCGTACTTCTGTTTCTATGGCTGGCTCAATCACTATTTTTTTTCTTTTTCTTTTTTTTTGTGGAGGAGGGGGAGTTGCTACCTCAACCTTTTCTGTTAGATCTTCAGTTTGATCTTCTTCCGTACTTTTTCCAGAGGTGAGGATTTTAACAATGCTTGGTAGGTTACGCATAATGGGACCGTACTGTTCGACGACAGGGCTTACAGATTGAACGACTTGTGATACTTTTTCGATATTGTTTATCATATTAGTTGGATTCGAAATTAAATTCGAAAAAAAACTGCCGATGCCGCTGCTAGATGCTGCTGTAGTGGCTGCACCGCCGCGCGTTTCGTTTGATTCATACATTTGAGGGGGAATCATTTGCTCTGGATACTGCTGCATGTATGGTTGATATTGCTGTGAGTATTGATGCGGGTATTGTTGTTGGTATTGTTGTTGGTATTGCTGTTGATATTGCTGTTGCTGTTGATATTGGGGTGGCTGTTGTTGGTGCATCATTCGCGGCTGTCCTGCTATTTGTCGATAAGGCGGAACCATTTGCATGAAAGGTTCGGTTGGATCGTGTTTTTTAAAGAGTTTAGCAAGGAACCCTTTCTTTTTTTGTGCCATCGGTGGTAGTTGTGGAATGGGGTATGGTGTATAAGGTTGTTGGCCTGGATTCGGATACATTTGCCTTACGGGAGATTTTGGAAACATGTGAGAAATCCTCCTTTCTTCAGTTAGGTATATACACATACAATATGCAATAAGAGTGAAGAAGGTTAGTTTTTGAAGTAAAAACCTAAACTAAAGATGGATTTTACTTGTAGATTTCGATATAATGTAGACTTGACTGATTTGTGCGCGCAGTAGAAATTTAGAAAGAAGGTGTAACTTATGACACAACAAACTTTTACACAGTATGATTTTAAACCATTTTTAATAGATGCAATTCGTGAACTACGCTTTACAGAGCCGACAGGAATTCAACAGAAAATTTTCCCGGTCGTGAAAAAAGGTGTAAGTGTAATTGGACAATCCCAAACAGGTTCTGGGAAAACACATGCATACTTACTTCCTACATTAAACAGAATTAATCCAAGTCGTGAAGAAGTACAGCTTGTTATTACAGCTCCTACTCGTGAGTTAGCACAACAAATTTACGAAGAAATCGTGAAATTAACAAAGTTCTGTGCAGAAGATCAAATGATTACAGCACGTTGTTTAATTGGTGGAACTGATAAACAACGATCGATTGAAAAGTTGAAAAAACAACCACATATTGTAGTTGGAACACCAGGACGTATTAAAGACTTAGTAGAAGAAAAGGCGCTATTTGTTTATAAAGCGGATACTATTATTGTCGATGAAGCGGATTTAATGCTTGATATGGGATTCATTCAAGATGTAGATAAAATTGCAGCACGTATGCCTAAAAACTTGCAAATGCTAGTTTTCTCTGCAACAATTCCTCAAAAATTAAAACCATTTTTGAAGAAATATATGGAGAATCCAGAACATATTCATATTAATCCGAAACAAGTTGCAGCAGGAAATATTGAGCATTACCTTGTGCCTTCAAGACACCGTAATAAAATTGAATTAGTGAAAAATATGCTACTTCAATTTAAACCGTACTTAGCAATTGTGTTTACAAACACGAAGAAGAAGGCTGATGAAGTAGCCGATGGATTAGCTGAACGTGGGTTAAAAGTAGGGCGTATACACGGTGATTTATCACCACGTGATCGTAAAAAAATGATGAAACAAGTTCGTGATTTAGAGTTCCAATACATTGTCGCAACAGATTTAGCGGCACGCGGTATTGATATTGAAGGAATTAGCCATGTTATTAACTATGAACTTCCATCAGATTTAGATTTCTTCGTTCACCGCGTTGGAAGAACTGCACGTGCGGGTCATTCAGGGATTGCAGTGACAATTTATGATCCAGCAAATGAAGAAGCGTTAGATAGTTTGGAAAAACAACGTCATATCGAATTTAAGCATGTAGATTTACGCGGAGATGAGTGGGCGGATTTAGGTGACCGTCGTCGTCGTAAGAGTCGTAAAAAACCAAATGATGGACTAGATGTTATGGCAACAAAAGTTGTTAAAAAGCCGAAAAAAGTAAAACCAAACTATAAGCGAAAACTTGCAACAGAACGTGACAAAGTGAAGAAAAAATATAGCAATAAAAAAAGATAAGGGATTTCCCTTATCTTTTTTTTATCCAGCTATTTGTGAGAGTCGTAATCAATATGGGTAGAAAAATATGGATTAAAGCTTCACTTAATCCAGTTCATTTAAATGAAGAGTATAGTCTGTTTAAATAGTCATATAAATTTGTGTAGTGCGTTTTTTGTGAACAAACAATTCACTACATATTTCTACAAATTATGCTATCATTATAACTATTGTATATTGAAGAGGTGATTGTATGTTAAAGATTGGATCTCATGTCTCAATGAGTGGTAAGAAAATGTTATTAGCAGCAAGTGAAGAGGCTGTTTCATACGGTGCAACGACGTTTATGATTTATACAGGTGCACCGCAAAATACACGAAGAAAACCAATTGAAGAATTGAACATAGAAGCAGGACGTAAACATATGGAACTGAATGGTATTGAGGAAATTATCGTCCATGCACCATATATTATTAACGTTGGTAATACGACGAAGCCAGAAACATTCCAATTAGGTGTAGACTTCCTGCGCATGGAAATTGAAAGAACAGCGGCATTAGGTGTTGCGAAACAAATTGTTCTTCACCCAGGAGCGCACGTTGGTGCTGGAGCAGATGCAGGTATTCAACAAATTATTAAAGGGCTTAATGAAGTAATAACGCCTGAACAGACGGTTAACATTGCGCTAGAGACGATGGCTGGAAAAGGGACAGAGTGTGGTCGTAGCTTTGAGGAAATTGCAAAGATTATTGATGGTGTAAAATATAATGAAAAGCTATCTGTATGTTTTGATACGTGTCATACGCATGATGCGGGTTATGATATTGTAAATGATTTTGACGGTGTATTGAACGAATTTGACAAGATTGTTGGTGTAGATCGATTACAAGTGCTTCATATTAATGATAGTAAAAATGTGCGTGGGGCCGGAAAGGACCGTCACGAAAATATCGGTTTTGGTCATATCGGTTATAAAGCATTGCATCATATTGTACATCATCCGCAGTTAATGAACGTGCCAAAAATTCTTGAAACACCATATGTAGGTGAAGATAAAAAAGATAAGAAGCCACCATATAAATTAGAAATCGAAATGCTGAAAAACGGTACTTTTGATGAGGGGATTCTTGAAAAAATTAAAGCGCAATAAGGAGGGGGGGATCCCCTCCTTATTTTAGTAGTTGCTGAAATAAAGTGTTTACTTGTTGCGCGGTAGCAGGGGAAGTTACTTTTGCGATTTGTTTTAAGAGTTCTAGTCGCTCATTATTATCATAAATGTTAATATTCTTTCCTTTCATAAGTAAAACAATTTGATCAGCTTGTGCAGTTGTAATTGAAACTTCATATTCTTTACTATATTTCAATAACTCTTTTGTAGAAATATGATTTAATTTTTTATTCACAATTTGTTTAATGAGATTCATCGAGTTATCCTCCTTCATACGTTCTTCTATCGAAATATATGAGTGCGTAGCTTGTACATATTCTTATAGAGTTTCTTTTTTCATGAGGAAAAGAAGCGTATGTTATAATGTAAGGACAAAACTACAGAAAAAGAATATATGGAGGACTTATGGAACAAAAGCAACATCGAAAAGAAAGCGTTATCCATCTCATTTATCGTTTAGTAATGATTATTTTTGGGGCAGCGTGCGCGGCGGTAGCGATTGAATTATTCTTAATGCCAAATAAAATTATTGATGGTGGAATTATTGGTATTTCTCTTATATTAGATTATCTTACTCCTAATATTTGGTGGTTAAGTTTTTCTACTTTAGTTGTTATCCTCAACATTCCGTTTATGTACTCTGGGTATAAGCAAATCGGAAAAACATTTATGTTATCCTCAGCATTTGGGATTGTAGCTTTAGCATTTATTGAATCGACATTACATGCTGTTCCACCATTTACAACTGAGCCCATTTTAGCAACAGTTTTTGGTGGCCTTATTTTGGGGCTTGGTGTAGGACTTGTTATTCGTCATGGCGGATCAATGGACGGAACAGAAATTATGGGGATTTTATTAACGAAGAAATTACCGTTTTCTGTTGGTGAATTCGTAATGTTTGTGAACTTATTTGTTTTTGCATGGGCAGCATTTGTATTTGGTGTCGAACAAGCTATGTATTCTGTTATGACGTACTATATTGCATTCAAAACAATTGATACGGTAATTCAAGGTTTAGATGAAACGAAAGCAGTTTTAATTGTATCAGATCAGTATGAGGAAGTATCAAATGCCATTTTGCATCGTCTCGGTCGTGGAACTACAAAGCTTGTAGCCAAAGGTGGTTACACGGATAAAGAAAAAGAAGTTATTTATGCAGTTGTAACGCGTTTGGAAGTGACGAAGTTAAAATCAATTGTGCATGAAATTGATGAAAATGCGTTTGTTACGATTATGAGTACACAAGAAACAAATGGTGGTAAGTTTAAATCAGCTATCCACTAAAAAGTTACTTGGAATATTTTTCGAAAGCAGAGAATTTTTCTCTGCTTTTTGTTATAATAGTAAGGTTTCTTGAAAAAATAGATATAATTTAGGCAGATTGGTTTACAACTATAATAAGCTGTACTATAATTCAAATAGATATAAATCGGAATCATTCTGAATTAAAATAGGTGAGATGCTATGAATAATATATTGGAAATAGAAGGATTAACGTTTCGATATGAAGATCGAAATGTGTTAGAAAATATTAATTTGCAAGTTCCGAAGGGAGCTTTTTTAGGTTTAGTTGGGCCAAATGGTTCTGGGAAATCCACTTTACTAAAATGTTTATTAGGCGTTTTAAAGCCTAAACAAGGGAGTATTCGCTTGTTTGGTGTTGATAGCAAGAAGTTTAAAGAATGGAACAAACTTGGCTATGTATCCCAAAAGGCAAATAGTTTCAACTCTGGTTTTCCAGCAACTGTTTTTGAAGTTGTGTCAATGGGGCTCGTTTCGAAAAAAGGTCTTTTTCGCTTTTTCACGAAAGACGACAAGGCGAAGGTAGAAAATGCGATTGCTGATGTAGGGATGAGTGAATTTCAAGGTCGCAATATTGGAGAGCTTTCTGGTGGACAACAACAACGTGTATTTATTGCTCGTGCGCTCGTTAGTGATCCTGAATTACTTATTTTGGACGAGCCTACTGTTGGGATTGATGTGAAAAATGTGGAAAGTTTTTATGAGATATTAGAGGATTTAAACAAAAGGCTTGGGATTACATTAATTCTTGTTACTCATGATATGGGGGCTGTTACCGAGAAAGTAACACATGTTGCATGTCTAAACCAACATTTACATTTTCATGGGAATGTAAAGGAGTTCCGAGAGTTAGAAGATGCAGAAATGTCCGTCTTATATGGACATCATGTCCATCGTTTAAAACACGAGCATGAGCATCACGGGAGGATATAATGATACAAGATTTTTTACAATATGACTTTTTACGTAATTCTTTATATGCAGGTATTTTAATTGGACTTGTTGCACCGCTTATCGGTGTGTTTGTTGTTATTCGTCGTTTATCTCTTATTGCAGATGCATTAAGTCACGTGACGTTATCAGGTATTGCAGCAAGTTTACTACTTGAAAAAACAATTTTTACAGGTGGCTTTTTAAATCCCCTATATATGGGGATGATTTTCTCGATTGGGGGAGCGTTACTAATTGAAAAGTTACGAACTGTATATAAGCATTATCAAGAATTAGCAATTCCGATTATTCTTTCAGCAGGAATGGGAATTGGAGTTATTTTCATTTCACTTGCAAATGGATTTAACACAGACTTATTTAGTTATTTATTTGGTAGTGTAAGTGCTGTAACGAGTACGGATTTAATTATTATTGGGATTGTAGCAATTGTTGTTATTGCGACAATTATTTTATTATATAAAGAGCTGTTTTTATTATCATTTGATGAGGAATACGCAGTATCAACTGGTCTAAGGGCAAAATGGATTCACTTTATCTTCATTATATTAGTTGCTCTTGTCATTGCAGTATCAATGCGTGTAGTAGGTGTTCTTCTCGTATCCTCATTAATGACGTTACCAGTTGCAGCAAGTATTCGTATTGCTAAAGGATTTAAACAAACAATTTTCTTTTCCATTTTATTTGGTGAAATTGCAGTAATTGGTGGAATGTTTGCTTCGTATCAACTTGATCTAGCACCAGGTGGTACAATTGTTATGATAGCAGTTCTTATTTTAATCGGTGCGATTTTATGGAAGAAGAAAAAAACTGCATAAAGTAGGGATAGGTATGAATCTAACAGAAGCTTTACGCCTAATGAAAGAAAAAGGATACAAACATACTGGGAAAAGGGAAGAGATGCTCAGATTATTTGCAGCTCACAATCGTTATTTAACAGCAAAAGATGTTTTAGAGCATATGAAGGATGATTATCCAGGTCTTAGTTTTGATACGATTTATCGTAACTTAACGGTTTTTGCTGAAATCGGCGTTTTAGAACAAACAGAATTAAATGGTGAAAAACATTTTCGTTTTACATGTTCCATTATGGAACATCATCATCATTTTATTTGTTTAGATTGCGGGGGAACGAAAGAGATTACTTCCTGTCCAATGGATTTTATGAATAAAGATTTTAACGGTTATGAAGTAACAGGGCATAAATTTGAAATATACGGCCGTTGTCCAAAGTGTGCAAAATAAAAACTCGTCGGTTATATAACTGACGAGCTTTTTTGCATAAAAAAGAAGGTTGCTCACAAATATTGTGGGCAACCTTCTTTTTATTGTTCTTGTGTTTCTTTTTCTTTATCTCTTTCAGCAGCCATTTCAGCAGCAATTACATCGATTTCTTTTTTCAGTTCTTCTACCATTGTTTCTTCTGGTACTTTACGAACAACTTGCCCTTTACGGAATAATAATCCTTCTCCACGTGCACCGGCAATACCGATATCAGCTTCACGAGCTTCACCAGGGCCGTTTACAGCGCAACCAAGTACTGCAACTTTAATTGGTACTTGCAGTGTAGAAATATATTCTTCCACTTCGTTAGCGATGCTAATTAAATCAATTTCAATACGACCGCAAGTTGGACAAGAGATAAGTGTTGCTGCATTAGATGCAAGACCGAATGACTTTAATAGTTCACGTGCAACTTTTACTTCTTCAACTGGATCAGCACTTAATGAAATACGAAGTGTGTTTCCGATGCCTTTACTTAAAATTGCTCCAAGACCAGCGGCACTTTTTACAGTTCCAGCAAACAATGTGCCAGATTCTGTAATACCTAAATGTAATGGATAATCAAAAGCGCGAGCAGCTTTTTCATATGCTTCAATTGCTAAGTTAACATCAGAGGCTTTCATAGATACGATAATATCGTGGAAATCTAAGTCCTCTAAAATTTTAATGTGATGTAGTGCGCTCTCAACCATGCCATCTGCAGTTGGGTATCCGTACTTTTCTAAAATGTGACGCTCTAATGAACCAGCGTTTACACCGATACGGATTGGAATGCCACGCTCTTTTGCTGCATTTACAACAGCTTCTACTTTATGGCGACGACCAATGTTACCTGGATTGATACGTACTTTATCAATGCCACCTTCAATTGCTTTTAAAGCAAGGCGATAATCAAAATGAATATCAGCAACAAGTGGAATGTTGATTTGTTTTTTAATATCAGCAATAGCATTTGCTGCGCGTTCATCTGGAACGGCAACACGAACAACCTGACAACCAGCTTCTTCTAAACGTTTAATTTCAGCAACTGTTGCTTCAACATCATGTGTTTTTGTTGTTGTCATACTTTGTATAATTAATTCATTATTACCGCCAATTGTTAAATTACCGACTTTAACTGGACGTGTTTTTGTACGATGAGTCATTTCATTCACGAATAGATCGCTCTCCTTATAAAAGAAGTTTCTTATTTAGTCCCTCATATCAATGATAGTATAAGTGATATAGGGCTATAGAAACCGAAGTGCTCGGTTTCACTTTTACTATTGTATCAGCGCCTTTATGTAATTGACAAGGATTAAGTGATCGCTTATTGATATAACGGGAATTTATAAGTCTTTCCAATTTGAATTTTTGTAGCAGATGTACTTTTATTTAATTGTTTAAAGTCATCAATTACCTTTTCAATAGAAGGGATTTTTTTCTTATTAATTTGTTCTGTAATCGAAAGAACGGTCTCACCAGTTTTTACTTCAATTGCTTTATAAGTAACATCTGTTTCTTCCTTTTTGCTTTGTTTTGTAGTTGTTTCTTCTTTTTTTATAGTTTGAGCAGCTGTTGTTTTTTTGTATGAACTTAACATCGGTAAAGTACCGATTTTTATATCGTAATAAAATATATAACCGAGAACAAGCACGAATAAGAATATACCTAATCTCTTCATATTCTTCACTCCTTTGCTAGGAATATATGCTTGTCCAAAAAAAAAATGCCTATTTAGGCATTTTTTATCGTTCTTATTTTTCTTTCGGTTGTGGAACTTCTTTAAGTGTTAAGTATAGAACAATTAAAACAACTGCGATATAAATGAATGTTGAACCAGGTACGACGATTTTAAATAAATCCATAATCATAAAGAAGATTGTTGGAATTGTGTAACTGTAAGCAGTTAATGTCCAAACTTGTTTGTAGGATAATTTACGTTGTCCGCTCATAGCAGAACCGATGAACGCAAGTAAAGTCACGCCTACAAAAGTAATGAATAATTGGAATAGGTACACTAAAAATCCGATAACAAATAATAAAATTGGATAGATACTATCGAATAGAGAAATAAAGTCTTGTAAATCTTTTTTCTCAAGAGATGCACCTAATAAGTCGTTATAGGAATACGTTTGTGTTTGACCATTTCCCATGGAGACTACTTTATCTTTTAAAACAAATAAACCCGTTTTATTTTGATATTTTTCTAAGTTTGTTGAATTTGGATCAAATACGAAAAGGGCATTTCCATCTTCTTTTTCGATAGGTTGATCAATATCTGCTGTTAGTTCGCCATTTTCAATTTTAAAATCAGGTAAATCTTTTTCGATTACTTTATTTACCATATTAACACCGTCTTGAATAACGCTACCGTACAAGAAAGTTCTTGGAATAGTAGTGATTAGGCAAAGAAGCATAATATACAAAATGGTTTTACCGATTTTTTGAAAACGGAAAAGCGCAATATCTTTAGGCGAATATACGCTTTTTGCTAGCTGTTTAAAAATGGACATAGATTCACTTCCTTTATGTATGTATAAAGTCATTGTAACGTAGGAATCTAGAGAATCTCAAGATATATTATATTTACATATAGTGGAGATAACTAAATTTCTTTTTAATAATTTTCTTCTTTTAAATGAGAAAAATACAATTGACACTTTTCTTTTTTATATGGTAAATTTATCTTACATTTCTTAAAGGATATATCCGATAGGAATTCAGTTGTTTAATATGTTATTACATACATAATTATGGACCCTTAGCTCAGCTGGTTAGAGCAGACGGCTCATAACCGTCCGGTCGTAGGTTCGAGTCCTACAGGGTCCATACCCATTTCGCATGTTTATTATGTCAGCAGGAAGCTTCCTTGTAGAAGGAAGCTTTTTTTACGGAATATATGAGCATTTTAATTGAAAAGAAGTGGGAATTTTGCTACTTTAATGATAGCAAGACAATGTGATTTATTTGTTTGCACCCTATGGCAATTAGGGTAGAATGAAGTTGTATGTCACACATATGGTGGCAATACATAAACTGGGAGGAATATAACAATGGCAAAACACGAATTACCAAACTTACCTTATGCGTATGATGCTTTAGAGCCTCACTTTGACAAAGAAACAATGAACATCCATCATACAAAACATCACAACACGTACATTACAAACTTAAACGCTGCTTTAGAAGGTCATGCAGAACTAGCTGACAAAAGCGTTGAAGAATTAGTTGCAAACTTAAACGAAGTACCAGAAGCAATCCGTACAGCAGTACGTAACAATGGTGGTGGACATGCTAACCATACATTCTTCTGGACAATTCTTTCTCCAAACGGCGGGGGACAACCAGTAGGCGAACTTGCAACTGCGATTGAAGCGAAATTCGGTAGCTTCGATGCATTCAAAGAAGAATTCGCAAAAGCTGGCGCAACTCGCTTCGGTTCTGGTTGGGCTTGGTTAGTAGTAAACAATGGTGAGTTAGAAGTAACAAGCACGCCAAACCAAGATTCTCCTCTAACTGAAGGTAAAACTCCAGTTATCGGTTTAGATGTTTGGGAGCATGCTTACTACTTAAATTACCAAAACCGTCGTCCAGACTACATCGGTGCATTCTGGAACGTTGTAGATTGGAACGCTGCTGAAAAGCGTTACCAAGAAGCAAAATAATTATAATAATTATAGAAAAAAGCTAGGAGAATGCTCCTAGCTTTTTTCTATGCTTTCCTTTTACATAATTGGGCTTGTCTTTGGAAGACTAGAACATGAAGTAAAGGAGAGTTGTGTATGAAGTGGAAACATATAATTGGTGACGTTGAAGTGAATCGGGATTTAGTGTTATTGCTCCTTATTGGAGGTTTATACACGCTCGCAATTTCTTTATCGAATACGTTTGTTAATATTTATTTATGGAAACAAACACAAAATTATGTGAATCTTGGCTTGTATAATTTGGCCAGCGTTGTATTGCAGCCTCTCACATTTCTTATAGGTGGGAAATTAGCGAAACGTATTGACCGCTCAATCTTGTTACGAATAGGCGTAGGCACGTTAGCAATTTTTTTTATCGTTGTTTTAGTAGCGGGAAAAAGCGCTTCTCACTATATTTTATTAATGGGGGCTCTTTTAGGAGTCGGATATGGTTTTTATTGGCTCGCGTTTAACTTATTGACATTTGAGATTACAGAACCAGAAACAAGAGATTTCTTTAATGGGTTTCTTGGACTTCTTACATCCTTCTCTGGAATGATTGGACCGATAGCGGCAGGATACACAATTTCACGTATGGCAAAATGGAGTGGTTATACTGTCATATTCTTTCTTTCATTAGTGCTATTTGCAATTGCTGTCGTTTTAAGCTTTTTTTTATCTAAGAGAGAATGTGAAGGGCGTTATGAAATTACAAAAGTATTGAAGGAGCGACGGATTGATAAAAATTGGGGGAGAATTACACGTGCTCATTTTTTCCAAGGGTTGAGAGAGGGAACATTTATTTTTGTTATTTCAGTATATGTGTACTTAGCAACCGATAGTGAGCTCGCATTAGGGAAATATAGCTTAGTCAACTCCGCTGTATCATTTGTATGTTACTACTTAGTTGCTCGTATGTTGAAGAAAGAGTGGCGAAAAAAAGCGATTTTGCTTGGAGGCATTATTTTATATGCGGTCGTATTTTTAGTTATATTCAATGTTACATACACAAAATTACTTATTTATGCAGCATGTATCGCGATCGCATACCCTATTTTACTCGTTCCGTACGGGTCAATGACATATGACGTAATTGGTAGAGCGAAAAATGCGAGAGAGTGGCGTGTAGAGTATGTAGTTGTCCGGGAATTATGGTTAAATGCTGGAAGGATTTGTTCGGTTTTAAGTTTTTTATGTGCTGTGTTATTCTTTCCGCCTGAAAAAAGTTTACCTTTCTTACTATGTATTTTAGGTGCTGGACATTTTCTTATTTATTTTGCAATTAAAAATGTCAAATATGATGAGGGAAATGTGGGGAAAACCAGCGTTGTAGCGCAAGAAACTACTCAGAATCAAACTGAACCAGAAGGTTAACTTATCGTTTGTTTTATGCTAAAATAGAAAAAGATGTAAGACAGCAGTGAGGACACCTGTATGAAGGTGTCCCTTTCACATTACATAGCTGTTGGTAGAGGGGGTTTGTATGAGCAAGAAGCAGAAACAACAAAAGAAAAAAACTCACGTTCCTTTTCGATTAAACGTGCTGTTTTTTTGCGTATTTTTAATGTTCTCCGCGGTTATTGTAAGGCTCGGATATGTACAAATTGTTCGTGGTGAGGAATATAAGAATGAAGTAGAGAAGAAAGAGAATTCAACGATAAGTAATCCTGTACCGCGCGGGAAAATCTTTGACCGCTATGGGCGACCTGTAGTAGATAATACAGCTGTTCGTACTATTACATTTACAAAAATGAAAGGATCAACTGCAGAAGATCGCTTAGAAACAGCGAAAAAATTAGCAGAGTTGATTGAAGTACCGACAGATAAATTAACAGATCGAGATAAAAAAGATTATTGGATTGCGATGCATAAAGAGGAAGCGAAAACAAAAATTACGAGTAAAGATCGTCAAGAATTGAAAGATAACAAAATTGACGATAAAGAATTAGACGAGCGTCAACGAAGTCGTGTAACAGAAGAAGAGATTAATCAATTATCCGCAAAAGATTTAGAAATACTAGCGATTAAAAGTAAGATGGACGGCGGATATGCAATGACACCTCAAGTTATTAAAAAAGATGCTACAGAAAAAGAATATGCGATTATTAGTGAGAGCCTAGCAACATTACCAGGTGTAGATACGAATGTTGATTGGGATCGAAAATATACGTATGATGATTTATTCCGAAGTGTTCTTGGTGGGGTGTCGACGGCGGATGAAGGTTTACCGAGAGAAAGACTAGATTACTATCTTGTTCGTGATTATAATCGAAATGACCGAGTAGGGAAAAGTTATCTTGAACAGCAATATGAAGATAGCCTGCACGGTACGAAAGCAGAAGTGAAAAATATTACAGATAAAAACGGTAATATTTTGGAAACAATTAATGTATCACAAGGACAAAGTGGTAATAATCTGAACTTAACAATTGATATGGAATTACAAAAGCGTGTGGAAGATATTATTACCAAAAATTTAACGAAATTTAAAGGGTCAGAACCTCTTTTAGATCGAGCATTTGTTGTAATGATGAATCCGAAAAATGGTGAAGTATTATCTATGGCTGGGAAACAATTAGTGGATGAAAATGGCGAAACGAAAGTACAAGATTTCGCATTAGGAACGATGACAAGTTCTTATCCGATGGGATCGACTGTAAAAGGTGCGACAGTACTTACAGGATATCAAACAGGTGCAATTCAACCGGGTTCAGTTCAACTGGATGAACCAATCGTATTAAAAGGGACGAAGAGCAAATCTTCTTGGAAGACGATGGGATATATTAATGATTTAACAGCATTAAAAATGTCTTCTAACGTATATATGTTTAAAACAGCGATGAATATCGCTAATGCTCCATATGTTAGAGGTGGTACGTTAAATATACCGCAAAAAGCATATGATACGATGCGATACTATTATGGTCAGTTTGGACTTGGTGTAAAAACAGGCATTGATTTACCGAATGAATCTGCTGGACAAAGAGGTACTACAGACAATATCCCAGGTTTCTTATTAGATTTATCAATTGGACAGTATGATACGTATACACCACTTCAATTAGCGCAATATATTTCGACAATTGCCAATGGTGGATATCGTATGCAACCGCAAGTTGTTAAAGAAATTCGTCAACCGGAAGCGAAACCAGATGAAGTTGGAAAAGTTATTCACTCGATGGAGCCGAAAGTGCTAAATCGTATTGATATGCCTGAATCACAAATTAAACGTGTTCAAGAAGGATTTAGACAAGTATTTAACGATTCAGGCGGTACAGCTACAAAATACTTTACTGGTGCAAAATATAAAGCTGCAGGGAAAACTGGTACAGCGCAAACTGTGTATGGTGGAGATAAAGCGATTGGTAAAAAAGCAGATGGTCAGCGTGTGGAGACTTATAACTTAACATTAGTAGGTTATGCGCCACTTGAAGATCCAGAAGTGGCATTCTCTGTTGTTGTTCCGTGGGTACATGATGATAAGACTGGTATTAATGGATATATTAGTCGTGAAATTATGGATGCTTACTATGATTTGAAAAACCAAGAAATAAATGGTGAAGCTCCAAAAGATGCAAAAGATAATAAAAATGAAAAAGAAGATCAAGATGAGGAATAAAAAAGTTGTAAAAAAAGCACACTATCTGAAAAGATAGTGTGCTTTTTTTTATGGTTTATGCATATCGTGTAATAAATGTGGACAAGTATAAAATATTGGAAAAAGCACGCGGTCTCACAAATGATAATTTTATATTGTGTATAGGGGGATAACTGTTTTATGGACTAATTAATTATCAGTGGAAATGAATAGCGGCTACTGATTAAAGTTTTATCTTATGTTGATTCCTGTGGAACTTTACAAAACTTTTACAAACAATTAAAACCGAATTAATAGTTTAGCAGTATTCTTATATCTGTAATCCTGTTATTTCCGGTTACTTCTAGGAGGAAGAACACGTGAAATGGATGAGTGCATCGATTAAAGTTTTTATATTATCGACATGGTTCCTTTGTTTTGGCATGTCTACTGCATTTGCTGTGAACGAAATGGGAGAAGTGAGAGTTGATGGATCCTCAACGGTTTTTCCTATTATAGAAGCAGTAGCGGAGGAATATACAAAGGAGCATCCAAACGTGAAAATTTCTATTAGTGTTTCTGGAACTGGAGGAGGATTTAATCGTTTCAGTAAAGGAGAAGTGGATATAAATAATGCTTCGAGAGTAATGAAACAAGTGGAAGAAAATGAAATGAAGAATAACTCCATTCAGTTTACACCCTTTGAGGTTGCTTATGATGGTCTTACGATTGTTGTAAATCGTCACAATACTTGGGTAGACAATATGACAGTAGACGAGTTACGTCTCTTATGGAGTGAAGATGGAAGAGAGAAGCGATGGTCGCAAGTTCATTCAATATGGCCACGTGCACAAGTGAAGTTTTATGCACCAGGTGTAGACTCTGGTACTTATGATTATTTTCAAAATGTCATCTTACAAAATCGTCGCATTGTAAAAAAAGTCTCTTTGTCTGAAGATGATCAAGTTATTATGCAAGGAGTAATGCATGATAAAAATGCCATTGCTTTTGTAGGATATGCTTATTATATGGCCAATCGAGATAGGGTGAAAGCGATAAAAGTGAACGGTGTATTTCCGACGAAAGAGACTATTCAATCAGGTGATTATAAGCCGTTATCTAGATCGTTATTTACTTATGTGAATGATGCATCTATCCGACAAAAAATAAATGTAGCAAATTATGCTGAGTTTATGATCAAACATGTTGGTAACCTCGCTGAAGAGGTTGGATATGTAAAATTACGAAAAGAAAAATATAATGAACAGCTGCGAATGTTAACAGAAATCAAAAGGTAATGTCAGGGTGGAAAGGGGTTTTCATCTTTGGCTCATAATGACAAAAGTCAAATTACATTTTCTGTACAACATTTGATTGAAAGAAATACAAAACAAAGAAAAAAAACGCAGCGAATCAATCAAATAGTTCCATTATTATTAAAAATAATTGCTAGTGTGTCTATTGTGACGACAATTGGAATTATTTTTACGTTGGCAAATGAAACAATGATGTTTTTTCAAAAAATATCATTATACTCCTTTTTGACGGAGAAAGAATGGTTACCGTTTTTTGAAGATCCTAAATTCGGTATATTACCACTTATATGTGGAACAGTCCTTGTAACAGCAATCGCCATGTTTGTAGCAATTCCTATCGGTTTAGCGTGTGCTGTATTTTTGAGCGAATACGCTTCAAACGGTGCGCGAAAAATATTAAAGCCGATGTTAGAACTATTAGCAGGTATCCCGACAATTGTATATGGTTTTTTTGCATTAACAGTTGTCACGCCACTTTTACAACGAATGATACCGGATTTACAGTTTTTTAATGCAATTAGTCCAGGAATCGTGATTGGATTTATGATGATACCTACAGTTGCATCTTTATCTGAAGACTCGATGAGAGCTGTGGCGAAAGGGACGAAAGAAGCCTCGTTAGCGCTTGGTGCGACTCGGTTTGAGATGGTAAAACAAGTAGTGTTTCCCGCAGCTTTGACAGGAATTATGGCAGCGATTATATTAGCGGCTTCTAGGGCAATCGGTGAAACAATGATAGTTGTAATTGCAGCGGGATCCACACCGAATGTATCGCTGGATCCGACGCACTCTATTCAAACGTTAACAGCCTATATTGTGCAAGTGAGTTTAGGCGATGCTCCGCATGGAACGATTGCTTATTACAGTATGTATGCCGTAGGCGCAACGTTATTCTTGTTTACTTTTATAATGAACATCATTTCGCAGTATATTGTGCGCCGTTTTAGGAGGGTGACATAATATGCGAATGTTGAATCATAAAAAAATACAAGAAAATATGGCATCACGTTTTTTTAAAGATCGAATTTACAAATTGTTATTTTATATAGCAATTTTGTTTTCAATCGTAATTTTGCTTATTTTGCTTTTTCAAATTTTTGAAAAAGGGTTAAGCTATCTTTCAATAGATTTCTTTACAAACTTCGCTTCACGTAATCCGAAAGAAGCCGGGATTGCTGCAGCTTTGTCGGGGACAATATTATTTATGAGTATTGTTATACCGGTCTCATTTATATTTGGAGTCGGGACTGCCCTTTATTTAGAGCAATATGCGAAGGAATCTATATTTAAAAAGGTAATAGAAATTAATAATCAAACGTTAGCAGGAGTACCTTCCGTTGTATTTGGATTACTTGGCTTAACTATTTTTGTATATGCTCTTCATTTAGGCGAGAGTATTGTTGCAGCGGCGCTGACGATGAGTTTGCTCGTCTTACCGACAGTTGTTGTAGCTAGTCAAGAAGCGATACGATCTGTACCAAGTTCATTATTAGAGGCTTCTTACGGATTAGGTGCTACGAAGTGGCAAACGATGTATCAAATTGTATTGCCGGTAGCTTTCCCAGGAATTATAACGGGTTGTACGTTAGCGGTATCAAGAGCAATTGGAGAAGCGGCACCGTTGTTAGTAATCGGAGCATTAGCGTTTGCAAATTATGTTCCATTTAGTATGTTTGATAGATTTACAGTTTTACCAATTCAAATTTTTAATTGGATGAGTAGACCACAAGAAGAATTTCAGTATGTAGCAGCAGCTGGGATGATTGTTTTGCTAGGTCTGTTACTCTTTATCAATATATTTGTCTTATGGTTACGGAATCGAAAATAAGTTGGAAGTGGATGAAAGGGGAATTCAAATGGTAGCAACAGTAGTAAATGTACAGGTGAAAAACGAAGAGAAAATCCAGACTGCTCCAAAAAAAGTAGTATTTGATACGAAAAACCTAAATTTATGGTATGGAGAAGACCATGCTTTAAAGGATATTAACTTAAGTATTCATGAGAATGAAGTTACAGCAATTATTGGACCAAGTGGTTGCGGTAAATCAACGTACTTAAAAACATTAAATCGTATGGTAGAGTTAGTACCGATCGTTCGAACTACAGGCGTGATTGAATATAGAGAACGTAATATATTTGATAAATCGTATCCAGTTGAAGAATTACGCACACATGTAGGAATGGTGTTCCAAAAGCCAAATCCATTTCCAAAATCTATTTATGAAAATGTAGCATATGGACCGAAAATCCACGGTGTTCGTGATAAAAAAACGTTGGACGAAATTGTTGAAAAAAGTTTACGCGGGGCAGCAATTTGGGATGAATTAAAAGATCGTTTGCATGATAACGCATACGGTTTATCTGGTGGACAGCAACAACGCTTATGTATTGCACGTTGCTTAGCGATTGAACCAGACGTTATTTTAATGGATGAACCAACATCGGCGTTAGATCCAATTTCGACGTTAAAAGTAGAAGAATTAATTCAAGAGTTAAAGAAAGACTTTAGTATTGTAATTGTAACGCATAACATGCAACAAGCAGCGCGTATTTCAGACAAAACAGCGTTCTTCTTAAGTGGGGAAGTTGTGGAGTATACAGATACAAATAAATTATTCACAACCCCTTCAGATAAGCGTACAGAAGACTATATCACAGGACGATTCGGTTGATATCGCTAGCAAGGCTAAGAGAAAATGCCCTCTTAACAGAGGGCATTTCTTATTTTTACCTCATTTTAATAGAGAATTAAAACTTCTCCTATCTTACTGCTTATGGCAAGTATAAGAGGTTAGATAGGAGATTTATATAAAATGGCACATAATATTGAGGGGGAAGAAACGATGGTAAGAGAACAGTTTCAGTGTGATTTAAAAACGTTACAGCAAAAGGTAATTGAGCTTGGTGAATTAGCAAAGGAAGCTTTATTAATTGCTATGGAAGGTCTGCATACAAGAGATGTAGAGAAAGCGTTAGAGGTCATTGATGGTGATTACCGCATGGATAATTTAGAAGAGGAAATAAACGATCTTGCTCTTATGCTTATTACGAAGCAACAGCCTGTAGCAAGTGATTTAAGAAGAATTTTTATTTCAATTAAAACAGCGACAGATTTAGAGCGTATTGCAGACCATGCTGTTAATATTGCGAAATCCACAATTCGTCTTGGGGAAAAAGAAGTAACAGTTAGTTTGCAAAATCTTGATGAAATGTTTGCGATTGCTCATAAGATGCTAAATTTAGCATTGGAAGCATACGAACAAGAAAATTTAACTTTTGCTAAACAAATTGCTGAGATGGATGATTCAGTTGATGAAATATATGGGAAGGCAATTCGTGAATTTATATCCTCGATCCCTGAACAACCAGAGGCTATTACACAAATTACACAATTATCCTTTGTTGCAAGATATATTGAGCGTGTAGCAGATCATGTTACAAATATTGCTGAGAATGTATTTTATTTAGTAAAAGGAAAGCATTATTTATTGAATGAATAGGAAGGAAAGTAGGTGATGAGAAATCACCTGCTTTTTTTAGTCAAAACATGACAAAAAAAGCTCGTTGTTTCCTTTAGTTTATGATGATAAGATGTATCATAATATAATGGGAAAATTAGTATTATTGGTTTTTATTCAGTGCTTTTTTACTAAGTTAACAGTAAGCGCTTTCTTTGTTGTTTGAGGGTGATAAAAATAGCCCTTCTTATTAAAGTTTCATTTTATATGGAAGAAGATTATAAGCAGAGATTTTCCATAGCACAATGATTTGTTGAAACAATCAAGCTTATATTGCTAGTTCATGTGGGATAGAGAATATACATATGGTGTATGGATTTATTGAACATTATATAAGTGGAGGCTGAAGTATATGAAGGGGGTTATTTTAGCTGGAGGAAAAGGAAGACGCCTTAGACCATTAACATGTAATACTCCAAAGCCGATGTTGCCATTATTAGAAAAACCAGTTTTGGAATACAATATTGAATTGTTACGTCAGCATGGTATTCGTGAAATTGCAATTACAGTTCAATATATGAGTGCGGCCATTAAGCAATATTTTGGCGATGGTAGTAAATGGGGAGTTAACTTGTACTATTTTGAAGACTCCCCTCCACTTGGAACGGCAGGAAGTATTAAACAAGCGGAAAACTTTTTAGATGAAACATTTGTTGTTATAAGTGGAGATGCATTAACTGATTTTCGATTATCAGAAGGAATTGCGTTTCATGAACAAAAGAAAAGAATGGTAACTATGTTTGTAAAGGAAGTAGAAAACCCACTCTCATTCGGTTTGGTTGTAATGAACAAAGAACAAGAGGTTACACGATATATAGAAAAACCGAGTTGGAATGAGGTAATCTCCAATATTGTGAATACAGGGATTTATATTATGGAGCCAGAAATCTTTTCTTACATACCACCCCGAGAATTTTTTGATTTCAGTCAAGATGTGTTTCCATTATTAGCAAATAAGAACGCGTTATTTGCATATTTGTCAGAAGGTTATTGGTTAGATATTGGTACATTTGATCAATATCGACAAGCACAATTTGATTTGTTAACGAAAAAATTGCAAGTACCTATTCCTTATACGGAAGTGTTACCGATGGTATGGATGGGAGAAGGTGTGACGATTGGAAAAGGGACGAAAATTCATGGCCCATCTTTTATTGGAGAAGGAGCAAAGATTGGTGCGGGGGCTGTAATTGAGCCGTACTCTATTATCGGGAAAAATAGTATTGTTTCAAGTTACTCTCATCTTCAAAAAAGTATTGTTTTTGCAAATGCTCACATTGGGGAGTATTGTGAGCTATTAGAAACGACAATAGGAGAGCATACAATGGTTGAAGATGACGTTACGTTGTTTCAAAAAAGTATTGTAGCGGATCATTGTCATATAGGGAAGAGTACGGTCATTAAGCAAAAAGGAAAATTATGGCCTTATAAGGCCATTGATAGTCATTCGATAGTAGGATCGGCTGGTGTTCAAGAAAGTGAAAAAAGCGCTGGCTGGTTACAAAAAAGCCGTATTGTAGGGAGAGGGAATGTTGAGATTACTCCGCAATTTATTGTAAAAGTGGCGATGGCGTATGGATCTCTTTTCGGAAAAGGGGAAAGCATACTAATTGGGAGTCAAGAACATATAGAAACAACTTCTTATAAAAATTTATTTTTACATGCTATTCATGGTATCGGGATTCATACGATGGAATGTAAAGAGATGAACGAGTCACTTTTTCAGTATAGCATTCATAATTTGCAATGTGCAGGTGGGGTTTTCGTTCAAGTGGAAAATGAAAAAGAAGTTGTTATAAAGCTGTATGGTAAGAATGGAATGCTGTTAACGTATAAGCAGCAAAAAGCAATAGAACAAGTATATATGTCCGAGTCGTTTTATTACGTATGTGAGAAAGAAATGGGACAAAATACGCCAGTCCACGTTTCTTTAAATGACTATATAGAAGCTGTATTAGAATGCATTGATATTGAACAAATACAAAAACAAAAGTTTCATCTTCTTATTAATAAGAGAAATGATATGTTACAACATTTACTTATGCTCTTTCTTCAAAGGCTTGGGTGCACAGTTACATGGATTTATGCGGGCGAACAAAAAGATCATGTGAAAGCTTTGATGAAATCAAGTAAAGCGAATATGGCGCTTATGTTTTCTGAGCAAGGAAATTATTTCGAGTTATATGATAATCATAGTAATATTTACCAAGGTACAGATTTTGAAGAAATAGATCTTCCTGACTTATTACTGGAATCAAAAGGGAATATTTACCCAATGTCTTTGAAATTAGGAGAATGTTACCTTCTATTTTATATACATGATGAAAAAAAGGCGTTTCAAGTAAAGTGGAAACGAGATATTTTATATCGAATTGGAAAGTTATTCGAGTTAATAGCACTGCAAGAAAAGGCGTTTCTTAGCATAGTAGAGCAATCACCGCCGCTTTATTTACTTTATGATGAAGTTGTGTGTTCATGGAACGAAAAAGGGAAAGTGATGAGGAAATTATTGGCCGATATGGAAAGAAAGGAAGAAGGTATATTTGAAGGAGTGCAGTTCAAATATACCGAAAAAGAATGGTCTTATATCGTTTCTGATACAAAACAACCAAAATTTTTGGTGTATTCACATGCTAGAAATCCAGTGATAGCAAGGGAAAACATGAAAAATCTTATAGAAAAAATTAGACAATATCAAAAGGTGTAGAATTTTTATTTTAAAAGTGGTATTATGGTATAGTCTGATTTAAGTTATTAGTACTGGAGGGAAATAAGAATGCGTGTGAATATTACTCTAGCATGTACAGAATGCGGAGATCGTAACTATATCTCAAAGAAAAATAAACGTAACAACGCTGAGCGTATCGAGCTTAAAAAGTATTGCAAGCGTGACAAGAAGTCTACGTTACACCGTGAAACAAAGTAAGCAGTAGGAATATTTTCCTACTGTTTCTTTTTTTATTCGATTCCTATATTAAAAGTGATACACTATCATCATAGAGTAAAGTGTCACTGTAGGGGGGAAGATGTGTGAAAGAAGAGAAAATACGTTTACGTAAACAAATAATAGAACACATGAATTCTTTATCGGAAGAACAGTATGCAACTTTATCAGAGCAAATCGCAGTTTCGTTGTATGCGCAAAAAGAGTGGGTTGAAGCTGAAACAATTGGAATCACTCTTTCAATGGAAAATGAAGTGAATACATATCCTATTATCGAAAAAGCTTGGGAAGAAGGAAAGAAAGTTGTAGTTCCGAAGTGTAATACAGGAACAAGAACAATGTCCTTCCGGCAAATTAGTAATTTTGATCAATTAGAAACAGTGTATATGCATTTGCGTGAACCGATTCCATCGCTTACTGAAGAAGTGAATGCGGATGAAATTAACCTTCAAATCGTACCAGGTGTAGCTTATACAGAGCGAGGAGAACGGATTGGATACGGCGGGGGCTATTATGATCGTTATCTCGTGCGTTATAAAGGGAAAACGCTATCATTAGCTTATGATTTTCAAATGGTAAAACAAATTCCAGTGGAACCATTTGATAAAAATGTAGAAAAAATTATTACAGAAAAAGGAACAATGGTTATAAATGGGCTTGTATAGACAAATAAAAATTGACGAGACTTTTTCTTCTTGATTATAATAAAATATGTGAACGTTTTCTTATTATAATTTTTTATAGTAAGTGAGCATAGAGGGTGATGAAATGGTATCTATTTATGATATTCAGCAATTGCTAAAGAAATTTGGTACGATTATTTATACGGGTGATCGAATTGCAGATTTGCAATTAATGCAAGATGAGCTACGTGAATTAAATCAGTCACAGCTAATCGATCCACAAGACTATCAAACAGCTTTATTTTTATTGAAGCAAGAAATTCAAAAAGAGCTAAATAAGAATTAGATAAAGGTAGGTAAGCAACATGGAAGAGAAATGGTTAGTTGGTGTTGACCTTGGTGGTACAACGATTAAATTAGCATTTATTAATGTATACGGTGAAATTTTACATAAGTGGGAAATCCCTACGAATACAAATGAGCAAGGAAAACATATTACACTTGACGTAGCGAAGGCAATTGATAAAAAATTAGAAGAGTTAGGCGAATTAAAAAGCAAGTTAATTGGTATTGGTATGGGAGCTCCTGGTCCTGTGCATGTGGCATCTGGAATGATTTATGAAGCGGTTAATTTAGGGTGGAAAAACTATCCATTAAAAGATTTACTAGAAGTAGAAACAGGGTTACCTGTTGTAATTGATAACGATGCAAACTTAGCAGCGCTTGGCGAAATGTGGAAAGGTGCTGGCGAAGGAGCAAAAGATTTAATTTGTATGACGCTTGGCACTGGTGTCGGTGGTGGTGTAATCGCCAATGGTGAGATTGTACACGGTGTAAGTGGTGCTGCTGGTGAGATTGGACATATTACAGTCGTTACAGAAAATGCTTTCCCATGTAATTGCGGAAAATCTGGTTGTTTAGAAACAGTAGCTTCTGCAACGGGTATTGTGCGTGTTGCTATGCAGAAAATACAAGAGACTGATAAAGAAAGCATGTTACGTTCTATGTTAGCAGAAGAAGGACGTATTACATCAAAAGATGTTTTTGAAGCGCACGGACAAGGTGATGAACTAGCAAATGAAGTAGTAGAAAAAGTAGCTTCTTATTTAGGATTAGCTGTAGCGAATCTTTCTAGTACGTTGAACCCAGAGAAAATTGTTATTGGTGGAGGCGTTTCTAAAGCTGGAGATGCACTATTAGAACCAATTCAAAGTTATTTCGAGCAATATGCTTTCTCACGTGCTGTAAAGAGTACGAAGTTAGCCATTGCAATACTTGGTAATGATGCAGGTGTTATTGGAGGAGCTTGGCTTGTAAAAAAGCACAAATACGAAGCGAAGATGATATAAGTTGTGAAATGTGAAAAGAGGAAGGGGGAAACCCTTCCTCTTTTTGCGTAAAATCTTGATGAAGAATAACATGTAAGTGAATTAAGCTGCTGGCGGATACCCGTTATATAGAACAGTCATGATCGTAAACCATCCGAAAACGAGTACAGTCGCAATTGCAAAGCCGCCTGCGAAAAAGTTCTTTTCGCGAAGTGTTCTAAGCGTAGCAAAAACAGCTAACAGAGTGACAAGCGTAAAAATAATAACAAGGCCCATACAATATCCTCCTCTGTCTACCTATTCTTAAATATGAGTTTTTAGAATATTTACTCTTTTACATTGTACATGTTTTAAAAATGATTGTCGAGATAGCATCCTTTCTTTTCCTAAGAGAAAGAAATGTTGTATCATTAAAAGTAAGTTTAATAACTGGAGGAGATTTTCATATGAAATGGAAACAAATGCCGTTAGGACCATTACAAACAAATGCTTATATTTTAACGAATGATCAAAATGAGTGTATTATCTTTGATCCTGGTCATGAAGGAGAGAAGCTCGTTACATATTTACAAGAAGAACAATTAAAACCACTGGCGGTTTTATTAACGCATGCCCACTTTGATCATATTGGTGCTGTTGATGCGGTAAGAGACGCTTTCCATATTCCTGTATACGTACATAAAGAAGAAGCAGATTGGTTAGGAGATGGAACTGTAAATGGCTCTCAAATTTTTATGATGAACCGTAGTATTACAGCTAAGCCAGCGGATCATATTATTGATGCAGAAGGTACATTAACAGTCGGTTCATTTAATTTTGAAATTTTTGAGACGCCAGGACACTCTCCAGGAAGTATTTCTTATTATAGTAAAGAGGCGAATGCAGTGTTCTCAGGAGATGTATTATTCCAAATGAGTATTGGAAGAACTGATTTACCTGGTGGAAGTTTTGCTGAATTAATTGGAAGTATTGAAGAGAAATTATTCGTATTGCCAGATGAAACAGCGGTGCTATGTGGACATGGTCCAGAAACAAGCATCGGTTTTGAAAAAGAAAATAATCCATTTTTACAATAAGGAGTCATTATGGGGATGGAGCTCATTTTAAGAGAATGGATGGGGAAAGAGAAAGATTATTCGATTTCATATAGTACGTATATGAACCTCGTATTGTATGCAGAAGGGCATGGCTATTATATGAAGGACCGTGAAAAGATTGGAAGACAAGGCGATTTTTTTACAAGTAGCAATGTATCCTCTGCTTTTGCAAAAACATTTGCTAAGTTTTTTATTCGTCTTGTTGAGAATGATGAAGTCGCTCCAAATATTTGTGAGATTGGCGGGGGAACAGGAAAGTTTGCCTATGATGTTTTACAAGAATGGAAGCAATTATCTCCGGAAACCTTTATTGATTTAAACTATTCAATGATTGAAGTGAGCCCTTTTCATAGAAAATTACAACAAGAGAATCTGTGCTCATTTTCTAATGTATCGTATTATACATCTTATAGTAAAATGGGAGAGTCATTCGAAGGAATTCTTTTTTCGAATGAGTTATTTGATGCATTTCCTGTTGAAGTAATTGAGAAGAGAAATGGAATGTTGTATGAAGTACGTATTACGTATACAGAGGAAGGGAACCTTGCTGAAGTATGTAGACCGTTAGATAAAAGAATCGGTCGCTACTTACTGAAATATAACATTCATATTGCAGAAGGGCAGCGTTTTGAGGTGCCAATTGCGATGGAAGATTATATAAAAGGAATTGCAAAATGGTTTCAAAAAGGTATATGTATTACAGTTGACTATGGATACACAAAAGCAGAATGGACGTACCCTGCGCATCGGGAAGGAAGTTTACGTGGGTATTATAAGCATAAGTTAATACGTAATCCTTTAGCGTATCCAGGGGAAATGGATCTTACTACTCATATTCATTGGGATGAGTTAAAGGAGATTTTTAACTTTCAGGGAATGAGTGCAGTATGGCATAAGAAGCAATCTGAGTTTTTGTTAGCTGCAGGAATATTAGAACAGCTTACGAGTCATCAAGATACGAATCCTTTTTCTGAAACTCAAAAACAAAATCGAGCAATTCGTTCTATGATTTTGAACGGAGGATTAGGGAATGCCTTTGATGTTGTTATACATACGAAAGACATACAGAATTTACATCTGAATCGGTATTTAACAATATAAAAAACAAGACACAGCATATTTCTGTGTCTTGTTTTTTAATACGACGTATGTAGTATTATATATTTCCCCTCATGATATATATTTATATTAAAGATATGAGATGAAAAATATAGAATACGTTCTTTTTCTCTGTTTATTAGTCCCTAACCTAATAATACGCGAACGAGTTGAATAATTGTTTCGTTTTCTACTTTGTAGTAAATTTCTAATCCTTTTCTTTCACTAGAAACGATTTTAGCACTTTTTAATTTTGCTAAATGCTGTGAAATTGTAGACTGTGGCATGTTTAAGCCAGTGTACATTGTAGAAACGTTGCTTGGACCACGCTCGATTAATCCTTTTACGATACATAAACGAACTGGGTGAGCAAGTACTTTCAATAATTCTGCATTGCTTTCATAAAGTTCTATTTCTTTTTGAAAGGTTTCTAACATGTTCTTTTCCACCTCCGTGTGAGCTGTTATACCATACTATACATACCAAAAAATTAAAGAAAAGAAAACAGTTGTTGCAGAAAAAATTTCCTAAAGTAAAGAAATTGTAAGAAAAGAGACCCTGATGTAAATAAAATGGATAAATTAGCACAGTTTTGTAAAATGACGCTTTTGGGCGAAAATTTTGATGCATTTTAAAAATTGAAAGATATAGATATATTTGTAACACAATTTTATCATGATTTTCTTATTCTTTCAAATGAATATACAAAATTTTTAAAATAATATGACAAAGGAATTATAATGCTATATATAGAATATAAAACAGGTTAAAAGAAGCCCGATGTAATCAGCTTTTTTATGAGGATAATGAGACACTTGAGTGTAGCTGATCAATCTTAGAATGATCAAGTCATTCGTCATTTATGCTAGAGCTCATCTTTTAGCAACTTTAAAAATCTGTGATTCCATATATTCTCATAAAAGTCAATTGTCTCTTTTGCGGACATAAATGGATTGTTTAATGTAGAAGTTATTTTAGGTGCCATAAAGTTTTCGTACCCTAGTCCGTGAGCAAATTTAATCGTAGCATCCATACAGTACTCTGTTTGGGCGCCACAAAATTCAATACGATGTACAGATAATTGATCTAAAATTTCTTTTAAGTTTGTTTTATAAAATGAATTTGCATGTGTTTTTCTCACAAAGAAATCTTGGTCTTGAACATCTAGATCAGTATGAATAGCCCAAAGTTCTTTTTCGGGTACTAAATCATCATCACAATGTTGAACAAAAATGATTGGTTTATTTGATTTTCTGTATGAAGAAATTCTTTTATTTACTTTTGTAAGCAAGTTTTGTAAATCAAATAAATGCTCTCCGCTATAACATACCCCATTTTGTAAATCGATAACGATTAAAATATCAGAACAAGTATCCATTATTTTTACCCCCTTGTATTTCTTAATATATCGATAAAACCATTATTTGTAAATAAGTGATGTGCTTTTATCCCACTATTTGTGGGAGGCGGGCTGCCCGTAAACGCCCGATTGGTGAAGGCTAATAATGAGTGGGAATGAACAAAACCCCCAATGATTAAATTTTTGTACAGAGATAATAAAGTAGTTTCATTTACAATAAAATTCTTTAAAAAACAATAAAGTTGTTTTATTATAATTGGGGTAGAGTCAAGAAAATACGCATTTACAACGATAAGTATTTTGATACAAGTCTTATGAGACATTATGAGGTCTAATTGAAAGGTGATTGGATTATGTACCGATAGGTTTTACTCTATTGAGATTGTGAAGTTTCCTACTTAGACTAACGGGGCAGGTTAGTTAGATAAAGGGATATTTGGATTAAGATAGATGTAAGTAGAAAAACTACTAAAGTAATAAGATTTGCTTCAGTAAAATAAGGTATATTATATTTGTTGAATAGATTCTCTGTAAAGACAAGAAAAGTAGGTGAACAAAGTGGGCAAATATCAATTGGATTACAAAAGTCAGGTAGCTGTGGCAAAGTTTCATGAAAAACAGACGCCTGCCAAATTTGATAAAAAGCAGCAACTTGAAAAATTGCGTGCGGAGTATTTGAAAAAGAAGCAAAAACAAACAGATAAATAATATGTTTTGTTTGTCTGATTGTTTTGTATTCGGTGTAAACAAAAGGAAATAGGTAAGTTATTCATCGTTCAAATATATACAGGCTATTTTTTCAAACATCTTTCTTAATGAACTAACGCATGCGTTAGTTCATTAAGAATAAATAAAAAAGTCGATTCCTTGAGAGGGGAATCGGCTTTTTTTAATAAGTGATATTTCCTTAGCGTTGTAAATCCGCATTTTCC
This sequence comes from Bacillus sp. FDAARGOS_235, assembly GCF_002073415.2. NCBI lineage: Bacteria > Bacillati > Bacillota > Bacilli > Caryophanales > Bacillaceae > Bacillus > Bacillus sp. FDAARGOS_235. The sequence continues at coordinate 4,066,836 of NZ_CP020437.2, forward strand.
TGACGCTACCCCTCATTAGACTAACGAGGAGGATGGTTGAAGAAGACAAAAAAATTTGAGTACAAAAAGAAAAAACACTAAAAAGAATATACTAAACCGCATAAAAAGAAGATATGAGAACTTAATCTCATATCTTCTTTTCTCTCTACGCATTTACAGGTTCTTCTACATAAGAGAGGGCATTTTCAAAATCGGATATTAAATCGTTAACATTTTCAAGACCGACTGATAAGCGAAGTAATGAATTAGAGATACCTCTTTCATCACGAGCTTTTTGCGACAGTGCGGCGTGGGACATTTTAGCTGGGTAGGAAAGAATCGATTCGACAGCTCCTAAACTCACTGCAAAAACAGGTAATTTTACTTTTGATAAAAATTGGCGGAGTGCATCTTCTGACTGCAAAGTAAACGATAAGACCGCTCCAGCTGACGTTGCTTGAGATTGTTGAATATTAAATCCAAGATGTGTTTGTAATCCCGGATAATAGACATTTTGTACTTTAGCATGCTCTTGTAAATAGTGTGCAATTTTATTGGCATTTGCAGCTGAGTGCTCAAGACGTACATGTAATGTTTTTAGACCGCGAAGTACGAGAGAACAATCTTGAGGTCCTAAAATAGCGCCAAATGCATTTTGTAAAAATCCAAGCTTTTGAGCGAGTTCGGCATCTTTTACGACCGTTAATCCGGCAGTAACATCACTGTGACCAGCAATAAATTTTGTAGCACTATGAAGAACGACATCGGCGCCAAGATCAAGTGGCTTCTGGAATAATGGTGTCAAAAAAGTATTATCAACAAATGTAAGAGCACCAATAGATTTTGCGAGTTTAGAAACCTCGCGAATATCTGTTACTTTTAAAAGTGGGTTAGATGGTGTTTCTACATAAAAGAGTTTCGTATTCGATTTAATATTTTGCTTTATTTCTTCTAAATTGGTCATATCAACAAATGTATGTGAAACACCGTAACGGGAGAGTACTTCAGTTATAATTCGATAAGTGCCTCCGTATACGTCTTCTGAAATGAGAACGTGATCGCCTTGTGAAAGAAGGAGAAAAGCAGTAGAAATCGCTGCAATGCCTGAGGCAAAGGCGAATCCTTTTGTTCCGCCTTCTAATAAAGCAATGATATCTTCCAAAGCTTCACGAGTTGGATTTCCAGATCGGCTATAGTCGTATTTGCCAAAAGTATCTACATCAAACTGGTGAAATGTTGATGTGTTATAAATGGGAACGTTAACAGCTCCTGTTTGTGCATCGTGTTTATATTGGTTGTGTAGTAAGAGTGTATCTATAGAATAACTCATATTCTCACACCTTCTTTTACAAGTTTAATGGCTTGATTTAAGTCTTGAATTAAATCATTACTGTTTTCAATGCCGACGGAGAATCGAAGAAGACGATTACATACACCGTTCGCCGTTCTGATTTCTTCTGGAATATCAGCATGTGTTTGCGTTGCTGGATAAGTCATTAAACTTTCTACACCACCAAGGCTTTCGGCAAATGTGATTAAGGATAAAGATTGTAAGAATGGATTAATCCAAGCTTCATCTTTAAGTCGGAATGAAATCATACCGCCTCTCCCTGGATAAAAGACATCTGTCACACCATCCTCATCATTTAAATAAGTAACAACTGCTTTCGCATTTTCTTCATGTTGTTTCATGCGAAGCGCTAAAGTTTTCATACCACGAATTAATAGCCATGAGTCAAATGGGCTTAAGACAGCACCGGAGGCATTATGATAATGAGCGATTTCCTCACAAAGTTCCTTTCCTTTTGCAACGACAAGTCCGCTTAATACATCATTATGCCCACCTAAATATTTCGTTGCACTATGAAGTACGATGTCAGCACCTTCTGTTAATGGCTGCTGTATATAAGGCGTGTAGAATGTATTGTCTACGATAAGAAGTAGTCTGTGTCTTTTCGCTACAGTTGCGACAGCGGCAATATCAGTAACTTGCATTAATGGATTAGTCGGAGTTTCTATGAAAATAGCCTTCGTTTCAGTTGTGATAGCTTGCTCAATCTGTTTAATAGATTGTGTATTTACGTATCTACATCGAACATTCCACTTTTTTTCGTGTTCGGAAAATAAGCGATACGTTCCCCCGTATAAATCTTCGGATACAATAAGTTCATCTCCAGAACGGAATAATGAAAGGACGAGGAGAACAGCTGCCATACCTGAACTACAGGCATAACCTTGTTGGCCATATTCTAAATCTGCGATTGCCTGTTCTAAAAGACCACGAGTTGGATTTCCAGTTCGTGAATAGTCAAAGCCGGTAGATTTACCAAGTCCTTCGTGACGATAAGCGGTTGAGAAATAAACGGGTGGATTAACAGTTCCTGTTGTAGTTTCGCTACGATTTCCGATTTGTGCTAGTTTTGTTTCGATAGTTGACATGTAAAAATTCCTCCTTTTTAAATTGAACCAGTAGTTGAATATAAAATAAAAAAAAGCCTTCTAAGAAGAAGGCTTTCGGATTGAATAGAGTCTTCTTCTCATCTGTCAAATCTTTCACAATTTGCTGGAATTAGCACCTTATTAACAAATGTTAATGGTTGCTGAGGCGTCATAGGGCCAGTCCCTCTACCTCTCTAGATAAGAATGTTCGTATGAAATTTTTATTATGTTTTTAACTTTACAACAAAAGTTAATTGAATTGCAACTTTATTTTAAATAATTTTTATTTTTCCGCAAGTGTCATTGACTTTTATATTTGTGCATGCTAAATTTATAAAAAATTAACAAACATTGTTAAAAGGGGAACGCATTTCCTTTTAGCTACATAAATAAAATAATAAAGACAACTCTTATTGAGAGCGGTGGAGGGAAAGGCCCTGTGAAACCCGGCAACCTTCAAACGAAATGTTTGAAACGGTGCTAATACCTGCAAAACGAATGTTTTGCATAATAAGAGGCGGAACAATTATGTCCCCCTCTTCAAAGTGAAGAGGGGGTTTTTATATTGATAGAAATGAGGGAGATTCGTGAAATTACTAGATTTATTATCAAAAGGAATTGTAATAGGTGATGGTGCGGTTGGAACGTTATTACATTCACATGGTTTGCAAAGTAGTTTTGAAGAATTGAATGTATCTGATCCAGACCTAATTATATCGATTCATAAACAATATGTAGCTGCTGGTGCAGATGTGATTCAAACAAATACGTATGGAGCAAATGAGGCGAAATTACGTATGTATGGCTTAGAAAATCAAGTTGTTCAAATTAATAAAGCGGCAGTGAAGCTTGCGAAAGCATCTGTTACAAACAGAAATGCAATTTTAGGAACAATCGGTGGTATGAAACATATCGGAGCTGTCACAACGACTGATATGGAGCGAGAATTTATGCTACTTGAACAGGCAGGTGCTTTACTAGAAGAACAGGTTGATGGATTACTATTAGAAACTTTTTACGATGAATTTGAATTACTTCATGCCGTTAAAGTATTGCGTAAGCAAACGAATATTCCGATTGTTGCTCAAGTAGCGTTACATGAAGCAGGTACGACTCAAAATGGAAATGATGTCAATGAAATATTAAAACAGCTTATAGATTACGGTGCAAATGTTGTTGGATTGAACTGTCAACTAGGGCCACTTCATATGACGGAAGCTTTCAAAATGATATCGATTCCGCAGAATGGCTATTTATCAGCATACCCAAATGCAGGTCTCCCAAATTATGTGGAGGGACGTTACGTATATGAGGGAAGCCCAGCTTATTTCGAAGCGATGACACCGAAATTTATTGAGCAAGGTATTCGGTTATTGGGTGGTTGTTGTGGTACGACTCCAGAACATATTCAAAGTATGAAGCGCGCTGTTGCGAATGTTACACCTGTAATAGAAAAAGACACGATTCAAAGACCGAAAGTAGTTCATACACACGAGAAGCGTTCGAAGGTACAGGTTACTCTTGCGGAAAAGGCAAAAAAACAAACGACAGTTGTAGTGGAATTAGATCCGCCGAAAACGTTAGATACACAGCGGTTTTTTGAAGGAGCAAGAGCGTTAAAAAGAGCGGGAGCAGACGCTATTACTCTAGCAGATAACTCATTAGCATCGCCTCGTGTTTCGAATATGGCAATGGGCGCATTATTAACGAAGCACGATATTCCAGTATTGACACATTTAACGTGTAGAGACCATAACGTCATTGGACTACAATCTCATTTACTAGGTTTATCAGCGTTAGGTATGGAGGAAGTATTAGCTTTAACTGGTGATCCAGCGCGCGTTGGTGATTTTCCGGGAGCAACTTCTGTATATGATCTGTCCTCTATAGAGTTAATTAAAATGATTAAAGAAATGAACGATGGACGTTCCATTTTAGGGAAATCCATTGGACCGGCAACAAGGTTTTCAGTCGGAGGTGCTTTTAATCCTCACGTAAGGCATTTAAAAGCAGCGGTAAAGCGAATGGAACGAAAAATAGATGCTGGGGCTGAATATTTCTTAACACAGCCGATATATGATGTTGCTTTAATAGAAGAAGTATATGAAGCAACAAAACATTTGGAACAACCTATTTTTATTGGAATTATGCCATTAGTAAGTAAGCGGAATGCAGACTTTCTCCATTTTGAGGTGCCGGGTATTACTCTTCCTGAAGAAATAAGAGAGAGAATGGATGGACACGAAACGAAAGAGGCAGCTATCGAGGAAGGGATTCGTATTTCACAAGAGTTGATCGATGCAGCGATGAAATATTTTAACGGTATCTATTTAATTACACCATTTCTAAAATATGAAATTACAGAACATCTTGTTAAATATGTGAGAGAAAAGCAAGAAGTGAAAGAAGGTATTAATTGATGAAGTGTATAGAAGAAAAATTACAAAATAACATTTTAATATTAGACGGTGCAATGGGGACAATGATACAACAAGAGGACTTAACTGCGGAAGATTTCGGAGGAGAAGAGTACGAGGGCTGTAATGAATATTTAGTAGAAACAAGGCCGGATGTTATTTTAAAGATTCATAAAGCTTATATTGAAGCTGGAGCTGACATTATTGAAACAAATACATTTGGGGCGACAAATATCGTATTAAGTGATTATGAGCTGTCTCATTTAGATGAAGAACTAAATGAAAAGGCAGCACGATTAGCGAAACAAGCTGTTAAAGAAAGTGGGAATGAAGTATATGTTGCAGGTGCGATGGGACCGACAACGAAAGCAATTAGTGTTACAGGAGGAGTTACATTTGAAGAACTAATAGAAGCTTATACTAGGCAGGCGAGGGGATTATTAAATGGCGAAGTTGATGTGTTACTCGTTGAAACGAGTCAAGATATGCGTAATGTGAAAGCTGCTTATATTGGAATTCAAGCTGCTTTTGAAGAACTAAATAAAATTGTTCCTATTATGATCTCTGGGACGATTGAGCCGATGGGGACGACTCTGGCTGGGCAAACAATTGAGGCTTTTTACTTATCCGTAGAACATATGAAGCCATTATCTGTTGGATTAAACTGCGCGACTGGTCCGGAGTTTATGAGAGACCATATTCGTTCTTTATCTGATTTATCGGAGTGTTACATTTCTTGTTATCCAAATGCAGGTCTTCCTGATGAAGATGGACATTATCATGAATCTCCATCTTCTCTCGCTGAAAAAGTGAAGCGATTTGCTGAAGAAGGATGGATTAATATTATTGGTGGTTGTTGCGGCACAACACCAGAACATATAAGAGCAATGAAAGAAGCGCTAGCATCTCTTACACCGCGTGCGCAAAATGAACGAGCCGGACATGGAATTAGTGGATTAGAGGCGCTGCAATATGATGAGTCTATGAGACCGTTATTTGTAGGTGAAAGAACGAATGTTATAGGGTCACGTAAATTTAAACGATTAGTGGCAGAAGGTAAATTTGAAGAGGCTGCTGAAGTGGCAAGAGCACAAGTGAAGAAAAATGCTCATATTATTGATATTTGTATGGCAGACCCTGACCGTGATGAAATAGAAGATATGGAAAAATTCTTATCAGAAGTTACGAAAGTGTTAAAAGTACCGATTATGATTGATTCAACAGATGAAAATGTAATGGCGAGAGCACTTACTTATATTCAAGGGAAAGCTGTTATTAACTCTATTAACTTAGAAGATGGAGAAGAGCGTTTTGAAAAGGTAACGCCACTGCTTCGCAAGTATGGTGCCGCAATTGTAGTTGGGACAATCGACGAAGATGGTATGGCAGTAAGTGCTGAAAGAAAACTAGAAATTGCGAAAAGAAGTTATGAATTATTGACGACGAAATATGGTATACGCCCGTCAGATATTATTTTTGATGCACTTGTATTTCCAGTAGGGACAGGTGATGAAGAATACATCGGTTCAGCGGCAGCGACGATCGAAGGAATTCGACTTATTAAAGAAGCGTTACCAGAATGTTTAACGATTTTAGGTGTGAGTAATATATCATTTGGTTTACCACCAGCTGGACGTGAAGTGTTAAATTCTGTCTTTTTATATCATGCAACGAAAGCAGGATTAGATTATGCGATTGTTAATACTGAGAAATTAGAGCGCTATGCGTCAATTCCAGAGGAAGAAAAACGTCTTGCAGATGCATTATTATTTGAAACGACGAAAGAGACGTTAGAAGAATTTACGAATTTTTATCGTGTTGCTAAAAAGAAAGAGGTTGTTGTTCAAGAAATATTAACGCTTGATGAGCGACTAGCCAACTATATTGTAGAAGGTACAAAGCAAGGATTACATGAAGATTTAAGTCTCGCGCTGACAGAGGGAAGAAAACCTTTGGATATTATTAATGGTCCACTTATGACAGGAATGGATGAGGTGGGACGATTATTTAATAATAATGAACTTATAGTTGCTGAAGTATTGCAAAGTGCTGAAAGTATGAAAGCTGCTGTAAGTTATTTGGAGCCGCATATGGAATCTAGCGATAGTGCGAAAAAAGGAAAAGTATTATTAGCGACCGTTAAAGGGGACGTACATGATATTGGGAAAAATCTTGTTGAAATTATTTTATCAAATAACGGATATGAGATTATTAATTTAGGAATTAATGTTCGTTCGGATCGAATCGTTCAAGAAGTGCAAGAAAAAAAACCTGATATTATAGGTCTTTCTGGCTTGCTAGTAAAATCAGCACAACAAATGGTAACAACTGCTGAGGATTTAAAAGCGGCGAATATTGATATTCCAATTGTTGTTGGTGGTGCAGCGTTAACGAGAAAGTTTACAGATAATCGTATTTCTCCATCGTATAAAGGGCTCGTATGTTATGCGAGCGATGCGATGACAGGTCTTGATATTATTAATAAGCTTCAAAAAGAAGAAGAGCGTGAGAAGATGAAACAGGATAAAAAAGAACGTCATCTTCATATCGTAAAAAAAGAAGAGAAGAAAGTGGAAATTCCAGCAGTAATTGAGCCATTACCAAAATCAGAGGTTATGGTGCCTGATTCAACAAAACGAATTGTATTACGAGATGTTCCTGTCTCACATCTTGCCCCATTTTTAAATAGACAAATGTTACTTGGACATCACCTTGGATTAAAAGGAAATGTGAAGAAGCTTTTGAAAGAGGGGGATAAAAGAGCGCACGAATTAAATGATTTAATAGACGAATTATTGGTGGAAGGACAATCTTGGTTAAAACCGAAAGCAGTGTATCAATTTTTCCCAGCGCAAAGCGATGGACAAAACATCGTAATATATGATCCAGAAGATCATACGCGCGTAATAGAGCGTTTCACATTTCCTAGACAAGGAAAAGCACCATACCGTACTTTAGGTGATTATTTGCGCCCTATTGGAGATGAGATGGACTATGTCGCTTTCTTATCTGTTACTGTTGGGGAAGGAGTTCGGGATATTGCTGAGGAGTGGAAGGCGAAGGGAGATTATTTACGCAGTCATGCAATTCAATCGTTAGCGCTTGAATTAGCAGAGGGGCTTGCTGAAAAAACACATATGCTCATTCGTGACCGCTGGGGCATTCCAGATTCACCTGAACTGACGATGGAAGAGCGTTTCCGTACGAAATATAGAGGAATACGTGTGTCATTTGGTTACCCAGCATGCCCAGAACTTGCGGATCAAGAAAAATTGTTCCGTCTAATTCATCCAGAGGAAATAGGTATTTCATTAACGGAAGGATTCATGATGGAACCAGAAGCATCAGTAACGGCTATGGTATTTTCTCACCCTGAGGCAAGGTATTTTAGTGTACTATAGTGTAGAAGGGGGAGACGTATGAAGAAAATAGTCTTTACAGGTGGCGGTTCGGCAGGGCATGTAACACCTAATTTAGCCATCATTCCATATTTACAAGAACAGCATTGGGACATCTCTTATATTGGTTCTCATCAAGGGATTGAGAAAGCGATTATAGAAAAAGAGGGCATTCCGTACTATAGTATTGCGAGTGGAAAGCTACGTCGTTATTTTGATTTGAAAAATATAAAAGATCCTTTTCTTGTAATGAAGGGGGTTATGGATGCGTATGTAAGGATTCGAAAACTAAAACCGGATGTAATTTTTTCAAAAGGTGGTTTCGTATCTGTACCAGTCGTAATTGGAGGATGGTTAAATAGAGTGCCAGTTTTATTGCATGAATCCGATATGACACCAGGACTAGCAAACAAAATTGCGCTCCGTTTTGCTTCGAAAATATTTGTTACATTTGAGGAAGCAGCGAAACATTTACCGAAAGAAAAAGTAATATATACGGGAGCTCCTGTACGTGAAGAAGTGTTAAAGGGAAATCGTGAAAAAGGTTTAGCGTTTTTAAGTTTTTCACGTAAAAAGCCGATTATTACAATTATGGGTGGAAGTTTGGGTGCGAAGAAAATCAATGAAACAGTTCGAGAAGCGTTACCAAAACTTCTTAAAAAGTATCAAATTGTTCACCTTTGCGGAAAAGGTAATCTTGATGAAAGCTTACAAAATAAAGAAGGATATAAACAATTTGAATATATCCATGAGGAGTTACCAGACATATTAGCGGCAACAGATTTTGTTATTTCACGTGCGGGATCCAATGCAATCTTTGAGTTTTTAACATTAGAAAAGCCAATGGTTTTAATTCCCTTATCAAAATTTGCTAGTCGTGGAGATCAAATTTTAAATGCAGAATCCTTCGAAAAACAAGGTTATGCCTCAGTATTGTACGAAGAAGATGTTACTATGAATTCTCTTATAAAGCATGTCGAAGAGTTAGATCAAAATAATGAGGTGTATAAAAGGGCATTAAAGAAATACAATGGAGAAGAAGCGATTAAAACTATTATTAAACATATTTCAGAGGCATGATTATACAATCATGTCTTTTTTAATAGGATGAAAGATTCCAAGAATTGATATTTTTATGTTACAATAACAAATGGTTAGTAGGGAAATTCCAATTGATTAAGCGTGAAAATACGAATGGATTAGGAGTGACTGTGTTGGAGCTAAGTCTCTATGAAAATACTGCACTTATTATATGCTTTGTGTTGTACGTTGGTAGTGTGATTGTTTATATTTCAAGGAAATTTTCGCAAGAACGAGAGCTTGAAAAATCAGAAATAACAGCAGAACTAGAAATGTTAGCTGATGAAAGTTATAAAAAACAAAAAATAAAAGAAGACCATGAAGCAACCCATCATTTAAACGCAAATAAGTTCTAAAGATGGGGATTTTTTTTGATGTCATTCTTTATTATATCTATAGCAAGTAACGCTAAAAGGAGTTTCCCCATACATATTTAAAGGATGAACATAAATGAAATTTTATATAGCATCGGGATTTCAAAATAAACACATTGTTCATTTTGTATCAGGCCAGTTAAAAGAAGCAGGATGGCACCATACATATGATTGGACAAAAAACGAAAGAGCAGTTAACCAAGAACAATTAAGAGAAATTGGTGAGGCGGAAAAGAATGCTATAAAGGAAGCCGATGTCTTTTTACTTATATTAGATGGTGGAAATGGAAGTCATACAGAGTTTGGAATGGCCATTGCACTAGAGAAAAAAATATATATGTATCATGAAGGAAATTCGCTGCAAACAACATTTTATCATTTGCCAGAAGTACATATTTTTGAAGGGGATGCAAAAGAGTTTGTAGCTCACGTTATGAATAATGTGGATGTTTAAAAGGTTATAAAGATAATCTTTTGGGTACAGTGATGATAAGGAAAGTATATAAAGGAGCTATATAATATGAAATTAGAAAATGGTTGGGAAACAAGTTTTTTAGAAGTGGTACAAAAGAGTGAATTTAAGAAAGATGCGCTTCTTAGTCAATTGCTTTTTGCAGATAGTGAAGAAGTAGAAGAGCTTACTGATGATTACGGATATGAAGAGATTATTGAACGCGAACATGATGATGAATTAGCAGAAGTTTTAGGCGAAGAACTATTCAGTGAGATGGAGCGATACGTATTCTTATCTTCACAACCAGAAGAGAAACTGATTTCATTCGTAAATGGATTAGGTTTTCATGTGTTAGATTGGATCGTGCTTCTTGAAACAGAATTTGGTGTTGATAGTGCAAACTTTACATCAGATGCTGTGAAGATGTTAGAAAAGCGTTTCAGACAGTTTCCATACATAGAGGATAAGACGATTTTTGATATGACGTTTGGAGAAGCGATGGATGTATTAGAATCCATTACAGGATTACAACTGAAGGAAAAGATGAACGTATAATGAAAAAAGAACGTGAGGATATCACGTTCTTTTTTTTACATAATAATAATTTTATCATCTAGTTTTGTCTGCCCAGTAAGAAGTGCGTTTAAATATTCCACTTTTCTTATACAAGCTTGTATATGTCTTTCAATCTCTTGTAACTCTGCTTGATGATGTGTTTCAATTGGATGAATTTGTACGTTAAATTTTTCAAATTGACTACTATATGTTATTTCTGCATAGCCGCTCATAATATCCGTTTCGTTATGAAATAAAAATTGTTTCGTTTTGTCACAGAATGATACATCCTGAAAGCCATATACTTTTAATGCGTCAATTACTTTTTTTATTATTTTTGTATTCATTTTTTAACCCTCTTTACGAAGTTCTACTTTTATATTATAACATAAAAAATTACATAGAAAGCGCTTCCAAGTGTATTTTATTATAAACTTTACGTTTCAATCATAAAAATGAAACAAAGAAAAAATAATTGTAAAGAAGGAAGGACTCTTTTATTGTTTCGTCATATATATAGAGAAATAGTGCAATGAAAGGAAATTTTCCGAGGTGGAGATTGTATTTCCAATTTGAGCGCAGTAAAAGAGGTGAGAATCTTGAACTTTGATATTGTAGGGCAAAAAGCATATATAAAAGATGGCCCGCATCGGAACCGAATTGGAATTGTAAAGAAAAACGAAGAACAATTAAAACCACACTTCGCTATTATAATTGGAGAACAAAGTATTGATGTCGAGCTAAAGGATATCGTGTTAGTTGGAGTGGACGTAGGACAATTTCATAAATGGTGCGAGCAGAATGGTTATTTGTGAAAAGGACGGGCTGTGAGATAATGAAATATATTTGAGAAAAGAGAATATGTTATTGTATTCTCTTTTTCTATGTGTAAGGAGACGGAAATGAAGTATAAAGAACGAGATTTTACATTGGAATTGAAAGAGAAAATTCAATGTATGGAAAAGGAGATAGAGCGAATATCACTTAAACTTTTTAGAGAGTATGCGCATTTATATATTGAGAAAAATATGGAATTAGACATTGGATTCGAAAGAGAAAAAGAGGATCCCTTTGAAACGGGGTATTATTCATCAGTTTCTATGGCGATAGTAGATGAAGAAGGTGAGATGATTGACTTTTATATCATTCCAATTTGGAAATGTGAAAATATCCTTTTAGGAATGCTAACTCAATCAAGAATTTGGGGGAGTAAGAAAGTAGGAAAACTTGTTGATGATTCTTATTATGAGATTGAGGAGGAGTTAAAAGAGCAACTAGAAGAATGCTTGGAGTGATACTTTTCAAGATGAGATGTAAAAAAAGACGCTAACAGTTTTATGTTAGCGTCTTTTTCTTATTATGAAGCAATTTCACCAGTTTTTGTATCATCTTGATTGTACGTATCTTGATCTAATTCACCAAGCCATTTACTAGAAATAAGACCTGCTGTCATAGAACCACTTACGTTAAGAGCTGTACGGCCCATATCGATTAATGGTTCAACCGAGATAACAAGAGCGACAATGCCAATTGGTAAGTTCATTGTAGATAGTACGATTAACGCTGCGAATGTTGCACCGCCACCAACACCGGCAACACCGAATGAGCTAATAGCAACGACAGCGATTAAAGTTAAAATAAATTGTGGTTGTAACGGATCAATTCCTACAGTTGGAGCGACCATCATTGCAAGCATTGCTGGATAAATACCTGCGCAACCGTTTTGACCGATAGATACCCCGAATGAAGCTGCGAAGTTTGCAATCCCTTCGGAAATACCAAGCTTTTCTTTTTGCGCTTCAATATTTAATGGCATTGCACCAGCACTAGAGCGAGATGTGAATGCAAATGTTAATACAGGGAATACCTTTTTCAAATATTGAATTGGATTTAAACCAGATAGAGCAATTAATAATAAGTGAATAACGAACATTACGATAAGTGCTACGTAAGACGCTAACACGAAGTTACCAAGTTTTAAAATAGCATTTATATCGCTACCAGCAACTGTTTTTGCCATAAGAGCTAATACGCCGTATGGAGTAAGGCGTAAAATTAATGTTACCATACGCATTACGATTGCATATACAGCATCAAGCATCTTCTTAAATAACTCTGCTTGTTCTGGATATTTTCGTTTTACACCTATAAAGGCAATGCCGATAAAGGCTGCAAATATTACGACAGAAATTGTTGATGTTGGACGAGCACCTGTTAAATCAAGAAATGGATTTGTAGGTAATAGCTCTAATAATTTGTCTGGAATTGTTGTCTTTTCAATAGAAGTAAATCTTTCTTCAACTAGTTTCAGACGAGCAGATTCTGCATCACCTTGTTGTAGGCCTGTTGCTGATACATCAAATCCTGCACTTGCAGCGATTCCGACAGCTGCAGCAATTCCTGTAGTAAGAATTAAAATTCCGATAATAAGGCCACTGATTTTACCAAGATTTTTCGTTAATTGTAATTTTGTAAAGGCTGAAATAATAGATACTAAAATAAGTGGCATAACGATCATTTGAAGCAATTTCACATAACCGTTACCGATTAAGCCAAACCAAGTATTTGATTCAATAATTACTTTAGAAGTAGGCTCATAAATAAATTGTAATATAAGACCAAATAAAATTCCGACTCCTAAAGCAGTAAATACACGTTTATTAAAAGATACATGCTTACGTTGCATATAATATAATACGCCGACTAAAATGAGCATGACTACAACGTTAATTCCGACAAGCAGTGTATTCATGTTGATTCCCCCTAATTCCAATCTGTTATATAGAATATAAGGTAATAAAACCTATAAGTCAACTAGGAAATTCCGCGATTAAAAAAAAGATGGCAAATTGCCATCTTTTAATGTCCAGCCCCAGGGACAAGTAAAAACGTCGTGTAGTATGTAAATCCTATGAAGAAAACAGTTAAGTAGGCCCCAAATACGTATATATACATACGCTCTGTTAATTTTAAATAACTTAAAAGTACGAAGAAACCTGTTTGTCCTAAAAATAGTAGTGCAGCCTGTTGCATATCCCCTACGTAAAACATAACCGAGAAAATTCCAGTCCAAAAGCCGAGAACGCGAAACATGCGCTCCATGCCATCTCCCTCCTTTTCTAGAAAAAGTAAACCTCTCCTCATTATAGTTTATTTTTCTTACTATTGTAAATATTCGTTCATATAAAAAGAAGCCAATTATAATTGGCTTCTTTTTATATGAGAAATTAAATTGTTAATTTATAATTACAAGATTTACATCCATCTAGTAGACTATCATTTCGTGTTAATTCCATGTTAGGGAATAGGATTTCAAAAATCCCTTTCATCATATCCCCATGCATATTACAAATTTCAGTTGGGTGATGAACAGCAACTTCTTTAAATGGACAATTGTGTACATCATAGAAAATTTTTGTTCCATCTGCACTTAATTCAAATGCAGGTGATAAACCAGCTGTTGAGAAAGCTTCTTTTGCAATTTGAATTTTTTGTTCTACTGTTAAGTCTTCTTCACTCACATTTAAGCGGTGCATATGTTGTTGCATTAATTCTGCCCCGAATTGTTTTCCTGTTTCGTATAGCGCTTTTTCACCAGCAGCTCCAAGGCTAAGGAGAGAATTGAACGCTATTTTTGCTAATAATTGATAATCACGGAATGGAAATTGCAATTGGATAACATCATCAGATAATACATATAATCTGCTTGGTCTTCCACCTTTTCCAGTTTTCTTTGTTTCAGATTTAAGCATATGAACATCTTCTAATTTAGATAAATGTAAGCGTGCTACGTTTGGATGAATGTCAAACTCATCTGCAATTTCTTGTACAGTTACGTAACTATGTTTTTGAGAAATATATTTATAAATGTAATAACGAGTTGGGTCAGATAATACACCTGTAATTTTTAAAGCTTGTTCCATGAGGATCTCCACCTTTATCACTTTATCCAAGATAATAACATTATAATACAGATAAACTTCCATATAGGTAATTTCAGACAATAATTCGGAAATTGTTCATAATTTCACAAACATAATTTTCCTTTTTATTCTGATGAAAATACAAAAGTCCCAATTTTTATTGTGCATTTTTTCATGCTATATACATAGTGAGGAGGGAAAATGATGAATGGAATTGAAATTTTTGCGAATACAATTTTGAAAGAAGCGTGTAGGGTACAAGCATCGGACTTACATATTGTGCCCCGGCAGAAGGATGTAGCGGTTCAGCTACGTATAGGAAAAGATTTAATTACGAAACAATGTATTGAAAAGGAGTTTGGAGAAAAACTTGTTTCGCACTTTAAATTTTTGGCATCCATGGATATAGGAGAGAGGCGGAAGCCACAAAATGGTTCATTGTATTTACAAATTGATGGACAAGAAGTGTATTTACGTCTTTCAACACTTCCGACTGTATATCGAGAAAGTCTCGTGATTCGCCTTCATTTACAAGCATCTGTGCAGCCGTTATCTCATCTTTCGTTATTTCCAAGTACGGCGGAAAAACTCCTCTCTTTTTTACGTTATTCACATGGTCTACTCGTATTTACTGGACCGACTGGTTCTGGGAAGACAACGACAATGTATGCATTATTAGAGGTAATTAGAAAAAGGAAAACACGTCGAATTGTAACACTTGAAGACCCAGTTGAAAAAAGAAAAGACGATTTATTACAAATTCAAATAAATGAAAAAGCAGGTATCACTTATGAGGCTGGACTAAAGGCTATTTTACGCCATGATCCAGATATTATATTAGTTGGTGAAATCCGGGATGAAGAAACAGCAAAAATAGCTGTAAGAGCAAGTTTAACTGGACATTTAGTAATGACGACCCTGCATACGAATGATGCGAAAGGAGCGATACTCAGATTTATGGATTATGGCATAACGAGGCAAGAAATTGAACAAGCTTTATTGGCTGTCGCTGCACAGCGACTTGTTGAATTAAAGTGTCCATTTTGCAGAGGAAAGTGCTCAATTTTATGTAAATCAATGCGGCAAGTAAGACAAGCAAGCGTTTACGAGTTGTTAGATGGATATGATTTGCAACAAGCAATTAAAGAAGCGAACGGAGAATGTGTTACGTACAAACATGAAACATTAGAATCTTCGATACGAAAAGGGTATGCTTTAGGATTTTTAGAAGAAGATGTTTATGTTTAAGAAAACATGGAGTTTAAGTGAGCAATTAGTATTGTTGAAACGATTAGGAGAACTATTAGAAAAAGGATACTCCCTTTTGCAGGCACTAGAATTTTTACGGTTTCAATTACCCTTAGAAAAGAAAGTACAATTACAGCATATGATTGAGGGATTAAAAGAGGGGAGAAGTCTACACGATTCGTTTCATCAATTAATGTTTCATCAGGAGATGTTAAGTTATTTATTTTATGCTGAGAAACATGGTGATATTTCTTTTGCATTGCAACAAGGGAGCGCACTTCTTTATAAGAAGGATAAGTATAGGAAAGATATGATGAAAATAATGCAGTATCCTATGTTATTAGCATTCTTTTTAATGATTATGCTTGCTGTTTTCAATCTCATCTTATTACCGCAGGTTGAAATGGTGTATAGTTCATTTGGTTCTACAGCGCCGCTATTTACAGAACAAATTTTAAGTGCAATTAAACGAATACCTTACATTATTTTTAGCGGTATTCTTATCTTTATTATTGGATGTAGCGTATATTTGTTTTATTTTCGGAAACTCCCACATATTGAACAGGTAAAAATCATGCTTCGTATTCCTCTCATAAAAGTATTTCTTATTTTAAAGCATTCGCATTATTTCTCCACTCAATTGAGTGGTTTATTGTACGGCGGACTATCGGTGCTCGAAGCACTCACAATAATGATGGAGCAAAAATATAATCGATTTTTTCAGTATGAAGCAGCCCGAATTGAACGGCAATTAATTGCAGGAGAATCGTTACAATCTATCATTGCTAAAAGTGGTTATTACGAAAAAGAACTTTCTTATATTATTAGGCATGGACAAGCAAACGGTAATTTGGCAGTTGAATTAGAGGACTATAGCGATCTTGTTATAGAAAAGATGGAACAAAAAATGAAACGTATGTTAGTTATCATTCAACCGATTTTATTTACATGCATTGGAGGAATAGTTGTTCTTATGTATTTAGCGATGATTATGCCGATGTTTCAAATGATGAATTCCATTTAGGAGGCATTTACATGCAGAATGAGGAAGGATTTACTCTGTTAGAGATGTTATTAGTTATGGTTGTTATAACTGTATTATTACTATTAATTATTCCGAATGTAGTGAAGCAGCGCTCATCAGTTCAAGGAAAAGGATGCGCAGCCTATGTGAAATCTATAGAAGCGCAAATACAGGTATATCAATTACAGCATAATAAAATTCCTTCGTTAAAAGAGCTAAGTGACGAAAAATATATTACAACTCATAAGTGTCCGAATGGTGAATCTATTCATATTTCAGATGATGGCACAGTATCAATCGGGACATTGTGAAACAAAAAGGATTTACTCTTTTAGAAATGTTGCTCGTTTTATTTGTAATTTCTGTCTTAAGTATGATTACGTATTTTAATGTTCATTCATTATATGAAAAACAAAAAGTCGAACAATTTTTGAGCCAATTTTCAAATGATATTTTGTATATGCAACAATTAGCGATAAATCGTCAGAAATACTATACGCTACGGTGGTATAAAGAGAAAAACACGTATTACATTGAGGAGTCGGGTACGAATCATTTTATTGTGTCGAGAGACTACGGTAACGATATACAAATTGATTTGCATACATTTCCAAATCCGATGACATATAATCCGAGCGGAAATATTAATAGAGGTGGTACAATTTTACTTTCGTATCGAAGTTATAAATATGAGATTGTATTTCAGCTCGGAAGAGGGAGATTTACGTATCGTGAAATATCAAAAAGGATCCATAATGGCTGAAATGCTTGTATCGTTAAGCATACTAATGATGGCGGTATCGGTACTGCTGCCGCAAACAGTATTGGTCATGCAAGAAAGAAAAAATATACAACTCCGCTATAAGGCATTCGTATTATTAAAAAAAGAAGCAGCTTTATATATGTATGAGAATGAGGAAATGCGAGTAAAAGAAAAAATTATAAACGAACTTGTATATTACACATATTGGGGAGGAAGTGAAGTGTGTACTATGTGGAAAGATGTGAAGGGAAGAATGATGGAACAATGTTTTTATGTGGGAGGAAAAATAAATTAGAAGTTGGATTTACATTAATAGAAATGATCGTATGTTTGTTTCTAGTATCCCTGTTCTTTTTACTTTTACCGAGTCTTCATTTTATCGGAATGGAGAATAAACACTTAAAAGGATTAAATGAGTGGGAGTGGGATGTGTTTTTAGGCCAAGTACAACTGGAGTTTCGTGAGGTATCGTTTGGGGAACATATAATGGCCCTTGAAAATAAAGGTAGTATTTTACGCTTCCGTTTGCGTAATGGGGATGAAGTGATATATGAAAAAGTGAATAATCATCTTATAAGAAAAGTGAATATGCGTGGAAGGGAAGTTATATTACAAAAGGTTGGCAATGTTTCGTACAAACTAACACCTCATGTGCTCTTTATAAATATGAAAGATACTAGTGGGGAAATACATGAAGGTGTAGTTGTAAGATATAGCGAAATGGAAATAAAGGAATGAAAAAACAAGATGGATTTACAATGCCAGCAACAATCATTTTTTTAATTTTATTAACCTCTTTTTTTGTATACGAAACGAATATGTTGCTTTCTGATAAAAAATTTTATACTGAAATAGAGAAAAAATTTTTAGTGGAAGAGTTGATTAATCGAGCTATTGCAGATATAAAAGTAGACTTACAGAAAACAGAAAGAGATGGTACCTTTTTCTTTCCATATACAAAGGGAAAAGTGAGTGGAAAGTACGAATTTGAAAATGATATGATTCTCGTTTCTTTGCAGTGCGAGACAAAACAAAGAATTTTCTATACGGTGAGCTTTCGGTATAGAAAAAATGATGAGAAAATATTTGATTGGATAGAAGGATGACAGGTAAAGTATGCGGAGTAAAACCATGAATTTCCATTGTGAAGAGCTTCAATTTCTTTTGGGAAATGGATAAATATAACGATCAAAAGTTTAAATTTTCTCAAAAAAGAGAAAGGTAGAAAGAATATGATATATTCATGCTATCCAATCATTTTTTTTAGGGAGAATAGGGAAATGACAAATAACAATCAAATAGGTGAAAATAAAGAACAAACTATTTTTGATCATAAAGGAAATACGATTATGACAGAAGATAGGGAAATACAAATTATTTCGAAATTCGAAGAACCTCTTATCGTCGTATTAGGAAATGTAATAAGTGACGAAGAATGCAACGAATTAATTGAAATGTCTAAAAATAAAATAAAACGTTCTACAATTGGTTCAGCACGTGATGTAAATGATATCCGAACAAGTAGCGGCGCATTTTTGGAAGAGAATGAACTTACTTCGAAGATTGAAAAACGTATTTCATCTATCATGAATGTTCCGGTGACGCATGGAGAAGGATTGCACATTTTAAATTATGAAGTGGATCAACAATATAAAGCGCACTATGATTATTTTGCGGAACATAGTAGATCAGCTGCTAATAATCGTATTAGCACGCTTGTAATGTACTTAAATGATGTAGAAGAAGGCGGAGAAACGTTCTTCCCGAAATTAAATCTTTCTGTACACCCTAGAAAGGGAATGGCAGTATACTTTGAGTATTTTTATCAAGATCAATCACTAAATGAGCTTACGTTACATGGAGGGGCACCTGTAACGAAAGGCGAGAAATGGATTGCAACGCAGTGGGTGAGAAGAGGTACTTATAGGTAAAAGCGAGTATGTTACGTTTTGTTCTTCTTAGTATAAGAAGAACAAAACGTTTTTTTATTAAACAAAGTAGCATCTTTCGTTATAATAACAATTAATACATGACGATTGAGAGGACAGAAAATGAAATCTATATACATAACCGGCTATATGGGAGCTGGGAAAACAACAATTGGAAAAGCGTTAAGTAAAGAACTGCAAATGGATGTTGTAGATACAGATCAAAAAATCGAAGAGAAGCAAGAGAAGGCAATTCGAAATATTTTTGCAGAAGAAGGCGAAATAACTTTTCGAGAATATGAAAGTGAGATGTTACGTTCACTACCAGTTCATAATGCAATCATTACAACTGGTGGAGGGATTATTGAGCGAGTGGAAAATCGAAAGTGGATGAAAGAGAACGGGACTGTCGTGTATTTATATTGTGATCCGCATGTAATTGCAGAAAGGCTTCGTGAAGATACGACACGACCACTATTTCAGAAGAAAGATATAGAGGCATTTGTAACGAAATTCGAATCGCGCCGAGCGTATTATGAAGAGGCACATATTCATATCGACACGACAAATAAGTCAGTAAAGCAAATTATGAATGAATTAAAGGAAAAGATTAATGAATAAAAAAGTGGACATACTAATCAAGTAGAGGTGATGATAATATGTCTACTAATGATTATGTTCGCTTTGTGACGCAGCAGTTTGTGTCATATATGGATGCACCAAAAGAAGATCGTAAACAAAAGAAAGAACAACGCCGCTCTGAAAAAGAGCCATTTTTAAATAAATGGTTTGGTGTTATGCCGCTTAGTGCAGCTTTATTTTATCGAAACGTAAAAAATAAAAGGAAAAAATCAAGTTAACTTTTAGTCATATGTCTAGCAAAATGAAAATCCCCTAGTAGCGTTATATACTAGGGGATTTTCATTTACTGTACAGACTCTTTTTCCTCAGTAACCGCATGTATTTTATTGTTCACCCATACGAACCCTATTCCGATACAAATTGAAATGCCCCAGCCGACAGCAGTCATAATCGCTCTCATTTCACCGTAGCCATCTACACCGAAAACGGAGATGAAATAAATTTTTAAAAAGCTTTTTAATATAAATTGAAGCCCGAAAAATAGCGTTAAATATTGTAGTGCTGGATATATACGACTATCACGATACAGTTCACGACTTTTATCACGGTCATGCCCTTGTAGTGCTGCAATATCTGCTGCGAAATATAACATAAGTGGTTTTTTTATAAAAATTGTACATATGACGATAATACCGAGTACGATGTGATAATACGCATCGTTCCACAACATTCGTTCAGCTGATCCAGATAATAAATCTACCGTCGTATTAGAAATGAGTGTAATTAAAATAAAGAATCCTGTCACGTTAAACTGCTTTTCTTTTTTAAAGGTATACAGTGTATAAATAATCCCCGGAACAGAGGAAATTAACATCGCGTAATAAGGATCAATATAAGGTTTTGCAAATTTCCAAATGAGGAATGGGATTACGAGATAAAAGACAAGATCTAATATAGCTTTTTTATTTTGATTCATACAAATCCTCCTTAAGTCATACATATATTTTATAATATAATTTCTGAAAATTGTATAAGGTTTGATTGGAAAAGAAAAAATATATCAATTTTTGAGGGATTAGTAGATTGAAAAAATTGCCCCTAGCGTAGTAAGTTTTTTTAGTATATAATAAAGGAAACGCTTTCATTTTTGGTTTGTTCACAAAATGGACGGAAAATCACATATGTACTATCGATATGTTGCTTTATAATGAAACTAATTAAATATACGTGCATACAATATTGTGAAATAAATAACATAAATAAAATATATAAATGTAAACGTTATCAAAGAGAGAGGTGGAAACAATGAGTAAATTTTTCTTCAATCATAATCCAGCAACAGTAGAGGATGGAAGGCTTGTTAAGTATGCTGAAATTATTTATGGAGAAGGTGGCCGTTCTGTATTAGAAAATTTAATGGTGAAGGCATCTATCAGATTGCGCGATCGTTATCCGAATAAATCTGACGAACAGATCTCGAACCTCGTAAATAAAGGCATCCATGATATGTTTCAAAAATATGTGAGTGAGTAAGAGTAGCCAATGGCTGCTCTTATTTTTTTGTATAAGGATTGTAACTCTAGCTGAAAATAAACATGTGTTTTGAAAAACGTAAAAAGGAGTGGGAAAGATGAGCAATGGAATTGGACGTTCGAAAGAAAACCTTCCAACTGATGCAAATCATGTGAGCGCAAAGGATCGTGCACAGCAGAAACGTATGGCACAGAAAAAACAGCAAGAGCGTAGTGACGATAGCGAGTAGGATAGAAAATAAATAAAAAAAAGCTCCTTCTAAAAACGGAAGGAGCTTTTTTAAGATAGAAAATGATTAGCGGTAACATAAAAGAGGCCACCGTTAATAATTTGCACTGTAATACGTGGTTCATATTGTTCTTGCAAGGCTTGTTTTTCAATTTCATAGCTTTCAGGAAGTTCATCACTATCTTCATAAAAACGATTTAAAAGATCTAAATCGTGATTCCAACGTACCCTCGCTTCTTTCGCCCACGCATGATCATCTTCTGCAATTATATTTTTTAAAGCGTCCTCTATACGTTGTAAGCCGCTTTGAGGCTTAATGATAGGAGAGAGCGTAAAACAAAAATCAGGTATTTTCGGTGTAAGTTTAATGTTAGTTAATGTTTCATGAAAATTTGCCATCATTGTTCCAGAGATGAGATGAATACCAATGGAATGAAGGATGTCTTTTTTTCGATCACATTGATAAGACACTTTTATATTTACACCGAGCCAAGGATGGAGCGGTGTATGCGTTGCCCCGTTATGCTTTATTTCCTCATATAAACGTATGTAAGAGCCTAATTCTTTCGTTGTCTGGAAAATTTGATGTAGTCGTGGTGAACCGTAGTGAATAAGTTCGCCATCGTTTTCTTCGTTTTCTGGATTTGTAATAAGAGTAAGGCGCATCGGATTCGGTACGCCTCCTGTTTTTTCAAGATAGTGCCAATAGAAAGGGCGGTTCATTAATAATTTATCCATCTCAATTGTTAACTGCACATCTAATAGGTGAGGGGAACGTCCTAAAATTTCGCAGTTATTCGCTTCAAAGAAATTGTTTAAGTAATTATGGATTTCATGTTGCTGCATAGCCTTGCACCTCAGCTTCATTTCGCTTCGCAAAGTCGATAATAGATGTTAAGTTTTCCATCTTAATTCGAATTTCTCCTTCGCTTTTTGATTGCGCAAAAATTTCTTGAATATGCGCATCGATGTTTTTCATATTAATTCTTGTTAAAATTTCATCGAGTTCACCGATAACACGCTCAAATAAATTTATTTTTTCATATAACAGTTTCAAAATGTGTTCTTCAACAGTATGCTTTGTAGCTAAGTTATAAATATGAACATCATTTTTTTGACCAAGACGGTGAATACGTCCAATTCTTTGTTCAAGACGCATTGGGTTCCATGGCAAATCATAATTGATCATATGGCTACAAAACTGTAAGTTAATTCCTTCTCCGCCAGCTTCCGTTGCAATTAATACTTGCGCGTGTTTTTGGAAAAGTTCCTTCATCCAATCTTTTTTCCCGCGTTTAAATCCACCGCGGAACGGAACGGAAGAAATGCCGTGCTGCTGTAAAAACCATTGTAAGTACATTTGTGACGCTCGATATTCCGTGAAGATGACGACTTTATCGTCAATTTCTTTTATAAGCTCAAGAGCTTTATTTGCTTTTGAGTTGAATGGAATATGATTAATATTGTCCATTAGTACATCAATATATGGATCTTTTATATATTGTTCATTTTCTTTCTGACGTTTTTCTACATGCTTTTTTAATGAATAGTACACAGCTTCACGGCTACTACATGCCTCGCGTTTTAATGTTAAGGATGAGAAAGCGGATGTGAAGGCATCTCGTCCTCCCCAGTGTTCAATTGCATTATATAAAGCTTGCTCTTCTTTATTAAACTCTACAAAAATTGTACGTACATGCCTCTTCGGCCAATCAATTCCGGTATTATGACGTCTATTTCGGACCATTACTTTGTTAATGAGAGCTTTTAAGTCTTCATCTGATTCGGCTGAACGATTTTTTGAAGCGTAGTATTCTTCAAAGTTGGATTGATTGCCCAAATGTCCTGGTTTTAATAAAGAAACAAGGTTGAAAATTTCATCAATCTTGTTTTGAACAGGAGTAGCTGTTAGTAATAAACAAAACTTCTTTTTTAATCGCTGTGCAAATTCATAGTTTTTTGTTTTATTATTTTTTAGTTTATGTGCTTCATCGATAATAATAAGATCATATTCTAAGTTCAAAACGATATCGCGATGTGGTGAACGTTTTGCAGTATCAATTGATGATACGATCACGTCAGCTTGCTCCCACGAGTAGCTTTTCTTTTGAGCTACAGCTGGAATGAAAAACTTTGTATTTAGTTCGTATGCCCATTGTGACACGAGAGAGGCTGGGACGAGTATGAGTACTTTTTTCACAAGCCCACGCACCATATATTCTTTTAAAATAAGTCCAGCTTCAATTGTTTTTCCAAGCCCTACTTCGTCGGCTAGTATCGCTTTACCGTTCATTTGTTCAATAACATTTTGAGCGACTTCTAATTGATGAGGAAGCGGTGTGAAATGGGATAAGTGCTTCGGTGCTTGTAGTCCATCGAAAGTAGGAACAAGTAACGATTTTTCTGTTTCATAAGCTAAATGGTATAAATCCCAGTTTGTCCAAGGACCATCTTCTTCAATTCTATTTAAAAAATTGTTTTGCCACGTCCGATCTACGGAAATATCAACATTCATTACGACTCTCCCACCTTTTATAAGTTAAAGTAATTATTTTTTACATGTATAATGATTCGCCTTGAAAGAAGGCTTTGTTATCGTTATTAAAGGCTATATGATAGACAATAATAAGCATTAAATCTCAAAAGTTGTATTTAGTAAGATTAAGAATGAAAAATTCTAAATTATTTTTTATGCTAGAATATTGATGAAATATAGCGAATGATGTTAGGATAATGGTGTGAAATGTGTGGAATCTTTCGTATTTTATCCAAGAAAGTACTTTTTTATTTACGCTTTCATAAAAAAATATAGTGAGATTCCGTATATCCTATCTTTTCAGAATGAAAATGTTTAGATATGGGAAGCAACTTTTATTGATTTGTCAGAGCATAAGGGGGAAAGAGCATGATTACATTACAACGTACACCGTTATTTGATGTATACGCGAAGTATGGTGGGAAAACAATCGACTTTGGTGGCTGGGAATTACCAGTTCAATTTTCAAGCATTAAAGAAGAACACGAAGCTGTACGTACAGCGGCAGGTTTGTTCGATGTGTCTCATATGGGAGAAGTTGAGGTAAAAGGTGTAGATAGTTTAGCATTTTTACAACGTGTTGTTACAAATGACGTATCTACCTTAAAGGTAGGAGGCGCACAATATACAGCTATGTGCTACGAAAATGGTGGTACAGTAGATGATTTATTAATCTACAAACGTGGTGAAGAAGACTATTTATTAGTAATCAATGCATCAAATATCGAGAAAGATTACGAATGGTTAGCAAGTCATGTAATTGGCGATGCGAAAGTAGTCAATGTTTCTAGTGAAGTTGCGCAGCTTGCAATTCAAGGACCAAAAGCAGAAGGCATTTTACAAAAAGTTGTGTCAGAAGATTTGAAAGAAATTAAGTTCTTTAAATTTAAAAACGATATTCTTGTAGATGGAATTCCTGCACTTGTATCTCGTACAGGTTACACAGGTGAAGACGGATTCGAAATTTACTGTAAGAGTGAAGATGCTGCAAAACTTTGGGAGAAACTTCTTGAAGTTGGAGCAGAAGAGGGCTTAAAAGCATGTGGTTTAGGTGCTCGTGATACACTTCGCTTTGAAGCAACACTTCCGTTATACGGACAAGAATTATCAAAAGATATTACACCGATTGAAGCAGGAATTGGCTTTGCGGTAAAACCAAACAAAGAAGCAGATTTCTTTGGAAAAGAAACGTTAAAAGAGCAAAAAGAAAACGGTGCATCTCGTAAATTAGTCGGCATCGAAGTGATCGAACGCGGTATTCCTCGTACGCATTACCCTGTATTTGTAGGAGAAGAAAAAATCGGGGAAGTAACGAGTGGTACACAATCTCCAACGTTAAAGAAAAGCATTGGTTTAGCACTAATTGATGTAAAATACGCAGCAGTTGATACAGAAGTAGAAATTGAAATTCGTAATAAACGCGTCAAAGCAGTAGTTGTTCCAACACCATTTTATAAACGTTCAAAGTAACGGGGAGAGGGGTAGATTTCATGTTGCATCGTTATCTTCCAATGACAGAAGAAGACAAAAAAGAAATGTTACAAACGATCGGCGTTCAAACAATCGACGAATTATTCTCTGATATTCCAGAGAGTGTTCGTTTTAAAGGGGATTTAAAAATTAAAGAAGCAAAATCAGAGCCAGAGCTTTTAAAAGAGCTATCTCAAATGGCTGGTAAAAATGCTAATTTAAAAGAATATGCTTCTTTCTTAGGAGCAGGCGTATACGATCATTATGCTCCAGTAATTGTTGATCATGTTATTTCTCGTTCAGAGTTTTATACTGCTTACACGCCATACCAACCAGAAATTTCACAAGGGGAATTACAAGCAATCTTTGAATTCCAAACAATGATTTGTGAATTAACAGGAATGGATGTAGCAAACTCTTCTATGTATGACGGAGGTACAGCTTTAGCTGAAGCGGCAATGTTAGCGGCTGGCCATACTCGTAAAAAGAAAATTCTTGTATCTAGTGCAGTGCACCCAGAATCAAGAGCAGTACTTGAAACTTATGCAAAAGGTCAACATCTAGAAGTTGTTGAAATTAATCATAAAGATGGTGTAACAGATTTAGACGTATTACAAAGCGAAGTAGACGATACAGTTGCTTGTGTAATCGTTCAATATCCAAACTTCTTCGGACAAGTTGAAAAGTTAGCTGCTATTGAAAAAATCGTTCATCAACAAAAATCATTATTTATCGTTTCTTCAAATCCGTTATCATTAGGCGCATTAACACCACCAGGGAAATTCGGTGCTGACATTGTAATCGGTGATGCACAACCATTCGGTATTCCAACACAGTTTGGTGGACCACACTGTGGTTACTTTGCAACAACGAAAGCATTTATGCGTAAAATTCCAGGACGTCTTGTCGGACAAACGGTAGATTCAGATGGTAAACGTGGATTTGTATTAACGCTACAAGCACGTGAACAGCATATTCGTCGTGACAAAGCGACATCTAACATTTGTTCAAACCAAGCGTTAAATGCATTAGCAGCTTCTGTTGCAATGACGGCACTTGGAAAACAAGGTGTGAAAGAAATGGCACGTCAAAATATTTCTAAAGCACAATATGCAAAACGTCAATTCGAAGCGAAAGGCTTCACAGCTACATTTGCTGGACCATTCTTCAATGAATTCGTTGTAGATTGCAAACGTCCAGTGAAAGAAGTAAACGACGCATTACTACAAAAGAATATTATCGGTGGTTATGATCTAGGCCGTGATTATAAAGAATTAGAAAATCATATGCTGTTAGCAGTAACTGAGCTTCGTACAAAAGAGGAAATTGACACACTTGTAAACGAAATGGGGGCTATCCAATGAAGAACCAAGACCAAGCACTTATTTTTGAAGTGACTAAACAAGGACGCGTAGGATATAGCTTACCCAAATTAGATGTAGAAGAAGTGAAACTAGAAGATGTATTTGAGAGCGATTATATTCGAGTAGAAGATGCAGAGCTACCAGAAGTATCTGAACTTGACATTATGCGCCACTATACAGCACTTTCAAACCGTAACCACGGCGTGGATTCTGGATTCTATCCACTTGGATCTTGTACGATGAAATATAATCCGAAAATTAATGAGAATGTAGCTCGTTTTGCAGGATTTGCAAATATTCATCCACTTCAAGATGAAAAGACAGTACAAGGTGCAATGGAATTAATGTACGACTTACAAGAGCATTTAATTGAAATTACAGGTATGGATACTGTTACATTACAACCAGCAGCAGGTGCACACGGAGAATGGACAGGTTTAATGTTAATTCGTGCTTACCATGAAGCAAACGGTGACTTTAACCGTACGAAAGTAATTGTTCCTGACTCTGCTCACGGAACGAATCCAGCATCTGCAACTGTAGCTGGTTTTGAAACAATTACAGTAAAATCGAATGAACATGGTCTTGTTGACTTAGAAGATTTAAAACGTGTTGTAAACGAAGAAACAGCAGCACTTATGTTAACAAATCCAAATACATTAGGTCTATTCGAAGAAAATATTTTAGAAATGGCTGAAATCGTCCATAATGCAGGCGGTAAATTATACTATGATGGTGCAAACTTAAATGCGGTATTAAGCCAAGCGCGCCCAGGAGATATGGGATTTGACGTTGTGCATTTAAACCTTCATAAAACATTTACAGGTCCGCATGGCGGCGGTGGTCCAGGTTCTGGTCCAGTAGGTGTGAAAGCTGATTTAATTCCGTACTTACCAAAACCAATTTTAGAGAAAACGGAAAATGGCTACCACTTCAATTACGATCGTCCAGAAGCAATTGGGCGTGTGAAACCATTCTATGGTAACTTCGGTATTAACGTTCGTGCATACACATACATTCGTTCTATGGGTCCAGATGGACTACGTGCAGTAACTGAGTATGCTGTATTAAATGCGAATTATATGATGAGAAGATTAGCGCCGTTCTATGATCTTCCGTTCGATAGACATTGTAAGCATGAATTTGTATTATCAGGTCGTCGTCAAAAGAAACTTGGTGTACGTACATTAGATATTGCAAAACGTCTGCTTGATTTCGGTTACCACCCACCAACAATTTACTTCCCATTAAATGTGGAAGAATGTATTATGATTGAACCGACAGAAACAGAATCAAAAGAAACGTTAGATGGTTTCATTGATAAGATGATTCAAATCGCTAAAGAAGTAGAAGAAAATCCAGAAGTTGTACAAGAAGCACCACACACTACAGTTATTAAACGTTTAGACGAAACGATGGCTGCTCGTAAACCTGTTTTACGTTATGAAAAGCTTGCTCCTGTACAAGTTTGATTAGAATAAAAAATAAAAAAGAACTCGCTACATGCGGGTTCTTTTTTTGTTTGGAGAATTTGTCCCGCTATTTGTGGACAGTAAAACTCCCAACTCAAAACTTAGCTGGTGCAAAGAAGCCAGGTGGGAGATAAACTGTCCGTAAATGCCCGATTGGTGAAGGCTAATAATCAGTGGGGATGAACAAAAATCCCTACTGATTAAAGTTTCACTTTATGCAGAAATAGTGAAGAAAATGTTAAAACTTTATATTTTTTGTTTCATAATTGTGTAAAGATGTAGTTTTATAGGTAGTTTTGTTGAAAAAGTCGGTTTGATAAAAGTATTTATTTTTGTTAGAATTTTATTGAAATTAAGAAGATGTGATGAGGCAAAAATTACTCATTTTTATGTATATGTGAAAAAACGAGCAAGGCGGGGGTGAAAGTGTGGGATATCGATGTTATAGAATGGTATACCATTTAGAAAATGGAGAAACAATTAAAGATGTAAAAGAATTTTGCTATCGAGACCAAGGAAAAGTGTTAGAAAGAGTAGCACATCGTGTAATGGATAATAGAGAAGTGACGGCGATTGATAAACAAGGAACAATCATTTCAATAGCATGTGAGGACATTGTAAAGGTAGAACTTGATTACATAAAAGAAAGTTAACCTTGAGTCATATCGAATTATTCGATAAAATATACTGTTGAATGGTGCAGAGAGTAGAGAGGAGTTTATCATGGGTAGTACAAGACACTTTTATATGTTTATTTTAGCGTTTGTTCTTGTTGTGGCGTTAACGATTTATTTAATTGTTGATAGCAGCTGGTACAATACAGTTCATCCGGCATTCCTTCTGTTTATGTATGTAGGAATTGCGGTTGTTAGTTTCGGAATGAGAGACGAAATGTTAGATCGCTTTGAAAAGTGATACATATACGAAAGACCAACAGGAAAATGTTGGTCTTTTTTTCTTGCCAAAAATAGGATGGTGTGCATATACTGTATATATAAGATATATACAGTATATGCACACTGGAGGAAAACATGAATATTATTATTTCGAATTCTTCCCAAGACCCTATTTATGTACAAATAAGGAAACAATTAAGCCAGCTTATTTTAAATGGTGGTTTAAAGGGGGGAGACCAACTGCCGTCTATTCGTAGCTTAGCGAAGGAATTACAAATTAGTGTAATTACAACGAAGCGTGCGTACGAGGAACTTGAAAAAGAAGGATATATAGAAACTGTTGCTGGGAAGGGGACTTATGTTTCACGTAAAAACAATGAACTATTAAAAGAACAGCGCTTACGTTTATTGGAAAGTAAGGCTGAAGAAATTGTGAGAGAAAGTAAAGTGTTGCAGCTTTCACTTGAAGATTTACAGCAGATGATTGCGTGTTTATATGAGGGGGAATAAGGAATGTTAGAGCTAAAAAACGTTTGTAAAAGATATCAAGATTTTGCAGTGAAAAATATAAGTTTTACGCTGCCACGTGGATATATTATGGGATTTGTCGGACCGAATGGTGCTGGGAAAAGTACGACGATCAAAATGATTATGAATTTAATTAGAAAAGAGAGCGGCGATATACAAATTTTTGGCAAGGACAATAAGAAAGCAGAAAAGGAAATAAAACAAAATATCGGCTTTGTATATGATGAAAATCATTACTACGAAGATTTAACGTGTGAACAAATGAAGCGTATTATTGCACCGCTATATAAAAAGTGGGACGAATGTCAGTATCAATCGTATATGGAGAGATTACAAGTTCCAAAGTATAAAAAAATTAAAGAGTTATCTAAAGGGATGAAAATGAAATTTGCGATTGCCATCGCGCTTTCGCATCATGCAGAGTTTATTATTATGGATGAACCAACAGCAGGATTGGACCCAGTTGTTCGAAGTGAATTGCTTGATATATTGCAAGAAATTGTAATGGAAGATGAAGTATCTGTATTATTCTCAACGCACATTACAACAGACTTAGAGCGCATCGCAGATTATATTACTTTTATCAACGATGGGGAAATTATATTTACTGGTGAGAAAGATGAATTAATGGAGAGCTACGTAATCGTAAAGGGAAGTAATGATTTATTGGATCGAGAAGGAAAAGAGCTATTTGTTGGATTACGAAAAAATAAATTTGGTTTTGAAGGTTTAGCGAAGGATAAACAAGTAATTATCGATTGGTTTGGAAATGAGGTTGTACTAGAAAAGCCTACATTAGATGATATTATCGTTTACACTGCGAAAGGGAGAGGTGCCTATGCGTCAGCTCATCTATAAAGATTTGTTCTTTTTTCGGGTAACTTGGTTAGTGAATCTTATTATGCCCCTTATGTTCTTTTTACTTGAGCCCGGGAGTGAATTGTTATTTCCGATGAGTTGTCTATTTATAACCCTTTCCTCCGTTATGACGCTAATCTATATGGATGAAAGGAATAAAAGTGACATTGTAATAAATAGTTTACCGTTAAGTCGAAAGGATATCATAATTGCTAGATATATTTCCTGTGCAATATTTATTGTAGGTGGCATGCTCTCTACGATGTTAGTTGTTTTTCTTATAAGAGGCATTGTGGTCATCGGTGATATCGGTGCATATCATCCTAATCTATACATTGAAATTCCGTGGTATGAAATAATAAATGGAGCTGTTTACGCCGTATTTTTGGTTGTCACGTTTTTCCCTAGTTATTATGGTACAAAGTCGAAGGTAGTAAGAAGTATAGTATCAGCAGCCTCAATAGGAGTCGGAGGGATACTTTGGATATTTATTAGTGATGAGATCAATGGAATAGCACCTTCATTCATTGAGTGGATTATGAATCCTATGCATATTGGTGTATTTATAGTTGGATTCATTACATTAGTTAGTATTTATATCGCTTCTATGTTTCTAACAATTAAAATTTATGGAGCCCGTGATTTATAGAGAGGAGAATTCATATGCAACAGTTAATTTTGAAGGAGTTTTTCTTACAGAAGAAGATGATTCCTTTCTATTTTTTAATACCCGTTTTATCGATTTTTAGGAATTCTGTAGAACCGATGGGGATTGCAATAGGATTATTTATGACATGTAGTATGATTATATATATTTCTTTTTATTATGAAGAAAAAAGTAAAACAGAAAAAGTATTAGTGAGTTTGCCTATAACGAGAAAAGAGATAGTTATAGCTAAATATATTTCAACTACATTATTTATTATAGTCGGTTTGAGTACAACTTTTATAGTCGTAATATTAGGGAATATTTTGTTGGACAGAGATATAGTTATTCCTGGATATGCAATGTTTTCAGCAATAGTAGCAACTTTGATTTATTGTGTGATAATGATACCTACTAATTACATCGGAGGAAATAAAGCTACTACTGTCTTGTATGTAATTATGATTTTTCCTTTAATAGGTATGATTGGCCTTATGTGTAATGTTTTTGGTGATAAAACAATTATGTTAAAAGTACTTCACTCTGAGGATGCTACAGTAGCGATGAGTGTTCTTGGTATCGGAGTGTTAGTAAGTATAGTCATATCAATGTTACTCTCAATGAAAATGTTTCAAGAGGCAGAGTTATAGAAGTGGCATTTTCATGTTAGGAGGTGTAATACATGATTAAGCAATTAATTTTAAAAGATTTCATCATTCAATGGAAATTTTTAATTTGGTACATACTGTATCCTATTTTCTTTTATATGGCCTTAACAGATACGGAAAATCTGTTCATAATTATGTCAGTAATTATTACAATTGGGGCAACAGTAAAAACATTTGAAGCAGATAGTAAAAATGAGAGTGAAGTGATAGTAAATAGTTTACCAATATTGAGAAAACAAATTGTGTATGCGAAATATATAGTAGCAATTATTATTCTTTTTATAAGTGTAATAGTCGGTTGTTTCACGATGGGAATGAAGAATGGGGTTAACCTATTTGAATTTATTGAAACGACAATGGTTGCTAGTATTAGCTTTATTTTAATATATTTAAGCTTGGTTTTACCGATATCATTTTGGCTAGCATATAAAAAAGCTATTTTTATTACGCTTTTCATGCTAATAGCACCGACAGCCATTTGTACTATGTTCTTTGAAATCAACCTGGAACAAATCCAACTATATAACAGTTTATTATTCGTTAGTTCAATATGCATGTTCATAGTATCTGCCTTCGTTTCAATGAAATTGTATGAGAAGAGAGAATTTTAAAAGGTGCCTCATAAAAGGCACCTTCTTCAATATCGACAATATGAAAGTAATAGTTTATAAACAGAGAGGCTATTCGGTACAACATCTTTTGGAGTATGTAATATAAAGCTGAAAACGATAATGAGAATGAGAAAGAGGAAAAATAAAAATAGGATCTGTTTATGTATAGAATTTTGCATAGGATCCACTCCTTTTTTAGGTAGTATGTCCAAAAGGAAGGAGTGTATGAAAAATTTTAGGAGGGAGAATGATGAACAAAAGAAAATGGTTATATAGAATAGGAATACTTTTAGTTTCAATTGGTTGCATATTAGCAAACTTTTATTCGGATATACCAATGCTATTTCCTAGTTTGCATAAAGGAATTGGTATGAGTGTTGTCGTAGTTGGTCTGCTTTGTCTTATCACATCAAACTTCTATAGAAAGTCTGAATCTATATAAAAAAGGACAGTTACTCTTTTTCAGAGTAACTGTCCTTTTTAAATAACTTATTATATAGCTTGGCGATACTCCATATAATTACGATTGCAATGGAAGCGATAATGGACCAAACGATAAATAAAATTTCAAGTGTCATGTTCGGAAGGAATGCAAGAATGGATAATACTTTATGAAACAACCATTCTATTATATGAAAACTTACTTGCAGTAGAATGGCGATCACGAGTGTGATCCATGCTAACATTTGTTTTCCTTTTTCTCTCCACATGACATTCACCTCACGTTAGCTTAATAGTTTTAAGCCAACAGCGCCGCATAGAATGCAGCTTAAGAAGGCAAGACGACGCCAATCCGCTGATTCTCGGAAAATAAGAATGCCTAGAAGTGCACTTCCGGCAGTTCCGATTCCAGTCCAAATCGCGTAAGCAGTTCCCATCGGTAATGTGTCCATCGCAAGGGATAAGAAGAAGAAGCTTACGCCGAAGTTAGCGATTAAAATAACTTTTGGTGCCCAGCCTTTCTTTTCAGTGGCTACTTTCATAAAGAGTACACCAATAATTTCACAAATACCAGCTAGAATTAAAAATACCCAAGCCATTTTATGCGGCCTCCTTCGTTTCTTTTTCTTCTGTTACTCGTTTTAAACCAATTACTCCGAAGAAGATTAAACCGATTAATAAAACTTTTACGATAGAGAACGGTTCTCCGAAGATGAAAATTTCTGTAAGAACGATTCCGCCCGCTCCGATTCCTGTGAAGACTGCGTATACAGTGCCGACAGGTAAATCTTTATAAGCTCTAAATAATAAGACGAAACTAATTGTAATTAATAGCGCAACACCAGCCCACTCAAGTGGTGCCTCCGCTTTTTTTAGTCCAATCACCCAAAAGATTTCAATAATACCAGCGATGATTACATAAATCCATGCCATATGTCATTTCTCCTTCCTACCAGTCGTTAGGTAAAGGGCTTAAAAACGACGCATTGCAAAGGAGCAATCCGTCAGTTTGAAAGTCCGCGCCAAAATACTTTCCAAGAAGCGTCTAAACGTGTCTCAAAACGATTTAAACCTGCGTATAGTAGTTCAACCATAAGACCGTCGAGTAAGCATAGAAAAGCCTCTAAGGCGTCTTTTACTTCAATGTTATGCAGCTCATCTTGTTCGCTTGCTCTTTTAAATACCGGGAATAAAAGTTTTCCGACGTTTTCAATGTGTACATTTGCTTTATTAATAATTTGTTCGCGAAATGCATCAGGCGGAAAATAAGAAGTTCGTAACCAAAACATTGATTCTTCACTTTCACCAAATCGTTTTGCGTAGCCTTTTAATAATTTTAATAGCAATTCTTCAGTGGACGAATTGGAAAAGCTTTCGATATCGCCTGTGAAGCTCTGCAAATCTTTTTGAAGAGCAGATTCTAAGCATATGAAATATAGCTCTTCTTTTCCTTTAAAGTGTGCGTAAATCGATGGTTTTTTAATCCCAACTTCTTGGGCAATATTTGCCAATGAAGTTCCTTCATAGCCGTAGCGTGCGAAATGAGAAAGTGCTACAGCTTTAATGCGATTTGCTGTCATTTTCATCCCCTACCTACCGTTCGTTAGGTTTATTATATGAGATAAAAAACACAAAGTCAATAGGTGAAAAGCTGAAAAAGAGTGCTATAGTTAACGCTCCTTTTCAGACTGTTTTTCGCTCAATTAAATGGAATGGAAGTTCTTCTGAGTTCCCGGTTATTTGTTCGTCCTGCATCTGTTTATGGAATAAGGTAAAAGCACGTGATCCCATCGTAAGACCAGGGTGTTCAATAGTCGAAATTTCTAACGCCTTTGAAATTTCATGGTTATCGAATCCTAAAATAGCGAGATCTTCAGGGACGCGAACACCATGTTTCTTTGCTTCTGTTAATAAACCGGCAGCTACTTGGTCATTCGCTGTGAAAATAGCAGTTGGACGATTTTTCATATGTAAAATACGGTGGAGTATTTGTGCACCGTCCTGCATTGTATAGCATTGATGAAAAATCCATTCAGGATGTAACGTTTGACCTTCGTTATGAAGTGTATCAGCAAACGCTTTTTCACGTTCCATAGAATTTACACTCGTTTTTCTTGCTAAACAAATTCCGATTTTTTCATGGCCTTTACTTAGTAAATATGCAGTACCGAGCCGGAATCCTTCATAATGATCTACGTAGACAGATGAAATGAGGGGGTGGTTCATTTTTTCACATGAAATAATAGGGGCGAATTTTGCGAAAGGTTCGATTTGTTCCCATGAACTCGTTCGAGAACAAATAATCATCCCGTCAAATTGTTTCATTTTCATCATTTCAAGAACACGAATTTCTTCAATACTATCGTAATTTGTTTGGCATAAATTAATGTGATATCCAGCTGCTAACGCTTCGTTTCCGATTCCTTCAATAATGGTACTGAAGTAAGGGACATTAATGAAAGGGAGCATAACCCCGATTGTATATGTTTTCCCCTTTATTAAATGAATAGCATTTATATTTTTTGCGTAGTTTAATTCTTCAACCGCCTCTAGAACTCGTTTCCGTTTGTCTTCTTTTACGTAAGGGTGATTATTTAAGACACGGGAAACGGTTGATATAGATACACCAGCAGTTTTAGCGATTTGTTTTATATTGGCCATATGGATCACCTCTTTACTTATTATAAAGGGAAAATAAGTAGAATGAAAAAATCTTGACCTGAAAAGCTTTTCACAATCTATGTTATAAATAGGACTTCTATTATTCGCGTAACCATTTCGTTTGGGCGTAAGAATAGCGAAGTCTTTCTGTTTGTTTGAAAGCAGTTTTGTCAAAATGTGTGAGAATAACGAGGAAAGTTTTCAAAGGTGGAGTGTGGCATTCAAGCGAATATGAACAACATATAAACGCTTTGTTCGTTAAGAGGGCGGTATGAAAGGGCGGAAACAAATTGAAAAAAGGAATCATTTGTTTCGTGTTTTCTAGTGTATTACTTAGCTCATGTTCATTTCAGCAAACGATGCAAGAAGAAAAAACATTTGTGGGAACAACAGGTGGGGCTACAGATCGCGTTACGGATCCGATTCCGTTAAAAGAACTTCCAAAATATTTTCCGGCGAAATTTAAAGTTCCTACCTTTTTACCGTATGACATTACGAGTGATGTGTTGGGTGAAGTAAGAACGATTGAAAAGAAGAATGCTGTCTTAACGATTAAATATAAACAACAGGAGCAAGGTAGACATGAGTATATTGAGCTAACTGTTGCAAATTTCCCTTACAGTTTTCCGGATTTTGTAGAAGAAAAGCGATTTCAAGAACAAATGAAATTGAATAATGGAGCGTCTGCTTATTTTAAAAATAAAGATGACTTCGAGAGAGGAGAGGAATTTGCTACGCTTCTATGGAAAGAAAAGGGGATTGAATATCAGTTATTATATCGTAATGTAGAAGAGAACGATGCAGATGTAATAAAAAAGAATCTATATTACATTGCAAACAATATGAAATAAAAAACTAACTGCAGCATGCAGCTAGTTTTTGTATGTTATTTCTTTTTAATTTTACCTGTCCAAGATTTAAATCCACCTTGTAATTGGTAGAAATCTTTGTAACCTTGTTTTTTTAAGTATTGAGCTGCACGGCCTGTACGGAATCCGCTTTGGCAGTATAAGTAAACAGGTTGATCTTGGCGAAGTTCTTTATGACGAAGGCGAATTTGTGATAACGGAATGTTACGTGCACCTAAAATGTGTCCTGCGTTATATTCGTCTGCTTCGCGAATATCGATAAGCTGTGCTTTACGGTAGCCAGCGCGAAATTCTTCTTCTGTAAGAGTTTTAATTAATTTTTTCTGATAGAAATACATCCATACAGTGTAACCGATGAACGCTACGATTACGGCTAATAAAATAATCCAAGTTGTTGACACGGTTCTATCGCTCCCTTTTTTCTTATCCTACTTTCAATATTATAATGCCCATATGTATTTATGCAACAGATTCATTTGTATATAAGGAGAAATTTCGTATTCTTTCACAAATTTTGTCGAATTTGGTAGACTAGAGAATGTGAAAAATAATTGGTTATATGAGGTGTAGGATGGGAAAAGAAAAATGGTGTTATATTAACTCTGGTCAATGTTCACCAGCGTTTAATATGGCGTTAGACGAATGTTTATTAAATTGGCAAAGTGAAAAGAAGATGCAACCAACAATTCGTTTTTATGAATGGGAAGTACCAACATTAACAGTCGGGTATTTCCAGCGTGTTGAAAAAGATATAAATATGGATGTAGTTAACGAAAAGAAATATGGGTTCGTTCGTCGTCAAACAGGCGGCAGGGGTGTACTACATGACAAAGAATTAACGTACAGTGTTATTGTGTCTGAAGATCATCCAAATATGCCAAAAACAGTTACGGAAGCATACCGCGTTATTTCGCAAGGCTTATTGGACGGTTTTAAGGCATTAGGATTAGAAGCGTATTATGCAGTTCCGAAAACAGAGGCGGATCGTGAGAATTTAAAAAATCCGCGTTCAGGAGTATGTTTTGATGCGCCATCTTGGTATGAAATTGTAGTTGAAGGAAGAAAAATCGCAGGTAGTGCTCAAACACGTCAAAAAGGTGTTATTTTACAGCACGGATCGATTCCGTTAGAAATAGATTTAGACGAACTATACGACCTATTTTTATTCCCAAATGAACGTGTGAAAGAACGTATGAAAAGTATGTTTTCTTCTAAAGCGGTAGCAATTAATAAATTGACAGACCGTACATTTACGATCGAACAGTTAATTAAAGCGTTCGAGGTTGGGTTTGAAAAAGGATTGGATATAGAGCTTGTGCCATATGAATTAACAGAAGAACAGTTACATGAAGTTCAAACGTTAGCAAAAGAAAAGTATGAAAGTAAGGAATGGAATTATAAAAAATAAGAGATGGCGATTGCCATCTCTTATTTTTTTATAGTAAATTAAGTACTTTTTCTACTTTGATTCCTTTATCTTGTAAAGAACGAAGGCGATTTACAACGTCCATAATTTCTTTGTCGAATGTAACGCTAATACCTTGGCTTTGTAGTTCTTCTTTTAAGCCTTCAATAGAATCATCTATGTCGATGCCAAGCTCGTAATCTTGACAAACTTCAATTGTCTTTTTCACGAGTTTCACATAATTTTCTTGTAGTTTTGAATTTGTTTCAGTCAAAGCAGGTTGTTTCGGTTTTGCTGGAGCAACCGGTACTGTCTCTGGCTTTGTAACTGAAGTAGGGACTACTTTTTTCACAGGTGCTGGAGTAGTTAGTTCTACAGCTGCTTCTACGCTTACTGGCTTCGGCGTCGGTACCGGAGTAGGCTTAGGGGCCATAGCAGGTGTTTCTACACGCGTAATAGGTTTAGGAGCAGGTGTAACTGCTTTTGGAGCTTCTACAACTACTTCTTTTTTCGGTGTGGCTTCTACCGGTGTTTCTTCTTGACCAGCAGCCTCTTTATTTTCTTTACTCCACATAACGCGTTCTATTTCTAGAGAAACATTGTTTTTGTTCATCGCTGATAATGTAACTTTACCAACTTCAGCGTTTCCAGTGAAATCAACAATTTTATAAATAACACTCTTGTTCCAATCCACGTTTCCGCTCAAAAATAATTCTTCGTTACATTTCGGCGTTAAGCCCTCGATTTTAATTTCTGCGTTTACACCGTTTTCACTGTATACCATAATTAGCGAAGCATTTACATCTTCGTCTGCTAACATTAGTTCACGTACCATTTTGCCGGTGCGTACTTGCGTTTTCTTCTTAACTGACATCTAATTTCTCCTCTCAAAAATTCAGTAATAATAAAAAAATCGTATAACGAAAAATAATTGCTCACGAAGATTTATGATACCGATAATAAAAGCATCACGTCAACAATTAACTTTAATTATTTTGCATTTTTCTTATTTTCTTTATGAAATTTTTCAATTTGTAAAATTAGACAGAAGAAAAACAGCCTTTTGAAAGGCTGTTAAAAATTTGATTTTTTGTATAGTAATT
This sequence comes from Bacillus sp. FDAARGOS_235, assembly GCF_002073415.2. Classification (NCBI taxonomy): domain Bacteria; kingdom Bacillati; phylum Bacillota; class Bacilli; order Caryophanales; family Bacillaceae; genus Bacillus; species Bacillus sp. FDAARGOS_235. Next base: position 4,106,289 of record NZ_CP020437.2, read on the forward strand.
TATATAAAATGAAAAATAAGATAGCAATTAAGGCATTTTGCCAAAAGGTTAGGTGGTAAATGAGATAAGGTTGCTTTTTAAAATAAATATTTAAGAATACAGCTGAACAAAATGGAGTAGCAAAAGCGATACCAAATAGAATTCGTCTTTTCCAATTCATCTTTTGATTAAAGGAGTAACGCTTTAGTAAATATAAAATAAGTAGGATTCCTAGTACAATTAGTAAAACAGACAAAGTGGTTCCCAGGATACTAAAAGGTGGACTTATTATTTCGGTTTTCTTTTCAAAAAAGAAAATGAAAAGAGAAGCAATGGCGTCCATTCCAAACTGTATAGCAAGAAGTAAGCTAATAACAAAACCGATTAAAGAAGTTTTTTCTAACTTTGTTTGAGCTGGTAAAGCCGATATGAGTTCATCACAATAAGATTGTAAGTCATTGCCGAAAATATCATAAGCATTTTTATTTTCTCTTTGTGCTTCGATGAGATGATCTAATATTTCTAATAATAGTTCTTCTACTTGTTGTTCAGGTACGTTAGATAACCGAAGATATACTAGCATATCGCCATAAGAAGCTTCGTTTTCAAATGTTAGAAGTTTGCGTTTTTTGTTGTTCAATTCAATCATGTCTTGCGTATTCATCCCTATCACTCTCCCTGTAATAAGTTGTTCACCGTTGTCGAAACCATTCCCCAGCTTTGTTTAAATTCTTCAAGCTGTTCTATTCCTTTATCGGTTACATGATAATATTTTCGCTTTGGACCGAGTGAGGAAGCTTTTAATGTTCCTTCAATTAGCCGCTCTTTTTGCATACGTAACAATAACGGATATATGCTTCCTTCGCTGACAAATGTAAAGCCGTATTTATTTAATTTTGTACTCAGCTCATATCCATACACTTCTTCTTGCGAAATGATGTATAGGATGCAACCTTCGAGTACACCTTTTAACATTTGGCTATGCATGATTTCCCCACCTTTTATTCAGGTAACTTGCCTTGCAACGCAAGTTACTGAAGTGGAAAACTTTAATGCGTTTTAATTTTTCCGTGTTCTCCATACTAACGAGAGGAGGGAAGTATATGAAACCGTTTATGCCAAAACTTGTTTACTTTGAACCGAAGGCACTCGAATATCCACTTGGAAAAGAGCTGTATGAGAAGTTTACGAAGATGGGATTAGAAATTCGTGAAACGACATCCCATAATCAAATTAGAAATTTGCCAGGTGAAAATGATTTGCAAAAGTATCGCAATGCAAAGGCAACGCTTGTCGTTGGGGTGAGGAAGACATTAAAGTTTGATACGTCAAAGCCGTCAGCTGAATATGCAATTCCGCTTGCAACAGGGTGTATGGGACATTGCCATTATTGTTATTTGCAAACGACCCTTGGTAGTAAACCTTACGTTCGTGTATATGTGAATCTAGATGAAATATTTGAGAAGGCACAGCAATATATGGATGAAAGGGCACCAGAAATAACAAGATTTGAAGCGGCGTGTACATCAGATATCGTTGGAATTGATCATTTAACGCATGCTTTAAAGCGAACGATCGAATTTATGGGAGAAAGTGAGCATGGGCGTTTACGTTTCGTTACGAAATATTCGCACGTTGATCATTTATTAGATGCAAAGCATAATGGGAAAACGCGTTTTCGATTTAGCATTAATTCACGTTATGTGATTAAAAATTTTGAACCGGGGACATCGCCGTTCGAAGAGAGAATTGAGGCTGCTCGTAAAGTGGCAGGGGCTAATTATCCACTTGGCTTTATAGTTGCGCCACTTTATATGCATGAAGGATGGGAAGAGGGGTATCGTGAATTGTTTGAGAGATTATACAATGCCTTGAAAGATATGGTGATACCAAATTTAACGTTTGAATTAATTCAGCATCGCTTTACGAAGCCGGCAAAAAAGGTCATTCAAGCGCGTTATCCGAATACGAAACTTGAAATGGACGAAGAGAAGCGGAAATATAAATGGGGACGATACGGTATTGGGAAATACGTCTATAAAAAAGATGATGCAGAAGTATTGGAGGAAACGATTCGAGGATATATTCGTCACTTTTTTCCTGACGCAGAAATTCAATATTTCACATGAAAGGAACTTGTATTTGATTGCGGGTTCTTTTCTCTTTTGCAGATTTAGGCTCGTTTCTACCTTGTCACGTTATTCTTTCTGGTGTATCATTTTATTGATTGCTTCGTTCGGAATAAGCAAAATGAAATTGGATGGAGGAAACCGATGCCTACCCCTAGTATGGAAGATTATATTGAACAAATTTATTTGTTGATTGATGAAAAGGGTTATGCCCGCGTATCTGATATTGCTGAAGCGCTTAGTGTACATCCATCCTCTGTAACAAAAATGGTGCAAAAATTAGACAAAGATGAATATCTAATTTATGAAAAATATAGAGGGCTTGTATTAACATCAAAAGGTAAAAAAATCGGAGAACGTCTCGTATATCGTCATGACTTGCTAGAGCAGTTTATGCGTATTATTGGTTTGGATGAAAGCAAGATTTACAATGATGTTGAAGGGATTGAACATCATTTAAGTTGGGAAGCAATTGACCGTATCGGTGATTTAGTACAATATTTTGAACAAGATGAGGTTCGAGTAGAAACACTTCGTGGTGTTCAAAAAGCAAATGAAGAGAAAAGTAATTAAGGGGAACGGATGGCGTTTCCTTTTTTATTTCAATCGAAAAGGACGGGAGAATTATGAAAGCAATTATTTTTGATTTTGATGGATTAATTGTGGACACAGAAACAATATGGTTTCACTCTTTCAGAGATGCTGTTCGTGAGTACGGCGGAGAGTTACCTTTAGAGGAATTTGCGAAATGTATTGGAACGACAGATAATGTACTTTATGCATATTTAAAGGAACAATTAAAAGAAAAGTTTAACGAGCGTGCACTAAAAGAAAAGGTGACGACTTTACATAAAGAGAAAATGAAAATACCAGAAGCGCGTGATGGGGTAAAAGAATATTTAGAAGAAGCGAAAGAAATGGGATTGAAAATCGCATTAGCTTCTAGTTCATCTAGAGAATGGGTTGTTCGTTTTTTAGAAGATCTACAGATTCGAGATTATTTTGAAGTAATTAAAACGAGAGAAGATGTTGAGAAGGTAAAACCAGATCCAGCACTTTATCGAATTGCAATAGAGGAATTAGGAATTGAACCATCAGAAGCTGTTGTATTTGAAGACTCATTAAATGGATTGAAAGCAGCGGTTGCGGCAGGATTAAAATGCGTCGTTGTTCCAAATGATGTGACAAGAAATTTACCATTTGAAAATCATCACCTTCGAATTGAAAGTATGATAGATAAAACTTTGAAAGAAGTGCTTGAAAGTATAAAGAAAGACCGTATTTCCTAAAAGGAAGCACGGTCTTTCTTTTTGTTTTTTTTACCTTCAATGACAGTTAAATGAGATTGTTTTCTTTTTCGTTTCAACGATGGAGAATTACCCTTTTTGCCCTTGTCATCAGAAGTATTTCGTTTCAAGAATGAATTGCTTAGGGGTGCTACATTTTGTTTCCCATGTTTGCGGTTCGATTGTTTTGCAGCGCGCTTATATGAGCTTTGCGAATTTGCAGAACCACTGGAATTAGTAAACATCTTGTATAGCAAGTAAAAGATACCGACAACAAGTAACATATACCCGATATTTCTTAATACACCCATTGGATTTGTAATTACAGATGAAACAAGGCCGAATATTGCTAATCCAATTATAAGCACAAATATAGCGAAAGTAAACGAACGACCGTTCATAAGGAACACCTCCTAAAAACATATATTAAAATTAGTATATTAACGATGAGGAGAGGAGTTGAACACCATTTTTAAATAATTATTGTTTGTTTTCTAAACGTAATAATTCTTCAAACGATGCAATAGCTACTTCCACTTGATCATCTGTTGGTTCTTTCGTTGTTAATAGTTGCAGCCATAATCCGGGATATCCAAGTATGCGTAATACAGGAATGTCTCGCAATCGATTCGTAAATTGTAGTACTTCAAACGAAATGCCGAGAACGACTGGAATTAATAAAATTCGGTTTATTACTCGTGCCCAAAGTGGATCTGTAGGAACGAGGAAATAAACAAACATTCCAATAATGACTGTAAATATAATAAAGCTACTACCACATCTATAATGGAGGCGGGTTTGCTTTTGGACGTTTTCTACAGTCATAGGAAGATTATTCTCATAAGCATTAATTACTTTATGCTCTGCACCGTGATACTGAAATACCCGTTTAATAAGTGGGGTTAAAGAAATAAAGTATATATAGCTCAATAGTAGCATGAGCTTAATGACACTTTCGACAATGATTTGCCCTGTATGAGATGGGAAAATCGGTCTCGTTAATTCAGCTAATAGTGCAGGAACTGCTGTGAAAATGACTTTACCGAATATGAAAGATAAAACGCCAACTGCTGCAACTCCTAATACCATCGTTAATTTTGATTGTTCTTCTTTTTTATTTGCAATTTGTTCATCATCTTCTGGGTGGACATCAAATCGTTCTGAAGCGAAGTTTAAATGCTTTGCTCCATTCGCACTTGCGTCCACAATGGCGGCAATACCTCGTAAAAATGGAATTTTTTTTAGGATAGATAATGCTTTATTACGAACGCGTGGTAATCGATAAAATTCAATCGATTTATCTTTACGACGAACCGCTGTAACAGTATATTCTCTACCGCCAAACATAACTCCTTCTATGACTGCTTGCCCGCCATATATTTGTTTTGACTCTTCTGCCATGTTAACACCAACCTGTATTTGTTTCTCTCTTATGTAGAAAAAGAGGCAATTGTCATACTGGGTTCTGTCGTTTTGAAATAAGACAATCACCGAGTTTCCTTTATTTTATCGACAAATACAAGTATATGACAAGAGAAAATGTTACGAGAGTCGGACATTTCTTATTCTTTTTATAGACAAATTTCGCAGTATTTAAACATGCTTCAAAATAGTTTCGGGCATACTATTGAGCGGAGGTGTTGATGTGAGTCAAGAACAATTAGGAACAAGGAATTATGTGCAAATCGGTTTGTTTGGTGGAATTTTTTGGGGAGGAATATGGTATTTCCTTCATATATTTTCATTCACGGAAGCGGGACCTAATTATTTACTGTTACCATTTGCGTTTGGGAGTTGGAAAGAAGGGATATGGGGCAATCTGTCAGGAATTGTTTGCATGGGACTTCTTTCAATCTTGATTTCCTTTTTGTATAAAGCGTTTTTGGCGAAATTTGAAGGAATCATTCCAGGGATTATTTATGGGCTATTTTGGTGGGCGTTACTGTTTTTCGGAATGGGTTTAATGGCACCTGTTATTAAAAGTGCGTTCAATTTGCCGAAAGAGACGATTGTGACGACAATATGTATTTTTATATTGTATGGTGTGTTTATTGCATACTCTGTTTCTTACGCAGTAAATAGTAATAAAGCGGAGCAAGAAGGAGAAGAGAAGACGAACTATTCAAATAAGTAACTCCTATGTTAAAATGTTGTATAGATATTTAATATTAAGGAGTTTTAAGAATATGAAAAAGTTACTCCTCGTAAACGGTCCTAACTTAAATCGCCTCGGTGTTCGTGAGGTAAATGTATATGGAAAGGGCACGTTAGCGACACTTGAAGCAGATATGAAGCAAGAAGCAAAAACAATGGGAGTGGAGTTAGAATGTTTCCAATCGAATCATGAAGGTGCGATTATCGATCGTCTTCATGAGGCTGAAGATATATATGAAGGGATCATTTTAAATCCTGGAGCATTTACGCATTATAGCTATGCAATTCGAGATGCAATTGCGAGCATTTCGATTCCTGTTATTGAAGTACATATCTCTAACATTCACCAGCGTGAATCGTTCCGTCACGAATCTGTGACGGCGGCTGTTTGTGCAGGACAAATTGTTGGATTTGGTTTTTATGGCTATAAGTTAGCGTTATTTGCATTAATGGAGAAATTAAGGGAGGCATAAAGTCATGGAGAAAATCGAAAGATTAAGAAGCGCATTTGCTGAGGCTGGTATCGACGGTATTTTATTAACAAATGAACATAGTCGTAGATACATGGCTAACTTCACTGGAACAGCTGGGGTTGTACTTATTTCAAAAGAGCGTGCTCAATTTATTACGGATTTTCGTTATGTAGAGCAGGCTAGTAAACAAGCTGTTGGATATGAAATCGTGCAGCATGCAGGATTAATTATTGATGAAGTTGCAAAGCAAGTGAAAGAACTTGGAATTCAAAAGCTTGGCTTTGAGCAGGATACTCTTACATATAGCTCTTACGTAACGCATAATGAGGCGATCGAAGCTGAATTTATCCCGACTTCTGGGCTTGTAGAAAAGTTACGCTTGATAAAGACTGATTCAGAGATTAAGATATTAAAGGAAGCTGCACAGATTGCAGATGCTGCCTTTGAGCATATTCTATCATTCATTCGCCCGGGAGTATCTGAAATTGAAGTGTCAAATGAACTTGAATTTTTCATGAGAAAACAAGGAGCAACATCTTCTTCGTTTGATATTATCGTTGCTTCAGGTCTTCGTTCGGCATTACCGCACGGCGTGGCATCTGAAAAAGTGATAGAAACAGGAGATTTCGTTACATTAGACTTCGGCGCTTATTACAAAGGGTATTGTTCTGATATTACTCGTACAATTGCAGTCGGTGAACCATCTGATAAATTAAAAGAAATTTATAATGTCGTTTTAGAAGCACAATTACGTGGTGTAAACGGTATTAAAGCTGGTTTAACAGGCCGCGAGGCAGATGCATTAACGCGTGATTACATAACGGAAAAAGGATATGGTGAATACTTTGGACACTCTACTGGTCATGGAATCGGCCTTGAAATCCATGAAGCGCCAGGTTTAGCGTTCCGTTCTGATACAGTACTTGAACCAGGTATGGCTGTAACAGTAGAACCAGGTATTTATATTCCAGGTATTGGCGGCGTACGTATTGAAGATGATATCATTGTAACGAGTGAAGGTAATGAAGTAATTACGAAATCACCAAAAGAACTTATTATTTTGTAATACACAGGAGGATTTTTTTACATGATTTCAGTAAACGATTTTCGTACAGGTTTAACAATTTCAGTGGACAATGCCCTTTGGCAAGTACTTGATTTCCAACACGTAAAGCCAGGTAAAGGTGCTGCATTCGTTCGTTCTAAACTACGTAACCTTCGCACAGGTTCTGTTCAAGAGAAAACATTCCGTGCAGGTGAAAAAGTAGAAAAAGCACACATCGAAAACCGTCGTATGCAATACTTATACGCGAGCGGTGAGGCTCATGTATTTATGGATAACGGAACTTATGAGCAAATCGAACTTGGTGAAAACCAAATCGAGCGCGAATTAAAATTCCTAAAAGAAAACATGGAAGTATCTATTATGACATACCAAGGTGAAGTACTTGGTGTTGAACTTCCGAACACAGTTGAATTAAAAGTTACAGAAACAGAGCCTGGTATTAAAGGTGACACAGCTTCTAACGTAACAAAACCAGCTACATTAGAAACTGGTCTTGTTGTACAAGTACCAATCTTCATTAACGAAGGCGAAATGCTTATCATCAACACTGGTGAAGGTAAATACGTTTCTCGTGCATAGTAAAAAAGCACTCGTGATTATCACGAGTGCTTTTTTATAGAAAATAGGGCATATAGTAAATTGCGGTGACAACAAAACTAACTAAAACAAGTGAAAGAGTACCCGCTATATATGGTGTGAAAATGAATTGAAATGGTTTTATTTCACCAGTCTCAACACCAGTTAATGTTTTACTTATTGCGTGATCTGTAATGTTATTTCTATGGTTACTCATAATAATTAACCACATAATTGCAAATATTGCTAGACTGCCAAGGAAAAAGGTCTCTATAAATGACCAACCGACCAATAATGAAAAAAGATAAATAAGAGCTAATTCTACTACAATTGTTAAACTAATTTTCAAAACCTTCATATTTTCCCCCCTCATTTTGTACGTCCAGCCAATTTAAAAATTTCTTACGCGATACGACATGCAGTACGCAAGGTGATTTTACTTCTTTCTCCAGTGCAGCATGTTCGCCTGGAAACTTGTTTTTCACATGCAATGAAATGTAAGGTAGTTTTTCTTGTGCTTTTAACGAGCGAATGTTAGTCGTTTTAGCACCAGTGAATACGTATGTAAGTTGTAAGTCTAAAAAAGCGATTTTAAAGATTTCTTTTTTAGCTGCCTCATTATACCCTTTACCCCAATATGGATAGCCAAGCCAACTACCAATGTGAGATTGTTTCTTCCCATAATTAATATGTTTAAGTGTGGTGAGGCCAAGTATTTCATTCTCTTCATTTACAATCTTTCTCGATAAAGACTTCTTTTGGCGCTCTTCTTCTATTGCAAAAAGAAGAAATGCTTTCGTGTCTTCGACTTTTTCTACCTGTATTCCTAATGCATTTTTTACGTGTGGTTCACTTGATAGCTCAAAAAGCACATTTGCATAGCGTAAATCAAGTGGTAATAAAGTAACGTGCTGCATCGTCTATACCCCTTTTAAATTAAATATACCATAATATACCATTAAAAAACACGAATATTCAGATTTAAATAAAGGTGTTAGAGAAAAATTATGTTTTTACTTCTGAAATAGACAACCTCTGCATATGGTTGTACAAATATATTCTTTTTTGGAATGTAGAATTCGTAACCGTTACGGGAGAAGGTGGGAGAATGAAACAGTGGCTAGCGGCAATGGAAACATCCGTGCTCGTAATGGGGTTACTTCGGTTGTTTTCGGGTAGCGCGGAAATATTCGCCGCTTTGCTTATGCTTTACGTGAATGATGCGAAGAAAGCATTGTTTATAAATGGTATGTTGGCGTTTGTTGGACCGACCGTATTAATTTTAACAATGACAATAGGCATAGCGAGTGTAGCGAGCGAAATTTCTTTCTTGAAACTCTTTTTTCTGGCACTTGGAATTGGCTGCATTTTTATCGCATTGTTGAAATAGTAAGTCGAGTATAGTGGGGAGAAGCCTATGAAAGAAGTATTAGAGGTTTTACCAAAAATGATGAAACAGTTAGTTGAAAGTTGTAAGCAATACAATACTTTAGAGGAAATTCGTGTTCGAATTGGAAGACCGCTAGAGTGTATTGCGCATGGAGAGGTGTTTTTTTATGACTATATCGCTACAGCAGAAGATGCAAGTTACTTATTGAATAAGTTAAGTCAATTCTCAATTTATACGATGGAAGAGGAATTGAAACGTGGGTATGTGACACTTCGAGGAGGACATAGAATTGGCCTAGCGGGAAAAGTCATTACAGAGAAAAGTACAGTGAAAATGATTCGTGATGTCTCTTCATTTAATATTCGTATTGCTCGTCAAAAAATAGGAATAGCTGAGCCGCTTTTGCCGTATTTGTATGAATCAAGATGGTTAAACACGATGGTAATTGGCCCGCCGCAAACGGGGAAAACGACACTTTTAAGAGATGTAGCACGTTGCATGAGTCAAGGGGTTGGTACGTCGAAAATTCCTTCTTGCAAAGTGGGGATTGTTGATGAGCGGTCAGAAATTGCTGGATGTGTGAAAGGAATCCCTCAGTATGAATTTGGTACACGAGTAGATGTGTTAGACGCATGTCCAAAGGCTGAAGGAATGATGATGATGATTCGTTCTATGAGTCCAGATGTTTTGATCGTAGATGAGATTGGACGTAAAGAAGATAGTGAAGCAATTATGGAGGCGGTGCATGCAGGGGTCCAGCTTTTTATAAGTGCACACGGGTTTTCTTATGATGATGTTGTGAAACGTCCATCGCTACAGGCAGTGCTGGAGCTTGGCATATTTGATAGGTTTGTGGAGTTATCAAAAGCAAGAGGCCCAGGAACAGTTATGCAAGTGAAAGATAGATATGGAAAACCAGTACTACCGAATCGAAAGGCTGGGGGCGTATGGTGAAAATAATTGGTGCAGTGTTAATCGTTGCGGTCAGCACTTTTTTCGGGTTTTCATACGCAAAAAGATATAGTGAGAGGCCGCGGCAACTTAGACTATTAAAATCGGCACTCCAATCATTAGAGGCAGAAATTATGTATGGGCACACACCTTTATCTGAAGCCGCCGAACGATTAGTTAAACAAATGCCCAAGCCATTAAATTGGATATTTCAAAGTTTCGCCAAAAAACTAGAAAACGGGGAACAAACAGTAAGGGAAGCTTGGATAGAAAGTTTGAAAGAGAATTGGAAGTTAACAGCATTTCAACAAACCGAGTATGAAATCTTGCAGCAATTTGGTGAAACACTTGGACAACATGATCGTGAATCACAACAAAAACATATTCGATTATGTATTACACATTTAGAGAGAGAGGAAGAAGAAGCGAAAGCGTTACAACTGCAATATGAAAAAATGATTAAGAGCTTAGGGGTACTAGCGGGGCTACTTATCGTAATTTTACTGCTATAGGAGGGAGAAAGGCGATGTCCATTGATGTTGGATTAATATTTCAAATCGCCGGAATCGGCATTGTTTTAGCTTTCATTCATACCGTATTAAAAGAATTAAAACGAGAGGATATTGCAAATTGGGTTATCCTTGTCGGTTTTGTCGTCATTCTATTCCATGTTGCATTTTTAATTAATACGTTGTTCGACAAGATTAAAAGTGTCTTTCTCTTCCAGTAAAGGAGGCGGTTCGAATCGAAATTATACAAATTGTCGGATTAGGCCTCGTTGCTACGTTTTTAGCAGCTGTTTTGAATCAGCATAAATCTAGCATTACATCGTTATTTATTGTTTTTGTAGGTAGCGTAATGTTTCTTATTTTAATCGATCAAATTCACTCTATTTTACAAATGATTGAGAGAGTAGCGAGTGAAGCGAAAGTTAGCAACGTCTATGTAGAAACGTTACTGAAAATTATTGGGATTGCTTATATCGCTGAGTTTGGAGCGCAAATTACAAAAGATGCTGGGCAAGGTGCAATCGCTTCGAAAATTGAACTAGCTGGTAAAATCTTAATTCTCGTTATGGCAATTCCTATTTTGACAGTCGTAATTGAAACTATTCTCGGATTTTTACCGACGGGATAAGGGGGAGTGAATGTTGAGGAAGTTTGGAGCTAAGCTGCTATTTGCTTGCTTCCTTTTCTTTTCTTTACCGGTTGTTGTACAAGCTTCTCCTGTAGAAACAAACGTCGTTGATCAACAATTGGATAAGCTCGGAATTGAAGATGTGAAGCAATTTTGGGACGGGCTTGTTACAAAATATGGAGGTTATTTACCAGAGAGTCAAAAAGGAAGCTTTATGGAGTTTGTAAAGGGAGAAAAAGAATTCTCTATAAAAGAATGGATGCTAGGTTTATTAAAATATTTGTTTCACGAGCTTGCTGCAAATGGAAAGCTACTTGGAACACTCATTATGCTCACAATTTTTAGTGCATTGTTGCAATCACTGCAATCTGCCTTTTCAAAGAGTAGTGTAAGTAAAATTGCCGATGCAGTTGTATATATGGTGCTTATTATTTTTGCATTAAATAGTTTTTATGTGGTTATGACATATGCAAGAGAAACGATACAAACAATGGTAGATTTCATATTAGCGCTATTACCAATCTTGCTTGCACTCATAGCAACTGGAGGCGGTGTTGTATCTGTATCGTTTTTTCATCCGATTATCATTTTCTTAATGAATACGAGTGGGCTTCTTATGAATTACATCGTTCTACCACTTTTATTACTTGCAACGATATTAAGTATTGTAAGTACGATGAGTGATCAATATAAAGTTACGAAATTGTCCAAGCTTCTGCAAAACGTTAGCGTTGGGATTATCGGGATCTTTTTAACGATTTTTTTAGGAGTATTATCTGTACAAGGAACAGCGACAGCGGTTGCTGATGGGATAGCTGTGAAAACTGCTAAATTTGTAACAGGGAACTTTATTCCTGTAGTTGGAAGGATGTTTACAGAGGCAGCGGATACTGTTATTAGTGCGTCGGGGTTATTAAAAAATACAGTCGGAATTATAGGGCTCGTTATTTTATGTTTAATTGTCGCTTTTCCAGCGATTCAAATTTTTTGTATCGCGTTTATTTATAAATTCGCAGCAGCAGTATTGCAACCAGTTGGCGGAGGAGCAATTATTCAATGTTTAGATATCATTGGACGAAGCATCATTTACGTGTTTGCTTGCTTAGCTATCGTATCATTTATGTTCTTTTTAAGTATCACAATTATTATTGCTGCGGGGAACATTACGCTTATGATGCGATAGGAGGTGAAGAGTATGCAATTTGTTACAGAGTGGATTAGAAATATTATCGTTTTTTTACTCTTAGCGACAATGCTTCATCTTATTCTTCCAAACTCGAATTTGCAAAAATACGTTAAATTCGTCGTAAGTCTACTATTAGTTGTATTAATTTTAACACCTCTTTTTAAACTGTTGCAAACAGATGTAAATGAAGTAATCGCAAATTTTAATGAAGAAAAGTATGTAGCAGAGGGATCTGTAAAAAATTCAATAGATTCGAAGAAAAAAGAAATACAAGCTCTAACACGTGCATATAGTTTAGAAGAGATGGCTACCAAAATGAAAAAAGAAGTAGGAAAAGAGTTTGAGAAAAAGTATGGTATGACAGTCTCTGAAATACAAATAGTCGCAACGGAAAGGGTAGAAGAAGTAAAGTCAGCCAAAGATATTCAATCTGTTGTTGTGACGTTGAAGGAAAAAGAACGCAGTAAAAATGACGCAATTGAAACAGTAAAGCCAATTGAAATTAATACGAATGAACCTCCAAAAAAGGTAGAAGAAACGAATGTAGAAATGAAAGATTTCTTTTCAAGCAGGTGGCAACTAGAGAATAAACAAATCCAAGTTCAAACGGAAGGGAGGACAGGTAGAGTAAATGGACAATAAAGATAAAAATTCGAAGTTCTCATTTTTTCGAAACTTATTGAATGGGGATCAAAAAGAAAGCAACGAGAAGGGGAAAAAGGTAACACCTAAGTTTTTACTTGTCCTACTCATACTTGGAATTTTGCTTATGTTTTCTAGTAGTCTCTTTTCAAGTAAAAAAGAAGAAGTACCTGTATTTAAAGAACAAAAAACTCAAAACCAAGAAAAAGACGTACCAACTTTCGGACAAAAAAGTAATGATAGTATGTCAAATGTAGAAAAATATGAAAAAGCGTATGAACAAGAATTAAAAGCTGCTTTAGAAGAAATAGCAGGAGTAAAAGACGTAACGATTAAGGTGAATTTAGATTCATCTGAAGAAAAAATTTTAGAAAAAAATACAGTGAAACGCTCACAAACAACAGGTGAAACAGATAAAACAGGCGGTAAGAGGGAAGTAGAGGACGAGTCTCTTGATGAAAAGACTGTCATTATACGTGAAGGTGATAAAGAAACTCCCGTTGTTTTACGGACAGAGAAACCGAAAGTACGAGGTGTTCTCGTCGTAGCAAAAGGAGTGGATAATATACAAGTTAAAGCAATGGTAAAAGAAGCTGTGATAAGGCTGCTAGATGTACCAGCCCATCGTGTTTCAGTTTCACCGAAAAATTGATAGGGAGGAAATAAAGTGTTAAAAAAACAAACGGTTTGGCTATTAACAATGTTAAGTTTAGTTGTTGTACTATCTGTGTATTACGTAACAACTCCTGACAAAATGAATACAGCATCGCCGGCAACAGGTGAAAAGATTGGACAAGAAAAACAAGGTACTGACAAAGCAGTAACAAACGAAACGCCAAATAAAGAAACAACAAAAGAAACTCCAAGCAAGGAAACACCAAATAAAGAGACAACAAATAAAGAGACAGATAAAAAAGAAAATGCTAAAAAAGAAACAAGTAAAAAAGAGGGGAATGTATCAGTTCAATCGAGTGATGAGAATTTCACAGCTTTACGTATGCAAATGGAAGATAAGCGTAGTGCTGAAAGAGAAAAATTACAAAATGTAATAAAGTCTTCTAACGCTACTGCTGAAGAAAGAAGTAAGGCGAAAGATGGTATGGATGCAATCGCTACAATGGAAACAAAAGAAGGTTTACTTGAAACAGTTATTAAAGCTCAAGGAGGATATAAAGATGCCCTTGTAAGAGCTGATGGAACTGACATTAGAGTAACAGTGAAGGCAGCGAAACATTCACAAAAAGAAGCGAATAAAATTATACAGCTTGTAAGAAGTGAAGGCGGTTCTAAAGATGTAGGTGTGAAATTTGATCCATCAGCAAAATAAGTAGAATTTTAATCCGTGGGGGATTTCCCCCACGGATTATTAATTTTTACTAATCGCATTGTTTGTAAATAAGAACATAGAGTACTTCAAAATAATTAGATAAAAATAATAATAGAAAAAAGCTATCACTTTCGATAGCTTTTTTCTATTTCGTCTTTGTATGTGTTTTTACTATGTTCAACTCGGAATGGAGAAATACGTTGTGAATAAAAAATTAGCGGTTCATGGTGATGATGATTACTTTTTCCAGATTTGACGTGGATGAAGAGAACGAATGCCCAAACCATTACGGCAGGTAAGAAGAGCATGAGCCATATCATATGTCCACACCTCGATACAATATATTTTCTACACTTTGAACATACTATTCTTATATGAAGGAATGATGAACGGCGTGTAAACAAAAAAATAATATTTGGTAAAAATATGTTATGAACCATAGATGTGGTGAAGAGTGGAGCGGCAATTATATGTTTACTGTGTAGCATTTTGAAAAGGTAAGGAATGTTTTTTAGGAAGTGGTCTTGCCAATTTCGTGTGAAACTTGGTATTATTACTAGGTAATAAATTTTTTATTGGAATAATATTTTTACAGGAGTTTCGATTTATTATAAAGAAATATAAATTGGAATGTTTAAAAAATTTATCGTAAGATGGAAATAGTAAATATTTCTATTAGTAAATAAAATAAATTTTCTAATAGAATACATCGTATTTTTACAGTCAATCTAGTGTTAGTGATGAGAATCTGTAAAAACGGGACAAACAAGAGTATGGGAGTGGATTTTACATGTTTAAAATTCAAGAAGTTCGTGAATTAATTAAATTAATTGATAGCTCTAATATTGATGAATTTGAATACAAAAAAGACGGTACAACAATCAAAATGAAAAAGCGTGGTAATGAAGTTGTTGCGATGCAAGCACCTGTAGCGAAACAAGCTATGCAACCAGTAGCATCTGTTGAAGTTGAAACAGCAGTAGCGGCAGCGCAAGTAGAAGCACCAAAACAAGAAGAGAAGAAAGCTGTTCAAGATGAAAACCTACATAAGATTACCTCACCAATGGTAGGTACATTCTATTCTTCATCTTCACCTGATACACCTCCATATGTAAGTGTTGGAGACAGGGTATCGAAAGATTCTATCGTATGTATTGTCGAGGCTATGAAGTTATTTAACGAAATTGACGCTGATGTAGAGGGCGAAATTGTTGAGATTCTTGTTAATAACGGACAGCTTGTTGAGTATGGACAACCGCTATTTCTTGTGAAAGCGTAATAAGGGAGTCTTTGTGATGATAAAAAAAGTATTAATAGCCAATCGTGGGGAAATTGCTGTACGAATTATTCGTGCTTGTAAAGAAATGGATATTGAAACAGTTGCGATTTATTCAGAAGCAGATAAAGAGTCACTTCACGTACAAATTGCAGATGAGGCGTATTGTGTAGGACCAACAGTTTCAAAAGAAAGTTATTTAAATTTGACGAACATTATTAGCGTTGCGAAGTTAACGGGCTGCGATGCTATCCATCCGGGATACGGATTTTTAGCAGAGAATGCAGATTTCGCAGAGTTATGCCGTGAATGTAACTTAATTTTTATCGGTCCAAGTCCAGAAGCTATTTCAAAGATGGGCACAAAAGACGTTGCTCGTGATACAATGGAAAAAGCAGGGGTTCCGATTGTACCAGGTTCACAAGGGATTATAAAAAATACCGAGGAAGCGATCGAGCTTGCAAATCAAATTGGATATCCAGTTATTATTAAAGCGACTGCAGGTGGCGGTGGAAAAGGTATTCGTGTTGCACGTCATGAAGAAGAGCTTGTAAAAGGAATTCAAATTACACAGCAAGAAGCTAGTACCGCTTTTGGGAACCCTGGTGTATACTTAGAAAAGTACGTTGAAGATTTCCGCCATGTTGAGATTCAAATAATGGCAGATACACACGGAAATGCCATTCATTTAGGAGAGCGTGATTGTACAATTCAGCGCCGTTTGCAGAAACTATTAGAAGAAAGTCCATCACCTGCACTTGATGAAAATGTTCGCAAGCAGATGGGGGAAGCGGCAGTTAAAGCGGCGGTAGCGGTTGATTATACAGGTGCTGGTACGGTTGAGTTTATTTATGAATATAAAACGAAAAGCTTTTATTTCATGGAGATGAATACGAGAATTCAAGTTGAGCATCCGGTTACTGAAATGGTGACAGGAATGGACTTAATTAAAGAGCAAATTCTTGTTGCTTCTGGAGAAAAGTTATCGTTACAGCAAGAAGAAGTACAATTTAATGGTTGGGCAATTGAATGCCGAATTAATGCGGAAAACCCTGCCAAAAAATTTATGCCATCTCCAGGTAAAGTAGAAATGTACTTACCACCAGGCGGATTTGGTATTCGCGTCGATTCAGCTGTATATCCGGGATATTCAATCCCACCTTTCTATGATTCGATGGTTGCTAAATTAATTGTTCACGGAAAAACACGTGAAGAGGCAATTGCAAAAATGAAGCGTGCACTCAGTGAGTTTGTCATTGAAGGCGTACATACAACAATCCCGTTCCATTTGCAATTGTTAGATCATCCTGATTTTGTAAAAGGTGAGTTTAATACGAAGTTTTTGGAAGAGCATGAACTTGTGACGCAGTGATACATTAAAGGAGGTTTTTTTCATGGCTGAACATATGTTAGATATGGGTCAAGATACAACTCTTGGTAAAGTAGAAATTGCACCAGAAGTAATTGAAGTAATTGCAGGTATTGCAGCTGCTGAGGTAGAAGGTGTGGCGGCAATGCGTGGTAATTTTGCTACAGATGTTGTTGAGAAGTTAGGTAAGAAAAATCATGGTAAAGGTGTAAAGGTTGAATTAGCAAACGAAGATATTATCGTCGACCTTTATGTTGTAATGTATTTTGGTGTAGCAATTCCAGTTGTTGCACAAAAGATTCAAGACAATATTCGCCAAGCACTCTTTACAATGACAGGACTTGAGCCAAAAGAAGTGAATGTTCACATCGTTGGCGTAACATTCGAAACACAAAAAACAGAAATTGAACCAGTGTAAGAATGAAAAAGGTGCCTAGTAACATAGGCATCTTTTTTATCGTTTCATTTCTTCACAAATTACAATCCCCTAATTGTTATACTATTTCAAAAAATAAGAAATAAAAAAGAAAATGTTTCGTTTTTCCAAAAAACGTACATTGTGATAAGATATGGAACTTGAAGTTAATCTTTTTATTATTTTTCAGCCTTGTAACCCGTGTGTGAAACGATAAATTGTGTTATTATCATTGTATTATAAGGTTGGAAAATCAATGAAAACTGTAAGAGTAAGTGAATTGACGGCTTATAAATTATAATAATATAACAAAGCATAAGGAAAGACTTGAAGCATAAAGGAGAGTTACAATGAAACGTAGGACGGCTAGAGAAAGAGCTATGCAAGCATTATACCAAATGGATATTACAGGTGAATTAGAACCGAAGGTAGCGGTGGAAAATACGCTAGATGAAGGTGAAGAAACAAATGAGTTTTTAGAATCACTTGTTGTAGGATTTGTAGACAATAAAGAAGAGATTGACGCAGCAATTCGTCAAAACTTAAAAAAGTGGAAGCTTGAGCGTATTAGTATTGTTGATCGCAGTATTTTACGTGTAGCTGTGTATGAAATGAAGTACATGGAAGAAATTCCACACAACGTAACAATTAACGAGGCAATTGAAATTGCTAAAACATTTGGGGATGAGGAATCTCGTCGTTTTATTAACGGCGTTTTATCTAATATAAAAGATACACTGTAATTTCTTTAAGGGGGAATCTTAAAATGGTAGCAGTAATCATCAAAGGAAATGAAGTTGCGGAGAAAAAACGAGCACAATTAACAGAAGAAGTTGTGAAGTTGAAAGAACAAGGGATTGTACCAGGATTAGCAGTGATTTTAGTGGGAGAAGATCCAGCATCTCGTTCTTACGTAAAAGGAAAAGAAAAAGGCTGTGAACAAGTAGGAATTTATTCTGAGCTAATTGAACTTCCTGAAACGATTACTGAGGAACGTTTGCTTGCTGAAATCGATCGCTTAAATGGCGATGACCGCATTAATGGCATATTAGTGCAATTACCTTTACCAAAACATATTGAAGAAAAAGCTATCATTGAAAGAATTTCACCAGAAAAGGATGTAGATGGATTTCACCCAATCAGCGTGGGACGTATGATGACGGGACAAGATACATTCCTTCCATGTACACCGCATGGTATTGTAGAATTAGTAAAAGAAACGAATCTTGATATTTCGGGAAAACATGTTGTAATAATTGGAAGAAGTAATATTGTCGGCAAACCAGTGGGGCAATTGTTCTTAAATGAAAATGCAACTGTCACATATTGTCATTCTAAGACGCAAAATATTAAAGAATTATCGAAGTTAGCTGATATTTTAATCGTAGCTGTTGGACGACCTAAAATGGTAACAGCTGATTATATGAAAGAAGGCGCGGTTGTAATTGACGTTGGTGTGAATCGATTAGAAACAGGCAAGCTTTGTGGTGATGTTGACTTTGACAACGTGTTAGACGTTGCGGGTTACATTACGCCTGTGCCAAAGGGTGTTGGTCCAATGACGATTACAATGCTTCTTCATAATACTGTTGAATCTGCCAAACGCGCAGGTGTCGTTTGTAAATAATTTGAGTCGGCTATGAGGAGAGAGAAATGGAGAAACAATATTTAACCGTTACAGCATTAACACGCTATATAAAAACAAAAATAGAATATGACCCGCATTTACAGTCTGTTTGGTTAAAAGGTGAAATTTCCAACTTTAAAAATCATAGTCGTGGTCACATGTATTTTACATTGAAAGACGAAAATGCCAGAATCGCAGCGGTTATGTTTGCGGGTCATAATCGTAATATTAAATTCAGACCTGAAAATGGGATGAAGGTACTTGTAAAAGGGAAAATCTCTGTTTACGAGGCGAGTGGTTCTTATCAAATATATATTCAAGACATGCAACCTGACGGAGTCGGAAATTTGCATTTGGCTTACGAACAATTAAAAGTTCGTTTAGAGGAAGAAGGATTGTTTTCTCAAGTTTATAAAAAAATAATCCCTCCTTATGCTAAAACAATAGGGGTAATTACGTCGCCAACAGGAGCTGCGATTCGTGATATCATAACAACGATTAAACGTCGTTATCCAATTGGGAATGTTATTGTATTTCCAGTACTTGTACAGGGGGAGTCAGCAGCTCCCTCGATTGTACAAGCGATTCGTACAGCGAATGAAATGGGAGATATAGATGTATTAATTGTTGGGCGCGGGGGAGGTTCTATTGAGGAATTATGGGCTTTCAATGAGGAAGTGGTTGCAAGAGCAATCTTTAAGAGCGAAATTCCTATTATTTCAGCAGTAGGGCATGAAACAGATTTTACAATCGCAGATTTTGTTGCCGATTTACGTGCACCAACACCGACTGCAGCAGCTGAACTAGCAGCACCGAACGTTATAGAGTTACAAGAAAAGGTATTACAAAGAACTCTAAGATTGCAAAGAGCAATGAGAGAGTTAGTACATAAAAAAGAAGAAAAATTACAAGTATTGCAAAAATCTTATGCATTCCGTTATCCAAGACAAGTATATGAACAAAAGGAAGAGCAATTAGATAGAGCGTTAGAACAGCTTGTTTTAGCGAAAGAGCGCTACATTGATAAAAAGGTGAATCAGTTAAAACAGCTTTCATTTTATTTAGAGAAGCACCACCCATCTCAAAAAATTATACAAACAAAGGTAGCGATTGAAACGTTGCAAAAGCAATTACAACGTGAAATGCAAACTTTACTTCAAACGAAAGAATTTGCCTTTGTAAGAGCTGCTCAAAAACTTGAAGCATTAAGTCCGCTTAAAGTAATGATGAGAGGGTACGGGCTTGTATATGATGAAGAGAAGCAAGTGTTAAAAAGTGTGAAAGATATCAGCCTTGGAGATGCTGTTTCAGTGCAATTACAAGATGGAATACTAGATTGTAGCGTATCAGGCATAGAGGAGCGTGAATTGAATAATGGAAAATAAAGTGAGTTTTGAAGAGGCAATTTCGCAACTTGAGCATCTCGTATCTAAGCTAGAGCAAGGTGATGTACCTTTAGAAGAAGCGATTTCTTATTTTAAAGAGGGTATGGAATTATCTAAGCTTTGCGATGAGAAGTTGAAGAACGTACAAGAACAAATGGCAGTTATTCTTGGAGAAGATGGAGAGCTTGAACCGTTTACTGCTTTAGGAGATGAAGCATAGTGACAATCGCTTTTGATACTTTTTTGAAAGAAAGTAAAACTTTCGTAGAAGAGAAGCTTGTAAGCTATGCAAATGAATTACAATGTCCAAATGTACTTCGTGAAGCGATGGCATATTCTTTGGAAGCGGGTGGAAAACGTCTCCGCCCGTTACTTTTATTTGCAACATTACAAGCGTTTGGGAAAGAAAGAAATCTTGGAGTAGGTGCAGCTTGTGCTCTTGAAATGATACATACATACTCGTTAGTTCATGATGATTTACCTTGTATGGATGATGATGATTTAAGAAGAGGAAAGCCCACGAATCATAAAGTATTTGGTGAAGCAATGGCAGTTTTAGCAGGAGATGGTTTGTTGACGTATGCTTTTCAAATTGTTATGGCATATGAGCAAAAAGAAATCTCTGCTGAAAAAAAAGTAAGACTTGTACTTGAGCTTGCAAAAGCAGCTGGGCCGGAAGGAATGGTTGGCGGACAAGTGGCGGATATGGAAGCTGAAGGGAAACAACTTACGATTGATGAGTTAGAGTATATTCATAAGCATAAGACCGGGAAACTACTTGAATTCGCTGTACTTGCAGGAGCGATACTTTCTAATGCTACAAAAGAGCAGGAAGAAAAGTTACTTGAGTTTGCAAAAAATATTGGCCTAGCTTTCCAAATTCGAGATGATATTTTAGATGTAGAAGGAACCGAAGAAGAGATTGGAAAACCGATTGGTAGTGATGTTTCCAACGAAAAGAGCACATATACGACGTTATTTACTGTAGATAGAGCAAAGAATATTTTAGAAGAAACAATTGCAAAAGCAAAAGATGCGATTAGCTCCTTGCAATTACAAGATGAATATTTACTATCTATTTGCGATTTGATTGCAAAACGTAATAACTAATATAACAGCGTTTTCATTTGTTGAGTCATTCATCATTTTATGATATAAATGTAGGAAAAGGTTTTTCTTTTCTTGTTATTGGCAAAAATATATGTAGATTACATTGCCGTTATCACTTCGTGTTAGCGGCTATTTTTTTCAACGCATAAAGAAATATGGTTTATAATAGGATTAGGGCACAATAGACTGGTTGATAGCAGGGTAAGATAAAGGATAGAAAAGAAAATTTCTTGTGTTGTGTAAATGTTTTTTATAATATTTGACATGTTGACAGATTATGAAATGAAAGTGAGTGATCCATGTGGATCTAACGCAAATTCAAAACCCTAGTTTTTTGAAAGATATGTCTATCAGTGAACTAGAGGGATTGAGTGAGGATATTCGTAAATTTTTAATTGAAGAGCTCTCTCAAACAGGTGGACATATTGCACCTAACTTAGGTGTAGTAGAACTCACAATTGCTCTGCATAAATTATTTGATAGTCCGAAAGATAAATTTTTATGGGATGTAGGACATCAATCCTATGTACATAAAATTTTAACAGGACGTGCGAAGGAATTCGGTACATTAAGGCAATATCAAGGTCTATGTGGTTTTCCAAAACGTTGTGAGAGTGAGCACGATGTATGGGAAACAGGTCATAGCTCGACATCACTATCTGCTGCAATGGGAATGGCTTTAGCACGTGATTTAAAGAAAACGAAAGAATATGTTATACCAATCATTGGAGATGGTGCTTTAACAGGTGGAATGGCCTTAGAGGCATTGAACCATATTGGGCATGAAAAGACAGACATGATTGTTATTTTGAATGACAATGAAATGTCAATTGCACCAAACGTTGGTGCGCTTCATAATGTACTTGGTCGTTTACGTACCGCAGGAAAATACCATTGGGTAAAAGATGAACTAGAGTATATATTGAAAAAAATCCCAGCAGTCGGTGGGAAAGTGGCTGCAACAGCAGAGAAAATAAAAGATAGTCTTAAATATTTACTAGTATCAGGCGTCTTTTTCGAAGAGTTAGGCTTTACATATTTAGGTCCAGTCGATGGGCACGATTATGAAAAGTTATTCGAAACGTTGCAATATGCAAAGAAAACAAAAGGTCCAGTACTTGTTCATGTGATTACGAAAAAAGGAAAAGGTTATAAACCAGCTGAGAGTGACGTAATTGGAACTTGGCATGGAACAGGCCCGTATAAAATTGAGTCAGGTGACTTCGTTAAACCGAAGGAAGTTGCACCAGCATGGAGTGCTGTTGTTAGTGAAACAGTACTTAAGTTGGCGAGAGAAGATGAGCGTATTGTTGCAATTACGCCTGCAATGCCTGTTGGATCGAAACTTGAGAAATTCCAAAAGGAATTCCCGAATCGTATGATCGATGTAGGTATTGCAGAACAGCATGCTACAACAATGGCAGCAGGTATGGCAACGCAAGGGATGAAACCATTCTTAGCAATTTATTCAACGTTTTTACAAAGAGCATATGACCAAGTTGTTCATGATATATGTCGTCAAAATTTAAATGTTTTCATCGGAATAGATCGCTCTGGATTAGTAGGAGCAGACGGTGAAACACATCAAGGTGTATTTGATATCTCGTTTTTACGTCATTTACCGAATATGGTAATAATGATGCCAAAAGATGAAAATGAAGGGCAACATTTAGTGTATACGGCGATGCAATATGAAGATGGACCAATCGCTTTACGTTATGCACGTGGTAATGGTCTTGGCGTTCATATGGACGAAGAATTAAAGGCAATTCCAATCGGCACATGGGAAACGTTAAAAGAAGGTACGCAGGCAGCTATTTTAACATTTGGTACGACAATTCCAATGGCAATGGAAGCAGCAGAGCGTCTTGAAAAGGCTGGAGTTTCAGTGAAAGTAGTGAACGCTCGCTTTATTAAACCAATGGATGAAGCGTATTTACATGATCTCTTAGGAAAAAATATACCGATTTTAACGATTGAAGAAGCTTGTTTAATCGGTGGTTTTGGAACTGGAGTAGTTGAATTTGCATCTGAGAACGGATACCATAGTGCATTAATTGAAAGAATGGGTATTCCAGATCGTTTCATAGAGCACGGTAGTGTAACAAAATTATTAGAAGAAATTGGTTTAACGACAGATGCTGTTGTAGACCGTATTCATACAATGATTCCATCAAAACAAAAAAGGGCGTAACAAATGAGTGCAAAAAAAGAAAGAGTAGATGTACTATTAGTAGAGCGAGGGCTTATAGAAACACGTGAGAAAGCGAAACGTGCTATTATGGCTGGACTCGTATATGCGAATGAGATGAGACTCGATAAGCCAGGAGAGAAGATCCCACAAGATACAGAGATTACGGTAAAGGGACAAGTTATGCCGTATGTAAGCCGTGGTGGTTATAAACTTGAAAAGGCACTGGAGACATTTCATCTAGATTTACAAGATAAAGTTATGATAGATATTGGTTCATCAACTGGTGGCTTTACAGATTGTGCGCTTCAAAATGGAGCGAAACTATCTTATGCATTAGATGTAGGATATAATCAATTGGCGTGGAAATTGCGTCAAGATGAGCGTGTTGTCGTAATGGAACGTACAAATTTCCGTTACGTGACACCAGCAGACTTAGAGCGTGGTTTACCACAATTTGCTAGTATAGATGTTTCATTTATATCATTAAAACTAATACTGCCAGTTTTAAAAACAATGCTTATGCTTAACGGTGATGTAGCAGCGTTAATTAAACCGCAGTTTGAAGCTGGAAGAGAGCAAGTTGGGAAAAAAGGCATTGTTCGTGATAGAAAAGTGCATGAAGCTGTCGTAGAAATGATTGTCGATTTTGCTTTAAAAGAAGGCTATGATGTAGAAGGTTTAACATTCTCACCGATTACGGGTGGAGACGGTAATATTGAATTCTTAATTCATTTAAAATGGCATGGTGAACGTGATGAGAGTGGCAAAAATCATTCTCCAATTTCTATTGAGCAAGTTGTTACAGAAGCGCATGACGTTCTAAAACAAAAAGGAAAAGGGGAATAACATATGTTGTTCCTCTTTTTGCTGTAATTGTATAATGATTGTAAAAACAATTGTGTACAAGTAACGAATTATAAGTTAACATAAATAAGTGAAGTATACCAATGTTTAAACTATGGTAAGAGATAGTGTGAGGTGCAAATGTATGAATAAAGGTCAGCGCCATATTAAAATCAGGGAAATTATTGCGAACAAAGAAATCGAAACACAAGATGAATTAGTTGATATTTTACGTAATGAGGGATTTAATGTAACGCAAGCAACAGTATCGCGCGATATTAAAGAACTGCACTTAGTGAAGGTGCCATTACATGATGGTCGCTATAAATATAGCTTGCCAGCAGATCAACGGTTTAACCCGTTACAAAAATTAAAACGAAATCTAGTGGATTCATTTGTAAAATTAGACACGGCAGGACATATGCTTGTGCTAAAAACATTGCCTGGTAACGCTCATTCACTTGGAGCACTTATTGATCATTTAGAGTGGGATGAGATCATCGGAACCATCTGTGGTGATGATACTTGCTTAATTATTTGCCGTACACCTGAGGATACAGGTGTTGTCTCTGATCGTTTCTTAAATATGTTGTAACAAAAAAATCTTGTTTGCTTTCCTCTGTAAAGTGGAAAGTGAACAGGATTTTTTTAGCGGTTAAAAATGTGAATTTTTAATTGTAATATAATATTTTGTTTGAATAAAATTAGAAAATAGGTGGATTGACCCGTAAAACGAATGTTTGGTACAATGGAGCGGGTTAGAAGAGTACATACAAACATATAGTATGACTATTTGAATAAAGAACTGAGAAAAGCCCTTAGTAGGGGATTAGTTTATAACGAGGTGAATGGGGCATTGTTATCGGAATTATCGATTAGAAACTTTGCTATTATTGAGGCATTAAATATTTCTTTTCAAAAAGGTTTAACAGTTTTAAGTGGTGAAACAGGAGCTGGAAAATCGATTATTATTGATGCGATTAGTTTACTTGTAGGTGGCCGTGGTTCAGCGGAATTTGTTCGATACGGAACAGAAAAAGCTGAGATAGAAGGGTTATTTTATGTGGAAGACGACAAGCATCCATGTATTGAAAAGGCAGAAGAGTTAGATATAGAAATAGAAGACGGCATGATTATTTTGAAGCGTGATATTGCTGCAAACGGAAAAAGTGTATGTCGTGTAAATGGGAAACTTGTCACCCTTAGTATATTAAAAGAGATTGGCAAAACGCTTGTTGATATTCATGGACAGCACGAAACGCAAGACTTAATGAATGAAGAGCGACATCTGTTTATGCTCGATCATTTTGATGGGGAGCGTATTGTTAAACAGTTGGATATATATCAAACTGTTTACGCTGACTATGAGAAATTAAAAAAACAATTGAAATCGTTAAGTGAAAATGAACAACAAATGGCACATCGCTTAGATTTAATTCAATTTCAGCATGAAGAAATCCGTAAGGCTGATTTAAAGAAGGATGAAGAAAATGAATTAACTGAGGAACGATTGCAAATTTCTAATTTTGAAAAGATTTATAAAGCGTTAGGTGATGCATATCGTTCGTTAAGTGCTGACGGACAAGGATTAGATAATGTAAGAAGTGCAATGGGACAAATGGAGAGTATTACACATTTAGATGAAGTATATCAAGAAAATCATGATTCAATTGCAAATAGCTATTACTTATTAGAAGAAGTTGCGTATCAACTTAGAGAAAATCTCGATATGATGGAATATGATCCGAATCGTCTAGATGAAATTGAAACACGTTTAAATGAAATTCGTATGCTAAAGAGAAAATATGGAAATAATGTAGAAGAGATTTTAGCGTATGCTGATAAAATTGAGCAAGAAATTTTTACGATTGAAAATAAAGACGTTCATATTGAAACGACGAAGAAGCAGTTAAAGGAATTAGAAAGTGTTATTCTGAAAGAAGCAACGTTGTTAAGTAATATGCGTCATGAACTTGCAGAGCATCTTACAAATGCTATTCATCAAGAATTAAAAGAACTATATATGGAAAAAACGAAATTTGAAGTGAGAATCATGAAGAGAGAAGGAAATGCAGAAGAACCTCTTGTGGAAGGCGCACCGGTGCGCCTTACGGCGGACGGCTATGATCACGTGGAGTTTTATATTTCAACGAATCCCGGTGAACCGTTAAAACCACTTTCAAAGGTCGCTTCAGGTGGAGAGTTATCTCGTATTATTTTAGCTTTAAAAAGTATTTTTTCTAAACATCAAGGTATTGCATCTGTTATTTTTGATGAAGTGGATACTGGTGTGAGTGGTCGAGTTGCACAGGCTATTGCGGAAAAAATTTATCGTGTATCAGTAAACTCACAAGTGCTTTGTATTACGCACTTACCTCAAGTAGCTTCAATGGCGGATTCGCATTTATTTATTCGAAAACAGGTAGCGAATGATCGGACAATTACATCAGTTACCGTTTTAACTATGGAGGATAAAGTAACAGAAATAGCTCGAATGATTTCTGGTGTGGAAATTACAGATTTAACGACAGAACATGCGAAAGAGTTACTTACGCAAGCGCATCATTTTAAACAGACAGCAGAGGCTATCCAGTAATGGATAGCTTTTTTTCTCAAATGAAGATTTCTTAATTCTTCCGGTTATAAATAAAGCACTGCAAGGAGAGATTAAAAAGTGAAGCCAAGAGGCTGAATGTGGGGTAGGAGCGAGGAGAGTGAACAAATTGAAATTAGAAAGATTTCGAAAAATAATAGGTCTTTGTCTCCTTGTTTCTTTAGTTTTTATTGGATGTTTTAAGCCGCTTCGGACGTTTATTTCATCCCCGAAGCAACTTGTTGTTTTTGAAGGACAACAATCAGAAATAGCTTCATTACCAGTTTTTAAAGCTTCATCTACAAATAGCCATGTATTTACAGTGAGTTCGAATGAACAAAAACAAGGACTTATGGTAAATTCTCATCAAAATGGTGAAGCGGACATGGTGTTCCAAATCGCTGGTTTTCCAGTAAAAAAAGTAAATGTGAAAGTATTAAAAGATTTTAAAGTTATTCCAGGTGGACAATCAATTGGTGTGAAATTAAACACAAAAGGTGTACTTGTTGTAGGCCATCATTTAATTCAAACTGAAAAAGGTAAAATATCTCCTGGTGAAACAGCTGGTGTGCAAATTGGAGATATGATTACTGAAATTAATGGTAAAACAATTGAAAGAATGAGTGATGTCGCACCATTTATTCATAGTAGTGGTGAAACAGGTGAACCACTTAACCTTGTTTTGTTAAGAGATGGAAAATACATTCGCACGAAATTAACACCACAAAAAGACAGTGGGGAATCGTCTTATCGTATTGGCTTATATATACGTGATTCGGCAGCTGGAATCGGAACAATGACATTTGTTCATCCAGATTCTATGAAATACGGAGCACTGGGTCATGTCATTTCTGATAATGATACGAAAAAGCCGATTCAAGTTGAAGATGGACAAATTATGCGTTCGACAGTTACATCGATTGAAAGAGGTAGTCATGGGAATCCAGGAGAGAAGTTAGCAAGGTTCTCACCAGATCGTGAAGTGATTGGCAATATTACAATAAATAGTCCGTATGGTATTTTTGGAAAATTAAATACAAATATGACAAACGGCGTAATGGATAAAGCAATGCCTATCGCATTATCTCATCAAGTAAAAGAAGGACCGGCAAAAATATTAACAGTTATTGATCAAGATAAAGTAGAAGCATTTGATATTGAAGTTGTTAGTACGGTACCGCAAAAATTTCCAGCTACAAAAGGTATGGTAATAAAAGTAACAGATAAGCGTTTATTAGCAAAAACAGGTGGTATCGTACAAGGGATGAGTGGAAGTCCAATTGTACAAAACGGGAAAGTAATCGGAGCCGTTACACATGTATTTGTCAATGATCCAACATCAGGGTACGGTGTTCATATTGAATGGATGTTACATGAGGCTGGAATTAATATTTATGATCAAGAAAAAAAAGCGAGCTAATTTATTCATTAGCTCGCTTTTCTATTGAAAAATTCGTTGAAATTTTGTAAAAGCTCCGCAAGAGATGTTTTTTGTTGTAAAATATAAGCAAAGGGTTGAACGTTTCGTTGTATTTCTATGATGGAATGTGTTGCGAAAGGGAATAAATGAACGATAAACATATTTTTTTGTGATTTTATCGGAAAGTAACAAACTTTAAAAGGGAATTTTCACACAATTGTCGAACAATTCATGTAGCCTAGAAGGATACACATGTCGGAGAATCGATTCGGTAAGGGAGGAAAAGCTGTGGAGAAAATTAAAGTATGTCTTGTGGATGATAATAAAGAATTAGTATCAATGCTAGAGAGTTATGTAGCTGCTCAAGATGATATGGAAGTAATCGGTACTGCTTATAATGGTCAAGAGTGTTTAAACTTATTAACAGATAAGCAGCCTGATGTACTCGTTTTAGACATTATTATGCCACATTTAGATGGTTTAGCTGTACTAGAGAAAATGCGACATATTGAAAGGTTAAGACAGCCTAGCGTAATTATGTTAACAGCATTTGGACAAGAAGATGTGACGAAAAAAGCAGTTGACCTAGGTGCTTCATATTTCATATTAAAACCATTTGATATGGAGAATTTAACTAGTCATATTCGTCAAGTGAGTGGCAAGGCAAATGCTACTATTAAACGTCCATTACCATCTTTCCGATCAGCAACAACAATAGATGGAAAACCGAAAAACTTAGATGCAAGTATTACGAGTATTATTCATGAAATTGGTGTACCTGCTCATATTAAAGGATACATGTACTTACGAGAAGCGATTTCTATGGTGTACAATGATATCGAATTACTAGGGTCTATTACGAAAGTATTATATCCAGATATTGCAAAGAAATATAATACAACAGCGAGCCGTGTCGAGCGTGCAATCCGTCACGCGATTGAAGTAGCGTGGAGCCGTGGAAATATTGATTCTATTTCGTCCTTATTTGGTTATACAGTATCCATGTCAAAAGCAAAACCTACGAATTCTGAGTTTATCGCAATGGTTGCGGATAAGTTGAGACTTGAACATAAGGCTAGCTGAGAGTATAAATAGCAAAGCTGACGATGAAATCTAGAAACAATACTAATTTTAAAAAAATAAAAGTTTCATTCAAAGGCAAATGAATTTTATGATTCATTTGCCTTTTTATTTTGTAGAGAAGTAAAATTTTTTTGTAAATTAAAGGCTCATTCAACTCCCTAGGATATAAAGTCTATATTTAGAAGGATTACTTATAAGGGCACGGTCTTTTATATAATATTTTGCGAGAGGTTTTAATAAATACAGATGGGGGGACGAGAGCGGAAAAATAAAATATTAACTTGGCTAGGGATAGTAGTGGTTATAGGGGCTTGTGGTGGTGGCGACCTTTTGGATATTAAAACTTGCAGATTATCCAGTAGATAAACAAGCAAGTGCTGAAATAGATAAAAAGGAGAATCGCTGGTAGTAGGTAGAGGGGGATCTATATGTTACTGGAAATTCTACTGAAAGCGAAGCAACTACAGCGATGCAAAACAAGTGTAATAAAGTGAAACTATAAGTAGTGGAGGTATCCATCCCTCGCCTCTTATTAGTGCGAACGACGTCCTAATAAGAGGCCAATTGAATTTTTTATTGCTGAAAGAAGCTAATATTTAAATTAATAAATAAAATATTATGTTGAAAGATCAGATTAACAATTGACAGTTTAAGGTAGATGATGTAAAATTTTGTTGATTTTTATATTGTGAAAGCTATAGTAAATAAAGAGGTATATTTACTATAAGCTTTCGTATTTCTAGATTCTTTTCTTAAAAATATGACAAAATAGGTTGTAATTTACACTTAAAAAGAGCTGGAAGGATAATGCTAGTTGCATGTTTGTCTGGCAAAAAACGATGACGTAATGGCATGCATATAAAGGAGATAAAAAATGCAGACAAAGTGGTTAAAATGGGAAGTTATAGCAGTTGTTGTTGCGGCAATAGTAATGATTGGTTTATTACTTATTAAGCCTATTGTTGGTCTCGCTGACAATGGTGACTTTGAACGTATTATGATTCAAATTGGATTGGCTTATCCAGATCCAAATGAAGCGAGGGTAGATAAATACTTTTCATTTATCCATCATTTATATGCTTATGTGAATCCAGCTGCAGGTGATTATGTTTCTTCGCAGTTGTTTCTCATGGTTCCAGCTTTATGGATTGGTAAAATATTACCAGGACCTTGGTTTGATATACGAGTTCTAGCGGTCGAATATATTATGATTTTTCTTCTAGCACTATATCTAATTGTCAAACTGAATAAAACGAATAATAAAATCGTGAATGGTTTTCTTGTAACGTTAACAATTGTTGTTTTTGCAGATATTGGATACATACTATATTTTAATTCTATGTATGGTGAAGCTGTAACGTATGTGTTTCTATTTTTAACAATTGCATTAGGAATACAACTTGCGCGTCAGAAACATCCGTCTATTTGGTTAGTTATTTTGTTTTATATATCAGCAATAATGCTAGCTTGTTCTAAAACGCAGTATACACCAGCAGGATTTATAGCAGCATTACTTACTATTAGACTATGGTTTATACGCAAGGATAAAGTATGGAGAAGTGTAATTGTATCAATGACGGCATTACTTTTAATTTTATCTTTCATTTGTTATAAAAGCTCACCTGCCTGGATTGATAAAATTAATATATATCAAACAGTATTTTATGGGGTTCTTAAAGATTCTCCAAACCCAGAACAAGATTTACGTGATCTTGGAGTTGATCCAGAACTTGCTGTAAATGCAGGAACTCATTTTTGGTCTAATGCAGCGATACCACAGGAAGACCCGAGATTGCACAAAGAATTATATAATAAAATAAAATTTCCTGATATCGCCAAATTTTATTTGACGCATCCACAAAGATTTTGGAGTAAACTAGAGGCAACAGCTGAATATGCTTGGACTATCCGACCGTCCGTTGATGGGGTTGCTTTTCTTGGTAATTATGAGAAAAAAGATAATCCAGTTCCCGCTACTCAAGTGGAGACATTTTCTTTATGGAGTCATGTGAAAGAGCAATATCATCCAAATGGATTCATATGGATTGTTCTTTTATACGTTTTATATGGACTAGGAATTTTGCTAGAATACAGAAGAGCTAAGACGCATAGTGAGCGGCTTATTCCTGACATATTTACAGCGGTAGCTATAATTGGCATGATTTCTTATGTGGTCCCATTTGTTGGAAGTGGAGAAGGGGATTTCGCTAAACATTTATTTTTATTTACAGTTTGCTTAGACGTAATGTTAGTAAGTGGGATTTGGTGGTTAGCGAAAGGTAGATTACAATAAAAGCTTAATTAATAGAGGATAATAGTCAGTGGAGATAGATAAAAAAAGCTGACTAAAATTCCACTGTATTTTATGATTATTTACGATACTAATCTTCATCGTTATGTAAGAAAAACTATTTGAAATACGAAACGAACTAGATTATTATTATTTAAGAGTCTATAATGGTGTATATTGGAAAGATTTTAGGAGGATGGACATGGAATTTTTGAGCGGAAAAGTAGTTACCGTGTTATTAGCATTGTTTTTTATCATTACAGTATATGTTAATATTAATACGGTATACTATGTAATCATTTCCTTTTTTGGATTTGGTAAAGCGAAACGTGATTATGAAATAATTGAAGATAAGACAAAGTTTTTAATATTAGTTGCAGCACATAATGAAGAGAAAGTAATTGGTTCAACTATTGATAATTTAAGAAAAATTCAATACCGAGATGATTTGTATGATATTTATGTTGTAAATGATAATAGTACGGATAGAACAGGTGCTATTTGTGAAGAAAAGGGAATGAAATATGTTAATACAAGTGAACAGCTATTTCCTCGTGAAGGCGTAGGGAAACCAGCAGGTTTACAATATGCGTTACGTCATTTAGGATTTGATAAACTGACTGAAAAATATGACTGTTTAATGATTTTAGATGCTGATAATCATGTCGATTCGAATGTTTTACAAGAGTTAAATTCACAGTACATTGCTAAAGATAAGCCAGAAGCGATTCAAATTTATTTAGATTCAAAAAACTCAGCGACTAATTTATCGCTTGGTTATGCTATGAGCTATTACTTAACAAATCGTTTCTTCCAGCTGGCAAAATATCGTCTGGGATTACCGAATGCTATTGGTGGAACTGGGTTCATTGTTAAAATGGAGTACTTAATGAAACATGGTGGTTTCCGTTTTGATTCGCTAACAGAGGATTTAGAATTAGAGATGGAAATTGTTAAAGATAATGGAAGAGTATTATGGAATCACTTTGTTCGAGTATACGATGAAAAACCAGATAACTTTAAAATTAGTATTAAACAACGTACGCGTTGGTCTCAAGGGCATTGGTATGTTGCATTTACAAACTTTAAACCTATGGTAAAAAAACTGTTTACTGAAAAAGGGAAAATAAGAATTATTGACCAGTTGTTTTATCTATTCGGAATGACTCGTGCAGTTCAAATGACAATAACCTTGATAGGTATTTTAATTGCTTTAGGATATGTTGTTGCGACGCAATCATATCAAGATATCCCTGCAATAGGGAAACGTTTAGTTGCGATGATTTTAGGTGCGAGTATTCTTTCTTTAATATTATTCCTGTATCAATTTGTTGTTTGTATGTATTATGCAGTTAAGGTAGATACAAATAGAAAGTATAAACTTATCCAAATGAGTTTTTCTATCTTTTATTACGCATATACGTTTGTTTATGCTCAAATTGTTGGTCTAATTAAATGGAAGCAACAACATACATGGGTGAAAACAGAGCATAATAAGACAACGATAAATCATAAAGTGGATAAATGATAAAGGTTTAATATATTTCCAATAGAGAAATGAAAGAGCGGTGCCATGAGGCAACGCTCTTTCATTTTTTTGTTCAAAGAATGCTTGTAAGAAAGCGATTAGTTGTGGGATCAGTAGGAGAATAAGACAAGATAACTTATCTGGTGGAAGTTTCGCTGTATGGAAGATGTACTTGTGATAGTATATGTAGTAAGGATAAATTAAAAAGTCCTGCAAAACAGGACCATATTATTCTTCGTCTTTATTTTGTTTTTCTAATTCAACTAGCTTTTGAATTAAAATGTGTTGTGGCATATGCATGAGCTGTTCGAGCGGCACACCTAATGCTTTTGATAAGCGAACTGCAGTGTCTGGAGAAATTTGTAATGGTCTCATAGAAGTACCTCCTTTTTCGTATAGTATAGCATAAGATTGGGGGAGTGAGGATGACTCTTATATTTGCACATCGTGGTGCAGCGGGAACGTATCCGGAAAATACAATGGTTTCATTTGAAGCGGCGGAGGCTTTTAGAGCGGACGGAATTGAGCTTGATGTTCAACTAACGAAAGATGGAAAGGTTGTCGTCATTCATGATGAAACAGTGGATCGGACAACAAATGGAAAAGGTGCGGTTCGAAATTATTTATATGAGGATTTATGTAAGTTGGATGCGAGTTATAAATTCGGTGATAAAGTAGGTTTTTGTAAAATACCTCTTCTAGAAGAAGTATTAGAATGGCTCGCCAAAACGAAATTGCTACTCAATATTGAATTTAAAAATAATAAAATCCCATACAGAGGTTTAGAAGAAGAGGTTATAACACTTGTACGTAAGTTTAGTCTAGAAGATCGTGTTGTATTTTCTTCGTTTAATCACTACAGTATGAAAAAATGTCATATGATGGCTCCGGATATTCAAACAGCTATTTTATATCGTGAAGGTTTGCATAGTCCGTGGGCATATGCAAAAAAAATGGGCGCAACAGCAGTACATCCTAATTATCGTTACCTTCAAGATGCCATAGCTATACTAACAATGGAAAGTGGTGTAGAGGTTCGCCCCTATACAATAAATGAAGAAACTCTTATGCGTAAATATTTTGATATGAATATTTCGGCGATTATTACCGATTATCCTGAAACAGCAAGAACTTTATTGCCGATAAAAAAATGAGACCTAATATAAAGGTCTCATTTTTTATTTATCAAGCTCTTTGTTGTAGGACTCATCATCAGTTAGAAATGGACAAAACCCTAGTGATTAAAGTTTTATTTTATCTTCTAAAGCGAGCTTGAACTTTATTGCGTTTACGGTCTCGGTGTAAGACGAAGCCACCAAAGATGTAAAACCCGAGTGCGAAGCAGAGAGCGCCAATAAAAAACTGTAACCATAGTATAGAAATTGGGGGGAATAAAATCCCAAACACAGTATCTCTCATTAACTTAATGCCGAATACAGCTAATGAAATAGGGATGAGTGCTAATAGTAGAGCAAGGTAACGCTGCATACATAACGCTCCTTTTCAGATTATTTAGTATATTCCAATGATGTTATATGAGAAGGGGGTTTGTCAAGAGGGGGCTAAGCGAGTAAGATAAAGGTGTGAAAAATTTTGCAGAGATACTTCGAGAGGAAGTGTAATGTATGAAACAAAAGGTTTTAATTGTTGGTGCAGGTGAAGGTGGAAGTACACTGCTGAATCTGTTACAAAGTTCGAATATATTTCAAATTATAGGAGTTATTGATATAAATCCGACTGCGCAAGGATTACAAATTGCTAAGGAAAATGGGATTGTGATTGGAGAGAGTGTAACTCCGTTTCTTTCTATGCATATCGATGTCATATTTGATATGACAGGTGACGATGGTTTACATAAAGTTTTACTAGAGAAAAAGCATAAAGATACTCTTCTCATTCCAGGTGATATTGCGAAAATTGTTACAAAATTAGCGCATGAGAAGGAAGGTTTAATTGGACAGTTAGAGGAACAGACGCAACAAGGAGAATTAATTTTAAATTCTACACATGACGGTATGATTGTAATTGATAAAGAGGGACAAGTCCGTCTTTTTAATAAAAGTGCAGAGCGTATTATCGGATATAAAAAAGAAGACGCGATAGGGAAATATATTTTGGAAGTTATTCCAACTAGTAAGCTGCTTCGCATTATACGTACGAAACAAATAGAAGTAAATTATGAACTGACGTTAGAAAATGAAAAGAAAATTATTACAACACGTATTCCAATATTAAAAGAAGGAGGAGAGGTTCAAGGGGCATTTGCGATTTTTAAAGATATTACAGAAGTTGTAGATTTAGCGGAAGAAGTTACAGATTTAAAAGAAATTCAAACGTTACTCGAGGCAATTATCAACTCATCTGAAGAAGCAATTTCGGTTGTCGATGAGAAAGGAAGAGGATTAGTTATAAACCCTGCTTATACGAAGTTAACGGGTTTAACAGAAGAAGATATTCTTGGACAACCGGCTACAACTGATATTGTAGAAGGTGAAAGTATGCATATGAAAGTACTTCGAACGCGTAGGGCGGTACGCGGAATACATATGAAGATTGGGCAAAAGAAGCGCGATGTAATTGTAAACGTAGCACCCGTTATTGTTGATGGGATATTAAAAGGAAGCGTCGGTGTAATTCGTGACGTATCAGAAATTCAAAAGTTAACAAATGAGTTGAATAGAGCGAGACAGATTATTCGTACATTAGAAGCAAAATATTCATTTGATGATATTGTCGGAAATTCAGATGAAACAACTGCAGCTATCGAGCAGGCGAAACTTGGGGCGAATACACCGGCAACAGTATTGTTACGCGGAGAATCTGGGACGGGTAAAGAATTATTTGCACATGCGATCCATAATGGAAGTAATCGAAAATATAATAAGTTCGTCCGTGTAAACTGTGCGGCGATTTCGGAGACGTTGTTAGAAAGTGAATTATTCGGTTATGAGGAGGGTGCGTTTTCTGGAGCGAAAAGAGGGGGGAAACGCGGATTCTTTGAGGAAGCGAATAACGGTAGTATCTTTTTAGATGAAATAGGTGAGTTGTCTGCAAATACGCAAGCGAAACTCCTTCGCGTGTTGCAAGAAAAAGAAATTGTAAAAGTTGGTGGAACGAAAGCGATACCTATTAATGTTCGGGTAATTGCAGCGACACATGTGAATTTAGAAAAGGCTATTCTAGAAGGAGAGTTTAGAGAGGATTTATATTATCGATTAAATAAAATTCCAATTCAAATTCCGTCTCTTCGTCAGCGAAAAGGAGATATACCGGCAATTGCTGAACGATTGATACAAAAAATAAACCAAGATTATGGTCGGAATGTAGAGGGGCTCACTGATTCGGCTATTTCCTATCTACAATCATATGAATGGCCAGGGAATGTAAGGGAACTTGAAAATATTTTAGGACGAGCGATTATCTTTATGAATTATAACGAGATATATATTGATGTACAGCATTTACCCCCTTTGCATAAAGAAGAGCAGGCGGAGTTAGCTCAAAATAACTTATTACCTGAATTAGAAGAAAAGCCACTTGAACATTTAGTGACAGAGTTTGAAGGGAATATTATTCGTGGATATCTAGAGAAATTTGATGGGAATAAAACGAAAACTGCAAAAGCATTAGGAATTTCAGTTCGAAATCTATATTACAAGCTAGAAAAGTGTGAGTGTGCAAAAAATAGCATGCAATAAATTGCGTACCGTGCAATTTATTGCATGGTATATAAAAAGCGACAAATTAAGACAGAATGTTTCGTTATTTTGCAAAGTATTGATTTTACTGCATTTTGAATGCGTTTTCATTATTGGTAAGACCACTTTAAAAAGTTGGCACGGTATTTGCTTTATAAATAAACGAGGGACGATGGAAAGGGTTGATTACAAAATATGAAGTTAGAACACTTAATTGATCAAGCAGCAGGACAGCCTAAAAAAACTGTAGCTGTAGCAGTAGCTGAAGATCATGAAGTAATTGAAGCTGTAGCGAAAGCGATTAAATTACAGCTAGCTCAATTTCGTCTATATGGAAATCAAGAAAAAATAATGGGGATGCTACAAGAACATGGTTTACAAACTTCAGACCACATTGAAGTGATTGCAGCAGCGTCAAGTGCTGAGGCTGCAGAGCTTTCTGTTAAATCTGTGAGAAACGGTGAAGCAGATGTGCTTATGAAGGGCAACATCCCAACAGCGAATATTTTAAAGGCTGTGTTAAATAAAGAGTGGGGGTTACGTAAAGGTAGCGTGCTTTCACATGTAGCAGCATTTGAAGTTCCAAATTACGATCGTCTTATTTTCGTTACAGATGCAGCGATGAACATCGCACCTGATGTAACACAAAAAACTGCTATTATACAAAATACTGTAGAAGTTGCCCGGGCAATAGGAATCGAGTTGCCAAAAGTGGCACCAATCGCAGCAGTAGAGGTTGTGAATCCAGCGATGCAGGCGACAATTGATGCAGCGATGTTAACACAAATGAATCGCCGCGGACAAATTAAAAATTGTATCGTTGATGGACCACTTGCTTTAGATAATGCAGTATCACAAATCGCAGCAGAGCATAAAGGCATAGTAAGTGATGTAGCAGGTAAGGCAGACATTTTACTCGTCCCAACGATTGAAGCTGGAAATGTGCTCTATAAATCACTCGTTTACTTTGCAGATGCAAAAGTAGGAGCGATGATTGCTGGCGCAAAAGCACCGATAGTTTTAACATCTCGTGCTGATTCAGCAGAAACAAAAGTATATTCATTAGCATTGGCAGTTACGACTGCTTCAAAATAAACCAAAAAGGGTAAAACATTAGGGGGAAACGACAATGACATTAGAAATCTTCGAATACTTAGAAAAATATGATTATGAGCAAGTAGTATTTTGTCAAGATAAAGAATCAGGTTTAAAAGCAATTATTGCAATTCATGATACAACACTTGGACCGGCTCTTGGTGGAACAAGAATGTGGACATATGATTCTGAAGAAGCGGCGATTGAAGATGCATTGCGTCTTGCAAAAGGGATGACATACAAAAACGCAGCAGCTGGTTTAAACCTAGGTGGAGCGAAAACAGTAATTATCGGTGACCCACGTAAAGATAAGAGTGAAGCGATGTTCCGTGCATTAGGACGCTATATTCAAGGATTAAACGGACGTTACATTACAGCTGAAGATGTTGGTACTACAGTAGATGATATGGATATTATCCATGAAGAAACTGACTTTGTAACAGGTATTTCACCTTCATTCGGTTCTTCTGGAAACCCATCTCCAGTAACTGCATATGGTGTATACCGTGGTATGAAAGCAGCTGCGAAAGAAGCGTTCGGTACAGATAATCTAGAAGGAAAAGTAATTTCTGTTCAAGGTGTTGGTAACGTAGCATATCATCTATGCAAACATTTACACGCTGAAGGAGCAAAATTAATTGTTACAGATATTAATAAAGAAGCTGTACAACGTGCAGTAGAAGAATTCGGTGCAACAGCAGTTGAGCCAAATGAAATTTACGGTGTTGAATGTGATATTTACGCACCATGTGCATTAGGCGCAACAGTTAATGATGAAACTATTCCACAACTTAAAGCAAAAGTAATCGCGGGTTCTGCAAATAACCAATTAAAAGAAGATCGTCACGGCGACATCATTCATGAAATGGGTATTGTATACGCACCAGACTATGTAATTAATGCAGGTGGCGTAATTAACGTAGCAGACGAATTATATGGATATAATAGAGAACGTGCGCTAAAACGTGTTGAGTCAATTTATGACACAATTGCAAAAGTAATCGAAATTTCAAAACGCGATGGCATAGCAACTTATGTAGCAGCAGATCGTTTAGCTGAAGAGCGCATTGCAAGCTTGAAAAACTCTCGTAGCACATACTTACGCAACGGTCACGACATTATTAGCCGTCGCTAATCATTCATATATAACTTTTACAAAAGGTGTGGTTACCTCTTATGAGGTTTCCACGTCCTTTTGAATTTATTAGTGGAGGTAGCAACATTGTCCTTAAATCGAATTCTTGTTATTAACCCGGGTAGTACATCCACAAAAATTGGTGTTTTTGATAATGAAAGACCTGTTTTAGAAGAAACAATTCGTCATGATGAAGAAAAGATTGGGAAATATAAACGAATTATCGACCAATATGAGTTTCGAAAAGAAACAATATTAGAAGTTTTACATTCTCACGGTATTAACATTTCAAAATTGAACGCTGTTTGTGGGCGTGGTGGATTACTTCGTCCAATAGAAGGCGGAACATACACAGTAAACGATGCAATGTTAGAAGATTTGAAAAATGGATTTAGCGGTCATCACGCTTCGAATCTTGGAGGCATTTTAGCATATGAAATCGCTTCTGGATTAAATATTCCAGCATTCATTGTGGATCCTGTCGTTGTAGATGAAATGGAACCGATTGCTCGTATAAGCGGTATTGCTGGTATGGAACGTAAAAGTATTTTCCATGCATTAAACCAAAAAGCAGTTGCTCGTAAAGTGGCTGTAGAATTAAACCACAAATACGAGGATTTAAATTTATTAGTTACACATATGGGCGGCGGTATTACAGTTGGTGCTCATAAAAAAGGAAAAGTTATCGATGTTAATAATGGCTTAAACGGAGAAGGACCATTTAGTCCAGAGCGTGCTGGTACAGTACCAGTAGGACAATTAGTTGAGATGTGTTTCTCTGGTGAGTATTACCGAGACGAAATGGTTAAAAAACTTGTCGGACAAGGTGGACTTGTAAGTCTTATCGGTACAAATGATGCAATTAAAGTAGAACAAATGGTTGAAAAAGGCGATCCTGAAGCAACTCTTATTTATAAAGCAATGGCATATCAAGTTGCGAAAGAGATTGGCGGAGCTAGTGCTGTACTTCACGGAAAAATCGATGCAATCGTATTAACTGGTGGACTTGCATACAGTAAAATACTTGTTGATGAAATAAAAGAACGAGTGGATTGGATTGCAGATGTTATCGTACATCCAGGGGAAGATGAGTTAGAAGCGTTAGCAGAAGGAGCACTTCGTGTATTACGTGAAGAAGAAGCGCCGAAAGAGTATGTGGTAAGAGAAAAACAAACAGTAGCTAGGGGTTGAGATAATGGCAAGAGAATATGATTTAGTCATCGTT
Source organism: Bacillus sp. FDAARGOS_235 (assembly GCF_002073415.2). Classification (NCBI taxonomy): domain Bacteria; kingdom Bacillati; phylum Bacillota; class Bacilli; order Caryophanales; family Bacillaceae; genus Bacillus; species Bacillus sp. FDAARGOS_235. The sequence continues at coordinate 4,146,871 of NZ_CP020437.2, forward strand.
GGCGGCGGTACAGGTGGATATGTTGCTGCAATTCGCGCATCACAACTAGGATTAAAAACAGCACTTGTTGAAAAAGAAAATCTTGGTGGTACTTGTTTGCATAAAGGATGTATTCCTAGTAAAGCTCTTTTACGTAGTGCGGAAGTATACGCAACTGCTAAAAAAAGCGAAGAGTTCGGAGTTATTGCAAGTAATGTAGAACTAAACTTTGCAAAAGTACAAGAGCGTAAAGAGAAGATTGTAACGCAGCTTCATAAAGGTGTTCAACATTTAATGAAACAAGGTAAAATTGATGTGTTTGAAGGTATTGGTCGTATTCTTGGCCCGTCTATTTTTTCTCCGATGCCAGGGACAATTTCAGTTGAACTTGCAAGTGGAGAAGAGAATGAAATGTTAATTCCAAAAAATGTACTTGTTGCAACGGGTTCTCGTCCAAATTCATTACCAGGTTTAGAGTTAGACGGAGAGTATGTAATGTCTTCAGATCATGCCCTAAAAATGGAAACGCTTCCTAGTTCGATCATTATCGTTGGTGGCGGTGTAATTGGTATTGAGTGGGCATCTATGCTTGCTGACTTCGGTGTAGAAGTTACAGTGTTAGAGTATGCGAAAACGATTTTACCACTAGAAGATCAGGACGTTTCAAAAGAAATGCAACGTCTGTTCAAGAAAAAAGGTATTAAAGTGGTGACTGGTGCAAAAGTATTACCAGAAACATTGGTAAAAGATAATGGAGTAACAATTCAAGCTGAACACAACGGTGAGAATAAAGAATTTAAAGCAGAAAAAATGCTTGTATCTGTAGGAAGACAAGCCAATACGCAAAATATTGGTTTAGAGAATACGGATATCGTTGTGGAAAAAGGATACATTCAAACAAATGAGTTTTATCAAACGAAAGAATCTCATATTTACGCAATTGGAGATGTAATCGGTGGCTTACAACTTGCTCACGTTGCTTCTCACGAAGGAATTGTTGCAGTAGAACATATTGCAGGGAAAGAAGTTACGCCAATTGATTACTCTATGGTATCAAAATGCGTATATAGCAGTCCAGAAGTTGCTTCTGTCGGTTTAACAGAACAAGAAGCGAAAGAAAAAGGCTATAAGTTAAAAGTAGGTAAGTTCTCATTCCGCGCAATTGGAAAAGCGCTTGTATACGGAGAATCTGATGGTTTTGTAAAGCTTGTAGTTGATGAGGAAACAAATGACATTCTTGGTGTTCATATGATTGGACCACACGTAACAGATATGATTTCTGAAGCTGGTCTTGCAAGAGTACTTGATGCAACACCTTGGGAAGTAGCACATACAATTCATCCGCATCCATCATTATCTGAGGCGATTGGTGAAGCAGCACTTGCTGTAGATGGAAGAGCGTTACACGCATAAAAATGTGGATTTAGGAGGTTATGAAAAATGGCAGAAGTAAAAGAAAAGCGCCATGAAGAGCTTGGCTTAAGTGATGAGCAAGTATTAGAAATGTTCCGTACGATGTTACTTGCACGTAAAATTGACGAACGTATGTGGTTATTAAACCGTGCAGGTAAAATTCCATTCGTAATTTCTTGTCAAGGACAAGAGGCTGCACAAGTTGGAGCAGCGTTCGCTCTTGATAGGGAGAAAGATTATGCATTACCATACTACCGTGATATGGGTGTTGTACTAGCGTTTGGTATGACAGCTAAAGAGCTTATGTTGTCAGCTTTCGCGAAAGCTGGAGATCCAAACTCTGGTGGTCGTCAAATGCCTGGTCACTTCGGTCAAAAGAAAAATCGTATTGTGACAGGTTCATCTCCAGTAACAACACAAGTACCACATGCAGTTGGTATTGCGTTAGCTGGAAAAATGGAGAAGAAAGATTTAGTAACGTTCGTTACATTTGGAGAAGGTTCTTCAAACCAAGGTGACTTCCATGAAGGGGCAAACTTTGCTGGTGTACACAAACTACCTGTTATTTTCATGTGTGAAAATAACAAATATGCAATCTCTATTCCGGTTGAAAAACAATTAGCATGTAAAAACGTATCAGATCGTGCAATTGGTTACGGTATGCCTGGATATACAATAGACGGAAACGATCCGCTTGCAGTATATAAAGCTGTAAAAGAAGCAGCAGACCGCGGCCGACGTGGTGAAGGTCCAACTTTAATTGAAACAGTATCATATCGTTTAACAGCACATTCTAGTGACGATGATGATCGTGTTTATCGTGATAAAGAAGAAGTAGAAGAAGCAAAGAAAAAAGATTCAATTATAACATTTGCAGCTTATTTAAAAGAAGCTGGCGTGTTAACTGAGGAATTTGAAAAACAAATGTTAGACGAAATTATGCATATCGTAAATGAAGCAACAGAATATGCAGAAAATGCTCCGTATGCAGCACCTGAAGATGCATTGAAGCACGTATACGCAGAATAGGGGGGAACGTTTCATGGCTGTAATGTCTTATATTGATGCTATTACATTAGCAATGCGCGAAGAAATGGAACGCGATGAGAAAGTATTCGTTTTAGGAGAAGATGTTGGTAAAAAAGGTGGCGTGTTTAAAGCGACACACGGTTTATACGATCAATTTGGTGAAGATCGTGCACTTGATGCACCGCTTGCAGAATCTGCAATTGCTGGGGTAGCAATTGGTGCGGCAATGTATGGTATGCGCCCAATCGCTGAAATGCAGTTTGCTGATTTCATCATGCCAGCAGTAAACCAAATTGTTTCTGAGGCAGCAAAAATTCGTTATCGTTCTAACAATGATTGGACTTGTCCAGTTACAATTCGTGCGCCATTTGGCGGGGGGGTTCACGGTGCATTGTATCATTCACAATCTGTAGAAGCGATGTTTGCAAACCAACCAGGTTTAAAAATTGTTATCCCTTCTACACCATATGATGCAAAAGGCTTATTAAAAGCTGCAATTCGTGATGAAGATCCGGTACTATTCTTTGAGCATAAGCGTGCCTATCGCTTAATTAAAGGTGAAGTGCCAGAAGATGACTACGTATTACCAATCGGAAAAGCAGATGTAAAACGTGAAGGTGATGATATTACTGTTATCACTTACGGATTATGTGTTCACTTTGCTCTTCAAGCAGCTGAGAAGTTAGCGCAAGATGGCATTTCTGCACACATTCTTGATTTACGTACTGTGTATCCATTAGATAAAGAAGCAATCATAGAAGCTGCTTCTAAAACAGGTAAAGTTCTTCTTGTAACAGAAGATAATAAAGAAGGAAGCATTATGAGTGAAGTGGCGGCAATTATCGCTGAAAATTGTCTGTTTGATTTAGATGCACCAGTTGCACGTCTTGCAGGCCCAGATGTTCCAGCAATGCCATATGCACCAACAATGGAAAAATTCTTTATGGTAAATCCAGATAAAGTTGAAAAAGCAATGCGTGAACTTGCGGAATTTTAATCGGGGGGACTATACATGGCTGTAGAAAATATTACAATGCCTCAGCTCGGGGAGAGCGTTACAGAGGGCACAATTAGTAAATGGCTCGTTAATGTTGGCGATCACGTAAATAAGTATGATCCGCTTGCAGAAGTAATGACTGACAAAGTAAATGCAGAAGTACCATCTTCTTTCACTGGTATTGTGAAAGAGTTAATCGCTGGTGAAGGTGATACGTTAGCTGTAGGTGAAGTAGTTTGTGTCATTCAAGTAGAAGGCGCGGATGAAGTAGCAGCAACAGCTGTAGAAGAAAAAACAAAAGAAGAACCAAAGGCAGAAGTAACTACGCCTGAAAAAGCGCCGAAAGTAAAACAACCAACTGATGGAAAACCACGTTTTTCACCAGCGGTATTAAAACTTGCGGGCGAGCATAACGTTGATTTAGATTTAGTAGAAGGTACGGGAGCAAATGGTCGTATCACTCGTAAAGATATTTTAAAACTAGTGGAATCTGGAAACATTCCGCAAGTAGGTGCGAAAAAAGAGGAAGCTGTAGCAGTAGTAGAAGCGCGCCCAGAAGCATCAAAAGCAGCGCCAGTAGCGCAAAAAGTAGAAGCTGCGAAACCAGTTTCTGTACCGACAATGCCTGGCGATATCGAAATTCCAGTAACAGGTGTGCGTAAAGCAATTGCAGCGAATATGTTACGTAGTAAACATGAAGCGCCACACGCTTGGATGATGATTGAAGTAGATGTGACAAACCTTGTGTCATACCGTAATTCAATTAAAGGTGACTTTAAGAAGCGCGAAGGCTTTAACTTAACGTTCTTTGCTTTCTTCGTAAAAGCAGTAGCACAAGCGTTAAAAGAGTATCCTCAAATCAATTCTATGTGGGCTGGCGATAAAATCGTTCAGAAGAAAGATATTAACCTTTCTATCGCTGTTGCAACAGAGGAAGAACTATTTGTACCAGTAATTAAACACGCGGATGAGAAGACGATTAAAGGTATCGCTCGTGAAATTACAGAGCTTGCAGGAAAAGTACGTACGAAATCGTTAAAAGCGGACGAAATGCAAGGTGGAACATTTACAATTAATAACACAGGATCATTTGGTTCTGTTCAATCTATGGGTATTATTAATTACCCTCAAGCGGCTATTTTACAAGTTGAATCAATTGTAAAACGCCCAGTAATTATGGATAACGGTATGTTCGGTGCTCGTGACATGGTTAACTTATGTTTATCACTTGATCACCGTGTACTAGATGGCTTAATTTGTGGTAAGTTCTTAGGACGTGTAAAAGAAATTTTAGAAAATACGTCAGAAAATAATACATCTGTATATTAATAAAAAGCTCGCTTATGCGAGCTTTTTATCATCTTATTTCTTCATCTACAACCTACTATATGTATAATATCTTTCCCAGTAATCTTACAATGAACGATTATGTATTAGGAATTTATGAAAATACATTGCTGATATATGGTATATGGATATAAAATAAGAAAAGAATAATTTTTTTGGCAAATCTTACTGACGAAACTGTAGTATAATATATTGTATTGTATGAAAAAGAGAGTTATTCTATATAAGTGTTTTATAGATAATGTGTAATCAGTCGTCAAAACATGAAGAATGTTGACTCCTGGTTTTTTATTTTGCTGTAACAATGTTTCAGGAGGATGTCATGAAAAGAAGTACCGAGTTTCTAAAAAGTTTAGATGTAAAATTAATTTTAATTTTGTGTGCACTATGTGTTACGAGTATAGCTGCTATATATAGCAGTCAGCAAACTGGCCAATATGGAGAGGCAAACTTTGCGATGAAACAGGGTTTGAACTACATAATTGGGGTTGTATTGTTATTGCTTGTTGCAAGCATTGACCTAGATCAATTACAAAAATTGTCTTGGCCACTTTATATCGTTGGATTTGCTTCACTTATTCTTTTGAAAATATTACCAGTTTCCACTTTCACACCTGAAAAATTAGGTGCAAAAAGATGGTTTGTATTTCCGCTAGTTGGACAAATTCAGCCGTCTGAGTTTTTCAAAATTTCATTGCTTCTCGTAGTAGCAAGTATAGCAGTGAAACATAATGCACAGTATATGGCAAGGACATTCCAAACGGACTTAAAATTAGTAGGTAAAATCGTGCTAGTATCCCTCCCGCCTATGGCTGTTGTATATAGCCAACCGGATACAGGGATGGTGTTCTTATATGCTGCTGCCATTGCATGTATTTTATTTATGTCAGGTATTCAGAAGAAATTGATAGCGTTATGTACAGTTATTCCAGTCACCATATTAACTACGTTAATATTTATTTACGTAAGGTATGAGGATTTCTTCTTTAATAAGTTAGTTACTTTACTAAAACCTCACCAACAATCACGTATTTTAGGTTGGTTAGATCCATTTGAACATACAGATCAAGGTTATCAAACGCAGCAATCGATTTTAGCTGTAGGTAGTGGCGGTATGGAAGGGAAAGGATTTCGCGAAGGGAACGTCTATATCCCTGAGAAGCATACTGACTTTATTTTCGCTACAATTGCCGAAGAAGGTGGATTTATCGTAGCAGCGTTAGTTGTGTTCTTGTTCCTATTACTACTATATAGAACAATTATTATTGGTTATTCTGCTGATAATTTATTCGGTACATTATTATGTGCTGGATCAATTGGGATATTAACGGTTCAAATATTCCAAAACATCGGTATGATCGTTGGATTAATGCCTGTAAAAGGGATTGCATTGCCTTTCTTATCGTATGGGGGAAGTTCCTTGTTCTCGAATATGATTATGATGGGTCTCATATTATCGGTACGGAAAACGTATAAAAAATATATGTTTTCAGTTAAGTAAAAAAGCTAGTTCGTGTAAAAACGAACTAGCTTTTTTACATATATGCTCTTAAACGTTGCAAACTAAAACAGACTAGCAGTTTGAGATGGGGTGCGAATGATGCATATGCATATTTTTGAAGGGGCACGGCACCTTTCAAATATGGAATGGGTTGTACGGGCTATAATAGCATACGTATTTTTAATATTAGTTACGAAAGCGATGGGGCAAAGATCTATCGCACAACTTCGTTTTTTAGATGTTGTATTAGTGCTATTGCTTGGTGGGAATATTTCTAACGCATTGTCTGATGAAAAAGTAGGGTTACTCGGTTCGATGATTACAACGTTCATACTCGTTGTACTTCATATTATAAGCTCAGTTTTAATGCTGAAATGGGATAGATGGAGACGTTTTTTAGAGCCAGCACCTATCATTCTTATACACAATGGTTCCATTGATTTTAGCAATTTGAAAAAAGCGAGAATTACCGTGGAATATTTATTTTCGGAACTTCGTATGCGAAATGTGAGCGATATTCAAACAATCAAATTAGCATTATGGGAAGCGAACGGTGTCGTTTCTATATTTAGATATCCAGAATATGAAGCAGTTTCGCGACTTGATCTTAAAGTGGCGGGAAAAAAATCTCCAGTTTCTTTTGTATTAGTAAAGGATGGGAGGATTCAGAAAGATGTTCTTGCTTTATTAGGAAAAACAGAAGCGTGGGCGAGAGAATTTCTAGAGGAGAGTACAGAAGTCGAATCTATTATGTTAGCTACAGTAGATGAAGCACATAAAATAAATATTTTGTTAAAAAAATGAAAAATATACGCATTTTGTCGTTTCATACATATGATACAATAGTGTGGACAACGAAAAAGGAGGCGATACGATGGGATATGTAGAAGAATTACGAAAAATAGTTGGTCATCGCCCTTTAATTTTAGTTGGTGCTGTTGTACTCGTTATAAATGAACATGGAGATGTATTATTGCAACAACGAACAGAACCGTATGGAAAATGGGGGCTGCCTGGCGGGCTCATGGAGCTTGGTGAATCACCAGAAGAAACAGCTTACCGTGAAGTATATGAAGAGACAGGTATAGAAGTAAAGAACTTACGATTAATCAATGTGTTTTCTGGAGCGAACTACTTTACAAAATTAGCAAACGGTGATGAATTTCAATCTGTAACGACAGCTTATTATACGGATGAATACGAAGGACATTTTGTTATGAATAAAGAGGAGGCGGTTCAGCTTAAATTCTTTCCAGTAACGGAGCTACCTGACTATATTGTTGGATCGCATAAAAAAATGATTGTTGAATATATGAAAATTATGGAAATGAATATATAATAATGAAAGAAATATAAAAACACAGCTCTGGTCGGTAGTCCAGACGCATGATTTCATGTCAGTAACCTTCCCCTCCGGGATGTCCAATATTTCTAATTTTATTAAAGGAGGGGCTGTCAATGGATTTGACAGTATATCACGACGGTCAATTTTTTGTAGGAATTATTACGCATAAAGAAAAAGGGAAATTGTATGGAGCGAGGTATATTTTTGGAATGGAACCTTCAGACGAGGAAGTACTTATATTTGTGAATGGTCCAATGTTAGCATATTTCCAGCACGTTGCAAAATGTGGTGTGGACGTTAAAGAAAAACAGCGTCCAAAAAATATAAAACGTATCATACGAGAAGCGGCAAAAGAAGTAAATGTAAAACGTTTTACAAAGGCACAAGAAGCAATTAGTTTATCTTATGAACTGCATAAACAAGAACAGAAAGTGCAATCTAAAGAGAAACGGGAAGCTGAAAAGCAGAGAAAACGTTTTATAAAAGTACAAAAAGCAAAGCAAAAACATCGTGGTCATTGAGAAAAGGTGTTAGAGCAAGAGCTCTAACACCTTTTCTATGCTTAAATACAAGTAAACTTACTTGTATTTCATAAACATTAACTGGTAAGATACAAATAGGTAGATTTAGAGGAGGGAAAAGATTGATTAATTTTAACTTTTTTATGAATGATGTTGTTCGTCAAGCGCGTGAAGAGATCGTTTCTGCTGGATATACAGAATTAACGACACCAGAAGCAGTTGAAGAAGCGTTTAAAAGAAATGGTACAACACTTGTAATGGTAAACTCTGTATGTGGTTGTGCAGGTGGTATTGCTCGCCCTGCTGCTGCGCATTCCGTACATTATGATAAACGTCCTAACCATCTTGTAACGGTGTTTGCAGGTCAAGATAAAGAAGCAACAGCAAGAGCTCGTGAATATTTTGAAGGGTATCCACCTTCTTCTCCATCATTTGCTTTATTAAAAGATGGAAAAATTGTAACGATGGTAGAACGTCATGAAATTGAAGGTCATGAACCGATGCAAGTTATTGCGAAATTACAATCGTATTTTGAAGAGAATTGTGAAGAACTATAGATAAGTGAAAAGGCGGTACGCCCACGATTAAGTGGGTGTACCGCCTTTTTTTATTAATTATACAAAGCGATGGAATATACATCATCTTGTTTTATTATGCAGTTTTTTATGCATTAAGAATGCGTTATTTAATGTTATTTAATTTATTTTTATTTTATATATTGCATAAAAATAAAACTGCTGATACAATACAAACATCGAATAAATATTCTATTAAACTTTTAAATATACATTATTAGGGGGAAGAAAGATGAAGAAGTTATTATCGATATCGTTTGCACTTATTTTAATTGTAAGTATGTTTAGTGCGTGTAGTAATGGGGACGTAAAAGAAGAAAAAGGAAATAAGAAAGTACTTGTAATGGGAACTTCAGCAGACTATAAACCTTATGAATATGTAGAAGCTTCAAAGAGTGAGGAAATTATTGGCTTTGACATTGATATTGCAAAGTATATCGGAAAAGAACTTGGGTATGAAGTGAAAGTGAAAGATATGGATTTTGGTGGTTTATTAGCGTCTCTTAGCTCAGGAAAAGTTGATTTTGTAATGGCAGGTATGACGCCAACGGCAGAGCGTAAAAATAATGTAGATTTTACAGATATATATTTTGTTGCGAAAAACATGATTGTTTCTAAAAAGGATTCTAACATTAAATCAGTAGAAGATTTAAAAGGGAAAAAAGTAGGGGTACAAACAGGATCTATTCAAGAAGAGAAGGCGGCGGAATTTAAAAAACAAGTTGATTTCAAAGCTGAGGGACGTGACCGTATACCAGAAATTGTACAAGAAATTAAAGCGGGTCGTTTTGATGCGGCGATTTTAGAAGATACAGTAGCGAAAAATTATTTAGAGAAAATGAAAGATTTACAAGGAATTGAAATTAAAGAAGCGCCAGAAGAAGTAGGAGCAGCAATTGCCCTTCCGAAAAATAGTGATAAAACAGCTGAATTTAATAAAGTGATTAAAAAAATGCAAGAAAACGGAGAAATGGATAAATTAGTGAAGAAGTGGTTTGGCAGCGGAAAATAAGCTGCCTTTCACTTTTCTGTGAAGGGAATGAAAAGAATGAACTTGGATTTTTCGGCGATTACGCCTTCGATACCGTATATATTAAAAGGGCTAGAAGTTACTTTGAAAATTGTAGCAGTATCAGCTTTAGCAGGATTTATTTTAGGAACGTTATTAGCACTTTGTAAGATTGCTAGAATACGAGCATTAAATATAGCGGCAGATCTTTATACATCAATTTTCCGTGGTACACCACTTGTATTGCAATTAATGATTATTTATTTTGGTGTCCCGCAAATAATTGGTTATGAGATACCGGCCTTTTTAGCGGCTGTACTAGCATTTAGTTTGAATTCAGGTGCATATATGTCAGAAGTCATCCGTGCCGGCATTCAAGCGGTTGATAAAGGACAAACTGAAGCAGCGATGGCTTTAGGAATTCCATATGGAAAAATGATGCGAAATATTATTTTTCCCCAAGCTTTAAAAAATATATTACCGGCACTTGTAAACGAGTTTGCGACGCTTACGAAAGAGTCTGCTGTAGTCACAGTAATAGGTGCGACGGATTTAATGCGCCGCGCTTACATTGTAGGCGGTGAAACGTTTAAATATCTTGAGCCGCTACTATTTGTTGGTCTGATCTACTATACGCTAGTCATTATTCTTACATTAGTCGGGAAGGCAATTGAAGGGAGAATGAAAAAAAGTGATTAAAATTGAAAACCTTCATAAATCATTCGGGAAAAACGAAGTATTAAAAGGCATTACAACAACGATTGAAAAAGGGGAAGTAGTTGCAATTATCGGACCGTCCGGATCAGGGAAATCAACATTTTTACGCTGTATGAATGTGTTAGAAGCACCGACAAATGGTCGCATTTGGATTGGAACGGAAGAAGTAACGAATCCGAAAACGAATATAATGCACGTTCGTGAAAATGTAGGAATGGTATTTCAGCATTTTCACCTATTCCCTCATATGACTGTATTAGAAAATATTACGTATGCTCCTATCAATGTAAAAGGAGTAACGAAACAAGAGGCTGAAAAGAAAGCCGAGAAACTTTTAGAAAAAGTAGGCTTGTTAAATAAAAAAGATACGTATCCGAATCGCCTTTCAGGGGGACAAAAGCAACGTGTAGCGATAGCGAGAGCTTTAGCGATGGAACCGGAAGTTATGCTGTTCGATGAACCAACATCAGCGCTAGACCCAGAGATGGTGAAAGAAGTGCTAGAAGTTATGAAATCATTAGTGACGACAGGAATGACGATGGCGATTGTTACGCATGAAATGGGATTTGCAAAAGAGGTGGCAGATCGCGTTCTTTTCTTAGACGGAGGAAACCTTGTAGAAGACAGTCCGCCAGCACAATTTTTTGCAGCACCAAAAAGTGAACGTGCGCAACAATTTTTACAAAAAATATTGTAATATGAAAAGGTTATGTGAATAATAAGTAGAAAAGGATGACATTGTGTCATCCTTTTTTTATACTAACTGTAAATACGTTTATACATATAGGAGTAATGATATGTTTAAAATTGGATACCGTACAGTAAAAACAGCAATAGGGACAGGAGCGGCAGTTTTTATTGCTCAGTTATTAGGGTTAGAATTTTATAGTTCAGCAGGTATTTTAGTTATATTATGTGTACAAAATACGAAGCGTAAATCACTTCAAGTATCGGTACATCGATTTTTAGCTTGTGTATTATCAATGGTATTCGCATTTTGCATTTTTGAAACAATTGGCTATACCCCACTTGCAATTAGCGTATTATTACTTACATTTATTCCGACTGCAGTTATGTTGAAAATTCAAGAAGGCATCGTCACGAGTTCAGTTATTGTTATGCATCTATATTCATTGAAACACATTACATGGCTTATAGTTGGAAATGAAATTGCTATATTAACGATAGGAATTAGTGTGGCGTTATTAGTGAACATGTATATGCCAAGTAGTGAAAATAAGCTAAGAGAGTATCGGAATAAAATAGAAAGTAATTTTAAAACGATATTGTTTGAAATGGTTGTGTATTTACGAAATCGAGAAAGTAGTTGGAGCGGGGCAGAACTCATTGAAACCGAGAATATGCTAAATGAAGCAAGAGATTTATCTTTTAAGAAGCTTGAGAATGCATTTATGCGCGAAGATGATTATTACTATCGTTACTTTAATATGCGCATGCAACAATTCGAAATTTTAGAGCGAATGATACCATTGGCAGCCTCTTTATCGTGGACATATGAACAAGCTGATATGATTGCCGATGTTGTTGAAAATATTGGGAATGCAATTAGCCCTGAAAGTACAGGTGTTATTTCCTTAAGGCAGCTTCAAGAAATGAGAGAATTGTTTAGAGAAATGCCGTTACCAGTCACACGTGAAGAATTTGAAATACGTGCAAAACTTGTTCAACTTGTATATGAAATGGAGCAATATTTACTCATTAAAAGTCGCTTTAAGGGAAAGGATAATATAAAAGAACTTATATAGAAGGTAGGAATTATTTATGCCGTATCTTCTCTCTTTCATATTATGTCTTTCTTTATCGCCGATTTGGCCTCTTGGTGATAATCCACGTGCCGGAGATCCTTTCATTATTGTAAATAAAGCGACGAATAAACTAGCTTACATTGACGATGGGAAAATTCAAAAGATTTTTCCCGTAGCGACAGGAAAAACGAATGAATTAACCCCAGAAGGAACTTTTGATATTGTAATGAAAGCGAAGGACCCGTACTATATTGCAAAAGATATTCCAGGTGGTTCACCAAAAAATCCACTTGGATCAAGGTGGATTGGGTTTAATGCAAGAGGAACTGATGGGAGTAAATATGGAATACATGGAACAAACCAACCAAGTTCAATTGGAAAGTATATTTCACAAGGATGTATAAGAATGAAGAAAAACGATGTGGAATATTTATTTGATCGCATTCCAATTGGAACAAAAGTGTGGATTGTGAAGTCGAAAAAAACATTTCAGCAATTGGCAAAAGAAAAAGGTGCCATTGCATATGAAAAAGCCAACGCAAAGGTTGGCTTTTTCTTTTATCATAAGTTGTCTTGACATGTGTACATAACCATGCGTTAATGAAAATATAGAAAGATAAAGTGAAACTTTAATCAGTGCGAGGTTATTCCCCGTTAATGCGGGATAAAAATAGGTAAAGGGGTTGCTCATATGTACTTGAATCCAAAAATTTCGTATATGCAGTTTTTTATTGGCTTTCTATTTGTGATTACATTCATATTGGCAACTTTTAATATATGCTCTTACGTTGTAGCGATTGTATTGATGGCATTACTTAATCTTACTTTTGTTATTGGGGCGTTTCAACACAAACAGTACACGAGTTTTGTGATAGCGTTAGTAATGGCATTTTCCTTTAGTATTGTAGCGGTTGTGCTTTATATAAAATAAACCATCTCGATGTCGAGATGGTTTATTTTATTATGTGTAAAACGTAAAAAAAGGACGAACACATCGCCCTTTTTACCAAAACATACTTGCGCCAGCAAGTAATGTTGTTACAAGCATAGAAATTAGCATGATATAAACCATAACTTTTTGAGCTTTTTTATGCATCGTTAAACCTCCTTGCAAATCAGTACACCTTCATTGTAACGAGAAATGAAACTGTGGACAAGGGGAGAGAAAGGACAAATTTCGGGAAGGGGTTGCAAAATATAACAGGAAATTTAAGTATGCATAGAGAATATATTAAAAGATAGATTGTGAGTTTTTGTTTTGCAAGCTGAGGAATGGAGATACGATGATGAAAATATATGAGACAGGCCGCTTACATTTAAGGGAAATCGATGAGTCGTATGCTGAAAAAATTCTTCAATATTACGACAGAAATCGTGAATTTTTAAAAGCTTGGGAAGAGTATAGACCGGAGGATTTTTTTACGTTAGATTATCAAAAGAAAAAGCTACAAAAGGATAGAAAAGAGTTTACAGAAGGTAAGATCATTAGGCTATGGATTTTTAAAAAAGGTGATGACACGAAAATAATTGGCTGTATTTCATTTAATTTAATCGTTCGTGGTATTTATCAATCTTGTGTACTCAGTTATAAATTAGATAAGGAAGAGTTAAATAAAGGTTATACGACAGAAGCGCTTAGAAAAGCAATTGCAGTTGCTTTTGAGGAATTTCATTTACATCGTATAGAAGCACCAATTATGCCGCGTAATTTAGCATCTATACAAGTAGTGACGAAAATAGGCTTCCAGTATGAGGGGGTATCTAGGAAGATGTTAATGGTAAATGGAGTGTGGGAAGATCATATGCGCTGGGTATTGTTAAATGAGTAATCGAAAGCAGATGGTTATCTAGACATATAAACCGTCTGTTTTTTGTCTTGTATTTCGAAACTTTTGCGGAATTCTGTTATAATTAGTAGTGTTACATACATAATGGTAGTGCAGGAGGCGCAGTCTTATGATTAATCAAGAACGTTTAGTAAATGAATTTATGGAATTAGTACAAGTAGATTCTGAAACGAAATTTGAAGCAGAAATCTGCAAAGTATTAACAAAGAAATTTACAGATTTAGGTGTAGAAGTATTTGAAGATGACACAATGTCTGTAACTGGTCATGGTGCAGGTAACTTAATTTGTACTTTACCAGCAACAAAAGATGGCGTGGATACAATTTACTTTACTTCTCATATGGATACAGTAGTTCCTGGTAATGGAATTAAGCCTTCTATTAAAGATGGATATATCGTATCAGATGGTACTACAATTTTAGGTGCGGATGATAAAGCAGGATTAGCGTCAATGTTTGAAGCAATTCGTGTGTTAAAAGAGAAAAATATTCCTCATGGTAAAATTGAATTTATTATTACAGTTGGAGAAGAATCTGGACTTGTTGGTGCAAAAGCATTAGACCGTGAGCGCATTACAGCGAAATATGGTTACGCATTAGATAGCGATGGAAAAGTTGGTGAAATCGTTGTTGCAGCTCCAACACAAGCGAAAGTGAACGCAATTATTCGCGGGAAAACAGCTCATGCTGGTGTAGCACCAGAAAAAGGTGTATCTGCAATTACGATCGCAGCGAAAGCAATTGCGAAGATGCCACTTGGTCGTATTGATTCTGAAACGACTGCAAATATTGGACGTTTTGAAGGTGGTACACAAACAAATATCGTTTGTGATCATGTACAAATCTTTGCAGAGGCTCGTTCTTTAATCAACGAGAAAATGGAAGAACAAGTTGCGAAAATGAAAGAAGCATTTGAAACAACTGCAAAAGATATGGGTGGTCAAGCAGACGTTGAAATAAACGTTATGTACCCAGGATTTAAATTTGCTGATGGCGACCACGTTGTAGAAGTTGCAAAACGTGCAGCTGAAAAAATTGGTCGCACACCTTCTCTTCACCAAAGTGGTGGCGGAAGTGATGCAAACGTAATTGCAGGACACGGTATTCCAACAGTTAACTTAGCGGTTGGTTATGAAGAAATTCATACAACAAACGAGAAGATTCCTGTTGAAGAATTAGTGAAAACAGCAGAATTAGTTGTTGCAATTATTGAAGAAGTAGCGAAGTAATAAAATAAAAAAGACGTGTGAACCAATTATGGTTTACACGTCTTTTTTATTTTGATTCAACTGCTTTCACTAGGCGGATAAACCAATATAAGAAAATCCATGGCAGTATATAAGTTGTTACGATACTTAGTAAACGAGGGAGGAGTCCAGCTGTATTAATATTAAAAATGGGGAGTAGTAAGTAATTAATTAAGAGGATTAATATAATAATGAGAAAGGTAGAGTTAAGTTTACTATTAGATTTCATAATAAGTCACTCATTTTACAATAATATCCATATTTCGTATTAAGTATAGCAAAAATAAGGATAAAAAGAATAAGTAATTATTATATTGTACATGAATTTGGTATAATGAAGGAACAAATGTTCTTTTGAGGGGGGAGTACTATGCGAGAAATGTATCCGAAAAATGGCCGTGTTATTTTACATGTGGATATGAATTGTTTTTTCGCATCTGTTGAAATTGCTCATGATTCATCATTACAAGGAAAGCCATTAGCGGTTGCTGGAAATGAAAAAGAGAGAAAAGGAATTATTATAACGTGTAGTTATGAGGCGAGAGAATATGGAATACGTACGACGATGCCTCTTTGGGAAGCGAAAAGGTTATGCCCACAATTAGTTGTAAGGCATCCAAATTTTACATTATATCGTGAAGCTTCATTTCAAATGTTTCAAATCCTTTCCCGTTTTACAGAAAAGATACAACCAGTCTCTATAGATGAAGGATATTTAGATATTACAGATTGCTATGCACTCGGTTCGCCTCTTGAAATAGCAAAGATGATTCAACAAGCGTTGTTAACAGAGTTACAGCTTCCGTGTAGTATTGGAATTGCTCCAAATCTTTTTCTAGCAAAGACCGCTTCAGATATGAAAAAGCCACTTGGTATTACTGTACTTCGAAAACGTGATATTCCAGAATTGATTTGGCCACTTCCAGTTGGAGCCATGCATGGAATTGGTGAGAAAACAGCTGAAAAATTAAATGATATTCATATACAGACAATTGAACAATTGGCAAAGGGAGACGAGCATATCATTCGCGCTAAAATTGGAAAGCACGGTGTTGATTTACAAAGGCGTGCAAAAGGTATGGATGATAGAGAAGTTGATCCGAGTCAAATGGGACAGCATAAAAGTGTCGGTAATTCGACGACCTTTTCAAAGGATATGGATGAAGAGAAAGAGTTACTTGATATGTTAGAACGTTTATCAAAATCAGTGAGTAAAAGATTACAAAAGCGAACTCTTGTCAGCTATAATATTCAAATTATGATTAAATACCATGATAGGCGAACGGTAACACGGAGTAAGCAATTGAAAAATGCAATTTGGGAAGAACGCGATATTTTTCAAGCAGCATCCCGTTTATGGAAGCAACATTGGGACGGTGATTCCGTTCGTTTATTAGGTGTTACAGCTACTGAAATAGAGTGGAAGACAGAATCGGTGAAACAATTAGATTTGTTTTCATTTGAAGAGGATGCGAAAAAAGAACCACTACTTGCTGTCATTGATCAAATTAATGATAAGTATGGAACACCGCTTTTACAACGAGGTAGTCAACTACTACGTAAGCAAGAGAAGTCGTTTCAACAAAAGTTAGAAAATAAGTTTATGTAGAAGGTGTCATGAAGTAGTAAATAGCATGACACCTTTCATATTTAACTTGCTTCTAAATCTAAAGAAGTCCTCCACCCAGCAGCAGTAACGCCAGATTCTAATAACATTCTACTTACTATTTTTTCAATTAAGATAGCCGCATTTGTCTTGCAATGTAATGTAGCCTGTATACAGACTTTTTGCTTAGAATCTACATCTTCACTATATAACTCTTTTAAACCGAGACCTTCTGTACTTACCATGTGCATGAGTAAAAAACGAATATGTGCTTCATTTTCTTCGGAACAAGTAAGAGAAAGGAAGTAGTTTGTTTGTTCAGGTGATTCTTCTTTTGATTTTTTATTCATAAAGAGAGCGATCGGGCGAAGTAGTATATTTGCTAGTAAAACGCCGGCTGCACCTAATATAGCTGCAAGGAGAAAACCAGCGCCTGTAAGAGTACCGACAGCAGCAGCACACCATAAAGTAGCCGCAGTATTTAATCCTCTAATACTAAAACCGTCACGGATAATCACACCGCCTCCTAAAAAGCCAATCCCACTAACAACTTGAGCAGCAATACGTGAGGGGCTAGCATCATGATCAAGCATGACGGATAATAAAACAAATATACAGGCACCAAGTGATACGAGAGCATTTGTCCGTAAACCGGCCATCCGGTGTCTCCATTGCCTTTCCATTCCGATGCAAGCACCTATAATAATTGCGATAAATAATCTTAATACAATGTCATACCATACCATCATGGTCACCTCCATACATATAAGTACGTGTGATGTTTTTAAGAATGAGTGGGGAGTACCACTCATTCTCGTTTTTATCCCGCTATTTGCGGGCAGTAAGACCCCCACTGATTAAAGTTTCACTTTATAACCAGCTATGAAACTTTTTAATATAAACTTTTTTCAGGAATTGTGTTAAGAAAGCATAGCCTAATAGTATTCCTACTAGCCAAGGGAAATAGCTAAGTGGTAATGCTTGTAAACCAACAGCCGCACCAAGTGGTGAGAATGGAATATAAATTCCGATTGCCATAATACAAGCGGTTAATAACAGTACCGGTGCTGATGCAGTACTTTGAATGAATGGAATCTTCTGTGTTCTTATCATGTGAACGATTAAAGTTTGTGTGAGCAGTCCAACGACAAACCAACCAGATTGGAATAATGATTGTTCGCTAGGTGTATTTGCACCGAAGACATTCCACATGACTACGTATGTGATAATATCAAATATGGAACTAATTGGGCCGATACAAATAATGAAGTTCCGTAAGTTTGCAGTATCCCATTTTCTCGGTTTTTCTAAAAATTCTTTATCCATTTTGTCCCATGGAATAGACAGCTGTGAAATATCGTAAAGCAAGTTTTGAATTAAAAGGTGAATGGCAAGCATCGGTAAAAAGGGAATGAAAGCACTGGCCACTAACACACTAAATACATTTCCAAAGTTAGAGCTAGCCGTCATTTTAATATATTTTAAAATATTTCCGAACGTAGTGCGTCCTTCTAAAATACCCGCTTCTAATATAGTTAAACTTTTTTCAAGTAGAATAATATCGGAAGACTCTTTTGCGATATCAGTTGCAGTATCAACAGATATTCCAACGTCAGCATCACGTAATGCTACGGCATCGTTAATACCATCCCCCATATAACCTACTGTATGACCGTTCCCTTGTAAGGCACGAATAATGCGAGATTTTTGCATTGGATTTATTTTTGCGAACACTGTTGTTTCTTCGGCTAGTTTTGCTAATGCTTTATCTGGTAAAGAATCGATCTCGTAGCCAAGGATAGGCTCACCAATATCCAATCCAACTTCTTTACAAACTTTTTTTGTAACAATTTCATTATCACCAGTTAAAATTTTTACTTGTACACCATGTTTCTGTAATGCTTGAATAGCAACAGATGCAGATGGTTTCGGTGGATCTAAAAAGCCAATATATCCAGCGAGAATCATATTAGTTTCATCTTTTACCGCGTACTCTTTATCATTTATTTTTCTATTTTTTTTATAAGCTACAGCAATTACACGCATACCTTCGCCATTCAATGTCTCACTTAGTTGTTTGACATTTGAGCGCATTTCCTCGGTAAGTTGAACAATCTTTCCGTTTGATTCAGTGTAGTTACAAATGGATAAAATTTCTTCCACGGCACCTTTACAAACCATTGTATGTTCACCTGAGATGTCTTTGACGATGACGGACATGCGACGGCGGGCAAAATCAAATGGAATTTCATCTAGTTTTTGAAACGTTGAAGGGTCGAACATTTGTTTTTCTTCTGTATGCTCAATAACAGCTTTATCTATTAAATTTTTCAATCCAGTTTGATAGAAGCTATTTAAATATGCAAACTGTAATACACGATTGCATGGATTACCAGTAGGATCTAAATGTCTAACAAGAACAACTTTATCCTCTGTCAATGTCCCAGTTTTATCTGTACAAAGAATGTTCATCGCGCCTAAGTTTTGAATAGAATTTAGCTGTTTTACAATAACTTTTTGCTTAGACATGTTCACAGCACCTTTAGCTAAATTAGCAGTTACAATCATTGGTAACATTTCAGGTGTAAGACCAACTGCAATAGCGATAGCGAAGAAGAAAGCTTCTTGCCAATCACCTTTTGTGAATCCATTAATGAGAAGGACAATGGGCGCCATAATAAGCATGAATGTAATTAAGAGCCAGCTTACTTTGTTTACACCTTTATCAAAGCTTGTTTCTGCGCGCTTCCCGATTACTTTATTCGCTAAAGAGCCGAAATACGTATCGGTACTTGTTGAAACGACAACAGCTTTTGCGCTACCACTTACAATATTCGTACCCATAAAGCAAAGGTTTTCCATATCGAGTGGATTGAAATTTTTTTTCATATTTTTTGGTAAGATATGCTTGTTTTCTGTATGGTAGCAGTTTTCGTATTTTTCTACAGGAAGTGCTTCCCCGGTTAATGAAGACTGATTAACAAATAAATCTTTAGCCGATAAAATACGCACATCAGCTGGAACGATGTCACCGGCTGAAAGTGAAATAATATCGCCAGGTACAAGTTCTTCAATTGGAATTTCTATTGTATAATTTCGATTTAAATTCGTTACGTTTTTTGTTTCGTGTACAAATCCATCTATTCTAAAGACGCTCGCGGTTGTTCGAACCATCGCCTTTAATTTATCCGCGGCTTTTTGAGAGCGGAATTCTTGTAAAAAGCGAATCGCTGAACTTAGAAGTACCATTACAGATACGACAATTGTTCCTTGCATGTCATCTGTGAAAAAAGAGAGCGCTCCAAGAGCTAATAAAACAAAAATAAATGGATTTTTAAATGCCAGCAGAAATTGAATGTACCACGGCAATGTTTTATTATGAGCAATTTCGTTCGGACCATATAAAGAAAGTCTACGGGACGCTTCTTGTTTAGAGAGTCCATTTTCTGTAGTTTCTAGAAGTTTTAATGCAGAGTTTATATCTTGTGTTGCAACTTCCACTAATACTTTGTTATTTGTTTGCATGCTATCTTGATCGTAAGCATGCTTTGTTTCTTGTCTTTGAAAATTAAACATCGGTAGTTCCTCCTCTGGCATGAAGGAGGAAACAAACTGTTACTCGACTATTTAAAATTAGGAGGAACAGCTTCTTTCCTACCTACATGATGAAATATTAACGTAAAACATATGGGTATCTGGGCCGAATCATCACTTGCCACTGTTCCTCACCTCCGTCCAATTTAATAGTTTCTGAATATGCTATGTTTGTTTCATAGTCAGGTGCATAAAGACATAAAAAAGACCTTTACTCACAACGAGTAAAGGTCTGAATTCACAGTTAAAAAACGTCCACACGAAAGCCTGTTAGTAAACATAGCTAAAAACAGTTTTTGTGTATGACAAAATACATGCACCTCTCCCTCGTTGAGTTTTAGCACTGTATAGCATAGGTACTGAAACCAGCTACGTTAAAAAAGGCCTTCATTCCGACCTTTCCTGTTGACCCATTGGCGTCTCTCGACATTTTTGGGCAGCAGCGTTTCTCTATACAGGAGCCTCACCTAACAGAGACCATATTCAATTACATGTTGAATGTTAGCACTGTAAAATCGTAGTGTCAATATCTTTTTAATCTGTTTTTTTGAAAAATCAAATAGATTTATGAAGGGTATATAGTATGAAATAAGTTGTATTTTTTGAGAATAAGTTGGAAAAATAAAAAATAATGAATATAAATAAAAAGCACTCATTACAGTGCTTTTTATAATAGATTATGAGATTGTAGGATTTTCAAAAATAACAATTTCTGAGTTATTTGTTGTTGAAACGCGTTGTGCGTAATATGTTAAAGCTGAAGAAATATATGTTGGTAATGTCTCATTTGTATGTGATGTTGTATATTCATGGATTAATTCTTTTAAAGTCGTCCATTCTAATTGTGCTGGGTGATCAGACACGAAAGAACTTACCCAGCGATCAAATGAAGATGAAAAATCAGTTTGTAAACGAAATACTTCTTTCATAATAAAACGCTCCCTTAAAATGTAGTACAATCATTTTACCACAAAACACGAACGATAGCTAAATTTTTTGAGTATAACGTTCGTGTTATATAGTTGTCTAGATGATTGGTTATGTAAATTCAATTTGCCATTTGAAATAACATTCCGTAAGATGAAAGATAGATTATATAAAGAGCTGGAGGAAAGAAAGTGGAATTTGTATTTTTAGGAACTGGTGCAGGTGTTCCTTCAAAAGGAAGGAATGTTTCAGCAATTGCTTTGCAGTTGTTAGAAGAACGAGGACAGACTTGGTTATTTGACTGTGGCGAGGCGACGCAACATCAAATACTACATACGTCTGTACGTCCACGCCGCATTGAGAAAATATTTATTACGCATTTACATGGCGATCATATTTTTGGATTGCCGGGTTTATTGGGTAGCCGTTCGTTTCAAGGTGGAACAACAAAATTAACAGTGTACGGACCAAAAGGAATTAAACAATTTATTGAAGTGGCATTATCAGTAAGTACGACACATGTGAAATATCCACTTGAAATCGTTGAGATAACAGAAGAAGGTACTGTGTTTGAAGATAATGAGTTTTATGTAGAAACGAAAAAATTGTCACATGGCATTGAATGTTTTGGATATCGTATTGTAGAGAAAGATATACAAGGTGTTCTTTTAGTCGATAAATTGCTCGAAATGGGAGTGAAACCAGGGCCAATCTTTAAGCGTTTAAAAGATGGAGAAGTAGTTGAATTAGAGAATGGTACGATACTAAATGGAAAAGATTTTATCGGTCCGCCTCAAAAGGGAAGAATTATTACCATTTTAGGTGATACACGATATTGCGAAGCGAGTAGAGAGCTAGCACAAAATGCTGATGTACTTGTTCATGAAGCAACTTTTGCGGCAGACGATGAACAACAAGCGCATGATTATTTTCATTCCACATCTAAGCAAGCTGCGAGCATTGCACTTCATGCAAATGCGAAACGATTAATATTAACTCACATTAGTTCTCGTTATCAAGGAGATACATATAAGGAATTATTGAAAGAGGCACGAGAGTTATTTCCTAATACAGAAATAGCGACAGATTTAAAATCATTTCCAGTAGAAAAATAATGATTTTTGAAAAAATGGTAACATTAGGTTACCATTTTTTTATGTCTAAAAAATTTTAAAAATAAAACTGTTATTATTTTATACTTAAACTTGGATGATACAGAAACTTAGAATGGTTTGAATATATAGGATAAAAATACGTAATAATGATTATTTAGAAAAACTGTTATATAAGTCAGATGACATACAAGTAATACAAATAGCAGAAAGGGACTTTTATTCAGAACTTTTAAAATTCAACAAAAGTAAGCGTTTTATAAAAAACAAGCTATAATGAGGGCAGATTACAATTTATTATAAGTCACATGCATATTAGTCATTGTCGTAACAAGTGAAGTTGACTAAAACATGAGAGAGTAATATGGAGATTATAATAGGAAAGATATCATTATTTGTACTAAGTCTTTTTTACTTTTTAGCTAAACGGTATGATTAGCTAGTGTAGCTGTTGCAAGTGGTTTAGTAGAAGCTTTTTTAATAATAAGTTGGTGGGGATTTAATTGGTATACCACTCTTTAAAAGAGTTCAGAACATCAGCAGGTAGTCTAGGTTGAGTAGCGGGTGCAAATTTAGTTGTATTAACAATGGTTATATCACCTGTTTATGCTATGCTTGCAATGGCTTCTGTGTTAAACTTTGGATTGCTACCAGGATTTATTGCTGGTTATCTTATATCGTTTTAAATGAAAGTAATGCTATATTTCTTATGTATTATGGTATCTGGTATTATTTCAGGATATTGGTTCATTTTATTCAAAAACTATCCAATTCGTACAGCGGAACAAATTCGTGGTAGAACTGGAACAGCAACAAATGTGGCAGCTTAATAAAATAGTAGAATAAATTTTTTTCATAGAGGTTTAGGGGGAGTTATGATGAAGTACCGCTCAGTGTTTGATATTATTGGTCCGGTTATGATTGGTCCATCAAGTTCACATACAGCAGGCGCGGCAAGAATGGGGCAAGTTGCTCGTCAGCTGTTTCGTCATGAGCCAGAGAGAGTTAGCATTTCATTATATGGTTCATTTGCAAAAACATACCGTGGTCACGGTACGGATGTAGCGCTAATCGGTGGAATACTTGGATTTGAAACAGATGATTTACGTATTCCAAGTGCGTTAGATATTGCAAAAGAACGCGGGATTGAAGTGGAATTCATTGAAGAAGATGCAAATGCTCCGCATCCAAATACAGCGAAAATTCGTCTGTATAAAGGTGAAGAGGAAATTGAAGTTGTTGCTTGCTCAATTGGTGGCGGTAAAATTGAAGTTGTAGAATTAAACGGATTCGATCTTCAATTAACAGGCACGAGTCCAGCACTACTTATTGTAAATAACGATCGCTTTGGTGCTATCGCAGCTGTAGCTTCCATTCTTGCGAAACACGAGATTAACATTAGTACAATGAGCGTTTCTCGTAAAGAAAAAGGAAGAAGAGCGCTTATGGTCATTGAAACAGATGAATTGTTAGCAGATGAAGTGATTGAAGAAATAAAAGGGCAACAAAATATTTGTCAAGTAACTATTATGGATTAATTGCAGGGGGGACACACCATGTTTCGGAACGCAGCGGAACTAGTGGCGCAAGCTAAAGAACAAAATGTAAAAATCGCAGAAATTATGATTCAATGTGAAATGGAAACAAGACATATTTCACGTGAAGAAGTAATTGCTGGTATGGAAAAGAACTTAGTCGTGATGGAACAAGCAGTAGAACGTGGTATTCGCGGCGTGAAATCACCAACTGGTTTAACTGGCGGTGATGCTGTAAAAGTTCAAGCGTATATGAAGAGCGGAAAAGGCTTATCTGGAGATACGATTTTGGACGCAGTGAGTAAAGCTGTTGCAACAAATGAAGTAAACGCGGCGATGGGGATTATTTGTGCAACACCAACAGCAGGTTCTGCTGGAACAGTGCCAGGTGTACTGTTTGCACTGAAAGAAAAATTACAACCTACACGTGAAGAAATGATTGAATTTTTATTTACAGCAGGAGCTTTCGGTATGGTAGTTGCGAATAATGCTTGTATTTCTGGTGCGGCAGGAGGATGCCAAGCAGAAGTTGGTTCAGCAAGTGGAATGGCAGCGGCAGCAGCAGTTGAGATGGCTGGTGGAACACCAGATCAAGCAGCTACAGCGATGGCAATTTCATTAAAGAATATGCTTGGTTTAGTGTGCGATCCTGTTGCAGGACTTGTAGAAGTACCTTGTGTAAAGCGTAATGCAGCGGGTGCTTCAAATGCGATGATTTCAGCGGATTTATCATTAGCTGGTGTAACGAGTACAATTCCATGTGATGAAGTGATTGAGGCAATGTTTAGAATCGGACAAACGATGCCAGTAGCACTTCGTGAAACAGCTGAAGGCGGGCTTGCAGCAACACCGACAGGTCGTCGTCTACAAGAAGAGATTTTTGGAAAGAGTAATAACTAAAAGTATATGATGATAAAAAATGGAGCTCAAGTAAGATTGAGCTCCATTTTTATTTTTCTTTTGTGAGTTGTTCTAATGTTTTTCCAAGATCATGTGATCGTTTCGTTGCCTGTGTAATACAAGAAACGAGTGCTTGTTGAAATTTATTTTCCTGTAATACTTCAATGCCTGCTTCGGTAGTTCCGCCAGGAGATGTAATTTCCTTTCGCAAAACAGAAGGGTGTTTTTCGCTTGCTTTTAGCATTTCAGCAGCACCAATCATCGTCTGAAGAATAAGCGATTTTGCAACATCTTCTTTTAAACCAATTTTTTTTGCGGCGTCTTCCATCGCCTCTACTACGTAATAAATATAAGCTGGTCCACTTCCAGACAATGCAGTGACAGCATGCATATCTTCTTCCTCTACAACAGAGACGAGACCGACCGTTTCAAATAAAGATTTTGCAGTTTGAATATGTTCCGCTGTTGTATGTTCTGAAGGCGAAATAGCGGTAGCTGATTTTAAAATAGCGGCAGATGTATTTGGCATTGCACGAATGATCGGAACGTTTTTTTGAAGTAGGTTTCTAATCGAGTGAGTAGAAACACCTGCTAATAGCGAAATAATAAGCAAATCCTTATTTATATATTCTTTAAGAGGGGTAAGCGCTTCTGCAACATCCTTTGGTTTCATTGCTAGAAAAAGAATATTTGTATTAGCAAGTAGTTCTTTTTTGTTATGCGTACCTTTGACACCATATTTTGTATGTAGCTCTTGTAACCTTGTCTCGTTAGAACGATTACTTACGGTAATTTGTTCTCCTTTAACTACATTTGCGTGTAACAATCCACCAATAATCGCTTCGGCAATAGAGCCTGCACCGAGAAAGGATATGTTTTGAATAGACATGATGTTCCTCCTTTAAACTTGGTTAGAAATACTTATAAATGTACATACATTCGGTTTTTTATAGAAAACACCTCTTTTTATCTGAAAATAATGACAAATTTATGTAGAAGTTGTAAACTGAAGAAGTATTCATTTTTGAACCGGAAAGAGTCAGGGGGGCTAAGCATGACGGCGATTCACCGAATGGAGATTCCTGTGCCATTTGCAGTTGAGACTGTGAATGTGTTTTTAGTTGAGGGGGAGACATTAACATTAATTGATACAGGGACGAATACAGAAGAGGCAAAAAATGCGTTAGAAAGTCAATTAGGTGCATTAGGTTATACGATAGAAGATATTGAAACGATAGTGATTACGCATCATCATGCGGATCATTGTGGACTTTTAAATATATTTTCTGAGAAAACGAATATTATTGGACACCCTTGGAATGAGCCGTGGATCACGCAAAATCCAGAGTTTTTAAAGCGGTATCATGAGTTTTTTAGAGAGACAGCCTTGCAGTTCGGTGTTCCAGCAGCATTTTTGAATGACGAGGCATTATTGACGACAAGGACACTTAAATATTCTTGTAATAGATCGTTAACACATACTGTGAGAGAGGGGGATCGTATTGATTCTTTACCTGGGTTTACAGTAATTGAAACCCCAGGCCATGCTTCTACTCATATTTCTTTATATAGAGAATCCGATGGGATATTAATTGGTGGGGATGCTCTCATTAGTCATATTTCTTCAAATCCAATATTAGAACCACCATATGAAGGGCAAACGGAAAGAGCACGTCCATTGCTACAATACAATCAAACGTTAAAACGTTTAAGTGAAATGAATATTTCACGTATTTTATCAGGGCATGGGGAAGATGTTCTAAATGTGAAACAACTTATTGAAACGAGGTTACAAAAGCAAGAAACACGTGCATTTAAAGTACTTGAGTTATTAAAGGAAAAACCGATGACAGCATTTGAAGTATGTGTGAAGCTATTTCCAGTATTATATAAAGAACAATTGCCGCTTACTATCTCCGAAACTGTTGGACAATTAGACTTTTTAGCATATAATCAACAAGTGATGATTGATGAATCTTCGCAACAATTGATTTATTATGCAAAGTAGGTGACAGCAATGACAGGACGCTTACAAGAAAAAGTAATCGTCATTACAGGCGCTTCTAGTGGAATTGGAGAGCAAGTTGCAATGCAAGTTGCAGAGCAGGGAGCGATTCCAGTATTAATGGCTCGAACAGAGGAGAAACTACAAGCGTTAGCAGACAAAATAAAAAAAACTTATAATACGCCTTGCTATTATTATGTATTAGACGTAAGTGAAGAGACGAAAGTACAGTCTGTTTTTTCAAAGGTATTACAAGAAGTGGGACGTATTGATATATTGGTAAACAATGCGGGTTTTGGTATTTTTAAAACGTTTGAAGAGGCATCAATGGATGAAGTAAAGGATATGTTCCAAGTAAATGTATTTGGACTAGTAGCTTGTACGAAAGCGGTATTACCTTATATGGTAAAAAGAAATGAAGGACATATAATTAATATAGCTTCACTTGCTGGGAAAATTGCAACTCCGAAATCGAGTGCGTATGCAGCAACGAAACATGCCGTATTAGGGTTTACGAATAGTTTGCGCATGGAATTATCGAATACAGATATTTATGTAACAGCAATTAACCCAGGACCGATAGATACGAACTTTTTTGAAATAGCTGATCAATCTGGTACATATGTAAAAAATATGGGACGTTACATGTTAAAACCAACATATGTAGCAGAACAAATCGTAAAGGCGATGCAAACGAAAAAACGTGAAGTGAATTTGCCGAAGTGGATGGGAATGGGGCCTAAGCTCTATGCGTTATTCCCTGGTTTATTTGAACGTGTAGCAGGAAAATCATTAAGTAAAAAATAGGAGATTTCCATATGGAAATCTCCTATTTTTTTTATTTTCCAGTCACATAATCGTAAACGGTATCCTCAATTGCCTCGTATACGTCAATTTGATTATTCGAATGAATAATCACTTGAATATGTTTTACTAACATTTCCTGATCCTCTTTTGATACAGGATTGCATTGATATTGCTGAAAACTTTTTATAATCATTTTCTCAATTAACTTTTCGTTCATATTTTTCTCCGCCTGTATGTACGTATGTATTGTTTTATTGTACTTGAAGTGAAATGAAAAAACTACCATGCACTATTATTGTATAAAAATTCGGTTGAGTATATTGTTTTTCTAGTAAAATTAAGTTTTTTTAGTTTTAAAAATTTATAAATATTTAATTGACTCTATAAATATACAATATTATAATCATACTTAATCTAAAGAATCAATATGAGGAGGAACTTATGAAAGTCGCAATTATTGGAGCAACTGGATATGGAGGTATTGAATTAATTCGGTTATTAGAGCAGCATCCGTATTTTTCGATATCATCTCTCCATTCTTTTTCGCAAGTTGGTGAGTGTATAGCGAATGTATATCCACATTTTCGAAATATCCTTGTCCATACGTTACAAGAAATTGATGTGGAGGAAATAGAGAAGGAAGCAGAAATTGTATTTTTAGCAACCCCAGCAGGTGTATCGGCAGAATTAACTCCAAAATTATTACAGGTAGGTTTAAAAGTAATTGACCTATCTGGAGACTTTCGTATGATAGATCCCTCATCATATGAACTGTGGTATAAAAGGCCAGCTGCACAAGAAGAAATTCTTAGGAAAGCAGTATATGGGCTAAGTGAATGGAAAAGGTCTGAGGTTCAAAATGCAGATTTAATTGCAAACCCAGGATGTTTTGCTACAGCTGTATTATTAGCGATAGCGCCGTTAATGCGTAGCGGCATAATTGAAGAAGATTCCATTATTATTGATGCGAAATCAGGAGTATCTGGAGCGGGCAAAACGCCAACAACAATGGCTCACTTTCCTGAGTTATATGATAACTTACACATTTATAAAGTTAATCAGCATCAGCATATTCCTGAGATTGAGCAAATGCTTGCAGAGTGGAATAGTGAAATGAAGCCAATCACGTTTAGTACACATTTAATACCGATATCACGGGGGATTATGATTACACTTTATGCGAAAGTGAAAAAGGAAATGAAAATAGAGCAGCTTCAAAAATTGTATGAAGAAACGTATGAATACTCAGCTTTCGTTCGAGTTCGCTCTCATGGAGAATTTCCAAGTCCGAAAGAAGTAAGGGGCTCAAATTATTGTGATATTGGGGTAGCTTACGATGAAAGAACAGAAAGAGTTACGGTCGTTTCTGTTATAGACAATATGATGAAAGGTGCGGCTGGGCAAGCGATTCAAAACGCAAATGTATTAGCGGGATTGGAAGAGACAACAGGTTTACAACATATGCCGCTTTATCCATAAGGGGGACATGATGATTAAAGTAGCGTCTATTACAAAATTAGAAAGTGGTTCAATTGTAACGCCGAAAGGCTTTTCGGCAATCGGTACTAGCAATGGTTTGAAAAAGGAGAAAAAGGATTTAGGTGCAATCGTTTGTGACGTACCAGCATCGTGCGCCGCTGTTTATACAACAAATCAAATACAAGCAGCACCCCTGCAAGTAACGAAAGATAGTATAGCAACTGAAGGGAAATTACAAGCAATTATCGTTAATAGCGGAAATGCAAATGCTTGTACAGGAATGAAAGGGCTACAAGATGCTTACGAGATACGAACATTAGGGGCAGAACACTTTGGTGTAAAAGAAAATTACGTTGCGGTCGGTTCAACTGGTGTAATTGGAGTACCTTTACCGATGGATAGCATCCGCAAGGGAGTTACATCTCTTATACCGACAAAAGAGGTAAGTGAAGCTCATTCTTTTTGTGAAGCAATTTTAACGACGGATCTTATAACGAAAGAAACTTGTTATGAGATGATTATTGATGGAAAAGAAGTGACTATCGCTGGTGTTGCTAAAGGTTCAGGAATGATTCATCCGAATATGGCAACGATGCTTAGTTTTATTACAACAGATGCCAATATAGAGCATGAAGTATTGCAAACAGCATTATCACAAATTACGAATCATACATTTAACCAAATTACGGTAGATGGAGATACTTCTACAAATGATATGGTCATCGTTATGGCAAGTGGATTGTCGGAAACGAAACCAATCAATATGGAACACACAGACTGGGAAACTTTCGTATTTACTTTACAGAAGGTATGTGAAGATTTAGCAAAAAAAATTGCACAAGATGGTGAAGGTGCTACGAAGTTAATAGAAGTAAATGTGCTAGGGGCTAAAGCGAGTGAAGAGGCAAAGAAAATTGCAAAGCAAATAGTTGGTTCAAGTCTTGTGAAAACCGCAATACACGGTGAAGACCCAAATTGGGGGCGAATTATTAGCAGTATTGGACAAAGTGAAGTAACGATTAATCCAAATACAATTGATATTACTCTTCAATCTATCGTTGTGCTAAAAAATAGTGAACCTCAAATATTTTCTGAAGAGGAAATGAAAAAGAAATTAAAAGAACATGAAATTATTATTGATGTGTATTTACATGTAGGAAAAGAGACCGGATCAGCTTGGGGATGCGACTTAAGTTATGATTATGTAAAAATAAACGCTTGTTATCGTACATAAGGAGAGAGAAGATGAGTGATTATATCGTAATTAAATGCGGCGGTAGCATGTTGGATCAATTAAATGATGTGTTTTTTGATTGTATAAAGAAATTGCAACAGAAGTATAAGATAGTGATTGTCCATGGTGGTGGCCCAGAAATTGATGCCAAATTAAAAGAGTGTCATATCAAAGTGGAAAAAAGAGATGGATTACGAGTAACACCAAAAGAAGTGATGGATGTTGTTCAAATGGTGCTATGTGGTAGTACAAATAAAAAGTTTGTAATGAATTTACAAAAGCATAATTTACTGGCCGTAGGGCTTTCAGGGTGTGACGGTAATTTACTTCAAGTTCAACCTGCCAGCGAAGAAATAGGATATGTAGGAGAGGTAAGTTATGTAGAAACAACCTTATTAAAAAAATTAATAGATATGAATTATATTCCTGTTATTGCCCCAATCGGAATAAATGGTAATGAGGTGTATAACATAAATGCGGATACTGCTGCAGCTGGGATTGCGGATGCGCTATCCGCAAAAGAACTTATTTTCATTACAGATGTAGATGGGATATTACATGAAGGGAAATTGGTAAAGAAAACAGATGAGTCTGAAATTGCAACTTTTATAGAAAAAGGTGTTATTACAGGCGGGATGATTCCGAAAGTACAGGCGGCACTTACATCATTAAAAATGGGAGTACAAAAGGTAAGTATTGTGAATGGTACAAAGGATTTTACTGAGGTCACAGGCGAGTGTATCGGAACGACGGTAACGAAAGGCGTGAGTATTGTATGACGAGTCATCTTTTTCAAACGTATGGAAGAAGAAACGTTGAGTTTGTAAAGGGGAATGGAACGAAAGTTATTGATAAACATGGTAAGCAATATGTAGATTTCACTTCCGGTATTGGAGTATGTAATTTAGGACATTGTCATCCTACTGTTGTAAAGGCGGTTGAAAAGCAACTTGGAGACATATGGCATATATCGAATTTATTTACAAACTCCTTACAAGAAGAGGTTGCATCGTTAGTAACAGAAAATACAGCATTAGATTATGTGTTTTTTTGTAATAGCGGGGCAGAGGCGAATGAAGCAGCTTTAAAGCTAGCTCGTAAGCATACTGGAAAATCTCTAGTCGTAACATGTGAGCAGTCTTTTCACGGTAGAACATTTGGAACGATGAGTGCAACAGGTCAAGATAAGGTGAAAGAAGGGTTTGGTCCACTACTTCCGTCTTTTTTACATATCCCTTTTAACGATATACAAGCATTAGAGGAAGTAATGAATGAAGAAGTTGCGGCAGTAATGATAGAAGTTGTTCAAGGAGAGGGCGGGGTCATACTAGCTGATTCGTTTTTTTTGAAAGAAATCGAAATATTATGTAATAAGTACGGTTCTCTATTTATTATAGACGAAGTACAAACGGGTATAGGAAGAACCGGAACACTATTCGCTTACGAACAAATGGGAATAAAACCTGATATCGTTACTATCGCTAAGGCTCTTGGAAATGGTATTCCCGTTGGAGCAGTAATTGGTAGGAAAGAACTGGGCTCTTCTTTTAATGCGGGATCACACGGTTCAACTTTTGGAGGGAATTATATTGCGATGACTGCTGCGAAAGAAGTGTTACAGGTAAGCAAGGAACCATCCTTTTTAAAAGACGTACAGGAAAAGGGCGAATACGTATTAAAGAGATTGCAAGAAGAGTTATGTCATGTCGAATGTATTCAAAATATTCGTGGCAAGGGGCTTATGATTGGAATCGAATATAAGCATGAAGTTTCAAATTTTATAGAACAACTTGAAAAAGACGGGCTACTCGTATTACAAGCAGGGCCGAATGTCATAAGACTATTACCGCCACTCATTGTAACGAATGAAGAGTTAGAACAGGCAGTATATATGATAAAAAAAGTAGTTTGTACAAAAAACGTATCAATCATATAAGGGGGAAATTTCATGTCAACTGTACAAGTACCGAAATTAAATACGAAAGATCTTTTAACACTAGAAGAATTAACGAAAGAAGAAATTATTTCTTTAATTGAGTTCGCTATATATTTAAAAAAGAATAAGCAAGAGCCTTTATTACAAGGTAAAATATTAGGGCTTATCTTTGATAAACATTCAACTCGTACTCGTGTATCTTTTGAAGCAGGAATGGTACAGCTCGGAGGACATGGAATGTTTTTAAGTGGGAAGGAGATGCAAATCGGAAGAGGAGAGACCGTTTCTGATACTGCGAAAGTACTGTCTCATTATATTGATGGGATTATGATACGTACATTCTCACACGCGGATGTAGAAGAGTTGGCAAAAGAATCGAGCATTCCTGTTATTAATGGATTAACGGATGATCATCATCCTTGTCAAGCATTAGCAGATTTAATGACGATATATGAAGAAGTGAATACATTTAAAGGAATTAAATTGGCTTATGTAGGTGATGGGAATAATGTGTGTCATTCGTTACTGTTAGCGAGTGCAAAAGTCGGAATGAATATGACTGTGGCAACACCCGTAGGGTATGAACCGAATGAGGAAATTGTTAAAAAAGCGTTAGCGATTGCTAAAGAAACAGGCGCTGAAATTGAAATTTTGCATAATCCTGAATTAGCGGTACAGGAAGCAGATTTTATTTATACTGATGTTTGGATGAGTATGGGGCAAGATGGAGAAGAAGAGAAATATACTTTATTTCAACCTTATCAAATCAATAAAGAACTTGTTATGCATGCAAAGCAAACATATCGTTTCTTACACTGTTTACCTGCTCATCGTGAAGAAGAAGTAACAGGAGAAATTATTGATGGACCACAGTCTATCGTTTTTGAGCAAGCTGGTAATCGATTACATGCTCAAAAAGCATTATTAGTAAGTTTATTTAATAATGTAGAAGAACCTTCCTAAAAGGAAGGTTTTTTATATTAAAATGTCGGATGTATATTTGGTTAATCATTTTTATATCATTTATAATAGAAAGAGAAAACTAAATTTGTTATTCAGTGCGTGTAAGGACATACTACATATAAAATATAGTTAAAGAGATGATGAGAGTGAAAACAACTAAGCAAACATATTCGTTTTTTCAGCGGATGTGGAGAATATTAAAGTTTCAATATTATAAGTTGCTTCGATCGCCAGAAGGAGCAAAGAAAGTGTCGTTAGGTTTTGCTATTGGTTTTGGTTTAGAAATGTTAGTAATTTATACAGCATCGCTCGTATATGTAATATTTTATCCAATCGTTCGATTAGCAAAAGGATCATTTCCTGCTGCAGTTATTGGCAATATTATTGGGAAAATATCGTTTCTCCCAGTGTTTTTATTTCCGCTTGCGTATGCGCTAGGGAAAATGATTTATCCATTTCATGTACAACAAATACATCATGAACCATTTACGATATCGGACTTGTTTTCAAGTCACATTTTTACGATGTTAAAGAGCTTATTACAGAGTGAAGTATATGTATTAATTGGAATGACGATTTTAGGAGTTGTGTTCGGTGTAGTTTCATATTTCGTAGTGCATTATTTATATGAAAAGAATCGTAAGTTACGTTTGAAGAACAGAAAGAAAAAAGTGAGAGAACCACTTGTACAAATATAAAGAATGGCACATTCATTTTCTCCTTTGAATATGTTTAAGAAAAAGGGGGAGAGAATGGATGTATTATTACTATGTACCTCAAGTATACCCATATACAAATTATTATCCGGTAAATGATATGAGACAGCAAGTTGGAGTGTATCAACAGCAACAATTTCAGCAATTGCCACAAATACCACCACAACAACCTACGCAAGATCAAAAACCATATTTAACGACATGGCCATATTCAAATGTATACTACGGTAATTATTATGAATCATAAAGCTGCTTCTATTTAGAAGCAGCTTTATGCGTTTGTTTTCAAAATTAAATTTTGAATGGTTTGAAGAGATTGAATGAGCTTTTCGCGCTCTTCCTCAGATAATGTTTGGAAATTTTCTTTTAGTTTGTCTAAAATGAATTGCTGATACTGATTTACTAATAATTTCCCTTCAGCTGTTAGAGAAATTAAAATGACCCGTCGATCTTTTTCGCTATAATGACGCTCTATTAGTTCCTCTTGAATAAGTTTGTTTAATAGAGGTGTCATGTTAGGCCTTGAAATCGCTAGCCGCTTGCCGATTTCGGAAACTGCTAATGTGCCATTTTCATGCAAAAGTAGTAATACTTGTGTATGTGATGGCGGCATATGTCTTTGAGAAGAAAATTCTCCAGGAAGCATAAATTTGCGATAAAAAAGAGGCACTAGCGAAAGAAGATGATCAACAATACGTTCCCACTCGCGTGATTCCATATAAAGGCCCCCTTCCACTTTCATTGTAACAAAAAAGACATGGTATAAAAATAGAATTGTTTCACAGCAGTTTTAATATTTGTAGGATAACACTTGCTTTGTAAATGTATTAGCAATAATCGCATAGCCGTTATCATTTGGGTGCACTTGGTCAAATAGTAAATCTTTTTTATCATTCGATATTAATTTACGAATTGGTAAAACGATAGACGGTTGATTTGCTTTTGAAATGGAATAAACGGATTCATTCCATCCGTCTAAAAACATGTCTGCATAACTTGCGATGGAGTCATCGAGTTGTAACGGGTTATAGAGTTCTGAGAGAATGAGTAAAGCGTTCGGATTTTGATCTCGAACTGTCTTTACAATAGTTTTTATATCCGCTTCAAAATGAGCTTTTTCTTTATTTAACATTTTAATACCATCTATAACACCGACATCACGATTTAAGCGAAATAAATTATTTCCTCCAATATTAATCGTAATTATATTTGCAGCTCTAATTTTTTGCTTTACATCTTCTGATTGAACTTTTTTAGCGAGACGATCTGTAGTAAGGCCGTTTATCCCAAGATTTTCTACTGTAATTGGTTTATGAATTTGTGCTTCTATTTGTCTGGAAGCTAATTCAGCAAATCCACCTTGTGTCGATCCATATCCTTTAGCGAGTGAATCACCTAATACGAGGTGATAAAAGGAGTCGTTTGTTTGCTTATCAATCCAACTTGGAGCAGAGGTTTTCTCTGTTTTGTCTTCAGGTTCGTTTTGTTTTGTCTCATCGTTCTTTTCAAAATTAGAATAAGAAATGATTAGAAGGAGGAGACAAACAACTATTAAGATGACTTTTTTCATAAATTCATCCTCCTTGTAATTGGTAATTGTATCATATTCAGCAATATTAGCAATGTAAGGGCATATTATATGTTTATGAAAAGTTTACAATAACTTTACAGAAAATTTGTTGAAGTTTGTCAAAAAATATTGACGATACGAAAGAGTTTTATATATGATAATGTCAGATAAGGTGAAATGCTACTTAGTGGGAGCTTTATCTCCCGTTAATTGTTTGTCTTCATCAATCGAGCGTTTAAGGGGACTACTCGTTAGCGCAGGATGAAATGAAAATCGTGTCTCTAATAGAAGAAAAAAGGTATGTGATTATGGACCGATAGGGATTCATTTCATTATTTCTGGTAATTGTATAAGGGGGATTTTTTGTGAAAAAGTCAAAAAAAATGCTAGCTGGAGCAACTCTTGCTATAGGTGTAATAGCGCCGCAAGTACTGCCAACAACAGCTCATGCGGATGAGAATACTGGGGAGAGTACAGTTAACTTACGAATTCTAGAAACATCAGATATTCACGTTAACTTAATGAATTACGATTATTATCAAACGAAAACAGATAATAAAGTAGGTCTCGTGCAAACGGCAACACTTGTTAATAAAGCACGTGAAGAAGCGAAGAACTCTGTCCTGTTTGATGATGGGGATGCATTACAAGGGACACCGCTTGGTGATTATGTAGCGAATAAAATAAACGATCCGAAAAATCCTGTGGATCCTAGTTATACACATCCATTATATCGTGTAATGAATTTAATGAAGTATGACGTCATCTCTCTTGGGAATCATGAATTTAACTATGGTTTAGATTATTTAAACAAAGTGATTAGTAAAACAAAGTTCCCGGTTATTAACTCGAACGTCTATAAAGATGATAAAGATAATAATGAAGAGAACGACCAAAATTACTTTAAACCATATCATATTTTTGAAAAAGAAGTAGAAGATGAATCAGGTCAAAAACAGAAGGTGAAAATTGGGGTAATGGGATTTGTTCCACCTCAAGTTATGAACTGGGATAAAGCAAATTTAGAAGGAAAAGTTAAAGCGAAAGATATAGTTGAAACAGCGAAGAAAATGGTGCCGAAAATGAAAGCGGAAGGTGCAGATGTTATCGTTGCACTAGCGCATTCTGGTGTTGATAAGAGTGGATACAACGTTGGCATGGAAAACGCATCGTATTATTTAACAGAAGTTACTGGTGTAGATGCAGTATTAATGGGACATTCACATACTGAAGTGAAGGATGTATTTAATGGTGTTCCAGTTGTAATGCCTGGTGTGTTTGGAAGTAACTTAGGTATTATTGATATGCAATTGAAAAAGGTAAGCGGAAAATGGGAAGTACAAAAAGAGCAATCGAAGCCACAACTTCGTCCGATTGTTAATAATGAAGGTAATGTAGGACCTGATCAAAATTTAGTTAATGAAATTAAAGATGATCATCAAGCGACAATTGATTATGTGAATACAGCTGTAGGAAAAACGACAGCGCCAATTAATAGTTATTTCTCATTAGTACAAGATGATCCTTCTGTGCAACTTGTGACAAATGCCCAAAAATGGTATGTCGAAAAGTTGTTTGCTGAAAATGGACAATATAGTAAATATAAAGGAATACCAGTTTTATCTGCAGGCGCACCATTTAAAGCAGGTGGCCGAAACGGTGCTACATATTATACGGATATTCCAGCTGGAACGTTAGCAATTAAAAACGTTGCAGATTTATACGTATATCCAAATACTTTATATGCTGTAAAAGTAAATGGGGCACAAGTGAAAGAATGGCTTGAAATGTCTGCAGGTCAGTTTAATAAAATTGATCCAAAGGAAACAAAAGAACAGCCGTTAGTAAATATAGGCTATCCTACATATAACTTTGATATTTTAGATGGTTTAAAATACGAAATTGATGTGACGCAACCAGCAAAATATGATAAAGATGGAAAAGTTATAAAGGAAAATGCGAATGCGAATCGTATTGTAAATATGACGTATGAAGGTAAGCCAGTAGCTGACAATCAAGAATTTATCGTCGCTACAAATAACTATCGTGGAAGTAGCCAAACGTTCCCAGGTGTAAGTAAAGGGGAAGTTGTATACCAATCACAAGATGAAACACGTCAAATCATTGTGAAGTATATGCAAGAAACACCAGTTATTAATCCAGCAGCCGATCAAAACTGGACATTTAAGCCGATTGTTGCAGATAAATTAAATACAACATTCGATTCTTCACCAAATGCACAAAAGTATATAAAGAAAGATGGGAAAATATCATATGTTGGACCATCTGAAAATGAATTTGCTAAATATGCAATTGATATAACGAAGAAGAACGATGGTGGAGAAAAACCAACAACACCACCAACAGGTGAAGGTAATAATGGAGGAAATCCAACGACACCACCAACAGGTGAAGGCAATAATGGAGGGAATCCAACGACACCACCAACAGGTGAAGGTAATAATGGAGGGAATCCAACGACACCACCAACAAATGAAGGTAATAGTGGAAACAATGCAGGATCTGGACAAACTACAACAGATGATCAAAATACAAAAGAAACAACGACAACTGTAAGTGAAAATAAAGAAGCTGACAAAGATGAACGTGATTTACCGAAAACAGGTGCAAGTGTTGCTTCTACAATTGGAGCGGGTCTTGCATTTGTTGGAGCGGGATTACTTATGTTATTTAGAAGAAAGAAAGCAAATAGATAGTAAAGTGTTGTATAAAAAAAGGATTACCGCAATCGGTAATCCTTTTTTTACTTGTATATTATGAAACTGGTACTGCTTTTTCTTTTTTCCATGAAAGACCGAATCCAGTAAAGCCGACGATAATGGTTACAACTGGACAAGCTAAACAGAAGATTGCGTATGGCAGGTAATCGAATGTTGGAACGCTAAGGACGTTTGTTAAGAATACGCCACTTACACCCCATGGTACGAGTGGATTAATTACTGTACCAGCATCTTCTAGTACTCGTGATAAATTACGACGTTCTAAACCGACTTCATCGTATTTATTAGCAAATGCTTGTCCTGTTAAAACGATGGATAAGTACTGTTCACCAAGTAAGAAGTTTACACCAATTGCAGTTGAAGCAGTAGAAATAATTAAGCGTGTACTATTTTTAACAAAGCTAGAGATGATATTCATCAGCTGCGCGATAATACCCATTCCTTGTAGTAATCCTCCCATGCAAAGAGCTAGGAAAATAAGGGCAACGGACATCATCATACTTTGTAAACCGCCGCGAGATAATAAGCTATCAATATCTTTTATACCAGTTTTAGAAACATAACCGTCCTGCATAATTTTCATTAAA
Organism: Bacillus sp. FDAARGOS_235; assembly: GCF_002073415.2. Classification (NCBI taxonomy): domain Bacteria; kingdom Bacillati; phylum Bacillota; class Bacilli; order Caryophanales; family Bacillaceae; genus Bacillus; species Bacillus sp. FDAARGOS_235. The sequence goes on from NZ_CP020437.2 coordinate 4,185,875, forward strand.
TCAGTTAGAGATGTACTAGGTTTGAAAATAAAGAGAATAATGATTCCTACTACGATTCCAGCAAGTAATGTTGGAACTGCTGGAACCTTTTTGAATGCGAATAGGAACAGTAATAAAATTGGAATAAGTGTAACGATAGAAATTGTTGCATTTTTTTCTAACGTGCTAATAAAGGATGTGAAATCAACATTGCCTCCAGATCCACTGCCTAAAATGAAATATGCAATAAAAGCAATAATGAAAGCTGGAACTGTCGTCCAAAGCATGTTACGAATATGTTCAAATAAATCTACACCGGTTACAGCAGGAGCTAAGTTTGTTGTATCAGATAAAGGAGACATTTTATCCCCAAAGAATGCACCAGAAATAATTGCACCAGCGATAAGCGCTGGATCGTATCCAAGAGCACTACCCATGCCCATAAAGGCAAGTCCTACAGTTGCAGCAGTTGTAAATGCACTACCGATACTCGTTCCAACAATCGCACAAACAACAAAAACAGTTGGAACGAAAATTTTCGGAGATACAAGTTGGAAGCCGTATACCATTAAAGTTGGAATTGTTCCAGCTGCGATCCATACACTAATTAATACGCCTACAAGTAAGAAAATAAAAATAGATGGAATCCCCGCTGAAATACTACTGATCATCCCTTTTTCCATAGTAGACCAAGAGATTTTTTTCATAAACCCAAACGCTAATAAAATAACGATACCGAATAAAATCGGGATATGCGGTGAAACTTCTAATTGAATAACACTAAAACCAATACAGAAAAAGATAAAAATTGTTAAAAGAACAGATTCAATTTTTGAAACCATTGTTTTCCCCTCCTAATTAATCGAGAATAGTCTTTTTTATATAAAATTCGCCAATATTGTATATTTCCTTTTAAATTTTAGAATTTTTTGACAAATTATCGGTAATTTGTTAATACTTCTATATGATACGGAAATGATTGGATAAAAAAACGTCCCTGCATATAATTATGCAGGGACGAAGAAATCGCGGTACCACCCTAGCTTGTAAAATGAATGTATCACAAAATAAAGGGTCGTATGATATGCGTTAATAAAATAAAAAACGCCCCTGCAATATATGCAGGGACGAAAAATTCGCGGTACCACCCTAAATTGTGAAACAGTGTCGTTTCACCACTCTTTAGACATAACGGTCTATAACCGTCTTTCACTACTCCTTACGTTTCGTAAAAGAAGCTCCAGGGGGTAATTCATAATTCGCTCTGTACTGGTTCGCACCGACCACCAGCTCTCTGAAATCAGAAATCGAAATACTACTAAATCCTATCAACGCCGATTCATATGATGTTAGTTAAATTTTTATCATATATTCATCATACATGTCAATAAAAATGTGTAATATTTTTTTAGGGAAATAAAGGAGATAGGTTTTAACATTGAAAAATGTGCGTTATAATGAATTCGAAAGGGGAGAAAAGAGTGAAGAAAAAACTAATTCTTTTTACCACCTTACTAGTCATTGGCGGAAGTGCTGGAATTTACACAGCTTTTGCAGCTGAATCAGAGCAGGTGAAGCAAAAGCAAATCCAGCAATCAGAAGTGAAGAAAGTGAAAGAAACGGAAGAGAAGAAGTCGATGGAAAAAGCAGCTGCGAAACTAGGAGTTTCTACTGATGAGAAAACAAAAGAGGAAATTACGAAAGAAGTAAACACAGCTAGATTTGAGAAGCGTCATGATTTATTAATTGAGCATGCAAAACAACTGGGAATTGATACAGAAGGAAAAAAAGATGAAGAGATTATTTTAGAAATCGGAAAGATACAGCATGGAAAGTAGAACAACTTATCGTATGATAAGTTGTTCTTTTTTAAGAACTGTTTAATTTAAAAATAATTGACAGTCTTTTGGATTTAATGTTAACTATATCTATAAACTAGTTAACATTAGGGGTGACAATTGTGACTGTGAATAGTAATACGACTGAAAAATCATCTTATACATATGAAGAATTATCAGAGAAAAATAAAGCTTACGTATGGCACCCATTTACACAAATGAAAGGTTATTTAGAAGAAGATCCTGTCATTATTGAACGTGGAGAGGGAAGAAAGCTATACGATGTAAATGGAAATGAATATTGGGATGGGGTTTCATCTATTTGGCTAAATGTTCACGGACATCAAGTGCCAGAATTAGATGAAGCAATTCGTGAGCAATTAAATAAAATTGCTCATTCTACTATGTTAGGACTTGCTAACGTTCCATCAATTTTATTAGCAGAAAAAATTATTGAGGTTGTACCAGAAGGATTGAAGAAGGTGTTCTATTCAGACTCTGGTTCTACAGCTGTTGAAATTGCAATTAAGATGGCTTTCCAATATTGGCAACATAAAGGGAAACCGAGAAAACAAAGATTTGTTACATTAAAAGAAGCATATCACGGTGATACGATTGGTGCTGTTTCAGTAGGAGCAATAGACTTGTTTCACCAAGTGTATAGTTCACTCTTATTTGAAGCAATTAAAATGCCGTATCCATATACATATCGTTCTCCTTATGGAGATAATAAGGAACAAATTGTAAAAAAACATTTAGAAGAAATGGAAGAAATGCTGAAAGAAAAACATGAAGAAATTGCAGCTATTATTGTAGAACCTTTAATGCAAGGTGCTGGCGGTATGATTACAATGCCGAAAGGATACTTAAAAGGGCTAAGGGATTTATGTACAACATATAATGTTTTATTTATTACGGATGAAGTAGCAACGGGATTTGGGCGCACTGGAAAAATGTTTGCATGTGAACATGAAAATGTGACGCCAGACATTTTAACCGCTGGGAAAGGTTTAACAGGTGGTTATTTACCGGTTGCAGTTACGGTAACGACAGACGAAATATATAATGCCTTCTTAGGAGAATATGAGGAACAAAAATCATTTTTCCATGGTCATAGTTACACAGGTAATCCGTTAGGGTGTGCAGTAGCAATTGCGAATCTAGAATTATATGAAAAAACAAATTTAATAGAAGATGTTGCACGTAAAACAGAATATGTAGCCAAGCAATTAGAAGCGCTCTTTGCATATAAACATGTAGGTGATATTCGTCAGTGCGGGTTAATGATTGGTATTGAACTAGTGAAGAATAAGGAAACGAAAGAATCGTTTGAATGGACAGAAAGAGTCGGTGTGCAAGTATGTAAACGCTCAAGAGATCTTGGCATGATTTTACGACCGCTCGGTAACACGATTGTATTTATGCCTCCTCTTGCTTCTACAATTGATGAGATAGATGATATGTTACGCATTTTATATAAAGCAATCTCAGATGTTACGGAGGGAGAAGAATGAGCGGTTTTTTCATAACAGCAACAGATACTGAAGTTGGAAAAACTGTGGTTGCAGGTGCGTTAGCAGGTGTATATAGAGAGTTGGGATATAACGTAGGTGTATATAAACCGTTGCAAAGTGGACATGTTGCATCAAACCCTGAGGGAGATGCAGCAAGATTAAAAGCATTATCGGGTGTACCGACAAAAGAAGATGAAATTTGTCCTTATTCCATTGAAGAACCGCTTGCTCCGAGACTTGCGATGAAAAGAGCTGGAAGAGTCGTAAAGTTAAAAGACATTATGAGGCACTATGAAGAACTATTAAAAGAGTTTAATAGCGTATTTGTCGAAGGGGCAGGCGGGCTTGCAGTCCCATATACTGAAGATAGTTTAGTAATTGATTTCGCAAAACAATTACAGTTGCCTCTTATTATAGTAGCTCGCCCTACGCTAGGGACAGTAAATCATACTGTCTTAACAATTTCTTATGCACAGGCACACGGTTTAACAGTAGCAGGTGTAATTTTGTCTAGTTGTAAAGAATGTGACAAAGAAAGAGTGCAAGAAAATAAAGAAATGATTGAGGAGTTAAGTGGAGTACCAGTTTTAGGTTTATTACCATTTCTTGAAGGTGAATTTACTAGGGAAAAATTATTGGAATCAGCAAAAGAACATATTATGATTTCAAAATTAGAGGAGTTCATTCAAAATGAATCAAACGTGGCGCACACATCTTCAATCTAAATTACAACAATTACATGAGCAAGGACAGTATCGTAATTTGCATGTAACAGAGCAAGCAGAAGAGACGTGGCTTATTCGAGATAAAAAAAGGTTGTTAAATTTAGCATCAAATAATTATTTAGGATTAGCTGGGGATGAAAGATTAAAAGAAGCTGCTATTGCGTGTACAAAAAAATATGGAACTGGTGCGACGGCCTCTCGCCTCGTTGTAGGAAATTATCCATTGTATGAAGAGGTTGAGAGAAGTGTATGCAACTGGAAAGGTACTGAAAGAGCACTAATTGTAAATAGTGGATATACAGCAAATGTAGGTGCTATATCTGCTTTAGCCTGTCGTCACGATATTGTGTTTAGTGATAAATTAAATCACGCAAGTATTGTTGATGGAATTATATTAAGCGGCGCAGAACATAAAAGGTATCGTCATAATGATTTGGATCATTTAGAGAAGTTATTGAAAATAGCGTCACCTGAAAAGAGGAAATTAATCGTAACTGATACTGTTTTTAGTATGGATGGTGATACTGCATACTTGAGAGAATTAGTGCAGCTTAAGGAGAAATACGGGGCAATCATTATAGTTGATGAAGCGCATGCGAGTGGAATATATGGAATCGATGGAGCTGGGTTATCTCATATAGAAAAAGACATTGCTCAAAAAATTGATATACATATGGGGACGTTTAGTAAAGCTTTAGGGTGCTATGGTGCGTATTTGACAGGCGATGCAATTTATATAGAGTATTTACGAAATATGATGAGAAGCTTTATTTTTACTACAGCCTTACCACCAGGAATATTAGGGGCGATACGAAAAGCAATTGAAATTGTGAAAGAAGATAACGAAAGAAGAGAGAGTCTTATAGCGAATGGTGCATATTTCAGAACCCATTTACGAGAAGCTGGTTTTGATATTGGGAATAGCTCAACTCATATTGTACCGATTGTAGTCGGTTCAAATGAAAATGCTTTACGGTTTAGTAAAAGATTACAAGAGGTAGACATCGCAGCAATTGCAATTCGTCCACCGACGGTTCCAATTAATAGTTCCCGGGTCCGTTTTGCTGTTACGTCACAACATACAATAGCTGATTTAAAATGGGCCATTGACCAAATTATTCACATTGCGAAAGAAGAGGAGCTTTTCGTATGAAAGAGCTAAAGATTATTTTTATCCCTGGATGGGGAATGGAAGAAAATGTTTGGGATTTAGTACTTCCGTATTTCAAAGAATATCCTGTTCAATGCATAGATTGGCGTAACGTGAAAGAGATAGGCGAGTTTGCGGAACGAATAATAGATGTAGCGCATGATGAAAATGTAATTTTAGTTGGATGGTCATTAGGAGCTTTAGCGGCAATTCAAGCCTATAAAAAGATTAAGGCGAAAGGTATCGTATTAATTGGTGGTACTGCTAAATTTACAAATACGAGTGACTATACAAGTGGATGGAATTCTTTGCATGTAGAACGGCTGAAAAAGAATTTGGTGGGGAAGAAAGAAGATACGCTCAAGCGGTTCTATGAAAATATGTTTACGAAAGATGAGTTGAAAGAGAATAAATGTTTTGAAGATATTGTAAAACATTTTAAAGGGGATTCTATTCAGTCTTTACAATTAGGTTTGGATTATTTAATAGAAACAGATATGAGAGGAGAGCTGAAAGAAATTCAAGCACCTATACTATTTATTCATGGAGAGCAGGATGTAATATGTCCATTGTCTGCTGCTCATAGTATGGCGGACAATACAAATGTAACACTCAAGGTAGTAAGTGAGGCAGGACACGCATTATGTATAACGAATTTTGAATATTGTGCAAATGAGGTAATTCAATTTGTAGAGGGGATACGACATGATCAACAAAACGTTACTGCAAAAACGGTTTAACGTGGCAGCTGTATCTTACGATCAATATGCAAATGTACAAAAAAAGATGGCACATTCATTACTTTCTACATTGAATCGACGATATAGTGCAAATTCATCGATACGTATTTTAGAACTTGGATGCGGGACAGGTTATGTCACAGAGAAATTATCAAACTTATTTCCAAAAGCGCATATTACAGCTATTGATTTTGCTGAAAGTATGATTGCGGTTGCGAAAACTAGACAAAATGTAAAAAATGTAACGTTTCACTGTGAAGATATCGAACGATTACGATTAGAAGAATCATATGATGTCATTATTTCAAATGCTACATTTCAATGGCTAAATGATTTAAAACAAGTGATTAGAAATCTATTTCATCATTTGTCTACAGATGGGATACTACTCTTTTCAACGTTTGGACAAGAAACTTTTCAAGAGCTTCACAATTCGTTTCGGAGGGCGAAAGAAGAAAAAAATATACGAAATGAAATAGTGATAGGTCAACGTTTTTATTCGAAAGATCAGTTACGCCATATATGCAAGATAGAAACAGGGGATGTACATGTTTCTGAAACATGTTACATAGAGAGTTTTGCAGAAGTTAGAGAGTTTCTGCATTCTATTCGAAAAGTAGGAGCGACCAATAGTAATGAAGAATCATATTGCCAAAGTCCCTCACTCTTTCGTGCGATGCTTCGTATATACGAAAGAGACTTCACGGGAAATGAAGGGATAATGGCAACGTATCATGCTTTATTTACGTATATAACAAAAGAGGGGAAGAGATGAAATGAAACAAGTACAAACAAAAAGGGATTGGAAAAAACTTGCATACGACGTAGTAGAAGAGAAAATGATTACGAAAGAAGATGCAATAGCAATATTAGAAGCTGATGATACAGAAGTTTTAGAAATTATGAATGCAGCCTACATCATTCGTCATCATCATTTTGGTAAGAAAATAAAATTGAATATGATTATTAATACGAAATCTGGCTTATGTCCTGAAGATTGTGGGTATTGTTCACAGTCTATTATTTCAGAAGCACCAATTGATAAATATGCATGGTTAACGCAGGAGAAGATTGTAGAAGGAGCACATGAAGCAATTCGCCGTAAAGCGGGTACATATTGTATTGTAGCATCTGGCCGTCGCCCGACAGATAAAGAAGTAAATCACGTAATTGGGGCTGTGAAGGAAATTCGTGAAACGACAGATTTGAAGATTTGTTGCTGTTTAGGTTTCTTAAACGAAGATCAAGCAGGACGCTTAGCAGAAGCTGGTGTTCATCGTTATAACCACAACTTAAATACACATGAAAACAATTATGAAAGCATTTGCTCAACTCATACGTATGACGATCGTGTTGATACGGTTCAAAAAGCGAAACAAGCTGGTATTTCACCATGCTCTGGGGCGATTTTTGGAATGGGAGAAACAATTGAAGAACGTGCTGAAATAGCATTTGAATTACAACGTATAGATGCAGATTCTATTCCGTGTAATTTCCTCGTTGCTGTAAAGGGCACACCGCTTGAAGGACAAAAAGAGTTAACACCTGTAGAATGTTTAAAAGTATTGGCGATGATGCGTTTCGTAAACCCAACAAAAGAAATTCGTATTTCAGGAGGTCGCGAAATTAATTTACGTTCTGTACAGCCACTCGGCTTATTTGCAGCAAACTCTATTTTTGTCGGGGATTACTTAACGACAGCTGGACAAGAGCCAACTGCAGACTGGGGTATGATTGAAGATTTAGGATTTGAGATTGAGGAATGTGCACTATAAGATAGAGGAAAAAGCAAACTTGTAAAAGAGTTTGCTTTTTTTGTAAATAAAATGTAATAAAAGGCTATTATCACTTGATACGAATGGGTTTTGAGTGAGAAAAAGAATTTTTGCAGACGAATTTTCCAAGCCCTAGTTGTACATAGTAAATATGTATTTTATATTGGGTTGGAGGATTTTACATGCACAAATACATATTAGCGATTATGACCTGTCTAATTTTAATAAAAGCAATAAGTACTGATCCAGTTAAGGCCGCTGAAAATCCTGAACAAAAAGAGATGCAACAAAGAATTGAACAACATTTTCGAACGAAAGCTGAACATTTTGGATTGAAAACGGAAGGGAAAGATTTAAAGGAAGTACGAAAAGAAATTACTATTATAGAAGAAGCGAAAAAAAGAGAGAATGTATGGAGAACAGCGCAAGCACTTCGTATAAAGACAGAAGGAAAAACGATGAATGAATTAATAAAAGATGTACGAAAAAAAGCGAAAAAATAAAAAGAGGCCGCAGCCTCTTTTTTTATGCCCATTGTTTTGATAAGTGAGCCATTTCAATGGCAGCAACGGCTGATTCATATCCTTTATTACCAGCTTTCGTACCTGCACGTTCAATCGCTTGTTCAATTGTTTCTGTCGTTAATACACCGAAAATAACAGGGATGTCAGTTTGTAGTGATAAAGACGCAACACCTTTTGCTACTTCATTACAAACGTAATCGTAATGTGTAGTAGCTCCGCGGATTACAGTACCTAAAGTAATAACAGCATCATACTTTCCGCTACTGGCCATCTTTTTAGCGATTAAAGGAATTTCAAATGCACCAGGAACCCAAGCGACATCAATATCATTTTCTTCTACGCCGTGACGTTTTAATCCGTCTAAAGCGCCGCCAAGTAATTTACTTGTAATAAATTCATTAAAACGTCCAACAACAACCCCAACTTTTAATCCTGTACCAACTAAATGACCTTCGAATACCATAATAAATCTCTCCTTTGATTATAAGTTTAATAAATGTCCTAATTTGTTTACTTTCGTTTGTAAATATGTTTTATTCTCTTCTTTTGTTGGCATTTGCAACGGTACACGCTCGACTACTTCTAAATCGTAACCTTGTAAGCCAGCAATCTTTCTTGGATTATTCGTTAATAATCGTAAACTTTGTAAGCCTAAATCTTTTAATATTTGAGCGCCGATACCATAATCACGAAGGTCAGCAGGGAAGCCGAGTTTTTCATTTGCTTCTACAGTATCGAATCCTTCTTCCTGCAATTTATAAGCGCGAAGCTTATTAAGAAGCCCGATGCCTCGTCCTTCTTGTCTCATATAAAGAAGAACACCTTTTCCTTCACGCTCAATTTGAGCAAGTGCTGCATGGAGTTGTGGTCCGCAATCACAGCGACATGAACCGAATACATCTCCTGTTAAACATTCAGAATGAACACGTACAAGCACCGGCTCACCTGTTGAAATATCACCTTTTATGAGCGCAATATGTTCTTTCGTATCTAATGAGTTAGAATAGCCAATTGCTTGGAAAGTACCGAAATCTGTAGGTAAGGTAATTTCCACTTCTCTCGTCACAAGTGTTTCATGATGGCGGCGATAAACAATTAAATCTTCTATCGTAATCATTTTTATATCAAATTGTTTTGCGCACTGTAGTAAATCAGGTACACGTGCCATCGTACCGTCCTCATTAATAATCTCGCAAATGACACCAGCAGGTTCTGCTCCGCAAAGTTTTGCTAAATCGACAGCAGCTTCTGTATGACCTGAACGGCGAAGGACACCGCCTTCTTTTGCGATTAATGGAAAGATATGTCCAGGTCGATTGAAATCAGCACCTTTAGATGCAGGGTTTAACAATTCTTGTATCGTAGTTGCACGTTCGTGAGCGCTAATCCCTGTTGTTGTAGAAACATGATCAATGCTCACTGTAAACGCAGTATGATGTGAATCTGTATTATGAGATACCATTGGTTCTAATTGTAGGCGCTCTGCGTACCCTTCCGTAATCGGTACGCAAACGAGGCCGCGACCATGTGTAATCATAAAATTAATTGTTTCTGGCGTAATATACTCTGCTAAAGCGATAAAATCGCCTTCATTTTCTCGGTTTTCATCGTCGCATACGATAACGACTTTTCCTTGTCTTAAATCTTCTAGAGCTTCTTCAATACGATGAAACATTATGTTTCCCCCTTATAGAAATCCGTTTTCTTGTAAAAAGCTTTCGGACATTGACCCCGTTCGTTTTACAGGTTTAGAAATAAAGCGTTCGATATATTTACCAATCATGTCACACTCAATGTTTACGATATCTCCGGCATTCTTTTCTCCGATGACAGATTCGCTTACTGTGTGTGGGATGAGTGAAATTGTTATGGAAGATTCGTCTATATCAAATATCGTTAAACTCGTTCCATCAACAGCAACGGATCCTTTATGCAAACAATAGCGTAGCAATTCATCGGAAATTGCTATTTTGTAATAGACGGCATTGTAATGTTGTTTTTTAGTTAAAATTGTCCCGATGCCATCGATATGTCCTGAAACGAAATGTCCACCAAAGCGCCCGTTTGCAGCCATGGCCCGCTCTAAATTTACTTTAGAGTGTGATTTAAGCAGGCGAAGTGATGTTGATTTCATCGTTTCAGGCATTGCATCAACTGTAAATGAAGTAGTTGTAAAGCTCGTTACAGTTAAGCAAATCCCGTTAACCGCGATACTATCACCTAAATGGACATCAGATAAAATTTTATTTGCATGGATCGTTAATTTCATCGCTTCTCCGCTTTGTTGCATGTTTGTGATCGTTCCTAATTCTTCTACAATTCCTGTAAACATTTCGTCACCTCATTTCGGGCAGTCGCAACAATTTTGATATCATCGCCAATTTGTTTCATCTCTTGAATTTTCAAGGAAAGCGAATCTTGTAATTTTGAAAAACCGTTTCCTCCAAAAAGAGTAGGAGCACCTTTCCCGCCAATTAATTTCGGGCTTATATAGGTTACAATTTCATTGAAATTGTTTGTTTGTAAGAAACTTGCATGAACAGTTTGTCCACCTTCGATGAAGAGAGACAGGATTTGTTTTTCACCGAGTAGATCTAAAACATCTTGAATTTCAATTTGCTTCGTTTTCATTTGGAATATCGCTATATTTTTAGATTCATAAGAAGCTATTTTCTCTTTATTTACATCCTTACCTACAATAATCCATGTCGGTGCTAAAGTATCTGTTATGACATGAGAAGATGGTGGCGTTCGTAAATGGGTATCTAAAATAACGCGAATAGAATGTTTCCCGCCATTTGGAATTCTTGTTGTTAAATGTGGATTGTCGGCTATAACTGTATTCACTCCAACAAGAATTGCATCATGTGTATGGCGATATTGGTGAACGTCAGCGCGTGCTTCTGCACCAGTAATCCACTTACTTTCACCAGTTACAGTGGCTGTTTTGCCATCTAAGCTCATCGCGGTCTTTATCGTGACAAATGGGCGTTTCGTTTTCATGTAGTGAAAAAAGTAGCGATTTAATAAAACTGCTTCCGTTTCAAGAACACCCGTAGTTACTTCGATTCCTGCCTCTTCTAATTTCTTTTTTCCATTACCAGAAACGAGCGGGTTGCAATCAAGGGTAGCAATGACAATGCGCTTAACTCCCTTTTCGATGAGTAATTCACAGCAAGGTGGTGTTTTTCCAAAGTGGCTACACGGCTCAAGTGTTACATAGACGGTAGCGTTTTTGGCTTTCTCACCAGCCATATGAAGGGCATGAACTTCCGCGTGTTCTTCACCAGCACGTAAATGAGCGCCCATTCCGACGATGTTTCCATCTTTTACAACAACAGCACCAACCATAGGATTCGGACTCGTTTGTCCTGATGTCCCCTTAGCTAATTGCAAGGCAATCCTCATATATTCTTGATCAGTCATTCTCTTCACCTCTCCTAAAAAAATCAAAAAACCCCAAGGATTTAATATCCTTGGGGTTTGGGAGACGTGATTTCTAGAATTATAGTTCGAATACGAAAGTACAGGAAAGAAACCTAGCGATGATTGACATTTTTGCATAAGGAAAAAACCTAGCAAAATATCGAATTTTTTAAACGCTAGTTGTCTCTTTTTTATTTCAGTATAAAAAATGAGTATAGAAAACTAAACATATATATAAATTCAAAATGAATGTATAAAAATATGCATACTGAAATAAAAGTGTATTCACTATATAAAAAACTAGAAACATATCCTTCTCCCATCCAGACTATACTGTCGGCCCTAGAGTTTCACTAGATCCACCGTTTTCGAGTTGAAAACGGGTCACGGACTTAGAAGTTTTCACTTCATCACCGCCGGTTGGGAATTTCACCCGACCCCGAAGGATGCTGTTTGGTCAAATTATAGCACAAAAAAGAAAAAAGGCTAGCAAAAAATATTTGAATGTGAAGAATTGTGTGAAAATACATGGAGATTGAAATGGAGACAAAAGTGTTAGAAATGTTGTTAGGAAAAGGAATATCCAGACTTTGATTAAAAGAAAAAACATGCACAAAAAATGTGCATGTCACATACGAAATTACTTTGCCTCTGGTGCTCTAACAACAGATTCGAATTTACCTTTATGCGAAGCATCGCAATAAGGCATATTTTTTGATAAACCACAACGGCATAAAGAAAATGCTGGTTTTGCTGGGAATACATTCCCTTGTGAGTCGACTAATTCCACGTCCCCTGTAACGCGAAAAGAGCCATTATCATTTACTTTAATTTGTACTTTTGCCAACGCTATCCCTCCTTCCCAAACGCTTAATTTCATCATATAATCAAGGGAAGCACTTGACAATATAAAGTGAAACTTTAATTAGTGGAGGGGGTTCATTCCACTGATTATTAGCCTTCACCAATCGGGCGATTACGGGCAGTTAATCTCCCGCCTAACTTCTTTGCTTCAGCTGAATTTTGAGATGGGAGTCTCACTGCCCGTTAACGCGGGATAAAAAGAGCACTTTCTTTGGGAGAGAAGAGAGTGTTATAATGTTTTTTATAACTGACTAGAGTAAGGTGACGAAAGATGGATAAACAATTACTTACATTACGAAATATTGCAAATGAGCGCACGTGGGCATCATTTTTGAATGATAATCATCCATATAGTTTATTGCACTGGTCGATTGCCGGTGTAGGACAAGAAGCGAAGGATGTTTGGTTACTTCAAGATGAGGTAACGTTTCAAACGACAGAATTTCCAACGCTAGATGAAGCTGTGCAATGGATTTCTGAAAACATGGAACAAGTTACAGACGTTTTATCACAATGAAAAAAACAGGCTTATGCAAGCCTGTTTTTTGTTTCTTTTACGTATGTGTTCAAAAATTGATCAAGAGCTGCTTCATACTCCTCTTTATTTTCGTTATAAGAGCAAGCGTGTGCACCGTGTTCTGCAATATAAAGTTGTTTATTATTTTCTTTTGCTTCATATAGAGCTTTTGTCATATCGGCTAAAATATAATCGTCATCTTTACTATGAATAAAGAGAACGGGATTGTTAATGTTTTTTATACAGTCGATTGGTGAAACTTCACGAATTGTATACCCGTCACGAACTTTTAAAAAAGCATTTGCTAATGGTAATAAAGGCCATTTGGGTAAATGGAATTCAACCTTTAAGCGGTGCTGTAATTGCCCATAGAAATCAGAAAAAGGACAATCTGCAATATAGAAATCAGCACCATCTTCTACAAGTCCTGCGTATTGAAGTAGTGTTGCAGCGCCCATAGATTCACCATGAATACCGAGTATTATATTTGTGCCAAAACGACTTTTTAGCCAGTCAACTACTGATTTTAAATCATGTTTTTCATAGTATCCATAGCTTGTTGTTTTTCCTCCGGTTTTACCATGACGACGATGATCATAAATAAGGACATTAAATCCTCTGCTTAAAAATAAGTTTGCATATTTTACAGAGTTCATTTTGTTTACAGTTACGCCGTGACAAAAAACCATAAACTTGTTGGAATGACCTGCAGGAATGTAATATCCATGAAGATCATATCCGAATTGCGAAGGGATATGAATTTCTTCTTTATGAAGAGCGTCAAAATCTTCTATACGAAAATGTTTTTTCGATTCTCTTTCTAGAACTTCTTCCTCTGTTTTTTTCTTCAAGTACATCACTTTATTTGTAAAGAAAATCCCAAGGGCAGTTATCGCACCTAGTATAGTAAACAATGCTGCAAAAAAACGTTTCATACTTTACCTCATCCTCCAAATACCGTTACATGTGATACACTTACATTGTATCACAAGGATAGAAAAGGAGAGAAATAGGAAATGGTGCATATAAAAAAAATTACATCAACAATGAAAGAAAAAATCCGAATGTTCATGTGTGAAAACTGGGGGAGCTCATTGATGGTTTCGCGTGGTAAGGGGCATCAGTTAGAAGAGCTACCAGGATTTGTTGCGTTTTTAGATGACAGAATAATCGGAATTATAACGTATGAAGTGACTGGGAATTTGTGTGAAATTGTATCGTTAGATAGTTTTCAAGAAAGGAAGGGGATCGGGACGAAGCTTGTGGATTGCGTATTGCAAGTTGCTCAAGAAGCACAGTGCCAAGGAGTTTGGCTCATTACAACAAATGATAATATGAACGCGTTACGCTTTTATCAAAAACGTAATTTCATGATGACAAATTTATATGTAAATGCAGTAGAAGAGGCGCGAAAAATAAAGCAAGAAATTCCGCGCATTGGATATGATAATATCCCGATTTTACATGAAATTCAGATGGAGTATCGTTTATTGAAATGATGTAACAATTTTCAGAAATATAAGTTATTATTCTTGACGAATACTGTAATTTAAGTTACCTTAAAATTGTAATCTATTACCATATTAAGGGGTGACGATGTGGCAACTATACGTGATGTTGCAAAATTGGCAGGTGTTTCAGTCGCAACCGTTTCACGAGTTATTAATGAAAAAGGATACGTTCATGACGAAACAGTAAAACAAGTAAAGGAAGCAATTGAGGAATTACGTTATAGGCCAAACAGTGCAGCAAAGCCATTATTTAAAGAGAATTCAACAATCATTGCATTACTTGTAGAGAATTTATGTAACCCATTAAACATCACTTTGCTACATTGTATTGAGGAAATAGCATATAAAGAAGGCTATCAAATAATCGTTTGTAATATAGAGAATAAAGATAGATACATACATATGTTGAAGCAAAATAACGTTGCAGGTGTTATTTTGACAAAATCAGTTTTTAAAAGTCTAGGGAAAATCGAATTCCCATTTGTTGTGATGGAGGAAAAACAACCTCTTACAAATCATTATGAAAGTGGACAGAGGGCTGTTTCTTTATTAAAAGAGAAAGCATGTCACTTTCTTGCTTATTTCGGTGAGGGGGAAGAAAGTGAAGAAATGGAAGAGCGTATATCAGGATTTTTAGACGCTGTTTGGGATGAAGGGATCTCTTATCGAGAAGCATGTGTACAAAGGTATACGAATAAACAGTTTATTACGTTATTGCAAACTCATCCGTATATAGATGGAATTGTAGCTTCAAGTGATAAGGTTGCTACCGAGTTAATTCGAGCAGCCAAATTTCTAAATATACATATACCAGAAAAATTAAAAATTATTGGACCGAATGGGAGTATCGAGAGTGAATGGATAGGTCCATCACTACCAGCAATTGAAAATTACGTCGAAGAAGAAGCGAAAATAGCTTTTCAACAATTAAAAGGGAAAATGAAAAAGTAAAAGGTGCGTTTTATACGCACCTTTTACAATGTAATTGCGGCAATAAAGCCAAATATAAGTAACGGTATATTATAATGCAGAAAAGTCGGTACACATGTATCCCATATATGATGGTGTTGACCGTCAGCGTTTAAACCTGATGTTGGTCCAAGTGTACTATCAGATGCTGGAGATCCTGCATCACCTAGCGCTCCTGCTGTACCGATAATTGCAATTGTAGCCATTGGACTAAATCCAAGCTGAATGCAAAGGGGTACAAAAATTGTTGTTAAGATAGGAATGGTTGAAAAGGATGAACCAATTCCCATCGTAACGAGAAGTCCGATAACGAGCATAAGAAATGCAGCAAGCGGTTTGTTATTTCCGATGAAATGTGCACTCGTTTGCACAAGTGATTCAACATGTCCTGTTTTTCGAAGAACAGCGCCAAATCCAGCGGCAGAAATCATGACAAATCCGATAAAGGACATCATACGCATTCCACTTGTTAATATTGCATCTGCTTCTTTAAGGGGGAGACTACCACTAATTGATAAGACAATAATCCCCGCTAAGGCACCGAAAATCATTGATTCTGTTGCTAATTGAACAGTTAATGTAGCTGTGATAGATAATAATCCGAAAGTGATGCTTCGCTTTGTATAGGGAACGATTTCACTTTCAGCGGTATGAATTTGTTCTGTTTCATATGTACGAGGTTTTCGGTACGTAATGAATACCGCTACACATAATCCGATAATCATTCCGATTGCTGGAATAGTCATCGCTTTTGGGATAAGCGCGACATCAAATGTAAGGCCGCTTTGGGCAGCATTTGTTTGCAATACGTCATGATAAATTTTTCCGAATCCTGCAGGGATCCACATATAAGGTGTAATTAACCCGAATGTAATAATACATGTGACAAGTCTACGATCTACTTTCAGCTCGTTTAATACTTTTAAAAGTGCAGGAATTAAGATTGGGATGAAAGCGATATGAACAGGGATAACATTTTGTGAGAAACAAGCCATTGTTAAAATGATGAATAAAATCAGTATTTTAGAATAAACTTGTTTTTTTGTGTCTTGTTCGTTGCCAATCCATTTTAATGCGGTTTGAATCATGGCATCTGGAAGTCCTGTTTTAGAAAGAGAAATAGCGAAACCGCCAAGCATTGCATAGCTTAATGCGATAGGGGCACTGTTTCCAAGACCAGTTGTAAAAGTGTTAATTGTTTCTGAAATACCGAGTCCGCCGATAAGTCCGCCTGTTAGAGCTCCAATAATAATGGCGACAATGACTTGGACACGTAACAAACTAAGCAATAGCATGACTGCTACTGCGACGAGTACAGCGTTCATAATAGATATAATCTCCCTAATTTTTATTCTGTTAAGGCAAGTGAATATGAAGCAGTTTGCTATATTTATACATAATACTTGCGACATATTATTATAAAATGTTTTCTATGAAATGTAAAAGAGCCTTTTTTATTTAATGATGAAAAGATAGCTCTTGTTTGATGGATTGTAAAGAATTAGCAAATAGTTCTGGTTCTTCTAGATCAGGAGAATGTGCTGAATTTGGAAACCAAATCATTTTCTTTATGGGTGCTTCAATAACATCACAATATTCTTGAACGAGTGCATACGGAGTTTGATAATCATAGCGACCAGAACAAAAATATACCGGAATAGATAAACTTGAAATAGACGAAAAGAAATCGATTGTCAGCATTTCTTCCCATAAAACGCCAGATTTTAAATTTCCTGCGAGAAACTTGAACCAATCTAATAGCGTATACTCAGGAGAAAAGAAACCTTTTCGTATGAAAGAAAAGGAAGATCCGTTTTGGATTGCGCCTCCAAATGTGCCAAGCCACTTTCTTTGAATAATAAGACGTCTCGTATCTAAAAATGGTGGTTTGCCTAATTTTAAAAGGGAAGCTAATGCTTTTTTATGATCATGTTTTTTGGCAGAATGAATTAAATGTTGATATAGCAATTCTTCATTTTGTTTCATATGTACAATTTGCCCTATACCGATGTAAGCCTCGATATATTTTGGATATTGATGTGCTATGTTAAGCCCAATAATACTTCCCCAAGAATGACCAGCGAGAAATAGTTTTTGTTTGTTGAACCTTTTAAGTACATATTGAATCACTTCTTTTGCATCGGAAACGAATTGTTCGATTGTGAAATTTGCTCCGAAATCTTTCATTGAAAAGGATTTACCTGCCCCGCGTTGATCCCAATTAATAACGATAAAGTGCTTCTCTAATTCTTTTTGGAAATGGCGAATAAATCCGATTTGTGCCATGCCAGGTCCGCCGTGACAGCATAATAAAATAGGCTGTTCTATGTTTTGACCACGCATGAGGAGGAATTGTTTTCGGTTGTTAATCATAACGCTTTCCATCGTAGCAATACTATTAGGAATGAGTTGTTTATTTTCATTATAGAACTGTGGGGTACAGCTACGAAAAAGCATATTGAAAACCTCCTTTTCTGAAATCGTATGAATCGCACAGGCTATTTATTTTGCATATACTGTTAGAAAATCATTGTAACATACCATGCTAGTGTCATTTCAACATGGGAGGAGGGGAAATTGTGACGATTGGAGAAATTATAGATTGTTTAAATAGGCGTGAATCCATCGCTATTATAGCAAAGCGCCTTGAAATAAGTCCGTATACATTATCGAAGAAATTAAGGTGGATTGGATACGAGTATGATGGAGAACGGAAGAAACGTATTTTTGTAGGAGATGGAGAAGAACCACGTCACTTACAACTCCAAGAAGCGACCGCCCTTCAATATGCGAAAACAGATTATCAAGTATTAATTTATGAGCAATTACAAAGCATTTATGAATTATTAAGAAAGAGAGAAGAAGTAAGTGCACCAATTATGAGTAAAAGTACAGAAAAAAAGAAACGTACCTTCTCTATTAATAAAGAAATATTAGCAAGATTAGACATCATATCAGAATCAAAAGGGATTCAAAAATCTAAACTTGTAGAAGAGGCATTACAACAATTTTTACAGCAATATGACTTTAACAACACATCACATTTTGATAATTGAAGAAAAGGATACTGTGTTCATTATAAGAACGAGTATCCTTTTCTTTGTTTCATGTATATTACGGCTAGAATAAAGGATAAGTGCATATCCTTTGCAATGAAAAGTACAGAGTGCGTATTTCGAGCGTACTTAATTTATTTTTTGAATTCTACCATCAATAGTTGGTTGAATTGGCTCTTTTACTTGTTTTACATAATCAACTAGTGCTTCAAAGTCATTTGGACCAGTCTCTGCATTTTTACCATTTTTAAATGATACGAATCCATCACCACCAGAAGCTAAGAAAGCATTTGCAACTACGCTATACGTTTTAGATGGAGATAATTCTTCTCCATTTGTTAAGCGTATATTCGTAACCTTTTCACCGTTTGGTTTGCTTGCATCCCAAGTATATTGAATACCTGAAATTTGCAGCATTCTCGTTGTTCCTTTTTGCCATTGTTGATTTAAAATATCACGAATATCTTGACCTGTTAAATCTGCTTTAATCAACTGATTTCCAAAAGGTTGAATGCCGTACAATTCGCCCCATGTAATATCACCAGCGTCTAAGTCATTACGAATCCCACCAGGATTCATAAGTGCGATTTGAGTTTGCATCGTTTGGCGCTGTGCATCGGCAACTAAATTTCCAAGTGTAGATTCACCAGCATCGTTTTGTTTACGGTCAATAGGTGCTGTAGATTTTCCGACTACTTCATTTACAAGAGGTGCGATTTTTTCTTTATATTGATCTAACTTTTGTTTTACTTGTTTATCAGGTTCGACACCTTCATGGTATGTTGTAACAACTTCAGCTTTTTTCTTTACGATATCTTTTGTTTTACGGTCAATTGTTACATCTACGTCTGAGAAAGCCATCCCGTAAGAGTTCGCTTGTACGATAAGTTTATTATTAACAGTACCATTTACATACGTATGACTATGCCCACCGAAAATAACATCAACTTCTGGATCAGCTTCATTTGCAATTCGGTTAAGGTCGCCATTTGTTATACCAGACTCATCTGTCGTTCCGCCAACATGTGCAAGGACGACGATGGATTTAACACCGAGACGCTTTAATTGTTGCGTTGATTTATTAATCGCTTCCACTTCGTCAGTGATCTGTACATTTTTAAGCATAGTAGGCATAACGACATTTGGTGTATCAGTTGTAACGACACCGATGAATCCTACAGGAACACCATCTACCATTTTTACAGTAAATGGTGGTAAGAATAAGCGACCAGTTGATTTGTTATAGAAGTTTGCAGCGACATAAGGGAAGTTTGCTCCTTTGAAATTCCCTGTTTTTTCGTGGTAACCACCGTAAATGAGTCGTTTCATTTCATCGATGCCTTCATCAAATTCATGGTTTCCGATTGTACCTACATCAAATTTTAAGTCATTTAAAAATTCAATCGTTGGTTCGTCTTGTAACAATGCTGAAACTGGTGGACTAGCTCCGACAATATCGCCAGCATGTACGAGAAGTGTATTAGGGTTTTGTTTTTTACGTTCTTTTAAATAAGTGGCTAAGTAATCAGCGCCACCGGCTTCTTTATTATTAATTTTTTTAACAGTATCTAGTTGTCCATGGAAATCATTAATGCCAAGCATTTGTACGTCTATGTAACGGTTTTGTTCGGCTGGAGTCTGAGATGGGGGAGCGGCGAATACACTTGAAAAAGTAATGGTGCTTAAAACTGCGACAGCGGGAATAATTTTTTTCCACATAATTCATTTCTCCTTTTTTTATAATCTGACATCATACGACATAATTTTAATAGATTCATAGGATTATATCTATATAAAAATTTAGTTTTTTAAAAAAATTAACAAATTTACAAATAATGAATAATAGAGTAATGAACCTTTTTTATTGTCGATTTCAGCATGTATCCTCTATAATGGAGAAAAAAGTAAAAGGTGAGCGGTATGAAGAAAAAGAAACAAAGGCAAGTGCAAAGACAATCTCAAATGAACCAACCGAAGAAAGAATCACTTACATTAGGTGATCAATTAAATGATTCACTTATGCAGCAATTAAAGAATAAGAAGAAAGAGTTGCAAGTGAGAGAAGAGAAAAAAGAGGCAGCAGAACTAGAAAGAAAGCGTCAAGAGCAAAAAGAACGTGAAAAGAATAAATCATTTGAAGAACTGTTAAGTGAAAGTAATCTTACTTGGAAAGACTTTAAATAATAACGAAAATGATCAGTGTATATCGCTGGTCATTTTTTTGACGAGCTTGTAAGAAAAGGGGAGTTAAAATGAGAAAAATTGTAGTCGTACCATATGAAAATCATTGGATTGAAAAATTTCAAATGGAAGCTGAAAGATTGAAGTCTGTGCTGCCAGAAACAGTGGAGATTCATCATATTGGCAGTACATCAGTGCCAGGACTAGCAGCTAAACCTATTATCGATATGATTATGGAGGTAGAAAGTATCGATCGTGTAGATCGTTGGAATGAAAGATTTAAAGAGCTTGGTTACATCGTAAAAGGAGAAAATGGTATTTCAAGACGCCGTTATTTTATTCATGGAACGGAGGAAAAACGCTCGTATCACTTACACGTGTTTGAAAAAGGAAATCCTGAGATAGTAAGGCATTTAGCGTTTCGTGATTATATGATGGCGCATTGTGAAGAAGCAAAGGCGTATGCAGTTTTAAAGAGAGAACTAGCCGAAAAATATACATATGATGGCACGTTATATACGGAAGGGAAAAACGAGTTTGTACGTAATATTGATGAAAAAGCAAAAGAATGGAGAAAAGGAAACGTAAATAATTGAGTTCGTATTTTTAGTGTATAAAATTATTATGTCAACTATACGTATATTTTGACTTTTTGGATGAATCTTGTTGAAATAAAGTAGTGGTTTATAAAATGTAACAATGAAAGGGAGAACGACTGTGCATATTCCAACAACTACACTTCATAATGGCGTGAAAATGCCGATGATTGGTCTAGGCGTCTATAAAGCGAAAGAAGGCGACGAAGTAAAGCAAGCAGTAAAAACAGCGTTAGAAGTTGGATACCGTTCGATTGATACAGCAGCTGTATATGAAAATGAAAGCGGTGTCGGTGAGGCAGTTCGTGAATCAGGAATTTCGAGAGAAGACATATTTATTACAACAAAAGTTTGGAACGACGATCAAGGATACGAGGAGACACTCGAAGCATTTGAAAACAGCTTAAAGAAATTACAGATGGACTATGTAGATTTATATTTAATCCACTGGCCAATTAGAGGGAAGTATATTGAAACGTACCGAGCTTTAGAAAAATTGTATGAAGAAGGTAAAGTACGCGCGATTGGTGTTTCTAATTTTCATAAACATCATTTAGAACTGTTATTACCAAATTGTAAAGTGAAGCCTATGGTAAACCAAGTGGAACTTCACCCGATGTTAACACAATTTGAATTGCGTAATTTCTGTGAAGGTGAGCAAATTCAAATGGAAGCGTGGAGTCCGTTAATGAGGGGCGGCGAAGTATTCGAGCACCCAATTATTCAGGGGATTGCTAACAAATATGAAAAAACACCCGCACAAGTTATATTACGATGGGATATTCAAAGTGGGATAGTAACGATTCCTAAATCTGTGACACCATCTCGTATTCAGGAGAATTTTACTATCTTTGATTTCTCATTAACTGAAGAAGAGATGAATCAAATTAATACGTTAAATCGCAATTTACATGTAGGAACGAATCCGGACAAATATGATACGTTATAAAAAAGACTGCCTCCTAATGTTTAATGTTGGGGGCAGTCATCTGTTTTTATCAGTAAATCGATATTTTAACGGTGCAAGGCATATGAATCATGCTTAACGATTTTTTGAAGTTGTATATATTCTTCTTTTGTTACAGGTAACTGTTGGCAAGCGTGTACATTTATCTGTAATTGTTGAATAGAGCTTGCACCAGGTATAACAGCTGCAACAGTTTCGTTATGTAAGCAATAGTGAATAGCTGTTCCTGTTAAAGATTTTTCTCCGATAACTTCTTTTACACTCCCGAGTGCAGTGTTTAATTCATCGTAAGAATAAGAGAGATAGTCCTTTTCTTTTACTCTTTCTATCTTTCTTGCATTGTTGTCAGTTAAAATTCCTTTCGCAAGTGGTCCGCGGGCAATGACACTAATTTGGTGTTCATTAAGAAGTGGGAACCATTCTTCTGGACGACGATTTAAAAGGCTATATTCCATTAGTACACTAACGATATTTGAGCGTTTTGCATACTCACGGATGACATTTGGACGTATAGAAGAAATACCGTAATGGCGAATAATACCTTCTTTTTTCAATTCTTCAAAAGCTTCAATAGTTTCATCTATCGGATCTTCCAGCGTTCCGCCATGAAGTTGATAAAGGTCAATATAATCAGTTTGAAGTCTACGTAAACTTTCTTTTACTTCGGCTTTTATGTAGGCTTTAGAAGGGTCCCAAGCCCAGCCGTTTTTTTCTTCTGTCCATCGATTTCCAACCTTTGTTGTAAGAACAATTTGGTCTCGTTTTCCCTTCAATGCTTTTCCAACAAATTCTTCGTTTAATCCATAATCATATAAATCCGCTGTGTCAAAAAAATTGATTCCTAAATCGATTGCTTCATCGATAATGCGCATAGCTTCTGTTTCAGATGTGCCGAGAGACATACAGCCAAGTCCCATTTCTGTCACAAATAAATCTGAGTTTCCTAATTGACGTTTTTTCATAAGTCAACCTCCTTTCCTTTATTGTACGAAAGGGAAAAGAGGTTGACAAACGTTTACTTTTTATTCGCTGTAATCCACTCTTGTACGGTTGTATACTCTTTGCCATATTGTTTTAGTTTATGGCGAATTTGCCATGCTTTGCCGACTAACGTGATGCGATTTGGTAAAATATAAACTTTCATTTCTATCACGCTCCTTTCAATGTGGTAAAATGTATGAAGAAAGAATAGGAAATAGAACAGGGAGATGAAATAGTATGAGTAATCTTGCAGAGAGAACGGTAAAAACTGAGCCGATTTTTGATGGTAGAGTTATAAAAGTTCGTGTTGATGATGTAGTATTACCAAATGGAGAAATGAGTAAACGTGAAATCGTAAATCACCCTGGTGCAGTTGCTATTATTGCTATTACTGATGAGGGGAAAATTGTGCTTGTTGAGCAGTACCGTAAAGCGCTTGAGAAGGCGATTATTGAAATTCCTGCTGGGAAATTAGAACCTGGGGAAAAGCCAGAGGTGACAGCAGTTCGTGAATTAGAAGAAGAAACAGGATATGTATGTGAAAATATGGAGCTCATTACTTCTTTCTATACATCTCCAGGATTTGCAGATGAAATTTTATATGTATATAAAGCGACAGGTTTGACAAAAAAAGAAAATAAAGCAGCTTTAGATGAAGATGAGTTTGTGGAATTAATGGAAGTATCATTAGAAGAAGCGATTGATCTTATGAAAGACCTTCGTATCCATGATGCGAAGACGATGTTCGCTGTGCAATATTTACAATTACAAAAATAAAACACTCGCCAAAGGCGAGTGTTTTTTAATTGATTTTTGCATATACACGTGCATCACGTAAGCTACCATCTGGCGCAAGGAAATCATTTTCCATTGTACCTTCTAGAATAAATTCTAAACGTTCTGCTAAGTTACATGCATTGGCATTTGTTGCATCAGTACGAATTTCAATCCTTCTAGCACCTAGCTTATCAAAGGCAAATTGAATGGCACCTTTAACAGCTTCAGTCATATAGCCTTGTTTTGTATAAGCACTATGGAGCCAAAAATGAAGTGAAAACTTTGGAATATCCCAGTTTTCAGGCTTGAGCGTAATAGCTCCGATGAATGTACCGGATACTTTATCGTATAAGTGAAAATCAAGTGTTTCACGAAGTAAAAACTGCCCGTGAGCGTTACGAACGATTTCTTCAGCACTCTCTTCTGTTTCAGCGTCAATTGGCATCCATGGTACTAAGTCTTCTAGAGAAGCTTGGATTGCTTCATATACTTCTGCACCATCACCTGGAAACGGCTTGCGAACTTGTAAGCGTTCAGTTTGAAATAATGTTGGAAAATCTAATAATAATGGTTTCAAGAGAAATCCCTCCTATTCTCTACTTTTTAGTTTAGCAAAGTAGAGCGGAATTTCAATGTTAATTCGTCATACTTTTTTTCTTTCTTTCATACATTTTTAGTAAGAGTGTGAACGGAGGGAAGAAAAATGTGGCGAAAAACTTGGCAAAACCGCGTAATGTCTCACATACAGGAAAACTCTTCATTATATATATTTAATGCTGTTTTATTATTGATGGGAGTAATATTTGGAGCTATTCTTGTGAATAGTTTACAAATGAATCAAAAGCAAGATTTATCATTTTATTTACAACGTTTTTTTGGACAAGTTTCTAAAGGAGAATTTGCTATTGCAGGCGAAATGTTTCGAGAAAGTTACTTTTCGCAATTAAAATATATCGGCTTTATTTGGATTTTAGGGATTTCAATTATTGGGTTGCCCCTCATTTTTATTTTATTATTTGTAAAAGGAGTAGTTGTTGGATTTACAGTAGGTTTTTTAGTAAGTCAGCACGGATGGAATGGATTATTATTAGCATTTGTATCTGTATTGCCGCAAAATTTAATTATCATTCCAGTCTTTCTCGTTATGACAACAATTGCTGCAAGCTTTTCCTTACGTATGATTAGGCATCAGTTTATTAGGAAAATAACCGAGCCACTATTACCATTATTAATTCGTTATACATGCTTCTTTCTAGTGATCGGAGTGGTGTTAGCTCTTGCTTCTAGCGTTGAAGCATATGCATCACCAGTTTTAATGAAAGAAGTTGTTGAGGCTATTAACAAAAAATAAATATTTTTTGAGAATAATTATCAATTTGTTTTTATTGTTTTTCTTTTGACAGAAGCCCTTCTTCTGATATAATGGTGTAAGAGTGGCGAGGAGGGAGTAGTACCGAATGGAAGAAAGAATTGAACGAATTAAGAAGCAATTACATGCAGCGAGCTATAAATTAACACCGCAACGTGAAGCAACAGTTCGTGTGCTGCTAGAAAATGAAGAAGATCATTTAAGCGCAGAAGATGTTTACCTCCTTGTAAAAGAAAAGTCGCCAGAGATCGGATTAGCAACCGTCTATCGAACTTTAGAGTTATTATCTGAGTTAAAAGTTGTCGATAAGATTAACTTCGGAGACGGTGTTTCACGCTATGACTTACGCCAAGAAGGTGCGCAGCGTTTCCACCATCATTTGATTTGTACACAATGTGGTGCTGTACAAGAAATACAAGAAGATTTACTTGGTGAAGTGGAAAGGAAAGTAGAACGAGATTGGAGCTTTAAGGTGAAAGATCATCGTTTAACATTCCATGGGATTTGTAAAAACTGTCAAGAAAATGAAACGGATGAAAAATAACCTTTTCCTATTTATCTAGGAAGAGGTTTTTTATTTGAATAAGGTATAAATTGGTGAAAGCTTGGCATATGTTGTAATAACTTATATTTTGGAGGAATTTACAATGCGCCGAGCTTTAAAATTAACTTTTGATGGAATAAAAGTATTTTTATTATTTACAAGTTGTACGATTTTGTTTTATTTCGCTATACTATGGATAAATGAAGAATACGAAAGCTATCATCGTTATGAAAAGCCAAAAGAAGAGACTGTAGAAAAAGTATCAGGGAATGAAGAACCGGCAAAGGATGCTTTCGTAAATAGAATGATGTTTTTCTATGAAAATGGGGAGTAGTGTAGATTGGAAGATCAATTAAAAGATTTTATTCATTATATGATTGTCGAAAAGGGATTAGCGAAAAATACAGTAGTATCTTATGAACGTGATTTAAAAAGCTATGTAAAGTATTTGCAAAATGTAGAACAGATGAAAACCTTTCATGAAGTGACACGTTTGCATATTGTTAACTTTTTGCAGTATTTAAAAGAAAACGGAAAATCTTCGAAAACATTAGCACGTCATATTGCATCAATTCGTTCATTTCACCAATTTTTACTTCGTGAAAGAGCGGTAGAGCACGACCCATCAGTACATATCGAAACGCCGCAAGGAGAACGAAAGTTACCAAAAGTATTATCAATCGATGAAGTAGAGGCGTTACTGCAGACACCAAAAATGACAAGTGCTTTTGGGATTCGTGATAAGGCAATGCTAGAGTTATTGTATGCAACAGGACTTCGTGTTTCAGAATTAATTGCTTTAAATTTAGAAGATGTACATTTAACGATGGGATTTGTTCGCTGCATTGGGAAAGGGAATAAAGAAAGAATTATTCCATTAGGAAGTTTAGCGACAGAAGCGATTCAAAAGTACATTGAAAAAGGAAGAAGAGAATTGATGGGTAAAAAAGTAGTAGATGCACTATTTTTAAACCATCACGGTAATCGATTATCAAGGCAAGGTTTTTGGAAAATATTAAAACGATTAGCGAAAGAAGCGAATATTGAAAAAGAACTTACACCTCATACGTTACGTCATTCTTTTGCTACGCATTTATTAGAAAATGGGGCAGATTTACGTGCGGTACAAGAAATGCTTGGACATGCAGATATTTCAACGACGCAAATTTATACGCACGTTTCAAAAGCTAGATTAAAAGATGTATATAAACAGTTTCATCCGAGAGCATAGTTACTATGCTCTTTTTTCATAGATTAAGAAGAGTAAGCCGTTTCACAGAAACTTCACAAACATTTCGTATATTGTTTTCAGCAGAAGACTGGAATATTACAATGTATTTCCTCTATACTAAATAAAGTGAAACTTTAATCAGTGGGGTTTTTGTTCATTCCCACTGATTATTAGTTGAACCAATCGGGCTTTTACGGGCAGTTGATCTACCACTTAACTTCTTTGCTTCAGCGGAATTTTGAGGTGGGAGTCTTACTGCCCGTTAATGCGGGATAAAGTATAAAGGAGGAAATGATGATGAAAAAACTGATTATAACTTTATTTATCGCGATGCTAGCGTTGGCTGGCTGTAATACAAACAAAGAAGAACCGAAAAAAGAACAGAAACTTGAAGCTGTAAAAGTAGCAGTCCAAACAAATCCGAAAGAAATTAAACCAGGTGAAAAAACAGAAGTACAAGCACTTGTTACACAAGGAAAAGAAAAAGTAACAGATGCTGATGACGTAAAGTTTGAAATTTGGAAAACTGGTGACGAAAAACACGAGATGTTAAATGGTAAGCATAAAGGAAAAGGTGTTTATGCAGTAGAGAAAACATTCGAAACGGATGGCGTATATCATATTATCGCTCATACAAATGCACGTGAAATGCATGTAATGCCAGAAGTAAAAGTCGCTGTAGGAAACGCAAAAGTAGAAGATGCGAAAAAAGAAGAGGCACATGGTGATCATAAAAGTGACACAATGATTCATCTTATGGCTGGTGACATAAAAGCAAATGCTGAATCAACGATGAAAGTTCATTTAAAGCAAAAAGAAGAAGCGTTAACTGGTGCTGAAGTGCAACTTGAGATTTGGAAAGATGGCGTTGAAAAGCACGAATTTATTCCAGCAAAAGAAGGGAATAAAGGAGAGTATGAAAGTAAACATACTTTCAAAGAAAACGGTGCTTACAAAGTGAAAGTACATGTAAGAAAAGGCGAACTGCATGAACATAAAGAAGAAACAGTAGAAGTAAAATAAAAAGCAGCTCTTTAGAGCTGCTTTTTATTTTTATATGAAGAAATAAATCATAAAATAATTAGCACTTCTTCGCCGAATGGATTACAATAGAAGTGTGAATAAAATAAGAAATTCTACGAAAATGTATTAAAAAGAAAGCGTAAACATGTTATGATATCAATATCAGATGTCTGACATCTGACTTAGAAAAAACTAGAAATGTTTTTGAGTCGTTTCAAGTAAAACGAAATAGGTTAGAGAATGATTTAAAGAAGTACTGTTTGACAATGAGAAGGAAAGAGAATTCTTATGAATAACAGTTTCACTTTATAGCGTTTTGAACATACTACAAGAAGTAGAACTGAACTTATAGGAGGTCGCAGTTATGAATAAATATAAACGTATATTCCTAGTCGTAATGGACTCTGTAGGAATCGGTGAAGCACCAGATGCTGAACAATTTGGTGATCTAGGTTCTGACACAATTGGTCACATTGCTGAACATATGAATGGATTACAAATGCCAAACATGGTGAAATTAGGTCTTGGTAACATTCGTGAAATGAAAGGTATTTCTAAAGTAGAGAAACCACTTGGATATTACACAAAGATGCAAGAAAAATCTACTGGTAAAGATACAATGACAGGACACTGGGAAATCATGGGCCTTTACATTGATACACCATTCCAAGTGTTCCCTGAAGGATTCCCGAAAGAATTACTTGATGAATTAGAAGAAAAAACAGGCCGTAAAATTATCGGTAATAAGCCAGCTTCTGGAACTGAGATTCTTGATGAACTTGGTCAAGAGCAAATGGAAACAGGCTCTTTAATTGTTTACACTTCTGCAGATAGCGTACTACAAATTGCAGCACACGAAGAAGTAGTACCACTTGATGAGTTATATGAAATTTGCAAAATTGCACGTGAATTAACACTAGATGAGAAGTACATGGTAGGTCGTGTTATCGCTCGTCCATTCGTTGGAGAACCAGGGAAATTCACACGTACACCAAATCGTCATGACTATGCATTAAAACCATTTGGTCGCACAGTAATGAATGAATTAAAAGATAGCGACTATGATGTTATTGCTATCGGTAAAATCTCTGATATTTATGATGGTGAAGGGGTAACGGAATCACTTCGTACGAAGTCTAATATGGATGGAATGGATAAGCTTGTAGATACATTAAACATGGACTTTACAGGTCTTAGCTTCTTAAACTTAGTTGACTTTGATGCATTATTTGGTCACCGCCGTGATCCACAAGGATATGGAGAAGCACTGCAAGAATATGATGCACGTCTTTCAGAAGTATTCGAAAAACTAAAAGAAGATGATTTATTATTAATTACAGCAGACCATGGTAATGATCCAGTACATCCTGGTACTGATCATACACGTGAATATGTACCGTTATTAGCATATAGCCCAAGCATGAAAGAAGGCGGACAAGAATTACCACTTCGTCAAACATTTGCTGATATTGGTGCAACTGTAGCAGAAAACTTCGGTGTGAAAATGCCAGAATACGGAACAAGCTTCTTAAACGAGCTAAAGAAATAGGGGGATAAACAAATGAATCGTGAACTTATTACAAAATCAGCTTCATACTTAAAAGAGAAATTTCAAGAAACACCACAAGTAGGACTAATCCTTGGATCTGGACTAGGCGTATTAGCAGATGAAATCGAAAATGCGGTAACAGTGCCTTACAGCGAAATTCCTGAATTCCCAGTATCAACTGTAGAAGGACATGCAGGTCAATTAGTATTCGGTACACTTCAAGGTGTAACAGTAGTAGCAATGCAAGGACGTTTCCATTTCTACGAAGGATATGACATGCAAAAAGTAACATTCCCAGTTCGTGTTATGAAAGAGTTAGGTGTAGAAACTGTTGTTGTAACGAACGCGGCTGGTGGTGTAAATACATCGTTCGAGCCAGGTGACCTTATGTTAATTTCAGATCACATTAACTTCATGGGTACGAATCCATTAATCGGACCAAATGATTCTGAAATGGGTGTACGTTTCCCTGATATGTCTACATCATATACGACAGAACTTCGCGAAATGGCGAAACAAGTTGCAGCAGACTTAAACATTAAAGTACAAGAAGGTGTATACGTTGGAATGACAGGTCCTGTATATGAAACACCTGCTGAAATTCGTATGCTTCGTACACTTGGCGGAGATGCAGTTGGTATGTCAACAGTACCTGAAGTAATTGTAGCTCGTCATGCTGGTATGAAAGTACTAGGTATTTCTTGTATTTCAAACATGGCAGCTGGTATTTTAGATCAGCCACTTCACCATGATGAAGTAATTGAAACGACAGAACGTGTTAAAGCAAACTTCTTAGCATTAGTAAAAGCTATCGTAAAACAAATGAAGGGGTGACCTCACAATGAGAATGGTGGACCTAATTGCAAAAAAACGTGATGGACAAGCATTAACGACAGAAGAAATTAACTTTATTGTTGAAGGATATACAAATGGTGATATTCCTGATTATCAAGTAAGTTCACTTGCAATGGCAATTTTCTTCCAAGATATGAATGATCAAGAACGTGCAGATTTAACGATGGCAATGGTAAATAGCGGTGATACAATTGACTTATCAGCCATTGAAGGGGTAAAAGTAGATAAGCATTCAACAGGTGGAGTTGGTGATACAACGACACTTGTATTAGGTCCATTAGTAGCTGCTTTAGGTGTACCAGTTGCGAAAATGTCTGGGCGTGGTTTAGGACATACTGGTGGCACAATTGATAAATTAGAAGCAGTTCCAGGATTCCATGTGGAAATTGAAAATGATGAATTCATGCGTCTTGTAAATGAAAATAAAATTGCTGTTATCGGTCAAAGTGGAAACTTAACACCTGCTGATAAAAAATTGTATGCACTTCGTGATGTAACGGCAACAGTAAACTCAATTCCGCTTATTGCAAGCTCGATTATGAGTAAAAAAATTGCTGCTGGTGCAGATGCAATTGTTCTTGATGTGAAAACTGGAGCAGGTGCATTTATGAAAACAGATGAAGATGCAAAACGTTTAGCAGAAGCAATGGTACGTATCGGTAATAACGTTGGCCGTAATACGATGGCTGTTATTTCTGATATGAGTCAACCACTTGGTGAGGCTATTGGTAACGCATTAGAAGTACAAGAAGCAATTGATACATTACAAGGTAAGGGACCGAAAGATTTAGAAGAGTTATGTTTAACACTTGGAAGTCAAATGGTATACCTTGCTGGGCAAGCTTCATCTTTAGAAGATGCGCGTGAAAAGTTAATTGAAGTAATGAACAACGGTAAAGCGTTAGAATCATTCAAAACGTTTTTATCAGCACAAGGCGGAGATGCATCTGTTGTTGATGATCCTTCTAAATTGCCACAAGCACAATTTAAAATTGAAGTAGAAGCGAAAGAGGACGGTTATGTATCGGAAATCGTTGCAGATGAAATCGGAACAGCAGCAATGCTTTTAGGAGCAGGACGTGCAACGAAAGAATCTGAAATTGATTTAGCAGTTGGCTTAATGCTTCGTAAAAAAGTAGGGGACAGCGTGAGAAAAGGTGACTCCCTTGTTACGATTTACGCAAACCGTGAAAATGTTGAAGATGTAAAAGCAAAAATTTATGAGAACATGAAAATCTCTAAAGAACACGTAGATGCACCAACTTTAGTACATGGAATTGTAACGAAGTAATAAAGTGAAACTTTAATCAGTGGGGGCTTTATCCCCACTGATTATTACCCTTCACTAATCGGGCGTTTACGAGCAGTTGATCCCAGACCTAACTTCTTTGCTTTCGCTGAATGTTGAGGTAGGGGTCTTACTGCACGTTAATACGGGATAAAAAAAGGCTGAGGAGATTTCTCCTTGGCTTTTTTTACTATTTTTTGTTTATAATAATAGTGGGTGAAATTATGATTAGAATATGTGCAGTAACAAAAACAGATGAAGTATTATATGACGTTTCGCTAGAAGAAACAACGAAAGACCATATTGTATGGTATTGGCTAGATTTATATAAGCCAACGAAAGAAGAGTATACATATATTTTGCAAGACCATTTTAAGTTCCATCCCCTTGCAATTGAAGACTGTATAGAATATGTACAGAGGCCAAAAGTTGATTTTTATGATGGATATAATTTTTTAGTTCTACATGGATTTGGTGAGGATGGATTAGAACCGCATGAAATCGATTTATTTATTAGTGATCGTTATATTGTTTCTTTCCATTTTTCTCATAACAATGCAATCGAAAGAGTATGGAAAACACTTGGTGAAAAGAAACGTATTAAGAAAGGTCCTTTGCATGTGGCACATACAATTATTGACCAAATTGTAGATGACTATTTCGCACCTGTTTATTACATTGAAGACCATTTAAATGCGATTGATGATAATTTAACGGGTGAGACAGCAGGAAGCGTGCTAGAAGAGGTATTTGATATACGTGCGGATTTATCTAAGCTAAGGCGGACAATTATTCCGATGCGTGATTTATTGTATCGTATTTTAAATTCAACTCGTTTTTACGGCATAAGTGATCATGAGATTTACTTTAAAGATATACATGACCATTTGCTTAAATTAACTGAAATGATTGAAGCGAGCCGAGAGTTGACGGCAGATATTCGGGATAGCTACTTTTCATTAAACTCACATCATATGAATAACATTATGAAAACACTAACTGTTTTCTCTACTATTTTCATGCCACTAACATTTATTGCAGGAGTATATGGAATGAACTTTTCACATATGCCAGAGCTTGGTGGGAAGTATAGTTATTTTATTTGTTTATTGTTAATGGCGTTAATTGGTGGCGGAATGATGGCCTGGTTTTATAAAAAAGGATGGTTTAAGTAAAAAACACCGAGGTATTCACCTCGGTGTTTTTTTATTTAACCAATAGCATGTAATACAAACATGGCTAAGAATAAGCATGTAACGATATACATAGATGGTGCGACTTCTTTACGCTTTCCAAGTGCAACTTTTAAGATAGGGTAAGCAATAAATCCGAACGCAATGCCATCAGCGATACTATATGTGAGCGGGATCATAACGATAATTAAAAACGCTGGAAATCCTTCTGAAAAGTCGTTCAGAGGAATTTGTTGAATGCTTGTAATCATCAGACCGCCAATAATAATTAAGATTGGTGCAATGGCACTATCAGGAATTAATTTGACAAACGGAAGAGCGAACAGTGATGCAAAGAATAACATCCCAGTAACGATAGACGTCAGACCTGTTTTTCCGCCTGCAGTAATACCTGCGGCACTCTCTACTGTTGAAACGGTAGGACTTGTGCCAAATAGACCACATGTCATTGCTGAAATCGCATTGGCTTGGTAAGCACGTGGGAATTTGCGGTCATCTTCTAATAAACCGTGCAGAAGTCCCATGTTCTCAAAAATAAGCACCATGCTTAAGGAGAATGTTGCAATCCAAAACGGTAAGGAAGAAAGTTTCCCAAATGACATAGCTCCAAACACATCGCCGTAATTAGCGAATGAGAATGAACTATTTCCCATTTGACTCGTATCAACAAGACCAAATAGCCATGCAATACCAGTTCCTATTGCAATCGTCCATAAAAAGTTTCCACGTACGTTACGAATAAATAATACAAGTGCAACGATAAGAGTAAGCAATGTCGCAAGAACGACAGGGTTACTTAATTTCCCCATTGCAACAGCAGTATTTGGATTCGAAACGACTAAACCACCTTTTTGCAATCCGATAAATGCTAAAAACAATCCGATACCGACAGTAATAGCTTCCTTTAATGACTTTGGAATCGATACTGAAAGCACGCGAGCAATTGGTGTAAACGCAGCAATTGCAAAAATAATACCAGAGATAAAGACAGCTGCTAATGCTTCTTGCCAAGTTAAACCGAGCGTATGCACAGCTGTGTACGTGAAGAATGCATTTACACCCATACCTGGGACAAGAATAGCAGGTGCATTTGCCCAAAATGCCATGAGCAGACATCCGACAAATGAACTGAAAACAGTTGCTAAAATTCCAGCCTCAAGTGGAATGCCGGCATCTGATAAGATTGACGCATTTACAATCATTATATATACGATTGTGAAAAATGACGTAACTCCAGCTAAAACTTCTTGTTTTGGTGATGTTTCGTGTAAGCCTAATTTAAATGTTCTTTCAAGTATTCCTTTCATGTTAAACCTTCTTTTTCATATCCCTCTCCCACCCGTGATATCTCTTTTGTAAGAGCTCACCGTCCTTTATTATATCAGAACATCATGTTTTTACAACAACGAAAATGATAACGTTTACTTATAAACGAAATTATTTATAAATACGTAAAAATAGCCCGTATAGTTGAAATGATTTCTAATTCTCCCGATTGAATAGGTGGAGCTGTTTGCGCATGCAAAGTAGCATAGGAAGCAATCTCCCGTGGTAATTGAGCAGATTCTTCAACGAGTGAGAGGGGGACAGGATTAATATTTAAATTGTATGTACTCGCAATAGCACGAGCTTTTTCTACCGCTTGATGCAGAGCCTGAATAAGAGCTTGCTCATAATATTTATTTGGATGAGATATTCGAAAACGTAAACCTTTTGCTAAATTTGCTCCATTTGAAACGGCTATATCATATACTTCCCCTGCTTTTTGTACATTTAAAACGGTAATTTCATACAAATGTTCCACACGATATCCTTGTAGTAACGCTTTATCATTTACATACTCGTATTGAGGAGTGATCGTATAAGAAATCGTTTCTATATCTTTATCAGCAATACCAAGCTGTTTAAGTGCATCCAGCAATTGTTTTGATTGTACTGCATTTTCTTCTTGCGCTTGTTTCACATTTTTACTATCAGTTCGAATGCCAAGTGTTAATAGAACAACATTTGGTTTCGCTTTGACAACACCTTCACCTTGTACAGTAATAGTCGCTTCTTTACCAGTATTAGCTGTGCGTACGTTGTGTAAATAAGGATTCATTCCACCCTGCATTTTCCATCACCATCCTTTTTATATGTATATGTGTGAACAAAAAAGAAATTTATATGAAAAAAGTTACATAAATGAGAATGTTGAGGAAAGAAAGCATATACAACATAGGTATTTATAGATTATAATATGTGTAAATATGATAAAAAAGGGACGAGGCTAGTGAACGAAAAAAGAGAAACACTGATTTTAGATTTATCCGCATCATTTCGAAAGATGATACGTTTATTACAAAATGATATTAATACACGCTTTGCAGAACATATGCCATATAATGAATTTTCTGTATTACGTGCGTTATTTTTAAACAGTCCACAGATGGCTTCGCAAATTGCGAGTGAAGTAAACGTAACCTCCAGTCATATTACAGCTGTTACAGATCGTCTCGTACGAAAAGGGTTTGTAGAAAGAAAGCGTTCAAATTCAGACCGTCGTATCGTGTACTTAGAAATTACAGAACACGGAAGAGAAGTAACTGAAAAACTTGAAGCTGTGCGTAAGGAATACTATAAAGAGAGATTTAAAGGTTGGAGCGACCAAGAAATAGAAATGGTATTAGAATTATTTGGCCGCGTATTATAATAAATGAGGATAGGAAGCTAAAGCTTTCCTATCCTTTTTCTTTTGAATAAAAATATTTTGAAACTCCAATACTTTAATTAAAAAGAATCGGAGTGAAAAATTATGAAACGTATTTTTACGCTTTTCATTATGATTGGAAGTATGTTCTGCTTTAATAAGTTCGTGGATGCCGCAACGCCAATTCATGTCGTTCAAAAAGAATTACAACATATTTCAAATAAGCAACCTGTTTTATATTCAAAACTATGGATTCGTTCTATGCAGAATGCCATTTTATTTCATCATAGTGATAACATGCGGCATGAAGATACGATAAGCAATGTGACAAAGTCTTCTCTTGTAAAAGTAAAACAAATTCCACTTCAGAAAGCATCACAATACATCCCGAGATTATCACAATATATTTCTAAGTTTGAGGCTGAAAATGTTCAAGTGTATTATGTTGCAGCTCGTTATGAAGTGAAAAAAGAAAATCCGTATCAGTTAAATGGAATGAATTATTTTATGCAAGTGTTTATTCAACAAGGGGGAGAATGGAGAATTGCTGAAAGTATAGTTGCTCCAACAGATCAAATCGTAGCAAATGGTGACGGATTTGGAACGAAGCAAGAAAAAGAGTATGGGAAAAGAAGAGAGAATGTGAAATAACCTCCTCAATAAGAGGAGGTTATTTTATTTGAAATTCCAAGAGACTTTCCATTTTAATATTTTAGGTAGAAGGAAGTAGGTAATTATGCTCGTCACGAAAAATCCAATGTAAAAATTCAGTAATGATTTGTCTCTCCCCAAGACTAAACCACCAACTATTCCCATAAAGAAAATAGCAAGGCTCATAACTATTTTTTGAAACTTCGGATATAGTAAGAAACTTCCATTTCGCTCATTGACTGAACGAACATATAAATATAAACTGAGTGGTAACAAAATAATGATATATATAATAGGTGCAATCAATAATTTTGCTGAAGGGATTTTTGTAAAGTTTGGTTCGTTATGACGCACTCCATCATCATCAATATAAGAACTTTGTGGATCGTAATCAAAGCGAATAGTAAAATTTTCTGCCGGACCAGAAATCCGCATGTTTTCCATAACCCGATGCATATTGCCATTGTTCTCATGAAAGTCAATATTTGAGTGGACAGCGATGACTCCTGAGATAAGTGTTGGAAGTAATAATGGGAATATGAATATAGCTG
This sequence comes from Bacillus sp. FDAARGOS_235, assembly GCF_002073415.2. NCBI lineage: Bacteria > Bacillati > Bacillota > Bacilli > Caryophanales > Bacillaceae > Bacillus > Bacillus sp. FDAARGOS_235. Next base: position 4,222,908 of record NZ_CP020437.2, read on the forward strand.
CAGTGAGAAGTCCTTGCGAGATAAGATTCCCAGTTATTGTCCCTATACATAAGGCAAGTGTATAAATAGCAATTAATACAATTAACATGTATATAAAATAAGAATGAAATGGGGAAAATACTTGATATTTATTATGAAAAGTTAACTTTTTCATAATAGCAAATAGTCCCCAGTTTATACTAACAGCTGCTACAATGTTACAAATACCAAACAACCATTTTGTCATAAAAAGGTGTGAACGTTTAAAAGGCATAGACCAAAGAAAATCGATGGAGTTATTTTGCCTTTCCCAACCTATTAACGTACAGGCTAGAATGATAAGTGCACCACCTTGAAAGATGACAGGGTCCATAAGTAATAAACCGAAATTGTAATGATATACATATTCGCCTTCTTTTTGCATTTTTAGAAGGTATTGTTGTTCAATCGATGCCAAATAGTATTTGTATGACAAATTGTATAAGCTAACGAACCAAAAGAGCCATAAAACATATTTACTTTGTTGATACGTTCTTAGCCATAGTGCTTTTTGAAACATAGGATCTCTCCTTTAAAAAACTTTATAATTTGTTAGGCGTGATAATACAATATAAGTAATGATTCCAGCGAGAAACAAACCGATATAGTAGTTAAATAAGAAACTAAATTGATTTATTTTATAGCCACCTAGTAATGCAAAATAAATGGTTGTTCCCCATATCCATATTCGTAAATGTTTTTGGAAAATAAATATCTTTTGAGTGTTTTCATTAGGCGATCGTGTATATAAAAATGAGCCAAGTAGTAAGTAAAATATTGTATACAAAATAGGGACTAACACTGATTTAGCCGAATAATACGTATAAGATGCTGGATCTCTTAAAGTAGTTGGGTCATTTTCTTTTTTGCGCGATTCAGGATTATATTGGTAATAGATCGCGAAATTATATATTGGTGCAACTATATTTGTTTTTCGATTGATTTCATCAAGCTGGTGATACAAGTTGGTATTTGTAGTATCTGTAGCCTGTAAATGGTTTATTGTAAAATTGTACAATAATGGAGTAAATGTAAGTCCCATTAGTAGCCATGGAATACAAAAAGCGATTTGTGAAACAATGCTCCCAGTAAAAGTACCGATACATAATGCAGCTGTATAGACTGCAACATAAGAAACAATTGCATAAAGAAAGTATCGATGAAATGGACTGAATGTTTGATACTCAAAATGAATGGTTGTTCTATAAATAATGTACATAAGGATCCAGTTTACAAGGAGAGACCCTATAATCCATAGTGAACCGAAAGCCCATTTAGAGAAGAAAATATCTTTTCTTGTAAATGGCATTTCCATAAGTAGGGTATTAGATTGGTTGCTACGTTCCCAACCTATTAATAGACAAGCTAAACAAATAATAAGAATAGTTAGCCAAAAACTATTACCTGTATTTGACAAAAAAGCATAATAGTAATAGAAAGCCCCCTTTTCTGAGAGTTCATAATAATTAGCAAGTTGTTGCTGAGCTGCTTTATAGTATCCGAAAGATAAAAGATAAAGTGTACTCAAGAAAAAGAGTAATACAGCATATTTCCCGCGTTTCCAATTCCACATCCATAGTGCCTTATGAAACATACCCATCCTCCTCAAGTATCGTAACGAAGACATCTTCAAGTGACATTGTTAACTCTTCAATAAGTATTGGTTGCTCTTTATAAAACTTTTCAAGCGTTGTAGCAACATTTCCTTCGATTAAAATCGTAAATACTTTTCCTGTTTGATTTAATATTTTAATATTGCTTAAGTTTTCTAGTTTTTGAGGTAATGACCGTTCATAAGCTACTTGTATTTTTGCAAATCGTGATTTTGCATCATCAAGTGAAGTAATAGATGCCACGGTATGGCCTTTTAACATAATGATTGTATCTGCAATTTGTTCCACTTCATCTAAATGATGAGTTGAGATGAAAATGGTAATCTCTTTTTCTGCAACTTCTCCAACGAGAAACTGCAAAATCTGTCTTTTAACGATAGGATCGAGCCCATTTGTCGGTTCATCTAAAATGATATACTCTGCTTTTGTAGCAACGGCTAAAATGATCGCAAGCAGCGCTTTCATTCCTTTTGAGTAACTACGAATCCGCTTGTTTGGTAAGTTAAAACGTTCAAGCAGTTCGTAGAAATATGATTCATCAAATGCTGTATAAACTGCTTTATAAAATTTCACGATTTCTTTTACTGTATATCCGTTCAGTATGTTAGTAGAATCTGGGACATATACGACCTTTTGTTTCATTTCAGGATGCATATGAATATCTGTATCTTCATATGTAACCGTGCCTTCATCTGGGTCTAAAATGCCGATCATCGTTCGTAATAAAGTTGTTTTCCCCGCACCGTTTCTTCCGAGTAATCCGACGATACTACCTTTTTGTAATGTGAAAGAAACATCGTCTAAAATCGTTTGATTATCAATTGTTTTCTTCAAACTTGTCACTTTCAGCATCCATATTTCCTCCAATCTCTTTATAGTATGAATTTATCCAATCATGAATTTTATCTTTCGTAATCCCAAGATAAGAGGCTTCTAGTAATAATTGATGAAATTGCTTTTCAACCATAGCGATTTTCCTTTCGTCTAATGTTGGGGTAATCGATTGGGATACAAATGTTCCTTTTCCTCGTAACGTTTCAATAATCCCTTGTCGCTCTAATTCTTGATACGCTTTACTCACTGTATTTGGATTTATAACAAGTAATGAAGCGAGCTCGCGTACAGAAGGAAGTTTATCACTTGGAGCTAACATGTTTTTTAATACGAGTTCTTTTATATTTTGAACAATTTGTTCCCATATCGGAGTGTTGCTTCTTGGATCAAGTTGAATATGCAAGAGCAATGTCTCCTTCCTCATATGTATTAAGTGTACTAATGTGTGTAATACACTTAATACAATATAGGGTATGAATGTATTTGTCAACTGAAAAAAATAGAAAAATATGGTATTAAAAAATAATAAATTGGAAAAAATAGGTCTGATATAGAATGGAGGGTTAGTCATGAAGCGAGTTTTTGGAATACTTGTTTGTTTCATGTTATTGCTTTCTGGTACTTCAGTTAGTTTTGCACAATCTGAGAAAACGAAGCAGGAGAAAACAGAAGAAACCGCGCCGAAGTTAGCGGAGCAAGCATCGTCAGCAATCGTAATTGAGCAAGATACAGGTAAAGTTTTATTTGATAAAAATCCGAATGAAAAGTTACCACCTGCTAGTATGACAAAGATTATGACAATGCTATTAATTATGGAACAAGTTGAAAAAGGAAAACTAAAACTAAACGATAAAGTTAGAGCAAGTGAACATGCAGCTTCAATGGGTGGATCACAAATCTTTTTAGAACCTGGGGAAGAGATGACCGTAAATGAAATGCTAAAAGGTATTGCCATTGCATCTGGAAATGATGCATCTGTTGCAGTAGCAGAGCATATCGCTGGTTCAGAAGAAGGATTTGTAAATATGATGAACAAAAAAGCGAAAGATTTAGGGTTGAAAAATACACATTTTCAAAACCCGACAGGTCTCCCGGCTAAAGATCATTATTCTACAGCAAATGATATGGCTATAATGGCGAGAGAATTGATGAAGTATCCACTTATTCGCAAATACACAGGTAAATACGAAGATTATTTACGAGAAGATACGGATAAGAAGTTTTGGCTCGTCAATACGAATAAGTTAGTGCGTTTTTATCCTGGAGTAGATGGTGTAAAAACGGGCTTTACAACAGAAGCAAAATATTGCTTAACAGCATCGGCTGAAAAAAATGGCATGCGTGTTATTTCAGTTGTTATGGGAGCACCTACATCTAAAGAACGGAACAATCAAGTGACGAAGCTTCTTGATTATGCATTTGGTCAATATATGACGAAGAAAATGTATACGCGCGGTGAAAAAATTAAGACTGTACAAGTAGGAAAAGGTAAAAAAGAAAAAGTAGATTTAGTTGCATCAGATAATGTGTCTCTTCTTATGAAGAAGGGCGAAAATATGGACAAAGTAAAGCAAGAAGTAATTGCTGAAAAGAAAGTGAAAGCACCGATTAAAAAAGGTGATGCACTTGGCACGCTTGTTATTAAAAAAGATAAAGAGGTTTTATTAAAACAAACAATCGTAGCAAAAGAAGATGTTGCTGCAGCAAGCTGGTGGGAGTTATTTAAAAGAAGTTTTGGGATGTTTTCAACATCAAAATAGCGGCAAACATTTTGCCGCTTTTCTATTCGTATGTAAGTAAATAATTGTTGAATGGTTTCACTTTATGGCGAAATAGTTCTTCTTTTGTCAGTAGGAAGGATTCTTATGTTGTATCACGAAAATCTTTATGTATGTAAATGAGTAAAGTTTGAGCATAAGGAGGAAATCGTGTGAGTCTTTCCATGCAATTAGAAGTAAAACGTGACGTCCTATGTGTGAGACTAGCGGGTGAATTAGATCATCATACTGCTGAAGAGTTGCGAACGAAAGTGACAGATATGATTGAGACACATGGTGTTCATCACATTGTTTTGAGCCTAGAGAACTTATCATTTATGGATAGCTCTGGTTTAGGTGTGATATTAGGCCGATATAAGCATGTAAAGGGATTAGGTGGAGAAATGGTTGTTTGTGCAATTTCACCGCCTGTTAAGCGTTTATTTGAAATGTCGGGCTTATTCAAAATTGTTCGCTTAGAAGAAAGTGAAGCGCACGCGCTCGCGACGTTGGGGGTGGCATAAATGAGAAATGAAATGAACCTTCAATTTTCAGCATTAAGTCAAAATGAATCATTCGCTCGCGTTACAGTGGCAGCATTCATTGCGCAACTAGATCCAACGATGGATGAGCTAACGGAGATTAAAACTGTTGTGTCAGAAGCGGTTACAAATGCAATTATTCATGGATACGAAGGAAATGCAGAAGGTACTGTTTATATTTCTGTAATTTTGGAAGAGGCAATGGTGAAACTCACGATTCGAGATGAAGGGATTGGCATTTTTAATTTAGATGAGGCAAGACAACCCCTTTTTACAACTAAACCTGAATTAGAGCGTTCCGGAATGGGATTTACTATCATGGAAAATTTTATGGATGAAGTAGAAGTTATTTCAAACGAATCTTTCGGGACAACAATCCATTTGACAAAATACTTATCAAATAGTAACGCTCTATGCAATTAAGGAGAATAGCCTATGGACATAGAGGTCAAAAATGAGAAGAAGAAACCTCAGTTAAAGGACCACGAGCTAAAAGCGTTAATTCAAAAAAGTCAAGGTGGAGATCAACAAGCAAGAGATACGATTGTTCAAAGTAATATGCGTCTAGTATGGTCGGTTGTACAGCGTTTTTTGAATCGAGGATACGAACCAGACGATCTATTTCAAATTGGATGTATTGGGCTCTTAAAATCGGTAGATAAATTTGATTTATCTTTCGACGTGAAATTTTCAACATATGCAGTTCCAATGATTATTGGAGAAATTCAACGATTTTTACGTGACGATGGATCAGTGAAAGTAAGTAGATCTTTAAAAGAAACAGGCAACAAAATTCGAAAGATGAGAGACGAGCTTTCGAAAGAATTCGGAAGGGCTCCAACGATTAATGAAGTAGCAGAGGCGCTAGAACTAACACCTGAAGAAGTTGTTCTGGCGCAAGAAGCGAGTCGTCCTCCTTCATCGATACATGAAACCGTGTATGAAAATGATGGAGACCCTATTACTATTTTAGATCAAATTGCAGATCAATCTGAAACGAAATGGTTTGATAAAATAGCTTTAAAAGAAGCAATTAGAGAATTAGATGAACGAGAACGTCTTATTGTATATTTGCGCTATTATAAAGATCAAACCCAATCAGAAGTAGCAGAGCGCATAGGTATTTCGCAAGTACAAGTTTCAAGACTTGAAAAGAAAATATTAAAACAGATGAAAGATCGAATAGATGAATAACTGTCTATTCGATTTTTTTATGACTTTAATAGGAGGGAGTTGTTAATTTTCGCGAAAATTAACAGAATTTATTGATAATTTAGTTAATTTAAAATATAATCCAAGTATGAACTTGTCATAAAGGGGGAAGGAAACATGGAAACGAGGCAACAATGGGGAACGAGGGCTGGATTTATTTTCGCAGCGGTCGGCTCAGCCGTTGGATTAGGAAACATATGGCGTTTTCCTTATACAGCGTATGAAAATGGAGGAGGTGCATTCTTTTTACCGTACTTATTTGCATTATTAACGACTGGTATTTCATTGCTAGCATTCGAATTCGCTCTTGGGCATCGTCATCGTGGTTCTGCACCACTTACATTCTTCCGTATTCATCCACGTGCTGAATTTATTGGATGGTGGCAAATGTGTGTAACGTTTATCGTTTCAACATATTATGCAGTAATTATCGCTTGGTCTATTTCGTATACGTATTTTGCAATTACTGGAGCGTGGGGGAAAGACACGCAATCATTTTTATTTAAAGAATATTTACATGTTGCAGATAAACCAGGGCAATTTGGGGGGCTTGTGCCAGAAGTATTAATTCCGTTAGCTCTCGTTTGGATTATTGTGCTTGGCGTTGCATTCAAAGGCGTTAAAAAAGGAATCGAAGTTGTTAACCGCATTTTTATTCCTTTATTAGTTGTTATGTTTTTAATTATCGTTGTTCGTGCAGTGACGATGGAAGGTGCGATGCAAGGGTTAGATGCATTCTTTAAACCAGACTGGAGTCGTATTTTTGATGGGAAAGTATGGCTTGCTGCTTATGGACAAATTTTCTTTAGTTTATCTCTAGCATTCGGAATTATGATTACGTATTCTAGTTATTTACCGAAAAACTCAGATACAACAAATAATGCTTTTATTACAGGGTTTGCAAATTCAGGATTTGAATTATTAGCCGGAATTGGAGTTTTTGCTGCTCTTGGATTTATGGCAAATAACATGGGGGTACCAGTTGATAAAGTTGCGAGTGCTGGCGTAGGGCTTGCGTTTGTAGTATTCCCACAAATTATTAATGAATTACCGATGTCACCGTTATTTGGAGTATTATTTTTCTTATCGTTAACTGTTGCTGGAATTACATCACTCATTTCACTTGCGGAAGTATGTTTTGCGGCTGTATCTGAAAAATTTAGTTTGAGTCGTCAAAAGACGATTGGAATTATGGGAACACTTCTCGTGTTAGTTTCTCTTGTTTTTGCAACACGTGGTGGGCTTATGTTTCTAGATGTTGTTGATTATTTCGCTAATAATTTTGGATTAATTACAATTGCACTAGCTGAAGTGGTTACGATAGGTCTTATCTTGCGCCGTCTACCTATTTACCAAAATCATGCTAACTTTGTATCTGATATAAAATTAGGAACGTTTTGGAGAGTTAGTTTACTCGTTATTACTCCACTCATGTTAGGGTATATGTTAATTGATGGTGTAATCCAAAATATTAAAAAGAACTACGGAGATTATCCGACGGAATTTGTTGTAACATATGGTTGGTCGATAGCGGCAGCATTCCTTCTAGTCGCACTAGTCATTGGTTTGAAAAAATGGAATGCACAAATACATTCAGATTCTGCCCAGCTTGAAAAAGAATGGAAAGATCGAGGTGTTTCATGATGAGTGGATCAGCGATTATGATGATGGTTATTGGTATCGTAGTCATTTGGGGAGGACTTGCATTAAGTATCGCAAATTTATTTAAGAAAAAGGCATAAGCTAAAAACATCTGTACCGAAACGGTACAGATGTTTTTTTATGAAAAAATTGTATTAGAAAAAAATTCAATAACCATACTACAACTACGAGGAAGAGTGAAGGGGTGAATGAAAATTGGAAGGAACGATTTATATTAAAATGCGCAATCGTTTAAAAATTTCTCCTGCGTATGAAATAAAGCTGAGTGATGTCGCTCAACTTGCAGGAGATTCTTTTGTAGTTGAGTCTTTACAAAATGAAATAGTTTACAACGTAACAGCACATGATAAGACGCATGTTGTAATTGATGTTATGAAAGTAATTGAAATTATTCAACAAAAAGCATCTCATGTACAAATTAATTTACTAGGTTCTGGACAAACTCTTGTTGAAATTATATATGAAAAAAAGAAAGTGCCCCCAATTTTCTTTGGGCTTGTATGGTTGTTGTTGTTCATTGGGGCGGCCCTTGCGATCATTTATTTCCATGAGGATGTAAGTATGCAACAAGTACACCAGCGGTTATATTACATGATTACTGGAGAGTTTAAGGAGCAACCACTATTATTTCAAGTTCCCTATTCAGTAGGTCTTGGATTAGGTATGGTTTTATTTTTTAATCATGTATTTCAAAAGCGAATTAATGAAGAGCCGAGTCCGTTAGAAGTTGAGATGTTTCAATATCAACAGTCGCTTGATCAATATGTAATTGTTAATGAAAACAAGGATAACACGAAACAGCTTGCCGATGATTGAATGTGGGTTTGTTATATTAATTGGTTTAGCTGGCGGGATTGCAGTAGGTAGCGGATATGTTGCCTTTTTGGCTGTACTTGGTATAATCCCTCGTTTAGCTCAATTAACGAGAAGTGGAAAGCATATTCAATATTTTGAGTGGGCTGTCATTGCGGGAACTTTAACTGGGGCTTGGTGTAGTTTGAAAAACATTACATTTCAAACATCGCAATATTGGCTTGTAATATTAGGTTTATTTTGTGGTACATTCATTGGAATGCTTGCTGCGGCATTAACGGAAGTATTAAATGTTTTACCTATTTTAGCGAAACGAGTCGGGGTAGAGGGGAAAATTGTTGTTTTACTCATTGCTCTTGTACTTGGCAAAGTAATAGGCTCATTGTTTCACTGGATTTATTTCGTAAAGTAGGAGGCAATATATAAATGACAAACCGAAAACTGAAAGATGATTACATAAATAAAGTGAAGGAGTACCATCCAAAGCCAAACTATTTACTAAATTGTGTGAAGGCATTTCTTGTAGGTGGGCTCATTTGTACAGTCGGAGAAATATTGATGAAATTTTATATACATTATTTTCACTTTAGTGAACAAGAGGCAGGAAATCCGACAGTTTCAACTCTTGTTTTATTGTCGGCGATTTTAACAGGATGTGGTGTATATGATAAAATCGGTCAATTTGCTGGAGCAGGATCGGCAGTACCAGTTACAGGATTTGCAAATTCTATGGCGAGCGCTGCGCTAGAACATAAGAGTGAGGGGATTGTTCTAGGGATTGCTACAAACATGTTTAAGCTTGCAGGAAGTGTTATCGTGTTTGGCGTTGTTGGAGCATATATTATCGGATTAATAAGATATACTTTTAAAATTTTTATGTCTTAAAGGAGGGGCGAGTATGAGGTTGACAGGAAAACAAACGTGGGTATTTCAAAATGATATTTACGTAAATGCAACGGGTACTGCTGTCGGTCCGAAAGAAGCTGAAGGCCCTCTTGGAAAATATTTTGATATTTCATATAATGACTTGCATTGTGGAGAGGAAAACTGGGAACTTGCTGAACGAAAATTAATGTCAGACTCAATGCAACAAGCAGTGCAAAAAGGGAATATAAAAACATCACAAATTGATTTCTTTTTAGCGGGCGATTTATTAAATCAAACAGTGACAGCGAATTATGTTGCGCGTCAGTGGGGGATTCCTTTTTTAGGAATGTTTAGCGCTTGTGCGACGTCAATGGAAACTTTAGCAGTTGGATCAGCATTTATAGACGGTGGATTTGCGAATCGTGTCTTAGCTACGGTGAGTAGTCATAATGCAACGGCTGAAAGGCAATTTCGTTATCCAACAGAGTATGGGGGACAAAAGCCAGAAACCGCAAATTCAACTGTTACAGGTGCAGGGTCCATATTAATTAGCAAAGAAAAAAGTGCAATTAAAATTACGGCAGCTACGATTGGAAAAGTGCAAGATTTAGGAATTATGAACCCTTTAGATATGGGATCGGCAATGGCACCAGCTGCTGCTCATACAATCCAACAGCATTTTGAAGATTTAGGAAGAAGCGCAGCTGATTATGATTTGATTGTTACTGGTGATTTATCGGCTGTTGGGACACCAATTGCAAAACAACTTTTACTTGAGGAAGGTTATGACCTTGGGCATATATACAATGATTGTGGATTAATGATTTATGATTCAAATCAAGAAGAAGTGTTTGCAGGTGGCAGTGGTTGTGCTTGTTCCGCTGTTGTCACATACGGCCACTTATTACGTGAAATGCAAAAAGGGAATTTACAACGCATTTTTGTCGTTGCAACGGGGGCTTTATTGAGCCCAATGATGATGCAACAAAAGGAAACGATTCCAACAATTGCGCATGGTGTTGTGTTTGAAAGAGTTAAAGGAGAGTGAATTGTGGATTTTGTATATGCATTTCTTGTAGGAGGAGCGATTTGTGTAATTGGACAAGTATTGTTAGATTTTGCAAAGTTAACACCGGCCCATTTAATGGCAAGTTTTGTAGTTGTCGGAGCCATTTTAGACGGATTCGGATTGTATGATAAGCTTATAAAATTTTCAGGTGCTGGAGCAACAGTCCCTATTACAAGTTTTGGACATTCACTATTACACGGAGCAATGCATGCGGCGGAAAAACATGGGTATTTAGGAATTGGTATCGGCATGTTTAGTTTAACGTCTGCGGGCATTTCCGCAGCTATATTATTTTCATTTTTTGTAGCACTTATATGTAAACCGAAAGGATAAATCAAATGAGACGAAGGGTTGTTTTGGTAACAGATGGAGATGAATATGCAAAGCGGACAATTGAGCTGTTAACAAAGGAATTTGGGGGCAGGTGTATTTCAGCATCGCAAAGTAATCCAACCAAATTGACAGGGAAGAAAGTTGTTGAGCTTATTATGCAAACGCCATATGACCCTGTATTTGTCATGTTTGATGACAGTGGATTTATTGGAGAAGGATCTGGTGAAAAGGCTTTAAAATATGTAGCCACACATAAACAAATTGATGTACTTGGTATTTTAGCGGTAGCATCTAATACACATCATTGGGAATGGGCGCGTGTAGATGTAAGCGTAGATCGGAATGGGAATTTAACAGAATACGGTGTTGATAAATTTGGACTTCCAGATGGTGAAATTGGCAGGATTAGTGGGGATACGATTTATTGTTTAGATGATTTGAATGTTCCAGTCATTGTGGGGGTCGGTGATATTGGCAAGATGTGTGGAAATGATGAATGGGAGCGAGGATCACCTATTACTAGAAAAGCAATTCAATTAATTTTGGAAAGGAGTGGGTTTTATGACGAAGCCTAAAAAAGTGAATATCCCGATTTCGTCTTTTTTAAGTGATAATGAAAATTACTTAAAGCAAACTGTTGGATTGGGTGTCACATATGATGTTGGTATTCGTAAATTTCAAATTTTAAACAAAGAAATTGGTGTGTTATTTGTAAATGGACTTTGTGATACGAATTATATTATCCCTATTTTAGAAGAAGCGGTGGATACAAATGAAATAAGGGATGTAGAAGAAGATACAGTAAAGCTTTTAGAGAATCGTTTAATTCATCAACAAGTAAGTAAAGTAAAAACGATGGATGAAGTAATGCTCCAAGTATTATCAGGGCTTATTGTTATATTTGTGGAAGGTGAAACGGAAGCTTTTGCAATTGATGTTCGTAGTTATCCGGGGCGGACACCGACAGAACCAGATACAGAAAAGGTAGTACGTGGTGCAAGGGATGGTTTTGTTGAAAATATTGTTGTAAATACAGCGTTAATCCGTAGAAGGATCCGCGACCCACGTCTTCGAAATGAAATGGTTCGAGTAGGGGATAGATCACAAACCGATATTTGTATTACATATGTACAAGATGTTGCAAATCCAGATTTAGTGAAGATTATAAAACAAGAATTAAATAATATTGAAGTAGATGGGATTACGATGGCGGATAAAACGGTGGAAGAATTTGTAGTCAAACAAGGTTATAATCCATTCCCGCTTATTCGCTACACAGAAAGGCCAGATGTAGCAGCGAACCATTTGTTAGAAGGACATGTGTTAGTACTTGTTGATACATCACCAAGTGCTATGATCACTCCAACAACATATTTCCACCATTTACAGCATGCAGAAGAATTTAGACAAAATCCAGCTGTAGGTACATTTTTACGTTGGGTACGTTTTTTAGGTGTTATTTTCTCGTTATTTTTATTACCATTTTGGTTAGTATTTGTATTTGATCCAACTCTTTTGCCACCGAATCTTGCTTTTATTGGACCGACTAAGATGACGCATTTACCAATTTTATTACAAGTGTTAATGGCAGAGGTCGGACTTGAGTTTTTAAGAATGGCTGCCATTCACACTCCGACGTCGTTATCGTCTGCGGCGGGGTTAATTTCTGCTATATTAATTGGTCAAATTGCCATTGATGTAGGGTTGTTTGTACCAGAAGTTATTTTATATGTAGCTGTTTCGATGATTGGGGCATATGCAACACCGAGCTATGAATTAGGACTAGGAAATAAGGTTGGGAAATTGTTTGTAATTATTTTAACAGGTCTCTTCCATGAGATAGGGTTTGTAATTGGAATGACGATATTGATTTTATTTTTAACGTCTATAAAAAGTTTACAAACACCGTATTTATGGCCGTTTCTACCATTTGATTGGGGCGCGTTAACGAAAATTTTACTCCGACCAACTATGTCTAGTTTAAAAGTGCGTCCTAGTATTGTGCGACCTCAAAATGTAAGAAGACAAAAATAAACGGGATTATGCTCCCGTTTATTTTTTTATTGAAAATTTATTTTTTTTTAACAAAAACCAAACATTTTTTGTGTACACTTAGAGTAGATATTGTGTATGAAAGGGGAAGAGGACATGATTAAATTATTTGTAAGTGATTTAGATGACACGCTCGTTTACAATGTGAATGATATGCAAAAAGAAGATGAACGTGCACTTTGTTGGCTAGCTGAAAAAGGGACAAATATTTGTTTTGCCTCTGGCCGCTTTACTCACCGAATTGATGAAGTCGTAAAAAAGTTTTCATTCCCGTATTACACAACAGGTTTAAATGGGGCGACAATGTTACTGCCGGACGGTAAAATATTTCATGAATCAAGTTTTGAAGATAGTGTTGCCCAGGAAATATATCGATATATACATAACAAAGGACTAGCAGATATTGTTTGTGCAAATGAGCAGCGATATACAAAAAGAAAAAATGAAAATCATCATACTTTTGAAGAGTATATGGGGGTACATATTGCTGAAATAGAAGCGTTAGAAGAAGAATTTGGTAAGACTGTACATCCAGCGAAATTATTTGTATTTGGAGAAGAAGAGAAAATTGTAGCATTAGATCAAGAGTTACGAAATACGTTTCACAGTGAAGCGGAAGTTTTTATATCAGGTAAACGTTATGTTGATATTATGCCAAGGGGTGTAAGTAAGGGGAGTGCTTTAAGGCGACTAATGGAACATTTAAAAATTGAAGCAAATGAAGTTGCCTGCATTGGAGATTCTTTTAATGACATTTCAATGTTTGAAGTAACCCCGCATTCATTTACTCTTCATCATGCTCATCCATATGTGAAGAAGAAAGCAAATCATGTTGTTCGTTCGGTTGAAGAAGCTGTTATGAAATTACCGTTACTTGTATAAAAAAGAAGCTCGTCACTGACGAGCTTCTTTTTACTTGAATAAAGATTTAACAAAATCAATGATGCTTGAGAAGAAATCTTTCACTTTATCTAGGAAACTTTGCCCTTCTTCAGACCCTAAAAAGGCAGAAACGTGTTCTTTTGCTTTATTTAACTGACTGCCAACTTGATTCCAATCGATATTAAGATTTTTCATTTTATCAAATAACGCTACTAAGTTATCCAACTGTTCATCCGTTAATGTAATGCCGAGTTGATCAGCAATTTTTTTAATTAATGAACGTAAATCTTCCGTTGTTTTTGGCTGCTCTTTTGCAATCTCTTCTTTAATTTTTGCAACAAGTTGAACTGCTTTTTCTTCACCAATTTTATCACCGAGCTGGGCCGTTTGCACCATTTCTTCATTGGCTACTTTTTTTACTTCCTCAGGAATTGCTTTGTTCGATGTTGTTTCATAGGCCTTCATTAAACCTGTTAAAGCAGCAGTTCCTGAAACTTTAAATGGTGCAGTAATTTGAATCTCTGCATCTTTCACACCTGCTGTAATAAGTGCGTTTGTGTACATTGCATCTGTTATTGAATTAATGTTTTTTGAACGTACAATGAGACCAGATCCTGGCTTTGTGTATGTAATCATAGAAGAGGAAATTGCTCGCGTACCAATTTGTGCTTTTGGAACAATTCCTTCTAGAAATTTATGTTCTTCCGCATTAGACACAGTAATAATTGTAGCATCTTTCGGTGCTTTCATTTCTTTTAACAGATCTTGTTTTTGTTGTTCAGATAAGTTTTCTCCTAGTGTAACAATTGATTCTCCCTCAATGATGTCTGCAAATGAAGCTGTTGGCATCATAAATACCGTTACAGCTAATAGCAGAGCTAGTAATTTCGTTTTCACGAAAAATCGCTCCCTTTCTCTTTCTAAAATTTTCGGGCAACACAGTTATTATAGTATATATTTCTTATTTGTCACCTAGCTTTGTCCACATTTCGAAAAAGAAGTATGTAGATTGTCGGATTCTTTTTTGTTTCTAGTCATGAATGTGGTAATATAGTGCTGAGATACTTGAAAGGAGACATATACATATGAAAACTTTAGGATATATATTAATGGAAAATGGTGAAAAAATCGAATTGGAATTTTTCCCAGAAGAAGCACCGAAAACAGTAGAAAACTTTAAAAAATTAGCAGAGCAAGGATTTTATGATGGTGTGACATTCCACCGCGTTATTCCTGGCTTCGTAAGCCAAGGTGGAGACCCAACAGGAACAGGTGCAGGTGGCCCAGGTTACTCTATCCCATGTGAGACTGATGGAAATCCTCATAGACACCTTGTAGGATCACTTTCTATGGCACATGCTGGCCGTAACACAGGTGGTAGCCAATTCTTTGTTGTTCATGAGCCACAACCGCATTTAGATGGCGTACATACTGTATTTGGTAAAGCGACAAGCGGTATTGAAACAGTATTAAACATGCGTCAAGGCGATGTAATGAAAGAAGTTAAAGTTTGGGAAGAGTAAGTTATGGAAAAAGGGAGCTTTTGCTCTCTTTTTTATTTTTTTAATAGGAATGAGTATTTTCTTTACAGTACATGATACAAACTGTACTGTAATTGTTGCTAAAATATATGACTTATGAGAACAAACTTTTAACAAATTACATAGAATACACTAGATTATATGTTTCAATAAACATTTTTTATTATATTAATTTTGCTAGAATTAAGTTGCTCTATGGTGACTAATAATGAAGCGGTAATGAGTAGCGGATGTTACTTTTAACTATCATATAGCATTGTCTTTTTTTAAAATCTACTTAGAAAGAAATAGTACTGAAACATATATTTGACTTTCTTCTTTTCGCTTTGTATGATTATCAAGTTGTTTTAGGCTCTTCTCACTCTGTTGAAAATATTGTAAAATGAATGTGATATGAAAAGAGTGATTGAGGGGATTCATAGTTTGTAACTTTTGTAAGAAGGGATAAGGGTTATGTTAATTCGTTTTAAAAAAAGTTATGAAAAAATTGCAATGGGGCTTCTTTCGTTTATGCCAACTGAAAAAGATGTGAAAACATTACAATTGACAATGAAAGAGTATGAAGCGAAAGAGGATTGGCAATTGTATTTGTGGAAGCAAAATGAAGATTTTGTTGGAATAATGGGGATTGTAAAAAAAGAGAATCAAGTATTAGAAATTCAGCATTTGAGTGTGAACCCGTCTCATCGTCATATGGGAATTGGGACGATGATGGTTCAAGAGTTAAAGAGCAAATTTCTTGAGTTTACAATTTGCGGAAATGAGCAAACAGCAAGTTTTTGCGAAAAGTGTAAAGGGCTTGAACAAAATATACATTCATGAAAGCAGGGATAAGTAGTTTATTATCTCTGCTTTCTTTTTTGTAATTGTTCTTTGCGTTCAGTGATGACTTCTGTTCGATCACGTAATGTGTGCTTGTGTAGGATATATTCACTAGGAGTAGCGTTCATATCTTTCCACGGAAGGTTTTGTTTCTGACATAACTGCATACATTTCTTTTCTAATGATGTGTCCGATAATGGTAAAAATAACGGTACAAAACTTTCTTTTTTTTGTATAGATTGCACTCTTTCATTGAGTAAGGGTAGAAGTTGCGTTTGATTGATTCCTAAACGTTGTAAAAGTGCACTGTTTTTTTCTAAAATTGTGATTGCACTTTTCATCATCTTTGTGGCGCCATTCCAGTTAGTGCGTCTTTGGTGGTATAAAGAAACTGCCACTTGAATGAGACCGACTAAGTAATCATCACGATTTCCTCTCGGTTTGGTTTTCCAATACTCTTCCAATATTTCGTGACATTCAAAATAGTCATAGTCTCCGTGAAAATGAATTAAAAATTGTATGTATTCGGTAGGATACATATTTTTCGCCCCTATCTAACGGTTATAAATACAAGTGTATCATAGAAATATGAACAATAAACGACTAGGGGATTTTCCCTAGTCGTTTATTGTTCATGTTAGCAGAAGCAAGCTGCCCCTACAATAATTAGTAAAATAAACAGTACAACAAGTAATGCGAACCCACCGCTAAAACCGCAATCAACGTGACCCATAGTTTTTTGACCTCCTACATTGTTCTTACTACACTGTTATCATATGAAGCTGTGGGCATGATGACATAGGCATAGGTCTATTTTTAATTAAATTTCTTAAAAAGGTTGGATAGAACATGAGTATGCTCTATACTTATGTTGTTATAGAAAAAATGTGGTGGGATGCTTTGTGCAGTATAATTTTAAAGTAGAGGCTTTTGAAGGGCCTTTAGATCTATTGTTACATTTAATACATCGTTATGAAATTGATATATATAATATTCCTGTAGCGGATATTACAGAACAATATTTGTCTTATGTCCATACGATGAAAGAACTACAATTAGATGTTGCAAGTGAGTATTTAGTAATGGCTGCAACGTTATTGCAAATTAAAAGTAAAATGTTGTTGCCGAAACATGAAGAAGATGTACTTGATAATGGTGATGACTTTATTGATGACCCTCGTCAAGAATTGATGGAGAGGTTAATTGAATATAAGAAATATAAGCAAGTTGCTACTGAGTTAAAAGAAAGAGAACAAGAAAGAGCACAGCTATATACACGTCCGCCAATTGATTTTGCATCGTTGCAACAAGAAGAGGAGACAAGCTTACCTCTTGATGTTACGTTATATGATATGCTAGCGGCATTTCAAAAATTAATGCGCCGTAAAAAAGCAAAGAAACCTGTAACAGCACGAGTTACTCGTCAAGAAATACCAATTGAACAACGAATGGCTGATATTCTAAAACAGTTAGAAATAAAAGGTGGCCGTCAAAGTTTTTATGATTTGTTTGCTGATGAAGAACGTGAAATAATGGTTGTAACATTTTTAGCGGTTCTTGAGCTTATGAAAAAACAACAAATTAGCATAGAACAAGAACATAATTTTGATGAAATTTTTGTATCGAGTTCTAATAAATCCCCATAGAGCTTGTATGGGAAATGGGATAGAGAAACAGTTTATCTCATGTTACGTTTTAATGAATCGTTTGGAACAAGAAAAGAAATATTGAACCGAACGCATTGATTGTGATTCGGTTTTTTGATGTGTATTTTTAATGAGAAAATAGGAGGAAGGAGCTCGGACAATGGATAGAAAAGAACAAAAATCAATCATTGAAGGGCTTTTGTTTGTTTCTGGTGATGAAGGGATTTATCCAGAACAAATAGCGAAAGTTCTTGAAATTGAAGTGAATGAAGTAATAGATATTTTAGAAGAAATGCAAAAAGAATATGAAGGTGCACATCGCGGTTTGCAAATTGTACAATATGCAAAAGTATATCGCTTTGCTACAAAGAAAGAACATGCTTCGTACTATCAGAAATTAATAGATATCCCAACAGCTGCCTCACTCTCTCAAGCTGCTCTTGAAACGTTAGCGATCGTTGCATATCGTCAACCGATTACAAGGACAGAAATGGAAGAGATTCGAGGGGTAAAAACGGACAAGGCACTACAAACGTTAGTTTCACACTTACTTATAAAAGAAACTGGCCGAGCAGAAGGTCCAGGGCGTCCTATTTTATATGGAACGACAAAAGAATTTTTGGACACATTTGGATTGAAAACATTAGATGATTTACCGCTACTTTCTGAAGAGAGTGAACAGATGAATGAAGCAGATTTATTCTTCGGTTCTTTACAAGAAATATCAAAATAAAAGCTTAGCATTTTGCTAAGCTTTTTTTGTATATCAATTATATCCCGTGCCATACTAAGTGAAAAAAAGGAGACGAGTTATGAAGGGTATACGAAGTATTTTGTTGTTAATTTCTGTTTTATTATGTTTTTCTTTAAATAGTACCTCGGCTAAAAGATATATGATGTCTATTCATGCTACGTCTCCTTTACATATGCAGCGGCAACATCTTAGTAAAATGCAAGTGAACTTTTTAAAAGTTGGACAAGGTGATGCAACACTTATTGTATTGCCAAATGGACAAACAATGTTAATTGATGGAGGACCTTATGAAGCAGGAGAGGTTATTATTCAAAAACTAATCGAAAAAGGGATAAACCATTTAGATGTTATTGTCAGTACGCATCCTGATATGGATCATATTGGTGGACTAATTCCGATTGTAGAGCAAATGCCGGTCTCACTTATACTAGATAGTGGAAAAACATATAGCTCTTTTACATATCATACGTATCGAAATAATATTAAGAAAAGGGGAATACCTTTTGTTTCGGTAAAGGAAGGACAATATATACCGCTAGATCCACATGTTTCTATACAGGTATTAAACAATGGGAAATCGAAAGATGAAAATAATGAATCCTCAATTGTTTTAAAGGTTCGATATGGAAAGGCTGACTTTTTATTGATGGGCGATGCTGATGTACGGACGGAACATGAGATATTAAAGCAATTTGATGTACATGCAGATATATTAAAAGTTGGGCATCATGGCTCATATACTTCAACAAGTGAAACGTTTATAAAAAAAGTAGAACCACAGTTCGCTATTCTTTCGTATGGGAGTAGCAATCCGTATGGCCATCCTCACCAAAGTGTAGTAAGGAGATTGAAACGGCACGGTATAATGATATATGGAACAAATAAACGCACTGTAGAAGTGAATACAGATGGGGAACATATTATGATAGGGTCTAGTGGATTCATGCCATTATTGAAGTAATTCATACATTAGAGATGGAGACCGTCCCTTTTTGGAAAAAATGAATAACATATATTATAATTACGAGAGACGTAATTATAATATATGTTTCGTTAAACAAAATGGAAATTTCATTAGAATGTATAGACAACTACTCGTGCGTATATTAAGATGGAATTAGGCGAATAAGGTAATAAGAACAAGTAGGAAAGTTCATGGGAAAGGGTCGATGAAAATGAAAACGCAAATTGTCATCAATGCCAAAATTTACACAGGTCAAGAAGTAGTGGAAAACGGATTTATTCGTTACGCAGAAACAATTAAAGAAATTGGTTTGATGGCTCAATATGTACCACAAGAAGATGAAACTGTTATTGATGCTACAGGGAAGATTGTAATTCCAGGTATGATTGATGTTCATATTCATGGTGGATACGATATTGATGCGATGGATGCAAATAGCGATGGATTAGTAACTCTAGGTAAAGAAATGTTAAAAGAAGGGGTTACAACTTACTTCCCGACAACAATGACACAAGCTCCAGAAGCGATAGAAGCGGCACTAAGTGCTGCAAAGGAAGCGAAAGAAAAAGGAGCACATTTCGAATATATTCATTTAGAAGGACCGTATGTTTCAAAAAAACGTGCAGGTGCACAACCACTAGAACATATCGTTCCTGCGAATATTGAACAGTTTAAACAATGGCAGGAAGCAAGCGGTAATTTAATTAAGTTAGTCACATATGCACCAGAGGAAGAAGGAGCATTAGAGTTTGAACAGTATCTTGCTGAAACTGGTGTTGTTGGCACAATGGGGCATACAGATGCAATTGATGCGCAACTAAAAAATAGAAACATTACACATGCAACACATTTGTACAATCAAATGCGTGGATTACATCACCGTGAACCAGGAGTTGTTGGTCATGTGTTATTAAATCCAGATGTAATGGTTGAAGTAATTACAGATGGCATTCATATTCACCCTGATATGGTGAAATTAGCATATAAATTAAAAGGACCGAAAAAAGTAAGTGTCATTACTGACGCAATGCGAGCAAAAGGTCTTGAAGATGGATTATATGAACTTGGCGGACAGCCAGTACATGTAAAAGATGGTAGTGCTCGATTAGAAGATGGAACGTTAGCTGGTAGTATTCTAAAAATGGATCAAGCTTTCCGAAATGTAATTGAATTTACAGGATGTTCAATCGAAGACGCAGTACGTATGACATCAGTTAACCAGGCAGAAGAGTTTGGATTAAATAAAAAAGGTGCGTTAGCGGTAGGGAAAGATGCAGACTTTGTTGTGATGACTGAAAATTTACATGTATATGATACCGTTCGTTTAGGAATTCATATGAAGGAAGGGAAGTAATTAAATGAATATTCTTGTTGTAAAAACTCCAGAAGAATTAGCAGAAGCAGGTTATAAATTAATTGAAGAAGTTGTAAAATCAAAAGAAAATCCAACATTAGGAATGGCTACAGGAAGCTCTCCATTAGGTATTTATGCAGAAATGCGAAAAAATAAACTTGATACAAGTCATGCAACCACTGTAAACTTAGATGAGTACGTAAATTTACCACACGAAGATAAAAACAGCTATCACTATTTCATGCAAGAACAGTTGTTTGATTATCTTCCATTTAAACAAACTTATGTACCAAACGGGATGGCAAGTGATTTAGAGGAAGAGTGCACACGTTACGAGAGCATTCTAGCTGCTAACCCAGTTGACCTACAGATTCTTGGAATCGGTGAAAACGGTCACATCGGATTTAACGAGCCAGGAACAGCATTTAATTCTCCAACTAACATTGTTGAATTAACAGAATCTACACGCCAAGCAAACCTTCGTTTCTTCGAAAAAGAAGAAGATGTGCCAACTCATGCGATTACAATGGGAATTGGAAGCATTATGAAAGCAAAACAAATTCTACTTGTTGCTATGGGGCCTAAAAAGGCAGAAGCACTTAAAGAGTTATTGCAAGGTGAATATAGTGAAGCGTGTCCTGCTACAGTTTTACAACGTCATCCGAATGTAACCGTAATCGCTGATCAAGAAGCTCTATCTTTATGCAGTGAGGCGATTGCTGATGAACATCGACAAGTATTCACCATTTCCGATCTATTATCAGATTCAAGAGTGGGTGAAACAGCTAATTGAGGACGGCGAATGGAAGCCGGGAGACAAAATCCCATCTGAGAATGAACTTTGTGATAAGTTCGAAGTGAGTCGTATGACAATCAGACAGGCGATTAATAATTTAGTGGAACAAGGCTATTTATATCGGAAACGTGGAATTGGAACGTTTGTCCAACTTCCGAAAGTGGAACAAAAATTGCAAGGAATGACGGGATTCACAGAAGATATGATTTCTCGCGGGATGAACCCAAGTAGTCAATTACTTAGTTTCCGCCTAGTTCCAGCTACTGCGAAAATAGCAGACCGGTTGAGAATACAGGAGGGGGAGTCGGTTTATGAAGTGAGGCGTATTCGCTTAGCTGATGATGAACCGATTGCTTTTGAGACGACATATTTGTCGCCAGCTCTTGTAAAAGATATTAACGAAGAAATATTGCAACAATCTTTATATGAACATTTAGAGAAAAAACTGGGCTTTAAGCTTGTTAGCGCTACTCAATCAATTGAAGCTTCCATTGCAACGGATAATGAAGCTGAACATCTGCATATTCCTAAAAAGGCGCCTGTGCTTGTAATGCGCCAATGGTCATATTCAGAAGGTGAGATACCGTTAGAGTATGTGAAATGTATTTATCGTGGGGATCGTTATAAATTTATTACAAACATCGCACGTAACAAATAATATATTTCAGTTTGTAAAGTACAGTAAATTTTAAAGTGTTTAACATGTAAAGAAATAAAAATACGACTCATCCTTATAAGGAGTGAGTCGTATTTTTATTATGAGTAATTACGTGGTTAACAGCATCTTTAACCGTATTTACTACATAGTGAGCGTGCTCTTTTACTGCGTCATCTGCTTGAGACATAGCAAAACTGTGAGGAGTTAAAGAGAACATTGGAATATCATTATAAGAATCCCCTATGCAAGCAATTTCCTCTGGTTGTATTTGAAATTCTTTTAATAAAATAGAAATAGCAGAACCTTTACTAATATTAGGTGGCATTACATCTAAACATTGTTCTGCCGAAATGAAGGTGCTAACTTTCCCATGAAATTTTTCATCAATTTTTTTCTGAAGGAGTTGTAAGCTTTCCTTCGTTCCACCGACAGAAATTTTATTTGGAAAAATTGTATCATCAATTTTCTGTAATAGATTAGGTTCTTCAACAGAAGTCATCGTTACTTGTTGTTCAAGTTCATGAATAAACGGTGTTTTTTCTTCAATGTAGTAGCTATGTTCATCACTTACATAACGGAAATAAGGGTCTTCATTTGTCATAGCTAACAAATCTGGAAGAATGCTGGAATCGAAAGTTGCAGATAATAGCTTCTTATTTTCATGTGTATATACAAAAACACCATTTACACTAATGCGATGGAAATTTGTATTAACCGCTCTCATTAAGTCTGCAATTTCATTATCAAGTCTTCCAGAAGCGAAACAAAGAATTACATTTTGTTCAGCTAAGCTGCGCAAAGCGATAATATCTTGTTCGTCGATAAAACCTCCGTGTTGCATCATTGTTCCATCAATATCACTTACAAACATTTTAATCATGTTGCAATCTCCTTTCTATGTACAGTTGCCCTTACATTATACGCATCATATACAAACATGTCTAAAAAATGAATTTTTATTAAATGGTAGATGTTTTACATTGACGACAAAGAAGAATATTCTGTAACATAAAAGCAGGCTATTTAAGTACGAGGGTGGTGTTATATGAGTAATTATCTAGAAATTAAAAAAGTTTTAAATAATAATGTCATCATTGCTAGCCATCCTGAACACGAGGAAGTAGTAGTGATTGGTAAAGGAATTGGATTTGGAAAAAAAGCGAAAGATGTATTGGAGCAATTACAAATTGAAAAAATGTTTGTTTTAAAAAATGAACGTGATCGAGAACAATACAAACTGTTAGTGCCGCATGTGAGTGAAAAATTAATTGAATTAATGAATGACATTATGTTCTACATTCAAGAAAAGGCAAAATCGCCATTAAATGAACATATTCACATCGCTTTAACAGATCATATTTCTTTTGCAGTTAAGCGGTTAAAACAAGGACTTACAATAGATAATCCTTTTCTGGTTGAAACGAAAATGCTATATCCAGAAGAATACGAAATTGCTGAAGGTGTTGTAGACCTTTTAAATTCTCGTTTGCAAATTACATTGCCAGAAGGAGAAATTGGTTTTATTGCACTCCATATTTACAGTTCACTTACAAATTCAGATTTATCTTCAGTTAATCAAAACTCCCGTCTCATTGCACAACTTGTATCTTTAATTGAAACAAGCTTACAAATTACATTAGACCAAGAAAGTATTCACTATTTGCGCCTTATTCGTCATTTACAATATGCTATTGAACGGGTGAAAAAGGGAGAAAAAGTTGAGGAATCACAAAGCTTTGCTGATTTATTAAAGGCAGAATATCCCGTCTGTTATAATTTAGCCTGGAAGCTGGTTAAGGTCATGCAAAAAGAATTGCAATTGCCTGTATATGAAGCTGAAAGTATTTATTTAACAATGCACTTGCAACGATTAGTGAAAGCGGAGCATGTGTAAAAAGACATATATTTTTGTCTAAAATGAAAACGTTAAAAAAAATCATTGAATCGCTTACAATAGTTATGTATAATAACTATTGCAAAGTTATACAAATTTCGACAAACACATTAAGGTAAGTAACGAAAACGTTTGCCTTAATTATAGTGAACTTATACGTAAACCTATTTTTGACACGTGTTACTGATTCGATCAGGCATGAGTGGAGAAAAGCCAGGAATGTAAGCTAGAGAAAGGGATATACTACCCTTTGTATAGCTATCGTTCTATCTTTTTTTCCTCATGCCTTTTTGGCGTTTGTCGGAAGGTATCAATATAGATAAGAGAGGAAGGGTTTCCATGTTTAAGAAGATCTTTGGTGTTCTTCAAAAAGTCGGGAAAGCGTTAATGCTTCCAGTAGCGATTTTACCGGCAGCAGGTATTTTACTTGGATTTGGTAATGCATTTCAAAATCCACAGTTAACAAATGTTATTCCTGCTTTAAAAGCAGATTGGTTCGTAATGGTTGCAAAAATTATGGAACAATCTGGTGATATTATTTTCGCTAACCTTGCATTATTATTCGCAGTTGGGGTAGCAGTTGGTTTAGCAGGTGGAGACGGAGTAGCTGGTTTAGCAGCATTCGTTGGCTACCTAATTATGAACAAAACGATGAGTGTGTTCTTAGAAGTAGATAAGTTAGTAAAAGTAACAAGTTCTGGAGCAGACCCAGTGAAAATTGGATTTGCAGATCCAGCATATGCGAATGTATTAGGAATTCCAACGCTACAAACAGGAGTATTTGGTGGTATTATCGTCGGTATAGTAGCGGCATATTGCTATAATAAATACTTCAATATTGAATTACCTTCATACCTAGGTTTCTTTGCAGGTAAGCGTTTCGTACCGATCGCAACTGCAACATTCTCTTTAGTAGTAGGTATTATCATGTGCTTCATTTGGCCATACATTCAAGGTGGCTTAAATACGTTCTCACATCAAATGATTGATGCGAATAGAACGTTAGCAGCATTTATTTTTGGTTTAATTGAACGTTCATTAATTCCATTTGGATTACATCACATTTTCTATTCACCGTTCTGGTTCGAATTTGGTCAGTACACAAATGCGGCTGGCGAATTAATCCGCGGTGACCAAAAAATCTTTATGGCACAGTTAAAAGATGGTGTAGAATTAACAGCAGGTACATTTACAACTGGTAAGTATCCGTTCATGATGTTCGGTCTTCCAGCAGCAGCTTTAGCAATGTACCATGAAGCACGTCCAGAAAATAAAAAATTAGCAGCTGGTATTTTAGGTTCTGCTGCATTAACATCTTTCTTAACAGGTATTACAGAACCACTTGAATTTTCATTCTTATTCGTAGCACCAGTATTATTCGGAATTCACGCTGTATTTGCTGGTCTATCATTTATGACAATGCAAATTTTAGGTGTTAAAATTGGTATGACATTCTCTGGTGGTTTAATCGACTTTATGTTATTCGGTGTATTACCAGGCCGTACAGCATGGTGGTGGGTAATTATTGTTGGTCTTGTACTAGCAGTTATTTACTACTTCGGATTCCGCTTTGCAATCCGTAAATGGAATTTAAAAACACCTGGTCGTGAAGTAGCAAATGCGAATGACGGCGCAGGAAAAACAGAAGCAGGTGAACTTCCTCGAGAAGTATTAGTAGCACTTGGTGGTAAAGAAAACATTGCTTCTTTAGATGCTTGTATTACTCGTTTACGTGTTCAAGTTAACGAACAAAAGAATGTAAACAAAGACCGCTTAAAAGAACTTGGAGCGGCTGGTGTACTTGAAGTTGGAAATAACATTCAAGCTATTTTCGGACCAAAATCTGACACATTAAAATCACAAATTCATGATATTATGTCAGGCCGTACACCTCATGTTGAAAAAGAAGAGCCTGTAAAGGTAGAAGAAACTCCTCAAAAAGTTGATGAAAATGAAACAATCGTATCACCAATTGAAGGGAAAATCTTACCGATTACAGAAGTACCTGATCAAGTATTCTCAGGAAAAATGATGGGAGACGGATTTGCAATCGAGCCAACAGAAGGAACAGTAGTTTCTCCAGTTAATGGTGAGATCGTCAATGTATTCCCTACAAAGCATGCGATTGGTATTCAATCTGAGGGTGGAAAAGAGATATTAATTCACTTTGGTATTGATACTGTAAAATTAAATGGTGAAGGATTTGAGGCACTTGTAGCGCAAGGCGACAAAGTGAAACAAGGACAACCATTATTAAAAGTAGATCTTACATTCATAAAAGAAAATGCACCATCTATTATTACGCCAATTGTATTTACAAATTTACAACAAGGGCAACAAGTCGAATTGAAAAAAGATGGAAATGTTAAGAAGGGCGAAAACGCTATTATTGACATTCAGTAGGAATTTGACGCAAAATGTTTATAATTATAATAGGCGATGTGGTTGACCGAACATCGCCTATTATATACAATAGATGATGTAGTACTCACGTCTATACAACTAAAAAAAACTGTAATTTAAAGGAGATAAATTATCATGGAAAAAATCTTTAAAGTAACAAGCGACTCAGGAATTCATGCACGTCCAGCAACTCTACTTGTAAACACTGCAAGCAAATTTGGTTCTGACATTAACTTAGAGTATAACGGAAAAAACGTTAACTTAAAATCAATCATGGGCGTTATGTCTTTAGGCATTCAACAAAACGCAGAAATTAAAATCACTGCAAATGGTGATGATGCAGCTCAAGCACTAGCAGCTATCGAAGAAACTATGAAAAACGAAGGATTAGGAGAATAATGACTCTTAATATTCAAGGGATCGCTGCATCAAGTGGGATTGCTATTGCAAAGGCTTTCAGACTTGAGAATCCTGAATTTAACATTGAAAAGAAATCAATTACAAACGAAGCTGCTGAAATTGCACGCTTAGACGCTGCGCTTGAGAAAGCAAAAACTGAATTAGAAGCAATTAAGGACCACGCTTTTGCTGAGCTGGGTGCTGATAAAGCTGCGATCTTTGAAGCACATTTATTAGTATTAAATGATCCAGAACTAGTAAACCCGGTAAAAGATAAAGTAAATAGCGAAAAAGTAAATGCTGAATTTGCAATGGATGAAGTTGCATCAATGTTTATTTCTATGTTTGAAAACATGGATAACGAATATATGAAAGAACGTGCTGCGGACATTCGTGACGTAACAAAACGCGTTCTTGCACATTTACTAGGAATTAACTTCTCAAACCCTGGTACAATTTCTGAAGAAGTAATCATTATTGCTGAAGATTTAACACCATCTGATACAGCTCAGTTAAACCGTAAGTATGCAAAAGGTTTCACGACTGATATCGGTGGACGTACATCTCACTCTGCAATTATGGCTCGTTCTATGGAAATTCCTGCAGTTGTTGGTACGAAAGTTGTTATGGAGAAAATCCAAAATGGCGATATCGTAATCATTGACGGTTTAGATGGAGAAGTAATTGTAAACCCATCGGAAGAAACTCTTCGTTCTTTT
This sequence comes from Bacillus sp. FDAARGOS_235, assembly GCF_002073415.2. NCBI lineage: Bacteria > Bacillati > Bacillota > Bacilli > Caryophanales > Bacillaceae > Bacillus > Bacillus sp. FDAARGOS_235. The sequence goes on from NZ_CP020437.2 coordinate 4,250,512, forward strand.
GAAGAAAAGAAAGCGAAATTTGAAGAGCAAAAAGCAATATGGGCAAAATTAAAAGACCAAGCTACTGTAACGAGCGATGGACATCACGTTGAGCTTGTTGCTAATATCGGAACACCAAATGATGTACAAGGTATTATCGATAATGGCGGAGAAGGCGTTGGTTTATACCGTACAGAATTCTTATACATGGGCCGTGACAATCTTCCAACAGAAGAAGAGCAGTTCGAGGCGTATAAAGCAGTTCTTGAAGGTGTAAAAGAAGGTCAACCTGTTGTTGTTCGTACACTTGACATCGGTGGAGATAAAGAACTTCCATACTTACATTTACCAAAAGAAATGAACCCATTCTTAGGATACCGTGCAATTCGCTTATGTCTTGATGAGCAAGATGTGTTCCGTACACAACTTCGTGCATTACTTCGTGCTAGCGTATACGGTAACTTAAAAATTATGTTCCCAATGATTGCAACTCTTGATGAGTTCCGTCAAGCGAAAGCGATTTTATTAGAAGAGAAAGCAAAGCTTGTAGAAGCGGGTACAACTGTTTCTGATTCTATTGAAGTGGGTATGATGGTTGAAATTCCAGCTTCAGCAGTATTAGCAGATCAATTCGCAAAAGAAGTTGATTTCTTCTCTATCGGAACAAATGACTTAATCCAATACACAATGGCTGCAGACCGTATGAACGAACGTGTAGCTTACTTATATCAACCATATAACCCATCTATTTTACGTCTTGTAAAAATGGTTATCGATGCTGCTCATAAAGAGGGCAAATGGGCTGGTATGTGTGGTGAGATGGCGGGAGATTCACTTGCTATCCCATTATTATTAGGATTAGGCTTAGATGAGTTCAGTATGAGTGCAACATCTATCCTTCCTGCAAGAACACAACTAAGCAAGTTGTCAAAAGCAGAAATGGAAACATTAGCAGAAAAAGCATTAACAATGTCAACTGCTGAAGAAGTTGTTGAATTAGTTAAAAGCATATAATCAATAAAAAAACCTGAGTCGATTTGAAATCGGTCTCAGGTTTTTTCTATGAGAAAAGTAAATCTTATTTGCTTACTATCGAGGATAAGAGACAGAATTAGATAGCGATTGCAACGATATCAGTTGGGCATACACGTAAAATACCAGTAAAAGTATTTCGATTTTGATTGTTCTTATCGTCTTTATTGTTATCTTTGTCGTCTTTGTTATTACGAGCTAAAGCAGAGAAAAGAGCAACACCGTTAGCGAAACCTTCAAAAATTACATTGTTGAAAGTACCATTACCTCTAATGCTTAAAAGAGAAAGCTCTGTTCCAACTGAAATGCTAGCAAGTACGTTACATACAGCTGGTTGTTGTGGTTTTACCTCTCTCTCTTTCTCACGATGGTCGCGATGGTCACACTCTCTTTCACGATGATGACAGTCTCTAAAGTTATCACAGCATCCAAATGATCCAAACATAATCCTCATCACCCCCTTCACACTTATAATCTATGTAAGTTCGGTAGTTAGTGACTGGACAGAGCGTGGAATTTTTTCTAGGGTATTTTCTCATTTTAAAAGACTAGCTGGGTGTTTAGTACGGAATGATGTTTAAAATAGGGGAAATATCACAAAAAAGTGTAAAGACCACCAAAATGAATGAAATAGGTAGGCTTTACACTTTTTTACTTTTATATAAAACAATGATATATACTGGGAGAGCTAAGAGTAATGGTGCAATGGATCGCGCAGTATGTTTTTCTGCGTCTAATTGGAACGCTTCTTCTTTTGGGAATTGTAACACTGATATGTTTGCAGCATCGCCAATAAAATATAGAAGTAGTACAGTTACTATGTAACTTAAAAGTGCGATAAAGCTTCCGTATGAACTCAATGAAAATCCCTCTCTTGTTATCTATTTGTTATCATTGTATCATAATTGTAACAAAAATACACGGTTATATTTCGATGTTTTAACAAATTTCGACACAAAACGTCATATTTGTTTATGGAATTAACATAAACTGTACTGTTTATCTATCTGTAGATATCGAATAACACATTGTAATATTACGGATGTGTGACAGAGTATAAAAAAACGAAGGTAATGAAATTACCTTCGTTTTTACTATTTTGCCCATTCACTCACTTGCTCTACGCTCATTCGTGGTGCAGGGTGGCCTTTTAAAGTTGATTCACCAATTGTAATAAGCATAATTGGTACGTATCGAGATGAAACATTGAATTCTTCTGTAAGTGCTTGTGGATTGAAACCACCGATAGCGCAAGTGTCCCAGCCAGTTGCTTTAGCTGCAAGCATAAGTTGCATTGCTGCTAAAGATGCATTTGAAAAAGCAGCATCTCTTGGGAATTGTTCACGAGTATATGCAGATTCAATGTTTTTAGCTAAGCGCTCTTTTGCTTCTTCTTTCATAAAGCCTTGTTCAACAATTGGACCATAAACGGGTTCAACATTTTTATAAGCTTCTAAATCACCTAAAACAGCGACTACTGCAGAAGCATCGAGAATTTGTTGTTGGTTATAAGCAATTGGATGTAATCGTTTTTGTACATCTTCTCCTTGGAAAACAAGGAATTTCCAGTGTTGCAGGTTCCAAGCAGAAGGTGCTTGTGCAGCTGCTTTTAAAATTTCATGTAATTCTGTCGATGAAATTTCTTTGTCTGGGTTGAATGCACGTGTAGACGTGCGTTCATATAGAACGTTAAAAAAGTTATCGTTTGTCATTATATATCCTCCAAATTACATATCAAATTATTTAAAAATAAATGTAATATCTTCTACTTACATTTTGTAAGTTGTCGAGTTTAAGAATATAATATCTTTATTTTAATTGTCAAGTTTTAAAGAGTAAGCTAGGGCATTCATACAAACGATACAATTCCTATAATCATACACTAAAAAAGGAATTTATAGAGTGAAAAAGCGAAGATTACATTCTCAATTAGCTTGTTACTATGTATCCCTCACGCATTAAAGTTTTTGGGAATAGCTATTTATAAAACGTTTGTGAGGAATTCTGTAGAACAAGATATATGAAGTGAGTGAAGACTAGTGATGAACATACTACATTTTTTATTAGAGAATACGGTTTTCCAAAATGTATTACAAGATCTTAAGTTAAATGTCCTTTATATAGAAAATGGATGCACACATCAACAAACGATTGAAAATATTCATCCCAAATGCATGTTTATAGCAAATAGTTTTGAAGAAGGAGAACTATTGTTTCATAAGACTAAACCGCATATTGTAATTATGTATGTAACAGATTTTTCTCAAATAAAATATATAAAGAATATGTATAATCCACATAGTACATTCATTGTCATTTGGGATCAACAAATAACAAATGAGTTTACAGAGGTGCTTACGTTAGGAATACGTAATATTGTGATAGCCCCAGTAACTCCACAAGTAGTGTTAGAGGAAGTAAATAAAAGTTTGTATCAACTTTCTTTAGTGCGGCAAGTAAGTTTGCAACAAGAACTACTGCAGATGATGTTTGATTTTCACAATGATCTATTATTTATAGTAGAAGATGATGAGATTGTTGATTGTAATACGAATTTTTTAGAGTTTTTTGGATATGAAAATTTGTTTGATTATCGTGAGCAACATTTAGTGTTTGCCGAACATTTTATTAGAGAAAATGGATATTATTCGACGACTCATGATATAACATGGTTAGATGATACATTATCATATGATAGAAGAATTAAGATGTCTAATTATGAAGGAATTGTATCAACTTTTTTATTACGTGCGACGCCGTTACCAGAAGATTTATCGAGATTTATTGTAAAGTGTACAGAGATTACAGAATTAGATGAAATCTATCAAGAACAAGAAAGACTTGCCATGATAGATTCATTGACAGAGATTTATAATCGTTTGAAGTTCCAACAAATATTAGAGGTAGAGTGGGATAATGTAATACGTAACGATGAAAAAATGGCAATTATATTATTTGATATAGATAATTTTAAAACAGTAAATGACACATATGGTCATGATTTTGGAGACTTAGCATTAATACAACTTGCAGAACTTATGAAGTCTAAAGTAGAGCAACAACATGTATTTGCAAGATGGGGAGGAGAAGAATTTATTATATTAGTGACAAATACAGTAGAAAAAGAAGCATTTCAAGTTGCAGAATCATTGCGCTTTTTTATTGAAACAAAACAATTCTCTGGAATTTCGAAATTAACAGCGAGTTTTGGAGTAGCGTTATATGAGAAAGGAATTACAAGAGAAGAATTAATGCAGCGAGCGGACATTGCATTATATGAAGCGAAAAAAAATGGGAAAAATCAGGTATGTATATATAGAAAAGAAAAAATGTGATTTTTCGCAACTAATTGTTGCGATTTTTTTTTATTGCCTGATAATAGTAGTAGGGAGACCATATGTAATGAAGTAATTATGGAGGAACAATATGATAAAAAAAATAATAGTAGTTGCTTCACTATGTACTGTTGTTTGCGGTGGAGTATACTATGCTTTCTATGCTCCCAGTGTAATGGAACAAACAGTGTTAACTACTAATGTGGCCCCGGCTATTGGGTCAGAAGTGCAAGATAATATAGAAGAAAAAGAAGAGAGACAAATTGATTATGCTAGTATATCTCAAAAATTAGATCAATATTTAGTAGGAAAGCAATTTAATGGGACAGTTTTGGTGACTGATAAAGAGCGTGTTATATTGAATAAAGGATATGGATATGCTGATGTTCAAAATAAAATAGAAAATACACCTCAAACAAAATATCGTATCGGTTCTATTACGAAAACAGTAGTTGCTACATCTATTTTACAGCTACAAGAACAAGGGAAATTAAACATTCAGGAAAATGTAAATACATATATTCCTTCATTTCCAGCAGATAAAAATATCACTTTATATCATTTATTAACGCATACATCGGGTTTACCGGAAAGCGGCAAAGGAAAAGTGAATGCGGCTTCTCGTATAAACTTAGTAAATTGGATTGGGAGTCAAAAAGTAGAGTTTCCACCAGGAGCAGGTTGGAGATATACAGATTATAATTATATGGTGCTTGCTTATATTATAGAAAGCATATCAAAAAAAACGTTAGGAGATTACATAAAAGAAAATATATTTATTAAAGCAGAAATGCACGAATCTGGTATAGGAAATATGGCGCCGGGAGGTCAGCATTTTACTAAAGGGTACGTTAAGAAAGATAATGTACTTGAACCTGCACAAAAATTGTCAATGGATTGGTTATACGGTTGCGGCGAGATGTATACGACAGTTGGAGATATGAAGAAATTAGACGAAGCAATTATAAATGGGAAACTTCTTTCTGAACAAAGTATGCAAGCGATGTTTTCACCTTCAGAAGAACGGAAATATGCATTTAGTTTTTATATATACCCAGATTATTTTCATAATCATGGTGTACTATCTGGTTGGAACACTTTCAATAATTTTAATAAAGAAAAAGGGACTTTTGTTATTTTATTTTCAAATGTGAAAAATAGTATGGATGATGATTTTAATAATGAGTTTCGAAAGATGGTAAATGATTTATTAGAACAAAGGGGATGAGAATATGGAAAACAAAATTTTATCAATAGGTTTCATCGGTATTGGTGTAATGGGAAAAAGTATGGTTCGTCATTTAATGCAAGAAGGTCATAAAGTATATGTATATAATAGAACGAAAGCGAAGACAGATTCATTAGTACAAGATGGTGCAAATTGGTGTGATACACCGAAAGAGTTAGTGAAGCAAGTAGATGTTGTAATGACTATGGTTGGATATCCACATGATGTTGAAGAAGTGTACTTTGGAAGTGAAGGGATTATAGAGAATGCAAATGAAGGCACGATAGCCATTGATTTTACGACATCTACACCAACATTGGCAAAACGTATAAATGAAGTTGGTAAAAGAAAGAATGTATTTACGTTAGATGCCCCAGTATCTGGAGGAGATGTTGGTGCTAAAGAAGCAAGACTTGCAATTATGGTCGGTGGAGAGAAAGACATATATGATAGATGTTTACCGTTATTTGAAAAACTAGGAACAAATATTCAGTTACAAGGACCAGCTGGGAGTGGACAACATACGAAAATGTGCAATCAAATTGCAATTGCATCCAACATGATTGGAGTATGTGAAGCTGTTGCTTACGCGAAAAAGGCTGGACTAAATCCAGATAAAGTATTAGAGAGTATTTCAACAGGTGCAGCAGGTAGTTGGTCATTAAATAATTTAGCTCCTCGAATGTTAAAAGGAGACTTTGAGCCAGGGTTTTACGTAAAGCATTTTATGAAAGATATGAAAATCGCTTTAGATGAGGCTGAAAAATTACAATTACCAGTACCAGGTTTAAGCTTGGCGAAAGAATTGTATGAAGAGTTAATTATGGATGGAGAAGAAAATAGCGGAACACAAGTGTTATATAAAAAGTATATAAGGGGGTAAATGAGATGGATCTCCAAAAGTTTGATGAGATGATTGATGCTGTGCAGCGAGCAACTTGTATACAAATCAATGAAAAACAAAAGGAAGCCTTTAAACAAAAATATGATTTTGAACCAAACTTTGAATATGGAAGAGATGAGAAAGGGCATTATGTCATTCGAACTTCAAAAAAGATGTTAGAAGAAATGGAGTTTTATTTGGCATTAAAATATGATCGTGATGGAGTGGATCTTTATATGCAAGCTGAGATTGACGATATATGTCATGTGTCTGTTAGCTATAGTGAAGATGCGTTACATCTACAAGAATTGTTTCAATTTCTAGAAGAAAATAAATAAAAGTCCTCATTTGAGGACTTTTATTTATTTAGGTAAATATATTTCATTTTTATAATTATAAGCTAGAAGCTCGACGGCACCGTTCAACCGGGAACGGGATAACTTGCGCCATGTGGTTAGCGCCAAATTGTTTTGAGCGAGCGTGGCGTAATATATAAAATGCGCACAGAATAGCAACAGGAATAGCGCCGTATAAACCAAAAAATAAAGCGCTTACACAAGAGGCGACAAAACCTAAAACACCAACTTCTAACTCTTCCATAATAGCTCCTAAAATAACAGGAATAGCTCCGCATAAAACTCCTAGTATAAGTGCGATAAGTAAACTCATGATTATCCCCCTCTGTTTGCAATATTATTTTCCTTCTTATTAGTTGTAGTATATCATATATAAAACAGAATTTTCAGAAAAAATTCAAAAAAAGTTCAACAAATGTTCAAAAAGGGTTGAGAAATACACTTGAAAAATCGAGTGGATAGATTGTTTCTTGGAAGAAGAGGAAAGATGCTTTGAATAAATAAAAAATCAGGCCTATTTCATTTTTTGAAATAAGCCTGTTCCATAGGAGGATGTATATATGTAGAGTGAATAAAAGGTTGGAAAAGGGGGTCCAAGTCCTTTTATTCAACTAGCTACCTTAATAGATTGGAACCCAGCCTTCAGTTGTAACAAAAATACGAATAGCTACAACTTGACGATCATCCTGCAAAGTAAAATAATGTCTTGCATTTTCAGGAACAGAGATTAGGTCGCCTGGCTCAAGTTCAACGTCAAAGAATTTTCCATCTTTGCCTTCAATAGCAAAGATGCCATGGCCACTGACAATAAAGCGAACTTCATCATCAGTATGATGGTGTTCTTTTTGGAAATTAATTAATAATTCGTCAAGGTTAGGTGTGCTACTTGAAAGTGAAATTACATCATGCGCTTTATAACCTCGGCGTGCTGAAACATCAGCGATTTCTTTTGAAAAAACAGTTAATATTTCAGCTTTGTTATCATCTGTTAACGAATAATTTTCATTTAAATGAGTAGGAAGTTTAGAAATATTCCATTTCTCATATAAAACGCCTTCCTCTTGTAGAAATTTTGATACTTCCACTTCATTCTCAATGCGAGTATTTACTTCATGAATACGAATTTGCGCCATTAGAAACGCCTCCTTGAATTGATAATAGTTTTATATGAAATTGGAATAAAAACTCATAAGCTTCTAATCTTTTCTTTGCATCAAAGCTATCACGGCCCCATACAGTGATGCCGTGATTTCGAATTAATACTGCTCCCGAATCTCCTTGTATATGTTTTCGGAAGTTTTCCCCAAGTGTTGGGATATGAGCATGGTTTTCGATAATAGGAATGTGAATTGTTGCACCTTCCTCCCAAATATCAAGAGCTTTAATGATTTCTTGATTTTGAAGGGTGACTGTATCGCTATACAAATTTGTGATGACATTGTTATCCGTTGTATGAACATGAAGTACGCACCCGGCATTCGTATTGTTATAAATATGTGTATGCAATATTGTTTCTGCTGAAGGGCGTAATTCAGTCTCTAAAACAGGAACTCCTGCATGATCTACTAATAGAAAATCATCTGGAGTGGTTTTTGTTTTATCTTTACCGCTTGCTGTAATAAGGAAAGTAAGCGGCTCATGACTAACTTTTATAGAAATATTGCCACTTGTTGCTGGAAACCAATTTCGAGTTGTTAATTCTTTTTTAATCTCGCTTAAGTCATACCATTGACGAAACAGTTGTTTCATGATTTCACCTCCAACAAATGTTTTAATTCAGCTTGAACATCGTGAAATGTTTCAAACGGTGTATAAACAATATGATTTTCTTTACACTTTGTAATAAGGAAATCGCGAGCGAATACTTTATCTGCTTGTTTCGCAGCTTGTAAATCAGTAATAGAATCTCCGATTACAATATGGAAATTATTTGTATCACTTAATTTGCGGATTAAAGATGATTTACATAATCCACAATGATTTTGACAGTAATGATCACAAGGGTTAGGCCACTTAACTGTAATGTATTCATTTGAAAAGTCTGTTTCATTACAGTAAATTTGCTCTTTTGGAATGATTCCTTGTAAGAGTGGATAGACGAAGAAATCCATTCCACCTGATACAACGTAAAAAGAAATATTATTTTCATTTACAAATTGTATAAATTCACGAAAGCCACTACGAATTTCGGCAGTTTCTTTTAAAAATTGAATTATATCATCATGCAAATTAGTAGGTAGCAATTGAAATAATTGAGAAACACCTTCTTGAATAGAAAGCTCTTGTGATAAAATTCTTTGCTTTATTTCTTCTGCTTCTGGTGGTGCGAATTTTTCCATAATCGACATAATGTTATCGTTATTTGTAATCGTACCATCGAAATCACAAAATACTTGAATACTCATAATTTCACCTCATAAGAGGGATTTCCCCATATTTGTAGTGCGCTATGCAAATTTATGTCATCTACTTCATGGAGTAGATTACCTTGCAAAGTAGCATCAATTGCAGTGCGGAAAGCCTTTCCACCACCTTGCGCCCCATACGGATGCCCATGTATGCCGCCGCCCGCATTAATAACAACATCTTTACCGAAGTCTCGTAGAATAAAGGGAACGAAACCAGGATGAATGCCAGCAGATGGGACAGAGAAACTTTTCTTGAAAAACGCATCGTCTTCAGTTAGATAGTTTGAAATGTTGAAAGCCTCTTCCTTTTCTAACGCAACACTTCCGTATGGAGACGGGAATAAAGAAAAATCAGCACCAGCATAACGTAGTAGCTTTCCAAGTAATAATGGAGATGAGACCCCATATAGCTTGGATGCTGAATAAGCACCACTTACAGCAGGGTGTGCCATAATAGGAACTGGGATTTCATCATCTTCTGCCAGTGATTGTAGTACATCTAGTCCGTAAGCAAATACATTAAATAATAGAATATCAGCACCAGCCTGCACTGCGCGTTTCGCATTTTCTTTTAAGTCGAAAGTTCGCCCTGTTAAATTTACGGCATATAATGTTTTATGGCCGTATGTTTCATATACGGATTGTAAAACTTCTTTTCCAGATACAATTCGCTTCGCAAGTGGTGTTAAGGAGTTCTCGAATAAAATTTCATCATCTTTTACGATATCCACACCACCAATTGCTTGATCGCGTAATTGAGTTTTTAAGTATCCAATATTTCGTCCAATCATTCCTTTGAAAATGCTCATTAAAAGGGGACGGTTATACACTTGTACACGATTTCGAATACCGTCTATACCGAATTTTGGACCAGGAAAGTGCTTTTTTAATTCGTCTGAAAACGTTAAGTCAATTAATTTCACTTCGCCATCAAGTGATAACTTTCCGAATGTAGTTGTTAAAATCGCTGGTAAATCTGGACTGAAATTTAATAATGGGTATTCGATTTTAATAATCCCACGTTTTACTTTTTTGCGTAGATACGAATTGATATGTTCTTGTTCATCTAATTCCTCAATATGAATGACGTTGCCTTTATGTTGTTTTAATTGTTCTTGTAATAAATGTGGCAAATGAGTCCAAGAGCCAATTGTTAAACCGAGTGCAATTTGTTCAGCCTTTTTGTCTAAGTTAAGTGAATCGTCATGGATTAAATACGTCGCTATAATTCCGCTCATTGTTATAACCTCCTAGTTAAATAAAAAAACCTCTCAGCTAAGGAGAGGTTTTTTTACAACCAGCTCCTTATCTGTCAGCGTAATGCTGCGAGAATTAGCACCGTGTCTACAATTGTAGATCGGTTGCCGGGTTTCGTCGGGCTCGTCCCTCCACCTGCTCTTGATAAGAAGTATTTAGAAATGTTTAAATTTTTAAGATAACTGAATTTTGTCAGATATTTTTCATGTTGTCAACGACTTTTTGAAAAAATTTAATTTATCAATTCGATTAATTGCTTCTCGTAATCGTTCTTCTGTGTGCAAGAGACCAACGCGGACGTATCCTTCACCGTGTTCACCAAATCCAACACCAGGAGCAACTGCAACGTGTGCTTTTTCTAGCAAAATATCAGAAAATTGCTCAGATGTATAGCCTTCTGGTACAGGAAGCCATGCAAAGAAGGATCCGGTTGGGATGTCTACATTCCAACCGATAGAGTGACAAGCTGAAATAAGAGCATTTCTTCGAGATTCGTAACTATTTACAAGATCTACGACGCAAGATTGTGAACTTAATAGCGCTTCGCGGGCAGCGTCTTGAACTGCACCAAAAATACTAACATACATATGATCTTGCAATAGGTTAATTGTTTCGATGACACTTTCATTCCCTATGGCAAAAGCAATACGCCATCCAGCCATATTGAAAGTTTTGGATAATGTGTAAATTTCAATTCCTATATCTTTTGCACCGTCTGCTTGCAAGAAACTAACCGGTTTTTGACCATCAAATCCGATCGCACCGTAAGCAAAATCGTGAACGACTAATATATTATGTTTATTAGCAAAATGAATGGTTTCATCAAAGAAATCTTTTGATACAGTAGCACCAGTAGGATTGTTTGGATAGTTTAAAAACATTAACTTTGCTTGTTTCGCAATAGCGTCATCAATTTTTGTATAATCTGGTAAAAATTTATTTTCGGCAATAAGCGGCATTGTTTCAAATTGTGCTTTTGCTAAAGCAACTCCGGATAAATAATCTGGATAGCCTGGATCGGGAACGAGAATCGTATCACCAGGATTGGTAAAACACATTGGTAATTCTACTAATCCAGCTTTTCCACCAAACAAAATAGCAACTTCAGTTTTTGGATTTACTACTACATCATATTCACGTTGATAGAATGTTGCCACGGCTTCTTTTAAGCTTTCGTGTCCGCGAAATGGCGGATATTTATGATGAATGGTCTTTTCTGCAGCATGTTGTAAAGCTTTTACGATATGCTGCGGTGTTGGTTGATCTGGATTACCTTGACCTAGATTAATAACATCGTGACCAGCCGCAACGACTTTGTTAACTTTTGCAACAAGTGAAGCGAAAAATTGTGTTGGCAATGATGTTACTATCTCAGAAGGTTGAAATAATTTCATACTTTCCACCTCTTTTGAAAGTTGTTACAATTCTAGTGACAAATGATATAATCTTTCCAGTATTTTGTAAAGAGAAAATTAAGAATGGGGCTGAAAAAATGAAAGTCGCATGTATTCAAATGGATATTGTATTTGGAGATGTAGAAAAAAATATGGAGAACGCTAAAAACAAAATAAGCGAAGCGATGAAGGAAAGACCAGATGTTATCGTCTTACCAGAACTATGGACAACAGGATATGATTTAACGAGGCTTTCTGAAATTGCAGATAGAGATGGATTAGAAACGAAAGAAAGGTTGAAAGAATGGTCGAAGCAATATGGTGTACATATTGTTGGTGGTTCTATAGCAAAGCAAACAGAGCAAGGGGTTACCAATACAATGTATGTCGTAAACAACGAAGGAGATCTAGTCAATGAATATAGTAAAGTACATTTATTTCAGCTTATGGATGAACACAAATATTTAATGGCGGGTAATAAAACAGGTGAATTTAAACTAGATGATATCGAGTGCGCTGGCACAATTTGCTATGATATTCGTTTTCCAGAATGGATGCGCGTTCATACTGCTAAAGGGGCAAAAGTTTTCTTCGTTGTAGCAGAATGGCCATTAGTTCGTTTAGCACATTGGCGTTTGCTATTGCAAGCAAGAGCAGTTGAAAATCAATGTTATGTTGTTGCATGCAATAGGTCAGGAAAGGATCCGAATAATGAGTTTGCAGGTCATTCTCTAATTGTGGATCCTTGGGGTGAAGTCGTGGTAGAGGCAAATAAAGAGGAATCCATTTTATTTGGAGAACTTACATTCGAAAAGATTAAAGAGGTACGTAAAGGAATTCCAGTTTTTGCAGATCGCCGTCCAGAACTATACAAATAAAATATTGACAAGTGATTTTTATTCTTGGTATAGTCTTCAACATAAAGTTAAAAATTCTAAAAAATTATATAACTCTTATCAAGAGCAGGTGGAGGGATTTGGCCCGATGAAGCCCAGCAACCGACCGTAATACCATTGTGAAATGGGGCGTTTATGACGCCAAAAGGCACGGTGCTAATTCCAGCAGAAAGTAAAATTTCTGGCAGATAAGAGGGGAGAAGATAAACTTCAAACCTCTTTCTTAGTGGAAAGAGGTTTTTCTGCGTTAGAAAAACCTCTGAATTTAAAAAGGAGGAAAAGACGATGGGATATTATTCATTAACAGAAGTAACAGCTGTACAATATGCGAAAGAACATGGATATTTTGACAAGAAGGCGAATGTAGTTTGTCATGAAATAGGAGATGGAAATTTAAATTACGTGTTCAAATTAGTTGATGGAGAGAGATCAATTATAATAAAACAAGCACTTCCATATGCGAAAGTAGTTGGTGAGAGCTGGCCGTTGTCTATAAAAAGAGCGACGATTGAAAGCAAGGCATTACAAATTTTCGCGAAGTATGTACCAGATTATGTTCCGGTAGTGTACAGTCATGATGAAGAGTTAGCAGTTACAGTAATAGAAGACTTATCAAGACTAACAATTACAAGAAAAGGATTAATAGATGGAGAAGGATATCCACTTTTATCCCAGCATATCGGTCGTTTTCTAGCACATGTTTTATTTTATACTTCAGATTTCGGTTTACAGTCAGAAGAGAAAAGGATGCTAGAAGGTACATTTGTAAATCCAGACCTTAGTAAAATTACAGAAGATTTAGTTTTTACGGATCCGTTTGGACATTACGATACGAATGATTATGAGTCAGATTTACAGTCAGTGATTGATGAACTTTGGAGTGACAAAATTTTAAAACTAAAAGTAGCACAATATAAATATAAGTTTTTAACGAGAAAAGAAGCGCTTATTCATGGTGATTTACATACTGGTAGTATTTTTTCATCACCTTCTGAAACGAAAGTGATTGATCCAGAATTTGCAACGTACGGTCCATTTGGCTTTGATATCGGTCAATTTATCGCAAATCTATTATTAAATGCTTTATCGAGAGAAGAAGAAAAGAGAAGTGTACTATTTTTCCATATAGAAAAGACATGGAGTTATTTTGTAGAAACTTTTACGAAGTTATGGATTGGAGAAGGGGTAGAAGCATATACGAAAGAAAAACAATGGTTACCAATTATTTTGCAAAATATCTTTACTGATGCCGTCGGATTTGCCGGATGTGAACTGATTCGTAGAACAATTGGTTTAGCTCATGTAGCGGATTTAGATGAAATAGCAAATAAAGAAAGAAGAATTCAAGCTAAGAAGCAAGCGCTGTACTTAGGAAAAGAACTAATAAAATATGAATCTAAGTGTGCTGATATTCAACTGTTTCGAACATTATTTCAACAGACAGTTTCAGGAGGCATAAAAGCATGAGTACATTTGTAACTGTTCCGAGGTCTGTAAGTTGGAAAGGTGATGCAATTGCGGTATTAAATCAAACAAAGTTGCCGTATAGTACAGAATATAAAACGTTGACGACTATTGAAGAGGTATGGAAAAGTATTGTAATGCTAGAAGTACGCGGAGCACCCGCAATTGGAATTGTAGCAGCATTTGGTTTGGCGCTTGCATCAAAAAAATATAACACGATACATATTGAAGAATTTCAGAAGATATTTAATAGAGATTGTAACTATTTAGGGACATCACGACCGACGGCAGTGAATTTGTTTTGGGCAATTGATCGTATGAGAGAATCTATTCGAGAGATTATTACAATAAAAGAAGCGCAAAAAACATTAGAAGAAGAAGCGCTTCGCATTCAGCAGGAAGATGAAGAGGTATGCCGGAGTATTGGGGAACATGCGTTAACATGCTTTACAGACGGTGATAACATTTTAACAATTTGTAATGCTGGAAGTATTGCAACTGCAAGGTATGGTACTGCATTAGCGCCGTTTTATATCGGGAAAGAAAAAGGTGTACACTTACATGCGTATGCATGTGAAACGAGACCGGTTTTACAAGGTGGCCGTTTAACGACATGGGAGTTAAAGCAAGCGGGTATTGATGTGACGCTTATTACAGATAATACGGCAGCTCATGCAATTCGTACGAAAGAAATTGATGCAATTATCGTAGGGGCAGATCGAATTGTCGCAAATGGAGATACGGCAAATAAAATCGGAACAATGAATTTAGCTATATTAGCAAAGTATTTCGAAATTCCATTTTACGTTGCAGCTCCGTTATCTACGTTTGATATTACGAAACAAACAGGTACCGAAATTGTTATTGAAGAAAGAGATGAAACAGAAGTTACGAAAATTTTTGGCAAACAAGTGGCACCGATTGGTACAGATGTTTATAATCCTGCATTTGACGTAACACCGCATGAATTAATTACAGGTATTATTACTGAGAAAGGTATTATACGTGGAGATTATGAGCGAGAAATTGCATCATTATTTGAAAAACAAGCTAATACATAATAGCTTGTTTTTTATGCCTAAATGTGCCTTTTCCCCTTATTTATATAATGAAAGGAGGAGAGAAGGATGGAAGAGTGGATTGGGATGATAGGTAATGTAGGCTTTCCAATTGTTGTAACATTATATTTACTCCATCGGATTGAAAGTAAATTAGATGGGATAACTGTTGCGATAGAGAAACTGCCACAGCAATTACTAAAGTACGATGATCCTCGTGATAAAAAATAAAGTTTGCTCTTCGTGAGCAAACTTTATTTTTTTATCACGCATTAACTGCCCGTAAAAGCCCGATTGGTGAGGGCTACGAATCAGTGGGGGATGAAGCCCCACTGATTAAAGTTTCACTTTATTGAGCAATATAACCACCATCGATAACGACAGCTTGACCAGTTATGCCTTTTGCTTTTTCACTCGCTAAAAACATAGCATAATCAGCAATTTCTTGTACTTGTAATAAACGTTTTTGTGGTACAAGTGGATAAATGACATCTTCTAAAACATTTTCAAGCGGTACATTTCGTGTAGTAGCTAAGTCTTGTAGTTGATTACGTACAAGAGGGGTATCGACATAACCAGGGCAAAGTGCATTAACAGTAATTCCATGGGTAGCACCTTCTAATGCGGCAACTTTTGTCAGTCCAATTACGCCATGTTTTGCGCTATTGTAGGCAGCTTTTCCGGCGAATCCGACAAGGCCATTAATAGAAGCGACGTTAATAATCCGGCCGTATTTTTGTTTTTTCATAATAGGAAAAGCGTGTTTGATGGCGATAAATGGAGCGATTTGCATAATTTTAATAAGAAGCTCGAATTTCTCAGTTGGAAAATCTTCAATCGGTGAAACATGTTGCATTCCTGCATTGTTAATTAATACGTCTAATGAACCGAAATGACTAACTGTTTGAGAAAGCGCTACTGTAATTTCTTCTTCAGATGTAACGTCACATTGTAAACCGATAGCTTGAAAGCCTTCTTTTTGTAATTGCTCAGCAGCTTCTTTCGCACGATCTTCAAGGCGATCAGTAATAACAACTTTTGCGCCTTCTTTTGCAAAGGTATTCCCCATTTCATAACCAATACCACTCGCAGCACCTGTTAAAAAGACAACTCGATTTGTAACCATGATGGAAAACACTCCTTCATAATAAAAGTTCCCTCATTGCTCTATTTAGAGGGGGAACTACGAAATTCCTGCAAACATTTGGAAAAAATCCGTTAGCTATCTTGTTTTACAAAATAGTCTCTGCTATACTATTTTGTAAAGCAAGATACTTACGCTTATCTATCTTGTAAAACAAGATAGTGGGAGGATTTCAATTATGTCGACAAGTCAAATGCTGAAAGGGATTTTAGAAGGATGCTTACTTGCTATTATTTCTGAAGGTGAAATATACGGTTATGAAATGAGTGAAAAGCTAGCGAAGTATGGTTTTACAATGGCGAGTGAGGGAAGTATTTATCCGTTGTTAATACGGATGCAAAAAGAGGGGTTAATATCAAGTGTAATGAAGGAATCTCCATCTGGTCCAAAAAGGAAGTATTATACGTTAACAGAAAAGGGAGAAGATGAACTGGATGAATTTATGGGTCGCTGGGAAGCGATGCAAAGTAGTGTAGAACGTCTACTTGAAGGGAAGGGAAGAAAATAATGCTATCAAGTGAAGCACAAAAGTTTTTGTTAGATATGAGATTGTTTTTGACCGCAAAGAGTGTGAAAGAAAGCGATATGGAAAGCTTTTTAGAAGATGCAGAGTTGCATTTAATAGAAGGTGAGAGTGACGGGAAAAGTGTAGAAGAAATTTTTGGAAGTTCGCCGAAAGAATATGCTAATGAACTTGTAAAAGTGATGGAAAGAGATAGACAGGAAACGTGGAAGCAAATTGGTTTTACAGTAATGAATATCGTAGCATTTTGGATTATTGCTTCTATTTTAATAGTGAATAACGGAAAGTTACAAATTTCACTTATTCAGTGCATTGGTTATAGTTTCACATTAATGTTAGCTGTGTTAGGCCCTAATTTTTTGCTTCGTAAAATGACCTTTGTAACAAGCTTTACAAAAACGTGGTTTTCTATGTGGTCTTTAGTCATGATTGCTCCAATGTTTTTATTAGGAGTTGTTACGGTATTAGATGTAATATATCCTACAAAGATGGTTACATTCACCCAAATGCAAAGTTATATGTTAGCTGGTGGGATCTTTATCATGACAGTAGCTATAAACATGTATTTTGAAGGATGGTTTAAAAACTTATATTTAATTATTCCTCTTTCTATTATGTTAGTATTTCAAGCATTTACATCAGAAGATCTCATGCCAATGTTATTTCAGATTATATGTTTATACGGAAGTTTATTTATTTTAATTTTCGTTGAAATTATGATGAAGACGAATAGAAGAGAAACGGTTAATTAAGGGAGGGGTTATAATGAAGGTTTCTAAAGAAGGAGAAGAGTTTTTAATCGATACGAAAGTATATTTAATAACAAAAGGGATTAAAGAAGAAGATGTGGACGCTTTTCTAGAAGATGCAGAACTTCATTTAATAGAAGGTGAAAAAAAGGGGAAGACGGTAAGTGATATATTTGGTGATTCACCAAAAGAGTATGCAGAAGAATTGGTGAAAGAGATGGAGAAGGATAAAAGCGGGAGTATAAAAAGTATTTTAGGAATGATTATTGGTATTGGTGGATACTGGTTAGTTACAAATATTTTATTTGAAAGTCCGAATCATGAATTTACATTAACGAATGTACAATTGATTGGATACCCAATTGTTTTAATGATTACTATTGTGGGTATTATTTTTGCTTTTAAGATGTCATCATTTAAAAGCAAAATAAAAGAATTTAGCATTATTTATGTAGCAGCTTTGCTACCAATTTTATTACTAGTATTATTAATGTTTATGAATAAATGGTATGGGACACCTGTATTGCAATTAACTACTATACAAAGTTACATACTAGCTGGAATTGTCTTATTAGTATTGTTAATTGGGGAAGCGTACATACTTGGATGGATTGGAATGCTAGTTGTTATTATACCGCTATTAATTATGTTTGTATTTAAAGAATTAGGAAAGCAAAACCCATATTGGGGAATACTAGAGCCTTTACTTCTGTATGGAAGTTTATATGTATTAATGCGATGGTCTTTAAAAAATGAAGAGCAAAAAACTGTAAACTAGTGTTTTACTGATATTGAGCGAACGGAATATTTTATTGAGAGGGGAACAAATATGCAAAGTATATTTCTAGGTATATTATCTATTATATTTCTAGGTTTAACAATTTTCGGGCTATATACTACCTTTTCGAAAAAGGTACATGATAACTATTTTGATACTTTATTAGATGACACATCAGGATATATTTTGTTCTTCGGGTTAATAGGAAAAAGGCTGCTCTGGATATGCAAAAAATTATTTCCAAAGAAATATTATATAGGGATTTTTAGAGGGATTACATTTACGTTTAGTTGTCTATTTTTATTTCTAGCAGCCGGGACTTGGTTTGTTGATTAAATAAGTTGTTTTAAACAGTAATAAGATTGTTACTGTTTTTTTCTTTGTAATAAAGAGCTTTGTAAAGAGAGTTCTTTTTGTTCGTTTGTTAATAAGGAATGAATATGGACGTTTTCTGGACGGGGGACTATAGGGTACATCAGATTTGATGGAGAAGGGTGGTGTTCCGAGCCAGTTGGAGAATGAGGATCTGCATGTGTAAGTTTTCCGTGAACGCGCCTTGTGAATAAAATATGGCCAATTTCGTGAGCGAGCGTATATATATTTTTCATAGGAGCGGCTGAATTTGTTAAAACGATATAACCAGTAAGTTGTTGTTGTTTAGCTAAAGAGTAAGCACAGGCAATTACTGCTGTTTCTTTAAAATAATCACTGCCAATATAACAAATATAAAGATCACATTCTGGAGCTTCATTTACACACGTTTGGAAAAAGGATGCTAATTTTTCCTGACTTTGAATAGAATTTTTATAACTAATTTCACGGTCTGAAAAACGAAAAAGCTCATTTAATACAATTACTTCTTGAATTTGAAATGTAATGGGGTGCCAAATTGATTCTGCGACTGCTAAATCTTTTGCGATACGGTCTTCAGAAATGTTGGCGCCTGGCGTAATGCAAATACATATATTGACGTATGGATCCATAGGGAACACCTCAAATGAAAAAATTCTTCCTATAATATATGTGAGAAAAAGGTGCTATGTATGGATAAACGCCTTGTTTATTACATGAATATATAGACTACAAGTCGAAAAAATTTCATAGTTCTATAACGTAGTATGGTCATCTTTTTGATATAGTAAAGGAAAGGGGGAGAATATATGTATACATTAAAAATCGTTTCAGACAGAGAAGCTCTTTATCAATTTGCGAGTTATGTAAAAGTTGTGCAAGGGGTTGAAGATGTATATGTAGAGGTGGGAGAACCTGTATATGAACATCCATTAATGAAGTTTTACGTACATATTAAGCTGGGGGAAACATATGATCAACATAAAGCGTTACAAGAAATAGCAAGATTAGTAGAATTGGGGCGTTTTACATACGTTCATTATCGTAATGATGAAATTGAAGAAGCTTTTGAAGCTGTAAAATATGAAAGTTTTAAGAAATAAAGTGAAAAAAGGGAGCGAAAGCTTCCTTTTTTTCTTGAAATTTACATCAACAAAATGAGAAAAATTTTGTTATGATAAGGGAGGGTGAGGAAAGGAGAGTTTACATATTGGGGTATATTGAAGAGTTACGTAAAGTCGTTGGTACAAGGCCACTTATTTTAGTAGGATCAGCAATTATTATATTAAATGATAGGCAAGAAGTATTGCTTCAATATCGTTCAGACACATATGATTGGGGTGTACCTGGCGGAGCGATGGAGCTAGGAGAAACGACAGAAGAAACTGCTCGCAGAGAACTATTTGAAGAGACGGGACTAAACGCGAAAATTATGCAATTTATCGGGGTTCTTTCGGGAAAAGAAGTGTACTTCCAATATCCAAATGGAGATGAAATTTTTAATGTCATTCATCTGTATCAGGGGCATCATGTGAGTGGGGAAGTTAAGCTTGATCATGAAGGATTACAGCTTCAATATTTTCCGGTAGATAAGTTACCGAATTTGAATAAAACAACAGAGAAGATTTTACAAAAATTCCTATACGCATTAACAGAATAGAAGGTTAATTCCTTCTATTTTTATTATATTAAATATTTTGATTTTTTAGTATGTTTATAGTATGATAGTTTTAGATATACATCTTATGGAATTTCACCTAAAAACTGACTAGGGTACATAAGAGAGGGGCAAGTACAAAATGCATAATGTTGTCATTACAGCTGCAGTTCGTTCACCAATTGGAACTTTCGGAGGAGCACTAAAAAATATAACACCAGTAGAATTAGCTGTTCCTGTACTTCAGGAAGCTGTAAAACGAGGCGGGGTAGAACCACATGAAGTTGATGAAGTAATTTTAGGTCATTGTATTCAAAGAACTGATGAAGCAAATACGGCGAGAACGGCTGCATTAGCGGCAGGATTTCCTGACACAGTTACGGGCTATACAATCCAACGCCAATGTTCTTCAGGTATGCAAGCAATTATGTCAGCTGCAATGCAAATTCAATTAGGTGTGAGTGATGTTGTTATTGCAGGTGGAGTAGAAGCGATGAGTTCGAGCCCTTATGCATTGAAACAGCACCGCTGGGGACAACGTCTACAGCACGGAGAAATTCGTGATACGGTGTGGGAAGTGCTAGAAGATCCGATTCATCATATTATGATGGGTGAAACAGCGGAAAATTTAGTTGAACAATATGAAATTACAAGAGAGGAACAAGATGAAGTTGCGCTTCGCAGTCATACATTGGCACTACAAGCAATCGAGTCTGGATACTTTGACGATCAAATTGTTCCTATTACAATAAAAGAGCGTA
This sequence comes from Bacillus sp. FDAARGOS_235, assembly GCF_002073415.2. NCBI lineage: Bacteria > Bacillati > Bacillota > Bacilli > Caryophanales > Bacillaceae > Bacillus > Bacillus sp. FDAARGOS_235. The sequence goes on from NZ_CP020437.2 coordinate 4,271,765, forward strand.
GAAAAGAAATTGTATTTTCTAAGGATGAACATCCGCGTGCAGATATTACAGCGGAAAAATTAGCTGGATTAAAACCAGCTTTCCGTAAAGATGGATCTGTAACGGCAGGGAATGCATCTGGTCTTAATGACGGAAGTGCAGTTCTAGTATTAATGAGTGAAGAAAAAGCGAAAGAAAAAGGCTTACAACCGTTAGCTAGAATTGTTGGCTATTCAGTAGCTGGAGTAGATCCTAAAATTATGGGAATTGGACCAGCACCAGCAATTCGTAAAGGATTAGAAAAAGTAGATTGGTCATTAGAAGATGCAGATTTACTTGAAATTAATGAAGCTTTCGCTGCGCAATACCTAGCTGTAGAGAAAGAATTAGGTTTAGACCGTGAAAAAGTGAATGTAAACGGTAGTGGTGTAGGACTTGGACACCCAATCGGTTGTACAGGAGCTCGTATCACTGTAAGTTTAATTCATGAATTAAAAAGACGTGGATTAGAAAAAGGAATTGCCTCTTTATGCGTCGGTGGCGGTATCGGGGTTGCCTTATTTATAGAAGCATTATAAAAAAGAAGCAGCGTTTGCTGCTTCTTTTTTACGACTCAAATAGATGATGGAATAATCGATCGCGATTTTCAAAGAAAAGTTTCGTCGTTTGATAATGCTCCGTTTCTTCTAAAGATGATTCGTGAATCCCCTCTTGTGTTAAAGAATATATAGTAGATTCAGGATAAGCCATTAATATAGGGGAATGCGTGGCAATAACAAATTGTGAACCTTGTTCAGCTAGTTCGTGCATTCGAATGAGCATGGAAAGTTGTCTCATCGGGGATAAAGCTGCCTCAGGCTCATCTAAAATGTATAAACCTTGTCCTGAAAAACGGTTCATAAATAAGGAGAAAAATGATTCGCCATGTGATTGTTTGTGTAGTGAGATACCACCATATGAGTCAATAACTGGATTTCCGCGTGCTTCTGGATCAGCATCCATTTCATCGATATAAGAAGCGACGTTATAAAATGATTCAGCGCGAAGAAAGAAACCATCGCTTGGTGTATTAAAACTTTTTGAAATTCGAAGATATTCATGTAAAGATGAATGTGAATTATTTGTGCTAAAACGGAAATTCTTCGTTCCACCTTCAGCATTAAAACCTAAAGCAATTGCAATTGCTTCAAGTAGTGTTGATTTACCTGTTCCGTTTTCTCCAATAATGAATGTTACATTTGGATGGAAAAGGAGCGATTGTAATGTTCGAATAGCGGGTAAACAGTAAGGATATGCGGAAAAGCTAGGGATATCTTCTTTTTTTAATGTGACACTTTTTAAAAAGGGTACGTCAATCAATATATAAACCTCAATTCATAACGGATTTTGATTTAAAAAAAGCAAAAAATACAAGTGTAAGACGACTTGCTAATAAAGTGCGCCAAAACCGAGATTTTCCCAGCCGAACGTCATTCTCTGCAATATAAAAATGGAAAGAACGCTTATAAAGCCAACGAGAGCAGGCGTATATTTTATAATTTTTAAGTTCTTCCATAGAAAAAAGAAAAGTGTTAATGACATGAGAACTCCCATTTTATTTTCTGAATATTTCATGAGGATTATAACATGGAAACTATCATATTCCAATGTGAAAATAAACATTGCATGAAGGTCAATTCTCTCGTTATGATAGATGATATTCTATTGGAAATATGAAAAGGAGTTAAAATATGCCGTTTACATTTGCGCATCCAGCAGCTGTTCTCCCTTTTTCTAAAAAGCAGGTTAATTATATTTCAGTAACGGCTCTTATATTAGGTAGTATGGCACCTGACTTTGAATATTTTTTACACTTTAGACCGTATGGCGTGATTGGACATACGTGGCTTGGGTTCTTATATTTAAATTTACCTCTTGTCTTTCTATTAGCATACATATATCATTACATTTTAAAAAAGCCGTTTATAACACATTTAGCTAAACCATTTGCTGGCTACTATACATATGCAGTAGATGAGAGGTGGGGACTTCATACATGGAAGGATTTCTTTGTATTTTGCTATTCTGCTTTATTTGGTATGCTCACGCATGTTGTTTGGGATGCGTTTACTCATAATACAGGCTACTTCGTTATGGAAATACCATTGTTACAAAGAGAATTACATAGTATTCCGGTGTATAAATATATGCAACATGGGAGTACATGTGTTGGTTTATTATTACTATTACACGTACTATGGAAGTATAAAGATGAAACAGGGAAAGATATTATTATAGCTTCAGAAAAAAGGAAGTATTGGGTTTCGGCAATCATTGTGGCAACTATTATATTTATCGTTCATGCGTTCGTAAATCCCTATTTTCATATTTTCCAAATAGGGGGTATAATAGTATCTGGACTGACAAGTTCGTTTTGTGGACTTCTTATTGTTTCTATAGTTTACAAGACTAGGGACTAATTTATTTTAATGAATGATAGTGTTAGGAGAAATTAAATGATGAAAGCATGGAAAAGTATTTTTGTTTTATGTAGTTTTCTTCTTATGTTAAGTGGTTGCTTCCATCAAGAAGAAAAGAAAGCTGAACCGAAGAAGAAAGAATCTATTCCTGAAACAAAAGAATATGGTGGGCGTGAGCTAAAAAAAATTGGGCAAAAAGTGAAAGAAACAGGATGGGGTACTTTCAAGTTAGAGCAGATACATTCTGTGAATCAAACATTTGAAGTAGCACCAATGAAAATTCATGTACAAGATGTGAAAGTAATCTCTTTATCACAAATGAGTGAAGACGCAAAAAATACATTAAAAGCATATACGGCATTAACTCCTGACGAAGTAAAGCGTAGATTGGGCGATAAGGTAAGTCAAGAAGATGCTGAATTATATGCATCGCTAAGTGGAACAGAGATTAGTGATACGATTCGTTACGTTGAAATTACATATAAGGTGGAAAATAGCGGGAATAAAAATATGCAATTTTTCTCTATGAATGATGTTACGATTAATGATAAGCAACATTTTAAAGTAGCGACTCAAAACTTTTTATATGATGAAGATACGCTCGTTGGTACGAAAAATGTATCAAGAGAAGATTATAAGCCTGGTGAAACAAGAGATGGAATTATCGGTTTAATACTTGATGATGGAAAAGAAAAGGTAAAGGATATTAAATTTACAACGGATGATTTAATGGCAGGAGACACAGAAACACAAGAAACTGTTAAAGAATCACAAAGTTTTAACATTTCACTTTCTGAGTAATATGTTTTTAAAATGATATAAGGAAAAACAGTCAGCATTCTATATATTATGCTGACTGTTTTTTTATTTCTTTTATGTATGAATCTACATTTTGAAAAGGCACTTTAATTTTAAACGCATCTTTTTGTTCATTAAATTGTTTTTCATTATAGGGACCGAAACGTTTATTGTGCTTTACGTCAATAATCCAATAATGTTCACTTTTTTTATTTGCAATTGCTGCGTCAGGGTTATTTGGATCTGACTTTTCCTCTGTTTGTTTTACAATAATGTATTTATCATCCCAAGCGATGTCTGTAATTTTGGCAGGGATGTATTGTGTGGCATATACAGCATCTTGCGTAGGGAACAGTTCAAATGCATTTCCAGAAGTACGTATGAGTTCGTATTCATCGTTAATCGTATAAGATACATGGTTTGTATTTCCTGTACAAGCAGTTAATAGGACGGCGACGAATAGGATTATCCATTTTTTCAATATGGGAACCTCCTTTACAATGCTGTTGTAACACATTGTACAAGAAAAGTAAGAGAAACGCCAGTTTACAATGTTTTTTAGAAGTGGTACGATGTAACGGGTAAAGAAGGATACGAAGGAGTCGACATAAAATGAAGTTGAAGATGCATCGTCCAGCGCTTGTAATGAATCGCATAGGTGCTTCCCTAATTGACATGTTTTTAATCTCGGTTATGTATGGTGCAGTAGTAGCTGTTATGACCGGAAACTATAGTGCTATTTTTAATCGGTTTAATATAAGTTTCGGTGACTATAGATATGATCTCGCAGTAGTTTTCATATTAATGGTTCTATATTTTATTTTGTTACCTTTTATTTGGAACGGTGTTACACTTGGGAAAAAAATAACGAGAACAAAATTGATTTCATTGACGAGTGAAAAATTAACGTTGCAAACATTAACTTTACGATTTTTTGTATTGTTATTACCGAACATGTTGTTACTTGGAATTCCGTTAATATGCAACGTATATATGATGTTGTTCCGCAAAGATAATTGCGGTTTTCATGATTTAATTACAAAGACAAAAGTGATGAATCTAGTATAATAAAAAACCTTTTTATGCTTGTACATAAAAAGGTTTTTTATTATGGAAGGATATTTTTCGAAGTAGAAAGTCCTTTTTCAATAGATTGAAAATTAAGAAAATGGTATAATAAATGAAAATAATATCTTTATATAATGAAGGGGGAAGTTGTAATGACGGGAGGTAGCATAATCTTTTGGGGGGTTTTAATTTTCGTTGGTCTCGTTTTCGATCAGTGTAATAGTAAGAAAAAAGAAGGAGTAAAAAAGTAATCGCTTACAAATAAAAGAGTAACTTTTCTTGCTTGCAGACTAATCTTATAAAGGAGTATACTGAATGACGGTAAGACTTATAGAAGGGGTAATGAAAATGAAGCTTGCAGGAAAAGTTGCTATCGTAACTGGCGGTGGCATCGGTATTGGACGTAATACAGCTCTTTTGTTGGCTAAACAAGGCGCAAAAGTAATTGTGACGGACATTGATCAAGATAGTGGACAAGCAACAGTGGAGGAAATTACGAATCTAGGCGGAGAAGCCCTTTTTGTATCCTATGATATGGAAAAACAAGGAGATTGGCAACGTGTTATCAGTATTACTTTGAATGCATTCAGTCGCATTGATATGCTTTTTCAAAATGCTGGTTTATATAAAATAGATTCTATTTTTTCTCGCCAACAAGAGAACGATTCCAATGTACTTTGTATTAATGACGTTTGGATAGAGATAAAACAATTAACGTCATCTTTTATGAAACAGCAAGAAGAAGTGGTGCTTAGTGACTTACCGATTTTCGGTAGTATTAGCACGAAAGGACAATCATTTCATACAGTAGAAGCCCTAGTATAATAATGAAAACCGCCCTCAATGTATGTGGACGGTTTTTTTGTATGTTATATACAAGAAAATTTTTTTAGCGAATACGTTGTTCGGTTTGGCTATCAAAGAAATGCGCTTTATTTAAATCAAATGCTAATTTAATTTGGTCTCCAGGTGAGAATATATGTCTTGCATCAACACGTGCTGCAAAATCTTGATTTCCAAGTTTCATATATAAAATGGATTCAGCACCTAACAACTCAGCAACTTCAATTTTTGATGTGAAAGTAGTAGATTGTGAAGCCTCTAAAAATAGTAGTTCATCATGAATATCTTCAGGACGAATTCCTAAAACGATTTCCTTATTTACATAACCTTGTTCACGTAATAATTTCATTTTTCCTTCAGATACTTTGGTTTTCAATGAATTATCTATAACGAAATCAGTTTCAGTTAATGTACCACGGAAGAAATTCATAGCTGGAGAGCCAATAAATCCGCCAACAAAAATGTTTTCAGGTGTTTCATATACTTCTTTTGGAGTTCCAATTTGTTGAATCTTTCCGTCCTTCATAACAACAAGACGGGAAGCCATTGTCATTGCTTCTGTTTGATCATGTGTTACATAAATTGTCGTTGTTCCAAGGCGATGGTGTAACTTAGAAATTTCTGAGCGCATTGCAACACGGAGTTTTGCATCTAAGTTTGATAATGGTTCATCCATTAAGAAAACTTTCGCGTCTCGAACGATTGCTCTACCTAACGCAACACGTTGGCGTTGTCCACCTGATAACGCTTTTGGTTTTCTATCTAAATATTGTTCAAGCCCTAAAATTCGTGCGGCATCTTTCACACGACGATCGATTTCATCTTTTGGTATTTTTCGAAGCTTTAATCCAAATGCCATATTATCATATACACTCATATGTGGATAAAGAGCATAGTTTTGGAAAACCATTGCGATATCACGATCTTTTGGAGGAACATCATTCATTAGCTTACCATCAATTGAAAATTCTCCTTTTGAAATATCTTCAAGTCCAGCTACCATTCGTAATGTTGTAGATTTTCCGCATCCAGAAGGACCAACAAATACGATAAACTCTTTATCTTGAATGTGTAAATTAAAATCTGTTACAGCGGTTACGTTATTATCATATATTTTATAAATGTTTTCTAATTTCAGTTCTGCCATGGTATTTCCCCCTAGAAAAAATTATGCAAACGTTTTCTTTGAATTTATTATAAACGAATAGATTCAAAAAATAAATAAAAAAATAAAACGTTTTCATTTATTCGAGTGATATGTAGTAGTTTTCATATGTTTTCCTAGAAAAAGAAGGATAAAAATTGTAAGCGCTATTTTAAATTAAGATAGAATCTGTTATCATTCATTAGTGAAAACGTTTGCGCCTTGGGAGAAAGAGAAGAATGAATTACTAATGAAATGGGGTAGCATAATGGAAAAACAATGGTGGAAAGAAAGTGTAGTATATCAAATTTATCCTCGTAGCTTTATGGATAGTAATGGTGATGGTATAGGGGATCTTCGTGGTATTATTTCAAAGCTAGATTACTTAAAAGAATTAGGGATTGATGTAATTTGGTTATCGCCAGTCTATGAATCTCCAAATGATGATAATGGTTATGATATAAGTGATTATTGTAAAATTATGAACGAGTTCGGAACAATGGAAGATTGGGATGAGCTATTACATGAAATGCATGAACGTAATATGAAACTTATGATGGATTTAGTTGTTAATCATACTTCTGATGAACATAATTGGTTTATTGAATCACGTAAATCAACAGATAATAAATATAGAGATTACTATATATGGCGTTCTGGAAAAGAAGGGAAAGAGCCGAATAACTGGGGAGCAGCTTTTAGTGGATCTGCATGGCAATATGATGAAATGACAGATGAGTATTATTTACATCTGTTTTCTAAAAAACAGCCGGATTTAAATTGGGATAATGAACAGGTAAGACAAGATGTTTATGAAATGATGAAGTTTTGGTTAGAAAAAGGAATTGATGGATTCCGCATGGATGTTATCAATTTTATTTCTAAAGAAGAAGGTTTACCGACTGTTGAAACAGAAGAAGAGGGGTATGTTTCAGGTCATAAGCATTTTATGAACGGTCCAAACATTCATAAATATTTGCATGAAATGAATGAAGAAGTATTGTCTCATTATGATATTATGACGGTTGGTGAAATGCCTGGTGTAACGACAGAAGAAGCTAAATTGTATACAGGAGAAGCTAGAAAAGAACTACAAATGGTATTTCAATTTGAACATATGGATTTAGATTCAGGAGAAGGCGGAAAATGGGATGTAAAACCATGTCCACTTCTTACTTTAAAACAGAATTTAACAAAGTGGCAAAAAGCATTAGAGCATACAGGATGGAATAGCCTGTATTGGAATAACCATGATCAGCCACGCGTTGTATCTCGTTTTGGTAATGATGGGATGTATCGTACTGAATCTGCGAAAATGTTAGCGACGGTGCTTCATATGATGAAAGGAACACCATATATTTATCAAGGAGAAGAAATCGGAATGACTAACGTTCGATTCGAATCAATTGATGAATATCGAGATATTGAAACGCTAAATATGTATAAAGAAAAAGTGATAGACCGTGGTGAAGATAAAGAAAAAGTCATGGAATCTATTTATATAAAAGGTCGTGATAATGCTAGAACTCCGATGCAGTGGGATGATCAGTATCACGCTGGATTTACAACGGGTGAACCTTGGATTACGGTAAACCCTAATTACAAAGAGATTAATGTGAAACAAGCAATCCAAGACGAAGGATCAATTTTTTATTACTATAAGAAATTAATTGAGTTACGCAAAAATAATGAAATAGTTGTGTATGGATCGTATGATTTAATACTAGATAATAGCCCTTCTATTTTTGCTTATGTAAGAACATATGGAGAAGAAAAGCTACTTGTGATTGCAAACTTCACTGCGGATCAATGTGTATTTGAATTGCCTGAGAATATTGTTTATAGTGAATCAGAACTGTTAATACACAATTATGACTCGGAAAATGGATTAATGGAAAACGTTACATTGCGTCCATATGAAGCAATGGTGTATAAATTGAAATAAGAAAAAGCCTTATGTCCGAGCGGCATAAGGCTTTTTCTATTACCATTTTAATATTGAGAATCCGTGCGGTGGAAGTGTAACTTGTAATACACTTGCTTCTGCTGAAAATTCTTCGCTTGTATATATATTGACTATTTTCTTCCTTGTAATATGGATAGGGAGTGAAGCTGTAATTTCATCGTTAGTAGGATTTAAAACGAAAAAGATAGTTTCATCTCCATATGTTTTCGTATAAGAAATGTAATTATGTTCATCATTTGCTTCGATGAATTGGAATGTACCATGTCCTCCAAATGCTTTATATTGTTTTCGTAATGAAAGTAATGTTTGTATATGTGTAAATAATACATGGTCTTGTTCTTTTGTATCCCAAATCATACATTTGCGGCAATCCGGGTCCATGCCGCCATCCATACCGATTTCGTCTCCATAATAAATACAAGGAGAGCCGATGTAAGAAAGATGGAATACATAGAGTAACTTTAACTTATTTTTATCTCCGTTACATGTTGTTAATATTCTTGGTGTATCATGGCTGTCTAATAAATGAAATGCGGCTTCATTTATATTCATAGAGTAGGAATGTAGGGATTCTGTAATTTGTTTCATGAATTCACTTGCTTTAATGGAATTGTTAGCAAAGTAAGAAAGTAGAGCATTTGTAACAGGATAGCTCATGACAGCATCAAATTGATCTCCGTGTAGCCATGGGAGGGCGTCGTGCCAAATTTCTCCTAAAATATATATTTCAGGATTTAACGCCTTTATCTCACTTCGGAATTCTCTCCAAAAGCAGTGGTCAACTTCATTTGCTACATCAAGGCGCCAACCGTCTATATTGAATTCTCTTACCCAATAACGCCCTACTTCAAGTAAATATTCTTTTACATCTGGGTGTGCAGTATTTAATTTAGGCATATACGGTGTAAATGCGAAAGTATCATAATTAGGAAGTGGCTCGGTTATAATTGGGAATTCATGAATGTGGAACCACTCTTTATATGCTGACTTTTCACCATGTTCTAGTACGTCCTGGAATTTATCGAAAAAGTAGCCACTATGATTAAACACAGCATCGAGCATTACTTTTATACCGTGTTTATGACATGCCCCAACAAGTTCTTTGAAAGTTTCTTTCGTCCCGAATTGCGGATCGATTTCCATGTAGTCAATAGTGTCATATTTATGGTTTGAATGAGCTTTAAAAATAGGTGTGAAGTATATTCCGGAAATCCCAAGTTTAACAAGGTAATCAAGGTTTTGAATAATACCAGCAAAATCTCCTCCGAAAAAATTAGTTGGAGTTGGTTCGGTACTTCCCCAAGGGAGGGTGTTTGCTGGATTTAATGTGCTGTCCCCGTTAGCGAATCGTTCTGGGAAGATTTGATACCATACTGTGTCCTTAATCCAAGGTGGTGCCATGAAAACGTCTTTTGTATGAATGAATGGAAAGCAGAAAAAGTTACCGACATCGTCATCTGGAATGTTTGAGAAAAAGCCTCGTTCTGCATAAATAAGAGTTTCTGTCTCAGTTTTTAATTCGAATCCATAACGTAAGCGCTTAAATTTTGGTTCGATTGAAATGGACCAATAATCAAATAATGCAGTAGAACCAGTTTTGTTCATCGGCGTATTTGACGTAATCCATTTTCCATCTGTCCATTCGTAAGGGTCACCATAAATAAGAGTGGCGATTTGAACATCGTTTCTCTTAGTACGTATTCGGATGTGAATTGTTTTTTCATCGTAAGCGTATGCATAATTATCTTTCGGCCTATGGTAAACGGCTTCTTTAAGCATATAGAAAATCCCCCTTTAATATCTCTATACATATTATTCCCTTAAATGTAATAATAAAGCCTGTATTGCAAACGATTGCCTTTCTATTAGCTTTAATATTGCTTATAAGAGTAGTATTCATTTCATATAAAGTCAATGTATAAAGAGCATAATGACATTATTTTTAAAATTAATATTTGCAAAATGAATAAAAGAATGTATAATGATAGACAAATAGCGCAAACGTTTTCATAGATTTGAGATAAGGTTTGCGCTTCTATTAAACTTTCAAATGCAAACGTTTTCAATTAGTGAGGTACATAGACAATTTAGGGAGGTTTTTGGGGATGAAGAAAGCATTATCATTATTAACGGTTTCGGCATTATCAATTGGTATGTTATCTGCATGTGGGCCGAAAGATTCAGGGAAAAAAGAGGAAAGTAAAGCGAAGAAAGACTATGACCTTCTCGTTTGGGAAGATGATAAAAAAGGCGTTGGTTTAGAACCAGCAGTGAAAAGCTTTGAGGAAAAATATAAAGTAAAAGTAAAAGTTGTTGAAATGCAAATGACAGATCAAGTGAAGAAGTTACGTCTTGATGGACCAGCGGGGACTGGACCGGATGTTGTAACATTGCCACACGATCAAATCGGAAATGCAGTAACAGAGGGCTTACTTTCTGAAGTGAAAGCAGATGATGCTGTTAAGAGTAAGTTTACTGATTTATCAATAGAAGCACAGACATATAACGGGAAACTATATGGCTTACCAAAAGCGATTGAAACACCAGTCTTTATTTACAATAAAAAGTTTATGCAAAAAGCACCAGAAACAATGGACGAATTGTTTAACTTCTCAAAAGATTTTACAAAGGATGGCAAGTACGGATTTTTAACATTAGGAGATAATTTCTACTTTGCTAATGCATTCATGGCAGGTATGGGTGGTTATGTGTTTGGTGAAAAAGATGGAAAACCAAATGCAAGTGATGTTGGGTTAAATAATAGTGGTGCTGTACAAGGTGCTGAATATCTTCAGAAATGGTACAAAGAAAAACTATTCCCGAAAGGTATTATCGGTGAATCTGGTGGACCTGCTGCTGATGGATTATTTAATGAAGGAAAAGCAGCTTCTATCATGAACGGACCATGGGCGTTCCAAGCGATGGAAAAGAACGGAATTGATTATGGTGTTGCTCCAATGCCAAAATTACCAAATGGTCAACCGATGAAAACGTTCGTTGGGGTAAAAGGATGGCATGTAACAAGCTTCTCTAAACAAAATGATTTAGCTACTAAATTCACTGAATGGGTAACGAATGAAGAAAACGCGAAAATTAGATTTGAGAAAACGAAAGAAATTCCGCCAGTAAAATCAGTAATGGAAGATCCGATTATTAAAGATAACGAAGCTGCAAAAGCGGTTGCAACGCAATCAGAAAATGGAATTCCAATGCCAAACATTCCAGAAATGCAAGAAGTATGGAAACCAGCTGGAGATGCCCTTCAATTAGTTGTTACAGATAAAGAGGCGCCAAAAGCAGCTCTTGATAGTGCAGTGAAGCAAATTAAAGGTAATATTGAGGCAAATCATAACAAGAAAAAATAAGGTGAAGTTCGTGCCTCTAATATGAGGGGCACGAATTCTCTCCCTTCCAAGTAGGAAGAAAAAAGGGGGAAGGAATATGCAAACATCTATGGAACCAATGAAAGATATGAACGGTTCAAAACATAGGAAAATGGCAACCATGTTATCAATCATTCCGGGCGTGGGCCAAATGTATAATAAACAATTTGTAAAAGGTCTTATTTTTCTAGTATTAACAGGTTCATTTATTGTAGCCTTTGCTGATTTATTAAATATGGGATTATGGGGGATTGTAACGCTTGGTACAGAAGTTCCACGTGATCATTCTGTCTTTCTATTAGTGGAAGGGATCTTAGCACTTATCGTTATCGGGTTTGGACTCGGAATATATGCATTTAATTTATATGATGCGTATCAAAATGGAAAGAAACGTGATATCGGAACACCTTTAAACTCTGTAAAAGAGCAATACCGTAATTTATTAGATCAAGGCTTTCCGTATTTAATGGTTTCGCCAGGTTTTCTACTACTTATCTTTGTTGTTGTATTTCCAATCATTTTCGTAATTTTAATTGGATTTACGAACTATGATTTATATCATTCTCCTCCAGCTAAATTAGTAGATTGGGTGGGCTTTAAAAACTTTATTGATATTTTCACACTACCGATGTGGAGAGAGACATTTTTAAGTGTATTCTCTTGGACGGTCATTTGGACATTCGTTGCAACGACATTACAAGTTGCACTCGGTATTTTTTTAGCGATTATCGTAAATCAGCCTGGTATTAAAGGGAAGGCAATTATTCGAACAATCTTCATTTTACCGTGGGCTGTTCCAGCATTCGTATCTATTCTTGTTTTCTCTGGTATGTTTAATGAAACGTTTGGAGCAATTAACAATCAAGTATTGGCGTTATTCGGAATTGAAAAGATAGCTTGGATGACAGATCCATTTTGGGCGAAGATAGCTTTAATTATGATTCAAACGTGGCTTGGGTTCCCATTCGTCTTTGCAATGACAACAGGTATTTTGCAATCGATTCCAGGAGAATTATATGAAGCGGCTACAGTAGATGGAGCGACAGCTTGGCAACAGTTTCGTAAAATTACATTGCCACTTGTTTTATATGCAACAGCACCAATATTAATTACGCAATATACGTTTAACTTTAATAACTTTAGTATTATCTATCTATTTAACGGCGGAGGACCTGCTGTAGCTGGACAAGATGCAGGTGGAACAGATATTTTAATTTCATGGATTTATAAGTTGACGATGACTTCAGCGCAGTACGGGAAAGCAGCAGCTCTTACAATGATTTTATCGTTAATCGTTATTACAGTTGCGTTATGGCAATTTAAGAGAACAAAATCATTCCAAGAAGAGGATATGATGTAAATGAATATTAAAAGACAGAAGATGTTACGTCTCTCATTAAGCTATTTCGTTATTTTTGTAATGTGTGCCATAATTTTCTATCCATTATTATGGATTATTGGCTCATCGTTTAATCCGGGTGATAGTTTATCTGGATCAAGTATTATTCCGCAAAATGCAACGTTAGATCATTATCGTAAGTTATTAGATCTAGAGAATAGTAATTACTTACTATGGTATAAAAACACATTAAAAGTAAGTGTTTTAACGATGATTTTCTCAGTGTTAGCAATTAGTTTTACTGCTTATGCATTTTCGAGATACCGTTTTGTTGGAAGAAAAAATGGCTTACTAACATTTTTAATTCTGCAAATGATTCCGAACTTTGCAGCGTTAATCGCTCTATACGTATTAGCGCAGTTAACAGGATTAATTGATACACACCTTGCATTAATTTTAATTTATGTAGGCGGGGCAATCCCTATGAATACATGGCTTATGAAAGGGTATTTTGATACGATTCCGAAAGAATTGGATGAGTCAGCTCGTATGGATGGAGCAGGGCATTTTCGTATTTTTTGGCAAATCATTATGCCGCTTGCAAAGCCAATCGTAGCGGTTGTAGCGTTATTCACTTTCATCGGTCCATTTACAGATTTCATTTTAGCGAGTATCATTTTGCGCACACCAGAAAATTATACTTTAGCAGTTGGATTATATGAAATGGTAGCGAAGAAATTTGGTAATGAATTTACGACGTTTGCAGCGGGTTCAGTATTAATTGCAATCCCAATTTCAATTTTATTCCTATCACTACAAAAATACTTTATCTCTGGTTTAACAGCTGGAGGTACGAAAGGATGAAAAATGGGACATTACGTCCCATTTTTCTTTTCATCTCCCTATAAAAAGCTTTATAGGGAGATGAAAAGAGATTTGACATCACATGTGAAAATAAGTGAAATAAATAGTATATTATAGTATAGGAAAAAAGAGCTATATCCCTTACAATACATGGAGAGGGAGAATATGATAAGTTTTGCAAGATAAAATAAATAAATGAAAGTTTATGACTTCTCCTATGACTTGCAACGAGTGCAAGATAAAATATATGAAAAATGGCAGAGAAGTGAGAGGAGGGGATTTTTTATGACAGTTACAATTAAAGATGTGGCGAAGAAGGCGAACGTAGCACCATCAACTGTTTCTCGTGTAATTGCTGATAATCCAAGTATAAGTGAAAAGACAAAGCGCCGTGTTCGAAAAGTAATGAGTGAATTAGGATATCATCCAAATTTAAATGCAAGAAACCTTGCGAACCAAACGACGAAGACACTTGGTCTTGTTATGCCAAGCTCTGCAAGTAAAGCTTTTCAAAATCCGTTTTTCCCGGAAGTTATAAGAGGAATTAGTTCATTTGCACATGTGGAAGGGTATGCACTTTATATGTCGACAGGTGAAACGGAAGATGAAATTTTTAATGGTGTTGTAAAAATGGTACAAGGGCGTCAAATTGGTGGTATTATTCTTTTATATTCAAGAGAGAACGATCGGATTATTCAATACTTGCATGACCAAAACTTCCCGTTTGTTTTAATTGGAAAACCATATGATCGAAAAGATGAAATCACATATGTAGATAATGACAATTATACAGCTGCAAGAGAAGTGGCAGAATATTTAATTTCACTAGGACATAAACAGGTCGCGTTCATTGGTGGTGGCTCAGATTTACTTGTAACAAGAGATCGTTTAGCAGGTATGAGTGATGCTTTAAAATTAGCAGACATTGTATTACCGAAAGAGTATATTTTACATTTTGATTTTTCAAGGGAAAGTGGTCAACAAGCTGTTGAAGAGTTAATGGGACTAAAACAACCACCGACAGCAATTATAGCTACGGATGATTTAATTGGACTTGGTGTGTTAAGTGCGCTTTCTAAAAAAGGATTCGTTGTACCGAAAGACGTTTCAATTGTAAGCTTTAATAATGCTTTATTATCAGAAATTGCGAGTCCGCCGCTTTCAACAGTTGATGTGAATATATATCAGTTAGGATATGAAGCAGCAAAAGCTTTAGTTGATAAAGTAGAGAATGCTGAATCTACTGCCAAGTGTATCATTATTCCGCATAAATTATTGAAGCGTCAAACATGTGATCATTATGCATAAAAAAGCTAGGAGTTTAACTCTTAGCTTTTTTTTGTAGAAAGGCTTCTAAACGATCACAGCCTTCTTTTAAAGTTTCGATACTATATGCATAGGAAAGGCGAAGATAACCTTCACCATACTCAGAAAATGCTGTTCCAGGAACGATGGCTAGTCCAGCTTCTTTTACTAGATCAAGTGCAAAATCAAATGATGAAGATGTTAAATGGCCAACATATGGGAATAAGTAAAATGCACCTGTTGGTTTTTCAACTGTTAGCCCCATTTGAGTGAGTCTATTATATACGTAATCACGGCGTTTTTTGTATTGGTGGCGCATCATCTTCGGTGCGTCTTTAGCGGCAGTTAATGCTTCGATTGCGGCATATTGGGCGATTGAAGTAGCACATGTTACATTGTATTGATGAACTTTTAAAATATGTCCTGCTAAATAGTTTGGTGCGAATAAAAGTCCAACACGCCAGCCAGTCATAGAATGTGATTTAGATAAACCGTTAATGACGATCGTCTTTTCACGCATTTCTGGGAAATGGGCGATAGATGTGTGTTTTTCTTCGTATACAAGTTCGCTGTAAATTTCATCTGAAAGAACAAAAATATTTTTATCTTTTAAGACTGATACAATATCTTTTAATTCTTCTTTTGATAAAGTTACACCAGTTGGATTAGAAGGATATGGCAGTACGACGCATCTCGTTTTTTCTGTAATAGCATTTTCTAGTGCTGCAGCAGTTAAACGAAATCCAGTTTCACGAACATCTACAAAAATTGGCGTTGCGCCGCATAGTCGAATAATAGGCTCGTAACCTGGATAAATAGGAGCAGGCAAAATTACTTCTGTCCCGGGCTCTAAAATCGTTCGGAATGCAACGTCAATTGCTTCACTAGCACCGATTGTAACGATGGTTTCGTTTTCAGCTGAATAATGTAAATCGTAGTTATCTTTTACAAAGTTACAAGCGGCCTTTCGTAATTCTAGTAAACCAGCGTTATGTGTGTAGCTTGTATAATTTTCTGTAATGGCCCGTTTTGCCGCTTCTTTTACGAGAGAAGGTGTAGGGAAATCGGGTTGCCCAATTGTTAAAGAGATAAGATTATCATAGTTTTGAATCATATTAGAGAATTGGCGGATTCCAGAAATTTGGATGTCCTTTACTCTAGGATTAATGAATTGTTCCATTGTATCTCCCTTTCTTCCGTTTGAAAATTAAGTTCATTTTATCATACTTTCTATGATTGCGCTTTGTATATGAAATTTAGAAAGAGAGAACAGAAAAAAAGCCGCTATAAGCGGCTTTTTAGTATCCGTATTCCCAATCTATTTCATCTTCATTCCAAAGTACAGAGGATACTTTGCCAAGGTGAACAACTGATTCGTTCACAGCACATGTGCAATCTGCTTCTCCTGTTTTATGCTGTAATTCCTCATACACTGATTTTTCAACATTTTCTAGAACTACCAAATTTTCTTCTTTTAAAACAAGCGTAGTACCTGCCATATTTATCTTCCTCCTACTAAAGTAATGATCACTTATTTGTAAACATAGATAGTATGGATTATATGCTGTATTTTACTATAGTTGTCCGTCTAGTGAAGTATTTTTTATATTTTCTTTGTAATCCGTATTCATTGTATACTGCATGAAGGAAATTTGGTACAGGGTTTACAATCATTTCGAAAATCTGTAACAATTAATATGTGTTGTTAACAAAGAATTAACAAATATGTTAAGAAAAATCAAAATTTTAAAACAAATAAACTAATAAAATGATATAATCATATCAAAATACATATAGGGGATGAGAGGCTATGGAGCTTATCCGTGATTTATTGATCCAAATTGCCATCATTATTTTGCCATTATTTTTATATGAAGCGATTCGTTTAAATCGCTATCAAGAAATGCCTCCGAAGCCGAATCGTTACTTTATTATGTTTTTATCTAGCGTTACGCTCGTTCTCTCCATGACATATTCTATTTGTTTTGACAATGTTTGCGGGTATAACTTTCACCCAATCCCAATTGTCAGTGGTTTTTTATATGGTGGGATTGTCGGTTTAATCCCAGCAGTTATTTTTGTTACATATGAATGGGCACTAAAAGGAATGAGCATTCTTCCAGTTGTAGAAGTAATATTTCTATTGATAGTTCCATTGTTCTTATCAAAGAAATGGTCTCTTTTTTCAAGGGGTAAGAAGCTAATTTTAGCATTTATGATTTCGTCATTTTATGTGTTGGTTTTTCTAGTATTTGGTATAATTAATGTGCTGTTAGAAACAGGTTTTACACCGTATATTTCGCAAATATATAGCGGATTTATATTTGCCTCGCTTATTATGGTTATGACTATGGTATTTCAGGTGTATTTAACGGAATATTTAAATGAAAACGCATTACTACGTACTGAGATGCAAAAATCAGAAAAACTTAATATCGTAAGTGAATTAGCAGCAAGTGTTGCACATGAGGTTCGAAATCCGCTCACTGTTGTTCGTGGATTTATCCAATTGCTAGAAAGTACGGAAGAAATGAAGAATAAGGACTATATGCGTCTCGTATTAGCTGAATTAGATCGGGCGGAACAAATTATTTCAGATTATTTAAATTTAGCAAGACCGCAAATTGAGAAAAAAGAACACATTTGTTTATCCGCGCAACTTATAGAAATGACTACTTTAATGTCATCATTTGCAGCGATGCAAGGTGTATATTTGCAAGTTGAGATTTCTGAGAGCCTTTATACGATTGGTGATAAGACGAAATTGAAGCAAGCTATTATGAATGTTGTTAAAAATGGTATTGAAGCAATTCAAGGAAATAAAGGATATTTAAAAGTAACGGCTGTTCAAAAAGACGAAACAATCGTAATAAGAGTTAAAGATAGTGGCGTTGGTATGACAAAAGAACAGTTAGCAAGGCTTGGACAACCGTATTATTCTTTAAAAGAAAAAGGGACAGGATTAGGACTTATGGTGACATTTAGTATTTTACAAGCGCATAATGGTACACTGGAATATAAAAGCGAAAGCGGAAAAGGTACTGAAGCGATTATTATATTACCAGCTGTAAGAAGTAAGGAATAAAAGTTACCGATGGAAGGTAACTTTTTATTGTATATTGTTTATTCGTTTGTTCTTTCTTGTTTTGTTCGGCTAAATAAACTTTTAAATGAATGGAAGAAACCTTGTTCTTTTGAGGCGGCGACCATTCTTTTTGTTTCTTGAATTTCGCGAATAACTTGCATAAGTTGTGTATCACGGTTACTGTCTTTATGATAAATTTGATTAACGAGTTTATTCATTTTTTCTTCTTGCTTGGATTCTCGTTTATACATATGATTCATTAATAAGTCCATCTTTTCTTTTTGCAAGGCATCTGTTTGAGCGGCGTGATCAACTAACTCTTGTAGCATTTTTTCTTGAGAGCCTTCTTTTACATAAACTTGTTGCATCAATTCATCTAATTTTTCATCTTTCAAACGATTTTGTGTAATTAGAGTAGAATTTTGATGAATAATTGCTTCATTTAATTGAGCGAGCATTTCGAGTTTTAACATGAACTCCTCAAAGTTACGCCCATCTTCTTTTTCTTTCGTTTGTATTTCTTGCTTATCTTGTATAGCGGGTACAGGCGGGGCCTCTTTTTCTTTTAAAATAATAGGTATCGTTTCTGAAATATCTTCTTGCAGTTTAGCAGCTCTTTCATGTATAGATTTCAATAGTTTTAAATCATCCAGTTTATAAATACGAGCATCAGCTGTTTTTGAAATGATATACCCATGTTCCTCTAACAGTTGACTATATTTACGGACTATATGTTTTGGGATGCCTGTTTTATTCGTGACATCTTTTGTTTTATAGATAGCTTCCATGTTATTTCCTCCCCAAAAAGTATCGTATATATCATTTCAATCTTTTTATGAGGACTTCCTTTGAAAAAGAATGTCGGAAGGTTATTAGTTTTCTACAGCATTAGTGAAAAGATGAAGAAAAATGAGAGATTTTTGGCGGAATGGCGAAGAAGAGCTAAAATAATGTCTGAAAACATATACAGGAGAAGTTTGTTATAATAACGGAGGAAAAGAAACTGGTAGAATCATGGAGGTATACATGAAGCAATTAAAAGGTATTATCATTTCAATTATTGCAATTCTTTCTATTGTAGTAGCGGTGTATGAAGTACTTGTTCCAGAGGAAACAAGTATCAAAAAAACGAATGCGTATGATCAAGTTCTAGAATTTCCGAAAGAGCGATATCCAGAGACAGGGAAACATATTACGGATGCTATAAAAGAAGGACATTCAGAAGTTTGTACAATTGATCGTGGTGGTGCTGGAGATAGAAGGAAATTATCGTTAGCTCCATATCCATCAAAAAAAGGCTATGATCGTGATGAATGGCCAATGGCGATGTGTAAAGAAGGCGGAAAAGGGGCGCATATTGAATATATAAGTCCAGCGGATAATCGCGGAGCAGGTTCTTGGGTAGGAAATAAGTTAGATAAATATCCAGATGGTACGCGTGTGAAATTTGAAGTGAAGTAGTGTTACATATTTCATAATGAAGGAGAAGGGGAACGATGGAGTTAACAATTTCTTATTCACAATTAATGTTGATGAACTATGACGGTGAACAGCCTTACGTAGACTGGACGGATGAAGATTTTGATAGAGGTTATGCTAAGGCGGATGGAACTGTTATTTTTGAAGCACTTTCTGATTATACTTGTGAAATAAAAGTGACTTGTGGAAAACATATTGAAAAAGAAGAAGTAATTAGAACAGTTACGGTTCCTTTTACAATTAAAAATGAATGTATCGTTGTAACGAGTATTCTTTCAAATAAATTTCAAATTCCTATTCCAAATGGTGAGTATACAGTTGTATTGCAGGTAATTCCTCTTGAAGAACCAACGGATGATGAGTTATATAAACTACAATACGAATTCTTTTTTGAAAGTAAAGAATAAAAAATGGGTTATCCTAAGGAAGGATAACCCATTTTTGTTATGCATTTGTTTTTAAAAGGGAACGAGCATCTTTTGCTGCTTGCACCATGTGTTCTAAAGCTGGAATAACTTCTTCTGTTTTTCTTGTTTTTAAACCACAGTCAGGATTAATCCAGAAATATTTAGGATCACATACTTGTAAAGATTGTTCTACGATTTCAAACATTTCATCTTTACTCGGTACACGTGGGCTATGAATATCGTATACCCCTAGACCGATCCCTTTTTCATATGTTGTATGTTTTAATGTATCAATAAATTCTCCGTGACTACGTGATGTTTCGATAGAAATGACATCCGCATCTAATGCACGAATAGCATCTACAATATCTTCGAAGTTACTGTAACACATGTGCGTATGAATTTGCGTTTCATTGGCTACAGAAGATGTTGCTAAAAGGAAGGATTGAACTGCCCATGTAATATATGCATCCCAATCTTTTTCTTTTAGTGGCATTCCTTCACGAAGCGCTGGCTCATCGACTTGGATTACTCTAATTCCAGACGATTCAAGTAATTCAATTTCATGACGAAGTGCTAATGCAATTTGATAGGAAACTTCTTTTCTTGAAATATCATTTCGAACGAATGACCAATTTAAAATAGTGACAGGTCCAGTTAGCATACCTTTTACTACTTTTTCTGTTAAGCTTTGTGCGTATACAGTTTCTTTAATAGTCATTCCATTTATAAAGGCAACATCACCATAAATAACAGGTGGTTTCACGCAACGGGAACCATACGATTGTACCCAACCGTTTTTAGTGAAGGAGAAACCAGCAAGACGTTCACCGAAGTATTCGACCATGTCAGTTCTTTCAAATTCACCATGAACAAGAACATCAAGACCGATTTCTTCTTGGTAACGAATCCATTTTTCTGTTTCTTTTTCAATAAATTGCTCATATTGTTCATTTGAGATAACGCCGTTACGCCATTCTTTTCGCGTTTGACGAACTTCAGTTGTTTGCGGGAAGCTACCGATAGTTGTTGTTGGTAACAACGGTAACTGCAGAGCAACTTGTTGTAATTCGTATCGTTTTTCAAATGGAAGAGGGCGTGAAAAATCTTCTTCTTTTAGTGCTGTTCGTGCTGCTTTGACATCTTCTCGGTTACGTGCAGCAGATGAACGTATTGTATGGTGCGCATTGCGATATGTTTCAAGTTCGTTACTAATGCTTTCTGTACCTTGAGTCAAAGCAGAATGAATAAGAACTAGTTCTTCTAATTTTTGGTTTGCAAATGCTAGCGCATCAAATAGTTCAGTCGATAAGTGAGTTTCTTCGGTTTTATCAATTGGTGAATGCATTAAACTACAAGAAGGCTGAACGATGAAATCTTTTGTTTGGACTTGTTTTTGTAACGTTGTAAATAACGTAAGAATTTCATCAAGGTCCGCTCTCCAAATGTTACGGCCATCTATACAACCGACTGCTAAAGTTTTGTCAGCTGGGAATCCGTATTTCGCAATAGCATTTAAATTACCTTCTTTACCGTGAACGAAATCTAAACCAACACTAGATACAGGGAATGTAATAATTTCTTCATAGTTTTCTTCTACACTATCAAAATATGTTTGTAAAAGAAGATTCGCGTTTGGAACTTCTTTACGAATAGTTTCATAAATTTCTTTCGCATGCTGAATTTCTTCTTTAGTTAAAGAAGCGAAAATCGGTTCATCAACTTGAATGATTTGTGCACCAGCCGCATGTAGTTCTGAAAGTAGTTGTACGTAAGGTGTAACTAACTGTTTTAAAATAGTAGCAAATTGATCTTGTTTATAGCCTTTTGCTAATTTTAAGAAAGTATATGGTCCTAAAATAACAGGCTTTCCATCTACGCCTAATTCTTGTTTTGCCTCTTCGTATAAGCGAAGTGGACGATTATCTTTTAAAGAGATTTGTAATCCCTCTTCATATTCAGGAACAATATAATGATAGTTTGTGTTAAACCATTTAGTCATTTCGGAAGCTACGTGATCTTTAGAGCCACGCGCCATTGCAAAATATACATCAAGGTAAGATGTAAACTCAGAAAAACGTGACGGGATAAAACCTAACATATAAGCAGTATCCAGAACGTGATCATAATATGTAAAATCGCCGACTGGAATGAGTTCAATTCCTTTTTCTTGCTGTACTTTTACGTGTTGAAGGCGAATTTCTTTCATCGTTGTTAAAAATTGTTCTTCATCAATTTTATTGGACCAAAAAGCTTCCAATGTTTTTTTCCATTCTCGTTGTAGTCCGATACGTGGATAACCTAAGTTACTTGTTTGAATTGCCATTTTAAATTCCTCCCTAATTGAAAGTAAGCATTTCCGTTTACTAGGAAATACTTATAACAAAAAGTACAAAGACATAGAAAATAAGCCTTCCTTTTTGTTTTAACACCTCATCATCATCCGTGAATCTATCAGTGTTGTTAAAACAGGCAGGTCTCCTGACTTATGCTTCATATAATTTCTTTCACCTTCCCGTTCTCACAGTGGCACTAACAAAGAAATCTCAGCATTTACAGTGGCGGGACCGTGTTGGAGTTTCACCAAGCTTCCCTTTTAAACACGAAACGAAATTTTCGTGTACCTATTTTCCTTTTGAAAGGAATTTAACAAGCGATATGATATTGAAACAAATTCTAACACAATTTTTGGAATTTTGTCTACTGTTTTAAAATAAGAAAATTCTAAAGGTTTTATTTCTTGATATTCTGAATAATTTAGGTGTTTTTCAGATTAATGATATATAATGGAATGTGAAAATATAGAAAAATTGAGCGAGTAAAGAAGAGGGAACGTCTTCTTTACTCGCTCAATTTTCATCTGCATCAAATTTTGAAAGTCGTCCTGCTATGGCATCGTTAAGGAGGGTGCTTAACCATTGTAATTCAACGGTAATATGCTCAATAACACTTTGTAAAATATATAGTTGTGCACGTGGAATTTTTCCTTTACTGCAATCATATATAGTTTGCATTTTATGTAAATATTGAACGGTATCATGTTTCTTTTTTTCTAAAATTGGAACCAATTCTTGATCATCACCAAAATGAGTGAAAGAAAGTGCTGAATAAATTGGTTTATATATTTGGTTTTTTGCTTCGAACTGTTTTAAGAGTAACGTGTGAAATAGTTGTTTACCTTCCTCTGTTATATGAAAGATTGTTTTATCTGGTCTATTCGTATCACGAACAATAGTTGTAATGCGAATTGCACCTTGCTTTTCTAATTGCTCGAAGGCGTAATAAAGTGATCCTTTTGCATATTTAATATAATAATCCATCTGTCTGTCTTTCATTATGTGCTGCACTTCATATGGATGTTTATCTCCTTCGAGTAGCAAGCCGAGAATGACTAATTTCATGCTCATTCTGTCTCAACTCCTGTACATAAAAACTGTATCCCTACTAATTAAAGTTTGATTTTATACATATTATAAACGGCATATCCTTTTTCATAAAGGGATATGCCGTTCCTTTTTTTATACTAACTTACTTGTTTTTGCTTTTGTTTCGCTTTCGGTCCTGTAAATAGGCGTTCATTTCCCATAAGTAAAATACAAATAATACTTAGTACAGCTGGGATCAGTGCCCAGAAGAATGTGTTGGCAATAGATGTAGCGAGAGCTTCTTTAATACCAGTTAATATTTCTGCTGGAATCTTCTCGGTAGCACCTGGTGATAATAAGAAACTTGTGTCTCCACCTTTTGGAGCTAATTTTGCAAGTTCAGGAGGGAACACAGTGTTTAATTTATTAATAAAAATATGATTTTGAATTGTACCGAAAATCGTTACACCAAGAGTCATACCGAGTGAACGGAAGAATGAGTTTGTTGATGTAGCAGAACCACGGTCTCTCATTTCTAATTTATGGATAGAAGACATACTTAAAACTGAGAATGAGAAACCAACCCCAAGTCCAGCGAGGACCATAAATAGCGTTACGAGCATACGAGGTGTGTCCATTGTTAAGGTGCTTAGTAAATAAATACCAAGAACGAAGAAAACGCCAGATACCATCATAATGTTACGATAGCTTGTTCGTGAAGCTAACTGTCCACCTGTTTGACTTCCGATTACAGAGCCGACCATCATTGGTGTTAAAATTAATCCAGCATTTGAGGCTGAACCTCCGAGAACACCTTGAACGAAGATTGGGATATAAACTGTACAGATGATAAAAGCAGCACCATAGAAAAAGGCAACGCCTTGGCTAGCTGCAAATAAAGGTTTTTTAAATAGATGGAAAGAAATGATAGGCTCAGTTGCTTTTCGTTCTACGAAGAAGAAAATAATAAGCATAATAACAACAGTTGCAAATAAACCGATAATTACATTAGAGCCCCATGCATACGTTTTACCACCAAGTTCTAGTGCGAACATTAAGCAAATAATACTAATGACAAGTGTAATAGCACCAGCCCAATCAATTTTTTGTTTTCTAAATTCTAGAGATTCACTGTAGTATTTAGTAATGAAGAAGAAGGAGATAAGCCCTAATGGAATATTAATATAGAAGACCCAATGCCAGCTTATATAGTCCGTAATATAGGCACCTAATAAAGGTCCAAATACACTTGATGTCCCGAAAACTGCACCGAATAGCCCTGTCATTTTCCCACGTTTTTCTGGCGGGAATATGTCATACATAATTGTGAAGGCGATAGGCATAAGGGCGCCACCACCAATACCTTGAATTGCTCTATAAATACTTAATTGTTCAATACTAGATGCTGTCCCGCAAAGTGCAGAACCGAATAAGAAAAGAATGAGTCCACCAATATAAAAACGTTTCCGTCCGTACATATCAGAAAGTTTTCCGAAAATAGGCATCCCTGCCATTGTTGCTACCATATATGCCGATGTGACCCAAACAAACTTGTCAAATCCTCCTAAGTCTCCGACAATCGTCGCCATTGCGGTTGCAACAATTGTATTATCCATTGCTGCCATTAAAATACCAAGTAGTAAACCAGCAACAACAAACTTTGTATTGTTGGAGTCTTTTTTTGATAGTTGAGTTTCCAAATATGCCCCTCCTTTAATAATAAGTAAACTATATTAAGTTTTAAATGCAACGCATAAAAATCTAAAGCATAGTTCCTCTTAAATTCTCTTACATAAGTGCACTGACATGCCATAAAGAATATTATAGTCAAATTTGACTAAAAGGCAAACTTTTTCTTTCACCAAAATATCCTTTTGTATGGAAAGAAAAAGAGTGAGCAATACTGAATATTGTTATAAAGTCAATGAAGTAAATTGTAAAAAATATTTCAGTAAGAATACTTCCTGTTAACAGTTGAAAAATGGTTTTTTCTTTATATTGTCGAATAGGATAAAAGGAAGGGAACTATTAAATATCGTTTGTAACAAGCGTTCATCATTTTTGTAGTTTATTGTGTAAAGCGAAAGAATAGAATTGTATGGATGGTACATCTGAAATGAGGTGAATATATATTATGAAAATATGGAAGCGAATTTCGGATCAAGGAAGGGATACAATACCGTTACAGCCGGTATTGTGGATTGATGGCTCAAAAAAGGAAGGCGAACTTCCTAATGTAGCAGTTACATTACAAATCCGTAGTATGTATGAAGAAAAATTTTCATATGAACTAATCTATGATGTAAACGACATACTTATTATGCGAATTGAAGTTGAAAATAAAGGAATTGAAGTGATTTCACGAGTCGTTGTAAGTCATATGATTAGAGATTACTTTTTGTATATTCCGAATTCTCTGCAGGTTAATAAGGGGATGAGCGAGTTTTTATTCCAGCTTGTAAGGTGGAGAATCGATAATTTATTGCCGAACGAGAAGGTGGAACTAAGTTGTAAATTAAAAGCAAATAAAGATAAAGCGGTTAAAACTGCATTGTTTAAGGCTACATACACATTTCAACATAAAGCAGTCTCATATGGCCCATTGCAAACAAATGAAGTTGTGGTGCGGCAATGATAAAAAGGAACCTGTGCGAAAGGTTCCTTTTTTAATGGAGGTTGTGCTTCTTGAGTATTTTCTTTTGTTCGATTCCTTTTTTTCCTACATAGTTATTTTTATAACCAAAATATAGAATGAATAGAAATGAAATAACATTTACAATAGCGTCGATTTGATCGTTCGTAATAAAGTTTATTCCGAAAGAGGTAAATAGTAGCTTTAATGATAACAAAAAACCAGCTAGTAAACGTATAGCATCTGATAGATTTTCTTTTTGTAGCATATAGGTCACTCCTTTCTATAAACGATATATAGTATATATATGAAATAGAATAAAAAAGGAATACAAGCTCTAGCGGAAATGTACATAGAATATGTACATTTTTTATTTGGTAGAAAAACATTATTGTTATAGAAACATATATTGGTATAGAAAGGAGAGGAAGTATGAAACATAAAGGGAAGATTAGTGGATTATTACTAGGGAATACTGTTGCTGTTACGGAATGGATTGCGCTTCAGGATGTAATTGCAAAATTAGATTCGCGATCATTTTATACTGTCTTTATTATTTATATTTTGCAACTGTTGCTAAGTTGTTACTTTGGCCATTGGTATGATAAAAGAGAAAACGGACGTATGAATATGGAAGTAGGGGGAATGGCAAGTAATGATTTTGTTGTTGATTTTTTTGAAAAAGTAGCTGCTTTATCTGAACGAGATTCTCGCAATATTACAGTGTACATTCTTTCCGTTAAAGAATGGGAGGGATTAAAGGAAACAGTGCAAGAAAAAAAGTTGGAAGCGTTAGTACAGAGAGTGGAGTCTACTATTGTAAAGACGATTCGAAAAGGTGATGTCGTTACAAAATGGGATGAAAATAAATATGTTATTGTAGCGATTGATAATGGTCATGAAAAATCAACAATAACACGACGATTAATGAAAAATATTGAAAGTGAAATAGAAAGTGGTTTATTAAGTGTGACGTTATTATTTGGGGCTGCTAGTTATCCAGTAGAAGGGAAAACTTTTGAAGAATTGTTAAGAAAGGCACAGAATCAATTGTACCAGTATAGAAATTTGAAAGACAATGAGTAAAACTTTGAGTTGAAGAAGTATGATATGAAGAAATTCGGATTGTAACATTTTTTTGACTTTTATTACAAAAACAACTTTTATTGTAATAAAAGTCTTTAAAAATATATGAAATAGGCATATAATTATGATGGATGTGTCAATGCATTTGCACAATGTGTTTCATTTTAAAAGTGTAGAGGAAAACATGCTCTACACTTTTCCTTTTTAGGAAAGGAAAAGAATATTTGTAAGTTGTTGCGAGGTAGTATTTGTACTGTGTAAAATGAACAAAGAGATTATTTGATAGAAAGCGGAAAGGGAATGATAGATGTGAGAGATCGACAATCATCTTTTATCAGGTGAATTATTATAGTTGTTCTTCTAATTATTATGGCTCTGGTGAATTCCATTGTATTTTAAGGTAATACATAGTGTGAGTAGAGAATGAAAAGTGCAAAGTGAAATATACTTAGTAGATGGACATGAAACTGCTACATAATTCAAAGAGAATAACGTGAAAAATAATTTCAAGTAATAAATGTGTACAAGCATGATAAACAATACTGATGATCTTCGTAAAAAAGATGCGAGTGTGAAGTGTATAGAAGGATTATATGATTTTTATAGCTTTTTTACACAAGGATCGTTTATAAGTAGGAGGAAAAGATGTTGAAATATAGTAAATTAGCAATTGTAGCCACATTATCAATGGTTTTATTAGCGGGTTGTTTTGGGCCAAAACCAGAAGAGGAATTATATGTAGCATTTGAAAATGCTGCCAAGCAAGAAAAAACAATGTTTGAAGATGCAAAGAAACTTGAAACTTTAGAAAAAGAGGGACAAGAATTATATAACCAGATTGTTCAAGAAGGAAAAGATAATAATCAAACTGTTAAGGAAAAACTGAACCAAGCAGTGAAAAATACAGATGAACGAGAAAAAGTGCTTAAAAAAGAAAAAGAATCTTTAAATAAGGCGCAAGAAGAAGTGAAATCAGCAGATAAATATGTGAAGAAAATTGAAGATAAGAAATTGAAAGAGCAAGCGGATAAAGTGAAAAGCACATATGAGAAACGACATGATTCATTTAACAAAATGTATGACAGCTATAATAAATCGTTAAAACAAGAAAAAGAATTATATACAATGTTACAAGATAAAGGTACAAAATTAAAAGATATTAGTGAGAAAGTTAAAGTAGTAAATCAATCGTATAAGGATATTGAGTCAGAAAAAGATAAGTTTAATGAATTCACGAAATCTTATAATACAGAAAAAGTTGCATTTTACAAGCAAGCCAATATTAAAATTAAAGAAGAGAAAAAATAAAACAGTTTGGCCTAACATAGGCCAAACTGTTTTATTTTTTTGTATAAGTGCGGCTATACCATGGAACAGGTTCACTTAATTTTTTTTCTTGTTTCAGTGCTTCAGGACCAATATAATCTTGAAGTGTTTTTTTGGAAACTGTTAAAGACAAGGTTGTTTTCGGGTTTCGGTAGGAGGATTCAAGATGACCAAGATGTGGTAGGTTTCGAAAATCTTCTTTCGTAGGAGGGATGTGGAAATAATAATCGCCTAACCGTATAAGAACATCAGATTGTTGTTGGCTAAAACGTGGATTTCTAGAGAAATGTAATCCTTCTTTAATTGCTTTTTTTTCGGCGATTAAACGCTCTAAAGCTGTCTTTTTTAACCAGTATAAATATTTAGGGTTAGTTGCAGCTTTGGCATGACGATTCACAACGAAAATAGATTGAGCTAGTCGATTAATAGGATGTTGGTTTTGTAATTGAGATTGTGGTTGTGAAGGTTTCATATTGAATCTCCTTTCAATTTTTCATTATTATAACATAAATAAAAGAGGTTTTTATTATATGCAAAAAGTGATTGTATACATTTTCAATATTAAAGCAATATTGTTACAAAAAACAACTATTTTGTATAATAGTAATAGAATGTGTTTTGAAATTTGATAATGAAAGAGTGAGAAGTTTGAAAGAACTATTAAAACAACAATATGCCATTATAGATATTGGATCTAATACAATGCGTTTAGTTATTTATGAAAAGCAAAATGGAGGTTTTTATAAAGAAATTGAAAATACGAAAGTGGTTGCTCGGTTAAGAAATTATTTAATCGATGGTGTTTTGAATGAAGAAGGTAAGGAAGTATTGTTACAAACATTATTTCAATTTCAAGAAAGTACAAAATTCCATCAGCTGCATCATGTACTTTGTGTTGCAACGGCAACAATTAGACAGGCTGAGAATCAAGAGGAGATTAAAAAACTTGTTGAAGGACAAACAGACTTTACTCTTAGAGTGTTATCAGAATATGAGGAAGCACGTTACGGCTATTTAGCAGTTATGAATTCTACTTCGTTTTCGGAAGGAATAACAGTAGATATTGGTGGCGGAAGTACGGAAGTTACATATATTAAAAATAGAGAGATTTTAGAGTACCATAGTTTTCCTTTTGGTGCGCTTTCTTTAAAACATCTATTTATTAAAGGTGATATTCCTACTAAAGATGAATTAGAGGAAATTCGAGAGTATTTAGAGTGTCAATTTCGAACGTTACCATGGTTAATTGATAAGAAATTGCCTCTTATTGCAATTGGTGGTAGTGCGAGAAACTTAGCAAAAATCCACCAAAATTTAATAAACTATCCTATAGCGGGAGTACATTTATACAAAATGAAAGAAGAAGATATTGAAAATGTAAAAGGTACATTAGAAAAACAATCGTTTATCGAACTTCAGAAAATGGAAGGATTGGCAAAAGATCGAGCTGATACAATTATTCCAGCGGTTGAAGTATTTCATAAACTTGTAAATATTATAGAAGCAACGGCATTTGTATTAAGCAAAAAAGGATTAAGAGAAGGTGTTTTCTATGAAGAGTTGACGAAAGATTTAGGGATTTCATATTATCCGAATGTAGTTGAAGAAAGCTTACATTTGTTATCACACGAATATGAAATGGATATGGAATTTGTCATTCAACTTATTAAACATGGAAGATTGATTTGTAAACAACTCGAAGAAATGGGACTGATTTCTGTTTCGATAAAAGACTGGGAAGCATTCCATCAAGCAGCGAAAGTATTTAACATTGGAAAATATATAGACGAAGAAGCGAGTCGTTTACACACGTTTTATTTATTGGCGAATAAAACAATTGATGGCATGATGCATAAAGATCGAGTGAGGTTAGCGCTTATTGCATCTTATAAATCAAAAATGCTATTTAAACAACATTTATCTCCATTTGAAGGTTGGTTTGATAAAAGCGAACAAAAAAAAATCCGCCTATTAGGGGCTGTTTTACAATTTTCAGCTGCTTTAAATGTAAGACAAAGATCGCTTGTCGATACGATATCCATAACAGAAAATAAAGAAGGATTAACGTTTAGAATTTTATGTGAGCAATCGGCATTAGCAGAAAAAGTACAAGCTGAAAAACAAAAAAAGCAGCTAGAAAGAGTGTTAAAAACGAATATTAACTTGTCATTTGAATGAAAATGTTAGGTTGTACGGATGTCTTTACAAAAAATTTACACTTTATAATATTGTAATTTGCTAAAATAAAAGTAACTAAATTATAGTAAAAAAGTTTCAAGGGGAAGTGTGAAGAGAATGGAATTGTTGAAGGGGAACATCGTAAATTTAAATGATACAGCATATTATAATAACCGAGAGCTAAGTTGGTTAGCATTTAATGAACGTGTACTACAAGAAGCGCAAGATGAAAATAATCCACTCTTGGAAAGATTAAAGTTTATTAGTATTTTTAGCTCGAATTTAGATGAATTCTTTATGGTACGTGTAGCGGGTTTGAAAGATCAAGTGAGTGCTGGGTTTAATCAACCAGAAAATAAAGCTGGCTTAACACCAAAAAAACAATTAAATAAAATTGAGATAAAAGCCCATGAATTAATGACCGTACAATATGATACGTTTAAAAATTACGTATTGCCAGCGCTTGAATTAGAGGGGATTGAGCGTTTAACATTCCATGATTTGACGAAAGAACAGAGAGAATTTATAGAAGATTATTTTGATGAGCAAATTTTTCCGGTTTTAACGCCTGTAGCTATCGATGCATACCGTCCATTTCCGATGTTATTAAATAAAAGTTTGAACTTAGCTACTCTTTTATATGATGAGAAGCAAGTGGAGGAAGAAAACCGTACGAAGTTAGGAATTGTGCAAGTTCCTTCATTACTTGAACGCTTCATATTTTTACCGAGTGAAGGGCAAAAGCATAAATTTATTTTATTAGAAGACGTAATTAGTAGTTTTACTCATAAATTATTCACAGGATATAAAGTATCATCTGTTACTCGTTTCCGTATTACACGTAATGCGGATTTAACAATTCATGAAGAGGGTGCGAGGGATTTATTAAAGGTAATTGAAAAAGAGTTGAAAAAGCGTAAGTGGGGAGCTGCTGTACGTTTAGAAGTTGGCAAAGAACACATTGATGAAAGAGTATTAACATTATTATACGAGGTGTTGGAAGTAAAAGATGAAGATGTATATATAATGGATGGACCGTTAGATTTAACATGTTTATTCTCTTTATATAAAAAATTAGCACCATTATATGAACATCTCATTTATCCAGCCCTTATTCCGCAACCACCTCAAGACTTAGGTGATGAGGAAGATGTATTTGAAAAGGCGATTGAGCATGATATTTTATTACATCATCCTTTTGAATCGTTTCAGCCAGTAGTTGATTTTGTCCGTGATGCGGCAGACGATCCGAATGTACTTGCGATTAAACAAACATTATATCGAGTAAGTGGTGATTCTCCGATTATTCAGGCGCTAAAAGTAGCAGCTGAAAAAGGAAAACAAGTCACAGTGTTGGTGGAGTTAAAAGCAAGGTTTGATGAAGAGAATAATGTTCATTGGGCTAAAGAATTAGAACAGGCTGGGTGTCACGTTATTTACGGTGTAAGTCACTTGAAAACGCATAGTAAAATTACGCTAGTTGTAAGAAGAAAAAACGGAAAAATCGAAAGATTCGTACATCTTGGAACCGGAAATTATAATGATGCAACAGCAAAGTTATATACCGATTTTGGCTATATTACATCACGAAAAGACTTTGGGGTCGATGCAACAAATTTCTTTAATTATTTAAGTGGTTATACAACGAAACCGCATTTTCACCATTTATCAGTTGCACCATTTGATATAAGAGAGCAATTTATGGATTTAATAGATGAAGAAATTCGTTATCATAGGCAATATGGAAATGGCTATATTATCGCTAAGATGAATTCACTAACGGATAAACCATTAATAAAAAAAATGTATGAAGCATCACAAGCGGGAGTAAAGGTAGAGCTCATCGTTCGAGGAACATGTTGTTTAAGACCTGGTATTCCAAATGTAAGTGAAAATATTCGTGTAGTTAGTGTTGTAGGAAGATATCTAGAACATAGCCGTATTTATTATTTCCATCATAATGGAGAGGAGAAAATATATTTATCTTCAGCTGATTGGATGACGCGAAATATGGAGAAACGAGTAGAAATATCCTTCCCAATTCTAGATATTGAAATGAAAGCAAGAATAAAGGCGATTTTACAGCTTACTTTAGCAGATAATGTGAAAACACGCGAACAAAATAAAGACGGTGACTACTATTATGTTATTAATAGTAGTGCAGAGGAGATTGATAGCCAAGTGAAGTTGTTTAAGATGGCGTATCAAAATACAGATGCTGAATAGCAAGAACAAAGTAAAAAACCTCTTATTAATAAGAGGTTTTTTACTTTGTTCTCTACTTATTATACGTTCTCAAAATAGAAGAATGTGTAGAGAGAATAGTTTTTATTGTAAGCATATTAATCGATTGTCTAATAGAGAGAATAGCGTTGGTAGAATTGTTGGCATACATTAATAATAGTATGGTTGTTGACAAGGTCCACCATAACAAGGATAAGGTGCTGGTGGCGGGTAAGGTGGTGGATAAGGTGGATAAAATGGTCTAGGGCCGAAAGCTAATGCTCCGCCGAGCAATCCACCAGCAATTCCAGCTAGAAATGGAACGCCAAAAAACGGAAAGAATCGTGAGTCGCCTACTGGGCCAATAGGTGCTGAACGAACTGGGATTGGTTGATAATATGGATACATGAACAAACCTCCTTTATTGGACTCACTTTTATCATATGGTAAACGAAACGTGGATGAGCGCGTACAAGAAAGGATATGTAAGAAAATAGGCGAATTATTACGAATGTTGTAGGGTGAAGAGTGTAATTTCAGGTTTTGACATAAACCGGAATGGGACACGTGTTCTTCCAAGTCCGCGATTGACATAGAGAGATAAGTCTTGAATGGAATAGAAGCCTTCAATGTAGTGTTTGGCAAGTGATGGGGTAACGATAGCACCTAAAAAAGGGATTTTTACTTGTCCGCCGTGGCTATGACCAGAAAGTTGCAAGTTGATTGGATATGTAGCAATTTGTGGCGCAATATCTGGCTCGTGAACAAGAACAATGTTATAAGTATTTTGCCGCGCTTGTTGTAGTGTTTCCGCTATTTTTGGTTTGCCAAGTAGTATATCATCGAGTCCGAAAATAGAAATTTCACTATTATCCAGTAGACGAATTCGTTTTTCGCTATTTTGTAATAGTTCAAATCCAGATTCACGCATGATGTGATCATAGTATTCAGTTCCATATCCGCCGTGATCATGGTTACCATAAATAGCAAATTTACCGAAGGGTGCTTGTATATTCTTTAAAATGGATGCAACGAAAGGAGTATCAGTATATGTTTGGTAATTATCAATGAGATCACCAGTAAAAAGGACAATATCTGGGTTTGCAGCATTAATCTTAGAAATGATTTGAGATAAATGTTGGAGCGAGAAATAGTATCCGAGATGTAAATCGCTAAATTGAAGAATCTTCATACCATGAAAACTTTTTGGTATGAGCTGTGATTTTAGTGTGTGCTCTGTAAAAGAGATCATATGCGGCTCTATGTATTTAGCGTAATAGTAACCGATACTAGTGGTTATAAATGAATATAGACAAGTGCGTATTCCATTTTTCAAAAAATCTCTTCGTGTAATTTGCTTCATAAAAGTATGAGTATACCTATTTGATTTATATCATGTGTTTTCGTTCCATATACAGGCTACTCAAATCTCCTTTCAGTTTTTTTTAATATATTTAAAATAATAAAGAAGTAGTATAGCTTACGGAAAAATGAATGAAAAGAAGTCTCTTTAAGTTAAAATATCAGAAAAGTTTAAAAATATAAAGATTTCTATCAAATAAAATGATAAAATGAATGTGTATTCATTTTTGGGAGGGATATATATGAAAGAGAAGGTAGTAATTATAACAGGTGGATCGAGTGGAATGGGAAAAGGAATGGCAACTCGTTTTGCAAAAGAAGGGGCACGAGTTGTTATTACAGGGCGTACAAAAGAAAAACTGGAGGAAACAAAGTTAGAGATTGAACAGTTTCCAGGGCAAATATTGCCTGTACAAATGGATGTACGAAATACTGAAGATATTCAGAAAATGATTGAACATATTGATGAAAAGTTCGGACGAATTGATATTTTAATAAATAATGCAGCTGGCAACTTTATTTGTCCAGCAGAAGATTTATCTGTGAATGGCTGGAATTCGGTCATTAATATTGTGTTAAATGGTACATTTTATTGCAGTCAAGCTGTCGGGAAGTATTGGATTGAGAAAGGTATAAAAGGAAATATCATTAATATGGTAGCGACATATGCATGGGATGCAGGTCCAGGAGTTATTCATTCGGCTGCAGCAAAAGCTGGCGTATTAGCAATGACTAAAACGCTTGCTGTTGAGTGGGGACGTAAATATGGAATACGAGTTAACGCTATCGCACCAGGGCCGATTGAACGTACGGGCGGTGCCGATAAATTATGGATTTCAGAAGAAATGGCTAAGCGTACACTACAAAGTGTGCCACTTGGAAGACTAGGTACGCCAGAAGAAATTGCGGGTCTAGCTTATTATATATGTTCAGATGAAGCTGCATACATAAATGGAACATGCATGACAATGGATGGAGGACAACACTTGCATCAATATCCATTTTAAGAGGGATGACCAAATGAATGTTTGATTCATTTTTTTGTGGTAAAATGTGACGGAATTGTGACATGTGAAAGAAAGGTATTTACAAGAGGTCATATATACGGTATATTTAAGACCTCTTTTTTCTTCATAGTAGAATTGCTAATTCCCCTTAGCATTTTACCCCTCTAATCCCTTCAGGAAAACTGAAGGGATTTTTTATTATTTTTCCGTAAATATCGTGTTATAATTTTTGAAAAGTAAAGGGAGGGAAGCACGTTGATAGATGCATTAGATGTAATGAGTAACTTGGATAAAGTCCTTCCTTATTATCAAGCTATTTTTAGTGCTGATGAACATACAGTAATTGGATATGAAGTAGTAGGACGTATTCAAACAGAAGAGGGCATACAAAGTTTAGCTTCGTTCTTTCATGATGATTCTATTCCAAGTGAGTTTCAACTGGAAGCGGATAATATTATAGTAGAAAAAGCTTTAAACCGTTATTTAGAAAGCAATCAAAAATTGTTATTATTTATACATCGAAATGCTAACGTATTAATGAATGACGAAGATGAAAGTTTACTTCAACTTTTATTGATGTATGAAAAACAAGGTTTAAATTTGAACCACATTGTTTTAGAGATAACAGAGCATGAATGTAAAGAAGATATTGAGCAATTTAATCATTTGCTTATGTATTATCGTACATATGGTATTCAGATTTCGATTAATAAAGTTGGAACGGGTACAAGTAATTTAGAACGTATTAGCGTGTTAGCACCTGATATTTTAAAAGTAGATTTAACAAACTTAAGGCAAACTGCACTTATACAATCTTATCAAGATATTTTATATTCCTTATCTTTACTTGCAAGAAGAATTGGTGCAACGTTGTTATATGAAGAAATTGATGCTTTTTATCAACTACAATATGCTTGGAAAAACGGTGGTAGATACTATCAAGGTAATTATTTAAAAGAATGTTTACCTGATTTTATTGAAACGAATGTTTTAAAAGAGAGACTTGGTAATGAATGTCATCAATTTATTCAGCATGAGAAAAAGAAGTTGCAAAAAATTTATCATTTAACAGAGATGTTACGTGATCGAATTGGTGATGTTCTGTCAAAACAAAAAAAGAATGAAGATATAAATGATTGGTTATTACAATTTAGCCAAAGTATATCACAATGTAGTTTTCGCATATTTATTTGCAAT
Source organism: Bacillus sp. FDAARGOS_235 (assembly GCF_002073415.2). Taxonomy (NCBI): domain Bacteria; kingdom Bacillati; phylum Bacillota; class Bacilli; order Caryophanales; family Bacillaceae; genus Bacillus; species Bacillus sp. FDAARGOS_235. The sequence continues at coordinate 4,308,260 of NZ_CP020437.2, forward strand.
GAAGATGGTTTTCAACAATCAGGTAATGTTATGAAAAAAGATGGGGAATGGATTGTGATGCCGGAGTATTATATGAAGAACTGGAGTTGGCGTCCGTATTTTCTTGAGAATATTATGAAAATGCGTTTTGAAAATAAGGCGAGACTTTCAGATTTATATGCCGATATTGAAACTGGTGAAATGGTACGAACATTTTCTTTCCCGATTGATGATGAAAACTTTTTATTTATAGATTTATCTTATGAATATTTATATGAAGAAGATGTTTTATTTTAATGCACGAAGAGATTCGTGCATTTTTTTGTTTGTTTTTATCAGAAATTGGTAATAGTGAAAATGGTGATGAAAATGCTGTCTATCGTTGTAAAGATTTTACGAACGAAACCATCCCTTTCTTTGCATAATCATTGTTACAATGAATACTACAAAGACAAGTTCTTTTAAAAGGAAGGTGAAAAAATGAGGAAATATGGAATATGGCTTGTTCTATTTGTATGTGTTGCCTTTCTAGTTGGTTATAGTGTTACAACTGTTTTAGGAAAAGAGGAATTGAAAGTCGATCGGAAAGACGTGTTTACAACGATACAAAAAGGCTATGAAACCCAATTTTCAATTCGCGGGAAGCATTTGCCGATGAATAAGATGATAGAGACGTTATCACCGTATTTTACAGATAATTTCCTTCAAGTATTTACAGATGAAAATAGTAGAAGTGATAAACAAAGTGATGAATATTTACTTCCAGCAAAAGAAGCACCGTTTTCTTTTAATTCGGAAACGAAAATGGCGTATGATGAAGAGCATAAAAATTTATATGTATATGAGCGGGCGAAAAGTGGACAATATCAAATTGTAACATTGAAAAGGGATCAAGATAAATGGAAATTAGCAGGGTATCATGAAAGCCAAGAACTTTTAACTGAAATAAAAAGGTTACAACAATTATAAAGCTAATAATCAGTGGGGGCTTTATATCCCACTGATTATTAGCTTTCATCAATCGGGAGTTTTACTGCCCATAAATAACGAGATAAAAATAGGAATAGGTATTTACCTATTCCTATTCTATATTGAGTAGCTGTTGTAATTTTTCGATTTGAAAACCTGCAACCACTTCACCGTCGATTACAACTGTTGGAGTTGAATAGGAATCATAGTCGTATAAAAGTCGATCTCGAGCAGCAGCGTCTTTTTTTACGTCAAATTCTTCATATGAAACGTTATTATGCTTTAAAAATTCTTTCACAATGACACATGGCGGACAATCAGGTTGTGTGTAAACCTCAATTTTTTTCATTGTAATTCCTCCTTTTTTCTGTTTTTTATTATATTATTCCAGTATGGAAATCGCAATAAAGAAGGAAAAAGATGTTCTTTCTGTGTTTTCCTTTGCATTTCGACAAATTTTTAGTTGAGTTTCTGGCCAATAACCTTTATCCTAGACTGTGGAACATTTTTTCTGTTATGACGGATAGAATGAGTATAGCTGTAAAACCTATTGGTAGGAAGATTAGAGAAAGGAGAGATTTCATGTCTCTACTCCAAGGAATTTTAACACGACTTGTTAGTCTACAAGAACAAGCTGTAAGCGGTGAAGTAGCACAACGCTATTTTGAAGTGAACGGTGAGCGCAAATGTAGCGTGAAATTTTTCGATAAAAGTGAAATGTATGAATTAGAAGTGTATCAACAAGGTGAAAAACCTCAAGTGTATCAATTCGATAATATCGATATGGTTGCAATTGAGATTTACGATATCATTTCTTGATACATATAAAAAAGGTACTGCCTATCGCAGTACCTTTTTTAGTTCTTTTACTTTCCAGTATATATGTATAGGAATTTTTCGTTTTTCCTACAATGGTAATAAAGTAAGACTTTAATCAGTGGAAGTGCTTATTATCGACTGATGATTGGCCTACATCAATCAGGAGTTTTACTGCTCGAAAATAGCGTGATAAAAATAAATAGGAGGTGTGTTATGTGGAACGTTTACCAGTTGTGATCTGTCCTAATTGCCACAATTCTGCAGAGATTATTCATGTATTAACGGCTCAATCGAATCAAAATGTAATTTATACTTGCCAAGTTTGTCATTTTGTAATGCGAAATATTGAGACGAATAAAGGATAGTAAGTTATAATTTTTGTTTTTGTCCCATACAATGAGAATACGAAAAGTCTGTCTAATGGAAAGGACGTGACTATGTGGACGGTGGGCATAAATTCTATAATGTTTCAGAGAGACATTTGAATTTTGATACGGTCTTTAACCGCATTTGTAGTTTCATTGAAAAGGATCCACGAAATTTATATCGATTATCTATTGGGACAGACTCACAGGCACATCAAAAAGATACGAGATTTATTACGGCAATCCATATTCACCGTGTTGGAAAAGGGGCTTGGGGATGTTTACACCATAGGTCAGTAAAAGATAAGCCGGCAACATTACGGGAGAAAATATATTTAGAAACACAGTTTAGTCAAGAAATCGCTTGCCTATTTACTCCTAACCATATACAAACCATATGGGATTTATTGCATCCATATGCTCAAGAGGGGGCTGGGTTCATAATGGAAATTCATTTGGACATAGGGAATGATGGTTTAACAAAAGAATTTATTTTAGATATGACAGCGAAAATTCAAGCGATGGGATTAACTGCAAAAATTAAGCCGGATGCTTATGCGGCATTTAGTTATGCAAATCGATATACGAAATAATTTTTATATGGTTACAATTGTTACATGTTTTTATTAAAAACTGAATATTACATCTACTAAATAAGTTGGAAATTTTATATAATGAGAGTAACGATGGGATTATAAGGAGAGGGGTATATGCAAAGGGAATTTGTTTTAACGAAAGAAGAAGAAAGTTTGTTACTAGATATTTTATTTCAACAAAATTATGCGAGTGAAATTTTAGCTGTAGAACTTACAGATATTGAGAATGGTTTGAAACAGACAGATGTGACGCAATATAAAAAAATCACAAGGTTATTTTACAGATTAAAAAATAAAGGGTATTAAGTGCTACCGTAATGGTAGTCTTTTTTTTGTGTTGTATGCTAAAATAGCTGTGTAATTGTATTTTTATTGAAATAAAGTTAGGACAAAATAATAATGTGAAAACGCTGTCATAAAATAAGAATAGAATCGGTGAATATAAGCAGGAAAAAGGGAAAATGGGGGATGTAACATGATTAGTATTCCAAAAGACGAGTTTCAGCAAATTCTTGTGAAAGATTTAATGATTTCATCAGAAAAAGTAGCACATGTCCAAATTGGGAATGGATTAGAGCATGCTTTACTCGTTCTTGTGAAATCTGGATATTCGGCAATACCTGTTTTAGACCCAATGTATAAATTACATGGGTTGATTAGTACTGCTATGATTTTAGATGGTATGTTAGGGTTAGAGCGCATTGAGTTTGAAAGACTTGATGATATGAAAGTAGAACAAGTGATGAAGGAAGATATTCCGGTTCTTAAGTTAGAAGATTCATTTGCAAAAGCTTTAGAAATGACAATTGATCATCCTTTTATTTGTGCTGTAAATGAAGAAGGGTATTTCGAGGGGATTTTAACACGTAGAGCTATTTTAAAATTATTGAATAAAAAAGTACGGCAGCATAATCGATAGACAATAGGAGGAAAGTGACTTCATAGAAACGGAGAAGTCACTTTTTTTCGTGCATATCAGTTGTGTATGTATTATATTTAAAAAGACATAAAACATAAGGAAAGTTCGAACTGAAAAATTGTATTTTTTGTATAAAAGTATTCAGTTAAATTCAGGATGAAAAGCTTATTGAAATAAGGTGTATGGAAGCTAAGGAAAGAGGGAGAAAGTTGCAAATTGATGATTTTCAAATGATGGTTGTGTTAGCCCAGGAATCAAATATGAGAAAAGCGGCGGAACGTTTATTTGTTTCCCAACCTGCGCTTAGTCAACGATTACAATCTATGGAGAAACAATGGGGAATGAAATTTTTTATTCGTTCACAAAAAGGATTGACAATTACACCTGAAGGGGAAAAAGTCGCAAATTATGCAAAAGAAATGTTACAAAGAGAAGAGAATATTAAGAGCGAACTGGCAGTTTTTAGAACGGAAACATATGGAACGTTAAAAATAGCTGTTGCATCGGTTATTGGTCAATATTGGCTCCCTCCTGTGTTGAAAAAGTTTGTACAAAAGTATCCTTCTGTGAAGATATCGCTGTTTACTGGCTGGAGTAGTGAAGTGCAAAAGCAATTTTATGAGGGCGATGTTCATGTAGCTATATTAAGGGGATCACAGGAATATAAAGGACAAAAGCAACAATTATTTGAAGATGAATTATATTTAGTCGATAAAGAAATAAAAGATATTTCGATGTTAAAAGAAACAAATAGACCGTTTATTCAATTTAAAAGTGATTCGACTTATTATGGTCAAATACAAAATTGGTGGTATGGGTTATTCTCTAACCCACCTAAGCGAACAATTGTAGTTGATCAAATTGAGACGTGCAAACAACTTGTTCTAAATGGTATAGGTTATGCATTATTGCCTTCTACAGTATTAAAAGAAGTGCAGGAAAATATGTATAAAACACCTGTTCAATTAACGAGAGAAACATGGTTGTTAACGAGTGAATCAGCAAGACAATTGAAGCAAGTACAAGCGTTTTTAGAAATTATAGAAGAAATTCAAAGGGAAAAATAAGATTATTGTCTTGCTACTCGCTCTATCGTTTGGTAGAGTAACAATATAAATGGATTTAGGAGGCAACAAGAATGAAAATGATGGACGCTAACGAAATTATTTCGTTTATTCAAAAAAGTGAAAAGAAAACTCCTGTAAAGGTATACATAAAAGGGGATTTAAAAGAAGTAACGTTCCCTGAAACAGTACAAGCATTTGTAAATAAAAAATCTGGTGTAGTATTCGGAGAATGGTCTGAAATTAAGACAATTCTTGATGAAAATAGCAAGCACATTGTTGACTATGTAGTTGAGAACGATCGTCGTAATTCTGCAATCCCAATGCTTGATTTAAAAGGTATTAAAGCTCGTATTGAGCCAGGCGCAATTATTCGTGACCACGTTGAAATTGGTGACAACGCTGTTATCATGATGAATGCAACAATTAACATCGGTGCTGTAATTGGCGAAGGTACTATGATCGACATGAACGCAGTGCTTGGTGGACGTGCAACGGTTGGCAAAAACTGTCATGTAGGTGCAGGTGCTGTACTTGCGGGTGTTATTGAGCCACCTTCTGCAAAACCAGTTATCGTTGAAGACGATGTTGTAATTGGTGCAAATGTAGTTGTTTTAGAGGGCGTTACAGTAGGTAAAGGTGCAGTTGTAGCAGCAGGAGCTGTTGTAACAGAAGATGTGCCTCCATATACAGTTGTTGCGGGAACTCCAGCACGTGTAATTAAAGAAATTGATGAGAAGACAAAAGCGAAAACTGAAATCAAACAAGAGCTTCGTCAATTAAACCCAGAGAAATAAAAAACAAAAAGCGTAAGAGCATAAATAGGCTCTTACGCTTTTTATAGATAGAGGTGCAAAAATGACAGTAAGCAAATTTGTCCAAGTTCGTAGAGATTTACACAAAATCCCGGAAATTGGATTTAAAGAGTGGAAAACACAACAGTACATTTTAGAGTATATAGAAACACTTCCTAACGAATATTTGGAAGTGAGAACATGGAAAACAGGTGTAATTGTTAAAGTAAATGGGAAAAGCCCAGAGAAAATAATAGGTTATCGTGCAGATATAGATGGTTTGCCAATAACAGAGGAAACTGGATACGAATTTGCTTCTGTACATGAAGGAATGATGCATGCATGTGGACATGATTTGCATACAACAATTGGTCTAGGCCTCCTAACAGCAGCTGTGAGTGAAAGAATAGATGATGACCTTGTGTTTCTATTCCAGCCGGCAGAAGAAGGTCCAGGTGGCGCTCTTCCTATGTTAGAAAGTGAAGAGCTAAAAGGATGGAAGCCTAATATAATTCTTGGTCTTCATATTGCACCAGAATACGCTGTAGGAACAATTGCGACAAAAGAAGGTCTGTTATTTGCGAATACATCAGAATTATATGTTGATTTAAAAGGAAAAGGTGGACATGCGGCTTATCCACATACTGCGAATGATATGATTGTTGCAGCCAGTCACCTTGTTACACAACTTCAATCCGTTATTAGTCGTAATGTGAATCCTCTTGACAGTGCGGTAATTACAATTGGAAAAATAACAGGTGGTACAGTTCAAAATATTATCGCAGAAAAATCTCGTTTAGAAGGAACGATTCGAACATTATCAGTGGAATCAATGAAGCGTGTGAAAAGCAGAATTGAGGCAATTGTTGCAGGTATCGAAGCTTCTTTCCAGTGTGAGGCGATTATAGATTACGGAGCAATGTATCATCAAGTATATAACCACGAAGAGTTAACGAGAGAGTTTATGCAATTTGTACATAAACAAACTGATATGAATGTTATTACATGTACTGAGGCAATGACAGGTGAAGATTTTGGTTATATGCTTCGAGAAATCCCTGGATTTATGTTTTGGCTTGGAGTAAATTCAGAATATGGTTTACATCATGCGAAATTAAAACCAGACGAAGAAGTGATTGAAAAGGCAATTACATTTTTAAGCCAATATGTAAAGTGGAAAGGAAATAGAAAATAAAACTTCCGCTCTCTTGAAGGTTCCAAAAAAATTTTTGTTCTGAGGTGTAAGTAACGCTCGTATAGATTGATTTTAGACATTTACATACAAATGAAAGAATTAAAGTTAATTGTACTGTTTTAATAATGAGCAGGGGGTTTTAGCCACTGCTCATTATTAATTATTTGACTAACTTATATATGTTTACTTTTAGTATGAAAAGTGTGTAAAATCAATGTGAAACATAGAAAAAAGGGTGGGGAATTACGTGCAAATTAGCAGTGCGATTTTATGTTTCGTCTTATATGCGTATGTTATTATTGCGGCGGTTTATTTTGGGATAAGTTTTTATGCCTATCGTCTAGTAGATAATAATGAATATGACGAAACATACAAATGGGTGAAGAGATATTTATCACCTGTACTAGAAATTATGAATGGGTTTGTGCTCTTTTTATTTATTGGATTAATTGCTTTCTCAACGAGTTTAGTAGGGAATAAAACTACATTATTTGTACTAGGTATCATTATTTTTATGCTGCTAGGTATACGAATTGGTAATACGGTCTTTTGGAATGAAAGAAAAGTAGATGGTTGGACGGGAATGTTAATCCCGTGTATGCTAGCTGCAATCGTGACAAATATAGAGCATGAATATTATCAATTACACTTTTGGCTTATTATCGTTTTAACGATTCTTTCTGTTTTGTATATAAGTACAGTAGTACTAACATACATTGCATATGAAAAAGGAGATGTTCAAGGTACCCGCTTCTTTAGAGGGCGAGCACTATTCTGGAGTGTGCCAACAATGGCGGTTATCGGGATTATTGCGATATTAGTGAATGGATACCAATTTTCTAATTGGCAACTGTTGTTAGAAAATTGGTGGATTTTCATCGTTTCATTTATTGCTTTTTTAGGCGCAACGCATTATTTATTCCATCAACATCATTACATATGGGCGCTTGTATTTGCTTTTACGCAGCTTCTATTTGCTTTTTTCGGCCAAGAAACGTTATTGTTCGTTTTTGAAACATTTAGTTCGTTTGGAAATATATTTGTATTTGGTATGTTACTTGTTGGTATCGCCTTTTATTTACAACAATATTTTTATATACAAAAACAAAAATAAGTATGATTTACACGTTTTTGTGACGTATATAAAGTATGTTACAATGAAAATACATAGTACTTGAAGTTATTGGAGGAATTCCTGTGAGTGAGAAAGAAAAAGAATTTGCTGTCATCGGGCTTGGGCGTTTCGGTGGAAGTATTTGCCGAGAACTAGCTCAATTAGGTATGGAAGTAATGGCAATTGATTCAGATGAGGATAAAATTAATGAGTTTGCAAATATAGCTTCACATGCTGTAATTGCAGATTCAACAGATGAGATGGTATTGAAAAGTCTCGGTATTCGTAATTTTGATCATGTAGTCGTTGCTATTGGAGATAATTTAAATTCAAGTATTTTAACAACGTTAATTTTGAAAGAGTTAGGTGTAAAAAATATTACTGTAAAAGCTCAAAATGACTATCATGAAAAAGTATTAAGTAAGATAGGTGCAGATCACATTGTACATCCAGAGCGTGATATGGGAAAACGGATTGCTAATAATATTGCATCAAGTAATGTATTAGACTATCTTGAGCTTTCAGATGAGCATAGTATTGTAGAGATTATTGCAAATAAAAAAATTGATGGGCACTCTTTAATTGAATTAGATATTCGTGCGAAGTTTGGATTGAATATTGTAGCAATTAAACGTGGTAAAGAAGTTATCGTCTCTCCTCGAGCTACGGAAAATATTCAAGCGGGGGATATATTAATTGTAATTGGTCATGATGACGAAGTAGATCGTTTTAAACACTTTTTAAGATAAGAGAAAAGGACAATGCCATGAAGGCATTGTCCTTTTTCTTATATTTCCATAATGATTGGTAAAATCATTGGGCGACGTTTCGTTTTTTCGTATAGGAATGGTGCTAATGTGTCTGTAATCTCATTTTTAATTTCAGACCATTGTGTTGTTTTCCGTTCCATTACTTTTTCTAAATGTGTTGTAATCAATGTTTGAGCATCGTTGATTAAATCGCTGCTTTCACGCATATAAACGAAACCACGCGAGATGATATCAGGTCCTGCTGCAACTTTAAATTCCTTCATATCAATGCTTACAACTACAATTACAAGCCCTTCTTCAGAAAGGATGCGACGATCGCGTAATACGATATTACCGATATCTCCAATACCATTTCCATCGATATAGACAGAACCAGATGGAATTTTTCCAGCTACACTTGCTTCATCTGAACGCAAGGCAAGAACATCTCCGTTATCCATGATGAAACAGTTCTCTTCTGGAATACCGCAATCATTCGCTAATTTCATATGCATACGTTGCATACGATATTCACCATGAATTGGCATGAAATACTTTGGTTTAATTAGACGTAGCATTAGTTTTTGCTCTTCTTGTCCGCCATGTCCACTCGTATGAATGTTTGACAGCTTGCCATGGACTACATTAGCACCAGCACGATACAACATGTTAATTGTACGGCTTACACTAATTGTGTTACCAGGGATTGGTGAAGAAGAGAAAACAACTGTGTCGCCAGGAATAATTTGAATTTGACGATGAGTACCATTCGCAATACGGGAAAGTGCTGCCATTGGTTCACCTTGACTACCAGTACATAAAATAACCACTTTATTAGCTGGTAGGCGGTTTAGTTGAGATGTGTCTATGAATGTATCTTTTGGACATCGGATATACCCAAGGTTTTGTCCAATCTCGATAGCTGCTTCCATACTTCGACCAAATACAGCTACTTTACGATTATTTTCAACAGCAGCCTCAACAACTTGTTGTAAGCGATGGATATTCGATGCAAAGGTTGCGAAGATAATACGACCTTCTACTTTGCGGAATATATCTTGAATACTATCGCCAACACGGCGCTCAGACATCGTAAAGTTTGGAACCTCACTGTTTGTACTGTCAGATAAGAGACAAAGTACACCGTCTTTTCCGATTTCAGCCATTTTTGTTAAATCTGCTGGCTCACCGACTGGTGTGAAATCGAATTTGAAATCACCTGTATGAACGACTTGTCCTTGAGGTGTTTTCACAACAACTCCGTATGAATCCGGAATACTGTGAGTTGTACGGAAGAAGGAAACAGATGTCTTTTTAAATTTAATAACATCATCTTCTTGAATTTCATAAAGCTTCGCTTTACGAAGTAATCCGTGCTCTTCTAATTTGTTTTTTATTAGTGCAATTGCTAATTTTCCACCGTAAATTGGAATGTTTACTTGACGTAATAGATAAGGGATTCCACCGATATGATCTTCGTGACCATGTGTAATGAATAATCCTTTAATTTTATCTTCGTTTCGCACAAAATAAGTGTAATCAGGTATTACATAATCGATCCCGAGGAGTTCGTCTTCTGGAAATTTAATTCCAGCGTCAATTATAATAATTTCATCTTGAAATTGAACAGCATATGTATTTTTACCGATTTCACCAAGACCACCGAGAGCAAAAACGGCAACTTGATCATTTTTTAGAAATTTCATATGGCTATACAATCTCCGCTAATACTAAATCAGCGTTTTGTTTTTCATATTCAAGATGAGCGCCAGTAACAGACTGAACAAACTCGATATTATATGCGAACTTATTTAATTTTTTACGAACATCCTTTTCAGACGTAGCCTCTAAATATACAACTTTTGTATTTTCACGTACTGGGACCTCAGTTAATTTTTCTTGATAAAATACTTTAAAAATCATTTGGAAAACCTCTCCTTGTCTATGTTTTGCATTATCTGTTACTTATTATAAAGCAAACAGTCACGATTTTCATGTTTTTTCGAATGAGAATGAAGAAAAAGCCCGAAATGGGCATAATTTAAGCGATTGTCTTCTTCCGGACTAAATCGTTTAAATAACGCTTAAGCTTTTTCTTCAGCTTCTTCAGCATGATTACTCCTTCCTTTCCTTATTCTAAACATGCATATTACTAGTGAAAACTCTATCTCTGACATAAGAAAGAGGGGAAAGTGAATGGAAAACCTTGTCCTTTCTCATACAGTGAAAGTTATTCTATAGTAACGATTAGTAGCCGTTAGTTATAGATATAGTATGAGGAAGAATGGAAAAGAAAATTCATTAGAACAAGTATTCACCTTTTTTACTAATATATATATGCATGTTTCATAAATAAGGTCAGAAAGTGAACGCTTTCTTCACAGATGTTTAATATGTTATACTTTTTTTTAGAATTTGAAAAGCGATTATCAAAATAGGAGTAAAGAGTGCCAGAAAGGGTTTTGACAAATGAATGATAAAATTGTCTTTTTTGATATTGATGGAACATTATTAGATCACGATAAAAAAATTCCGCAATCTACACGAGATGCAGTAAGACATTTGCAGGAAAAAGGGGTGCATGTAGCAATTGCGACAGGACGCGCACCGTTTATGTTTGAAGATATTCGTAAGGAACTCAATATACATAATTATGTTAGTTTTAATGGACAGTATGTTGTCTTTGAAGATGAAGTAGTATTTAATAATCCGTTACACCCAGCTGCCTTGCATAAGTTTACTCAGTTTGCAAAACAAGAAGGATATCCACTTGTATATCTTGACCATCAAGAAATGAGAGCGACAGTGGAATATCATGATTATGTGAAAGAAGGTTTTGGAAGCTTGCAGTTCGAGCATCCGGCATATGAACCTGATTTTTACGAAAAACGCGATATTTATCAAACGCTTCTTTTTTGTGAAGTAAATGAAGAGGAAAAGTTTATTAATCAATATCCAGATTTTCATTTTATTCGTTGGCATGCGTATTCAATGGATATCATTCCTAATGGTGGTTCTAAGGCAAAAGGGATTGAGAAGTTCATTGAAAAATTAGGATTTAGCCGTGAACAAGTGTATGCATTTGGGGATGGTTTAAACGATTTAGAAATGATTGAAGCAGTTGGGACAGGCATTGTGATGGGGAATGGTCATGAAGATTTGAAAAAACTTGCAAATCATGTGACAAAGGATGTAAGTGAAGACGGTATATATCATGGATTAAAATGGGCTGGCTTGTTATAAGTAAATATGGAACCCATTTCATAAAATAAAGGGGCGGGAGATTAATTCCCGCCTTTTTATTATTCGCGCTCTAAAGGTTTTGAATCATCAGGAGCGGCAAAAGGATTTTCTTTATTGATATGGTCATAGAACATAACACCATTTAAATGGTCAATCTCGTGCTGGAATACGATTGCTGGTAAACCTTTTAAACGTAATTTTACTTCTTCTCCGTTAATAGAAGTCGCTTTTACTGTAATTCTTGTATAACGAGGAACATAACCAGGTACTTCGCGGTCTACAGATAGGCAGCCTTCACCACCCTGTAAATATGTACGTTCAACAGAATGGCTAATGATTTTTGGATTGAATAATGCATGGCTATATAATGTACCGTCCGCATCGGTTACATGAACTGCAATCATTTTTTTTGAAACACCGATTTGCGGAGCCGCTAATCCGATTCCAGGGCGTAAACTATATTTTTCAGCCATTTCAGGATCTTGGCTATTTATTACAAATTCAATCATTTCTTTTAAGGTAGTTGTATCTTTTTCGCTTGCCGGTAATGACACCTCTTCTGCAACGTTGCGCAAAATAGGATCTCCTTCGCGAATAACATCTTTCATTGTAAGCATATGTAATCTCTCCTTTCCTCTTTAGTCTACCAAAGGAGATGGAAAAAGTCATCGGCAAGAAAGGGAAGGCATTTTGGAAATCGTTCTATTATAGAGTATTTATGTATGTGATAAACAGAAAAAGACGGCAAAGCCGTCTTTTTCTTTCCATAGTTGTTTCGTTTTACATTAGCGAATGCAAGCAGCACCAACGATAATTAAAAGAATAAACAACACAACGATTAAGGCGAAGCCGCGTCCAGACCCGCCACAAGAACCGCCATAACCGTAGGAAGGATATGAACAAGTTGGATAGCAATATGAGTATCCGTACATGAGATGACCTCCTTTATCATTTCCCGCTAATACTGCGGTTACTATAATGTATGGAAGAGAGGGGAGAAATGTATAGGTATTTACCTAAAAAAGGAAGGATAGTTTGTATATTTTTGTTACGAAGAGAGAAAAACTAAAGAGAATTAAATCGTTTACATATTATTCTAAGAGAAAAAATAAGTGAAAAAGGGAATAATATAACAGTAGGTCAACGCTTACTAATACAGATGTAAAAAATAAAAACACGTTTGTGTAGTAGAAACCTGCATATTATTTATAAAAAAACGTATTCAAAGTAATTGACATCGTAATTAGAATAGTTGTAAACTAAAAAACGTGATCAAGATTGTATTAATATGTTTCTGAAAAAACATTAGTACAGATTGTTAGGTACACAAAATTATTCTCAACCGACAGATAAACATGTTGGTTTACATCGTTGCGCTTTTTAAACTGGAAAATAGCCAGTGAAAGCGTTTCAGAATATGGTTCAAGAGAGGAAGAGGTGAACGGAATGGGTACTAAAACAAAAAAGACCCTATTTAATGTTGATGAGCAAATGAAAGCTATCGCAGCTCAATTTGAAACATTACAAATTTTAAATGAAAACGGTGAAGTTGTGAATGAAGCAGCTATGCCTGAATTATCTGATGATCAATTAAAAGAATTAATGCGTCGTATGGTGTATACTCGCGTATTAGATCAACGTTCTATTTCTTTAAACCGTCAAGGACGTTTAGGTTTCTACGCACCTACAGCTGGACAAGAAGCTTCTCAATTAGCGAGTCATTTCGCACTTGAAGCAGAAGACTTCATCTTACCAGGATACCGTGATGTACCACAATTAGTATGGCACGGACTTCCATTATATCAAGCATTCTTATTCTCTCGTGGACACTTCATGGGTAACCAAATGCCTGAGAATGTAAATGCATTAGCTCCACAAATCATTATCGGTGCGCAAATCATCCAAACTGCTGGTGTTGCGTTAGGTATGAAACTACGTGGTAAAAAATCTGTTGCAATTACTTACACTGGTGACGGTGGTGCTTCACAAGGTGACTTCTACGAAGGTATGAACTTTGCGGGTGCATTCAAAGCTCCAGCAATCTTCGTTGTTCAAAACAACCGTTATGCAATCTCTACTCCAGTAGAAAAGCAATCTGCAGCTAAAACTGTAGCACAAAAAGCAGTAGCAGCAGGTATTTACGGAATTCAAGTAGACGGTATGGATCCATTAGCTGTATACGCAGCAACTGCTTTCGCTCGTGAGCGCGCAGTAAATGGCGAAGGCCCTACTTTAATCGAGACTTTAACATTCCGTTATGGTCCACATACAATGGCTGGTGATGACCCAACTCGTTACCGTACAAAAGATATCGAAAACGAATGGGAACAAAAAGACCCAATCGTACGCTTCCGTAAGTTCTTAGAAGCTAAAGGCCTATGGTCTCAAGAAGTTGAAGAGACAGTAATCGAAGAAGCAAAAGAAGATATCAAACAAGCAATTGCTAAGGCTGACCAAGCTCCAAAACAAAAAGTAACTGATTTAATGGAAATCATGTACGAAAAAATGCCTTACAACTTAGCTGAACAATATGAAATCTACAAAGAAAAGGAGTCGAAGTAAGCCATGGCTCAAATGACAATGATTCAAGCAATCACTGATGCTTTACGCGTTGAAATGAAAAATGACCCTAACGTACTTGTATTTGGTGAAGACGTTGGTGTAAACGGCGGTGTATTCCGTGCTACTGAAGGTTTACAAGCTGAATTTGGTGAAGATCGTGTAATGGATACTCCACTTGCAGAGTCTGGTATTGGTGGACTTGCAGTTGGTCTTGCACTTGAAGGATTCCGTCCAGTTCCAGAAATCCAATTCTTCGGTTTCGTATTTGAAGTAATGGATTCAATTTCTGGTCAATTAGCTCGTATGCGTTACCGTTCTGGTGGACGTTGGACTGCTCCAGTAACAGTTCGTTCTCCATTCGGTGGTGGTGTTCATACTCCTGAACTACATGCTGATAGCTTAGAAGGATTAGTAGCTCAACAACCTGGTCTAAAAGTTGTTATTCCATCTACTCCATACGATGCTAAAGGTCTTTTAATCTCTGCGATTCGTGACAACGATCCAGTTATCTACTTAGAGCATATGAAATTGTATCGTTCATTCCGCCAAGATGTACCAGAAGGCGAATACACAATTGATTTAGGCAAAGCTGATATCAAACGTGAAGGTACAGATGTATCTGTTATCGCTTACGGTGCTATGGTTCACGCTGCATTAAAAGCTGCTGAAGAACTTGAAAAAGAAGGTATCTCTTTAGAGGTTGTTGACTTACGTACAGTTCAACCATTAGATATCGAAACAATCATCGCTTCTGTTGAAAAAACAGGTCGCGTAGTTGTAGTTCAAGAAGCTCAAAAACAAGCTGGTATTGCAGCTAACGTTGTAGCGGAAATTAACGACCGTGCAATCTTAAACTTAGAAGCTCCAGTTGTACGTGTTGCAGCTGCTGATACAGTATTCCCATTCTCTCAAGCTGAGAGCGTATGGTTACCAAACCATAAAGATATTGTTGAAGCTGTTAACAAAGTAATGAACTTCTAATTTTTAGCTTTTCATGTGCAAAAGAAATCAGCACATGCTGGTTTCTTTTGTACATATTCCATAATAATGAAATGAATCAGGGGGCTGAATTCCGTGGCATTTGAATTTAAACTACCAGATATCGGTGAAGGTATCCACGAAGGTGAAATCGTAAAATGGTTTATTAAACCAGGCGATGAAGTAAATGAAGACGATGTACTTCTTGAAGTACAAAATGATAAAGCAGTAGTAGAAATCCCTTCTCCTGTTAAAGGTAAAGTACTTGAAGTACTTGTAGAAGAAGGAACAGTTGCAATTGTAGGAGATACATTAATTAAATTTGATGCTCCTGGATACGAAAACCTTAAATTTAAAGGTGACGATCATGATGAAGCTCCAAAAGCTGAAGAAGCAGCAGTAGAAGCT
The DNA here is from genome assembly GCF_002073415.2 of Bacillus sp. FDAARGOS_235. Lineage (NCBI taxonomy): Bacteria > Bacillati > Bacillota > Bacilli > Caryophanales > Bacillaceae > Bacillus > Bacillus sp. FDAARGOS_235. The sequence goes on from NZ_CP020437.2 coordinate 4,324,014, forward strand.
CCAGCAGCGGAAGCTACTCCAGCAGCAACTGCAGAAGTAGTAAATGAGCGCGTTATCGCTATGCCATCTGTTCGTAAATATGCTCGTGAAAAAGGTGTAGATATTCATAAAGTAGCTGGATCTGGTAAGAACGGTCGCGTTGTGAAAGCTGACATCGATGCATTTGCAAATGGTGGACAAACTGTAGCAGCAACTGAGGCTCCAGCAGCAGTAGAAGCTACTCCAGCAGCAGCGAAAGAAGAAGCACCAAAAGCACAACCAATCCCAGCTGGTGAATATCCAGAAACTCGTGAGAAAATGAGTGGTATCCGTAAAGCGATTGCGAAAGCAATGGTTAACTCTAAGCATACAGCTCCTCACGTAACATTAATGGATGAAGTTGATGTAACTGAGCTTGTTGCTCACCGTAAGAAGTTCAAAGCTGTTGCAGCTGACAAAGGTATTAAATTAACTTACCTTCCGTACGTTGTTAAAGCTTTAACATCTGCATTACGTGAATACCCAATGTTAAACACTTCTTTAGACGATGCATCTCAAGAAGTAGTTCACAAACATTACTTCAACATCGGTATCGCAGCTGATACAGACAAAGGTCTATTAGTACCAGTTGTTAAAGATACAGATCGCAAGTCTATCTTCACTATTTCTAACGAGATCAATGATCTTGCTGGTAAAGCACGTGAAGGTCGTTTAGCTCCAACTGAAATGAAAGGTGCTTCTTGCACAATTACAAACATTGGTTCTGCAGGTGGACAATGGTTCACTCCAGTTATCAATCACCCAGAAGTAGCAATCCTTGGTATCGGCCGTATCGCTGAGAAGCCAGTTGTGAAAAATGGTGAGATTGTTGCAGCTCCAGTATTAGCATTATCTCTAAGCTTTGACCATCGTTTAATTGACGGCGCAACTGCTCAAAAAGCATTAAACCAAATTAAACGTCTATTGAATGACCCACAATTATTAGTAATGGAGGCGTAATAACAATGGTAGTAGGAGATTTCCCAATTGAATTAGATACAGTCGTTGTTGGTGCAGGTCCTGGTGGATACGTTGCGGCAATTCGTGCAGCACAATTAGGTCAAAAGGTAGCAATTATTGAAAAAGCTAACCTTGGTGGCGTATGCTTAAACGTTGGATGTATTCCTTCAAAAGCGTTAATCAATGCAGGTCATCGTTATGAGAATGCAATGCATTCTGATGACATGGGTATCACTGCAGAGAACGTAAAAGTTGACTTTACAAAAGTTCAAGAATGGAAAAACGGCGTAGTTAAGAAATTAACTGGCGGTGTTGAAGGCCTTCTTAAAGGTAATAAAGTTGAAATCATTCGCGGTGAAGCTTACTTCGTAGATGCTAACACATTACGCGTTATGACTGAAGATGCAGCTCAAACTTATACGTTTAAAAATGCTGTTCTTGCAACTGGTTCTACACCAATCGAAATTCCAGGATTCAAATACTCTAAACGTGTTATCAACTCTACAGGTGCTTTAAGCTTACCTGAAATTCCTAAAAAACTTGTTGTAATCGGCGGCGGTTACATCGGTATGGAATTAGGTACTGCATATGCTAACTTCGGTACAGAAGTTACTGTAGTAGAAGCTGGCGACGAAATCTTAGCTGGTTTCGAAAAAGCTATGAGCTCTGTTGTTAAACGTGCTCTACAGAAAAAAGGTAACGTAAATATCCATACAAAAGCTATGGCTAAAGGCGTTGAAGAAACAGAAACTGGCGTAAAAGTTAGCTTTGAAGTTAAAGGTGAAATCCAAACTGTAGAAGCAGATTACGTATTAGTAACTGTAGGTCGTCGTCCAAACACTCAAGAAATCGGTCTTGAGCAAGTTGGAGTTAAAATGACTGACCGCGGTATCATCGAAATCGATGAGCAATGCCGTACAAACGTATCAAACATCTATGCAATCGGTGATATCGTTCCTGGACCACCATTAGCTCACAAAGCTTCTTACGAAGGTAAAGTAGCTGTTGAAGCAATTAGTGGCCATGCATCAGCTATCGATTACATCGGAATTCCTGCAGTATGCTTCACTGATCCAGAATTAGCATCTGTTGGTTACACTAAGAAACAAGCTGAAGAAGCAGGAATGACTGTAACTGTATCTAAGTTCCCATTCGCTGCAAACGGTCGTGCGTTATCATTAAACAGCACTGACGGTTTCCTACAACTTGTAACACGTAAAGAAGATGGTCTTCTTGTAGGTGCTCAAGTTGCAGGCGCAGGTGCTTCTGATATTATCTCTGAGATTGGTTTAGCTATCGAAGCTGGAATGACAGCTGAAGATATCGCTCAAACAATCCACGCTCACCCAACATTAGGTGAAATCACAATGGAAGCAGCTGAAGTTGCTCTTGGAATGCCAATTCACATTGTAAAATAATAAAAAAACGTCTTCTAAATTTAGAAGACGTTTTTTTATGTATGTGTTATATGAATAGAAAAACAAGAGGTAAATCGGAATGAATCACCTCTTGTTTTTTATTCTTTATTTTCAAATTGATACATTTCTTTACTTGTACTAGTGTCATTATAAAGAAATAAGACGATATCAGCATTTAGTTTTTCAAGATCTTGTTTAATATTTTTACTTGCCCCAAATCGTGGATCAATAAAAGTTGTTTGTTCGAATTCTTGTGCGAATAAAGGATAAGTTGCATCTGCATAAGAATCTTTAATAATGACAGCATGCAATTTACTTTTTGCATTTGGATTTAAGATGTTAATCTGTGAATAGTCTGTTTGATAAACCGATGCATAGTCTGGTGAAAGCTTCTTTTTGTTCACTGCAAAGAATTCTTTCATCGGTATTTTACTTGTTTCTTCTGATTTTGGACCGAGATAGACAGTATAATTATCCCACACATTTGGGTTTTCTTTTAATTGTACATATGGAATTGTTTCAGGTGTTTTTATTAATTTGTATAATTGTCTATTCCAACTACCGATAAATTGCCCATTAGGTTCTTCTATAGTGGTTTTATAATCATCTCGATTAACAACATTTCCTGTAAATACTTTAGAGTGATTAGCAATGTAATTCATTGTTTGTTCATATGCATAAAACGCACCTTTCATATTCCAATGGTGATCCGTTTTAAAGTATAGTTCTTCTAATTGTTCGTGAGTAAATTCTTTTTGAATAGCAGGTAGAACATCAATAAATGGGAAATTTATTTTCTGTAATTCTTGTACAAAATAATCACGATGTTTTTGATCATACCCACGATCTACATATGGTGGGTACTTATACGAAAATGTCGTTAGTTTACTTGGAGCTAACAGGAAATAAAATTCTGTTTTTGTAAATTGATTTCTTAAGTTGTCTAGTTCACTTACAGATTGCTTTATTTGATCACGCATATCAATATTTGTAGGTGCAGACAAAATGAAACCGTCATCTGCGACGAAATTATTATTTACAAAAGTTCGATTGAATTTTAATTGTAACTTTGTGTAAGTTTCAATAAATTTATCTCGTGCGGCAATATGATCTGTAAAGTGTAATTCAGTATCTTTGAAATATTTTCCGGATTTTATAGTATCCATAGTTAGGACTGGATCTAAAGCTAATTCTCTGTTTTCAAAATTAGAAAAACTTTTTTTATCCCAATATATTATTTTGGCTGTCCATATACACATCCCGAAAATAATAGCGAGAAATCCAGTGATTAATATACGATTAGTTAAATTTTTCATAGTTAGCCCTCCTTTAGAAGCGGAAGTAAATAAATGGATTGTAAGTTGCATTCGTTAAGTACATCATAGTAATGATTAAAACACTCAAATAGTAAAGTGGAGATAAAATTACTATCTTTTTATTTACAAATAGAGTCTTAATCCAAGAGAAAATTGGAGCTGATGTCACTATTGCAAGTATAAAGATTCCCCAATAATTCATTACATAGAAATAACTAGTAATGTCAGTCAACGATCCATTTAATCCGAACATTGCTTGTAAAAATTTAGAACAGTAGCTAAAGTTGTCAGCTCTGAAGAAAACCCAACCGATAATCACTAAAAACAGCACGTATACATGTTGAATTGGCCACCATAATTTTTGCAAGATTTTCTCAAACCCGGATTTTTCCAAAGCAATTAAACATCCGTAATAGATACCCCAAATCATAAATGTCCAACTAGCCCCATGCCAAAAACCTGTTAGCGCCCATACTATAAAGAGATTACGATAGATTTTCCAGCTAGATACTCGATTGCCACCTAGTGGGATATAGACATAATCACGGAACCATGAACCAAGGGAAATATGCCAGCGACGCCAAAATTCAGAAATCGATTTTGATATATACGGATAATTGAAGTTTTCTAAGAAATCAAACCCGAACATTTTTCCTAATCCAATGGCCATATCACTGTAGCCTGAAAAATCGAAATAAATTTGTAATGTATAAGCGATCGCACCAATCCAAGCAGTAGATACGCTCATTGTTGCTGGGTCCATTGCAAATATTTCATCGGCAATAGCTCCCAATTGATTTGCAATCAAAACTTTTTTTCCTAATCCAAGGATAAAACGACGAATGCCTTCTGAAAACATATCAGCATTAACGGTTCTAACATGTAATTGATGAGCTATTGTGTTATACCGCACAATTGGTCCCGCAACTAATTGAGGGAAAATAGTAAAGTATAGCGCCAAATCAAACAGATTTCGCTGAGCCTCTACTTTTCTTTTGTAAATATCAATAATATAACTCATTGCATGGAAAGTGAAAAATGAAATCCCGATTGGTAATGGGATTTTTTCGAGTACAATGTTTGTATGAAAAATCCCGTTTATATTATCTACTAAGAAATTAGCGTATTTAAAATATCCTAGTATAGCAATATTGACAACGATTGCTATAGTAAGAATGAGTTTTCTATTTGTATTAGATATTTGTCCTTTATTAAGCCATAACCCGAACCAATAGTTAATGAAAATAGAAAAAAGCATAAGGAAGACATATATAGGCTCTCCCCAGGCATAAAATAATAAACTAAATAACAAAAGAACGATGTTTTGTAATTCTTTACGTACTGAATAGTACACTAGAAGAATTGCAGGTAAAAAAAGACATAAAAAAAATAGGTTACTAAATACCATGTATCATTGATTCCTTTCTATAGTTAATCCAAAGGAATTATACCACGCTACTAATGGAATAATCTATATTGTAAGGAAAGAAAGAGAATGTAACGTAAAAAACGAGGAAGCTTTGGCATATAAAATAGTTAAGAGCTTACATAAATGGTAGAAGATAAATCATAGAGTAAGTAGAAGCTTCAAATATTTTATACACGTAGAAGTTTGTTTTTAAAATAAGGAGAGGGATGGGCTGCACAATATAATAGAAGAAATAGGAGGTAACGCTATGAAAATTACGCTAGTTTCATTTTTACATCTAGTTTTATGGAGTGGATTTTCAGCAGTGTTATTATTGTCAAGTCGTGATAAACTTCATTATAAAATTTTTCTTTTTCTCATATTTTTTTATTTAGCGTATGTGATAGCGTATGTCATACTAAGTGCAAGGAGAAAAGCAATGCTTCTTACTTGCACGAATAGTATGATTTTTCTAATCGTTTATTTTTGTTTTTAAACTAACGTTTATAGAAATACATTATCCTTCCATTAAATAATTGTAATTCTCCTTCTAATTTCTTCGCTAGAAAACGGCAAAATTCATTTGCTTTTCCTTTATCACCAAATGTTGCATTAGAGGGTAAAGAAATTTGAATGAAAGATTGTTCATTTTCTATTCCAACACCGACATAAATTGAGTCATATCGATCATGACTGGATTGAAGCTTTAATGTTGTTGCTGATGTATCTAAAATTTCATAAGGAAAAGCGGTATTTGTATAAGCGTAATTAATTTGAACTCCGGTTTGGGAAGTAACTGTTTTATAGTACTGAAAAAGTTGTTTTATATCATCTGTTGAAACAGAGTGTTGATTGGATTTAGGTACAAGCGTAATAAAGGCATGTTGCATATAAGTTCCCCCTAGCTTAGTAGAATAATATCATTCTACAACCTACTGAATTTTTTGACAATTAAAAGGAGTATTGCTTTTTTTGTTTAATATATGTATGAGTAGGAAAGGTGATGTAGAGAGGTGGAAACCAATGTTTGAAAAATTGTATGATGAGCATGAAAGTGTGAAGGTACGATTTTTAGGATTTATGACACATGATACTCGTTATGACTTTGGGATTGTTTATACAAATATGTTTTTTGGAAAGCCACTCATTGTTTGTATGCAAACGGGAAGGTCTACTTTACTGGGACAAGATGATGTAGAGAATGTGCAATATATGCAGGAAATTTTCAAGTTAGGATCTCAAGAGGAAGCAGCGGAGTTAGCTCAGTTTTTTAAATTTCTCGTTCCATCTACTTCATTGCATGCAGAATATGAAGAATAATTAATTTGAAACAGTCGTACGTATAAATATGGCTGTTTTTTTATGTTAATATCGCATACTAATTTAAAATTAAAATATTTAATGTGTTATACTAAAAACCTATTGACGTAAAAAGTATAACATATTAAAATAAAGACAGAAAGTTAAGCGGTTACAAAAGTTTTTGGGATTATAAACTTAGGGGGAAATGAAAAATGGGAACAATCGTATGTCAAGATTGTGAAGGTACAATTGCACACTTCGAGGATGAGAAAGTAACGGTACTTTACGGGAAATGTGGATCTTGCGGATGTGATCACACAGAGCATACAAAAGCCCAATAATTGATAGGACATGGACAACTGAAAGTTTTTAGGACCATAAACTTAGGGGGAAATGAAAAATGGGAACAATCGTATGTCAAGTATGCGAAGGAACAATCGCACATTTTGAAGATGAGAAAACGACAGTACTTTACGGGAAATGTGGTACAAATTGTGATTGTGCTAATAGAGATAATGCGAAAGCTTAATGATAAATAAGTAGATTACTATTAAAAATCAGGGGGAAATGAAAAATGGGAACAATCGTATGCCAAGTATGTGAAGGAACAATCGCACATTTTGAAGATGAAAAATCAACAGTATTATATGGGAAATGTGGATCTCATTGCGAATGTGACCATAAAGAACATACAAAAGCTTAATTATTAAAAAAAGCGCCTACATGTGTAGGCGCTTTTTTTAATAAATTGTAGTTGTATGGCCAACTGTAGCAACGATTGCATCATCTCTAATCGGAATAAACCCTATGGCTGTTTGTGGTGTGTTTGGAGAGGCGTATTGACTCATTATACGGCTATCAATACGAGTAATAGTATCGGTCAAAAAAGCTGAAATAAAAGCGTAAGGGACGCGTCGTTCATTTAATGAGTAGATAATTTCTTCTTTTGTTTTTACACCTACGCCATGTCCGTAAAAAAAGAAATTTCCTAGATAGATTGTGTTTTCTCCTTGCCACTCAATCGTAGCTGGATTCACTTGTGGGTTTTTAAAGTAAACGAGATCGCCAGGAACAAGGTCGCCACCTGTTTTTGTTATGAGTTTTAAATCTTGATCGTAGTCCCAAGTATAAAGTAAAAGATTTGCAAAGAGGCGATTGAAGGTTTCTTCCTCATACAATGATAGTAAAGCTTTGTAAAAAATAATTATCATAGCGGTTGCGCATTCAGTCCCATATAGTTTCCCGTTTTTGAAAATATCTTGTATGGCAATAGAAGGTGGTATATTTGGAAGTAGTTGGAATCCCCCTAAAGATGTTCTTTTCCAAAACTGAGGGTTGCAAAAGGATTGTTGAAACGTACGAAACTGAAATCCACTTTGAAAAAGTTCTAATGCAGAAATAATAATATTAACTCGCAAATTTAAATCAAAGCTGAGTTCGTCAGCAGTTCGGAAGGAATAAACTTCTTGATTTCCTGCCATTATGGATAAAATTTGTTGCTTCTCAGCTGCAAATGGCTCATATTCATTTGTGATATAAGGGTGTACAATAGAACGACCTATTACAATCATAATGGTATCCCCACCTATACGTTACATTCTTTAGTAGCGTATGAAGAAAGGGAAAAAAGGTGAAAGAAAAGCCTATCAACTGATAGGCTTGTACTCTTTAATAACACGTAATGTTTGTAATGTCATATCTTCAGGACCTTGTACAGGTAAACCTGCTTCTAAATTTTTACGAATATACTCTAAGTTATCTTGTGTAATAATTTCCCCCGGAGTAAAGATTGGAATCCCTGGTGGATAAACCATAACAAAATCAGCTATAATACGACCTGCCGCATTTTCAAATGGAATGACTTCTGTTTCTGAATAAAAAGCATCTCGTGGAGAAAGTGCTAGCACCGGTATTTCTGGAATTTCTACTTGTACTTGAACACCTTTATCTGCCCTATTTCTAAATGTTTCCGCTAAATCTTGTAATGCTGCAATAAGCGTATTTGTATCGCTTTCTGTATCTCCAAAAGTGATAAGACATAGTATGTTGTATAAATCGGAGAGTTCTACTTCAATGTTATATTGCTCTCTAAGCCATACTTCAGCCTGATGGCCGGTAATACCTAAATCTTTCACAGACACAATTATCTTTGTAGGATCATAGTTAAAAGTAGCGTCTGTACCTAACATTTCTTTTCCAGGACAGTAAAGGTGCTCAATAGCATTTATAGCATCACGAACATGTTCAGCTAATTGTATTGTTTGTTCTATGAGCGCTGTTCCTTCTGTAGCAAGACGTTTTCTTGCAACATCAAGAGATGCTAATAAGATGTAAGAAGTTGATGTAGTCGTAAGCATGCTAATAATAGATTGAACATGTTTTACGTTCACAAGACCTTCTTTCACATTAAGAATAGAACTTTGAGTTAAAGAGCCTCCTAATTTGTGAACACTTGTTGCTGCCATATCTGCACCAGCTTGCATCGCTGACATCGGTAATTCATCGTGAAAATGAATATGAACACCATGAGCCTCATCGACTAGTACAGGGATATCGTACGAATGTGCTAATTGTACAATCTGTTCTAAGTCTGCAGCAAAGCCAAAGTAGGTTGGATTAATAACAAGTAAGCCTTTGGCATCTGAGTGTTCTTCAAGTGCTTTTTTGACAGATTGAATTGTAATTCCATGAGAAATACCAAGTTTTGGGTCGATTTCAGGATGCATGAAAATAGGTTTTGCACCTGAGAAAATAATAGCTGACATTACTGATTTATGCACGTTTCGTGGTACTAGGATTTTGTCGCCAGGACCGCAAACGCTCATCACCATTGTCATAATAGCGCCACTTGTACCTTGAATAGAAAAGAAAGTATGATCTGCACCAAATGCAGCAGCAGCTAAATCCTGTGCTTCTTTAATCATACCCTTTGGATGATGTAAATCATCGAGTGGCGCAATATTAATTAAATCAATTGCTAATGCGTTATGCCCAATAAATTCGCGAAATTCAGGATCCATGCCCTGTCCTTTTTTATGACCAGGAATATGGAATTGGATTGGATTTCGCTTACTGTGCTCAACTAAAGCGGTAAACAATGGTGTTTCGTATTGGGACAATCTATACACCCCTTCTTTTTTGTAATATTTATTAGAATTTGTTTTATATGATTTCATCTCATTCTAAAAGGAAAGTAAGGTAATTAACTTTTAAAACGAGACTTGTTTTCCTGCCATTCACAAAATCCTTTTGGATGGTAGTCACACTTTATTTTCTATAAAACAAAAGCATTATATCACCAATAATTATAGATGTATATAAAAAAATATTTTTATGGTGAGTATGTGTAATAGTTATTTCCAAGTCAACTCATAGAGGAAGACAATTCCATTAAAATGAATAAATAGTGTATAATGCAGAGTGGCTATAATGAAGAATAAAAAATTCTCTTTAAGATAGCATAATGAAACACGTAGAAATGATAAATGAGGTGCAAAATGGAATATCAATATCCGTTAGATTACGATTGGTCAAATGAAGAAATGGTTGCCATTGTGAAGTTTTATGAAGCAATTGAGAAGGCATATGAAAAAGGAATTAGAAGAGAAGAATTAATGGGATTATATCGTCGTTTTAAAGAGATTGTTCCATCAAAAGCAGAAGAAAAGAAAATTGATAAAGAGTTTCAGGACGTAAGTGGATATTCTATATATCGTACTATTCAAAGGGCGAAAGAAGTCGAAGAACAAAAGCTTGTAAAAATGTAAAAATATTTTGAAAAATAAAAACTGAAGTGATATAATGTGATAACAACTAAAAACGGACAATATAAATTGTCCGTTTTCTACTATCGATTACAAAGTGCATATAAAGGAAGGAGTGATTGCATCGTAGATTCAATCTTAGCAAGGAATTGTTCGTTGGTCATTGCTGAAAACTCCTCTGGTGATATATGAATACCAACTAATAGTTCTGCTTTTTTCACAGTAGCTAAACGTTCAATCATCTTTTGTAAGTCTTCTGTTTCAAGCGTTTTATGCAATTTTACACTTGGTTTAGTATGGTCAATGGACCAAACGAAGTCATTTGGAATATTTGTTTTTAAATCATTTAAATGTTCTAAGAAGGCGTGAGCCGTCTCCACTTTTTGTGGACACTCATAGATTAAACCAAAGTATATGAAGGCGTGAGTACCCCATAAACCAATTTGAAAATGTGGTAGCATTTTATATCCTCGTTTATTTGTTGAAAAAGCAACCCAAGTATCGTTTGGTGGATTGACTTTGCGGCGTGCATGTTTTGCAACATGATAAAAAAAGTTCTCATCAGTTTGTTTGGATAAATACTCTGCAAACTGTTCCCCTAAAGCTTCTAGCTTAGGATGAATGTTCGTTTTAATTGTACTCATTCGTTCTTCGAGACCATCAACTGTAAAGACATCAAAATCAGTTGATTTGAATGTTTGTAGTGTCATGATTGTTCCTCCAACTCCTATTTTGTTTTTATTTTAGCATAGCTTGTACTATTCATAAAAAAAACAGCACAAAAAAATTTAAATAAAAAAATATAATTTTGTTGCATAGATGATTTATCCAACATAGTATAGTATAAAACAAAAAATCAGAAAATTGAATTAATTCTAGTCCGAGGGCAGACGAATATTGGGAGGAGGCAAATAATATGAGACAGGTGATTAATGCGTTAAAGAGAACAGATGCTGAAAAGAGAATACCGGTGCTACGTTTGGAGCTAGATTATGAATTAGCAACTTTATATGATGCAATGATGGAGGATGACAAACAGAAAAAAGAAGAGTGCGTACAAAAATTAGAAGTGTTGAGACTTGAAATGATTCGTTTAGAAGCGTAATAATAGTATATGTATAAAAAATTAGTTGGTGCGAACCTTATAAAGGGTTCGTTTTTTCTGTGAACAGTATAGATCGGAGTGTTTAAACATGCAAGAGGTATGGAAAGATATCGATGCACACGCCAAACGGTGGATTCGAGATGCAGGAGAGCGCTTAATGGCATCACTGAAACAAGCACTTATTATAGAAACGAAATCAAATGCAGCTGATTTAGTAACAAACATGGACCGGGAAATAGAACAGTATTTAATTGGGAAAATTAAAGAAACATTCCCAACCCATAATATTTTAGGAGAAGAAGGCTATGGAGATGAGATAACTTCTTCTGACGGGGTTGTTTGGTTAATTGATCCAATTGATGGTACAATGAATTTTGTACATCAAAAAAGAAATTTCGCAATTTCAATTGGAATTTATGAGAACGGTATCGGAAAAATTGGTCTTATTTATGATCCTGTTCATGATGAATTATATCATGCGGTAAAGGGAGTTGGAGCGTTTTGTAATGATACGCCAATTCCTCTATTGGAAAAAGGAACAGTAAAGAATGGTATTATAGCTTTAAATGCGATATGGCTTACCGACAATCCATTGCTTAATATGGAAAGTATGATGGCACTTGTTAAGAAAGCAAGGGGTACGAGATCATATGGCTGTGCAGCATTAGAAATGGTATACGTTGCAACGGGAAGAATAGATGCATATGTAACGCCGAGATTATCACCATGGGATTTTGGTGGGGGGCAGATCATAGTTGAGGAAGTTGGAGGAAAGGTGACAACATTCTCCGGAGCTCCGCTGTCTATTATAGAGAAAAGCAGTGTATTAGTTGCAAAACCGGGAGTATATGAGGAAGTATTATCATTTATATCGCAGTAACAAAAAAAGTAAGAGGCTATATACAAGCTTCTTACTTTTTAACATTATTGCGATTTACGCATTTTTCTTTTTGTTACAAAACCATATCCAACTGTAACAAATGTGCCGATAATGCAAATAATAATACCAATGGGACTATTTTCAGCAACCATAATGCCGATACCGATTAAGAAAATAACACCGATAATTGCAGTTAATAAAAAGCGATATTGAATGTGTTCCATTTCTTCACCCTCCAATCTCATTTTACTTTCACAAAAGTAAGAATACAACTATATTTTCATTCTTGATTTTATTTTGATTGCCATTGTATCCCCTTCGCTCTTATAATAGAGAAGGATTAAAAAGACATTAGGAGTTGGACATGTTGAAAAAACGACAAGATTTACGAAATATAGCAATTATTGCCCACGTTGACCATGGTAAAACAACACTTGTTGACCAGTTATTACGTCAAGCGGGGACGTTCCGTGCGAATGAACATATTGAAGAACGCGCAATGGACTCAAATGATCTAGAAAGAGAACGCGGTATTACAATTTTAGCGAAAAATACTGCGATTCACTATGAAGATAAAAGAATTAACATTTTAGATACACCTGGTCATGCGGACTTCGGTGGAGAAGTAGAACGTATCATGAAAATGGTTGATGGTGTTCTACTTGTTGTTGATGCATATGAAGGTTGTATGCCACAAACACGATTTGTTTTAAAGAAAGCTCTTGAGCAAAACTTAACACCAATCGTAGTTGTAAACAAAATTGACCGTGACTTTGCTCGCCCTGACGAAGTGGTTGATGAAGTTGTTGACTTATTCATCGAGCTTGGTGCAAACGAAGATCAATTAGAGTTCCCAGTTGTATTTGCATCAGCAATGAACGGAACAGCAAGCTTAGATTCAAATCCAGCAAATCAAGAAGAGAATATGAAATCATTGTTTGACACAATTATTGAACATATTCCAGCACCAGTTGATAACAGTGAAGAGCCACTTCAATTCCAAGTAGCACTTCTTGATTACAATGACTATGTTGGTCGTATCGGAGTTGGACGCGTATTCCGCGGTACTATGAAAGTAGGACAACAAGTTGCATTAATGAAGGTTGATGGAAGTGTAAAACAATTCCGTGTAACGAAATTATTTGGTTACATTGGATTAAAACGTCAAGAAATTGAAGAAGCAAAAGCTGGAGATTTAGTAGCTGTTTCAGGTATGGAAGACATTAACGTTGGTGAAACAGTATGCCCAGTTGAGCATGAAGAGGCTTTACCATTATTACGTATTGATGAGCCAACACTACAAATGACATTCCTTGTAAATAACAGCCCATTTGCAGGTCGTGAAGGTAAATACATTACATCTCGTAAAATTGAAGAGCGTCTTCGTTCACAATTAGAAACAGATGTAAGTTTACGTGTAGATAATACAGATTCTCCTGATGCGTGGATCGTATCTGGACGTGGTGAGTTACATTTATCTATCCTAATTGAAAACATGCGTCGTGAAGGTTATGAACTACAAGTATCTAAGCCTGAAGTAATTATTAAAGATGTTGATGGCGTAAGATGTGAGCCTGTAGAGCGCGTACAAATCGATGTGCCTGAAGAATACACTGGTTCTATTATGGAATCAATGGGTGCACGTAAAGGTGAAATGTTAGATATGGTGAATAACGGAAACGGTCAAGTTCGCCTTACTTTCATGGTTCCAGCACGTGGTTTAATTGGTTACACAACAGAATTCTTAACATTAACTCGTGGTTACGGTATTTTAAACCATACATTCGATTGCTACCAACCAGTACACGCTGGACAAGTAGGTGGACGTCGTCAAGGTGTTCTAGTTTCACTTGAAACAGGAAAAGCATCACAATACGGTATTATGCAAGTTGAAGATCGCGGTGTAATCTTCGTTGAACCAGGTACAGAAGTATATGCTGGTATGATTGTTGGAGAACATACACGTGAAAATGATTTAACAGTTAACGTTGTAAAAATGAAACAACAAACTAACATTCGTTCTGCAACGAAAGACCAAACTTCAACAATGAAAAAACCACGCTTAATGACTTTAGAAGAGTCATTAGAGTACTTAAACGATGACGAGTTCTGTGAAGTGACTCCGGAATCAATTCGTCTACGTAAAAAGATTCTTGATAAGAGCGAGCGCGAAAGAGCTGCTAAGAAAAAGAAATCTGTAGAAGCGTAAAAACAAAAAACAACTACCTTTCCAAAAGGTAGTTGTTTTTTTGTTTTTATTTATTTTTAGAATATTTATTCTTTTTTGTGGACAGTATTTTTTTTGCGAGTTACTCTTGTATTAAGTGTATAAAGAAAACTTGTTTTTATAGCTAGGGGGGAAGAGTGTGTTAGAAAGGATGTCTTTTTTTGCTAAATTATGTAAGGTGGATGAAAATCCAGAGTTAGGAATGTGGTTACTTTATGGAACGATTATTATATTAAGTGCTCTCGTTTATAATTTAGGATTTGCTAGAAAATTATCTGTACTAAAAAATATCGTGATATATATTTCTTTAGCAATTGGATGTACAGTGTTAACCTTTTTTGCTGTATTTTTACCTGTTGGGGAGGGGCTTGTTGTAGCAGCAATTGTACTAGGAATTTATAGATTGCGCTTACGTCAAGCAAAACAAGAAAAAGTAGGATGAGGGGGAATTAATGACATGCGTTCAGTACAAGATGCACTATATAATTGGTTAACGATTAAAACAGTTGCGGAAGCACGCCCCGATGATAGTGCTGCGAAAGAAACGTATTTGTTATTTCAAAATATGATATATGAAGAACATAAATTAAGGGATGTGGAAGTTAAAAAGAATGAGGAAATGTATTTGATTACATATGAAATTGATGGGGAAAGAAAATCTGTGAGATTTCCATTAGAAGCTATTGATTGTTTTTTGGATCAGATGAATCGTGAACCTGAAAAATATAAATAAGTCCTTATCGATATGATTAAGGACTTATTTATATTTTACCAATCGTCTTCAACTTTTTTATCACGGTATAATCGGAAATTACCACTTGCATGACGTTCCATCGTACGCTCTGCAATTCGTTCCGAACATTCCATGCACATATATGTATGAATAGGGCGATTACGCAGTTTTTTTGCCGTAGGATTTTCGTCATCTAACATATCTTTTTTATCACAGATCATACATTTGACTCTCATTTCGTCACCTCAATACGAATTCTATCGGTATAAGTATATCATGGAAGTATGATGTTTTTGAATAATAGGAGGAAAAAATAATATTTTCGCAATTCGAAAAATAAGTTATGATAAGGATATATTAAGTATATTTGGAGGTGGAAATATGGCGAATGTAGTAGAGCCTACATTAACAGATGATTTAGTACAAACGTTCCGTAAAGAATGTATTGTTATGGTAGCAACAACAGATTTCGAAAAACAAGTTCCTAACGTAAGTGCTATTTCTTGGGTGTATGCAGTGAGTGAAACTAGTATTCGATTTGCGGTAGATCAACGTTCACGTATTGTGGAAAATATAAGGCGCAATCCGGGAGTGGTATTGACTATAATGGCGAATGGATCCGTATTTTCCATAAGTGGTGCAGGTGAAATTTTGACAGATAGAATGGAAGGCATTCCTCTAAAATTAGCTGTAATAGAAGTAAGTGTGCAAGAAGTACGTGATGTTATGTTTTATGGAGCAAAACTTGCAATTGAACCAAAATATGAAAAAACATACGATCTTCGGGCAGCAAAAAAACTGGATAACCAAGTGTTGGTAGGGATAAAAGAATTATAAGTGAGATGAATAAGAAAATTGTTCATTAACTTTTGGAATCAGTTATTGTGGTTTAACGTTAATAATTAAAATTAAAAGTAATATATTGAATAGAAATGAATAAAAAATAAAGAAAAGGTTTAATTGCTATAATTTTCGATTCTACCTCGTTTATACGGTACATATAATTATAACAATGGTTCGTCCATATTTTATGGATGAAACCCTTGTTCTACAAATTTAAAAGTGGAGTCAGGGGGTAACAGGTTGGATAAAATTTATGTGTTAGATACGAATGTACTTTTGCAGGATCCTTTATCTATTTTTTCATTTGAAACCAATGAAGTAGTGATTCCGGCAGTTGTATTAGAAGAGGTTGATTCGAAGAAACGTTATATGGACGAAGTAGGACGAAATGCTCGTTATGTATCTAAGTTAATAGATAAATTTCGTGAAATAGGAAAGCTGCATGAAAGTATTCCGCTAGAAAACGGCGGTACATTTCGTATTGAATTAAATCATCGTTCATTTGTTCAACTACAAGATATTTTTGTAGAAAAAACAAATGATAATCGAATTTTAGCAGTAGCAAAAAATCTATCTTTAGAAGAACAAGAAAAAGAGGACGGGAAGTCTGTTATTTTAGTAAGTAAAGACGTGCTCGTAAGGGTAAAAGCTGATGCAATTGGATTGAAGGCTGAAGATTATTTGAGTGATCGCGTAATTGAAGTAGATAATATATATTCAGGTTTTTTAGAAGGGTATATATCAAAAGAACAATTGGATTATTTTTATGAAAAAGGTGAATTACCTTTATCTGAAATTGCAAATCATCCTTTTTATCCAAATCAGTTTGTGGTAATGAAGGATGCACTTGGGGGTTCTAGTTCTGCACTTGGCATTGTAGATCACTTAGGTAAGAAGGTGAAGAAACTTATTTTTCACAATGAGCAAGTGTGGGGGATACGACCACGAAACGTGCAGCAAATAATGGGATTAGAATTGTTGCTTCGCGAAGATATTCCGCTTGTAACGTTAACGGGGAAAGCTGGTACAGGAAAAACGTTACTTGCGTTAGCTTCGGGATTAATGCAAACGGAAGATTTAGGGTTATATAAAAAATTACTTGTTGCAAGACCAATTGTTCCAGTCGGAAAAGATATCGGTTATTTACCAGGAGAAAAAGAAGAAAAGTTAAGACCATGGATGCAGCCGATTTTTGATAATCTAGAGTATTTATTTAATACGAAAAAGCCAGGGGAATTAGATGCTATTTTAGCTGGAATGGGTTCGATTGAAGTAGAGGCTCTTACTTATATACGTGGCAGAAGTATTCCAGACCAATTCATTATTATTGATGAGGCACAAAATTTAACGAAGCATGAAGTGAAGACGATATTAACGAGAGTAGGAGAGAAAAGTAAGATTGTATTAATGGGAGATCCTCAGCAAATCGATCATCCATATTTAGATGAATATAATAACGGTTTAACATACGTTGTCGAGAAATTTAAAGAGCAACGTATTAGTGGTCATGTAAAGTTTGTTAAAGGGGAGCGCTCGAATTTAGCTCAACTAGCAGCGGATTTATTATAAAAAGGAGTGAGCTTCAGCTCACTCCTTTTTTTAGTATACTCGTTAAATAATTGTGAATTTACGGATGTTACGGATTGGATTTTGTCTATTAGATCCATCATTGAAATATAGATGTACAGGTCCGTCCTCTTTTAATGGTTTTCCTTCTTTTGAAAAACCAAGAATGGCCTTGTTGACCGTTTCTAATGGTAGTGTAATGGTAGTATCTACTGTTTCAATTTCAACTTGCATAGCGTCCTCTAAAATTTCGGCGTTAGCAAGAAATGGATGAAATGGTATACCAAATGTCCCAGTAATCAGCTGTTCTTTTTTATATTTCTTTACACTTTGTTGTATTGGCGGGAAGGCAGCACCATCACGGATTTCACGATCCCAATGTTCTGAAGTGTTCTTTAAGTAAGCTTCTAGTTCAGACGTGTTTTCTCTAGTTTCATCAAAGTAAGTTGTCAAATCTACTTTTCGATCGTCAAAAATCCAAACAGTTGGATCAATAGTGATTGGAAAACGTACTTTTCCATTAATAAATAAAATTTCGCTCATTGTTGTTCCCCCATTTGTGTTATACTCCCACTTTTCAGTATAATAGTATTAGACACTGTTGTCACAAAAAATGTTTCTATTGCAATTTATTAAAACTATCGCTAATATTAATAGATATGAGAGAGTAGGACGGAAACGGAGGGAATCAATTTGGCGTCTGAGACAGTTTCAAATCATCAGGAAAAGGCACTAGCCCTTCTACAAGCGGATGCAGAGAAGATTTTAAGACTTATTAAGGTGCAAATGGACCATCTTACAATGCCGCAATGTCCATTATATGAAGAAGTTTTAGACACACAAATGTTTGGACTATCCCGCGAGGTCGATTTTGCGGTTCGCCTTGGTCTTATTGCAGAAGAGCAAGGGAAAGCAATGTTAGGAGAGCTCGAACGTGAGTTATCTGCACTTCATGAAGCATTTACAAACAAACAACAATAACGGGTTCAAATAAGGGGGCTCAAACTAAAACAGTTTGAGCTTTTTATTTGTATAATAAAGCAGGAAGAACGTATATACATATGGAATACAACAATAATTAATTTGAAACAGAGAGAGGAAATGAAATGAAAAGAATATGGAAATCAATGGATTATTCATTATTACTTCCTCTTGTTATTTTATGTGTGCTGGGAGTCATAATGGTATATAGTTCTAGTTCCATTGTTGCGATTTCGCGGTTTGATAAACCAGCAAATTTCTTTTTTAAAAGACAATTACTTACTTTAGCTGCTGGGACAATGGTATTAATAATTATGGCTATTATCCCATATAAAGTGTGGAGAAAACGAATTTTCTTATTGGGAAGTTACGGTGCTAGTGTTGCCTTATTAGCGGCAGCAGCCTTTTTCACTAAGAAAGTAAATGGTGCAAATGGATGGATATTTGGAATACAGCCTGCGGAATTTGTAAAGATAACAGTTATTCTCGTATTGGCTCATTTTTTTGCGAAAAGGCAAGAAACAAATACGTCTGTTTTCAAAGGATCGGGACCGGTACTTTTAGGTATTGGTTTAATCATGTTTTTAATTTTAAAGCAAAATGACTTAGGTACCGATATGTTAATTGCGGGAACGGTAGGAATCATGTTTCTTTGTTCAGGAGTTAGTGTTAATTTATGGATAAAAAGATTCTTATTAACGTCTGTAGTATGGGTCCCAATGTTGTATTTTATTGGGAATTATAAATTAAGTTCATACCAAAAAGCGCGATTTTCAGTTTTTCTAGATCCGTTTAACGATCCTCAAAATGATGGATTCCAATTGGTAAATTCATTTATTGGAATTGCTTCAGGTGGGTTAAATGGTAGAGGGTTAGGGAATAGTGTGCAAAAGTATGGATACTTACCAGAGCCCCAAACGGATTTTATTATGGCGATTATATCTGAAGAACTAGGCTTTATAGGTGTAGCTATCATTTTAATCTGTTTATTGTTAATTATCATTCGCTCATTTAGAGTGGCGCAAAAGTGTACAGATCCATTTGGAAGTTTAATAGCCATCGGAATTGCAAGTTTGTTTGGAGTTCAAACGTTTATCAATGTCGGTGGTATGTCTGGATTAATACCGCTTACTGGGGTACCGTTACCTTTTGTTAGTTACGGCGGAAGTTCCTTGTTAGCTAATCTACTTGCGATGGGGATATTATTGAATATTGCTAGTCATGTGAAAAGACAAGAAAAACAACAAAATGAGTTAGTTAAAGAAAGAGAACAGGGTGGACCGCATCTTGTAGTTGTAAAATAAAAACACATTGCGCTGTAGAGCACAATGTGTTTTTTTATTTAAAGTAATTTCAAATGTGATATATTAATTGTTTTTATATCCAAAAGATATATCACATTAAAACAAATGTGATATACAATTAGGTTGTTCGAAAAGGAAGAGGTATGCTATACTATTTTTGTGAAACAAATTGCACAGAAAACTTATCATTTGTTAAAAAATAAGGTATGATGGATAAAAATAAAGTGAAACTTTCTAAGTATAATATAATGTGGAAAGTGAAGAACTTCACGCTTTTTATGGTGTGTATATATTTTATCTCTAGAGTGGTAGGAAAGTAGAGGGGGAAAATCATGACAAAGCTGCAACGTATTCAAAAAGTATTGGTAGCTAACCGTGGAGAGATTGCAATTCGTGTGTTTCGAGCTTGTTCGGAACTTGGATTAAAAACAGTTGCAATCTATTCTAAAGAGGATAGCGGTTCTTATCATCGCTATAAAGCCGATGAGTCCTATTTAGTTGGGGAAGGGAAAAAGCCAATTGATGCTTATCTAGATATTGAGGGCATTATTGAGATTGCGAAAAGCAATCATGTAGATGCAATCCACCCTGGATATGGTTTCTTGTCAGAAAATATCCAATTCGCAAAACGTTGTGAAGAAGAAGGAATTATCTTTATTGGTCCGAAAAGTGAGCATTTAGATATGTTTGGAGATAAAGTGAAAGCAAGAACACAAGCGCAGCTAGCACAAATTCCGGTTATTCCTGGTAGTGATGGCCCAATAGATTCAATAGAAGAAGTCGAAGAGTTTGCTGAAAAGTATGATTACCCGATTATTATTAAAGCGTCCCTTGGTGGTGGCGGTCGAGGTATGCGTATAGTACGAGCTAGTGAAGAATTAAGAGAATCGTATAATCGCGCGAAATCAGAAGCAAAAGCAGCCTTTGGTAATGATGAAGTATACGTTGAAAAATTCGTTGAAAAACCTAAACATATAGAAGTACAAATTTTAGCAGATGAAGAAGGCAATGTTGTTCACTTATTCGAGCGTGACTGTTCTGTGCAACGTCGCCATCAAAAAGTTGTCGAAATCGCACCAAGCGTTTCGCTTTCAGATGATTTGCGTCAACGTATTTGTGAAGCTGCTGTGAAGTTAACGAAAAATGTAAACTATTTAAACGCAGGAACGGTAGAATTTCTTGTAAAAGGTGATGAGTTTTACTTCATAGAAGTAAACCCACGTGTTCAAGTTGAACATACGATTACAGAGATGATTACAGGAGTGGATATCGTTCAATCGCAAATTTTAATAGCTGATGGACATGCATTACATAGTAAAATGGTAGGTGTTCCGAAGCAAGAAGAAGTGGTTGTGCACGGATTTGCAATCCAATCTCGTGTAACGACTGAGGACCCACTAAATAATTTTATGCCGGATACAGGAAAAATTATGGCGTACCGATCAGGCGGTGGCTTTGGTGTTCGTCTTGATACAGGTAATAGTTTCCAAGGTGCAGTTATTACACCGTACTACGATTCTTTACTTGTAAAAGTTACGACTTGGGCTCTTACTTTTGAACAAGCTGCTGCAAAAATGGAACGTAACTTAAAAGAATTCCGTATTCGTGGTATTAAAACAAATATTCCATTCCTAGAGAATGTAGTAAAACATAAAAACTTCTTATCAGGAGAATATGATACGTCGTTTATTGACGCGTCACCTGAACTGTTCTTATTCCCGAAACGTAAAGACCGCGGAACGAAAATGTTAAATTACATTGGTTCAGTAACAGTAAATGGTTTCCCGGGAGTAGGGAAAAAAGAGAAACCAATTTTCCCGGATGCTCGTATACCAAATGTAGTACACTCAGAGCCGATACAAAATGGAACAAAACAAATTTTGGATGAGCGTGGAGCGGATGGATTAGTAAAGTGGGTTCAAGATCAAAAACGTGTACTTTTAACTGATACAACATTCCGTGATGCGCATCAGTCACTACTTGCAACTCGTATTCGTACAAAAGATTTACATCAAATTGCAGAGCCGACAGCGAGAATGTTACCGAACTTATTCTCAGCGGAAATGTGGGGCGGTGCAACGTTCGATGTTGCGTATCGTTTCTTAAAAGAAGATCCATGGGAACGATTACTAGATCTTCGTGAAAAAATGCCGAATGTTTTATTCCAAATGTTACTTCGCTCTTCAAACGCAGTTGGTTACAAAAACTATCCAGATAATTTAATTCAAAAATTTGTGGAATGTTCTGCTCAAGCTGGCATTGATGTATTCCGAATTTTTGATAGTTTAAACTGGGTAGAAGGTATGAGAGTTGCGATTGATGCTGTACGAGATACTGGCAAAATTGCAGAAGCGACAATGTGTTATACAGGAGATATTCATGATCCGTTACGTAGTAAATATGATTTGAATTATTATAAAAACTTGGCGAAAGAATTAGAAGCATCAGGTGCTCATATATTAGGTATTAAAGATATGGCAGGTTTATTAAAACCTAATGCTGCATACGATTTAGTTTCTGCATTAAAAGAGACAATATCGATTCCGATTCACTTGCACACACATGATACGAGCGGAAACGGTATATTAACGTATACGAAGGCAATTGAAGCGGGTGTTGATATTGTCGATGTAGCGGTGAGTTCAATGGCAGGTCAAACGTCACAACCAAGTGCGAACACACTATACTACGCATTAGGCGGAAATGAAAGACAACCAGATGTTAATATAGATTCATTAGAAAAACTATCTCATTACTGGGAAGATGTACGCAAATACTATGCACCGTTTGAAAGTGGTATGAATGCACCTCACACAGAGGTATATATGCACGAAATGCCGGGTGGGCAGTATAGTAATCTTCAGCAACAAGCAAAGGCGGTTGGTTTAGGAGATCGCTTCGATGAAGTGAAAGTAATGTACCGTCGTGTGAATGACATGTTTGGAGACATTGTAAAAGTAACGCCATCTTCAAAAGTTGTTGGTGATATGGCATTATTTATGGTTCAAAACCATTTGACAGAACAAGATATTTTAGAGCGTGGACATGCTTTGGATTTCCCAGGATCTGTTGTTGAAATGTTCTCTGGTGATTTAGGTCAACCGTACGGTGGTTTTCCGAAAGAATTACAAAAGATTATTTTAAAAGGGAAAGAGCCGTTAACAGTAAGACCGGGTGAATTGTTAGAGCCAGTAGATTTTGATGCTTTAAAAGAAGAGTTATTCCATAAACTTGGACGCGAAGTAACGATTTTTGATGTAGTTGCGTACGCGTTATATCCGAAAGTATTTATGGACTACGAAAAAGTTGCTGAGATGTATGGTAATGTATCTGTGCTTGATACACCGACATTCTTCTATGGTATGAGACTTGGTGAAGAAATTGATGTGGAAATTGAGCAAGGTAAAACATTGATGGTTAAACTAGTATCAATTGGAGAACCTCAGCCGGATGGAAATCGTATTCTTTACTTAGAATTTAACGGACAACCACGTGAGATTGTTGTGAAAGACGAAAGTGTGAAAGCAACAGTTGCACAACGTGTGAAAGGAAACCGTGAAAATCCAAACCATATTAGCGCAACGATGCCAGGAACGGTTATTAAAGTAGTTGTAAAAGAAGGCGATGAAGTGAAAAAAGGCGATTCTATGGCAATTACAGAAGCGATGAAAATGGAAACGACAGTTCAAGCGCCGTTCAATGGTAAAGTGAAGAAAGTATATGTTAACGATGGTGATGCAATTCAAACGGGTGATTTACTTATTGAATTAGATCACTAAAATAAGGAAAGAGCTGTGTAAATACAGCTCTTTTTTTATTGCAAAAAATCCCTTGCCGATTCGGCAAGGGATTTCAGTTTTAAATTATTTTGTTTGTTTAGAAGTTGATTCGGATTCTTTTGCGTTCACTTTACTTCTTGTTCCTAACATAACTAAATAGCATAATACAGCAAACAAGCAAGAAATGAATAGGGAATGTAATAATGCCATTGCTAAACTAGCATTTGTATATACAACTAAAATCCCAACAATAGCTTGAAGTGTTACAAGAATAAAGGAAATAATCCATCCCCAGTATACTACGCTTTGTTGCTTATATTGACGAATAGCAATAATCATTGCGTATAGTATCCAAAGGAATATTAATATCGCTGCAGCTCTATGCCCCATTTGAACCCACTCATGTAATTGAGTCGGCCATGGTCTATTTTTACTACATAAAGGAAAGTCCGGACAGGCTAAGCTAGCTCGTTCGTGACGTACTAAAGCCCCTGTGTAGACGACGATATAACTGTAAATTGTTACACCATAAATGTGAAATTTCATTTTTTTATCCATAATAAGTGAACGTGCATCAAATTTCTGATCAATTTCAAAAATAAGACACGTTAACAAAATAACAGAAGCGAATGAAATTAAGGAAATACCAAAATGGATAGCAAGTACAGCTGGCATTTGACCCCAAACAACGGCTGCCGCTCCCATTAATGCTTGTGCAACTAAAAATACGAAGGATAAAATTGCTAACGTTTTTGTTTCGCGCACATGTTTATAATACTTCCAGGATAAAATACAAAGGAGAGTGACAAGTATTCCTGCTGATCCTGATGTAAGGCGGTGACTTAGTTCAATAATAGTTTCCATCGATAAATTAGATGGAACTAACTCACCATTACAAAGCGGCCATGATTTACCGCAGCCTTGGCCAGAACCTGTTTTTGTAACTAAAGCGCCTCCTAATAATACTACTAATAAATCAAGACTTGTAATGACTGCTAACCATTTAATAAAGCGTTGCAATCTCTTTCACCATCTTTCTGCTATGAAGTTATTGCGAAATATTTTCATTCCATTATGTATAGAATAAAACGCGCTAGTTCCTATGATATATAAAAAATAATAAAATAGCAAAGAAATGGAGGGGGAAGACAAAGGGGAGAAAAAGGGTGTGAAAATAGAATTTATAAGGGAATTTTTAGGAGGAAAATAGGCTGTTTTGAAAAGAAATGGGGAGAATACGTGTTAAATATGACAAAATAGTTTATTATAGAAAGTAACATCATGTTATGATAAGGATAAGTAAGAAGTAAGCTTTTTTATATTCGACACAAAAAGTTCATGTTTTCTTCACAAAATGTTCGGGAAATATGATTTAATATATTGGAGTATGGGCGTAGATTAGTAGTAGAATGGGTTAACAATATTTCTACTGTAATAATATTGCTATATAGAAGCGAATTATTTCATTCGAAATAGGCGCAAAAAGAAAGATGAAAGTTTTAAGAGGGGGTTAAAGTGATGAACCATGCAACAAGTGAGCTGCATGATGAGTCAGCTGTAACAAGTGTACCCGAAACAACTCGGTTACAAGATTTATCAGCGCTCGTTAAAATGGGGATTGTAAACTCAAATACACTTACTGTATTTACAGGATTTTGGTTGGCGTTACACTTTAATGGATTAAGTGTGATGGACAATCTGGATAAGCTATTTTTTACAATCGTTGGTTCCGGATTAATTATGGCAGGGGTATGTTGTTTAAATAACTACATTGATCGAGACATCGATCCGTTAATGGAAAGAACAAAAACCCGTCCAACGGTTACAGGAAAGTATAAACCAGGTTTTGCACTTACATTTGGACTAGTTATATTACTACTTGGATTTGTATTCTTATTATTAACAACACCGATGGCAGTATTAATGGGATTTATTGGTGCCTTCACATATGTTGTCTTATATACTTTATGGACAAAGAGAAAGTATACGCTAAATACTGTTGTAGGTAGTATTTCTGGAGCAGTTCCACCTTTAATTGGATGGGCAGCAATTGATCCATCTTTAGGCCATCCAATTGCTTGGATGTTATTTTTAATTATGTTTATTTGGCAAATCCCACATTTCCTTGCGTTAGCGATGAAACGTGTTGATGAATATCGAAATGCAGGAATTCCAATGCTTCCTGTAGTTCATGGATTTGAAATTACGAAACGCCAAATTATGATTTGGACAGTATGTTTATTACCACTACCATTTTATATGAGTGGACTTGGGATAACATTTATGGTACTTGCAACATTGCTTAACATCGGATGGATCGTTTTAGGATTTTATGGCTTCCGTAAGAAGGATGACATCAAATGGTCCGTACAAATGTTTGTTTATTCCCTAAATTATTTAACAATCTTATTTGTATCAATGATTGTAGTTACATTCTTCTAAGACAACGACATAATTGGATTTCTTTACGTTGAGATTTACTTTACTTAACTATAAAGTACAATCTAATTCACAAGGAAAGTGGGGGTTGTTTGTATGAAGAAACAGTGGCGACTGCTTTCGTTCGTTTCACTGCTGGCTTTACTGTTAGGGGGATGCGGTAAAGCCTTTCAATCTACTTTAATTCCGCAAGGAGAAGTAGCAAAAATGCAATATGATCTGCTCTTACTAGCGAGTGCGATCATGGTAGGAGTAGTACTAGTAGTTACTATTATTTTCTTGTATGTAATTGTGCGTTTCCGACAAAAGAAAGGTCAGGAAGATTATATTCCAGAACAAGTTGAAGGGAATCACAAACTAGAAATTATATGGACAGTTATTCCGATTATTCTTTTACTAATCTTAGCTGTTCCGACGGTTACATATACATTCAAACTTGCTGATGTAAGTGCGATGGAGAAAAAGAATATTGATAAAGATACGATCGTTGTTGATGTAACAGCGAATCTTTATTGGTGGGAATTTTCTTATAAATCAGAAAAAATAGTAACTTCTCAAGATTTAGTTATCCCCACAGGTAAGAAAGTGTATTTGAGTTTGAAGGGTGCCGATATTAAACATTCATTCTGGGTTCCATCTTTAGCTGGTAAAATGGATACAAATACAGACAATGTAAACAAAATGTGGTTAAAGGCAGATAAATCGGGCACTTATAATGGTTTTTGTACAGAGTTTTGCGGCCCGTCACATTCTTTAATGCAATTTAAAGTGAAAGCTTTAGATGAAAGCGAGTACAAAAAATGGCTTGCTGATATGAAGAAGATTGATGGGAAAAAAGAAGTAGCTTCAACAAAGGCGCAAGAGGGCCAAGAAATATTTAATAAAAGCTGTATTGGTTGTCATGCAGTTGGATCTAATGATAGTAGACCACCTTCCGCTCGTATCGCACCAAACTTAGCGAACTTTGCTGATCGTGATACGGTTGCTGGTATTGCCGAAAATAATGAAGAAAACTTAAAAAAATGGCTGAAAGATCCTGAAAATATGAAGCCAGGAAATAAAATGACTGGTAAATATGGCAACTTAACGGATGATCAAATTGATGCATTAAATGCATACTTACAAACGTTAAAGATTGAAAAGTAAAGAGGGATTATTCGCGAAGGGGAGGTTGAAAACGTGAGCTCTGTAGCAAAAAAACAGGGGATGGGTGCTGTCATATGGGATTATTTAACGACAGTAGACCATAAAAAGATTGCCATTCTCTATTTAATTGCAGGTGGATTGTTTTTTATAATAGGCGGAATAGAAGCACTATTTATTCGCCTTCAATTAGCGATTCCTAACAACGCTTTTCTTGTTGGGGATGCTTATAATCAAGTATTAACGATGCACGGTACAACAATGATTTTCCTCGCAGCTATGCCACTCGTGTTTGCATTTATGAACGCCGCCGTGCCACTTCAAATTGGTGCGCGTGATGTAGCGTTCCCGTTTTTGAATTCACTCGGATTTTGGTTATTTTTCTTTGGTGGAGTATTTTTAAATTTAAGTTGGTTTTTAGGTGGAGCACCTGATGCAGGATGGACATCTTATGCATCATTAGCTTTAGCTTCTAAAGGCCATGGTGTTGATTTTTATGTACTCGGCTTGCAAATTTCAGGTATTGGTACATTAATTGGAGGTATTAACTTCCTTGTTACAATCATTAATATGCGTGCGCCAGGAATGACGTATATGCGTATGCCGATGTTTACATGGACAACGTTTGTAACATCTTCACTTATATTATTTGCTTTTCCGCCGTTAACTGTAGGATTAGGACTTTTAATGTTAGATCGTTTATTTGGAACAAGTTTCTTTAATCCAGCATTAGGTGGGAACACAATTATATGGGAGCATTTATTCTGGATTTTCGGTCATCCGGAAGTATACATTCTTATACTCCCAGCTTTCGGAATATTCTCAGAAATCTTCGCGACATTTTCGAAAAAACGATTATTTGGTTATTCATCGATGGTGTTTGCGACAGTATTAATTGGATTTTTAGGATTCATGGTATGGGCGCATCACATGTTTACTGTTGGCCTTGGTCCAGTTGCAAATGCTATTTTCTCAGTTGCGACAATGGCAATTGCGGTTCCGACAGGTATTAAAATATTTAACTGGCTCTTTACAATGTGGGGCGGAAGTATTCGTTTTACAACACCGATGATGTGGGCGGTAGCTTTTATTCCATCATTCGTAATGGGTGGAGTTACAGGCGTTATGCTTGCATCTGCACCAGCTGATTATCAATTTCATGATAACTATTTCGTAGTAGCGCACTTTCATTATGTAATCGTCGGTGGTGTTGTATTTGGTTTACTTGCAGGGGCTCATTATTATTGGCCACTGATGTTTAATAAAATATTAAATGAAACATTAGGTAAGATAACATTTTGGTTATTCTTTATCGGTTTCCATTTAACATTCTTTATTCAGCATTTCCTTGGATTGATTGGTATGCCACGTCGTTACTACACATATCTTGAGGGGCAAGGATTGGAAATGGGGAATATGATTAGTTCTATTGGAGCTGTGTTTATGGCTCTTGGAACGATTGTTCTTCTATTCAATGTAATAAAAACAACTGTATCAAAAGAGAAGGCTGGTCGTGATCCATGGGATGGACGTACACTAGAATGGACAATGCCAGCACCTACACCGGAATATAATTTCAAACAATTACCATTTGTTCGCGGGTTAGATCCGTTTTGGATTGAAAAACGTGAAGGTAATAAAGAGATGACGGCGGCGGAACCAGTTGGTGATATTCATATGCCAAATGCTTCATTTTCACCATTTATCATTTCTCTAGGCTTATTCATAGCGGCATTCGGTGCAATGTATATGCAAGGTGGAAAAGATAAGTTCTGGTTATTAGTAGCAATTATTGGTTTAATCATTACATTTGGCGCAATGTTCCTTCGTTCAGTAGTCGATGATCATGGATATCATATTCATAAGGAAGATTTAGAGGATAAGGGGGGCAAGGCATAATGCATGTAGATGAAAAATTAACGAATGAAACATTTCCAGCAGAGCCTGAAAAAGCAACCCTTGAGGGGAAAAATAAGTTTGTCGGTTTTTGGTTATTTCTTGGAGGCGAAACAGTATTGTTCGCTTCCTTGTTTGGCACATATTTAGCATTAAAAAACTCTACAAATGGTGGACCAACATCTCAAGAGATGTTTCAAATGCCGCTCGTTTTCATTATGACGATGCTTTTATTAACGAGTAGTTTAACGAGTGTATATGCGATGTACCATATGAAAAACTTTAATTTTAAGAAAATGCAACTTTGGCTACTTGTAACAGTGTTGCTTGGCTTAGGGTTTTTGGGATTTGAAATATATGAGTTTTATCATTATACACATGAATTTAAGCATACTATGAGAAGTAGTGCATTTGGCTCTGCATTTTATGCTCTTGTTGGTACACATGGACTTCACGTATTGTTTGGATTGTGTTGGATTTTAACATTAATTTTTAGAAATGCGAAGCGTGGTTTAAATTTATACAACGCACCAAAGTTTTATGTTGCATCAATTTATTGGCACTTTATTGACGTAGTTTGGGTGTTTATTTTCACTGTAGTATATTTAATGGGAATGGTGGGATAAACAATGGCGATAAGACAAACAAATAATCCTAAGGTGGATCTTGTTTATCGGAAGAGAAAAAGTGCAGAGGAGATGAAGCACCAAGTTATTACGTTTGCGCTAATGATTTTCCTGACATTAGTTGCATTTGTAGCGGTAGCATATCCAAAAACTTTTAGTCCAACCTTCTCTGTTCCGTTTATTTTACTATTAGCAGTGGTGCAAGTGATTTTTCAATTGTATTATTTTATGCATATGAGCCATAAAGGGCATGAGGCTGCAAGTTTCTTTCTGTATTCTGGCCTGTTAATAGGATTAATTACAATTTTAGCTTTTATGACAATCGTGTGGATTTGAAAAGTGAAGAATAAGGGGGCTTGTGTTGTCACAGCCCCCTCTTCACATTATGTGGAAGGATAACCATTAGGAAGGTGGGGGTGACAATGAGTAACTTATGGATATTTGGCTTTCAAGCTTTATGGAGTCCATTCTTTTTATTATTTATGCTTTCGATTCTTATTGGATACTTCTTAATTATTGGACCATATAGAACTCGATTTGAAAATGCGACGAAGGTAAGTAAAAAGCAAATTTTTTATTTTACGTCTGGAATTGTTCTTTTGTATTTTGTAAAGGGTGGACCTATTGATTTAATTGGCCATATTATATTTAGTGCACATATGTTTGAAATGGCAGTCATGTATATTGCAGTTCCGCCTTTATTATTACTTGGTATACCAGTTTGGTTATATCGTTATATTACTTCTTTTAAGCTAGTTCAGATTGTGTTGAAAATTTTTGCTAAACCGCTTATTGCATTGTTTGTATTTAATGGACTGTTTTCTTTTTATCATTTGCCAGTTGTTTTTGATGCAGTAAAACAAAGTCAAATTGCCCATCCGATTTGCCTCGCTATATTATTTTTTGCGGCAATCATGATGTGGTGGCCGATGTTAAATCCGTTACCAGAATATCAAACGTTAAGTGATATAAAGAAACTTGGTTATATGTTTGCTAACGGTATATTATTAACGCCAGCTTGTGCATTAATAATTTTTGCAACTGCACCGTTATTTGCAACGTATACGGATTCAGCTGCTTGGATGAAAGCGATGGAACTATGCGTACCTGCGGGAACTTTATCAGAATTAAATATAACTGGACCAGAATTTTTGCACTGGATGCCAGTAGTACAAGACCAACAAACGGGCGGTATCATTATGAAAATTGTCCAGGAAATAGTGTACGGTACGATTATCGGCTATGTATTCTTTAAATGGGCGCGTAGAGAACGCGAAAAGGATAAGGAGCAGTTGCAACAATTGCCGCCATATTTACAGACTAAGTAAAAAAGTGTATGGGATTCCATATGCTTTTTCTTTTTTTTTAGTTTTAGCTTTAGGTATTTATAAAAGATTGAATTTTCAATCTTTTTGTGTTAAGTTAGTGTTGGCGTGTACTAAAAGTGGATATAAAATTTACTACTAGCTTTCATGCGTAATAATTCCATATGTAGTGCAAGTTTTTTAGAGAGTTACAAATTTATATTGTTATCTTTAATAAACACGAACTATTTTAAGGGGGAATTTAAATGGGTAGTAGCGGAAGTATGGTAAAGCCGATTAGTGGTTTTTTAACAGCGTTAATTCAATATCCAGTACCGGTAGTAGAGTCACGTGCAGACATTGATAAACAAATTAAACAAATCATAAAAACAATTCATTCAACTAAATCAGGTTATCCTGGATTAGAATTAATAGTATTTCCCGAATATAGTACACAAGGGCTCAATACAAAAAAATGGACTACAGAAGAGTTTTTATGTACAGTGCCTGGGCCAGAAACAGACTTATTTGCTGAGGCATGTAAAGAATCTGAAGTGTATGGTGTTTTTTCTATAATGGAAAGAAATCCTGATGGTGGAGAACCTTATAATACAGCGATTATTATTGATCCACAGGGTGAAATGATTTTGAAGTATCGTAAGTTAAATCCTTGGGTGCCGGTCGAGCCTTGGAAAGCTGGAGATTTAGGCTTACCTGTTTGTGATGGACCTGGAGGGAGTAAATTAGCTGTTTGTATTTGTCATGATGGCATGTTCCCTGAAGTAGCCCGTGAAGCAGCCTATAAAGGCGCGAATGTCTTGATCCGTATTTCTGGATATAGCACACAAGTTAGTGAACAATGGATGTTAACCAATCGTTCAAATGCATGGCAAAATTTAATGTATACATTGTCAGTGAACTTAGCGGGTTATGATGGTGTATTTTATTACTTTGGTGAAGGACAAGTATGTAATTTTGATGGGACTACTTTAGTGCAGGGGCACCGAAACCCTTGGGAGATTGTTACTGCCGAAGTATATCCAGAGCTAGCAGATCAGGCTAGATTAGGATGGGGGCTCGAAAATAATATATATAATTTAGGCTCAAGGGGATATGTAGCGACTCCTGGTGGAGTGAAAGAGAACCCGTATACGTTTGTAAAAGATTTAGCTGAAGGTAAGTATAAAGTTCCCTGGGAAGATGAGATTAAAGTGAAAGATGGATCCATTTATGGGTATCCAGTTAAAAAGACGATTCATTCTTAAGGAAGATAAATAGAACAAGCGCATCATATTGATGCGCTTGTTCGGTTTACTCAATAATTTGAAATGCTTTTAACTCTTTTTCGACATTTTGTAGGAGTTGTTCGCTTTTTTGGAGTACATTTGTTGGGAAAGTCTCATCATCACCATATTCAACACCGTGAGGATAATAATGTTTTCCTAATAAGGGAGGGAGTAGTTTTACTTCAGCGTGTCTGCTGCCAATGTCGCCTTCAACAGCAACTCCGCGCACTCGTAAGTAATAAATATCCTTTAATATTTCAAATTTATAATCGTATGTAACTCTTTCGTAATCCCACTGTCCAGCTAGTACAAAATGGTTCTTTTCCATAATCTCAGTTAAAAGGGATAAATCAACGACGGCCCCATTAAATTTCGTATTTGTAAATTGCATATAATACCTCCTTTTTTAATGTTACATCATTATTTTTATAATAGTATGAATAATAAGAAAGTGCAATTCATATTGAGAGAAAAGGGATAATCCAGACTTTTTTTGTGAAAATATGATATAGTGAAAAGAGTACGGTACACACAAAAAAGGAAATAAAAGGATTTGTGTATATCTCAATTTTATGTTTTGTGCAGGAGGTATATCGTTTGAAGAAATTATTGCGTATCGTAATGATTACATTTTTAATTTTAGCTGTTGATTTATACGGGAAATTACTCGTTTCACAATATATATTAACCCCATCTCAATCAAAACAAGAAAATAAAATTGTGAAAAAGAAAAAACAAGTCGATGAGGACTCCTCAGACACTGTTTTAAATATGATTGGTGGAGATTCTGAAAATCTATTGGCAAAGTGGGGAGAACCAGCTCGAATAGAGCCATCTGCTTACGGTTATGAATGGTGGGTGTACAATCAAGATTTAAATCAGTACGTTCAATTTGGAGTTGCTGAACGTAAAATTGTAACAGCGTATGTTGCTGGTGAACAAGTTAAGGTACCGCCTTATTATATAAATGAAAAATATGAAGATGTATACAAAAAGAATCCGCTCTCGCATGAGATTTCATTAAAAAGAGGGAAGAATAGTTATCAATTTGAGTTATCTGATACGGAAGTAATGGAACAGCCGTTAGTACCTGTAGAAGATGGATGGGCACAATTATATTTTGATCATTTCACACATGAACTCGTTGGTGTTCGTTATATGGATGATGAAACGTTATTGCGCCAAAGACCGTATCAGCTTGTTTATTCAGGTGAATTAATAGCAGAACAACCATTAACACCAGAAAAGATGAAACAAGTAGAGAATGGGAATATGCAACAAATTTTTGATTTAACAAATATTATTCGAAGTCGTCATGAACTACCATTGTTAACGTGGGATCAACAAACAGCAGATGTTGCTATTGGACATAGCAAAGATATGAAAGACAATAATTACTTTTCACATGATTCACCTACATTAGGCACGTTAGGAGATCGTTTACAACGAGGACGAGTAGGGTTTCAGCTTGCTGGTGAGAATATAGCGGCACAACATAGTGATGGAATTGCGGCGGTACAAGGTTGGTTAAATAGTGAGGGGCATAGAAAAAATTTATTTAATGAACAATTTACCGGATTAGGTGTTGGGGTATATGATAAATTTTATACGCAAAACTTTATTCGAAAATAAAGTGAAACTTTAAGTAGTGTAAAAAAGGTGCATGAATCGTCTAAAAATAGGCGAACCATGCGCCTTTTTTTTCTTACAATATAAGTAGATATACATGAAGAGGTGAGGATTATGCCAACAACAAAAGGACCGTTACATCCATCGGTTCAACAGTTTAAAGAATTTGTAAACCATCACCCTAAAATGGTTCATGACGTTAGAAGTGGTCAAAAAACTTGGCAGCAATTTTATGAAGAATGGTACTTACTTGGTGAGGAAGATCCAATATGGGCAACTTATAGACCTGATGGAGCGCCTGCCTTTTCTTCAGTAAAAGAAAATAAAAAAGAGAAGGAAAAAGACAATCGAACTGAAGAGGAAAAAACTGCTGATGTGATGGGACAAATGCTTTCTTTTTTTAAAAAGCTAGATGTGGAACAAATGCAGCATCATTTAGCTAATGTGACGAGTGCTATCGGGAGTGTGCAACAAGTTATTCAACAGTTTCAAGGAAGTCGCACGCAACAAGAACAAAGTACTTCCAAAGAAAATAATCCATTTTTCTTTCAAAAGGATTAGGGGGAAAGATGATGAGAGAAGAACTTATGGAGTTTATAAAGGCTGATGAGGACTTATCGCGTTATATTAGGGAGCAGCCATACTGGTATAGGAAGTTAACCCGAAATCCTGAAGAAAAAGAAGCTTTTGAGCTGGCTGCTATGCAACATTTCAAAAAAACGATACCAGATAAAGTAGAAAAATTTCAAAATCAATTGGCGGTTGCTTCGATCATGATTGATATGTTTCAGTATATGAAGCAGCAAAATACGACATAATTGGAAGGGAAAACTATGTCCGTCATGCAGAACTTTTGTTACAATAGAAGCGGATTATTTAAAAAAGGAGTTGCAGCATGACGGAAATTTGTTTAGTACGACATGGACAAACTGATTGGAATTTTCAAGAGATTATTCAGGGGCGTGAAGATATTCCACTTAATGAAGTTGGGAAAAAGCAAGCGAGTCAAAGTGCGGCTGCTTTGCAAGTAGAATCGTGGGATATTATTATAAGTAGTCCGTTAATTAGAGCACAAGAAACGGCTAAGGCAATCGCAGAGGCAGCTGGATTACAATCCATTTTATTAGATGAACGATTTGTTGAACGGAATTTTGGAGAAGCTTCAGGGAAGCCGGTTGCGACTGTTAGAGAGTTAATTGCGGAGGGTAAAGTAGAAGGTATGGAGTTAGATAAAGAAATTGTAGCTCGTTGCTTTGCTGCTTTAGAAGATGTTGCAGTAACTCATTCTGGTAAACGTATTATTATTGTTGCTCATTCACATGCGATAAAAGCTATTTTACATGCAATTGCACCAGATGAAATTACGTTTAAGACCCCGTTAAAAAATGCATGTATTAGTTATGTGAAAGAAAACGGCGGAGAATGGGATGTTCTTAAATATAATATTGCGGAACATATTAATGTATAAGCGTATCTGAGATTGTTTGAAAATAGTTAGAGTCATATCTTTCTTTTAAGTGAGTCACTTCAATTAGTAGTTCTATTCTAAATGTGGTATGATGAATACTCGGAGGTGTCTCTCATGATTGTAGCGACGCTAGAAAGCGTATTAATATTAGATAAGGCAGAGCAGCTTGCAAAAGCGATCATCTGTTCAGATATAGCAGAAGATTATCGTAAGTGTTATAAAGAATTGCATGAGGATGTGGAAGTTCAGACATTAATTCAGCAATTTACAGCGATGAAGGAACGATATGAGGAAGTGCAGCGTTTTGGGAAATACCATCCTGACTATACTATCGTGTCAACAAAAATGAGGGAATTAAAGCGTTCTGTAGACTTGCATGATAAGATTGCAACCTTTAAACGAGCAGAAACTGCTTTACAAAAGTTATTAGATGAAGTTAGTGTAGCAATTGGTTCTGAGGTATCCTCTTCTATTAAAGTTCCAACAGGAAATCCATTTTTCGATGCTGGTGGCTGTGGCGGAGGTTGCGGTACTGGCGGAGGTTGCGGTTGTAAAAAAACGGGGTGATGTACCCCGTTTTTTAGAAGATGTAAGAAAACGTATACAGAGTTTGTTTCATTATGTCATAAATTTCTGGTTAGTTTTCAAAAATATAAAATATAAGTTTTTAAAAGGAGAAGATGGAGAAGATTATGTTCGGGCAACG
The DNA here is from genome assembly GCF_002073415.2 of Bacillus sp. FDAARGOS_235. Classification (NCBI taxonomy): domain Bacteria; kingdom Bacillati; phylum Bacillota; class Bacilli; order Caryophanales; family Bacillaceae; genus Bacillus; species Bacillus sp. FDAARGOS_235. Next base: position 4,360,115 of record NZ_CP020437.2, read on the forward strand.
ACAAAGTATGATTGTTTATTTACATTCATTGAAACATGCCAAGATTTTAAGAAAATATGGTAACATACATTACATATCAAAACGATTAAAATATGCCGTTGTATATTGTGATATGGAACAAATTGAGCATATGATGCATAAGTTGAATAAACTTCCTTTTGTGAAAAAGATAGAACAGTCGTACCGTCCGTTTTTAAAAACGGAATTTGAAAATTCCCGTCCTGATCGGGCAAAAGAATACGATTATAGTTAAAGTAAAAAAATCCCCTGCTACGTTTAGCGTGGGATTTTTTTACTTTAAATAAAGTGTTATTTCATTGGAGGAATGAAATTATTCATTCGTAAAATACCAATTAGATGATTGAAAAATAGTTCTTTTTCTGGGAAAGTTGTGGACGGTTTTACAGTAAATGTGGTCACTTTTTTTCCTAGTTTTTCTGCCATTTCTTCAAATAAAATGACACGTTTACTTTTTTTATTTTCAGGCATAGGAATACCTTCACGACATATGTATAATGGCTGGAAATCACCAGTAGTGGTCGGTTTTAATATTACAACAAGCGAGCATACTTTCTTTTCGTTTTTAATTGTTTCAAATTGTAACATATGTGTTATACGTTCTTGGTTTGCTTTGGCAATTTCAAGTAATTCATATAAATCAGAGTAGCCTTCTCCAAGTTCTATAAAGCGTTGAATCATATCTTTTCCTCCTCTTTCTTTTACTGTACCATCTCACTTTTTAAATGAAAAGTAGACAAAGAAAAAAAACCCTGCAAAGCAGGGCCCTTCTTATACTAGTATGTACTAGTAAGAAGGCAAAGGGAGAGGAGAAACCGGAGGAAGAACTTATGGGGAAACGTAAGTCTTCTCCGCGGTTGGCAACAACATCGAAGGTGATGTTGTTATAATTATTTATGTCCAATCTAAATGAAGATATACATAATGAATTTAAATTTTATGTTTGGCTTTTTATTTTTCTTTTTTTTATTTTATGATAGGATAAAAAAAGATAAAGTGAAACTTTAATCAGTGGGGCATCCCCGCTGATTATTAGCCTTCACTAATCGGGCGTTTACGGGCAGTTAATTTCCCACCTCACTTTTTGTTCTAACCGAATTTTGAGTTGGGAGTTTTACTGCCCGTTAATGCGGGGGAAAGTGGAATTAATGTACATAATGGGTTTGTGTTAGCGAATGGCGAGATAAATACATAAAAAATGACGAGCGGTTATTTTTAGAGAAAGTTTCTTATGGATAGGTGAAAGTTACATATAGTTTTGCAGCGGTTACTGAAGTGGGAAATTATTTTATAAGCGCTCGATAGATTGAAATAAAGGTAGTGACAACAGATGAGAGTAGTTTCAGGAAAATGTAAAGGGCACCCACTTAAAGCGGTTCCCGGCAATACAACACGTCCAACGACGGATAAAGTAAAAGAATCTATTTTTAATATGATAGGCCCTTATTTTGATGGTGGTACCGCTCTTGATTTATTTGGCGGTAGTGGTGGCCTTGGAATTGAGGCTATAAGTAGAGGGATTGAAAAAGCGATTTTTGTTGATCGAGATAGTAAAGCGATAAAAGTCATTCATCAAAATTTAGAAAGTTGTAGAATACATGAACAAGCTGAAGTGTATCGAAATGATGCAGAGCGTGCGGTGAAAGCGCTCATAAAGCGTGAAATGTCATTCGATCTTATACTAATAGATCCTCCATACAAAGATCAAAAAATTGTATCTTTGATTAGTGTGATGGATCAACATGGATTGCTACATAGAGATGGATTAATTATGTCAGAGCATGGTAATGATGTTGTTTTACCTGATTCTATAGGGAATCTTGTAAAAGTAAGAGCTGAAAATTATGGGATTACAGCAATATCGATTTATAAGTATGAAGGTGAGGAGACAGAATGACAAGTATAGCTATTTCTTCAGGGAGTTTTGATCCAATTACCCTTGGGCATCTTGATATTATTAAAAGGGGAGCAAAAGTGTTTGATGAAGTGTACGTAGTTGTTTTAAACAATTCATCAAAAAAACCATTCTTTTCAGTTGAAGAACGTCTAGATTTAATTCGAGAAGCAACAAAGGATATCCCAAATGTAAAAGTGGATTCGCATAGCGGGCTATTAGTGGAGTATGCAAAAATGCGTAATGCAAATGCAATTTTACGTGGTTTACGAGCGGTTTCTGACTTTGAATATGAGATGCAAATTACTTCTATGAATCGAAAATTAGATGAAAATATTGAAACCTTTTTTATAATGACAAACAACCAATATTCATTTTTAAGTTCGAGTATTGTGAAAGAAGTTGCGAGGTATGGAGGAAGTGTAGTAGATCTTGTGCCTCCTATTGTAGAGCGTGCTTTAAAAGAAAAGTTTCAAACCCCGTTAAAGTGAACGGGGTTTTTCTTTATTCATGCGTAAAAACAATAAGATAACATATAAGTATAAACAAAATAATGTGAAAATCGGTCCGTAGTGTACAAAAGATGTCCAAATTTCAAGTAGTGTAGAAGAATGATTGGATAAAAATACGGGAATATCTTTTTCCATAGGTGAGAAAGAACTTACTTTCTCATAAAAAGGTTTCCAAAATATAAACGTAAAAATAGGAGCAAGAATACTTTGGATAAGTCGTGCGAAAAAATATGGCTTAAATCGGATATCCGTTTCAGCTAGTATGCTAGCAACTTGTGCCTGAATTGAAAGGCCGCTAAATGCTAAAATGAAGCTTGTTACCATCGCTTGTTGCAGAAGGGGTGTTTCATTTATTTGACTAATCATTTGGCTTCCGAGTGTCATTTCAAAAATACCTGATAATATCGGAATACTAAAATCAGTACTTAGTTGGAAGAATGATAAAATATGTTGCATAATAAAAGAAAGAGTTGCTGTAATATGGAATACAGTAATCATTTTGTTTAACACAGAAAATAAAATAATAAATCCGCCAATCATAAGTAATGTTTGAATGGAAGAAACGATAGCGTCCCCAAGTAATTTTCCTATTGGTCTTTTTTCTTGCAAGCGTGTTTGGTGAAGGATTGAAAAAGGGTTTTGAAAAGGACGTTTTTTAGTAGTTTGTTTATCATTTGTGTAAGATGTGTTATGCCCGTAAAAACGCATTATTAATCCGACGGCAAAGTTGCTTAAATAATGTGCAGCAGCTAGTACGATTCCTAATTTCGGATTATTGAAAAAACCGATAGAAACAGCTCCAAAAATAAAAAGTGGATTAGAAGAGTTTGTGAAAGATACGAGGCGCTCGGCTTCAATTTGTGTTATTTGATCGCTTTTTCGCAGTCTAGCGCTTAATTTGGCGCCAGCAGGGAACCCTGAGGCCATGCCCATTGCCCAAACAAATCCACCTATTCCTGGAACGCGAAAAAGTGGTCGCATGAGTGGTTCTAATATAACGCCTATAAATTTTACAACACCGATACTAATTAGAAGTTCCGCAATGATGAAAAACGGTAATAGTGAAGGGAATACAACTTCCCACCATATATTTAACCCTCGAATGGAAGCTTGCAAAGCAGCTTGGGGGTGGAGTACAAGAGAAAAGGTTAAAAATAGTGTTGATATGGTAAGGAAAGCGGTTTTCCATTTTTCATACATGTAAGTAAATCCCCCTTTGTCCCAAAAAACGTTCATTTCAGTATACGTGGATACGTGGTGAATTTAGACCATAAGTATGAAAAAGGGATGAAAAAAATTAAAGGGTGAGAAAAATGAAAGAACCGAAGATTGGTTTAGCGCTTGGATCTGGGGGAGCGAAAGGATTTGCTCATATTGGCGTTATAAAAGTTTTAAGGGAAGCGGGTATCCCGATTCATATGATTGCAGGGAGTAGTATGGGGGCCTTAATAGGTACATTTTATGCAGCTGGCTGTAACGTTGAACGATTGTATAAATTGGCGACTGTTTTTAAGAGGAAATACTATTTAGATTTCACGGTACCAAAAATGGGGTTTATTGCTGGTAAACGTGTCAAAGATATGATTAAAATGTTTACATATAATAAAAATTTAGAAGAGTTAGATATCCCGACAGCTGTTGTGGCTACTGACATATTGAAGGGGGAGAAAGTGGTTTTTACAAGTGGTCCTGTTGCAGATGCGGTGAGGGCTAGTATATCTGTCCCTGGAGTGTTTGTGCCAGAAAAGGTAAATGGACGATTATTAGTAGATGGTGGAGTGATTGATCGCATCCCAGTTTCGGTTGTAAAAGAGTTAGGTGCCGATATTGTTATTGCTGTTGATGTATCTCCGATTAAGGTGAATGGTGAGGTTACATCTATTTATGATGTAATTATGCAAAGTATTGAAATTATGCAGCATGAGCTTGTAATGAATCGGCAAATTGCATCAGATTTAATGATGCGACCAGCTGTGGAACAATTTAGTTCACGTGCTTTTACAAACATTGAAGACATTATTCGAGTCGGAGAAGTAGAAGCAGAAAAACATGTTTCAAATATTTATTTATTAATTGAGCAGTGGAAGGAGAAACATAATGTTTAAGCGTTTTCGGTTTATATATGCAATCTTAATAGGTGTGATATTGGCGATGTTACTTGTTTATGTGCGTTTACCGTACTATGTAACAAAACCAGGAATGGCTGCGAAATTAGAGCCGTATGTCCAAGTTGAGGGTGGAACAAAAGAATCTGGTGATTTTATGCTTGTAACGGTTTCGATGGGGCCGGCAAATGTGGTGAATTTAATAGCGGCACAATTTAATAAATATACACATGTTTCGAAGGCGGAAGAAATATTGCAAAGGGGCGAGAGTGATGAAGAATATCAATTCCGCCAAAATTATGCAATGAAAGACTCGCAAAATGCAGCAATTTATAATGCGTATAAACAAGCGAATCGTACTGTTTCTTTTGAAAATAAAGGTGTATTAGTTGCTGGTGTAGCGAAGGGTATGCCGTCAGAGGGGAAGCTTAAGCTTGGAGATATCATCATAGCTGTCGACGGAAAAACATTCGAAAAGACGGATCAATTTATTGAGTATATGACAGGGAAAAAAGAAGGAGATACAGTAAATATTGAGTACATGCGAGGCGGAAAACAGTTAAAAGAAAATTTAAATGTAAAGACAATTCCTAATGGAAATGGCCGCGTAGGTATAGGTGTCTCTATCGTGACGGAAAGAGAGTTAGTAGTAGATCCGAAAGTGAAAATTGATTCCCATGAAATAGGTGGGCCATCAGCAGGCTTAATGTTTACATTAGAAATATATAATCAACTTGTGGAAGAAGATTTAACAAAAGGACATGAAATTGCTGGAACAGGTACAATTAATGAAAAGGGAGAAATTGGCCCAATTGGTGGTATACAGCAAAAAGTGGTAGCTGCTAGTGATGCGGGTGCTGAGGTGTTTTTTGCGCCAAATGAAAAAGGTGCGGAGAAATCCAACTATAAAGATGCACTTGAGGCTGCGAAAGATATTAAAACAAAAATGAAGGTTGTACCAGTGGATACGCTGGATGATGCGTTGAAGTATTTGGAAAAAATGGGTGAGAAAAAATAAACCTCTCTGAAATAGAGAGGTTTTTCTTATAGAAACGTTGTAGTTGTTTCATCGTAACGAATTGGATGGTGTATTACGTCTTGTTTTAGTAGTTGTGTCCGTAATGGTTCTTGCATGATAGAGAAATATACAGAATTTGCTTTTCGCTCTATATGTAAAGTAGGATGGTCAAAACTTTTTGTATGAGTAAGGATTGGAAGTTCTATTTTTTTCTTGTTTTTTGAAATATAAGTTTGTCCTTTTTGTGACATGCCGAGTAGACGAATATACGGTGCATGTTGTTCTATATTTGCCATATGCATCTCTTCTTTTGTCGTGTTTGTTAAAATATGTGTACAGGCTCTTTGTAATCTAGTCCATGTATAACGTTTTGTTTTTAATGCTTCCATGAATGAGTGGAAGGAAGAGCTGTTTTGTATTTTTGATAAAATACGATGCTCTAAACCTTCTTCGATTTCATATATATGTCGTAAGTCCCCTGGAGACATCGTCATAAGTTTGTATTTAAAAAATGAAAAGTATTGTTCCCAATTATGTAATATCCCGAAGTTTTGTTTATAAGTTGCTAAAAGAGAAGCGGTTGCTTTCGGGATAAAAGGCTCAATTTCTGTAAATGAACCATTTTCGCTAAAGAGTTGTTTACGAATACTCGTTGCACTTGCGATATGTTGGTTACTAAATGTTTCATCGTGATAATGAGATGCGTATCTTTTTATAGTTTGTGCTTGCATAGAACTATTTTGCGCCAGAATTGCTTTTATGTATTGAAAGCCTAAAATGTTATTTGGTTGTGACATATCGATGTTTTTTTTGGATGGTAAAATGTGTAGAAAGGCTTCAGATGTAGCTTTGGCGTAACTATTACCTGCGCTCATAAATTGCTTTACGAGACGATTAAAAGTCGCTTCTTCGTTTTTTTGTACAGAGATGGTATTATAAAAATTTTCGATTTGTCCATCTTCACTGCCAAAACAAATTTCAGAAACGCGTAAGGCATTTAAGATGGAAATAGCACCATTTGCAAAAGTTTCAGCTTTTTGTGTTGCGAATGCGTATGGAAGCTCTACAATAAGGTCTACACCGCTTGCTAAGCCCATTTTAGTGCGATACCATTTGGAAATGAGTGCGGGCTCACCACGCTGCAAAAAAGGGCCACTCATAACGGCAATTATAATATCAGAGTGTGTTAACTTTTTTGTTTGTTGCACATGATAATCATGACCGTTATGAAAAGGGTTATATTCAACGACAATACCACTGGCTTTTATGATAATCTCTCCTTTCGATGTAGCATCTTTTTGGAAAACATGATACTCTATATATTATTTACTATGATGACTTCATTATAGTGTAAAGAAAAAACATTGACAAATATAAAATGGCTAGCTATAATTTTGTTTGTTGCCTTGAGGTGATATGATATGAAATGGTCCATCCATCAATTGAATAAATTGAGAAATAAAGGATTGACATTGGATGAGATGGTAGATGTAAGTGAGCTAAAAGAGGTCGAGAAAGATATTCGTGAAATTAATCCTGTTCATGTAACAGGAAGAGTTGATTTTGGCTCCGGGAAGTTTACGTTCCATCTACATATAACTGGAAGCATGGTTTTACCATGTTCTCGCTCTTTAGTAGATGTGACATTACCATTTGACATTAAAACAACTGAGGTGTTCCAAACTTCAGAAGAAGAGTTTGAAACAGAAGCTGAAATTCATTGTTTAGAAGGAGAAGTACTTGACTTACTGCCCGTAATCAAGGAAAATATACTTTTGGAGATTCCAATGCAAATTTTCAGTGATGATGTTTCTGGTGGAGCACCGATGCAAGGTCAAGACTGGCAAGTGATTTCGGAAGAAAACAAAGAAAAGGCTGTTGATCCAAGATTGGCAGGACTTGCAAAGTTTTTTGACAAATAATCGGAAGACTGGTTTAGGCCTTCATATGAAAATAATTATTTCTTTTAAGGAGGTGGGAAGAATGGCTGTACCTTTTAGAAGAACTTCTAAAACAGTAAAAAGAAAGCGTCGTACGCATTTCAAATTATCAGTACCTGGTATGGTAGAGTGCCCAAGCTGTGGTGAAGCGAAATTAGCTCACCGTGTATGTAAAGCATGCGGTACTTACAAAGGTAAAGAAGTAATCAGCAAGTAATTGCGGGAAAATAAACGTAGAAGATATCTTCTGCGTTTATTTTTTTTGTTTTATTCTTTAGTTGTTGTATTCTATCTTTTCTAGTAACTGCATATGCTTAATAAAAAATGCATAGGGAGGACTAGAGAGATGGCGACAACAAGACAAGATGCTTGGACTGATGATGAAGATTTGCTTCTGGCAGAAGTAGTACTCCGGCATATTCAAGAAGGTGGAACGCAACTTTCTGCCTTTAAAGAAGTGGGAAGACATTTGTCTCGTACACCAGCAGCATGTGGATTTAGATGGAATTCTTACGTGAGAAAGCAATATAAAGAACGTATTGAAGAAGCGAAACAACTTCGTAAAGTAGAAAATTATGAAGTGAAAGAGACGGAGGTATTAGAGCCTACGTCAATTACACTGAATGATGTTATTGATTTCTTGCAAAATTATAAAGATGAAAACTCTTTAATGGTGTTGCAAAAACAAGTTGAATCGCTACAGACAGAGAGAGAACGACTTCTAGAGCGATTATCAGTATATGAGGAAGAGTATAGAACATTACTTGATTATATCGATCAAAAAAGAAGTGTAATGGTAGCGGAAAGAAATAGTGTTCGTTCGAATGGAAAGTTAGAGAAGTTAAAGAAATAAAAACAGCTGTTACGCAGCTGTTTTTTTTATTTCTTATGCAGATTCCTCGTTTGTAATCGCATTCATATTTGTTTCTGGATGCCAAATATAAAAATCACCATTAGTTACTGATACAGGTTGGAAATTTAATTTATCCCAAAAACCAGCTGAATGGATACGTGCTATCGTTTTAACTGGGAACTGTAGTTGTTTTGCATAATTCACAAGCATTTGTCCAAATCCTTGTTTTTGAAAAGTTGGTAACACTTCAAGTTTATAAAGTTCTAGGTAAGGGCCAGTAATGTCAAATGGTTCGCCACCATCCCTTTTCATATATAGACTCATACGTGCGATTAGTGATCCGCCATAATAAATACCATAAAATGGTGATTCGCTATTGTTTTCAATAATGTTTGCTTGTAACTCTTCCAACATAGATAGTTCTAGAGCTCCGCAACCTTTAAATTTTTTAAATTCATCTAATGTTTTATAATTGATGAGCAAGCGCTCAACTTTTGGGAATCTCATTACATCACATCCTTTTCTTATCTTGTTGAATCCAGAAAAGTAAAAATATTTATAATAATATTATAACTTATTTTTTTATTTTTATGAAGAAGATAGTATATTTCTTTTATTATTTTTTTGAGGATTTGCTAAACTAAGAATAGAAGCACGTTAATAGGTAGTATATACATAGTGAAAGAAGAGGTTGCATTTATCTGTTAGGAGTCAGTGCAAGCGTAGGATGTATGCATGTGAATTAGAAAGATATAAAGGGAGGGAAGGCAAGGAAATTTAATATGAATTCCTTGGGTGAAAATGAAAATTGGAATTGTAGGATCAGGTGCTATTGGTCTATTGTATACATTTTATTTACAAAAAAGTAATCAAGATGTCACGTTGTTTACAAGGACGGCTAAGCAGGCTGAAGAATTGAATAAAACAGGTGTAACTTGTATTAGAGATGGGAAACGTGAAACGGTATTTCCATCCATTTTACCGATAGAATATATGTTAGATCAGAAGTTAGATTATACATTTATTGCTGTGAAGCAATACCATATAAATGACATATTACCGTTTGTGCAAGGAGAATCATCATTAATCTTTTTGCAAAACGGAATGTCGCATCTTCATGCTATACAGAAAATAAGAAATGAGAATATAGCTGTTGGTATTGTAGAACACGGTGCGAAAAAAGAAGAAAGGTATACGGTCCATCATACTGGAATAGGTATAACGAAGTTTGGGGTAGTGCGCGGTCCATTTTTATATTTTAAAAAAGTATTCGATTATTTTCCTTTTGCTCATTTTCCAATTCAAATAGAGGCTGATTGGAAAGGTATTATGTACAAAAAATTAGTAGTAAATGTATGTATTAATCCATTGACAGCGTTATTGCGGGTTCAGAACGGTGAGTTAATTACGAATCCTTTTTTTTATCAAATGATGGAGCAAGTATTTAGGGAAGTTGCATTTCTTGTTAGTGAAGAACAAGAAATGGTATGGGAAATGGTACGAGGTATATGTGAAAGAACGTCTCATAATACATCATCTATGCTAGCAGATGTAAGAGCGAATAGACAAACGGAAATCGATGCAATTGTTGGATATGTGTTAGAGGAAGCTAAGAAACAGCAACGACCAGTTCCGACACTTCAATTTTTGTTCGATGCAATAAAAGGCTTAGAAGTAAAAGAATAAGTGTTATTCTTTGCTTTTACGTGAAACATTGACTACAATGTGGATTGGTGAGAGAACTGGATACGAAAGGAAGAATTATATGGAGATAAACGAAATCTCTGTTCCGCAACAAGGTATTGTAGCGGACTATATGAACGGTAAAAAAGAGATACAGTCGTGTTTTGATTATATGTTAACAGAAGTTGCTTTTAAACAACGTTTACATGATTTGCGTGAAAGGAAGTTTTTCCGCCAAGAGTTAGTAGCGCATTTATTAGAATATAATACAAAATTGCAAGCGGGAGAATCTACAATTCAAAATGTAAAAGCGCTTGGAGATGAAAATACATATGTTGTTATAGCTGGACAACAAGCGGGGTTATTAACTGGACCGCTTTATACAATTCATAAAGTTATTTCAATTTTACAGCTTGCAAAGGAAAAGGAAGAAAGTTTAGGCGTTAAAGTCGTTCCTGTATTCTGGATTGCTGGTGAAGATCATGATATGGATGAGATTAATCATACTTTTGTAACGAAAAATAAAAAAATAAAAAAGACTATTTTTCATGACCGTAATCCGAAAAAGGCGAGTGCTTCTGAGTCTGAACTGTCTGTTGAAGATTGTAGAAAATGGATGGAAGAGATTTTTAAAACATACCCAGAAACGAATTTTACAAAGGATGTATTACGATTTGTAGATGATGCTTTGAATAAATCGAATACGTATGTAGATTTCTTTGCTTACCTTATTACAAAAATGTTTGCTAATTCTGGTTTAATTCTTGTTGATTCGCATCATCCTGAATTAAGGAAGTTAGAGGTTCCATTCTTCAAACGTATTATAAGCAAGTATAAAGAAGTGCAAGAGGGGCTTCACAATCAGCAGGAAGTAATTAAAGAATTAGGGTATAAGCCAATTATTGAAACAAAGTCTAATGCAGTGCATATATTCATGGAAATCGATAATGAGCGAGTGCTGCTTGAAGACAATCAAGGAAAGTTTGTCGGAAAAGATGGGACACATTCTTTTTCATATGAAGAATTGATTGAAGAGTTGGAGAGAAGTCCAGAGCGTTTTAGTAATAATGTTGTAACACGTCCTCTTATGCAAGAGTATGTATTTCCTACGCTAGCGTTTATTGGAGGTCCAGGGGAGATAGCTTATTGGAGTGAACTGCAACAAGTATTCCATACTGTTGGTTTCCAAATGCCGCCTGTCGTTCCTCGTCTTACAATGACTTATATAGAGAGAGATATAGCGACAGATTTAAATGATTTACAGTTGCAAGAAAATGATCCGTTTTTACATGATGTAGATAAATTACGTGAAAACTGGTTGTCTGATCAAATAGAGGAACCAATCGACGATCGATTTATAGAGGCGAAAAAAGAAATTATTGATATTCATACATCATTACAACAGTTTGTGAAAAAAATAGATCCAGGATTAAGTGAATTCGCAGGGAAGAATGAGTTGAAAATTAATGAACAAATTGAACTGTTAGAAAGAATGTTGAAAAGAAATGTTGAGAAAAAACATGAAGTTCAACTAAATAAATTCCGCCGTATACAATGTGCAATTCGTCCATTAGGAGCTCCGCAAGAGCGCGTGTGGAATGTATGTTATTATTTAAATCAGTTCGGTTTGGATTTCGTTGATCGAGTGATGGAGAATTCATTTTCTTGGGATGGAAAACATCATGTTATAAAACTATAGAATCTTGCTCTTTGGAGCAGGATTTTATTTTTATTCTGTTGAATTTACTGTGAAGTGAAATTTTTCTGAATTATCATTTTGTAACTGGTAGAGATTGTATATATGTAGGATACTTAAATATATGACAAAATCACACAAAATGTAAACGTATTATTCTCTTTTTCGACAGTTTTTTATTTAAATTCCCGTAAAAAATGATAAAATTTAGTATATAATAAAAGAAAATAGCGATTTGTATAGTATGCTGCCTTTGTTGGTAAGTTAACTGAGTCGTTCTTTAGTAGTATTTCATTCTCTGATCGTGAGAAATACGTTTAGAGGAAGAAATACATTTAACATAAATTAATTGGAAAAAGAGTAGGTGCAACAATGTTTAAACACGTAACAGTGCTTTTGAAAGAAACAGTAGACGGCTTAGATATAAAGCCAGATGGTACATATGTAGATTGTACACTGGGGGGAGGAGGACATAGTTCTTATTTATTATCCCAATTGACTGATGGGGGAAAATTAATTGCTTTTGATCAAGATGAGATAGCGATTCAAAATGCAAAAGAAAAATTTTCTTCATACGGTGAGCAGTTTATAACGGTAAAGAGCAATTTCCGTTACTTATCTGAAAAACTACAGGAATTAGGCATAACAGAGGTAGACGGTATTTTATTCGATTTAGGTGTTTCATCCCCACAATTAGATACACCAGAGCGAGGCTTTAGTTATCATCATGATGCACCGTTAGATATGCGGATGGATCAAGATGCCCCATTAACAGCATATGATGTTATAAATAGCTGGTCATATGAACAACTTGTAAGAATTTTCTTCCAGTATGGTGAAGAGAAATTTTCAAAGCAAATAGCAAGAAAAATTGAAGCGTATCGTGAAAATAAAGCTATTGAAACGACAGGAGAATTAGTGGAACTAATAAAAGAAGGTATTCCGGCTCCTGCGCGTAGAACTGGTGGACATCCTGCGAAGCGAGTTTTCCAGGCAATCCGTATTGCTGTAAATGATGAATTGAAAGTATTTGAAGAAGCGTTGGAATCTGCTATTGAGATGGTCAAGCCTGGTGGAAGAGTTAGTGTTATAACATTCCATTCATTAGAAGACCGTATTTGTAAAACAACATTTAAGCGAAATAGTACAACGCCGCAATTGCCGCCAGGGTTACCAATTATCCCAGATGAATTTAAGCCGAAATTAAAGCTTATTACAAGAAAACCGATTTTACCTTCTGATATAGAGCTGGAAGAAAATAATCGAGCGCGTTCTGCGAAGTTGAGAATCGCTGAAAAACGATAAAAAGGAGAGAGAGGTATGACTAATTTAGCTGTAAAGTACAAACAACAAGCGCAAGAAGAGGTACAAATTCAAACGCCCCCACAGCAGATGGTTAAGCCGAAGGTTAAAGCAAAGATCACAAGGGTCGAAAAACTGATGTATGTAGCGTTTATTGGCTTCTTATTGTATGCCTGTGTAGCGTTTATTGGGAATAAAGCAGGGCTTTATCAAGTTAATGTAGAAGCAGCGACGATCGAAGAAAAAATTGTACAGCAGCAAAAAGAAAATCAAGAATTGCAAGCTGAAGTAGAGAAGCTAAGTCGCTATGAACGAATCGCTGAAGTTGCAAAAAAACATGGGCTAGAAATTAATGCGAATAATGTGAAAGGCCTCAAGTAAGGCAATAGGTGTGAAGGAAAGATGAAGAAAAATATGACTAAATTTCATACCAATAAAGGAGCAGGTTATTTTATGATATTTTTCCTCCTGCTCTTTTTGCTATTATTAGCCCGATTTTTTTACATACAAGCGACAGGAACAGTGCATAATCAGGATTTGGATGACCTTGCTAAGCAAAAACATAGTAAAACAGGAGTTCTCGAAGCGAATCGAGGAACGATTTATGACCAAAATGGTCATGTGTTAGCGCAAGATGCAAACTCTTATAAACTTGTAGCTGAATTAAAAGGTGCGAAACCTGTTGAGAATAAAGAGGATACTGCAAAGAAAATTGCAGGAGTACTAGGAAAAGGCGAAGAGGATATTTTAGCTGCATTAAATAAGGAAGGCAGAAGTCAAGTCGAATTTGGAACACTAGGCAAGGATTTGACGAGAGAACAGAAGAAACAAATAGAGGCATTGAATTTGCCGGGAATATCTTTTATTACAGAAAATGCAAGAGTGTATCCAAACGGTGATTTTGCGTCTTACGTCATAGGTCATGCGAAACCAAATGAAAAGGGAACTTCGGTAGGACAATTTGGCTTAGAAAAAAGTTTGGATAAATATTTAAGTGCTTCTAATGGAGAAGTAGCTTATACAGGTGATCGTAAAGGTGTATCTCTCGATGGTGGAAAAGTGAATGTAAAGGCACCTAAAAATGGAGATAATGTGTATTTAACAATGGATCAACGAATCCAAAGTTATTTAGAAGATGCAATGAAAGCGGCAAGTAAACAATATGATCCAGAAAGTTTAATAGGGATTGTTGCGGATCCGAAAACTGGAAAAATATTAGCGATGTCTACTAAACCTAGTTATGATCCTAATGATCGTCAAATTAAATATTTCTTCAATGATGCGATTTCAAATGCATTTGAACCGGGGTCAACAATGAAAATTTTCACATTAGCGGCAGCTATTAATGAAGGTGTGTACAAAGGACAAGATTATTATCAGTCTGGTACATATCAAGTTGGAAATCGGAAGATAAATGATCATAATGGCGGTGCTGGCTGGGGCTCTATTACATTCGATGAAGGGGTGGAGAGATCTTCAAACGTAGCGTTTGCTATTTTAGGTGATCAAAAACTTGGTCCAGAACGTTTCCGTAAATATATTAATGCTTTTGGGCTAGATGAGAAAACAAATATTGATTTACCTGGTGAAGGTTCTAATACAATTTTATTTGATCAGCAAATACAGCAAGTAACAACGGCTTTTGGACAAGGTTCTACTGTAACGCCAATTCAGCTTGTACAAGCTGCAACGTCTATTGCAAATGATGGGAAAATGATGAAACCATATGCGATTGACAAAATTGTAGATCCGATAACAGGGGAAGTAAAATTAGAGCATAAACCAGAAGAAGTAGGAAAGCCTGTTACAAAAGAAACAGCAGCGCAAGTAAGACAGTTGTTAGAACGTGTTGTTACATCTCCGAAAGGAACAGGAACTGCTTATAAAGTCGATGGATATTCAGTTGGTGGTAAAACAGGGACAGCGCAAATGCCGGATGGGAAAGGTGGCTATATGACAGGAAGAGAGAATTATATATTCTCATTCTTAGGGATGGCGCCGATGGAGGATCCGCAACTTGTTGTGTATGTAGCTGTTAAACAGCCGAAATTGAAAGATGATGAGAACGGCGCACAGCCGTTAGCTGATATTTTTAAATATGTAACAAAAAATAGTTTAGAGTATTTAAAGATAAAGCCAAATGAAGTGAAAGATCCGAAGAAGCATTTAAAAGAGCAACAAACTGCTGTTCCAGATGTAACTGGTAAAACGATGACTGAAGCGGGGAAAGCAATTGAAAAAGCAAAACTCCGTCCAATCATACTAGGTGAAGGAAAAGTGCAGCAACAAGTACCAAAAGCGACTGAACAAACATTAAAAGGTGATCGAGTCTTTTTAGTGGGAGATAAGCCAACAATGCCAAATATACAAGGGTGGGCACTGCGTGATGTTATGAATTTGGCGAAAACATTACAGCTTAACTTAAAACCTTCTGGTACCGGATACGTAACTGAACAAAGTGTAGCAGAAGGAACGTTACTGCAACCGGGTACAGAATTAGGTGTAACACTAGTACCACCACTTGAACCGCAACAAGAAGCAGAAAAACCGTAATGGTAAGAAGCAAGGAGTTCTAATTAAATAAGTACAAGCATATATTGGAACAAGCTAGGCGTAAGGGAGGCTTGTTCCAATATGCGTGTATCAAATGTAACGGTTAGAAAACGACTTATTTTTATACTTATATCAGGTATACTTATTTTCACTATCATCGATATTCGTCTTGGATATGTACAGTTTTTTCTTGGGAATATGTTAACGGATCGCGCGAAAGATTCGTGGAGTCGTAATATTACTTTTGAGCCTGAAAGAGGGAAAATTTTAGACCGAAACGGTGTGGAACTTGCCACAAATAAAAGTGCCCCGACGGTATTTGTAGTGCCGAGGCAAATTGAAAAACCAGCAGAGACTGCAGAGAAGTTAGCTGCAGTATTAGGTGTGGAAAAAGACGAGATTTATAAGAGGGTTACAAAAAAGGAATCAATTGTAAGGTTAGATAAGGGTGGCAGGAAGATATCGCATGACAAAGCGAAAGAGGTACGAGGATTAAGTTTAAAGGGAGTTTATATTGCAGAGGATTCTATCCGGTACTATCCATTTGGAAATTTTTTATCACACGTATTAGGGTTTGCAGGTAGTGATAATCAAGGTCTTATGGGGTTAGAAAAATATTATGATAAAGAGCTGAATGGTGATAAAGGTCATGTCCGTTTTTTTGCAGATGCAAAAGGACAAAGAATGCCTAACATTGGTGATGATTTCAAAAAACCAGAAGCTGGACTGAACTTAGGCTTAACAATTGATGCGCGTATTACGAGAATTATGGAAAGAGAAATGAATATCGCAGAGTCAACGTATAATCCCGATGGTATGATTGCCATTGCAATGAATCCAAAAAATGGTGAGATTTTAGGCATGTCGAGTCGACCGAGTTTTGATCCAGCAGATTTTCAAAGTGTTTCTCCAGAAGTGTATAATAGAAATTTACCTGTATGGAGTACGTATGAGCCTGGTTCAACATTTAAGATCATTACGTTAGCGGCCGCTTTGAATGAAAATTTGGTAGACTTAGAGAAAGATACGTTTTATGATGATGGAGCAGCTGAAGTTGGTGGGGCTAGATTAAAATGTTGGAAAGCTGGAGGTCATGGTAGCCAGACGTTTTTAGAGGTCGTTCAAAACTCGTGTAACCCAGGGTTTATTGAACTTGGTGATCGACTGGGTAAAGACAGATTGTTTAAATACATTCGTAATTTCGGCTTTGGACAGAAGACTGGAATCGACTTACAAGGTGAAGGTAGTGGGATTTTATTTAAGTTAGATAAAGTTGGTCCAGTTGAGCAAGCAACAACTTCATTTGGTCAGGGTGTTTCTGTTACACCAATTCAACAAGTAGCAGCTGTAGCAGCGGCTGTAAATGGTGGAACGTTATACCAACCATATATAGCTAAGGAGTTTATTGATCCGAAAAATAATCAAGTTGTTAGTAAAAAAACACCTGTTGATAAAAGGAAAGTTATTTCCGAGGAAACTTCAGAAAAAGTTCGTTATGCATTAGAGAATGTTGTAGCGAAGGGGTCTGGTAAAGGTGCGTTTATTGACGGATATCGTGTAGGTGGAAAAACAGGTACTGCTCAAAAGGTGAAAGATGGTAAATATTTAGAGAATAATTATATAGTGTCTTTTATTGGCTTTGCTCCAGCGGATGATCCGCAAATTGTTGTTTATGTAGCTGTTGATAATCCAAAAGGAGTCACTCAATTTGGTGGAGTAGTAGCGGCTCCAATTGTTGGGAATATTCTTCGGGATGCACTTCCTGTTATGGGAGTGAAACCGAGAAAAGAACAAGTTGAGAAAGAATATAAATGGGGCGACACACCAACTGTAGAAGTTCCGAATTTAATTGGCATGAAAAAGAAGGATTTACAAACTCAACTTGTTGATTTGAAGCTTGATATAAGCGGAGATGGAGAGAGAGTAATTAAACAATCACCAGAAGCTGGGGCCAAGGTAAAAGAAGGCTCAAAAATTAGAATTTACTTCGGGAATTAAAGGTAACATAGTGCGTTTTATGTTACAATTGGTGGAAGTGAGTTCTTTATAGAAGAGTTACTTAATTTGAGACAGCAAGTGTCTCATTAATAAATAGGTCTATGTATTAGACGATAGTAGCACGTACCTCCTATTTAAATTAACTAGGAGGTAATGTGTTGCTTACTAAAAAAGAGATAAATAAACAATGTAGAGAGGGTTTAGTGAAATGAAGTTGCATACACTTGTATCATGTTTGCATGATTTTCCAGTTGTTCCAAAAGAAAATCCAGAAATCACATCTATTGAAGCTGATTCACGTAAAGTGAAAGAGGGAAGCTTATTTATATGTATGAAAGGGTATACGGTTGATAGCCATGATTTTGCTAAGCAAGCAGCGGCACAAGGAGCGGCTGCTATTGTTGCGGAAAGACCAATTGATGTTGACGTTCCAGTTGTACTTGTGAAAAATACTTTTCGTTCGTTAGCGGTTTTAGCTGATTATTTTTATGGTCAACCAACACACAAGTTACATTTAATCGGTATTACAGGTACAAATGGAAAGACAACAACATCGCATATTATGGATGAAATTATGCGCGCACATGGTCATAAAACAGGGCTAATTGGAACGATTAATATGAAAATCGGTGATGAAACATTTGAGGTGAAAAATACAACGCCAGATGCACTAACACTTCAACAGACGTTTTCAAAAATGGTTGAACAAGGTGTAGATAGCACAGTAATGGAAGTTTCATCTCATGCTTTAGATCTTGGGCGTGTACACGGATGCGATTATGATGTTGCAGTATTTACGAATTTAACACAAGATCATTTAGACTATCATAAAACGATGGAAGAATATAAACATGCGAAGGGCTTGCTTTTTGCACAGCTGGGCAATAGTTATAATCATAATCGTAAAAAATACGCTGTATTAAACAGCGATGATCCAGTTGCGGAAGAGTATATGAGAAGCACAGCGGCAACTGTTGTAACTTACGGTATAGATGTTTCAAGTGACATTATGGCGAAAGATATCGTTATGACGAGCGGTGGTACGACATTTACACTTGTAACACCGTATGAAAGTGTAGATGTTACGATGAAATTAATTGGTAAGTTTAATGTATACAATGTGTTGGCTGCAACAGCAGCAGGGCTTGTTTCAGGCGTAAGCTTACAAACAATTATTGATGTAATTAAAGAGCTTGCTGGTGTGCCTGGACGTTTTGAAGTTGTTGATGGTGGACAAAATTACACAGTTATTGTGGATTATGCACATACACCTGATAGCTTAGAGAACGTTCTAAAAACAGCGAAACAGTTTGCGAACGGTGATGTGTATTGTATCGTTGGTTGTGGTGGTGATAGAGATCGCACGAAAAGGCCAGTGATGGCAAGTGTCGCGGTAGAATATGCAACTCAAGCGATTTATACATCAGACAATCCAAGAAGCGAAGATCCAGTGGCTATTCTAGATGATATGATAAAAGGTGCAAAAGGGAATAATTATGAAGTAATTGTTGATCGAAAAGAAGCGATACGTTATGCTATTTCGAAAGCCAAAGCAGAAGATATTATTATTATTGCTGGTAAAGGGCATGAAACGTATCAAATTATTGGTAAAGAAGTTCATCATTTTGACGATCGTGAAGTTGCTAAAGAAGCAATTACAGGGCGTCTAAACAACGAAGAGTAACAACGTGAGAGGAGGACTACATGTGCTTGAGCAAGGTTTATTAGTAACGGCAGGGGTAGCATTCTTAATTTCTGTTGCCCTTTCGCCACTGTTTATTCCATTTTTAAGAAAATTAAAGTTCGGACAGAGTATTCGTGATGAGGGACCGAAGTCACATCAAAAAAAATCAGGGACACCAACGATGGGCGGTATTGTCATATATGTATCTATGATGGTAACGACCTTAATTATGGCAATTAAGTTTAATCATTTAGGTGCAGAGGTTTCGTTACTATTATTGGTGACATTTGGTTATGGATTAATTGGTTTTTTAGATGACTACATAAAGGTAGTTAAGAAAAGAAATCTTGGTTTAACATCGAAACAAAAATTACTAGGACAGCTTATTATTGCAATTGCGTTCTTTTTAATTGGAAAAGGGCAAGCATTTCACACATACATTATGATTCCAGGGACGGATGTTAAGTTTGAACTAAGCTGGGCGTATTTTGTTCTTGTATTATTTATGCTTATTGGTGGGTCGAATGCAGTTAACTTAACTGATGGTTTAGATGGTTTATTATCGGGAACAGCCGCTATTGCATTTGGAGCGTTTAGTATTATTGCTGTGGCACAAGAGCAATTCGGAGTAGCAATATTCTGTATGGCAGTTGTAGGAGCTGTACTTGGATTTTTAGTATTCAATGCGAATCCAGCGAAAGTATTTATGGGAGATACGGGTTCCTTAGCTTTAGGTGGAGCGATCGCAGCTGTAGCAATTTTACTAAAACAAGAATTGTTACTTGTAATTATTGGTGGAGTATTCGTAATGGAAACTTTATCTGTTATTATTCAAGTCATTTCGTTTAAAACAACCGGAAAGCGTGTCTTTAAAATGAGTCCATTACACCATCATTATGAATTATGTGGTTGGTCAGAATGGCGCGTCGTTGTGACGTTTTGGTCTGTAGGATTTTTATTAGCTATGTTAGGAATTTATATCGGGGTGTGGATGTAATTGAAAACTGTAACTGAATTTCAAAATAAAAATATTCTTGTATTAGGCATTGCAAAAAGTGGTTATGCAGCAGCTACCTTGTTACAAAAATTAGGGGCAAATGTTATTGTAAATGACGGAAAGCCTTTAGCAGAAAATACGCTTGCTGCAGAATTACAAGCAAAAGGAATGGACGTTGTATGCGGGGGGCATCCTTTGGAATTATTAGAGAGAAATATTTCTCTTGTAGTAAAAAATCCAGGGATTCCGTATTCTAACCCAATATTAGTTGCTGCGAAAGAAAAGCAGATTCCAATCGTTACGGAAGTTGAATTAGCATACCGTATTTCAGAAGCGCCATTTGTTGGCATTACGGGGTCTAACGGTAAAACGACGACGACAATGCTTACGTTTGAAATGCTAAAAGAAGGACGAAAGCATCCTATTATTGCAGGGAACATAGGCACTGTAGCTTGTGAAGTAGCACAGGATGCAAAAGAGAATGAAGTTGTAGTTACAGAACTTTCATCGTTCCAACTGATGGGAGTAGAATCTTTCCAGCCTAAAATCGCTGTGTTTTTAAACTTATTTGAGGCTCACTTAGATTATCATGGGACGAAAAAAGAATATGGTTTAGCAAAAGCTAATATTTTTAAAAACCAAACAGAAAACGATTATAGTGTAATAAATGCAGATGATGCAGATGTGATGGCTTTATCTGCTTATAGTAAAGGTCAAAAAATACTATTCTCGACAGCGAAAGAAAATGAAGATGGTGCGTGTATAAAGGATAACGCTCTTTATTTCAAAGGTGAAAAAGTTGTTGAAGTAAGCGATATTGTTTTACCTGGTCAGCATAATTTAGAGAATATTTTAGCTGCGATGAGTATTGCGAAACTATTAGGTGTTTCTAATGAAGCTATTACGGTTGTGTTAAAACGTTTTACAGGTGTAAAACATCGATTAGAATATGTAACAACTATTAACAACCGTAAGTTTTATAATGACTCAAAAGCGACGAATATGTTAGCGACTGAGAAAGCTTTATCTGCGTTTACACAACCAATTGTGTTATTAGCAGGTGGGCTTGATCGTGGAAATGAATTCGATGATTTAATTCCATATTTCAAAAATGTAAAAGCGCTTGTAACATTTGGACAAACAGCACCAAAATTAGTAAGAGCAGCAGAAAAAGTGGGATTAGATATAATTGAAAGTGTCGACACTTTAGATGAAGCAGTAGTGAAAGCTTACGCTCATTCTACGGAGGGCGATGTAATTCTTCTTTCCCCAGCATGTGCAAGCTGGGATCAATTTAAAACATTTGAAGAAAGAGGAGACATTTTTATACAAGCTGTGCATAAACTTATATAAAGTAAATCAAAACATCAGTAGGCTAACACCTGCTGATGTTTTGTTACATAGGGCAAAAGATTCTGCCTAAAGAGGTGGTGTTCATGGCTAATGAAGAAGACGCCTGATTATATTCTTATTATCGTTACACTTGCGTTGTTAACAATCGGAATGATTATGGTTTATAGTGCGAGTGCGGTTTGGGCCTCTTATAAAATGGGGGATTCATTCTTTTTTGCAAAAAGACAATTGTTGTTTGCGAGTATTGGTGTAGTGGCTATGTTTTTTATCATGAAAATTGATTATTGGGTGTGGCGGACATATTCAAAAGTAATTTTGCTAGTTTGTTTCGTTCTTCTCATTCTCGTTCTAATTCCAGGAGTAGGTCTTGTCCGTGGGGGAGCACGAAGTTGGATTGGAATCGGTGCATTTTCCATTCAACCGTCAGAGTTTATGAAATTCGCGATGATTATTTTTTTAGCGAAATTTTTAGCGGAACGACAAAAGTTAATTACATCGTTTAAACGTGGATTACTACCTGCTCTTAGTTTTGTATTTCTTGCTTTTGGGATGATTATGTTACAGCCAGATCTTGGTACGGGAACGGTAATGGTTGGGACATGTATTATTATGATATTTATCTCGGGAGCAAGGGTCTTTCATTTTGCAATGTTTGGTTTGCTTGGTGTAGCAGGATTTGTAGGGTTAATTGCATCAGCACCATATCGAATGAAACGCATCACATCATATTTAGATCCGTGGTCAGATCCGCTCGGAAGTGGATTTCAAATTATTCAATCGTTACTCGCAATTGGACCTGGTGGTTTATTTGGGCTTGGACTTGGGCAAAGTAGACAAAAATTTCTTTATTTACCTGAACCACAAACAGACTTTATATTTGCAATTTTATCCGAGGAATTAGGTTTTATTGGCGGTTCATTTGTGTTATTATTATTTAGTCTATTACTATGGCGCGGGATTCGTATAGCATTAGGAGCGCCAGATTTATATGGTACGTTTTTAGCAGTAGGTATTGTGGCGATGATTGCGATTCAAGTAATGATTAATGTTGGTGTTGTAACGGGACTAATGCCTGTTACGGGTATTACTTTGCCATTTTTAAGTTATGGTGGATCAAGTTTGACCTTAATGTTAATGGCAGTAGGTGTATTATTGAATATAAGTCGCCATTCTCGCTATTAAACCCTGTTTAAAAGACAGGGTTTTTCGTATGTGTGGAAAATACAATATGTATATGGAAATAAATACAATTGAATAAGAACAGGGAAGTGGAGGAATTAGTAGTGCGAGTATTAGTAAGTGGTGGGGGTACTGGAGGCCATATTTATCCAGCTCTTGCTTTAATTAGAGAAATAAAAAAATTAAATCCGGAAGCAAGATTTTTATACATTGGTACAGAAAATGGATTAGAGAGTACCATCGTTCCAAAAGCTGGTATTCCGTTCCAATCTATTGTTATAAGTGGATTTAAACGAAAAATATCGTTAGATAATGTGAAAACGGTTATGCGTTTTCTAAAGGGTGTACAAGATAGTAAACGATATATTCGTCGTTTTAATCCGGATATAGTGATTGGAACGGGTGGATACGTATGTGGACCTGTTGTGTATGCGGCAGCAAAACTAGGTATTCCAACTATTGTACATGAACAAAATAGTGTACCAGGTGTAACGAATAAATTTTTAAGTCGTTACGTTGATAAAGTTGCGGTTTGTTTTGAAGCAGCTACAGAACATTTTCCACAGTCAAAAGTGGTAATGACAGGTAATCCGCGAGCATCAGAGGTAATGGATCAAAACGGAATGAAAGGGAAACGTTCAGTTGGTCTATCTCTTCCTAAAAAGTCCGTACTTATTTTTGGGGGAAGTCGCGGAGCTAGACCGATTAACGATGCTTTCGTAGAAGCAATTGAACAGTTTGGAAATAAAAGTTACGAAGTATTGTACGTAACAGGTGAAGTGCATTATGACAAAGTGATGGATGCTGTGAAGGAAAAAGGCAATCCGAATAATGTTATTATTAAACCTTTCATTCATAATATGCCAGAGGTACTAACTGGCGTTGATCTTGTTGTTTCAAGAGCCGGAGCAACAACACTTGCAGAATTAACAGCATTAGGTAAGCCGAGTGTGTTAATTCCGAGTCCGTACGTAACAAATAACCATCAGGAGAAGAATGCACTTTCAGTTGTTGATAAAGGAGCGGCGAAAATGTTACTTGAAAAAGAATTAACAGCTGAAACGCTTATTCGTGATATTGATGAGATTTTATTAGATACACAAACATTACAAAATATGAAGCTAGCTGCTAAGCAACTAGGTATTCCTGATGCAGCAAATAAGTTGTATGGAGTAATGAATAAGCTTGTGAAAAAATAACGTTAGGTGAACGCCCTGCATATTACTGTAATAAGGAAACTTAATATTGGGGGAGAGCGTCTATGGAACAATTAGTAAATGAGCTTATAGAAGCAAATGTTGGTCGCGTGTTAGTTAACGAGCCGTTAGCACGTTATACAACTATGAAGATAGGTGGACCAGCTGATATTTTAATTGTGCCAAAGCATGTTGCCGGTATTGAGACAATATTGCAGTTAGTAAAGAAATATAAAATAAAGTGGACTGTAATTGGTCGAGGTTCAAACCTTCTTGTATCTGATAAAGGGATAGAAGGCGTTGTTATTCGTTTAGGAGAAGGATTAGACCACTTAGAGGTCGAAAAACATAGGGTAAGAGTTGGTGGCGGATATCCCCTTATTAAATTGTCAACATTACTTAGTCGCCAAGGGTTGGCTGGATTGGAATTTGCAAGTGGTATTCCAGGGAGTGTCGGTGGTGCAGTGTATATGAATGCTGGAGCACATAAATCAGACATATCAAACATATTGTCAAAGGCTCTAATTCTATTTGAAAACGGAACAATTGAATGGTTAACGAATAGAGGAATGGAGTTTTCATATCGTACATCTGTATTGCAAACGAAACGTCCTGGTATTGTTTTGGAGGCGGAGTTTCAATTACAGGTAGGAGAGCGTGAGAAAATCGTAAGAAACATGCAAAAGAATAAAGATTACCGCCGTGAAACACAACCGTGGAATCATCCTTGTGCTGGAAGTGTGTTTCGGAATCCAATCCCGTATTTTGCAGGAGATTTAGTAGAGAAAGCTGGGCTTCGTGGCTATCAAATAGGTGGAGCTCAAATTTCTGAAATGCATGGGAATTTTATTATTAATACTGGGGGAGCCTCAGCGCAAGATGTATTAGATTTGATTTCATTAATAAAGCATACAATTAAGGATAAATTTGGTGTAGAAATGCACACAGAAGTAGAAATCATTGGAAGATAACGGTTATTCATTCCGCTCATTATCATTTATGTTATAATAAGAAGATAAGAACGGCATGAGGAACATGCCGTTCTTTATGTTACATAGGGGGATCGTACATGAAAAATAGTAAAGTGATTAAACTACAAGATCGTGTACCAAAATTAAAAAATCAAAAGAAAAAAAACAAAAAAAATGTTAATCATCGGTTGATTTTATACATATCAATTTTATTTTTATTAGTACTCTTTTTAATTTATTTTCGGTCTCCGCTTAGTAATATAAAAAAGATAAGTGTGTATGGAAATCATTATATGACAGATGACCAAGTAATGAAGGAATCAGGTGTGACATATGATACAAGTTATTTCCGAGTGACAGCACATAAAGCGGAAGAAAATTTAACGAAACGAAAAGAAATTAAAGCAGTAAATGTAAAAAAACGTTTTCCAAACAAAATTGATGTTCATATTAAAGAATATGTAACGATTGGTTATATAAACAAAGATGGAAAATTACAACCGTTATTAGAAAATGGGAAAACACTTGATGTACTCCCGAATGGAAAACTTCCTGTTGCAGCACCAATTTTTGAACCTTTTAAAGAGGAGAAAATGAAGGGACTAATTGCTGAACTAGAAAAGTTAACTCCGACTATTTTAAGGTCTATTTCTGAAATTCGTTATTCACCGACGAATGCGAATGAAGACCATCTTACTTTATATATGAATGAAGGATATGAAGTGAGCACTACGATTCAAAATTTCGCAAAGCGTATGGAAACTTATCCACTTATTTTAAAAACAATTGAGCCAGGTAAGAAGGTGTTAATTGACTTAGAAGTAGGTGCATATACGAAAGAGTTAGGTGTAGAAGAAAAAAAAGAATAGAACGGTAGTATTCACTGCATTAATATAGAAAAAAGAGAAACGAATGTTCTATCATATGCATACGAATTTACTAGAATGGTTCATTTGATGAAAAATATGTAAAAATTCTTAGATTCATACTAGGATTGGTACAAGTTTCACTTTTCTATGAGTACATCTTAGTGTAGACTTATACTTGGCGGTAATTTTTACACTTGAAATAAAATTATTTCAAGATAAGCAGTTCTTCACAGGTTACTGCGATATTCTTAAATGAATGTTAAATAAAAATAAGAAAAATATAGGGTTAAAAAAGGGAAACGTATAAAGACGTTGAATATTTTTCTTATAAATAGTAAAGTTGCGATTGTTGTTCCATATATTGAGTTGTATGGTATAAATAAAGAAGGAGGTGCCAAAGAATGAACAGCAATGAAATATATGTTAGTCTTGACATCGGTACATCCAATGTTAAAGTCATCATTGGTGAAATGGTTAATGACAGCTTAAACATTATTGGTGTTGGAAATGTAAAATCGAATGGTTTAAAGAAGGGATCGATAGTCGATATAGATGAGACTGTTCGATCAATTAAAAAAGCAATTGAACAAGCTGAGCGCATGGTGGGAATCCACATTGAGCAAGTTGTAGTAGGTGTCAATGCAAACCAGGTACAGCTACTTCCTTGTCATGGAGTAGTCGCTGTTTCAAATGAAGATCGTGAAATCGGGAATGAAGATGTCTTACGCGTTCTAGATGCAGCACAAGTTGTGTCAATTGCTCCAGAACGTGAGTTTATTGATGTGGTACCTCGACAGTTCATCGTAGACGGTCTTGACGAGATTAACGATCCACGTGGAATGATCGGTGTAAGATTAGAAATGGAAGGTACACTTATTACAGGATCGAGAACTTTACTACATAACTTACTTCGTTGTGTAGAAAAAGCAGGTCTTGAAATTGTTGATATTTGTCTTCAACCTTTAGCGGCTGCAACAGTTGCTATATCTTCGGATGAAAAAAATAGAGGAGTAGCCCTTGTTGATATGGGGGGAGGATCTACGACTTTATCTATTTTTAAAGATGGAGAGTTACAAGCGACAAGCGTATTACCATTAGGTGGAGACCATATAACGAAGGATATTGCGATTGGGTTGAAAACTTCAACAGAAAATGCAGATCAAATTAAGTTGAAATATGGACATGCTTTTTATGATACAGCATCGGAAGAAGAAATGTTTACGGTTCCTATTATGGGAAGCGATCAAACAGAACAATATTCTCAGTTGGAGTTATCGGATATTATCGAGGCTCGTGTAGAGGAAATTTTAATGTTTGTTCAAGATGAAGTACGTAAGTTAGGAGTAAAGCAAGTAGCTTCTGGGTATGTACTAACTGGTGGAATAGCTTCTATGCCAGGTGTTCTTGATCTTGCATATGATATTTTACATGAAAATGTTCGTGTAGCAACTCCTGACTATATTGGTGTGCGTGAGCCCCAATATACAAGTGGAGTTGGATTAATTAAACATTCATATCAAAAAGCTAAATTACGTGGGAAAAATGTGCAGGAAAAGCAAGAACATTTTGAACCAGTACCAGCACCAGCACCAATGCCGGTACAACAACAACCTGCGAAACAAAAAACCCGTAATCAAAACAATAATAATCAAAATGATGACCGTATGATGTCAAAAGTAAAACGTGTATTCCGTTATTTATGGGATTAAAATTGGACACGAAAAATGAGGTTCTAGGGGGATTTCGACATGTTAGAGTTTGATACTACTCAAGATCAATTAGCGAATATAAAAGTTATCGGTGTCGGCGGTGGCGGAAACAATGCTGTAAACCGTATGATTGAGCACGGTGTACAAGGTGTTGACTTTATCGCTGTGAATACTGATGCACAAGCGTTAAATCTATCAAAAGCTGAAACAAAAATGCAAATTGGTGGAAAATTAACGCGTGGACTTGGTGCAGGCGCAAACCCTGAAGTAGGGAAAAAAGCGGCAGAAGAAAGTAAAGAACAGATCCAAGAAGCACTTCGTGGTGCAGATATGGTATTCGTAACTGCTGGTATGGGTGGCGGAACTGGAACTGGTGCAGCTCCAGTTGTTGCTCAAGTTGCAAAAGAACTAGGTGCATTAACAGTTGGTGTTGTAACACGTCCATTTACGTTTGAAGGACGTAAGCGTGCAACACAAGCTGCATCTGGTATTGCGGCATTTAAAGAAAATGTAGATACACTTATTGTAATTCCAAACGATCGCTTATTAGAAATTGTTGATAAAAATACGCCAATGTTAGAAGCGTTCCGTGAAGCAGATAACGTATTACGTCAAGGTGTACAAGGTATTTCTGATTTAATTGCTACACCAGGTCTAATTAACTTAGATTTCGCAGACGTAAAAACAATTATGTCTAATAGAGGTTCTGCTTTAATGGGTATCGGTTCTGGTAATGGGGAAAATCGTGCTGCTGAAGCTGCGAAAAAAGCGATTTCTAGTCCATTACTAGAAACATCTATTGATGGAGCTCAAGGTGTTATTATGAATATTACGGGTGGAGCTAACTTAAGCTTATACGAAGTACAAGAAGCAGCAGACATTGTAGCTTCAGCTTCGGATCCAGAAGTAAATATGATCTTCGGTTCTGTTATTAATGAAGGATTAAAAGATGATATCATTGTAACTGTAATTGCAACTGGTTTTGATGATAGTATTGCAACTCAACCACCAAAACCAATGATTCGTCCGAATGCGAATCACACGCAACAACAGCAACAACCAGTAGCTCAGCCTTCAAAACAACGTGAAGTAAAACGTGAAATGAAGCGTGAAGAGCCGGTTGTACATGAGCGTCATTCAGATTCAGATGATATCGATATTCCAGCATTTTTACGTAACCGTCGTAGACGATAAAAAAAGGGGCATTCATGCTCCTTTTTTGTTTCTGAATGGAAAAGACCTGCTAAGCAGGTCTTTTTTTATTTTGTATATTTAAATTTATCTCGCATTAACGGCCCGTAAAAGCTCGGTTTATGTGGGTTAAAAGGAACCGATTCTACTGATTAAAATTGCGCGTTAAAGTTGTAGTACAGGATTTTTAATTTTCGTTACATATAGTTCAGCCCATCTGTCGGTAAAAAATAAAAACATATCATTCTATGAAACTATACTTTTATTTTTTACCGACAGATTATGTCTAGAAATCACAAAATAACAAAAAAACACCTCCGCAAATTGACACACTTTCCCATTGGATATGCATTATACTAGTCTCAACTTAAAAAAAGAGGTGAATTGTTTGGTTGTTTACGCCGACGTTGTTTGGTTGTTAAACGCCTGCATTGATTTTCTTTTACTTTTATTAACAGCTACCGTGTTAAAAAAGAAGATCAAAAAATGGAGGCTTGTGTTAGGGGCATTTATAGGTTCCACCATTGTTATTTTTGCCTTTACTCCTTTTGCTTCTATGATGACACATCCGATTATGAAACTACTGTACTCGTTACTTATTGTGTATACAGCCTTTGGGTTTACAACGTTTAGAAATTATACACAAACTGTTTTTACTTTTTACTTTGTCACTTTTATGGTTGGTGGAGGATTAATGGGAACTCATTTCTTTTTGCAAACGAATGAGATGGTAAATGGATTGGTTCAATCTCAATCGATTTCTTACGGTGATCCAATTAGTTGGTTGTTTGTTATTTTAGGTTTTCCAGTAATTTATTATTTTTCTAAAAAGCGTATTGAAAGCGTAGAAATCACGAAAATACACTATGACCAAATCGTGAAAGTGAAAATTCAATTAGCTGAAGAAGAATTGGAACTAGCAGGTTTAATTGACAGTGGGAATCAACTTTACGACCCGTTAACAAAAACACCCGTAATGATTATGCATATTTCATCATTAGAACATTGTTTGCCATCTTGGTTAACAGAACAAATTTATTCCAAAACAGAAATTCCTCAAATACCAGAAAAAGATTCTGGATGGGCGACAAAATTACGCTTAATTCCTTTCCGAGCAGTAGGAGTAGAGAGTCAATTTTTGTGGGCAATTAAGCCTGATAGTGTGCAAGTTGATCATGAAGGTAGTTCAATCGTTGTAAACAAAGTATTGATTGGGTTAAATACACAACAACTGTCTACCAATGGAGAGTATCAATGCATTGTACATCCAAAAATGTTGATTTCGCAAAAAATGGTAATTGCTTAATTATGAGAGGCGGGATAATATGATGAAATTAAAATTTTATTTAGTATACCTTTGGTATAAAGTATTGCTGAAACTAGGAATTAAGACCGATGAAATTTATTATATTGGTGGAAGTGAAGCGTTGCCACCGCCGTTAACGAAAGAAGAAGAAGAAGTTCTTTTGAATAAATTGCCAAAAGGCGATCAAGCGGCAAGGTCATTACTTATTGAACGCAACTTACGGCTAGTTGTATATATAGCAAGGAAATTTGAAAATACAGGGATAAATATTGAAGATTTAATCAGTATAGGAACAATTGGCCTTATTAAAGCGGTAAATACATTTAATCCAGAAAAGAAAATAAAATTAGCAACATATGCATCTCGTTGTATAGAAAATGAGATTTTAATGCATTTGCGCCGAAATAATAAAAATCGTTCGGAAGTGTCTTTTGATGAACCGCTTAACATTGATTGGGATGGGAATGAACTGTTGTTATCAGATGTATTAGGTACAGATGATGATATTATTACAAAAGATTTAGAGGCTACTGTAGATCGTCATCTTCTAATGAAAGCATTGCACCAATTAAATGATCGGGAAAAACAAATTATGGAGCTTCGATTTGGGCTTGCTGGAGAAGAGGAAAAGACGCAAAAAGATGTGGCGGATATGCTTGGGATTTCACAGTCATACATTTCACGTTTAGAAAAAAGAATCATAAAAAGGTTACGAAAAGAATTTAATAAAATGGTGTAAAGAATAAGACCAGCCTTTATGTAGGCTGGTCTTATTTTGTTTAGTTGTAGAAGAAGGGGGAATTAAAATGAAAAATGAAGAGAAAACCACATGCATAAAATCCCCTTCAAAGGAAATACTTTACACTGTACAGCAACTCCCGATAGGAGGGAACACTTTGACGAGAAACAAAGTAGAAATTTGCGGTGTTGATACAGCAAAACTTCCAGTACTAAAAAATGAAGAAATGCGTAAATTATTTCGTGAAATGCAAAGTGGAGAGATAAGCGCAAGAGAGAAATTAGTGAATGGAAACTTACGTCTTGTATTGAGCGTCATCCAAAGATTTAATAACAGAGGAGAATATGTTGACGATTTATTTCAAGTTGGTTGCATCGGACTTATGAAATCCATTGATAACTTTGATTTAGGCCAAAATGTAAAATTTTCAACGTATGCTGTGCCGATGATTATTGGAGAAATACGCAGATATTTGCGTGACAACAATCCGATTCGCGTATCTCGCTCGTTACGAGATATTGCGTATAAAGCGTTGCAAGTAAGAGAAAAATTGATCGCAGAAAATTCAAAAGAACCAACAGCAATGGATATTGCAAAAGTGCTAGAAGTGACTCACGAAGAGATTGTATTTGCTTTAGATGCGATTCAAGATCCAGTGTCATTATTTGAGCCGATTTATAACGATGGGGGAGATCCTATCTTTGTTATGGATCAATTAAGTGATGAAAAACAAAAGGACGAGCAGTGGGTTGAAGAGTTAGCGCTGAAAGAAGGCATGAAGCGTTTAAATGATCGTGAAAAGATGATTATTCGAAAACGGTTCTTTCAAGGAAAAACACAAATGGAAGTTGCAGAAGAAATCGGGATTTCTCAAGCTCAAGTATCACGCTTAGAGAAATCGGCTATTAAACAAATGAATAAAACGATTCAAGGATAAGGTCTCACCATTTATGGTGAGGCCTTTTTATATGTACTATTATAGTTTGCGTTCATAGCAATGAGGTCGTGTTCATATAATGAAAATAATATGAACCTTAGTAGCGGTTACTTCCTGTTAATATGAAATACAGTAGTCTGTGTACTTCCAATTCGCCATATAAGGGAGAGGATGAGAGTGATACGGATTTCAGAGTTACAGATGAAGGATGTTATAAATATTTCAGATGGGAAAAGGCTTGGAAATATTGGAGATATTGAGATTGATATCGATACAGGGAAGATTTGCTCTATTATTATTTCCAAACAGGCACGTATGCTTGGGATTTTTGGGAAAGACGTAGAAATTATAGTTCCTTGGGAGGAAGTTATGAAAATCGGGGAAGATGTCATACTTGTAAGAGTAAATCCTGTTAATTCTGTAACAGAATCAATACAAACAACGACAATTTCATAAAGAATATTACAAATTCCTCTTTTTTTTCTGTTGGTATTATGAAAAAATAAAAGTATGGTAAAATAGACAGGAAGTACCATGCTTTTTTCTGTTATTTTAATTAAAAAGGAGCCGCTTTATGAGAGAACCATTTAAATATGTGGACGGTATACTGTATTTACAAGCGTGGAAAGAACTTGGAAACATTACTGCTGGATTTACGACAAAAGATGGTGGGATAAGTACGGGCTCCTTTCATGCGATGAATTTAGGATTACATGTGAATGATATCGTGGAGAACGTTCATGAAAACAGACGCATTTTAGCAAATAAGTTACAAAAACCATTGGAAAACTGGATTTGCTCTGAACAAGTTCATGATCACCAGGTTGAAAAAGTAGGACAACAAGAAAAAGGAAGTGGCGTCTATTCATATGAGGATGGCATTTCAAAAACAGATGGCATTTATACGACTAATAACGATGTTCTTTTAACGTCTTGTTACGCGGATTGTGTCCCACTCTATTTTTATGCACCATCACATGGTATGATAGGACTTGCGCATGCTGGGTGGAAAGGGACTGTAAAAGAGATTGCAAATGAAATGATTCAAAAATGGAGTGCAGAAGGGATTTCAAGTGATGAAATTCATGTTGCAATTGGACCGGCAATCGGATCTTGTTGTTATGTTGTTGATGATAGAGTGTTAACAGCGGCACAGCAAGTAGTAAACGGTTCTGTCCCATATAAAAAAATTTCTGATGGACAGTACGCAATTAATTTAAAAGAAATTAATCGTGTATTATGTGTACAAGCAGGCATAAAAGAAGAACATATTGTAATGTCATCTCTTTGTACAAGCTGTGAAGAACAACTATTTTTCTCTCATCGTCGTGATCAAGGGAAGACAGGGAGAATGTTGAGTTTCATAGGTTTTAAGGAGGAAGAAAACAAGTGACAGTACAAGAAAATTTAATAATTGTAAACGAAGCTATTAAAGAATCTTGCACACGAGCTGGACGTTCGTTGCAAGATATTAAACTTGTTGCAGTTACAAAAACTGTAGGGATTGAAAAAACAAACGAAGTAATGGAAGCTGGAATTATCGATTTAGGTGAAAATAGAAATGAAGGTTTCTTACAGAAATACGAGCATTTTGGCTCAAAAGTTAATTGGCACTTTATTGGCTCATTACAAACGAGAAAAGTAAAAGAAATCATTAATGAAATTGATTATTTACATTCGTTAGATCGTCTTTCTCTGGCGAAAGAAATTCAGAAACGTGCTGATAAGAAAGTGAAATGCTTTATTCAAGTGAAAACCTCATCTGAAGAATCAAAGCAAGGATTGGCAATAGAAGAAACAGTTTCTTTTATTCAAAGTTTGCAAGAATTGGATAAGATTGAAGTGGTTGGACTAATGACGATGGCGCCATTTACAGAAGAAGAGGAAGAAGTTCGTCGCTGCTTTAAGGACTTGCGCAAGCTACAAATAGAGGTGCAGGAGCTAAATCTATTACATGCGCCATGTAAAGAATTATCAATGGGAATGTCCAATGATTACACGATTGCAATTGAAGAAGGTGCTACATATATTCGTTTGGGAACGATTTTAGTAGGAAAAGCGTAAAAGGAAGGAGAATCTTATTATGAGTTGGTCAAAAGTAAAATACTTCTTTTTTGATACACCAGAAGAAAAAGAAGCAGCTCAATATAGCTATGAAAAGGAGCAAACGGATATGAAGAAGCAGCAAGATCCGCTGGAACAACAAGATGTTACGTTTCCGAAAGCACAACCGAAACAAAATGTTGTGAGCATTGAAACGGCAAAGCAATCTTCAAAAGTTGTTTTATTAGAACCACGCACGTATTCGGAAGCGCAAGGTATTGCGGACCATTTGAAAGGTAGACGAGCTGTTGTAATTAATTTGCAAAGAATGTCTACTGATCAAGCAGTACGTATCGTTGACTTTTTAAGTGGTACTGTATACGCTATAGGCGGGGACATTCAAAAAATAGGACCGAAAACATTTATGTGTACACCTGAAAATGTAGATATTGTTGGTGCAATTTCAGAATTATTCGGCGAAGAAGAAGAAACAAATATAAAGAGGTGGTAATACGCCATGACAACCGTTTTAAATGTTTTACTTACTGCTATCGAGATTTACTCGTGGGCACTTATCATTTACATCCTCCTATCATGGTTTCCTGGTGCAAAGGAATCAACTTTTGGAGATTTTCTTGCACGTATTTGTGAACCGTATTTAGAACCATTTCGCAGATTTATTCCGCCGTTTGGTATGATTGATATCTCTCCACTCGTTGCGATTTTTGCGTTAAAACTTGCTAAAAGTGGTTTGTTCAGTTTGTTCAGCTATTTCTTGTAATAAGAGGCTAAATACATGAGCATTTACGAACATTTCAGACCTGATGAAGAGGTCTTTGTAGATAAAGTGCTAGAGTGGAAGCGAGCAGCAGAGTACCATCAAGTGAAACTAACAGATTTCCTTGATCCAAGACAGCAACAAATTGTTTCTATGGTAATTGGACAAGGAGATGTTGCTGTGCAATTTGATGGTGCAACGCCTTACGCAGAGCGTAGAAGAGCACTTATTTATCCAGACTATCTAGAATTAAATGAAGAAGAATTTCAAGTAGAAGTATTAGAAATTGACTATCCTTCCAAGTTTTATACGCTAGAACATAGGCAAATATTAGGTACATTTATGTCACTTGGTTTAACGAGAGAAAAATGTGGTGATATTTTGCTTCAAGAAAATCGTGCCCAAATTGTAGTTGCGAAAGAAATCGTATCTTACATTGAGATGAACTTACAAGCAATAGGGAAAGTAAAAGTCTCCTTATCAGCAGTACAAGGAGAACAAATTCTACAGACTCATGAAACGTGGGGAGAGAAATCTGGAACGGTTTCTTCACTTCGCTTAGATGTTATGTTGGCTGAAATGTTACATATATCCAGACAGAAAGTGCAACCTTTCATAAAAAATGGTTTAGTAAAAGTCAATTGGAAAACAGTAGAGCAAACTTCTTATGAATGTTATCCAGGAGATGTGTTTTCGGTGAGAGGATATGGGCGAAGTAAATTGTTTTCTGTAGAAGGTAGAACAAAACGCGACAAATGGAGAATTTTGTATGGTATACTAAAATGATTGGTTTTTTAGAAGGAAATCCTCCTATTTTGTCGAAGAAAAGATATAATTGAAAGAGGAAATTTAGATAACTACTTGGAGGTGGCGTTGTGCCGTTAACACCATTAGATATTCATAACAAAGAATTTGGTCGCGGATTCCGTGGCTATGATGAAGATCAAGTAAATGAGTTTCTTGATCAAATTATCAAAGATTATGAATTAGTCATTCGTGAGAAAAAAGCTTTAGAAGAAAAAGTTGCGCAATTAGAAGGAAAGTTAGATCATTTTTCTAACATTGAAGATACGTTAAACAAATCTATCGTTGTTGCACAAGAAGCAGCGGAAGAAGTAAAACGTAATGCGCAAAAAGAAGCGAAATTAATCGTACGTGAAGCTGAAAAAAATGCAGATCGTATCATTAACGAAGCTTTAGTAAAATCAAGAAAAGTTGCTTTTGATATTGAAGAGCTAAAGAAACAAGCGAAAGTATTCCGAACTCGTTTCCGTATGTTATTAGAGACACAGCTTGAAATGCTAAACAACGATGATTGGGATAAACTAATTGAGTTAGAAGACGAAGTAGATGAGCTGTTGAAAAAAGAAGAAACAGTGTAAGCTTGACGTTTTTCTCATTATTACATATAATTTTAAACAACATATTTATTAAGAAAAACGAAGATAGGGATAAGTACCTTTTCAAACCTTATATAGCGAACTGAGGACGGTGTAAGCTCAGGATAAGGAGATTAGTGGGAATATCACCCTGGAGTTCCGCGCTGAACAAATAGAGTAAGCGTAGGCGTGTATTCGCGTTAAGAATATAAAGAGGGTTTTATACATATGTATAGAATCTACTAGGGTGGTACCGCGGGAGACTTTCTCGTCCCTTTTTGGGATGAGAAGGTCTCTTTTTTATTCCGTTTTTTAAGTATTTCTTTTATACATGTAAGGAGGAATTGAGCATGGAGTACAAAAATACATTACTGATGCCAAAAACAGAGTTCCCAATGCGTGGGAATTTACCAAAACGTGAGCCTGCAATGCAAGAAAAATGGGCTGAAATGAATATTTATGAAAAAGTACAAGAACATACAAAAGGCCGTCCTTTATTTGTGTTGCATGATGGACCTCCATATGCGAATGGTGACATTCATATGGGACATGCATTAAATAAAGTGTTAAAAGACTTTATTGTTCGCTATAAGTCAATGACTGGTTTCAGTGCACCATATGTTCCAGGTTGGGATACGCACGGTTTACCAATCGAACAAGCGTTAACGAATAAAGGTGTAAAACGTAAAGAAATGACAGTTGCTGAGTTCCGTAAGTTATGTGCAGAGTATGCATATGAACAAGTAGAACGTCAACGTGAACAATTTAAGCGCCTAGGTGTACGTGCAGATTGGGATAATCCATATATTACTTTAGAGCCAGCTTATGAAGCACAACAAATTAAAGTGTTTGGTGATATGGCGAAAAAAGGTTACATCTATAAAGGGCAAAAACCAGTTTACTGGTCTCCAACAAGTGAGTCTGCTTTAGCAGAAGCTGAAATTGAATACCAAGATAAAAAATCAGCATCTATTTATGTAGCGTTCCCTGTAAAAGACGGAAAGAACGTATTAGAAGGTGATGAGAAATTTATCATTTGGACAACAACTCCTTGGACATTACCTGCGAACTTAGGTATTTCTGTTCATCCAGAGCTTGAATATAGCATTGTAAAAGTAAATGACGAGAAATATATTATCGCTTCTGAATTATTTGAGACAGTTGCAAAAACGTTAGAGTGGGAAAAAGCTGAAGTTGTGAAAACGGTAAAAGGTAGCGAACTTGAGTATACAGTTGCAAAACACCCATTCTACGAGCGTGATTCATTAGTTATGCTAGGAGATCACGTAACAACAGAGGCAGGTACAGGTTGTGTTCATACAGCACCAGGACATGGGGAAGATGACTTCGTTGTTGGTAAAAAGTATGGATTAGAAGTACTTTGCCCAGTTGATGATAAAGGTGTATTAACAAATGAAGCACCTGGATTTGAAGGCTTATTCTATGATAAAGCTAACAAGCCAATTACAGAAAAATTAGAAGAAGTAGGCGCGTTACTGAAACTAACATTCATTACGCATTCATACCCACATGATTGGAGAACGAAAAAACCAATTATTTTCCGTGCGACAGCACAGTGGTTTGCATCTATTGAAGCATTTCGTAAAGAGTTATTAGAAGCTGTTGCGGAAACGAAATGGGTACCAGCATGGGGCGAAACTCGTCTTCATAACATGGTTCGTGACCGTGGTGACTGGTGTATTTCTCGTCAGCGTGCATGGGGTGTGCCAATTCCTGTATTCTATGCTGAGAATGGTGATCCAATTATTACAGATGAAACAATTAACCATGTAGCAGATTTATTCCGTGAACACGGTTCTAACGTATGGTTTGAGCGTGAAGCGAAAGATTTATTACCAGAAGGATTTACACATCCAGGTAGCCCAAATGGTGAATTCCGTAAAGAAACAGATATCATGGATGTATGGTTCGACTCAGGTTCATCTCACCAAGCGGTATTAGAAGAGCGCGATGACTTACAACGTCCAGCTGATTTATATTTAGAAGGATCTGACCAATATCGTGGTTGGTTTAACTCTTCATTATCAACAGCAGTTGCTGTAACAGGTAAAGCTCCATATAAAGGCGTACTAAGCCATGGTTTCGTACTAGATGGTGAAGGACGTAAAATGAGTAAGTCGATTGGAAACATCGTCGTACCGAAGAAAATTATGGATCAATTAGGCGGAGATATTTTACGTTTATGGGTATCATCTGTTGACTATCAATCTGACGTACGTATTTCAGATGATATTTTAAAACAAGTAGCAGAAGTGTATCGTAAAATCCGTAACACATTCCGTTTCTTATTAGGCAACTTAGATGACTTTAAGCCAAGTGAAAACACAGTAGCGGTAGCTGAACTTCGTGAAGTAGATCGTTACATGTTAGTGAAGTTAAATGACTTAATTACAAAAGTAAAAGAAGCATATGAAACATATGACTTTGCTGCTGTATATCATGCTATTCACAACTTCTGTACAATTGATCTAAGTTCATTCTACTTAGACTTTGCAAAAGACATTTTATACATTGAAGGTGCAAATCACGCGGATCGTCGTGCAATTCAAACTGTATTATATGACGTTCTTGTTGCATTAACGAAACTTGTAACACCAATCTTACCTCATACAGCTGATGAAGTATGGCCATATGTTCCAGGTGTAACAGAAGAAAGCGTACAGTTAACTAACATGCCGGAAGCTACAGAAGTAGAGGGTTCGGAAGCGTTAAAAGCGAAATGGGATGCATTTATGACATTACGTGATGACGTATTAAAAGCGTTAGAAGTAGCTCGTAATGAGAAAGTAATTGGTAAGTCATTAAATGCGAGCATTACTCTTTATCCAACTGCAGAAATGAAAGTAATGTTAGAGTCTATTAGCGAAGACTTGAAGCAATTATTCATCGTTTCTGAATATAAACTTGGTGGTATGATGGAAGAAGCTCCAGCAGATGCGCCTAAGTATGAGCATACAGCGGTTGTCGTTTCTCAAGCAACTGGTGAAACATGCGAACGTTGTTGGGTAGTTTCAGAAACAATTGGTAAAGATGCTGAACATGAAACATTATGTGAGCGTTGTGCATCAGTTGTTAAAGAAAACTATGTAAAATAATAAAAAAACTGACTGCTATTGATGCAGTCAGTTTTTTTATTGATGGTATATCGAAATAACTTTCAGGCTCTTTCCTGTGAAGGAAAAATGTGTGTGAGGTAAGCAAATAAATTTCGGACACACTAACTGTACATTACAGCTAGGAGGAATGTACACGTGAATGAAATTTACATGGAAATAAAAGAAGAATTGCAATTGATGAGAAAAGAGTTGCAAGAGAGACTAGCTAAAGAAGTAATGCACAAATATGATGCTGAGTTCAGCCAAGAGCTTGGATATGAAATTAAGGAAGAGATAAAGAAAAAATTGCTATTACATGATATAAAAGAGGACTTAAAGGATGTAGAACGCGCATTATTTAAAATGGAAATAGATATGTACGGTATTTGTGAAGAGACGGGGAGAGTAATTTCGACAAAGCAAATGAAAACAATGCCGACTGCCCGTACGATTCATGAATTTTTCTATGAAAAGGTAAATGTATGAATACGCACAACGATATTATATTACCTTTTTTTAATTTATTTTATTCTTCTATAAAGGTTCATTGTGAAAAGGTAGCAGCTATGCTAAAATTTTGAGGTACACTGTCTTTGTGGGGGAAATGAAAATGATATATTATGTAATAGCGTTATTTGTCATTGCCATCGATCAAATATCGAAGTGGCTAATTGTAAAGAACTTGGAATTGGGTATGAGCATTCCGATAATCGATAATGTATTATACATAACATCACATCGAAATAGAGGAGCTGCCTGGGGGATTTTAGAAAATAAAATGTGGTTTTTCTACATTATTACGGTTGTCTTTGTAGTATTTATCGTAATGTATATGAAAAAATATGCAAAAACAGACAAGCTTCTAGGAATTTCATTAGGTCTAATTTTAGGTGGAGCAATTGGTAACTTTATTGATCGTGTATTTAGACAAGAAGTAGTGGATTTTATTCACGTGTATATTTTCTCGTACAACTATCCAGTATTCAATGTAGCTGATTCAGCGTTATGTATTGGTGTTGTATTAATTATTATTCAAACATTATTAGAAGGCAAGAAAACGAAGGAGTAATTGAATGAGTGAAGTAGTACAGGTAACAGTTGCAGAAGAACAAAAAAGTGAGCGAATCGATAAATTCGTTGCAGAAATTAACAGTGAATGGTCACGTTCACAAGTACAGCAATGGATTAAAGATGATGTTGTAACAGTGAATGGGAAATCGGTAAAAGTAAATTATAAAGTTAAAGAAAATGATGAAATTACAGTAACGATTCCTGATCCGGAAGAGTTAGATATTCAAGCGGAAGATATGAACTTAGAAATTTATTATGAAGATGCAGATGTACTTGTTGTAAATAAGCCACGTGGTATGGTTGTACATCCAGCACCAGGTCATACAAGTGGCACACTTGTGAATGGTCTTATGCATCATTGTACAGATTTATCAGGCATTAACGGTGTAATGCGTCCTGGTATCGTGCATCGTATTGATAAAGATACATCTGGCCTATTAATGGTTGCTAAAAATGATATGGCACACGAATCACTTGTAAATCAACTTGTAGCAAAAACAGTAACAAGACGTTACAAAGCGATTGTACACGGTGTTATTCCGCATGATAAGGGAACGATTGATGCTCCGATTGCTCGTGATAAGAAAGAACGTCAAAGTATGACAGTTGATGAAAATGGTAAGCATGCTGTTACGCATTTCCAAGTGTTAGATCGTTTCAAAGATTTCACACTTGTAGAATGTCGCTTAGAAACAGGACGTACACACCAAATTCGTGTTCATATGAAATATATTGGCTATCCACTTGCAGGAGATCCAAAGTATGGACCAAAGAAAACATTAGACATGAATGGACAGGCACTTCATGCAGGTATTTTAGGATTTGACCACCCTCGTACTGGTGAATATATTCAGTTTGAGGCACCGATTCCAGAAGTGTTTGAAGAGACTTTAAATATTTTACGGAAATAGTATTGACAAATCATGAGAAAACTGAGATACTGACAACAGTTAAATAATGATCCTTTAACACAGCCCCGTGAGGTTGAGAAGGTAACGGTTTGAAATACTTAGGGTATGTTGTACCCTTTTTTCAAAAGTCCTCTCGCACACGCTGAGAGGACTTTTTTTATACCATTACTCTCACGCAAGAAAAATAGCTTGGAGGTGTAGAGCATGCAGGAAAAAGCTGTCGTTTTAGATGACCAAATGATTCGCCGCGCTTTAACACGAATTAGTCATGAAATCGTGGAACGAAATAAAGGTGTGGATAATTGTGTTCTTGTCGGAATTAAAACACGTGGAATTTTTATTGCACAACGTTTGGCAGAACGAATTGGTCAAATTGAAGGAAAAGAGATGGAAGTAGGAGAGTTAGATATAACTTTATATCGTGATGACTTAACACTTCAATCAAAGAATAAAGAACCACTAGTAAAAGGTTCAGATATTCCAGTAGATATTACGAAGAAAAAAGTAATCCTTGTAGATGATGTATTGTATACAGGAAGAACAGTTCGAGCTGCGATGGATGCTCTTATGGATTTAGGAAGACCATCACAAATTCAATTAGCTGTTCTTGTAGATAGAGGACATCGTGAATTACCAATTCGCGCTGATTATGTAGGAAAGAACATTCCAACATCAAGTGAAGAGCGTATCGAAGTTGATTTGCAAGAGACAGATCAACAAGATCGAGTAAGTATATACGATAAGTAAAGCCCTTTTAAATGTAGTCCTGTGAGGCTGCCAAAGGGTCTTGGCTTTCATATGTCGAATTTGGCATACGAAAGTATAGGACTCTTTGTGCACAGGCACAAAGAGTTTTTTTATTGCAAAGATTTAAACTGAAGGAGGATGTAACAATGGAACAAAAGCCAGTGTTAGACGTTAATGAAGTACCGAAACCGGGAAAATGGTTATTTTTAAGTATACAACATTTGTTCGCGATGTTTGGATCAACAGTGCTTGTTCCATTTTTAACAGGATTGAATCCGTCAGTAGCGTTAATATCAAGTGGATTAGGAACGCTAGCGTTTCTTCTTATAACGAAAGGTCAAGTACCTGCGTATTTAGGATCATCATTCGCCTTTATCGCACCGATTATTGCAGCAAAAACAGCAGGTGGCCCCGGAGCAGCGATGCTTGGTGGCTTACTTGCAGGAATGGTGTACATCTTAATTTCAATCGGAATTAAGAAATCTGGATCAGCGTGGATTATGAAATTACTGCCGCCAATCGTAGTTGGTCCGGTAGTAATGGTAATCGGTTTAGCTTTAGCACATACAGCAGTGAACATGGCGATGAACGGTGCGGATGGTAAATATAGCATTACACACTTTTCAGTAGCACTAGTAACATTAGCAATTACAATCATTTGCTCCATATTTGGAAGAGGATTTTTCAGCATCATACCGGTGTTACTTGGAATCATCGGCGGATATATCTTCGCTTACTTCCAAGGGCTAGTAGATTTAAAACCGGTAGCTGAGGCGAAATGGTTTGTCGTACCTGATTTCACAGTACCGTTTGTAACATACACACCAGAGTTTTCGTGGAAGATTGTACTCTTAATGGTGCCAGTAGCACTAGTAACAATTTCAGAACATATCGGACATCAAATTGTACTTGGAAATGTTATTAAAAGAGATTTAATTGAAAAACCAGGTTTACACCGTTCAATCTTTGGGGATGGGGTAGCAACATTAATCGCATCACTAATCGGTGGACCACCGAATACAACATACGGTGAAAACATCGGTGTGCTAGCAATTACGAGAGCGTATAGTGTATACTTATTCATCGGTTCAGCAGTATTCGCAATCATGTTTGGATTTATCGGGAAGATTTCAGCACTGATCCACTCGATTCCAACACCAGTTATGGGTGGTGTATCAATCTTACTATTCGGTGTAATCGCATCAAGTGGTTTACGCATGATGGTAGATGATAGAACAGATTTAAGTGACAAACGAAACTTAATGATTGCATCAGTTATACTAGTAATTGGTATTGGCGGAGCGGTACTTCACGTAGGAGAATCGTTCCAAGTAGAAGGAATGGCACTAGCAGCAATTGTAGGTGTACTGTTAAATCTACTACTACCAGAAACGAAACAAATAAAACAATCTAAGCAGATTGCTTCATAAAAACAACCTTTTAATTCAGTCCTGTGAGACAGAAAAGGGTGGCTTCTTCCTTGCACCCTAGTCTCACATGACTAGGGTATTTTTATGCAAATGTTGTTATAAATATCCATAAATGCTATCATAAAAATTAGAAAGACGAGGGATGACGATGAGCCATTTGTTAACGATGAGTGAATTATCGGAACTAGAAATTTCAGAAATCCTAAAAGACGCAGAAGATTTCGCGAATGGGAAAGAGAGCAAAACAACAGAGCAAACTTTTGTTGCGAACTTGTTCTTTGAGAATAGTACGAGAACGAGATTTAGCTTCGAAGTTGCTGAGAAGAGATTAGGACTTGACGTATTAAACTTTTCAGCAGATTCATCTAGCGTACAAAAAGGAGAAACGTTATACGACACGATAAAAACACTGGAATCAATCGGAACAAAAGCGGTAGTCATCCGCCACGAGCAAGATCGTTACTTCGATGAGCTAAAAGATCAAGTAAACATTCCAATCTTAAATGCTGGAGATGGATGCGGAAATCATCCAACGCAATGTCTGCTCGACCTTCTAACAATTAAACAAGAGTTTGGAAGTTTTGAAGGTTTAAAGATTGCAATTGTTGGAGATATTCGCCATAGCCGAGTAGCACGATCCAATGCTGAAACATTAACGAAGCTTGGGGCAACGATTTATTTTGCAAGCCCAGAAGAGTGGAAAGATGAAAAAAACACATTTGGAACGTACAAAAACTTAGATGAGCTAGTTCCAGAAGTTGATGTAATGATGTTACTTCGTGTACAGCATGAGCGTCATGATCATTATGAAACAGACATTATGAAAGAGTATCATGAAAAACACGGATTAACGCTTGAAAGAGAAAAACGTATGAAAGAAGGAAGCATTATTATGCATCCAGCTCCTTTCAACCGGGATGTGGAAATTGCAAGTGAACTTGTTGAGTGTGAGCGTTCACGCATATTTAAACAAATGGAAAATGGAGTTTACGTAAGAATGGCTGTACTAAAACGCGCCTTACCAAATGTATTAGGAGGAATGAAACATGAATTATTTGTTTAAAAATGGTCGTTATATGAATGAAGAAGGAATAATCGTAGCAACAGATCTTCTCGTACAAGACGGTAAAATTGCGAAAGTAGCAGAAAATATTACGGCAGATAATGCTGAAGTAATCGATGTGAACGGAAAGTTAATCGCACCTGGATTAGTAGATGTACATGTACATCTTCGTGAGCCAGGTGGTGAACATAAAGAAACAATTGCAACAGGCACACTAGCAGCGGCAAAAGGTGGATTCACTACAATTTGCGCAATGCCAAATACACGTCCAGTACCAGATTGCA
This sequence comes from Bacillus sp. FDAARGOS_235, assembly GCF_002073415.2. NCBI lineage: Bacteria > Bacillati > Bacillota > Bacilli > Caryophanales > Bacillaceae > Bacillus > Bacillus sp. FDAARGOS_235. Next base: position 4,404,640 of record NZ_CP020437.2, read on the forward strand.
GGGAACATATGGAAGACTTACAAAAACGTATTAAAGAAAAAGCACACGTAAATGTATTACCATATGGAGCAATTACAGTACGTCAAGCAGGTTCTGAAATGACAGATTTCGAAACGTTAAAAGAGCTTGGAGCATTCGCTTTCACTGATGATGGAGTAGGCGTACAAGATGCGAGCATGATGCTAGCTGCTATGAAGCGTGCAGCGAAGTTGAATATGGCAGTAGTTGCACACTGTGAAGAAAATACACTTATTAATAAAGGTTGTGTACATGAAGGGAAGTTTTCTGAGAAACACGGATTAAACGGTATCCCATCAGTATGTGAATCTGTACATATTGCAAGGGATATACTGCTTGCTGAGGCGGCAGATTGTCACTATCACGTATGTCACGTAAGTACGAAAGGGTCTGTACGTGTAATCCGTGATGCAAAACGTGCTGGAATTAAAGTAACAGCAGAAGTAACACCGCATCACTTAGTGTTATGTGAAGATGATATCCCATCAGCTGATCCTAACTTTAAAATGAACCCACCGCTTCGTGGAAAAGAAGACCACGCAGCGTTAATTGAAGGGCTATTAGATGGAACGATCGATATGATCGCAACTGACCATGCACCGCATACAGCGGAAGAGAAAGCACAAGGAATTGAAAGAGCACCATTCGGAATTACTGGTTTTGAAACAGCATTCCCACTTCTATACACAAACCTTGTGAAAAAAGGAATTATTACATTAGAACAGTTAATTCAATTCTTAACAGAAAAACCAGCTGATACATTCGGTTTAGAAGCAGGTCGCCTGAAAGAAGGTAGAGTAGCTGATATTACAATCATTGATTTAGAACAAGAAGAAGAGATTGATCCAACAACATTCTTATCAAAAGGAAAAAATACACCATTCGCAGGTTGGAAATGCCAAGGATGGCCGGTAATGACAATCGTTGGCGGTAAGATCGCATGGCAAAAGGAGAGTGCATTAGTATGAAAAGACAACTTATCTTAGAAGATGGAACAGTATTAATTGGAAAAGGTTTCGGAGGCGAAATCGAAAAGTCAGGTGAGGTTGTATTTACAACAGGAATGACTGGATATCAAGAAACATTATCTGATCCATCATATTGCGGTCAAATCGTAACATTTACGTACCCATTAATCGGAAACTACGGCATTAACCGTGACGATTTTGAATCCATTCACCCATCTGTAAATGGTTTAATCGTAAATGAAATTTGTGATCATCCATCAAACTTCCGTAATGAAATTTCGTTAAATGATTACTTAAAAGAAAGAAAAATTCCAGGATTAGCAGGAATTGATACGAGAAAATTAACGAGAAAAATTCGTCAATACGGTACATTACGCGGACGACTTTGTAACATGGATGCAGATGTAGAGTACATTGTGGGCCAATTAAAAGCGACAGTATTTACAGATCATGTAAAACGCGTATCAACGAAAGACCCATACCCAAGCCCAGGCCGTGGTCATCGAGTTGTACTTGTAGACTTCGGAATGAAACATGGTATTTTAAGAGAATTAAATAAGCGTGACTGTGATGTAATTGTAGTACCTTACAATACAACAGCAGAAGAGATTTTACGCCTTAGCCCAGATGGAATTATGTTAAGTAATGGACCTGGGGATCCAAAAGATGTACCAGAAGCAATTGAAATGTTAAAAGACATTATCGGTAAAGTTCCTTTATTCGGGATTTGCTTAGGACATCAGTTATTCGCATTAGCATCTGGTGCAAATACAAGTAAGTTGAAGTTCGGTCATCGTGGTTTAAATCATCCAGTAAAAAATCTTGCAACTGGAAAAGTAGCAATTACTTCCCAAAACCATGGATACGCAGTAGAAGAAGAGTCAGTTGAAAATACAAATCTTGAAATTACACATGTTGCTTTAAATGATGGAACAGTAGAAGGTCTTCGTCATACGAAGTTTCCAGCATTTACAGTACAATACCATCCAGAAGCTTCAGCGGGACCAGAAGATGCAAATGATTTATTCGAAGATTTCTTAGAAATGATTGAAAACTTCAAGAAAGAAGGGGAAGAGTTATGCCAAAACGCCTAGACATTAACACAATTTTAGTAATCGGATCAGGACCAATTGTAATTGGGCAAGCAGCAGAGTTTGATTACTCTGGTACACAAGCTTGTCAATCTCTTAGAGAAGAAGGTTACAAAGTAATCCTTGTTAACTCTAACCCAGCAACAATTATGACAGATACTGCAACAGCAGATAAAGTATATATAGAACCATTAACATTAGAATTCGTAAGCCGTATCATTCGTAAAGAACGTCCAGATGCAATCCTACCAACATTAGGTGGTCAAACAGGCCTAAATATGGCTGTTGAACTTGCGAAATCAGGCATACTTGAAGAATGCGGAGTTGAAATTTTAGGAACAAAATTATCAGCAATTGAGCAAGCGGAAGATCGTGATTTATTCCGTACATTAATGCAGGAATTAAATGAACCAATTCCATCTAGTACCATTATTCATACGCTAGAAGAAGCACATGAATTTGTAAAAGAAATTGGTTATCCAGTTATTGTTCGCCCAGCATTTACAATGGGGGGAACAGGTGGCGGAATCTGTAGTAATGAAGAAGAACTAATTGAAATCGTATCAGGTGGATTAAAACATAGTCCAGTGACACAATGTTTATTAGAAAAGAGCATTGCTGGTTGTAAGGAAATTGAATATGAAGTAATGCGTGATTCGAATGATAACGCGATTGTAGTATGTAACATGGAAAATATCGATCCAGTTGGGGTTCACACAGGTGATTCAATCGTTGTAGCACCGAGTCAAACATTAAGTGACCGTGAGTATCAAATGTTACGAAACACTTCATTACGAATTATTCGTGCATTAGGAATCGAAGGTGGCTGTAACGTACAGCTCGCACTAGATCCGCATAGCTTCCAATACTATGTAATCGAAGTAAATCCGCGTGTGAGTCGTTCATCTGCACTAGCATCTAAAGCAACTGGATATCCAATTGCGAAGTTAGCAGCGAAAATTGCAGTCGGTTTAACATTAGATGAAATTGTAAATCCAGTAACACAAAAAACATACGCTTGCTTCGAGCCAGCATTAGACTATGTCGTTTCAAAAATTCCACGTTGGCCATTTGATAAGTTCGAATCAGCAAACAGAACGCTTGGTACACAAATGAAGGCAACTGGTGAAGTTATGTCAATTGGACGTAACTTAGAGCAATCATTATTAAAAGCGGTTCGTTCTTTAGAGCTAGGGATTTATCACTTAGAATTAGACCATTTAAAAGAACTTGATAAAGAAACAATGAAAAAACGTATTATAAAAGCTGACGATGAGCGTCTGTTCGTTGTAGCAGAAGCAATCCGTCAAGGTGTAACGAAAGAAGAAATTAATTCATGGTGTGAAATGGACTTCTTCTTCTTACAAAAAATTGAAAACATCGTAAACATGGAACACGAAGTAAAAGAAAATGCAGGAAATATGGAAGTGTTACAATCTGCAAAAGAAATGGGATTCAGTGATCATTACATCGCCAATGCTTGGAACAAAACAGAGCGTGAAATTTACGATATGCGTAAAGAAAGTAATATGACTCCTGTTTATAAAATGGTAGATACTTGTGCGGCAGAGTTTGAATCTGCAACACCTTACTACTACAGCACATACGGTGACGAGAATGAATCGGTTATAACAGATCGTAAGAGTGTGGTTGTACTAGGGTCTGGTCCAATCCGTATCGGTCAAGGTGTTGAGTTTGACTACGCAACAGTTCACTCTGTATGGGCAATTAAAGAAGCTGGATATGAGGCAATCATTGTAAATAACAACCCAGAAACAGTTTCAACAGACTTCAGTATTTCTGACAAATTATACTTTGAACCATTAACGATTGAAGATGTAATGCACATTATCGATTTAGAAAAGCCAGAAGGTGTTATCGTACAATTCGGTGGACAAACGGCAATTAACTTAGCGGCGAAATTAGAAGAACACGGTGTGAAAATTTTAGGAACATCACTTGAAGATTTAGACCGCGCAGAAGATCGAGATAAATTCGAAGCTGCATTAACAAAATTAGGAATCCCGCAACCAGTTGGTAAAACAGCAACAACTGTAGAACAAGCGGTAGCAATCGCTGAAGAAATTGGTTACCCAGTATTAGTAAGACCATCTTACGTACTAGGTGGACGTGCGATGGAAATCGTATATCGTCAAGAAGAACTACTGCACTACATGAAAAATGCAGTTAAAGTTCATGCAGAGCATCCGGTATTAATCGACCGTTACATGGTTGGTAAAGAAATTGAAGTAGATGCAATTTCAGACGGTGAGAATGTGTTCATTCCAGGTATTATGGAACATATTGAACGCGCTGGAGTTCACTCTGGGGATTCAATTGGAGTATATCCACCACAAAGCTTATCTGACGAACTAAAAGAACAAATTATTGAACATACAATTGCACTTGGAAAAGGATTAAACATTGTTGGGTTACTAAATATCCAGTTTGTAGTATTCAAAGATCAAGTGTATGTAATTGAAGTAAACCCACGTGCGAGCCGTACAGTACCATTCTTAAGTAAAATTACAGGCGTACCGATGGCGAATGTTGCAACGAAAGTTATTTTAGGTCAAAACCTAATAGAGCAAGGATACGGAACGGGCTATCACCCAGAAGAGAAAGAAGTGTATGTAAAAGCACCAGTATTCTCATTTGCGAAACTACGCTCAGTTGATACAACATTAGGACCTGAAATGAAATCAACAGGGGAAGTAATGGGGAAAGACTTAACGCTTGAAAAAGCATTATACAAAGGGCTAGTTGCCTCAGGAATTAACATCCCAACGCACGGATCCGTAATCATCACTGTAGCGGATAAAGATAAAGAAGAGGCGATGGAAATTGCAAAACGTTTCCATGAAATCGGCTATAACTTATTAGCAACAGCTGGAACGGCACAAACATTAGCAGAGCAAAATATCCCAGTACAAGTTGTAAACAAAATTGATTCTGAAGACTACAACTTACTAGATATTATCCGCCAAGGAAAAGCACAGTTTGTAATCAATACATTAACAAAAGGAAAACAACCAGCGCGTGATGGTTTCCGCATTCGCCGTGAATCAGTAGAAAACGGTGTGGCTTGCTTAACATCACTTGATACAACGAGAGCAATCTTACGAGTATTAGAATCTATGACATTCTCAGCTCATTCAATGAAAGAAATTACGCAAACAAAGCGTCACGAGGTGGTACATGCATGATGCAAAAGCAAAATATGATCGTCGTTAACCAAAAAGAAATCGCAAAAAACATTTACGAATTAGTGCTTCAAGGAACGTTAGTACAGCAAATGAACGAACCAGGGCAGTTTGTACACATTAAGGTAGCAGAGGGCATTGCGCCCCTTCTGCGCCGCCCGATTAGTATTTGTAATGTAGATCAAGAGAAGAACGAGTTTACAATGCTATATCGTACGGAAGGACAAGGGACAAAAACATTAGCAACTAGAAAACAAGGTGAAATGGTAGATGTACTAGGACCACTAGGACACGGTTTTCCTGTAGAAGAAGCAGAAACAGGACAAACGGCTTTATTAGTAGGCGGGGGAATTGGGGTACCACCACTTTATGAATTATCACAGCGCCTCGTTGCAAAAGGTGTACGTGTGATTCACATCTTAGGTTTTCAAACGAAAGAAGTTGTTTTCTATGAAGAAAAATTTGCAGAACTTGGTGATACGTACGTTGCAACAGTAGACGGCACACACGGTACAAAGGGATTTGTTACAGATGTAATTGATAATTACGGAATCGACTTTGACATTCTTTATTCATGTGGCCCGTTAGCGATGCTTCGTGCATTAGAAGGACGTTACAAAGAGAAAAAAGCCTATATTTCATTAGAAGAACGTATGGGTTGTGGTATTGGAGCTTGTTTCGCATGTGTATGCCACTTACAAGAAGATCCAAGTGGACATTCTTATAAGAAGGTGTGTAGCGACGGACCGGTATTTCCAATTGGGGAGGTTGTACTATGAACAGATTGCAAGTTGAATTACCAGGATTGTCATTAAAAAATCCAATTATACCAGCATCTGGATGCTTTGGATTTGGTCGTGAATATGCACAGTTTTACGATTTAAGTGTACTAGGATCAATCATGATTAAAGCGACGACAGAACAACCACGTTATGGAAATCCGACGCCTCGTGTTGCTGAAACACCAGGCGGCATGTTAAATGCAATCGGACTTCAAAACCCAGGTTTAGAAAAAGTAATGAATTCTGAATTACCATGGTTAGAACAATTTGATCTTCCAATCATTGCGAATGTTGCGGGCTCACAAGCTGAGGATTACGTAGCAGTTGCAAAGGAAATTTCTAAAGCGCCTAATGTCCATGCACTAGAATTAAATATTTCTTGTCCGAACGTAAAAACAGGTGGTATCGCTTTTGGTACAAATCCTGAAATTGCTGCTGATTTAACGAAGCGAGTAAAAGAGGTTTCTGAAGTACCTGTATACGTGAAATTGTCACCGAACGTGGCAAACATTGTGGAAATTGCAAAAGCGATTGAAAATGCAGGTGCAGATGGTTTAACGATGATTAATACATTGCTTGGTATGCGTCTAGATTTAAAAACAGCCCAACCAATTTTAGCAAACCGTACGGGCGGACTATCAGGTCCTGCGATTAAGCCAGTAGCAATTCGTATGGTACATGAAGTAAGCCAAGCGGTTAACATTCCAATTATCGGAATGGGTGGTATTGAGTCAGCAGAAGATGTAATTGAGTTCTTCTACGCTGGTGCAAGCGCAGTTGCAGTAGGTACAGCGAACTTCATAGATCCGTTCGTATGTCCGACAATTATTGAAGAGTTACCAGCATTACTAGATGAATTAGGATTTGATCACATTTCGGAATGTCAAGGAAGGAGCTGGAAGCAAACATGTCACAGTCGTTAATCGTTGCACTAGATTTTCCGGGGAAACAAGATGTAGAACAATTCTTGCGCCACTTTGAAGGGGAAGAGTTATTTGTCAAAGTTGGTATGGAGTTATTTTACAAAGAAGGCCCTGCGATTATTACGTACTTAAAAGAAAAAGGACATAAAATCTTTCTAGATTTAAAACTTCATGATATTCCGAATACAGTAAAAAGCGCTATGCGTAGCCTAGCTAGTCTAGATGTTGATATGGTAAATGTTCATGCTGCTGGGGGAAGCAGTATGATGAAAGCTGCGATTGAGGGATTAGAGGAAGGTAAGCAAGAAGGAAAAGAGAGACCGATTTGTATTGCAGTTACACAACTAACAAGCACTTCGGAAGCTATGATGAAAAAAGAGATCGGCATTGAGAAAACGTTAGAAGAAGCGGTTGCTCATTATGCAAAATTAACGAAAGAAAGTGGACTTGATGGCGTTGTTTGCTCAACGCTTGAAGTTCCAAAATTACGTGAAGTATGCGGGAATGAATTTGTAACAGTAACACCGGGGATCCGTCTTGCAAGCGATGATGTGAATGATCAGGTGCGCGTAGCAACACCGAAACGTGCGAGGGAACTTGGCTCAAGCTACATCGTAGTTGGGCGTAGTATTACAAAAGCAGAAAATCCGCTTGAAGCGTATAAAACAGTAAAACAACAGTGGGAAGGTGTAACAGTATGAAAAAAGAAATCGCATCGCATTTATTAGAAATTGGAGCAGTATTTTTACAACCGAATGATCCATTCACTTGGTCTTCAGGTATGAAATCACCAATTTATTGTGATAACCGTTTAACTTTATCTTATCCAAAAGTACGTCAAGCGATTGCAGCTGGATTAGAAGAGTTAATTAAAGAGCACTTCCCAACTGTAGAAGTTATTGCAGGAACAGCAACTGCTGGTATTGCGCACGCTGCATGGGTAAGCGATCGTATGAATTTACCAATGTGCTACGTACGTAGTAAAGCAAAAGGCCACGGTAAAGGGAATCAAATTGAAGGAAAAGCTGAAAAAGGTCAAAAAGTTGTAGTAGTAGAAGACTTAATTTCAACTGGTGGTAGTGCAATTACATGTGTAGAAGCACTTCGCGAAGCAGGCTGTGAAGTATTAGGAATCGTATCAATCTTCACATACGAGTTAGAAGCAGGAAAAGAAAAACTAGAAGCAGCTAACGTAGCATCATACTCTTTAAGCGACTACAGTGCATTAACTGAAGTAGCAGCAGAAAAAGGTATGATCGGACAAGCTGAAACGAAAAAATTACAAGAGTGGCGTAAAAATCCAGCTAACGAAGCTTGGATCACAGCGTAATATGAAAAAAGACGACTGCGGGGGAACGCGGTCGTCTTTTTATATAAATTCAAGCAAATTCCCATCAATATCAAAGCCCCTTACTACTAACTACTTAGTGCTTTCTACAAATTCATATCCTTTCACAAACAAGAGAGTCATATAAGAAACAATAAATGAGAAAATGCTATACATGCCAATCCAAAAGAAAAATTTTGGAGTAAAGGCGATGACACCTAGTATTAAAAAACTAGCAAACGTTACAATCGGCATTACGTAATATGTTTGCGTCTTGCGGGTTCCAATAACAGAAACGATAAAGATAAGTAATGGACAAATTAATAAGACGAAAATCAATTCATTCATAGTTATGTCCCCTTTTCGAATGGAAGTAATCTGTTTCTCGTAAACGTTTTGAAATAAATACTCTCCTAATATAACTTCGCTAACATATACATAATCCCTTTTGAAAGTCCGTAATAAATGATTGATTTCACAATAAAAAAGTAAGCAAGAGAACACCTGCTTACTTTATAGAATAAACATCGCAACGATTGTGGTGACAATTAAGCCAATTATAACTGGTAAAAAGTTTCGGCGTGCAAGTTCAAATGGATCTACTTTACAAATGGCAGCGGCAGGAATAAGCGCCCAAGGAATTAAAGTCCCGCCTCCGGTCCAGATTGCAGCAATTTGCCCAAGTGCTGTTAATGTAGCTATTCCATTCCCCAGTGCTGTGCCGAAAAGATTGGCAATCGAACCAGCAAGTGATATACCGGAAAAGCCAGATCCATCTAACCCTGTTATGACACCAACGATAGTTAGTGTTCCCGCTGATACATATTGGTTTAAAGGAACAGTTTGAGATAAGGCGATTCCTAAGTCGTTAATGATTCCGTGTGAACCTTTCGGTAAATAGTCCCCGATAATTTTTACAAATCCGCTATCCCCTAAATAAAAAAGTGCAGCAATTGGGATAACTGGACCAAAGATTTTAAATCCAAATTGGAGCCCTTCTATAAAATAATCGGTCGTTTTATTCAGGCCATTTCCTTTGTAGGCGATGAGAGCAATAATGATAATCATAATAACAGTCGTCCCGCCAATAAGTGCTGTTGCATCGCTTCCTTGTAGTTTAAATTGAATCATGCAAAGGATATCAATGATATATACGATAGGGATACATATGGCGAGCCATTTCTTTATGTGAGGAGATAATAAAATGATAGTTTTGGATGGTTCAGTTGCTGAAGAAGAGTCTTGCAACGATAAGCCTGTATGAAATTCTTTTCGTAAGAAGAAAAAAGCAACAGAAGTTGTAACAACGCCCATAACGATAACGAGGGGGACACTTGCGGATACGACGCTAGAAACTGGTAAACCAGCTGCATCCGCTGTTAATTTCGGGGCACCTTGAATAACGAAGTCGCCGGATAAAGCAATTCCGTGTCCAAATAAGTTCATAGCAATTGCAACCCCAATTGGTGGCAGGCCGACGCGTACAGCGACGGGTAATAAAATAGCCCCCATTAACGCGACAGCTGGGGAAGGCCAAAAGAAGAAAGAAATTGTCATCATTAAAAGGCCGATAATCCAGTAGGCAAGTGTAGGTGTACGAATCATCTTTGTAAATGGTAAAATCATCGTATCATTTATGCCAGTATGAACGAGTAGGTTACTCATCGATACGATAATGGAGATGATCAATATAGTTGGTAATAGTTCAGTTATGGCATAAATAAAACTTTGAAAAATACTGCTAACGGCAAGAGGGATAGAACTTGTAGCGGTTAATGCTAATAAAAGGATAAAAATGATACAAATGATCGTTGTATCTTTTCTAAAAATAAAAAAGGTAATAATAGTGAGTAAACAAAGAATATAGAGAGCATGTAAAAGCGTTAATTCAACTCCCACAACATTCACATCCTTTAGGCGTTCGTGTAGTTCATTGTATGAAAGCGGTGAATGTATGTGAGTATAGGGAAAAATAAAATTTCATGTACTGTAATGGTAAGGGTATAAAATGGATGTTACAATACAATTAATCCTAAAAATGGAACTGGAGGAGGGCGTATGCGCAAAAAAAGTTGGTTTTTGGGGATTTATCCCGCATTAACGGGCAGTAAGATTCCCACCTCAAAAGTTGGCGAATGCGAGGGAGTTAGGTAGGAAATCAACTGCCCGTAAAAGCCCGATTGGTTCAACTAATAATCCGTGGGGGACACCCCCACGGATTAAAGTTTCACTTTATCATTTCTTGTAGTCTATTAATCATTTTAGATCTATTTACAAACAATGAATGGATAAGTATTATGCCTGTTCTCGGGTTTGTGTTTTTGCTTTTATCTCGCTGGGATGACATGAAACAGCATAGTAAGAAAAGTATTGGAATTATGATAGATATCATTGTTGTTAGTTCATTTGTAGTAGGTTTTATTTTAATAGAAGGTCAGAAGCAAATGTCTATTTTTCAACAATGGATGTCGTCTGCGAAAGGTCTTTATTTTGTAATTGTAGTCGTTATTTTCCTAAGAGTCATGATAAGAATAGGGAGTTATATAGTAAAGAGCGAATAGAATGGGGGTAGTACGAATGAGAGAGAAAGTAGGGTATTATGGTGTGCTCGGTTGTTTAATAGTATCTATCATTTCAGCACAATTTTTAAAAAGTGAATGGACACCATTTATATTATGTATAGGCATATTCATTTTTGCTCCCTTGTACCGCTGGAAAGAGTGGAAAACGTATAGTCGGAAAAAGAAAATTATTTATAGCATTGAGTTTGTTATTATAATTAGTACAATTCCGTTCTTGCTAAAAAAAGGTTATGAACAAATGAATGACATAGCAATTTTTCAAGGGTGGTTACTTGTTGCAAAATGGTTATACTTACTATTCATTTTAATAGTGGTAACAGCTATTGCTAAAAAAGCAAACAGGAAAATATTTGTAAATGAATAAAAGAAAGTGCCACCGGATAAGGTGGCACTTTCTTATTTTACTGAATGAGCTTTTTGCATCTTTTTTATTAAACGAATTTGTCCACGATGGTTAATTTCATCTTCAAATACGTGGAACCATTTAAAGTAGTTATTTGCTGGTTTGTCATGCCAAAAGTCTGTCGTTTTAAATAACCATTCCTCGGGTAAGGATTGAAAAGTTTCAATTGTTTTAGAGCGTACTTCTTGTAATGTATGGATGTAAAATTCGATGGAGTTTCCTTTTATTTTTTCTCGTCCAATAGCCCCTAACTCTACAGCAGGTAACCAACGTTCTAATTCGGCATCTGTCGGTTCACGATCCTCAAAGGTATGAATTTGGTAATAAAATTCAATAGCAGCCATGTGATATAATAGCATGCCAATTGAATTTGCTTCTTCGTCATATAAATAATCAAGTTCATCAATTGTTAAACCTTCCACTGCTTGCATCGTTGTGTAACGGGCGTAATTCATCATGGAAACAAGTTTTGAAAATTCAAGCTGTAAACCATCTATCTTATCGATTACAAAATTCAATTTAAATTCCCCCTCTTTAAACGAATACTCCAGAGAAGGAATTCTATGTGTAGAGAAAAACTCCTTTTAAAAAGGGCCATGATTTTAACAAGGGATAACAATTAGTTCTCTATTTGATTTTGTAATAACTTCATAGCCTTCTTTTGTAATGACGATATCGTCTTCAATTCTACAACCGCCCCAGTTTGGTATGTAAATGCCCGGCTCAACTGTAACAACCATACCTTCTTGTAAAGTTGCCTTACTTTCTTGGGATAGGCGAAGCGGTTCGTGTATTTCTAACCCAAGACCGTGCCCGGTAGAGTGGCCAAAGTATTGACCGTATCCATGTTCTGTAATGTAATCTCTCGTTACATCATCGATACTTTTCGCAGTTTCTCCAGGCTTAATTGCTTCAGTTCCACGTTTTAATGCTTCTCGTACAACATTGTATATTTTTTTGAATTCTTCTGACGGTTCTCCGATCGCTACAGTACGTGTTATATCGGAACAATATCCGTCGTAAAGTGCACCGAAGTCTAATGTAACGATATCGCCTCGTTCGATTATTTTATTTGATGCAACGCCATGAGGAAGAGAAGAACGAACGCCAGAAGCTACAATGATTTGGAATGATGAAGATGTAGCTCCTCTTTTTCGCATGAAAAATTCTAACTCATCTCGTACATCAGTTTCACTTATTCCTGGTTTTAGAAAGGTAAGGATGTGGTGAAATGCTTCGTCAGCAATAGTAGCTGCAATTTTCATTGTTTCTATTTCAGGCGTGTCTTTAATAATACGAATATTTTCGATGATTTCGCACACTTGAATCATTTCCGCATGTACGTATTTTTGTAAGTTTTTATATTGTTGCAATGTCATGTTATTTTCTTCAATTCCAAGTTTTTGAATGTTTAATCTGGATACTTGATTGGCAACTTCTTCTTCCAAATTCCCTTTATGCATAATGATTTCCGCGTCTTTTATTTGTACTTTGGCTTGATCTACATAGCGAAAATCAGTTATGAAAACAGCTTGATCTGCAGAGAGTAAGACGACACCAGCACTACCTGTAAAGCCTGTTGCATATTGGCGATTTTCTTTTTTTGTAATAAGTAATCCGTCAAGTCCATAATGATGTAGTTGATTTTGGATTTTATCAATTTTTAAAGTCATGTTAATTCCTCCTTTTCACAGTATTGAATAAAGCAAATAGCGTGCCAAAATATATATTAGGGAAAATAAACGATTATCCAGCTATTTTGTGGGAGGCGTGCCGTTAATAAAATTCAGATTGCAATTAGTAGGGGATAAAAACATTGACTTGAGTTGAACTTTATATACATACTGTAAAAAAATTTATACAAATGCGTAATGACACTGTCAATCTTTTTGACAATATATAAAATGACAAAAGAAAGATAGTGTGAATTAGTTAATGGATATAGGAACGAATGTGAATGAATATAAAAAATGCGTTGCTATCTAGCAACGCATTTTTTATATTTACGCTTTTAATTTCATTACGATGTCAGCATCTGGTGTTACATATACTGTTTGTTGGTTATCGTACGTAACGAATCCAAGCTTTGCACCACTCGGTTTTTTCACATGGCGTATTTTTGTAAAATCAACAGGTACAGAGCTAGACTCTTTTGCTTTACTGTAATAAGCGGCAATTTTTGCAGCTTCTAGTAAAGTTTCTTCAGCAGGTTCTAAAGAACGAATGACAACGTGAGAACCAGGTATGTCTTTCGTATGTAACCAAATTTCATCCCGACGGGCAAATTTCGTTGTTAAATAATCATTTTGCTTATTGTTTTTACCAACGAAAATCTCTGTACCGTCACTAGCTACATATTTATCTAATACTGGTTTTGTAGGCTTTTTCTTTGCATTTTTCGTCTTACGATTACGCACATATCCTTCTTCGGCTAATTCCTCACGAATTTCTTCAATATCTTTTGAAGAAGCAGCTTCCATTTGTTGAAGTAAGCTATCAAAATAAAGAATTTCTTCATTGGTTTTTTCGATTTGTTCTTCTACCACAACAACTGATTTTTTTGCTTTTTGGTATTTTTGGAAATAGCGTTGTGCATTGTCAGACGGTGTTTTTAAAGGATCTAATGTGATTTTTACAGTACCGCCATTTTCATCGTAATAATTAACGACCTCAATATCTTTATCGCCTTTTTTCAAAGCGTACATATTGGCTGTAAGTAGCTCTCCAAATAGTTGATATTTATCTGCTTTTCCAGCATCTTGTAATGTTTTTTCAAGTTTAATAAGTTTTTTCTCATTTTTGTTTTTTTCGTTTTGCATAAAGCGTTCTAAATCATGAGCTTGTTGTTTTACACGGTCTCGCTCCGCTTTTCCGAAAAAGAAACGGTCTAACAATTCACTAACAGATGAGAATGTTTTTTCTTCTCCTTGCAAGTGTGTAAGAGGGAAAAGATAAAAGAATTCTTTTCCGTTTGCAGTAATCATTGTTGGTGAATATGCATGAGTTAGTAATGGTTTTTGTATGGAGAAAAACGCTTCAGATAATGCTTTTTCATTTGCCATACCTGCTTTTTTTACAACTTCTTTTGCGAATAATGGGGAAATTCCCATAAATGCTCCGACAAGTTGTTTGTCCATGTTTCCGGATAAAAAGTCTAGCGGTCTAATAAAATCAGCTGCTGTTTCGATAAGAAGCGGATTAACCTTATGTTGTGCTGGAGGGGCAACATATTCAGCTCCAGCATATACAGTACGATGGCGGTTTACCGCTAAAGATATGTGTTTTAAGCTATCTAAAATAACATTTGTTTTCGTATCTACTAAGATAATGTTACTGTGTCGTCCCATTATTTCGATTACTAATGTTTTTAATGATTCGTCTCCGATTTCATTCCGACTGCGAACTGTAATTTGAATAATACGTTCTAAGTCAATTTGTTCAATTTTTTCAATAAATCCGCCTTCTAAATGTTTACGAAGAAGCATACAAAACATCGGCGGTATTGCTGGTGAATCGTAGTTTTGATTCGTTAAGTGCATACGCGCATATGTAGGGTGAGACGAAAGAATTAGTTTTTGGTTCTTTCCGTTTGCTCGAATATGTAATAAAATCTCGTATTTTGAAGGTTGATATATTTTGGAAATTCTTCCTGTGTAAAGAGAATTTGCAATTTCATGTGTAATTGCTCTTGTAAATAATCCATCGAATGCCATAAATGAACACTCCTTTCTAACTAAAAGTTAATTATAGCATTTTTTTGGACGAGGCTGAATAAGCTTTCAATAGAGTATGTCTGGAATCAGGAGGTCGATGGCAGGATGAACTGGTATGGAATGCGGGCACATGAAGTGGAAGAAAGAACGAATACGAATGTAAAGGTTGGACTTACAGAGAAAGAAGCAGAAGGGCGAATTAAGAAATTTGGTACAAATGAATTAGAAGAAGCAAAAAGGCCTTCTGCACTAATGGTATTTTTAGCACAATTTAAAGATTTTATGGTACTTGTTTTATTTGGAGCAACAATTGTTTCTGCATTTTTAGGTGAATATATTGATTCTATAGCTATTGTTGCCATTGTCATTATCAATGGTATTCTAGGTTTTTTTCAAGAAAGAAAGGCTGAAAAATCATTGGAAGCTTTAAAAGAACTAGCCGCCCCGCAAGTTACGGTAATGAGGAATGGAAAGTGGGTAAAGGCACCATCTAAAGCACTTGTTTTAGGTGATGTTATTAAATTTTCCAGTGGTGATCGTATTGGGGCTGACGTCCGTCTCGTTGAGGCATCGAGTTTATATATCGAAGAGTCTGCCCTGACAGGAGAGTCAGTACCTGTACAAAAGAAGATAGAAGCATTGCAAGGGCAAGATGTTTCAATTGGTGATCAAAAAAATATGGCTTTTATGGGTACGATGATTACGCGAGGATCTGGAACAGGAGTCGTTGTAGCGACTGGTATGAATACCGCAATGGGCCAAATTGCAAATATGTTGCAAAATGCAGAGCAAATGGAAACACCACTGCAAAGAAGATTAGAGCAACTCGGGAAAATATTAATTATTGTAGCTCTTATTTTGACAGCACTCGTTGTATTAGCAGGTGTGTATCAAGGGAATGAAGTATACCATATGTTTTTAGCAGGTGTATCCTTAGCTGTTGCTGCTATTCCAGAAGGATTGCCCGCAATCGTTACAGTAGCTTTATCACTTGGTGTACAGCGTATGATAAAAAAGAGAGCAATTGTAAGAAAGTTACCAGCTGTAGAAACATTAGGTTGTGCTTCTGTAATTTGTTCTGATAAAACAGGAACAATGACACAAAACAAAATGATGGTAACACATATGTGGTCAGGTGGAGAGTTGTGGAAAGTGACTGGTCAAGGATATGAACCTAATGGATCTTTTATGAAAGGTGAAATAGAAGTTAATCCAGCTAAGACAAAAGCGCTTTATCAGCTACTTACATTCGGTTCACTATGTAACAATGCAAATATTATTCAAAAGAAAAAGGCGTATGTATTAGATGGGGATCCAACAGAGGGAGCACTTGTAGCTGCAGCAATGAAAGCGGGAATAACACGTGATGCACTGAAAGGGAAGTTCGAGATTATTCGTGAGTTCCCATTTGATTCGACTCGAAAGATGATGAGTGTTATTGTCCGTGATCGAGATGGGAAAAAGTTTGTTGTTACGAAAGGAGCTCCAGACGTCCTCCTGCAAATGAGCCAAACAATCTTATGGGGTGATAAGCAGCAACCGATGAGTGAGTTATATAGAAAAGAAGTACAGGCGGCTATTCATAGTTTAGGTAGCCAAGCGCTTCGAACAATTGCGGTTGCATTTAAGCCATTAAAAGTAACAGATTCCACTGAACATGAGAGAGATGTTGAAAAAGATTTTATGTTAATCGGGATACAAGGTATGATCGATCCGCCAAGACCAGAGGTAGCGCAGGCGGTAAAAGAGTGTAAAGAAGCTGGTATTCGAACAGTGATGATTACAGGAGATCATAAAGTAACAGCGATGGCGATTGCGGAACAATTAGGGGTTTTACCACCAGGAGGTCGTGTGGTGGAAGGTGTTGAGCTAGCAAATATGGATATAGAGGAACTAGAAAATGTTGTAGAAGATACTTACGTATTTGCTCGTGTATCACCAGAACATAAATTAAAAATTGTTAAATCATTGCAAAATAAAGGGCATATAGTAGCGATGACAGGAGATGGAGTAAACGATGCACCAGCTATAAAAACAGCGGATATTGGGATAGCGATGGGTATTACAGGAACAGACGTTGCGAAAGAAGCTTCTTCGCTTGTATTGTTAGATGATAACTTTGCGACGATTAAATCAGCGATTAAAGAAGGTAGAAACATATACGAAAATATTCGAAAGTTTATTCGATATTTGTTAGCATCAAACGTCGGCGAAATTTTAGTTATGTTATTTGCGATGTTACTGGCACTGCCATTGCCGATGGTTCCAATTCAAATATTATGGGTGAACTTAGTTACCGACGGTTTACCAGCGATGGCATTAGGTTTGGATAAGGCGGAAGGAGATGTGATGAAGAGAACGCCGCGGCATCCGAAAGAGGGAGTATTCGCCAGAGGGCTTGCCTGGAAAATTATAAGTCGAGGGTTCCTCATTGGAGCAGTGACGTTAGTAGCGTTTATTATCGCATATAATCAACATCCGAATGAACTGAAATATGCACAGACAGTAGCATTTGCGACTTTGGTACTTGCGCAACTTATTCATGTGTTTGATTGCCGAAGTGAACATTCTGTCTTTCATCGCAATCCATTTGGGAACGTGTATTTAGTAGGGGCTGTTATCATTTCATTGTTGTTAATGCTCGTTGTTATTTATTATCCACCGTTACAACCAATTTTTAGTACAATGCCAATACAAGCAAGAGATTGGTTGTTAATTGGAGGTTTGTCATCAATTCCGACTTTCTTATTAGTAGGTTCTTTATTAACAAGGAAAAAAGGTAAGGAGAAAAAGCCACTTTTATATAAGAAGGGATTAAACTTGAAATAGTCAATGATATGAAAATGTGATATAATTTACAGAAGGTAGTAGAGCCTTGTCTCTATTACCTTTTTCATTGAGTTATTTCATGGCTTGGATGTGATAAAAATGATTTCTAGTATGACAGGGTTTGGAAGGTCGAAAGTAGAAAGTGATACTTTTCAGATTACAGTAGAAATGAAATCGGTGAACCACCGTTTTCTTGAGATGAGTATTCGACTTCCGAAGCAAATGATGGTATTTGAAGACAAAATTCGTAAAATAATCGCACAGCAAGTTCGACGTGGGCGCATTGAAGTGTCTATTAGTATAACGGGTGAAGGGCTTGTTGAAAGAAAATTAAGTGTGAATTGGTCGCTTCTCAAGCAGTACCAATCGATGATGGAAGATATAAAAGGAAAATTTCAATTGCAAGATTCTATTACACTTGGGCAATTAATGGCAATGCCAGAAGTAACGGCAATTGAAGAAATAGAAAACGTAAATGAACAATTTGAGAATAGTTTATATGAGGCTGTTCGCCAAGCTGCTCAAATGTTGAAAACGATGAGAGATGGCGAAGGAGAACGATTACATAAAGATATGGCGTATCGTTTACAAGAGATTCACAATTGTGTAAATGCAATTATTCCACATGCACCGATTGTTACACAAAAATATCGTGAACGATTAGAAAATCGCTTAAAGGAATTACATAATCAAGATCTAGACGAACAAAGATTGCTAACAGAAGTCGCGATGTTTGCAGAGCGTTGTGATATTCATGAAGAGTTAGTTCGTTTACAAAGTCATTTAGAACAATTTCGTGAAACACTGCAGATTGAAGAGCCTGTTGGAAGAAAAATGGACTTCATCGTGCAAGAGATGCATCGAGAAATTAATACGATTGGTTCGAAGGCAAATGACTTAACAATTTCAAAATATGTTGTAGAAATGAAAAATAACCTTGAAAAAATTCGTGAACAAGTACAAAATATTGAGTAGCTTTCAAAAAATATATAAAGTTATACGTGGTGGAGAAATCGGATAGACTTACTAGGAGGCGCAAACTATGGCCATGCGGTTTTTAAATATTGGATACGGAAATATTGTATCTGCTCATCGAATTATTGCTATTGTAAGTCCGGAGTCAGCTCCTATTAAACGAACAGTACAGGAAGCACGTGAACATAATGCTTTACTAGATGCTACGTATGGGAGAAAAACAAGGGCGGTTATTGTTATGGATGATGGGCATGTTGTATTAAGTCCAATTCAGCCAGAGACGATTGCACATCGTTTGAATAATAAAGAAGATTTAAGTGAGGAAGGGTAGGTTTTACATATTTATGAGAAGTAGAAGAGGATTGCTCATCGTTCTTTCAGGACCTTCTGGGGTTGGTAAAGGAACGGTTCGAAAAGAGCTGTTTAGCCATGAGGATACACGTTTTCAATACTCTATTTCAGTAACGACACGTAAGCCGCGTGAAGGTGAAGTAGATGGTGTGGATTATTTCTTTAAAGAGAGAGAAGAATTTGAGGAAATGATTCGTAATGAAAAATTACTTGAGTGGGCTGAGTTCGTAGGTAATTATTACGGAACACCGATTGACTATGTTGAAAAAACATTACAAGAAGGAAAAGATGTATTCTTAGAAATTGAAGTGCAAGGAGCAATTCAAGTTAAGAAAGCTTTCCCAGAAGGTGTATTTATTTTCTTAGCACCCCCAAGTTTATCTGAGCTAAAAAACCGAATTGTCGGCCGTGGTACAGAAACTGAAGATGTTATTGAAAATCGCTTAACTGTAGCGAAAGAAGAAATCGAAATGATGGACGCTTACGACTATGTTGTAGAAAATGATCAAGTTGAATTAGCTTGTGATAGAATTAAAGCAATTGTGGTTGGTGAACATTGCCGCCGCGAAAGAGTAGCAAAATATTATAAAGAAATGACGGAGGGTCTATAATTATGTTAAATCCATCAATTGATTCATTACTAACAAAAATCGATTCTAAATATACACTTGTAACAGTAGCTGCAAAGCGTGCACGTGAAATGCAACTTGCTAACAACTGTGTTATTGAAC
This sequence comes from Bacillus sp. FDAARGOS_235, assembly GCF_002073415.2. Lineage (NCBI taxonomy): Bacteria > Bacillati > Bacillota > Bacilli > Caryophanales > Bacillaceae > Bacillus > Bacillus sp. FDAARGOS_235. Next base: position 4,424,536 of record NZ_CP020437.2, read on the forward strand.
AACCTGTTTCTCATAAATGTGTAGGTAAAGCATTAGAAGAAATCGATGTAGAAGTGTTAAAATATGTACCAAGCGAAGGCAAAATAATTGATTAAGATATTATTTTCGACAAATTAAAACATAGACTTTATAATTTTCTATGTAACGGTAACAACCTATTTACAAGTAGGTTGTTATTTTTTTACGATAGGATGAAATATTGGTACTGAAGAGCTGAGAAACCTGTTTCAGTATTATAAGTTTGAAAAAGAAAGAGGACGAGCCATATGCTAAAAGGGAAAAAGATACTCCTATGTGTAACAGGAGGCATTGCGGTCTTTAAAGCGGCTGCGTTAACTAGTAAATTGACACAAGCTGGTGCTATTGTAAAGGTGATCATGAGTGAGTCGGCAATAAAGTTTGTTACGCCTCTTACATTCCAAGCACTTTCTCGTCATGATGTATATACAGATACATTCGATGAGAAAGACTCAGCTGTTATTGCTCATATCGATTTAGCAGATTGGGCAGATGTAGTACTTGTTGCACCTGCTACAGCCAATTGTATCGGGAAGTTAGCTGGTGGTATTGCGGATGATATGATTACAACTACTTTGTTAGCTACTACAGCTCCAGTATGGATTGCACCTGCTATGAATGTGCATATGTACGAAAATAAAATTGTTCAAAAAAATATGATGACGTTAAAAACGTTAGGATATACATTTATTGAGCCTGGGGAAGGCTTTTTAGCGTGTGGTTATGTAGCGAAGGGAAGACTAGAGGAACCTGAAGCAATTATTGCGCGGTTAGAAGAAGCATTCACGGAACAAAAACCACTACAAGGTAAGAAAATGTTAATAACTGCTGGCCCGACGCGTGAAAAGATTGATCCAGTTCGTTTTATGACGAATTTTTCTTCTGGAAAAATGGGGTATGCGATTGCAGAAGTAGCAGCGAACTTAGGGGCTGATGTCATACTTGTTTCGGGGCCGACGGCATTAAATCCGCCACTACATGTAACAACGATACAAGTGGATTCAGCGCAGGGTATGTTAGAAGCAGTCCTTCAACATTATCAAAATGTAGATGTTGTCATCAAAACAGCAGCTGTTGCAGATTATCGCCCGAAATATGTTCATGATAATAAAATGAAAAAGCAGAATGGTGATGCTGTAATTGAATTAGAGAGAACGGTAGATATTTTAAAAACGCTAGGTGAGAAGAAGGGTAAACAGTTACTTATCGGTTTTGCTGCTGAAACGACAAACGTAGAGGAATACGCAACGAAAAAGTTACGTGAGAAAAATGCGAATATGATTGTTGCGAATGATGTAAAAGCGCAAGGAGCTGGATTTGGCACAGATACGAACATTGTAACAATGTATAGAAAAGATGGAAAAGTTATTGAGTTGCCACTTTTAACAAAGAAAGAGGTAGCTCGCGAAATATTAAAGCAAATTGAAATGATGTTAGAAGATGATCGTTTATGAAATTTGCAAGTGTAATTGTTGATGTACCTGCCCGTCAGACAGATAGACCGTTTGATTACATTATCCCTAGAAAATGGGAAGATATTGTACAGACAGGAATGCGTGTAGTAGTTCCATTTGGTCCAAGAAAATTGCAAGGTTTTATTATTGAGATTAAAGATTCGGTTGACGTGGAAAGTAAGAAATTAAAGACAATCCATGAAATATTAGATGTAACACCGGTTTTAAATGATGAATTATTAAAGCTTGGATATTGGCTTACAAGTGAAACGTTATGTTATATGATTTCAGCATTTCAAGTCATGCTTCCGACAGCGATAAAAGCAACGTATAAAAAGCGTCTACAACTTCGTAAACAAGAAGAAGTAGCACCTGCAATACTGTATTTATTTCAGGATAAGGAAGCAATCGATTGGGAAGTTATTGAGGCGCAGCCACATTTATACCGCGCTATTCAACAAGAAATTAAAAATGGTACGATGGAAGTCGTATATCAAGTGAAAGATAAAGTGCAGAAGAAGAAACAAAGAGTCGTTCAGCCAGAGTTGCCGGAAGATAAATTAGAATTAGCTGCATTTGAATTGAAAAGTAAAAAACAACAAGATGTACTCTATTATTTTGTGGAAAATTATAAAAGTGTACCGTTGAAATTGTTAACAGAAGAGCTACAAATAACAGATGCTCCAATAAAATCACTTGTTAAAAAGGGGCTAATCTCAGAAAAATATGTGGAAGTATACCGGAATCCGTATGACGATGATGATTTTGAACAAACGAAACCATTTCCACTTACAGAGGAACAAAAGCAAGTTATTACACCTATTTTATCATCAATTACAAATGAAACTTACAATCCATTTTTACTATATGGTGTTACAGGAAGCGGAAAGACAGAAGTATATTTACAATCTATAGCAGCGGTGCTGAAGAAGGAAAAAGAAGCTATTGTACTCGTTCCTGAAATTGCGCTAACGCCTCAAATGGTAGATCGTTTTAAAGGTAGATTTGGCTCGCAAGTAGCGGTTCTTCATAGTGCACTGTCTGTTGGTGAAAAATATGATGAATGGCGTAAAATTTTAAGAAAAGAAGTGAAAGTGGTAGTTGGTGCCCGTTCAGCTATTTTTGCTCCTTTTGAAAATTTAGGGATTATTATTATTGATGAAGAGCATGAATCGAGTTATAAGCAAGAAGATAACCCGAAGTATCATGCAAGAGATGTAGCGGTGTGGAGAGGGCAATATCATAAATGTCCAATCGTTCTTGGAAGTGCAACGCCTACACTTGAATCATTTGCAAGAGCGACAAAAGGTGTTTATGAACTATTAACGATGGAAAAACGTATGAACGAACAAGCTTTACCAACAGTAGAAATTGTTGACATGCGTGAAGAACTTCGCGACGGGAATCGATCAATGTTTTCGAAGGCGTTGCATGAAAAAATAGCAGATCGACTAGAAAAGAAAGAACAAATGGTTCTCTTTTTAAATAGGAGAGGTCATTCAACATTTGTGATGTGTCGTGATTGCGGGTATGTTGTACAATGTCCACATTGTGATATTTCGCTGACGTATCATAAAATGAACCATCGTTTAAAATGTCATTATTGCAGTTATGAGGAGAATATGCCAACTGCGTGTCCAGCTTGTCAAAGTACATATATTCGTTTCTTTGGTACAGGCACACAAAAAGTAGAAGAAGAAATTACAAAACTATTTCCAGAAGCGCGAGTCATTCGAATGGACGTAGATACGACAAGTCGCAAAGGAATGCATGAGAAGTTATTAAAGGCATTTGGTGAAGAGAAAGCAGATATATTACTCGGGACACAAATGATCGCCAAAGGACTTGATTTTCCGAAAGTAACGCTCGTTGGTGTTTTAACTGCAGATACGATGCTTCACTTACCTGATTTTCGGGCGAGTGAAAAAACATATCAATTATTGACGCAAGTAAGTGGACGGGCAGGTAGACATGAATTGCCAGGGGAAGTTGTAATTCAAACGTATACGCCAGAACATTATAGTATAGAGTTAGCAAAGAACCAGCAATATGATGTGTTTTTTGACCAAGAAATGCAAATGAGACGAACAAGACAATATCCACCTTATTACTATGTTGTACTTGTAACGGTATCTCATCCAGAATTATTAAAGGCAGTGCAAGTGACGGAAAAAATTGTCGGTCATTTACGAATGCATTGTTCGCAGCAAACGATGGTGTTAGGGCCAGTTGCTTCAGCAATTCCAAGGATAAAAGATAGATATCGTTACCAATGCATGATAAAATACAAACGGGAACCAAACTTAAAGAACGTGCTCAAAATGGTAAATGAACATTATCAAGCAGAAATGCAAAAAGAGCTACAAATCTCAATTGATTTTAATCCAACAATGTTAATGTAGCGGAGGGAAATATGGCAGTTTTAGAAATAGTAAAGCATCCAAATGAAGTGTTAGAAACACCATGTGAAAGAGTAATTAACTTTGATAAAAAGTTAGTGAAATTGTTGAAAGATATGCATGAAACAATGTTAATGGCGGACGGAGTCGGTTTAGCTGCACCTCAAGTAGGGGTAAGCTTGCAAGTAGCAGTTGTTGATGTCGATGATGATACTGGGAAAATCGAGTTAATCAATCCATCAATATTAGAAAAACGTGGTGAACAAGTAGGTCCCGAAGGCTGTTTAAGCTTCCCGGGACTTTATGGTGAAGTGGAACGTGCAGATTATATTAAAGTAAGAGCACAGAATCGCCGAGGTAAAGTGTTTTTATTAGAAGCGGAAGGATTTTTAGCGCGTGCAATTCAACATGAAATCGATCATTTACACGGTGTTCTATTTACATCGAAAGTGACAAGATATTATGAAGAAAACGAATTAGAATAGGTGTTAAAAGGAGCGGTTTTTAAATGATTAAAGTAGTATTTATGGGAACACCGGACTTTTCAGTGCCGGTGCTTCGTCGTCTTATCGAAGATGGCTATGATGTAGTAGGTGTTGTGACGCAACCAGATCGTCCGGTAGGTAGAAAAAAAGTATTAACACCTACACCTGTTAAAGTTGAAGCGGAGAAACATGGTATTCCGGTGTTACAACCACTGAAAATTCGTGAAAAAGACGAATATGAAAAAGTATTAGCATTAGAGGCGGATTTAATTGTAACAGCTGCGTTCGGTCAGATTGTACCAAACGAAATTTTAGAAGCGCCAAAGTACGGATGTATTAATGTCCATGCCTCTTTACTTCCAGAACTACGCGGTGGTGCACCGATTCATTATGCAATTATGGAAGGTAAAGAAAAAACAGGAATTACAATTATGTATATGGTAGAAAAATTAGACGCTGGTGATATTTTAACGCAAGTAGAAGTGGAAATTGAAGAGCGTGAAACGACGGGCTCGTTATTTGATAAGTTAAGTGAAGCCGGTGCACATCTTCTATCTAAAACAGTACCTTTATTAATTCAAGGTAAGTTAGAACCGATTAAACAAAATGAAGATGAAGTGACATTCGCATATAATATAAAACGTGAGCAAGAGAAAATTGATTGGACAAAAACAGGTGAAGAAGTATACAATCACATTCGCGGATTGAACCCATGGCCAGTTGCATATACGACTTTAGCAGAACAAGTTGTTAAAGTATGGTGGGGAGAGAAAGTTTCTCTAGAAGCGAAAGCTGAACCAGGTACAATAGTTGGTCTTGAAGAAGATGGATTTGTTGTTGCAACAGGGAATGAAATAGGTGTTAAAATTACTGAATTGCAACCGTCGGGTAAAAAGCGTATGAGTTGTTCACAATTTTTACGTGGGACAAAACCTGAAATTGGCACGAAGTTAGGAGAAAATGCATGAGACAAAATGTTCGTGAATTAGCTCTTGATGGTTTAATTCAAGTAGAAAAAAGTGGTGCATATAGTAACTTACTTTTAAATAATCTAATTGAAAAAAATGCAATTGATAGAAAAGATATTGGTTTATTAACTGAAATTGTATATGGAACGATTCAACGTCGTGACACATTAGATTATTATTTACAGCCTTTTTTAAAAAAGAAGGTTGAGGCGTGGGTAAGAGTATTGCTTCGCTTATCTTTATATCAAATGATATATTTGGACCGAGTGCCAGAAAGAGCGGCTATTCATGAAGCGGTTGAAATAGCAAAGCGTCGTGGGCATAAAGGGATTTCAGGCATGGTGAACGGAGTATTGCGTTCAATTCAGCGAGAAGGTGTACCTTCATTAGATGAAATCAAAGATCCAGTGGAACGTCTTGCAATTGCAACGAGTCACCCAGTTTGGTTAGTACAAGATTGGGCATCTGAATATGGTTTAGAGACAGCAGAGAAAATGTGTGAAGTAAACATGTTACCACCAGTACCTACAGCACGTGTGAACGTTGATAAAGTAACGGTAGAAGAAGCAATTGAGTTGTTGGCAAGTGAAGGAATAGAAGCAAAGTCTGGCGATTTGTCAGATGATGCAATTCAAATTGAAAGAGGGAATGTAGCGCATACAGAAGCGTTTAAAAAAGGGTTCCTTTCTATTCAAGATGAAAGCTCTATGCTTGTTGCACGTGCTTTAGACCCGAATGAGGGAGAGACAGTTCTTGATAGTTGTGCTGCTCCTGGTGGTAAAACTACGCATATAGCTGAGCGTTTAAAGGGAACTGGTAAAGTAATGTCTCTTGATTTACACGCGCATAAAGTGCGTTTAATTAAACAACAAGCAGAGCGACTTGGTCTAGAAAATATAGAAACAAAAGCGTTAGATGCTAGAAAAGTGCAAGAGCACTTTGCAAATGAAACTTTTGATAAAATATTAGTAGATGCACCATGTTCTGGATTTGGGGTAATTAGACGTAAACCTGATATTAAGTTAGGAAAAGATAAAGGCGATAGTGAAAGATTATCGACGATTCAACTTGCGATATTAGAAAAGATAGCACCATTATTAAAACAAGGCGGTCGTCTTGTTTATAGTACGTGCACAATTGAGAAAATAGAAAATGAACAAGTAATAGATAAATTTTTAAAAGAACATCCTGAATTTGAATGGGATACTACGATAAAAGAACGTATGCCAGAAAAATTAAGTCCGTATATTAATGAAGGTCAAGTACAAATTTTACCGCATTATTTTGCAACGGATGGCTTTTATATTGCTTGTTTAAGGAAGAAGGTGTAGCATCATGGAAACGACTGTAAAAAAACAAAAGAAAAATGTAGAAACGAAAAAACCATCAATTTACTCTTTACAACTTCATGAAATGCAAGATTGGTTAAAGGAACAAGGAGAACCGAAGTTCCGTGCTGGACAAATTTTTGACTGGCTATATAAAAAACGTGTAAAAAATTATGAGGATATGTCAAACCTTTCTAAAGGATTGCGTGATAAATTGTCGAATTCCTTTGATATTACTACTTTAAACACGTTAGTAAAACAAACGTCTTCGGATGGAACGATTAAATTCTTATTCCAGTTATATGATGGATACTCTATTGAAACGGTATTAATGCGACATGAATACGGAAATTCTATTTGTGTAACAACACAAGTTGGTTGTCGTATTGGCTGTACGTTCTGTGCTTCTACACTTGGCGGGTTAAAACGAAACCTAGAAGCTGGAGAAATTGTAGCGCAAGTAGTAGAAGTGCAACGCGCGCTTGATGAAACGGAAGAACGTGTAAGTTCTCTTGTTGTTATGGGAATTGGAGAACCATTTGATAACTATGATAATTTAATGGGATTTTTACGCATCACTAACCATGAAAAAGGACTTCATATTGGTGCAAGACATATGACAGTTTCGACGAGTGGTATTATTCCGAAAATTTACAAGTTTGCTGAAGAAGAGTTACAAATTAATTTTGCGATTTCATTGCATGCTCCAAATTCAGAATTACGTTCAAAATTAATGCCGATTAACCGTGCTTATAAGCTACCTGATTTAATGGAAGCTATTAAATACTATGTAAATAGAACAGGGCGTCGTATTACATTTGAATATGGACTATTTGGAGGAGAAAATGACCAAGTTGAGCACGCTGAAGAACTTGCTGCGCTCTTAAAAGGTGTAAAGTGTCATGTGAACTTAATTCCGGTTAACTACGTACCAGAACGTGATTACGTACGAACACCACGTGAGCAAATTTTCTTATTTGAAAAAACGCTTAAAGATCGTGGAGTGAATGTAACAATTCGCCGTGAACAAGGTCACGATATTGATGCTGCCTGCGGTCAGTTGCGTGCGAAGGAGCGCAAAGAAGAGACGAGGTGACGAGATGAAAGCCGTGTTTCTATCGGATAAAGGGAAAGTTCGTCAACATAATGAAGATAGTGCAGGAGTTTTTCACAATTTAGATGGAAATATTTTAGCGGTAGTAGCAGATGGAATGGGAGGTCATCGAGCTGGCGATGTAGCTAGTTCGATGGCCATTCAATTATTCCATGATTATTGGAAGCAAACGCATAATATGAATGAGCCTAAAAAAGTAGAAGAGTGGTTACATACTAGTGTTGGAATTATTAATGAACGCATTTTTGAATATTCTAAACAACACGTAGAGTGTGATGGTATGGGAACAACGATTATCATAGCAATTTGTACGCCTAATTTTGTAACAATAGGTCATATAGGAGATAGTCGTTGTTATATGGTATCAGAGGGAGTAATGTCGCTCGTAACGGAAGATCATTCACTTGTAAATGAACTTGTGAGACATGGTGAAATTTCAAAGGAAGATGCAGAATACCACCCGAAAAAAAATGTTTTGTTAAGAGCGCTAGGAACAGAAGAAAAAGTCGGATTAGATGTTAAAACATTGGTACTTGAAGAAGATGATCAATTGCTTCTTTGCTCTGATGGATTGTCTAATAAAGTCCCTATGACTGATATGCAACAAATTTTACAGTTAAATGAACAGCTCGAAGCTAAGGTGCAAAGTCTCATTCAATTGGCGAATGATCGTGGTGGAGAGGATAATATTACTCTTGTTCTTATTGATTATGCGGATTCGACAAACGAAAGTAGGTGAAGTGCAACGTGCTGATTGGAAAACGCTTAAATGACCGTTATAAGCTGCTAAAAATGATTGGCGGTGGAGGGATGGCCAATGTATATTTAGCTCATGATGACATACTCGGCCGAGATGTAGCGGTGAAAATATTAAGACTCGACTATTCCAATAACGAAGAGTTTATTAAACGTTTCCATCGAGAAGCGCAATCTGTTACAACGTTGTCGCATCCAAATATTGTGAATATGTATGATGTTGGAGAAGAAGATGGTATATATTATCTTGTAATGGAGTATGTACCTGGACAAACATTAAAGCAATACATAATTGAGCAAGGGATGTTACCTATAGGGGAAGCTCTTGATATTATGGAGCAATTAACATCCGCCATGGCACACGCTCATCATTTTGAAATTGTGCATCGTGATATAAAACCGCACAATATTTTAATTCGAGCTGATGGAGTAGTAAAAGTAACAGATTTTGGAATTGCGACAGCTACAAGTGCAACAACTATTACACATACAAATTCAGTACTTGGTTCGGTGCATTATTTATCACCAGAACAAGCGCGCGGCGGGATAGCAAATAAACAATCAGATATTTATTCGCTTGGTATTGTTATGTTCGAATTGTTAACAGGAAGACAACCGTTTTCTGGTGAATCTGCTGTTGCAATAGCTTTAAAACATTTACAAAGTGAAATACCGTCTCCAAGAAGATGGAATGAAAATATTCCGCAAAGTGTTGAGAATATTATATTAAAGGCAACTGCTAAAGATCCGTTCCATCGATACCAATCTGCTAATGCGATGAAACGAGATATTGAAACGGCTTTATATCCAGAACGAATTAATGAACAGCCATTTTACATACCAGAAGATATGGAAGCGACGAAAGCGATTCCAATTATCCAACAAGAACAATTATTTGAAAATGTAACTGATGAAACGATTGTTTTAAGTGGAAGTAAAGTGGATGAACCAAAAAGAAAAGAACATACTGAATTAGATAAGAAGAAAAAACGAAGTAATAAATGGATTAAGGTTTTAATTACGACATTTTTACTTTTAGCAATTGGAATAACATTAGCTCTTACTGTTATTCCGGGATTCTTTATTCCGAAAGATGTAAAAGTTCCTGATGTGGCTGGTATGAAATATACGACAGCTGTAAATAAGTTGGTAGAAAAAGGTTTTGAAGTGACAGAACCTAATATTGTATATATAGATGATGTGGAAGCTGGAGATGTAATAAAAACTGATCCTGTAGCAGGAAGAGTAGTGAAGGAAAGTTCTAAAATTACTATCTATCAATCAGGTGGAAAAAAGAAAAGTAAGATGAAGGATTTTACAGGTCAAAACTTTGAGAGTGTAAAACCCGAGTTAGAAGAAAGATATAAACAGGTTACTGAAAATTATATTGAAAATGATAAACCAAAAGGTGAAATTGTAGAACAAATACCGACACCTGATCAAATGGTTGTAGAGGCGGAGCAAGAACTGAAAGTTTGGATAAGTAAAGGTCCTTATCAAAATAGACCAGGTGATTTTTCAAGATGGACTGAAAATAGTGCAACTGGTGATTTGAATGAGAGAAAATTAACTCCAGATATAAAACGAGAGTATTCAGATACGGTTGATAAAGGTCTTGTAATTTCGCAATCGCCAAAACCAGGAACTCCGTTAAAAGAAGGAGATAAAGTGACACTTATCATCTCGAATGGCCCTAAGCCGAAAGTAACAAAAACAGTGAAGGTGGATAACATTTCTATCCCATATGAGTCTTCTATAATAGGTGAGAAAAAACCGCAAACAATAGAAATTTATAAAGAAGATATGCAACAAAAGATGGATAGACCAATTGAAACTAGAACGATTTCAGAGTCGGCAACAATTTCTTTAGAATTTGTAATTCAAGAAGGCTCAAAGGGTCACTATAAAATCGTACGGGATGGAGTAACGATTATCGATAAGGAAGTACCATATCCAACTCAATAATAGTGAATTCCATTTTCTTTTTATAGAGAATGGAATGCATTACCCTTGCCTGTTATGCTGTCTACAAGGTGGACTGTATAACAGGCAAAAATATATGATTCAAAAAGCTATACAAGTGATATTGTTGTAAAAAATATTTCGAATTGATGGTAGAGATTAAATATATGAACCTGGTTATATATTGGTGGGTTTTAAAATAATTGTTTAAAGAACTCTAGTCTATTCGTTTTAATTACAGCTTCACTTTATACAAAATAAAGGAGAATTATATGCCAGAAGGAAAAATTGTAAAAGCTTTAAGTGGATTTTATTATGTACAACATGAAGAAGGGGTTACACAATGTCGTGGGCGTGGTGTATTTAGAAAAAATAAAATTACACCACTTGTAGGAGACCAAGTCGTTTTTCAAGCAGATAACCCAACGGAAGGCTACGTGCTTGAAGTATTTGATCGAAAAAATGAACTTGTTAGGCCTCCTATTGCTAATGTGGATCAAGCAATCCTTGTTTTCTCTGCAGTAGAACCAGATTTTAATCCTGGACTGTTAGATCGATTTTTAGTGCTGATTGAATATCATAACATTAAGCCGATTATTTGTATTAGTAAGATGGATTTAGTGGATGAAAAGATGCGAGAAACCGTTGAAGCTTATGCAAATGATTATCGTGAAATGGGTTATGATGTATTATTTACTTCTATAAATACATCGGAAAGTATTGCTATTTTAAAACCATTTTTAGAAGGTTGTGTTTCTGTCGTTGCTGGCCAATCAGGTGTTGGGAAATCTTCGATGCTTAACGTATTACGTCCGGATTTAGAACTAAAAACAAATGATATTTCCTCACATTTAGGACGCGGAAAACATACGACAAGACACGTGGAATTAATTGCAGTTGGAAGTGGACTTGTTGCGGATACACCTGGTTTTAGTTCACTTGATTTCATAGATATAGAGGTAGAAGATCTTACATATTGTTTTCCTGAGTTGAAAGAAGCGAGCCAATACTGTAAATTTAGAGGGTGTACACATCTTTCTGAACCGAAATGTGCGGTGAAAGCTGCGGTTGAAGAAGGAAAGATTACAGAATATCGTTATAAGAATTACCAACAATTCGTAGAAGAAATTAGAGAGAGAAAGCCGAGGTATTAGTTATGATTAAAATTGCACCATCGATCTTATCAGCAGATTTTTCAAAATTAGGGGAAGAAATTAAAGATGTAGAAAAAGGCGGAGCTGATTACATTCATGTCGATGTAATGGACGGGCATTTTGTACCGAATATTACGATTGGGCCATTAATTGTAGAAGCGATCCGTCCGATTACATCATTACCGTTAGATGTGCATTTAATGATTGAAAATCCTGATAACTATATCCCAACTTTCGCGAAAGCGGGAGCGGATATTATTACTGTTCATGTAGAGGCGTGTCCTCATTTACATCGTACAATTCAGTTAATTAAATCTCATGGCATTAAAGCAGGGGTTGTATTAAATCCACATACGCCAGTTTCGGTGATTGAGCATGTGTTAGAAGATATAGATATGGTATTACTTATGACGGTGAATCCTGGATTTGGTGGACAGAAATTTATCCATTCTGTATTACCGAAAATTAAACAAGTTGCAGAAATGGTTAAAGAGCGAAATCTAGAAGTCGAAATTGAAGTTGATGGTGGTGTCAACGCTGAAACGGCAAGACTTTGTGTTGAAGCAGGAGCAAATGTACTTGTAGCTGGATCAGCGGTATACAATCAAAAAGACCGCGGTGAAGCGATCCGTATCATTCGTGGATAATGAATGAACAGATCCCTATCCTAGTGAAGTTTCGGGTTTAGTAAGACTTCACTATTTAGAAAGGATAGAGCGAAAAATATGTAAAAAGGCAATCTACCGAATGGCAGATTGCCTTTTTACAATAGAAGGGGAAGGAAAAATGATTATTCATATTTTAGCAGGAGGCCCTGCAGAATATTGCGCAGATTTTTCTCGATATGAAAATGAAGAAATAGTGTGGGCGGCGGTTGATAGAGGAGTGTACCATTTACTAAAAAGAGGGATTACTCCATCTGTTGCGTTCGGAGATTACGATTCAGTAACTGAAGAAGAATTAGTATGGATGGGACAGCAAACAGATGAATTACATATTGTTCCACGAGAAAAAGATCAAACGGATTTAGAGATTGCAATTAGTTGGGCTTTAGAACAGAAACCCAAATTAATTCGTATTTTTGGTGCAACTGGTGGGCGGTTGGATCATGGTTTAGCAAATATACAGATGCTTTTAAAGGGTTTAGAAGCAAAAGTGGAAATGTGTATTGTGGATAATAAAAATGAAATAATGGTGAAAAAAGTTGGTACATATACAATTGGAATAAATAAAAATTTCCCCTATGTATCATTTGTGCCAGTTACTGAAAGTGTAGAAGGTATTACACTACAAGGATTTAAGTACCCTCTTACTAATAAAACGATAGAGTGGGGATCGACACTTTGTATTAGTAATGAACTCATTGAGGAAAAAGGTACTTTTTCATTCGCATCTGGCATATTAATGATGATAAGAAGCACTGATTGAAGAAACAATTTTGCTCCTTGCATCATATAGTGGGCAAGTGGAGTAAAGGGGATTAGGAGGGAAACCATGAGATTTTATACAATTAAGTTACCTAAATTTCTTGGTGGAATTGTTCGTGCGATGTTAAACACCTTCAAAAAAGACTAAAAAAAGCACCGATAATAGGTGCTTTTTCCATTGGTATAGTAAAAAAAGAGCCTAGCGGCTCTTTTTTTTATTATTAAACACGTTCGATTTTGCCAGATTTTAATGCTCTAGCAGAAACGTAAACACGTTGAACTTTACCGTCGATGCGTACGCGAACTTTTTGAAGGTTAGCGCCCCATTTACGTTTTGTAGCGTTCATTGCGTGAGAACGAGAGTTACCAGAACGAGCTTTTCTTCCAGTGATAGCACAAACACGAGCCATTTATATTTCCCTCCCTTGACACCTTACCATACGTAATTTTTCAATGTTAGTCTTTTTTGCGATGCTAAAAACACTACTATAATTTAACACAACTAAAAAGAGAATGCAACACTGTAGAAAAAAGAAATCAAGAAAAATTACTTGACACTATATGTAAGTGAAGAAAAGTTGAAATCAAGAAAATTTGCTTGACATATTATAGTGGTACATGTTGTATAATAACAATGGACTATTTTGCTCATCATAGAAAAGTGTAGTATAAAACATAAAATATGAGAGTGAAAAGAAAGAACGATGGAATTTTCTTTGAAAAGATTATATGATAGTAACTAAAGTAGTCTAGCTCACTTTCACCATTTATGAAGGGGGAAACGAGATGTCAATTGAAATTAAAACGAAGTACGGACAAATTGATATTAGTACAGATGTAATTGCAACAATTGCTGGAGGTGCCGCGGTAGATTGCTACGGTATCGTAGGTATGGCATCAAAAAATCAGTTAAAAGATGGATTAACAGACATTTTACGAAAAGAAAACTTCACTAGAGGTGTTATTGTTCGTAAAGATGAAGATGAAGTACATATTGATATGTATATTATTGTGAGCTATGGTACGAAAATTTCAGAAGTAGCACATAACGTGCAGACGAAAGTGAAATATACATTAGATCAAACTGTAGGACTAGCAGTAGATTCTGTAAACATCTACGTACAAGGAGTTAAAGTAATAAACTTGTAATGTGCATTAAGGAGGAAAATCTGTGTCAATTCAAAAAATTGATGGGAAACGTTTATCACAAATGATCATGCAAGGAGCGAATAATTTAACAAATAATGTTCAGCTTGTTGATGCATTAAACGTATTTCCAGTTCCAGATGGCGATACCGGTACAAACATGAACTTATCAATGACTTCAGGCGCACGTGAAGTGAAAGCAAATCCTTCACAGCACGCTGGTAAAGTCGGTGTAAGTTTAGCCAAAGGATTATTAATGGGAGCTCGTGGTAACTCTGGTGTTATTTTATCTCAGTTATTCCGTGGTTTTTCAAAATCCATTGAACAAAAAGAAGAATTAACAACAGTTGATTTTGCTGCAGCTTTAGATGCTGGGGTAGAAGCGGCTTACAAAGCGGTTATGAAACCGATTGAAGGAACGATTTTAACGGTTGCAAGAGAAACGGGTAAATATGCAGTGACAGTTGCGAAAAAACAGCGCGACTTTGTTTTGTTTATGGAAGACGTTGTGAAAGAAGCCAATGCATCGTTAAATCGTACGCCAGATTTATTACCTGTATTAAAGCAAGTTGGCGTTGTAGATAGCGGTGGTAAAGGTCTTGTTGTTGTATATGAAGGATTTTTAGCTGACTTAAAAGGAGAAACAATTTCTTCTGATGTGTCTGCCCAACCATCTATGAATGACATGGTACGCGCAGAACATCACCGTAGTGTACAAAGCCAATTGAGTACAGAAGATATAAAGTATGGATATTGCACGGAATTCATGGTGAAATTAGAGCCTGAAAAAATGAAGGAACATAATTTCTCTGAACAAAAATTCCGTGAAGATATTAGTGTATACGGAGATTCACTACTTGTTGTATCAGATGATGAGGTTGTTAAGGTTCATATTCATGCGGAACATCCTGGAGATCCTATGAATTATGGGCAACGCTATGGTAGTTTAATTAAGATTAAAGTAGAAAATATGCGTGAACAGCATACCGCTTTATTAGATGAACCTACTATGGTTCCTGAGCAAACAACTCAATCGAAAGAAAAACAACCATATGGTATCGTAACTGTAGCTATGGGATCTGGTATTAAAACTTTATTTGAGAGCATTGGTGCAACGAAAGTAATCGAAGGTGGCCAAACGATGAATCCGAGTACGGAGGATATTGTGAAGGCGATTGAAGAGGCGAATGCTGAAAAAATCATCATCTTACCAAATAACGGAAACATCGTGATGGCAGCAGAACAAGCAGCGTCAGTTGTTGATCAAGAAGTTATTGTTATTCGTTCAAAAACAGTTCCTCAAGGTATGGCTGCAATGTTAGCATTTAATCCAGTTGGAACGTTAGAAGAAAATGAAGAAAACATGAAAGAAGCTTTATCTCATGTGAAAACGGGTCAAATTACGTATGCTGTTCGTGATACGGAAATTGACGGTGTAGCAATTCAAAAAGACGATTTCATGTGCATTGCGGATGGAAAAATCGTATCAACAAATGCTGAAAAAGTAGGAGCTGCAAAGCAATTATTAGAAACATTGATTGATGAAGAGTCTGAAATCGTAACGATTCTACAAGGTGAAGATGCAACTGATGAAGAAGTAGCTGAGTTAGTTGCATTTGTAGAAGAGAAATTTGAAGATGCTGAAGTAGAAGTGCATGCTGGGAATCAACCAGTGTATTCTTTCATCTTCTCTGTAGAATAAAAAAGATTCGTTTTGAAAATAAATGGATCACTTACTTGCTAATGGATCAGAAGTAGTAATGTGAACGTTATTACTAGTTTTTATTCAAAAGGCTAGCATATGGAATAAAGAAAAGAGCCTTGCTGCTAATAGTGAGGCTCTTTTTTACTTGTTGTGTATAAGGGATTTGAGTAGTTTCTCTTAGAATGCCTATGATAGAATATATAAGGTGAAAGATAGCGATTGCAGATGTTAATTGATACTCAAATAGAGTGTAACAAAGAAAATAATGTGACGGAGTGTGAGAATCTTGAATGACGTTGTACAAGTTCCTGTTACAGATGTAAAGGGAATCGGAGGAGAAACATCTGAATTACTACACGAGATGGGAATTTATACAGTTTCTCATCTATTAGAGCATTTTCCGTACCGTTATGAAGATTATGCGATGAAAGATCTTGCTGAAGTAAAGCATGATGAGCGTGTAACAGTTGAAGGGAAAGTTCATAGTGCTCCGTTACTACAATACTATGGTAAGAAAAAATCACGTCTTACAGTTCGTGTTCTCGTCGGTCGTTATTTAATTACGGCTGTATGTTTTAATAGACCTTACTATAAGCAAAAGTTAAATTTGGATGAAACGGTAACGATTACTGGTAAATGGGATCAACATCGTCAAACAATTGCTGTATCAGAGCTTCATTTTGGATCGGTTGTTCGTCAACAAGAAGTAGAGCCTGTATATTCAGTGAAAGGAAAGCTTACAGTAAAACAGATGCGCCGTTTTATTGCACAAGCGCTAAAGGAGTATGGAGATTCTATAGTCGAAGTGCTACCAGATGGTTTGTTAAATCGGTATAAATTATTACCACGTTATGAAGCACTCAGGGCGTTGCATTTTCCGGTAGGGCAAGAAGATTTAAAGCAAGCTCGTCGCCGTTTTGTATATGAGGAGTTTTTCTTATTTCAGCTAAAAATGCAAACACTAAGGAAAATGGAGAGAGAAAATTCAAAAGGTACGAAGAAGGAAATCCCGTCAACAGAATTACAAGAATTTATCGATGCACTTCCGTTTCCGTTAACTGGTGCACAGCGCCGGGTTGTAGATGAAATTTTAAAGGATATGACATCTCCTTATCGGATGAACAGGCTGTTGCAAGGTGACGTTGGTTCTGGGAAAACAGTTGTTGCTGCGATTGGTCTCTATGCCGCAAAATTAGCTCATTATCAAGGTGCTTTAATGGTTCCTACAGAAATTTTAGCCGAACAACATTATCAGTCGCTTGCGGAGACGTTTTCTCGTTTCGGTATGACGGTTGAACTGTTAACGAGTTCTGTTAAGGGTGCGAGACGTCGGGAAATTTTGGCGAGATTAGAGCAGGGAGAAGTAGATATCCTTGTTGGGACGCACGCTTTAATTCAAGATGAAGTTATATTTCATAGGTTAGGTCTCGTTATTACCGATGAACAGCATCGATTTGGTGTAGCGCAGCGCCGGGTTTTACGTGAGAAAGGTGAAAGTCCAGATGTATTGTTTATGACGGCAACCCCAATTCCGCGAACGTTAGCTATTACGGCATTTGGAGAGATGGACGTTTCTATTATCGATGAAATGCCAGCTGGTAGAAAGGTAATCGAAACGTATTGGGCAAAACATGATATGTTAGACCGTGTTCTCGGCTTTGTGGAGAAAGAGATAAAAAAAGGAAGACAGGCATATGTTATTTGTCCTCTTATTGAAGAGTCTGAGAAACTTGATGTACAAAATGCTATCGATTTACATAGTATGCTGACTCATCATTATCAAGGTAAGTGTCAAGTTGGATTAATGCATGGGAGACTATCATCTCAAGAAAAAGAAGAGATAATGGGACAGTTTAGTGAAAATAAAGTGCAAATTCTTGTTTCGACAACAGTTGTTGAAGTAGGTGTGAATGTACCAAATGCGACTGTTATGGTTATTTATGACGCGGAGCGTTTCGGTTTATCGCAGCTTCATCAGCTCAGGGGGCGTGTTGGGCGTGGTAGTGAACAATCATATTGCTTATTAATTGCAGACCCGAAATCAGAAACAGGAAAAGAAAGAATGCGTATTATGACTGAAACAAATGATGGATTTGTATTGTCAGAAAAAGATTTAGAGTTACGAGGTCCTGGGGATTTCTTTGGAAGTAAGCAAAGTGGTCTACCAGAATTTAAGGTTGCTGATATGGTACATGATTATCGGGCGTTAGAAACAGCGAGACAAGATGCGGCGATACTAGTTGATTCAGAAGCGTTTTGGCATAATGATCAGTATGCTTCGTTGCGTACTTATCTTGACGGAACAGGTGTGTTCCAGGGAGAGAAGCTCGATTAAAAGTAGTCTGCAAAAGTTTTTGTTGCATTCTACTTTTAATGATTATATACTACTGTTAGTACCTAGTCATAAAAATGGATGGTGCGGTATGAAAAAGAGAAGAAGTAAAAAAGAAAGACAAGAATTATTACAACAAACAATAGAAACGAATCCTTTTATAACGGATGAAGATTTAGCAGAAAAATTTCAAGTGAGCATACAGACTGTTCGTCTGGATCGTATGGAGTTATCTATTCCTGAATTGAGAGAACGAATTAAGCATGTGGCTACAAAACAACATGAAGAAGATGTGAAATCTTTACCGTTAGAAGAGGTTGTCGGAGAAATTATCGATATAGAATTAGATAGACATGCGATATCTATCTTTGAAGTAAAGGTAGAACATGTATTTAAAAGAAATCAAATTGCTCGTGGGCATCATTTGTTTGCGCAAGCAAACTCACTAGCTGTTGCAGTTATTGATGAAGAATTAGCTTTAACTGCAAAGTCTACCATTCGATACATTCGTCCTGTAAAATTAGGAGAACGTGTAGTTGCAAAAGCGCGCGTTGAAGATGTAGAGAATGATAAAGGACGGACGGTTGTCAAAGTGCGTAGCTTTGTTGGAGAAGAACTTGTTTTTACAGGCACTTTTGAAATGTATCGATCTAGTAATAATAGTGAGGAAGGTAACAACTTATGAAAATCGCAATAGATGCAATGGGCGGAGATCACGCTCCAAAGGCTGTAGTATTAGGAGCAATGAAAGCTATTAAGGAATATTCAGATTTACATATTACGTTAGTAGGGAAAGAAGCAGAAATCCGTCAATACTTAACGAGTGAAGAGCGAATTACTATCCTTCATACAGACGAAAAAATTGAATCGACAGATGAGCCAGTAAGGGCGGTTCGTCGAAAAAAACAAGCTTCAATGGTACTAGCAGCGCAGCAAGTGAAAGATGGTATTGCAGATGCTTGTATATCAGCAGGTAGTACAGGGGCTTTAATGGCAGCAGGATTATTTGTTGTCGGTCGTATGGAAGGAATTGAACGACCAGCTTTATCACCGACAATGCCAACTGTTGATGGAGAAGGTTTTGTTATGTTAGATGTTGGAGCAAACGTTGATGCAAAACCAGTTCATTTATATCAATATGCAGTGATGGGTTCTGTTTACGCAGAGAAGGTAAGAGGAATTAAAAACCCTCGTGTTGGACTTTTAAATGTTGGAACAGAGGATGGAAAAGGAAACGAGCTTTCAAAACAGGTCTTTGCTATGCTCAAAGATGCACCAATTAATTTTGTTGGAAACGTTGAATCAAGAGATTTATTGCAAGGTGTAGCAGATGTTGTTGTGTGTGATGGTTTTACAGGGAACGTAGCTCTAAAATCACTAGAAGGAACCGCGCTTGCGCTATTCTCTATGTTAAAAGAGCAATTAATGAGTTCGTTTACGAGCAAATTAGCAGCAGCGGTATTAAAACCAAAACTTATGGTATTAAAAGATAAAATGGATTATTCGGAGTATGGAGGAGCGGCATTGTTTGGATTGAAAGCTCCTGTCATTAAGGCTCACGGTTCTTCAAATGACCAATCGATATTTAGTGCGATTCGTCAAACGAGAGAAATGGTAGCGAAAGAAGTAATTCCTACAATTTCAAGTGTAATGGAGAAGGAGCCGCTTCAATAAGAGGAGGATTTGAAATGGGAAAAATAGCATTTCTTTTTCCGGGCCAAGGTTCACAGGCAGTTGGAATGGGTAGACAGTTAGCGGAGAATAATAACGAGGTTGCGAAAGTGTTTGCGAAAGCAGATGAGGTGTTGCACGATTCACTTTCAGAGGTGATTTTTGAAGGGCCGCAGGAAAAGCTTACATTAACGACAAATGCACAACCTGCATTATTAACAACGAGTTTTGCTATTTTGACAGCTTTGAAAGAGTATGACATTACACCTGATTTTGTAGCAGGACATAGTTTAGGTGAATATAGCGCTCTTGTGGCAGCTGGTGCTATAACTTTTGAAGATGCTGTATATGCTGTAAGAAAACGTGGCGAATATATGGAAGAAGCCGTTCCTGGTGGGGAAGGGGCAATGGCAGCTATTTTAGGTGCTGATCCAGATATGCTGAAACGAGTTACAGAAGAAGTAACAAGTGAAGGGTATGCAGTACAGATTGCAAACATGAATAGTACGAAGCAAATTGTAATTTCTGGAACAAATCAAGGGGTAGAACTTGCTTCTCAAAGAGCGAAAGAAAATGGTGCTAAAAGAGCAATTTCGCTTAAAGTAAGTGGACCATTTCATTCCTCTCTTATGAAGCCAGCTGCTGAGAAGTTTCAAAGTGTGTTAGATGAAATTACAATTCAGGATACGAATATTCCTGTTATAGCAAATGTTACAGCAGATGTTATTACACGTGGTGCAGATATTCAAGAGAAGCTAATTGAACAACTGTATTCACCTGTATTATGGTACCCATCTATTGAAACTATGGTGAAACAAGGTGTGGATATATTTATTGAAATTGGACCTGGAAAAGTACTTGCTGGGCTTATGAAGTCGATTGATTCATCAGTGAAAGCATATGCCATATATGATGAAGCGACATTAAAAGATACCATTTCAAATTTGAGAGGAGAAAACTGATGTTAAAAGGGAAAGTAGCATTAGTAACTGGTGCTTCACGTGGAATTGGTCGCGCGATTGCAATCGATTTAGCGAAACAAGGGGCAAATGTAGTAGTAAATTATGCTGGTAATGAACAAAAGGCGAATGAAGTAGTAGATGAAATCAAGAAATTAGGTTCAGATGCAATTGCGGTAAGAGCAGATGTTGCAAATGCTGAAGATGTTACAAATATGGTGAAACAAACAGTAGATACATTTGGACAAGTCGATATTCTTGTAAATAACGCTGGCGTAACAAAAGATAATTTATTAATGCGTATGAAAGAAGAAGAATGGGATACAGTTATTAATACAAACTTAAAAGGTGTATTCTTATGTACAAAAGCAGTATCTCGTTATATGATGCGCCAACGTCATGGTAGAATAATAAATATTGCTTCTGTTGTTGGTGTTGTAGGAAATCCAGGGCAGGCTAATTATGTTGCTGCTAAAGCTGGTGTAATTGGATTAACAAAAACATCAGCAAAAGAATTAGCAAGTCGAAATATAACTGTTAATGCAATTGCTCCTGGATTTATTGCAACTGATATGACGGACGTATTAGATGAAAATATAAAAGGTGAAATGTTAAAAGTTATTCCGGCTGCACAGTTTGGTGAAGCGCAAGATATCGCGAATGCTGTAACGTTTTTTGCTTCGGATCAAAGCAAATATGTTACAGGACAAACGTTAAATGTTGATGGCGGAATGGTAATGTAATAAAAGAATCGATTTCATCTAGTTTTTTTGGACAATATTTAATATAATATTTGAGGGGAGGTGAATGGAATGGCAGATGTTTTAGAGCGTGTAACAAAAATCATCGTTGATCGTTTAGGTGTAGAAGAAACTGAAGTAGTACCAGCTGCAAGCTTTAAAGAAGATTTAGGCGCAGACTCCCTAGATGTAGTAGAACTTGTAATGCAATTAGAAGATGAATTCGAAATGGAAATTTCTGATGAAGATGCTGAAAAGATTGCTACTGTTGGCGATGCTGTGACTTACATAGAGAGTCATCTATAATGCTTAAGTGAAGTCCCGTTATTTAGCGGGGCTTTCTCGGCTTATATCTGGAGGGACCTATGCCGTACCGAAAATATAGAGAAAAAAAATACGAAACAAAATATCGTGAAGCGTTTAAAGTGTTTCAAGAAAAGATAGGTATTACGTTTACAGATGAAAAATTATTGACTCAAGCATTTACGCATTCATCGTATGTGAATGAGCATCGAAAAAAACCGCATGAAGACAATGAGCGTCTCGAATTTCTTGGAGATGCAGTATTGGAACTTACTGTATCGCAGTATCTGTTTCAAAAATATCCGACAATGAGCGAAGGAGAGTTAACAAAACTACGTGCAGCTATTGTATGTGAGCCATCTCTTGTTCGTTTTGCAAATGAGCTGTCATTTGGAAGCCTTGTTTTATTAGGGAAAGGTGAAGAAATGACAGGTGGACGTGAACGACCAGCTTTATTAGCGGATGTCTTTGAAGCGTTTATTGGTGCCCTTTATCTTGATCAAGGGCTAGAAACAGTTTGGGGATTCTTAAAAGAAATTGTGTATCCGAAAATTAATGAAGGTGCTTTTTCTCATGTGATGGATTATAAGAGTCAATTGCAAGAATTGATCCAGCGTGATGGTAGTGGCAACATTGAGTATCAAATTTTGCAAGAAAAAGGACCAGCCCATAATCGAGAATTTGTGTCACGTGTTACATTAAATAATGTAGCGTTAGGTCTTGGTAGTGGTAAGTCGAAAAAAGAAGCAGAGCAACAAGCTGCTGCAGAAGCATTGAAAAAATTAAAAGAACAACTATAAGGAATCCCCCTTTGAATAGGGGGATTCCTTATGCATAGAATGAAACTTTTCTTTTGTAGATAAATGAAAGGAAAGTAAATCCGTATTATAGCTTGGTTTCGTACAGACAACGTATATAACAACGGAGAATAGGAGGAAGACCTTTCGTGTTTTTAAAAAGATTAGAAATAGCAGGATTTAAATCTTTTGCTGAGCGTGTATCTGTCGATTTTGTTCCAGGTGTTACGTCTGTAGTAGGGCCTAATGGGAGCGGGAAAAGTAATATTACTGATGCAATTCGCTGGGTACTTGGTGAACAATCTGCAAAATCATTACGTGGTGCAAAGATGGAGGATGTTATTTTTGCCGGTAGTGAAACGAGGAGAGCGGTTAATGTAGCTGAAGTAACATTAACTTTAAATAATGAAGATCAACGTTTACCGATTGAATATAACGAGGTGAGTGTAACGCGCCGTGTATCTCGTTCAGGTGATAGTGACTTTTATATAAATAAACAATCTTGTAGATTGAAAGACATTATCGATTTATTTATGGACTCTGGCATGGGAAGAGAAGCCTTTTCAATTATTAGTCAGGGGAAAGTGGAAGAGATTTTAAGTAGTAAATCAGAAGAACGTCGCGGTGTATTTGAAGAAGCGGCAGGTGTGCTGAAATACAAACTTCGCAAAAAGAAAGCTGAAGGGAAATTAGCGGATACACAAGAAAACTTAAATCGTGTACAAGATATTATTCATGAATTGAGTATTCAAGTAGAACCGTTAGAGAGACAAGCTTCTATTGCGAAAGATTATCTTGAGAAAAAAGAAGAGTTAGAGAAAGTAGAAGCTGCGCTTATTGTACATGAAATTGAAGAATTGCATGAGAAATGGGAAGCGCTTCGAAGTCAGTTTGGGCATAATAAAAACGAAGAAGCTAAAATGTCAACGCATTTACAAAAAAGTGAAGAAGAGCTTGAGGAGTTACGTGGACAATTACAAGCGGTAGATGAGTCTGTAGATTCCTTGCAAGAAGTTCTTCTTCTTTCTAGCAAAGAGCTAGAAAAATTAGAAGGACAACGTGAGCTGTTAAAAGAGAGGAAGCAAAATGCTACGACGCATTGTGCACAACTTGAACAGTTAATTGTTGAATTGACAGAAAAAGCTAAAAGTTATGATGGTGAAATTGAATCAAGTACAGAAGTGTTAATGCAATTTGTAGATCAAGTAAAAGAATTGGAGAGAAATTTGCTTGATAATGAACAACTGCTTGCAACTTTTGCGGATAATTTAGAGGAACAGATTGAGAATTTAAAAGGGGATTATATTGAACTTTTAAATCAACAAGCTAGTCAGCGTAATGAATTATCTATGATTGAAGAACAGTCTAAACAGCAAAACTCTAAAAATGAACGTCTTGATGAAGAGAATGCGAAATATGTAGAAATGCGTATGGAAATCACAGCGAAAAAGACGAAACTTGTTGAAAGTTATGAACAAGTGAAAGAAAAAATAGCTGGTATCATTTCGAACATACAGAAAACAGAAGCGGCGCTCGGGAAATGTAAGGCGCAGTATAGTGAAAATGAAACAAAACTGTATCAAGCATATCAATTTGTACAACAGGCGCGCTCACGAAAAGAAATGCTAGAAGAGATGCAAGAGGACTATTCTGGTTTCTACCAAGGTGTACGTGAAGTATTGAAAGCTAGAGAAAATAGGTTGCAAGGTATCGAGGGTGCTGTTGCGGAACTGTTAACGGTACCGAAAGAATATGAAGTTGCAATGGAAATTGCTCTAGGTGCAGCAATGCAGCATATCGTTGTACAAACAGAGGAACATGCTCGTAATGCAATTGCATTTTTAAAGCAGAATAAACATGGACGTGCAACGTTTTTACCGCAAGCTGTTATTAAAAGTAGATCGTTATCATTTGAACAGTTACGTGTTGTGAATCAACATCCATCGTTTGTAGGAGTAGCGGCAGAACTTGTGCAGTACAATAATAAATACGAGAATGTCGTTTCGAGCCTATTAGGTACAGTTGTTGTTGCGAAAGATTTACGCGGTGCAAATGAATTAGCGAAACAATTACAATATCGCTATCGTATTGTAACACTTGAAGGTGACGTAGTGAATCCTGGGGGTTCAATGACTGGTGGAGCTGTAAAACAGGCGAAATCTTCTTTATTAGGACGTCAGCGTGAACTTGAAGAATGGACTAAAAAGCTCACTGATATGGAAGAAAAAACAACGAAGCTAGAAAACTTTGTTAAAGCAGTAAAGCAAGAGATTCAAGAAAAAGAAGTACAAATACGCGAACTACGCCAAGGTGTAGAAACTGAGCGTGCAGATGAACAAAAATTAAGAGAAGAAATTAATCAATTAGAATTAGAAGAACATCGAATTAATGATCGCTTATCTATATACGACTTAGAGATAGAAGGATTTTTACAAGATCAAGTGAAAATGCAAGGACGTAAAGGAGAGTTAGAAAAGATTTTAGCAACTCTTCAAGCAGAGATTTCGGAATTAGATAGCAAAATCGTCGCGTTAACGAAACAAAAAAGTGAGCAACATTCTTCAAAAGAAAAAGTTCAGAAGGAAATGACTGAGCTGAAAGTACAAGCGGCTGAACAACAACAACGTTTGTCTAATCAAAAAGAAAAAGTTGAACGATTAACGAAGGAAAAAGAAGAAACTGATACAACACTTGTAAAAACAAAAGAAGATTTAGCATTCTTAAAGCAAGAAATGACATCTAATTCAAGTGGTGAAGAACAAATTACGAATATGATTGAGAAAAAAGCATATGATCGTAATCAAACTTCAGAATTAATTCGCTCTCGCCGTGAACAACGTGTATCATTACAAGAGAGAGTGGAGCATTTAGAACGTAATGTGAAGGAAACGTTAGGCAAGCATAAATATATTCTTGAGTTGTTGAAAGATCAAGAAGTGAAAATTAACCGACTTGATGTTGAGTTGGAAAATAGATTGCAACATTTACGTGAAACATATACGATTTCATTTGAAGCAGCAAAACTGAAGTATACAATGATGATGCCTGCAGAAGATGCGCGTAAAAAGGTGAAATTAATAAAACTATCCATAGAAGAGTTAGGTACAGTAAACTTGGGTGCAATTGATGAATACGAGCGAGTAGCGGAACGTCATACGTTCTTACTAGAGCAACGAGATGATTTAGAAGAAGCGAAAGCGACATTGCACCAACTTATTACTGAGATGGATGAAGAAATGAAAAAACGTTTTTCCACTACTTTTGAAGGGATTCGAACGGAGTTTCAATCTGTATTTACTGAATTATTCGGAGGCGGTAGAGCGGATTTAGTAATGACGGATCCTGGAGACATATTAAATACTGGTATTGATATTGTTGCACAACCACCAGGAAAGAAATTGCAGAACTTAGGTTTACTGTCAGGTGGAGAACGTGCTTTAACGGCAATAGCGCTTTTATTTGGTATTTTAAAAGTACGCCCAGTACCATTCTGTGTACTAGACGAAGTAGAAGCGGCTCTAGACGAAGCGAATGTTGCTCGTTTTGCGCAATATTTAAAGAAATTTAGTGATGAGACGCAGTTTATTGTAATTACACACAGGAAAGGTACAATGGAAGAGTCTGATGTATTGTATGGTGTAACGATGCAAGAATCAGGTGTATCTAAGCTTGTTTCTGTTCGTTTAGATGACGGGGAAGAACTTGTGGCGAGTAAATAGGAAGGATGGGAAGCATGAGCTTTTTTAAAAAACTTAAAGAAAAAATTTCAAAACAAACGGATACAGTAACAGAGAAATTTAAACACGGATTGGAAAAAACGAGAAATTCATTTGCGGATAAAGTAAATGATTTAGTCTATCGTTACCGTAAAGTGGATGAAGATTTCTTTGAAGAGTTAGAAGAGATTTTAATCGGCGCAGACGTAGGGGTTTCGACTGTAATGGAATTAATTGATCAGTTGAAAGAAGAAGTGCAGCGCCGAAATATTCAGGACCCAAAAGAAGTACAAGCTGTTATTTCGGAAAAGTTAGTTGGCATTTATAAAGGTGACAGCGACTTTAGTAATGAAATCAATATGCAAGAAGATCAATTAACAGTTGTTTTATTTGTAGGTGTTAACGGTGTAGGGAAAACGACGACAATTGGTAAACTGGCACATAGATTTAAATCAGAAGGTAAGTCAGTCCTATTGGCAGCAGGAGATACGTTCCGTGCTGGCGCGATTGAACAATTAGAAGTATGGGGCGATCGCGTTGGTGTAGAAGTCATTAAACAAGGGTCTGGTTCTGACCCTGCAGCGGTAATGTATGACGCTGTACAAGCTGCAAAAGCGCGTAAAGTAGATGTATTACTATGTGATACAGCAGGACGTTTGCAAAATAAGGTGAACTTAATGAAAGAGTTAGAGAAAGTGAAGCGTGTAATTGAGCGTGAAGTACCAGGAGCTCCTCATGAAGTGTTACTAGTTATTGATGCAACAACAGGTCAAAACGGTTTAAGTCAAGCGAAAACATTCCGTGAAGCAACGAATGTTACTGGTATTGTTTTAACGAAGTTAGATGGAACTGCTAAAGGTGGTATCGTATTAGCAATTCGTAACGAAATGGATGTACCGGTGAAATTTGTTGGCTTAGGAGAGCAAATGGATGATCTGCAGCAGTTTGATCCAGAACAATATGTGTATGGTTTATTTGCAAATTTAGTGGAAACAGAAGAAGTATAAATGAAAGAAGCGGTATTACCGCTTCTTTTTCTATAAAAAATAAGTGATGTTAAGAAAAAAACTTGACACTCTTTTATACTCCATGTAAACTAATTGATGTAAAGGGAAATCACTTAACAAAGGATGATCCAACATGCTCGAGAAAACAACGAGAATGAACTATTTATTTGATTTTTATCAATCGTTGTTAACGCAAAAACAAAGAAGTTATATGTCGCTTTATTATCTAGATGATTTATCTCTTGGTGAAATTGCGGAAGAATTTGATGTAAGTCGCCAAGCCGTGTATGATAACATTAAACGGACTGAAGCGATGCTTGAAGAATATGAAGATAAATTAGTATTACTTCAAAAGTTTCAAGAGCGACAGCGACTTGTTGCAAAGCTAAAACAGCTAATCAGCGAAGAAGAGCATGTGAATGAAGAAATGAAACAAGTTGTTGAAGCTATCGAAAAATTAGATTAGGAGGGCGGCAATATGGCATTTGAAGGATTAGCCGACCGACTTCAACAGACAATGCAAAAAATCCGCGGCAAAGGAAAAGTTTCTGAAGCCGATGTGAAAGAAATGATGAGAGAAGTTCGTCTAGCTCTTTTAGAAGCGGATGTTAACTTTAAAGTAGTAAAAGATTTTGTAAAGCGTGTGTCTGAGCGTGCTGTCGGACAAGATGTAATGAAAAGTTTGACACCTGGACAACAAGTAATTAAAGTTGTACAGGAAGAACTTACAGAACTTATGGGCGGAGAGCAAAGCAAAATTGCTGTTGCTAATAAGCCACCGACTGTTATAATGATGGTTGGTCTGCAAGGTGCGGGTAAAACGACGACAACAGGTAAGCTTGCGAATTTGCTTCGTAAAAAGCATAATCGTAAACCGATGCTTGTTGCAGCGGATATTTACCGTCCAGCAGCGATTAAACAGCTTGAAACATTAGGGAAGCAATTGGACATGCCTGTTTTCTCTTTAGGAGATCAAGTAAGTCCTGTTGAAATTGCGAAACAAGCGATTGCAAAGGCAAAAGAAGATCATCACGATTATGTTTTAATCGATACAGCAGGTCGCCTGCATATTGATGAAGAACTAATGGATGAATTAGCGAAAGTGAAAGAAGTTGCGAATCCGGATGAAATTTTCCTTGTTGTCGATGCGATGACAGGACAAGACGCGGTAAATGTTGCACAAAGTTTCCATGATCAGTTAGGGTTAACGGGTGTTGTATTAACGAAACTAGATGGTGATACGCGCGGTGGTGCGGCATTATCTATTAAGGCTGTAACAAATACACCAATTAAATTTGCTGGTATGGGTGAAAAACTAGATGCGATTGAAGCGTTCCATCCAGAACGTATGGCATCCCGCATTTTAGGGATGGGCGACGTCTTAACATTAATTGAAAAAGCGCAAGCTACAGTTGATGAAGAGAAAGCAAAAGAACTTGAGCAAAAAATGCGTACGCTTTCGTTTACACTTGACGATTTCCTAGAACAACTTGGACAAGTGCGTCAACTTGGACCACTTGACGAATTGTTAGGGATGCTTCCTGGTGCAAATAAAATTAAAGGGCTGAAAAATGCGCAAGTTGATGAAAAGCAAATTGGGCATATTGAGGCAATTATTCGTTCTATGACTAAATTAGAACGTGAACAACCGGAAATAATTAACGCTAGTCGAAAAAAACGCATTGCCAAAGGTAGCGGTACAACCGTACAAGAAATCAATCGTCTAATCAAGCAATTCGATGATATGAAGAAAATGATGAAAACGATGACTGGAATGCAAAAAGGTAAGAAAAAAGGACTAGGTGGAATGAAGTTTCCATTCATGTAAGAAAAAAAGATGGCTCTGTTAAGAAAAAATACTTTACAAAGCAATAGTCTTTTTGCTAATATAATTATCTGTGTGAAATAAATTCGGAGGTGCTTTATAAAATGGCAGTTAAAATTCGTTTAAAACGTATGGGAGCTAAAAAAACTCCTTTCTATCGTGTAGTTGTTGCAGATTCTCGTTCTCCTCGTGACGGACGTTTCATTGAGGAAATCGGTACTTATAATCCGGTTGCTCAACCAGCTGAAGTTAAGATCAACGAAGAAGCAGCATTAAAATGGTTAGGAAACGGTGCTAAACCATCTGATACAGTTCGTAACTTATTCTCTAACCAAGGTATCATGGAGAAATTCCACTTATCTAAACAAGGTAAGTAATTGAGGCAATGACTATGAAGAAGTTAGTCGAGACGATTGTCAAGCCTCTTGTCGATCATCCTGAAGATGTAAAAGTTACACAGGAACTTTACAACGGAGAGATAAAGTATCGATTAACTGTACATCCTGAGGATGTTGGAAAAGTCATTGGTAAGCAAGGGAGAGTTGCGAAAGCGATTCGAATGCTCTTGTATTCAGTGGGACATCATAATGATGAAAAAGTAACACTGGAAATTCAATAAACGTAAAAAGGGCGAGGAGTTATATCCTCTCCCTTTTTTAACATTTAAAGAGAAGTTGCATGTTCCATATGTGAAATGGAGATGCTTAATTTATATAGAAACCAGGGGTGACATACTATTTATGACAAAATGGTTTAATGTAGGGAAAATTGTAAATACTCATGGCGTAAGAGGAGAAATTCGTGTTATTTCTCGTACTGATTTTCCGGAAGAGCGATATAAAGTAGGAAACACTCTATACATATCGAATGAGAAAAGTACAGACTTCCTTCCGGTGAAGGTAACTTCTCATCGTCAACATAAGACATTTGATTTATTAACATTTGAAGGATACAACAATGTAGATGAAGCAGAAAAGTTTAAAGGTTCTTTAATAAAAGTACCAGAAGAGCAGTTAGGCGAACTTGCTGAAGGTGAATACTACTACCATGAAATTATTGGTTGTAGTGTTGTAACGGAAGAAGGAGAAGCGTTAGGAACGATTAAAGAGATTCTATCTCCTGGTGCAAATGATGTTTGGGTAATTAAACGTCCAAAAGGCCAAGATCTTTTAATTCCTTACATTGATGATGTTGTACTTCAAGTTAATATTGAAAATAAATTAGTAACCATTCATGTAATGGAAGGGCTACTATAATGAAAATTGATATTTTAACGTTGTTTCCAGACATGTTTACCGGTGTATTTGGGTCTTCCATCTTAAAGAAGGCGCAAGAAAAAGAAGCGGTAAGCCTTCGTGTTGTTAACTTTCGTGATTATACAACGAGTAAGCATAATAGTGTAGACGATTACCCTTACGGCGGAGGTGCTGGTATGGTGCTTACTCCTCAGCCTATTTTTGATGCGGTGGAAGATTTAACGAAAGAAACAGAGCGTAAGCCGAGAGTTGTCTTAATGTGTCCGCAAGGGGAAAGATTTACTCAGAAGAAAGCGGAAGAGCTTGCAGAGGAAGAACATTTAATCTTTGTATGTGGGCATTATGAAGGGTATGATGAACGGATTCGTGAGCATCTCGTAACTGATGAGATTTCTATTGGTGACTACGTATTAACAGGTGGAGAATTAGCCTCTATGGTTATTACTGATAGTGTAGTACGTCTCCTGCCAGGAGTACTAGGAAATCATGCTTCACAAGTGGAAGATTCGTTTAGTACAGGGTTATTGGAACATCCACATTATACACGTCCTGCTGATTTTCGTGGTATGAAGGTACCAGATGTTTTAATGTCAGGAAATCATAAAAATATTGATGAATGGCGCCATAAAGAATCTTTGCGTCGTACGTACACACGTAGACCGGATTTATTGGAAGAAAGAGAATTATCTAAGCAAGAAAAGAAATGGTTGGAACAGATTAAAGAAGAACAATAAGGGCTTCATATATTTTCTATTGCAACAGTCCTAGCAATATGCTATTATAACATTTGTGCTACTGAAATCAGTAGCCGTATTAACGATGTTCCGCTGTAATTTAATAAGACTTTATAAGAGCATCTGTTTAAAGGAGAGAATTTAATATGCAACAATTAATCGCAGAAATTACAAAAGGCCAATTAAAAACTGACCTTCCTTCATTCCGTCCTGGAGACACTTTACGTGTACACGTAAAAGTAGTTGAGGGAACTCGTGAAAGAATTCAGCTTTTCGAAGGTGTTGTAATCAAACGTCGTGGTGGCGGAATCAGTGAAACATTCACAGTTCGTAAGATTTCTTACGGTGTAGGTGTTGAGCGTACATTCCCAGTTCACACGCCAAGAATCGCGAACATCGAAGTACTTCGCCGTGGTAAAGTACGTCGTGCTAAGTTATACTACTTACGTAACCTTCGCGGTAAAAAAGCACGTATTAAAGAAATTCGATAAGACATGTATGGGAGCTTGTAAATGCGCAAGCTCCCTTTTTCCAATCTATATAAAATTTTGGTATAATACGAGCAGCTTACATAACCGTGGAGGGGAAATACATGAAAAAAGAGACGAGTTCACTTTGGGAATGGATCAAAGCAATTTTGATTGCTGTTGTATTAGCTGGTGTTATTAGACAGTTTTTCTTTGCACCAATTCTCGTAGATGGGGTATCAATGGCGCCAACTTTACATGATCGAGATCGAATGATTGTAAATAAAATTGGTTATCACATAGGAGACCCAAAACGCTTCGATATTATCGTATTCCGCGCAACGGAAGATAAAGATTATATTAAGCGTATTATTGGCCTGCCAGGCGATGAAATAGAGTATCGGAATGACAAACTATATGTTAACGGAAAGGTTTATGAGGAGCCGTATTTAGATAAGCAGAAAAAACAGCTTGCTGATGGACCACTTACATATGATTTTACTCTTGAAGAAATGACGGGAAAGAAAACTGTTCCAAAAGATCAATTATTTGTTTTAGGGGATAATCGTCGTTTTAGTAAAGATAGCCGTTCGATTGGTACGATTTCAATGGATCAAGTACTTGGTAAAGCCAATATGCTATATTGGCCGTTAAAAGATGCACGTATTGTGAAATAAATGAAAAAGAAGGTGGCAACATGGTAATTCAATGGTTTCCGGGGCATATGGCTAAGGCTAGACGCCAAGTAACAGAAAAATTAAAATTAATTGATGTTGTAATTGAACTTGTAGATGCTCGATTACCATTATCATCTCGAAACCCGATGATTGATGAGATTATTACACATAAGCCAAGGCTTGTTGTTTTAAATAAAGCGGATATGGCAGATGATCGTCTAACGAAAGAATGGATTGCATATTTTAAAGAAAAAGGGCATATGGCAATTTCAATTAATGCGCAAGCTGGACAAGGTATGAAGGAAATTACTGCGGCTTGTAAAGTGCTTGTTAAAGAGAAGTTTGATAAGATGGTTGCGAAAGGGATTAGACCGAGAGCAATTCGTGCTTTAATTGTCGGTATACCGAATGTTGGTAAATCTACGTTAATTAATAAATTGGCGAAGAAAAACATTGCTAAAACAGGAGATCGTCCAGGTGTGACAACAGCTCAACAATGGATTAAAGTTGGGAAAGAAATGGAACTGTTAGATACACCAGGTATTTTGTGGCCTAAATTTGAAGATCAATTAGTGGGTCTTCGTTTAGCGACAACGGGTGCAATTAAAGATTCAATTTTAAATTTACAAGATGTAGCTGTTTATGCATTACGTTTTATGGAGAAACACTATCCAGAACGTTTAAAAGAGCGATATAATTTAGATGAAATTCCAGAAGATATTGTAGAGTTATTTGATGCAATTGGAAAATACAGAGGCTGTTTAATGGGCGGCGGAATGATTGATTATGATAAAACATCTGAACTGGTACTTCGTGAACTTCGCGGTGGAAAACTTGGTAAAATGACGTTTGAAACACCAGAAGAGTTTGTGGAGCAAGTAGAAGAGGTAGAGAAAATAGAAGAAGTATAAGACGTGCGTTTGTACGTCTTTTCTTTTTGTATACGTTTATAAAGGAGTGTACTTATATGCAAAAAATGACAATACAAGAAGCGGAGAATTTACTGCAAGAAATTATGAGTGAAGAAGATGATCGCTTTCAAATGTTAATGAAAGATGAACGAAAGGGCATTCAAAAACTTATTTTGAAATGGTACAAACAAAAAGAGTTAGCACAAAAGGAAAAAGAAAAATTTCTAGAAATGTCTAAGTATGAAAATGCGTTACGTGAAAAAGGAATCACATATATTGCTGGCATTGATGAAGTAGGGCGTGGACCATTAGCTGGGCCCGTTGTGACGGCAGCTGTCGTTCTTCCAGATGATTTTTATATTCCAGGGTTAGATGACTCAAAAAAGCTGAGTGAAGCGAAGCGAGAGCGTTTTTATGATGAAATAAAAGCACAAGCAATTGCGATTGGAGTTGGAATTGTATCACCGCAAGTCATAGATGAGATAAATATTTATCAAGCGACGAAACAAGCGATGTTAGATGCTGTTGCGAATTTATCTTGTACACCACAATATTTATTAATTGATGCGATGAAGCTTCCTACATCAATTCCACAAACATCCATTATTAAAGGTGATGCGAAAAGTGTTTCTATTTCAGCTGCATCTATTATTGCGAAGGTGACGAGAGATCGTATGATGAAAGAGCTTGGGGAAAAGTATCCTGCATATGGATTTGGACAACATATGGGGTATGGAACGAAACAGCATTTAGAAGCGATTGAAGCGCATGGAGTATTAGAGGAACACCGGAAATCATTTGCGCCAATTAAAGATATGATTCAAAAATAAGCTGTGAATATACAGCTTATTTTTTTATTTTGGTATATGAACATTATTATTTTCGAAAAAGAATAAAGCGATTTCAGTTTTCTGACACTTTATTGTAGACAGCGTGCCAATCATCTTATACAATGGCAATGTAATGTTTTTTAAACATTAAAAAACTTTTCGAGTAAAACAGGAAAACAGGGGAGGATGGGACCATGAATATCCATGAGTACCAAGGTAAGGCAGTCCTTAAAAGCTATGGGGTTAGCGTTCCGAACGGGAAAGTTGCATTTACAGTAGAAGAAGCTGTAGAAGCAGCGAAAGAATTAGGAACGGATGTATGTGTAGTTAAAGCGCAAATTCACGCTGGTGGACGCGGCAAAGCTGGCGGTGTAAAAGTTGCGAAAAATTTAGAAGAAGTTCGTACATATGCAGAAAGCATTTTAGGGACTACACTTGTAACGCATCAAACAGGTCCTGAAGGTAAGGAAGTAAAACGCTTACTTATCGAAGAAGGTTGCGATATTAAGAAAGAATATTATGTAGGTCTAGTGTTAGATCGTGCAACTTCTCAAGTTGTTTTAATGGCATCTGAAGAAGGTGGAACAGAAATTGAAGAAGTAGCAGAAAAAACACCTGAAAAAATCTTTAAAGAATATATTGATCCAGCAGTAGGTTTACAAGGTTTCCAAGCGCGTCGAATCGCATTTAACATCAATATTCCAAAAGAGCTTGTAGGACAAGCTGTGAAGTTTATGATGGGCTTATATCGTGCGTTTATTGAAAAAGATTGCTCTATCGCTGAAATTAATCCACTTGTTACAACAGGTGACGGTAAAGTAATGGCGTTAGATGCAAAATTAAACTTTGATTCTAATGCATTATATCGTCATAAAGACATTTTAGAGCTTCGTGATCTTGATGAAGAAGATTCAAAAGAAGTTGAAGCATCTAAATATGACTTAAACTACATTCCTTTAGATGGAAATATCGGTTGTATGGTAAATGGTGCAGGTTTAGCGATGGCTACAATGGATATCATTAAACATTACCATGGTGACCCAGCTAACTTCTTAGATGTTGGTGGCGGTGCAACGGCTGAAAAAGTAACAGAAGCATTCAAAATTATCCTTTCTGACAAAAATGTAAAAGGTATCTTCGTTAACATTTTTGGTGGCATTATGAAGTGTGATGTTATCGCAGAAGGTGTTATTGAAGCAACGAAGCAAGTAGGTCTTGAATTACCTTTAGTTGTACGTCTTGAAGGTACAAACGTAGAATTAGGTAAGAAAATTTTAAATGAGTCTGGCTTAAATATTGTTGCAGCAGAATCTATGGCAGACGGTGCACAGAAAATTGTTTCACTAGTGGGCTAATAGAAAGCGGGGGAGAAAAATGAGCGTATTAGTTAATAAAGATACAAAAGTTATTGTTCAAGGTATTACTGGTTCTCAAGGATTATTCCATACAAAACAAATGATTGAATACGGTACGAAAATTGTCGGTGGTGTAACACCTGGTAAAGGCGGCACTGATATTGAAGGTGTACCAGTATTTGATACAGTAGAAGATGCTGTGAAAGCAACAGGCGCAAACGCTTCAGTTGTATACGTTCCACCCGCTTTTGCTGCTGATGCAATTATGGAAGCAGTTGATGCGAAGATTGATTTAGTAGTATGTATTACTGAAGGAATTCCTGTATTAGATATGGTTAACGTAAAGAGATATATGGCTGGTAAACATACACGTTTACTTGGACCAAACTGCCCAGGTGTCATTACACCTGATGAATGTAAAATCGGTATTATGCCAGGATACATTCACAAAAAAGGTCATGTAGGTATCGTATCTCGTTCTGGTACATTAACATATGAAGCTGTACACCAGTTAACACAAGAAGGTATTGGCCAATCTACTGCTGTAGGTATCGGTGGGGACCCTGTTAACGGTACAGACTTTATTGATGCGTTAAAAGCATTTAATGAAGATGAAGAAACACATGCTGTAATTATGATTGGTGAAATCGGAGGTACGGCAGAAGAAGAAGCAGCTGAATGGGTAAAAGCTAATATGACAAAACCAGTTGTAGGCTTCATTGGTGGCCAAACAGCGCCTGAAGGCAAACGTATGGGTCATGCGGGGGCAATCATTTCTGGCGGCAAAGGAACTGCTGCTGAAAAGATTAAAACAATGGAAGCTTGTGGTATTAAAGTGGCTGAAACACCAGCTGTTATGGGTGAAACGTTAATCTCTGTTTTAAAAGAAAAGGGATTATTTGAAACTTGTAAAAACTATTAATCTTTTTGAAAGGCACCTTCTTATTTGAGGGTGTCTTTTTACAATTTTTCTGTTTACATAATAAAAATTATGGGTAAGGAGAATTAGGATGAAAAGAGAGCGATTATTACATCTTCATTACGTGTTAGCGGATCATTGGAAGGCGATGGAGAGGCTGCTATATGTCGATCCAGAATTGAAGGTAATATACAATTTTAACCAAAAACAAATAGAAAACTACACTGGAATATCCCCGAAAAAATCTGCAGAACTAGTACATTTCCTCCAAAATTCAAACCTTTTGCAATATATATCTTATTTAGAGAGAAATCAAATCTTTTATGTGACTATATGGGATGAAAATTACCCGCAATTATTACGTGAAATACAAGACCCTCCTTTTGTTTTATATGGAAAAGGAGAGAAGAATTTTCTAAATAAAGTAAATAAATTAGCGGTTGTTGGAACGAGAGAACCGTCGTTATACAGTCGTGAGAGTATGGAGTTTATTTTACATCCTTTATTAGAAAGAGAATGGCTTATTGTGAGCGGATTTGCAAAAGGGATAGATACAATATCTCATGAAGTTACAGTAAAGAAACATCGTCCGACTATTGCGATATTGGGACACGGATTATCTTATATGTATCCGAAAGAGAATAGACGTTTATATGAAAAGTGGGAGGAATATATATTGCTATTAACAGAGTATCCTCCGCACTATGCACCGAAAAAATGGTATTTTCCAAAAAGAAATCGAATTATTAGCGGGATAAGTAAAGGGGTTTTAGTTGTAGAAGCAAAATCAAGAAGTGGGTCACTTATTACGGCAGACCTTGCATTAGAGCAAAATAGAGAGGTATTTGCGCTTCCTGGACCAATATTTATTGATAGTGCATCGGGAACGAATCAGCTTATTCAACAAGGTGCAAAACTAGTACGAAATGCAGAGGATATCTTTGAAGAAATAATAAATTAACCTTATATTTTTATGTTTTTATTAAACAATTATTGACAAATGGTAGATTGGCACTGTATGGTATATTCATTCTTGATTGACAAAAACAAGAGAAATCAATAAGATTAATGAAGACTTGAATCCACCTCTTAAGGAGGCACTAGCATGTCAGATTACCTCGTAATCGTGGAGTCGCCTTCTAAGGCGAAGACCATTGAGAAATATTTAGGGAAAAAATACAAAGTCGTTGCGTCCATGGGACATGTTCGCGATTTACCTAAAAGCCAAATGGGGATAGAAGTAAAGAACAACTTCACCCCGAAGTATATTACCATTCGTGGTAAAGGTCCCGTTTTAAAAGATTTAAAATCAGCGGCAAAAAAAGCAAAGAAAGTCTATCTCGCGGCCGATCCAGACCGTGAAGGAGAAGCAATTGCTTGGCATTTAGCGAATACGTTAAATGTGGATGTTGAATCAGATTGTCGAGTTGTCTTCAATGAAATTACAAAAGATGCAATAAAAGAATCATTTAAACATCCTCGTGCAATTAATATGGATTTAGTAGATGCACAACAAGCAAGACGTATACTTGATCGTCTAGTTGGTTACAATATTAGTCCTTTATTATGGAAGAAAGTAAAAAAAGGATTAAGTGCAGGTCGTGTACAATCTGTAGCAGTTCGTTTAATTATCGAACGTGAAAGGGAGATTCAAAACTTTGAGCCTGAAGAATTCTGGACAATTAAAACAGAGTTTGTAAAAGGGAAAGATACATTTGAAGCAAGCTTTTACGGTGTAGATGGTGAAAAGGTTCAATTAACGAATGAAACGCAAGTGAATGAAATAATTGAACAGATGAAAGATAATGCGTTTTCAGTTGAAAATGTAACGAGAAAAGAGCGAAAACGTAATCCCGCTTTACCGTTTACAACATCTTCCTTGCAACAAGAAGCAGCACGTAAGTTAAATATGCGAGCAAAGAAAACAATGATGCTTGCACAGCAACTGTATGAAGGGATAGATCTTGGGAAACAAGGGACTGTGGGTCTTATAACGTATATGAGAACTGACTCAACGCGTATCTCAGAAACAGCTCAAACAGAGGCTCGTACTTACATTACTGAGGCGTATGGTGCGGAATACATAGGAACAGAGAAGAAGAAAGAAACGAAAAAATCAAATGCACAAGATGCGCATGAGGCAATTCGTCCTACTTCGGTAATGAGAAAGCCAGAGGAACTAAAAAGTTTCTTAGGTCGTGACCAACTTCGGTTGTATAAATTGATTTGGGAGCGATTTGTTGCAAGTCAAATGGCGTCTGCTATAATGGATACTGTTACAGCGAAACTCATTAATAACAATGTTCAGTTCCGTGCAAGTGGCTCGGTTGTAAAGTTCCCGGGGTTTATGAAAGTGTATGTTGAGTCAAAAGATGATGGTGCGGAAGAAAAGGATAAGATGTTGCCACCGTTAGAAGTGGGAGAAACGGTATTTTCAAAAGATATAGAGCCGAAACAACACTATACCCAACCACCGCCACGTTATACAGAGGCTCGTTTAGTAAGAACACTTGAAGAACTTGGGATTGGAAGACCATCCACTTATGTGCCGACACTTGAAACAATTCAAAAACGCGGTTATGTTGCTTTAGATAATAAACGTTTCGTTCCAACTGAATTGGGTGGAATAGTAATCGAACTTATTTTAGAGTTTTTCCCAGAAATTATTAACATTGAATTCACAGCTAACATGGAGCAAAGCCTTGATGAAGTGGAAGAAGGAAATGCGAATTGGGTGAAAATTGTTGATGATTTCTACGTAGGATTTGAACCGCGCTTAGAAAAAGCGGAAAAAGAAATGCGTGAAGTGGAAATTAAAGATGAACCAGCTGGGGAAGACTGTGAATTATGTGGTCATCCAATGGTCTTTAAAATGGGTAAATATGGGAAGTTTATGGCTTGCTCGAATTTCCCTGATTGTCGTAATACAAAACCGATTGTGAAAGAAATCGGTGTAATTTGTCCGAAGTGTGAAGAAGGACAAATTATTGAACGTCGTAGTAACAAAAAGAAACGTCTTTTCTACGGATGCGGTACGTATCCAGAATGCGACTTTGTATCTTGGGATAAGCCGATTGGCCGTAAATGTCCGAAGTGTGAAGGGATGCTTGTAGAGAAGAAGTTGAAAAAAGGCGTGCAAGTACAATGTATTTCGTGTGATTATGAAGAAGAACAACAAATGTGAGCGTAACTGCTCACATTTTTTTCGGGAAGAAAAGGAAAGGTGATATATATGACAACACAAGTAGTAAACGTCATTGGCGCAGGTCTTGCAGGAAGTGAAGCAGCTTACCAAATTGCAAAACGTGGTGTCCAAGTAAAATTATATGAAATGAGACCAGTAAGGCAAACGCCAGCTCATCACACAGATAAGTTTGCTGAATTAGTGTGCAGTAACTCATTACGTGCAAACACATTAACAAATGCCGTTGGAGTTATTAAAGAAGAAATGCGTTTAATGGATTCTGTCATTATTCGTGCAGCTGATGAGTGCTCTGTGCCAGCTGGAGGAGCTTTAGCAGTTGACCGTCATGAGTTTGCAGCTAAAGTGACTGAATACGTAAAGAATCATCCGAATGTAACTGTAGTGAATGAAGAGCTTACTGAAATTCCAGAAGGACCAACAATTATTGCAACAGGTCCACTTACATCTCCTGATCTTGCTGCACAATTAAAAGAACTAACAGGTGAAGATTATTTCTATTTCTACGATGCAGCAGCACCAATCGTTGAAAAAGACAGCATTGATATGAACAAAGTATATTTAAAGTCTCGTTATGATAAAGGAGAAGCGGCATATTTAAACTGTCCTATGACAGAAGAAGAATTTGATCGTTTTTATGAGGCTTTAATTGCTGCTGAGACAGTACCTTTAAAAGAATTTGAAAAGGAAATTTTCTTTGAAGGTTGTATGCCAGTGGAAGTTATGGCAAGCAGAGGAAGACAGACGCTAGTATTTGGACCAATGAAACCTGTTGGATTAGAAGATCCGAAAACAGGGAAAACGCCATATGCTGTTGTTCAGTTACGTCAAGATGATGCAGCGGGAACGTTATACAATATCGTAGGTTTCCAAACGCATTTAAAGTGGGGACCACAAAAAGAAGTGTTACAGTTAATTCCAGGACTGGAGAACGCAGAAATTGTACGCTACGGTGTAATGCATCGTAATACGTTTATTAATTCGCCTAATTTACTTCGTCCGACGTATCAATATAAACAACGTGATGATTTATTCTTTGCTGGTCAAATGACTGGAGTAGAGGGATATGTTGAATCGGCGGCATCAGGGTTATTAGCAGGTATTAACGCTGCTCGACTTGTAAAAGGCGAAGAGCCAGTTGTATTACCACCTGTAACTGCAATGGGAAGTATGGCAAATTATATTACTGCGACAAATGCGAAAAACTTCCAGCCTATGAATGCAAACTTCGGTCTATTTGCACCGTTAGAGAAGAAGATCAAAAAGAAGGCAGAACGAAATGAAGCGTATGCTACACGTGCTTTAGAAACAATTCAAAATTTTGTAAATATTTAGTTAAATTTCTTGCAAAGGCTACTAAGTTGTGATACGATTTAGTAGCCTTTATTGAGGTGAGTTATGTGAATGTGAAGAAATTGTTACAATTATTCGTTGGATATTTACAAATTGAAAGAAATTATTCAAAATATACAATTGCAAGTTATCAAAATGATTTAGAACATTTTGTGCAATTTATGGAGCGAGAAGGCATATCCTCTTTTTTAGATGTTACATACGCGGATGTTCGTTTGTACTTAACGACGTTGCACGATGAAAAGTTAGCCCGTAAATCTGTCGCAAGAAAAGTGTCAAGCTTACGAAGTTTATATCGTTTTTTAATGCGTGAAGGTTATCGGAAAGATAACCCGTTTGCACTTGCGTCACTCCCCAAAAAAGAATTGTCAATCCCAAAGTTTTTATATGCTGAAGAATTAGAGGAATTATTTGAAGTTTCTGATACGGAAACGCCGCTAGGTCAAAGGAATCAAGCTTTATTAGAGTTGATGTATGCGACGGGGATCCGTGTGAGTGAATGTGTCAACCTACAACTTACCGATATTGACTTTGCAGTGGGAACAATTTTAGTGATGGGAAAAGGAAAAAAACAAAGGTATATTCCGTTCGGAAGTTATGCACAAGATGCTTTAATTACTTATATGGAGAACGGGAGAAAACAGTTAGCTAACAAGACTGAAGAACAATCTCATATGGTATTTTTAAATGCGAAAGGTACGCCGCTAACAAGTCGTGGTGTGCGCTATGTATTAAACGAACTCATTAAGAAGGCTTCATTGACAATGCGGATAAGTCCCCATATGTTAAGGCATACATTTGCTACACACATGTTAGATGAAGGGGCAGATTTACGTACTGTACAGGAGCTGTTAGGTCATGAAAATTTGTCGACGACACAAATTTATACGCATGTCTCTAAAGAAAGATTGCGTTCTGTTTACATGAAGCATCACCCGCGGGCATAAATTGCTTTTAAAGCTATAAAAACATATAAAGGAGTTTTTTCTATGGGAAATTTCCACGCTACAACGATATTTGCAGTTCATCATAATGGAGAATGTGCAATGGCTGGAGATGGCCAGGTAACGATGGGGAATGCTGTTGTAATGAAACATACAGCTCGTAAAGTTCGTAGACTTTTCCAAGGGAAAGTTTTAGCTGGTTTTGCAGGTTCAGTTGCGGACGCATTTACTCTTTTTGAAATGTTTGAAGGGAAATTAGAAGAGTATAACGGGAACTTGCAGCGTGCTGCAGTTGAAATGGCGAAACAATGGCGTGGGGATAAAATGCTGCGTCAGTTAGAAGCGATGCTCATTGTCATGGATAAAACAACTATGCTCCTTGTTTCGGGCACAGGAGAAGTAATTGAACCGGATGATGGTATTTTAGCAATTGGATCTGGTGGAAATTATGCACTTTCTGCAGGTCGTGCTTTAAAACAATATGCAAGTGAACATTTAACTGCGAAGCAGATTGCGAAAGCGAGTCTAGAAATTGCAGGCGATATTTGTGTTTATACGAACCACAACATAATTGTTGAAGAATTGTAGAATCGTAAGGGAGGCATTTTATATGCATTTACATTTTACTCCGCGCCAAATTGTGGAAAAATTAGATCAATACATCATCGGTCAAAAAGATGCAAAGAAAGCGGTTGCTGTAGCTTTAAGAAATCGATATCGTCGCAGTAAACTAGCTGAAAATTTACGTGATGAAATTGCACCTAAAAATATTTTAATGATTGGACCGACAGGTGTTGGTAAAACAGAGGTAGCACGACGAATGGCGAAACTCGTTGGAGCACCTTTTATTAAGGTTGAAGCTACTAAATTCACAGAAGTTGGATATGTAGGTAGAGATGTAGAGTCGATGGTACGTGACCTTGTAGAAACGTCAGTACGCATCGTGAAAGAAGAAATGGTAGTTAAAGTTCAAGATAAAGCAGAAGAGCAAGCGAACCAACGTCTTGTTGAAATTTTAGTGCCAAGTCCGGAGAAGCAATCTGGATTTAAAAATCCATTAGAAATGCTTTTTGGCGGTGCTCAAAATTCGAATCAAACATCCGATGAGCAAGAAGATGTTGAAATCGAAAAGAAACGTCAAGACGTGGAAAGAAAGCTTGCTGCAGGACTTCTTGAAGATGAAATTGTATCGATTGAAGTGACTGAGCAACAGTCTTCAATGTTTGATATGTTACAAGGAACTGGTATGGAACAAATGGGAATGAATTTCCAAGATGCATTAGGAAGTTTTATGCCGAAAAAAACGAAAAAACGTAAACTTTCTGTAAAAGAAGCAAGAAAACTCTTGACAAATGAGGAAGCACAGCGCTTAATTGATATGGATGAAGTTACACAAGAGGCTGTTTATCGTGCTGAACAGCTCGGGATTATTTTTATCGATGAAATTGACAAAATTGCTGGTAAGCAGTCGAATAGCGTAGATGTATCACGTGAAGGTGTGCAACGTGACATTTTACCAATTGTAGAAGGATCGAATGTTGCGACAAAATACGGATCAGTAAAAACGGATTATATTTTATTCGTTGCAGCTGGAGCGTTTCATATGTCTAAACCGTCGGATTTAATTCCGGAATTGCAAGGGAGATTTCCGATTCGAGTAGAATTAACAAAATTATCGACAGATGATTTTGTTAAAATATTAATCGAGCCTGACAATGCGTTAATTAAACAGTATATGGCATTATTAGCGACTGAAGGTATAGAAATTGAATTTTCAGACGAAGCTATTCGTAAGATTGCTGAGATTGCTTATCAAGTTAATCAGGATACAGATAATATTGGAGCCAGAAGACTCCATACGATTATGGAGAAGCTCCTTGAAGATTTATCGTTTGAAGCATCTGAAATTACGTTAGAGAAAATAACGATAACACCTCAATACGTTGAGGAGAAATTAGCAACAATTGCTAAAAATAAAGATGTGAGCCAGTTTATTTTGTAATAGTGTCATCAGGTGACTCGCCCTAGTTTCCAAGTGATGAAAAAATATGTGAGTAACATGTAGGAGGAACTTTTGAAATGGAATTATTAGCAAAAACAAGAAAATTAAATGCGTTATTACAGAGCGCAGCAGGAAAGCCTGTAAACTTTAGAGAAATGTCTGATACAATGTGTGAAGTAATCGAAGCGAACGTATTCGTAGTAAGTCGTCGTGGTAAATTACTAGGTTATGCAATTCACCAACAAATCGAGAACGAGCGTATGAAACAAATGCTTGCAGAGCGTCAATTCCCAGAAGAATATACGCAAAGCTTATTCAATGTAACGGAAACATCTTCAAACTTAGATGTAAACAGTGCTTACACAGCATTCCCAGTAGAAAATAGAGAATTATTCGGTCAAGGTTTAACTACAATCGTACCAATCGTTGGTGGCGGTGAGCGTCTAGGTACATTAGTGTTAGCTCGTCTTGGTCAAGAGTTCTTAGATGATGATTTAATCCTTGCTGAATACAGTTCAACTGTAGTAGGTATGGAAATCTTACGTGAAAAAGCAGAAGAAATCGAAGAGGAAGCACGTAGTAAAGCTGTTGTTCAAATGGCGATTAGCTCATTATCTTACAGTGAGTTAGAAGCAATTGAGCACATTTTCGAAGAGTTAAACGGAACAGAAGGTCTACTTGTTGCAAGTAAAATTGCTGATCGTGTAGGAATCACTCGTTCTGTGATTGTAAATGCACTACGTAAATTAGAAAGTGCTGGTGTAATCGAGTCTCGTTCTTTAGGTATGAAAGGAACATACATTAAAGTATTAAACGACAAATTTTTACATGAACTTGCTAAATT
Source organism: Bacillus sp. FDAARGOS_235 (assembly GCF_002073415.2). Lineage (NCBI taxonomy): Bacteria > Bacillati > Bacillota > Bacilli > Caryophanales > Bacillaceae > Bacillus > Bacillus sp. FDAARGOS_235. The sequence continues at coordinate 4,469,296 of NZ_CP020437.2, forward strand.
AAAAACAAACTAATTTATAAAAACTCTCCTCAAATGAGGAGAGTTTTTTGTATATAAGAGATTGATGTTGTTTGTGAAAAGCGCCATAATCGTGTTCTTTGGAAAACTATGAATTGAATTTTATTTTTTCGCTTAAAAGAAATACAGGTTGGTAATACTAGAATTCGAGTGTGAATAAAGAAAGTTTTACATTGTTCGCATTTTCGACTTGATTGTAATATTTCAGTATGATATAGTAAGCAGTGGTGTCAGTACAAAGTACACACGTTTACTGATTTAAGTGTTGGTGCTACGGTTGTAGTTTCGCTTAGAGATGAAGTAAACGGAGGATATCAAAAACCATTTAGGAGGAACTATATTATGTCAGTAATTTCTATGAAGCAATTGCTTGAAGCTGGTGTTCATTTCGGACATCAAACACGTCGTTGGAACCCAAAAATGAAGCGTTACATTTTCACAGAGCGTAACGGTATCTACATCATCGACTTACAAAAAACTGTGAAAAAAGTTGAGGAAGCTTACAGAACGATGCGCGACATCGCTGCTGAAGGCGGAGACATTTTATTCGTAGGTACTAAAAAACAAGCACAAGAAGCTATTAAAGAAGAAGCAACTCGTGCTGGTATGTACTTCGTTAACCAACGTTGGTTAGGTGGAACTTTAACAAACTTCCAAACAATCCAAAAGCGTATCAAGCGCCTTAAAGACATCGAAAGAATGCAAGAAGATGGTACTTTCGAAGTACTTCCTAAGAAAGAAGTTGTTCAACTTAAAAAAGAGTTAGAGCGTCTTGAGAAATTCTTAGGCGGTATTAAAGATATGAAAGGTCTTCCAAGTGCATTATTCGTAGTAGACCCTCGTAAAGAGCGTATTGCAGTTGCTGAAGCACGCAAATTACACATTCCAATCATCGGTATCGTTGATACAAACTGTGATCCAGACGAAATCGATCACGTTATCCCAGCAAACGATGATGCAATTCGTGCTGTAAAACTTCTTACATCTAAAATGGCAGACGCGATCCTTGAAGCAAAACAAGGTGAAGAAACTGTTACTGCGTAACAAATTTGGAAAGGTGATAAGGGGTTCGGCCTTTTATCACCTTTTTTAAGGTATAAAAACCTTTTTAAAAGGTATAAATACATATTTTAGGAGGATGAAAAACATGGCAATCACTGCACAAATGGTAAAAGAACTTCGTGAAAAAACAGGCGCAGGTATGATGGACTGCAAAAAGGCTTTAACTGAAACAAACGGCGACATGGAGAAAGCAATTGACTTCTTACGTGAAAAAGGTATTGCGAAAGCTGCTAAAAAAGCTGACCGCATCGCTGCTGAAGGTTTAACTTTCATCGAAACAAACGGTAACGACGGTTTAATCTTAGAATTAAACTCTGAAACTGATTTTGTTGCGAAAAACGAAGGTTTCCAAGCTTTAATTAAAGAATTAGCTGCTCACTTATTAGCTAACAAACCAGCTAACGTTGAAGAAGCTATGGCTCAAACAATTGAAGGCGGTAAAACAGTAGAAGAGCACATCAATGAAGCAATTGCTAAAATTGGTGAAAAACTTACACTTCGTCGTTTCGAAATCGTATCAAAAACGGATGCTGATGCATTCGGCGCTTACCTACACATGGGTGGACGTATTGGTGTATTAACAGTTCTTGAAGGTTCTACTGACGAAGCAGCTGCTAAAGATGTAGCAATGCACATTGCAGCAGTTAACCCTAAATACATTGACCGTGATGCTGTAACAGCTGAAGAAGTTGAGCATGAGCGTCAAGTATTAACACAACAAGCTTTAAACGAAGGCAAGCCTGAAAAAATCGTTGCAAAAATGGTAGAAGGCCGTCTTGGCAAATTCTTCGAAGAAATTTGCTTACTTGACCAAGCATTCGTTAAAAACCCTGATATGAAAGTTCGTCAATTCGTTGAGTCTAAAGGCGGAACATTAAAAGGATTCGTTCGCTACGCTGTTGGTGAAGGTATCGAAAAACGCGAAGACAACTTTGCTGAAGAAGTAATGAACCAAGTAAAAGGTAACAACTAATACAGATTAGGGAACACATTGTGTTCCCTTTTTTAAAATAAAGATGTAAGCAATTGGAGGTTCATTATGAGTAAACCGAAATATAATCGTGTCGTTTTAAAGCTGAGCGGAGAAGCTTTAGCTGGCGAGCAAGGATTTGGAATTAACCCAGCTGTTATCAAGTCAGTTGCGGAACAAGTGAAAGAAATTGCAGAACTTGATGTAGAGGTTGCTGTTGTTGTTGGTGGCGGTAACATTTGGCGTGGGAAAATTGGAAGCGAAATGGGCATGGATCGTGCAGGAGCAGATTACATGGGCATGTTAGCGACAGTTATGAATTCACTAGCTCTTCAAGATAGTTTAGAGAATATTGGAATTCAAACTCGCGTTCAAACTTCAATTGAGATGCGTCAAGTGGCAGAGCCTTACATTCGTCGTAAAGCAATTCGTCACTTAGAGAAAAAACGTGTTGTTATCTTTGCCGCAGGTACTGGTAACCCATACTTCTCTACAGATACGACAGCAGCATTACGTGCAGCGGAAATCGAAGCGGACGTTATTTTAATGGCGAAAAATAATGTGGATGGCGTATATAGTGCAGATCCATCTATTGATCCAACTGCTACGAAGTACGAAACGCTTACTTACTTAGATGTATTAAAAGAAGGTTTAGGTGTAATGGATTCTACAGCTTCTTCTCTATGTATGGATAATGATATTCCATTAATTGTATTCTCAGTTATGGAAAAAGGTAATATTAAACGTGCCGTTTTAGGCGAAAATATCGGAACAGTCGTAAGGGGGAAATAATTATGGGACAACAAGTATTGAAGTCTTCAAATGAAAAAATGGAAAAAGCAGTTGCTGCTTATTCTCGTGAATTAGCAACAGTTCGCGCTGGTCGTGCAAGCTCGTCTGTATTAGATAAGGTACAAGTTGATTACTATGGTGCACCAACACCAGTTGTGCAATTAGCGAACATTACAGTTCCAGAAGCACGTTTGCTTGTAATTCAACCGTATGATAAAACTTCTATCGGTGATATTGAAAAAGCAATTTTAAAAGCAGATTTAGGCTTAAACCCTTCTAATGACGGAACTGTAATTCGTATTGCATTCCCTGCATTAACAGAAGAGCGTCGTCGTGATCTTGTAAAAGTTGTGAAAAAATATGCTGAAGAAGCAAAAGTTGCGGTTCGTAACGTACGTCGTGACGGTAACGATGATCTTAAGAAGCTTGAAAAAGCTGGCGAGATTACGGAAGATGATTTAAGAGGATATACTGAAGATATCCAAAAAGAAACAGATAAATATATTGCAAAAGTTGACGAAATCGCAAAAAACAAAGAAAAAGAAATCATGGAAGTGTAATAGCGATAACTTCGCAAATATGACCCTCTTCTTAAGGGGGTCTTTTTACACTTTTAGGCATATGTCTGCTTGCTGGAGGGTATGAATGATGTTTAAAAACTTTCCTTTTTTTAAAAGTAAAAAGGACGCATCGTTTGATCATCTCGTTGAAGAAGTGAAAAAAGGGTATATACCAGAACATATTGCCATCATTATGGATGGTAATGGAAGATGGGCAAAGAGGAGAGCTATGCCTCGTATTGCGGGACATCATGAAGGTATGCAAGTTGTAAAGAAAATCACAAAATTTGCAAGTAAGCTTAATGTGAAAGTGTTAACTCTTTATGCTTTTTCAACTGAGAACTGGAAAAGACCGAAAAAGGAAGTTGACTATTTAATGAGGCTTCCAGAAGAATTTCTAGGTACATTTTTACCAGAATTGATTGAAGAAAACGTACAAGTCCGAGTAATAGGGCAAAAAGATCGTCTTCCTACGCATACACGCAGAGCGATGGAAAAAGCCATGGAAGATACGCAAGAGAATACGGGATTAATTCTCAATTTCGCGTTAAACTATGGAAGTCGAGATGAAATCGTTTCTGCTGTGCAACATATGATGAAAGATAGTGAGGAAGGAAAAATTCGTGCTGAAGAGATAAGTGAAGAAATGATTTCTTCCTACTTAATGACGGGTTCTTTACCTGATCCAGAGTTGTTAATTCGTACAAGCGGAGAGCTACGTATTAGTAATTTCATGTTATGGCAAATTGCATATTCGGAATTTTGGTTTACGGATGTGTATTGGCCAGACTTTACGGAAGAACATTTGCTTAGTGCGATTACAGACTTTCAACATAGAGGGCGCAGATTCGGAGGCGTGTAGAAAGAGAGGGTTTGGTAGTGAAACAGAGAATTATTACTGGAGTGGTTGCTGCCGCGCTATTCATTCCCATCGTAATTTACGGTGGCGTGCCTTTTACGGTTTTAGTGTATGCACTTGCTTCTATAGGTTTATATGAGTTAATTCGAATGAATAAGCTTACGCTTATTTCAGTACCAACAGTTTTAGCTGCGGTATTATTATGGACTATTTTAGTTCCAAGTAGTGCATCAGAACTATTTAGGTGGATTGGATTAGGTAAATTAGAAATTACGTTTGTGATTGTTTTATTACTTTTATCATATACAGTCCTTTCTAAGAATACATTTACTTTTGATAATGCTTCATTTTTACTTATGGCAACAACATATGTTGCAATGGGATTCTTATATCTGAATGAAACGAGAATATTAGGAATTAAATATGTGTTTTGCGCATTATTTGTTATATGGGCTACTGATTCAGGTGCATATTTCGTAGGAAAAGCATTAGGAAAAAGAAAATTATGGCCAGAAATTAGTCCAAATAAAACGATTGAAGGTTCAGTAGGTGGCATCGTTTGTGGAATTATTGTGGCACTTGTATACAACGTGTTCTTCCCAGTTGAATCGAATGTAGTAATTTTAATTGTGCTGACAATTATCATTTCTATTTTTGGACAAATTGGTGATTTAGTACAATCTGCATTTAAACGTCATTATGGCGTAAAAGATTCAGGTACAATTTTACCTGGACATGGTGGTATATTAGATCGAACAGATAGTTGGTTATTTGTGTTACCAATTCTCTACTTCTTATTGCAATACAATTAATAAATGAACGAGGGGTTGGAGTCATGAAAAACATTAGTTTATTAGGTGCAAGCGGATCAATTGGTACACAAACTTTAGATGTGTTACGCTCGCACCCAGACCAATTCCGTCTCGTTGCTTTTTCTGTAGGGAAAAATATTGACTACGCAGTAAAAGTAATTCAAGAATTTTCTCCGCAAATCGTTTCTGTGCAAAGAGCAGAAGATGTTATAAAATTACAAGCTGTTTCTGGTAATACAAAAGTTGTGTATGGTAGTGAAGGTCTTTTAGAAGTAGCATTACATCCAGATGCGGAGATTTTAGTAAATGCCGTTGTAGGTAGCGTAGGGTTGTTACCAACACTTCGTGCAATTGAGGCGAAAAAAACAATTGGAATTGCAAATAAAGAAACGTTAGTAACTGCAGGGCATCTAGTAATGGAAGCGGCGCGAAAACATAATGTTTCGTTACTTCCGGTAGATAGTGAACATTCAGCTATTTTTCAATGCTTGAATGGTGAAAATGAAAAAAGAATTTCTCGACTCATTATAACGGCTTCTGGTGGAAGTTTCCGTGATAAAACGAGAGATGAATTGCATCATGTGACCGTAGAAGATGCGCTTCGACATCCAAACTGGTCAATGGGTTCGAAAATTACAATTGATTCTGCTACAATGATGAATAAGGGACTAGAAGTAATTGAAGCACATTGGCTTTTTGGTATCCCTTATGAGCAAATTGATGTTGTTTTACATAAAGAAAGTATTATTCATTCTATGGTTGAATTTGAAGATCGTAGTGTAATGGCGCAGCTTGGCTCACCTGATATGCGAGTACCAATTCAATACGCGCTTACATATCCTGATAGATTACCTCTTTCAGATACAAAACAGTTAAACTTATGGGAAATGGGAACATTGCATTTTGAAAAAATGAACCAAGAACGTTTCCGTTGTCTACGTTTTGCGTATGAGGCTGGGAAAACAGGTGGAAGTATGCCAGCTGTAATGAACGCTGCAAATGAAGTAGCTGTTGAAGCTTTTTTACAAAAGAGAATTGGTTTCTTAACAGTGGAAGACCTCATTGAAAAAGCAATGAACCATCACAATGTCATTGCACGTCCGAGCTTAGAGGAAATTCTGGAAATTGATGCAGCCACAAGACGGTTTGTGATGGAACAAATTTAGCAAAGGTGGTTATGGAATTGAATACAGCGATTGCCTTTATATTAATTTTCGGTGCACTCGTATTTTTCCATGAGCTAGGGCATCTATATTTCGCGAAAAGAGCAGGCATTTTATGCCGCGAGTTTGCGATTGGTTTTGGTCCGAAAATATTCTCATTTGAAAAGAATGAAACGGTGTATACGATTCGATTACTGCCCCTTGGTGGCTATGTAAGAATGGCTGGCGAGGATGCGGACACAGTTGAGTTAAAGCCAGGGAAAAAGGTTGGCCTTGTGCTAAATGAAAAAGACGAAGCTGTGAAATTAGTTTTTGATGGATATGAAAAATATCCAAATGTTCGTGTTATTGAAGTCGAACAAGCCGATTTAGAGCATAATCTAACGATTTCAGGCTATGAAGAGTATGAGGAAGAGCTTCAAACATTCCGAGTGAATGAAAAGGCTCGTATCATTACTGCTGGAGAAGAAATTCAAATTGCTCCGTATAACAGGCAATTTGGCTCTAAAAAATTGGGTCAACGTGCTTTAACAATCTTTGCGGGTCCTGCAATGAACTTTATTTTAGCATTTGTTATTTTTGTGATTCTTGGATTTGTACAAGGGGTTCCCATTGACAAACCAATGGTCGGAAAAATAATGGAAAATAGTGCAGCGCAGCAAGCTGGATTAAAAGAAAACGATACAATTCAAGCAATTGATGGGAAAAGTACAAGTACATGGAAAGATGTTGTTGCCATTGTACGTGAAAACCCGAATAAAGAAATTACGTTACAAGTAAAGCGTGATAATGAACAGCTTAATGTAAAAGTAACTCCAACACTCGATAAAGAAGGTAAAGAAGAAGTTGGTAGAATTGGTGTTTACTCTCCTGTAGAGAAAACAGTGATGGGTTCGATTAAATCAGGATTTGAACAAACGTACGAATGGACGAAACTAATTTTTGAGTCTCTTGTGAAATTAGTAACTGGTCAATTTTCTATTAATGAGTTGTCAGGTCCAGTAGGAATTTATAATCTAACAGATCAAGTCGTAGATTATGGATTTACGCGTGTGCTAAGTTTAGCGGCAGTTTTAAGTATAAACCTTGGTTTATTTAATCTATTACCAGTCCCTGCTTTAGACGGTGGACGTTTATTCTTCTTCCTAATCGAAGCGTTACGAGGAAAACCGATTGACCGTCAAAAAGAAGGAATGGTCCACTTTATTGGTTTTGCATTATTAATGTTACTAATGTTAGTTGTAACATGGAATGACATTCGTAAGTTTTTCTTGTAAAATAAAGTGAAACTTATAATGAAATAGAGCTCGTAGAATAAAATCCCTCACCTAACCCGAGGTGAGGGGTTTTACTGCGTGTAAGAGTAAAATGAAGAGGTGCGAATAAATGAAACAAAGTATGGTATTCAGTCCTACATTACGTGAAGTTCCAGCTGATGCTGAAATTAAGAGTCATCAATTATTACTTCGCGCAGGTTTTATGCGTCAAAATGCTTCTGGTATTTATAGTTTTCTACCATTTGGTTTAAAAGTACTACACAAAGTAGAACGTATCGTTCGAGAAGAAATGGAACGCGCAGGAGCTGTAGAATTATTAATGCCAGCGATGCAAGCTGCAGAATTATGGCAAGAATCAGGCCGTTGGTATTCTTACGGATCTGAATTAATGCGTATGAAAGATCGTAACGCTCGTGAATTTGCTTTAGGGGCGACACATGAAGAAGTAATTACTGATCTTGTACGTGATGAAGTAAAATCATATAAAAAATTACCGTTAACGCTATACCAAATTCAAACAAAGTTCCGTGACGAACAAAGACCTCGTTTCGGTTTATTACGTGGAAGAGAGTTTCTAATGAAAGATGCCTATTCTTTCCACGCTACGCAGGAGAGCTTAGATGAAGTGTATGATCGCTTATATAAAGCATACTCTAACATTTTTGCTCGTTGTGGCTTAAATTTCCGTGCGGTTATTGCTGACTCTGGAGCAATGGGCGGAAAAGATACACATGAATTTATGGTATTATCTGATGTTGGTGAAGATACTATTGCATACTCGGATACATCCAATTATGCAGCGAACATCGAAATGGCTCCTGTTGTAGCTACGTATACGAAGAGTGACGAAGCAGAAAAGGCACTTGAAAAAGTAGCAACGCCAGATCAAAAAGCAATTGAAGAAGTATCTGCATTCTTAAACATTGAAGCAGAACAGTGTATTAAGTCTATGGTATTTAAAGTAGACGAGAAATTAGTAGTTGTACTTGTTCGTGGTGATCATGAAGTAAACGATGTAAAAGTGAAAAATGTATACGGCGCTTCAGTTGTTGAGCTTGCTTCTCATGAAGAAGTAAAAGAATTATTAAATTGTGAAGTTGGTTCATTAGGACCGATTGGTGTAACAGGTGATATCGAAATTATTGCTGACCATGCTGTAGCATCAATTGTAAACGGATGTTCAGGAGCGAATGAAGAAGGGTTCCATTATGTAAATGTAAATCCAGAACGGGACTTTAAAGTAAGTCAATATACAGATTTACGCTTCATCCAAGAAGGAGACCAATCTCCAGATGGAAACGGAACAATTCTTTTCGCACGCGGAATTGAAGTTGGTCATGTATTTAAATTAGGAACTCGCTATAGTGAAGCGATGAACGCAACATTCCTAGATGAAAACGGGAAAACACAAGCACTTATTATGGGTTGTTACGGTATCGGTGTATCTCGTACAGTGGCAGCAATTGCAGAGCAGTTTAATGATGAGAACGGCTTAGTTTGGCCAAAAGCTGTAGCACCGTTCCATGTGCATGTAATTCCAGTAAATATGAAATCTGATGCACAACGTGAAATGGGTGAAAATATTTACAACTCATTACAAGAGCAAGGATATGAAGTATTACTAGATGATCGTGCAGAACGTGCAGGTGTTAAATTTGCAGATGCAGATTTATTTGGCCTTCCAGTTCGCGTTACGGTTGGTAAAAAAGCAGATGAAGGTATTGTAGAAGTGAAAGTACGTGCTACAGGCGAGTCTGAAGAAGTGAAAGTAGAAGAACTTCAAACATATATTGCTAATATTTTAAAATAAGAAGAGGTACCTCGTAATGAGGTACCTTCTCTTTCTTTGTAAACGTATTTTGTAAAAGAAGAAGGGAGACATCTTTCTTTGTAGTACGTTTCAATTTATAATAGCAAATGGAAGGAGAGTGCTTATGTCATTAACAAATGAACAACAAGAGCGATTTCAAATTTTGCTCCAGCAGTTGCAAATACCAGAAGACCTTATAAATCAATATTTACAGGGCGGTGGTATTGAAAAGCTAGTTATTGATAAAGCGAATAAAGGTTGGCATTTTGACTTACAAGTGCCACGTATTTTGCCGACAGAATTATATGAATTGCTAGAAGTGAAGCTTAAGCAATCATTTTCTCATATTGCAAGAACAACATTTGCATTACAAGCAGAGAATAAACAATTTACAGAAGAAGAAGTGAAGGCATATTGGCCGCTTTGTACGGAGCGAATTACATTTTCACCTATGTTTGCTTACTTAAAGAAGCAACTACCTCAGGTAAATGGAGTGAAGTTGTTAATAAATGTGAATAACGAGTTAGAATCTACTGCTTTAAAGAAAAATGTTACGAAACCAGTAGGTGATCAATACGAAGCTTTTGGATTCCCACGTTTTCAGTTAGACACACATATAAAGCAAAATGCAGAAGAAATGCAAAAGTTTCGTGAGCAAACTCAGCAAGAAGACCGTGAGCGTGTAATACAAGCTATGGAAGAAATGGCGAAGAAGCAAGCTGAAGAAAGTAGCGTTGTGCATGAAGGACCGGTTGTACTCGGATATCTTATTAAGCCAGATGAAGAGATTACACCGATGCGAGAAATTCAAGATGAAGAACGAAGAAAAACGGTTCAAGGGTATGTATTCCATGTAGAAACAAAAGAGCTTCGTAGTGGGCGTACGTTATTAACTTTAAAAATAACGGACTATACGGATTCTATTATGATCAAAATGTTTTCGCGTGACAAAGAAGATATTCCAATGCTGCAATCCTTGAGAAAAGGAATGTGGGTGAAAGCACGTGGTTCTGTTCAAAATGATACATTTGTTCGAGATTTAGTAATGATTGCAAACGATATTAATGAAATAACAGGACCATCTCGTAAAGATAAGGCGCCAGAAGGTGAAAAACGTGTAGAGCTTCACCTTCATACCCCAATGAGTCAAATGGATGCTGTTACGCCTGTCTCTAGGCTTGTTGCTCAAGCTGGTAAATGGGGACATGAGGCTATTGCAGTTACAGACCATGCTGTTGCTCAGTCTTTCCCAGAAGCATACTCTGCGGGTAAAAAGGCTGGGGTTAAAGTTATATACGGTGTAGAGGCAAATTTAGTTAATGATGGTGTACCGATCGCATATAACGAAGCGCATCGTTTACTTGCAGAGGAAACGTATGTTGTTTTCGACGTTGAGACGACAGGTTTATCAGCTGTATACGATACAGTCATTGAGTTAGCTGCCGTAAAGATAAAAGGTGGCGAAATCATTGATCGTTTTGAATCTTTCGCAAATCCGCATCAACCATTATCTGCGACGATTATTGAATTAACAGGTATTACAGATGATATGTTAACTGATGCACCAGAAGTGGACGAAGTGTTTAAAAAGTTTGAGGAATGGATGGGTGACCATACACTTGTTGCTCATAACGCAAGCTTTGATATGGGCTTTATTAACGTAGGTTTTAAAAAGGCAGGGCTAGCAAAAACGAATAACCCTGTTATTGATACGTTAGAACTTGCGCGGTTCTTATTCCCGGAAATGAAAAACCATCGATTAAATACGATGTGTAAAAAGCTTGATATTGAATTAACGCAACATCACCGTGCGATTTATGATACTGAAGCAACGGGATACTTACTTGTGAAAATGCTAAAAGATGTAATTGAAAAGGGATTTGAATATCATGATCAATTAAATGATAGTATGGGACAAGGGGATGCGTATAAACGTGGGCGTCCAAGTCATATGACATTACTTGCTACATCAGATGTTGGATTGAAAAATTTATATAAACTTGTTTCATATTCTCACCTGAATTATTTTTACCGTGTGCCACGTGTACCAAGGTCACTATTAAAAAAATATCGTGAAGGAATTTTAGTAGGAACGGCTTGTGATAAAGGTGAAGTGTTTGAGGCAATGATGCAAAAAGCACCTGAAGAAGTAGAAGAAATTGCGCAATTCTATGATTACATTGAAGTAATGCCTCCAGAGGTGTTACGTCATTTAGTAGAACGTGAACTTGTTCGAGATGAAGGACAATTAAAAACAATTATTTCTAACTTAGTAAAACTGGGTGAGACGTTAGATAAACCGGTTGTCGCTACAGGGAACGTGCATTATTTAGATCAAGAGGATGCTATGTATCGTAAAATTTTAGTGAGTTCGCAGGGCGGAGCAAATCCGTTAAATCGACATTCATTACCGCCGGTACATTTCCGTACAACAGATGAGATGTTAGAGTGTTTTTCATTTTTAGGTGAAGACAAAGCGAAAGAAATTGTAGTAACGAATACACAAAAGATTGCGTCATTAATTGGTGATGTTCATCCAGTAAAAGATGATTTATACACACCGAAAATTGAAGGTGCTGATGATGAAACGCGTGATATGAGTTATAAAATGGCACGTAGCATTTATGGGGAAGAGCTACCAGAAATCGTAGAAGCCCGATTGGAAAAAGAATTAAAAAGTATTATCGGACATGGATTTGCTGTAATTTATTTAATTTCACATAAGCTGGTGAAAAAATCGTTAGTAGACGGATATTTAGTAGGTTCGCGTGGATCTGTAGGTTCATCATTCGTTGCAACGATGATGGAAATTACAGAAGTAAATCCATTACCACCACATTATGTATGTCCGAAGTGTAAGCAATCAGAATTCTTTAATGACGGCTCGGTAGGTTCTGGTTTTGATTTACCAGATAAAGAATGTCCAACATGTAATGTTTCATATGTAAAAGATGGACATGATATTCCGTTCGAAACGTTCCTTGGATTTAAAGGAGATAAGGTACCCGATATCGATTTGAACTTCTCCGGCGAATACCAACCACGTGCCCATAACTATACGAAAATACTGTTCGGTGAAGATTATGTATATCGTGCAGGAACGATTGGTACAGTTGCAGAAAAAACGGCTTATGGATATGTAAAAGGTTATGCAAATGATCATAATTTAACGATACGAAATGCAGAAATTGACCGCTTAGTAGCAGGGTGTACCGGTGTAAAACGTACAACTGGACAGCATCCAGGTGGTATTATCGTTGTGCCAGATTACATGGACATCTTTGATTTCTCACCAATACAGTATCCGGCAGATTCAATAGGGGCTGAGTGGAGAACGACACACTTTGATTTCCACTCAATTCATGATAATTTATTGAAACTTGATATACTAGGACACGATGATCCGACAGTTATTCGTATGTTACAAGATTTAAGTGGTATTGATCCGAAAACAATCCCAACAGATGATCCGGAAGTAATGAAAATTTTCTCAGGTCCGGAATCATTAGGAGTAACGGAAGAACAAATTAACTGTAAAACAGGTACACTTGGTATACCGGAATTCGGTACGAAATTCGTAAGACAAATGTTAGAAGAGACAAAACCAACGACATTCTCAGAGTTAGTCCAAATCTCTGGACTATCACATGGTACGGACGTATGGCTCGGTAATGCAAACGAGTTAATTTATAACGGTACATGTACGCTGAGTGAAGTTATCGGTTGTCGTGATGACATCATGGTATATTTAATCTATCAAGGTTTAGATCCATCATTAGCCTTCAAAATTATGGAGTCGGTTCGTAAAGGTAAAGGTGTACCGGAAGAATGGGAAGAGGACATGAAAAGTAATAATGTACCAGGTTGGTATATTGATTCATGTAAGAAGATTAAATACATGTTCCCTAAAGCCCATGCGGCTGCTTACGTACTTATGGCTGTACGTATCGCATATTTTAAAGTACATTTTGCACTTTTATTCTATGCGGCATACTTTACGGTTCGTGCAGATGACTTTGATGTAGAGGCGATGGCAAAAGGTTCAGCATCTATACGTGTAAAGATTGATGAAATTGCGCAAAAAGGATTAGATGCAGCGCCGAAAGAGAAGAGTTTATTAACGGTACTAGAAATGACACTTGAAATGTGTGAGCGTGGATACTCATTCCAAAAGGTTGATTTATATCGCTCGCATGCAACAGAATTCATTATTGATGGAGACTCATTAATTCCTCCATTTAATGCGGTGCCTGGTCTTGGTACAAACGCAGCTTTAAGTATCGTAGAAGCTCGTAAAAATGGAGATTTCTTATCAAAAGAAGATTTACAGCAGCGCAGTAAGGTTTCTAAAACGATTATTGAGTATTTAGATAGTCAAGGTTGCTTAGGTGATCTACCTGATCAAAACCAATTATCACTGTTCTAGCAGGTAGGAAAAGTCTTTGCAAATCAGTATTTGCTATGGTATACTATTAACCGAGATAACCATGTCATGTATATTGTGTGAAAAAAAGAGTGGGGAAACCCACTCTTTCGTGTTACTATCTACGTTTTATTGATGTAGAGAGGTAAGAAATTTCTGTCGTATATACATATTTTGTTACAAGTTTTACTTCTTAAATTTGGTAATACTAAGACAGATATTCCCTGCTTAACGGCAGGGGCTTTTGTTAGCTAACGAGAAAGAATAAGATAGACCGTTTTTATGGACGGAATCTTTTCTTGTAAATGGTACATGGCGGCAGGAAGGAGGCTGTTTATGGATAAGAAAGTCACAGAAGTTGTAGAAGCATTTGCGCAGCCGATCGTTGAAGAGTTAAATCTTGAACTTGTAGATGTAGAGTATGTGAAAGAAGGACAGGACTGGTTCTTACGCGTATTCATCGATTCTGAAAAGGGAGTCGACATTGAAGAATGCGGTGCGGTAAGTGAACGTTTAAGCGAAGCTTTAGATAAAGAGGATCCAATTCCTCATCTTTACTTTTTGGATGTATCATCTCCTGGAGCAGAACGCCCATTAAAGAAAGAGAAAGACTTCCAGCAAGCGGTAGGAAAACAAGTGGCAATTAAAACATATGAGCCGATTGATGGTGAAAAAATGTTTGAAGGAAAGCTACTTTCCTACGATGGTACTACAATTACACTATTATTAACAATTAAAACACGTAAAAAAGAAATCCAAATTCCAATGGATAAAGTTGCAAATGCGCGACTTGCTGTTACGTTTTAGTTAGAAGGGGGATCTTCATGAGCACTGAGTTGTTAGATGCCTTGCTCGTATTAGAGTCAGAAAAAGGAATTAGCAAAGATATTATTATTGATGCGATTGAAGCAGCATTAATCTCTGCTTATAAACGCAATTTTAACCAAGCACAAAACGTTCGTGTGAGCTTTAACCCAGAAGTGGGAACAATTCAAGTTTTAGCACGTAAAGACGTTGTTGATAATGTGTTTGATCCACGTCTTGAAATTTCTGTTGAAGAAGCAAGACAAATTAATCCAAACTATCAAGATGGTGACGTACTAGAAATTGAAGTAACACCAAAAGATTTCGGCCGCATTGCAGCACAAACTGCAAAACAGGTTGTAACACAACGAGTGCGTGAAGCAGAGCGTGGTGTTATTTACTCGGAGTTTAGTGACCGTGAAGAAGACATCATGGTTGGTATTGTACAACGTCAAGATGCTCGTTTCATCTATGTAAGCTTAGGGAAAGTAGAAGCTTTATTACCTGTAAGTGAGCAAATGCCAAACGAACAATACAAACCACATGATCGCATTCGCGTATTCATTACGAAAGTAGAAAAAACAACGAAGGGACCACAAATTTACGTATCACGTACACATCCTGGTCTTTTAAAACGTTTATTCGAAATGGAAGTTCCTGAGATTTATGATGGAACTGTTGAAATTCGTTCTGTGGCACGTGAAGCAGGCGATCGTTCTAAAATTTCTGTACATGCAGAGAACATTGATGTTGATCCAGTAGGCTCTTGTGTAGGACCGAAAGGACAACGTGTACAACGCATTGTAGATGAATTAAAAGGTGAAAAGATTGACATCGTTCGCTGGTCAAATGATCCAGTAGAATATGTTGCAAATGCTTTAAGCCCATCACAAGTTGTTAAAGTACTTGTAGATGAAGAAGAAAAAGCAACAACTGTTGTTGTTCCAGACCACCAACTTTCATTAGCTATCGGTAAGCGTGGACAAAACGCACGTCTTGCAGCTAAATTAACAGGTTGGAAAATTGATATTAAGAGTGAGTCTGATGCGAAACAACTAGGTATTGTAACAGAAGAAGATAGCGTAATCGCATTCGGATTCGATTCAGTTGAAGACGAAATCGAATAGAGGTGATGAGTATGAGCAATCGAAAAGTTCCGTTACGAAAATGTGTTGCAACGCAAGAAATGAAATCAAAACGAGAGCTCGTTCGCATTGTTCGTTCCAAAGAGGGAGAAGTGTCCATTGATTTAACTGGAAAGAAATCAGGACGAGGTGCTTATTTATCAAAAGATAAAGAAAGTATTCTTCAAGCTCAAAAGAAAAATGTTTTGGAACATCATCTAAAAGCGAAAATCGACGGTTCTCTATACGAAGAGCTTCTTGAGCTTGTTGAGAAGGAGTCGAAATAAGTGTCCGATTGGAAATCGTTTTTAGGACTAGCAAACCGGGCTCGGAAAATTATTTCGGGTGAAGAACTTGTTTTAAAAGAAGTACGAAGTGGCAAAGCAAAGCTTGTGTTGCTATCTGAAGATGCGTCAGTGAATACAACAAAACGCATGACGGATAAAACGACGTATTACAACGTACCAATGAGAAAGGTCGAAAATCGACAACAATTAGGGCATGCGATTGGGAGAGATGAGCGAGTCGTTGTAGCTGTGTTAGATGAAGGCTTTGCGAAAAAGCTGCGTAGCATGCTCGATACAAATTACCGGGGGTGAAGGTATGAGTAAAATTCGAGTGCATGAATATGCAAAACAACATAATATCTCAAGTAAAGATCTTATGACAAAACTAAAAGAAATGAATATCGAGGTTTCGAATCATATGACAATGTTAGACGATGAAGTAGTAAACAAATTAGATAATGAGTACCAAGAAGAAAAACCTTCTGTTGCAGATGAGTTTGAAGTAGAAGAGAAAGTTGTTCGCAGTAAAAAGAACAGTAATAAGAAGAAGAAAAAAGGCAAAGATAACGAAGACAAGCGTCAAGATAACTTTGCTGGAAGACAACAAACGCAAATTGTAGAAACACCAGATAAAATTACTTTCTCTGGAAGCCTTACAGTGGGTGAGCTTGCTAAAAAATTAAGCAAAGAGCCGTCTGAAATTATTAAGAAGCTCTTCATGCTAGGAATTATGGCAACAATTAACCAAGACTTAGATAAAGATACAATTGAGTTAATTGCTACTGATTACGGTATTGAAGTAGAAGAAGAAGTAGTTGTAAGTGAAACTGAATTTGAAACATTCATCGATGAGCAAGATGATGAAGAAAACTTAAAAGAGCGTCCAGCTGTTGTTACAATTATGGGACACGTTGACCATGGTAAAACAACTTTACTTGACTCTATTCGTAATTCAAAAGTAACTGCTGGCGAAGCTGGTGGGATTACTCAGCACATTGGTGCATACCAAGTTGAAGTAAACGATAAGAAAATTACATTCTTAGATACGCCTGGTCACGCAGCATTTACAACGATGCGTGCTCGTGGTGCACAAGTAACGGATATTACAATTCTTGTTGTTGCAGCTGATGACGGTGTTATGCCACAAACAGTGGAAGCAATTAGCCATGCGAAAGCAGCTGGAGTACCAATTATTGTTGCTGTGAATAAAATGGATAAACCAGCGGCAAATCCTGATCGCGTAATGCAAGAATTAACAGAATATGAATTGGTTCCAGAAGCATGGGGCGGAGACACAATTTTCGTACCAATCTCTGCAATTCAAGGCGAGGGAATTGACAACTTGCTAGAAATGATTCTTCTTGTGAGTGAAGTAGAAGAATATAAAGCAAATCCAAATCGCTATGCAACTGGTACTGTAATTGAAGCGCAGCTTGATAAAGGTAAAGGAACTATCGCGACATTACTTGTTCAAAACGGTACACTTCGAGTTGGAGATCCAATTGTTGTTGGAACATCATTCGGTCGTGTTCGTGCAATGGTAAGTGATATTGGTCGTCGAGTAAAAGTTGCTGGTCCATCAACTCCTGTTGAAATTACAGGTTTAAATGAAGTACCACAAGCGGGAGATCGTTTCATGGCATTCGCTGATGAGAAGAAAGCTCGTCAAATCGGTGAATCACGTGCACAAGAAGCGTTAGTTGCTCAACGTGGTGAAAAATCTAAATTAAGCCTTGAAGATTTATTCCAACAAATCCAA
Source organism: Bacillus sp. FDAARGOS_235 (assembly GCF_002073415.2). NCBI lineage: Bacteria > Bacillati > Bacillota > Bacilli > Caryophanales > Bacillaceae > Bacillus > Bacillus sp. FDAARGOS_235. The sequence goes on from NZ_CP020437.2 coordinate 4,487,016, forward strand.
GAGGGCGATGTAAAAGAAATTAACTTAATTGTGAAAGCAGACGTACAAGGTTCTGTTGAAGCAATGGCTGCATCACTTCGTAAGATTGATGTTGAAGGCGTAAAAGTAAAAATCATTCACACTGGTGTAGGTGCGATTACAGAATCTGATATTATTTTAGCTTCTGCATCTAATGCAATTGTAATTGGATTTAACGTACGCCCTGATGTGAATGCGAAGCGTACAGCTGAATTAGAGAACGTTGATGTTCGTTTACACCGTATTATCTATAAAGTAATCGAAGAAATCGAATCAGCAATGCAAGGGATGCTGGATCCAGAATTCGAAGAAAAAGTAATCGGTCAAGCGGAAGTACGCCAAACGTTCAAAGTAACAAAAGTTGGAACAATCGCAGGTTGTTACGTAATAGATGGTAAAATCACACGTGATAGTGGCGTTCGTATTATCCGTGATGGCGTAGTAATCTTCGAAGGACAACTTGATACGTTAAAACGTTTCAAAGACGACGTAAAAGAAGTTGCACAAAACTATGAGTGTGGTATTACAATTGAGAGATATAATGATCTTAAAGAAGGGGACATCATTGAAGCATACATTATGGAAGAAGTGAAGCGATGATTATCGCTTCACTCTCATTCGAGTGTATGATTTACGATGTGCATTCTTTAAAAGAGAAACGAGCAATTTTGCAAAGGGTGCTCACTCGTGTGAAGCAGCGTTATAACGTAGCTGTTTCAGAAGTAGGGCATCAAGATGTATGGCAACGTACAGAAATTGCAATTGTTTCCGTATCCTCAAATCGTGTTATCTGTGAAAAAGAAATGAATCGTGTACTTGAGTACATCGATTCATTTCCTGAAATTGAACGTACGATAACACAATTGGAATGGTACTGAATGAGGTGAAGAGTTATGAAATTACGTGCAAACCGTGTAGGCGAGCAAATGAAAAAAGAATTAGGCGACATTATCAGTCGTAAAATTAAAGATCCACGTGTCGGATTTGTTACAGTAACAGATGTGCAAGTGAGTGGAGATTTACAAATCGCTAAAGTGTATATTTCTGTTTTAGGTGACGATGAACAGAAAGAAAGTACATTAAAAGGTTTAGCGAAGGCAAAAGGCTTCATTCGTTCAGAAATAGGCCAACGTATTCGTCTTCGTAAAACACCGGAAATTTCTTTCGAATTTGATGAGTCTATCGGATATGGTCATCGAATTGATACACTTTTACATGAAATTAATAAAGACGGTAAACGTGAAGAATAATGGATAGACATTTGTCTATCCATTTTTTCAATGAAAAATAAGTTTGGATAATTATTATGAAAGAATTATGATGAGGTGAACATATATGGAAGGTGTAGTATTATTACATAAGCCAAAAGGCATGACATCACATGATTGTGTATTTAAATTAAGAAAGATATTACGTGAGAAACGAATTGGTCATACGGGAACATTAGATCCAGATGTAACAGGGGTATTACCGATTTGTGTTGGACGAGCAACGAAGATTGCACAGTTTTTAACGAGTGAAACAAAAACATATGAAGGTGAAGTAACATTAGGATTTTCAACAACAACTGAAGATGCTTCTGGTGAAGTTGTGGAAACGACAAATGTCGATCGTAGTATTAGTCGTAAGGAAGTAGAAGGAGTTCTCGCAGCATTAACAGGTACGATTGAACAAACGCCTCCAATGTTTTCAGCTGTAAAAGTTAACGGAAAAAAATTATATGAATATGCAAGAGCGGGACAAGAAGTTGAACGTCCAGTTCGTACCATTACAATTCATGAATTCATATTACTTGATGACCGTGAAATGTTTGAAGGGGAAAACATTTCATTCCGTTTCCGTGTAACGTGTAGTAAAGGGACATATGTAAGAACGCTAGCAGTAATGATTGGTGAAAAACTAGGTTTTCCATCACACATGTCCCATCTTGTAAGAACGGCATCTGGTGAATTTTTACTAGAAGATTGCATATCATTTGAAGAAATTGAAGAAAACGTGCAAAATGGAACAGTAGAGTCTATCTTCATTTCAATTGATGAAGCGTTAAGTAAATTCCCAAAAATGGTTGTAGATGAAAAGCAAGCAGAAAAAATAAAAAATGGTATGTTCTTAAAGAATGAATTAGAAATAACAGCACCATTCATTACAGTATTTGATAAAAATGACCGTTGCTTAGCAATTTATGAGCATCATCCAAAACACCCTGGTATGCTAAAGCCAATGAAAGTACTTGTGAATAATCAAGAACTAAAGCTATAATGAATTATTGGAAGGATTATTACAGAAAAAGGTGAATTCAAGCGTGAAACTTATTCATTTAACTCATCCACATGAACAAAATAAATTAGAATTACCACCTACTGTAATGGCATTAGGATTTTTTGATGGCATTCATTTAGGGCATCAGTGTGTGATTCGAACTGCGAAACAAATAGCGGATGAACGCGGATATAAAAGTGCAGTTATGACATTTCATCCCCATCCATCTGTTATTTTAGGGAAAAAGGAAGCGCATGTGGAGTATATTACACCGATGCGTGATAAAGAAAAAATAGTCGAAAACTTAGGAATCGATATATTATATGTTATTAAATTTGATGAATCGTTTGCAGGTTTATTGCCACAGCAATTTGTAGATGATTATATTATTGGTTTAAATGTAAAGCATGTAGTAGCAGGGTTTGATTATTCATATGGACGTTTAGGAAAAGGGAAGATGGAGACTTTACCATTTCATGCAAGAGGGGAGTTTACACAAACTGTGATTGAAAAAGTTGAATTTCAAGAAGAGAAGGTAAGTTCTACAGCATTACGAAAGTTAATTCGAAATGGTGAAATGGAACAAATTCCATCTATTTTAGGTAGAGCCTATACAGTGGGAGGAACGGTTGTACATGGCGATAAACGTGGACGACAAATTGGTTTTCCAACCGCTAATGTAGGTTTAAGTGATGAGTATTTATTGCCACCTGTAGGTGTTTATGCAGTGAGATTAAAAGTTCACGATGAATGGTACGATGGTGTATGTAATATTGGATATAAACCAACTTTTAAAGAAAATGAGCGTCAATTATCTATTGAAGTACACTTATTTGAATTCAACAAAGACATATATGATCAAAGTGTTACAGTTGAGTGGCATATGCGTATAAGAGAAGAGAAGAAATTCAATGGTATTGATGAGCTAGTTGAACAAATCGCAAAAGATAAGAAAACAGCACAAGAATATTTTGCGAGTGAAAAGAATATACTTGCTTTTTCAAATGAAAAGTAGTATTCTATGTTATGTACTTTATGACAACCATTGCTTGGCATTGCGACTCACCGACGCTTGCTCGGTAATTGGGGGTTTAATTAATAGGAGGTGAAATAGGATGGCTTTAACACAAGAACGTAAAAATGAAATCATTGCACAATTTAGAACTCATGAGACTGATACTGGTTCTCCAGAGGTTCAAATTGCTGTCCTAACGGAGCAAATTAACACTCTAAACGAGCACTTACGTACTCACAAGAAAGATCATCATTCACGTCGTGGTCTATTAAAGATGGTTGGTAAACGTCGTAACTTACTAACTTACCTTCGTAATAGCGATATCACACGTTACCGTGAATTAATCACAAAGCTTGGCTTACGTCGATAGTCAAAGAAGCGGGAATATTCCCGCTTTTTTGTTAGGTAAAAATATATCTTCTACGCTTTATAGCTTACTTAATTTTCGGCAATACTAGAGGTAGAATATTGTGATATACTATCCATTTACATAGAAGAATTGAATACTTTAAATTGAGAGGGGTACTTAAATGAGTCAAGAAAAGCAAGTCTTCTCGATAGATTTAGCTGGTCGCCAGCTAACAGTTGAAACTGGTCAGCTTGCAAAACAAGCGAACGGGGCAGTATTAGTAAGATATGGCGATACAGCGGTTCTATCTACAGCAACTGCATCAAAAGAGGCTAAAAATGTAGATTTCTTCCCACTTACAGTAAACTATGAAGAGCGTTTATATGCAGTCGGAAAAATTCCAGGCGGTTTTATTAAACGTGAAGGTCGTCCAAGTGAAAAAGCAATTTTGGCAAGTCGTTTAATCGACCGTCCAATTCGTCCGCTTTTCGCAGATGGTTTCCGTAACGAAGTACAAGTTGTCAGCATTGTAATGAGTGTTGATCAAGATTGTTCTTCTGAAATGGCAGCTATGCTTGGTTCTTCATTAGCGTTATCGATTTCAGATATTCCATTTGAAGGCCCAATCGCTGGTGCAACAGTTGGTCGTATTAATGGCGAATTCGTTATTAATCCAACAGTAGAACAGCAAGAACAAAGTGATATTCACCTTGTTGTAGCTGGTACAAAAGATGCAATTAACATGGTTGAAGCAGGAGCAGATCAAGTACCTGAGGAAACAATGTTAGAAGCAATTATGTTTGGACATGACGAAATTAAACGTCTAATTGCATTCCAAGAAGAGATTGTACAAGCTGTAGGTAAAGCGAAATTAGAAATAAAACTATATGAAGTTGATGCTGATCTTAACCAAGCTGTACGTGAGATGGCTGAGAAGGATATGCATTCTGCAATTCAAGTACATGAGAAACATGCACGTGAAGATGCAATCAACGTAGTGAAAAAGCGTGTAATTGAGCATTACGAAGCTGAGGAAGCTGACGCTGACACATTAGGACAAGTAAATGAGATTTTATATAAAATTGTAAAAGAAGAAGTACGTCGTCTTATTACAGTTGAAAAAATCCGCCCAGATGGCCGTAAAGGTGATGAAATTCGTCCTTTAGCATCAGAGGTTGGTATTTTATCTCGTACACACGGTTCTGGTTTATTCACACGTGGACAAACACAAGCATTAAGTATTTGTACATTAGGCGCTTTAGGCGATGTGCAAATTTTAGATGGTCTTGGTGTAGAAGAATCAAAAAGATTCATGCACCATTACAATTTCCCATCGTTTAGTGTTGGTGAAACAAGACCGATGCGTGGACCAGGTCGTCGTGAAATTGGTCACGGTGCACTAGGAGAACGTGCTCTTGAGCCTGTAATTCCATCTGAAAAAGATTTCCCATATACAGTACGTCTTGTATCTGAAGTGTTAGAATCAAATGGTTCTACTTCACAGGCAAGTATTTGTGGTAGTACTTTAGCAATGATGGATGCTGGTGTTCCACTTAAAGCCCCAGTTGCTGGTATTGCAATGGGTCTAGTTAAATCTGGTGAGCATTACACAATTTTATCTGATATTCAAGGTATGGAAGATCATTTAGGTGATATGGACTTTAAAGTAGCAGGTACAGCACAAGGTGTAACTGCACTGCAAATGGACATTAAAATCGATGGTTTATCTCGTGAAATTTTAGAAGAGGCATTACAACAAGCGAAAGTTGGTCGTGTGCACATTCTAAATCATATGCTATCTGTTATTGCAGAGCCACGTACTGAATTATCAGCTTACGCTCCAAAGATTATTACAATGACAATTAATCCAGATAAAATCCGTGACGTTATTGGACCGAGCGGTAAACAAATTAATAAAATTATTGAAGAAACTGGAGTTAAAATTGACATCGAGCAAGATGGTACAGTATTTATTTCTTCAATAAATCAAGAAATGAATGACAAAGCTAAGAAAATTATCGAAGATATTGTTCGCGAAGTACAAGTAGGTGAAATCTACGAAGGAAAAGTGAAACGTGTTGAGAAATTCGGTGCTTTCGTTGAATTATTCAGCGGTAAAGATGGATTAGTTCACATTTCTGAACTTGCACTTGAGCGTGTAGGTAAAGTAGAAGACGTTGTGAAAATCGGTGATGTAATTACAGTTAAAGTTATCGAGATTGACAAGCAAGGTCGCGTAAATCTATCTAGAAAAGTATTGCTAAAAGAAGAGCAAGAAAAAGAAGCTGCTAAAGAAGAAAACAAACAAGAGCAGCAATAAGTAAAAGCCAGTTCAACTGGCTTTTTTGTTATGTAAAAAACATGATGTACACATATTTTTATGTCAGTATAGGTATAGTTTTCATTATAACGCTCAAATTAACAAAGATAAGAAGAAAAATATTTTTTATTTAGTTAATGGGAGGGTTTATATGAAAGTTCGTATATTGGCATACATATGTGTATTTTTTTTATATGTCAGTTTAGGCTCTTATTCCGTTTTTGCACAGGATAACTTGTATGAAGAAATTCAAAAACATGCAAAACAATATGAGATTGCACCTCAAAATGCGATCATTGATAAGATATGGAAAGCAACACCTGGATATAATGGAAGACAAGTCGATATTGAAGCATCCTATAACAATATGAAGAAGCTAAAGAAATTTGATCAAAAACATCTTGAATTCAAGGAAGTATCACCGAGTGTCCATTTAGCAGATTTATCACCAGCCCCAATTTACAGGGGACATCCAAATAAAAAGATGGTTGGATTAACAATAAATGTGGCATGGGGAAATGAGTATTTGCCTCGTATATTAGAGATATTGAAAAAACATGATGTGAAGGCAACTTTCTTTTTGGAAGGACGTTGGGTGAAAGAAAATTTACGATTTGCAAAAATGATTGTCGATGCAAATCAAGAAGTTGGAAATCACTCTTACACACATCCTAATATGAAAACATTATCGTCTGATGAAATACGAGAACAGTTACAAAAAACAAATCGAATGATAGAAGCAGCCACGAATCAAAAAGTAAGATGGTTTGCCCCGCCTAGTGGAAGTTTTCGAGATGAAGTCGTACAAATTGCAGATGATTTCCAAATGGGAACGATTATGTGGACAGTAGATACAATTGATTGGAAGCGACCAGAGCCAGACGTATTATTGCAGAGAGTAATGAGAAAAATACATTCAGGTGCCATTGTATTAATGCACCCTACTTCATCTACAGCAGAAGCATTAGATACAATGATTATAAAATTGAAGGAACAAGGATATAGAGTGGGGAATATAACAGAATTACTGGATGAAAAACGTGTGGATTAAATACATTTGCATGACATTCATCCTTAAACTTGTTATCATTAAATAATAGCGTTAATTTAGAGAAACTGGTAGTAGGAGGAAAGTTTTTGATTAAAAAATATACTTGTAAAAATGGTGTAAGAATAGTTATGGAGAACATACCAACTGTAAGATCGGTTGCGATTGGTATTTGGATCCATGCAGGATCAAGAAATGAAAATGAAAAAAATAACGGGATTTCCCACTTTTTAGAGCATATGTTCTTTAAAGGGACGGAAACACGTAGTGCGCGCGAAATTGCGGAATCATTTGATAGCATTGGTGGGCAAGTAAATGCTTTTACTTCAAAAGAATATACATGTTACTATGCAAAAGTGTTAGATGAGCATGCTAAATATGCTTTAGATGTTTTAGCAGATATGTTCTTTAATTCAACATTTGATGAGGAAGAACTGAAAAAAGAGAAGAATGTCGTATGTGAAGAAATTAAAATGTACGAAGACGCTCCAGATGATATTGTGCATGATATGTTAACGAAAGCGACATATGAAACGCATCCGCTTGGATATCCTATTTTAGGAACAGAAGAAACGCTTGATACGTTTACAGGTGATACACTACGTCAATATATAAAAGATCATTATACACCTGAAAATGTAGTTGTTTCAGTTGCAGGAAATATTGATGAAGCATTTTTACAAACAGTAGAGCAATATTTCGGTAGTTATGAAGGAACAACAAACCGTGAACAAGTACATAGCCCAATTTTCCATTTTAATAAGGTAGCACGTAAAAAAGAAACAGAACAAGCTCATTTATGTTTAGGATATAAAGGCTTACAAATGGGACACGAAGATATTTATAACTTAATCGTATTAAATAACGTTTTAGGCGGTAGTATGAGTAGCCGTTTATTCCAAGAAGTACGTGAGCAACGTGGGTTAGCTTACTCGGTATTTTCTTACCACTCTTCTTATGAAGATACAGGTATGTTAACACTGTACGGTGGAACAGGTAGCCAACAATTAGATACACTGTATGAAACGATGCAAGAAACACTAGAAACATTGAAAAATACAGGTATTACAGAAAAAGAGCTTATGAATAGTAAAGAGCAATTAAAAGGAAACTTAATGTTAAGTTTAGAAAGTACGAATAGTCGTATGAGCCGTAACGGTAAAAATGAATTGCTGCTTCGTAAGCATCGTTCACTTGATGAGATTATTGAAAGTGTAAACACTGTAACAAAACAAAATGTAGATGAGTTAATTCGCAATATGTTTACGGATGAATTCTCTGCTGCACTTATTAGTCCAGATGGAAAACTTCCAAAAGGAATAAAACTATAATTGATTTTTGTGATGTACTCGAAAATAACCGTATCTCTTTTAAATGAGATACGGTTATTTTTTTTAGACATACAGAATAGGTACTAATAATGGATAACTTAAATTGAAAATTCGGTAGGGGGAGAGTGTATGCGATTAAGTGAATTAAGTGGTAAAGAAATTGTAGATTTAGAAAGAGCGGAAAAAATGGGGGTTTTAGGGCATCTAGATTTAGAAATTAATGAGAGCGATGGACAAATACAAGCGCTTATCATACCTGTTACAAAATGGGGAGGTTTTAAAAAAGGACAACAAGAGGTAAGGGTGGAATGGAGAGATATTAAGAAAGTGGGGCATGACATGATACTTTGTGATATATCTGACCATTCAAATTCGGAGTGAAAGATGGCCATTTCGGCCGTCTTTTTTTTGTATATATAAAGCTGATAAATCATATGTGCTTTTTGTTTTTCAATCACCTCAAACTCGTACATTACATATGATGTGGAGGAAAAAGAAAAAGTAGGCACTTTTCTTATAAATGACAGAAAAAGAAGGTGAATTAGGGAATGTTGACTGAGATGCATATTGCTGTCATAGGAGGAGATGCAAGGCAGCTAGAAGTAATTCGTAAACTAGTTGAATTGGATGCGAAACTTTCATTGATAGGGTTTGATCAGTTGGATCATGGCTTCACAGGGGCAGCAAAAGAAAGTATACAAAATTTAGATTTTACTTCTGTAGATGCAATCATTTTGCCAGTTGCAGGTACAAATGCCAAAGGAGAAGTAGATACTATTTTTTCAAATGAAAAAGTTGCTATAACGAAAGAACAAATTGAAAATACACCAGAACACTTTACTATATATTCAGGTATTGGTACGCCTTACTTGGAAAATCTCGTATCTACTACAAACCGAAAACTTGTTAAATTATTTGATCGTGATGATGTGGCAATCTACAATTCTATTCCGACTGTAGAAGGCACATTAATGATGGTAATTCAACATACCGACTATACAATTCATGGGTCCAATGTAATGGTTTTAGGATTTGGTAGAACAGGGATGAGTGTTGCCAGAGCATTTCAATCATTAGGAGCCCACGTCAAAGTTGGAGCAAGACGATCGGAACATATTGCACGTATTACAGAGATGATGTTTTCTCCTTTTCATATGCAAAACATTGAGAAAGAAGTAGGAAATATGGATATTGTGATTAACACAATTCCACATCTCGTTGTGACAGCGAATGTTATTTCAAAAATGCCAGCTCATACGTTAGTAATTGATTTAGCTTCTAAACCAGGTGGTACCGACTTTAGATACGCAGAAAAAAGAGGAGTTAAAGCGCTATTAGCACCTGGATTGCCAGGGATTGTTGCTCCGAAAACAGCAGGACAAATTTTAGCGAACGTTCTTTCTCAGTTATTAGCAGAAGACGTAATAGCAAGAAAGGAGAATGGGGAATGAATTTAAAAGGGAAAAGAATTGGATTTGGGTTTACAGGTTCACATTGTACGTATGAAGAAGTGATGCCTCATTTAGAGAAATTAATTGCTGAGGGAGCAGAAATACGTCCCGTTGTTTCTTACACTGTTCAATCAACAAATACGAGATTTGGTGAGGGAGCAGAGTGGATTAAAAAGATTGAAGAAACAACAGGATTTAAAGCAATTAATTCAATCGTTGGCGCAGAACCGCTAGGACCTAAAATTCCATTAGACTGTATGGTAATTGCACCACTAACAGGAAATTCGATGAGTAAATTTGCAAATGCAATGACAGATTCTCCAGTATTAATGGCAGCAAAAGCGACGCTGAGAAATGGTAAGCCTGTCGTATTGGCGGTTTCGACGAATGATGCTTTAGGATTAAACGGGGTAAATCTCATGCGCCTAATGGCCACAAAAAACATCTACTTCGTCCCATTCGGCCAAGACGCACCAGAGAAAAAACCGAACTCAATGGTAGCTCGTATGGAGCTACTGGAAGATACAGTATTAGAAGCGTTACAAGGAAAACAATTGCAACCGGTTGTCGTAGAAAAATTCAGATATATGAATTAAAAAACGAAAAAAAACGGACAATTTTTGATGAAACCATCATTCTTACTGTAGAATATGATAAAATTAACGTTATTAAGATTAGAAGGGGTATTGTATACTCCTTCTAATTCTAAGTTATAGAAGGATTGGTATCTAGAAAGGGGCATAGTGATGGAAAAGCAAAAAACTTTTCATGTCGCTGTAGTTGGAGCAACCGGCGCAGTTGGTGAACAAATGTTAAATACTTTAGAGAAACGAGAATTTCCAATCGGGAAATTAACGTTACTTTCATCTAAACGATCTGCAGGTAAGAAACTTGTATTTAAAGGCGAAGAATTTACAGTTCAAGAGGCGACTCCTGAAAGTTTTGAAGGAGTAGATATCGCACTATTTAGTGCTGGTGGATCTGTATCGAAACAATTAGCGCCAGAAGCAGCAAAGCGCGGTGCGATTGTTGTTGATAATACAAGTGCATTCCGTATGACAGAAAACGTGCCACTTGTTGTACCTGAAGTAAATGAAAACGATTTAAAAGAACATAATGGTATTATTGCAAATCCAAACTGTTCTACAATTCAAATGGTAGTAGCTCTTGAGCCAGTTCGTCAGCAATATGGTTTAAAACGAGTAATCGTTTCCACATATCAAGCTGTATCAGGTGCTGGTGCGGCAGCGATTGAAGAACTTCATGAACAATCACAAGCAATCTTAAATGGCGAAGAAGCTAAGGCGAATGTTTTACCTGTATCAGGTGATAAAAAACATTACCAAATTGCTTTTAATGCGATTCCACAGATTGATAAGTTCCAAGATAATGGATTTACATTTGAAGAAATGAAAATGATTAATGAAACGAAAAAAATTATGCATATGCCTGAATTAGAAGTAGCGGCAACATGCGTACGTTTACCAGTTGTATCAGGGCATTCTGAGTCTGTTTACATCGAAGTAGAAAAAGAAGGCGTAACAGTAGCAGAATTAAAGAGCTTACTTGCAAATGCAGAAGGTATTGTTCTGCAAGATAATCCAGAAGAGCAGTTATATCCAATGCCAGCTACTGCAGTAGGTAAAAACGAAGTATTCGTTGGAAGAATCCGTAAAGATTTAAATAACGATAAAGGATTCCATCTTTGGGTCGTATCTGATAACTTATTAAAAGGCGCTGCATGGAATTCTGTTCAAATTGCAGAGCGCTTAGTAAAATTACAATTAGTGTAAACGGCTAAGAGAAGGTGCAAAATATGAAAATAATTGTTCAAAAATTTGGTGGCACATCAGTACGTGATGAAAATGGACGTAAGCATGCGCTTCATCATATAAAAAAATCGTTAGCTGCTGGATATAAAGTAGTTACTGTCGTATCTGCTATGGGCCGTAAAGGTGAACCGTATGCAACGGATACGTTATTAAGTCTTGTAAATCAAGAGGAATCTACTATTTCTAAACGTGAGCAAGATTTATTATTATCATGTGGAGAGTTAATCTCTGCAATTGTTTTCTCTAATATGTTAAATGAGAACGGTATAAAAGCAGCGGCATTAAATGGTGCACAAGCTGGTTTTGTAACAAATGATGACTTTACGAATGCGAAAATCGTTGAAATGAATTGCGATCGTATACATGAAGAATTAGAAAATCTAGATGTAATCGTCGTTACAGGATTCCAAGGGCAAACGAAAAAAGGTGATACGACAACACTTGGACGCGGAGGTAGCGATACTTCAGCTTCAGCATTAGGTGTTGCGCTTCATGCTGAATTTATTGATATCTTCACAGATGTAGAAGGTGTTATGACTGCGGATCCTCGTATTGTAAAAGATGCACGTCATCTTCAAACGGTAACGTATAACGAAATTTGTAATATGGCTTACCAAGGTGCAAAAGTCGTTCATCCACGTGCGGTTGAAATTGCGATGCATGCAAAAGTACCGCTTCGTGTACGCTCTACGTATTCTGATAGCGAAGGTACGCTTATTGCAGCATACGATGGTGCTACAAAAGGGCAGGATGTAGAAGAACGTCCTGTTACAGGTATTGCCCACGTATCAAACGTAACGCAAATTAAAGTACTTGCAAAAGAAACGGCATATGATTTGCAACAACATGTATTTAAAGAAATGGCAAACGAAGGCATTAGTGTTGATTTAATTAACATTTCTCCTACTGGTGTAGCTTACACAGTAAATGATAATGTATCAGCTCGTGCTGTCGAAGTGTTGAAACAACTTGGATATGAGCCAATTGTGACAGAGCATTGTGCCAAAGTATCTATCGTTGGAGCTGGAATGGCAGGAATCCCAGGGGTTACTGCGAAAATCGTTACAGCTTTAGCAGAAAAAGGTATTCAAATTCTGCAATCGGCAGATAGTCATACGACAATTTGGGTTCTTGTAAAAGAAACTGATTTAGTGGAGGCTGTAAATGCATTACATAGTGCGTTTGAGCTTTCAAAAGAAAAGCAACTGGAACAATAAGGAGTGAGACCATGATAGATTTTGGGACAATTGCAACTGCGATGGTAACACCGTTTGATATAAACGGGAATATCGATTTTGCAAAGACAACGAAATTGGTAAATTATTTAATTGATAACGGTACAACAGCAATCGTGGTAGGAGGAACGACAGGTGAATCTCCTACATTAACTTCAGAAGAAAAAGTAGCGTTATATCGCCATGTCGTATCTGTTGTCGATAAAAGGGTGCCCGTAATCGCTGGAACAGGTAGCAATAATACACATGCCTCTGTTGACTTAACTAAAAAGGCAACAGAAGTTGGTGTTGATGCAGTTATGCTAGTAGCGCCGTATTATAACAAACCGAGTCAAGAAGGAATGTATCAGCACTTTAAAACGATTGCTGAAAGCACGCCACTTCCGGTTATGCTATATAACGTTCCAGGACGATCTATTGTACAAATCTCCGTTGATACAGTTGTTCGTTTATCAGAAATAGAAAACATTGTTGCGATTAAAGATGCAGGCGGCGATGTACTAACAATGACAGCAATCATTGAAAAAACAGCGGACGACTTTGCAGTATACAGCGGTGATGACGGTTTAACGTTACCGGCTATGGCGGTTGGAGCGAAAGGTATCGTTTCAGTAGCATCTCATGTTATCGGAGATGAAATGCAAGAAATGATTACAGCATTCCAAGCGGGAGAGTTTAAGAAGGCGCAAAAATTACATCAATTACTTGTAAGAGTAACGGATTCATTATTTATGGCGCCAAGCCCAACGCCAGTAAAAACAGCGTTACAAATGGTTGGATTAGATGTAGGTTCTGTACGTTTACCGCTTCTTCCATTAACAGAAGAAGAAAGAGTAACGTTACAATCTGTAATGCAATCTATTCCTCGTTAATAAGAAATGACCTAGTGTGAAACTAGGTCATTTTTATTTAGATTAAATATACGTGAGTGGTAAAAACAGCATAGTTAATGAGGTGTAATAAGAAGGGGACGGCATAATATTGGTTAGAAATTGATTATAGAGATCATGTGTTTTTAGTGAATAGTGCTTTATATTTATATACAGAACACACATGTATATTTTTCCATTAATATCTTATATAAGTAGAAAAAATAATAGGTAGTATGTGGAAAAAAACCTCGCAAATTACAACCTCAATTTAGCTTCTTATATAGTCTTTCATATAATTTAACTTGTGTTCTATTTCTTGTATCAGGTATAATATGGCTAAGTAGCTTAGTACGGGTATGCTTAGCAAAATTGGAAGAAATTATAATTTAATTAAATTTTCATATCATATCGAATAAGATATTTGATTTATATAATGAAAGAGAGGTGAAACCTGGTTTAAAAAATATACAAGGACATGATATCGCATAACGGTAAGGACATTCGTCTTGGACGGTGAATATATGGTGGTTGTAGAGTTTCCCCTGGTGTCTCTACAATTTTAGTGAAATCAGTGTTTGCAAGATTTTTAAACCAGGCAACAACATGAAGAGAAAAGAGAATGAGTCTGTTAAAGTATTTGCTCTTGGTGGAGTAGGTGAAATCGGGAAAAACATGTACAGTGTTGAAATTGATTCTGAAATCTTTATTGTAGATGCAGGATTAATGTTCCCAGGAGATGAAATGTTTGGGATTGATATCGTTATTCCTGATATTACATACTTAGTGGAAAATCAAGAGCGAGTAAAAGGTTTATTTATTACTCACGGTCATGAAGATCATATTGGTGGAATTGTTTATGTACTTCGTAAATTATCTATTCCAGTGTATGCAACGAAATTAACGGTAGGACTTATACAAGAAAAACTTGGTGAAGCGGGCATGTTAGGCCGTGTGGACTTAAAAACAATCGATTCAAATTCAACAGTAGAGTTTAATACTACAACAGTGTCATTCTTTGGAACGACACATAGTATTCCGGATTCTGTTGGTGTTTGTTTCCATACATCAAAAGGTGCTGTAGTGTATACAGGAGACTTTAAATTTGATCAAACTCCAATTGGAAATAATGGAGCAGATCTTGGGAAAATGGCACAAATCGGAAATGAAGGCGTACTTTGCTTATTATCTGATAGTACAAACGCTGAGCGTCCAGGCTATACAGGTTCGGAAAAAGAAGTTGGTGTAGAAATTTCTAAAGTGTTCTACGGTGCAGAAGGTCGTATTATCGTTGCTTCATTTGCATCGAACGTACATCGTATTCAACAAGTATTTGACGCGGCTGCCGAAACAGGAAGAAAAGTAGCGGTAGTAGGACGTAGTATGGTGAAAGTAGTAGACATTGCAAGACGTCTTGGTTATTTAGATGTTCCAGAAGGTATGGTTATTTCATTACAAGAAGTAGACAACTTCCCAGAGAAAAAGGTAGCTATTTTAACGACAGGTAGTCAAGGGGAACCGATGGCAGCACTTTCTAGAATGGCGAAGCAAGCTCATAAACAAATTTCAATTCGTAAAGGTGATACTGTTATTATTGCAGCTTCTCCAATTCCGGGGAATGAAATATCTGTATCGAAAATTATTGATTTGTTATTTAGAGCTGGAGCTGAAGTTATTTATTACGGTGAAAGAAAAGTTCACGTTTCAGGTCATGGTAGTCAAGAAGAATTAAAACTAATGTTAAATTTAATGAAACCTAAGTATTTTGTACCCGTACATGGTGAGTTTCGTATGCAAAAAGCACATGCATATTTAGCTGAAGATGTAGGTATTACAAGAGAAAATATTTTTATCGTAGAAAAAGGCGATGTAATTGCTTTTGGTGATAATGAAGCAAACTTAGTTGGTAAAGTGCAAGCTGGTAATGTCTTAATTGATGGGTTAGGTGTAGGTGACGTTGGTAATATCGTTCTTCGAGATAGAAAGATGTTATCTCAAGATGGAATATTAGTAGTTGTTGTAACACTTGGTAAAGATGAAAAGAAAATTATCTCTGGTCCAGAAATCATTTCACGTGGTTTTGTATATGTTCGTGAATCAGAAGCATTAATTGAGCGATCTACAGAGATTGTACGCATGATTGTTGAGCAATCAATTAAAGAATATTCAATTGAATGGTCTATGTTAAAACAAAATATTCGTGAATTATTAGGGCAGTTCTTGTACGAAGAGACAAAGAGAAAACCTATGATTTTACCGATTATTATGGAAGTGTAAAAAAGATCACCTTTACGGGTGATCTTTTTTCTTTTTAAACCCTATCGAATGAAATTTATAACTTAAGAAATAATAGTTATATACGAGTGAAAGGGGATGCGATATGACAGAACGTGATCGTTATACAAATGAAGAAAAAGAAGCTGGGCCGAAAGAAGTTCCGAAAGAAGCTTCAATAGTGGAGAAAATTCAACAGCTTGGACAAACGAATGTGCCGCAAATGAATGAATCACGTATTCATTGTTTAACAATCATTGGACAGGTGGAAGGTCATGTTCAGTTGCCACCGCAAAATAAAACAACAAAATATGAGCACATTATCCCGCAAATTGTCGCGATTGAGCAAAATCCGAAAATTGAAGGTTTGCTTTTAATATTAAACACAGTTGGAGGAGACGTTGAAGCAGGGCTAGCGATTTCTGAGATGGTAGCTTCGCTTTCGAAACCGACGGTATCTCTTGTTTTAGGCGGAGGGCATTCGATTGGTGTACCAATTGCAGTTTCGACTGATTATTCATTTATTGCAGAAACAGCGACGATGACGATTCACCCAATTCGTTTAACCGGTCTTGTTATAGGTGTGCCGCAAACATTTGAGTATTTGGATAAAATGCAAGAAAGAGTCATTCGATTTGTGACGAAACATTCGAAAGTAACGGAAGATCGTTTTAAAGAACTTATGTTTGCGAAAGGGAATTTGACCCGAGATATTGGGACGAATGTAATTGGTGGAGATGCAGTGAAGTATGGTCTTATTGATGATGTGGGTGGCATTGGGAGTGCACTTCAAAAACTAAACGAATTAATAGAGGCTCGCGCAGATGATAATGCAGAAGGAACGATGCTACAATGATTCTATATACAATTATGCCAGAGCAACTTGTATACCCTGCCGATTATTCGCAATGTGAAAGTCAAAAAGTTGTAAATATACATGGTGTTGAATTGATGGTTTCTGAAGAGGAACATGGGTGTTATTCTATTGTGCGTGTGTTAAGTACGAATCCATTTCACTACTTAGAGTATGAGCCTGGTCAGAAAATAACCTTTTAGCAAAAAGAAGGATTTTGTTCAGAAGCTATGGTATAATATAAAAAACAAGACGGTTGAGCAGCCATGAGTAGGGGGCTGCTTTCTTCTGTTTATTTAACATTTTACAAGAAGTGTAAAAATAGAAGAGATAAAGACCTGAAAGAATAGAGAAAACAGACATATAAGTAGAGTTTTTTTAGAGGTTGTCCTTATTTATATGTAGAACACGAGGTGAAGAAATGGCAAAACAAAAGCAAAGAGGGACGAAGGCAAAGGCAAGACGTACGATAAAGCCAACTCTATATTATGAAATCGTCGGTTTGGCTCTTTTTGCACTTTCAATCATTACGATTTTACAGCTAGGCGTTGTAGGGAAATCGTTTGTGTTATTTTTTCGCTTCTTCTTTGGTGAGTGGTACATAATTGGTGTGTTAGGTGTAATAGCTTTATCGGTTTCGTTTGTTATAAAACGTGGATGGCCGAACCTTTTAAATAAACGGTTAATCGGTTTTTATTTAATTGTATTGGCGATATTAATGTTCAGTCATATTACATTATTTAACCTTCTTACGAAAGATGGAGCAGTGCAAAATACTTCTGTTATTGTGAGTACGAAAGATAACTTCTTTCTTGAAATGAAAAAAGGGCCAGATAGCGTTCACTTAGGCGGTGGGATGTTTGGTGCGCTCATGTTCGCAACATGTTACTTCTTATTTGATGAAGTAGGAGCCTATATCATTGGAATTATTTTAGTTATTCTTGGAATACTTTGTATAACAAATAAGCATATTGGAGAAGTTCTTGCCCCGGTGGGTAGAATTCTTAGAAGTCAATTTCAAGTTATGCAAGGGGATTATAAAGATTGGCGATCAAAAAGGATTGCTGAACAAACAGAAAAGAAAAAAACAACAAGAAGTTCAAGACACGCACGTGCTGTGGAGCAAGAAGAAGTGATTGAGCCGATGGAAGAGATGCAAATTGATCCCCCCATTATTTCAAATTTCACTGAGAATTATCCTGTAAATGAAGAAGAGGATAAACGGATGGAAGAAGAACATGTAACAGATCCAATTACTTCACCGTTTATTGAAGAAGCTCCACCTATTGAAGAGCCTAAGAAAAAGCGTGGAGAAAAAATTGTGGAATCTTTAGAGGCGGAAACAAGTGCCCCACCGATGCAATTTTCAAATGTTGAAAATAAAGATTATAAGCTTCCTTCGCTTGATATATTAAAGTTCCCAAAAAATAAGCAAGTTACAAATGAAAATGCGGAAATTTATGAAAATGCTCGTAAATTGGAACGTACATTCCAAAGTTTTGGTGTGAAAGCGAAAGTGACAAAAGTACACAGAGGTCCTGCAGTTACGAAGTATGAAGTGTATCCTGATATGGGAGTAAAGGTAAGTAAAATTGTTAGTTTAAGTGATGATTTAGCGCTTGCTTTAGCTGCGAAAGACATTCGTATTGAAGCGCCTATTCCCGGGAAATCAGCTGTAGGGATTGAAGTTCCGAACTCAGAAGTTTCTATGGTAACACTTAGGGAAGTGCTGGACTCTAAGGCTAATAATCATCCAGAAGAGAAGTTGTTAATTGGTCTTGGACGAGATATTACAGGTGAAGCTGTATTGGCCCGTTTAAATAAAATGCCCCATTTACTAGTAGCCGGTGCGACAGGTAGTGGGAAAAGTGTGTGTATTAACGGGATTATAGTTAGTATTTTAATGCGTGCAAAACCGCATGAAGTAAAATTAATGATGATCGATCCGAAAATGGTAGAGTTAAATGTATATAATGGTGTGCCCCATTTATTAACACCAGTTGTAACTGATCCGAAAAAAGCATCGCAAGCTTTGAAAAAGGTTGTAAGTGAGATGGAACGCCGTTATGAGTTGTTTGCTCATAGTGGTACGCGGAATATTGAAGGGTATAACGATTATATTAAAGCGCATAATAATCAATCGGAAGCGAAACAACCTGAATTACCGTATATTGTAGTAATTGTGGATGAGTTAGCAGATTTAATGATGGTTGCTTCGTCGGATGTAGAGGATGCGATAATGCGCTTGGCACAAATGGCTCGTGCGGCTGGTATTCATTTAATTATTGCAACGCAGCGCCCATCGGTTGACGTTATTACAGGTGTTATTAAAGCGAATATTCCATCACGTATTGCATTCGCTGTATCTTCTCAAACGGATTCTCGTACAATTCTTGATGGTGGTGGCGCAGAGAAGCTGCTAGGTCGTGGAGATATGCTATTTATACCAATTGGTGCATCAAAGCCTGTTCGTGTACAAGGTGCATTTTTATCAGATGATGAAGTTGAGAGAGTTGTAGAATATGTTATTGGGCAGCAAAAAGCACAATATCAAGAGGATATGATTCCACAAGATGTCCCTGAGACAAAGCAGCAAGTTGAAGATGAATTATACGATGAAGCAGTTCAGCTCGTAGTGGAAATGCAAACAGCGTCTGTTTCTATGTTGCAACGTAGATTTAGAGTAGGTTATACGCGAGCTGCTCGTCTAATTGATGCAATGGAAATGAACGGTGTAGTAGGTCCATATGAGGGTAGTAAACCGAGAGAAGTGCTCATTAATGATGTACAAGAAAAAAGTTCTTAAAAAAAGCCTAATTGTTTTTGCAATTAGGCTTTTTTATATACTGTTTTTGTTATATACTATATTCAACAAGAAAGAAAGGGCTTACATTCAAGTCGGTTCTTTAGAATACGAATGCTATGAGTGTGCCTTTTTATAAATGTTCGATATTCATTGTAGAAAAATGTTAAATTTTGTTGACACGTATGAGAGCAAGTGGTAAGATTACTTCGAAAAGAATCACTGCCTCATATAATCTTGGAGATAAGGTCCATAAGTTTCTACCTGGCAACCATGAATTGCTAGACTATGAGGGGAAAAGTGTGTAACAAAGGATGTAAGGGATCTTTGTGCCGAACTTTTTCTCGAAAAGAGGAATGTTTATGGTGCAAAGTTTTTTTTATGCAGTAAAGAGTGAAAATTTTATCTAAAAAAATTATTAATATTTATTCGACAATTGTGTTTATTTTTAGTGATTAGTCATGTTTACTATGTTGTAAGTTGAAAAAAGAGAAAAGAAGTCTTACATCAGAGGTCGAATAATTGAAATGCGGGGGAGTCTTATGTCAGTAAAATCCGATAGTCGTCACCTATATTTACGGGTGATTGATCACATCAAAGAAAAAATTAAAGATGGGGCTTACAAAGAAAGACAAAAGCTGCCATCAGAGTTTGATTTAGCGAAAGAACTTGGCGTAAGTAGAGCTACTTTAAGGGAAGCATTGCGTATTTTAGAAGAAGAAAATGTTGTCATTCGTAGACATGGTGTAGGGACGTTTGTAAATGCAAAGCCATTATTTTCTTCTGGAATAGAACAACTTTCTAGTATTACAGATATGATTTCTAGTGTGGGGAAAACACCAGGAACAATCTTTTTATCATCATCTACAACAACTTTAACCGAAGAAGAAAAAGAGAAGTTTAATAGTGAAGATGGTTTTAATGCAGTGATGATTGAGCGTGTGCGTACAGCGGATGGGGAACCTGTTGTATATTGCATTGATAAACTTGCAAAAGAAATATTGCCGGATTTATCGGGCTACAATGAAGAATCATTACTTACAGTGATACATAATAACACGCATAAGCGCATAACGTATGCGGTTGCTCATATTGAGCCGATTGGTTACCATCCGAAAATCTCACCGATTTTAGAATGTGAGCCTGAAACAGCACTGCTTGTATTAAAACAAATGCACTATGATCAAAATGATGAGCCAATCTTATATTCTATTAATTACTTTAGAGCTGATAAGTTTAGCTTCCACGTATTAAGAAAACGTATGTAAGTAAGTTCCTTTTTAGGGAGGTGACAGCAAGAAGTAAGGGACAGCAGCGTAAGAAGAAATATATATCATTTTAGGAGGGGTTTCTAGTATGAAGAAAAAAGCAGGTCTTTTATTATCATTAACATTAGCAGCAAGTACAGTTTTAGGTGCATGTGGTAACTCGGATAAAGCGAGCAGTGACAAGAAAGACAGTAAAGACAATAAAGATTTCAAAGTCGGTATGGTAACAGATGTTGGAGGCGTTGATGATAAATCATTCAACCAATCTTCTTGGGAAGGGCTAAAAAAGTTTGGTAAAGATAACGATTTAAAGGAAAAGACAAATTATCGTTACCTACAGTCTGAAAAAGAAGCAGATTATATTCCGAACTTAAAGAAATTTTCAAAAGATAAGTATGATTTATCTTTCGGAATTGGTTATAAATTAGAAGGTGCAATTAAAGAAGTAGCAAAAGAATCTCCAAAACAACAATTCGCAATCGTTGATACTGTTGTAGATGCACCAAACGTAACAAGCATTACATTTAAAGATCATGAAGGCTCATTCCTTGTAGGTGCGGTAGCAGCTATGTCAACGAAATCGAATAAAGTAGGATTTGTTGGTGGAATGAAGAGTGATTTAATTAGTAAATTCGAAAATGGATTTAAAGCTGGTGCAAAGGCAGTAAATCCAAATATTGAAATCGTATCTGAATATGCAGAAGCATTTGATAAACCTGAAAAAGGTACAGTTCTTGCTTCAGCAATGTATGGTCAAGGCGTAGATGTAATTTATCATGCTGCTGGTGGTACAGGTAATGGTGTATTCACTGAAGCGAAAAACCGTAAGAAAAAAGGTGAAAACGTTTGGGTAATCGGTGTTGACCGTGACCAAAACCAAGAAGGTATGCCTGAAAATGTAACATTAACTTCAATGGTAAAACGTGTAGATATCGCTGTTGAAAAAGTAGCACAAGAAGCGAAAGACGGTAAATTAAAAGGCGGTAAAATAGAAGCGTTTGGCTTAAAAGATGACGGCGTTGGTATTGCAAAAACAACTGACAACGTGAAAAAAGTTAACCCTGAAATTTTAACAAAAGTAGAAGAGTTTGAAAAGAAAATTACAGATGGTGCAATTAAAGTACCAGCTACAGATAAAGAGTATAAAGAATATGAAGCTTCTCTAAAAAAATAAATAGAGAAATAGCAAAGGTTAGTTCATAGAACTAACCTTTGTATGTATAAAACTTCCGAATTGCTTAATAAGTTAATAGTGTAATAGGGGAATGTTCCCTGTTAAAAGGAGGAACACAATGGAATACGTAATTGAGATGAATAACATTACGAAAGTATTCCCAGGCATTGTAGCGAATGATGATATTACGCTGCAAGTAAAGCAGGGAGAAATACATGCTTTACTTGGAGAAAATGGTGCAGGGAAATCCACATTGATGAATGTACTATTTGGTTTGTACCAGCCAGAACAAGGTGAAATTAAAATTAAAGGAAAAACTGTAAAGATTACAAATCCGAATATAGCAAATGACCTTGGTATTGGAATGGTACATCAGCACTTTATGCTTGTTCATAATTTTACAGTTACAGAGAATATTATTCTCGGAAACGAACCGAAGAAAAAAGGGAAAATTGCTGTTGAGGAAGCTGCTAAAGAAATTCAAAAACTGTCTGAACAATACGGTTTAGCTGTAGATCCATATGCGAAAATACAAGATATTTCTGTCGGTATGCAACAGCGTGTTGAGATTTTAAAAACACTTTACCGCGGGGCAGAAATTTTAATATTTGATGAACCGACAGCTGTGTTAACACCACAAGAAATTCATGAGCTAATTCAAATTATGAAAAAGCTTGTGCAAGAAGGGAAATCTATTGTTCTTATTACACATAAGTTGAAAGAAATTATGGAAGTTTGCGATCGTTGTACGATTATTCGTAAAGGAAAAGGGATTGGAACGGTTGACGTTGCAAATACGGATGAAAATAAACTTGCAGAATTAATGGTCGGACGTCAAGTGAATTTTAAAACAGAAAAAATAGACGCGAAGCCAAAAGAAGAGGTACTTTCAATTGCAAACCTTGTTGTTCACGATGCACGTCAACTACCTGCTGTAAAAGGCCTTGACTTAACTGTTCGTGCGGGGGAAATTGTCGGTATTGCAGGAATTGATGGAAACGGACAAAGTGAATTAATAGAAGCAATTACTGGTTTACGAAAAGTTGAGTCAGGTTCTATTGCAATTAAAGGGAAAGAAATAACAAATTGGCCTGTTAGAAAAATAACAGAAGAAGGAATTGGTCATATTCCAGAAGATCGTCATAAACACGGACTCGTTCTTGATTTTTCTGTTAGAGATAATATAGTTTTGCAAACGTACTATAAAAATCCGTTTTCAAAGAAAGGGATTTTAAATTTCAGCAAAATTACAGAAAAAGCAAAGGCACTTATTGAACAGTTTGATGTACGTACACCTAGTGAGCAAACGTTAGCTCGTGCACTATCTGGGGGAAATCAGCAAAAGGCAATTATTGCACGTGAAGTAGACCGTGATCCAGATTTATTAATTGCAGCACAGCCGACACGTGGTTTAGATGTAGGGGCAATTGAATTTATTCATAAGAGATTAATAGAGCAAAGAGATAAAGGAAAAGGTGTATTACTTTTATCACTAGAGTTAGAGGAAATTTTAAATGTTAGCGATCGAATTGCTGTTATTTATGAAGGAACAATTGTAGCAATAGTTGATGCGAAAGAAACGAATGAACAACAGCTTGGATTGTTAATGGCTGGAGGAACAAAGAAGGAGCAGGTGGGTACAAATGGCTAAAAAACTTTTAACAGAACGAACGATAAATATTTTAGTCCCAGTACTATCCGTTATTTTTGGCTTACTTGTAGGAGCGATTGTAATGCTAGTTAGTGGCTATGACCCAATTGTTGGTTATAGTGCACTTTGGACAGGCATGTTCGGCAGTCCAAGTGCGATTGGTGAAACACTTCGTACAATGATACCGCTTATTCTTGCTGGTTTATCGGTGGCGTTTGCATTTCGTACAGGTTTATTTAATATCGGGGTAGAGGGTCAATTGTTAGTTGGTTGGCTTGCAGCGGTTTGGTTCGGTTATGCAGTCTCGCTACCAGCTGTTCTTCACATTCCATTATCTATTTTATTCGCAGCGTTAGTAGGCGGAATCTGGGGTTTCATCCCTGGATATTTAAAGGGAAAGTTTCAAGTTAATGAAGTTATTGTAACAATTATGATGAACTATATCGCGTTATATGTAACATATGATATTATTAAGCGCTTTTTACACGAGGGTAATGATAAAACGTACGACATTAAAGAGAGTGCGTCATTATCTTCAGACTGGCTTGCATCCATTACTGACGGTTCACGCCTTCACTGGGGAATTATTGTAGCAATTTTAATCGCTATTTTAATGTGGTTCTTATTAGATCGAACAACTTTAGGTTATGAATTAAAGTCAGTAGGATTTAATCAACATGCTTCTCAATATGCAGGGATGAAAGTTTCTCGTAATGTAGTATTTTCCATGACAATTGCTGGTGCGTTCGCAGGGATTGGTGGAGCGATGGAAGGATTAGGAACATTCCAAAGCATGACAGCGATGTCCTCCTTTACAGGGGTAGGGTTTGACGGGATTGCCGTAGCCTTACTTGGAGGAAATAATCCGTTTGGTATTATCCTTTCAGCTTTATTATTTGGTGGTTTGAAAAGTGCTTCCCCTCAAATGAACTTTGAGGCAGATGTGCCATCAGAGCTTATAAACGTAATTATTGCATGTATCATCTTCTTTGTTGCATGTAGTTATGTGTTAAGATGGGCGCTTACACGCATGAGCAAGGAGGGGAAATAAATGAGCTTTTTAGATATATTAGCCATTCTTGTGACGGGTACGTTATATACATCGGCACCTATAATTTTCACAGCACTAGGTGGTGTATTTAGTGAACGATCGGGTGTTGTAAATATCGGATTAGAAGGACTAATGCTATTTGGTGCATTTATTGGAGTTGTTACAAACTTATTAATGGGTGATACTTGGGGAACGATGACTCCGTGGATTGCGTTATTGTTTGCGGCAATTGGTAGTGGTTTATTTGCATTACTTCATGCAGTAGCATCTATTACATTCCGAGCGGATCAAGTTGTAAGTGGTGTAGCAATTAACTTCTTATCTCTTGGTTTAACAGTATTTGCAATTAAGAAGATCTTTGATAAAGGGCAGACTGACTTTATTCAGTACCGTATTGAAAAGATTGATATTTCAGGTCTTTCGGATATTCCGGTTATAGGGAAAATATTCTTTTCAAATGTACCAATAACGTCGTATATTGCGATTGTTTTAGCATTTGTTGTTTGGTATGTTATTTATAAAACACCGTTTGGTCTTCGATTGCGTGCTGTTGGTGAACACCCAATGGCAGCGGATACGATGGGGATTAACGTATATAAAATGCGCTATATCGGCGTTTGTATATCAGGGGTGTTTGCCGGAATTGGTGGGGCGATTTTTGCAATGTCCATTTCTAATAACTTCTCAGGAGCAACTATTACAGGACAAGGTTTCTTAGCTTTAGCTGCTATGATCTTTGGGAAGTGGAATCCGCTAGGCGCACTGGGTGCAGCTCTATTCTTTGGCTTTGCTCAGTCTCTTAGTGTAACGGGTGGAACAATTCCTGTATTAGACCAGATTCCAAGTGTTTTATTAACGATATTACCGTATGTATTCACAATATTAGCACTTGTCGGTTTTGTAGGTCGTTCTGAAGCTCCGAAAGCATTAGGAACTCCTTATGAAAAAGGAAAACGATAAGTAATTTGTAAGTAGAAAAAAGCTCGCACATTAGTGTGAGCTTTTTTACATAGAATATATGTAATACGAAATTTTACTATGTTCCTTACATATTATAGTTTTTAGAAAAAGTCATTTGTAAGCATAATAAGGAAGAAAAATTGGTTTTTTATTTCTAAAAACTGTATATTGAAGAGGAATATTCCTATATACGTAAAGGAGGGCTATAAATGAAACTAATGGAACAACAATTACATGAGTTAGGTGGTTTGCGAGTACATATTATTCCGACTGATAAATATAAAACAAATACCTTTGTATTTCGTTTTAAAGCACCTTTAAATGAGGAGACGGTGACAGAGCGTGCCCTATTGCCATACGTATTGCAAAGTGCGACAGAAAAACTTCCTTCTGTAATTCGTCTACGTCAATATTTAGAAGAATTATACGGATCTTCTTTGGGAGTAGATGTAAGTAAAAAAGGGGAAGACCATATCATCTCCATTTATGTAGACATTGCAAATGAAGTATATTTACACGATGCACCACCGTTATTTGAAAAAGCGCTTTCTATGTTATCGGATATTGTTTTACATCCAGCAACAGAGGGAAATAGTTTCCTACCTTCTATTGTAGAAAGTGAAAAAAGAGCGCTTTTGCAGAGAATTGAAGCTACTTATGATGATAAAATGCGCTATGCAAATGAGCGTTTAATCGAAGAAATGTGCAAAGTAGAACAGTATCGATTAAGTGCAAATGGAAAAAAAGAGAGTGTTACTTCTATTACAAATGAAAGTTTGTATCAATATTATCAAAAGGTGTTAGCGGAAGATGAAATGGATCTATATATTATTGGTGATATTTCAGAAAACGCAGTTGATCTTGTAAGTAAGTATTTTTCTATTACAGCGCGTCCTGTGAGAGAAAGAAACGTACTCCTTCATAAGCGAAATAATGAAGAAAAAGAAGTTGTTGAAAAACAAGAATTAAAACAAAGTAAATTACACATTGGTTATCGTACGTTTGTCACATATAAAGATGAAGATTATTTTGCACTGCAATTGTTCAATGGGCTATTTGGAGGTTTTTCTCATTCGAAGTTATTCGTAAATGTCCGCGAAAAGAATAGTTTAGCGTACTATGCAGCATCAAGATTTGAAAGTCATAAAGGCTTGTTGTTTGTTATGTCAGGGATTGAAGCAAAAAATTATGAAAAAGCAGTTGAAATTATTAAAGAACAAATGCTTGCGATGCAAAATGGTGATTTTTCTGAAGAAGAGATGCATCAAACGAAAAGTGTCATTCAAAATCAAATATTAGAAGCAATTGATACGCCACGTGGATTTGTGGAAATGCTATATCATGGTATTATTTCAGATCGTACACGTCCAGTTGAAGAATGGCTAACAGGTATAGAAAGTGTGACGAAAGAAGAGATTGTGAAAGTTGCTAAAAATATTGAACTAGATACAATTTACTTTTTACAAGGAACGGAGGGAGAATAAATGGAGAAGATTGTTTATGAGCAATTAAAAGAGACGCTCTATTATGAAAAACTTCCGAATGGATTAGATGTATATGTTTTACCGAAGCAAGGATTTAATAAAACATTTGCAACGTTTACGACAAAGTATGGTTCTATGGATAATACATTCGTACCATTAGGTAAAGAAGAAATGATTCGTGTACCTGACGGAATTGCGCATTTTCTTGAGCATAAATTATTTGAAAAAGAAGATCACGATGCTTTTCAATTGTTTAGTAAACAAGGAGCATCGGCAAATGCTTTCACATCCTTTACAAGAACAGCTTATCTTTTTTCATGCACATCAAATGTAGAACAAAATTTAAATACGTTGTTAAATTTCGTACAAGAGCCTTACTTCTCTGAAAAAACTGTTGAAAAAGAAAAGGGGATTATCGGACAGGAAATTCAAATGTATCAAGATAATCCAGATTGGCGCTTATACTTTGGATTAATTGATAGCTTGTTTGTAAAGCACCCCATTAAAATTGATATTGCAGGGACAATCGAGTCTATTAGTAAAATTACGAAAGACCTATTATATGAATGCTACGAAACATTTTATCATCCGAGCAATATGTTACTATTTGTTGTTGGTGCAATTGATCCAGAGGAAACAATGGACTTAGTGCGTGAAAATCAAGCGAAAAAAGATTATAAAAATCAGCCGGAAATTGTACGTTCATTTGAAGATGAACCAAATGAGGTAAATGAAAAGAAGAAAATCATTTCAATGCCTGTACAAACACCGAAATGTTTAGTCGGTATTAAAGCGACAAATTTAAAAGAAAAAGGGAAAGCTCTTTTAAAACAAGAAATCGCGCTTACGTTACTTTTAGATTATTTATTTGGAAAAAGCTCGGTTCATTACGAATCGTTATATAATGAAGGGCTTATTGATGATTCGTTCTCGTATGATTATACGGAAGAGAATAACTTCGGTTTTGCAATGGTTGGCGGTGATACGAAGCAACCGGATGAATTGGAAAAGCGTTTGAAAGATATTTTATTAAACACAAATTATGATCAATTAGATGAGGCAGCATTAGAACGAGTAAAGAAAAAGAAAATTGGTGGCTTTTTACGCTCGTTGAATTCACCGGAATATATTGCAAATCAATTTACGCGATATGCGTTTAATGAATCTAGCTTGTTTGATGCATTGACTGAATTAGAAAGTCTAACTGTTCAAGATTTACAAGAAGTAGCGAAATTATTATTATCAGAAGAAAAAATGAGCGTTTGTCAAGTTTTACCGAAAAAATAAAATTTAAAAGATACCCTCATCTTATCATTGATAAATTGTAAGATGAGGGTATTATTTAGTTATATGAAAAATGAGCTTGTAGAGATAAGAGAGGGTAATTATGAAAAAGTATGCATTAGTAACTGGAGGGAGCGGAGGGATTGGCTCTGCTATTTCAAAACAATTAATTCAAGATGGATATACTGTATATGTTCATTACAATAACAGTGAAGACAAGGTAAATGAGTTACAGAAGGAATGGGGTGAAGTGATTCCTGTTCAAGCGGATTTAGCTTCTAATGATGGGGCAGAGCAGTTGTGGGGACAAATTGAACATCCTATTGATGTTATCGTATACGCAGCTGGGAAGAGTATCTTTGGATTAGTGACAGATGTAACAAATGATGAGTTGAATTATATGGTAGAACTTCAAGTTAAGAGTGTATATAAATTACTATCAAAGGCACTTCCACCTATGATTGGGCGGAGAAGTGGAAATATTGTAGTTGTTTCATCTATATGGGGGCAAATAGGGGCTTCTTGTGAAGTGTTATATTCAATGGTAAAGGGAGCACAAAATTCATATGTGAAAGCTTTAGCAAAAGAGGTTTCTTTAAGTGGATTGCGTGTGAATGCAGTAGCACCAGGTGCAATTGAAACGGAAATGTTAAGTGTCTTTTCTGAAGAAGATAAGATTGGCATTGCTGAAGAGATACCATTAGGCAGAATAGGTTTACCAGAAGAGGTAGCAAAGACAGTTTCATTTCTCGTATCACCAGGAGCATCTTACATAACTGGACAAATTATCGGTGTGAATGGTGGCTGGCATTGTTAAAAAATTCTTACATAAAAAATGAAAAGTTGCACAAATTAAGCATGATTTTATTACTCAATAGTGAGGTGCTTAATTATGTCAGTGTTAGATAATTTTGATCAGTGGAAGAGCTTTTTAGGAGAACGTTTAGAACAAGCGGAAGGAAAAGGGCTTAATAATGGTGCCGTATCAGATATGGCATTTCGTGTTGGCGATTATTTAGCAAATGAAGTAGAAGCGCGTAACGATCAAGAAAAATTATTGTCTGAGCTTTGGAAAGTTGCTGATGAACAAGAGCAGCATACAATCGCAAATTTAATGGTTAAGTTTGTACAACATAAGTAAAAGTAGAGAGGAGATTCTCCTCTCTACTTTTTTTGTATAATAATTACACGGGAGAGATTATACATTTAGCTTCCCTATTAAGGTGAAATCATATAATATAGTACGTAGGTGTAAAGTAAGCAAGGGGAGTGATCTTGGATGATTGAATGGTATTTTGAATATGAAATACATAAAAACCGACCTGGCTTGCTTGGTGACGTTTCTTCGTTAATCGGTATGCTCGGCATTAATATTGTCACAATTAATGGTGTTGATAATGCACGACGTGGGTTACTCCTTATGTGTGATAATCAAGAGCAGATCTCTAGACTTGAATCAATTTTAAATACGATGGATAACATAACGGTAACGAAATATCGTCCGCCAAAGCTAAGGGATAAACTAGCGGTTAGACATGGTAGGTACATACAACGAGATGCAGATGACAAGAAAACATTTCGTTTTGTGCGTGATGAATTAGGATTACTTGTAGACTTTATGGCGGAAATCATGAAAAAAGAAGGCCATAAACTAATTGGGATACGAGGAATGCCTCGTGTCGGAAAAACAGAATCCATTGTTGCCGCAAGTGTTTGTGCAAATAAACGATGGTTATTTGTATCATCTACTCTCATTAAGCAAACTGTTCGTAGTCAATTGATTGAAGATGAGTATAGCGATGACAATATTTTCATCCTAGATGGAATTGTGTCAACAAAGCGTGCCAATGAAAGGCATTGGCAACTCGTTCGTGAAATTATGAGATTGCCTGCAACGAAAGTTGTGGAACATCCTGATGTATTTGTGAGTCAGTCAGAATACACATTGGATGATTTTGATTATATTATCGAGTTACGTAACGATTATGATGAAGAAATTCAATATAATTTAGTAGATGAAATTGAGCAAGGTACGCAAAATAATTTCTCTATGTTCGACTTTTAAAGAAATATTGAGGTGTTAGTAGTGACAGAATTAGGACAAAAGCTGAAAGAAGCAAGAGAAGCAAAAGGCTTGTCTATTGATCAGCTGCATGAGATTACAAAAATTCAAAAACGCCATTTAGTAGCGATTGAAGAAGGCAATTATGACGTATTGCCAGGAGCTTTTTATGCACGTGCATTCATTAAACAATACGCAGATGCGGCTGGATTAAATGGAGAGGAACTGCTTGTAGAATATCAGAGTACGATACCACAATCTGAAAATCGTGATGTTCCACAAGTATCAACTGGACAAAAAACACAAGAAACAATGCAAAAATCTTCATCATTGCCAATGGCAGATCATATGCCGAAAATCTTAATTGCATTGTTAGTAATCGCATTTGGAGTCGTAGTTTGGTTTGTTATTCAAGCACTGACTGGTAAAGATGACGGACGAGTTCCGGCTACTCAAAGTGAGAAAATTGAAGTTAAAAAAGCAGAAAATTCTCCGCTAGATACGAAGAAAGATGAAGCGAAAGCGGAAGAACCAAAGAAAGAAGAACCAAAGAAAGAAGAGCCAAAAAAAGAAGAGCCAAAGAAAGAGGAACCAACTGGACAACAAGAAGTAAAAGTAGTTGGAACAAGTGGTAAGGTATCTACTTTGGAAATTCATAATAATAAAACATTAGAACTGGAAATTTCAGCGAAGGGTACAAGTTATGTAGATGTTAAGGACGATGCGGGTAATGAAATTCTAAACACTACAGTACAAAGTGGTCAAACAGAAAAACGTGATTTATCAACAGCAAAAGAAGTGCGACTTAATATTGGAAATGCAACGAATGTTGAAGTTAAACTGAATGGCCAAGTGGTCGCTTACCCATTGGATCCAGAAAAAGAACTTCACCAAAGATTGGTGATAAAAAACCAAGGGGTAGAGCAACCTGCACAATAACAGTCATCGCTTCGATGACTTTTTTCAATGAACAAATGTTTTTGATATGATGGAGGAATAGCTGTGAATTTACCAAATAAAATTACAATATCTAGAATCTTCTTAATCCCAGTTTTTATGGTAATTATGTTAGCACCCTTTGATTGGGGTTCATACACAATTGGTGATGTAGATCTACCAATTCAACACTTAGTAGGGGCGCTTATCTTTATTATTGCCTCAGCTACAGATTGGATTGATGGACATTACGCAAGAAAGTATAATCTTGTAACAAACTTAGGGAAATTCCTTGACCCGTTAGCAGATAAATTACTTGTTTCGGCAGCACTTATCACATTAGTCGAGATGGGATCTGTACCAGCTTGGATCGTTATAGTAATTATAAGTCGTGAGTTTGCTGTGACAGGTTTACGACTTGTACTTGCTGGAACAGGGGAAGTCGTTGCAGCGAATCAATTAGGGAAAATTAAAACATGGACACAAATTATTGCGATTGCAGCGTATTTATTACACGATGTACCGTTAAATTTAATCCATATTCCAGTTGCTGATATCTTTATATGGATTGCATTAATTTTTACTGTTATTTCAGGATGGGATTATTTCTGGAAAAATAGAGCTGCTTTTGTAAACTCAAAATAGAAGTTTATGGGGGAATTGGGATGAATGCTGAAATTATTGCGGTTGGAACGGAATTATTACTTGGACAAATTGCAAATACAAACGCCCAGTTTTTATCTGAAAAGTTAGCTTCAATTGGCATTAATGTGTACTACCATACTGTAGTTGGAGATAATAACAAACGATTACAGCAGGCGATTGAAGTTGCAGAAGAACGTGCGGACATGCTTATTTTTACAGGTGGATTAGGCCCGACAAAAGATGATTTGACGAAGGAAACAATTGCGTCTAGCTTAGGGGAAGAGCTTGTATATGACAAAAATGCATTAGCATTAATAAGCGATTATTTTAAGCGTACAGGTCGTGAGTTCACTGAAAATAATAAAAAGCAGGCACTCGTTTTGAATGGAGCAACTGTATTTGCAAATGATCACGGTATGGCACCTGGTATGGGTTTAAATAAGAACGGAAAAGTTTATATTTTATTACCAGGACCACCGAAAGAAATGAGGCCAATGTATGTAAGTTATGTAGAGCCTTTTTTACGTAACTTTACAACAGGAGAAAACATTTATTCTCGCGTGCTTCGCTTCTTCGGAATTGGGGAATCTCAATTAGAGGTGAAAGTTCAAGATTTAATTGATGGACAAACGAACCCGACAATCGCCCCGCTTGCGAATGATGGAGAAGTGACATTACGTTTAACTGCGAAGCATCAAAATGCTCATGAAGCGGAGAAACTCATTCAGCATATGGAAGATTTGATTTTAGAAAGAGTAGGAGAATTTTTCTACGGGTATGACCAAGAGTTTCTGCACTATAAGGTGATAGAGTTATTGAAGAAAAAAGGATTAACTTTAGCGTGTGCAGAAAGTTTATCAGGTGGTCTCTTCGGTAATCAAGTAACAGAAAGTGCTGGTGTGTCTTCAGTATTTAAAGGCGGTGTCATTTGTTATCATAATGATGTGAAGCAACATGTTTTACATGTACCTGAGGAAGTGTTGTCTACTGACGGTGCAGTTAGTAAAGAATGTGCTCGTTATCTTGCTGAAAATGTTAAAGAATTATTAAAAGCGGATATCGGAATTAGTTTCACTGGGGTAGCAGGACCAGATGCTTCAGAACATAAAGAGCCGGGAACAGTATTTGTTGGATTGGCGATTAAAGATGAACCAACTGTAGTCTTTCCTCTAAATTTAAGCGGAAGTCGTCAACAAATTAGGGAACGCTCAGCAAAATATGGGTTTTATCATTTGTATAAAAAGCTAGAAGAGATATAAGTCTCTTTTAGCTTTTTTTAATGGTTAAATGCAGTTTTATGTAATGGAAAATAAAAAAATCGAATAAATGTTCGATTTTTGTTGGCAAATTGAATTGAAAATAGGTATAATAAGATTAGCAATTCAGTTAAGGAGGAATTTTGAATGAGTGATCGTCAAGCGGCATTAGATATGGCGTTAAAACAAATAGAGAAGCAATTCGGTAAAGGTTCAATTATGAAATTAGGAGAACAAGCTGAGCGTAGAATTTCTACAATTTCAAGTGGTTCTTTAGCACTTGATGTGGCACTAGGGGTAGGCGGATACCCACGTGGCCGTATTATTGAAATTTACGGACCTGAAAGTTCAGGTAAAACAACAGTTTCATTACATGCAATCGCTGAAGTACAGCGTCAAGGTGGACAAGCAGCGTTTATTGATGCGGAGCATGCAATGGATCCTGTATATGCACAAAAATTAGGCGTTAACATAGATGAATTACTATTATCACAGCCTGATACAGGGGAACAAGGACTAGAAATCGCAGAAGCACTTGTACGAAGTGGCGCGGTTGACATTATCGTAATTGACTCTGTAGCAGCTCTTGTACCGAAAGCAGAGATCGAAGGAGACATGGGTGACTCACACGTAGGTTTAC
Organism: Bacillus sp. FDAARGOS_235; assembly: GCF_002073415.2. Taxonomy (NCBI): domain Bacteria; kingdom Bacillati; phylum Bacillota; class Bacilli; order Caryophanales; family Bacillaceae; genus Bacillus; species Bacillus sp. FDAARGOS_235. Next base: position 4,521,084 of record NZ_CP020437.2, read on the forward strand.
AAGCACGTTTAATGTCACAAGCACTTCGTAAGCTTTCAGGTGCAATCAATAAATCAAAAACAATCGCAATCTTTATCAACCAAATTCGTGAAAAAGTTGGGGTTATGTTCGGAAATCAACTACAAGTTGCTTAATCAAAGTAATGTACTTGAGTCTTTATTTGTCTTCTTCGACTAAGTCTTTATAAGGGATTTCTTATAGGGAGAGATTAAAGTGGCAGTGACAATTGGAAATAGAACTTATCGAAACATAGAACAATGGCAAGTGGATTTTATTGTGACACATGCGGATAGCAAATTGAAAGATATAGGTAAAGAAATTAATCTTGATGAAAGGCGAGTAGGTGAAATATTAAAGTTACTCGGAATTAAAAGAACCAGATATAGAAAGATTTACTTGCCTAAAACCGCAGAAGTTGAACAAGAATTGAAAAATCCATATTTATCACATGTTGAAATTGCTATTAAGTATGGCGTATCCGATACATGTGTTGCTAAAAGGAGAAAAGAGCTTAATGTAAAGGTCAGAAAGAAAAATTATGATACTTTACTGGAACAACAGGTTGAACAGATGTTGTTAAGTTTAGATCTGGCGTTCATTAAGCAAAAAAGAATCGATAAGTGGTCTATTGATTTCTACTTAGGTAGAAAATATTGTTTAGATGTCCATGGGAAATGGGCACACTCACTCAAAAAGATAAAAGAACGAGATAAAAGAAAACTTTTATTTATGGAAGAGGGCTGCTATAAATATCTTGTTATACATGAAGAAGAGTTAGCAAATAAAGAAAAAGTCTTGCAAAAGATTAAGGAGTTTACCATGGGTTTCCCTTGCTAGTGATAGCATGTAAAAAAACCTTGTGAACCTTATTGCCTAAGGGTGTAACTATCCATATAGTTGCTAACGGTGAAGCCCACCATTATTTAGGGTAATACCGTGCCAAGCTCCATAGTGATATGGGGAAGGTGTAGAGACTACCGAAAAGGACTTTTAGTTAACTGAGTAGGGTACGGCAGATGATAGGCTACTGCTGGAAGTGCAAGGCTCTCTGTAAAGAGATGAAGAGATAGTCCGGACTATAGAGATGGAAAATCTATAGATAGTGCCAGAAACAACTCCAGGTGGTCGTGCGTTGAAATTCTATTCAACAGTTCGTCTTGAAGTACGTCGTGCTGAGCAATTAAAACAAGGTAACGACATCGTTGGTAATAAAACGAAAGTAAAAGTAGTGAAAAATAAAGTAGCACCACCATTCCGTGTTGCTGAAGTTGATATTATGTACGGAGAAGGTATTTCAAGAGAAGGTGAAATCTTAGATATGGCTTCTGAACTTGATATCGTTCAAAAGAGTGGTGCTTGGTACTCGTATAATGAAGAACGTTTAGGACAAGGTCGTGAAAATTCAAAACAATTCTTAAAAGAGAATACGGATTTAAGAGAGGAAATTGCCTTCTTTGTTCGTGATCATCACGGAATTGGTGAAGACTCAGGTGTGGAAGACACGGAAGATTCAACTCTTCAAGATTAAAAAATAAAAGACACGTTCCCGTGTCTTTTATTTTTTTACCTTCTATTAAAATCGTGTATATCGCAGTAGTTAAAAAAATTTTTTTTGACTCAAACGGGATGTGTAAAGAGGGATATTCATATGTTTTAAGGGAATAAAATGGTATTTACTAAGGTTTTCCAGGATAATATGCTATCAATTTTTCAAATTCAGATAACATTCAGGACTGAAGGTAAAGAAAGTAAAAGTAGACAACGCTTGACAATGAAAATTCCGATAGATACAATGAGAATGTATATTTTTTCTTATATACGATATACTCTTCTCAAGAAGAGAAGTAATATTCGGAGTAAGGTTTAAATCTTGCCGAAATAATAATATGACATTTTAATTGTGAAATGAAGAAAGTCCCTTAAAAAAGCGGGACGACGGTCTTTGCTGTATGTTGTAATTCAATGTACATGCCGACAGTCTTTTTTCATTCATAGCAAGGGGAGGTGAAATCATGACGAGTACATTTTGGATACTCATCTCCATTTTGCTTGCAACAGCAGTCGGTGCAGTTGTTGGCTTTTTTGTTCGAAAGTCTATTGCTGAAGCGAAGATTAATGGTGCAGCTAATGAAGCGAGACGTATTTTAGACGAAGCGAATCGTGATGCAGAAGCACTTAAGAAAGAAGCGCTTTTAGAAGCAAAGGATGAAATTCATACACTTCGTACAGAAGCTGAATTAGAAATTCGTGACCGTAGAAGCGAATTACAAAAACAAGAAAATCGTTTAATGCAAAAAGAAGAGAACCTTGATCGTAAAGACGAAACGCTCGATAAGCGCGAGCAACAGTTAGAGAAGAAAGAGGATTCTCTTGTAGCGAAACAACAACAGATTGAAGAGTTGGAAAGCAAAGTGGGAGAGTTAGTTCAAAAGCAACAAACAGAATTAGAGCGCATTTCCAATCTGACACGCGAACAAGCGAAAGCAATTATTCTTGGTAAAGTGGAAAGTGAAGTTTCTCATGAAATTGCCGTTATGGTAAAAGAAAGTGAAATTCGCGCGAAAGAAGAAGCGGATAAGAAAGCAAAAGAGATTTTATCTCTTGCAATGCAAAGATGTGCAGCTGATCATGTTGCTGAAACAACCGTTTCGGTTGTAAATCTTCCAAATGACGAAATGAAGGGACGTATTATCGGGCGTGAAGGTCGTAATATTCGTACGTTAGAAACGTTAACGGGTATTGACTTAATTATCGATGATACACCAGAGGCGGTAATCCTTTCTGGATTCGACCCAATTCGTCGTGAAACAGCTCGTATCGCTCTTGATAAACTAGTACAGGACGGACGTATTCACCCAGCGCGTATTGAAGAGATGGTCGAAAAATCAAGACGTGAAGTGGACGAGTATATTCGCGAAGTCGGAGAGCAAACAACGTTTGAAGTGGGTGTTCACGGATTACATCCAGATTTAATTAAGATTTTAGGTCGTTTGAAATACCGTACAAGTTACGGACAAAACGTCTTAAAACACTCTATGGAAGTTGCATATTTAACTGGACTTATGGCAGCAGAGCTTGGTGAGGATGAAAAACTAGCAAGACGTGCAGGTCTATTACATGATATCGGGAAAGCTATTGATCATGAAGTAGAAGGTAGTCACGTTGAAATTGGTGTTGAACTCGCGACGAAATATAAAGAGCATCCTGTAGTTATAAACAGTATTGCATCTCACCATGGTGACACAGAACCAACTTCTATCATTGCAGTTTTAGTTGCAGCAGCAGATGCATTATCAGCTGCAAGACCGGGAGCTCGTAGTGAAACGCTTGAAAACTACATTCGTCGTCTTGAAAAGTTAGAAGAGATTTCAGAGTCTTATGAAGGCGTTGAAAAATCATTCGCAATTCAAGCAGGACGTGAAGTTCGTATTCTGGTAAAACCAGATACAATCGATGACTTAGAAGCTCATCGTTTAGCTCGTGATATTCGAAAACGTATTGAAAATGAACTGGATTACCCAGGACATATTAAAGTAACTGTTATTCGTGAAACACGTGCAGTGGAATACGCAAAATAAAGTGGTGAAACACCACTTTATTTTTTTGTGTTGGAATTGGATAAAATAAAGAAAATCAAGTGAAACAAACTTATAATAAATTTGTTGTAAGGAAATTGCTTGAAGTTATAGTAATAAAAAATGTAGTACATAGAAAGGGTAAGACATATGAGAATATTATTTGTTGGGGATGTAGTAGGATCTCCTGGTAGAAGTATGATTCAACAATACGTACCGGCGTTAAAGAAAAAATATACACCTACAGTAACAATCATTAATGGAGAAAACGCAGCAGGTGGGCGTGGTATTACAGAAAAAATTTATCGAAACTTTTTAGAGTGCGGCGCACAAGCGGTTACACTTGGAAACCATGCTTGGGATAATCGTGAGGTATTTGAATTTATTGATGATGCAAAATATCTTGCAAGACCAGCTAACTTCCCAGAAGGAACACCGGGAAAAGGTCTTATATTTGTGAATTGTAATGGAACAGAAGTTGCAGTTATTAACTTACAAGGGCGTACGTTCCTTCCTCCGATTGATTGTCCATTTCGAAAAGTGGATGAATTAATTAACATTGCGAAAAAACGTACGAATATTATCTTTGTTGATTTTCATGCGGAAACTACAAGTGAAAAACAAGCGCTAGGTTGGTATGTAGATGGTCGTGCTACAGCGGTAGTAGGTACACATACTCATGTTCCTACAGCAGATAATCGTATTTTACCAAGCGGAACAGCATACATTACAGATGTTGGTATGACAGGCCCGTATGACGGAATTTTAGGTATGGATAGAGAAGCGGTCTTGAAGAAGTTTTTAACAAACTTACCGGTAAGATTTGAAGTGACGAATGGTAGAACACAATTAAGTGCAGTGCTAATTGATGTGGATCCGAATACAGGAAAAGCAAAGAAAATTGAGCGCATTTTAATTAATGACGATCAACCATTTTTTGAGTAAATCTCCGTAAAGATTTAAATAAGTTATTATATTTTAATTTTTTAGAAAAATTACGAAAATTTAGCAGGAATACGCGCCATTCCTCGTGAATATAAGTTAAAGTGATATAATTGCTAATACTTTTTAAAGAAACGAGGAGGAAACGCGGAATGGAAATATTAAAAGTTAAAGCAACGTCGGTCCCTAATTCTGTAGCTGGTGCACTTGCAGGTGTTATTCGCGAACGCGGAACAGCAGAAATTCAAGCTATTGGTGCAGGTGCATTGAACCAAGCGGTAAAGGCAGTAGCAATTGCAAGAGGGTTTGTAGCGCCTAGTGGTTTGGACCTGATTTGTATCCCAGCGTTTACAGATATTATGATTGATGGGGAAGAGCGTACAGCAATAAAATTAATTGTAGAACCTCGTTAAGTTTAAACAACCTGTTTGCAGTATGCAAACAGGTTATTTTTATAGTGGAGGAATGAAAATGAAAATTTTTGATGCTCATTGTGATGTACTCTTACAGTTATGGATTGCAAAGGGGAAAAAGAATTTTAAAAATGATTCACAATTACATATTACATTTGAACAATTAAAGAAAAGAAAAGGAAGTATACAATGTTTTGCTATATATGTGCCAGAAACAGTAGCATATGAAAAACGTTTTGAAGCGGCATTACAAATGATAGATATTTTTTATAATGAAATTTTATCGCTACCAGGTGTGAAGTTGATCCGAACGAAAGCTGATATAAGTATGTTAAAACAGGACGAGATTGGAGCTCTTTTAACATTAGAAGGATGCGAAGCAATTGGAAAAGAAGCGATGAAATTACGTTTGTTTTATCAATTAGGTTTACGTTCCTTTGGATTAACATGGAACTATGCGAATTTGTTAGCTGATGGGGCGCTAGAGACACGTGGAGCAGGCTTAACTACTTTCGGTAGACAAGTTGTACAAGAACTTAATACGTTGCATTTATGGACCGATCTGTCCCATTTAAATGAGAGAAGTTTTTGGGATGTGGTAGAAATTGCAAATAATCCTATTGCATCTCACTCAAATTGCTATAAACTGTGTGACCATCCACGTAATTTAAATGAGGAACAAATTCAATTCCTTATAAAGCGAAATGGCATGATTGGTGTCACTTTTGTACCTCAGTTTCTTACAAATGAAAAACAAGCGAATATTACAGATATAATAAAACATATCGATTATATTTGTTCGCTAGGTGGAGAAAACAACATAGGGTTTGGTTCAGATTTTGATGGGATTTTAGAAACAGTTGCAAATGTATCGGTGTATGAAGATTATGAAAATGTAATTAATGAACTATATAAACACTATGCTGCATCAACTGTAGAACGATTTTTGTATGATAACTTTGTTGAACATATAAGTTTTTAAGTGTTTTGTTTTAAAAATTCAGAAAAATTAAAATAAATTCAATTGATATTATTGCTTTTTTTAGGACCTAATACTAGAATGAAAAACGAAATAGCTTTATACTTAAGATTCAGGGAAATCAGAAGAGGCATAATTTGCGTCCGTTGTAGTTTATTTGCATAAAAAATGCTAAACTAATACTGTAAAAAAATACACTACAATGAATGCAGCCAAAAGGGGTGTAGGAGATGATTAGTCAACTTTCATGGAAAGTTGGAGGCCAACAAGGTGAAGGAATTGAAAGTACAGGGGAAATCTTCTGTATAGCATTAAACCGATTAGGATATTACCTATACGGTTACCGCCACTTCTCATCACGTATAAAAGGCGGCCATACAAATAATAAAATTCGCGTAAGTACAACAGAAGTACGTGCGATCTCAGATGACTTAGATATTTTAATTGCTTTTGATCAAGAAACAATTGATTTTAACTTCCACGAACTACGTCCAGGCGGAATTGTCGTTGCGGATGCGAAATTTAATCCAACAATACCTGACAATACAGATGTAAATTTATATGTGATACCGTTTACAGATATTGCTTCAGAATTAGGCACATCATTAATGAAAAACATGGTTGCTGTTGGAGCATCAAGTGCGGTATTAGGTTTAGACGAAACAGCTTATTTGGATGTTGTTGAAGAAATCTTTGGTCGTAAAGGAGAGCAAGTCGTTCAAAAGAATATGGACGCAATTAAACGCGGCTCTCAATATATGAAAGAATTGCTAGGTGAGAAAGTTAACATGATGCAGCTTGAAAAAGCTGATGGTAAGAAACGCATGTTTATGATTGGAAACGATGCAATCGCATTTGGTGCGGTAGCTGGTGGCGCTCGTTTTATGTCAGCATATCCAATCACACCTGCATCTGAAATTATGGAATACTTAATTAAAAAATTGCCTAAAGTCGGCGGAACAGTAATCCAAACTGAGGATGAAATCGCAGCTTGTACAATGGCAATTGGCGCAAACTATGCTGGTGTTCGTACATTAACAGCATCTGCAGGGCCTGGTCTTTCTTTAATGATGGAAGCGATTGGGTTAGCAGGTATTACAGAAACACCGCTAGTAATTGTTGATACGCAACGTGGTGGTCCAAGTACGGGGTTACCAACGAAACAAGAGCAGTCTGATTTAATGGCGATGATTTACGGTACGCATGGTGAAATTCCAAAAATCGTAATGGCGCCAAGTACAGTGGAAGAAGCTTTCTATGATATTGTAGAAGCGTTTAACTTAGCTGAAGAATATCAAGTGCCTGTTATTTTCTTAACGGATTTACAGCTTTCTTTAGGTAAACAAACTGTAGAACCGCTTACGTTAGATAAAGTGGAAATTCGTCGCGGTAAGCTGGATTTAGAAGCAGAATTACCAGAACGTGAAAATAAAGCATACTTCAAGCGTTATGAAGTAACAGAAGATGGCGTTTCACCACGTGTTTTACCTGGTATGAAAAATGGTATTCACCATGTTACAGGTGTAGAACATGATGAAACTGGTAAACCATCTGAATCGGCAATAAACCGTAAAGATCAAATGGACAAACGTTTCCGTAAAATGGAGAACTTGAAGTTTAATACCCCTGTTTATAAAAATGTTAAGCATGAGGAAGCAGATGTATTGCTTGTTGGATTTAACTCAACTCGTGGTGCGATCGAAGAGGCAATGGAGCGTTTAGAACAAGAGGGTATGAAAGTAAACCATGCTCAAATCCGTTTAATTCACCCGTTCCCGAAAGCTGAAATCGATCCACTTGTGAAAAATGCAAAACGTGTTGTAGTTGTAGAAAACAACGCGACTGGTCAGCTTGCTAACATTATGAAAATGAATCTTGGTAGTGGTGAGAAAATTTCTAGTCTTTTAAAATATGATGGAAACCCATTCTTGCCAAAAGAGATTTACAACGAATGCAAAAAAGGGGTTGTATTAAATGGCAACATTTAAGGACTTTCGTAACAGTGTAAAACCAAACTGGTGCCCAGGTTGCGGAGACTTTTCGGTGCAAGCTGCAATTCAGCGTGCGGCAGCTAACGTTGGCTTAAATCCAGATGAACTTGCTGTTGTTTCTGGTATTGGTTGTTCAGGTCGTATATCAGGTTATATTAATTCATATGGTGTGCATAGTATTCATGGACGTGCCCTTCCGATTGCACAAGGTGTGAAAATGGCAAATCGTGATTTAAAAGTTATCGCATCAGGTGGTGACGGTGATGGATTTGCGATTGGTATGGGACATACAATCCATTCTATTCGTAGAAACATTGACATTACGTATATAGTAATGGATAACCAAATTTACGGATTAACAAAAGGCCAAACTTCACCACGTAGTGAAGCTGGATTTAAAACGAAAAGTACACCACAAGGTTCGATTGAACCATCATTAAATGTTATGGAAATGGCATTAACAGCTGGTGCAACATTTGTGGCGCAAAGCTTTTCAAGTGATTTAAAAGAATTAACGCAAATTATTGAAGCTGGTATTAACCATAAAGGGTTCTCATTAATTAATGTATTTAGTCCATGTGTTACTTATAATAAAGTAAATACGTACGATTGGTTCAAAGAGAACTTAACGAAACTAAGTACAGTAGAGGGATATGATCCATCTAATCGCATGATGGCTATGCAAACATTAATGGAAAATAACGGATTAGTAACAGGTTTAATTTATCAAAATACTGCGCAACCATCATATCAAGAACTTGTAAAAGGCTATAGTGAAAAGCCATTAGTACAAGCTGATTTAAATATGGATCAGAAAATGTTTGATGAGCTTGTTGCTGAATTTATGTAACGATTAAAAGGTTGCCATTTGGCAACCTTTTTTTACTGAATAAAAAATATAGGATAGCTTTGTTTACTTAGAAAATTCAGAATGGTAAAATAATATAAGGATCGTTGTATGGAAATGGCAAGTTCATTGCTTATGAAATGTAAGATAAGGCAGGTCCTATTCCTTGTCAAAATTGGCTAAACGCTTCATACTATGGTAATGTGTATAGGGATAAAGCAATATGCTTTTGGGTAGTACAAGATGAAATAATAAAAAGGGAATGTCTATTTGTGTGGGGAAGACTTCATTCTTACGGATGATTAGATCGATTACTCAAGTTTCAAAGGACAAGTTATCTCTCAATCAAGCTATCTAACCATTTTTAAGGTGGGTCTAAGCGCATTAAAATAGACTACAGAGTGTGTATAGTTAAGGGTGAAAGGAGATTACCGATGAACGAGCAACAACGATTAGCAAGTCAACAAGCAAATTCCTCTACGAAAAAAGAAGAGAAAGATTATAGCAAATACTTTGAAAGCGTATATCAACCACCTTCCTTAAAAGATGCCAAAAAGCGTGGAAAAGAAGAAGTTAAAATTGAACGGGATTTTGGCTTACCTGAAGAGTTTCGTAATTTTGGTGCAGGAAGAAAGTTTTATATTCGTACATATGGGTGTCAAATGAATGAGCATGATACGGAAGTAATGGCAGGTATTTTCACAACACTTGGATATGAACCGACATTTTCAACTGAAGATGCAGATGTAGTTTTATTAAACACTTGTGCAATTCGTGAAAACGCTGAAAATAAAGTGTTTGGTGAACTTGGTCATTTAAAATCATTAAAACGTAGAAATCCGGACCTTTTAATTGGTGTATGTGGTTGTATGTCTCAAGAGGAATCTGTTGTAAATAAAATCATGCAAAAAAATCAGCATGTAGATATGGTATTTGGCACGCATAATATTCATAGATTACCGTACATTCTAAAAGATGCAATGTTCTCGAAGGAGACGGTAGTTGAAGTTTGGTCAAAAGAAGGAGACGTAATTGAAAACCTTCCGAAAGTACGTCGTGGCGATATTAAAGCTTGGGTAAATATTATGTATGGCTGTGATAAATTCTGTACATATTGTATTGTACCGTATACACGCGGAAAAGAGCGAAGCAGGCGTCCAGAAGATATTATTCAAGAGATTCGTCATTTAGCTGCGAATGGTTATAAAGAAATTACGCTACTTGGACAGAACGTAAATGCATATGGTAAAGACTTTGAAGATTTAGAATACGGTCTTGGCGATTTAATGGACGAACTTCGTAAAGTTGATATTGCCCGTATTCGTTTTACAACGAGTCATCCACGTGATTTCGATGACCACTTAATTGAAGTGCTTGGAAAAGGTGGAAATCTAGTGGAACATATTCACTTACCAGTTCAATCTGGAAGCACAGATATGTTGAAAATTATGGCACGTAAATATTCACGTGAACATTATTTAGAACTTGTAAGAAAAATTAAAGAAACAATTCCAAGCGCAGTATTAACAACTGATATTATCGTCGGTTTCCCAAATGAAACAGATGAGCAATTTGAAGAAACGATGTCGTTATATCGTGAAGTAGGATTTGATACTGCATTTACATTTATTTATTCCCCGCGAGAAGGTACACCAGCTGCAAAAATGAAAGATAATGTGCCTATGGAAGTAAAGAAAGAACGATTACAACGATTAAACACACTCGTAAATGGGTTGGCAGTTGAAAAGAATAATCGTTATAAAGGTCAAGTTGTAGAAGTGTTAGTTGATGGGGAAAGTAAAAATAATCCGGAAGTACTTGCAGGTTATACTCGTACGAATAAACTTGTAAACTTCGTCGCTTCAAAATCTTTAATTGGTCAGCTTGTGAAAGTAAAAATAACGGAAGCAAAAACTTGGTCTCTTAACGGGGAATTAGTTGAGGAACCGATTGAGGTGAAATAATAGATGAAAGTATATACGAAAGACGAAATTGTAGAGCAAGCGAAAGAATTAGCGAAAATGATTTCTGAAACAGAAGAAGTTGATTTTTTTAAGAAAGCAGAGGCGCAAATTCATAAAAATGAAAATGTAAAGCACGCAATTGATGAAATTAAAGCATTGCAAAAACAAGCAGTTAACTTGCAACATTACGGGAAGTGGGAAGCTTTGAAAAAAGTAGAAGCTGAAATTGACGCACTTCAAGATAAGTTAGACAATATTCCAGTTGTGCAGGAGTTTAAATCTTCACAAACATATGTAAATGACTTACTACAGTTAGTTGCGAGTACCATTTCTAATAATGTTACAGATGAAATATTAGTTTCAACTGGCGGCGATGTACTTAAGGGTGAAACTGGTGCGGCGGTAGAAAGTAAAAAAGGAAATTGTGGTTGTTAAAGAGATGTCATATTGACATCTCTTTTTTTTAGTGGATTAAACGTAAGTTCTTCTCAAAAAAAGAATGACACATTCCGCTATTGTCACGCATATGATTAAGTGAATAGTGATTGAGGAGGGTTACGAATGTCCGAATTTAGAGAGATTATTACAAAAGCAGTGGTTGGAAAAGGACGTAAGTATACAAAGTCAACGCATACATGTGAATCGAATAATGAGCCAACAAGTATTTTAGGGTGCTGGGTAATTAACCACTCGTACGAAGCGAGAAAGAATGGGAAACATGTAGAAATTGAAGGTTTCTATGATGTGAACACTTGGTATTCGTTTGATGGCAATACAAAGACTGAAGTTGTAACAGAACGTGTGAACTACACTGACGAAGTAAGCATTGGTTATCGTGATAAGAACTTCTCTGGTGACGATTTAGAAATTATTGCTCGTGTCATTCAACCGCCAAATTGTTTAGAAGCTCTTGTATCGCCAAATGGGAATAAAATTGTTGTAACTGTAGAACGTGAATTTGTAACAGAAGTAGTTGGGGAAACAAAAATTTGTGTAAGTGTAAATCCTGAAGGTTGTGTAGAATCAGATGAGGATTTCCAAGTCGATGATGATGAGTTTGAAGAATTAGATCCGAACTTTATCGTTGACGCAGAAGAAGAGTAATAGAAAGCTAGGGAGAAGTTCTTCCTAGCTTTTTACTTTACATAAGTGGTGCTGAATGAACATGAATCTTTATGAAATATGTTATAATGAAGAAAGACTCCTGAAATAGGAGAGATGGATGTCCGTGAAGTGTGACATATATAAAGTTCAACTAATAATCAGTGGGGGGCATCCCCACTGATTATTAGTTGAACCAATCGGGCTTTTACGGGCAGTTGATCTCCCACCTAACTTCTTTGTTCCAGCCGATTTTTGAGGTGGGAATCTTACTGCCCGTTAATGCGGGATGAATATAGATTATTATGTAAAAATTATGGAGGAAAGACATGACGCAATATACGCCTATGATACAGCAATACTTAAAGGTTAAGGCAGACTATGAAGATGCCTTTTTATTTTTCCGATTAGGTGATTTTTATGAAATGTTCTTTGAAGATGCGGTTAAAGCAGCTCATGAACTTGAAATTACATTAACGAGCCGAGATGGTGGTAGTAGTGATCGTATACCGATGTGCGGTGTACCGCATCATGCAGCTAAAAATTATATTGAACAACTTGTTGAAAAAGGATATAAAGTAGCTGTTTGTGAGCAAGTGGAAGATCCAAAAACAGCTAAAGGTGTAGTACGTCGTGAAGTAGTACAACTAATTACGCCAGGAACGATGATGGAAGGGCGTACAATAGACGAGAAAGAGAATAACTTTTTAGCAGCATTAACACATTTCGAAGATGGATCTTATGCGCTAGCTTGTAATGACTTAACGACTGGACAAAATACAGTGACGTTGTTAACAGGTTCAGTAGAAGATATTTTATTAGAGGTGTATGCAACTGGTTCGAAAGAAATTGTTGTAGATTCTACATTTTCAAAAGATGAATTAAATAAATTGACTGAAACATTAAAAATGACGATTTCGTATGAAGATGCAACAACGATTCCGGAAGGGTTAGAACATCTTGTGAAAAATGTTTCACAAGCAAAGTTACTTAAAGCGATTGGACGCTTATTTAACTATGTGATAAGAACACAAAAACGTTCATTAGATCATTTGCAACCAGTAGAAATTTATTATACAAATCAATTTATGAAAATTGATGTGCACTCAAAACGTAATTTAGAGTTAACTGAGACTCTTCGTACGAAAGAAAAAACAGGCTCACTATTATGGCTATTAGATAAAACGAAAACAGCTATGGGTGGCCGTATGTTAAAACAGTGGATGGAACGTCCGCTTATTCAGAAAGAGAAAGTGGAAGAACGTTTAGAAATGGTAGAAACATTTGTAAATGATTACTTCTTACGTGAAGATTTAAAAGAAAAGCTAAAAGAAGTATATGATTTAGAGCGTTTAGCAGGGAAAGTTGCATTTGGTAATGTAAATGCACGGGACTTATTACAGTTAAGACGTTCTTTACTTCAAGTACCAGCTATTTTAGAAGCGATTAGTCTTTTAGATAATGCTTATGCAGCAAGGTTAATTCAAGGTGCGGATCCATGTGAGAGCTTAACTGAATTACTAGGAAGAAGTATTCAGGAAAACCCACCACTTTCTATTAAAGATGGAGATATTATTAAAGACGGTTATAATGACAAGCTTGATCAATATCGTTACGTGAGCAAAAATGGGAAAACGTGGATCGCGGAGCTTGAAAAACGAGAGCGTGATATTACAGGGGTTAAATCATTAAAAATTGGATACAACCGTATTTTCGGCTACTACATTGAAGTGACGAAGGCGAATCTTGCAGCGCTTCCAGAAGGGCGCTATGAGCGAAAACAGACGCTTGCTAATGCTGAGCGTTTCATTACAGATGAACTGAAAGAAAAAGAAACGTTAATTTTAGAAGCAGAAGAGAAAATTGTACAACTGGAATATGATTTATTTACAGCACTTCGTGAAGAAGTAAAAGTATTCATTCCGAAATTACAACATTTAGCGAAAGTAATTAGTGAATTAGATGTACTACAAAGCTTTGCGACTGTAAGTGAAGAAGAGCAGTTTGTAAAACCCGTGCTAACAACGAAGCGTGAAATCTTTATTAAAGATGGTCGCCATCCTGTCGTTGAAAAAGTATTGAACGGGAAATTGTATGTACCAAATGATTGTATTATGCCAGAGAAGATGGATGTCTTTTTAATTACAGGACCGAACATGTCTGGTAAAAGTACGTATATGAGACAATTAGCACTTGTTACTGTTATGTCACAAATTGGTTGTTTCGTACCAGCGACAGAAGCGGTATTACCTGTATTCGATCAAATCTTTACGAGAATTGGTGCAGCGGATGATTTAATTTCAGGTCAAAGTACATTTATGGTTGAAATGTTAGAAGCGAAAAATGCGATTGCAAATGCGTCAGAAAGAAGTTTAATTTTATTTGATGAAATTGGACGCGGTACATCAACGTATGATGGTATGGCGCTTGCACAAGCAATCATTGAACATATTCATGACCAAATTGGTGCAAAAACATTATTCTCTACGCATTATCATGAATTAACGGTGCTAGAAGAAAGTTTAGATCAACTGAAAAATGTACATGTTTCAGCTATTGAAGAGAATGGAAAAGTAGTCTTCCTTCATAAAATTCAAGATGGAGCAGCCGATAAAAGTTACGGAATTCACGTTGCGCAACTTGCTGAGCTTCCAGATAGCTTAATCGCTCGTGCAAAAGAAGTGTTAGCGCAACTAGAAGGACAAGAAGAAATTATTATTCCAAAGCGTGTAGAAGTAAAGGTGCAAGAAGTTGTTCCAGAACCTGTAGTTGTAAAAGAAGAACCGGCAGAAATACAAGAAAAGAAAGAAGAGACTGAAGAAGAGTCACAACTATCTTTCTTTGGAGGAGACCAATCTTCAAAAAAACAAGACAAGCCTGTGCTTGATCAAAAAGAAAGCGCAGTACTTGCACAAATTAAAAAAATTGATTTACTAGATATGACGCCTTTAGAAGCGATGAACGAACTGTATCGCTTACAGAAAAAGTTAAAGAAAGGATGAGTAAGTAGATGGGAAAAATTCGCAAACTCGATGATCAACTCTCTAACTTAATTGCGGCAGGGGAAGTAGTAGAGCGCCCTGCCTCAGTCGTAAAAGAACTTGTGGAAAATTCTATCGATGCGAATAGTACATCTATTGAAATCCACTTAGAAGAAGCTGGTTTATCAAAAATTCGCATCATTGATAATGGAGATGGCATTGCCGAAGAAGATTGTATCGTTGCATTTGAACGCCACGCAACGAGCAAAATTAAAGATGAAAACGATCTGTTCCGTATAAGAACGCTCGGATTCCGCGGTGAGGCATTGCCAAGTATTGCCTCAGTTAGTGAATTGGAATTAATCACTAGCACAGGTGATGCGCCGGGTACCCACCTTATCATTAAAGGTGGAGACATTATAAAACAAGAAAAAACAGCGAGCCGAAAAGGAACGGATATTACAGTACAAAACTTATTCTTTAATACACCAGCGCGTCTTAAATATATGAAAACAATTCATACAGAGCTTGGGAATATTACAGATATCGTGTATCGTATTGCAATGTCACATCCAGAAGTATCGTTAAAACTGTTTCATAATGAAAAGAAATTGCTTCATACATCCGGAAATGGTGATGTAAGGCAAGTACTTGCATCAATTTATAGCATTCAAGTTGCCAAAAAGCTTATTCCAATTGAAGCTGAATCTTTAGATTTCACAATTAAAGGGTATGTAACATTACCAGAAGTAACGCGAGCGTCTCGTAACTATATGTCAACGATCGTAAATGGCCGTTACGTGCGAAATTTCGTATTAATGAAAGCAGTTCAGCAAGGATACCATACATTACTGCCAGTTGGACGATATCCAATCGGCTTCTTATCGATTGAAATGGACCCAATGCTTGTTGATGTTAACGTACATCCAGCAAAATTAGAAGTTCGATTTAGTAAAGAACAAGAATTGCTAAAGCTTATCGAAGAAACATTGCAAGCAGCATTTAAAAAAATACAGCTCATTCCAGATGCAGGCGTAACAACGAAGAAAAAAGAAAAAGACGAAAGTGTGCAAGAACAGTTCCAGTTTGAGCATACAAAGCCGAAAGAACCACAGATGCCAAACATCGTTTTACCGACTGACATGGATGAAAAACAAGAAGAACGAACAACTGTGAAACAACCAGCGCAGCTTTGGCAACCGGCGAAGCGAGAATGGCAACCACCACAGTCGCTCGTAAGAGAAGAGCAAAGTTGGCAGCCATCCTCTAAACCGATAATCGAAGAACCGATTCGAGAAGAGAAATCGTGGAACAGTAACGATGACGACTTTGAATTAGAGGAATTGGAAGAAGAGGTCGGGGAAATAAAAGAGATTGAAATGAACGGTAACGATTTACCACCGCTTTATCCAATTGGACAAATGCACGGAACATATATTTTCGCTCAAAATGATAATGGGTTATATATGATTGATCAACATGCCGCACAGGAACGTATTAATTATGAGTACTTCCGTGATAAAGTAGGACGAGTAGCGCAAGAAGTACAAGAACTACTTGTACCGTACCGTATTGACCTATCTCTTACTGAATTTTTACGTGTCGAAGAGCAACTAGAAGAACTTAAAAAAGTCGGCCTATTTTTGGAACAATTCGGCCATCAATCTTTTATTGTTCGCTCGCATCCAACGTGGTTCCCGAAAGGACAAGAAACAGAAATCATTGATGAGATGATGGAGCAAGTTGTCAAACTAAAAAAAGTTGATATTAAAAAGTTGCGTGAAGAAGCAGCCATTATGATGAGCTGTAAAGCATCTATCAAGGCAAATCAATATTTAACGAACGATCAAATATTTGCTTTACTTGAAGAACTTCGTACAACAACAAATCCATACACATGCCCGCACGGGAGACCGATTCTTGTACATCATTCTACTTATGAGTTGGAGAAGATGTTTAAGAGGGTTATGTAGGGATACTAAAATTAGATATTAAAAGGGAGCAACAGTAAATGTTGCTCCCTTTTAATATGTAGAGTTAATTGTTAAACGAAAATAAGGTGGATTGATTTTACAGTTTATTTCTAGACTAAGTAAGCTTTAATTTATCTATGTATAAAAAAGCGCCGTATATCAGCACTTTTTAAAGGTACGTAAATTGTATAATAAAGATTTCTACATTATTAAACATATAACTATGCATGGCCAAATATTGATTCTTATTTGGTTAATTGTTATAAGGATTTATAGGATTATTTGTTTTTATTATTATTATTAATTTTTTCAGTATATAAAACCTGCTCTTTATAATGCTTTTTAATTGGGAAGTTATGTGTACCTGTGCCGTTCTTGAATTTTTTATCAATGGGGTTCTTTAGAGGGACTGTTGTAGTTTCAGTAAATTCATATGGGTAATTTATTTTAGATTTATCTTCAAACATGAAAATGCCTCCTTTTTAGGATTTCCTGAATTCTTTACTATAACATGATATGCATATAGAGTTTTTTTGGACTAGTTATTTATATAGGTTAGAACAATTTAATTACATAACTACTGAAATATTTTAAAGGAAAACAATTTGAGAGAGGTATTGTAATGATAGCCGTTCACTATTATTGTTGTTTAAGTTATCGTGGTGTGTTTGAAATTCTGAAAGGACGTAGCATATTGGTCTATCTAATAACCATTATGTGGTGAGTTTTTTTATTTATCGGTGAAACAAACAATGCATATATATTCGTTATAGATTGTTTTTATAATGTAATATATATAGTTTTCCTGATAATATAATGCGGAATATTATAGTGTTATTAGGTTATTAGGAACACTTAATGTTGTTTCACAACTGAAAGCGAATTGAAAAAGAACTGAAACTTTTCTCATAAAAATTCAATCTTACTTGAAAAATGAAAGGAAAATGAAATTTTCCAAAAGAAATTCTTTGTTAAGATAAAAAGCATACATAAAAAAAGTATTGACATATCTTAAAAGTGTGTTTTCAAGATATAGTGGGGGAAAAGATGAGAATAGAAAAACAATTAATAAAAAAGATGTATTATGAAACATTCCTAATGGAGAATGAAACAAAACCACCTCTTGACGTACTTGGGGAAGTTTATGTAAACGAAGAAAAACATGAAATTTCCGATGGGTCTTATATTCGTTTTGCACAAGGTGAATTTTATTATCACCATCAAGATTTTGAATCAGCTATTTTCAAATGGGAGAAAGTTGGCAACGAACTAGCACCATGGGCACAAAAAAACATTGCGGATGCTTACTTTGAACTAAACCGACTATCAGTTGCTGAAGAGGTTTATACTTCCATTACTACTGATAACAAAATATTGATGACTGAAATTGGACTGCAATTACTTTCTCTTCACATCGAGCAAAATAATTTTGACTCAGCTTTCGCTGTAATTAAAGAGGCGGTTTCTTTAAATCCCAATTATCCGAATGTCACCAAAATTGCCCGTTCTTTTTATGAAGAACAGCAAGATTTTGATAGTGCAGTAGAGCTTGCTGTGAATGAGCTGGTTCGAACAGAATCTTATCCTTGGTTTGAGGTGCTAAAAGGGTATATCGATAAAGGATTTACTAAAAATATTTCACCAGACTATTTTCATGAAGTATTAGTTACATTAAATCATGTAGATCAAGTGCAATTTACACAAATTGTATCATCACTTTGGAACAGTTATAAAAATGAACAAAATTACTTATTATGGCTTAACACAATAAATGAGTTTTTCTTACATATCGAAATACATCCGTCCGATATATGGGACAAAATTTCTTCTCTTTACGAAGAAACGTATTTTGAATTAATTCAAGGCCAATATACGCTTAGACAATTACATGATATCATTCCAAATCTGTTAACAAATTGGTTAAAGGTAGTCAATTCTTCTTATGCTGTATTTCCATCAGCAGCTGTATTGGCATGGGATGAGATTTTCCCTTCCAAAATAGATGCAGCAAATATAAAAAATGCAGAAAACCTACTGTTGTATTCTATTAATCATGTGGATGGCTTAGAGTATGGTTTACATCTTTTTGAATCTATTACACAGTGGGCACAAAAGCATGATATAGAAATGGGTCACCGATTTAGATGGTTAGTTAGCGAACTTGCAGATTTAAGAACAAATCGTATTTTAGTAACGGGCACTTCAGGAAATGGAAAAACTGCATTTATTAACTCTATAGTAGGAGAAAATATATTAGAAAACTCAATTTCAAATGTAGTGGTTTTAAAAAATGATGCTCATACAGAAATTAACGCTATAACAGACTCAGCAATTACAACAACTGAGAATTTCTCTGATTACCATGATATGATGTCTTTACACCACCAAACGTATAGAGATAGAGCGTGTGTTGAATTTAAACTACCATGCAAATTTTTAAGTAAAAATAAACTTACATTTGTAGTTACACCTGGCTTTAATAGAAATAACGATACTAGAGATGAGATATTTGAATATCTGAATTCTGTGGACGAATTATTGTTCGTATTGAATGCGGATTCACCTTTTACTGACAAAGAACGTGACATTCTATTAAGTATTCAAGAACATACACCAAATCTACAAATTCATTTCTTATTAAATAAAATCGATAACATTTACAGTGAAGCAGAAGTAAAAAGAGTTTTACATGATACGCAAGTGAGAATAAACGCGTATTTCCCGCAAGCGAGACTTTTCCCTTACTCTTCGTTATATACAAGTAATCAACAACTAAATGATTTAACTGAGTTTATTCGTTTTAACTTTAACTATAAAAATATCGATGCAGATCGTACTGAAAAGCTATTGTTTTTCATTCGAAAAACAATTACATACCTTTTAGATAAACGCGTTGAGAAGGAAAACAATCTAGTGGATGCTATGAATTGGAATGAAGATATGTTAGTTAAATTAAATGGTAGTATTAATAACCTTACTGCTTTTGAGAGGGAAAAAATTCATATCATTACACAATCGTATCGTACAATGAAAACAGAAATTACGAATGATCTTACTGAACATATTCCGAAGCTACTGCAGAGTTGTTCTGATTTAATCAGTGAAGAAAGCGATTTTGGAAACATTGAAATGGAACTAAATACAGCAATGAACAAAAGAGTACACAAATATTTAGAACAAACTGTATTACCTAACTTTGCTCGTTCTATGCAAAATTGGATTGAAACTTCTAATAATGAGTTACTTCAAAGTCAATCGCACTTAGAAGAACTCAGTGAAGGACTTAATTCTTTATTTGGAGAAAATCGAATACAATTAGAATGTGACTTTAAAGTGCTTGATGACTGGCGCAGAGATACTGATAGAATGACGACTAGAATACAAATGGAAGAAGTAAATATTTTACGCCGATTTACGCCAGCGCAATTTTTACTGAAAAGTGCCGGTAAATTATTTGGGGTTCTTCCAAAGAATAGATCTATGCTATATAACAAATATAAACAGTATATAGAAAATGAAGATTATACAGAAGTAACGGCTTCTATTATGAAGAAATTTTTCTTGCAATTTGAGCTGTTTGAAAATACACAAGAGCGGGATATTAATATGTTCTTTAGAAATCCATTTAACTCCTTGAAACAAGCTGTAGAAAATACGCAGTTAGAAATACAAGAAAAACAAGAGATATTACATAAAATGAAATCAAATCCTGAAGTGTATCATGATTCTATAATGCTCTTTGAATTGAGATTACGTCAATGTGAAGTAATCTTAAATATAGGTGAGTATAATGCCTATACAGATTTAAATTTAGAAACAAGCATAGAATAAACGTAAAACAACTCCAAAAGTGGATTTTGGAGTTGTTTTTTTGTTTATATCCGTTGTTATAAGAAGGGAAAAAGGGAGCAACCGTAATGAGTTGCTCCCTTCGCATATATAGATTATTTTTCAGTTTCTTTAATTTTAGTTTTTACTTCGCCAGTTTTAATTTTATTACTTTCTGAGAAACGTAATAAATCGCCTTCAATAATTTTGTCAGACATACGTAATTCATTTTGTGCACGGTTAATGAGTGCTTGAGCTTCTTTTTTTGGTAAATCTACAATTTCACCTGTTATCCGGTCATAAAAAGTGTTGTTTTTGTATGCATATTTGTCTGTAACGAAGCTACCATCACGTAAAACAACAAATCCCGTATATTCATCTGAAAACATATCGTGACCAAAACGGATATCGTTCGTAGTATCAATCCCTAATAAATTTAGAATAGTAGGTTTCACATCAATTTGTCCAGTAGGCTTTGAAATCGTTTGACCTTTTGTTTGTCCAGGGATATGAATATATAAAGGTGTACGTTGTAAATGTAAAGTATCAAATTCTGTAATTTGATCTTTTTCTAAAAACTGCGCCATTGCGCGGTTATGTTTTTCAGAAATGCCATAATGATCACCGTATAATACAATAATAGAATCATCATAAAGCCCCTCGGCCTTTAAACGCTCAATAAAATTTTTAATGGATTCGTCTAAGTAACGTGATGTTACGATGTAACGATCAAATACGCCATTACCAGAGTTATATGGTTCAATGAATTTTGTGTCTTCATCATACGTAAATGGATAATGGTTTGTTAAAGTAAGGAAACGAGCGTAAAATGGTTGATCAATCGTTTTTAATATATCTACTGATTGATCAAAGTATTCTATATCTTTTAATCCCCAATTTAAATTTGTTTCGGGCGTGATTTTGTAATCAAGTTCATTATAGTAACGATCATAACCAAGAGCTGAGTACATAATGTTACGATTCCAAAATGTTGCGTTATTCGCATGGAATACAGAAGTGAAATAACCTTGTTCACGTAAAATTTCTGGAGTTGCAGTATAATCATTGTTTCCGTGTGTGAAGAATACAGCTCCACGGTTTAATGGATACAACGATGTATCTATTAGAAATTCAGAATCGGATGTTTTTCCTTGTCCAGTTTGGTGGAAAAAGTTATCAAAGTAATAGCTTTCATTTATGAATTCATTCAAGAAAGGTGTAACTTCTTGACCATTGACGGATGCTCCTATTAAAAAGGTTTGCAAGGATTCAAGAGTAACGACAATTACATTTTTTCCTTTCGCTGCGCCAAACATATTAGGATTTGGTTCACTTTGGGTTGCTTTTACGTAGTTTTCAGTTTCTTGTAATTTACTACTATCAGCAAGTGCCTTTTGTGATCCTGCTTTTACTTGCAGCGTTAAATCATATATTTGGTGAGTGTATAGTCCTAAATTTTTGACAAGCATTACTCGGTCGAAGGATCTCGTTAATAATTCAGGGCGTTCTTTTTCTGCAAGATGCAGATTTGCAGAAAATACAGCAATTGTTAAGACGAAATATAGTAAGCGTGTAGAATGTGCTACACGTTCTGTTTTAAAGACCAATGTCTTCTTTTTTAATAAAATAAAGAAGAAAATAATGTCTACGAATGCGAGTATAATTTTGTAGTTCAATATTTCTATAATACTACCGCCTAATTGGCCAAAGTTTGATGTTTGTCCGAGTACTGGTAACGTAACGAAATCACTATAAAAATCATAGAACATTACATTTCCGACAAGTACGATCGTTAATAAGAAATTAATACATAGCGCTATATAATTGCGCTTTTCACCAGTTGCAAATAATGCTAATCCAACAAATGCTAACGATGCAGCGAGAGGACTAATAAACAAAATAAGCTCTTGTGTAGAAGACTCAATTTTTAAATCAAAACTGAATCGCGTAATAAGATATGTTTTTAACCATACTGCTAAAGCAATTATGATAACAAAGCTTATATTTTGCATTTGTAAATTTATTTTATTCTTCATTTTTACACCTTCTTTATAAAATTTATTTAACTAAGGTTATATGTTATATTTTTATAACTATTATAGTAGGGTGAACCATTTAAATGATGTTTTCTAATGGTAATAATTTGCAGTGTTCCTATACATACAATGGGGAATTTAAATGCGAAGCAGAAAAAGTCATATTTGTAGTGAAAGTGACTTATAGACATCCTAACATATTAAACACTATGATGATGTTACAAAATATCGAACAAATGAAAGTGAAAAGGAATAGACGCTTTTTAAACTATTGACATTCAATGAGTTGGAATTTGAATAAAAGGTGAGTTTAAAGTAAACGGTTATATGAAAAACTACATAGAATGTAGTTTTTCATATATTCTGTAAAATCATGCTTCTTTGTAGGATAATCATTTCATTAAGTAAAGTGGTGGTGAAACGTAAAACGTTTGACTAGTAGTGTAATGAAAGAGTTCACATATCAGATAAATATTTTCCAACATATAGACCACTTGCAGCTGCTTGAGATAATGAATGAGTAACACCTGAACAATCTCCAACTAAAAATAGCCCATTCATACTTGTTTCAAAATGGTTATTGATTTTTATCGTAGGGGCATAGAACTTTCCATCTATTCCATATAATAAAGTATCTTTATCGATAGGTTCTTGGATAAAATGTTCTAAGCGTAATAAAAATTCTTTGAGTCCGTCAATATATAATGGAGGAATTTCTTTATGCAAATCTCCATAATCTCCGTGTAGTGTAGGTTGTATACGATTATGTTTCATATCTTTTTCCATTGTAGGTTGTTTCTTTAATAAGTCCTCTAAGCGCTGTATAACAATCCGATCTCGTCCTTGATTAATGCCTTTAATAATTGAGTTTGCATATATATTGGCGTCTTTAAGAGTTGGGAAATAGCGCGGGATAAACAAAGTGAAATTTAAGTTAGGAGTGCCAGTTCCTTGCTCTCGAAAATTTTGACCGTCAGGCATAACTAAACCTTCTTCGTACTTTCGAATAATGCGTCCTTTTGGATTCATACAGTAAGTAGTTGCTGTGAAATTTTCACCTTGATAAGAAAGTTTCGTTTCAAAAGTATCTTTTAATATAGAACGTAATTGATGTTCTTTCATTTCTACTCTAATCCCTAAGTCTACACGTGTTTGTTCCTGAGAAATATTTAGAGAAGTGCACATTTCTTTTAACCAATCTGCCCCAGAGCGCCCCGTTGCAAATACGAGTTGCTTAGATTGAACTGTTCCTTGATTTGTAGTTATATTAAAATGATCTTTCTGTTTCATAATATGCTCTACATCTATATGAAATTGGATATTTATTTTCGTAAGTAAAAATTCATAGAGTTGCTGAAAAATGGTACTGGAAATTGTAGTACCAAGATGCCTTACTTCTGTTGTTAACATTTGTAAACCACAAGTTGCAGCTTTCTTAGTGAGATTTACATTTTCTGTAGAATATTTTGAAACTGAATTTCCACCAAACTGACATAGAATTTCATCTACTTCAGCCATGAGTTGCATAAAACCTTCTTTACCTACTTTTTGTTCGAGTTCTCCTCCAAATCCATTTGTATAATTAAATTTTCCTTCAGACTTTCCTAAGCCACCAAAACCGAAATATTTATCACATATGTTACAGTCACACGTTTTTCCTTGATCTAAAGGACAATTTCGATGTTCTAGCGGTTTACCTTTATCAAGAATTAAAATGTTTTTGTTACTTTTGGCTAATGAATAAGCCATAAAAATGCTACTTACTCCAGCGCCGATAATTGTAACATCATACATATTCTTTCACCTGCTAACGAATAGTTTGTTTACTATTTTCCTAGTGTATAACACTTTTATGAAGTTAAGAAATAGCTTTTATGAATAAAGAAAAAGTTTTTGAACTTTATACTTTTTCAATTTCTCTAAGTGGTGGATGAAGTATAAATGTTTTTATTTGAACGGAGATATCGTTTTAAATAATCACTTTTTCATATGATTCATAAAAGTCTACATATAAAAAGAACGGACCTTTTCAGTAAAAAGGTCTGTTCATCATTTGAAAAAGTTGTTAAGTGCATAAATTAGAAGGGAAGTATAGTTTTATTTAGCGAAGGCATGGTTACCGATTACTGCTACTGTTTGACGTGTCGTAATCCATTTGTCTGTTGATGTTTTTGGGTTGTAGAAATAAAGCCAATCAGAATGTATTCCCTTTGTGGAGATAGCCTCTTCTACAGCCATTTTTGCTTCAGCGCTTGCAGGCTGATTAATTCTTCCATCTGTAACAGGAGTAAATGCATATCCGTATTTAATAGGTTCATAAATAACGCCTGTTATTGTATTTGGAAACCCTTTTGCATTTACTCGATTTAGGATAACTTTTGCTACAGCTACTTTTCCTTTATATGATTCGCCACCAGCTTCAGCGGTAACTAAGCGTGCCATTAAGTCTTTTTCTTTTTCGGAAATACTGGAATTAATTTTCAAATGTTGCCCTGTATAAAGTTTGTTACCGATTGTGTTGTTAATTTGTTTTATAGATTGAACGGTTACGTTGTAGCGCTTTGCTATCGTTTCTAATGAATCTCCCGGTTGTACTTGGTAAATAATTTGTCCAGAAGTGTTCGTAGTTTTTTCGTTTTGATGAACTGTAACCTCATTTGATTTCATAGATCCTGGAATATGTAACTGTTCTCCAATAAAAGCTTGATCGTTTCCTTTATTATTCGCTTGTTTAATGGCTTGTATGGAAACTCCATATTGTTTACTAATGCCCCAAAGTGTATCATTCTTTTTTACTGTATGAATGGTGGAAGCTTCAGCTGTACTTTGATTACATACGAATGTAAGTGCTACTGCAGATAAAGGAATTATATGTTTTAGTTTTAATAATTTCATTGTAAATCCTCCTAATAAAGTAAGGTATAACTGTTGCATAATGTAATTCAGAATATGGGAATATAAATATTTTAATGTAAGTATATTAGCACATATAAAATAAATAATCATTATAAGTTTTTTATTTACATCCATATAGGATTCAAATATGAAATATTGCATATGAAAATACATTGAAGTTCATATTGCTGCTTACTATAATCTATTTAGTAGAAAGGTAATATGTTATAGAAATAAAATCATTATAGATTAATATAATGATTATTAATTATTATGAATTAGGAGGATTTATGTAATGAAAATGTTTCAAAGAGTAGGTGTTTCAGCTGTGATCGTCTCAACATTTTTAGGAATAGGGGACAGTGTTAATATTGTAACTGCTGATTCTATAGAACAGCAGAGTAAATTAGGGATAGAACAAGAAACAGATAAACAAATCATTGTAAAATTCAGTGCAGATTTGAAATTACCATATGAAGATGGTATTGAAAAACAGATACAATCTGAAACGAACGATAAAGTATTAGAAGATTTTTTGGCGGAATATTCAGACGTAACATTTACTCGTCTATTCACATCTGTAAGTCCGGAAGAAATACAAAATCTTGAAGTGAAAGCACCTAATAATGTATCTACAAGCCTATTAAACTACTATATTCTTCAAACCAAAAATGATGGGCGTGAAGAAACACTAGTAGATAAGTTAAAAGCATCTTCTTTAATAGAAGATATGTATATGAAGAAACAAGAAAAAATAATACCGCCTGAAGTGAAACAATTAAGTGTATCTCTTACTCCTAATAATAATCCTAGATTTAATAAACAAGGTTATCTTGAAGCAGCACCATACGGTATTAATGCACCCTTCGCCTGGGGCGTTCAAGGCGGTAATGGAAATGATGTAACCTTTGTTGATATGGAATATGGTTGGTTATTAAATCATGAGGATTTAGTACATCGAAATATTGAATTGATGTCTGGAAGAAATATAGATCAACATGTCGGTCATGGGACGTCTGTACTAGGAATTGTATCATCTGAAGATAATGAAGTAGGGAATATTGGGATTGCACCAAAAGCGAAAGCAAAAGTGATTTCTCAAATAAGAGATAACGGACAGTATAATACAGCTGATGCAATATTAAGTGCTGTAAATCATTTAGAAGCTGGGGATGTTTTATTATTAGAGGCACAAGCTTCTTTTGATGGATATGGTGATAAATATTTACCTGTTGAAGTACAACCAGATATCTTTGATGCAATTCGTGCGGGTACAGATAAGGGTGTTGTAATTATAGAGGCTGGAGCAAATGGTTGGAATGATTTAGATCAATTTAAAGATAGAAATGGTAAACAAGTTTTAAATCGTAATAGTAAAGATTTTAAAGATTCGGGTGCAATTATGGTAGGAGCGGGTTCTTCATCTTTCCCTCATGAACGTATGTGGTTTTCGAATTATGGAAGCCGTATTGATGTGTATGGCTGGGGAGAAAACGTAGATACAACTACAGCTGAGCAAAGTAGAAGTGCTGTAAATCTTTATACATCCAGCTTTAGTGGCACGTCTAGTGCTTCGCCTATTATTGCTGGAGCAGCGACTTTAGTACAAAGTATTGCTAAAGAAAATGTAGGACAACCATATAGACCAAGTGAATTGAGAACGATATTAAGTAACCATAACACTGGAACGAAGTCTAAAGATCCATATTCAGATAAAATTGGTGTTTTACCGGATTTGAAGTCTATCCTAGTAAATTTAGGGTATGAACGAAGAGAACTAAACGGTGGGAATGAGTTACAAGTAACAGAAAATGAACCAAATAATGAACCTAAACAGGCAAATAAAATTAACTTTCATACACCAATGAAAGGGACACTACATAATCGTGATAACGTAGATGTATTTACTTTCCAAATTGACTCGCCAGAAACTATTAATATCTCTCTACTAAATGAAAAAAATATTGGAATGACATGGGTACTTCATCATGAATCGGATGTAAATAACTATGTAGCATATGGTGAAAATGAAGGAAATGTAGTTAAAGGAACCTATAATGCAAAGCCAGGTAAATATTATTTATATGTCTATAAGTATGAGAATAAAGATGGTTCATATGTATTAAATATAAAATAATCGAAAGGAACTTCAGATGAAGTTCCTTTCGATTATTTTAATTCAGGATACGTGAATGTTTTTTTACTTTATCTCGCAATTTGTCGGCAGTAAGAATTCCACCTCGTATTCGTCCGATTAGTTAAACGTTACTTCTATGCAATATTTCATATTTATGAAATGTCATTTATTTTTTACTCACCAGATTATATTATATTCAATAAGTTTGATGTGAAACAGAAAAGGGAGGAATAATAATGAACAATAAGAAGTTTATTTTGAAGTTATTCATATGTAGTATGGTACTTAGCGCCTTTGTATTTGCTTTCAATGATAAGAAAACCGTTGCAGCTAGCTCTATTAATGAGCTTGAAAATTGGTCTAGATGGATGAAACCTATAAATGATGACATACCGTTAGCACGAATTTCAATTCCAGGAACACATGATAGTGGAACGTTCAAGTTGCAAAATCCGATAAAGCAAGTGTGGGGAATGACGCAAGAATATGATTTTCGTTATCAAATGGATCATGGAGCTAGAATTTTTGATATAAGAGGGCGTTTAACAGATGATAATACGATAGTTCTTCATCATGGGCCATTATATCTTTATGTAACACTGCACGAATTTATAAACGAAGCGAAACAATTTTTAAAAGATAATCCAAGTGAAACGATTATTATGTCTTTAAAAAAAGAGTATGAGGATATGAAAGGGGCGGAAAGCTCATTTAGTAGTACGTTTGAGAAAAATTATTTTCGTGATCCAATCTTTTTAAAAACAGAAGGGAATATAAAGCTTGGAGATGCTCGTGGGAAAATTGTATTACTAAAACGATATAGTGGTAGTAATGAATCTGGGGGATATAATAATTCCTATTGGCCAGACAATGAGACGTTTACCTCAACTATAAATCAAAATGTAAATGTCACAGTACAAGATAAATATAAAGTGAGTTATGATGAGAAAGTAAACGCTATTAAAGATACATTAAATGAAACGATTAACAATAGTGAAGATGTTAATCATCTATATATTAATTTTACAAGCTTGTCTTCTGGTGGTACAGCATGGAATAGTCCATATTATTATGCGTCCTACATAAATCCTGAAATTGCAAATTATATGAAGCAAAAGAATCCTACGAGAGTGGGCTGGATAATACAAGATTATATAAATGAAAAATGGTCACCATTACTTTATCAAGAAGTTATAAGAGCGAATAAGTCACTTGTAAAATAGTAAATATGGTCATAGTAAGAAGCGGTGAAATACGTCGCTTCTTAATTGAAAAGACAGTTTTTCTTGTAAATGGAACAATTTTCGAGCTATCGCAATCAATGTTTCATTATGAAAAGACGAAACTTTTAAATCGAATTCATTTCAAGTGAAAAATGAATACAAATAACCTTTTGAAAAAGCGACTGATCTAGGTGATTAGTTGCTTTTTATTTTAAAGTGGATGAGCAAAAAAACATAAAAGTGGTTGGTCCGTTTTTTACAAACATCCATTATGATAAGAGAAGAAAGGTAGTATTTTTTTGATGCTTTAAAGAGGAAGTTTTTTATTGAAGTTCTTAATTAAAATAGACTAGCCTTAGAGAGGTGAAAATACAATGAGTTTTGCAATTTCACTAGTAGTTATTATTGTAATTGTATCGCTGTTTGGGACCGTACTAGTTGCACGAAATGTGGAGGAGAATTACGGCAAGTCTACAAAGAGAAATGTGAAAAACTTATCGACTATCTATATTATCCTTCTTTTCGTTCTACTTGTTGGGGTAACGTGGTATGCGGTAGTGATTTAATAACTTTTTAAAGGAACACATTCATATTGTGTATGATGGAGGAGTAGTACTTTGATAAAAAATGAGCGCCACGTTTTAATTGTTTTTCCGCATCCAGATGATGAATCATATTGCGTGGCTGGAACAATTTTAGCTTATGCTCAGCAGAATGTTCCTCTTACGTATGTTTGTTTAACGCTTGGCGAAATGGGGAGAGCGATGGGAAACCCTCCTTTTGCAACACGTGAATCATTATATGCTATAAGAGAGAAAGAACTAAAGAGCGCAACTAATATTTTAGGGATTAAAGATTTACGTATGATGGGATATCGTGATAAGACGCTTGAATTTGAAACTCCTGGAGAATTAAGAAGTGTAATACAAAATTGTGTGGAAGAATTGAATCCTTCGTTAGTCATTTCTTTTTATCCGGGATATGCAGTTCATCCAGATCATAATGCAACAGGAGAAGCAGTAGCCAGGGCGTTAGCTAATATTCCGGAAAATAAGAGGCCAACATTTTATGCTGTAGCTTTTTCAAATAATCATGAAGCAGAAATAGGGCCACCAAGTTTTAAAAATGGAGTAAAAGAATATGTTCCAAAAAAGTTGGACGCATTGCAAGCACATGCATCACAATTTGCGACTAAGGTAGCGGAACTGAAAAGAGAGTATGAAGATGGTGTTCCGGAAACAGTCGAGTGGTTAGAGAGAGAACCGTTTTGGATATACCCGTTCAAAGATAAAAATAAGTGATGCTATAGCTGAAGGTGATGAATATGTATTTTGAATATAAGAATCGAAAGGTTTTTTATAATATAGAAGGATCGGGTCCCGTCATATTGTTTTTACACGGTCTTGGAGGAAACGCAAATAATTGGTTATATCAAAGGCGATATTTCAAGGGGAATTGGACAGTGATTTCAATAGATTTACCTGGGCATGGGAAATCTGAAGGACTAGAAATTAACTTTAAAGAATACGCAAATGTTTTGTATGAGTTATGCAATTATTTAAAGCTACAAAAAGTAGTCATTTGTGGTCTTTCAAAAGGGGCTAGAGTAGGAATTGATTTTGCTATACAATATCCAAGCTTTGTTTCTAGCTTAATTGTTGTAAATGCATTTCCTTATTTGGAACTAAAGGATCGTAAAGAGCGACTTGAAGTATATGATTTACTTAGCTTACAGGATAACGGAAAAACATGGGCGGATACATTATTGAAGGCGATGGGAGTAGCAGATAATGAAGGGATTGTCCGGGGATTTTATCAATCTTTACAGTCTATTAACCCATTGCATATTCAAAGATTATTTGCTGAATTAGTTGATTATGATCAGAGACCGTTTCTTGCAAATGTTTCATGTCCTGTTTTAATAATAAGAGGGGGAAATGATGATTTTGTCCCTGAGAAATATGTAAGAGAGTTTGAAATACATTTAAAAAATACGACTTTCATTGAGTTTGAAAATAGTGGACATTTACCTTATTTAGAGCAGCCAACTAGCTTTAATATGACGGTAGAAACATTTTTAAATCATGCGCTTAATTAATACGATTGTTACAGTAAATACTGTTATTAATGAGTAAAGGATAGTTCGTTTTGAGAGGAGGGAACTAGATGGAATGGAAACCAAATCGTGCAGATAAGACACCCGTATATAAACAAATTGCTGATTATATTGAAAGGGGTATTTCTTCAGGTGAATTTCCTTCTGATAGCAAGTTACCTTCTGAGCGTATGCTAGCAAAGGAATTACAAGTGAACCGGAGCACAATAGTAGCTGCATATGAAGAGTTAAAATCACTTGGAGTAGTAGAACGGCAAAAAGGAAGCGGAACTCGGGTGAATACAGACATATGGGGTGTGTCACATAAACGAATACCGAACTGGGGGAGGTACGTTGAGGATGGATCGTTCTTACCTAACGTACCACTTGTTCAACAAATTCGAACGGAAACACAAAAAGATGACTTAATTAATTTAGCGAGTGGAGAATTGTCACCAGAATTAATTCCGAGCGATAGATTTCGAACGATTTTGTCGGAGAAAACATTTATGGAAAACCTCGGTTATGACCATCCACTTGGAAATGAGATGTTGAGAAAAACAATTGCAGTACATGTTCAGCAATACAAACAAATTGAATCAGAATCAAGCTCGATTCTGATTACATCTGGAGCACAACAGGCACTTAATCTTATCGTTCAATGCTTATTAAAACCGGGCGATGCCATTGCAATTGAAGATCCTTCGTATTGTTTCTCGCTTCCCATGTTTAAATCGGCCGGTTTAAATATATTCCATTTACCTGTTGATGAGCATGGAATGAATCCAGATGACTTAATCGATTTGCACAAAAAGCATCGTATTCGTATGGTGTTTTTGAATCCGGATTATCAAAATCCGACGGGCACTGTGCTTTCGTTAGCGAGGCGTAAAAAGATTTTAGAACTGTCTTCTGAATTCGGTATACCGATTGTAGAGGATGATCCATATAGTTTAACTTCTTTTAATGGAGAAGTGAATCCAACATTAAAATCAATGGATCAGAATGGGAATGTTCTTTATATAAGTTCATTATCAAAAATTGTTGCGTCAGGATTACGTATTGGCTGGGTAATTGGTCCTACGCGCGTAATAGAACGTTTAGCAGATGCGAAGCAACAAGTTGATTTTGGTCATAGTGTATTTACACAGTGGGTAGCAAATCAATTTTTAGAATCAGAAGATTTTCATACGCATATTACAATGCTTCGTGGACAATTGAAACAAAGAAGAGATGAGTTAATTAGAAAGCTTGAAGAAATATTAGGGGACCGCGTTGAATTTTTTGTTCCAGAGGGTGGAATACATGTATGGTGCAAAGTACAAGGAACGTTTGATGAATATCATTTATTAGGTGAATCTATACGGAATGGTGTAGCATTTGTCCCTGGAAGTGTTTTAGGTTCTAAAAGTGAATATATTCGTTTTACTTTTGGGAGAGTAAATGTAGAACAAATCCAACTTGGAATTACGAGGTTTGCGGAAACGCTAAACGAAATTTCATAATAGTGATGCGTAATATTGGAATGAGGGGAAGAAATGAAGTATGTGACGCTTTTACTTCAAGTAGGCGTGCTATATGTGTTTAGCTTAGCTGGTACGTGGATTCAGGGAATATTCCATCTATCGATGCCAGGAAGTTTAATAGGAATGTTAATGCTGTTTCTACTCCTTTCTACTCGTATTTTTCCATTAAAGTGGTTTGAGTTAGGGGCAGAAAAGTTAATCGTATTTTTACCGTTATTTTTAATTCCTTCGACAACAGGATTAATGGAATATGGATCTTTTCTTTTAAGTAAAGGAAGTATTATATTCCTTTTAGTTGTTGCAAGTACGGTAGTAACATTGATTGTTTCAGGGTATGTAAGTCAATTATTAGTAACATTCAAAAAATAAAATCGACAAGGTGCACGATTCAAATGGTCTTAATACTTATTACTGTAGTCATATATTTATTTGCGACAAAGCTGTATAAAAAATATACGTTTCCATTTATGTTACCAGTATTAACAGTTACAGCAACTATGATTTGCTTATTTCTGATGTTTGGCATTTCTCATCATGAGTATAAGGAAAATGGTGGGGACGTTCTTTCAGGCTTTTTGAGTCCTGCAATTGTAGCGTTAGCCATACCTCTATTTAAAGAACGAAAGATACTTATGAAAAACTTTTTATCGATACTTATTGGCGTATTGATAGGTATAGTGGCTTTAACGAGTATGAATGTAGTGATTGGTGGGATTTTGAATATAGATAAGGAATTTATACTAACAACTCTTCCGCAATTAGCGACAATGCCAATTGCCATTTCATTAGCGGATCAAATTGGTGGTATTCCAACTATGACTTCTAGTTTTGTAGTTGTTGCAGGAATAACAGGTGCTATTATCGGACCGACAGTACTTAAGTTTTTCCGGATAACAAGTACGATTGGAAAAGGAGTGGGGATGGGTTGCGCATCACATATTATCGGTGTGAGTCGACTCGTGAAGGAAGGCGAGAAAGAAGCGACTATCGGTTCAGTAACGATGATTGTAACAGGAATACTCATTAGTATATTAATACCTTATGGAACGAAATTTATATTTTAAAAGTTGTAATAAGAAGTATAATGCTACTTATTTTAAAATGTATGGAGATGATAAAAGTGACAACATGGTTTATAGTTACATTATTTATTTTTGGTGCCATTAAAGTTCTAGTTTCTAGTATGCCAACTTCTGTTGTAGAATCCATTATTAGTAGATTTGAATTACATCAAAAACTTGATGAAGAACATACGACTGTATCGCTAGATGGAAAGAATATAGAGGGCGAAATGAAACTGCAAGTTATAAATGATTTTAACGAGGCTTTATTTTTAGATAAACATTATTTTCCGCCACAAGGTGAAGGCACGCCGATAATCATTGAAACGAAAAAAGGAAAAAGAGTAATTACGTTATCGATATATAGTTATGAAGAACATGTTGATGTAATAAGGCAATATAAGAAGAAAGTTGTTGCCTATCGTTTACGTTCTAAAAGTCTTCAAACGTTTGCACCATTAGCAGTAACTGAAGAGTATGCTTAAGAAGAGACCTATAATGGTCTCTTTATTTTTGTATCCAATTATATACTTTCCAAATAAAAGAAAGGAACACCATATAACCAAATAAAGAATATGTATGGTTCCAGTCTGCACTATGTATAAATAAACCTAAACCTTCAGCAACTTGTTCAAAAATGCTAGCACAAATACCTATGGAAATAATAAATATAGTTCTAGAAACGGCAGATAATGTTTTTGAAATTTGTATGAAAATGATTGTTAAAATCGGTAGTACAAACAACGTAAAGCCAATGTTAACTGAAAATATGGATGGGAAGGGCCTAACTGGAAAGAAATATATGTGCTTATGGACAAAGAAAGCATCTAAGTAAGTTCCGATAATTGAAGAGAGTAAGATTGTAACTGTTAATGCTAGAAAATTATTCTTCTTCTCGAAGGAGGACATTTTTCTTTGCGAGAATTGCCAGTTCAATTTTTTCGAGTGTTTTGCAGTAGTCTTCTGTAATTTTTCCATTCATATTTTCCTCCTTATCCACTAAGTAATTTACAACTTGCCAGTCCGTAAACCAATCTTCACTTTCAACTTCTTCATGCTTCATATCTCGCCATGCATAGATGAGTGCAGGGCTGTATATACGATATGCGCCACTACGCAACTGGCATTTCTTTATTCGGCGTTTATAAAACTCACGGGAAAAAGATTCATTTACACTTGAAAATAAATGAGGCCAGTAATCTTTCCTTGAGCCTGTATGTGGATGATGCTCGGCCCAATATATGATTTGAGATAAAATATGTGTATCTCGAAATAATAATGAATACAACCTTTTTCCAATTAAGATTCGTTCATGCAAGGAAGTAAAATGTTTCATTGTATCGCCAATTAATAAAGTTTTTTGATTTGTATTATTTTCGTAGAAAGGGAAAAGGATATGATTAAACTGAAAGAAATCAAAGAGTTTAAATCCGATACTATTGAGTACGGTCTTTTGAAAGTGTGCATTTTGAATCACTCTTTTTTCTAAGTAGTTTTGCTCATTAATAATAGTTGCGATTGTTAATGTTTTTTTGTTCCCAGTTTTCCAAAAATCGTTCCACATCGTTTCCATAAATGTAGAAACATTTAGGTGAGGGAGAAGATGAAATAGCTTTTTTGCTTTTTTAACACTTTGTTCATAAAGTAAAAATTGAGGATATACATCTTGAAAAATGAGCCAATTCCCTCTTTCTAAAAAAGAAAAAAATGTAATTTGATCTTTCTCTGATAAAAGTTTCGTATATAAGTCTCCTTTTAAATCAGTCATATTCCAACCACCGTTACGTGATACCATATGTCCAAGTAGTGCCCAATGTATTTCTGGATATCGAATGTAAAATTGGTAGTACGCGCGTGTTCTCGTAACATTATTTTTATTTAGTTGTTCTGTCTGTATTTTTATATTGTTGATGATGAATTGCTCTTCTTTCGTTAATGTATACATGGTGTCAGAATGAATGAGTTTGCTTTTTTGTTTCAATTCATTTTTTACATCAAATAGGGAGAGAGGCAGTGCTTTGGAAGGTCCGTTATATGTATGATTTGAATTGCTTCGGTCCATTCCGTTACCTCCCTTTTTCATAAGTTTAAACGTGATTATTGGCTATGAATCATTCTATTTATCCCGCTATTTGCCGGGCAGTAAGATCCCCACCTCAAAATTCAGCGGAAGCAAAGAAGTTCAGTGGAGGTCGGGCTGTCCCCCCACTAAATAAAGTTTCACTTTATTTTATTACGAGTATAAGAAATAAATGAGCGGTGTTTTTTACAAGGAATTTATTTATCATGCAAATAGTATAAAAAATCTTACCGTTATGAAGCGAAATAAAAAACAGAAACTATGCTTAATAGTTTCTGTTTTTTTATTTTGTCAATTTAATGTAACAAATGACAATTATGATTTGAATCAATTGAAAATAATTCAATAGCTTTTAATAAATACAATTTTTATGAAATGTACAGCAGGAGGAAAAGAAATGCTTAATAAAATAATTTTAATTACTGGTGGTACAGGTTCGTGGGGACATGAACTTATAAAACAATTATTAGAAAAATCACCGAAAGAAATTAGAGTTTTTTCAAGGAATGAAACGGTTCAGTTTGAAATGCAGCAACAGTTTATAAATGAAACTAGATTAAAATTTATCATTGGAGATATTCGTGATAAAGACCAACTCGTCTATGCTTGCCAAGATGTACATTATGTATTCCATCTTGCAGCTTTAAAACATGTTCCAGTATGTGAGTATTATCCTTATGAAGCTATAAAAACAAATATACATGGTACGCAAAATGTAATTGAAGCATCTATCCAGATGCAAGTTGAGAAAGTTATATATGTTTCAACAGATAAAGCAGCGGATCCATCAAATACGTATGGGATGACAAAAGCAATTGGTGAAAAATTAATGGTTCATGCGAATGTGCAAACGCAGAAAACAAAATTCATTTGTGTTCGTGGTGGAAATGTTTTAGGGACGAGCGGAAGTGTAGTGCCGCTTTTTAAAAAGCAAATTAAGAAGTCTTCACAAATAGGAATTACCGATGTAAATATG
The DNA here is from genome assembly GCF_002073415.2 of Bacillus sp. FDAARGOS_235. Lineage (NCBI taxonomy): Bacteria > Bacillati > Bacillota > Bacilli > Caryophanales > Bacillaceae > Bacillus > Bacillus sp. FDAARGOS_235. Next base: position 4,557,707 of record NZ_CP020437.2, read on the forward strand.
ACTAGATTTTTCTTAACGATTGAAGATGCTGTTCGGTTGTTATTTAAAGCAGCATTTGACGGAAGAGGAGGGGAAATCTTTGTCATGAAAATGCCGGCATGTAAAATTACAGATTTAGCAAAGGTGTTGATCGAAGATTCGAAAAAAGAATACGTGAAGATAAAAGAAGTAGGGATAAGGCCAGGTGAAAAATTAAGTGAAATGCTTTTATCTGAAGTAGAGAGTAAAACAAGTATAAGTTTTGATCAAAATTATTTTGTGGTACTACCGACTATTCCTATAGAGGGACTTCAAGAATATTATGCTAGTTATCCGCTTGTGGATGTGAAGAGTTTTAGTTCTCAACAAGACTTACTTGCAAAAGATGAGGTGAAACAAATGCTATTAAAGGGAGGATTTCTACGATGAAAAAAAATGCAAGCCTTTTAATAACTGGTGCAAATGGTTTCACAGGTAGACATGCTTGCCAATATTTTTTAGAGCAGGGCTTTCATGTAATTCCTATGTTTCAAAACCGTCCACATAGAGAAAACATCGGAAATAGTATTACTTGTGATTTAACTAATAAGAGCGAAGTAATGAAGGTAATGAAACAAATAAAACCAGACTATGTATTGCATTTAGCAGGAAGAAATTCAGTTATAGAGTCTTGGACAGCTTCTCTTGAATACATGGAGATTAATGTAATAGGGACTTTGTATTTATTAGAAGCGATTAAGCAGGAAGCTTCGCATTGTAAAACATTAGTTATAGGATCTGCATTGCAAGCAGATAGTATGAATAACATAAAAGTTTCAAATCCATATAGTTTAAGTAAAACGATGCAAGTCCTTATTGCAGAGGCTTGGGGCGGATTAATGGATTCAAATATTATCATTGCAAAGCCCTCAAACTTAATTGGTCCAGGAGAATCGAATGGCATTTGTTCGATTCTCGCAAAAAAAATGATAGATATAGAATCGGGTAGGAGTAAAGCGATTATTGAAGTAAGCAGTTTGAAAGATAGTAGGGATTTTCTAGATGTACGTGATGCGGTTAAAGCGTATCATGTGTTATTACGTAATGGTATAAATGGGAAACAATATAATATTGGATCAGGAGTGAGACGATCTTTATTAGATGTACTAGAACAATATAAAAGATTAACACAGCTCCATTTTACTATAAAAGAAACAGAGAATAGTGGAAGCAGCTCAAATGAGAGCTTAGTAATAGAGGATATAAAAAAGTTAGGTTGGATCCCAGAAATTCAATTTCATCAATCATTAAAAGATGTACTTGAATATGCGAAGTGCAGTGACATCTGCATGCAATGAAAAATAAAAAAGGGTGTAAGAAGTATATGAATGTGAATGGTTATGAAGCAATAAATAATCAAAATACACTATTTCTTTCGATTGTCGATAGGCTGGATTGGAAAGATGAAGAAGCGCATGTTTTGCACATCTATGAGGCGATAAATAAATGTCGAGCATACGTGGAAAAGGTTAATCGGAAAAATCCAGCAGTAGAGATGGGAATTAGGCCTGTAATCCAAGTCTTTACTCAGTGTGAATGTAGTGAGTATGGAAATGATTTTTATGAACTCATCAAAGATCTTTTGCAAGATATAGGATTTGAGTTAAATATTTATATAAATAATAGTAAGTTTACTTACATGTAATAGATTGATATAAAGCAAGATTTTTAATGATAAAGGTGGATATAAGTTATGAATAAAAAGATTCTCTTTACTGGGGGCGGTACAGCAGGACACGTTATGATTAATATGGTATTGATTCCTAAATTTATGGAAAAAGGATGGGGAGTTGAGTATATTGGATCTCAAAATGGAATTGAAAAGTTATTAGTTCAAAATGTTAAGTACAATAGTATTTCAACGGGGAAGCTTCGGAGATATTGGGATTGGGAGAACTTTAAAGATCCTTTTAAAATTATAAAAGGCTGCTTACAAAGTTATAAATTAATTAAGAAAGTGAAGCCAGACGTTATCTTTTCGGCAGGAGGATTTGTTTCAGTTCCTGTAGTTATAGGGGCATGGTTAAATCATGTACCAATCGTAATACGTGAGCCAGACAGTACGTTAGGGTTAGCAAATAAAATAGCATTGCCTTTTGCTACAAAACTATGCACAACATTTCCTCATACAGGGGAGAATGTAAGTAACGAGAAAAAAGTTTATGTAGGACCAATTGTAAGGGAAGAAATTGAGAGAGGTAGCGTATTACGAGGAAGAAGTTATTGTGAATTTCAGCAAGATAAGCCAGTATTGTTAATTATGGGTGGGAGTCAAGGGGCTAAGTGGATAAATGATATGGTAAGGAAAAGTTTAGATACATTATTATTAAGTTTTAATATTGTTCATATGTGCGGTAAAGGAAAGGTAGATTCATCTATTGGCATGGAAGGTTATATGCAATTTGAATATATAGGGGAAGAATTGCCGCATATATTGAATATGGCAAGTGTTGTCGTTTCCAGAGCGGGTTCTACTGCTATTTCTGAATTGTTATTTTTGAAGAAACCGATGTTGCTTATCCCGTTAACTAACGGTTCCAGTAGAGGGGATCAAGTTTTAAATGCTGACTATTTTTCTAGGCAAGGGTATGCGGAAGTTTTACTTCAAGACAGAGCAAGTAATAGTGCATTTACACATGCAGTAAACCGGCTATATGCAAATAAGGAGAGATATGTTCAAAACATGAATGGATATAAGAAAACAAATGATGAGGGGATTCATCAATTAATAGATTTAATAAATGAAGTGGTGAAATAATAGAAAGTTAAATAGAAAAACAAAAGGAAAGAAGGTATCTTCTTTCCTTTTGTTTTTCAAATTCATTATTATATAGCCTATTATATTCTGTATAGAGCTATATACTATAGACGAATACCGTTTTTTAACAGCTTAGTAAATGCATTAGAATAAATAGGTTTACTGTAATAGTAACCTTGAATAAACTGACATTTATTTTTTTGAAGGAAATTCACGTGTTCTTTCGTTTCTACACCTTCAGCGATAACCGACATCTCTAATGTATGTGCTAATGTGATGATTGTTTTAATGATTTCCATTCCATCTTCACACGTTTCAGACATTGTCATAAATTCCCTCGGGATTTTTAAAGTATCGATTGGATATAAAGGTAAGTAAGCAAGCGAAGAATAGCCTGTACCAAAGTCGTCGATTGAAATGTGAATTCCTAAATTTTTTAGTGTACGCAGTTTTATTAATGTTTCTCTTTCATCCATCATTGCAATTCGTTCTGTTAATTCAAGATCGAGAGAACTTGCTGGTAAGCCTGTAGTTGCTAAAGTAAATGAAATAGACTTTACAAAATCTTCTTGTTCAAATTCTTTAGCAGATAAATTTACTCCTATTTTTAAATGAGAATACCCGAGTACATGCCAACGTTTCATTTGCTCACAAGCTTGTTGTAATGTCCATTTTCCTATTGGAATAATTTGTAGTGTTTCTTCAGCAATAGGAATAAATTCGTATGGAGAAATAACACCTAATTCGGGATGGTTCCATCTGATCAAAGCTTCAGCACCGATAATTTTGTTAGATTCACTGTCAACTTGAGGTTGATATAAAAGGAATAATTCTTCATTTTGAAGTGCATTTGGTAAATCTTTCTCTAATCGTAATCGTCTTTCAATTTTTTTAGCGATTACATCGTCATAAATAGAGACTGAATTAAGCTCTTTTTCTTTCGCATCATACATTGCGACATTAGCATTTTTCAAAAGTGTAGAGGCATCGATTCCAGAATGTGGATAAATAGCGATACCAATACTAAGTGATACATTTAATTTTTGTTCATGTATGACAAATGGTTTTTTCATACTTTCAAATAATTCGTTACATAACTGGAATAAGGAATCATGGTCAGTATAGTTTTCAATTAAGATTGTGAATTCATCGCCACCGATTCTTGATACATAAGTATGTGATGGAAGACATGATTGGAATCGCTGTGCCACTTCTTCTAATATGTAATCACCTGACGAATGCCCAAGTGTATCGTTAATTGCTTTAAAGCGGTCTAAATCTAAATATAATAATGCGAACTCACTATTTATTGTTTGAGCATTCTTTATAACTTTTCTTAATTTCTTATGGAAATAGGCTCGATTCCCAATTTTCGTTACAGCATCGTGGAATGCTAAATATTTTATTTCTTCTTGTTGTTTTTTGTGTGCGGTAATATCCTTTACCATAATATAGCTTCCTGAAATTTGTCCATTTATCATAATAGGGACGATGGTAACGTATAAAAAATAAATAAAACCATCTTTATATTGAGAACTAAGTTGTAAGGATGCCGATTTTTGTTGTTTAACTTTTTCTAATGCAGTTAACAGTTTGTGTTTATCTTCATCTAAAATGATCGAGAAACATGTCTCACCGAGTAACTCGTTTGTTGGTGCTCCGAGTAGGACGCTTCCTGCCTTATTTACATTTAAGAACACTCCATTTAAATCAATTGTAAAAATAGGGTCAGGGTGATATTCATATAATGATTCGAATTTTTGCTGTTTCTCAGATAGAGCCTCTGACTTATGGACTAAATCAGAAGTCCTTAAAGTAACTTTATCTTCAAGTTGAGCATTAAATGCTTGTAGACGTTTTGTTAGAGTAGCATTTTGCATACCCACAATAGAATGTCGAATAAGTACAAAAACAAAAGCGATACAATTTCCTGTAATGAGAGTGGAAGATGATGTTTGTTCTTTTAACGTAAACCCGATTAGTATTGCGACGGCAAGGTAGGGGAATACGACTAAAACTTTTTTCCCTAATTTAGGGTGTACAGTAAAATAATTTTTATTGCTATTATAATCGTCTGAAATGGAACCAGCTATTGCGATAAGTAATATAGGTACTCTATATAAAAGACGTAATAGCGTTATAGTATCATTTGCTAAATGGCTATATAGGTAGAAGTAAATATAGTTAAAAGTTGCAGAACTTATTAATACAAAAATAAAAATATAAATTTTCCGTTTGGAATTAAAAACAGTTGGGCGGAAAAAGAGACTAACACTTAGTAGAAGAAGTAATAGGTCTGCAATTGGATATAGAAAGGAAAGAAAAATATCTCCCAGTGAAAGGGAAAATATATTTAAATCTGGCTGATTAAATAAATACCATTCTAATGTGAATACGGAAATGAGTACTATGCATAGATCACAAATAAAGAATGCCTTTTCCCATTTGTTGCATTCTTTTAAGATTTTATAGCAGAAAGCGATAAGGCAGAAGACTAGAAAAAACATGTAAAACACATCAGAAACAGTAAAACGATGTATTGGAATCTCAAAAAACTTATCTTGATACGTATATACTATTTTTCCTAATAAAAAACTACCAATTGCTATTGTGATACATATCCAAAAAGGATTTGAACTAACTTTTTTAGAATATATAGAGTAAATTAGTGATACAAATGTAATGGCTTCAATGATGAGTGAAGCGAAGCGTACATTGAAATTTGAAAAATGAGTAGGGAACAGAAAGAAAAACATAAAATAGATTGAATAGCATACTAATGTTGTAATTAATATGCATAGTTGTAAATTTTTATTTAATTTCAATAAAATCACCTTCTTTAATTACGTACCATATTCGTAATATCTATACATAATAATATTACTTAAGGATTGTATCAGATTTCCATATAAAAAGCATGCTAATAAGAAAAGAATTGAAGAGTGTAATACTTCTTAAAATTGAAAAAGTATTGCGTTCAATAATTTTTAGTTTATAAGGAATATAGATAGAATTTGTATATTTAGTCATCCTTTAGATTTTAAAGGTTTTTTAGTGATTTGCAAGCAGAGATGCAACATTACATATAAAATGACAAGGGACTTCCTTCTAAGTTATAAAACGAAAGGGAAGACTTTCTGTTTTAAAATCTGAAAATTTATAATTGAAAATAAGTTCTGGGAAGTAATATGATAAGAAAGTATGATTTTGTGGGTTTGATAGTGTTGCCATTAAAACTATAAAAAGAGGGTGAACTTTTAATGTTATGTCGAATTAAAGATGCAGAAATATACTACGAAATTGTTGGAGAGGGGAAACCAGTCCTTATTATACATGGGTGTGCCCCTGATCATAGGTTAATGCAAAGATGTATGGAATCAGTATTTCAGAAATATGAAGGATATCAAAAAATTTATATTGATTTACCTGGCATGGGAAAATCGAACGCTCCAGATTGGATAAATAGTTCAGACCATATATTAGAAGTACTTATTGCATTTATTGAGGAGATTATTTCTACTGAAAAATTCTTATTGGTAGGAGAATCGTACGGAGGATATTTGGCTAGAGGGATACTCTCAAAGATGTCTGAGAAGGTGAATGGATTATTGTTAGTATGTCCTGTTGTTGTAGCACAACCAAAAGAAAGACTTTTACCGGATAAACAGGTACTTGTACGAGACGAGGAGTTTTTAAATACGCTCACTTCTATCGAAAGAGAAGAATTTTGCGATTTGGCAGTGGTAGCAAATGAATATACATATACACGATTCAAAGAAGAAATTAAGCCAGGATTAGATGTTGCTAATTATGAATTTATTGAAAGGTTGCAAAAGAATTACCCTCTTACTATAGATTTTCACCGTAAGAAATATGAGAAACCCGTTCTTTTATTAGCTGGAAGACAAGATATAACAGTAGGGTATCAAGATATTATAGGAATGATTGAAAATTATCCAAGAGCGACATTAGCTGTGTTAGACACGGCAGGACATAATTTGCAAATTGAACAGCCTGAACTATTTGAGAGTTTAGTAGGAGAGTGGATTAGAAGAACAACTTAGCAAAGTGTATAAAGTATATTAAAGGAGAATAAATTAATATTGCGATTACGCCTAAGTTTTTGGATGGGACAGATTAACGTGATGTATAAACAATCTTAAGGAGGAATTATGAGTACATTTATTTACATGGTTAGACATGGTGAATCACTTAAAATAGAGGGGAATGAAAGAACACGTGGATTAACTGAGAAAGGAAATTTAGATACTCATAGAGTAACTGAGATATTAAAAACAGAGGGAATTGATACTTTCATTTCAAGTCCGTATAAGAGAGCTATGTTAACGATAGAAGAGGCAGCTAATTTCTATGAAAAAGAAATAGTAGTATATGAAAATCTTAAAGAGTGTCGATTTGCAAGTGAGGATCAGATTATATTAGACAAAGAGGTGTATCCACTTGTAAAGAAGATGTTCTCTAATCCGGACTTTGCACGAACGGAAGGAGAGTCATATGCGGATTGCCAGAGAAGAGTAGTGAAAGTATTAAAAGAAATCTTAATGGGTTTTCAAGGGCGCAAAATTGTAATTGGTACACATGGGCTTGTCATGACATTGATGATGAACTATTTTGATAAGCAATATGGGCTTGAATTTTTAATGAATACAGCAAAACCGGATATATATAAGATGGAATTTAAAGAAGAACAATTAATGAATGTAGAGAGATTATGGAAAGCTGAATAAAATTGGTTGCATGGATTTTGCTGTAAAAGTTACTTTTATAGCAAAATCTTTTTTATTTGAATAGAAAGCATCTTTATCAACTATTTTTAGAATGTTACATCAATAAGTAATTATTCAGTGTTTGAATAAATTATGGGGGAATTGGTTTAGGGAAACAATTTTAAATGTGTCAAAACTCCAAACGTTGGATTTATATGCATTAGGAGAAAAAGATGTAGAATTTTGTCTTGTTGTACGTGTTTACTTTTTATTCCGTTACATATAGGCTTTGTGGTGTAAGGGGGAGACATCGCCTTTGCGCTAAATTTAGAAGGAGGTCATTGTGATGAAAAAGATGAAGAAATTTGCGGGAGTAGCTTTAGCGGGGACAATTGGATTAAGCGGACTACTTTTTTTAGAACCGAGTATAAGTGCTGCAGAAACATCGCAAGTGCAAGAGGAGAATGTTAATGCGATTCATGTAAAGATGAATCAAAGTGAGCATTATTTATTGAGTGGTAGAAGTATTGATGTTCTTTCGGGAGATAAAGAAGCAATTCAGCTAAATAAATATACAATTAGTTTTAGTAAACCTGGCGAGTATGTGATTAGGGTAAATGGTTGTGTTTATGACGATATCTATACTTTTACTGTGAGTGAGTAGTATATATTTTTATATTGTGAGATAAAAAAAGAAACACCCTATTTGCGGTGGGAATCGTAAATAGGGTGAATTATTTGTTAGAAAGTTAATGAAAAGAGCAATAGGTATTCAGTTGTATTTTATATATTTTCATTAATTTGCTCTTTATTTTTGTTATGTAAAGTATGTAAAAGTGTTTGAAATACTGTAAATGATTGCTGAAAGATTGGACTTTGAATAAAAGTGTATAGAAACGTTACGATGAAAACAGGACCTCCTAGCATATATCCAATAACTAATACAACGCATTCTACTATGATTCTAGCACGACTAATAGACAGTCCCGTTTTGTCGGAAATAGTAAGCATGAATCCATCGCGAGGTCCAGCGCCAATTCCAGCCGCAACATACATACCTCCCCCAATACCTGTGATTGCAATACCGGAAAATAAGATGAGTAAGTTTATCCATAAATAATGAGTAGCGTTTGGAAGGATATTTGATTGTAAGAAAAAGTCCATAATAGGACCGATAAGTAGTGCATTTAAAAATGTGCCCACGTTTATATATTTTCGATCTACTAGTAAAGAAATGAGAACGAGACATAATCCACATATGACACTCCACGTACCAATGGTCCATCCAAATCTTTGGTAGAGGGCCATATTTAAAACTTCCCACGGATGCAAACCGAGAAATTTAACTTTGACTGCAAGAGCGTTTCCAAGGCCAAAGAAAATTAATCCTAAGAAAAAAAGAAAATAGCGAAAGAGAGTTAGCCTCATCTTTAAAACCTCCCATATTTTATAATTATGTATGTTACCTGTTACGGTTTTAATGTACAAATATTATGTCTTTTTATCATTCGTTTAAAATTGTTAACAATGTAAATGAAATATACATCTTCACAGTCAAAAAAGTTAAAATATTTCGTTTTAAGGATTATAATGGAGAAAGAAACAGAAAAGGGAGTGAACGAACTTGAAACAAGAACTTATTGAAAGATTTACGAGATATGTAAAAATTGATACCCAATCAAATGAAGAAAGCCATACAGTACCAACAACACCCGGACAAATTGAATTTGGTAAGTTATTAGTTGAAGAGTTAAAAGAAATTGGGTTAACAGAAGTAACGATGGATGACAATGGTTATGTGATGGCAACACTTCCCGCTAATACGGACAAGGATGTGCCTGTAATCGGATTTTTAGCCCATTTAGATACGGCAACAGACTTTACAGGGAAAAACGTAAAACCACAAATTCATGAAAATTTTGATGGTCATGCAATTACGTTAAATGAAGAGTTAAATGTTGTATTAACACCAGAGCAGTTCCCGGAATTACCATCATATAAAGGTCATACGATTATTACAACTGATGGTACAACACTTCTAGGAGCAGATGATAAAGCTGGTCTTACAGAAATTATGGTTGCAATGAACTATTTAATACATAATCCGCAAATTAAGCACGGGAAAATAAGAGTAGCATTTACACCGGATGAAGAAATTGGTCGTGGGCCAGCGCATTTTGATGTAGAAGCGTTTGGTGCATCATTTGCTTACACGATGGATGGAGGTCCATTAGGTGGTTTAGAGTATGAAAGTTTTAATGCTGCAGGTGCTAAGTTAACGTTTAACGGAACGAATACACATCCTGGAACAGCGAAAAATAAAATGCGTAACGCAACTAAACTTGCTATGGAGTTTAATGGGCATCTACCGGTAGAAGATGCACCAGAATATACGGAAGGTTATGAAGGGTTCTATCATTTACTTTCTTTAAATGGTGATGTTGAGCAAAGTAAGGCGTATTACATTATTCGAGATTTTGATCGTGAAAATTTTGAGACACGTAAAAATAACGTTGAAAATATTGTGAAGCAAATGCAAGAGAAGTATGGGCAAGATGCGGTCGTTTTAGAAATGAATGATCAATATTATAACATGCTTGAAAAAATTGAACCGGTAAGAGAAATTGTTGATATTGCATATGAAGCGATGAAAAGTTTAAATATCGAACCGAACATTCACCCGATTCGCGGTGGAACAGATGGATCACAATTATCATATATGGGATTACCGACGCCAAATATTTTCACTGGTGGTGAAAACTACCATGGTAAATTTGAGTACGTTTCGGTAGATACTATGGAAAAAGCTGTTCAAGTTATTGTAGAAATCGCAAGACGATTTGAAGAACAAGCTTAGAAAAGAACCAAGTAGTACGAATGTGCTACTTGGTTCTTTTTAATATAGCACTCGCCACAAATAAAAAGTTGCATAAGATTCCCAATTTGTCCAGTTTGCCGCAAAGTCTTTTATTTCATTTTTAGTCGGTTTATTTTGGGAACCTGTAATAAATTTAATTGCATTATGCAGACCAACATCATCAATTGGAAAGGCTGAAGGGAAGCGTAAACAGCGCATTAAAACATAGTGGGCAGTCCACGGTCCTATACCATGGATAGCGGTTAATTGTTTTTCAGCAATTTTTACATCTTGTGTTTGTGGTAACGATTCTTTTGATAGTTTCCCTTCTGTAATAAGCTTCGCAATACCGATTAAATATTCACATTTTCTAGTCGTCATTTTTAATTTTTTAAGATCCTCTACATGTAAATTTGCAATTGTTTCAGGTGATGGGAATATCCTATGTTTTCTATCGTTCCATTCTACGTAACTTCCAAATTGTTCAACTAATCTTCTTTTTAGCGTATAAGCATATGCGAGGTTAATTTGTTGACCGATAATTCCCCAGGAAAGTGCTTCAAATAAATCTGGAATACCTAATGTGCGAAGCCCATAATAATCTTGAATAGGGCCTTGAAGGAGTGGATCATGTTTAGCTAATGTATAAAAAGGAGCTAAATCGGTAGTGAAATCAAACCACTCTATTACATAGTTAGCTACAGCATCACATACCCATTTTTCAGAGTTATAGGATTCTCCTAAAAAACGTATTTGAATATTTCCGTCAGTATTTATACTAATTTCAACTAAAGGGTTTACATGTTCAACAGGAATGACTTTATAAATTTTGTTATCTTCAATGTGAAACATACATTCATTGTTAGAACGTGATAGATAGCGTAAGTTTTCTTGGAAATTAAATTCTTTTGGAGCTGCTAAAGTCAATGCGTTATTATATTCTGCTGTCATATGAATTCCACCTGTAATTTTTCTAATGTGAGCAATTCTTTTTTCATTTCTAATCCGCCTCTAAAACCAGTTAGTTTTCCATCTTTTCCTATAACGCGATGGCAAGGAATCGTAATGAGAAGAGGGTTGGCGGCAATAGCAGAAGCAACGGCACGCACAGCTGTAGGTTTTTGAATTCTTTCTGCAATTTCTGAATAAGAATAGGTCTTCCCGTAAGGAATTTCACGTACCGTATTCCAAACGGATAATTGAAAAGCAGTTCCGTAAGCATCGATAGGGAAAGTAAAAGTTTCACGCTTGTTTTCTAAATACTCGATAATTTCTTTCGTATATGTTTGCATGTAATCTGGATTGCAAGTCAATATATGTTGGGGCTTTTTTTTTCTAGCCCATATATTTAGTTCTTCAAAGTTTGCGTCTTGTGATCCAATAAAACAAATTCCATTTTCAGTTGCCGCAATATGAAAGCACCAATTTTTATGTGTAAGTAGCGTCCAATATATAGATTTATTTTTGTAGGAATTCATTATTGTCTCCCTCTTTCATTACGTTCTTTTTTCGATATTCAGTAGGAGTAAATCCAGTTTTCGTTTTAAATAAAGTTGCGAAATACTCTTGGTTTTCTATCCCGACAGCAGTACTAATTTCCTTAACGGATTGCTTTGTATGTGAAAGATATTCCGTCGCTTTCACAATCCTGAATTGCTGTATATATTCCATTGGGCTAATTCCTGTTATTCTTTTGAAAGTGCGTTGTAAATGAAAGGGACTACCGTGGCACATTTCCGCCAGTATGTCGAGAGTTAATGCTTCGTCAAAATGCTTTGCAATATACTCTTTAATTTGTACTACCCACTCTTCATTTGGTAAAGTGATCCCATTTGGTTTACAACGTTTGCACGGACGAAAATTTTCATGCAATGCTTGTTCTGCATGAAGAAAAATTCGTACATTGTTTTGATTCGGTATTCTTGATTTACACGATGGTCGGCAAAAGATACCAGTTGATTTCACAGCATAAAAGAATTTGTTGTCATAGGAAGAATCATTATGAATAATTGCTTGCCAATACTCACTTGTTAACGTAAATCCTTCATTGTGCAAAGAACATCACCTCTGAAATTAGTATAACCTGAATAAAGTGCGTATGTACGTATTCAAAAATGTAAGAGCAAGATTACAAAGATGAAAATATGATTGTTTTTCTATTTTGTGATAGCATGAACTTTGAAAGTGAACAGCAAGAGGAGGATTATAAGTGAAGTTAATTTCATGGAATGTAAATGGTTTACGTGCAGTTATCGCAAAAGGTGGATTTTTAGAATACCTTGAGGAATCTAATGCAGATATATTTTGTCTACAAGAAATTAAATTACAGAGTGGACAAATTGATTTAAATCCAGAGGGATATTATACATATTGGAATTATGCTGTGAAAAAAGGCTATTCAGGAACGGCAATTTTTATGAAAAAAGAACCGCTTTCTGTTACGTACGGTTTAGGCATTGAAGAGCATGATCAAGAAGGAAGAGTCATTACTTTAGAATTCGAAGATTTTTACATGATAACGTTATACACGCCAAACTCAAAACGAGGATTAGAGCGTTTAGATTACAGAATGGAATGGGAAGATGATTTCAGGACTTATATAAAGCAATTAGATGAAAAGAAACCAGTTGTTTTCTGTGGAGATTTAAATGTTGCTCATAAAGAAATAGATTTAAAAAATCCAAAAAGTAACCGTAAAAACCCTGGATTTTCTGATGAGGAAAGGGAGAAGTTTACACGTATTTTAGAAGAAGGATTTGTTGATACGTATCGTCACCTTTATCCTAATCAGGAAGGCGCATACTCTTGGTGGTCCTATCCTATGGGAGCAAGAGCGAAAAATATCGGATGGCGTTTAGATTATTTTGTTGTCTCTGAAAGAATAAAAGGGCAAATAACAGATGCGAAAATTAACAGTGAAATAATGGGATCAGACCATTGCCCAGTTGAATTACATATAAATTTCTAAAAAAAGAAGTATCTCGCTAATAATAGGCGGATACTTCTTTTTAATTCAGTTTGTTAAAATTTTTCAAATCATTCTTGAAATAATTGCATATTAAATATATACTTAGTAACGATAATCATTATCAGTGAAAAGGGTTATCAATGGATGAAGTGTGAAAGAATTATAGTTTAGGGGAAGTGAACGAGAATGAGTTCCGGATAAAATTATTAATCTAATGAATTATATGCATGGAACAAGTTTCATGTAGTTAAGTTTTTATATAAAAATAATCTATTTACAGGTTTCGAGAGGAGATATATAAAGATGAACAAGAAGTTATTTACGTTAGGGATGGTTACAGTTTTAAGTGTAGGGTTAGCGGCATGTAATAGTGCGGATAAAACTTCAGGGGAGCAAAAGCAACAGACAAAAGCTACGGAAACGAAAAAAGACGAAAAGCGAAAAATTACATATTTAGGTAAAGAGTATACAGTGCCAGCAAAAGTAGATAAAATTGCGACAGCTAGTTTAGAGTCAATGGAAGATGCGGCCGTACTTGGAATTAAACCAGTTGGTGCGATTACTGTAGGTGGTAAATTACCAAAGTATCTTGAAAAAGATTTAGAGGGTGCAAAATCTGTTGGTGAGAAAATGCAACCGAATTTTGAAACATTACTTCAATTAAAACCAGATGTTATTACATCAAGTACGAAATTCCCAGCAGAAACAGCTGAAAAGTTTACAAAAGTAGCTCCGACGTTCCCGGTATCACACGTTTCAACAAATTGGGAGGATAACTTAAAGTTAATGGGAGAATTAACTGGTAAAAAAGATAAAGCAGAAAAGATTATTAAAGATTACAATGCGGACGCTGAAAAAGCAAAAGCAAAACTAGGAGATAAGTTAAAAGACAAAAAAGTACTTGTCGTTAGACTAAGAGCAAACGAATTATTCCTATATCCTGAAGGTGTATACTTTAACCCTGTCATTTATAAAGATCTTGGACTAACTGCTCCAGAACAATTGAAAACTGTAAAAGCACAAGAGAAAATTTCATTTGAAAAACTTGCTGAACTTAACCCGGATTATATTTTCTTACAATACGAGGCAAGTGAAAATAAAAACCCGAAAGTACTAGAAGAAATTGAAAGCAATCCAATTTGGCAAAGTATGAATGCTGCGAAAGAAAAGAAAGTATTTGTAAACGTTGTGGATCCAATGGCACAAGGTGGTACAGCTTGGAGTAAAACAGCATTCTTAAAAGAAGCAGTGAAAAATTTATCTAAATAATACAATAAGTAAGGTGCGTTGAATGATATGCAGAAAACAAATGCAGTACCAGTAACTATATTATGTATAGCACCCATACTCATCTTAGCTACAGTTATACTTTCTATTTTGTATGGTGCGAAAAGTATTGATGCTGAAACAGTGTGGAACGCATTATTTCATTTTGATTCAAGCGATGTAAATCATAATATTATTATTACTTCACGTTTACCAAGGGTAGTTGCAGCTCTTTTAGTCGGAGCATTTCTAGCCATATCAGGAGCACTTATGCAGGGGATGACAAGAAACTATCTTGCATCCCCTTCTATTATGGGTGTGACGGATGGTGCAGCCTTTGTTATTACACTATGTATGATTTTTCTTCCAGGAATGTCATCAATCGGTATGGTTTTATGTTCAATGATTGGTTCTGCACTAGGGGCCGGTATCGTGTTTGGTTTTGGCTCACTTCTTCAAAATGGCTTATCTCCTGTTAGGTTAGCAATTATAGGGACAGTTATTGGAACATTTTTAAGCAGTGTATCAGCTGCGATGGCTTCGTATTTCCAAATCTCTCAAAATGTTAGTTTTTGGTTTAATGCAAAGTTAGACCAAGTGGACCCTAATATAATTAAAATCACGATACCTTTTGGGATAATTGGGATAGTTTTAGCGCTGTTAATAGCGAAATCTATTACCATTCTTTCTTTAGGAGAAGAAGTTTCTATTAATCTAGGGCAGCGTACAAAACTAGTAAAAGCGATGGCAATTTTATCAGTAATTTTTTTAACAGGAACAGCAGTTGCTTTAGTAGGAAAAGTTGGTTTTGTAGGCTTAATTATTCCACACATTACTCGCTTTATTATTGGGGTAGATTATAAGTGGATTTTACCATGTGCGGGTGTTATTGGTGGAGTTTTCTTAGCTTTATGTGATGTATTAAGTAGATTTGTAAACTATCCATTTGAAACGCCAATTGGAGTCGTTACATCTTTAATTGGGATTCCTTTCTTCCTTTATTTAATCCGTACAAGAGGAGGAGAGAGACATGCTTAAAAGTTCAAGTCAACGTTTTGGAATGACGATGGGGATTATTATATTTTTAATACTATGTGCCATTTATATTAGTTTAACGAATGGAACGTTTGATATTACGATTACAGATGTATTTAAAACACTTTTTAGAATAGATCCGTTACCAGAGCATGATTTAGTTATTTTTGAGTTTCGTCTTCCGCGCATTGTAATTGCTGGATTAGTAGGATTAGGATTAGGCGTTGCGGGTGCTGTAATTCAAGGGATTACGAGAAATGGTTTGGCGGACCCAGGTATTTTAGGAGTAAATGCCGGAGCAGGTACAGCTATCGTCATTTTTATGTTTTTCTTTCAAGGACAATTAAAGAGCACAGACTGGATTTCTATAATGATGATGCCGATGTTTGGCCTAGTTGGTGGATTAGGTGCAGCCATTATAATCTATCTGTTTTCTTGGAAAAACGGTAAGTTAGATTCGCAGCGACTTTTGTTAACAGGGATTGCAATCGGTTCAGGGTTTGGCGCATTCTCTATGTATTTATCACTCAAAATGAAATCATCTGATTTTGAGATGGCTGCAGTTTGGGTGTCTGGAAGCATATATAGTGCAAACTGGAAGTATATTATTGCTATGTTACCGTGGCTTATCATTTTAATTCCACTTATACAGAAGAAAGCTTATTTATTAGATTTATTTCAATTGGAAGAAACGAGTATTACGAGTTTAGGTGTTTCAGTAGAAAGAGAGAAATCAATTTTACTATTAAGTAGTATCGGACTTGTGAGCGCATGTGTTGCTGTTTCAGGAAGTATTGGTTTCATCGGACTAATGGCACCGCATATAGCGAAAAGACTTGTTGGTATTCAGCATAAGCATATCATTCCTACGTGCGGAGTAATCGGAATGTTTCTTGTAATTGCTTCAGACTTTATTGCAAAAACAGTTTTCACACCTGTAGAGTTACCAGTTGGAATCGTTATTTCTATTGTCGGTGTACCGTATTTCTTATATTTACTTTATAAGGCGAAAGCGTAAGAGGAGGAATAAAAGTGAGTATTTTAAGTGCAAAAAATTTAGAAACGAGTTATGAAAAACTTACAGTGTTTCGCGATTTAAATGTGGAAATACAAGAAGGAAAAGTAACGACAATTATAGGGCCAAACGGGTGCGGTAAATCAACACTATTAAAAACGATGGGACGAATTTTAAAGCAAAAAAGCGGAAAAGTTTATTTGCAAGGACAGGATTTAAATACAATTCCAACGAAAGAAATTGCCAAGCTGTTAGCCTTACTTCCGCAAACTCCGATTGCACCAGGAGAGCTTAAAGTAGAAGAATTAATTTCTTATGGACGCTATCCACATCGAAATAACGTAAACAAGTTAACCTCAAAAGATAAAGAAATGATTGATTGGGCATTAGATATAACGAAAACTTCAGAATTTAGAACGAGACAAATTGCAAATTTATCAGGTGGTCAACGACAAAAGGTATGGCTAGCGATGGCTTTAGCGCAAGAGACAGAAGTGTTGCTATTAGATGAACCGACTACATATCTTGATATGTCTCACCAATTAGATGTATTGCAAATTGTAGAAAAGTTAAATAGAGAACATAATTGTACGATTGTAATGGTATTGCATGATATTAACCACGCAGCAAGGTTTTCCGATGAAATTATTGCAATGAAAGATGGGGAAATTGTTACAACTGGTAGTCCAGAAGAAATTATTACAAATGAAGTATTAAAAGAAGTATTTCATATTGATGCGCGTGTCATGATTGACCCGTATAATGGGGCTCCTGTTTGTTTCGGTTATGATAGTGTTGTATCTCAAGAAGAAAAAGTAGAAATATATGTAACGAGTTAAAAGGGGGAGATAGGGTGAATACTACTATTGAAAAACAGCAGATTATTACATCTAATACAGAACAGTGGAAAATGTATTCAAAAGTAGAGGGTAAGGAATATCAAATTCATATTTCAAAGCCGAGGCAACCAGCACCGGATTCAGGATACCCTGTCATATACGTATTAGATGGCAATGCCTTTTTTCAAACATTTCATGAAGCGGTTAAAATACAATCAGTAAGGGCTGAAAAAACAGGTGTTTCACCAGCCGTTATAGTAGGTATCGGTTATCCAATTGAAGGAGCATTTTCAGGAGAAGAAAGATGCTATGATTTTACACCTAGCGTAATTTCAAAAGATGCTCCTTTAAAACCAGACGGTAAACCGTGGCCTAAAACAGGAGGAGCACATAACTTCTTTACTTTTATTGAAGAAGAAGTTAAACCGCAAATTGAAAAAAGTTTTGCGATTGATAAAGGAAAACAAACGTTATTTGGGCATTCGCTAGGTGGCCTATTTGCTTTACACATACTATTTACAAACGTAAATGCCTTTCAAAATTATTTTATTAGTAGTCCATCTATTTGGTGGAATAACCGATCTGTACTTGAAAAAGAAGAGAACCTTATAAATGAATTAAACAATGCTAAGTTTGAAACAGGGGTATTCCTTACAGTTGGGTCACTAGAACGAGAGCATATGGTTGTAGGTGCAAATGAATTATCAGAGCGACTTCTCCAAGTAACACATGATAAACTTAAATTTAAGTTTTATGAAGCGGAAGGGGAGAATCACGCATCTGTTGTCCCAACGTCTTTAAGTAAAGGATTGCGATTTATTAGTCAAGTGTAGAAGAAGTATATGAAAAAAGGTAAGCGATTGCTTACCTTTTTTCATTATTGTTTTATTGCTACGTATCCATCAATTAAAAAGCTAGTGAAAAAGCGATTGATTTGAGTAAATCCACATTCCTCCATAATAGCAAGTAGATTATTTTCGGAAATAGGAAATATGTCTGTTTCAAAAGAATTTTCAAACCGGTCCCAATCTTCTAATGGAATTTGATTTTGTATCATGTAGTTTTGCCAAGCATTCAATTGCGCAGAAAACATACTTGTATGGGGTACACCATTTATTGTAGAGAGAAAGAATGGAGCGTCAGGTTTTAAGCGCCTACTAATTTCATGAAGAAGCTCTTTTTTCTCCTCAATAGTTGGGATGAAATGAAGAACAAGCATACAGGTAGCGGTGTCAAATAACGAATTTGGTAATAATGAATGGACAGTTCCGTGTACGAAGTGAATTTGGTTCTGTACGCCTTCGTTTTCAATTCTTTTTTTAGCTAACTGTAGCATGCTTTCAGATGGATCAACACCTGTAAAAGATAAATTGCTATTTTGTTTACCTATTGAGAGGATCTCTTGTCCACCTCCAGCACCTATAACTAGTAAATTCGGATTGATATGTTCTTTAGGGAGTGTAGTAAACAAGAAATGATTTATCATGTCGTATAGGGTGTAATAGCTTGGGATTTTTAATGGAATTCTTTGTTCATATGAACTTACGGTAGTATCATTCCAATTCATTTTTGACCTCCTAAGTATATGTACTATAGCTTTATTATGAAATAAATGTATGAAGGTGAACAATCCCATAAATCTGGGGGGAAGAGGATGTATGAAAAAACAACGAAAGAAATTACAATGCTAGCGAATCGTATAAGTTCTATAAGGACATTTCAAAAGTCATTTCTCCACTTGATTCGTAAAGTTATTGATTTTGAAGCCGCTTGTTTTACAATTATAGACCCAATTTCTTTTTTATCTACTGGGGCATTTACGGATGCAAGTGTTGAAAAGATTCATCCACAATTGTTTATGAATGAATTTCTAGATGATGATTTTAATAAATTTAAATATTTATCAGAACACTCACCTCATGTTGCTGCTCTTAGTATGGCGACAAATGGTGAGCAAAAGAAAAGTTCTAGATACCGAAATATTTTAAAACCAGCAAGTTTTGGAGATGAATTAAGGGGCGTTTGTATAAGTAAGGGGAAATGTTTTGGGCATCTTAGTTTATTTCGAGGGAGTACCAGTCCCGTTTTTCATATCGATGATTGTAAGTACTTAGCAACGATAGTCCCAATTGCTGGAGAGGCTTTAAAAAAGGCATTTCCTATACCTTTTTCAGAAGAGAAGGTGATAGGGACAGGCACGATTATATTAAGTGAGGATTTTAATTTATTATATTGGAATCAAGATGGCAGCGATTGGCTCTCAAATCTTAGAAAGTATGAACAGTTAAATATAAAAGAAATACCAAGACCAATACGAGCAGTTTGTTCGAAAGTAAAGGCTAACGAATATAATGTAGATTGCATACGGAGAGAAGAAAAAGTTTGTATACCTTTAGCCTATGGACATTTTCTAATCATTCGGGCCAGTAAGTTAGAATGTACAAGTAGTTTTCAGGCTGGTTATGTTGTTCTTTTCGAAAGAGCAAGACCAGAAGAAATTTTTCCGCTTATTATGGAAGTTTATAGTTTTACAACACGTGAGAAGCAAGTAGTACGTAAAATTCTTACAGGTATGTCGACAAAGGAATTAGCCCAAGAACTGTGTATATCTATATACACAGTACAAGATCATTTAAAATCCATTTTTGAAAAGACTGGGGTAAGTAGTAGAAATGAACTTGTGTGGGAAGTTTTTTCGAGATTTTGCTTTGATGTTGATAAATAAAAATAAAACAAGTCTACTAAAATCACATGAAGTACGGTGGCTGAGTTGTAAAATAGGGCTGAAAAAAGGTTATGGATGAAACATTCCGTAACCTTTTTTCATAAGTAGAATTGTCCTTTTTGAAAGTTTTGTTTCAACTTTTCGTCTAAAGAGACAAAAAGTTGTCACATTTCCGTCACAATTAGCATAAACATAAAATAGACGAAATGAACTTATTTCCAAAAAGGCTTGATTCATTCAAATCAAGAGGAATAGAGCTGAAAAAGCGCGGATTAAAAGTTCACTATATTCTCAAGGAGGTAGATCGTATGAAAACTATTCTTGCTATCGCTGGACTGATTTGGGTTCTATCACATGGCATCCCAATTTATGAAGGAGAACAAATTCGCAGTGCTCTGAATAAAAATTTTAATGAATATCATATCATTGATCGGCAAGATAATGTTGTGACAGTTCGAGTGAATGATTGTTTTCATACGGTGACCGTTGAAGGAACTTCAGTAGTGAATGATACAAAAGTATGTGATCAGCAATAACTATATATAGGAAGAAAAAAGTCTCAATTTAAACGTGTGAAGATTGAGGCTTTTATATTTGTAGGCGAATAATAAGCGGGGATGGACAATCCCCGCTTATTATTGTTTCAATTTATCCCGCTATTTGCCAGGCAGTAAGACCCCCACCTCAAAATTCAGCGAAAGCAAAGAAGGTAGGTGAAGGTCGGGCTGCCCATAAAAGCTCGATTGGTGAGGGCTAATTAAAATTTCACTTTATTGGATTTTGATTGGAGATATAATGATTTTTTTACAAAAAGGAAAGGGTATAATAAAAATTGAGACTGAGAAGCTAATAATGTGTTAAGAATAATCATAAAGTGGAAATATACTCATATGGGGTATCATACATAGATATTTAATGCTATAATTGGTATACTCATAAAAGCAATTGTTTTATTGGATGAAGAGAAATTTTAAGAAGGTGATAATATGGATCATAAAGAGCATGAATCAGTAACACATAGATCAGAAAAAGAAAAAGAGCAAATTATAAATAGATTGAAGAGAATCGAAGGACAAGTTCGTGGTATTCAAAATATGATTGAAAATGATCGTTATTGCGTTGATATTTTAGTGCAAATTTCAGCGATTAATGCAGCGATGAAAAAAGTAGGAATGGGTGTCTTAAAAAATCATACGAGTCATTGTGTTTCAGGAGCTATTAAAAATGGAAATGGTGACGAAGCAATTGAAGAATTAATGACAGTATTTGAACGTTTTTCAAAAGCGTAAAAACAAGCTAGTATGTAACTGGCTTGTTTTTTTGTTTACCCGTATATTGGATTTAGGTGTATTGTAGTGAAAAAGTGTGTGTAAAATAAACGTTTAGAAAATAATTGAAAAATCATGATACAAAACCATTGATTACCTTAGGGGGGTATGGTAAAATGTAGTTGTGGTTAACAAACAATGAAGAAACAAGAGGAGGATTTTAAATGGAACAGTTAACATTAAAAGTTGAAGGTATGTCTTGTGGACATTGTGTAAACTCTATCGAAAGCAGTGTGAAAGAGCTAAACGGTGTTGAAAAAGTGAAGGTTCAATTAGCAGAAGGAACTGTTGAAGTTACTATCGACTCGTCTGCTATAACATTAAAAGATATCGTTGCTGTAATTGAAGATCAAGGATACGATGTTCAATAATTATTTTTAGATATGGAAATAAATCGTACTTTAAACGAAGTACGATTTATTTTGCTAATAATTATACCTCACAAGGGTATATAGAGGTGAGAGACATGAATGAACAAAAAGAGGCCAATCTTCAAATATCAGGAATGACATGTGCAGCATGTGCCAATAGAATTGAAAAAGGTCTGAAAAAAGTAGAAGGTGTTCATGATGCAAATGTAAATTTTGCACTTGAAAAAACAAAAATAATGTACGATCCAACTAAAACAACTCCGCAACACTTTAAAGAAAAAGTTGAATCGTTAGGATATGGAATTGTAAGTGATAAAGCTGAATTTACTGTTTCAGGAATGACATGTGCAGCATGTGCGAATAGAGTTGAAAAGCGTTTAAATAAGTTAGATGGTGTGAACAAAGCGACGGTTAATTTCGCTTTAGAGTCGGCAACGGTAGACTTTAATCCTGATGAAGTCAGTGTAAATGAAATGAAGAGTACGATTACAAAGTTAGGATATAAATTAGAAGTGAAATCAGATGAGCGAGATGGATCAACAGATCATCGCTTACAAGAAATTAAACGACAAAAGAAAAAATTTATTATTTCGTTTATTTTATCATTCCCGTTATTGTGGGCAATGGTGAGTCATTTCTCATTTACATCGTTTATTTATTTACCTGATATGCTAATGAACCCTTGGGTACAGCTAGCTCTTGCAACTCCTGTTCAATTTATCATTGGTGGACAGTTTTATATTGGAGCTTATAAAGCATTACGTAATAAAAGTGCGAATATGGATGTTCTCGTGGCACTTGGAACGTCGGCCGCTTATTTCTATAGTGTATATTTAAGTATTCAATCTATTGGTTCTTCGGAACATATGACAGATTTATATTTTGAAACGAGTGCGGTACTTATTACATTAATTATTTTAGGTAAATTATTTGAAGCAAAGGCAAAGGGACGTTCATCAGAAGCAATTAAAAAGTTAATGGGATTACAAGCGAAAACAGCTACAGTTGTACGAGATGGAACAGAAATGAAGATTTTAATCGAAGAAGTGGTAGCTGGTGATATCGTTTATGTAAAACCTGGTGAAAAAATACCAGTTGATGGAGAAATTGTAGAAGGAAAATCTGCGATTGATGAATCGATGTTAACGGGTGAAAGTATTCCAGTTGATAAAACAATTGGAGATGTAGTAATTGGTTCTACAATAAATAAAAATGGATTTTTAAAAGTTAAAGCAACTAAGGTAGGTAGAGATACGGCATTAGCTCAAATTATTAAAGTAGTAGAAGAAGCGCAAGGATCGAAAGCGCCTATTCAACGGGTAGCTGATCAAATTTCTGGTATTTTCGTACCGGTTGTAGTTGTGATTGCTATTATTACATTTGCAGTGTGGATGATATTTGTTACACCTGGTGATTTTGGCGGAGCGCTTGAGAAAATGATAGCAGTACTTGTTATCGCCTGCCCATGTGCGTTAGGTCTTGCGACACCTACATCTATTATGGCTGGATCAGGAAGATCAGCTGAGTATGGTATTTTATTTAAAGGTGGAGAGCATTTAGAAGCAACGCACCGATTAGATACGGTTATTTTAGACAAAACGGGTACTGTGACAAATGGGAAGCCAGTATTAACAGATATAATTGTAGCAGATGGATTCCATGAAGAAGAAATACTACGTTTAGTAGGAGCGGCAGAAAAAAATTCTGAACACCCACTTGCAGAAGCGATAGTAGAAGGAATTAAAGAAAAGAAAATTGATATACCAAGTTCGGAAACATTTGAAGCAATTCCTGGGTTCGGTATTGAATCGATTGTTGAAGGGAAACAATTATTAATTGGTACACGTCGATTAATGACGAAGTTTAATATTGATATTGAAGAAGTTTCTAAATCGATGGAAGAGCTAGAGCGAGAAGGAAAAACAGCAATGTTAATAGCGATAGATAAGGAGTATGCTGGAATAGTTGCTGTTGCGGATACTGTAAAAGATACTTCAAAAGCAGCTATCGCACGACTTAAGAAAATGGGTCTAGACGTTGTTATGATTACAGGGGATAATACACAAACTGCTCAGGCAATTGCAGGGCAAGTTGGTATTGATCACGTAATTGCAGAAGTATTGCCAGAAGGAAAAGCAGAAGAAGTGAAAAAACTGCAAGCGCAAGGTAAGAAAGTAGCGATGGTTGGAGATGGAATAAATGATGCTCCTGCTCTTGCTACAGCAGACATTGGTATGGCAATTGGAACAGGAACGGATGTAGCGATGGAAGCGGCGGATATTACGTTAATCCGTGGTGATTTAAATAGTATTGCCGATGCAATTTTTATGAGTAAAATGACGATTAGAAATATTAAGCAAAATCTATTCTGGGCGTTAGCTTATAATGGCTTAGGGATCCCAATTGCAGCATTAGGTTTCTTAGCACCTTGGGTTGCAGGAGCGGCGATGGCATTTAGCTCGGTATCAGTCGTATTAAATGCATTAAGATTGCAAAGAGTGAAATTAAAATAATAAAAATTTTAATTTATAGAGTAATTGAAAATGCTTTTATACAAAAAAACAATACTTTGAATAAGTGTTGTTTTTTTGTTTGTATAAAAAGAAAAAAGGTATAATGAAGCAGCAATATTGAATCTTATTATAGTAGAAAGCCGAGTGTTAGTTTAGTAAGGAGACTCATATATGTTAACGGATATTATAATTAGGACATTCCAGAAAGAGGATTTAGAACCAGTATTACAATTGTTCTATGAAACAGTTCATATGGTGAATGCGAGAGATTATAACGAGTTACAGCTACAGGCATGGGCGCCAAAGCGACTAGATAGAGAAAGATGGCTACAGTCTTTAGAAAAGAATATTTGTTACGTTGCTGAGTATAGAGGTGTGATAGTGGGGTTTGGGGATTATAATGATGAGCATTACATAGATCGCTTATTTACGCATAAAGATTATCAAGGAAAAGGGGTAGCTTCATACATATTACAGAAGTTAGAAAAAGAAGCAGTGAACTTAGGGCACGGGGATATATATACAGAGGCGAGTATTACAGCAAAATCTTTCTTTGAAAGGAAAGGTTTTATTTGCATAAAGGAACAAAAAAAACAGCACAATGGTCAGATTTTTATTAATTATGTTATGAAAAAATAGCCTTCTCATAAACGAGAAGGCTATTTTTTCATTATTTTACAGCTTCTTTTAGTTCTTTACCAGCTTTGAAAGCAGGTACTTTAGAAGCTGCGATTTGCATTTCTTCACCAGTTTGTGGGTTACGGCCTGTACGAGCAGCTCTTTCACGAACTTCGAATGTACCGAATCCGATAAGTTGTACTTTTTCACCAGCAGCTAAAGCGTTAGTGATTGATTCTACTACAGTTTGTACAACTACAGTAGCTTCTTTTTGAGAAATCTCAGCATTTTGTGCTACGTTTTTAATTAATTCTGTTTTATTCATGTTTTTCACCTCATATGTAAATAATGCTATTTAAGTTGTTATTATAACGTATAAAACATTCGAGAACAAGTGTACGTAGATATATTCACGAAAAAAATGAAATTTGTAATATTTTTTAGCCTACTTTATAACCATTCCATTTAAGCGGATATAGATTTGTTCTGTATTTCAGTCTTCTCTTTATTTGTAGGTAGTTTCTTATTATAAGATATGAAATAAGGTAGTTCTACAAAATACAAACCGCCTACTAAATTCCCAAAGAAAACAAGAAGTTTGGGAAATATTCAATCCAAGTTACATGACCGGTAAAAATTGCAGCTGGGATAACAAACATATTTGCTACAACGTGTTGAAACCCCAATTTTTTTCATGTTGTCACATCAATGTAACAAAAGGATTTTAAACTACATCTAGAGGTGAAAACATGAATACGCATCATGTAAAAAAAGAACAAAAAAAATCAATCTTAAAGAAACTTATTATAAGTTTCATAAGTATAGTAATGATTCCAGTAAGCTTGTATTTCTATGCGACAGAAATAGAACGAAAACTAATAACAGTTACGTGGAATGAAATAGAAGCCCCGACGATTCCTAAAGAGTTTAATAATAAAAAAATATTGCAATTCTCAGATGTACATTTAGGACCAGAGTTTACATTGAAACAACTAGAAAATTTGGTGGAGAAGATGAATGAATTGCATCCAGATATAGTTGTTTTCACAGGAGATTTAATAGATAAGTTTGGATCTTATAGTGCGGAAAAAGATGAAGCGAAGGTTATTTTGCAGAAAATTAATGCTCCCTTAGGGAAATATGCTGTGTTTGGGAATCATGATAGGGGCGGGGGTGGTAGTGTGTTTTATAAAAAGTATATGGAGGAAGCTGGTTTTTCTGTATTAGTAAATGAAGTGCAGAAAATTAAAGTGGGAAACGGCAAATATATTACAATATCAGGCTTGGATGATTTCTTATTAGGGAAGCCACAAATAGACGCGACTTTAAAACATGTAAGGCAACAAGATTTCAATATGC
The DNA here is from genome assembly GCF_002073415.2 of Bacillus sp. FDAARGOS_235. Classification (NCBI taxonomy): domain Bacteria; kingdom Bacillati; phylum Bacillota; class Bacilli; order Caryophanales; family Bacillaceae; genus Bacillus; species Bacillus sp. FDAARGOS_235. The sequence goes on from NZ_CP020437.2 coordinate 4,584,104, forward strand.
TATTAGTACATGAGCCGGATGTTGTAGACAAAGTAGCTTGTTATCCAGTTGATTTTCAAGTTTCAGGGCATAGTCACGGAGGACAAGTTCAAATTCCTTTTATAGGTCCATTAATTACTACAAAATTAGCTGAGAGCTATGTTGAAGGTATGTATGAATTAGAAGGGAAGAATAAGCCGTTACATTTATATGTAAATCGAGGTATTGGGACAACCCGAATGCCGGTTAGATTTTGGAGTGTACCTGAACTTTCAGTATTTGTGTTGAAGCAAAATAGTAATTAGACGATTCTAGAATAGTAGGAGGACTTTCAGAGAAAGTTCTCCTTTTTATTGATTAAATACAGAATGTTATGTAAATTAAATTTAAAGTGTTAAAAAAGAAAGGGGAATTTCTATGATAGAAACATGGCATAAAGAGTTGGAAAGTTTGTATAACCAAATGGTTTCGTGGCGAAGAGATTTTCATCAATACCCAGAGCTATCGTTTCAAGAAATAGAAACACCGAAAAAAATAGCTGCAATCTTAAAAAGTTTTCATATTGATGTGAAAACAGATGTCGGGGAAAGAGGAATCATCGGCGTAATTGAAGGTGGGAAATCTGGGAAGACAATCGCGTTGCGTGCTGATTTTGATGCACTACCTATTCAAGATGAAAAGAAAGTTTCATATAAATCAAAGGTTCCGGGCGTAATGCACGCTTGTGGCCATGATGGACATACAGCAACACTTTTAGGAGTTGCAAAAATATTAAGTGATCATAGAGACCAACTTTCTGGAAAAATAGTTCTTATACACCAACATGCAGAAGAGAAAGAGCCTGGCGGGGCTATCGCTATGATTGAGGATGGTTGTTTAGAAGGAGTAGATGTTGTTTTTGGTACGCATGTATCTTCTCAAATGCCTGTAGGAATTGTTGGTGCGAAAGCAGGAGCAATGATGGCGGCAGCTGATTCTTTTGAGGTGAAGGTTCAAGGGCGAGGTGGTCACGGAGGTATGCCACATCATACTGTAGATGCTATTATTGTTGCAACACAAATTATTAACCAGTTGCAACTGTTAGTTAGTAGAAAAGTCGATCCACTTCAATCCGTAGTTTTAACAGTTGGTACATTCCATGCTGGTCAAGCGGATAATATTATTGCGGATACTGCTACGTTTACAGGAACCATTCGAACGTTAGATCCTGAAGTAAGAGAATATATGGAGAAGGAATTTAGACGAGTTGTTGAGGGGATTTGTCAGTCTCTTCAGGCTGAAGTTAATATTCAATATAAACGTGGCTATCCAATATTAATAAATCATGTAGAGGAAACGAGTCATTTTATGGAGGTTGCAGAACGTGATCTTGGAAGAGAAAGGGTCATTGAAGTGGCGCCTATTATGGGTGGTGAAGATTTTGCATACTACTTAGAACATGTTCCAGGAGCATTTTTCTTCACAGGTGCGGGTAATGAAGAAATAGGAGCAACATATCCGCATCATCATCCTCAATTTGATTTTGATGAACGTGCAATGTTAGTTGGTGGGAAGTTACTTTTAAGTCTCGTAAATAGCTATTTACGAAATGGAGATGAATCTCTTCGTACTGTAGATATGGATGTGAAAAAGTAATTTACATAAATAAAAAACAGCACTAGGTTACTTTATATAACCTATTGCTGTTTTTTATTATTTTTGCAAAGGAATAGCATCAAAATATGTTCTGTAGTTATTGGAGAATTCAAAGTTGTTTTTTGCATCCCAATTAATGGACCAAGACATTAGACCACGAAATGCAGGGTAGCCATTTTGATTAGAAAGCTTATACTTTCCTCCGAAAGGAACGCCTTTAATGATATAATTTAAAGCTTTTTTCATTTCAGTTGGAGAAATATACCCGCCACTTGGAGCTGCTGCTGGTGCCGCCGGAAGTCCAATCATTACTTGATCTGAACGAAGAGCGGGGAAAATATTATTTGGATTACCGCCTACAGGAAAGCCATGTAAGAGCATATCTGCCATCGCGACCTCGTAGTCTGCGGCTCCTTGATTATAATTATTACCGTCCATCCCAATGCCGCTACCAGCATTATAGTGTTGAACGTGAATATAAGTTAGTTTGTCTTTCACTCCGTAAATAATTGGTAAATATGCACCCCATATGCTTCCATATGCGCTATACCCGCCTTGAACATAAGCTGTTTCAGGGGCCATGCTTAGTAGGAAATCTGGGCCGTAATGGTCTGAAATCGTTCGAATTGCTGAGATAAGATTCACGATTTGAGGAGTTGTTGGGTTTTTAAAATTAGTGTCATTGCCGTTTAAGTAAATACCTGATTCAAGGTCAATATCCATTCCATCAAAACCGTATTTATCGATTAGAGATTGTATGGAATTAATAAAACGTTGTTTAGCGGCATTGTCAGGAAGTAAAACGACTCCATTTTGTCCACCTATTGAAAGAACTACTTTTTTTCCTTTACTTTTTAAATAGGAAATATCAGATTTGAACTCTGCATCTGTACCATACACAGGGGAAAATTCAACAGTGGAACGATCACCACCAGTTTCACCGAAAGATACATTTATTACATCCCATTTTGGTGAAACATCTTTTAATTTAATAATGCCAGTACCGTTATCAAAGTTATGCCAATATCCAACGAGTAATTTTGATCCTAAATTGTTTGCTGCTTTTGTTTGGAAGGGGGCTAGCGGTAGCAGTAAGAAAATTACTAACATACAACAAATGAATTTGAACTTGTTTAACATATCAACACTCCTATACAAAAAGTTGTCTAGATGTATAATCTTGTTTCTTTAATGATATCTGAAAATTTTATCTTTTGTTAGGTTTAATAATTTTCTCAACAATTGTGTATGGAAAATTATTAAACCTAATGTAATAATTTATGAAGGAGGTGGATTTATAATTTTTAAATTCAGAATATTTTGATATATTAAGAAATGTAAGACAAGGTTTTTTGCATAATACTCTTACATAAATTTCAAAATAAAGTTTGGAAGGGGATGTACAAGATTTGGATAAAAATCTTAAGAAAGACCTAAAAATACGCCACATTACGATGATCTCAATTGGTGGTGTAATAGGGGCTGGTTTGTTTGTTGGAAGTGGTGCAGTTGTACATTCGGCCGGGCCAGGTTCTATCGTTTCATATGCATTAGCAGGACTTTTAGTCATTTTCGTCATGAGAATGTTGGGGGAAATGGCAGCTATTAACCCGACAAGTGGTTCATTTGCAACATATGCACGAGAAGCTATTGGTCCATGGGCCGGGTATACAATTGGGTGGCTATATTGGTTTTTCTGGGTAATTGTTATTGCAATAGAAGCCACAGCAGGTGCTGGTATTATTCAATACTGGATTCCAGACATCCCACTCTGGTTATTAAGCCTAATATTAACGATTTTATTAACGTTGACGAATGTTTTTTCAGTGAAATCATTTGGAGAGTTTGAATATTGGTTTTCTTTTATTAAAGTAATAAGTATCGTCTTATTCCTTTGTCTTGGACTTGCTGTTATTTTAGGATTTGTACCAGGAACGGAAGCACCTGGCACTTCAAATTTAGTAGGACAAGGGGGATTTATGCCAAATGGGATAAGTTCGGTGCTGCTTGGAATTACCGTCGTTATATTTTCATTTATGGGGTCAGAGATTGTAGCAGTAGCGGCTGGTGAGTCTGCTGAGCCTGTAAAAGCAGTAAAAACAGCAACAAATAGTGTAATTTGGCGTATTCTCGTATTTTTCATTGGATCTATTGCTATAGTCGTTACACTCCTTCCGTGGAATTCAGCAAACATACTAAAAAGTCCATTTGTAGCGGTACTTGAACATATAGGAATACCAGCGGCAGCACAAATTATGAATTTTATCGTTTTAACAGCTGTACTCTCTTGTTTAAATTCGGGCTTATATACAAACTCAAGAATGCTTTTTTCGATGGCAGAAAGAGGAGATGCTCCAAAGGTGTTTTTAAAATTGAACAGTAGTGGTGTTCCAGTTCGAGCAGTTTTATTTGGAACTTTCTTCGCTTATATTGGAGTTGTTTTTAGTTACATATCTCCAGATAAAGTATTTTTATTTTTAGTGAATGCTTCTGGTGGGATCGCGTTACTCGTTTATCTCGTTATTGCAGTTTCGCATTTAAAGATGCGTAAAAAAATGGGAAAAGTAGAACAAAGAAATTTGAAAGTGAAAATGTGGCTTTTCCCATATGTAACGTATGTTACAATTGCTGCTATTATAGCAGTTTTAGTTGCAATGCTTGCAATTGAATCTTTGCGTCCACAAGCACTTTTAACGATGCTTGTTACTGTTCTTATAATACTTTCTTATTTTATTTTTAATAGAAATAAAAATAGCACAGTTTTGAAACCTAAAAGTAGAAATGAAGAATCCGTTCGATTCTAATTTATTGTTTTGGAATAGAGTTACACCCAATCATTGCTATAAAAGAATCATATATAAACATAGAAACGAGTAATTACTATTGTCATAGTGAATATAAACTTTTTTCTTGACTTTTTATACGAAGGCGAGCAAAATGGTAAAAAAGGAAGGGGGGATGATGATGGAAGAGTACGTATTAGAGCTGTATAACCTGTTATATACGACAGAATGGCAAGATATTGTTTCGTTTCTAGGAATAGTATTTTGCATGAAAATTGTAATTGTATATATGGAAGAGCAAGGTATGTTCTATTCCTTCTCATCCCCGTTCGATGTGCAGCGCGAGCCGTTGCTGAACTATGCCAAGGTGAATTACGAACAAATTCCTTTTGTTCTATTCTTTATGATTCGATTTATAACAGCAATTGTAAAGAAGAAAGAAAGTGATGATGAAGAGTGCCACGTAACTTGTAATATAGCTAACGTTTTTTAAGCTAAATACAAGGAGGAGATTTATATGTGGTTTCGATTTCTTATGATTGGTTTCTTTTCATTAACAGCAATTTCATTAATGGGATATCAAGTATCTGAAATTTTTCAAGCATATAGCAATACGTTTTTTAACAAAAACTAATTGCATTGCTATTTGAATAATAAAGCGATAAAATCCTTCTTAAGAAGTTTTATTAAGAAGGATTTTTTTCTTTGTCTTGTCTTACTGTGTCAAACTATTGTCACATTTACACTGTGAATAATATGTTAAAATAGTGAGGTTACGTATACATATTTGAAGGAAGAGGGAGTGACCATTTTGGTGGATCAATCAACAAATCAGAAAAGCTATGCTCCTATTGTGATAACGCTTTCTGTAATTGTAAATGCGATTATTTTATTTTTGTTCTTTGGACCTGTTGGCTATGAAGGAGAAGTACATTTTGATGTAACGATTTTACCAATGTTAAATGCAATTTTTAATAGCTTTACGTTCGTATTCTTATTAGCAGCTTTATACTCTATTATTAAAAAGAATGTGAAAATGCACCGTGGTTTCATTCTTGCGGCATTCACGACGACTTTGCTATTCTGTGTTTCGTATTTATCGTATCATTACTTGGCGCCAGCAACACATTTTGGCGGGGAAGGATTTATTAAATATGTGTACTTCATCATTTTAATTACACATATTATCCTTGCGGCAATTATTGTACCACTTGCATTGTTCGCACTTGTATTTGGTTTTACGAATCAATTAACACGTCACCGTAAAATTGTACGATGGACGATGCCAATTTGGCTATATGTAAGTCTATCTGGTGTTATTGTTTACTTAATGATCTCACCTTATTATCAATAAAAAATCTCAGCCCTAAAGGCTGGGATTTTTTTGTTAAGCAAATATTTTTGTGAAATGAAAAAAATATGGTATACAAAAGTATAGTTGCTTTTTAAATAGAAGGGATGGTAAAAAGATATGCAAAATTTTGTATTTCGTAATCCGACAAAACTTATTTTCGGTAAAGGACAATTAGAGCAGTTAAAAACTGAAATTCCACAGTTCGGTAAAAAAGTTCTTCTCGTATATGGAGGAGGCAGCATTAAAAGAAACGGTATATATGATAATGTAATTTCTATTTTAAAAGATATAAATGCGGAAGTATTTGAATTGACTGGTGTTGAACCGAATCCTCGTGTATCAACAGTAAAAAAAGGGATTCAAATTTGTAAAGAAAATGGTGTCGAATTTATTTTAGCAGTTGGTGGAGGAAGTGTAATCGACTGTACGAAAGCGATTGCCGCTGGTAGTAAGTACGATGGAGATGTATGGGATATTGTAACGAAAAAAGCATTTGCTAGCGAGGCATTACCATTTGGTACTGTACTTACTCTTGCAGCAACAGGATCTGAAATGAATGCAGGCTCGGTAATTACAAACTGGGAAACGAATGAAAAATACGGCTGGGGTAGCCCGGTTACTTTCCCGCAGTTTTCAATCTTAGATCCAGTTCATACTGCGTCTGTACCGAAAGATCAAACAATTTACGGTATGGTAGATATTATGTCACACGTATTAGAGCAATATTTCCATCATGGAACAAATACAGAACTACAAGATCGTTATTGTGAATCTGTTTTAAGAACAGTAATTGAAACAGCTCCTAAGCTTTTAAGTGATCTAGAAAATTATGAGCATAGGGAAACAATTTTATATTGCGGTACTATGGCGTTAAACGGCATTTTAGCAATGGGAGTAAAAGGAGACTGGGCAACTCATAATATTGAGCATGCAGTTTCTGCTGTTCATGACATACCACACGGCGGCGGCCTTGCAATTCTATTCCCGAATTGGATGAAGCATGTTATAGATGAAAATGTAAGTCGTTTTAAACAGTTCGCTATTCGTGTATTTGATATAGAAACAGATGGCAAAACAGATAAAGAAGTGGTGTTAGAAGGAATTGAGGCACTGCGTCAATTTTGGACTTCAATTGAGGCGCCAGTAGCATTATCTGATTATACTATTGGAGAAAATGAAATTGATTTAATGGCGGATAAAGCGATGGCTTATGGTGAATTTGGTAACTTTAAAAAATTAAATAAAGATGATGTTTTAAACATATATAAAGCTTCTTTATAAGTGAATCGAGAAAAGAAACCCATTTGATATAACAATCAAATGGGTTTCTTTTTTGTTGTCTATAACTGTTTTTGATTGTTTTTGATTATTTATGAATGTATATGGTTGATTTTTGTGATCGTTTTCATTATACTGTAATCAAAGAAGAGGTGAGTAAAATGTTAACTCCTGAACGTCATCAAATGATATTGCAACTTGTAAAAGAACAGAAAGTAGTTAAATTACAGCAATTAGTTGAAAGAACAGAAAGCTCTGAATCAACAATTCGTCGTGATTTAGCACAATTAGAAAAACAAAGGTTATTAAAAAGAGTTCATGGTGGTGCCTCTGTTTTAACAGCAAAGGGACAGGAGCCAACGATGACTGAAAAATCATCCAAAAACATTCAAATAAAACATCAAATTGCTAAGTATGCAGCTACTATTGTGGAACAAGGGGATTGTATTTATTTAGATGCAGGAAGTACAACATTTGAAATGATTCCATTTCTAATAAATAAAGATGTTACTGTCGTGACGAATGGACTTATGCATATTGAAGCTTTAGTTGAAAATAATATTCGTGCGTATTTACTAGGCGGAATGATGAAGAGTAGGACGAAGGCTTTAATTGGTGCGATGGCACAGGAAAGTATGCAGAAGTATCGCTTTGATAAATGTTTTTTAGGAGCGAATGGCGTACATGAACAGTTTGGTTTTACAACACCAGATCCAGAAGAAGCGCTTTTAAAACAAATGGCATTAACATTAGCGAACGAAGGGTATTTCTTAATTGATGAAAGTAAGTTTTCAGAAGTTGCGTTTGCGAAAATTGCCAATGTTGAAGATGCAAATATTATTACAAACCATTTAGAAATGGATTTAGAAAAATATAAAAGACAAACCAATGTAATTGAGGCTGATAAACAATGATCTATACAGTTACTTTAAACCCATCTATTGATTATGTAGTACAAGTTAATTCTTTCGATTTAGGCACAGTAAATCGGGCAGAGAAAGATATGAAGTTCCCTGGAGGAAAAGGGATTAATGTTTCTCGCGTTCTTCATCGTTTAGGTGTTGAAAATGTTGCACTTGGATTTACTGGTGGATTTACTGGTCAGTTTATTCAAGATGTATTACATGATGAAGGTGTAACAACAAATTTCGTCCAAGTAGATGAAGATACTAGAATTAATGTAAAAATAAAAGGGGAAGAAGAAACAGAATTAAATGGACAAGGTCCTATTGTGACAAAAGAACAGTTTGGACAATTGATGAAAAAAATTGAAAGTATGCAACGTGAAGATTGTGTTGTACTTGCTGGAAGTATACCGGCTTCTATTCAAAATACCTTTTATGAATCAATTGCTGCGTTTGGAGCTGAAAAAGGTATTCGTGTAGTAGTAGATGCAAGTGGAAGTGCACTGCAACATGTAATTAAAAATAAGCCATTTTTAATAAAGCCAAATCATCATGAACTTGGTGAGTTATTTGGAGTGGAGCTTTCAACGGTAGAAGAGATTTTACCGTATGGAAGAAAATTAGTCGAACAAGGTGTAGAGAACGTTATTGTATCAATGGCCGGAGATGGAGCTTTATTATTTACGGCAGAAGGTATATATGAAGCAACTGTTCCAAAAGGTGTTGTTATTAATTCAGTTGGGGCAGGAGATTCTCTCGTTGCTGGATTTGTAGGTAAATACGAACAGACAAAAGAAATTGAAAAGGCATTCCAATATGGCGTTGCAACAGGGAGTGCAACAGCATTTTCGGCAGATTTATGTAAAAAGGAAAAAGTAGAAGAATTATTGTCGCAAGTAATTGTAGTTAAGCGATAGGGGGAAGTAACATATGAAAATTACAGAACTATTAAAAAGGGATACAGTCATTATGAATTTGACAGCTTCAAATAAAGAAGCTGTCATAGATGAATTAGTTGAGAAATTAAGTGGGGCAAATCGTTTAAATAGTAAAACGGAATTTAAAGAAGCTATTTTAAAGCGGGAGTCCCAAAGTACGACTGGAATTGGGGAAGGCATTGCCATACCTCATGCGAAGACGAAGGCTGTTAAGCAACCGGCGATTTGTTTTGGTAGAAGTGTAAGCGGTATCAATTATGAATCGCTTGACGGACAGCCTGCACATTTATTCTTTATGATTGCTGCAAGTGAAGGAGCGAATAATACACATTTAGAAACGTTGTCCCGTCTTTCTACATTATTAATGGATGAAGGCTTTCGCAAGCAATTATTAGAAGCGAAGGATGAAGAGGAGCTTCTTCGCTTATTTGATGAAAAAGAGAATGAAAAAGAAGAAGAAGTTGAAGTAGCGAAACCAGAAGGGGATGAACCATACGTATTAGCTGTTACAGCTTGTCCGACTGGAATCGCTCACACATATATGGCTGCTGATAGTTTGAAAGCGAAAGCGGCAGAGTTAGGGATTGCGATTAAAGTTGAAACGAACGGATCAACAGGTATAAAAAACGGTTTAACGAAAGAGGACATTGAACGTGCAACGGCCATTATCGTTGCGGCAGATAAACAAGTAGAAGTGAATCGTTTTGCTGGAAAACATGTCATTCAAGTGCCAGTAGCTGATGGGATTAGAAAAACGGAAAAGCTTCTTAATCGAGCTGTCAAACAAGATGCACCAATCTTTAAAGGTGTAAAAGAGAATGGGAAGTCAGAGAGTATAGAGAAGGAAAAAGGATTAGGAATTTATAAGCATTTAATGAGCGGTGTAAGTAATATGCTTCCGTTTGTTGTTGGCGGTGGAATTTTAATAGCGCTAGCGTTTTCGTTTGGTGGTATAAAGGCGGAAGGTCCATTAGCTGAATTGTTCATGTCTATTGGTGGAGGAAAAACAGGGGCGTTTTTATTCCTTGTACCAATTTTAGCTGGATTTATTGCGAGTTCTATTGCTGATCGTCCTGGTTTTATGCCTGGTGTTGTCGGAGGATTTTTAGCGGCACATGCGAATGCTGGGTTTTTAGGTGGATTAATTGCTGGTTTCTTAGCTGGATATGTTGTTTTAGGATTGAAAAGATTATTTTCAGGATTACCAGCGCAGTTAGAAGGAATTAAACCTGTTTTGTTATATCCAGTCTTTGGATTGTTAATTACAGGAGTTGTAATGCAAAAAGTAGTAAATCCACCTGTAGTAGCATTGAATGAAATGTTAACAGGATGGTTAAATGGTTTGAACGGTACAAATGCTATATTACTAGGTCTTATTTTAGGTGGTATGATGGCAATCGATATGGGTGGTCCAATTAATAAAGCCGCATTTACATTTGGTATTGCTGCAATAGAAGCGCAGAACTTTGGAGTTCACTCTGCTGTTATGGCTGGTGGTATGGTACCGCCACTTGCAATTGCATTTGCAACTACATTCTTTAAAACAAAGTTTACAGAAGCGGAACGTAAATCTGGTTTAACAAATTATATTATGGGAGCATCGTTTATTACAGAAGGTGCAATTCCATTTGCAGCTGCAGATCCGATTCGAGTAATTGTAAGTTGTGTTGTTGGTTCAAGTATTGCAGGCGCGTTATCTATGTTATTCCAAATTACATTACCGGCACCACATGGTGGGTTATTTGTTATAGCATTAGTAAATAAACCGTTGCTATATATTTTCTCTATACTAGTAGGGACAGCTATTTCTGCTCTTATGATGGGAATTTGGAAAAAGAAAGTTAAATAACAAATGAAAAAGGAGTAGCTACTATAAGTTACTCTTTTTTATTACAAAAAAAGAGATTAATAATTGGAGAATGATGTTTTATGGTAAAGATGTAATGGAATATGGTTTTTTTGTAACAAAACAGTAATACTGTAATTTTTTTTGGAAAAAAATTTTCATGCTTGTATGTGGAAAATATATGAAAAATATTGGGGTTTCTATTGAAAAGGCATTTTATTAATATGGAAATTTATGTTACAACTCGTTAATCGTATATTACGAATGCTTTGTAATTGTGTGATTTCTAAAAAACTAAAAAATCTGTTGCTATAATGAAAATACGAAAACAAAGCAAATGGAGGCTATTCATGAAAAAATTATTAGGTATAGCAACAGCGGCAGTTTTTGGTCTTGGGATTTTTGCAGGTTCTGCGAAAGCAGAAACGATTGTAACAACAGACGTATTAAATGTGAGAGAAAACCCAAATGTAGAGTCAAAGCTTGTAGGTAAAATGTTAAGTGGAAATAAATTAGATGTTATAAATACAGAAAACGGATGGTCGAAAATTAAATTAGACGGTAAAGAAGCATTTGTAAGTGCTGAATTTACTAAAAGTACGTATTATGTAACTGCGAATGTATTAAATATTCGTGCTGGAGCGAATACTGACTCTGAAATTCTTGGTAAATTTAATAAAAATGATTTGATTGAAACGACAAATCAAGTTCAAAATGAATGGTTACAATTCGACTACAATGGAAAAGTTGCATATGTTCACGTGCCATTTTTAACAGGGACGGCACCGGTAATTGAAAAGAAAGAAGTTGTAACGCAAGAAGAAGTGCCGGAAAGAGTAAATACGCCGGTTAAAAATAATAAAGCAGTTAAGAGCAAAGAGTCTGTTAAGAATGTAGAATCAAATAAACCTGTGGTAAAACAGCAGTCAACTACGAAACAAGTTGCGAAATCTACTCAAACAAGTGCCCCTGCTGGTGGACGTGAAATAACAGTAGAAGCGACGGCGTATACAGCAAATCCAAGTGAGAATGGTACGTATGGTGGTCGTGTATTAACTGCAATGGGGCATGATTTAACAGCGAATCCAAATATGAAAGTAATTGCTGTTGATCCAAAGGTAATTCCACTTGGATCGAAAGTATGGGTAGAAGGATATGGAGAAGCGATTGCTGGAGATACTGGTGGTGCTATTAAAGGAAATCGTATTGATGTATTAGTGGGCTCAGATGGTAGTGCTAATAGCTGGGGCCGTAAGTCTGTAAAAGTGAAAGTTATACAATAGTGTATATGTATTAATTTAAAAAGCGGTTGCTTACATATTTTCAAGCAACCGCTTTTTATGGATTATTGAAAGGGATAAATAGTTGTACCTGTAAGAATTTTATATGCACTGCAAAATTGAGTCTGCATATACTCTGTATTTTTATTTTCTGGATGTAATGTTGTTTCTTGGAGCGTAGAATGAAAAGAACGTAGCAAACAATTTAGAGCGAAGTATAATTCTTCTTGTGAACAGTTTTGTTCTTTTGTAGCAGTGGCTAAAATAAGGTCTTTTGTTAAAGATGAAAAATTGATGGTAGATTGTTTCATAGTCAACTCATCCTCTCAAAGCTATTTTTATCATGTGTATGCAGAATTGGACAAACTATGTTCTTTTTTATATGAAATTTCATGTACCAGAATGAAAGAACTTGCAATCGTACCGTTAAAATTGTTAAGATTGGATATAATCAATAGATGGAGTATATTACATAAAGAGAGTTGAATGATATGGGAGAAATGCAACGCGAAAAGGTTGCTGTCATCATTGGACCAACTGCTGTTGGAAAGACGAAGTTAAGTATTGACCTTGCCAAAGCGTTGAATGGTGAAATTATAAGTGGAGATTCCATGCAGATTTATCGCACGATGGACATTGGAACAGCAAAGGTGACAAAAGAAGAGATGGACGGAATTCCACATTATATGGTCGATATAAAAGATCCGGAAGATTCATTTTCTGTCGCAGAATTTCAAGAACGTGTTCGTAAACATATTCGAGAAATTACAGAGCGGGGTAAATTACCGATTATTGTTGGTGGAACCGGTCTTTATATACAATCAGTTTTATTCGATTATCAGTTTACAGATGATGCTGGTGATGCTATATACCGAGAGCAAATGGAAAAGCTAGCTCAAGAACGTGGTGTGGAATATGTACATGAAAAATTGCAAGAAGTAGATCCAGAAAGCGCGGAGCGTATTCATGCTAATAATGTGCGTCGTGTCATTCGGGCGTTAGAAATTTTCCACACGACGGGCGAAAAAATGAGTGATCAACTCGAAAAACAAGAAAACGAGTTATTATATGATGTTTCATTAATTGGCTTGACAATGGATCGAGAAATGCTATACGATCGCATTAACTTACGAGTGGATTTAATGATGGAACAAGGTTTATTAGAGGAAGTAGAAGGGCTGTATAATCGTGGGATAAGAGATTGTCAATCTATTCAAGCGATTGGGTATAAAGAGGTATATGATTATTTTGAGAATCGTGTCTCTTTAGAAGAAGCGGTATCACAATTAAAGACGAATTCACGTCGTTATGCAAAACGTCAATTAACGTGGTTCCGTAATAAAATGGATGTCACATGGTTTGATGTTACAGATGGTGAAAAAACGTCAGAAATTTTACGATACATAGAAGGAAAGTTACAACTAAAGTCGAATAATAGTAAGTAGAGAAAAAGAGGAGGATTCGACATGAAGCAATCAATCAATATTCAAGATCAGTTTTTAAATCAACTCCGTAAAGAAAATACGTTTGTTACGCTGTACTTATTAAATGGTTTCCAGCTTCGTGGATTAATTAAAGGATTTGATAATTTTACAGTCCTACTGGAAACAGAAGGTAAGCAACAGCTTATTTATAAACATGCAATTTCTACATTCGTACCACAAAAAAATGTTTCGATTGAATTAGAGTAGTAATGAATTATTGTACATAACAAAAAAAGAGCGAGTTTCTCGCTCTTTTTTTATTTGTCATAAACAATACATAGTGAAATTTAAGCGATTCTAAATACAGTAAGGCGAATGTTAGTATTTCCTGTTGCAGGGATCGTAATCTCGTTAAGAGTAGATTGGACAGAGATGTTTGCACCAGCTGCTAACGTTTCAATTGTAGTAAATGAAAGTGAGTCACCTATTAAACTTGAAGAGAAGTTGTCAGTTGCGACTGCTCCATTAATTGAAATTCCTACTCCAAGTGGAGCACATCCTGGCGCAGTTGTAGCGATGGATACGCTAATTACATAAATGCCAGCGTTAATAACAGTAACTGTATTTGTGCCGTTAAAGATCATATTGTTTACGTTAATTGCAGTACTAAAAATAAAGTTATTAAATTGCAGTACTGTTTGTTGAATGTTATTTGTTACAACAATTGTTGCTACAGGGAAGCTAGGTCCAGTAGGTCCAGTAGGCCCAGTAGGTCCGCCAGAAGGTCCGGTTGGTCCAGTAACTCCTATACCAGTAGCGCCAGTGGCACCCGTTGGTCCTTGGATACCTTGAACACCTTGAGGTCCGGTAGCACCAGTAGCACCTGTGTTACCTTGAACGCCTTGAGGTCCGGTAGCACCAGTAGCACCTGTGTTACCTTGAACGCCTTGAGGTCCGGTAGCGCCAGTAGCGCCTGTGTTACCTTGAGCGCCTTGAGGTCCGGTAGCACCAGTAGCACCTGTGTTACCTTGAACGCCTTGAGGTCCAGTAGCGCCCGTGTTACCTTGAACGCCTTGAGGTCCGGTAGCGCCAGTAGCGCCTGTGTTACCTTGAGCGCCTTGAGGTCCGGTAGCACCAGTAGCACCTGTGTTACCTTGAACGCCTTGAGGTCCGGTAGCGCCAGTAGCGCCTGTGTTACCTTGAGCGCCTTGAGGCCCCGTGGCACCAGTAGCACCCGTGTTACCTTGAATACCTTGAGGCCCGGTAGCGCCTGTGTTACCTTGAGCACCTTGAGGTCCGGTAGCGCCTGTGTTACCTTGAGCACCTTGAGGTCCGGTAGCCCCCGTGTTACCTTGAACACCTTGAGGTCCAGTAGGTCCAGTAGGTCCAGTAGGTCCAGTAGGTCCACCAGAAGGTCCAGTAGGTCCGGTAACTCCTATACCAGTAGCGCCAGTAGCCCCTGTGTTACCTTGAGGTCCAGTGGCACCAGTAGCGCCAGTAGCCCCTGTGTTACCTTGAGGTCCAGTAGCACCCGTGGCACCAGTGTTACCTTGAACACCTTGAGGTCCAGTAGCGCCAGTGGCACCAGTAGCACCTGTGTTACCTTGAACGCCTTGAGGTCCAGTAGCGCCAGTGGCACCGGTAGCCCCAGTAGCCCCAGTAGCCCCAGTAGCACCAGTAGCCCCAGTGTTACCTTGAACGCCTTGAGGTCCAGTAGCGCCAGTGGCACCAGTAGCCCCAGTGTTACCTTGAACACCTTGAGGTCCAGTAGCACCCGTGGCACCTGTGTTACCTTGAACACCTTGAGGTCCAGTAGCGCCAGTGGCACCAGTAGCCCCTGTGTTACCTTGAACACCTTGAGGTCCAGTGGCACCAGTAGCGCCAGTAGCCCCTGTGTTACCTTGAACACCTTGAGGTCCAGTAGCACCCGTGGCCCCTGTGTTACCTTGAACACCTTGAGGTCCAGTAGCGCCAGTGGCACCAGTAGCCCCTGTGTTACCTTGAACACCTTGAGGTCCAGTGGCACCAGTAGCGCCAGTAGCCCCTGTGTTACCTTGAACACCTTGAGGTCCAGTAGCACCCGTGGCACCTGTGTTACCTTGAACGCCTTGAGGTCCAGTAGCGCCAGTGGCACCGGTAGCCCCCGTGTTACCTTGAACGCCTTGAGGTCCAGTAGCGCCAGTGGCACCGGTAGCCCCCGTGTTACCTTGAATACCTTGAGGTCCAGTGGCACCAGTAGCACCAGTAGCACCAGTGTTACCTTGAACGCCTTGAGGTCCGGTAGCGCCAGTGGCACCAGTAGCCCCTGTGTTACCTTGAACACCTTGAGGTCCAGTAGCGCCCGTGGCACCGGTAGCACCAGTAGCCCCAGTGTTACCTTGAACGCCTTGAGGTCCAGTAGCGCCAGTGGCACCAGTAGCCCCAGTGTTACCTTGAACACCTTGAGGTCCAGTAGCCCCCGTGGCACCAGTGTTACCTTGAACGCCTTGAGGTCCAGTAGCGCCCGTGGCACCGGTAGCCCCCGTGTTACCTTGAACGCCTTGAGGTCCAGTAGCGCCCGTGGCACCGGTAGCCCCCGTGTTACCTTGAATACCTTGAGGTCCAGTGGCACCAGTAGCACCAGTAGCACCAGTGTTACCTTGAACGCCTTGAGGTCCGGTAGCGCCCGTGGCACCAGTAGCCCCTGTGTTACCTTGAACACCTTGAGGTCCAGTAGCGCCCGTGGCACCGGTAGCACCAGTAGCCCCAGTGTTACCTTGAACGCCTTGAGGTCCAGTAGCGCCAGTGGCACCAGTAGCCCCAGTGTTACCTTGAACACCTTGAGGTCCAGTAGCACCCGTGGCACCAGTGTTACCTTGAACGCCTTGAGGTCCAGTAGCGCCAGTGGCACCGGTAGCCCCCGTGTTACCTTGAACGCCTTGAGGTCCAGTAGCGCCAGTGGCACCGGTAGCCCCCGTGTTACCTTGAATACCTTGAGGTCCAGTGGCACCAGTAGCACCAGTGTTACCTTGAACGCCTTGAGGTCCAGTAGCGCCCGTGGCACCAGTAGCCCCAGTGTTACCTTGAACACCTTGAGGTCCAGTGGCACCAGTAGCGCCAGTAGCCCCTGTGTTACCTTGAGGTCCAGTAGCACCAGTAGCCCCAGTGTTACCTTGAACACCTTGAGGTCCAGTGGCACCAGTAGCCCCTGTGTTACCTTGAGGTCCAGTAGCACCCGTGGCACCAGTGTTACCTTGAACACCTTGAGGTCCAGTGGCACCAGTAGCGCCAGTAGCCCCTGTGTTACCTTGAGGTCCAGTGGCACCAGTAGCCCCAGTAGCCCCTGTGTTACCTTGAGGTCCAGTAGCACCCGTGGCACCAGTGTTACCTTGAGCGCCTTGAGGTCCAGTAGCGCCAGTGTTACCTTGAACGCCTTGAGGTCCAGTAGCGCCAGTGGCACCGGTAGCACCAGTAGCCCCAGTAGCCCCAGTGTTACCTTGAACACCTTGAGGTCCAGTAGCGCCCGTGGCACCGGTAGCACCAGTAGCCCCAGTGTTACCTTGAACACCTTGAGGTCCAGTAGCGCCCGTGGCACCGGTAGCACCGGTAGAGCCCGTGTTACCTCGAGGTCCAGTAGGTCCAGTAGGCCCTCTGCCGAACGAAGCTGAATTAACTAGAGTAGTTTGTAACTCTGCAATTAATTTAAGGAGTTCTTGGAGTGTACAATGATCGATTCGGAATAACTTTGTAATGTAAAGTAAATAATTAATTAAAATTTGGAGTTCAACAAATACAGCACTTGCTACGAAGGTTGGATTTCTTAATATAGTTATTAAGTTTTTTATAATAGCTAATCCTTGCGCTTTCAGGGAGGAAGTAGCGTCTAGCGAACAGATGAACTTACTTAGTAGGTTTAATGTATCAATTAAATCTTCGATGTTTTTAGGGGATGGATTAGCGAAAAGTTTTGGAATTATTTTAATTAAATCGTTAATAATCGCTCGAAATGTTCTAATTTGTGCTTTAGAAATTGGGATGGATGGTGTGTTTGAGATTCGTCCGGCACTACTTGGAAAGCATGGTTTGGAGAATTTGTTTTGACTGTCGTCATAACGAGACATTAAATCGCTCCTTTCTAATGAGAATGTGAATGAAACTCATCATAGTAGATGCAAAAATTAGTTAAATGGTCATAATAAAATCGTTTGTTTAAAGAAAAAATAGAAAAAACGCCTTACAATAAGGCGTTTTTTCTATTTTCTGCGTATTTATAATATCGTTTTAGTGAAACTTTTGATTTGAATCCAGCTAGTTTTATAATTTCTGATTCCGGCGTTTCTTTTTTTATTAAGTTTAAAATATAGGTGTTACGAAAGTGTTGCCCTGAGATTCCTTTGCGTAAATTAGCTCTAGCTACTTCAAGGCGAATCATTTTTTGGATAGCGATTTCTGTTAATCCCTTCGGTGAATCATTTTCGTATACCCATCTGTATGTTCCGCGGTTAAAATCGAATGCGACAAACAGTGGGTCATTACTATGGTATTTTGGACGAACGGGTTCAGGGATGCTTTTGTAGTATGTGTATAATTGCTTTTTGTCTTCTTTTGTTAATGTAATCGTTCTTTCTACTCCTGCGGTTGCTGGGATAGATAATGTATTAGTTTCAAAGTGAACATGATACATAGTTAATGCTGTAAGCTCTTGTAGGGATAAACCATAGTCAATTAATAGGTTTAAAATAGTGATATTACGATCCATCAATAAAGGTCGTACAGGACGTTGTTTTTCTGATAGTCCTTCCAATGAAGTGACGATACGCTTTAATTTTTTTTCTTCATTAGATGAAATAAAATCTTCATTTCGTAGTGCGCGATCTGGTTGAATGGAAATTTCCATATTCTTTAATGGATTAGGGATGTTTAGGAAATGATTCATTCTATTTAGTACAATAAATACACGATGCATCGTCTTTTCTGAGTAGTTTCGATTCGTTTTTAAGTCGGAAAAGTAATCTTCGTAGTCTTTTGTACAAAGTGTAGCCCATATATTACTGGAAGGGAGCTTTTTGTTTTTTTCTAACCAATGTCCGAAATCTTCAATGTCATAAACATAACGTTTAATGGTTGAGGTTTTTCGGCCTTTATTCAATAAAAAAATAGAAAAGGCTTGTATTGTATCATGGAATTCCGTTGTCTCCATAGTCCCACCACCTTAATTATTTCTTATATTATAGCAAATTTTTCTGAAAATAGGCATTTGTAAGAAGGACGGGAATAATAATATGTGTTGAGTGGATAAAGTGAAACTTTAATCAGTGGGGGGGTGTTCATCCTCCGCTGATTATCAGCCCACACCAATCGGGCATTTACGGGCAGTTATCCCCCGCCTAACTTCCTCGCATTCGCTGAATTTTGAGGTGGGAGTCTTACTGCCTGCAAATTGCGGGATAAAATGAGGTGATTGTATGGAACAATCGATGCGAAAGAAAAATAATAATCAAATTAATATTGTGTTAAACCATCGAAAGAAAATTTCTTTACCAGCATCAGAAAATAAAACGGAAATTTCAAATGAAACTACAATTAAACATGAGATGCTGCAAAGAATTGAAGAAGAGATGGGGAAACTCGTTGGGATGGATGATATAAAAAAGATAATAAAAGAAATATATGCTTGGATTTATGTAAATAAAAAAAGACAAGAAATGGGATTGAAATCTGAGAAGCAAGTACTCCATATGTTGTTTAAAGGGAATCCAGGTACAGGAAAGACAACTGTTGCTAGAATGATAGGGAAATTGTTGTTTGAGATGAATATTCTATCAAAAGGGCATTTAGTTGAAGCGGAACGTGCTGATCTTGTAGGAGAATACATTGGCCATACGGCTCAAAAAACAAGAGATTTAATAAAAAAAGCAATGGGAGGTATTTTGTTTATTGATGAGGCGTATTCTTTAGCTCGAGGTGGAGAGAAGGATTTTGGAAAGGAAGCAATTGATACGCTCGTAAAGCATATGGAGGATAAACAACATGGTTTTGTATTGATTTTGGCTGGGTATTCAAGAGAGATGAATCACTTCCTTTCATTAAATCCAGGACTGCAATCTCGTTTTCCGTTTATTATTGAGTTTGCGGATTATTCGGTAAATCAGTTGTTGGAAATTGGGAAGAGAATGTATGAAGAGCGTGAATACCAGTTATCAAAGGAAGCGGAATGGAAATTTAGAGATCATTTACATGCTGTAAAGTATTCGTCGCAAATTACATCGTTTAGTAATGGCCGATACGTACGGAATATTGTTGAAAAATCGATTCGTACACAGGCTATGCGGTTGTTGCAAGAAGATACGTATGATAAGTATGATTTAATTGGAATATCAAGTGTTGATTTAATGTTGGAAGAGGAGACGCACAGTACATAAACTGTGCGTCTGTTTTTTGTGCATATGTTCGTTTATTCTTTTTTTTCTTTTTCTTGGTGAGATTTATGGAAACGTTCCATTTTAGCGCTCTTTTCGTGTGCTGAATTAGAATCGTGCCCAAATTGGTTTACTGAGCTTTTTTGAGCTCCTTTATTAACGTGGTTTGTCATTTGTATTCACCTCACTTTAAAAATTAGTATAAACATTAAGTAAAGAAAAAATCGTTAGAAAAGAAAAACCTCTTTACGATATGTAAAGAGGTTAGAATTGCTATTTATGCATTGAACGTTCGTTTGTGTCGATACGTCGATGCGGTAAATGCCATTTGTAATGAATAGAAAGCATGCGGAAGCAAACAATTAAAATGAATAAGGTGTAAAGAGCCCAATCACTAACAATAATTTGAGCCCCAATTAAGAAGCCTGCTAGAATCGTCCAAAAAGCATATACTTCAGCTCGAAGGACGAGAGGTTTTCTACGGGCTAAAAGATCGCGAATAATCCCGCCGCCAATACCGGTTAAAACAGCTGCTACGATTGTAGCGCTAATGGGTAAATTTAGTTTTTGAGCATATAATGCCCCTTGTATGGCGAATGCTGATAAGCCGATAGCGTCAGTAATGTTTTCCCATTTTTTCCAATGTTTAATTAATTTATTTGGAAAAAGAAAAATAATTGTCATTGATAAAAGTGCGATTTGGAATAACATGTCTTGTTGCCAAAACGCGACAATCGGATAACCGATTAGTAAATTACGAAGGGCACCTCCCCCAAATGCGGTTGCCATTCCTAAAATATACACCCCGAAAATGTCATAATCCTCTTCCATTGCAACAATGGCTCCGCTTAGTGCGAATGCGATTGTGCCTATGATGCTAAAAATCTCCCATGCCATGAATTTTCTCCCCCGCTAACTAGATGAAATGTGCTTCCTCTGCTATTATATTAGAAGGTTTAAATTTCGAAAAGGATGAGTGAACATATTTGATGGAAGAAAAAGAAAAAGTCATATTAGTAGGCTGTCAATTACAGCAAGATGACGATGAACAGTTTATGCATTCCATGAAAGAACTTGCATCGTTAGCAAAGACTGCGCGAGCGAAAGTGTTAGTGTCAACAACGCAAAAACGACCGAAGTTTCATCCAGTGACTTATATAGGTAAAGGTAAATTAGAAGAGCTTACAATGTTAACAGAAGAATTAGAGCCGGATGTTATTATATTTAATAACGAGTTAACGCCGAGTCAAATTCGGAATTTATCCTCAGTATTAGATGCAAGAGTAATCGATCGAACGCAACTCATATTAGATATTTTTGCGCAACGTGCGAAGTCTAGAGAGGGTAAGCTTCAAGTGGAGTTAGCCCAGTTGCAATATACAATGCCGCGTCTAATGGGGCAAGGTTTGTCTTTATCACGTCTTGGTGGTGGTATTGGAACAAGAGGGCCGGGTGAGACGAAACTTGAGACGGATCGTCGTCATATTCGATCGCGTATTGATGAAATAAAGAAACAACTTGCGGTTGTTGTGGAACATCGAAAAAGATACCGTGAGAGAAGAAAAGACAATAAAGTATTTCAAGTTTCATTAATAGGATATACAAATGCAGGGAAATCGACGCTATTTAATAGATTAACGGAGGCGGATACGTTTGAAGAAAACTTATTGTTTGCAACGTTAGATCCGACAACAAGGAAGATGCCGTTACCTTCTGGTTATACAGTGTTGCTAACTGATACGGTTGGTTTTATACAAGATTTACCTACGTCGTTAATTGCAGCTTTTCGTTCAACACTAGAAGAAGCTGGTGAAGCAGATGTTATTTTACATGTTGTTGATTCTGCAGATCCAAACTATGTAGGGCATGAGAAAACGGTAAAGAAGTTATTGTCAGAACTTGAAATTAATCATATTCCGATTATTACGTTATACAATAAAAAAGATGCATTACATCAAAATTTTATTCCGTTTCCGAAAAGCGACTTCTTAATGACTAGTGCTTTTGAAGAAATCGATTTATTACATATAAAAGAAGCGATAGAAACGAAAATGAAGGAAGAAATGGATCCATATCAAGTGGAGATTCCTCCGAGTGAAGGTAAGTTGTTAACGTTATTAAAGACGGAAACTCTATTAACAAAGATGGAATTTCTGGAAGATAAATTTGTATATAGTTGTACAGGATATATATTTGCCTATTCGCCATATAATGGGCAGTTAAAGAGATTTTTAGTGGAAGAAGGAGAAAATGATAATGTTTGATCGTTTAAAAAATGGAGAAAAAATGGCTCCTATTGTAAAAGAAGTAGAAAGTCAAATTACAGAAGTGCATAAACGTGCAGATGAAGTGATTGAAAGTAATCAATTTCGTGTATTAGAAAGTTTTCGTAAACATAAAATTAGTGACTCGCATTTTATTCCAACGACTGGCTATGGATATGACGATATTGGTCGTGACACATTAGAAAAAGTGTATGCTGATGTATTTGGAGCGGAAGCGGGTCTTGTTCGTCCGCAAATTATTTCGGGGACTCATGCGATTTCAACAGCTTTATTTGGTATTTTACGTCCGGGAGATGAGCTACTATACATAACGGGGAAACCGTATGATACGTTAGAGGAAATCGTTGGTGTACGCGGAAAAGGTGTAGGGTCATTTAAAGAATATAATATCGGTTATAACGCAGTTTCGTTAACGGAAGAGGGGCTTGTGGACTTTGAAGCTGTTGCGGCTGCGATTCATAGTAATACGAAGATGATTGGTATTCAGCGCTCAAAGGGATATGCTACTCGTCCGTCGTTTACTATTTCTCAAATTAAAGAGATGATTTCGTTTGTTAAGGAAATTAAACCTGATGTAGTTGTATTTGTTGACAACTGTTATGGCGAGTTTATTGAAGAACAAGAGCCGTGCCATGTAGGTGCAGATTTAATGGCGGGCTCGCTTATTAAAAACCCAGGCGGTGGAATCGTTAAAACTGGTGGTTACATTGTTGGGAAAGAACAATATGTTGAAGCATGTGCATATCGTTTAACATCTCCAGGGATTGGTGCTGAAGCAGGGGCATCTTTATACAGTTTACAAGAAATGTACCAAGGGTTCTTCTTAGCGCCGCATGTAGCGGGACAAGCACTAAAAGGTGCAATCTTTACAGCGGCATTTTTAGAAAAGTTAGGAATGAACACGTCACCAGCGTGGAATGCGCCAAGAACGGACTTAATTCAATCTGTTCAATTCGATGATAAAGATCGTATGATTGCCTTTTGTCAAGCGATTCAATATGCATCTCCGATTAATTCTCATTTCACTCCGTACGCAAACTATATGCCGGGTTATGAAGATGATGTAATTATGGCTGCGGGAACGTTTATTCAAGGTGCAAGTATTGAATTGTCGGCTGATGGCCCAATTCGTCCGCCTTACGTTGCTTATGTACAGGGTGGATTAACGTATTCTCATGTGAAGATTGCAATTTGTTCTGCGATTGATGCGTTAATCGAAAAAAAATTATTAACAATTTCTTAAAGGGAAGCTGTCGATTTCGGCAGCTTTTTTCGTGTAAAAGTAATGATTTGTGCCATTAGAAAAAAGAATGAAAAAAACTTTAAAAAATCATGTAAGAAAAGCTAACATCTATTGACACTAAACATAACATAATATAAAATGAGAAGCAGTTAAGGCGAAGGAGGAACTGAAACAATGAAAGAAGATAGACGTTCTGCCCCGCTGTTTCCTATTGGTATTGTTATGGATTTAACACAATTGTCTGCACGTCAAATTCGCTACTATGAAGAGCACAATCTTGTTTCTCCAACCCGTACAAAGGGGAATCGTAGATTATTTTCATTTAACGATGTAGATAAGTTGTTAGAGATTAAAGATTTATTAGATCAAGGCTTAAATATGGCTGGTATTAAGCAAGTGTTACTAATGAAAGAAAATCAAACAGAAGCAGTGAAAGTAAAAGAAGAAACGAAAGAAATTTCAAAAACGGAGCTTCGCAAAATACTTCGAGATGAACTACAACATACAGGTAGATTTAATCGAACTTCATTGCGACAAGGTGACATTTCAAGGTTTTTTCACTAAAGATAACTGATTCTGAAGGTGTTTAGAGGGACTAAGGAGGAATTTATAATGGCTAGGTACACAAAAGAAGATATTTTCCGTTTGGCGAAAGAAGAGAATGTAAAGTATATCCGTCTGCAATTTACGGACCTTTTAGGAGTAATTAAAAACGTAGAAATTCCAGTGAGCCAATTAACAAAAGCTCTTGATAACAAAATGATGTTTGATGGATCTTCTATTGAAGGTTTCGTACGTATTGAAGAATCTGATATGTATTTATATCCGGATTTAGATACTTGGGTAATTTTCCCTTGGACAGCTGAAAAAGGTAAAGTAGCTCGTTTAATCTGTGATATTTATACTGCAGATGGTGCTCCATTTGACGGAGATCCACGTAACAATTTAAAACGTGTATTAAAAGAAATGGAAGCTTTAGGATTCTCAGATTTCAATCTTGGACCAGAGCCAGAATTCTTCCTATTCAAAGTTGATGAAAAAGGAAATCCAACATTAGAATTAAACGATAACGGTGGATACTTCGACCTTGCGCCGATGGATCTAGGGGAAAACTGTCGTCGTGATATCGTTCTTGAGCTTGAAGAAATGGGCTTTGAAATTGAAGCGTCTCACCATGAAGTTGCACCAGGTCAACACGAAATTGACTTTAAATATGCAAATGCAATTCGCTCATGTGATGACATTCAAACATTCAAACTTGTTGTAAAAACAATTGCTCGTAAACATGGTTTACATGCAACATTTATGCCAAAACCATTATACGGTGTGAACGGTTCAGGTATGCACTGTAACTTATCACTATTTAAAAATGGTGAGAACGTATTCTTCGATCAAAACGGTGATTTACAATTAAGTGATGATGCTCGTCACTTTATCGCAGGTATTTTAAAACATGCACCAGCATTTACAGCGGTAGCAAACCCAACTGTAAACTCTTACAAACGTTTAGTACCTGGATATGAAGCTCCTTGTTACGTAGCATGGTCTGCACAAAACCGTAGCCCATTAGTACGTATCCCTGCATCTCGTGGTATTAGTACACGCGTAGAAGTACGTAGTGTTGACCCAGCTGCAAACCCATATTTAGTAATGGCTACATTATTAGCTGCAGGTCTTGACGGAATTAAAAATAAATTAACTCCACCAGCTGCAGTAGACCGTAACATCTATGTAATGACAAAAGAAGAGCGCGAAGAAGCAGGTATCGTTGACTTACCAGCAACATTAGCGCAAGCGTTAGTTACATTACAATCTAATGAAGTAGTATGCAGTGCACTAGGAGAACATTTACTTGAGCACTTCATCGAAGCAAAAGAGATTGAGTGGGATATCTTCCGCACACAAGTTCACCAATGGGAACGCGATCAATATATGTCTCTATACTAAGAGGCTCAAACCCTTGACACACAACGTGTTGAGGGTTTTTTTATTTTGTGGGTAAAACACTTTTATTTGAAAGGAGAGTAATTCACCCACAAAACACCCACAAAAAAATCAAACTTACCCCAATACGTTATTCATATAAGCTTCAAACCCTGAAATAGAATCCTTATTAATTTTGTCGCTAATATGAGAGTAAACGTTAGCAGTGATTTCTATACTCTTATGTCCTAGTCGATCTTGAATGTATTTCATACTTGCACCAGACTCTAATAAAAGAACTGCGTGGGTGTGTCGTAATGAATGTATTTCTAGTCTAGGTAAATTTGCTTTCTTAAGTATGCGTGAGAATGCATTGAATAATGTTGACTTCGGTAAGAAATTTCCATCTACTCTTGAAAAGACTAAGTCTAATTCATGTTCATACGCATCTTGTAAAACAAGCTTATTAGCATTTTGCCACTTTTTATGTGCGAGTAGCTCATCGACTAATGATTTAGGGATCATGATAGTACGTTTAGAAGTAAATGTCTTTGTATCTCCAAATAATTCTTCTTTTGTTTTAGCTGTAAAATCTAATGTTTTAGAAATAGTAATAGTATGTTCTTTTAAATTTATGTCTTTCCATTGTAAAGCAGCAGCTTCACCTTTACGCATACCAGTATTCAGAAGTGCTTTGAAAAAGATGTAATAAATATAGTTGTATTGATAAGAAGTCTTTAGGAAAAGGGTAATGTCTTCACTTCGCATATACTTTAGCCCTTCTCTTTCTTTATTGTTCTTATTTGAAATAACCACTTCTTCACAAGGATTGTTTTCGATTTTTTTTAAGCTAACAGCCTTTTTCATAGCATTGTTCATTGTGCCGTGGATAATCTGAACAGTTCGCTTACTATATCCCTGATCAGTTAAGGAATTAATAAATTTTTGATACATCATTGGTTTGAGTTCTTTTAGGTTCATGTTTTGAAAGTAGGGGATGATATGCTTTTCGATGTTACGTTCATGCAAGATAAAAGTGTTTTTCCTTACATTGTCTTGCTTAAATAATTTTAACCAGTCTCTAAGGTAATGTTTTAACGAAGTAGGAGTAATCTCAACTTCTAAACCGTTTAATAATTTTTTCTCTTCTTCAGCAGCCGCAAGTTGTGCTTCTTTTTTCGTCTTGAATCCACGTTTTGATTTTTCTTTGTATTTTTGAGTATAAGGGTCTTTAAATCTTACTCGGAATTCCCAAACATCTCCGAATTTTCTGAAGCTAGCCATTATAACATTCCCTCTTTCCTTATAATTGTAAAATGGCCAGATTACGCATCTAACCACTTCACGGGATAACCCGAAACTTCATATTTTATTTCATCATCTACTGTATAGATTTTTGTAACGATAGGTATCTTTGTCATTTCTTCTTGTTTAACGATGGATTTCTTTCGTTTTTCTCGTTCAGCGTTTAAATCAATAATCAAAATGTCTCACCTCCTTTTAGTAAGGCTTATAAAATTCTAACAGTTCAATTGGAATATTATTTTTGTATGCTATACATGCTTTTGTATCACCAGGTTGAATGGTCTTTTTATCAATTAACAAAAGCGCAGCAAACGTATTTGCTTCTATCTCTAATTTATCAACTGAAAAGAATGTATTCTTACGCAGAAAAGGTGTGTTTGCATGAGTGTGTAGGATTGCATGTCCTAACTCATGCGCACAAACAGTTCTTTGCATGGATGGAGACAAATGACTATTAATAACAATGAAACGATTTCTTTTTTCATATTTATAAAATCCGTTTATTTCTTCATGTAATTCCCAAGTTAGTACATTTATTTTTAAACAATCTGCAAGTTCATAGGGGTTATTCGTGTTGTATTTTGTGCAAAGTTGTTGGACTAGATCTCTTATGACGAATTTCAATGTTTTCCCTCCTAAGCTCGCATCAGTTATCGTCGGTATTACGATATTTCTTAGGAACGTATTTTTTATTGATTACTTTAGTTTGTTTCACGATGTATTCCATTGCATCTAATAAAGATTCTACGGCTTCTTCACTCATAGGCTCACCGGAGAACATTAGGCCATCCTGATTTTGAAGATCCTTTTTTATTTCATCCATTCGTTTGGCGATATCTAATTCATCCTTTTCGGATAAAGGAGGTATTGGTTTTGGAGTAGTCTCATTATTCTTCTCAACATAACCAGCAGCTTCCATAAGTTCTTCGTAGTGTACTTGAAGAGCTTCTGCAAGTTTTTTTATTGTCTCAGGTTTCGGAATTCCTCGCTTTCCATTTTCAATACGAGATATTTGAGAGGAGCTAACATCCGAGTAAAGGGCAAGTTGATTAACTGTTAATCCTTTGTTTACCCGTAGCTCCTTTAATTTTTCACCAAAAGTATTATTCATAGCTATCCCTCCAATGTAATTTAAAGTATATTGCCTTTTGGCTATTGCCACAAGGTAATAAATTTATTTGTTACATAAAAAGCGTTGCTTTTTGGCAACACTGGTGTTGATATTGCCATAAGGCAACTGAGAGGTGATAAAAATGAGAATTGCTTTGAAGAAAGATTCGGTCCTAAAAGAGATGGAATTAAGAGGCTGGTCAAACTACGATTTAGCAAAGCGTATGGAGGTTTCACCCCCAACGGTTTATCGAGTATTTAATGGGGATAGGCAACCTGGAAATAGCTTTATAGCCCAACTTTTAAAGGCTTTTAATAGTGAGGATTTTTGCAAGTTTTTTATTTTTGTTGATGTATTGCCAAAAGGTAATAGAGAGAAGGTTTATCATGAATCAATTATCAGTAGTGAATGAAATGGTGCATAATACTTTAGTTTTTGAAAATGATGGGCAGGTAGTAACTGATAGTTTGACAATCGCTAAAATGTTTGAGAAAGAACATAAACATGTTGTACGTGATATTGAAGTACAGCTAGAGAAATTAAAAGAAGCAGGAG
This sequence comes from Bacillus sp. FDAARGOS_235, assembly GCF_002073415.2. NCBI lineage: Bacteria > Bacillati > Bacillota > Bacilli > Caryophanales > Bacillaceae > Bacillus > Bacillus sp. FDAARGOS_235. Next base: position 4,612,346 of record NZ_CP020437.2, read on the forward strand.
AGCTAACCTGGGGTGAGTCCAACTTTGGGCAGACCCATTACCAACATCCTCAAAACAAACAATGGTATAAAAAATACCTATTAACAGAAGATGCATTTGCAATTGTTGCAATGTCCTATGTGACTCTAGAGGCAATGAAAATGAAAGTAGAGTTTTTACGAGAGTTTAAAAGAATGAAAGAACACATTGAAAAAAGGATGCGAATTCCTGGGGATACATTTGGACAAATCGAGTTGATAGCAGCAGGAACTAGTAACTTAAATAAAAGAGTTTCTTCATTAGAGCAGGTAGTTGAAAAGCAATTAACTGTAGATTACGGACAACAAAGAGTAATTGAAAAAACGAAAGCTAAACGGATTTATTTTTTATGGGAGAACGGTCATGTAGATAGACAAGTACATGATTCTACTCGCAAGCTATTCGGATTATTAGGACGTAATTTGAAAGATGCATTCAATGTGAATAGTTACCGCGATATTTTGAAGAAGGATTTCGAGGAAGCTTTGAATTTTGTAAATGGCTGGAGGCCAATGATTTGAAAGATTTTAGAAAACGCAAAATTGCGTTCTCAGTAATTCTTCATGGAAAATGATTGCATTTTATAAACAGTTGGAGACCAATGTTTTAAAAATAAGGAGGGAATAATTATGTTCAATGTTCAAATAGACGAAAATGTTGTGAAGGAATTATGTGTGGAAGAAATTCAAAAGAAGGTTAAAGAGTACGATGCTGAGTTAGCATTTTGGGATACTAAGGAACTTAAAAAACGTGTATGTATGTCGTGGAATACAATTCAGGATCAGTTCTTCTTTGACCCAAGGTTCCCAAAATTCAAAGTGGGTAAGAAATGGTATTTCCCAGCAAAACAAGTACAAGCATTTTTAGTTGAATGGGCAGAGGAAAGGATGGATTAATGATGTTTACAATTGATTACAACAATGTAAAAGTATCAGATTATCTTAGACTACTAGCTCATTATAAATTACCAAATAAAAAGCAGCGTCGATTAATTGAGAATAGGTTTGTATGTTTAAATGCTCTTTTTAAAAAGGCAGGTGAATCTAGTGGGGATTGAAAATTTGGTGCTACCCGAGGATGCTGAGTTAGCGAAATCATTACGTAATAAGAAGGAGAACTACATAAAGAATCAATTTTTGTTAACTCGTATTGCAAGTAAGAAAAATGTGGAGGGTAAAACAAAAGAATTCTATGAGACTTGTAAAGAGTATGAGGTATGTGGAGAAAAGGCCAAAGAGTGTGATAAGCAATTAAAGGAATTGATATTTAAAAAGAAAGAAAATAATAGAGTTCAGCATGTTGTAGAGCGTATGCGAGAGGTTGGCATTAAAGAGGATGTTATTCAAAAGGTTTTATGTAAATAAAAAGAAACCCACGGCAATGGGTTCCATTTAAAAACAAATCTGAAGTCAGTATATCACATGGGGTGAATACGTGGAAGAGCCAATAGAAAATCAATTACTACAAAAGCAGGTTGAAAAGGCTGTAAGTAGCTTGAAACTTATATCCGCACAGGAAGCAGATACTTGTAGAAAGTTAGATATAGATTATGTGATTACCATATTAACTAATAAACCGTATGGCAGTATGCCATTCTAGGAGGCTATAAAAATATGTTAGGAGGCAAAAACAATGAAAGAAAATAATGTAGTCGGTAAAAAGTTTGGAAAGTTGATCGCTATTAAAGAATTTAAGGGAGGACATTCGAAACCAAGAACTATCCTTTGCAGATGTGAATGTGGAAATGAAAAGGTTGTTTGTAAAAGTTGTTTGATCCTTAGAAAAACCCGAAGTTGTGGATGTCTTCGGAAATATAATTCAGTAAAACACAATCTCAGATATACAAGGATTTATACCATTTGGGCCTCTATGGTTCAAAGATGTACAGATGAAAATGCTTCTAATTATAACAGATACGGTGGTAGAGGCATCTCTGTGTGCAATAGATGGAAAGAATTCCTTAACTTTTATGAGGATATGAAAGATGGCTATTCTGATTCACTTTCTATAGATAGAATTGACAACAATTTAGGGTATTCCAAAGAGAATTGTAGATGGGCTACGCCTCAAGAACAGGCGTTAAACAGAAGGAGCAATCGTCTTGTAGAAATAAATGGAGAAAAATTGCCGATAACAAAGGCATGTGAAATTCTAGGAATACCTTATGCAACTGTTCGAACAAGGCTGTATAGAGGTTGGTCAATAGAACGAGCACTATCTAAAGCTGAAAAGAACGAAGCGAAAGAAAAGCAACAGTAAGCACAATAGGTGGGTGACTGAAATGAAAACGGTAGTAAGAGATGGATCAATGCCACTAGCTTTGAATAGAAATCTAGGAACTCGATATTTGCGTGATAAAAGGTTATCTGAATTACTTAAGCGCTGTCGTCGTTTAGAGAATGAAGGGTTTGATTATTTATTTCCTATTCGAAAGGTGTTAGAAACAATTAAACATAGAAATGATGAAAATCCTCATCTGTTTAAAGGTTGCCTTGTGATGGATCGTGACCGTGGATTCTACTATGAAGTTGTTATGGGGAAGGTGAAGAGATGAGTAATTTATTAATTCATGAAGAACCATTACTTGTTCTTCCAGGACTGGCAAGCAGAATTGGTTTAAATGAGGCAATATTTCTACAACAAATACATTATTGGCTAAATAGATCTAAGCATTTTTATGATGAAAGAAACTGGGTATATAACAGTGTGGCAGAATGGGTTAAACAATTTCCATTTTGGAGTGAGAATACCATTAGACGTATTGTAAAGAATTTAGAAGATGAACAGCTTCTTGTTATAGGTAACTATAATCGAGCTAAGTTTGATAAGACGAAATGGTATTCCATTAATTATGAAAAACTCCGTTTGTTAGAATCCGCAAACGATGTACCCAACTTGGGTAGACGGTCTACCCAAAATGGGCAAATGGATGTACCCAATTTGGGTAAACCAATACCAGAGACTAACACAGAGACTACATCAGAGATTAAAGAATATATAGTCGAGATAGTAAACTATCTCAACGACGTGTGTGGTAGTAGTTACCGTTTAACATCTAAGAAAACACAAATATTGATTAAAACTAGATTAGTAGAAGGATTCATTGTGGATGACTTTAAAACTGTGATTGATACAAAGGCTAGAGAATGGCTAAGGACGGAACAAGCAAAGTATCTAAGACCAGAAACATTATTTGGTACAAAGTTTGAAGGCTATTTACAACAAGGAAAGGTGGAAGGAAAACATGGCTCTAATAAAGGTAACAGATATAGCAAAGACCCTTTCGAAGAAGATGATCTTCCTTTCTGATACATGTGAGGTTTGTAAAAAAGAACGTAAACGTACTGTTAGATACATGAAGATAAATGATGAAGTAGTTTGTCCAGTATGTAAGTTGGCAGAAGACAATCAAAAGTTAGAAGCTGAAATGAATGTATTTCGAGATGAGAAGGAACAGAGAAAACGTAAAAGTATGTTTTACGATAAGAGCTTGATTAAAGATGAAACAATTAAACTTGCTAGATTCTCAACTTTTAAATCTGATTGTGAAGAAGATGAAAAGAATTACACTTTAGCAAAACAAGCACTTGAAGATTATTTAAATGATGTGAGGTTTAATTTAATTCTAGTTGGAAAAGTGGGTGCTGGTAAAAGTCATCTTGCCTATTCAATTGCTCATGAAATGAATGAGAATAGCGCAGGAACTGTTCTTTATGTTTCTGTATCAGAACTGTTTGACTATATACGTTCTACGTTCAATGGGCAATCTGAGCAATCTGAGCATAGCATTGTTAATTTACTAATTAATGCAGATTTATTAGTGATTGATGACTTAGGTGCGGAACTAGGTGATATGGATGCTGCTGATCCGAAGGCAACTGCATTTGTGAATCGTGTACTGTTTAAAGTCTTTGATGGAAGACAGGGAAAGAAAACAATCATTACAACAAACTTAACAGGTGAAGCTGTTATAAAAGCTTACGATGAGCGTATTACATCTCGTATGTTCAACACATACAGGCATATTGAGTTTAAGTTTACAAGAGATAAGCGGAAAAGAAAGTTACCTTTTTAAAGGGAGACGAACTAATATGACCATTACTGTAATTCGTCCTGATGTCCATATTTCAAGCGTTAGTAGTTGGGGAATGGTATTTACACCATCTCCGACAAACAACGCTGAATGGACATGTGAAGACTATAAAAATACAACGGGAAAACGGATTGAAGAAATGTTAAAGAAAGCGAAGGAGAAAGAATGAAAACATATACAGGATTTGAAGCGATTGAAAGAATGAAAACAAATTGGATTAAAGAAAAGAATGATTATTTTGCACACACATTAAAAAAAGGGAAACATGAGGTTTTAGGAATTAGTAGTCAGCGTATTGTACCATCTGCAATCGGTATGAATTTCTTTTTTGAAAACGAGTTTGTAGATTATGAAAAGCCATTGAATTTAGAGTACGGTGAAATGTTTGTAATGGAAAGTTTAAATGGGAAATGGTATGGGGTCTTAAGAGAGGAGACTAAGGACAAATATTACTTAATTATGGGATTAAAAGTTGGTGAGTATCGTTTCTATGAAGATGGATGCTCCTTTAAAAAATATCAGGGACGTACATTCCGAAAGGCAACAGATGAAGAGTTAGAAGAATTTGAGCGCTTCATGGTGTTTTATAAGAAGGATCGTAAAATGGACGAGTTTATATTAGGTGATATTTGTGAACGTGAAGATGTCCTATATAAAGTGGTTGTTCAGACTGAGGATAACAAATTTGAGGGTGTTTTAGGTTGTGTAGCAATTAATGAAAAAGATACTCCAGTAAAATACTTTCCTGCTAAAAGTATGGAATTACAATTTTGTGTCGAGGACATGGTGGGGTAGTTTTGCATCAACACATCATAGATCAACTGATTGATAGAGGTATTTATAAATCCAAGGACGGGCTTCGAGATTTGTTCGAATGCTCGTTTGAGGAGTTAGTGGAAATGTTGGAGGGAGAAGAGTGAGCTTTAAAAAGGAAATGGCGATCATTTTAGTCAGCTGGATTTTAATCAGTGTGACTATATTCTTACTAAAATACAAACTTGGAGTGAACTTATAATGATTCAGTTACACACAATTACATCTGAAGAGAAGAAACAAAACTTTGATATTACGGAACTATTTGAAATGCAAAAAGAACTGGATAAACGAATTGGATATAAAGGAAATGACAAAATGGATATGTTGTTTCGTGCATTACTGGTGGAAATCAGTGAAGCATGGAACGAAACTCGAGCATTTAAGATGTGGAGTACAGGATTTGGAGTTCCAAAGAATGGACTATTAGAAGAGTTAATCGATGGTCTCCATTTTCTTATGAATATAGTAATTGAATTAGATAAATGTACATGGAGACATGAACTTATTCCATCATTCAGTATGCAATCGATTATGAGAAAAGATACAAGTAATGTAAATATGCTGTTCGAATGGTACATGCAAGATGTGTTGACTGCAAAAAGGGCATGGTGTCAGTACAGAGATTTAACCACAACGATGGGGCATTTGAGAAGAGCGTTTGGCATTTTCTTTCGTATTTGCTATTTGTATGGATTTACTTATGAGGACGTCATTGATTCGTATAAGGAGAAGAATGCGGAAAACTTTGAGAGACAGGATAACGGATATTAATCAAATTTGAATTTTATTAAGAAATGGAGAGATTTAAATGATTGAAACAATAATAGTGAAGTGGTATTGCAAACATTGCGATTCTTTTAACCGTACAGAGGTGCGTGCAAAAGGGAACGTTAACGATGAACATTATCATGGTTTTTGTGAAAAATGTAATGAACAACATTATGTAGTTATGTCAGTTCAATTAGAAGCAATGTAGCCTGTAGAGGAAGAAAACTAAATAAAAGCGTTATTTTAAATAAAAAAGCAACTATTAATAGCTGCTCTGTAATTATTAAAGTACGTGGAGATTTTCGATTTTGATAGATAAGTTTGAATGATTATCTTCATAAATATTGCATTGAAGAGTTAAGTCGCTTAGTTCATTATCAAAAAACAAATCAAAATCAAGATGGTAGGTAAGTTTCAGGTTTTTGATTTTGATTGGTTTATCTTTTTCGAAGAGATGTATAGTTTCATCCCAATTATGATAAGCATTATCTGGTGGAAGAGTCATAGTGCCTGGGTAAAAGTTTATTTCTTCTAGAATATCTTGTTCTGTTAATTCAGGCTCTATTTGGCCATTAGCCGATAGTATAGAAAGATTACCGTCAACTAAGTTTTTCACGATTGGTTTTAGTAATGTAATAATGATTTCTTTTATTTCGTTATGATTCAAAGCAGTAACCTCGTTTCTTAAAGTATTTAGTTCATTATACATTGAATGGATAAATGATAAATCAAAATGGAATAAAATAGTTATTTGAACAATAAAAAAGCCCTAGCAGGGGGGCTAGGGCGGGGGATGGGATATTAAGAATCATTGATTCAATTAATAACGAATGACTTCTTCGAATGAGTTTAGTTTAACATACAAACTTGTGTATATGTTTTACAAAATTATGAACAAAGGGGAATGGAAAATGAAAATATCAACAATTGTATTTAGAACAAAATCCTTATTTGAGAGAAAAAGAATTATTTCAAATGTTGTAGTTGCGATTCAGCCATTCCCGCACCAATAATAGCACCAATAATTAGTGCGCAAGCAATTAAAATACCTAAAATTATTAAAATAGCAAAAGTGATTTTTTTCGCTGTATCTCCTTTCGGAGCAAGAATAGCTAAAACAATTGAGATAGATAGTATAAAAATACCAGTTAAAGAACCAAAGTGTACATATCTAGAAAATGAACCGAAAAATAAGAATGCAGTTAAAAACATTGAAATGAAACCAAAGTATTTTCTCATTGTTTTAGCCTTTCTTGAAAAAATGAATTATACAGATTATACCATAATCAAAGTGAATTGAAGTTGAATTTCAACAAAAACGCTATTTTAAAACAAAGGGGAATAGGAAATGAAAATGTTAGATCTGTGTTCGGGAATAGCAGGAATAAGCATGGCAGCGGATTGGGCTGGAATTGAAACAGCAGCCTTTTGCGAAATAGAAGGGTTCAATCAAAGTGTACTTAGAAAGAACTATCCTAACATTCCTATTTTCCCGGATTTATATAAACTTACGAAACAATCATTAATAGATGGAGGTGTTGACGTTGATTCAATTGGAGTTATTTCAGCAGGATATCCCTGTCAGGGGGAAAGTCTTGTTGGAAAGCGAAGAGGTGCAAAAGACGAAAGGTGGTTATGGCCAGAAGTTTTCCGACTCATTAAAGAAATCAGACCCACTTGGTTTGTTGGAGAAAATGTTGCTGGACACGTCACAATGGGCTTGGACACCGTGCTCTCCGATTTGGAAGAAGAAAACTACTCGACAAGGACGTTTGTATTTCCGGCTGTCAGTGTCGGCGCACCACATCAAAGATACCGGACATTTATTGTTGGCCACTCCAACGACAAGTCAAAATTACAAACCGATCCGAGAGTTGTGCCCTTCAGAAACAAATGGGAAACACGGGAAAACACTACCGGGATCAATCGGGGAGCACTTTCCAGAACATATTGGGAAGAAAATAAACCCACAGTTTGTGGAATGGATGATGGGGCTGCCACAAGATTGGACGAAGATAGATTGAGGTTCTTGGGCAATGCAGTGGTCCCGCAACAGATCTATCCTATATTTGAGGCAATAGCAAAGATTGAAGGTTTATTATAAAAATTTCACTTTATAGAAAAAGAGCAGCTAGCAAAAGCTAACTGCTCGACTCCAGGGGAATTGGAGACTGGTGTATCTGTATTATTGACGTAATATTGAGTTTTATTCAGGGGTAGAGGAAGTATTTACTACTTAAATTACATCAACTTCTTTGTTAATAAATATGTAAAGCCTATGAGAATCAAAAAATTGAACGAAATCAAAAAGATACTTTTTTGAGGCTTTTTAAACTCTTTTATCAAAGCAGCAAATGCACCAACCACTGCAATGATATAAATAATGATTCTTAATGTATCGGGCATATTTAACACTCCTATTAATTACTAAATTGTATTATACAGGAATTCATTTAGATATTAAGGAGTAACAACAAGATTTAAGGAAGATTTAAACAAAATAATCCTTTTAAAGAAATGGAGATTTATAGATGGGGAAAAGTCAAAGAGATAAAGGAATGAGACGTGAAAGAGAATTTGCTAGTTTAATAGGCGGTGCTCGTGTACCGCTCTCTGGTGCAATAGACGGGTACTCAAATGACGTGAAGGGTTTAGGTCTTGAATGGGAAGTGAAAGCGAGAAAAGAAGGATTCAAGACGTTATATAACTGGTTGGAGGATGAACGTGAACAGCCAGATGCATTAGCAATAAAAGCGGATAGAAAACCGTGGTTGGTAGTTATGCCGTTGGATACATTTTTGAAAATGGTGAAGGAGTGAGAGTATGTTGGATATTGCCCTACCTGTTCTTAACAAAGAGCAGACAAAGAAGAATGTGCTTCAAGCTTTGAAAAAGTATCACTTATTATTATCGAGTATAGATGAAAGAGATATAGAGCGTGTACAAGATGGAAAGGTGATTGGCATGAGTGAAACAGTTTTAGCAAGAATCAACTATATTCAAGAAATAAGAAAAGGTGTGGAGAAGCTAGATGAGTGGGATAAGCAACTTATTGAGTTAGCTTATCTAGGGAAAGAGAAGCCTAGTTGGATAAAGATGTGTAGGATATTGAATATGTCTCAGCCGGATTATTATAGGAAGAGGAATAAGGCTTTGTGTGAGCTGGCTTATAAGTTAGGAATTGAGGTGGAAAAATAGCAAATTATTTATATAAATTAATTATTAATAGAATGAAGTTTGTTTGTAAATTAAAATCAGTATCACTAAATGAAGTAGAAAAGTAGTGTTAAAAGTATCGTAGGTCTTAATTTTAAATTAAGTTGAATAAATCACTTGTTTACTCAGGTGATTTATTCAACAACGATGTTATTAATATTTATTTCTGTTAGATAGTAGATGCTACTTGTGCTGCAGTAACATTCTGAGGTTTTAAAGATTCTAAAAAGTCAATAGCTTCTTTTCGTATTTCACTATACACACCATTAATTTCACCTAAATCAACACACTTATTAAGATTAGCTATTGCAATCTCTGTATCTTTTTTATGAAGCAAAAGAAACATGGCATGTTCAAATAGAAAATGCTGTTTTAATCCAATATATTTATGTTGTGATGTATCGAAATTCTCCTCTTTTTCTAGGAATTCAAGCCCTTCTTTGTAATAATTCAATCCAGTTTGAAGAGCCACATCAGGGGAGATATTTTTGTTTCTAAAGAACCATAATCCTCGTGTAGCCGCAATATATGCTTGACATGATTTATCTAATTTATCTAATTTATTTAGTTCGTCTAATATAAAAGTAGCAAATTCAAAATTTTGATGTTCAATACTTAAAGAAGCAATTTCATGTATTTTTGAATCAAGTACATCAAAAGTAGTGTTTTGTAATTTTGCTAAAAGAGTAGTCAATGATGTTTGTAATAATTTATTGAAATCTTGATTGTTTTTAAAGAATAGGACCTTATATAGAAATGTTAAGTAGAGTTCCCATCGAAAGAAGTTTATTGCGGATGGTATGAGGTCATATGTTTTTTCAAGATTTTCAATTGATAAACTTAAAAGCTTTTGATTCTCTAAACTGAATTCTTCTGAATTTTGTAGTATATCTTTTAGTCCGGCTGAGAAATACAGATCTGATAGATCTTTTTTAATTTGTACCTTACCTGGGAACTTAGAATCTAGTTTATTTAATCTCTCTAGAGCGATTAATAAATCGTTACCTTTATTGCGATGACTAAAAGCGTTTATTACTTGATATTCAAATTCGAAATTATCTTCATCATTTTTTTCATTTGCGAGTTGTATGACTTCATCAAAAAGTCCAGCCATAAAATAATGTTGAGCCATCAATGTATAATCGCTCTCGATTGTCTCAATCGCTTTTTCTACTACATTTTTAGTAAGAATATGAAGGTTGTTAGATTCATTTAAATCATTATTTTTGGATAAATCATTTCTAATGGAAGGTACTTTATATTCTGCCAGTGTATCAAGTGTTTCTGATAAATATGTAAATGGTTTTTGGACAAAAGCAGGTGGGAAGCACTTTAATTGTTGAGCTACACTTACAAAGAAATCATCAGAATTAAAACCTTTTGTGAAAAATGCATATTTTCCATCTAATAAAAGGTTTTCCTTTAACATTGTAGAAGGTTCATAATCTTCATAACCTATCCAAAAAAGACGATGTTCAAAAACTTCTTTTCTCGCTAATAATTTAAATATAGGATCGTTATTTCCGCTATAGCCAACAACAATCCATAAACTTTTTCGGTCAAGTTGCTCAAATATAGGTTTTAATACTTGGGATTGAGCTTCTACTTCTTTTTCTGTATTACATAAAATAAAGCCTGTATGTTGTCCGTGTAAATGAATTACAGATTTATCGAATAATAAATCTGTTCTAAACTCAGAGGAGGTAGTTAAGTCATAAATTGCTGGGAACTCACCTACTAAGGAACAAGCACGTTGAACTAAATTATCAAAATTAGGTGTCAAAATACGATTTATGTATCCGTTTTTTAGTAGTTGTGCAATAGCTATATGTGTCCAATTAATTTTGGCATCTTTAATAATTTGAGAAATTAAATTTTTTCGTTCAGAAGGTGTAAGTTTAGACATGCAGTTAGGGTAATCTTTAATTTTGGCACGTTTAAACTCACGGGGATACTTTTCTTTAATAGTATCTATCATTCCTTGAGCTGCAGGAATATTGGCTGTTACAGAACATCCGGCACCAATTAATAAATTTACATTAATATTCTCTTCTTTAGCCATTTTTAGAGCCGAAACAATATCTTCTAAATCGCGATATATGTCAGTATTCTCTTCTGTTAAACTCTCATTATTCACAATGTTCACCTCTTTAGTATTATATACAAATAATAACAAATATTTTAGAGAGAGTCTTTAAATTTCTATGCTGTATCACTATTTATCTAAAAAGATTTCCGTTTAAAAAAAAGATAAAAAGTTGATAAAAAATATAATATTTATCCTTGTATCATTGAAACTGTAATAAGAACTGCCACGGAAATGATACTGTATGTCGTTTCTTGATTTCTTTAAACGTCTCGGGCTAGGGCAATTAATTATAGTTTACTCACGAATAAACGTAAGTAAGGGTCCGACCAACGGGGGAGAGGGTTACACCTCTCTTTGAGCCGAGGATGTTCCTTCCGAATGTCCAATTGCTAATCATACTTTCCTCGGTTCAAAGAGGCGTGGGGCACCTCAACACTTGATTTCTCTCTTGAACTTTACCAAACTAATTAGAAGCATCAGCTACACTTACAGATTTGTGTCTATGAGGAACGGTTTTCCGTTTCTCTGACTGTATAAGTGGGATTCACTTGTGTAGTGAGAGAAGCGTAGAAATTAAATATGAAAGTAATAAAAGAACACTGTTATGTAGAGAAGTACAGTCTATATACGTTGTTCTTTTTTGTTTATAAGGAGGGGATAGGTTATGCAGGATTTGATTAAGCAATATAACATGACTTTAAGACAATTGAGCGAGGCGCAAAAGGATGCTAAAGAGGAAGATATAAAGATTCTCACTGATATGATTAGCGACATTTCTTACTCCTTAGAATGGATGAAAAAGGCGAGAAGACCGGGAACTCGTAGAGGGGTTGAAAGGTTAGCTGCTTATCAGAGAGAAAGAGCGTGTGATCCGTTACTGATGCAAAGGTATTTCCGTAGCATGGAGGATAATTTATATGAGTGGGATAATCATCAGCAAGAACATGCAATTGGTGAATGGGATAAGATTAGGTTGGAAGATGCATTATCATTGTTAACAGAACGGGAGAAAGAAGTGTATTTAATGTCTAGAGGATATTGTTTAACATATAGAGAGATTGCTAGATACTTAGATGTTACATGTAGTACGGTACAATCTATGATAGAACGTGCTGAAAAGAAAATAGCAAGACAGGTAAATGAGAGCCTCTTCTGCAATTGCGGATGAGGTTTTTTAATATTGTAAAAAATTATCAATTATATATAATTAATAATAGATAAATTTGAGAATATTTCAAAGAGATACCGATGAAAACAACTTGTTACAATAATTTCAAAAGTATGAGAAATAGGGTTTAGTGAAATTAAGAAATGTTTATGATTAAAAGATATTTTAATCATAAACACCAATAATCTTCTATATATTAATATAATGTATAGAAGATTGGTTATAATCTTTTACATTTGTTAGTTTTGAAATAATTAAACTAAAAACAGTGAGTTATACGGACAATTGTAAATTGTGTCTAGTAAATTATTAAGGGGAAAAGTTTATGATTCGAATATATAAGAATGGTGCAATAAACTGGCTATCTAATGAATTATCAGCTCTAGGATTACAGTACATACTAAATGAGAAAGGTGAGTTAGAAAAATTAATATCGGAGTGTTTTAATGGGAAATGTTCCTATTGTGAAAATTCGATGGAACGTATAGATATACAAATTGATTATTATAGACCAATAAATGGTGCGCTAAATACTATGGATGGAATTTTTCATGAGGAACTTTATAACTGGTTGGAAAATGATATCGATAATCTATTTTCTATTTGTGTAGAGTGTAATCGTGCCAAAAGTAATCGATTTCCAGTAGAAGGTGAGATGGCTTCTTTTAATGCAAGTCAGAAAGAATTAACTAAAGAAAAGAGGTTATTACTAAATCCTTATAGAGACTATCCAGAGAAGCATTTTAGTTATAGTAGTGATGGAAGCATATACCCACGAACAAAAAAAGGACATATTTCAATAGAGATATTAAACTTAAATCGAGATTCATTGAGGAAAGCTAGAAGAGAAGAGGCTGAACAATTTGTTGAAATGTGTAATTTTTATATAGAGAGCAGTGGTATGTTACGTAGGCATGGTGAGGGCATGGGAAGAATTATTAAAGAAATAAATCAAGAATCAATATTTGCTGGTTTAAAAAGGCATATTCTTTCTGAATTAATTTTAAATGGAAGTATGAAGTATACTGAAGAATTAGATGAATATTTAAAGGGAATTATGACGAAAAGTGAGTTGCATTATTTCGTTGCCGCAAATAAAGATAACTTTATCGAATCAACGAAACGAAAGTATTATGATACGGAAAAAAAAATAAACCTTTATAATGTGACAGATGATAATGATATATCTAAATATTTTAGTGTGCAACGATTTATTGAAAAAATTGAGATTAGTAATTTTAAAATTATTAAAGATTTAAAACTTGATTTGACTTTAAGTAAAAGTAAAGATGCACCGTGGTTAATGCTCCTTGGTGAGAATGGTATAGGTAAAAGTTCAATTTTACAAGCCATTGCACTGGCGTTGATGGGGAAAAAAGAAAGAGATAAACTATTATGGAAAATTAATAAAAGTCCTAATGAATATTTACGACATAATGCATCTGAGGGGTATATTAAAGTATATTTATCGGGGATGATGGAACCAATTAGTCTACACTTTAATAAATATTCGAGAGAATTTAGGGGGGAGAACCATCAAGAACCGAGGATTTTATTATTAGGTTATGGATCTACACGTTTACTCCCACGGGATAGCATGGAAGAAGGTATGAACATTACTTGGGCAAGAACAGGTAATCTTTTTAATCCATTTATACCATTAGTACATGTAGAGGAGTATTTGCTGTCTTTAAGTGATGAGGACTTTTTTAATGTAAGGCGAGCTATAGAATCAGTTATTTTAGAAGATGTGAGAGTTGTTAGGAATAAATCTAAAAGGTTATTACTTTTTAGATTACCAAATTCAACTGTTGAATTAGAAGAATTAAGTGATGGATATCAAACTGTTATTGCACTTGCTACTGATATAATGATGGTCATGAAAAATCGATGGCGCAGTTTTGATGCGGAGGGAATAGTTTTAATTGATGAGATAGATGCCCATTTACATCCTAGATGGAATATTGAAATTGTATCTAGATTGAAGAAAGCTTTTCCGAAAATCCAATTTATCGCAACATCGCATAATCCATTATCACTTCGTGGACTTATTGATGGAGAAATTGCCGTGTTATTAGAAGATGAGGATAAAAATCCGTATATTACTCAAAAACTCCCTTCGCAAAAAGGGTTTAATGTGGAAGTGCTATTAACATCTAAATTTTTTGGGCTGTATGATACGATGCCGGAGTTAAATGAATTATTTGATAGATATTATTTACTTTTATCAAATCCCGAACCTAATTCAGAAGAGAAACAAGAGATAAGGTATTTGAAAAATAAATTAGAAAAATATGATAAAACAGGCACGACGATTAGGGAACAAAAGTTTTATGAAGTAGTAGATGAATACTTGGCAAAATCTCGAGATAGAAATTCCAATTATAATGAACAGGACTTTAAAAAGATGATTAAAGAAACTATAGAATATTTTGAAGGGTAAGGGTTTTTATGATATATGTCAAAAGAGGGAAATTGCCAAAAGAATTAGATTTAACTAACACAAATTCTATTGGATCTACAGAATTAGCGGAGGCAATAACATATTTTCAAACTCAAACAAGAAAATTTGATTTTTCTGCTTATAAAAATCCAAGTGTAGTAAAAAAATTAGCCAAAATGTTTCATGGGAAATGCGCATATTGTGAAAGTGAAATTCGAGCAATATCCTATGAAGAAATTGAACACTTCAGACCTAAAGGAGCAATTAGAATAAAGGTTAAAGAAAATCTGAAGTATCCAGGGTATTATTGGTTAGCTATGAAGTGGGACAATTTATTGGTATCTTGTCCTAAATGTAATAAGATCAAGGGGAATTTCTTCCCTCTAGTAAATGAAAATAATCGGACTGCAAATCCAAATCAAATTTCTCAAGAAGCACCATTGTTAATAAATCCTTGTGAAGAAGCTCCTGAAGATCACATTAAATATACTGAGAAAGGTTACATTGAATCTAAAACAGATAAGGGGAAATTATCTATAAGACATTACGGTCTTTATAGAAAAGATTTAACTAAACTTCGTGAAAGATTAGCAAAGGATATTTTTTTAAAGAAAAGACAAATATTAACGGGTTTTAAAAATAATATTTATTTCAAGAAACATTTAGATACTGATTCAGAGGCAAAGGAACGGTTAGAAGAACAGACATTAGAAATCCTAGACAATTATGATTTCATTCTTGAATATATTAATAATCCTGAAATGCCTTATCGCCAAATGGTAATTCAGCTAACTGAAAAGTTTCGAAAAGACTATGGGACAGAATTAGAGGAATTAAGGATTGGATATGAAAAATCAGTGCGTAAAAAAAAATTAGCATATAAATAAGAGATTAAAACTTTTAAAGAGATACAAATAAATAGTTTGTAAGTAGAAAGAGCATCTGCATAAGGTGCTTTTTATTTGGAAAAAAACATAAAAGATACATAATGAAAATCCTGCTTATAGTAGAAAAAATATTTTAAAAAATAAATTTAACACCTGTTCACTTAAGTTAATAGGTGTGGCATAATAAATATAGAAAGAAAGGGGGAAACAAATTGGCAAAGTTAGCACTGATACTAGGAGTGGTACTTACAGCACTAACAATCATCGAAAAAGTCCTAGTTATCCACGAAAAAGTGAAAAAGCTCAAAACCAAACGAAAACGCCCAGCCAGACGTAAACGAAAATGATTTTGAGCGGAAGAGAGAAGCCCACCTTCTCTCTTCTATACACATTATAACAACTTGCCAATTTGTAAACAATATGAAGAAAACAAGTAATTCATCTAACATCTTAATTATTTTCGTTACACTGTTTTACTTTGCGTATTTTCGAGATTCACTCGAAGCGAGTATTTTTAAAACTGTTTTGGATATCGCGTTAATCATTCTTTTAGTCCTTTATATAATAAATACGTCATTACGACTTTATGGGATTTTTAAAGAAAAAAGAGGTGAATAAAGTGTACAAGTTTGAAGATAAAGAGCAACTGCTTTCTTTTTTACATGATGAGGTATTAACAACACCAGAGGTAATGGATGTTTTAGGGATTAGTAAAGCGAGAATTAGTAAAATGATTAAAGATGGTAAGCTTGTGCCATTTAAGAAGATGGAACGAGTTAGTTTATTTCTACGTGAAGACATTGAAGAGAAGAAGAAAGAATTAGAAGTCTTGCGTAGTAAATATAGACCATATGAAGAATAAATAAAGAGGGATGTTTGATAGTGGAAGGTGGATATCAATGTTTAGGGGTTTGAATGCTTAAGGAAAAAATCAAAAAATTCAATGGGGAGAAGAGAAGATGAGTCAAAGTCAATATATAGTAGAAAGTATAAAGAGTTTTGTAAAACAAGAGCAAACGTCTTATGCAGTACTTATAAATGGAGCATGGGGTAGTGGGAAAACGCATTTTTGGGAGAATAACCTCATAGAGGAAATCGAAGAAATACCTATTATACAAGATAATTCCGATGACACATATAAACATGTATACATCTCGTTATACGGTCTTTCTAATGTTGATGAGGTGAGAAAGAAACTTTTATTAAATTTATATTTATATAAAAATAAAGGAGAAAATAAAAATAAATTTAATCTGTTTAATAATAAATTTAATCCATTTAAAAATGAAAAAGTGATTAAAGTGGGAAGTATTGTTCTTTCTGGGTTAAAAGATGCGAAATTTTTGGGGGTTAGTGCAAATAGTTTCAAGTTAGAAACAACAGATATTCAAAAATTAATAAATTTAAGTGATGTGGTTTTTTGTTTTGATGACTTAGAAAGAAGTTCAATACCAATTAATGAGTTGTTAGGCTATATAAATGAATTAGTGGAACATGGCAATGCGAAAGTAATAATAATTGCGAATGAAGAAGCGATAGAAGAGAAAGAAAAATATAAGAAAATTAAGGAAAAAGTTATTGGGCGTACTTTATTATATAAACCTGATCATACAGTAGTAGTGGAGCAAATAGTTAATTCGATGAAAAATCAGGATTGCAAAAAGATGTTACAGGATAACATGGTTCTAATTGAAAAATTATTTCATAGTAGTAATACCAATAATATTCGTATCTTAAAACAAATAATTTTTGATTTTGAAGTTATTTATAATGAGATACAAGAGAATTATCCTAAGATTAGCGAAAAAGTTATGAGAGAAATTCTTTATTTTACATTGGCTATTAGTTTTGAGATTCGTTCTGGAATGAAGGAAAGTGATAGTCTAGAAAAAATAACATCAGATAAAGAATTTTTCTATCATGTTCGTTTAATGGATAACGTAAAAGATGAACCTTGGAAATCTTTAAAGGCATTTGATGAGAAATATCTTCTTGAAGAAAACAACATTAGATATATTAAATTTATTGAAACATTTGTAAGGAAAGGTATTCTTGATATAGCAACCTTTAAAAATGAAATGGATGGAATTACAAAAAATGGTGAAAAAGAATTGAAATATAATTCATTTCTTACGCATGAATATTGGTATCATTCCGATGAAGATTTCAGGAGATTAACTCAATTGACTTTTGAAAAATTAGAACAGGGAGATTGCGATTTATATACTTATTATATTGCATATAACCGATTTGAAGAACTTATTAAATTGAAACTCTTTGATAAGAGCATTGATGAACTTACAGAAGCGATACTTAGTGGTATAGATAAGGCTAAGGAAAAAGCTGAATATGAAGAAGATAGAGAAGAAGGTTTATCAGCTGCCAGAACAATCGCTAGTGGAAATAGAAAGTTAATATTGGATAAATTGTGTTCGTCAATTGATGGGTTAAAAGCACAAAAGGAAAAACAGGATATTTTTAACTTGTTCCAATTAATAAAAGTTGATGTTCCTAAATTTGGGAGGGAAATGGATGTTGAATATCAAAACATCCCGATATTTCATATTTTAGAGTTCCAATTAATAAAAGAGACGATATTTAGTCTTGAAAATCGTGATTTGTACTTCTTTATTGACGTTATAGAGAGGCGTTATAAAGATGTCATGAGAGAAGAACTTTCGGTAGAGTTACCTGTGTTAAAGGAACTTAAAAAAGAGATAGAGAACCACATAAAAGGGAAAGAAATTTCTCCGAAAGTGATTTTATTAAGAGAATTAGCAGAGTGTATAAGTGAAATAACAAAATAAAAAGACTGAAAATTTTTCTTTCTTATTTTTCATACAGATGCTACTTATGTATAGATAAAACTTTATATAGCTTTTAATACAAGATGACCGTTCAATGTTGGACGGTTATTTTGTATTGCAAAAGAAAAAAGAGATGAAAATAAATCATCTCTTTTATATATTCTTGTTTTCATTAACACCTAAATGCTTTTTTAGTGCATCTTGTAACACTTGTGAGTAGTTTACATTATTAGCTTTTCCCATCTTATCAAGCCAATGAGGAATAGTTAGTGTTTTCTTTACTGCTTTATTTTCAATCTCACTACGGAATGGTGGCATCCAGACTTCCATTAAGCCAATAACTTGATTCTCTTTAGTTTGGATAGAAGCTGGATTAGATACAGGCGGAATAATGCCTTTATTTTCTTCAATTTCATATAGATGAGTTGCTAATGTCTTTTTAGCCATTTCAAAAGCATCCTCATAGTTATTACCATTAGCATGACAATCTGCTAAGTCAGGAAATGTAACAGTAACCTGCTCATTAGAAAAATCAAAAATAGATGGGTAGATGTAGCGATCTTGGTAAGTGCTCATTTGTTTTCCTCCTGCTAAATATAGTGTAATGGATTTACTTCTTAAATTTCTTGATAATCGAAATGGTAAAGACCAGAATCCATAAAATAATCACTATTAAGTAGATAGTGTCTAACATTTGTAAATTAGAAAAGTCGGTAACAATAAAGAAACGAATTGTTAAAAATAAACAAATAGTATTTAAAATCAATGAAGTTTTTGACATATTGATATGGGAGATGATAATATTTTTTTGAGAAACCCAACCAGTTGGTTGAGTTTCCCAATGGGTTACTTGCGTTTTCTTCGCTTAGGTTTTCTGCTTGGTCGGCTTGAACCTTTGCGTTGAGGACGCTTATTTTTTTCTTCTTTGCTTTCTTTGAGAAGTATGTATATCGCTAAGATGAAAGAAGAAATCCCGCTTACTTTGTCTAAAATATCTAGAATGTCCATCTCCCTTATTCCCTCCTTTCTATACTCTTATTATAACACGTATTATAATACGTATCAATGGTTTTTTGATATTTATTAGCAATTTTTAGTATTAAATATATTAATTTCATGGATTTTTTTATTGATTGAATTTAATTACAGTAATATAATGATTTATAAATTTGGAGGAGGTATGGTGCGATGGATATAAATAATAATAGGATTGGAAAATATCTTGATGGGAAAATAAGAGAATATTTCAATGTTAAGTACAAACAACTAACTGTTAAACAATGCTCGGAATTTATTAATAAGCTAGAAGAGGGACATACAAAAGAAGACTTAGAGTCAATGAGTGTTATTTTGGAAGGAGAAGTAGAACAAAGTAAGTTATTTGGTCCAACTCAAACATTCTACAACTCTTTTATTACAATTCTAGTGGGTACGTTTATAGCGCTATTTACTTGTTTTTCTGGTTTTTCTTTAAATGCTGCAATGCTTTTTCTTAAAGGAGACGAGATAAGCGATATAAATCAAAAGGCAGATAGTTTAGCATTTACATTTAATACAGTCTTTGCAAGTGGAGCGATTGTTTTCTTAATATTAATGGTCGTACTCGGTTTTGTAGGAATTGCTGTACAGAATTATAGAAATAATTTTGGAAGGTTTCATTTTTATAAGCAAATTATTGATAAGTGTATTGAAAAAAAGGAAACTGAGGAAAAAGAAAAAGAGGAACAAGAAATAGCGGAAAAAGAAAGAGCAAATAAAAATAAATTAGCTTCTAGTAGAAAAGGCTCATCGAGATATCGTTAATATAATTAAAAAGTTATAAACCATATAGTTTTTGTCGTACAAAAGCCACCTAATAATAGATAGGTGCTAACGACAATTATGTTATATAAAACTTCATTTACCGTATTGGGTTATAAATTATATAAATTCTTGTAGCGTCTTGTTTGTTGTTAAGGAAAGATAACAAACAAACGAACACAATGAACGAAAAATTATGAAACCTTTCAAAATTAGTCGTTTTTATTTTGTATAATGAATCTAATTAGAAAGGGGATGTTGATATGAGAAAAATAGATGAGTCAAAAAGGCCTTTTTTTGAAACGCATGGAGAAAAGGGGACAACTTACTTTGTACATGGTTATGCGGTAGGAATAGAACAAAAGGTATACTTCGGAGAGTTTAACTCGTTAAAAGAAGCAAGACAATTTATTTATCGTTATGTTCATAGGAATCCTGAATGGTTAAATGAAAACGGTGATGTGAATGAATACAATAATAAACAATCAAGACCGGACGTAGATGATGCATGGCATGAGAATGTTTTAAAAAACGAATATAAAAAGCAATATAAAGACCTTGAAGATTGGGATAAATAAAAATAGTGAATCCGTTGTTTTTTATTTTGCATAGAAAAAGGAACCATAATAGGCTCCTTAATTCGATTCAGAAGTTGTGTAGTTTTTCTTGATGATATCTTTTATGTTGATAATTAGGGATATAAGGAATCCAGCAGCTAGGATACCGTTTACCCAGTAATATGTATTCCCTGATGTAAATTTATTATAAAAGGAATCGACATTATAATATACTAATCCTGCTGAAATGACGGTAGAGATTACTAACGTACCAAAACTTTTCATGATTCTCCCTCCATGATTCTGAAATGTTTGACTTTTAATACAATTATACATTTAAATAAAAAGGTTTACAAAGGGATTACCATATGGGGGAGTTAGACAAATTACCTCCTATTAATATAGAAGGTGGTAGGTGAATGACAAGGGTTAATAATGAACTTGAAGTGTGGAATGATATAGAGGATTACGAAGGTAAATATCAAGTCAGTAGTTTAGGCAGAGTTAAAAGTTTAGATAGGATTGTTAGACATAGTGGGAATCATGAAAGGATACAGCATGGGAAGATATTAAAATTAACACTTAACTCTGTGAGTGGGTACTTGCAGGTTGGGTTGTACTTAGAAGGGAAGGTCAAGAAATGTAATGTTCATAGGTTGGTTGCAGAAACATTTATTAATAATCCTGCCAATAAACCAGAAGTTAATCATATTGATGAAAATAAAACTAACAATACAGTTAGTAATTTAGAATGGTGCACTAGAAAAGAAAATGAAAACCATGGTACTAAAAAGCAAAGGAAGACAAAGAATACTGATTATGAATCTATTCGGTTAAAGAATAGCAAAGTAGTTATTCAATATGATAGTTCAGGTAAATTGATAAAAGAATGGAATAGTATTGCTGATATTAATAAGCAGCTCGGATACAGCAAAGGGAATATTTCAGAGTGCTGTAATGGAAAATTAGAAAAGGCGTATGGATATGTATGGAAGTTTAAGGGTGTGGTTTAAATAGCTAAAGAATATAGTCGGAAATTCTATAAGTCAAAAGGTTGGGAGAAGTGCAGAGAGTCGTACATTGCTACAACATTAGATGGTATGTGTGAGCATTGTAAAGAAGTACATGGCTATATAGTTGACCATATTGTTGAGATTACACCACAGAATATAGACAATCCAGATATCACATTGAATCATGAGAACCTACAGTACTTATGCTTACCTTGTCATAACACTAAGACATTTGGTAAAGCTGTATTGATTAGAGAAGATGTAATGTTTGATGAACATGGTGATTTGATTAGGAGGGATAGATGATAGAATACTTTGAAGTATTTATAGTATTCTTTATATCTACTTTAGGTATGATAATTCCTCTAGCTTTACTTACTTGGTTTGTTTTTTGGTTAGTCGAAAGATATTGATAGCTTGAGATTACGAAAGTAATTGAGTAAGTTGAAAAACTATATCCCCCCTATCTCTTGATAAGGGGTCTTTGGCTTTGGAACCGATGATGGAGCTTCAAAAAATAAATTGGTCATTTCACGTGACCCCCTACCCCAAATGCATAAGAGATGAGGTGTTATTTATGGCAATAAAGAAGGAATTAACAAAAGAAGAACGGGTTAATAAAGAGATAACGAGACTTAAACGAATATATAAAGAAATGCCAAAAGATACCCTCTTGGTAGTAGAGGGATTAATTGTGGAAGCGGCAGATTTACGTGTTCGATTAGAAGATATTCGAAAAGACCTCGATGAGAATGGTTATGATGAAATGTTCTCACAATCAGAGAATCAAGAGCCGTATGAGAGGGAACGTCCGCAAGCTCGACGATATATAGCAATGAACAAAAACTATCAAAGCATAATGAAGCAATTAGGTGATTATGTTCCTAAGCCGGATCTAAAGAAGAAAGAAGAAACCGACGATGGATTTGAAAAGTTTGTGCAGAATCGATGAGAAAACAATATCCACTATCACATAATCCTATAATAGATTATTACAATAAAATTGAATCCGGTGAAATTGTAGTAGGTGACAAGGTTAAACGTATTTATAATAAACTCGTTAGTGATGTTTATAATAATGATTCTGAGTATGAGTATGACTCTAATAGAGCTAATCATGTTATTGAATTTATCGAAAATTATTGTAAGCATAGTAAAGCAAAATGGGCTGGAAAACCAATTGATTTAGAACTTTGGCAACAAGCATTCTTAGCCGCGACTTTTGGCTTTGTTCATAAAATTGATGGAACTAGAAAATATCGAGAAGCATTCTTAGTAGTTGCACGTAAAAATGGCAAGTCGACACTTTCGTCTGGTATATGCTTATATCTTCAAGTAGCAGATGGTGAAGGTGGTTCCGAGGTATATGCGGTAGCAACTAAAGAACAACAAGCCAAAATTGTTTGGTCAGAATCAAAAAGAATGGTTAAAAAGTCACCCGCTTTGTCGAAAAGAATAAAAACTTTAGTCAAAGAATTAACAGCAGATTTTAATGATAGTGTATTTAAACCAGTAGGTAGTGATAGTGATACATTAGATGGGCTAAATGTTCACGGAGCCTCCCTTGATGAAATTCATGCATGGAAGGATAAAAATTTGTATGACGTAATTGTCGATGGTACGTCAGCACGTGAACAGCCATTGATTCTTATGATTACAACAGCTGGAACAGTAAGAGAATCTGTTTATGATATGAAGTATGATGAAGCAGAAATGTTACTGAATGGATTAGAGGATAAAGATGGCTATAAAGATGACCGCTTTTTACCTGTTATTTATGAACTTGATAAAAGAGAAGAGTGGACTGACAAAACCAAATGGGCTAAAGCAAATCCTGGTTTGGGTACCATAAAGAAAATAGATAATTTAGAAACGAAAGTAAATAAAGCAAAGGCTAATTCTTTATTAGTGAGCAATTTATTGACGAAAGACTTTAATATTCGTGAAACATCATCAGAAGCATGGTTAACATTTGAACAATTGAATAACTCAGCTACTTATAATATCAAAGAATTGAAACCTTCCTATGGAATTGGTGGTTGCGATTTATCTTCAACCACCGATCTAACAGCAGCGAAGGTTATTTTTATGGTCCCAGAAGACCCACATATTTATGTGAAGCAGATGTATTGGCTTCCAGAAGATTTATTAGAGCAGCGAAGTAAAGAAGATAAAATTCCATATAATTTATGGCACGAGCAAGGAATATTAAGAACAACACCGGGAAATTCCGTTCATTATAAATTTGTCACGAAATGGTTCTTAGAAATAAGAGATGAATATGGTATTTATCTACCTTGGATTGGCTATGATAGATGGTCAGCTAAGTATTGGGTTGAGGAGATGGAAGGATATTTTGGCAAAGAATCTATGATTCCTATCGCACAAGGTAAACAGACTCTGTCTAGCCCGATGAGACTTTTAGGAGCTGACTTGGAATCTAAATTAGTCAACTATAACAACAACGCAATTGATAAGTGGTGTCTTTCCAACACAGCCGTAGACGTTGATAAAAATTTAAATATACAACCAAATAAAACAAAGAACCAACGACGTCGTATTGATGGTACAGCAGCGCTTTTAAATGCATATGTAGTTCTTCAAGAAAAACGAAATGACTACCTCAACATGATTTAAGAAGGAGGTGAGAATTTGGGGTTATTTGATAAGATATTTGGAAAGAAACAGGCTCCTACTACAACTCGTTTTGAAATGATAAACGATAATGGTGGAGGTTTTTTTGCGTGGAATGGGGACATCTATCAAAGTGATATTATACGAGCTTGTATACGACCTAAAGCAAAAGCAGTCGGTAAGCTGATAGCCAAGCATATACGAGATAACTCTACTGAATTTAAGGTGAATCCAGATTCCTATATGAGATTTTTACTGGAAGAGCCTAATCCATTGATGACAGGACAAATGTTTCAAGAGAAAATGGCTGTTCAATTAGAATTGAATCATAATGCATTCGCTTATATTAAGCGTGATAATTTTGGTTATCCTACTGAGATTTATCCTATTCCATGTACAACAGTTGAAGTTGTAGAAGGTGCACAGGGAGACATCTTTTTAAAGTTTTATTTTAAAAATGGTAAGCAGATGACGATTCCGTATACAGATATCATTCATTTGCGTAAAGACTTTAATGATAATGACTTTTTCGGAGAACATCCTGGTAATGCATTAGCTCAGTTAATGGAGATTGTTACAACTACTGATCAAGGTATTGTTAAAGCTATTAAAAATAGTGCAGTAGTAAAGTGGATTCTTAAGTTTAAGTCAGTATTAAAACAAGAAGATATTGATAGTCAGGTTAAAAACTTTGTGAATAACTATTTGAATATCTCGAATGATGGTGGAGCAGCTTCTTCTGATCCGAGGTATGATTTAGAACAAGTGAAACCTGAAGCGTTTGTACCGGATTCCAAGCAGATGCAAGAAACCGTACAACGTATTTATAATTTCTTTAATACAAACGAAAAGATTATCCAAAGTAAATACAACGAGGATGAATGGACAGCTTATTATGAATCGGAAATTGAGCCATTTGCAATGCAGCTTGCTGGGGAATATACCAGGAAGCTTTTTTCGCGTCGAGAAAGGGGATTTGGTAACAAGATTATCTTTGAATCCTCTTCACTTCAATACGCTTCTTTAAGCACAAAGATGGACTTAGTTCAAATGGTTGATAGAGGAGCTATGACACCAAATGAATGGCGTTCAATTCTTTCACTTGGACCAATTGAAGGTGGATCTAAGCCGATTAGAAGATTAGATACAGCTTTAGTTAAAGAAGGAAATGTCACTGATGAAGGAGGTGATGACAATGAACAAGACGGAAAAGAGGGAACTACTGAGTAGTGCTCTTGAAATTAGGGAATTAGAAAATGGCCTTCGAACAATTTCTGGTTATGCAGTTAAATGGGAAATGAAATCTGTAACAATGGGCTATTGGCAACGATTTAAAGAGCAATTTAAAAAAGGAGCTTTCACAGAGTCCTTGACTCAAGATGATCAATTAGCTTTATGGAGCCACGACACATCACAAGTATTAGGACGAACTAAAAATGGTACTCTTCGTTTATTTGAAGATGAGATTGGACTGAGGTTTGAACTAGACTTAGCCAATACAACACTCGGAAATGACACATACGAGACGATTAAACGCGGTGATGTAGACGGTGTTTCCTTTGGGTTCCAAATGGTCAAAGAAGAATGGGATGAATCAGATCCGGACAATGTAGTTCGTGGTGTAACAAAAGCTAAGTTACTAGAGATTAGTCCAGTAGCTTTCCCAGCTTATCCTGATTCACAAGTTTCAGCTAGAAGTCATGACCCATATAAGCAATTTGTGAAGGAACGCAATCAAAAAGAATTACGTGAAAAACTAATTTTAAAAACATATTTATAAGGGAGAGATTCATTTGAAAACATTACAAGAAATTTTAACTAGGAAATCAGAAATTCGCTCAATGTTACAAAGCGATAAGGAAGTAGATTTAGCAGCATTAGAAACAGAATTAAGAGATCTTGAAGAAACACAAAAACAAATTGAAACACGACAAAGATTATTAAAAGAAGCAGAGGAGATTAATAATAATCAAATGCCTGAAATGCGTACAGTTGAAACATTTAACAATGAACCTCAAAAACAAGACGTAGAATTAGAGACTTCTGAAAAACGTGGACAGGCTCTAATGGAAAACCGTGCTGTTACAGTTGGAAGTGGTAATGTAGTTTTACCTAAGCATAGTGCAACGGATATTCGTCCAACTTTCAATGAAGTATCTACACTGATTGATCGTGTTTCTTCTAAAACTTTAAAAGGTGGAGAGAGTTACCAACAGCCGTATATTAAAAGTTATGGAGAAGGTGATTACACAACTGAAGGAAATGACTACAATACATCAGAAACAACGTTTGGATATGCAGACATCACAAAAACAAAGGTTACAGCTTATTCAGAAGACACAGAAGAGCTTCAGAAGTTACCAGCAGCTGATTACGATGGTGAAGTCATGAAAGGTATCACTGTAGCCACTCGTAAAAAGTTAACTCGTGAAATTTTAATTGGTACAGGTGCAACTAATCGACTTGTTGGTATTTTTTCAACAGCAGCTAAAGCGATTGATCCAGCAACAGATTTAGAAATCTCAAAAATTGATGATGCCACTCTAGATGACATTATCTATAGCTATGGTGGAGATGAAGATGTTGAAGATGCGGCTGTTTTAATTCTGAATAAGAAGGATTTAAAATCATTCGCTAAACTTCGTACTTCTGATGGTAAAAAAGTGTACAACGTTGTTTCCCAAGGGAATTCTGGA
The DNA here is from genome assembly GCF_002073415.2 of Bacillus sp. FDAARGOS_235. Taxonomy (NCBI): domain Bacteria; kingdom Bacillati; phylum Bacillota; class Bacilli; order Caryophanales; family Bacillaceae; genus Bacillus; species Bacillus sp. FDAARGOS_235. The sequence continues at coordinate 4,639,351 of NZ_CP020437.2, forward strand.
ACAATTGATGGCGTACCATTCATCATCAATAGTGCTTGTAAAGCAGTATCTGATGCAGCGACTACAACTGGTCAATACAATATGGCCTATGGTCCATTATCAAACTACCAACTTACTATCTTCTCTGATATGGATGTGCAACGTTCAACTGACTTCTTATTCAAGCAGGGTATGATCGCTCATAGAGGCTCAGTATTTGCTGGCGGTAACGTAATTTCTAAAAATGGATTCTTACGAGTGAAGAAAGCGGCTACTGTATAATAGTCGCTTTTCTTTATGGTATAAGGAGGTTTAACAGTGAGTGGGAAACCATTGAATAAATATGTTGTAAAAAGAGCTTTTCGAGATAAATTCACTTTCATTCATTATAGTGTTGCAAATTCATATGAATCAAATGATGCAGAACGTGTAATGTATCTACAAGATGAAGGTTTCTTGAATAAAGAACGAATTATAGATAAACAAGAAGACTCAAAAGGACCAGTTCATGTTGGAGGAGGATATTACGAACTTCCAAATGGTGAAAAGATTAAAGGTAAAGATGCCGCTTTGGAAGCTTTAAAACAGCTAGCGCAAGTTGGTGAATGAGAATGATGCTTGATGTTGTGAAGAAAGCGGTACGTGTCTCACATAATGCTCTTGATGATGAACTTGAAGATCTAATTGAAGCATCTCGATATGATTTGAAGTTATCAGGTGTTTCTCATCTCAAGGCAAATGATGACACTGATCCTCTAATTAAAAGAGCAATTATTACGTATGTAAAAGCTAATTTTATTTCAGACGCAAAAGAGGCAGAACGTTTTTTTGCATCTTATAACATGCTTAAGAATCATCTAACTTTAGCGGGTGACTACAAATGAATGATATTTTACTATTCCCAGTAATAACAATTACTAAAGATGAATTAGGACAAGTTGAGGAAAATGAAGTATTTAGTAGACAGATATTTGGTAAGAAAAAATCAGTTCCTCAATCAGAATTTTTTCAAGCCGGACAAAGTAATATCAAGGCCAGTCATATATTGATTGTCCATGTCTGGGATTACCAGGATGAAAGAAAAGTGAAGTATCGAGATAAAGAATATAGCATTTACCGCACGTATGAAAGAGATGATGAAAAAATCGAACTTTATTGTGAGGTGAAAGCTGGTGTCTAATATTGATACTCTTGCAAGTGATATTGCTAGGGAATTACAAAGATACACTAATCTAGTAGAAGAAGATATAGAGGATGCTAAAGAAAAGGTTGCGACCAATCTTGTAAATGAATTAAAACAAAAAAGTCCTAATAAAACAGGGAAGTATAGTCAAGGCTGGCGTAAGAAAAAGGATGGTAATGCAGTTATTGTTCATAATGCTTTAAAGCCACAACTTACACACTTATTAGAGAAAGGTCATGCGAAGGCAAGTGGCGGACGTGTTCCAGCTCAAGTTCATATTGCTCCGGCTGAAGAACATGCGATTAATGACTTTGTTGAGCGTGTCGAAAGGGCGATAGGGCAATGACATTAGGTGAATTCAAAAAAATCCTTGATGCTACAGGTAATCCTGTGGCTTATTCGCATTTCACCGAAACGCCAGGTAATCCTGTGCCAACACCGCCTTATATTTGTTACTTTGTAGATGGTTCTCCTAATATGCCAGCTGATAACAAAGTCTATCACAAAATAAATGATGTAACTATTGAGCTTTATACAATTAAAAAAGATTTAATTGCTGAATCCAAATTAGAACAAGTCCTAGATGATCATGATATTCCTTATGAATCGTTTGGGACTTTTATTGAATCTGAAAAATTGTATCAAAAAATATATGAAACGAGGTTGTTATAAATGAATAAGGAAAATAAAGTTACTTTCGGTTTAAAGAACGTTTATTATGCACTCTATGAAATTCTAGATGGAGTCGTAAAGTTTAAAACCCCAATCCCAATTCCAGGCGCAGTTGAATTAACATTAGATCCACGTGGAGACTTAATTGAATTCTATGCTGATGACATGCTTTATTATTCAGCAAGTAATAACCAGGGTTATGACGGGACATTGAGCATTGCTACTATCCCAGAACAATTTGCTGTAGATGTATTGGGTGAAGAGTTAGATGCGGAAGATGGCGTACTAAATGAATTGGCTGATGCGAAAGGAAAACAATTTGCATTGCTATTTGAATTTGATGGAGACGAAAAAGCAACTCGTCACGTTCTGTTTAACAACTCAGCAAGTCGCCCTACAGTTGCGTCTAAAACAAAAACAAGTTCTGCTGAACCAAATACCAACGAACTTAAATTTGTATCTAGTCCAATAGATATTAACGGAAAACGTATGGTTAAAACAAAAACTACATCTAAAACAACACCAGCGGTTTATGATGATTGGTATAAAAAAGTATATACAAAAACTACATTATCAAAAGGGGCGTAATTCTAGATGGAAAAGACAATTACAATAGACGGAAAACAGGTCCGATTAAAAAGCACAGCAGCAACAGTTAAAAAGTATAAAGCGCAATTTAGACGTGATTTATTTGCAGATATGTTTGGATTAGGAATCATTTCACCAATCACACCTCAAAATGGCTCACAGCCTACTATTGATTTAGCAAATGCTGATTTAAGTAAAGTAGATTTTGAAGTTATTTATGATTTAGTTTGGTTATATGCAAAAACAGCAAACCCCGAAATCGCTGATCCGATTACATGGTTAGATGGATTTGATGAATTCCCTATTTCTGAAATTATTCCAGAAATCATGGATCTGATTCAAAGTACGATGGGGGCAAAAAAAAAATAAAGAAAAATAATGAAGAGCGAGGGAATTTCAGTGATGAAGAATTATCCACTGATACTTTCCTTGCTCTTTGTTATAAAGCGAAATTATCACATGGTGATTTAGAAGAAATGACTATTGGTGATTGTTTTGATTATATTGCTGAATTCGCTGAAATGGAGAATCCAGATAAAGAAAAAGCTCGTAAAGCAAATCAAAAAGACTTCGATTCGTTCTAAGAAAGAGGTGAGATGATGGCAGGAGGAAGAATTAAAGGAATAACAGTTGAAATCGGTGGTGAAACCACAGGTCTTCAAAATGCTTTGAAAGATGTTAATAAGCGGAGTAATGATGTAGCTAAAGAGTTAAAGGATATTGAGCGCCTTTTAAAATTTGACCCTGGGAATATTGAGGCGCTTTCTCAAAAACAAAAATTACTTACACAACAAATTGAAAATACAACGCAAAAGTTAGATAAATTGAAGGTGGCGGAACAACAAGTCCAAGCTCAATTTCAAAACGGTAAAATTTCTGAAGAACAATATCGTGCGTTTAGGCGTGAAATTGAATTTACACAAGGCTCACTTGATGGGTTGAAAAATAAGCTTGGAAACATGAAAGCTGAGCAAGAAAGTGTAGCAAGCTCCACTAGGCAATTAGAAACCTTATTTAGTGCTACAGGAAAAAGCGTTGATGACTTTGCAGGAGCATTAGGTAATCGTCTTGTAAATGCAATTAAAAGTGGATCGGCTACAAGTCGCCAGTTAGAACAGGCAATTGGTCTTATTGGTCGTGAAGCTTTAGGAGCAGAAACAGATATTGAAAAATTACAACGTGCGCTTCGCTCTGTGGATGCTGGAAACTCCATACAACAAGTACGAAATGAGTTAAGAGATTTACAACAAGAAGCTAGAAGGACAGAGGAAAAGTTTGAAGGATTACAAGTAGGGTTAGAAAATGTCATAGGTGGTATAGCAGCCGGTGGCGGTATTGCAAGTGCAGTTGAGCAAGCAATGGACATGTCTAAATTAAAAACAAAGATTGATATCACTTTTGATGTTCCGGAGTCTTCGAAAAAATCAGTAGAAGAAGCTGTAAGGGGTGTAACTACTTATGGTGTGGATGCAGAAGAAGCCTTAGAGGGTGTTCGAAAACAGTGGGCATTGAATAAGGATGCTTCTGATGAAACGAATGCGGCTGTAGTTAAAGGAGCGGCAACTATAGCTTCAAGTTATGCAGGGATTGATTTTAATGAGCTTATACAGGAAGCGAATGAGATTGGTGCAACATTAGGGATTACTAATGAAGAGGCTTTAGGATTAGTTAATACTTTATTAAAAACAGGTTTTCCACCAGAACAATTAGACATTATTGCTGAATATGGTGACCAAATGGTTCAAGCTGGTTTTACAGCTAAAGAAGTTCAAGGAATTATGTCAGCAGGTGTAGACACGAAAAGTTGGAATATAGACAACCTATTGGATAAAAAATTGTCCCTATGAGTGGAGACATTCATAGCAAACTCCTCTAATTCGGTGAAACTCTCACATAAGAGACAATACCGAGCCAAGCCAATAAATAGGAAGTGTGTAACGACTAGTCGAAAGACGTAGGGTGTAAGCCAATGACATCCGAAATGGGGAGCATCTTATATAAAGATGATGATATAGTCTGGTCTGTATAGTGATATACAGAAGTTCATAAGAGAACTGACAGGATGTTGCGAATCCTGTTGAACATATCGGGTATTAAAGAAGGTCGTATCAAAATGGCTGAGTTTGGTGCTGGTGTAGATAAGTCCATGCAAGCGGTTTTAGATAAAACAAAGATTTCAGCCAATCAGTTTGAAAAATGGGGACAAGCAATTGCTGGCGGTGGTGAAAATGGACAAAAAGCGATGCTTGAAGCAACCAAGGCTTTAGCTGGTGTTGAAAATGCGACAGACAGAAATGCGCTTGGCACGAAGATGTTCGGAACCCTTTGGGAAGACCAAGGAAAGAAAATTATTAATACGATTCTAAAGGCAGAAGGTAAGCAAGTTGATTTGAAAAAAGGTGTAGAAGATTTACATGGAGCAACTTCTAAAATAGATGCAAGTCCAGCTGTTAAATTTCAAAAAGCTATGGAAGATTTAAAGATAGCTCTTGAACCAGTTTTATTAGTGGTAGCAGATCTTGTTTCTAAATTTGCAGAATGGGTTTCTGACAATCCGGAATTAGCAGCAACATTAGCAGCAATTGCAGTAGCTATCGGGGTTATTTCTGGTGCGATTATGGCGCTTGCTCCTATAGTCGTGGCGGTCATGAGCTTGTTTGGTATCGGAGCAGGAATAGCCGCCACGCTTGTTGCTGCAATTCCTATTATTATAGGGGTTATAGCAGCTCTAGGCATTGCGATTTATAAAAATTGGGACGATATCAAAAAATGGACCATGGAGGTATGGAATTCAATTACAGAATTTCTAACAGGAATTTGGGACGGCATATCCCAATGGGCAACAGAAACATGGGAAAGTATTAGTGAATCTACAGCTTCTGTATGGAATTCAATTAAAGAGTTTTTAGTAGAACTATGGAATGGGATAACGGAGTCCTTATCTGAAACATGGAATTCGATTGTTGAAATTACTACGGAAACATGGAATTCAATTGTTGAGTATTTGACTGGTATTTGGGATGGGGTAGTTGAAACATTATCAGAAGTTTGGAATAGTATCAGCCAAACCACTTCCGAAGTGTGGACAGCGATTAGTGAGTTTTTCATTAGCACCTGGAATGGATTAGTTGCCTTTCTAACTCCTATTTTACAAGGCATTGCTGATTTCTTCTCTTTGATTTGGAATGGTATTTCCACAGTTATTCAAACGGTATGGAATTTCATTACGCAATACTTACAGGCGGTTTGGACAGCTATTTTATACTTTGCTACTCCAATATTTGAATCAATAAAGAGTTTTATTGTTTCTGTGTGGGATGCTATTAGTTTAGCTGCAACAACAGTGTGGAATGCTATAGTTGCTTTTCTTCAAGCTTGTTGGAATGGCATTGTTTCGATTGCGACAGCTGTCTTTGAAACACTTAGAAATTGGATTGTGAATGTATGGGATGTTATTAGTTCCACCACAATGACGGTGTGGAATACATTGAAGAATTTCTTGCAAGCATGCTGGAATGGATTAGTCGCTATCGTAACACCAATTTTTGATGTAATAAAAAACTGGATTGTGAATGCCTGGAACACGATTAATTCCACAACAAGCGCAGTTTGGAATACGATTAAAAGCTTCCTTTCTAGCTTATGGAACTCAATTGTTTCCACAGCAAGTTCTGTCTTTAATAACATCAAAGAAGCAATTTCAACTGTATGGAATATGATTAGTAGTACAAGTAGTAGTATTTGGAATGGTATTAAATCAACACTCTCAAACATTTGGGAAGGTATAAAGTCAACCGCATCTTCTGTCTGGAATGGACTGAAAGATGCAATTATGACTCCTGTTCGTTGGGTAACAAGTGCTGTTAGTGGAGCTTTTGAAGGAATGAAATCAGCTGTATTAGGTGTATGGGATGGAATTAAAAGCGGTATTAAAACAGCGATTAATGGAATTATTCGTATCATAAATAAGTTCATAGACGGTTTTAACACACCAGCAGAATTATTAAACAATATACCAGGTGTTAGTGCACCAACTATTCCTCATGTACCAATGCTTGCTAAAGGTGGAAAGCCTGTAGGTGATGGTTCATTTATCACAGGAGAAGCCGGACCAGAGTTATTTAAGAAGAAGGGTAATTCAATTACAGTTACACCTTTATCATCGAAAGAAAAATCACTCGGTATTACTGGGACTATGAATCAATTAATGGGTGATATGAGTCGCATGATGGCTAGTTCTATGAGCCAATTATCGGTTTTAAAGTCTGTTATGAGTGGTGTGTATGGAAGTATGTCAAATAGTAGACAAGCTATGACAAGCAGTGTATCAAATCAAGTATTTAATAACTCATTTGGATCATCTGGTGACGGAGCAATTCCGATGCTTGGTGGTGATTTGGTTGTTGAGGTTCCTGTTGTTATAGAGGGGCGAGATGTGGCGCGTGGTACGTATCGATATACAACCGAGTACCAAGAAAGAGAAAAACAAAGAGACTCAGCCTTTTAGGTTTGGGTTTCTTTTATTTTATAAAGAAATGAGGTGTCAACATGAGTTCTTTTACATTTAACAAAATACGTAAAAACTTTATTCAAATTGCGAAAGGATGGAAAAGACCTACTTGGGCACCATTGAAACGAAATTTTCTAAACGTTCCAGGATATCCAGGAGCAAGACTGTTAAACACACAAACAGAAATGCGCGTTTTATCTATTCCGGTAGGAATTATAGTACCTGATGGATCTAACTTAGAAAAGTTGAAAGAGGAAATTGCAAGTTGGCTAATAACTGATCAACCAACAGAGCTTATTTTTGACGTAGAACCAAACAGAACGTATTTAGCAATTGTGGATGATAGCTTTGATCCAGATGAATTTGTAACACTTGGAATAGGAACAATCAAATTCATTTGTCCAATGCCTTATAAATTAGGACCAATTCGAAATGCAAAAGCAAAACTAGAACCAAATAATATTATTAAAATGGATGTTTTGAATGAAGGAAGTGTATTTTCAGAACCAAAATTCAAGATACAGGTAGAGAATCCTTCCACATTCATCGATATTATAAATAAAAATGGAAATCAACATTTTCGTATAGGATATCCAGTTAAGATAGATGAAACGCCAATAAGTCGGTATGAATTGGTTATGCATGATAAAGCGAATTCTCTAGTGGGTTGGACGGAAGTGGGAAAAGATTTTGTTTCAGATTATGGAATCGTAGCAGGGAAAATGATAGCGGATGGCGCACGTATCATGCCATCTGATTACGGTCAAGGGCAATTTTGGCACGGACCAGCAGTGAAAAGAAGCATTACAGGTGGACCGCTACAAGATTTCACACTTGATGCAATAGTTGAATGTCGAAACTTAAACCCTGCAACTATGGGACGTGTAGAACTTTATTTATTAGATGAAAACAGCGTTGTAGTTGGAAAAGTAGGTATGTTTGATGCATATAGAAATTCTAGCGAGAATTTCGGTGAGGTTATGGCAGGAAACGGTGACTATAATCATCTGATTATAGCGGAAACTGGTTATTATCGTACAACATGGAATGATTTTTATGGACGTCTACACATTGCACGAGTCGGAAATTATTGGCAGGGTGATATTGCTTTAATCGATGAAAAAGGAAATTACCATACAGAAAAATTTGCCCAATGGTGGGATACGGGCAATAGCTTTATGAAAAAGGTAGCTCAAATTGTTGTTCATATATGCTCGTTTAATGATGCACCATCATTAATTGCGGCTGTACATGATATTAAAGTGCAAAAAGTAAATAGCAATACAGAACGTCAAATACCTTATATTGTTCAAAAAGGAGATCTTGTAGAAATCGATTCATCGGATGCGAGTATTCGTATTAACGGAGCAGATGCGATTAATATAAAGGATTTTTTGAGTGACTATATACGTGTCGAAAAAGGAAAGAATGAAATCGAAATATTCCCAAACAGCATTGGACAGGTAGATGTCACGTATAGGGAGCGTTACAGATGAGTAAAGCAAATAATCTATTACATATTGTGGATTTTAAAACAGAACAAATCATAGGTGTTATCAAAGAACAGGATTATTGGGATGATTTACGCCAATGGGACCTTAAAGATAATAAAGATAAATTTGAGTTCACAACAGCTGATGGTACAAAGATAGCGGCATCACTTATACAACAGAACCTTGTCGTTAAACAAACTCGTGACGGTACTTTTGTTTCATACATTATTACAGAAGTAGAACAGGATACAACAGGTCGTCCGAAAAAGATTTACGCACTTGGTGAACATACAAAACTAAAGAAAGAAACTGTAATTAAACCACAAACTTTGCAAGCTACTACAGTCAATGAATCTATGGACTTTGCTTTACAAGGTACAGAATGGAAACGTGGGATTACGGAGTATGTTGGTATACGTACCATTAACATTAAAGATTTCACAAATCCGCTTGATCTCTTAAAGCAAATCGCATCTACGTTTGAACTTGAAATTCGTTTTAAAACAGAAATACTAGGATCTTTTATTGTCGGTCGTTATGTAGATTTAGTAAAAAAGGTTGGCCGTGACAATGGGAAAGAGTTTTTACTAGGAAAAGATGTACAAGGCATCCGGCGTATTGAGAATAGTCAAGATGTAGTAACCGCTCTTGTAGGTGTCGGCCCACAAAATAGTGAAACCGGTGAATTTCTCACATTTGAAGAAATAAACGATGGAAAACTTTATGTAGGAAATAATGATGCTCTACAACGTTGGTCAAAAGATGGCAAGCATTTATTCGATATTTATTCACCACAAACAGAAGATCAAGATATGACGAAGCAACGACTCAAACAATTAACAGAAGCAGAATTAAAGAAGCGAATTGGTAGTTCTACTTCATATGAAGTAAATGCAGTAGCACTTGAAGAAGTATTTGGTTTATCTCATGAAGCGGTTCGTAAAGGAGATACGGTACGAATAAAAGATATCGGGTTTAGTCCACCACTTTTCTTAGAAGCTAGATTAATAGCAGCTGATGAATGTGACACTGATCCATCAAAAGATAAATATATCTTTGGTGACTATCGTGAAATTGCAGATACACGAAGCCTGATCGATAGGTTATACGCACAAATCATGGGTAGCTTATCAAATAAAGCATCTAAAGAATTACTAGATATGTTAGATAAAAAGCTTCAAGAAAACGTAAAAGAAACAGAAGTCATTCGAAAAGAATCGGAAGCAGCGAAGAAAATTGCTGAACAAGTGGCTGAAAACTTGAAAAATAATACCGTTGATATTATTGAAGGCGTAAATCCACCAATAGCAAACTTAAAGGATAGAAAAACGTTGTGGCAAGATATCAGCAAAGGTAAGCCTGGTATTCTGAAATTGTGGAAGGATGGTAAATGGGATCCTGTTGTTCCTGATGTGGAATCCGTTAAGAAAGAAACATTGGAACAGGTAACCAAAGATATTGAGGCTACAAAAAGCGAATTAAATGAAAAGGTTCAAAGTGTGGAAGGTAAAGCGCAAGAAATAGTTAAGCAAATAGTTAATGTTCAAAAACAAGTTGATGACAAAGTAGATCAAACATGGATTAATACCCAATTAAAAGATAAAGCAGATAAAGCCGGTGTTTATACGAAAGATGAAATTAAAGATGGGTTTATTGGGAAACAAATCTACGAAACTGATAAGCAGGGGAATATTCAGAAGTTCAAGGACGTTAATACATCTATTGGGCAAACTAATGAAGCTCTTACACAGAAAGCGGAGAAGTCAGAGTTAAAGAAAACAAGTGAAGGTTTATCACAGTTGGAGCAGAAAACGAATGATATTAAGGTAACCGCTGATGGTTCAAAAAACACTCTTACTGAGCTTAAGGCGATAGTTGAAAATACGGAAATTGGTGTCCGAAATCTATTACTAGAAACAGCTACTAAATCGCATTCGGTGAAGAATGGGGAAAACAAGCCACATACCTATTTTGATGTAGCGAAGGATGCAGCCACTTTAATGCAAGGGAAGACTCTTGCCATGAGTTTCCTTTTTACAGGTAAAGTTACTGCATGGGGTACAACGAATAAATGGATTGGTTTCGAAGTGAAGATTACTTTCACAGACAATACTTTTCATTATCCAAGTTGCCGCGTAGAAAACCGCCTAACAATAGGTAAACAGTATAACCAGGAAAGGTTCACAGCAAGTGCTGTAGTAATGGATAAGCCTATTAAAGAAATCACAGTTTACGCTTTAGCACGTGATTTCACTGGGGACACGTTAATTGAAAAGGCTAAATTAGAAATTGGCACAGTACCGACTGCATGGACACCAGCACCCGAAGATCAAGTAACAACAACTGATTTCACTAAAAAAACAGTAGATATCGAATCTACCATTAAAGGCATAAATTCTTCTGTATCAGATATACAAAACGCACAAGGAAAGCTTACAGAACGTGTTACTAAATCAGAGCAAACTGCAGACGGATTTAAAACTTCTATTGAATCACTAACTAAAAAAGATACTGATATCAGCAATAAATTAAATACAGTCGAGCAAACGGTGGAAGGTACAAAAAAGACAATATCTGATGTGCAACAAACAACAAATGGTCTAAGTAAAACAACAACTGAAATTAAAGAAGAAGCTGGGAATATCTCAACAAAGTTAGAACAGGTTGAAGCTCGTACTGTAGGTGGTGAAAACTGGCTAATCAATACAGGTCCAAACGAAAGACCTCAAACAATCGGGATGATCGGTGGCGCGGTATTAAATAAAGTCACATCATTTGTTCAACCTGGCGAATACGTAGCGATTGAATGTCAAGATCATACAGACGCCTTTTATCAATTCCATCTAGATAACACTAAGATAGGAGACTTTGAAAAAGGGAAAGATATAACAATATCTTTAGACCTTCAAAATGATGTTCTTTTAGATTTTATTTTATTCCAATACATCAACGGATCGTGGAGTGAGTCAGTACAAAAGCCTGTGCCAGCTAAAGACTGGCGTCGTGAGTCATGGACGTTTAAAATCGATGTTCGTGCTACTGGATGGGGATTTAGAATTCGTTTTTCTAGAAATGAAGCATCTAAAGGGAAAAGGTTCCGTTTCAAGAAAGCTAAACTCGAAAAAGGATCTGTTCCAACTGACTTCAGTAAGTCAACATATGAACTGGAGCAAAGTGTGGATGGAATCAAAGAAACAGTAACAAAAGTAGACAATAATCAAAGTGGATTTGATAAGCGTGTAACAGCAGTAGAAAAAACGGCTGATGGTGTTTCTCAAAACGTTGGCAAGTTACTAGAAACACAAACGGCACAAGGTAAACAGATTTCCGACGCGCAATCTACAATCAAACAACATTCTGATGCACTGGATCTGACTGTGAAGATGAAAGATGTTGAGAACTATGTAGGCGGTCTTGGATCTATTAATGAGATTCGTGACGCTGGTTTCACTCAAGGGAATAAATACTGGGGGTGGGCTACTGGGCACTCTATAGATCCTAACCTAAAGTATAAAGGATACAATTCGTTTTCTATGAACACTACAGGACAAACCCAGGATGTATGGTGGGGTGCTTTTAGTCAATTTATAGATTGTTCTCCTAATGAAGATATTGTTACTTCTGCTTACTTTAACACTGATGGAAAAGTTCCAATTGATAATGGTGTATTTATCGAGTTGGAATTTTGGCAATCAAATAAAACAACCCGAATTTCAACTGCTAGAGAAAGAGTTCAAATCATTAACAATACTTGGGTCAGAGCTATTTGTACAGCTAAAGCTCCGGCAGGAACTGGATTTGTAAGGTTTCGACCATACGTACAAAGAAATGGTAGAGCTTGGTTCTGTATGCCTATGCTGCAGCGTGGTAAAGTAGCTACAGAATTTTGGTTGCATCCAAAAGATCAAACTAATGTTGATAAAATGATTGAAGATATTTCCAATAAAGTAGCTGCACTAGATTACAACCAGAAAACAACTGAATTAGAGCGCCTTATTTCCGCCAATACGGAGGGAATTAAACTTGCTGCAGTAAAAACCGAAGTATATACAAAACAACAGGCTGACGGAAGATATGCGGATAAAGCGTATGTAGAAAAACAAGAGGGACGTATTGAGGTAACTGAAAAAGCGATTACTAGTACCGTCCAAAAAGGCGATATTATCTCGGCTATTAACCAAACAGCTGAAAAGATTCAAATTAATGTTGCTAAGTTACAGATTAACGCTGATACCATTGTAAAATGGCTCACTGCAACAGGTATTAATGCAGATGTAATTAAAATCGAAAATGGGAAAGTTACGATCGATAAGAATGGTATTACAGCAAAAATGGCTGACTTCTTTTTTGAAGATGAGCGTGGGCAGAAATTTTCAGTAACACCAAGGAAGAATCTCATTCCAGATCATGACTTTTCACACATTTCTTTTAAGAATTTTAATAATTATTTTTTGAAGATTGAATACAGTCCTACATGGACAATTATGTCTAATCCATATATTGAGAAACCAGTGGTTAACAATTATGAGCCAATGGTTAATCCGTTGCGGATAGATTTAGGAAACTGGATTCGTTTTACATTATTTGATGGTGTAAAACCAGGTAAGAAATACACATTGTCGGCTCATTTCAGAGCAACTACCAATGATAATCGTGTAAACATTACAAACAAGCCAATCATGAGAGCGGTATTCGGTAAATATAACGGTGACACTCCCGTGGAGCTTGGACGAGCATCAAAAACTTACGATGCACCAAGCATTCAAACTGGGAAAATAGTAAGATACGCTTTAACCTTCACTGTGCCGAGTAACTATGTAGAAGGAAATGGTTATGTTTATATTGATTTATTTGGCGAGGGGCTCTTAAATAATATGCAAGCAATTGCTGTATCAGGTGTTCAGTTGGTGGAAGGTGACGTTCCTTCCGTTTATAACTGGGATACAACACATGGAGAACTCGTAAACGGAACACTGCCTTTTTCTACAATTGCACTTGGTACAAAAGATAATGTTATTTACCACAATCATGTGAACAAATGGAATTATATGAATGCGCCACTTGAAATCATAAGCAATGGCGAAATGATGGCACTCGTTGGAGATGATCGTGCGGGACTCAGTTTTTATCCCCGTGGCGGTGGAGAACGTAGAAGTTACATCGGTCACATTTACAACAATGAAAATAGATTCCGAATTGAATCAAAAGATCCTGTGGCAACGACACAATCAATTGAATGTAATGGGATTAACGTATGTGGTGGATACTTTGGTGCTAATGCAGGTTCTATTCATTATACAAATGGTAGCTTAGGTTTAGGGTGGTATTTCCATGATGGTAGATGGAATTATGTTGATTTCACAAAGATGACTTCTAGAACATAGAGAGGGAGATGAGTATGAATCCAGATAAGTTTATGCGTCCAATGCCACCTAATGAACAGTCACCATTCTTAGGTAGAGTAGTTGATTTGAAGAAAGATGAAAATCAGGTCACAGTTAGCATTCCAAACGATATGCTAGAATTTTGCGGTATCAAAGAAGATACAAAAGTAGAGGTTTGGGGGCTTCCTGATGGTACGCTGAGTATGCGCATTGCTACTGCATGTGACTTATGTAATAAGGGTGGCAGAGTTTACGAGATTGAGCTTTTCGGTAAAGTAAGTCTTATCTGTGCAGACGATTATGTAAAGCTAACTGGAAAGAGCCCAGGGGCTTCTGATGAAGTGATAATTGAACATGTGGAAGAAGTAGAAAATAGAATGATAGAAGGAGCATTATCTGCAGATCAGTATTAACTAAATACATGTAAACAAGTAGGGCAGCCATGAGCTGTTTTTAATTTTGAATAAAATACTGCTTTTATAACAAAGAGGGGCGATTTCGCTGCTCTTTTTATTTTGCAAAGGGGATGAGAACAATGGAAGATGCAATTTTCAATTCAATGATGCAGCAGGGAGCGTTCGCAGCATTATTCGTGTGGATGCTTTTTACTACGCAAAAAAAGAATGAACAGCGTGAAGAGCAGTATCAAAAGGTCATTGAAAAGAACCAGGTTGTAATTGAAGAACAAGCAAAAGCCTTTAGTTCATTAGCAAATGATGTATCAGATATCAAACAAAAAATTATGGGGAATGGTGATGTAAAATGAAAAAATCTATTAGAGTAGTAAGTTCAGTCACAATGGCTTCTATTATTCTATTAACATCTGTAGGAAGTGTTTTTGCAGATAGAGAAATGATTATTCCAGATTTACCAAAGCAAGGATATAGATATGGTGTCGGTGCATATGAGGGAGTAGTAGCGCATTCCACAGCGACACCAGAAGCTCCAGCTATTAATATTAGAAATTATGAAGCTAGAACATGGAGAAATGCTTTTGTGCATTATGCCACGGATTGGGATGAAAACATTCAAATTGCATCTACTAAATATCGTGCATGGGGTGCAGGTCCAGCAGCGAATGCTAGATTTGTTCATATTGAATTGTGTGAGACAAGCGATCCAGTGAAATTCAAACGTTCTTACGAACGATATGTAGAGTTGATTGGAGAAGTCTTGCGAGAACGAAATATTCATCCTTCTAAAGGATTATGGACACATAAGGATATTACTTATAAATTAGGTGGTACAGACCATGAAGATCCAATTGATTATCTTCGTAGTCATGGTGTATCAGAGGCTAAATTCCGAGCGGACGTATTAAAAGCTTATAACGGGAACTCTGTTACAGTGGATACTAAACCACAAAAACCAAATGAAGTACCTGGTACAGTAGAGGGGAATGGCGTTGCATATATCGAGGGATACAATGTAAATCTTCGTTCTGGACCATCAACAGATAATAGTGTTATTCGTAAACTACAAAAAGGACAGGCTTATAAAGTATGGGTTAAATTAGGGAACTGGTTAAATCTTGGTGGTAACCAATGGGTTTATTATGATTCCTCATACATCCGTTACAAAGGGAATGAAACTTCTACTATAACTGGTAAAAGGGTTATTTCTAAAGTGGAAAATTTACGTTTCTATGAAACTCCATCTTGGCAGGATAAAGATGTTGCTGGAGTAGTAGATAAAGGGCTGGGATTCATTATAAGCTCAAAAGTCACAGTGAATGGTTCACCGCAATACAAAGTACAGAATAGTAAAGGTAAAACATATTATATAACTGCAAGTGAATTATATGTATATGTGAAGTAATTGAAAAGGGGAAATAGTAAAGTAATTTTGATTATATAAAATGAATTTTAAAAGTTTATTTTGTACTCAAATCAACTGCATACATCTGGTTGATTTGAGTACAGTTTAATTAAAAATGTATTGTTGATTCCTCCATCCTTAAGATACAGAAGTTAATTCGTGTTCCGTAATAAATCTTTTTACGTATGTTTCAAAACATAAAGGAAGTTGAACATAGTTAGATAAAATATTAAATAAAGTATTATCTTTCATTTCTATGTCACATCCGTAATTTTTATCTGCTAAAATTCTATTTGTAGCTTTAGCTCTACCTAAGTTTAAATCTTTAATTAGTTCTTTTATATAGGAAAGAAAGAAATAGAGTTGGTATTTTCCTTTATAATTTTTCTGAGCATTTACAAGAGAAAATGTATTTGATTTCATTTTTTCTATGTCTTCTGGGTCTAAAAAATTATATTTTTCTCTTATTGAGTTAAAATCATTATGTATATCTATTTTAAGTAAAGTGACTTTAATAAGCTTTTTTACTTCATCGTCATCGATACTTGGTAAAGAAACCCCTGCATAAGAAGCAAACGTATCATCAAGACTATCTTGTTTGAATTCATATATTTTTTTTGTGTAATAAAGACATATATTTAATTCTTGAACAAAAGAATTAAATTCTTTTTCTCTAAGTAAATAATTTTCTAGTATTTTACTAATAGTTTCTTGATTAGTAACTTCAACTGTCAATTCAATAAAGTCTTTCAATACATCTGGATTTGCATATAAATTTTCTACTGAGTATACTGGTAGCTCATAAACTTTTTGATTATTTAAAGGTTCATCAAAATCACGATCTACAATAAACATGATTTTATTTAAGTTATAGCCTTGTTGTTTTTCGCACCTATTAAATATTTCAAGTACGTTATCTTTTCCGCCTACTTCATATATTTTTATATCTTTTCTTAAAATACTTTTTATTTTAGGTAAATAGCAAATTCTATCTTCATTTCCTTCACAAATGCAATAAAATTGATTACCTAAATTGTCATACTCGTGTAAAAATGCAAATTCTTTTACATATTCTTCTTCTTGTTTTTCAAAAAAATCATTCAAAAATGCTTCCATCAACATATCCCCCCTCTCTTTGAACTGTAGATCCAAAGGAAAGAGTATACTTTCTTAATTCTTTAGGAACAATAAAAGGTGAGTGTGTTACAGCCATCATAAAATTACATTTTTGTGATTGTAAAATATCATTCAATAATTTTTCTTGCCATTTTATTGAGAGAGAAAGTTCAGGTTCATCGAATAAAATAACAAAATCTTCTTTACCTGTTAAGTATAAACTAGCAAATAAAGAGACTATTTGTTTTTCGCCAGATGATAACGATTTTAACTGAATTTCTTTAGAGGAATCATATTTTGAAACTAAATTTATATGCACATTTTTTGCATCATAAATAAATTCTTTATCTTTAAAATATAAATTACATACTTTTATAAATAGGTTTATTTTTTCATCATGAATCTTGCTGGACTCATAAATTTTCAGATATTTCGTTATAAAATAAAGTATAAACTGTTCTTTGTCTGTTAACTCTTTCTTATCTAAAATAAGATCTAATTTTTCTAATGTTTTTTTCATAGAAAAAGGTAAGCTGTTTTCAGATCGTTGTAAAATTATTTCTAAATCTTCTCTTTTATTTTTTAAATCAATTGAATTATATTCATTAGATAAATTTGGTTCAGAAAGTAAATCTGTAAATAGGCTATCCATCACTTTCTGAACACCGTTTATAGTTTCTGTTTTAATTTGCTCAATAATGTTATTGAAGATTTTTTGTACATCTTGCATACCGAACTTAATGACACTTTTTCCTAAGTCCTTATCAATAAATTGTCCTACCTTATAAGCTTCCTCTTCAACTCTTCTATAAGTCGGAAAATAGAGTAACTCTCCTTTAAACTCGGAGTAAATGGGTTCGAAAAAATCTTTGAAGATAGGAAGGCTCATATAATTTTCATTTTCTAATTCCTTAAATAAATAATCTGCAAAAGGAGTCGCAACTCCTTGTGATTGAATATGCTCCATTCGTTCATAAATTAAATTGAATCTATTTTTAGTAAAACGCTGTTCAACTAAACGAGTCGATATCTTTAATTCTCTGGCTATATTTGCTAAAAACTCTTCGTCATAAAGAGATGAATGACTCGAAATAGTATAGTTGAATTCCCAGTCAGTGATTATATTATCTAAGTCATCTCTATATAAGCAATGAGTTTCTTCATTTATTTTAAATTTAATTAACTCAAAATCATATTCCTTTAAGCCTTCTGGGTTTTTATCTAAAATGCAGTTTAGAATACTTAAAACTGTAGATTTTCCAATGCCATTTTCCCCTATTAAAATTAATAAAGGTTTTTCAAAATTAAATTTAACATCTCTATCACCAAACAAACCTTTTATTTCGATAGAATACAAAATAACGCCTCCTTTTTAATACCTAATTCCTAAAGTTTAATACAAAAATATTATAAGTTAATTAAAGTGATAAAACATGGTGTCTTTTGTTGCGTGGAACTTTAAAATTTACTTTTAGATAATGCCTTTAATATAGGATTTATGATTTTACTTAACAAACGAAACCCTCTAAATATAGATTCAACAACCTTCAAACTATCTCCCTCCCTTAAATTAAGTTAATTATAACAAATTCTATTAATGCAAATTGAAATAATGTAAACGTATTAAAAAATAAGTAATAAAAAAGCCCTTCTCGAATGAGAGGGCTTTGCTATTTTATAAATCAAATTGAACTTGTTGACCATCAGTAATCATATCATATGACTTTTGCTGGTAAGTTGAACTTGTAATGAATTTGACATTAGTAATATCTTTTGGATCTCCATTGAAGAACAAACCTAGGACACGTTCTTGTTTAACTTTTCCAAAGTATTCAAAGGAAGTGTTTTTTTCTGTAATGAAATTGCGATTTGCTTCTAACTGTTCACCATTATTTAGTACTACCTTATCAAAATTAAGGAAGTTAATATTTTCATCTGAGGTATTTTCCACTGTGTAAATAACTTGAATATAATTTAGTTTTCCATCGTTAGTGGGTGTTGTTTGATAGACTTCTTTAGCCTCAGTTAACATTTGTTCTGGAAGGTCAGATAGTTGAAATAGCTTGATATTTTGAACAGTCATTTTAATTGGAGCTACATCAATAGTTTGATTAATTTCTTTAATTTTCATTAGCTCAATAACTCCGCCTTGAGCATTGTATTTTTGCTTTTCTCCAACTTTAGTTAGTAATGTTTTTTCGTTAGTTTTCGAATTGCTTTCTTTAATACCTTTTTGGTCTGAGGCAGTAGGCGCACTCTTTTCTTCTGTTTTTTCTTCTGAGCCACAAGCCACAAGTGCTAGGGAGAAAAATACAGAGACAAGTAATAATAGATACTTTTTCAAATTAGTTCCTCCTAAAATATATTGCGATATTAAGTATAACAGATATATGTCGATTTCATAGGATAAAATTAGATTTACAGGAAAAATATTCTTGAATATAGTTGACTTAAGTCAACTTAAGGTGTATAATAAGAGTATAAAGAACAGGAGGTGAACAAAGTGGATTGGATAATAATCTTAGGTGCTATAGCTACAACAGCAACGGTTTTCTCTCAAGTAACCGCAGGTGTTAAAAACATCGTAGATACATACTACAAGGTGAAAGAGGAAAAACAAAAGAGTCGCCCCGACCAAGGAAACGACTCAGAATAAGCACACAGGGGAGGGAAACCTCTCCTGCATTTAAGATTATATCACATTCCATATTATTATGAAAAAATTTATCTGGACGAATCTACCTGTAGTCATTGTTTTAGTGTTTATTGTATCTATTCTTGATTATGATAATTTAAACACTTGGGGTTATATCTGTATCGTTGGTACCATACTAGCGATAATTCTAATGGTAATCAACATGGCTATTTTGTATATAAAGGAGAAGAAAAATGTATAACTTTGAATCTAAGGAAGAACTAATACAATTCGTAAATGATGAAATTGTGAATACTTCAGAGGCATTGGAGATTTTGGAATGCTCGAGGCAGAATTTAAATAAGTTGGTGAAGTCCGGGACGTTAGTGCCGATTAAAGAAATGGTTCGAGATCGGTTGTTTTTTAAAGAGGATATTTTAAATAGGAAAGAACAGATGAGGAAGTAGTAGAGATTTTTTAGAAGTGAAAGAAGAGTTATCCTTTTTAGGATAACTTTTTTTAGGTATTATTTAATAGACGATATAAAAAAGTAAGGCAGTTAATTGTAAGTTAGGAAGGCTTAATTTTTGATTTTCAATATGTTATTATTTTGATATAAAAGACGGATAGGAGGGAGAATATTGGAAGTTCTCCAAAAGTTAAAGCGAAATAATGAATTTCCGGTTGTATTTATAGGTGCTGGTATATCAAAACGTTTTTTGAACAATTTTCCTGATTGGACTAGTCTGTTGGAAGAGTTTTGGAATGAATTAAAACTTGGGAATTTTTATGGTGAATTCAATAATATAAGAACAAAAATAGAAAAAGAAAATAGTGGTTATTCAGAAAAAGAAGTAGAGCACTATGCTAATATTAAAATGGGTTCTATTGTTGAAGAGAAATATAATGAATCGTTTAATAACGAATCGATTAAAATTGAAGGATTTTCAACAAAAGATGCATATTGTACAAAAATTTCACCGTTTAAAAAAGCAATTTCAGAAAGATTTAAAAAGTATCATTTAAAAGAAGAAATGTTAGAAGAGTATCAAACTTTTAAGAAGATGTTATTGAAAACTCAAATAGTTCTAACAACTAATTATGATAGTTTTATAGAAGATTCCTATAATAATGAAAGTGACTATGAAATAAAGAAGTATATAGGACAGAAGGGCTTCTTTGAAGAAACATACGGTTTTGCAGAGTTATATAAAATACATGGATGTATCGAAAAACCTGCTGATATTATTATTTCCGAGCAGGATTATACAAACTTTGAAAAGAATTCGGTGCTCATTAGTGCAAAAATCATTGCGATGATGATGAATTCACCAATTGTTTTTATGGGGTATTCTTTAACTGATATTAATGTAAGGAAAATAATTAAAGATTTTACCAGGTCGCTCTCAGAAAAAGAAATGCAACTATTGGAAGAGAGACTAGTTTTAATAGAGAGAAAAGAAAATGAAGATGGATTTATTGAAGAAGTAATAAATGATAAGGATTTGGGATGCAAATTAAAAATAATAAAGACTGATAACTTTAAAGAAATCTTCCGTATCATAAGTTCAATCAATCAAGGTATAGCTCCTACTGAAGTGAGAAAATATCAACACGTAATTAAAAAGTTAATAATAGACAGGGGGAAGAAAGGGGCATTACATACAGTTTTACTATCTCCTGAAGAACTAGATAAATTAGAGGGGAATATATTAACAAAAAATATTACTGTTGCTCTGGGAGATGCAAAATACATATTTCAAATACCCGATGTTATTACTTATACATTAGACTATATTTCAGATATAGATGAGATAAGTACTGAGATAAGAATGAGATTTGCGGCTAATCAGCAGGGAAGATTCCCAATCCAAAAAATATCAGATGGGTTAATTATTGAAAAGAGTAGTCTTCATCCGTCAGAAAAGGAAAAACTAAAACAAAAAATAAAAGAAGCTTCAAAATTTGAAAAACACTATAAAACAATAGTTAATTCAGCAGTAATTAAAATAGATGATACAAGTGTGCATAACATTACACATCAAGATGCCAAGAAAGGAAAGGTTTACGAAACACTTTCATATCATATCAAAGGATTAAAATTAGAGGAATTAAAAGAGTTTTTAATTTCAGAGCTACAGGATTTAAAAGAAAAAGGGGAAATCAAAATATCTACAGAGCTTAGAAGGCTGGTTTTATTGTATGACATACTTGTATACAGCAAAAAGGATAACGCCTAACCACAGTGTGTGATTGCCATTATCCCTCTGCTCTTGCATAAATATGATATGTATATGTTAAACTATTTAGAACTTGATGGCAATAACTTTTTTAGTGTAGTAAATATAATAAAAACGTGTTTGAAATAAAGTGGGGGTTTTGTGTGTAGAGGTTTTGAGAGATACTTGAAAAGTAGATATAAATAAACAATATATTTGAAATCTGCTATGAAATATAGTCACCCACAAACCCACCCACATTTCACCCACAAAATTAAAAAAAGTGATGAATCACTATGAAACATCACTTTTATAAAACCTTGATAAATCAACGTTTTTAGCGCAATTTAAAACTTGATAAATCCAGAGGATATATTCCGCACACAAGTTCACCAATGGGAACGCGATCAATATATGTCTCTATACTAAGAGAGAAAAAAGCCCTGATACTACGGTATCAGGGCTTTTTTCTTTTTTATAAAGTTAACTTCAAGTGGCGCAAAATGAAAAGAAACCACAAAACAGCCACTAAAAATCTTCAGTATAAGAGTATCTTAATAATAGGGATGGTAATTTCAATAAACCTTTATTAGAATCGGTTCTTTTTTCAATAAATTGCTAGCGCTAAAAATTTAATAATTTTTTACTGCTTGTACAACGCGACCAATGATTTTTACATCTTCAGCTGAAAGGTCGTAAGTCTGTGGTTCATGGATAGGATGATTACTCAATGGTATTAAAGTAATGATGCTTCCAGATTTTGAGATTTTTTTCACAGTTGCATCATAACCATTGACTTTTACAACAGCAATTTGCCCATTCTCAACATAAGGAGTTTCTTCTACCAGAACATAAGAACCATCAGGGAATTCGAGATTCATGCTAGTGCCTTTTACAGTAAGATAAAAATACTTTTTACGCTTATTTAAAAATGTACTTAGCATTGGTAAATAACCCTCGATATTTTCTTCGGCGAATATAGGTGTACCGGCTGCGACAGAACCAATGATTGGGATATGGATAATGTTTGATTGGTCGTTTTGAATGGTTTCATAAATAGAAACTTCTTCTTTAACTGTATTATCCCCTTTAGTTGTGAGCACCTCTAAATCATCAGTAGTGATCCCTAATCCCTTACAAACTTTTATTACATTATCAACAGATGCTTTACCGATTCCTCTTGATAACATTGATTGCAGTGTTGTGGGAGGGAGCCCGATTTTTTCTGCGAAAGCTCTTTTGCTATATCCAGCTTCTTTTATTAAGCGTGTTACAATCTTTGCTTTTTCCATAAACTTCACCATCCTTCTTATAAAATGTATACGATATTGAGTATGTTTGTTACTATCATAACTTAGCTGAATTTATAAGTAAATAGTGTTTTGTACGATATTGAGTGTATTTTCCTATTATATCATTGACTTTGTACGGAAATGCGTATATATTAAAGTGGAAATAAACGCAATTTCGTATAAAAATTAAGGAGGTGAGCTAATGTATCCGAATCTGCGTGCAGAGATGGCGAGAAAAGGGATTGTAATTACCCAAATCTCTTCGCATCTGAATCTTCGCTACGCAACAGTGTGCGACAAAATTAATGGTAAATTTCGTTTTTATTATGATGAGGCTCTTGAAATTAAGGAAACCTTTTTTCCTGATCATAATTTAGAATATCTTTTTGAATTTGAAGAAAACAAGCCGAATTGTAGTGTGAAAAGAAACCCTACTTTTTTGGAACATAAAATATTGAATTTTTAACTCAATAACGAAATTATTAAGCAAAGCTTTATTGGAGAGTTAAGGAAATATTTTATATTAAATCACATAATTTGAATGTTGAGGATTGGTTAATGTCCAAGAAAATTGGTAAATAATAACGCTTGATGCAAGGGTATGTAAATGTAAGGAAGGTAATTGAAAATTAAAGATGAGGAGGAGATCAGAATGGATCACTTAACCGAAGTATTAGTACATAGTGAACTAGTATTTGAAGTTAATGGTGAGGTAGTAACGGATAGTTTGGTAATTGCGAAAACGTTCGGGAAAGATCATTACTACGTTTTGGAGGATATTGTAAAAATATTGTATATGCGGGTGAAGAATTTGCGCAAGGAAATTCTTACGAGTCCACTTATATCAATTCACAGGGTGAGCGCATGTCTAAATACAATTTAACTGAAGAAGCTTTCGTATTACTTGCTATGGGGTATAACTCTAGAGAAGCTGTGCAAACGAAAATTAAATTTATTGAAGAGTTCAAACGGATGAGGAGGTATATACAAAGTCAGAACAAAATACCAAAGGATGCTATGGGAGTCCTAAAGTTAACGTTTGCAGCTTTAGAAGGACATACGCAAGAAATACAAGAGATTAAGACTGAAGTGAAGGGGTTACGAGAAAACGCTCCGCTATACGCCATTGAATGTGACGAAATAACAAAGGCTGTAAAAAGGTTAGGTTTTTTGTTATTGGGGGGTAAAAATTCGAATTCTTATCAGGATAACAGTCTTAGAAAAAAGCTGTATAGCGATATTTATAGTCAATTACATCGAGAGTTTGGTGTGAATAGTTATAAAGCTATTAAACGTAATCATTTGGATAGAGCTATACAAATAATTAATGAAGAATATTCAATTCCAACAGTTTTAAATGAAGAAATTAAAGTTAAAAACTCACAAATAAATATGGCAGAATTTCAATAGGAGGAAGAAACATGCAACGGAAAATTTTAGTGATTACTGGCAATTTAGTAGGTCTACCAACTGTCAGTGAATTTAAAACAAAAGATGCCGCAAAACAGCAGATTAAAAAGCTTATCCAAAAAGGAATAAGTCCAAATGTTATTCGTATAACACAAGAAATTTCTATGAATATCGAAATTCAAGTTGATGTTGAATTTGAGGAATAAGAAAGATTTAGGAGAAAAAATATGGATAGCATGATGGATTTAAATGAGTACATAAAAAAAGAATCCGTTGCAGCGGATTTTATAAAAAAATATCTCTGAATAAGTATAACATTGAATATCGATTTTGAGAATTTATGAGGTGACTAGTATGGGGATTATTCGAGTGAAAAAAGATAGTAATTATTCCGTCATAAATAATACTGGTTTAAAAGATAAAAGGTTGTCATGGAAGGCAAAAGGAATTTTGGCTTATACACTTACACTACCAGATGATTGGACTTTTCATATTAGTGAATTAGCTCAACATGCAAAGGATGGAGAAGATTCATTACGTACAGGTTTTAAAGAACTAAAAGAATTAGGGTATGTAAAGCGTTATCCCGTTCGTGATGAACATACAAAAAAAATTAAAAGATGGGATACGGAAATTTATGAAACACCACAAAAGAGAATTCCACAAGTGGAAAAGCAAGATGTAGGAAAGCCATATGAGGAAAATCCGACACTACTAAATATCAATAAACTAAATACTAAAATACAAAATACTAATCATGATGATAAGGATAAATTAGAATCTCATATATTATTCGGTAGAGAGTTTAAAAAAAATTATAATTTTTTAAAAGAGAGAGGCATTCCGTTAAGTGAAATTGCATTTACGGAGTTAGGCGATTTTTGTGATTTGTTTAGTAGTGAGTTAATTCAGTATGCAACTAATAAAGCTATTGATGAGAATGCACCAAGATGGAACTACGTTAAAGCTATATTGAGTAATTGGAAGGAGCAAAAAGTTAAAACATTTGCTGATGTGACCGCGCTAGATAGACGTTTCAAAATGAGTAAGAATAAGAAATTTAATGAATCAGGTAGAAATTATTCGACTAGAAAAGAGCTTGTCCCAGATTGGTTATATAAAGATGACGAACACACGAATCAAGAAGTGGAAAGAAAACCCGCGCAGTACACTGAGGAAGAGCGTGAGAGATTAAAAGAGGTATTAAATAAATATAAGTCTTAAGAAAAGATAAAATGGTCGACGACTTTGGTGTTTAAAAATGTATTATCTTAATGCTAAGATTAAATGATTATATTCTTCAAAAATGTTTGATGTATATTAAACATCTTTGAAGATATTCGTGAATGTTTGGAGCAAGTATTAACAATTTGTGATTTCTGTTTGATTATTAATGTCTTACAAGGATTGTTCGAAGGGTGTTTTTCATTATCTATTCAGGAGTTAATTACAGTATTGGAATTCTAAAGAGAAAATGAATTTATAAATAGTAGGAAATGGTTGTGTTTATTAAATGAAAGATGTTCTACAAATAACAAAGATTGAAAAAGCCAATAAGGATATAAGTTTTATTAAATTAGTAGTATTTAAATTTACAAAAAGGAAGTAGGTGAATCGTCAGATGTTTGAATGGCTCAAAGATTATAAGAAGTTAGAAGAAGAAATCGCTTATTTAGAATACAACTTAGACAAATCAAAAGCGGAATTAAAGCGCTGGACTAGTGGGGACTTGCAAAATGTACGATTAACCGCTGAGTCGGAAGGGGCTAAGGTAGAAGACCGGATTGAAGCAATTGAATATGAATTAGCTCATAAGATGAATGAAGAATTTGATTTAAAGCTTTTGATGAATAAGTTTGCAGGACTGGATCATCAAATACTTAAAATGAAATATGTTGATGGAATGACCTTAGAACAAATAGCATTTGAATTGCATTATAGTACAGGCTATATTCGACGCAAACACGCTGAAATAAGAAAAATTGTCAAGTTTTTAGATGGATTTTAATGTTACCTTTTTGTAGGGTACATGCGGTGTACAGAAAGTATTGAAAAAGTGATTTATAGTAGTAATATAAGATTTCGACGAAAGAGCAACTATTTTTATGGTTGCTCTTTTTGTTGTGAAAGAAGGTGAGCAACATGAAGTAATTTTATAGATTAATGGGTATTTGGCTGATAACCATATGTAGTGAGGTAGTAGTTTTTTAGACAAAAATAATAGGAAAATAAGGAGATGTTTAGTAATGAGTATATTAGCTGCTTCAGTTAAAACAAAGAATCTGCCACAACAAGTGTTACGTTGGCAATCAATGGTAGAAAGTGAATGTGCTGCACAAGGTGTTTCGGAATTAGTTCCTTACGTACTTGGAATTATTATGGTGGAAAGTGGAGGGAACTCTGAAACAACACCGGATATTATGCAGTCAAGTGAATCACAAGGATGGGCAATGAATACAATCAAGAATCCTAAAGATTCAGTGTATTACGGAGTAAAGCATTTAAAAGGAGCTTTTGATGATGCAAAGAAAAATGGTATTACAGATTTAAGTGCCATTGTTCAATCATATAATTTTGGACGAGCTTATCTTCGCTGGTTAGCTTCTAACAATAAACAACATTCATTACCGGTGGCAGATCTGTATTCTAAGACGGTTGTTGCGCCATCACTTGGAAATACAACTGGTGCTATGGTTAAATATAGTCATCCTATCGCAGTTGCGTACAATGGTGGTTATCGATATAAAAATGGCGGTAATTTTTTCTACGCTGAAATTGTTAAACAATATGTAGATTTTAATGCAGGCGGTGTTCCACAACCAGAAGGAATTGGGTTCGCGAAGTCAATATACTGGGAAGGCTATGGTATTAACTATCATGATAGACCACATGGCAACTATCAGGGAAACTTTACAACAGCAGCAGAAGTATTATACTGGGGTGCGTACTGGGGAGAAGATAATGATGTGTGGTTAGATTTAGGTAGAAGCCGTTGGGTAAAAGCGGAGCATTATTATTGGAGACCTTTCAAAGCAATATCAAAATACCCAGAAGGATATGGAGTAAACTTTTACGATGGAATTAACGGTTCATATAAAGGCCGTATCACTTCAAAAGAACCCCTTACAGTATTCTTCCGTAAAGAAGGCTGGATTGATATTGGTGGGAATAGTTGGGCACCTGAGGAACACTTTGATATTGTAGATATTCGATAAAAAAACAACTCTACCAAGAGTTGTTTTTTATACGTAAACTGTAATGTAGGAAAGAAGAATTAGTCATATAAAATAATAGTTTTTCAAGAGTCTTTGGTAATCTTAATAATATTTAACTTATGGTTAAAAGAATAATATTTTGATGGTAGATAACAATGGAGAAATTCTCTGTTTTGTTCGTTTTAAGGTTGGAAAACCTACAATATATCTAAAAATAATAAATATAGACAATATAAAATAGAAAGGAAGATTCATATGGCAACATTTATTTATCCAACAAATACAACGAGAGTAACAAGTGGTTTTAGAGGTGACAGACCAGATCATCATGGGGTAGATCTTGCTGAAGCAGGCTATCATCCGATTTATGCAGCGGCTAGTGGGAAAGTTAGTCGTTCGTATTTTTCATCTAGTTACGGTGAATGTATTATGATTGTTCATAATATTAATGGAGTTACATGGGAAACTGTATACGCTCACATGCGAAGTGGTTCTCGTACAGTTAAAGAAGGCGATTCTGTTACACAAGGACAAACAATTGGGGTTATGGGAGAAACGGGACAGGCTTATGGTCAGCACTTACATTTTGAAATGCATAAAGGCGGCTGGAATATTAATAAGAGTAATGCTGTGAATCCATTAGACTACTTGGGGAAAGGTGGCGCTGTTGGTACACCGCAACCAGAAGGAATTGGGTTCGCAAAGTCAATATACTGGGAAGGTTATGGTATTAACTATCATGATAGACCACATGGCAACTATCAGGGAAGCTTTACAACAGCAGCAGAAGTATTATACTGGGGTGCGTACTGGGGAGAAGATAATGATGTGTGGTTAGATTTAGGTAGAAGCCGTTGGGTAAAAGCGGAGCATTATTATTGGAGACCTTTCAAAGCAATATC
The DNA here is from genome assembly GCF_002073415.2 of Bacillus sp. FDAARGOS_235. Taxonomy (NCBI): domain Bacteria; kingdom Bacillati; phylum Bacillota; class Bacilli; order Caryophanales; family Bacillaceae; genus Bacillus; species Bacillus sp. FDAARGOS_235. The sequence goes on from NZ_CP020437.2 coordinate 4,667,767, forward strand.
AAAATATCCAGAAGGATATGGAGTAAACTTTTATGATGGAATTAACGGCTCATACAAAGGACGTATTACTTCAAAAGAACCTCTTACAGTATTCTTCCGTAAAGAAGGCTGGATTGATATCGGTGGGAATAGTTGGGCACCTGAGGAACACTTTGACATTGTAGATATTCGATAAAAAAACAACTCTATTAAGAGTTGTTTTTTTATTCATAAATTTTGATATAGGAAAGAAGAGGAATAGAAATGAAGAAAATTGCAGATTTATCTCATCACAATGGTTCAATAAATTGGGCGGCAGCTAGTAAAGAGCTTGAACTTGCTATTATACGTGTACAGTATGGATCAAGGACAATTGATACACGTTATAAAGAGTATGTACAAGGTTGTAAAGACTATGGTGTCCCATTTGCACACTATGCTTATGGATGTTATGTAAGTGTTCAGGATGCTATTGTAGAAGCGAATGATTTTATGGCGCGCGCTGACAAAGAAGCGAAATTTTTAGTATTAGATGTGGAAGATGATACATTAGCAAGTTGTGGAGCAGTTAACTTAGCGAAAGCTTCACAGGCATTTATTGATACATGCCGTGCAGCTGGCTGGAAAATAGGTCTATATGTATCACATCACATGTATACAAGCTATGGACTAAATACTGTGAATGCGGATTTCCTTTGGATTCCACGTTATGGAAATAAACCAGCCTATAACTGTGATTTATGGCAGTATACGGAAAGTGGTAGTCTTGCGGGCGTATCTGGTAATGTAGATTTAAATTACTTAAACGGAGAAAAATCTCTTGAATGGTTTACAGGTAAAGGTGGCGTTGTTGGTACACCGCAACCAGAAGGGATTGGGTTCGCAAAGTCAATATACTGGGAAGGTTATGGTATTAACTATCATGATAGACCACATGGCAACTATCAGGGGAACTTTACAACAGCAGCAGAAGTATTGTACTGGAATGCGTACTGGGGAGAAGATAATGATGTGTGGTTAGATTTAGGTAGAAGCCGTTGGGTAAAAGCGGAGCATTATTATTGGAGACCTTTCAAAGCAATATCAAAATACCCAGAAGGATATGGAGTAAACTTTTATGATGGAATTAACGGCTCATACAAAGGACGTATTACTTCAAAAGAACCCCTTACAGTATTCTTCCGTAAAGAAGGCTGGATTGATATTGGTGGGAATCGTTGGACACCTGAGGAACACTTTGACATTGTAGATATTCGATAAAAATTCCAGTAGTAACTGTTTTTGTATTTTATAAAGTTATGACATAAAAGATAGCTTTAGCAAGAATTATAAGACAGAGATAGCTATAAGGACATATTGGTGTTAAAAGATGATAAAAGATTAGAGTCACTCGAATGAGTAATTATTTAGATTAGAAAAGGAGTGAGAATAATAGAAGAGCAGATCTTAAATTCAATGATTCAACAAGGAGCATTCGCAGCGTTATTTGTGTGGATGCTTATTACTACACAAAAAAAGAATGAACAGCGCGAAGAACAATATCAAAAAGTTATTGAAAAAAACCAACAAGTCATTGAAGAACAAGCAAAAGCGTTTAGTTCGTTGGCGAAGGATTTATCAGATGTTAAACAAAAAATTTTGGGACATGGTGATATGAAATAAAGCATCATGTTAAACTATTTATTCCGCAAGCAAGTTCACTAATGAGAACGTAATCGAAATACATCTCTATACTAAGAAAAAAAGCCCTGATACTACGATATCAGGGCTTTTTCGTCATTTATCTACAATGAATTGCAGTGAATATTGTCGTAATTTATGAGGTGTAATTAAGAAGTCATTTAACAAGAATAATTTATGTTGACTCGTTCTGTATAAAGAACTAAAATGGCATTAATTAGAAATGTTTGTATATTTAAAAAATAAAACATATTACTTTTATTTCTGTTTTTTATGGGAATGTCAACTGGAATCTCATTGGTATTAAATGAGGGGGAGAAGTAATGAATAAGGAAATAAATTTAAAAAATCTATTTACTGTTATATGGAAAAGGGTATGGATACTACTGTTGTTTACGACTCTCACAACCGTAGGAGGAGCGATGTATAGTATGTATATGAAAACACCTTTGTATGCCTCCTCAGCAAGGGTTATTGTTCAAGCTAATGCTGAAACGATGAATACATTAAAAGCGATGGTAAATGAGCCTGTAATATTAGAAAAAGTAGCGGCTGAATTAAATATTAACAGATCTGCAGGTGCATTAAGTGGACAAATAAGTATAGAAAGTGTACAAGGCTCTCAGATTATGAGAATAAATGTAGTGGATATTGATCCTGTACTTGCACATAAAATTGCAAATACGACAGCGGCTGTTTATAAGAAAGAAGTAGCAAATATACTAAATTTTAATAATGTGAGTATATTACCAGAAGACCCAGTTCAAAAACATTCGATGCCTATAAATATAAATCACCTTAAGACGATACTAATTGCGTTCTCTGTAGGTATGGTGCTCAGTATCGGTTTTATTTTTTTATTGGATTCATTTGATGATAGAATCAAATCGGAACGACGAATTGAGCAATTGTTAGATGTCCCTGTTTTGGGCGGGATTTCTAAAATGAATAGGAAAAATACGGAAGACAAATTCAGTAAAAAAAATACAGTGGTACTGGGGGATGGAACGGAGTGGCCTACAAAAATAGACGAAAAACAAATAAAGTTAAAGGAGAAAGTATAATTGCTTATACAGCTCCAAGATCGAAAATTTCGGAGCAGTATCGTTCGCTTCGAACAAACCTTCAATTATCTTCGTCTATTCATAAAAGCAGAACTATAGTTATTACTTCTCCAAGGTATGGTGAAGGAAAATCAACGATTACAGTTAATTTAGCAGTCTCAATAGCACAAAAAGGTGAAAAAGTATTGATAGTAGATGCAAATTTACGAAAACCCACGATTCAGGAAATGTTTGGAGTAGAAAATACAGTTGGATTAACTGATATATTGAACGGAAAAACAAATTTAGAAGGCGCTGTAAAAAAAACAGAGATGGAACGTCTTGATATATTAACTAGCGGTCCAGTACCATTCAATCCATCTGAAGTACTTGGTTCAGGTGAGATGGATATGTTAATTCAAAAGGCAATGGAACGGTATGACATCATATTATTTGATTCTTCCCCTGTATTAGAAGTAACAGATACGAGTGTATTAGTTGATAAGTGTGAAGGAGTACTTTTGGTGATCCGATATAATCGTACTGTGAGCGAAGATGCGCTTGAAACGAAAAGAGCGCTAAGTTTTACGAAAAGCAGAATATTGGGTGCAATTTTGAATGGGAAAGTATAAAGGGGATTAGAATAATAAATTTAACCTTCTTACATAAAAATGTTCGTTATAAAGAAAGAATAATAGAATTGTGATGTGGTGATGTCTCCTGACCGCTATCAATGGAGGCACTCGATTATGCTGTGGGTTGTGAAAGCAACCTTAGATGCGAGTCATCAAAAGTGTAATGTGAGGGAGGGTTAGATGCCCATATTTTATTAAAGTTTCTAGCTATGTACTTTTAATAAAGAGTATATAGTTAGAAACTTTAACTTTGAAAGAGTTCAGTAAGGAATTGATTAAAGGAGGAAGTTATATGACGTATCGCCGGAGGATATCGTTATTGCTTTTAATGGATTCACTGATTGTATTAAGTGCAGTTTTTTTTAGTTATTTTTTTGTAAATGCTAGCTTTAGTGTTATCACTTTATCATCAGTTATTAGCTCTATCACTCTATTAGTTAGTCATCATTTATTTGCTTTTGTTTATAAATTGTATAAAAAAGCTTTGGAATATGCAAGTATAGGAGAGTTGCTAATTATATGCAAGGTCGTTACATTTTCAATACTTACTACAGCGGTTGTACAGCAAATCATTATGCAAAAAATGTATTTTCGATTGTTAGTTGTAACTTGGATGATTCATATTTTATTAATTGGTGGTTCCCGCTTTATTTGGAGAATGTACAGAGATATTTATTATGTAAAGAAGGGTGATAAAAAAAGAACGTTAATTGTTGGTGCTGGATCAGCTGGGACGATGGTTGCAAGGCAGTTGTTGAAGAATAATACTGCTGAATTAATGCCAGTCGCGTTTATTGATGATAATGTCAAAAAGCATAATCTTGATATTTGGGGGATTCCAGTAATAGGTGGTATGAATCAAATTGATTATGTTATTAAAAAACTGAATATTGAGATAGTTATCTTGGCAATTCCTTCGTTAAACAAGAGAGAGAGAAATGTTATTTTAAAAGATTGTTTAAAAACAAAAGTAAAAACTCAAATCCTTCCCATGTTAGAAGACTTAGTAACAGGTAAGGTTTCAGTAAATGAATTTAGAGATGTTCAAGTAGAAGATTTATTAGGGCGAGATCCTGTAGAGTTAGATGTGGAAATTATTTCAGATTATATAACGGATAAAGTCATTTTAGTTACTGGTGCAGGTGGATCAATTGGTTCGGAAATTTGTAGACAAGTTGCGAAATTTAAACCGAAAAAATTGATTTTATTAGGGCATGGAGAAAACAGTATTTATTCCATAGAAATGGAATTAAATGAAAAATATAACGATATGAGAGGCGTGTTTATTCCAGAAATCGCGGATATACAAGATGAAAAGAAGATGCATTTAATAATGAATAAACATCTTCCAAATGTTGTATATCATGCAGCCGCACATAAACATGTACCATTAATGGAGAACAATCCTGAAGAGGCTGTTAAAAATAATTTGATTGGAACTATGAATATAGCAGAGGCAGCGAGAACACATGGAGTAGGAACGTTTGTTATGATTTCTTCCGATAAAGCGGTGAACCCGACGAGTGTTATGGGTGCAACAAAGAAATTAGCTGAGATGGTCATTCAGCACAAAGATAAAATAAGTCATACAAAGTTTGTTACAGTACGTTTTGGAAATGTATTAGGTAGCCGCGGAAGCGTCATACCTTTATTTAAGAAACAAATTCAAAATGGTGGACCAATTACAGTTACTCATCCTGATATGGTTCGTTATTTTATGACAATTCCGGAGGCATCAAGACTCGTAGTGCAAGCTGGGGCGCTAGCTAAAGGAGGAGAAATTTTTGTGCTGGATATGGGAGAACCAGTAAAAATAGTTGATCTTGCTAAAAATCTCATTCGATTATCAGGAAACTCTTTGGATGAAATAGGAATAGAATTTACCGGTATACGCCCAGGAGAGAAGCTTTTTGAAGAATTACTAAAAGAAGATGAAATGAATGAGAAGCAAGTTCACCCGAGAATTTATGTAGGGCAAGAAATGAATGTTCGTATAGAAGAAATAGAAAAGTTAATTTTGGAATATACAGAGTTAGATGAGATGGAATTAAGAAAGCGATTGTTAAATTTAGTGAATCAGCGAAAAACTTTAAAACTATTAATACCAGTATCAGGTTAATAGCAAAAAATTATTATAAGACGGGTGCGTGGGATGGTGTCTAAAAAAATTCTGTTTTGTGCAACTGTGGATTATCATTTTAAAGCTTTTCATTTACCGTATTTGAAATGGTTTGCAGACCAAGGATGGGAAGTGCATGTTGCAGCGAATGGGAATATACATCTTCCGTACGTAACTCAAAAATATAATATTCCTCTTCAAAGATCACCGATTAGCGTACAAAACTTTCATGCATATAAAAAACTTACATCAATTATTCATCAAAATAAATATAATATCATTCATTGTCATACGCCTATGGGAGGAGCAATTGCTCGTCTAGCTGCTAGAAAAGTGCGGAGAGAAGGCACAAAGGTTATATATACAGCGCATGGATTTCATTTTTGTAAAGGATCATCATTCATAAATTGGCTCTTATACTATCCAATCGAAAGAATTTTAGCTACTACTACGGATTGTCTTCTAACAATTAATCAAGAAGATTACAGTTTAGCAGTAAAGCATCGATTTCAGGCGGGAAGTATTAAACTCGTTCATGGTGTAGGAGTAGATATAGAACGATATATTCCTGTTAATGAAAGTGAAAAGGAGCAATTAAGACATAAAAATGGTTATAATTCTGAAGATTTTTTAATGTTTTATGCAGCTGAATTTAATAAGAACAAAAACCAAAGCTTCTTAATTCAATCATTGGCACAATTAAAAAATGAAATTCCGCATGCGAAGCTACTACTTGCTGGTGAAGGGCCTTTAATGAAGGAGTGCAAAAATATAGCGGCTCAACTAGGTGTGAGTAGTATGGTGCATTTTCTTGGTTATAGAAATGATATAGCCCCTTTGCTGCAGATGTGTGACCTAGCTGTTGCATCGAGTTACCGGGAAGGTTTACCAGTTAATATTATGGAAGCTATGGCTTGTGGACTTCCAGTTATCGCCACTGACAATCGGGGACATAGGGAGTTAATTATTCATAATAAAAATGGTTGGATTATAGATCGTGATGATATAAAGACGATGTCTGAAAGAATAAATTCTATTTCTAAAAGTATTAAATTACAAGCTCAGTTTGGACGGTGTGGGCGTACTATTATTACAAGTAAATATTCAGTTAACGAAGTGTTAAAAGAGAAAAAAGAAATTTATACAACATATATGGATGAAATGGAGGATTTAAATTGGGCACTCCATTGAGAGTACTACATGTAGTCGTAAATATGAATAGAGGCGGAGCCGAAACTTTAATTATGAATTTGTATCGTAATATAGACCGCTCAAAAGTACAATTTGATTTTTTAACTTGTAAAGAAGGAGTGTTTGATGAAGAAATAGTAAAGTTAGGCGGGGAAATTCATAGAATTCCATATGTTACAGATGTTGGTCATAGGGGCTATATAAAGGCGCTAGATAATTTCTTTAGTACCCATACGCAATATAAAATCGTTCATTCACATATAGATAAGATGAGCGGATTTGTACTTCGTTCAGCTAAAAAAGCAAGGGTGCCAGTTAGGATTGCGCATAGTCATAATACTAGTAGTGAGGGTGGTATTGCTGCAAAAATCTATAAATGGTATGCGGGAAAATCAATAGCCATATGTGCAACACATTTGTTAGCATGTTCAAATGCTGCTGCCAGATGGCTATTTGCGGATAAAGCCGATGTAGCTAGAATCTTAAAAAATGGAATTGATTGTGATAGATTTTTGTTCTGTCCAGACATACGAAAACAAGTAAGAGAAGAATTACAAATTGAGAAAGATACTCTTGTTGTAGGTCATGTTGGAAGATTTGCTCATCAAAAAAATCATGCTTACCTTATAGAATTATTCGCGCAGTTAACTCGATTTAAGCCGGATTCAATTCTTTTATTAGCTGGCGAAGGGCCGCTTCGCGTGGGAATTGAAAATAAAGTAAGGGAATTGAATATGGAGAAGCATATACGGTTTCTCGGGATACGAGACGATATAGAAAGGATACTTCAAGCATTTGATGTATTTGTTTTTCCATCCATACATGAGGGATTGCCACTCACTCTCATAGAGGCGCAAGGAGTTGGTTTACCTTGTATTATATCTGATACTATTACGAAAGAGGTGGACTTGGGAATGAATTTAGTTGAACATGTTTCTCTAACAGATAAATTTGCTTGGATAGAAAAAATGAAAAATATAGAAACTAGTAATTTTTCGAGGAAAACACCAACTCAAGTAGTATTCGCAAAAGGATACGATATAAAACATACGGCTGAATTAACTCAAGACTATTATTCTGTACTTTCGAGGTGAGTAATTTGAAGAATTTAACGATTTTCACCCCTACTTATAATAGAGCATATTGTCTTGCAAATTGTTATGAGAGTTTAAAACATCAAACATGTAAGGATTTTGTATGGTTAATAATAGATGATGGATCTAGTGATAACACAAAAGAATTGGTGGATAGCTGGATTGCTGAAAAACATATCAAAATTAAGTATCATTGGCAACAAAATCAAGGGATGCATGGTGCTCATAATACAGCATATGAAATGATTGATACGGAGTTAAATGTTTGTATTGATTCTGATGATTATATGCCCGATGAAGCGGTAGAAAAAATCCTTTCTTTTTGGAGTAGCTATGGAAATGAAGAAGTTAGCGGGATAATTGGATTGGATTTGTATACAAATGGACAAATAATTGGCTCAAAGTTACCAGAGAACCTTAAACACTCCACGCTTTTTGATCTTTACAATAAACATGGTGTCACAGGTGATAAAAAATTGGTCTATCGCACAGAATTGACTAAGAAATATCCATACCCAATTTTTAACAATGAAAAATATGTAGGGTTAGCATACAAATATTACATGTTAGATCAACAGTATGAGATGTTACTAATGAACGAAGCGCTTTGTTATGTGGAATACATGGCTGATGGATCATCAATGAATATGCTAAACCAATATCGTAGAAACCCAAAAGGTTTTGCTTTTTATCGCAAGGAACTTATGAAATTACCATTTACTAATCGACTATTTAAGTATAGGCAAGCTATACATTATGTATCTAGTAGTTTCATATCGAGAAATAGAAAGTTTATACAAGAATCGCCATGTAAAGGACTGACACTTTGTGCACTGCCATTTGGGGCTATCCTTTATAGTTATATTACAATGAAAACAAAAATGAAAGTAAACATGTAGAGACTTATTTAGTAATTAAATGAGAGGACAGAATAATGACCATACTTTGGATGAATCTTGCTATAGTATTCATGCTCGCATTTTTTGCAAGGTATTTTGCTATACCAGTGACTAATAGTCTTACATTGATAAAGCCCAATAGGCTGTTGATTATAATGGCGGCTTTATCTCTTGTGTTGGTGGCGGGGCTTCGAAATAATATTGGGGATACTTATTTTTATATGCATGCATATAAAATAACGGAGTTTAATTGGGAATATGTTCAAACTAATAAAGACATGGGCTTTAATATTTTTCAAATGGTTTTGAAAAAATATACGGATAATCCTCAAGTAATGGTTTTTACTACAGCATTGATAACAAATGTACTCATTGTAGCAACACTATATAAATATTCAAGACTAATTGAATTGAGTTTATATGTTTATATTACGTCGGGTATGTATTTAACATCAATGAATGGGATTAGGCAATATTTAGCCGCTGCAATTATTTTTGCTGCTACAAAATATATTTTCGAAGGAAAATGGAAAAAATATACATTAATTGTATTATGTGCATCAACATTTCATGCAAGTGCATTAGTTTTAATGCCAATATACTTTTTTGTAAGAAAAAAAGCCTGGTCAGGAACGACATATTTGCTCCTTTTTTTAGCGGTATGTGTAGTAATAGGTTTTAATCAGTTTTCGGAAATTTTATTTTCGGCTATTGGAAATACTCAATATGGTCAATATAAGGAATTTCATGAAGGTGGTGCCAATATACTTAGGGTTGCTGTGAATATAGTGCCAATTATACTGGCTTACCTTGGGAAAGATAAAATGAGGGCGTTATTCCCTGAAAGTGATTATATTGTAAATATGTCTATATTAGGTGTTGTTTTTATGATTATTTCAACACAGAATTGGATATTTGCTAGATTCTCCATATATTTTGGATTGTATCAGTTAATATTAATTTCTTGGGTTGTGAAGTCATTTACAGATAAAGATCAAAAGTTGATGTATTATGCAGTTCTAGTGTGCTATTTTATTTATTTTGTATATGAACATGTAATTACTTTGGGAATTATCTATAAGAGTAATCTACTTTGATAATAAAGTGCAAAATGCTAGGAGAGGATTGTTGAATGGGGATAGATTCTAAGCCTGAACCTATAAATAAAAAGAAGGTTTTACACATTGTCAGCGCTCTGAATCGCGGGGGAGCTGAAACATTATTAATGAATATATATAGGAAAATAGATAGGGAGCAGCTTCAGTTTGATTTTGTATCCCATCGAAATGAGAAAAATGATTACGAAGATGAAATAATGGCCTTAGGTGGGAGAATATATAAGGTACCTAGTTTAGGACAAATAGGACCTTTTGCCTATGTTAAAGAACTTGTGAAAATTATGTCGGATAATCAATATGAAGTTGTACATGCACATACGGATTATCAAGGTGGTTTCGTTGCTGTAGCGGCAAAAATAGCTGGTATAAAAAAGAGGATTTGTCATTCCCATAGTAATAATTGGCCACAAGACTCTGGAATAAAAGCAAGAGTTATCCTAAAGGTTTTGCAATCTATTATTAAATATGCTGGAACTAATTATTGTGCGTGTAGCGTTGAAGCAGCACGTTTTTTATTTGGTGAAAGGATGCTTCAAAGTCAGAGGATAGAACTGATTAAAAACGGTATAGATATTAATCAATTTACTGATATAGATGCTGGAAGTAGTGTCAGCGTAAGAGGGGAACTTAATATACCGAATACAGCAAAATTAATAGGACATATAGGAAGTTTTTCAGAGTCAAAGAATCATGTTTTTATCCTAAAAGTTTTAAAGCAAATTTTAAAAAGAGATTCAAATTTTGTTGCTATTCTAGTAGGAGATGGTCCGTTAAGGATTTCTATTGAATTAAAAGCAAAGCAATTAGGGATTTTTGAAAACATTAGATTTTTGGGCGTTAGGAAGGATATTCCACGACTCATGAAGAGCTTTGATGTTTTTATTTTTCCTTCTTTGTTTGAGGGGTTTGGTATTGTAACTTTAGAAGCGCAATCTGCAGGTGTACCATGTGTTGTAGCAGATACACTACCTAATAATACTGATATGGGGTTAGGGATAATGTCATTTGTTGACTTAGATGAAGAAATTGAAATATGGTGTAAAGAAATTTATAAAGCCTTGTTAAAAGAAAGACCAGACAGGGAATTCATAATTAACAATATATCGAAATTAGGCTTTGATATTAACGATAACATTTACGAGTGGCTATCGTTATATGGAATTGTGTGCAAGGAAGAAGTAGGGTAATCTAATTTGTTTTCATTTTATATGTCTGATGTATAAGGAAAATTGGTAAGCGTAACAGCAAAATACTAATATAAAATGAAGAAGAGAAATCAATAATAGATTTTGTGAGGTATCCTATTATGAAAAAGAAAAGAATATTAATTACATCTTTTGATATGGAAATTGGTGGAGTAGAAAGAAGTTTGATTGGTTTATTAAATACAATTGATTACAGTAAGTATGATATAGATTTAATGTTATTTAAACATGAAGGAGGATTTTTCTCTTTACTACCCAAAGAGCCGAATTTATTAGAAGAATTGCAACAATATACTACTTTTAGAAAATCAATTAAACAGATATTACAAGAAGGGCATTTCTCAATTGGAATTACTAGGATGATAGGAAAAGTTATGGGTGTTATGCATGGAAGGTTTGTAAATAGTAAAGAACCTGGATACTTTGTCATTCAATATGGATGGAGAATATCTCTTCCATTTCTTCCAAAATTGAGAGAAGAGTACGATGTTGCGATAAGTTTTTTATGGCCGCATTATTTTATAGGGGATAAAGTTCGAGCGAAAAGAAAAATTGGGTGGATTCATACTGATTATTCGAACATACAACTTAACAAAGAAATGGAATGTAAAATGTGGAGGGAAATGGATGATATCGTGGCGGTTTCTGAAAGTTGTAGAGATACATTCCTGAATAGTCTACCTTATATTAATAAAGAGGTGCAAGTGATAGAAAATATAATAGATTCTGAATTTGTTTGTGAACAATCCAATGAAGGAGATATTACTCAGGAAATATCAATAAATAGCGCGCGAATCAAGTTAATTACTGTTGCTAGACTTTCGCATGCTAAAGGAATTGATGACGCTATATATGCGCTTAGACAGTTATTAGATCAAGGGTATGATATCGAGTGGTACATAGTTGGATATGGGCCGCAAGAAGCGGAACTTAAATTGTTGATAGATAAACTAGGACTTCAAGATAAATTTGTTTTACTAGGTAAGAAGATTAATCCGTACCCGTACATAAAAGCATGTGATATTTATGTACAACCTTCTAGATACGAAGGGAAGGCAGTAACAGTTCGGGAAGCGCAAATTCTTAAGAAACCAGTATTAATAACTAATTTTTCAACTGCCAAAAGTCAGTTAGAGAACGGCGTAGATGGATATATTTGTCCAATGGGTATAAAGGGAATTGTCGAAGGAATAAAAAAAATGATTGATGATGTTGAATTCAGAAATGAAATTGTTAATAATGTAAGCCAAAAAAATTATGGTAATGAAATAGAAGTGGAAAAGATATATAGGTTAATTGAATTAGAATAGATTAAGCTATAAAACTAAAAAATCTTTTACTATTTATAAAAGATACTTGGGGGAATTATTTTTATGGATAATGTTTTAGTATTAGATACATCAGTAGGTTCTCTTAACAAGGGTGACGATATAATAATGAAGTGTGTAAAGCATCATCTTTCTGATATAACTAAAAATGCATATGTTTTAACATTACCTACTCATGTTTCACCTTTTCATTGGTACCAAGTAGCGAGAAAATCAAATAGGGTAAAGATTTATAGTGATGCGAAATATAAGTTTGTAGGTGGTTCGAATTTGCTAGCAATGGATATGTTTACTCATTTTCCACAGTGGAATATAAATATATTTAATTATGGTCCTTTAAAGGGGAGTATTCTGGTTGGAGTGGGTGCAGGCAAAGGGAATAAAATAAATCCCTATACAAAAATGTTATATAGAAAAGTTTTATCGCATGAATATATACATAGCGTTAGAGATGAAAGAACAAAAAAATTTTTAGAAGAAATGGGGTTTAAAGCTCTAAATACTGGTTGTGCAACTTTGTGGTCTTTTACGCCTGATTTTTGTAGGGGAATTCCGAGTGGAAAATCGGAATCGGTTGTTTTTACATTAACTCATCATTCTAAAGATCGTGAAAAAGATCAATTACTGATAGATATACTTAACAAAAGTTATGAAAATGTCTACTTTTGGATACAAGACGCTGATGATTTTGAATATTTAAAATCTTTAGAGGGTATACAAGGTATAAAAATTATATCTCCTACTATAGAGGCATATGAAAAAATCCTAAATACAGCCGTTGATTATATTGGAACACGTTTACATGGCGGTATATTTGCTATGCGTCATAAAAAACGTGCAATAATTATCTCTATAGATGAAAGAGCTAAGGGGATGGGGGAAACGTATAATTTAAATCTGATTGATAGAGAAGATTTAAATAATCTCGAAAAAATGATAAATGCAGAGTTTATCACGGATGTTCAAGTGAATTTTGATGTAGTAAATCAATGGTTAAAACAGTTCTCTAATTAACAAATGTATTGTGATAAAAATGGCGATTTATTAGGAGGCTCAAATGAATAGTATAATTCTCGATAAAATTGTCGTAAGAAATAATAGAGTTGATTATTATTTTAGTATTAAGGGGGATTTACAAAAGTATTTTAAGACAAGTAATCATATGTTTCTTGAATATAACTATGATGTATCTGACATCTCTTTAAGTATTTTGGCTATTCCGTTTGTTGCGAATGTAGTTCCTCTTGTATGGATTACTAATTCAACAATAGTAATAAATGAATTAGATAAATCTTTTTATATTTGTTTAAATAATATAAAAAATGCATATCAAAACATGTTTCCTGGTGTGAAATTTAAAGGATCCATGGTTGTAGGAGAAATTATTGATAATGTTTACATTCCGGAACTTGAAGCGGCATCTTTATTTAGTGGTGGATTGGATGCACTTACTACATTTATAAGAATAAAAGATAAACACCCCTTGCTAGTTACTGAATATGGATGGCATGAAAATGAAATAGAGGGTAGTAAAGTATGGGAGGCAGATAAAGAAAATGCCGTAAATTTTGTAAAGGATAATGGACTAGAAAATATTTTTATACAATCTAACTATGGGACCTTTATAATTGCAGGGAACATTGACCATGATTTTAGAGAAAAGTTAAACGATACATGGTGGCATGGATTGCATCATGGTCTAGCAATAATATCTGCAGCTATTCCAATAGCTTTTAAACTTAAGATAAAATGTATATATATTGCAAGTTCTAATTCCCCATTATATCAAGTTACTTGTGCATCTGATCCAACTGTGGATAATGAAATAAAATATGCATCTGGAACAGTCTTTCATGATGGATACGAACTTACTAGACAAGAAAAGATTAAAGTTGTTGTGGACCATTATTCAGCTAGTAAAGAACCTGTTAATATCAGGGTATGTTTTAAAAATGAAGAAAATTGTTGTAAATGTGAAAAATGTTTAAGAACAATTATGGGAATTATTGCTGAAGGGAGAGACCCTCGTGAATATGGTTTTAATATTCCAAGTAATCTTTATCAGTACGTTAAAACTTCTTTAAATAATGAGGTGAAGTTTTTTACTAATACATTCATTGAAATGTATTGGAATTTAATCCAAGTGCGAATGAAACAAAATTGTGATTGTATTACAGATAAAAATTTACTAAATTGGTTTCTAGATTATGATTTCAAGGCGCAACGAAGAAAAGCGTTATTAAAATACAGGATAACAAAGTTTTTCCCGATTTTAAAGAGGAAGATTAGTGCCAAATTTAGTAGAGTGGGTACGCAAAACAATTAAAATATAGAAGGTATTACGATGAGAATACAAAACTCCTTAAAAAATATTTTATTCGGTTTGTCTGGACAAATAATTAGTATTGGTATGGGATTTGTTGTTCGAACTGTTTTTATTTTTACACTCGGTATAGAATATTTAGGTGTGGATGGGCTTTTTACAAGTATACTATTGATGTTTTCCCTAGCTAATTTAGGATTTGATACAGCTATAATATATAGTTTATATAGGCCATTAGCTGAGAAGGATATTTATAAAATACAGGCATTAATGAATTTATATCAAAAAGCATACAGATTAATAGGAGTAGTAGTTTTATTAATAGGGTTATCTCTATTGCCATTTCTTGATCATTTAGTGAATGCAGATACTACGATTAAAGACATTAACATTATCTATCTTTTATTTTTAATAAGTTCAGTGTCATCATATTATTTTGTATATAAGCAATCTATTATTATTGCTGATCAAAGTAACTATATTATTTCTAAAATACACACTTTGTTCATGATTATATCTAATGCATTACAAATTGTTTTATTAATAATTATTAGTGATTACATTGTAGTACTGGTAGCTCAATTAACATTAAAAGTAATTGAGAATGTATATATTGCAAATAAGGCAAATAAATTATATCCATTTTTAAAAGAAAAAAATAATGCGAAATTATCTAAGACAGACAGACGTGAGTTTTTTGAGAATTTGTATTCCTTGTTGCTATATAAAATTAGTGGTGTAGTAATTAATGCAACAGATAATATAGTTATATCGAAATTTATTGGGGTTATTTGGGTTGGGGTTTATTCAAATTATTTGTTGATCTTAAATACATTAAATACCTTATTAGGCTATTTGTTTTATTCTATCACTGCTAGTGTTGGAAATTTGAATGTGAAAGAAAATGCAGAAAAAAAATATTTTATTTTTCGTGTAATTAACTTTTTAAATTTTTGGATATATGGATTTTGTACAGTTTGCCTTTGGAATTTGATAAATCCTTTTATAACAATCTGGTTAGGTGAGGAATATGTGTTTAATAAGTATGTATTATTTTTCATATTACTTAATTTTTTCACTTCAGGAATGCAAAATACAACTACAATGTTTAGAGAAACCACAGGTTTATTTAAAAAAGGGAAGTACAGACCTATTATAGCGGCAATTATAAATATTGTAGTTTCTATAATTCTTGCGAAACAAATAGGAATAGCAGGAGTGCTTTTAGGGACTGTTATTAGTAGATTATGTACTTACTTTTGGTATGACCCTTATATTATATTTAAAATGATTTTCAAAAAATCTGTAAAAGTATATTTTATTAGATATATTTTGTTTGTAGTGCTTGTATTATTTTCTATTATAGCAACGGATTTTATTGGTTATATTTTTCACATAAATATATTTATGGACATGGCAATACGTAGTATTTTGTGTCTGATTATTCCGAATCTGATCTTTTGGATGGTATTTAAAGAGGCGGAAGAGTATAGATATTTCCTTAATTTAACCCGGATATTAATAAAAAAAATAAAGCCGAAAATATTAACTCGGAAATTTCCGAATGATAATTATCCATAAATTATAATTTTATTTTTTCCATATCACAGTAAAAAATGCTTTATTTACGGAAGAGATTTTAGGTTGTTCTGAAAATAATAGTAGGTAATAATAGGGGCGTTAGGTATAAAGAGTATAGTGTCTTTTTAATAATATTGTAAGTTTAAATAGTTATAAATAAAAGAGTATTGAAATGAAAACAGCTAGTAAGAATAGACCTTTTTAGAAAGGAATTGTAAAAAGACTTTCTAAATAATGGATCTCTAAAAACAATAAAAAGTGATATTACTTCTCTTATATCCAATCAATTTACCTTATGAAACATAAGATGTAGAAAAGCAAAAAAGAGGTGTGAATTGATGTGGAGAAGAAGGGATAATCTTGGGAATTTGAATGATTTAGATTTGGTGTCCAAGCCTCCTTTTCATAATGACATTTTAACTTATGATAGTACGCAATTAAAATGGATTCCAAAATCATTTGAAGCTACAAATTCTACAAGTATATATGTATTAGAATTAGATAGATGGGATGTTAAGAATGATGGGACTGATGCTATCAATACTTCCCAAGGTATTAATAATGCTCTAGTATGGGCGGCTCAACAAGGTTATACGGAAGTTGTGTTACCTAGAGGAATATATTTGATTGATAAACAAACACCCATCGAACCACCAAGTCATTTAACTTTGAATCTAAACGGTTCGACATTAAAAATGGAAACAAATAATTTGACTGGATATGCAATTATAAGTTTTCGTAGAAATCAAGTATATTCTAGGATAACAAATGGTATTATCCAAGGAGATAGATATACACATGATTACTCTAGTGGGGGAACACATGAGGCAGGGTACGGCATTGAATTGGGGAGTTTTACTCCACCTGCTGATGGGGGGAACAATACACGGTTTGTATCTTTAGATAATCTAGATATTTTAGATTGTACAGGAGATGCCATTACACTGAACAGTACTTTTGGGCAGATTTCACCTTTTCCTACAGCATTAGCAAGTTCATTTGAACAGGGAGCAATTAATACAACAGATGGTTCATTGGTAAGTAGTACAACAAAGATACGTTCCAATTTGCAAATTGATATGAACCAAGTGGCTATTGTAAAGTATGGTTACTTTGGATTATATGGAAATGGATTTGGAGCATTGGGTTCTGAAATAAAATGCGATTATTATGATGTCATTTTTTACACTTCAAACAATATATTTTTATCTTCAAAAACCAATGTACAATTCTTTGATGAAGTAGAAGTCCCTAATGGAGCAAGTTATGCTAAAGTTGTTTTGCATCAAGGGAATGTTCCTGCTCCTGCAAATTGTTTAATAAATGTTAGGGTACCTTCTTTTTCGCAATATACTTATATAGAAAAATGTAATTTACATGATTGCCGTAGACAAGGGATTAGTGTATGTGGGGCAAAGAATGTATATATTCGAGATAATGATATTCATCACATCGCAGGTACCAATCCACAAAGTGGACTAGATATTGAAGATGGATATGATTTAAATCAATATATATATATTGAAAGAAATAATTTTCATGATAATAAAAATTATAATATTATTGTTGTAAATGGGAAATTTATCTATATATCGAATAATTCTATTATGAATACCATTACAAATGCTTATGTTGGGTTGTCTATTAATGGTGGTGCAGATAGGGTAATCGTAACAGGGAATAATATCCGATTAACCAAGGTCTCTTTGTTAGGAGATGTTATTTTTTCCAATAATTATGTATACGGAGCGCAAGTAAATGTTCAAGGTGTATATGTAAATCGATCTATTAATATATCGGATAATGTTTTTTCTAATAGTAAAATGATTATTGATACTCCCTTTCCATATGCGGTTAAAGTTGATTCCTGTCGTTTTATAAACGATACAGATAAACTTAATTCCTTGTCATCATTGTATCAGTGGACATTAGAGCTGAAAAATGAACCGCAAACTATCTCAAATTGTATATTTGAAGGACAAGACGTTTTGTATTTAAATTATGTACCAGTAGGAACAGTTAAATCAGGATGGATATTTGAAAATATTATATTTAATAATGTTAAACCCCCAACCCTAGTTGCAGGGACGTATACAAATTGCTTTTTTAAGGATGTAATCTTTTTGGGGATAGCAAGTACAGGAAGCACTTTAGAATTAAAAGGTTGCAAGTTCTTTAGTATAGATAGAAATAACACGTTATTTACAGTGAATAACCTCAAAGCATTCAAGATGATAGATTGTCATATAGAAAAACCAAATGGTACGGTCTTGAATATTCAAAATGTATCTGATGAAATAGTGTTAAGGGGAAATACTATAAAAATTACAAATGATACTCTTCAGAGAGCTATTATTGTTTTGGATGCAGCGTTTACTGGTAAGCAAGTGATAATTCAAAATAATATTATAAATTCCACAAATTTGATGCAAGTTGGGATAGATAATAGAACAACGAGTAGTACACCTCAAGTAGTAATTCAAAATAACGTGTTAAATAATGCGAAAATTACAATTATGGGGAGGGAATTTTTACAAGGAAATATTGTTAATGGTGTAATCGATTCAAATTAATGCATGGTGATAATTAAATTTGAATAGTTTCAAAAAGTTATGAGAAATGAAGTAGAGTGGCTCTTAATAAATATGTCTATAAAGTATTATATAATGGTACATGGAAGGGTTTTGTCCAATGTAATCATTCGAAATAGTCTAATTCCTAATAGATAATATGCTTATTGACTTTTAGTTACTACTATAGAAAAGAGAAAAGCTATTATGTTTTTTATAAACATAATAGCTTTTTGTTATTACGTTAACTGCATACTAAAAAATAGTGAGTAGGAGAATGTTTTAATAATAAATGTTTTTTTATACTATTAAGCGTTGTTTATAAAATTGTTTTTGTGAATATACTTTTTGAGATTTTTACAGTGTGTAATAGTCTCTTGGATAAGCATTTGGAAAATATATTTTGCACCTATGTGTATTGCTTTCTTCTACTTATTAAGTTTTAAAGTTGTGTACTAAAGAAAATGTTTGCAGGTGATAAGTAAAGAAAAATTGAATACAATTCTTTACTTACAACTTGAAAATACTTGATTTCAATCCGTAATGAATACTTTATATATTATTTCACTTTGGAAAAGCATTTGTAATAATTTAAGATGGGGGAATGATTGGTAATGAAGAGACTGTTGGATATCTTTATTTCTTTATTATTATTAATTTGCTTTTTTTTCATTATTCTTTTAGTAGCAATTATAGTTAAAACCCAGATAGGATCACCTATTTTATTTAGACAACAACGTCCAGGGTTACATGGAAAACCCTTTTATCTTTATAAATTTCGTACGATGACCAATGAGCGAGATAATAGCGGGGAGCTCTTACCAGATTACGCTAGATTAACTAAAGTTGGAAAATTCCTGAGGAAATATAGTTTGGACGAATTACCACAATTAATAAATGTGCTAAAAGGTCAATTAAGTTTGGTGGGCCCTCGACCATTATTAATGGAATATATGCCTTTATATTCGCAAGAGCAAGCTAAAAGGCATAATGTTAAACCCGGAATCACTGGATGGGCTCAAATTAATGGAAGAAATAGTATCTCATGGGATGAGAAATTTAAATTAGATGTATGGTATGTTGAGAATCAAAGTTTTCTTTTAGATTTGAAAATTTTATATCTAACTTTTAGTAAGGTTTTAAAATCGGAAGGGATAACAAATAATAAGCATGTGACTATGCCAGTTTTTAAGGGGGGAATCGAGCATGGGGGGGAATAAAATGAACATTTTGTTTACTAGCTCTGGTAGGAGGGTCACTTTAATTAAAAAATTTAAGGAGGTATTTGAACAAGTAGGAATCAAAGGGAAAATCTTTACTGCAGACTTAAAAGAAACTGCTCCTACCATTTACTTTAGCGATAAGCATTTTATTGTTCCGCGTGTAAATGAAGAAGGATATATAAATGAATTGTTAAAAATATGTAGATCTGAAATGATAAATCTAATAATTCCGTTAATTGATACGGAATTAATCCTTATGGCTAATAATTCGGAGGTTTTTGAAGGTATTGGTGTAAAAGTACTAGTTTCTAGTATGGAATTAAATAAAATTGCTAATAACAAAAAATACACATATAACTTTTTTGTCTCTAATAATATACCAACTCCTAGAGTGTATAGTGATGAAGAGATTGGAAGAAAGGAATATCAATTTCCACTATTAATTAAACCTTATGATGGCAGTTCTAGTAAAGGTGTAACAAAAATAATGAATGAAAAGGAATTGGAATTTTTTAAGGAGTATATACCTAACGCTATGATACAAGAGTACGTTTCAGGAGAGGAATACACTATAGATGTCATGGTAGATTTCTATGGGAATATAAAAACGATCGTTCCTAGATTGCGTATAGAGACACGAGCAGGTGAGGTAAGTAAAGGTGTGACCAAGAAAGATTTTGACATCATCCAAGCAGCAGAAACTGTAATAAAAGCTCTTCCTAATCCTATTGGATGTATTACTTTACAATGTTTTAAAAAGGAGGATGGGCAAATTACGTTTATTGAAATAAACCCTCGTTTTGGAGGAGGAATACCACTATCAATAGAAGCAGGAGCGAATTTTCCACTTTGGACAATTAAAATGTGTCAGGGGGAAGTCTTTATAGATAAAGACTTTAATTGGAGAGAAAATTTAACAATGCTTAGATATGACGAAGCGGTTTTTATGGAGAGTATTTAATATGGTGATTCAAGCAATTGTTTTTGATATGGATGATACTTTATATAAAGAGAAAGATTATGTCGTAAGTGGCTTTAAAGCAGTGGATGATTGGATTAAAGATAACTATGGAAAAATTGGTTTTTATAATATCGCAATTCGATTATTCAATTCAGGTGAAAGAAAGTTTGTGTTTAATAAAACACTTAAAAAGTTAGACATTGATTATGATGAAAAATTGATTAGTAATTTGATAGAACAGTATAGGTTCCATAAACCAGATATTCAATTGTTGGATGAAGCGGATTGGGTACTAAATAATTTGGTTAATACCGTTAAAATAGGACTTATTTCAGATGGATATTTAGTTGCTCAAAAAAGAAAAATAAATGCATTAAAGTTAAAAGAGAGGGTTCATTCAATAATTCTCACTGATAAGCTAGGAAAAGAATGTTGGAAACCAAGCAAAATTCCTTATGAAAAAATAAGTAAGGAATTACAGGTGCCTCATGAGCAATGTGTCTATATAGGAGATAATTTAAGTAAGGATTTTATAACGGCCAAGAAATTGAAATGGTTAACGATCCATATTAGTAGAGAAGATGGAATTTACCATAATCTTATAGTTGAGCAAGCTTATAAAGCACATTATACAATTGATAATTTAAGGAGATTATCTGATATATCTGTATTAAAGCATATGTTTTTAGATACATAGTATTTAAATATGTATAAAGGATGTGTTTACATGCACACAGTTCAGCATAAAAAGCGAATTTACCTTTCCTCTCCGCACATGAGTGGGAATGAACAAAAATATATCCAAAATGCATTTGATACAAACTGGGTTGCTCCTCTTGGGCCAAATGTCGATGGGTTTGAACGAGAACTTGCATCTTTTGTAGGAGTTAGAGGAGGTACTGCAGTTAGTTCAGGTACTGCTGCTATTCATTTAGCTTTGCAGTTATTAGGTATTCAAAAGGGAGATACAGTATTTTGTTCCAGTTTTACTTTTGTAGCGAGTGCAAATCCGATTGTTTATTTGGGAGCGGAACCGGTATTTATTGACTCAGAACCGGAAACCTGGAATATGTCACCGAGTGCATTGGCACATGCATTATATGAAGCTAATAAAATGGGGAATTTGCCTAAGGCTATCATTCTTGTTCATTTATATGGTCAGAGTGCTAAACTAGATGAAATTCTCTCACTTTGTCATCAATATAATGTTCCTATAGTTGAGGATGCAGCAGAATCTCTTGGTTCTACATATAAAGGAAAAGCAAGCGGTACATTCGGGAAATTTGGTGTTTATTCATTTAATGGAAATAAAATTATTACAACTTCAGGTGGTGGAATGCTAGTTTCTAATGATGTAGAAGCATTGGAAAGAGCGAGATTTTTAGCGACACAAGCAAAGGATCCAGCTCCACATTATGAGCATAGTGAGATAGGGTATAATTATCGACTGAGTAATATTTTAGCTGGTATTGGTAGAGGACAATTAGAAGTGTTAGAAGATAGGGTGAGAGCTAGAAGATTTGTATATAAACGGTATTACGAAGCGCTATCTCACATGCCAGGGTTTTATTTTATGCCTGAATTAGAACATACTCGCCCAAATCGTTGGCTTACTACATTGACAATTGATGAAAAGGAATCTGGGATTTCTATTGGGAAATTGTTGAGAATTTTAGCAGAAGAGAACATTGAAGCGCGTCCTATGTGGAAGCCACTTCATATGCAGTCGCTCTTTAAAGAGATGAAGTATTATCCGCATAGCAAAAATGAAGATGTGTCGCAGTACCTATTTCAAAGTGGAATTTGTTTGCCTTCAGGATCTAATATGTTAGCAGAAGATCAACAAAGGGTAATTCAAAGCATTTTAAAAGCTGTAGAATGGAAGAATTAAAAGAAAAGTAAGTGAAAATGGAATTTGAATTAGATTTGTATACGTACCACTAATTGTTCTTTATAATGAATCTTTTCTAGTGTTCAGTTTCAATTTACATAAAAAAAGGGAGGAGTATAGATTTGGAAATGTCTATAATATATAAGTCTGAGAGTAAATTAAAGCATGTAATTGAGAAAGTAATAAAAATAAAAAATTTCGTTCTTTAAAAAGAATGATAAAGGGGTATGTTTAACGAATTTAATATGTAAATAGTAATTGTAGTAACTTTTCATATATTAGGAGGAAGAAATGAGCGCTATAACTGGCATTATTCACTTTAATAATGAACCTATATCAATTGAACATGGCACACGATTAATGAGTGAATTACAAAAGTACCCTGCTGACGATATTCAAATATGGCACAAAGAAAATGCTTTTCTAGGATGTCATGCACAATGGATTACACCAGAGTCAGTTGGTGAACAATTACCCTTTTATAATTATGAAAAGCAATTGGCAATTACAGCAGATGCTATTATTGATAATCGTAATGAGTTATTTGAAAAATTACAAGTGGATTATTCGGATAGAAAAAACATGACAGATAGTGAGTTGATTTTACTCTCTTATCAGAAATGGGGGGAAGCGGCTCCAAAATATTTGGTAGGCGATTTTGCCTTTATGATTTGGGATGAGAAAAAACAAATTCTTTTTGGTGCCAGAGATTTTTCAGGAAGTCGGACCCTTTATTTTTATCGTGGTGAGGAAAAACTTGCTTTTTGTACCATTATAAATCCGTTATTTACTCTACCGTATATTGAGAAAAAATTGAATGAGCAGTGGCTTGCTGAATTTTTAGCTATACCTGTAAATTTCGAATCGGTAGATCCACAGTTAACAGTTTACAAATATATAGAACAAGTGCCTCCATCACACACTATTTTGGTAAAGGAAGGCGAAGTAAAGTTTTCACGATACTATACACCAACTGTTGGGAAAATGCTTAATTTAAAATCAAATGAAGAGTATGAAGAGGCGTTTCGAGAGGTGTATAAAAGTGCAGTGAAGGCACGTTTGCGAACACACCACCAAGTCGGAGCCCATTTGAGTGGAGGGTTAGACTCAGGTTCTGTCGTTAGTTTTGCTGCAAGGGATTTACGGACTGAAAATAAAAAATTACATACGTATAGTTATGTTCCAGTAGAAGGATTTGAAGATTGGACACACAAAGGTAGGATAGCTGACGAAAGACCATTTATTCAATCGACTGTAGAGCATGTAGGGAATATACAGGATTATTATTTAGAATTGCCAGAGAGAAGCCCACTATCGGAAATTGATGATTGGCTGGAAACAATGGAGATGCCATATAAATTTTTTGAGAATACTTTTTGGTTGAGTGGAGTTTATGAAAAAGCATCTCAGCAGGGAATAGGAGTACTTCTTAGTGGTCAAAGAGGTAATTGGACAGTATCATGGGGACCTATTTTAGATTACCAGGCAATGTTATTGAAAAAGCTACATTGGATTCGTTTTTATCGTGAACTATATTTATATAGTAGAAATATAGGAGTAAAAAAATCACGTGTTTTTGAAGTGGTAAGACGAAAGGCATTTCCATTTTTGCATCAGTTACTTTTTTCAGGAAAACAAGATGCAAATTCCGTAATAATTAATCCGGAATTTGCAAGGGAAATGAATGTTTTTGACAGACTTAGAGAACAAGAAATCGATATAACAGGCACCGCTATTTCTAATGCATATGAAATGAAAAGAGAACAGTTTGAAAAACCATATTATTGGAGCATAAATGGCACGTATGAAACGAAATTATCATTACGTTATGCCTTATGGGATCGTGATCCCACAAATGACTTACGATTGATTCAATTTTGTTTGTCAGTCCCAGAAGAACAGTATGTTCAAAATGGTTTAGATAGAGCCCTGATCCGGAGAGCCACAAAGAGCTTCCTTCCTGATAAAGTACGATTGAATCAACGGGTTCGCGGTATTCAAGGTGCAGATGGTGTTTACCGTATGGCTCCTTTTTGGAATGAATTTATTGAGGAAGTTGAAGAACTTAGTGTAGATCCAGTAATCTCTGAATTTCTAAATGTAGAGGTAATTAAGAAAGCTATCTCAAAAATTTGTAAAGAACCTCGACCAGAATATGCATTTGATTTAGATTTTAGAGTTTTAATGCGCAGCTTAATCTTCTATCGATTTATAAAAAAAGCAATATGAAAGGAGGTGATACGTATGAAAAAGGAATGGAAACAACCTGTATTAGAAGTACTTAATATTAATATGACTATGGCTGGGCCTGGGCATAAATATCCAGATGCTGTTCAACCTGACCCAGATGATCCAGTTAAGTACAGTTAAGTCATTGGAAAAATAAAGCTCTTATATAGCTTTATTATATAAGAGCTTTCAAAAAATTGACAATGTGGGGGATAGGATGTTTGATTCTATGGGGAATGTGTTATATCAAGCTTTCGGGTTAAAAATAGTAAGTGAAATTCCATTACCCGAATTGTCTCAGCTGAATGAAAAAAAAGAGGTGGCAGATGTTCAAGTTGAAATAACGGATTTGTCAGAACAGTGGTGTAAATATAGCGCGGAAAAGCAAAAAACAATTGTAGTGGAGGATAATGTAGTTATGTTTCATGTTCCTCAAACTGCAATATTTTCTATACAGGCCGGCGAGAAAATCACCTTTTCACCTATGGCAGACGCAGAAGAAGATAAAATTCGCTTATATATTCTAGGAACTTGTATGGGGGCGCTTTTAATGCAACGTAAAACACTCCCATTGCATGGGAGTGTAATTGCCATAGATGGAAAAGCATACGCATTAATTGGTGATTCAGGAGCTGGAAAATCAACGTTAGCCTCGGCTTTTTTGAATAAAGGATATCAGCTTTTAAGTGATGATGTAGTTGCTGTGTCTCTTTTGAATAAAAATACTGCAATAGTTCATCCTTCTTACGCACAACAAAAATTATGGCAAGAGAGCATAAATGAGTTGGGGATGGAAGTAGCGCAATTGAGCCCTTTGTTTGAAAGAGAAACGAAGTATGCTGTTCCTGTGAATTCTCAATTCTTTCCAGATCCATTACCTCTTGCTGGTGTTATTGAATTAGTAAAAACACAGGGAGAAGATATTGAGACGACCCGTATAGAAGGGCTCGCACGCTTGTATAAATTATACCGTCATACTTTTAGGAGTTCTTTGATTTCTAAATTAGGATTAATGGAATGGCATTTTGAAACTTCAACTCATATTGCAAGTGGAATGGAAATGTTTCAAGTAAGTCGCCCGACTTCAAGATTTACAGCTCATGAGCTTGTGGAAGTTATTTTAAATACTATACAGAAAGGGAGTATGGTTGATGGTTGTCCACTCGAGAAAAATATCATTAAAACATAACGTTGTCCAAAGTAAAGGTAATATAGTAAGCGATATGGATGGAGAAAAAGTTATGTTAAATGTCCAGAAAGGAAAGTACTATAACTTAGGTGAAATAGGCGGAGAAATATGGGAGCTTATTGAAAAGCCAATAATAATTAATCAGCTTGTTACTATGCTAGTATCCAACTATGATATTGAACGAAAAGATTGTGAAGAGCAAGTTCTTTCCTTTTTAGAGTGTTTATTTCAAGAAGGGTTAATTCAAATAAAAGATCAGCCTAATAGATAGATTTGTAATTTCAAAAGAACTGTTAGGAAGGGATTAATGAATATTGTGAAAAGGTTAAGGGTATTTTTATTGCTGAACATGGAAACAAAGCTTTTATTTTTAGAGGCTTTTATTTTTTTAGGATGGGCGCGTGTACTAAAAAGTATTACCTTTTCCAAAGTTGCACCTTCTTTAGGGGATTACATGAACGAAACATCAGTTGCTCAAATTCAGCAACACGAGGATACACTAAAGGAGGTGTCCGAAGCAATTTCTATTATGAGTCGTTATACTTTTTGGGAAAGTCAATGTCTCGTTAAAGCGATAGCTGGGATGAAAATGCTTGAAAAACGTGACATTGAGAGTACTCTTTATTTAGGAACTGCTAAGGATAATAGTGGGGCACTAATTGCACATGCATGGTTACGTAGCGGTTCTTTTTATGTTACTGGATCGGAAGGAATGGAGAAATTCACTGTCGTTGGATCATTTGCAAAGAGGCTAAGTGAGAACACTATTAAAGGAGAGTAAAATGGAGAAAGATTTTGGTCTTAATGTAGAGTTCATGTCTAAGGAATTGAAACTTCTTTTTGCAATTTTGAAGTTAAAAGATGATGAAACAATGCAAACTTACAGCAATGAATGGTTTTCGGATATTGATTGGGAATTATTTCTTGAACAGGTTGTGCATCATCGCGTTTATCCGGTGATATATCAAAAACTTAAACAGGTAGATGAAGAAATAATTCCTTCACATATTGTACAATCCTTGAATAGAAAATATAAAAAAAATACATTTCAAATGCTTTATTTAAGTGCTGAAATGGAACGAATAAATAAAATATGTAATGAAAATGAGATTCGTATGATTTTTCTAAAAGGGCCTGTACTATCTCAGGATTTATATGGAGATATTTCTTTACGAACATCCTGTGATTTGGACGTTCTTATTCCAATTCAAAATTTAGAAAAAGTAGAAATGCTACTTTTAGAGCAGGGGTATGTAAAAGACGATTATATTCAAACGATATTAAATGATTGGAAATGGAGGCATCATCATATAACATTTTTTCATCCGACAAAACAGATTAAGCTTGAGATTCATTGGCGGTTAAATCCCGGACCTAGTAAGGAACCTGGGTTTGAAGAGCTTTGGAAGCGAAAGAGAAAAAGCACCCTTACGAGTAATTCCGTATATATGCTAGGGAAGGAAGATTTATTTTTATTTCTTGTATCTCATGGTGCTAGACATGGTTGGTCCAGATTACGCTGGTTAGTAGATATAAAAAAAATTGTCAATCAAGATCTTAATTGGAGTGAGATTCATAAACTAATGAAAACATATCAAATGCTACATTTAGGAGGACAAGCATTAATTTTGTCATCTCAATTGCTAGGTGTACGGATGGATGAAAGAATGATGGAATTAGTAGCTAAAAAACATTCAAAACAGTTAGCGCAAGAAGCCTTGTTTTATTTCAAGCAAATGATAAACTTGCATACCGATCCGGTTCCTGAAGAAGTACTTGCTTATCATAGTCGACATTTATTTTCGTTAATGTCTAATCAGCAAAAAACTTTATTTATTATGAGCCAACTATATCCTTATCCAATTGATGCGAAAACATTGCCGTTACCTAAATTTCTTCATTTTTTATATTTTCCTTTACGTCCGTTTCTATGTATTTGGAGAAAAACGAAGAAGTTTGCTTTGTTATTGGGGGAACATCGATGAATTATATTATATATTTTATGAAGAAATTATATTCTTCAGCAGGAAAAATACTGTATGTGAATTTATTTGGTATGGTGTTAATCAGTTTACTTGAAGGGATAGGTATTATTTTATTACTTCCTATGATAAGTATGACTGGAATAATTAATACAGGTGAGGAGACTTCTTTTATTGCACCTGTCTATAGAATTTTGCAGAATTTCCCTAAAACAACAAGTTTAATTTCTATTTTAGGTATATATGTATTAATAGTGTTAAGTCAAAATATACTGCAAAGAAATATAACGTTAAGAGATGCGAGAACGCAACAAGTTTTTGTACGAAAGTTAAGAGTAGAAACATATAGTATGATTTTAAAAGCAAAGTGGAGATTTTTTTTAGAAAAAAGGAAAACAAATCTAATTAATATATTAACTACAGAATTAGCTCGTGTTAGTTATGGGATTAATTTAATTTTACAATTGCTAGCTACTATTCTATTTACATTCATACAGGTAGGGCTTGCGTTTTTATTATCTCCCCAAGTCACTGTATTTGTTTTGGGCTTTGGCTTATTGTTCTTGGTAGCTTCTCGTGTTTTTATAAAAAAAGCACGGATACTAGGCGGTAAGACCTCAGAATTGGCAAAAGACTATCTTTCTGGTATAACAGATCATTTCAATGGAATTAAAGATATAAAGAGCAATACTTTGGAAGGATCACGTTTGGAGTGGTTTCAATCTATAACAAAAAAGATGAGTAGCGAACAAATGGAGTATATGAGAATAAGGTCAAACTCTCAATTGTTTTATAAAATTTCAATGGCTATATTAATTGCATTTTTTATATTTTTGTCAGTAAATATGTTTCAAGCGCAAACGGCCCAGTTACTATTAATCATTCTCATTTTTTCAAGATTATGGCCAAGGTTCATGACGATTCAGTCAAATTTAGAACAACTGGCTGCAAGCATTCCTGCCTTTAAGTCATTATGGGAATTGCAACAGGAGTGTAATGAAGCGGTTGAAATGCAGGATATATACATGCAAAAACATATAAAGCCGATTTGTATAAAACAAGGTATTGAGTGTAAGGATGTTTCTTTTCGTTATAATAAGCAAGAAGCTTTATATGCACTTCAAAACATTAATGTACAAATTCCAATAAATAGTATGACGGCAATTGTAGGACATTCTGGTGCTGGGAAAAGTACATTAATTGATGTGTTAATGGGGTTAATCCAACCAGAAAAAGGTCAAGTGTTAATAGATGGTACCCCTCTTACAACTGATAATTTATTATCATTAAGACAGGCTATTAGCTATGTACCACAAGATCCGTTCTTATTTAATGCTAGTATAAGAGAGAATTTAATGATGATTGACTCGAATGTAAATGAAGAACAAATTTGGGCTGCATTAGAATTTGCGGCAGCAACTGAATTTGTACGAATGCTTCCAAATGGACTTGATACACTGATTGGAGATCGTGGGGTGAGGCTTTCAGGTGGTGAACGTCAGCGACTTGTATTGGCTCGAGCTATTTTAAGAAAACCGTCGATTTTAGTATTAGATGAGGCTACGAGTGCGTTAGATACTGAAAATGAAGTGAAAATCCAATCAGCAATAGAAAGATTGAAAGGAACAATGACTATTGTTGTTATTGCACATCGCTTATCTACTATACGCAATGCAGATCAAGTTATTGTTTTAGGAAAAGGTGAAATTGTTCAAAAAGGTGAATTTAATCAACTAGCTAAAGAAAGAAAAGGTGTATTTCGAAATTTACTAGGGTCACAAATGGAAGTTGGTTCTTAGAGGAGAAAAATTGAATGAAGCTTTGTATGAATGCAGTTCGAATCGAATAAAATCTCGAATAATGGTGAACTACAACAGAATCTTATTCGGGATTTTATTTGCGCGTTTTTAAAGTCAGTGAATACATATAAACAAGTACCTTGCAATAAATAGTACCAAGTGGTATATTATGGATATATCTAGTACCGTGTATTGAACAGTACTAAACTAAGAAAGGAGGATTACATTTGAACGTTCAGTTTAAAAAAGGTGTGTTAGAGCTATGTGTTTTGGCACTTGTGAAACGTAAAGATAGTTACGGTTATGAACTTGTACAGCAAATTTCAAATAAATTTTTAATATCGGAAGGTTCAGTATATCCATTATTACGTCGTTTAACGAAAGAGGGATATTTTCAAACGTATTTAAAAGAGTCCACGGAAGGACCGCCTCGTAAATATTATCAGCTAACAGAGCAAGGAGAGACGCAACTTCATTTGTTAGTAACAGAGTGGAGTGATTTTGCGAAAGGGGTACAAGAAATTATTGAAGGGGTGAATTGGGATGAATAAAGAACAATTCCTTAGAGAATTATCGAATCAGCTTAGAAAGTTACCGGAAGAAGAGAGGAAAGATATTTTATTTGATTATGAAGAGCACTTTCAGTTTGGGATAGAAGAAGGGAAAACTGAATTAGAAATAATAAAAGGACTTGGTTCTCCTAAAGTAATTGCAAAAGAATTACTTGCGATGTATCGTTTCGATGAAATGAAAAAAGATCCATCGACTTCAAATGTTACAAGAGCTGTCATGGCGGCGATTGGACTTAGTTTATTTAATTTTATTATCGTGTTAGGCCCTTTAGTTGCAATTATCGGTTTTATATTTTCTTTTTGGGTCGGTGGGATTGCTAGTGTAGTGACACCATTTTTCGTTATCGTAAAAGTATTTATGGGCACTTTTATATGGTTGGATCTTTTCGTTAGTATAACATTTGTTGGAGTAGGTTTGTTGTTATGTATGATAGCGTATTATAGTACGAAGTGGTTTAAAAGATTGTGCGTACGTTATGTGATATGGAACTTCAAAATGATAAAAGGGGAGTAGATGATGAAAAAAATATTGTTAGTAGCTATCGCTTGTATCATTATTGGAGTAATAGGGATTTCACAAACATATGAAAAAGCAGTACAAACTGCAGAAAAAGGCGATAAAGAAGACGTAATTAAAAACGAAACGTTAAAAAATATAGAAGTTAAGTTAGGGGCTGGGGATATTGTCGTCCAAAAATCTCCGGATGCCTCTTTTTATGTAAAGCAAACAGGAGATGTAAGTAAACAAGAAATTCGTATTACTGAAGATGGTGACACATTAAAAGTTATTGGGGAAAGAAAAAAAGATGTTTCGTTTGATTTTTCCTTTTACAATTTCGGATTTCAAACGTCTACATTGACTATATTTGTACCAGAACGTTCTTACCAAGAGATCAAAGTAAATTCAGCAGCTGGACAAATAGAAATAAGTGATGTGAAAAGTGACCGCGTAAATGTTGGAACGCTGGCAGGAGAAGTGGATTTGAAGTATGTAACAGCTAAGAACGTAGAGGGATCTACAAAAGCTGGTGAGGTGAACTTTAAAAAGGTTATGGGGAAAGTAACAGCAAAAACGACTAGTGGGGATGTATATATTATGGATCATGATCCTAAGTATGATGTAGAGGCAAGCTCAACTGCTGGAGATGTAACTATTACTTTATCGGAAAAACCAAAAGATGCAGTAATAACTGGGCAAACTCCTGGTGGAGATGTGACAATTTTTAATGAGGAAAATAAAAACGTAACAATTGGTAATGGGAGTAAAAAGATTAGCGGCAAAACGGCTGCTGGAGATGTTACTATAGAAACACGTTAATAATAGATGAGAAGATAGATTCATTCGAGTTTTTTGGAATGAATTAAAATCTACCAATATATAAAAGAAGATAATTCCCTATATAAATAAGGGAATTATCTTCTTTTATTATTTTTAATGTAAATCACGATATACGCCAATTACTTTTCCAATAACTGACACTTGTTTTAAAATGATAGGTTCTAATGAAGAGTTTTCCGGCTGTAGACGGAAGTGGTCTTTTTCTTTATAGAAACGTTTAACAGTTGCTTCGTTATCCTCTGTTAAGGCAACGACAATTTCACCGTTGTATGCAGATTGTTGTTGGCGGACAACAACTAAATCTCCATCAAAGATACCAGCTTCAATCATGCTATCTCCAGAAATACGTAACATAAATACTTGATCTGATCCAGAAACGATACTAGCTGGAAGTGGGAAGTGCTCTTCTACACTTTCGACTGCTGTAATCGGTAAACCGGCAGTAACTTTTCCGACGATTGGAACTTGAATAACAGATTGTGTTTCTGTATCCATTCGGTCATCGCCTAAAATTTCGATTGCTCGTGGTTTTGTTGGATCGCGTCGGATATAGCCCTTTTCTTCTAGTCGTGATAAATGTCCGTGCACTGTAGAACTAGAAGCGAGACCGACTGCTTGACCGATTTCACGTACGGAAGGTGGATATCCTTTTTCTTGTACTTTTAGCTTAATAAAGTCGAGAATGTCTTGCTGGCGTTTCGTTAACTTTTCCATGTTTTCTAACACCTCGTTTTCTTTCGTTTTTCTTATTAATAAGTATAACATGCGAAAAAACATTCTACAAACATAAGTTCGAACAAAAGGGAGATTTATGATACACTAGAGAGAAAATATAGCGAGAAAGAAGGGTTCAAAATGAATGCAATTGTTTATGCACGTGTGAGTACAACAAAAGAAGCACAAGAAACATCGTTATTGCGTCAAAAGGATGAATTATTGCATTTAGCTGAGCGCTATGAAATGAATGTGACAAAAGTGATTGAGGAACAGGCTAGTGGCTATACAATTGAACGTGATGGCATATTAGAAGTATTAGATACAATTCGAGATGAACAAGTTGATGCACTTCTAATACAAGATGAAACACGTCTTGGTAGAGGGAATGCGAAGATTGCGTTAATGCATTGTTTACATAAAGAGGGAATAAAAGTATATACACATACGCATAATGGTGAATTACAATTGTCGGATTCTGATTCGATGGTATTAGATATAATTAGTATTGTTGAAGAATATCAAAGAAAGATTCATAACTTGAAAATTAAACGTGGTATGCAACGCGCGGTAGAAAAAGGCTATCGGCCAGAAAATAATTTGAAAAATCGTCATTTAAGCGTAGGGCGAGAGAAAAAAGAAGTGCCAATTGAGGAAATTGTACGTTTGCGCAAGAGTGAACTCACTTTCGAAGAAATTGCGGCAACGCTTCGTGGATTTGGTCATAATGTTTCAAAAGCGACTGTACATCGTAGATACGTAGAGTATACAAAGCAATTGCTTGATAAAGAAGAGTAACTATTGTATGATAATAATCAGTTTTGATTAGAAGGGGGATTCGAGATGCTTAATCACGAACTCGTTGAACGCATTAACTTCTTAGCGAAAAAAGCAAAAGCTGAAGGTTTAACTGAAGAAGAACAACGTGAGCGTCAATCGCTACGAGAACAATATTTAAAAGGATTTCGTCAAAATATGTTAAACGAACTTAAAGGAATTAAAGTCGTTAACGAAGAAGGTACAGATGTTACACCAGCGAAATTAAAAGCTTTAAAAAAGCAAGATAATGCAAAATTAAATTAAAAGATGGGCGAAGCCCATCTTTTTTATTTGTTATTTAATAACTTTCCAGTTGTTATTTCTCGTTGCTTCTATTCTTTTATGCTTCAATATATAGTTAGCAATAAGTTCAGACATATCTGTTGGAATATCTTTTATTACTGGTTTATTTTGAAACATGAAGAAGTTCCCTCCGCCGTTTGCTCGATAATTATTCATAACAACGTCATATTCTTCATTTATATCGAGTGTAGCGCCTTTATACTGTAAAGACTCTACTCTTTCACCAATTGGTTTTGAAATGTTTAATACATACGAAATCCCTTCCCACATATCGTAATTATAATGCGCAGGTTTTGGTTCTATGAATGCAGGATTAACAATTATATCTCCAACTTTATTTAATGTGAAATAAGAAGCAGAAAGTTCGAGAGCATCTTTTATATCGGCTCCAGTCACTCGAATAACTTTTAATGTGTTTGGGTAAATATAATTGGAAACGATATCCCGCATTGTGACATGTTTCGGGAATCCTGGAGATGTATTATGAAACAAACTTGTACAAGAAATAGAAACGTTAGCTATATCCATCTGGATTTTATTTATGAATTCAATAAAAGGATGGTCTTGCAAACGAGTTTGCATAGCATCTGAAATTCGCATGTCTCCATGAATGATGCCAATAGGCTGATCAAGCCATTTTTGTGTTTTCTCTTCATAATCGGCGACCAAGGAAAGAACATCTTTGTCGGCCTCGATTCCTTGCACAGGCAATAATTGTGCGTAACTATTTTTCTTTACCCATTTTTGTTCTGTTTTTTCGAATATTACTTTTACCTTTCCAACGGAGTGTCCATTGCATCCGGTCTGTAAAATTGTTACACCATTATCTAAAGTTTGAGCAATTTCTCGGTGTTGGTGGCCTGTTAGTAAAATATCTATACCATCAATTTCATCATACATTGCGTATCCTTGGTTTTCACCTGTTAAAACTTCAGTCGGTACTCCTGTTTGAAAATCGCGTTCAAATCCCCCGTGATAGGCTACGACTAGTAAATCGGGCTGCTCATGTTTACGGATGTAAGGAACCCACTTTTTTATTGTTTCTAATGCATCTTCAAATAGTAAATCTTTAATATGATGGGCCTGTTCCCAATTCGGGATGTAATGTGTTGTTGCCCCTAAAATAGCAATTTTTATATTTGATTCAATATGTTTTATTATATAGGGTTTCCCGAAATAAGGTTCTTTTATGTTTTTATCTAAAATGTTTGCTGATAAGTACGGGAAGTTTGCAGTTTCTACAGCATGATTTAATATATCCATTCCATAATTAAATTCATGATTGCCGATAATTGCAGCATCATAATTTAAATAGTTGGCCAATAAGGACATTGGATTTTTCTTATCTTTTTCGTATGTAGCGTAATGATAAGTTAAAGGTGTTCCTTGTATGAAATCACCGTTATCAACTAAAAGAACGTTTGTATTTTTGGAACGTTCTTTTTTTATAAGAGTAGAAATTTTAGCTAAACCAATTTCTGCTTTGGAGTTATCTTGGTAGTGAATTGGATACACAGTACCATGTACATCGCTTGTTAATAAAATATTTAAAGTTACAATTTGATTTTGATTCAATACCATTCACCTTTTCTATTGTTATCTTTCAATTAATCATATCAAATATATGAAAAGAATTTTAATCAGAATGTATAGAATGTGTAAAGATTCTGTAAATAAGTAATTGTTTGTAAAAATATGTGATATATTTCTTCATGTTTACGGAAGGTTATTTTATAACAACGAAAAATGGAGGCATTCACATGTTGAAAAAAGTTTTTGCAATGAGCACAACAGTTGTACTAGCAGCGGGGTTATTAAGTGGCTGTGGAACGAAGGAATCAAGTGCAAGTAAAAATGAGGATACGAAAAAAGGTTATGTACCGAAGACGTTAAATGTTCAATTTGTTCCTTCTCAAAATGCAGATACGTTAGAGGCAAAAGCAAAACCATTGGAAAATCTATTAAGTGATAAATTAAACATTCCGGTAAAAGTTAGTATTTCAACGAATTACAATACAATTGTAGAAGCTATGGCATCAAAACAAGTAGATGTAGGATTTTTACCTCCAACAGCGTATGTGTTAGCGCATGAGAAAAAGGCTGCAAACGTAATATTACAGGCGCAACGTTTTGGGGTAGATGATGAAACTGGAGCTCCCACAAAGGACTTAGTAGATTTTTATAAATCAGAGTTTGTTGTTAAGAAAGATTCTAATATTAACAGTGTAAAAGAATTAAAGGGTAAAAAAATTGGTTATCAAGATGTAACATCATCAGCAGGGTATGTATGGCCTGCAGCTGTATTGTTAAAAGAGGGAGTCGATCCGCTAAAGGATGTGAAACCTGTTACATTAAAAGGTCATGATCAGTCACTTATTGCTCTTTTAAATGGTGATGTTGATGCAGCTGTTGTATTCCAAGATGCTCGTAATATTGTAAAAAAAGATTATCCGAATATATTCGATCAAACGAAAATAGTAAAATTTACGGAGAAAATTCCAAACGATACGATTTCTGTACGTTCTGATTTAGATGCGGAGTGGAGCAAGAAATTACAAGATGCTTTCATTGAAATAGGAAAGAATGAAGAAGGGCACAAAATCATTAAAGAGGTATACTCACACGAAGGATATGTGAAATCTGATGATAGTAAATTTGATATCGTTCGTGACTATGGAAAGAAAGTGAAAACACAATAATACATATGGAAATGGCGACTAACTGGAAAGTGTGTGATTTCAGTTAGTTTGCCGTTTTTCAGTTATTGATAATACATAGAAGGTAGGTAAGATGTGTGATAGAGTTTCAAAATGTCTCCAAAGTGTATCCAAATGGTACGAAAGGATTGAAAAACATAAATTTAAAAATTCAAAAAGGTGAATTTGTTGTAATGGTCGGGCTATCTGGGGCTGGAAAATCTACACTCCTCAGATCAGTAAATCGCCTTCATGAGATTACAGAAGGAGAAATTATTATTGAAGGTGAGTCTATTACTGCTGCAAAAGGCAAAGAGTTACGACGCATGCGCCGAGATATTGGTATGATTTTTCAAAGCTTTAACCTTGTAAAGCGATCCACGGTACTGAAGAATGTATTAGCCGGGCGTGTTGGATATCATTCGACATTACGTACAACGTTAGGCTTGTTTCCGAAGGAAGATTTGGAACTTGCATTTCAGGCTTTGAACAGGGTAAATATTTTAGAAAAAGCATATGCACGAGCAGATGAATTATCAGGAGGACAACAGCAACGTGTATCGATTGCTAGAGCATTGGCACAAGAAGCGAAAATTATATTGGCAGATGAGCCTGTTGCTTCGTTAGACCCACTGACAACAAAGCAAGTAATGGATGATTTGAAAAAAATTAATGAAGATTTTGGAATTACGACAATTGTAAACTTACATTCTATTGATTTAGCGAGGCAATATGCTACACGCATTATTGGATTACATGCAGGTGAAATTGTTTTTGATGGTGTAGTAGATGAGGCAACGGATGAAAAATTTGCTGAAATTTATGGGGACGTAGCTCAGAAAAGCTCACTATTAGAGGTGGCAGCTAAATGAATGACGTGACGATATATTCGAAATCGATACCGAAGCCGCCGAGTAAATTGAAACATATGTTAACGGTTATTCTAGTTATTTTACTGTTGTGGGGTAGTAGTGTACAGGTCGACGCATCATTTTCAAAACTAGTAGTTGGTTTTCCAAATATGATGGATTTATTGAAGGAAATGGTGCCACCAGATTGGAGTTATTTTCAAGTTATTACAACAGCAATGTTAGATACAATACGCATGGCGATTATTGGAACGACTTTAGGAGCGATTTTAGCCATTCCACTTGCACTATTTGCAGCAAGTAATGTATTTACTAGTGTATTTTTGTACGGTCCAGCTCGATTGATTTTAAATTTTATACGAACGATACCAGATTTATTATTAGCGGCTATTTTTGTAGCGATTTTTGGAATAGGACCACTTCCAGGTATTTTGGCTCTTACTTGTTTCTCGGTTGGGCTCGTAGCGAAATTATTGTATGAGTCAATTGAATCAATTGATCCAGGTCCATTAGAAGCGATGACAGCTGTAGGAGCGAATAAGGTGCAATGGATTGTTTATGGGGTCATTCCGCAAGTGAAAGCGCACTTTGTTTCCTACGTACTTTATACATTTGAGGTGAATGTACGTGCCGCAGCCGTTCTAGGTTTAGTAGGAGCAGGTGGCATTGGTTTATATTATGATCGTACACTTGGATTTTTACAATATCAACAAACTGCTTCCATTATTATTTATACCCTTGTTGTTGTATTGTTAATTGATTATATAAGTACATTGTTGCGGGAGAAATTATAATGAGTAAAACGACGATAATCGTACCAAAACCGAAGAAACCGAGTGTAAATCGCTGGATTATTTTTATAGCACTAACAGTTATATATGTATGGGCCTTTTCAGGTGTCCCACTCGAGGGAATAAAAAATACAGCGGGAGAAATTACAAAAGCAATTATGACAGGCGTGTTGAACCCAGATTGGTCATATGTATCTTTGCCTGATGGTGAAGATTTATTACATGGTTTGATTGATACGTTGGCAATTGCAATATTAGGTACATTTATTTCTGCCTTTTTATCTGTTCCATTTGCTTTTTGGGCGGCAACGAATATGAGTAGTGGAAAATTAACTTCAGGTGCTGGGAAATTTGTACTTAGTTTTGTTCGTACATTTCCTGAATTAGTTATGGCTCTTTTATTTATAAAAGCTGTTGGGCCAGGCTCTTTTGCCGGAGTTCTAGCTTTAGGGTTACACTCTATCGGAATGTTAGGGAAACTATATTCGGAAGGAATTGAAAATATAGATAAGGGACCGACCGAGGCGTTAATATCAACAGGTGCAAATCGGTTTCAAATACTTTGGTATGCGGTATTACCACAAGTGTTACCAGATTTTCTATCGTATACGTTATACAGGTTCGAAATTAATGTGCGATCCGCTGCGATTTTAGGTGTAATTGGAGCAGGTGGTATTGGTACGCCATTAATTTTTGCATTAAGTTCACGGAATTGGTCTCGTGTGGGAATTATTTTATTGGGCATCATTCTAATGGTAATTATAATCGATTTTATTTC
Organism: Bacillus sp. FDAARGOS_235; assembly: GCF_002073415.2. Classification (NCBI taxonomy): domain Bacteria; kingdom Bacillati; phylum Bacillota; class Bacilli; order Caryophanales; family Bacillaceae; genus Bacillus; species Bacillus sp. FDAARGOS_235. The sequence goes on from NZ_CP020437.2 coordinate 4,706,687, forward strand.
AAGTTCGATTCGAAAACGGATTGTTTAACGGATTTTAAAAGCATCGAAGTCAGATGCTTTTTTGTCTTTTTAAGTGTTTATTAAAAGAAGTCTGTACGTTTGTATAAATATACAGATAATTCCCTTTCTTTTTAAAATAAAAACAATAAAAAAGTATGTCATATTGAATACCCATACATTCCCGAAATCATTGGTTTTTTTATAAAAAATCAAAAAAACATCAACATATTTGTCGATACATGTTGTATAATCTTGCGTGGGAAGCTATCATATAAATGTATAAAACGTTTACTAATATAAGCGAAGGGAAGAATAGCATGTCACATTCAATCGAACAACTTTCTATCAACACGATTCGCACATTATCCATCGATGCGATTGAAAAAGCAAACTCTGGTCACCCAGGAATGCCAATGGGTGCAGCACCAATGGCTTATACATTATGGACTCAATTTATGAAACATAATCCAAATAACCCAACGTGGTTTAACCGCGATCGTTTCGTATTATCTGCAGGTCATGGTTCAATGTTATTATACAGCCTACTTCACCTATCTGGTTATGATGTAACAATGGATGACTTAAAGAACTTCCGTCAATGGGGAAGTAAAACTCCAGGACATCCTGAGTACGGTCATACTGCAGGTGTAGACGCAACTACTGGTCCACTTGGACAAGGTATTGCAACTGCTGTAGGTATGGCAATGGCTGAAAGACATTTAGCGGCTAAATATAACCGTGATGCGTATAATGTAGTAGATCATCATACATACGCTATTTGTGGTGATGGAGATTTAATGGAAGGCGTTTCTGCTGAAGCATCTTCATTAGCTGCTCATTTACAATTAGGGCGTCTTGTTGTGCTTTACGATTCAAACGATATTTCATTAGATGGCGATTTAAATCGTTCATTCTCTGAAAGTGTAGAAGATCGTTACAAAGCATACGGATGGCAAGTAATCCGTGTTGAGGATGGAAACGATATTGAAGCAATCGCGAAAGCAATTGAAGAAGCGAAAGCTGACGAAAAACGCCCAACGCTAATTGAAGTAAGAACGACAATTGGTTTCGGTTCTCCAAACAAATCAGGAAAATCAGCTTCACACGGTTCTCCACTTGGTGTAGACGAAACAAAATTAACGAAAGAAGCATACGCTTGGACTGCTGAACAAGACTTCCATGTAGCAGAAGAAGTATATGACAACTTCCGTAAAACAGTACAAGATGTTGGTGAAACAGCGCAAGCAGCTTGGAACACGATGTTAGGTGAATATGCACAAGCATATCCAGAATTAGCAAACGAACTGCAAGCAGCAATGAACGGTCTTCTTCCAGAAGGTTGGGAACAAAGCTTACCAACTTATGAATTAGGATCAAAAGCAGCAACACGTAATTCTTCAGGTGCTGTAATTAATGCAATTGCAGAGTCTGTACCATCATTCTTCGGTGGATCTGCTGACCTTGCTGGTTCTAACAAAACATATATGAATAACGAAAAAGACTTTACAAGAGAAGATTACAGCGGTAAAAACATTTGGTACGGTGTACGTGAATTCGCAATGGGTGCAGCAATGAACGGTATTGCACTACATGGTGGTTTAAAAACTTACGGTGGTACGTTCTTCGTATTCTCTGACTACTTACGTCCAGCAATTCGTCTTGCAGCATTAATGCAATTGCCAGTAACGTATGTATTCACACACGACAGTATCGCTGTTGGTGAAGACGGTCCAACACATGAGCCAGTTGAGCAATTAGCAGCGCTTCGTGCAATGCCAAATGTATCTGTTATTCGTCCAGCTGACGGTAACGAATCTGTTGCGGCTTGGAGATTAGCTTTAGAATCTACAAAAACACCAACTGCTTTAGTATTAACTCGTCAAGATCTTCCAACATTAGAAGGCGCAAAAGAAGATACGTATGAAAAAGTTGCAAAAGGTGCATATGTAGTTTCTGCAAGCAAGAAAGAAACAGCTGATGTAATTTTACTTGCATCTGGATCTGAAGTAAGTCTAGCTGTTGAAGCACAAAAAGCGTTAGCAGTAGACGGCGTTGACGCAGCTGTTGTCAGCATGCCATCTATGGATCGCTTTGAAGCTCAAACTGCTGAGTACAAAGAATCTGTATTACCAAAAGCAGTAACAAAACGTTTCGCAATCGAAATGGGTGCTACATTCGGATGGCACCGTTACGTAGGTCTTGAAGGAGATGTGTTAGGTATCGATACATTCGGTGCTTCTGCTCCTGGTGAGAAGATTATGGAAGAGTATGGATTTACTGTAGAGAACGTTGTTCGTAAAGTAAAAGAAATGCTTTAATGATTTTAGAAAAATCTCTCCGGCATGGAGAGGTTTTTCTATGTAAATGAGTTTTTTCGACAGAAAAAGTTTTTTATCTCTCCGCAGTCAGACAATCATTGCAAATTTTCTTCTATATAATGAAGAGAAAAGGTTGTCCAGATTGGGAGGCTGAAAATGAAAACGTATGAATTGTATTTAATTCAAGAGGATATTGCGAAAGCTTATTTTGGTCGTGAATATTTGTTTTTTGATTTATTTGCTCGATTTTCAGAATCTGGGTCCCTTTCGGAGAAAAAAGTGTTATATAAACAAATGATGTATATAACGATGCCATTACAAGTAATGAAAATTCATCATAAATTAGAGCAAGCTTTGCGTGTTCTTGGTAAATATGATAGAACACATCATACGCATACACTTTTTACGGGAGCGGAATATGGCGAAATAATAGTGAAACCACACTATATTCGCATGGATACCTCTGGAAATGTCTCTATGGAAACGACTTTCTTTGAGGTGTTAAGAAAGTGTGAACTAACATTTTTAGCTATGGATTATGAAAATACAAAGTACGGATGGTTGAATCCTTTAAAACAAGTACGAACATATGTGTAAAAAATGTCGAATTCTATCTTGTCTTATTGAAAAGGTTTTAGTACACTGTAAGGTAGACAACATGAAGGAGGAAAATATATGCCAATTTGGTTAGGTATTCTAGTGGGCGTAGTAGCACTAGTAGCAGGCGTGGCGTTAGGATTTTTCATTGCCCGCAAATACATGATGAACTACTTAGAAAAAAATCCACCAATTAATGAACAAATGTTAAAAATGATGATGATGCAAATGGGACAAAAACCTTCCCAAAAGAAAATCAATCAAATGATGAGCGCGATGAGCAAGCAACAAACAAAATAAGCGCTAAAGGGCACTCGATAAGAGTGCCCTTTCCTATTGGATTTTGAAAGTATTTAAAACTTTTAAAAATTCTGTATTTTTGTTAAACTGAAAACATCGCTCATTTTAAGGGAGGAGGATAAATATGAAAGTATTTTTTAATTTAGCTTGGTTTTTTAAACAAGAAAAACGAGCGTACATAATTGGGATTATTATGTTATTTGGTGTCGCGCTTCTTGAACTTGTAGCCCCGAAAGTACTAGGTATTGTAGTAGATGAAATTAATAATGGAACATTAACATCTGAAAAATTGTTGAAGTGGGTTATTCTGTTAGTTGTTGTAGGAATTACTATGTACATATTGCGTTATTTGTGGCGTATTATGATTTTTGGATCTTCTTTAAAATTAGCCCGTCAATTACGAAAGAATTTATATGAACATTTTACAAAGATGAGTCCAACTTTCTATCAATCACGTCGTACAGGCGATTTGATGGCGCATGCGACCAATGATATTCAGGCAATTCAGCAAACTGCTGGATCGGGTGTTTTAACACTTGTTGACTCATTAGCAGTTGGAGGATGTGTACTTGTGGCGATGGGGTTTACAATTAGTTGGAAGTTGACATTATTAAGTTTAATTCCGATGCCAATTGTAGCGATTTCTACAAATTATTATGGAACTTTATTGCATAGAAGATTTCATAAAGCGCAGCAATCGTTTTCTGAAATCAATGATAAAGTACAAGAAAGTATGAGTGGGATGAAGGTGATTCGCTCGCTTGGACAAGAGAAAGAGGATTTGGAAGCATTTCGGAAGAAATCAGAAGATGTCGTACATAAAAATATGTTAGTCGCACGTATTGACTCGTTATTCGATCCAACGATTGCACTTATTGTCGGGTTTTCGTTTTTAATCGCAGTTTGTTACGGATCTTTATTAGTAGTACGGGGCGAATTAACTGTAGGAGAGCTAGTAACGTTTACAACATACTTAGGGACTCTTGTATGGCCAATGTTAGCTTTTGGATGGTTGTTTAATATTATGGAACGTGGACGCGCTTCGTATGATCGTGTGGAGAAAATACTTTCACAAACTTCAGATGTAGTAAATAAGGAAAACACTATAAATACTATAGCAAGTGGTGATGTTTCATTTGCTATTGATTCATTTTCTTATAAGAAAAATGAACTATTAAACTTAAAAGATATTTATGTTAATTTAAGAAAAGGTGAAACGCTAGGTATTGTGGGACGTACCGGTGCAGGGAAGACGACGTTGTTAAAATGTTTAATTCGAGAATATGATCATTTTAATGGTGAATTAAAAGTTGGTGAGCGGGATATTCGAGATGTAACACTTCATGGTGTACGTTCTGCAATTTCATACGTGCCGCAAGATCATTTTTTATTTTCAGCGAGTATTGGAGAGAACATTGCATTCGGAAAGGTCGATGCTACATATAAAGAAATTGCGCGTGCTGCTGAAATTGCTTGTATTCATAATGATATCGTTCAATTTTCAGAAGGGTATGATACGGTAGTAGGTGAAAGAGGTGTTTCACTATCGGGAGGTCAAAAACAGCGGATTTCAATTGCGCGTGCTTTATTAACGAATGCTGAAATTTTAATTTTAGATGATTGTTTATCAGCTGTCGATGCAAAAACAGAAGAAACTATATTATCCGCATTGAAACGGGAAAGAGCAGAAAAAACGACGATTATTACTGCACACCGTTTAAGTGCAATTCAGCATGCAAACATTATTCTTGTGATTGATGAAGGAGCGGTAGTGCAACGAGGAACACATGAACAATTGATGGGAGAAAATGGTTGGTATAAAGAAATGTACGAAAGCCAGCAACTAGAGGCGTTAGTAGAGAAAGGAGGCGTATGATGGCTGAGAAAAAGCGGAGTGATTTAAGAAGATTACTTTCTTATATGAGACCATATAAAAGGTTATTAGCATTAGCATTTTTATTCCTAGTTGGTGCAACTGTAACTGAAATGATGGGTCCTTTTTTAATTAAACAATTTCTTGATGAACATTTAGTACCGCGTAACTTTGATCAATCAGCACTTGTTACTCTATTTGTAGTGTATATAATTGCACATTTATTAAAAGTATTATTTACGTATTTAGATTTATTGTACTTTCAAAATATAGCTTTTAAGATTGTTCAAGATATGCGAGTTGAAGTGTATGAACACGTTCAAAAATTGTCATTAAGTTTCTTTGATCGTACGCCGATAGGTACACTCGTATCTCGCATAACAAATGATACGGAAGCGATTAAGGATTTTTATGTAAGTGTACTATCAACATTCGTAAAAAATGTAGTGTTTTTAGTAGGGATTTTAGTGGCGATGTTTTTATTAGATGTAAAATTAGCACTATTTTCTCTTATATTAATTCCAATTATGTTTGCTATTATGGTGCTATATCGCCGGAAAAGTGCAGCTTTTTATTTAGAAGTACGTAATCAATTAAGCGTATTAAATGCGAAGTTAAATGAGTCCATTCAAGGAATGAATATTGTTCAAGTATTCAGACAAGAAAAACGTATGAGAAAAGAATTTGAAGAGGTGAATAATAAACATTATAGTGCAGGACGACGCACGTTAAAGTTAGACGCATTACTTTTACGTCCAGCAACGGATTTAGTTCATATTGTAGCAATTGCATTAGTACTTGGTTTATTCGGAATTGACGCTTTAAAGAGTCCCGTTGAAGTAGGAGTTTTATATGCGTTTGTTAACTATATTCATCGTTTCTTCCAACCTGTAAATGAGATGATGATGAAATTATCATTTTTCCAACAGGCACTTGTTTCATCATCACGTGTATTTCATTTAATAGATGAGAAAGATTTAGCGCCGGTTCAAAAAGGGGATGGGAATCCTCAAGTAGTTAATGGAGATATTGAATTTAAAAATGTTACTTTTTCGTATGATGGAAAGCGTGATGTTTTAAAAAATGTATCTTTTCATGTGAAACAAGGGCAAACGGTTGCTTTTGTTGGGCATACTGGTAGCGGAAAAAGTACCATTATGAATTTACTAATGCGATTTTATAATATTAAGTCGGGAAACATTGTAATAGACGGTGTAGATTTAGAGAAATTTGAAGAACGAGAAATTAGAAAGAGAATAGGACTCGTATTGCAAGATGCATTTTTATTTGCAGGAAATGTAAAGCAAAATATTCGTATGTACAATGAAGAAATTACAGATGAAGAAGTAAAAGAAGCTGCGCAATTTGTGCAAGCCAATACGTTTATTGAAAAATTACCAAAGCAGTATGAAACAGAAGTAGTAGAAAGAGGAGCTGAATTTTCTAGTGGTCAACGACAATTAATTGCTTTTGCTAGAACGATAGCAACTAATCCGAAAGTGTTAGTATTAGATGAGGCAACAGCTAATATCGATACAGAAACAGAAGAGGCTATTCAAACAGCGTTGCAGCAAATGAGAAAAGGTAGAACGACGATAGCGATTGCTCACAGGTTATCTACAATTCAAGATGCAGATCAAATATTCGTTATGCATGATGGAGAGATAGTAGAAAGGGGAACACATCAAGAGTTACTGAGTGAGCAAGGGTTGTATTATAATATGTATTTACTACAAAATAAAGGAAGCTTGCAAAAGGCCTTGTAATATACAAGGTCTTTTTTACTTTGTATATAAAATATATTTACTCTTTGTTTTTATAGCATACATGTCGTGTCCATTTAGTAAAGTTGTACATATTGTATGTATACGGAATGAAAAAATTTGATAGGAGATTTTATATGCAAAACAGATCGAGTTCAAATGTTACGTTTATCGATGTGTCTCATTGGGAAGGGAGTATTGATTGGAATGCAGTGAAGGCATCTGGCATTCCAGCAGCATATGCAAAAGCGACAGAAGGTGTAAAGTATCTTGATCCTACTTTTGTTCAAAATGTACAAGCGGCACGAAATGCGAATGTATTAATCGGTGCATACCATTTTGCACATCCAGAACAAAATGATGCAATTTCAGAAGCGAAATATTTTGTGAGTATATTACAAAGCAATCAAACAGACTTAATGCCAGTTCTAGATTTAGAGTCACCAACAGATCCGAGTAATAGTAATTTAACTGGTACCGCTATATCTAATTGGGCAAGAAGTTTCATAAATTATGTGAAACAGGCTACTGGAAAAAATGTAATGTTATATACAGGAGTTTGGTATATTAATGAGTTTGGAATTAACGGGTTAAGTGATATTCCACTTTGGATTGCTAGATATTCTAGTACACCGCCTGCTGATGCTGGTGGATGGACAGAGTGGACAGCGTGGCAATACACTGATTCTGGTCAAATTTCAGGTGTAGGAAATTGTGATGTATCAGCAGCAGTTTCATTAGAAGCTTTGCAAGGGAATGGATCGAGTGGTGGAGGGAATGTTTCTCCGCCTAATAATGCAACTCCAGTTTACGGTGTTGCTGTAATTAATGGCGATAATGTAAATTTACGGACTGGACCATCTTTACAATCTAGTGTAATTCGCCAGCTAAATCGAGGTGAATCATATGAAGTTTTGAGCGAACAAGATGGTTGGCTTGCTTTGGGTGGAAATGAATGGATATACTATGATTCGAGTTATATTCAGTATAAACATTATGTGGCGACTATTACTGGTGACAATGTGAATCTACGGGATGCTCCATCATTAAGTGGAAATGTTATAAGACAGTTACATCATGGTGAGGCATATCGAGTATGGTGTAAGCAAGATGGCTGGCTCGGATTAGGTGGAAATGAATGGATATATTATGATTCGAGTTATATTCAGTATGGTGTATAATAAAGTCAACGTAAAAGGTATCTCGCCTGAGATACCTTTTATCCCGCGATTTGCAGGCAGTAAGAATCTCGGCGAATGCGAGGAAGATAGGTGGGAGTTGCCCGTAAAAGGCCGATTGGTGAGGGCTAATAATGAGTGGGTGATAGAACAAAACACTGATTAAAGTGTCACTCTATGAAAAAAGTAATTTTCACAAGTTGTATATTAAAAGCATAGTATAATACAATGGGGATATTTATAAAAAATAATCAAAAATTGAAATAAAGGAGTAAAAATATGGATTATGTGCTAATAGGTGTAATTTTAATATTATTAGCTGCAGTATTCGTACTGTTTTATAAAAATAAACAGTTGGAATCAGAGAGCCAGCAGGTGGAATTTGAAAAAAAGCAAGCGATTGAAACGTATGAAAGTGAAATTGCAGCCACGGTTACAGAACATAAAGAGCAACAAAATACGTTAAAAAATATGGAACAGAAAAAGTATAATGATTTACAAGTTAGTACAGCTAGAGAACTTGAAAATATGCGTATGATGAAAAATCAATTAGCTATGCAACATAGTAAAGAACGTAGTGAAATGCAAGATAAACATAGTAATGAAATACATATGTTTCAAAAGTTAATTGCAGATTTACGAGAGTATACTAAAAATAGCGCTGAAGTAAATACGCATGAAACATTACATTATATGAAGCAAGGATTTTTAGAACAAGAAATCATACAAGAAGATGAATTTCATATTATGCCGAATGTTTTTATTAGAGATAAACTTGGAATAAACGATATTCGAATCCATCATCTTATCTTATATAAAACTGGTATGTATTTACTTGAGACGAGAGAGTGGACAGGAAAATTAATTCATGGTGTAACGAAAGAGAATGCTAGTATATATTCATTTATGCTTGATGAAATAGGTAAGTATCAACAAGAAATTAAAAAAGAAGAGACGCTTGAATGTATTACAGGTGAAGATTCGTTAACTATACAAGTGAAAAATGAAGGGAATCCAGTATATAAAGCGAAGAAACAATCTCAAATTTTATACAATTGTTTGAAAGAATTGCAAGTTGATATTGTAAAAGAAAACGTAAAGCCAATTGTATATTTTTATAATGAGAGTGGTAAAGAAGTACTAGATCTTTCTAATGAGGACACACCTAGATTAAAAGATAGGGAGCAAATCGTAGCGTTTTTCAAAAATGAAGTTTTAACAGGGGAAGTAATATATACAGCGCAAGAGTTACAAAAGATAAGAGAAATGCTTTGCCAGGTGAATTAAAAAGGGGGAGATTTTTCTGGGTGCTCTATTACATGGGATTTTGTATGTTTATTTTTGTTTGTATATAGTCATGTACATTGCGTTTATTTTCGTTATCGATATAGTTCATATGTCATTAAGTGTAAAGAGTATTTTTGTAGTAGTTATGCCATTTATTTTATTAGTCATGATTCAAAGAGTCATCTTACGTGCTTCTACAAGTCGTAATAAAGAAAAGAAACAAATGTTACGTGTAATGATAGTAGGGATCATTCCATTAATAGTGTGTGCTGTACAATTAAGTATGAATGAGTACACTTCCAATTTTAATCGAGATCGGTGGTTAAATGACGAAGAGAAACGGGTACATATGGTAGATGATTTCATGCAAAAATATAAATTAATAGGGAAATCAAATGAAGAAATTACACAATTGTTAGGAACGCCTACTGAAACGAGAAATGAGGAAGAAGGGGTCATCACTTTGTACTATCTTGGGACAGAACGTGGCTTCATTCCAATAGATAGTGAACAGCTTATTTTCCAATTTGATAGAGATGGTAGAGTTTTGACATATAAGGTACAGAGAGGGTAAAGAAACTTAGAGAGAAGCTATATGTTATAGCTTCTTTTTATTTTTCAATATGTTATAGAAAGGGAATATGAATTTTGGATGGAATAAGGAATGAAAGTGGAGGTGATGCATATATATGGATGTATTGGGTTGTTTTTATCTCGCAAAAGCCTGGTTGATGAGGGCTAATAATCAGTGGGGGTGGCCAAAACCCCCACTGATTAAAGTGTCGCTTTATCATATTGTATAAATGAAAAGGAGGTAAGACGGTGAAGACGATACCGACTGAAGTCCTGAGTAAAGAATTGATGGAAAGAGAAGGTGTTATATCTATTACAGTAAAGGAATTTGAAAAGATAGAAGTAGCTGGAGTAGTCGTTGCTGGTCCTGCTGTTATTTTAATTAATCAAGATTGATTACATATTTTCAATATAGAAAAGTAGTGAAAGCATCCGGATAGGATGCTTTTTATTTGTATGGAAGAGGGCGTATAGTAGATAATTGGGATACTGGAGGGAGAGTATGTGGCAATTATTATAACGATGTTATTAATGGGTATTTTATTAGGATTTGTTGGAGCAGGGGGAGCTGGATTTATTATCGCGATACTCACTTTAGTATTTCATATTCCTATTCACGTTGCACTTGCAACATCTTTAACTGCTATGGCATTTACGACGTTATCTGGAGTTATAAGTCATTATCGTGAAGGAAATGTTGTACTTATGATAGGCGGGATTGTTGGTGGATTTGGAGCGCTTGGTTCTTATATCGGTTCAAAGTTTGGTTCGCTTATACCAGCACATCTTCTCCATTGGTTTACAGCTGGGATGTTATTTTTATCAGCAATTTTTATGTTTATTAAATTGATTATGTCTCTAAATAAGCAACAGCCACCCTTATGTGGACAGAAAAAACTTTCAAAAAACAACTTGATGAAATGTATATGTTTAGGATTAGTTACTGGAATGTTGGCTGGTTCATTCGGGATTGGTTCAGCCCCTTTTATACAACTTGGACTAATGGTTCTTTTAGGATTAACGATACAGCAATCTGTAGGAACGACTATGCTTGTTATATTACCCATTGCAATTGGAGGCGGGATTGGATATAGTTCGGAAGGGTATTTAGATTATATATTGTTATTGCAAGTATTAATTGGGACGATGTTAGGAGCATATATCGGTGCGAAGTTTACAAATTATGCACCACGCATGCTGTTGAGATTTTCAATGATTATGACGCCAGTTTTAGCCGGATGTATGTTATTGATGGAATAAAACTACTATAGCAAGATATTAATATATTTTACGAATGAATTATATAAGTAATTCATATTTCCCATATAAAAGAATTTGCATTAATATTATGAGTATAAAGTTCGAGTATTCGAAGTACTACTTGAATTATATCCCTATCCCTTTTCTAAAAATGCGAACAAGTTTTGCCCTATTCTATTCAATACTTAATTGCATAGAAATATATTGTTCGATGACCATTATGGAACGTACATAATGGGAAAATCCCGATCCTTAAAGAGGATGCCCCTAATCTTCATGTGAAAATATGATCGGACAAGAAAGCTGGCCAATTGATGGTCAGCTTTCTTTTTGTTCCAAAACTATTTCTTCTTTAACCTCTGTTTGCAATAATAACGTTTTTCCAAAGCGACGTTTACATTCAGCCCGAACTTTTTGAATAGCTAGTAGTTGAGAAGTGGCGGGAACTGTGACGGTAGCTTGGCGAGGTTTTCGATTTTCTTCACAAAAGACACATTCCACAACATATTTAGAAATCATAATTTCATCCTTCCGTTTTTAATTTCTAAGAAGGGACTGCCTATGAAGTTGATGTATTCTTTCGTCACCGTTTATTTTTTTCCTCTTTTTTCAAGGGGAAAATAAAAAAGAAGGCGAATTTTAGTAGGGGAGGGATGTTTATGGAGAGATGGATAGGTACGGCAGCTATATGTATGAATGACAGAAATGAAATTTTAATGGTGCTACAAGGCAAAGAAGGGGAAGAAAAAAGGTGGTCTGTACCAAGTGGAGGATTTGAAAAGGGAGAAACACTAGAAGAATGTTGTATCAGGGAAGTTTGGGAGGAAACAGGCTACAATGTGGAAGTTGTAAATAAAATATACGAAAAAGAAGGTATTACATACGGAATTCCAGTGTATGTTCATTATTACTTTGTTAAAAAAATAGGCGGTAGTATGAAAATTCAAGATCCTGATGAGTTAATACATGAAATTGACTGGAAAGGGATACAGGAAGTTGAAAAATTATCGCTAGCTTTTCCGGAGGATTACGAGTTAATATGTCAATATATAAATGAAAAAGCAAGTATGTAAATACTTGCTTTTTAATGTATCCAAGATAAGAAAAGCGGAACGATAACTAAACTAGCACCCGCTGTTAAAAGCATGGATAAACTTGCGATTGTTCCTTCAACAGGGCCGATTTCGAATGCTTTTGATGTACCAGTTCCATTTGCGCTCGTTCCTAACATAATACCTTTTGCGAGCGCGGTTTTAATGCGGCAAATACGTATAAGGGAAGGGCCGAGTAATGCTCCTGTTAAGGCAGTTAAAACGACAAATACAGCTGTTAATTGTGACATGCCACCAATCATTTCTGAAATAGCCATTGCGATTGGTGTCGTTACAATATGCGGTGCTAAACTATGTTCTAGTGACGAATCAATTTGAAAATAATTTGCTAGTAGTGCCGAAGTAATAACTGATAAAAATGAACCAACGATGACGTTAAGTAAGATGGCGATTCCGTGTTTCTTTAATAAATCAAAGTATTTATAGATTGGCCATGCAAAAGCAACTGTTGCAGGTTTTAATAATTCTGTTAGCCATTGACCACCAGATTCATATGTTTCATAAGGTGTGTCTAGTCCAAGCAATAAAGCGATTAAAATAATGGGACAGACAAGGAGAGGAGAAAGTAAGCTCCAATTCCAACGTTGATATATTTTTTTAGATATCCAATATGTCAATAGTGTTAATAGTAAACAAAGAAAGCCGATCATTGCGTTGATCCTTTCCGCTTAAGTAGCAATTCTGTTAATAGTCCTGTTACGAGAGTAACACAAAGTGTACTAATCATAATAATTAAAATGAGATCGATTCCATATTGTGATAGTGTATCTTTGTAACGAATAACAGCGACTGCAGAAGGAATAAAAAATAAAATAAGTTCTTTTAATAAAAAGTCTGCTCCGTCCTGTATCCACTCTTTTTTAACTAGGTTAAATTTTAATGAAATTAATAATAAAAAAATACCGATTATACTTCCTGGAACTGGGAGGTGTGCCTGTTTTGCGATCCATTCACCTGTCCAAGCGAAACAAAATAATAATAAAATTTGTCCACTTAACTTCCACCATTTCATACAGTAACCACCTCTTTCTTTTTTTACATAAAAATTGTAAAAAAGAATTAACAATTTCTACTATACGTTCATTCAAAATATTTGTCTAATATATAAATTATATGTTATTAATATATTAGACGTATTAATTGAAATTGAAAAGGGTGTCCAAAATGGAATTACGGCATTTGCAATATTTTGTTGTTGTGGCAGAAGAGTTACACTTTGGACGAGCGGCTGCTCGTTTACAAATGACACAACCGCCACTTAGTCAACAAATTCAGCAATTAGAAAAAGAAATGGGAGTTCTGTTATTTTCAAGAACGAAGAGAAAGGTTGAATTAACAGAAGCAGGAGAAATGTTTTTAAAAGAAGTAAAAAAAGCGTTTGAGCAAATTGAAAAAGCAGTAGAAGTTGCACAAAGTGCGCAAAGGGGAGAAGTTGGATCACTCTCAATTGGTTTTGTAGGTGCGGCGATATATGATATTTTACCGTCTATCGTCAGGGAGTATAGAAAGAAATTTCCGAGAGTGTCTGTCGCATTACATGAATTATCTACACCAGATCAAGTGCATGCACTTCATGATAATCGTATTGATATTGGATTTTTACGGCCGCCAATTTCAACACAATTATTAGAGTTAGAACCAATTCAAAGGTTATCTTGTACTTTATGTTTGCCAAAGGCACATCCACTTGCAGAGAAAGATGAAATACATATAGAAGATTTACGCGATGAACCGTTTGTTTTTATTACGAGACCAGTATGGCCGGCGTTGTATGATACAATTTTATCTCTTTGTCGAGAGGTTGGCTTTAGTCCTCAAATTGTACAAGAAGCAACAGAATATCAAACAGTTATGGGGCTTGTAGCAGCAGGGATTGGGATTACAGTAATCCCTGTATCGGCAAATAAATTATATAAAACAGAAGTTGTATATAAAGAATTATATGATTCTAATTTTGTTGCAGAAATGTCGGTAGCTTATAAAAAAATGAATAGTAATCCAGAGCTGTTAGAGTTTTTAAAAATTGCAAGAGAGAAGAAACGAATAGAAGTAGAAGATGAGTAATATTAGTAACGGTAAATAGATTTAATTCGAATATATAAAAGTACACCTTATTAAACAATAAAGCGGAAATGCAGCTTAAGTGCATTTCTGTTTTATTTTTCTTTTTTTAGCTCGATACTGAAAAGATAAACGTGTTCATTTTCTTTTAAGAGTAGATCAATACCTGTTTCTTCATCAATTGTAGGGACGCTTACAGTTTCTTTACTTGTTTGGATTACAGCAGCTAAAATTGTTTTCTGATTATATCTTAAATTTTTTGCAGATTGAATTGTAATAGTTGCAGAACTATTTACACCTAGAGGTGCTTCTTCAGGAGCAAGCGTTGAACCACCGTCAATATTAATATACCATTGACCTTTTTCTTTTACATCTTTATCAAATTGGAAATGTGGTGGTATGAAAGAGAGTTTTATTTTCTTTTCTAGAAAATGTGATGAAGCGATGTTAGTAATCTCTTTTACTTTTTTACCATTTTGATAATAATCAATCGTAGCATTTATTTCATCTTTATCATTATTAAGTGTAACGTTATAAAACATACTATTTCCTTCTTGAATAGGCGTCATTTGTAAAATAGAAGACTGTTCTTTTGTTAACTTGTAAGCTTCTACAGAAGCAACTTCATTATTTTGTATTTGGTTACAACTAGTAAAGAAAAGTAAAGATAAGATAAATAATACGTTTATACGCATAGTATAAACCCTCCTCTTTTTACAATTATAATTTAAATATGAATAAATTCCCATTTTCCTTTCTAGGACTAAAGACTTAGAAAAGATTCAGATTGTAGTGCGATGTTTGTAATGTCATATTTTTATACACTAGTAGTATAGAATGCGTATGTTATAAGGTAGGGGAAGAAATTTATGTCTTTATGTCGGTTAGCGAGAAAAAATATAAGAACATTTGCTGTCAAAAGGATGAAGCAATTCATGTGGATTGCCATGTGTACTGCAATTTTGTTTTTTATGATGTCGCTACAATTTAATGAACTAGCGACTGGGAAAATAGGGGCAACATTTTTGTTTCAAATGTGTTTTTACACGCTGTTTATTTTATTGATTTTTATATGTATTTTTATTGCGTATAAAATGACGAATTCTCTTCTGCAAGTGAGGAGAGAGGAATTTAAATCTTATGTAGTAGGGAATATGAAAAAAAATGAAATACTATGTTTATTATGTCAGGAGCAATTATTCATTTATGGAGCAGCGTCTGTTTTCGGTCTAGTTCATGGGATGTTATTTTTGAAATTATTCACGATTATCTTTATGAAAATAGCAGGGATACAAGGGATAAATAGTGCACCAATTACAATATATGCAATAGCAGTTGTTAGTATAATTATGATGGCTGTCGTCGTATTATCGATGATGCAATGTTGTCGATTTGTTCGAAGTTTAAAAGACGGAAATTTGTTTCAGTTTGAGAAAAAGGCATGAGAAATCATGCCTTTTTCTATTTTACACATGAAAATAATCGTGTTAGAGTGAAAAGACCTGACAAAGAATGGGAAGGAAAGGTTGTATAGAATGACAAATGAACAATCAATTGTAAAAGTTGAGCGGTTAACGAAGCGAATCGGTTCAAAGACACTTGTAGAAAATATTAGTTTCGAAGTTAAAAAAGGTGAAGTTGTTGGCCTGCTAGGACCAAATGGTGCTGGAAAAACGACTTTAATGAGAATGATGGTCGGTATGATCCGTATGACAGAAGGTGAAGTATGGATTGATGGTCAATCTGTAAAACAGCAATTTGAAAAAACTGCTGCGAAAATTGGTGCAGTAATTGAGACACCGGAATTTTATCCTTTTTTGAGCGGCTACGAAAATTTAACATATTTCGGCCGAATGAATGGGAATGTGACAGAAGAACGTATCGATGAAGTAGTGAAATTGTTAGGAATGGGACAAGTAATTGACCGTAAAGTAAAAGCATATTCACTCGGTATGAGACAACGTTTAGGGATTGCTCAGGCGCTTATTCATAATCCAGATGTATTGGTACTAGATGAACCAACGAATGGACTAGATCCAAGTGGAATACATGAAATGAGAATGTACATAAAGAAAATTGCACATGAACAAGGAAAAGCAGTACTTGTATCTAGTCACTTACTTTCAGAAGTTGAATTAATGTGTGACAGAGTTATTATTATTCAACACGGAGAATATGTAGCGACGCAAAATATTCAGCATAGTCATAGTGAAGAGATGGAGACGATCCGTATACGTGTAGATGATGCAAATAAAGCAGCGGAAATGTTAGAATGTGATGTTGTAATAAAAGGTAATGATCTACTTATCAATGTAAAAGATGAAGAAATCCCAAATGTTATTCGTACTTTGCTTGAGAAAAATATTCAAGTTTATCGTGTATATGAAGAAAGAAAAACGTTAGAAGAGCAATTTTTAGAATTAACAGGGGGAAAAGATATTGTTTAATTTAGTGTATAACGAGCTGTATAAAATATTTAAGCGTAAAAGAACGATTATTCCTTTTGCGGTTATTGCAGTATTAATAATTGGATTAGGATGGGTTACGGTAAAGTATTTAGAACCAGAAACAAAGGGTTGGAAAGCAGATTATACAGAACGTACGGTAGAAATTGAGAAAAAGCTTGGTATGAAAAAAGAAGCTATTTTAGCAGAAAGGTCGGGGGACGAGCTTGTAAAGGAATATCAGCTTAAAATGAAGCATTTAGATACGGATATAGCACCAGCAAGCAGTTCTCCACTTTCTTTCATGAGAGATACAGGTTTTATCGTATTTCCAATTTTGCTTCCATTTATCCTCGTGTATGCAAGTACAATTTTTGCGAATGAATATAGCTGGGGAACATATAAATTTTTAACAATCCGTCCGGCAAGTCGATTTAAAATTTTAACAGCAAAATTTTTAGCAATCGTTATATTTGCAGCTTTATTGTTTATATTTAATATGATTTTCTCCGCTTTAAGTGGACTTGTTATTTATAAATTCCAACAGCCTGCATGGAGTGAATTTATTTTTCAAGATGGAAATATTATAAAACAAAATATTTTTGTGGAAGTAAGTAAATATTACATTTTATCGTGGTTGCCAACTCTTGTGTACGCAGCGTTTGCATTTATGATTTCTGTGTTAACAAGATCTAGTGGGGGCGCAATCGGTATTTCACTGTTTCTTGCTTTATCAGGAAATATTGCGTTACTAGCAGCAACTAGATATAATTGGGTGAAATATTTATTGCCGGCAAACACAGATTTATACGGTATTGCCAAGAATGGAAGTTTTATTGAAGGAGTAACCTTCCCATTTGCTTCATGTATGTTATTGCTGTATTTATTTGTATTTTTAAGTATTTCCTATACAGTATTTTTAAAACGCGATTTAACTTAATAAGAAAAGCCGTTAAGTACCCCTTAACGGCTTTTTTCTATGAGAATTGTTTAAGAGCTTTTTCAGCTAGCAAAGCAAAGTATTTTGCACTTATAGGGAGTGCTCGTTCATCAATTGTAAAAGAAGGATGATGCCACTCATGTGTACCGCTCGTTCCCATAAAGACGAATGAACCTGGTATTTCTTGTTGGTAAAAGGAGAAGTCTTCTCCGGCCATTGATGGGTTAGGAGAAATAATATTTAAATTCATTTTTTCGGCAACTTGAGTAGATAAGTCGGTTAGAGATGTATCGTTATGAACAGCAGGAGGACCTGAATAAAAACGGAATTCTGTTTTTACGCCTAATGCATCAGAAACTCCTTTAATAATACGTTCCATTAAAGCTGGTATCTTTTCTCGTGTTTCATTTTGGAATGTACGAACTGTTCCTTCTAATGTTGCTTTTTCAGGAATAACGTTCCACGTATTTCCTGAATGAATGTTTGTAACACTTACAACGGCATTATGTGAAGAGCTAATATTTCGACTTACAATTGTTTGTAGTGCCATAACAATTTGAGAGGATGCGACGATAGGGTCAACACCAGCATCTGGTACAGCTGCGTGCGTCCCGACACCGTGAATTTCAATTTCAAATCGATCTACTCCAGCCATTAGTGGACCATCTTTAATGCCAATTGTACCTACTGGTAAATCAGGTTTATTATGCATACCGAAAATAGCTTGTACATCATGTAAATGTCCAGCTTCAATAACTTTGCAAGCACCGTTGCTACTTTCTTCAGCTGGTTGGAATATAAAGCGAACCGTTCCATTTAGGGAAGATTCCTTTTCTTTTAATAAGAAAGCTGTACCTAAAATAGCTGCTGTATGAAAATCATGTCCGCAAGCATGCATTTTACCTTGAATTTTTGAAGTGTATGGTAAGTTTGTTTCTTCTTGAATAGGAAGGGCATCAATATCAGCACGAATTGCTATAATTGGACCATTTTGATTACCAGAAATTTCTGCGATAATTCCTGTTTCTAAATTGGAATCAATAATAGTAATATTTGCTTCTTCTAACCAAGTTTTTATCGCTTTTGTTGTTTCAAACTCTTCATATGATAGTTCTGGATACTCATGTAAATGTCGGCGAATGGAAATAAGTTTTTCTGTTAGTTGATTTGGAATAGATGCCACGTATTATGCCCTCTTTCTTAAGCGAAGTATTTACTATAAGTATACAACAATAAAAGAGAGGATTCTCAAATGAAAATCCTCTCTCGTTAATGCCCGAGTGGTGTGAGCTAATAATCAGTGGGGATGAACAAAATCCCCACTGATTAAAGTTTTACTTTATGCTGCCACTTTTTTATGTGTATGATGTTTTTGATAACATCCACGCCTTGCATATGCAATTTGCGGAATTGCAATACCGATTAAAATAAGTGATACACCTATCCACTGTGAAGATAGTACAGCTTCTTTTAAAACGGATACAGACATAATTGTTGTAACTGGTAGCTCTGCTGCACCAAGAATAGTCGCTAAGCCAGAACCGATTTTTGGAATACCAATTGTAAAGGCAATAGACGGAATAACGATACTAAATATTCCTAATCCTAAGCCGTATTTCCAAAGTCCTTGAGAAATGGCACCGTTCATAATAAATGTTGGTGGGAATACGATCATAACTAAAGTTAAAGCGCCAGCCATTAACAGGACACCACGTGGTAATGAAGGTACTTCAACAGCAACTTTTCCGCTCACAAAAATGTATGTTGCAAATGTAATAGCAGATAATAGCCCTAAAATGATTCCTGTTGTATCGAAAGTACCTGCCGATTTTTCCA
This sequence comes from Bacillus sp. FDAARGOS_235, assembly GCF_002073415.2. NCBI lineage: Bacteria > Bacillati > Bacillota > Bacilli > Caryophanales > Bacillaceae > Bacillus > Bacillus sp. FDAARGOS_235. Next base: position 4,726,229 of record NZ_CP020437.2, read on the forward strand.
GTAAACCACTTGATAAAAATGTACCTACAAGTAAGAAAATAACCGAAATAACTTTTTCCCTTGAAGGTAATGTTTTTGTTACAATAGCTTCAATAATAATACCGACCCAAACGAATTGGAACAAAAGAATAATTGCGATAGAAGCTGGTACAGTTTTTAATGAAGCATAATAAAAAATTCCAGTAAAACTTGCAGATGTTCCTGCAACGAATAAAATTAATGCTTGTTTTAATGGAACGCGGTGTCTAGAAAATAGAAGTGTAATAGCCAGCAAAATAATCCAACCGAACAAATATTGGCTGCCAATTACCTCTCCAAGTGAAAATCCTTCTGCATATGCAAGTTTAACAAAAATAGCTAAAATTCCATAACTACACGCTCCTAATAAAACTAAAAGAGAATAACGAAGCATGAAAAATTCCTCCCATCTATGTGAAGTTGTTCCGTAACGAAAATATATCTAGAGGGAAGTATACAAAATTAAAAATGTAGGGTCAAATAAAAGAAAAGTGCGACATTTTATAGAATAATAATAAAAGTATGATATTTATGCATAATCTTGAAATTGTTAATTATAAAAGTATTGTAAAATCAGCTTTGTATTGTATAAAGACAGCATTTGAAAAAATATTTTTTAAATCAATATGTATATAAACGTACGTATACGTGCTAATCATTTGAGAAACTATGTTACCTTTGTTATGTTAATAACAATTAAAGGGTTTCCTAATCCAATTGAGATTTTTCTATATAATAGAAGGAAATGAAAACGTTTTATTAGAAACTGTGAGAAAGAGTGGTTTTTCTTATTACCACGTTGTAAAAGTGAGTTCACGAATTGTTCATAGTATTTTTATGTGTTTTTGCTACAATATGTAAGGAGAGGAGTGGAATTATGCAAGATATTAGTATTTTTTTAGCGTTTGGCGCTGGGTTCTTATCATTTATTTCCCCATGTTGCTTACCGCTTTATCCGGCATTTTTATCGTACATAACAGGTATGTCGGTTTCTGAATTGAAAGAAGAAAATGCAATGCTTCGCAAAAGAAGTATGATACATACAGCGTTTTTCTTACTTGGATTTTCAATTATATTTATTGCAATTGGATTTGGTACAAGTTTTATTGGAGGAATCTTTACAGATTATAAAGATTTAATTAGACAGCTAGGTGGTATATTTATCATCGTGTTCGGTCTTATTATTGTTGGGGTATTTAAGCCGAAGTTTTTAATGCAAGATCGCAAATTTACATTTAAAAATCGTCCGAGTGGCTATTTTGGATCAGTTCTAATTGGATTGGCCTTTGCTGCAGGATGGACGCCATGTACTGGACCTATTTTAGTGTCCGTAATTGGATTAGCAGCAACAAACCCAGAATCAGCAATGATTTATATGATTGCTTACATACTTGGATTTGCTATCCCATTTTTCGTGCTTTCATTCTTTATTACGAAAATGTCTTGGATTAAAAGAAATAGTATGGCCTTTATGAAAGTCGGAGGATACATTATGATTGTCATGGGTATCTTCTTATACTTTAATTGGATGACGAAAATTATCGTATATTTCTCAAGTTTATTTGGTGGTTTTACCGGTTTTTAGTATTATTCTGTGAAAATGTTGGAAATACTAACGGAAAAGCATATAATGAAAGTATATTTTGCATATAGCCACAAAAAAGGATGAGAAAATATGAACATAGTTCTTTTATCAAGTATCGTTGCTGTTTGTATGGCTGTCGGTGCGATGTTTATTCGTTTAAAAGCAGCTAAGAAACCTGCAACATTGAAAAAAATTATACTTCCGCCATTTTTTATGAGTACGGGAGCATTGATGTATGTTTTTCCTGAATTTCGATTAACTCCAGCAGAAATGTTAGAAGCAATTGGTGTTGGTTTGATTTTCTCTATTTTTCTTATTAAAACATCTAAATTTGAAATTAGAGGACAAGAGATTTACTTGAAGCGTTCAAAAGCATTTGTTTTTATATTAATTGGATTACTTGTAGTACGGATTGTATTTAAAACATACTTAAGTCAATCTCTTGATTTAGGACAACTTAGCGGCATGTTCTTCTTACTTGCGTTTGCGATGATTGTATCATGGAGAATTGCGATGTACCGTTCCTTTACGAAATTACAGAAGGAAATGGAAAAAGAAGATGGTTTTTATAATGAAAAAGATATGAAGCTAACTTAAAACTGTATATGTATAAAATAAAAAAGACAGCGTCAAAGGCGCTGTCTTTTTTATCGAAAATAATGTGAAGTTATTTTGCGAGTAAAGACTTGTAGTTTGAATAATCAATCTCTTTTTCTTGTAGTTTTTTTACTAAAAATTTATGATCACGCTTTGGTGTGGCAATAATATATCCTTTAATAATTAAGTCTTGTGTAATTTGAGAGGCATTTTCTTGTAATGCAAGTTCTCCAATTTTACCAGCGATTTTGGATTTGGCAACGTCGCGAAATAGTTCTGGAACAGGACTTACAAGCTCTTCTAGCAATTGTTTTTGTTCGTCAGCCCATAAATGTCTCGTTTTATTTATGTAGTGTTCTTCCCAATCTAAAATGGACATACCATCTTCTTTTGGTAATCGTTTTAAAAATTTTCTGAACATAAAGTATCCACCGATAGACATAAGTCCTAATAAAATGACAGTCCATAATACAATGAACCAACTGAACCATCCTTCGAGCAAGTATATCCCCCCCTTTAAATGATTTCGATTTTCTTTTATTCATATTATAAACATTGAGATTCATAGAAAGCAAGAACGCTTGGTCATTTTGACCAAGCGTAATCATTTAAACAAAGTATAGTTGTTCAACACATAAATTATTATTATCGTCTTCAACATACTCAATAATAAGTGTGCCAACTTTACGATCTTTATCTTCAGTTGTGAAAATAGAGTAAGAAGTAAAACGTGCTGTTGATAGGCCGCTTATATGTGTAGGTAAAGAAATGTAGTCGTTATCGCGGAAGAATTCCATTAGTTCAATATCTTCAAATTCTTTTCGGTCAACTTGTTTGTTTGTATAGCGGCGTTGAAGTTGTTTTAAAGATTCATTCCAAGAAATTGCTTTTGTGTCGTATACCATTGTTCTATCTCCTTACTGTATGTAATCGTTAAGAACATACGTTCTAATTTAGTATACTCTTTTTATTAGAAAAGGGAAAGCAAAAAATAATGTAAGCTTGGATTTCCAAGCTTACATTATTTTTGCGTTCGTCATAATCTCTATCTTTTATTATAAGTTACATAAGAATAAGAAACAAGATGATATATATTTTGTTGATAGTTTTCAAAATTATGTATATTATCAATATATTATATGGAAAGGGAATGAGTGGGATGGCATATGTAATTTCACTACAAGGACCGATGGCAAGTGGGAAAACAACAGTAGCTAAAAGGCTAGAGCAACATGGGTTATCGGTTATATATGAAAATCCATATCGAATTGTAGAAAAGCGAATAGAATTAAATTTAGATATGAATTCAAAAGATGGTTTTATAACAAATCAAAAAATGTTCATTGGAGCAAAAATAAAAGAGTTTCAAAATATCCAGGAATCAACGGTGATTTTTGATCGTGGGCCAGAAGATATTGAGTTCTATACACTTTTTTATCCGAAATTAATAGGAAAAGAGTGGGATATAGAAACAGAATTGCAAGATGATTTATGTGAACTAAGAAAATGCCGTTCGGATGCAATTTTTTATTTAGACGTTTCGAAAGAGAATGTATATGATAGAAAAAATAATGATAGGGTAAGAAACCGAAGTACATTTGAAGAACAACTTAAATTAGTAGAAACTGAAAAAGAATGGTATAAACAATTTCCTGTAACTTATGTGGACACGAATGCATTATCAGTGGACGAATTAGAAGCATATTTTATACGATGGCTAAAGGAGAGAGGGCTATGAAGAAAATAGTATTATTCGTATACCCAACATTTGCGGAGTTTGAAATAACGGTAGCAACGGCATTGCTGAGAAATAAATATGAAATCATTACAGCAGGTTTAACTAAGGAATTGGTTATAAGTGAAACGGGGTTGCAAGTGCAGCCGCATATAGAATTAAGTGAAGTGCGTGTAGATGAGTATGAAGGGATACTTATTCCAGGTGGAGAAGAAGTACAGTTGAAAGATGCAAAACCTCTTTTTTCAATCATTCATCAATTTTATGAACAAGAAAAATTAGTGGCAGCAATTTGTGCTGGACCGTATGCGTTGGCAAAGGCAGGCTTATTGAAAGGGGGATCTTATACAGCGACCATAGATTATAAAAGATTCGATTGTTTTCCAGTAGAAAATTTCGTGTATAAAGAAGTTGTGCAGCACTCAAATATAATTACAGCACAAGGGCATGCATTTGTACCATTCGGAATAGCGATTGCTTCTTATTTTGGAGTAGCAGACGAACATAATACAAATTTTTATTGTGGTAAAGGCAATGTAGTGATGGAGAAACTTTTATGAGAAAACGTGTAAAAGCTAGCATTTGCTAGCTTTTTTCTTTTTTACATCGATAAATCGCTACCGTTTTCGGATCATGCCATATACCGTTATGAAGTGATAATTCATTTTCTATTTCTTTTTGTAGCCATTCCTTCATTTCGGCGTGAAGATACATATTGTCTGGTATATTCAGTGATGGGAACATGCTAGAAATATAGTTTACGATCGGAGTAGCGTGATGAAAAACGAGTGCATTATGAATAACTGTTTCTGCAACAGTTGGAAAAACAGATTGTAATATCTCCTTACCATTTTCTAAACAAAATGGAGCAACCGCTGCTGATGTTTGCGGTAAATCAAATGCGGCTAACATCTTGTTACACATTTCAACTATACGAGGTAATGAAACGTTAGAATTTGTTGTAGCTAAAAGTGTACCGCCAGGACGAATGACTTTATAAAAGTCTTGAATGGTTCTTTTTACATCTTTCACGTGGTATAACATATGTCTTGCGATTATCCAGTCATAACAATTATCTTCGAATGGAAGTTTACTAGCATCACCCTGTTTCCATTCAATTCTATTACTTTTTTTAGCGGCTTCAGAAAGCATGGCTTTCGATTGATCAAATCCGGTTAATTGGCCTTTATGACCGTTAGTTTGTAAAAGGGAAAGGAATTTTCCACTCGCGCACCCAACTTCTAATATGTTTTCTTTTCCTTGAAGTTGTAAATGTTCAAGGACGACTTCATCTAAATTCACTTGTTTCTCTTCGAAACGTTTATGCGTATGGATACGTGTTTGTAAATGGTTGCTGACGTTGTATTGGCGTTTTACATCATTCATTTTTTCGGATTCCACCTTCGTGCAAAATTGCTGAATCGCATGTGTTAATACATCTGTCTTCTTTAAGCCTTCGTAATGGAGTGCTGCTTCAAACCTTTCAAGTAAATTTTCTTCAATTCGAAAATGAATATCTTTTCGTTTCGCCACTGAAAACTCGCCTCTTTTCATCTGTTAGTGAAAATATAGCATGCCTGGAAATTTTGTGTAAATAATTTGTGTACACAAAATTAGGGGAGGTGAAAAAATGTTTGAATATGAGTTTAAACTATTGACGATTTAACCGTTTTCATTTATTCTTAAATTAAGAAATATTCAAATAATTAAAAGAAATGAGAGAGTCACATGCTTCTTCAAGGAACACATCGAATTGGTCGTATGGCCATGCTGTTGGCACTTGCGGATGAGAATGAAAGCCCTGTATTATCTATTCCAAAAGGTTGGAAATATTGTACAGGGAAAGTGGGTTCTATGAATTCGCAAAAGGTCGTAGCGGCAATGGAAACAGCGGCTAAAAGCAACCGAGTTATTGAAACGGATGTTTACAGAGAAACACATGCACTTTATCATGCAATAATGGAAGCTTTGTACGGAGTGACGAGAGGTCAAATTCAGTTAGCAGACGTTCTTCGTACAGTAGGACTTCGTTTTGCAATTGTGCGCGGTACACCATACGACGGAAAAAAAGAAGGCGAATGGGTTGCTGTTGCACTTTATGGAACGATTGGTGCACCTGTAAAAGGATCTGAGCATGAGGCGATTGGTTTAGGAATTAATCACATATGATTTGCCCATAGTCTATTAGTTAGAAGGGGGCCTTACTTTTTAGGACAGAAGTCTGTCTTAAAAAGATAAGGTCCCCTTTTGCCTTTTTAAGGAGGAAAAAAGAATGATTACGTTAACAGGACATACATTGACAGTTGAAGAAATGAAGAAGTTATTACTTGAAGGGGAAGGTGTAACAGCTTGCCCAACTAGTATGCAAAAGGTGGCGGAGTGCCGCGAAGTAGTTGAGAAAATCGTAGAAGACGGGAAAGTTGTTTACGGTATTACAACTGGATTTGGAAAGTTTAGTGATGTGTTTATTCAAAAGGAGGATGTAAAGGCACTTCAACACAATTTAATTCAGTCACATGCATGCGGGATAGGCGATCCATTCCCTGAAGAAGTATCACGCGGTATGTTAATTTTACGAGCGAACACGATGCTTAAAGGAGTATCTGGCGTTAGACCGCTTGTTGTAAATATGCTTCTTGAGTTTGTAAATCGCAAAATTCACCCAGTCGTTCCGCAACAAGGTTCACTTGGTGCGAGTGGAGACTTAGCACCTTTATCTCATCTTGCGCTCGTATTATTAGGCGAAGGTGAAGTGTTCTATAAAGGGAAAAGAGTCCATGCAATGGTTGCTCTTACAGAAGAAGGTCTTGAACCGATTGAACTTGAAGCGAAAGAAGGGCTTGCATTAATCAATGGTACACAGGCGATGACAGCGCAAGGAGTTCTTTCTTATATAGAAGCAGAAGCAACTGCATATCAAGCGGAATTAATTGCTTCGATGACAATTGAAGGATTACAAGGCATTATTGATGCATTTGATGAAAATGTTCATAAAGCACGTGGTTATAAAGAGCAAGTGGAAGTCGCGAGCAGAATTCGTGACATCCTTCAAGATAGTAAGTTAACAACAAAACAAGGAGAACTACGTGTACAGGATGCATATTCACTTCGCTGTATCCCGCAAGTACACGGTGCTTCTTGGCAAGTTTTAAATTATGTGAAAGAAAAATTAGAAATTGAAATGAATGCAGCAACAGATAATCCGCTTATCTTTGATGGCGGAGAAAAAGTAATTTCGGGTGGTAATTTCCATGGTCAACCGATTGCGTTTGCGATGGACTTCTTAAAAGTAGGAATGGCGGAACTTGCAAATATTTCAGAACGTCGTATTGAGCGTTTAGTAAATCCGCAATTAAATGATTTACCTCCATTTTTAAGTCCAGAACCAGGACTGCAGTCTGGTGCAATGATTATGCAATACGCAGCTGCGTCACTTGTTTCTGAAAATAAAACGTTAGCACATCCGGCGAGTGTTGATTCAATCCCGTCATCAGCTAACCAAGAAGATCACGTAAGTATGGGAACAATCGCTTCACGCCATGCACATCAAATTATTCAAAATGTAAGACGTGTTCTTTCAATTGAGATGATTTGTGCGATGCAAGCAGCGGAATATCGCGGAATTGAAAACATGAGTACAGTGACGAAGAGCTTCTACCATCAAGGCCGTCAGCAAGTACCTTCTATTACAAATGACCGTATATTCTCAACAGATATTGAAAATATTACGCATTGGTTAAAAACGAATGATTTGATAAAAGAAAGATTAGATGTAAACGCAGCACTATAAAATGAGAAAAGGGAGAGATTGAAATGGAAAAAGTAAAACAAACAATTCGCGCGCCAAGAGGTACGGAGTTACAAACGAAAGGGTGGGTTCAAGAAGCTGCACTTCGTATGTTAATGAACAATTTAGATCCTGAAGTTGCTGAAAAACCAGAAGAATTAGTTGTATATGGCGGAATTGGCCGTGCAGCTCGTAACTGGGAAAGCTATCAGGCAATTGTAGATTCATTAAAAACGTTAGAAAGCGATGAAACGTTACTTGTTCAATCAGGGAAACCAGTAGCAATCTTCAAATCACATGAAGATGCACCTCGCGTTCTGTTAGCGAACTCAAACTTAGTACCAAAATGGGCGAACTGGGATCACTTCCGTGAATTAGAGAAAAAAGGTCTTATGATGTACGGACAAATGACAGCGGGTAGTTGGATTTACATTGGAACTCAAGGGATTTTACAAGGAACATATGAAACGTTTGGTGAAGCGGCTCGTCAACATTTCGGTGGTTCATTAAAAGGTACATTAACACTTACTGCTGGTTTAGGTGGGATGGGTGGTGCACAGCCTCTTGCTGTAACGATGAACGGCGGTGTTGTCATTGCTATTGATGTTGATAAGCGCAGCATTGATCGTCGTATTGAAAAGAGATACTGTGATATGTATACAGAATCATTAGAAGAAGCGTTAACTGTTGCGAACGAGTATAAAGAGAAGAAAGAACCGATTTCTATTGGTTTATTAGGAAATGCGGCAGAAATTTTACCAGAACTAGTGAAGCGTAATATTACGCCAGATTTAGTTACGGATCAAACATCTGCTCATGATCCATTAAACGGTTATATTCCAGTAGGTTACACATTAGAAGAAGCAGCGAAACTTCGTGAAGAAGATCCAGAACGTTACGTACAATTATCAAAAGAAAGCATGACAAAACATGTGGAAGCAATGCTTGCGATGCAAGAAAAAGGCGCAATTACATTTGATTATGGAAATAACATTCGCCAAGTTGCTTTCGATGAAGGTTTGAAAAATGCTTTTGATTTCCCGGGATTCGTTCCAGCATTTATTCGTCCATTATTCTGTGAAGGAAAAGGACCATTCCGCTGGGTAGCACTTTCTGGTGATCCAGAAGATATTTATAAAACAGACGAAGTAATTTTACGTGAGTTCGCTGATAATGAACATTTATGTAACTGGATTCGTATGGCTCGTCAGCAAGTTGAGTTCCAAGGTCTTCCATCACGTATTTGTTGGTTAGGTTACGGTGAGCGTGCGAAGTTTGGCCGCATTATTAATGAAATGGTGGCGAATGGTGAATTATCAGCACCGATCGTTATCGGCCGTGACCATTTAGATTGCGGATCAGTAGCATCTCCAAACCGTGAAACGGAATCGATGAAAGACGGTAGTGATGCAGTAGCAGATTGGCCAATTTTAAATGCATTAATTAACAGTGTAAACGGTGCAAGCTGGGTATCTGTTCACCACGGTGGTGGCGTTGGCATGGGGTATTCACTTCACGCTGGAATGGTTATCGTTGCAGATGGAACAGAGGCGGCAGCAAAACGTATTGAGCGCGTATTAACTTCTGACCCTGGAATGGGTGTTGTTCGTCACGTAGATGCTGGATATGACTTAGCTGTTGAAACAGCGAAAGAAAAAGGCGTTAACATTCCAATGATGAAATAAGGAGGAGAAAACATGCTGGACACTTTACTAATAAATATCGGTCAATTACTAACAATGGATCAAGAAGATGGCTTGTTAAGACGGGAAGCGATGAACACGCTTCCTGTTATTGAAAACGGTGTGGTTGGAATTGAAAATGGCGTAATCACTTTCGTTGGAACAGCGGAAGAAGCAAAAGGAATACAAGCGAAAGAAGTTATTGATTGCGGCGGTAAAATGGTTTCTCCTGGTCTTGTTGACCCGCATACTCATCTTGTATTTGGTGGATCTCGTGAAAATGAAATCGCGCTAAAATTACAAGGAGTTCCGTACTTAGAAATTTTAGAACAAGGTGGAGGCATTCTTTCGACTGTAAATGCAACGAAACAAGCATCGAAAGAAGAACTTGTTCAAAAAGCGAAATTCCATTTAGACCGTATGCTATCTTTCGGTGTGACAACTGTAGAAGCGAAGAGTGGTTACGGATTAGATGATGAGACGGAATGGAAACAATTAGAGGCAACTGCACAATTACAAAAAGAGCATCCAATCGATTTAGTTTCAACATTTTTAGGTGCCCATGCAGTTCCGAAAGAGTATAAAGGAAGATCAAAAGAATTTTTACAATGGATGCTAGACCTACTGCCAGAAATGAAAGAGAAGCAATTAGCGGAATTCGTTGATATTTTCTGCGAAACAGGTGTGTTCTCTGTAGAAGAATCAAAAGAGTTTTTATTAAAAGCGAAAGAACTTGGCTTTGACGTGAAAATTCATGCAGATGAAATCGACCCTCTTGGTGGTGCGGAAGCATCAGCTGAAATTGGTGCAGCATCAGCGGACCATTTAGTTGGCGCTTCTGATAAAGGAATTGAAATGCTTGCAAACTCTAATACAGTAGCAACGCTATTACCAGGAACAACTTTCTATTTAAATAAAGAAAGCTTTGCTCGCGGTCGTAAAATGATTGATGAAGGTGTTGCAGTTGCGTTAGCTACAGACTTTAATCCAGGCAGCTGTCCAACTGAAAACATTCAGCTTATTATGAGCATCGCAATGCTCAAACTGAAAATGACACCAGAAGAAGTTTGGAACGCGGTAACAGTTAACTCTTCGTATGCTATTAATCGAGGTGATGTAGCTGGGAAAATTAGAGTTGGTCGCAAGGCAGATTTAGTTTTATGGGATGCTTACAATTTTGCTTACGTACCGTATCATTACGGCGTAAGTCATGTGAATACAGTATGGAAGAATGGTAATATCGCATATACAAGAGGTGAACAATCGTGGAGCACGGCCACTATTTAAAGAAAAATGCAAAGTTTATTGATCGTGAAGTGACGAAATGGAGTGAGATGATTAAAGATTGGGAGGAAGGCGTGGAAATATTCGGTGCTGCCTTAATTGGAGCACCCCTTTCTAAACCATCTATTAGTCATTCAGGAGCAAGTTTTGCTCCAAAAACAATTCGTGCGATGTTAGATGCATATAGCACGTATGCAATTACAGAAGAACACGATATGAAAGAAAGTGTTTTATATGATTGCGGTGATATTACGATGCATGTGACAAATATAAAAGAAAGTCATGACCGAATTGCGAAAACGGTTGGGCATCTAACGAAAGTAAATCCAAACATGATACCAATCGTTCTTGGTGGGGACCATTCGATTAGTTTTCCGAGTATAACAGGATTTGCAAATAGTAAAGGAAAGATCGGTATTATTCAATTTGATGCTCATCATGATTTGCGCAATTTAGATGATGGTGGTCCATCAAATGGTACACCGTTCCGTAGTTTACTAGAAAATGGTGTCATTACAGGAAAACAACTCGTTCAAATTGGAATTCGTAATTTTTCTAATGCACGTGCGTACCATGAATATGCAAAAGAGCACGGTGTGACAGTGTATACAATGAAAGATGTACGAGAGCGAGAAATAAAAGATATTATGACAGAAAGCATTGAAGTATTAAGAAAACAAGGTGTGACTTCTATTTACATTTCTCTTGATATGGATGTACTAGATCAAGCATTCGCGCCAGGTTGTCCAGCAATTGGCCCTGGAGGAATGGATAGCTCAACTTTACTTGATGCGATTGAATTTATTGGCAAAGAACCCCTCGTGCAAGGGATGGATATAGTAGAAATTGATCCAACTCTTGATTTCAGGGATATGACGAGCAGAGTAGCTGCGCAAGTAATTATGAGTTTTCTTTTAGCGCGAGAAACGATTCGTAAGCAAGTTAGTATATAGGTTGGAAATTAAAAATGAATCTTTAGCTATGTCTTATAAAAACACATTACTACTTATATTGTAGTAATGTGTTTTTGTATTGTAAGAGGTTTGTAAAATTAAAATGGGTGCTTATGAAAAAGTTGGAGGAATTGCGGTTTTGTAGTGTTATTTTGTGGATTAATTAAATTGTTTTGAATGAATTGACACGGGAAATAATTTTATGATAAAATAAAAATTTTGCTAAAAAAATGAATATATGTTAAGCTTGAGAAGGTTACCATATATGGAGGTGGATTATTTGTTTCAAATTGGGGATAACATTGTGTATCCAATGCAGGGAGCAGGTATAATTAAAGCCATAGAAGAGAAAGAAATCGCAGGAAAAAAACAACAATATTATGTTATAAAAATGTCGGCTAATAATATGGAAATAATGATTCCTGAAGGGAAAATATTGAATTCAAATATACGACCAGTTACGGATATCACGGCATTAATACACATAATAGATATTTTTCAGCATGGGGAATCAGATAGATTACTTACGTGGAAACAAAGGTATAAAGTGAACACTGATAAAATAAAAACGGGTAAAATGCAAGAAGGTGCTGAAGTTGTGCGTGATTTAATGCGTATACAAAAAGAAAAAGCACTTAATGCAAGCGAAAAGAAAATGTTAGATAACGCACATGAATTTTTGATTAGTGAACTTGGATTAATTGAAGGTATCACAGAAAATCAAATAAAAAGCTTTTGTTAAGGTTCATTACAAATAATGTATTGCATCCCAAAAAAGGTCTTGAATTTTTTGGGAACATAATTATAGGCAATTAATCATTTCAAAGACATTCAACTCTTTCAAACCACTTTTAAAGCATTAACCTCTTTTGTTATTACTACAATCAAATCCATTTTTATTTTAAATTTCTTTTACGAATGTTCGAAGTTTAATTCAATACTTCGATAAAATAGTTACTTGATTTTTGCAATCCTGATTCACACTGGCACGGACGAGGAGCCGTAAGGATGAAAGAGAGGTAGGGCTTTCATTGTTTTAGGTATATGAGTTATTATTTTTAGAAGAATACAGAACCATTTTCACTTCTATTGATAAGGGATTCTTTATGTTAAGGAGATAGACGAATTGATAGCCATATATGGTCAACTAAAAAGGTTTCCTACTAAGGAAACCTTTTTAATTTTATTTAGAGCATTCTATTTTTTTGATATTCGAATGTTTCATGGCAAAGTCGTATAAATTGACGCTACTATTTAAAAGTAAGTATGATGCAATTATAGTAAGAATTTTTTAGGGGGAAGAAAAATGACAAGTTCAAATAATAAAACCGCAAGTATTTATGAAGGAACGAATATAAACGCTGGTGGAACTTTTGAAAACGTTGAAGAAACGAAGTTATTTAATCCGATACAAATTGGGTCTTGGTCTCTTCGTAATCGCATAGCGATGGCACCGATGACGAGATGCTTTGCAGACAGTGAAACGGGTGTAGTTGGTGCTGACGTAGTTGAGTATTATCGCAAGCGTGCTGCTGATAGCATTGGGTTAATTATTACAGAAGGAATTGTCATTAGCCCAAGAGCAAAAGGGAACCCAGGGGTACCAGGTATGTATACACAAGCACAAATAGATTCTTGGAAACCTGTTACGGAAGCAGTACATAAAGAAGGCGGGACTATTATTGCTCAAATATGGCATGTTGGACGTATGAGCCATCACGAAATAATTGGCGGTCAATTACCACAAGCACCGTCAGCAATCGCTGCAGAGGGAAATGTTCCGCGTTTCCGTAAAACGTTTGATACACCAGAAGCAATGACAATAGAAGAAATAAAAGAGGTTATTGGTCAATACGCACAAGCAGCGAAAAATGCGATTGAAGCAGGATTCGATGGTGTAGAGATTCACGGTGCGCACGGATATTTAATAGATCAATTTACTTATGAATTTGCGAATAAGCGAACAGATAAATATGGCGGTGATTTAAAGCAAAGGTTAACATTTATGAAAGAAGTAACTGAGGCTGTAATAGAAGCAGTTGGAGCTGATAAAACACTTCTGCGCTTCTCTGCTTTCAAAGGTGATAATCCTACTTATATGTGGGGAAATCCAGAACTTGCAATTGAAACGTTTGTAAATATGTTCAAAGAAGTAGGATTAACGATGATTCACCCTTCAACGATGAATTATACGCAAGTGATTGCTGATGGCAAAAATTTTCATCAATTAGTAAGAAAATATTGGGATGGCACGATTGTTGGGGTTGGTAATTTAAATCCGAAAGAGGCTGAAGAAGCGTTGCAAGAAGGAACGATTGATGTAGCGGCATTCGGAAGACCATTGATCGCTAATCCAGATTTTGTTCATCGAATTAAACATGCTGAAAGTTTAGTTGAATATGACGCGAAAGAGCATCTTGCTACATTAGTGTGAATAAAGATAAAAGGAGAACATATAAAGTGTTCTCCTTTTATTATGGAATTTCATAGGGGGAAGCGGGATGAGTGAAACGCTACTCGTTATTATTAGTATATTGCTTTTTTTGATGTTGCTTTTAATCGTATTTTTTATTATTACATTTTTTATAAAAAAAAGAACGCATCACTCTATATTAAAACTTCATCCATACTTAGGGAGAATGCGCTATTTACTTGAAAAAATAGGGCCGGAATTTCGGCAATATTGGTTTGATCATGATACGGATGGAAAACCTTTTTCACGTTACGATTTTCAAAGTGTTATGTTTTTAGCGAAATATCGTTCTGAAATACTTGGTTTTGGATCGAAACGAGATTTTGATGCATCGGGCTATTATATTGCGAATACATTGTTTCCAATTTTAACAGATGAATTAAGTGTGAATCTTAGGCAAGAACGTGAGGGGAAAAAATATGTGATTCATAAAGAAGGGTTATTTTCAAGAAGAGAGAAATTGACAGCGGATACAACAAATCTTTGGTTATATGAAGATGACGATGCAATTATAGTCGGTGAAAATCGCAAATACCAATGGGAATTACATGGAATGTTTGGAGCATCAGCGACATCTTACGGTGCGATTGGAGAGAATTATATTTTAGCGAGCGGTTTTGGTGCGAAAATGGCAGGCGGATCGTGGATTAATACTGGAGAAGGTGGCGTAATTCCAGAACATTTACATACAGGTGCGAATATCGTTGCACAAATTGGCCCTGGATTATTTGGATACCGTGATGAGAATGGCAATTTTTCAATGGAGAAATTTATGGAGAAAGCGAAAGAAAGTAATATCAAGGCATTCGAATTAAAATTTGGGCAAGGTGCGAAAATACGTGGTGGTCATCTAGAGGGACAAAAAGTAAATGAGAAAATTGCCTCTGTTCGGAATGTACGAGAAGGAGAGACAATTAATTCGCCGAATCGATTTTCATTTTTAAATAATGCAGTGGATACACTTGCTTTTATTCAGCAGTTGCAAGAAAGTGGTGGTAAACCAGTCGGGATGAAAATTGTAATTGGTCAGCAGGAGCCTTTGGAAGATTTAATAAAAACAATGAAAGAATTAAACATTTATCCAGATTTTATTACAATAGACGGTTCAGAAGGCGGATCAGGGGCAACGTATAAATCGATGGCAGATAGTATGGGACTGCCGCTTATTCCAGCATTACTTACATTTATTGATACAGCGAATCATTATAGTGTCCGTGATAAATTCAAAGTGTTTGCTTCTGGGAAGTTAATAACACCGGATAAGGTGGCAATTGCTTTAGCAATTGGAGCGGATGCTGTAAATTCAGCCCGCGGATTTATGATGGCGAGCGGCTGTATTATGGCGCTTCAATGTAATTCCGGACAGTGTCCATCTGGGGTTGCAACGACGAATCCGCACTACCAAAAAGCGTTAGATCCGTATGAGAAGAAATGGCGAGTGATGAATTACATTATTAGTATGAGATATAGTCTGTTTTCATTAGCGGCAGCAGCGGGGGTGAAAAGCCCGCGCCATTTAACGAGGGAGCATATTATATTTAAGGATGAAAGAGGAGGAATTGTACCGCTGTCAGAATTGTTCCCTATAGTAAATAGGAGATAAAATATATGTGTTAAAAGTCATACATTTGTATGACTTTTTTATTCGATAATAAAGTTAATCAAGAGAACAATAATTTAAATAAGGAACAGATTGACAATGAAAAATAAGTAACTTATAATAAATCTTGAGTTCGAGATAAATCGTATTCTAAATAAAGACTTATTATGATTATAAATCGAACAAATATATTTTTGTGAATTATCTCGAATTCGAGATAATTCCAGTGGATCGAATGTTAATGTGTAATTTTAAAGTGTTTATCTCGGATTCGAGATAAAATTATAATAGCGGATTTTACTTTGCAGTATCGACAAAATGAATAATGAATTTGAATGTAAAACAAATTTTTATAATGAAATAAAAAAGGAGTGGCAGAAATGGAAAAGAAAACAATGGGGATTCATCATATTACAGCAATTGTAGGGCACCCACAAGAAAATGTAGACTTTTATGCTGGTGTATTAGGATTACGTTTAGTGAAACAAACAGTGAATTTTGATGATCCAGGTACATACCATCTTTATTTTGGTAATGAAGGAGGAAAACCTGGAACAATTATTACGTTTTTCCCATGGGCAGGTGCTCGCCAAGGAATTATTGGAGACGGTCAAGTAGGCATTACTTCATATGTCGTACCAAAAGGTGCAATGGAGTTTTGGGAAAGTAGACTAGAAAAGTTTGATGTTTCATATACAAAGATGACTCGATTTGGGGAGCAATATTTAGAATTTGATGATCCACATGGTTTGCATATAGAATTAGTTGAAAGAGAAGAAGGCGAATTAAATAATTGGACTTTTGGAGAAGTTACGCCAGAAGTAGCAATTAAAGGATTTGGCGGTGCTGTTCTTTTATCTGCACAACCTCAAAAAACAGCTGAATTGTTAGAACACGTTATGGGTCTTGAGAAAATTGGAGAAGAGGGTGAATTTGTCCGATTCCGTTCTTCTGCTGATATTGGAAATATTATTGATTTAAAATTATCAACAATTGGACGCGGTCAGATGGGCGTTGGTACAGTTCATCATATTGCTTGGAGAGCGAGCGACGATGCTGATCAACTAGATTGGAGAGAACATGTATCTCGCTTTGGGTACGGTGTAACTCCTGTACAAGATCGAAATTATTTTAATGCAATTTATTTTAGAGAACACGGTGAAATTTTATTTGAAATTGCAACAGATCCTCCTGGTTTTGCTCATGACGAATCGTTAGAGACGATGGGTGAGGAATTAAAGTTACCGGAGCGATATGAACCAAATAGAAAACAGATTGAACAAACACTGTTACCATTTGAAGTGAGAAATTTAGATTAAAGTGATTGAAAGGGGAAAAGGATTATGATGAAACATGTTTTTCAAAAAGGAAAAGATACTTCAAAACCAGTGTTGTTATTACTTCATGGTACGGGCGGTAATGAACTAGATTTATTACCACTTGCAGAAATAATTGATCCGGGAGCTTCGGTATTAAGTGTTCGTGGAAATGTATTAGAGAATGGGATGCCACGTTTCTTCCGTAGATTAGCAGAAGGTATTTTTGATGAAGAAGATTTAATTTTCCGTACGAAGGAGTTAAATGAATTTTTAAACGAAGCGGCAAAAACATATGAATTTGATAGAAATAACATTATAGCTATCGGTTATTCAAATGGAGCGAACATTGCAGCGAGCTTATTATTCCATTATGAAGATGCGTTAAAAGCTGCTGTTCTTCATCATCCAATGGTGCCTAGAAGAGGAATCCAATTGCCTAATTTAGCAGAAACAGCGGTATTTATCGCAGCTGGGACAAATGATCCAATTTGTGCGCCTTCTGAGTCAGAAGAATTGAAGACGTTATTAGAAAATGCAAACGCTAATGTAACAATGCATTGGGAAAATAGAGGGCATCAATTAACAATGGGTGAAGTAGAAAAAGCAAAAGAATGGTATGACAATACAGTATTATAGAAAGAAATAAAAAAGAAGCATTTGCTAATCGTTAGCAGATGCTTCTTTTTTATTTAAGACTGGATTGCAAGATGGGATGAAGAAAGTGGTAATTGAATATCAACGATGGTACCTTTGTTTAGTTCACTTGAAATGTGTAATTTACCATGGTGCTCTTCAATTATTTTGTAACACATCATGAGTCCTAGGCCGGTACCTTTTTCTTTTAAACTATAAAACGGTTCACCTAAACGTGATATACGATCTTCTGGAATGCCACAGCCTTCGTCAATTATACGAATTACGATGAAATTATTGTCTAACGATTTGATTTGAATGAAAATATTACCGCCATTTGGCATCGCTTCTATTGCGTTTTTTAATATGTTAATAAAAACTTGTTTTAATTGATTACCGTCGCATTGAATGTCATGTTTATGGTTAAAATGATCCATAATAATATGGACGCTATGCATGATGGCAGTCGGTAAAAGAAATGTGACTACCTCTTCAATTAAAGTTTGTATGTTGTAAGTTTGAACGGATAAAACTTGAGGTTTAGACATCGCCATAAATTGACTCGTAATGGATTCCATTTGTGATATTTCACTTAGCATCACATCTACATACCATTTATTCTCCTCATTTATTTCAGGAAGTAGCAATGTTAAAAAACCTTTTAGAGAAGTGAGTGGATTTCGAATTTCATGGGCAATTCCAGCTGTCAGTTGTCCAACTACGGCGAGCTTTTCTGATTTCCGTAATAATTTTTCAGTCTCTTTTAGCTCGGTAACGTCCCTTCCCATCACGATAAGGCCTTTACGGGAACCGTCAGGATGATAAAGAGGGACTTTTGATATACTTAAGATGAGGTCGAAATCATCTCTGTGTATAATAAATTCCTCCCCGTGAAGAATTTGTCTTTGTTGCCATGCTAGTTCATCTACTTCTTCACAGTGTAAAAAAGCTTCTCGGTACGCTGCATTATATTGAATGAGTTCACTGTCCTTTTTCCCGTGATAAGGTACATGATGGAAATTAAAGCAGGAAAGTGCATAGTCATTTGCTTCAAGCCAGCGACCTTCATGATCTTTAAATATAACAAACGCAGGCATTGCATTCATTAATGTACGTAATCTTTTCTCGCTTTCTTGTAACATTTTTTCGATTCTTTCTGATTTTTCAAGAGGTTTCATAATCGCATAGACACCTGTTAGACGATGTTGGACAAAAATAGGAACTAGTTTTGTTACGACGTCTAATAAATAGCCCTCTTTATGATAAATAGATAGGATATACTCTTGCTGATTGTCTGCTTCGGTATTCTTTATATACTGTAATACTTGCTCAGAAATATGAGCTTCTAAAATAGAGATAATGTTTTTCCGTTCTAATTCTAAAGAAGTGTAGCCTAGTATTCTTTCTGCAGAAGGATTGATATGTAGAATAGTTCCCTCTAAATTCAATGAAATAATACTATCAGGATTATGTTCGAACAGAGATGCGTACATTTCTGCTAAAGAACGATCTTGTATATGGTTTCGCAAACGTCCAGAAATGTTCGGATGACGTTTTCTTAGAGTTGATGAATATTTTTTACGACTCATAATATTTCCTCCGTACAACTAGCATCTAAAAGATTTGTCTAATAATAACTATAATATAGATGTAATGTGTATTTCTATAAAAAATGGAAGTTACAGAAAAAAATTTGTTTTCTTTATTTTTTGCAAAAGGAATATAAGGTGGTAATAAGGGAAGCTTATATTGTTTTATAAAGTTTTTGTAAGTTACAGGGGTGTGTTTTCTTTATAATATTAGAATAGAAGAGGGGGAGAGAAAATGAAAAGTTTTATTCAAGGAATCGATCATGTACAAGTAGCTGCACCTGTAGGGTGTGAAGAAGAGGCACGTGCATTTTATGGTAAAAAAATTGGTATGGAAGAAATTCCAAAGCCAGAAGAGTTAAAAAAACGAGGTGGATGTTGGTTTAAGTGTGGGAATCAAGAAATCCATATTGGTGTGGAACAGAATTTTACACCAGCTAAAAAGGCACATCCAGCTTTTTATGTGACTCAAATTAATGAATTTAAGCAAATGCTTATAGAACAAGGGATTGAAGTGATTGATGATCATGCCCGGCCAGATGTGATTAGATTTTATGTGTCTGATCCATTTGGAAATAGAATTGAATTTATGCAAAATAAAGACTAGGTGGCTTCCCACCTAGTCTTTAACCTCTTCTGAAAAGCCCTAATACTTCTACAGTTTCTGTAATATTAACGAACGCATGCGGATCAATTTCAGAAATTGTTAGTTTCATACTTGCTAATTCTTCACGAGAAACGACTGTCATAAGTACACGTTTTTTCTCGCTTGAATAAGCACCTTCTCCATCAAGTAATGTAATACCACGTACAACAGTTGAAAGAAGCTGTTTTTTCATTTTTTCCGCTTCATTTGTTACAATCATAAGTGTAACTTTACGATGTTTCGTATGAACAGCATCAATTACTTTACCAGTTACATAAATTGAAAGTAAACTTGTAAGTGCAACATCCCAAGTGAAGAAGAATCCTGCAATTACTACAACGACTGCATTTAAAACAATAAGGAATCCACCAAGTTTAATGTCACGCTTACGAGATAACAACATACCGATAATATCAAATCCACCAGTGGATCCATTACAATTAAAAACAAGACCAATACCAGCTCCGGCAATAACACCTCCGAAGATAGATGATAAAAGTGGATCTGTTGCTACGATTTTTACTGGAACGTAGTATAATGCAACAGATAATACAATTACAGAGATAACTGTGTTAAAAATTACTTTTTTTCCAAGACCTATGTATCCTAAAATAAGGATAGGTAAGTTTAATACGAAGTTAATAATACCTGTGTTTACAGGAGTTACAATCCCTAAAATAATAGCAATTCCGCCAATTCCACTACTTAAAATTTTGTGGGGGATAAGGAAAAGATTAAAGGCAATCGCAATAATAAAAGAACCAATAATAACACCGAGAAATCTGATCATCTTTTTCCCGTCCTTCACTAAAAAATTCATATTATTTCAAGATTATATATGATATTGAAAGTTTTGGGTAAAAACAGTTTATTTCGGAAAATTAGATTAATCGAAACAATTTGATTGTTTTGTAATTTGAAAGGGGATACAGAAATGAGGATAACGACTTATCAACAAAAAAGCCCGTTGAAGCAAGCGTGTGAGGATTCTTATTTTTGTAATGAAGACAAAAATATTTATGGTGTATGTGATGGTGCAACACCGCTCGTTCCGTTTCGTGACGAAAAGGAACATAATGGAGCATACATCGCTTCACATTTATTTGCAAGACATTTTACTTCATTACGGGAAAATCTTAGTTTACAAGTCGCAGTTGCAAGAGCAAATGAGTTATTGCAGAACAAGATGCTAGAATATAAGGTTGATACGAGAAAAAAAGAGCATTTGTGGTGTACATGTATTGCAGCAGTTCAAATAAATGGTGAGAAAATTGAATATGCGCAGTTAGGGGACTGTATGATCGTTGCAATTCTTCAAAATGGAACGATGCAAGTAGTAACGAAAGACACAGTTAAAGGAATTAGTAAACGAGCTAAAAAGAAGAGAGAAGAAGATCGTAAAAAAGGTTTATTTGTGCCAGAAGAACATGTTTTTCAAGATGTTCGAGAACAGTTAAAATACAATCGTTATCTTGCAAATATGGAGGGCGGGTATTCCGTTGCAAACGGAATGAAAGAAGCCATCCATTATTTACAACACGGTGAATTACATATAGATGAAGTGAGTGGGATTTTTATTTGTTCAGATGGGTTATTTCATCCAGATTGGTCACTCGAACAAACTGTTGCATATATAAGAAAGAATAGTATAAACGAATACGTAGCAATCATTGAAGAGTTAGAAGGGAAAAAGAGAATAAGGCCAGATGATAAGACAATTATTATGATCGATTTTTAAGAGGAGGAAGTTCATATGGAAATTAAATGTGTAAATTTAATATTTCAAGATGAGTTAGTTCCTTTAGGGAAAGTAAATAAACTTATTATTCACCATACGTCAGAAGATGGATGGGATGTGTATAAAACACATGAATTTCACCAAACTGTAAGAGGGTGGAGCGGGATTGGTTACAATTATTTTATTGAAGAGGACGGAACGGTAATTGAAGGAAGAGGGTTACATATTGGAGCACATGCGAAAGACAATAATCGAGATACAATTGGAATATGTATGACGGGTAATTTTGATAAGTATGATCCAACTACTGCACAAATGAATGCATTATATTCTTTATGTAAAATGTTTATGAAACAGTTTGCTATAAAGAAGGAAAATATACTAGGTCATAGGGAGCTAGTAGGAGTAACAAAAAGTTGTCCTGGAAATCGTTTTTCTATGGTAGAGTTAAGAAAAATAGTATCTTAAATATAGAGGAGTAACAAATGATGATGAATATAAAAATACCAAATGATAAAAAAGAAGAGCTTGTAGCACAAATTCAGCAATTCTTCATGGAAGAAGATTTAGATGAAATTGGACGTTTCCAAGCAGAACGTTTAATAGAAGAAATGATAAAATTAGTTGGTCCATTTGCCTATAATCAAGCAATTGGAGATGCAAGAAAGCTTGTAAGCGAGAAATTAACGAATATTGAAGAAGATTTGTATGTGTTAGAGAAGAATGAAGGGAAATAAAAAAAGAGCCGAATGGCTCTTTTTTTATTTGTCTTCTTTATGTTCTTTATACTCGTGTGCTTTTTCTTTTACATTACCGACAGTGCTTTTTGCATTGCCTTTTATTTTATCCCATTTTCCTTCGGCTTGTAATTTTTTGTTATCCGTTACTTTCCCGACAACTTCTTTTACTTCACCTTTTACCTTATCAATGGCACCTTCTACTTTTTCTTTTAAACCATGATCATGCTTTGTCATACATTTCTCCTCCTTGTAGTTTGATTAGAATTCTCTTTTCATATTGCAAGTTGAATGATGTATCTAATAATAGCGTAACAAATCTAGTTTGAATATTCAAATGATTAATAGGATAGAAAAGGAATTGTCAAACAATGTATAAAATTGTAATGGAAAGAGAAAGAATGTTAATTACATGTCTTTTGCAGTCCATATTGATTTTGTATAAGCGATTTTCAAATGAGCGCGTTCCATATTATTTTGACTACTACTACCGAACCTTGCTTGTCCAATTATTAAATTACAATCGGATTTAATAGCTGCCTCAATTCTTTTTTGAATTAATGTAGTGTGACAGCCTATACGCTGAAATTCTGGCAAAGTAGCAGAAGCAGCTAATGATGCAATTCCCTTATTTATATATAGGACACCAATGCCCGCAGGAATATTTTGAACTTCTGCTATGAAAAAATACCAGCCTGGTTCATTGTAAAGAATTTCGTTATTTTGACGTACACCATCCTTTGTAAAGGAAGGCATATTAAATCCGCGTACATATATGTCTGCAAAAATATCAAATTCATTTTTTTTTAGTTGGCGCACTGAAATGTTAGAAGGAATAAGGGATGGATCTTCTTTCGGTATACTATATAAAGCGGTATGGAAGCTAGATTGATAAAAACCTTTTTTTGATAAGTATTGAAATAGTTCAGCTGTACCTTGCGCTGGTGTAATTTCAAAATGGCAAGGGATTTGTAGTGATTCATAATAAGAGATGATTTCATCTATCGCATCTGTATTTGTATATGTAATGCCTTTTACTGTATTAAAAGCAGGACCAGTAATTACTTTTGATGAAAAGGCAGTGGCACTCCCGAAATTTTTCATTTGTATTTGCATTGGATTTCCGCTTATTGCTTGTAGTAGCGCTAATCTAGAAGAGAGCATATCTATTTCTGCGTTTTCAATTTCTTGTGCTACATTGAATGTCATAATCATACTCATAAGATTCCTCCGTCAATTAATATAGTTCATAGTACATATACGATTTTTATTCTGAGATTCCTGTTGAAATGTAAGAGAATAAGAGGTTTTTTGGAAGGGAAATGGAAGTGAACTGTCGAAGGGAAGTGGAAACAGATTAAAGGTGGTGCTCTCATGAAACAGAAAGACGTGCAGACATGCCCTAATTGCGGCTCTCAAAACATAGGAGAAGGTGAGTTTATCGGTTATGCACAAATACGGAAAAAGGAAACGATGTTCACATCTTCACCAGTAGATGCTTATATTTGTACAGATTGCGGGAATATCCTTTCATTGAAGGTACGGAATTATGAAAAGTTTAAGCAGAAGCCGTTATGATTGTTGAGAGGTGGTCATATCCAGCGTTGTATACGAAACATCTTATATTACGGGGAATTAATATGAGTGATATTTTACATATATATGAGTATGCCTCAGATAAAGAAATGTCAACGTATACTGTATGGGATGCTCATCAATCGTTACATGACACACAAAAATATATAGAAGAAATTGTGAGTCAATATGAAAAAGAAAAAGTAGCCCCCCTTGGAATTGTATTAAGAGAGGAACAAAAACTCATAGGGACTTGTGGATTTATAAAATATGATGTAATTGAACATAAAGCGGAAATTGCATACGCCTTATCACGAAAATATGGGGGTAGAGGATTAGCTACTGAGGTGGCGTCAGCTTTTTTTAGCTATGGTTTTAATGAGTTACGTCTTAATAGTATTGAAGCAGGATGTAATTCAGAAAATGAAGCATCTGAAAAATTAATGAAACGTTTGAATATGGAATACGAATGTACAATTCAAAAGGATTTGTTCATTAAAGGTAAGTATCGTGATACGAAAAGATATTGTATATCTAGGGAAAGATATATGAATCAATGAAATATTTTATATTGAAAACTCCTTTAATTTAATAAGGGGGTTTTTATTTTTTATAACAATAATTACCTTTAATTGTTATAATTGGTTATTGAAAGGTATTGTGTTTCTTAATATCACAATTATAGAAGAAAACTAGCTAAATCGTATAGAAAACCTCTATATAACATGATCGCAACCGTAAGTTGACAAAGTGCAACCGCAGGAAGATAGAGATAAAGACAATGTTTACATACAATTTAGTTAAGAAAATAAAGGGGGACACACATATGGGATTTGGTGAAAAGCTTTTTAAATTAAGAAAGGAAAAGGGCCTTTCTCAAGAAGCGTTAGCTGAGAAACTAAACACGACAAGGGAAGCAGTTAGTAAATGGGAAAACGGTCAAGGTTTTCCTGAAACTGAAAAGTTAATAATGATTGGAAATGTATTTGAAGTCTCTCTTGATTACTTATTAAAAGAAACTGCCAAGCAAAGTAATGAAAAGGAAAATGGTTATTATGTAAGTAAGGAAATGGCGGAAGGGTATGTAGTGTATGGACAAAAAATTTCTAAATATATCGCATTAGGATTTAGCTTGCTTATTTTATCTACAATACCGTATTTATTATTTAAAGAAAATGCAACACTGTCTACATTTCTTGTCATTATCATTGCGGTCCTTGGAATTGGAGCAATGATGGTACCTGTAACACTAGAAGAGAGTCGATACAATGTATTAAAAAAGGAAGAATTACTGTTTGATCAAAACTTTCTAAAAGAATTGACAAAAAGATATGCGACTATTAAGAAGAAGTATGCAGCAGTAGTGATCGTTGGATTTTGTTTTATCGCAGCAGGAGCAATACCATTTTTATTTGAGAAAAAACGAATCACGTCAGGAGAGCTCGTGCAGTATTACCCTTATTGTGTTGTACTTATTGCTATTGGAGTTTATCTTTTTGTTCGTGTGTTAGGCGTGTTAGAGACGTATCGAATTTTAGTAGAAAATAAAGAATATAGTAATCGTTTTATCTTTAAACTCAAAAAGAAAGTAAGAAAAAAGGTAGATAGTTTATAAGCAAGAGAAAAACATGTTTTTTATTGTTCTGAATTATTTCCAAAGAAATAATTCAGAAAATACAGAAAAATATCGTAATTATTTGTAGAAGTCTGTTATAATATACGAAAATGAAAACGCTTTAAAGGGAGGCTGTAAACAATATGATGATGAATGTACCGCTAACAATTAGTTCTATGATGGAAAGAGCAGAGAAACTGTTTTCGAAGAAAGAAATTGTTTCACGGACACATGATACAGTTACAACGTTAACGTATAAGCAGTTAGGGGAAAGGACGAGAAGACTTTCAAGTGCGCTAAAAAAATTAGGAATAAAAGAAGGCGAGCGTATAGGAACGTTAGCGTGGAATCATCATCGACATGTGGAGGCGTATTTTGCTATTCCAGGTATTGCTTCCGTTTTACACACAATTAATATTCGTTTATCTCCTCAACATATTTCATACATTATTCAGCACGCAGAAGATCGCATTCTACTTATAGATGAAGATCTCGTACCACTCGTTGAAAATATTCAATCACAATTATCAACTGTACAAGCCTACATTATTATGACTGATAAAGATGAACTTCCAAATAATACGCTAGAACCTGTATATCATTATGAAAAGTTATTAGAAGAAGGCGATCCAAATTTCCAATTTGTAAAAGATATTGATGAAAATACACCTGCTGGTATGTGTTATACGTCAGCGACTACAGGAAACCCAAAAGGTGTTGTATATACGCATCGTAGTACTGTATTGCATTGTATGGCACTTGGTTTAGCGGATACAGCTGCTTTATCGGAAAGTGATGCGGCGATGGCAATTGTACCGATGTTCCATGTGAACGCTTGGGGGCTTCCTTTCGCTGCTACTTGGTTTGGAACAAAACAAGTTCTCCCAGGACCGATGTTTACGCCAAAAATTTTATTAGAAATGATTCAAGCTGAAAAAGTAACGATAGCAGCAGGTGTGCCGACAATTTGGCTCGGTGTATTACAAGAGTTAGAAAATAATAGTTACGATTTATCTAGTATAACGAGAATATTATGCGGTGGTGCAGCTGCACCGAAAAGCGTTATTAAAGCATTTGAGCAAAAATATAATGTTCCTTTCGTACATGCATATGGTATGACTGAAACGAGTCCACTCGTAACGCTTGCACGTTTAAAAAGTTATGAAACAGAATTATCATATGAAGAGCAATTAGAAATCCGCTCCAAACAAGGATATCTTGTACCTGGTGTAGAGATGAAAGTAGTCGGTACAAATGGTGAAGTGAAGTGGGATGGTACGGAGATGGGAGAATTATGTTTACGAGCACCTTGGATCGCTGAAAGCTATTATAACGATGATCGTACTGTCGAAGGATTCCGTGACGGTTGGTTATATACTGGCGATGTCGTTACAGTTGATGAGGAAGGCTGCGTGAAAATTGTTGATCGTACGAAGGATGTTATTAAAAGCGGGGGCGAGTGGATTTCTTCAGTCGATCTTGAAAATGCTTTAATGGCACATGATGCTATATTTGAAGCGGCTGTCGTTGCAATTCCTCATCCGCAGTGGCAAGAACGCCCAGTTGCCTGCGTTGTTCAAAAGAAAAATAGTACGGTTACAAAAGAAGAAATATATGAGTTTTTAAAACCGCAGTTTGCGAAGTGGTGGTTACCAGATGATATTGTATTTATGGAAGAAATACCGAAAACATCTGTTGGAAAGTTTTTAAAACAGGCACTTCGAAAAGAACTTGAGCATTTGCATAAAGAGAAATAACAGAATTGTCATTTGTAAACTTATATTAATTTATGGTTGACAAAAGAAAAATAGGAAGATAATATAACTCCTATAATATGTTATCTAAAAACGATTTTAAGTTTACAAATAGGAGAAGCAAATATGAATACAAAAAATTTAGTTTTCGTCGCTTTATTTAGTTCTATTATGGGAGTGTTAGGGTTAATACCTCCAATTGCTCTTTCTATCACACCAGTTCCGATTACATTACAATCACTTGGTGTTATGCTTGCAGGTGGCCTGTTAGGATCACGTCTTGGGGCATTAAGTCAGCTCGTTTTCTTACTTATAGTTGGAGTTGGAGCACCATTACTTGCGGGTGGACGTGGGGGTCCAGGTGTATTTGTTGGACCAAGTGCAGGATATTTACTTGGTTATATCGTTGGAGCGTTTGTAATTGGATATTTAATTGAGCGTTTACGTGAAGTTTCTATTATAAAAGTATTATGTATTAATATAATTGGTGGTATTTTCGTAGTTTACGTATTTGGCATTACTGTACAAGCTTTCTTAATGGATGTTTCTGTATGGGAGACAATGAAAGTGAGTGCTGTGTTTTTACCAGGGGATTGCATAAAAGCAATTATTGCAGCAATTCTCGTGACAAAATTACATCGTTCATTGAAACACATTATTACGCCCGCTTTAAAGAATGGAAAATATACAAATGCGGGATGATAAAGAGAAGAAACACGTTCATTACGTGTTTCTTTTTGTTATTTTGTAAAGAAAGGACATCTCAAATGGGGATTATAAAAGAATATAAAAAGCATGCCTCTTTACAACCGAATAAAATAGCGATAAAGGAAAATGATAGAGCTTTAACATATAAAGAGTGGTTTGAATCAGTTTGTAAAGTAGCAAACTGGTTGCGCGTAACAGAATCGAAGAATAAAACAATAGCAATTGTATTAGAAAATCGTATGGAGTTTTTACAACTATTTGCGGGTGCTGCTATGGCTGGGTGGGTTTGTGTACCATTAGATGTGAAATGGAAAAAGGATGAGCTAAAAGAAAGACTAGCAATTAGTAATTCGGATATGGTTGTGACGGAAGGGTATAAGTTAAATGATATTTTAGATGAAGAAAGAAGAGTATTTGCAATTGATGAATGGAAACAAATAATAGAGAACTACCTTCCTAGAGATTATCTCGGAGAAAATGTACAAAATGCCCCTTTTTATATGGGGTTTACATCAGGATCGACTGGAAAGGCAAAAGCATTTTTGCGTGCACAACAATCGTGGGTT
Organism: Bacillus sp. FDAARGOS_235; assembly: GCF_002073415.2. Classification (NCBI taxonomy): domain Bacteria; kingdom Bacillati; phylum Bacillota; class Bacilli; order Caryophanales; family Bacillaceae; genus Bacillus; species Bacillus sp. FDAARGOS_235. Next base: position 4,754,823 of record NZ_CP020437.2, read on the forward strand.
CATAGTTTTGATTGTAATGTATATGACTTTCATATGAGAAAGGAGGATTCTATTTTAATAGCTGGAACGCTCGTTCACTCTCTTTTCTTATACGGCGCAATAAGTGCATTATATGAAGGACAAACGGTGCACGTTATGAGAAAGTTTATTCCAGATCAAGTGTTGGATAAGTTAGAGACTGAAAATATTTCGGTCATGTATACAGTACCAACAATGCTGGAGTCTTTATATAAAGAAAATAGAATAATAGAAAATAAGATGAAAATTATTTCGTCAGGAGCAAAATGGGAAGCTGAAGCGAAAGAAAAAATAAAGAGTATATTTCCTTATGCAAAAAAATACGAATTTTACGGTGCATCGGAACTAAGTTTTGTAACAGCATTAGTCGATGATGAGAGTGAAAAAAAGCCAAATTCAGTAGGGAAACCCTGTCATAATGTGCAAGTTCGAATATGTAATGAAGCAGGAGAAGAAGTACAGCTAGGTGAGATAGGAACAGTTTATGTGAAAAGTGATCAGTTTTTTATGGGATACATATTAGATGGTGTTTTAGTTCCAGAGCTAACTGAAGAGGGCTGGATGACAGTACATGATGTAGGCTATCAAGATGAGGAAGGGTTTATATATATAGTTGGTAGAGAGAAAAATATGATTCTATTTGGTGGAATTAATATTTATCCAGAAGAGATAGAAAGTGTGTTATATACGCATCAAGCTGTTGAAGAAATTGTTGTTGTTGGTGTAAAAGATAGTTATTGGGGTGAAAAGCCTGTCGCTATCGTAAAAGGAAGTGCTACGAAGCAACAATTAAAGAGCTTTTGCTTACAGAGATTATCCTCTTTTAAAATACCGAAAGAATGGTATTTTGTAGATGAAATACCTTATACAAATAGCGGGAAAGTAGCCCGCATTGCAGCCGAAAGTATAGTTAGAAATCAGGAGAAGATACATGAATAGAGCAGTTATTGTAGAGGCGAAAAGAACGCCCATTGGTAAGAAGAATGGGATATTGAAAGACTATGAAGTTCAGCAATTAGTAGCACCACTTCTTTCATTTCTAGGTAAAGGAATTGAGAGGGAAATAGACGATGTTATATTAGGGAATGTTGTTGGACCAGGGGGTAATATTGCAAGATTATCTGTTTTAGAAGCAGGACTTAGTTATCATATTCCTGGTGTAACGATTGATCGGCAATGTGGTGCTGGTTTAGAAGCGATTCGTACCGCGTGTCATCTCATTCAAGGTGGGGCAGGTAAGTGCTATATCGCCGGGGGAGTAGAGAGTACAAGTACGTCACCTTTTCAAAATAGAGCGCGATTTTCACCTGAAACAATAGGTGATCCTGATATGGGAGTAGCGGCTGAATTTGTTGCAGAGCGTTATAACATAACGAGAGAAATGCAAGATGAGTACGCTTGCTTAAGTTATAAGCGGACGCTACAAGCATTAGAAAATGGATATATACAAGATGAAGTATTGTCACTTAATGGATTACTAGATGAAGTAATAAAGCGAGAAATGCAGTATGAAAGAATGATTAAGAGAACAAAACCTGCATTTTTACAAAATGGAACGGTGACGGCAGGGAATTCGTGTGGTGTAAATGATGGGGCGTGTGCTGTACTTGTAATGGAAGAGGGGCAAGCTCGAAAATTAGGATATAAGCCAGTTCTTCGTTTCGTTCGCAGTGCTGTAGTTGGAGTGGATCCAAACCTCCCGGGAACTGGTCCGATATTTGCCGTGCAAAAACTACTTAGAGAAATGAATTTAGCAATAGAAGATATTGATTGTATTGAGATGAATGAAGCGTTCGCTTCGAAAATTGTTGCTTGTGCAAAGGAATTACAAATTCCATATGAGAAGCTCAATGTGAATGGTGGTGCAATTGCGCTCGGGCATCCGTACGGTGCATCTGGCGCTATGCTTGTGACACGTTTGTTTTATCAGACAAAAAGAGATTCTATGAAATATGGAATGGCGACATTAGGAATTGGGGGCGGAATAGGACTTGCTCTATTATTTGAGAAAGTAGAAGACTAGCAAGATAACTAGTTTTCTACTTTTTGAGGAATATAAGCATTGCTACCAGGTTTTACTTTTATTTCGTTCCAAGCAACGATAACGTCAGCTTTTGATTTTCCTTTGTTATTTGGATCTTCAAAAAAATCGCGAATAAAACGATTGTATTCAAACTGTGTACCAATAGTTGTTTTATACGCAGGGTCTTTTTTACGTTCGTTTTCCTCATACCAAAACGTTATAGCGTCTTCATATGTTCTTCCGATATTTTCTTTAAAAAACTTTTGAAGAGCTACTGTAAAGCGGAAGTTTTCTCCAATTTTTTCTTTAAAAAAAGCACGTACATCTTCGCTACATCGATGATTTTCAGTGATAATCGTTTGCAGGGAAAGATCTTTATTGGATAGGGAAGCTTTACTCACCTTTTGATGAGAACTGTTTTTTAATACTTTACCTGTAGTTAAATAATGTGAGATACGACCGCTTATTTCGATCTTAGAGCCACTAGCTGGTAAATCATACTCACGACAAAATATTTGTAGTTCAGCTTTCAACCAATAATAGTTTTGGAAATCTTCAAGAGATATAGACTTTGTTAAAGGTGGACGCATGAATGTAACAACTTCTTTCTTCCATAATTTTCTTTAATTATAAAACGTACGTTCTTTTTGTGGAAGGATTAATTTGTAAATGTAATAGGAAGAGGAGATTACATATGGAAAATGTAATGCAAGTTCGTGTTACTGGAATTTTAATTGAAAGCGAAAAGGTATTGCTAGTAAAGCAAAAAGTTGCTAATCGAGATTGGTCTTTACCTGGGGGAAGGGTAGAGAATGGTGAAACGTTAGAAGAAGCGATGATTCGAGAAATGAAAGAAGAAACGGGATTAGATGTTAAGGTTAAGAATTTATTGTATGTTTGTGATAAACCAGATGCTCTCCCGTCTTTATTACATATTACATTTCTGCTTGAAAGGATGGAAGGTGAAATCACTTTACCTTCTAACGAGTTTGATCATAATCCAATTCAGGATGTACAAATGGTGCGAATAGAAGAATTAAGTAGTTATGGTTTTTCTGAGAAATTTACTAAACTTGCATCTGAAAAATTTCTGAATGCAGGAAGTTACCAAGGTTTAAAACAAAATATTGGCTTGTAAATATAAACTACTTTGAATATTGCTTTTTTCGGTAAATCGATATTTCTTGTCGAATCGTCGATATATGGTAAGTTATGATTGATAAAGTCAAAATGTCGTTCCTGAAATTTCATTTATCGTATTACTATGTATGAAGCAAAAAATAAGGAGATGTCCCTAGTTTGAAATTTCGCTAGAAGACATCTCCTTAAGAAATGTTTTACACTGCAGATTGTAAAGAAGAAATAAGCTGATGTAAAAACTCATCACCGCTCATAATCGCTTTCCCACCACCGCGAGCGCTCTTTTTATTTCCGCCACCTTTTCCTTCAATTGCAGGAAGTGCATCTTTTAAAAGAGCATTCATATCGAGCGTTACTGTTTTTCCACAAGCGAGGATGCATTGTAGTTTGTCATCATTTTCAATGACGAAATATGTAATTGCATGCTCTTGTTGTTCTATAATGATAGCAGATAGTTTGGCAACTTCTTGCATAGAACGATTTGTAAATACTTTAGAAATAAGGAATCCAGCATGTATTTCTGCAGGCTGTTGTAATAGTTCATTTGCCTCTGCAAATAATAATTTTTCATTTATTGTCTGTATCGCTTTTTCGTTTTCTTTTTGAGAGATAAGAAGTTGTGCTACTTTTGCTGGAATATCAGTTTCGCTACTATTTAATTGTTTAGAAACATCTTTCATAATTTGTTGCTGTTGTCCCATTAATTTCAGTGTGCGCCAGCCAGCGATAAACGTTAATCGAATACCACCTTTATTGCGCTCCCAATTAAGTACTTGAATAAGACCTACTTCACCTGTACGTCTCGGATGAGTTCCACCACAGCCGTTATAATCAAAGTTTTCGATAATAACAACGCGTATATTTTCGGTTAAAGTCGGTTCTTTACGAAGAGGTAACGTTTTCGCTTCCTCTAAGTTCATCCACTGAATACGGATTGGGTGGTTTTCAAAAACAATATTGTTGGCAATTTGCACTGCTTTTTCAATCGTTTCTGCAGGAAGATTTTCTGTTTCTAAATCAATTGTCACCGTTTCTTTTCCAAGATGGAATCCGATAGTGGGTATGTTAAAATGATCCCAAAAAGCAGCAGATAAAATGTGCTGAGCTGCATGTTGCTGCATATGATCAAAACGGCGCTCCCAATTAATTTTACCTTCTACTTCTGCTGTTTCTAATTGTTCTGCAATGAAGTGGCGGATTTCTCCATTTACTTCTTCAACATTAGTGACTAAGGTACCATTTAGTGTGCCAGTATCATATGGTTGTCCACCGCCTGTTGGGTAAAATGCCGTTTCATTTAAAACAACATATAAGTTATCTTCTTTATCATAATCTTGCTTTATAATTTTCGTAGTAAAGTCTTTCGTATAAGCGTCGATGTAATATAATTTTTGCTCCAATTTTCTTTCCCCTTTCGTATTCACTAGTTTCATTGTAAAACAATTGAAATAAGTTTCCTAATATTTCAGAAGAAAGAAACTATTTTTAGAATTTTCTTGCTATAATAAGAAAAAGAAAATGCGGGGGTGGAATGAAATGCTATATGAAAACGGCGTAGATAAACTGCTTAGTTTAAACAGAAATATTTCTGAATTATACCGAGAATTAAATGAAATGACCCGGATTTTAACGGAGTGTAATCGAGAAAGCGTGAAATTTGATCGGTTATATGTAAAAGAGTTACTGTGGAAAAAAGAAGATGTGATAGAGAAGTATGATCAATTACTTGTGCAGCTTTGTATGAATGAATGCTTTGATTTAAAAAGTGTAATTACTGGCGAATATAAGTATACATATGAAGAAGTAGAAAGTATTGTTTTACAATTTAATGAAAAGTATAACGTAGCAATTTTAATTAAAGATATTTGTAAAGAATTACAGTTTACATATGGCATTGATATGGACATATCGAGAGCGGCTCGGGTGCAAACATCTCAAGTATAAAAAGGAAAAAGAAAGCAGATCCTTTGCTTTCTTTTTTTATGTAAGAAAAGGGAGAGTAGGTTTAAAGATGAAGGGGAAGTTACAAAATATTCATCCACTTGGCATGACAATTATAATAGGGACATTATTTGCGAGGTTTGCAACTTCAATGAGTATTCCTTTTTTAGCAATTTATTTAACAACTGTTAAAGACGTTTCAGCTGGAATGACGGGTGCTATTATTGGAACGAGTGCGCTTGTTGGAGTGTTTGCTAGTTTTATTGGGGGCAATTTATCGGATCGATTTGGTCGGAAGATGATTATAATATGGTCCATGATTGTTTGGGTGTTTGTATTTATCGGATTTTCAGTTGCAGATCATGTTTTGAGTTTCTTTTTATTAAACGCTTTGAATGGATTATGTCGTTCTTTTTTTGAACCGACATCAAGAGCGTTATTATCAGATTTAACAAAGCCAGAGTATCGGTTACTCGTCTATAACTTACGATATGGTGCAATAAATGTTGGGGTTGCGATTGGACCAATTGTTGGATTACAGCTCGGAAGTGCAAAATCAACAATTCCTTTTTTAGTAGCCGCTGGAGTTTACATTCTATATACAGCTATATTAGCACTGCAATTTAAGAAATATCCACTTAATAAAAAGAAAATGAATACAGAAAATCCTGTTACAATGCTAAATGCAATTCGTATATTGCGAAAGGATGTAGTATTTTTAGTTGCGTTAGTCGGTATTATTTTGAGTAATAGTGGTTTTTCACATTTAACGACGACAGTATCTCAATATTTTGCTAATGCACATATATTTCAGGATGGGGTAAAGTTGTTCTCATATATGCTAGCTTTAAATGCAATTGTAGTAGTGGTTATTCAATACCCTGTCATTCAAATGTGTAAAAAGTATACACCGTTAGCATCAATTATGGTTGGAACGTTATTTGTGAGTGGGGGATTATTTGGATTTGGACTAGTAGAATCTATGTTAGGAGCAGCTATTTGTACCATTATTTTCACATTTGGAGAAGTTTTAATGTTTTCAATGACAGATGTATTTATTGATGAGATCGCTGATTCCAACCTGAAAGGAACATACTTCGGAGCGATGGGCTTTTCAGGAATTGGAGGAGTAATTGGTCCTTGGTTTGGGGGAGTACTACTCGATTATTACGGGTATCAAAATGGGTTTGTAGTATTTTTAGCGCTAGCCCTATTTTCAACTGTAGCATTTCCTGTACTTTTAGTTACAAAAGGTTTATTGAAAAAAAGGTACGATAGAAATTATAATATAGAAATACAAGTGAAATAAAATAAGCCCCAGCAACTTGCTGGGGCTTATTTTTGTATTTACGTTAACTCTCAATTTGAAAAAAGAACCTTCTTTTCATGCTTATTGGCAACTTCATTTTTGGAAATATGAATGGCTAAAAATCCATTCTCTAAGCAGGCTAGCATCTTCTTATAAATGATAGTAGTAGGTAAAGAGATTGTTCGCTGTAAAGAAGTATTTTTATGAAGTATGCATATATTTAGGCCTGTCTCCATCTTTTTAATGCGTACATTTTGTTCAGTCACATTTGGTACATCTGTTTCCAAAATGTATTCTTCCTCTGTTTCACAAAGATCGATATGAATTTCATTTGGAAAACTAAAGTTGCTACAAGTATCAGAACAAAATTGATCCATCCATTCTTCGAAACCATCAACATGAAAAAGACAATCCTTCTTTTTCTTGCCCATGTAAGACACCCTCCGTAAAATATCAATTCATATCATGTTATGCATGAATGAAATAGAGGTGAAGAATAAATGGCAAAATATAAACATTTTATGTCGAATATACACAGTATGTGAATATTTTCTTATTACATATCATGATGCGCATGGTTTTTTTGGCGTGAATGGTTACGATTTTTTACTTTATGAGATCCGCTTAATGGTTCAGGTTGTCCTTTTTTTTCTTTCGATTCACGATTGTTTTTTCCCATTGTATGTGACACCTCCTCTTTCTATTTAGAATGAGAGAAGTTTGTAAATTTATACGAGAATGTTTTTAGAAAAAAGGGTAAAGATAAATGGGACTAACTATTATGGAAAGGGGATTGTATAATGCCATATCATAAAGATAAGCAACAAGCTTTTCAAGCAGCGCAGCAAGGGGTTACACAAGCAGAAAATTCATTTAACAATATCGTGAAAAATGATCCGAACTACGGTCATGATTTAAAAGAGTTACGTCAAGAGGTTCAGGAAGCGTATGAACAAATTCAAAATGCACTAGAAGTAGCTTCGGAAACACAACGTCCACAACTTGAGCAATACGAAAATAATCTTCAAAATATTATGCGAAATGTAGATCAACTAGAAAAGTAAAAGAGGTTGTTGCGTATTCGACAACCTTATTACTTTAACGAACGCTATGTTAAAACAAAAGGTTTTTCTATTAGTTTTTTCTTTACTATGTGCAGTACATATATTTCAAGTGGAAAAAGTGGAAGCGAAAATGTTGCTTAGAAAAGAGCTAGAACCAACTGGCTATGTAACGTGGGAAGTACCTAATAGTGAAAAAATTATCGCAATTACATTTGACGATGGACCTGATCCAACTTATACACCACAAATATTAAATTTATTACGTCAATATAAAGCAGAAGCGACTTTTTTTATGATTGGATTCCGTGTGCAGCGTAATCCATATTTAGTAAAGCAAGTGTTAAAAGAGGGGCATGAAATTGGAAATCATACGATGAATCATTTGTATGCGAGTAATTCATCTGATGAAAAATTAGAAAATGATATTTTAGATGGAAAGAAATACTTTAAAAAATGGGTGAAAGAACCTTTGTTGTTCCGTCCTCCAGGCGGATATATTAACGATGCTGTATTTAAAACAGCTAAAGAAGCTGGTTATCAAACTGTTCTATGGTCGTGGCATCAAGACCCTCGTGATTGGGCGAATCCAGGTACTGAGTCCATTGTAAATCATGTTGTGAAACATGCTAAAAGTGGAGATATTGTACTGTTGCACGATGGAGGAAGTGATCGTAGTCAAACAGTGGCAGCGTTATCGAAAATTTTACCTGAGCTTAAAAAGCAAGGATATCGATTTGTAACGGTTTCGGAGTTATTACGTTATAAGCATTAGAAAAAAACCAAAAGGCAGACATACCTTTTGGTTTTTTTGTTACTGATTCTTTTTACGTTTCTTATTATTTTGTCGCTCTGCTGGAGTTAAAGCCTCATTTGAAAACTCTTCGTTATAACCAGTACCTGGTCCTTGTGCGGATGCAACATTCATTCCTGAAATAGTATGATTTGCTTTTTGTTTACTCATTTTTCTCACCTCTATAATGTTTTTTTATAGATAAAACATGAGTTGTTCATAACATATATGAACGTAAAGTAAAGCGCTGAAAGAGTACTTTACTTTATGGTAATAGTATTCATAAGGAGCATGAACACTATTCAAATTTAGAAATATAAAGAAAACTTATGATAATCCATAAGTTTCTTATTATTTACTTATTTAGAAAGTTGTAATAAGATATTATCGTAAGGTATTGAAAAGTTTGTCTACATTTTATATTCAGACAACTTAGTCACGTTTAACAGGGGGGAAACATAATGGTCAAACATAATCCATTTCAATCACGCGCAACTTTCGAAGTAGATGGAAAAACGTATCATTATTATCAATTGAAAGCGCTTGAAAACGCAGGGGTTGGCAACGTATCTCAATTACCATATTCCGTGAAAGTTTTACTTGAATCTGTACTTCGTCAAGTAGACGGACGCGTAATTACAGAAGAACATGTTACAAATTTAGCGAAATGGGGAACGAAAGATGTTCAAGATATCGATGTTCCATTTAAACCATCTCGTGTAATTTTACAAGACTTCACAGGTGTTCCAGCTGTTGTAGATTTGGCTTCGCTTCGTAAAGCAATGGCAGACATGGGCGGAGATCCTGATAAAATTAATCCAGAAATTACTGTAGACCTTGTAATTGATCACTCTGTACAGGTTGATAGAGCGGGTACGGCAGATGCGCTTGCATTCAACATGGACTTAGAGTTTAAACGTAATGAAGAACGTTATAAATTTTTAAGCTGGGCACAAAAATCATTTGATAACTATCGTGCAGTTCCACCAGCAACAGGTATCGTACACCAAGTAAACCTTGAATATTTAGCACCAGTTGTTCACGCGGTGAAAAATGCTGAAGGCGATTTAGTTGCATACCCAGATTCATTGGTTGGAACAGACTCACATACAACGATGATTAACGGTATCGGCGTTCTTGGATGGGGCGTTGGTGGTATTGAAGCAGAAGCAGGAATGCTTGGACAGCCTTCATACTTCCCAGTACCTGAAGTAATCGGTGTGAAATTAACTGGCACACTTCCAAGTGGTACTACAGCAACTGATGTTGCATTAAAAGTAACACAAGTATTACGTCAAAAAGGTGTAGTTGGTAAATTCGTTGAGTTCTTCGGTGATGGACTAAAGAGCATGCCTTTAGCTGACCGTGCAACAATTTCAAACATGGCACCAGAATACGGTGCAACTTGTGGATTCTTCCCAATTGACGATATTTCATTAGAATACTTACGTTTAACAGGTAGAGATGAAGAACAAATTCGCGTTGTTGAAGAATATTGTAAAGCGAACGGCTTATTCTATACAGCGGGCAGCAAAGATCCAATTTACACTGATCTTGTTGAAATTGATTTAAATACAATTGAATCTAACCTTTCTGGACCGAAACGCCCACAAGATTTAATTCCACTTTCAGATATGAAAGATGCGTTCCACAAAGCTGTTGTAGCACCAGTTGGAACACAAGGACTTGGATTTAATGCGCAAGAGTTCGATAAAGAAGTGAAGGTTACATTAGAAGATAAAGAAGTAACGATGAAAACAGGTGCAATTGCAATCGCTGCAATTACAAGCTGTACAAATACATCAAACCCATACGTATTAATTGGGGCAGGTCTAGTTGCGAAGAAAGCAATTGAAAAAGGGCTTGTAGTACCTGAGTACGTAAAAACATCATTAGCACCAGGATCTAAAGTTGTTACTGAGTACTTAGATAAATCAGGTTTAACAACATATTTAGATCAATTAGGTTTCCAAACAGTTGGTTACGGCTGTACGACTTGTATCGGTAACTCTGGTCCACTAGCAGAGGAATTAGAAGAAGCAATTGCAGCAAACGATTTATTAGTAACATCTGTTTTATCTGGTAACCGTAACTTTGAAGGTCGTATTCACCCGCTTGTAAAAGCAAACTATTTAGCATCACCACCACTTGTTGTGGCATATGCACTTGCAGGTACTGTTGATATTGACCTGAAAAATGATGAAATTGGTAAAGATGCAAATGGCAATGCTGTATACTTCAATGATATTTGGCCATCAGCTAAAGAAATTGAAGATGTAGTTCAAAGTGTTGTTACATCTGAACTGTTCAAGAAAGAATATGCACAAGTATTTAATAGCAATGAGCGTTGGAATGAAATCCAAACTTCAAATGAAGCTTTATATACCTGGGATAATGATTCAACATACATTCAAAACCCACCATTCTTTGAAGGATTATCTAAAGAACCAGGTGAAGTTGAAACATTATCAGGTTTACGCATTGTTGGTAAATTTGGAGATTCTGTAACGACAGACCATATTTCACCAGCAGGTTCAATTGGTAAGCACACACCAGCTGGACGCTACTTATTAGAAAATGGCGTACAACCAGTTGACTTTAACTCTTACGGTTCTCGTCGTGGTAACCATGAAGTTATGATGCGTGGTACATTCGCGAACATCCGTATTAAAAACCAAATCGCACCAGGAACAGAAGGCGGATATACAACATATTGGCCAACTGGTGAAGTAACATCTATCTATGATGCTGCTATGAAATATAAAGAAGATGGCACAGGCCTTCTAGTTGTTGCTGGTAAAGATTACGGTATGGGAAGTTCTCGTGACTGGGCTGCGAAAGGTACAAACTTATTAGGTATTAAAGCAGTAATCGCAGAAAGCTTCGAGCGTATTCACCGTAGTAACTTAGTGTTAATGGGTGTGTTACCACTTCAATTTAAAGATGGCGAAAGCGCTGAAACGTTAGGTCTTGTTGGTAACGAGTCATTTGAAATTCAAATTGACAAAACAGTTAGACCACGCGATCTTGTAAAAGTAGTTGCAACTGATGCAGATGGCAACGAAAAACAATTTGAAGTAGTAGCTCGTTTCGATAGTGAAGTTGAAATTGACTACTACCGTCACGGTGGTATCTTACAAATGGTTCTTCGTGAGAAAATTGAAGAATCTAAAGTGTCGAACTAAATAATTGAAATGAACGAGAAGGAAGCTAACAACTGTTAGCTTCCTTATTTTATGGAAAGGGATGAAACCATTTGGTTTCATCCCTTTCTTTTTACTATAAAAAATGGAGGAAACGTCATGAAAGAATATAAAAGAATATTGTTACCGTTACAGAAAGAAAAATTATTAGTAATAGCAGCTGTATGTAGTGGATGCTTTGCTGCTATTTTAAACTTATTCCGTCCACTATTCATGGGGCTAATTGTAGATAACCTGATTCAGCGGGAGTTAAAAGCTGCGTATGTATATATTGCATTGTTTGCGGGGAGCCGCTTGTTGATGTGGGTGAACAATCTTTCATTTGATTATGTAAGCTCAAAAGCGAGTCAACGAATATTGCGAAAGAAGCGTATATATGTATTGCGTCATTTTTTCTTATTACCATTTGAAGAGAGTGAGAAGATTAAGCAAGGAGAGTTAGAGACGCTAGTTGTGTCTGATATTCCGAATTGGGTCAGATTATATGGTTCTATATTAATAGAATATATACACGCTATTGCGCAATTTATAGGTGCGTTCATAGCACTACAACATATAGATATGAAGTTTATATTGTGGGTAACTCCGTTTTTATTTTTTAGTGCAATGGTTCCGATGTTGATGGGGAAAAAGGTCAGGAATATCGCAAGCATCGCTCAAAACAATCAATCAAGTGTTGTAGAGATGGTGTCGCAGTTTGTAAAAGGCGTACAAGATTTACGTAGTTTGCAAAAAGAAAAGTGGGCCATTCGCTTATTTAAAGGAGTAACAGCACAATCCTATAAAACAGAAGTAAAGAAGACGATGATGCAACACTGTATTGGAGTAGTTGGAACAGTGATTGAAACAGGGGCATATATCGTTGTTCTCATTATAGGCGCGCAGAAAATAATGAAGGGGGAAATGGAAGTTGGCGCACTTGTTGCCGTGTTAGCTACAATTGAAATGCTCTTTTTTCCAGTTCGTTACGTTGGCGATTTATTAATGATGACACAAGTTGCAGCTGCTTCGGCAAATAGAGTTTTTTCTTTTTTAGATAAACGAGGGGCAGATAGTAAGGTAGAAAGAGCGATGGGGATGACGATAACAAATGTTTCATTTCAGGAAAGTGATGGAGAGAAATGCAGAATTCATAATATTGATTTGCAAATTCACCCTGGTGAACTTGTTATTATTGTGGGAGAAAGTGGCGCAGGAAAGACGACGCTTTTAAAATTAATGACAGGTTTGTATAAACCATCTAACGGTAGCATTGTTTATTATGGTAATGAGGCTCGTATGACTACAGTGTGGCAAGAACCTCGTTTCTTTCGGACGACAGTAAAAGAGAATGTGCATTTCGGAGAAGAGTATTTAGAAAATCAATTAGAAAAAAATATTGAACTTGTAAATGTGAAACCGATTATTAGAGATTTATCAGAAGGGATTGAAACTGAACTACATAAAAGCGGTGTAGAATTTTCTGGAGGGGAAAGAAAACGTCTTGCATTATTACGTGCCATTGTTTCAAATCCGAATCTTATTATTTTAGATGAACCAACTGCGGGATTAGATCCGAGCAACCAAGAAACTGTTTGGAATATGATAGAAGGATTAGGAAGAGAGGTCACGAGAATTGTGGTAACACATGATGTCGAGAAAGCGATATTAGCAGATCGTGTTGTCATAATGAAGGAAGGACGTATTGTTGCAGGTGGAAGTCCTGAAAAATTAATAAATAGTCATTCGTTTTTACAAAGATATGAATAAAGATAAGAGCAATGCCCTTATCTTTATTCAGCGTCATTTATTTGATACTCGATAGATTCGGAGTGATTTAGATCAATGTTAAAAGTAGCAGTCATAAGGAAAGTTGTAATTCCAAGGATTACGAAAAGGACGAATGAGACTAGAGAGATGTAGAGACAAATACGCCCTACTTTCTTTTTTTTAAGATCTTTACTAAAGAGTGAAATGATCCATGTAATAATGCCGATTGGGTATAAAAGAAAACTAAGAATATATAATGTTATTTTTTCGAATGAATTCATAAACAATCCCCCTTTTGTTGAAGGTTATATAACTACGAGAGTAAATAGGTAAGTGGGTCAATAAGAAGATAAAATACCTCATCTGTTTTTCTAATTATATGATAAAAAGGAAAAAACCTCACTTTAAATGAGAATATTCTAATTATTTTGACTGTGAATATTTCCAAGCTCGTCCGTATAAGCTAAAATAAGGTATATAGTATTTTGATGAATTTGTTAAAAGTACATAAACACGTTAGGGTGATATAAAATGTGGCGGAAGCTTACGATTATTGTAGTGTTACTTTGTTTAGCGGGATATGCAGCTTATGAACAGTTCGGTAATAAAGATCAGGCGGTACAAGGGAAGCAAGAAAAAAGTGAAGCTGCTATGAAAGAGATGATTGCAAGTAATGGTATTGAAGTAGGAAAGAGTGCACCAAACTTTGAATTAACTAAGTTAGATGGAACGAATGTAAAGCTATCGGATTTAAAAGGAAAGAAAGTTATTTTAAATTTTTGGGCAACGTGGTGTGGGCCTTGTCAGCAAGAAATGCCTGATATGGAGGCTTTCTATAAAGAACATAAAGAAAACGTAGAAATTTTAGCAATAAATTATACGCCTTCAGAAAAAGGTGGGGGAGAAGAAAAAGTAAGCAATTTTGCTAAGGAAAAAGGGATTACTTTTCCTATTTTATTGGACAAGAACATTGATGTGACAACAGCTTATAAAGTAATTACGATCCCAACTTCGTATTTTATAGATACGAAAGGCGTCATTCAGGATAAGTTCATTGGACCGATGACGCAAAAAGAGATGGAAAAACGAATTGCTAAATTAAAATAACGGTGAAAAGGTAGAGGTGGAGAGTTCCCATTTCTGCCTTTTCTTTTTCAAGTAGTAATAACTTCATGATATGATGTAAGAAATATAAACGTTTAGAGATAAAGGAGTGTATGGAGTGGGGAATGTATCCTTACCGTTAGATTATGTTGTAATTGATTTTGAAACAACAGGATTTAACCCTTATAATGATAAAATTATTCAAGTTGCAGCTGTGAAATATCGTAATCATGAACTGGTAGATCAATTTGTTTCATACGTGAATCCAGAGCGTCCGATTCCGAGCCGAATTACGAGTTTAACAGGTATTACAAATTATCGTGTTTCAGATGCACCCACGATTGAAGAAGTTTTACCTTTATTTTTAGCATTTTTACATACAAATGTTATTGTGGCTCATAATGCTTCTTTTGACATGCGCTTTTTGAAAAGTAATGTAAATATGCTTGGGTTTCCTGAACCTAAAAATAAGGTGATTGACACTGTGTTTTTAGCAAAAAAATATATGAAGCACGCACCTAATCATAAACTTGAGACGTTAAAGCGAATGCTTGGAATTCGTCTAAGTTCTCATAATGCATTTGACGACTGTATTACGTGTGCAGCTGTTTATCAAAAATGTACATCTATTGAAGAAAAAGGGAAACGAAAAGTAAATAAGGCTGTGCTTGATGAAACTGCGGTATACGAAGCGGTGAAAGAAATACTTGTCCGCAATAAACGCAATGTAGAATGGCTGCGTTGTATGAACGTAGGAAGTTATTTAGATATAAAAGCTTTTTATCCAGTTATGAGATTAAAAGTAAAAGGACGAAAGAAATACGTATTAACAGAAATAGTAGAAGATGATGTGAAAGAAATATGTACGAGCTTAATATGTGAACCAGCTCTAAAAAGTGAAGTTGGTAATACAAGAGTTATGCTTAATAGCTTAGCGGATGTCTTGAAATTAGAAAGTTATATTTTAGAACAGTATGATTTTGTATTACAAGCACTTGATACGTATAGAGAAAATGAAACGAATGCAGATGAGAAGCTCAAAGAGTATTTAAATGTTATGGTATAAAAAACGCTATGTACAAATTATTGTACATAGCGTTTTTTTTTTTTTTTTAGGAGTACTAAAACATGAAATTTTCTTGCAAATCTGATTAAAGAGTTTTTTGTTTGCTCATACTATGTAGTAAGAATGAGAAAGAGAGAGGGTGAACAGCATGAGAAGAAGTCGCCGCAAATCGTTTGAAGAACTTGTAAATGAAAATAAACAACAATTATTAAGCGATCGTGATGCAATTGATCGCATTGAAGAGCGTATTGAGAAACGTTATGAAATGAAACTTTTTAAGCAAGCTGAATAATTCTTAACACTAGTACGATACTAGTGTTAAGGAGGCGATAGTAATGGGTAATCCGAAAAAGAATTCAAAAGATTTTGCACCGAATCATATTGGAACGCAATCGAAAAAAGCTGGTGGCAATAAAGGAAAACAAATGCAAGACCAAACTGGTAAACAACCGATTGTTGATAACGGTTAAAAGGAGAATGTTATCATTCTTCTTTTTTATGAGGGAATGAAAGACGTTTTGTAACAGTAATATGAAAAAAGGGCTGACAAAAGTCAGCCCTTTTTTGTAATCGTAAAGTTTTCAACGAGTAAACGCCAATTTTGCGGGAATGGTAAACCAATCTTCCAATAACTAATACCACCGATGCCCTGTTCTTTCATTAAATTAAATTTACTTTGTACGGACCGTGAATCTTCAAACCAAACTTCGTGTTGTACGCCGTTTTCGTCAAAGTAATTGAAATGAGGAGCTTGAGCCGTGAAATCATAGCGGATAGGAACATTATATTTACGAGCTAGTGCAACAGCTGCAACAGAGCTGATTGCTTTTGCAGGTGGATTTCCTTGTTTGAACGGAAGTTTCCAATCGAAACCATATAAATTTTGCCCCATCATAATTTTTTGTGGTGGCATTTGAGATTTCGCATATTGAAGTACTTCTTTCACAGGACCAATAGGAGAAATCGCCATCGGTGGCCCGCCTTGCCAACCCCAGTCGTATGTCATAATGACGACGAAATCAACAATTTGTCCTTGTGCTTTATAATCGTGAGCCTCAAAAAATTTCCCTTTTTGATTGGAACTTGTTTTCGGTACAAGCGTTGTACTTAATGTGTACCCGCTAGGTAAGCGTGTTTTCACATTTCGTAAAAAGCGATTGTATGCCTCGCGGTCTTCGGGTGCCACACTCTCGAAATCGAAATGAATGTCTCGCATGCCATATTTTTCAGCTGTTTGCAAAATGTTAGTAATAAACTTGTTTTGGATTGTTGCATCGCGTAAAATAACCGATGTCAGATCGGCACTGAAATTTCCATTTTCAATATTTGTAATAACGAGCATAGGGATGGTTTTACCTTGCGTTGCAATATTAGCGATTTTCGCTGTTTCCGTTGGTTCTTTTAAAGTGCCGTCTCTTTTTGCTTCAAAGCTGAAGTAGGCTAAATATGTTAAAAATGGATTAATAGCACGTGTAGCATTTACTAAACTTTCTTTTATCGGTATTGTTGAAGGCTGTAAATAAGCGATGGATTCTACTGCTCGTTTTGTACCTTTTGGTATATATAATTGTTGTCCGACATGGAGAATAGATTTTAATGAAAGATTATTAACTTTAGCTAAGCTAGCGAGAGGAACGTTATACGTTTGAGAAATTCGATATAAGCTGTCACCAGGCTGTACATAATAATTATTTCCTTTTGTATTAACGATAAGTGCCTGACCAACAACGAGTGTTTCAGCAGGATTTAGTCCATTGTCTTTTACAATTTCTTCAGGTGTAGATCCGTACTTTGATGCTAAACCATAAACACTATCACCGCTACGAACAGTTACAATTTGGATCATGTGTTTGCCCCTTTCGGTAAAAGATTCACTGTTTTTATTTTATTTTTGATTCCACTGTATTATGATTAAATGTATGCAAGGTAGCAGAAGTGAAAGAAGGCGAATAGAAATGTTTGTAGCAGAATATGAAGTTGAAATCCGCTATGCGGAAACAGACCAGATGGGTGTTGTTTACCATTCAAACTATTTAGTGTGGCTGGAACTTGGGCGCACGAAACTTATACAAGAATTAGGATTTTCATATGTTGAAATGGAGAAAGAGGGAATTATTTCTCCTGTATTAGACTTGCAAATTTCATATCGTAAAGCGATGCGTTACGGAGAAAAAGCAATTGTGAAAACGTGGATTGATACTGTGAGCCCGCTTCGTGTTGTATATGGTTATGAAATATATAACGGTGATGGTGAGCTTTGCATTACTGCAAGTACAACGAATATTTGTGCGAAAAAAGAAGGGTTCCGCCCTGTATCATTTAAAAAATTATATCCTGAGTGGTATGCGAAATATGAGGAAATTAAAAAGAAATAAAAAAAGCGTGGCAGAAGCCACGCTTTTTTTATTTCTCATAATTAAATTGAGGGAAATCATCACCGTCGTTAAGTGTAACAGATAAATTATGTCCATCGAAGAACCACTCATCATCGCCTTCAATAAAGAAGTTAATACCTTCTTCTTGAGTTTGAACAGCAGGATGTGCAGGGTCATCTTTACGAATACCTAAAGAAAGTCCTTTTTGCACAGTACTGCAACCGCCGTATTGTACGAAAAGGCGTAGTGTTTCACCTGATTGTAAATTTAATTCGTTTTTATACCATTGTGCTGCTTCTTTTGTTACGGAAAGATTCATGTATAGTTCCTCCAAATTATGTTGCCTTTTCTTTAGTATAAAAAATAACGCAAAAAGACGCTATTAATATGCTTCACGTTTTCTTTTTGCGTTATGTGGGTTACAACCTTATTTTTGCTTTTTTGAGAAGTTTGCTTTCGGTTCAGTTTTATTTATAATTCGTCCGATATTTGCACGGTGTTTATAAATAACCATACCTGCTAATAAACACATCGCAATAATGAAGATTTTATCCCCGCTAACAATGGATGCAATAACAGCAACGACAGCTGTTACCATAGAAGAAAGTGATACGTATCTTGTTGTAAATAAAAGGGTGAAAAATACAACAGCTAATATTGCAAAAACAACTGGTGAGTAGCATAATAGCACCCCGGCAGAAGTTGCAACTGCTTTACCACCACGGAATTTTGCAAAAATCGGATATACATGTCCAAGAACAGCTGCTAATCCGAACCATAGTGGGTGAATATCTAATCCGAAAATTATCGGTAGACCTGTTGCTAATGTCCCTTTTAAAATGTCAGCAATTGTAACGGTAAAACCTGCTTTTTTCCCTAATGTGCGGAATGTATTTGTTCCGCCTAAATTACCGCTTCCGTGCTCACGAATGTCGATTCCATAGCCGATTTTTCCAACGACTAATGCAAATGGAATCGAGCCAAGTAAGTAGGCAACGATAAATAAAAGATATGTAGTAACCATAAGTTCAGTCTCCTTTATTCAAATGTGTTGATAAAGGGTAAAAAGAGTTTTTCCCGTTTATTGTACCATACATTTGTAAAGAGCACATTTCTTTTTTGTAAATGAAAAATTCATTATTTCGTGAAAAAAAATTCACAGGAATGTTACATTTCTCACAGAAACAACAAGACTATATGTTGTAACATTTTAATCAAAAGATAACAACATATTGATGGAGGGTTATAAATGTTACAACGAAATACACGTGGAGAAGAATTAATGAAAGTGTTTGGGACAATTGTCCACGGCAATGAACAAGATTTAATGCAAGAGAATGCAAATGTAGATGGGCGCTCTCCGATGGGAGTAATGGGAACGTTCGCATCTGAGAGTGCAAAATATTATGCAGTTGAAAATTTATTGTCAGACCAAGTGAAAAAAGCGATAAATGAAAATATATTATATCCACATGATTTAGATTTTTATGCGACAGGAACGACGACTTGTTCGCAAATTCCGTTAGCGCAAATGCTTGCGAACGGTTTTCATACCGGACATGGGCATATGAGACAACCGCAGGATATTAAAAGTGCATTGGCTCTTTCGTCTATTATTTTTCAGGCGAATCAAAATATGCAGCACGGTGGTCAATCGTTTGCACTCTTTGATATTGATTTAGCTCCATATGTGAGAAAAACAGTAGCGAGACATAAGAAACGATTACAGTCATATTCGCTTACGAAAGAACAAATAGAAGAATTTGCATGGAAAGAAACAGAAAATGATACGTATCAGGCGTGTGAAGCTTTCGTTCATAATTCAAATAGTATGCACAGTAGGGGCGGGGGACAAGTACCGTTTATTTCTATTAATTATGGAACAGACACATCAAAAGAGGGACGGTTATTAGTTAGACAACTTTTAAAAGCGACACAAGCTGGTCTTGGTAAAGGAGAAACACCAATTTTTCCGATTCAAATTTTTAAAATGAAAAAAGGTGTGAACTTTGAAGAATGTGATCCGAACCATGATTTATTTGAATTAGCGTTAGAGACAACGGCTGAACGATTATTCCCTAACTTTTCATTTTTAGATGCGCCATTTAATGCAGTGCATTATGACGGACGACCGGAAAGTGAAGTATGTTATATGGGATGTCGTACCCGTGTCATGTCTAACATACATGGAGAAGAAACAGCGATTGGGAGAGGAAATTTATCATTTACGTCTATCAACTTAGTGAAATTAGCGTTAATTAGTGGTTCAAAAGAAGCATTTTTTGAAGCGTTAAATTATTACTTAGATTTAGGGATTAAGCAATTATTAGAGAGATTTGAGTATCAATGTACGAAGCGAGCAAGAGATTTTCGATTTTTATATTCACAAGGTGTATGGCGCGGTGGAGAGAAGTTACAGCCTGAAGATTCTGTAGCATCCATTTTAAAGCAAGGGACGTTAAGTCTTGGTTTTATCGGTCTTGCGGAGTGCTTAGTAGCTTTAACAGGAAAGCATCATGGAGAAGATGAAGAATCATGGAAACTCGGGTATGAAATCATTTCCTTTATGAGAGATAGAATGGATAAAGCAACGGAAGAACATGAACTGAATTTCTCAGTAATTGCAACTCCTGCAGAAGGGTTATCAGGGAAGTTTGTGAAAAAAGATAGAGAAGAATTTGGGGTGATTAGCGGTATAACGAACCATAATTATTATACGAATTCATTCCATATCCCAGTTTACTATAGTATTCAAGCGATAAATAAAATTCGTTTAGAAGGACCTTTCCATGCTCTATGTAACGGGGGACATATTACGTATATTGAGCTAGACGGAGCAGCGATGCATAATCAAAAGGCGTTAAAACAAATTGTACAAGCGATGGCAGAGCATGGCGTTGGGTACGGTTCAATTAATCATCCTGTTGATCGTTGTACATGCTGCAGCTATCACGGAGTTATTGGAAATGAATGTCCAAGCTGCGGAAATGAAGACGAGACCAATATAGAAAGAATTCGCCGTATAACTGGCTATCTTGTGGGAGATATGTCGAAGTGGAATAGTGCGAAACGTAGCGAAGAGATGGATCGGGTGAAGCATAAATGAAAGTGATGAATATCATTCATGATAGTGTAGTAGATGGAGAAGGGTTGCGGACAGTCGTGTTTTTTGCGGGCTGTCCGCATCGTTGTTTCGGGTGTCATAACCCGAAATCTTGGAATATTTGCAATGGAACTGAAATGACGGTAGAAGAAGTTGTGAAAGAGATTGCAAGTAATCCATTAACTGATGTAACATTTTCAGGTGGAGATCCGTTTTTTCAAGCTGTTGAAGTGAAAAAAGTAGCAAAAGCCGTGAAAGATTTGAAAAAAAATCTATGGATGTATACAGGTTATACGTTAGAAGAGATACAGAGTTCTCAAAATAATGATATGATAGAGTTGTTACACTATGGGGATGTTTTAGTCGATGGAAGATTTGAAATCGAGAAAAGAGATTTAACACTTCCATTTCGCGGAAGCTCCAATCAACGTATTATTCGATTGAAAGAGTAAAAAGGCGGGATAGATTATATGAATAAAACAGTATTACTTGTTGAAGACGAAAGAAGATTACGTGAAATTGTTAGTGATTATTTTCGTAATGAAGGCTTTGAAGTGATTGAAGCAGAAGATGGAAAAAAAGCGCTAGAGTTATTTGCAGAGCATGAAATTGATTTAATTATGTTAGATATTATGTTACCAGAAATAGATGGATGGTCTGTTTGTAGACGAATTAGAAAAGAATCAGCAGTACCAATTATTATGCTAACAGCACGTTCGGATGAGGATGATACATTGCTAGGTTTCGAATTAGGTGCAGACGAGTATGTAACGAAACCATTTAGCCCGAAAGTGTTAGTAGCTCGCGCGAAGACGTTATTGAAACGTGCGGATGGTGCGGTAGGAGTAGCGGAGGAAAATGCTATGTCTTTAGCCGGAATAGAAGTGAATCGTCTATCTAGAACTGTTTTAGTAGATGGAGAAGAAATTATATTGACGCATAAAGAATTTGAACTTCTTGTTTATTTAATGGAGAACAAAGGAATTGTGTTGTCACGTCAACATTTATTAGATCAGTTATGGGGATATGATTACTACGGTGATGACCGAACGGTTGATACGCATATTAAAAAATTGCGAAATAAGCTAGGAGATAAAGCGAAGCATATCGGTACTGTTATTCGAGTTGGTTATAAATTCGAAGAATAATCTGGAATGACTTGTGCACTTTAGCCTGGGAATTTAGCAATTTTATATCCTCTTTTTGAAGGTAGAATGTTCAAAAAATAATTTTCTTGTCTACAATGGTAGATAGGAGTATTTTTTTAATTGGATTTCACGATGAGTTCACAAGAAGGACACAAAACGTGACTATACTGAAAATACGAATTCACCAGAGAGGGGAAATAAAAATGGGATATTACGACGGACCAAATTTGAATGAAGAGCATAGTGAAACGAGAGAAGTGAAAAAATCAGGAAGTAAAAAAGGTTATTTCTTCACAGGTTTAGTGGGAGCTGTAGTCGGAGCGGTTTCGATTAGTTTTGCAGCACCTTATATGCCATGGGTGCAAAATAATGGAGCGGCAGTTTCATCATTCAATTCTAATAAACAAGTAGAAGGTACTGTAGTTCCTGTTGTCAATAAATCAAAAAACGAAACTGATTTGCCAGGTATGGTTGAAGGTGCGAAAGATGTTGTTGTAGGTGTTATTAATATGCAACAAAGTGTCGATCCATTTGCAATGCAACCGACAGGTCAAGAACAACAAGCTGGTTCAGGATCAGGTGTTATTTATAAAAAAGCAGGAAATAAAGCATATATCGTAACGAACAACCACGTAGTAGATGGAGCGAATAAACTTGCTGTGAAACTAAGTGATGGAAAGCAAGTTGATGCAAAACTAGTTGGTAAGGATCCTTGGTTAGACTTAGCTGTTGTTGAAATTGACGGATCTAATGTAAATAAAGTTGCAAGTCTAGGTGATTCCAGTAAACTTCGTGCTGGTGAAAAAGCGATTGCAATTGGAAACCCACTTGGATTTGATGGCAGTGTAACGGAAGGTATAATCAGTAGTAAAGAACGCGAAATTCCAGTTGATATTGATGGGGACAAACGCCCAGATTGGCAAGCACAAGTTATTCAAACAGATGCAGCGATTAACCCTGGTAATAGTGGTGGTGCATTATTTAACCAAAACGGTGAAGTAATCGGTATTAATTCGAGTAAAATTGCGCAGCAAGAAGTTGAAGGAATCGGATTTGCAATTCCGATTAATATTGCAAAACCAGTCATCGAATCGCTTGAAAAAGATGGAGTAGTGAAACGTCCAGCGCTTGGAGTAGGTGTCGTTTCATTAGAAGATGTGCAAACTTATGCAGTAAATCAGCTGAAAGTGCCAAAAGAAGTAACAAATGGCGTTGTATTAGGTAAAATCTATCCAATATCACCGGCAGAAAAAGCAGGTTTAGAGCAATATGATCTTGTAGTAGCATTAGATAATCAAAAGGTAGAGAATGCTCTTCAATTCCGTAAATATTTATATGAAAAGAAAAAAGTTGGCGAGAAAGTAGAAGTTACATTCTATCGCAATGGTCAAAAAATGACGAAATCAGCTACGTTAGCAGATAATTCAGCTACTAAGAATCAATAATCGGAATAAAAGAAAGTCTCTTTCATGTTGAAAGAGACTTTCTTTATCGGATATACTAAAGGAATAGGAGGGACTAATTATGACAATTGAAAACCCAACTCGTACGGAAATTGGTGAAGTATTGAAGAAAAGTAAAACGATTGCGGTTGTTGGATTATCAGATAAACCAGAACGTACATCGTATATGGTTTCAAAAGCGATGCAAGATGCAGGGTACCGCATTATACCGGTAAATCCAACAGTTGATGAAGTACTTGGAGAAAAGGCAGTTCCTTCACTGGCGGATATTAAAGAACATGTTGATATCGTAAACGTATTCCGCCGTTCAGAATTTTTAATGGGTGTTGCGAAAGAGTTTGTAGAGATTGATGCAGATGTTTTTTGGGCACAACTAGGAGTACAAGATGAAGATACGTATAAACTTTTAAAAGAAAAAGACTATACTGTAATAATGGACCGTTGTATTAAAGTAGAACATGCGATGACAAAATAGTATAGATTTTAAAGATAGAAAGATTGATTCAGCCCTCGTTATAGATAAGTAGGGCCGATGAACGAGGTGTTCATCATGAGATTTTTTAAAGGCTGTTTTTGGGGATTGTTACTTGTTATCCCGTTTTGGATATTGATCATTTGGATCATGATAAAGGTTTGGAATGTGTAATCTTGGAATACATATCCATTTCTCGTTGACAAACGATTATTTTTCTGAAATAGTAGCCTAGAGGAATCCTTGTGAAAAAACAAGGATTTTTCTATTGAAAATGGTATATAAAAGAGATAAGATAACTTGCCAAAACTATAGTCGAGGCGTTATTCTATAATAGAAACATATGTTCTGATTTGATTAGGAAAGGGGCAAGGAGTTTGGCGAAGCATCAGTTCCAATACAATGAAGATGCAATTCAAGTGTTAGAAGGACTTGAAGCCGTTCGAAAACGCCCGGGTATGTATATCGGGAGTACGGATAGCCGTGGATTGCATCATTTAGTATATGAAATAGTAGATAACTCCGTTGACGAAGCGTTAGCGGGATTTGGCGACGAAATTTCTGTCGTAATACATAAAGATAATAGTATTAGCGTTATTGATAAAGGGCGAGGAATGCCTACGGGAATGCATAAACTTGGGAAACCTACACCTGAAGTTATTTTAACTGTACTTCATGCAGGTGGTAAGTTTGGTCAAGGTGGCTATAAAACGAGTGGTGGTTTACATGGTGTTGGGGCATCAGTTGTAAACGCCTTGTCAGAATGGTTAGTAGTAACAATTAAACGTGATGGTAACATTTATGAACAACGCTTTGAAAATGGTGGCGTTCCTGCAACGACGTTAGAGAAAATCGGGAAAACAAAAGAGTCTGGTACGACAATGCACTTCAAACCAGATACAACGATTTTCAGTACGACAAATTACAATTATGAAACATTATGTGAGAGATTACGTGAATCTGCATTCTTATTAAAAGGAATGAAAATCTCGATAAAAGACGAACGTAATGATTTAGAAGATATATTTCATTATGAAACAGGAATTGAAGCTTTCGTTTCATACTTAAACGAAGAAAAAGATTCAATTCATCCAGTTGTATATTTCACTGGTGAACAAAATGGGATTGAAGCAGAACTAGCATTCCAGTTTAATGATGGTTACTCAGAAAATATTCTTTCGTTTGTAAACAACGTACGTACAAAAGATGGTGGAACACACGAAGCTGGATTTAAAACAGCGATGACACGTGTGTTTAATGAGTATGCTCGTAAAGTTTCATTATTAAAAGAAAAAGATAAAAACTTAGAAGGTACAGATATTCGTGAAGGTGTAGCGGCTATCGTTTCTGTACGTGTACCAGAAGAAGTACTGCAGTTTGAAGGACAAACGAAAGGGAAACTGGGTACAAGTGAAGCTCGTTCTTCTATTGATGCAATTGTATCAGAGCATTTAGCTTACTTTTTAGAAGAAAACCCGGATGTAGCTACACTTCTTGTAAGAAAGGCAGTTAAAGCAGCGCAAGCACGTGAGGCTGCTCGTAAAGCGAGAGAAGAAGCACGTAGTGGTAAGAAAAAGAAAAAATCAGAAGGTACTTTAAGCGGGAAGTTAACACCTGCACAATCACGTAACCCTCAAAAAAACGAATTGTATTTAGTAGAGGGTGACTCGGCCGGCGGTTCAGCAAAGCAAGGGCGAGATCGTCGTTTTCAAGCGGTACTACCGTTGCGTGGTAAAGTAATTAACACGGAGAAAGCAAAGCTTGCTGATATTTTTAAGAATGAAGAGATTAATACAATTATTTATGCAATTGGCGGCGGAGTAGGAAATGAATTCGCTGTTGAAGATATTAACTACGATAAAGTTGTTATTATGACCGATGCAGATACGGATGGAGCTCATATTCAAGTATTGTTATTAACTTTCTTCTACAGATATATGAAACCACTTATCGAAGCTGGTAAAGTATTTATTGCACTTCCACCTTTATATAAAGTAAGTAAAGGGAAAGGGAAAAGTGAAGTAATTGAATATGCATGGTCTGATGAAGAATTAGATGGTGTAACGAAAAAGGTCGGTAAAGGTTATATGTTGCAGCGCTATAAAGGACTTGGTGAAATGAATGCAGATCAGTTATGGGAAACGACGATGAACCCTGAAACGCGTACATTAATCCGAGTGAAAATTGATGATGCAGCAAGAGCAGAGCGCCGCGTTACGACATTAATGGGTGATAAAGTAGAACCGCGCCGTAAATGGATTGAGCGTAATGTACAATTTGGTATGCAAGAAGAAGGAAATATTTTAGAAAACGAAATGATTATGGAGACGGAGGTGGAATAACATGCAGGCAGAGAAGTTTCATGACCTCCCGCTTGAAGACGTGTTAGGTGACCGCTTTGCACGTTATAGTAAATATATAATTCAAGACCGCGCGCTTCCAGATGCGCGTGACGGTTTAAAGCCAGTACAAAGACGTATATTATATTCTATGTATGTAGAAGGAAACGTACATGATAAAGCGTTTCGTAAATCAGCTAAAACAGTTGGTAACGTTATTGGTAATTACCATCCACATGGTGATTCCTCTGTATATGAGGCGATGGTACGTTTAAGTCAAACTTGGAAAGTACGTAATGTTTTAGTTGAAATGCATGGTAATAATGGTAGTGTTGATGGTGATCCAGCAGCGGCAATGCGTTATACAGAAGCCCGTTTATCACCAATCGCATCAGAGTTATTACGTGATCTCGATAAAGAAACAGTAGAATTCGTTTCAAACTTTGATGATACGAGTGAAGAACCAGTTGTATTACCTGCAATGTTCCCGAACTTATTAGTGAACGGTTCTACAGGGATTTCTGCTGGTTATGCAACAGAAATTCCACCGCATCATCTTGGAGAAGTAATTGATGCTACAATGATGCGTATCGATCAACCGAATAGTTCTGTGGATGACTTGTTAGCGGTTATTAAAGGACCAGATTTCCCTACAGGTGGTATTATTCAAGGGATAGATGGCATTAAAAAAGCATATGAAACAGGTAAAGGTAAAATTATTATTCGCGGAAAAGCAGAGGTTGAAACGATTCGTGGTGGAAAGCAACAAATCGTTATTACAGAAATTCCGTATGAAGTAAATAAAGCAAATCTTGTTAAAAAAATGGATGAATTACGTCTAGATAAAAAATTAGATGGCATTGCTGAAGTGCGTGATGAAACAGATCGTACAGGTCTCCGCATCGTTGTAGAATTAAAAAAAGAAGCAAATGCTGAAGGTATTTTAAACTATTTATATAAAAATACAGATTTACAAATTCCATATAACTTTAATATGGTAGCGATAAATAATCGTCGTCCAACACTTATGACATTACCTAAAATTTTGGATGCGTATATTGGCCATCAAAAAGAAGTTGTTACGAGACGCTCACAATATGAATTAAGAAAAGCAGAAAATCGCCAACATATTGTAGAAGGTTTAAAGAAAGCATTATCAATTTTAGATGAAGTGATTGAAACGATTCGAGGGTCTAAAGATAAACGTAATGCGAAAGATAATTTAAGCGCACGATTTGGATTTACAGAAGCTCAGTCAGAAGCAATTGTTTCACTGCAACTATATCGTTTAACGAATACGGATATTACTGCGCTAGAGCAAGAAGCAGCTGAACTTAATAAGAAAATTATAGAGTTACAGGCGATTTTACAAAGTGAAAAAAGACTTCTTCAAGTTATTAAAACAGATTTGAAGAGAGTAAAGAAAACATATAGTGATGATCGTCGTGCGATAATTGAAGAGGAAATTGAAGAAATTAAAATCGATGTGGAAGTTATGATTCCGCAAGAAGATGTCATCGTTACTGTAACGAAAGAAGGATATGTGAAACGAACTGGTTGGCGTTCGCATAATGCATCGAACGGGAAAGACTTCGGTATGAAAGAGGGTGACATCTTACTTGAGCGTTTCGATACCAACACGACAGAAACCGTTCTTTTATTTACGAACAAAGGAAATTATATTTATCTTCCTGTATATGAAATGCCGGAAATTCGTTGGAAAGATTTAGGTCAGCACGTTGCAAATATTGTTTCACTTGACCGAGATGAAACAATTATTTGGGCAACTGTCATACCGAACTTTGAGGAAGAAAAACGATTTATCGTATTTGTAACGCGGAATGGTATGATTAAGAAGACGGAATTAAATCAATATAAAGTTCAGCGCTATTCAAGGGCATTCGTTGCTGTAAACTTGAAAAAAGATGATGAAGTTGTTGATATATTTGCGACAGATGGAACGAGTGATATCGTTCTTGCGACACATGGTGCATATGCACTGATTTTCCATGAAGATGAAGTAAGTCCAGTTGGTGTAAGAGCTGCTGGTGTAAAAGCGATTAATTTAAAAGAAGATGACTATGTCGCTTCTGGTAAACCGTTAAATGGTGACAAAGATCAACTTATTCTCGTAACGCAACGCGGTGCTATAAAGCGTTTAAAAGCATCAGAAATTGAAAAGTCAACGAGAGCGAAGCGAGGTCTTGTTATTTTCAAAGAGTTAAAACGTAATCCATACCGTATTGTAGGTATTGAAATTGTACGAGACGATGAACTAGTTTACATGAAGACAGAGAAAAATATTGTAGAAGAGGTTGATCCGAAAGCGTATCGAAACAAAGACCGGTATAGTAATGGTAGTTTAGTACTAGATGTTAATGATACTGGTGAAGTAGTAGAAACGTGGACGAAGAAAAGACCGGAATAAAGGAAGCATCTTGCTATGAATAATAGCGAGATGCTTTTTTCTAAGCGAATTATTATGTATATGAAAATAATCTTGTTATAATAGTGAAATGAAATCGTTCTCATAAAGTGAAACTTTAATCAGTGAGGGGCTTTATTCCCTACTGATTATTAGTTGAACTAATCGGGCTTTTACGGACAGTAAGGCCCTCACCAAACTTTTTAGTTTTCGCTGAATTTTGAGGAGGGATCTTACTGTCCGTTAGTGCGGGATAATTGGAGGGGCAACATGAAAAAAATAGGTGTAGGGATTGTAGGATTTGGATTTTCTAGTACAACATTTCACATCCCGCTATTACAAACGATAGAAGAATATGATATTCGAGCTATTTTATCTTCAAAAGAAGAAGTAGTGAAACAAACTTTACCAAATGTTGCTGTTGTTGACACAATTGATGAATTAGTAAAGCGATCTGATATTGAACTAGTTGTCATTACTTCACCGAATACAACTCATTTTCCATATGTAAAAGAAGCGATTTTACATGGTAAGCATGTTGTAGTGGAAAAACCATTTGTTGTTTCAATTGAAGAAGGGGAAGAACTTATCTCATTAGCAAAGCAGTATAATGTGATGTTAAGTGTATATCATAATCGTCGTTTTGATAATGATTTCCTAACAATTAAGAAATTGTTAGAAGAAAATAGAATAGGAAATGTATACGCATATGAAGCGCATTTTGATCGTTTCCGTCCACATGTACGCGATCGATGGAGAGAAAAGAATTTACCAGGTTCAGGTATCTTATATGATTTAGGATCGCATTTAATTGACCAAGCGCTATCATTATTCGGAAAACCAGATGCGATAAGCGCAGATGTAATAAAACAAAGGCCAGGTGCGGAGATTGATGACTATTTCCACGTAATACTTCATTATGGAGTTAAGCGTGTCATTTTACGTAGTAGCAGTTACGTGAAACAAGCAGGACCGCATTTTACATTACATGGGGACAAAGGTTCTATCGTGAAATACGGTATGGATTCGCAGGAAGAACAATTAAAAAATGGAATGAAGCCAGGCGATATAGGTTATGGGGTAGATGCTGAAGAGAATTTTGCTACTTTAGAAACAGAAGAAACTTTAAATCGTATTTCAACAGAAGTCGGTTGCTATGACATGTACTATAAAGGTGTAAGAGATAGTATATTAAATGGTGAGAAACTACCTGTAACAGCGCAAGATGGTTTAAATGTTATTAAACTAATTCAATTAGCGGTTGAAAGTAGTGAAACGGGTAGAGTCATTTCGGTAAAATAAAAAAGACACGAATTTCGTGTCTTTTTTATTTTGTTGGAACAGAAAGGCCGTAAAAGAACATCGTAACGATATCTTGTATATGTTTTTCTCGATCTCCTTCAAGAAGCTGTGCCCCGAAATCATCACCTAACTTAGTAAACATTTGAATGTAAAGTAACATCATTTCTTTCGTAAGGTGTGGATTAATTTCGTTTTTACGCTGAGCTCGTTCTAATATTTCTAAATACCAGGGAAGGATTTTTTCATTTTGATAACTATAAATAAACTTACGGAGTTCTTCGTCCCTTTGCATCATTTGTAGTAACATATCAGGTTGAAATAACCCGCCAGTATTCATTTTTCTTACAATCATTTTTTGCATCATATCATGAAAAGGTAATTTTTCTTCTGCAAGCCCTTTATAATATTGAAATTCAGATATGATAAATTCTTGTATAAGCTCCCTAAATAACGCATCTTTACTTCCGAAATGATTATAAATTGTAACTTGAGAAACGTTTGCTTCTTTTGCAATATGTTCTATTTTTACTTCATTAAATCCACGTTCTGAAAATAATACGAAGGCCGCCTCTTTAATGGCGCGTTTTTTCTTTTCTTTCACTTTTTCAAAGCCGTTCAATGTAATCACCTCACTTAAAATATACAAGAAAAAATAATGGAAAACAATATTTTTGAAATATGGACTAATAAATATTTCAAAAAGTTGTTGCGAATATGAAAGATGAGGAGTACAATAATTTTGAAATATCATATATTAAATATTTCAAAAAATGAGGTGGACTTATGATTTCAGTTCAAGATGTTACAAAACAGTTTTCGAATGGAAAAGGTTTGTTTCATATTACATTTGATGTAAAAGAGGGAGAAGTATTTGGTTATTTAGGACCGAATGGTGCCGGAAAATCAACGACAATTCGTAATTTAATGGGATTTATAAAACCGACAGCTGGTAAAGCGACAATTTTGGGATTAGATTGTTGGAATGAAGCAGCGAAAATTCAAAGGGAAGTTGGTTATTTACCGGGTGAAATTTCTTTTATTGACGGAATGAACGGATTAGAGTTTTTAAAATTAATGCAAGGAATGCGTGGATTAAAGGATACGAAAAGACGAGATGAACTGATAGATCGTCTGCAATTTGATGTGAAAACACCGATTCGCAAAATGTCTAAAGGAATGAAGCAAAAAGTAGGGATAGTCGCTGCATTTATGCACGATCCAGAGGTGTTAATTTTAGATGAACCAACATCTGGACTTGATCCACTGATGCAGCAAGTATTTATAGAACTAATAGTAGAGGAAAAACAAAGAGGAAAAACGATTCTTATGTCTTCACATATTTTTACTGAAATTGAGAGAACTTGTGACAGAGTAGCTATTATTAAAGATGGTCGACTCGTAACAGTTGAAAATATTCATGATTTACAAAGTATGAGACGACAGGTAATAGATGTAACTGTATCATCGCAAGAAGAAATTGAATCTCTTACAAAGTGTAATTTGCAATTTGAAGCGGTAAAAGGCAGAGAGGCATCTATTATTGTACAAGGAAACTATCAAACTGTTTTACAAACACTTTCAAACTATAATGTAACGGCACTTCAAACGAGAGCGATGGATTTAGAACATTTATTTATGCATTATTACGATAAGAAAGAAGGGGTAACGCATGAATAAGCAATTGTTTTTAGCTAGTTTGAAAGAAACACAAAAAAGTATTTTTAGTTATGCGATTGGTGCGGCTCTCTATTTATGGTTATTAATTTGGATATTCCCATCAATGGTATCAGCGAAAGGATTAAATGAATTAATAAGTGCTATGCCTGATAGTGTGAAAAAAATTGTTGGTATGGAAAGTCCGATTCAAAACGTAATGGATTTTTTAGCTGGGGAGTATTACAGTCTATTGTTTATTATCATTTTAACAATTTTTTGCGTAACAGTTGCGACACATTTAATTGCGCGTCATGTAGATAAAGGAGCGATGGCATACTTGCTAGCAACGCCTGTATCCAGAGTGAAAATTGCTATTACGCAAGCTACTGTTCTCATATTGGGGCTACTTATCATTGTAATTGTCACGTATGTAGCAGGTATAGTAGGAGCAGAATGGTTTTTAAAAGATAATAATTTAAATAAAGAATTATTTTTGAAGATTAATGTAGTCGGAGGGCTCATATTTTTAGTCGTTAGTGCATATTCATTTTTCTTTTCTTGTATATGTAATGATGAAAGAAAGGCACTTAGTTATTCAGCAAGTTTAACTATATTATTTTTCGTACTAGATATGGTAGGGAAATTAAGTGATAAGTTAGAGTGGATGAAAAGCCTATCTTTATTTACGCTGTTTCGTCCGAAAGAAATTGCTGAAGGAACATATAATATATGGCCGGTAAGTTTAGGTTTAACCGTTGGGGCAGTTTGCATCTTTTTGTTAGCAATAGTTATGTTTAGAAAGAGAGATTTACCGTTATAAAGTAGCAAGTCCACTGTGAAAGTGGACTTTTTTGTTTGTAAATTTGAACCGATATGTTCATTGTTTGCCACCATAAAAAGGATATTTATCTTTTTATTTACAAAAATATTCGAAAAAATGAACCTTTTTATAGGCTACGCAGTCTAATACGTGTAAAGTTAAATTTGAAGTGAGGATGAAACAGGAGGAGCAATTGTGAAAGTAATCCCTTTATATAAAATGATTGTAAAAGAAGAAACGGATGTTTCCTTAGCGAAAAAAGGTGATCATGAAGCCTTTATGGCGCTTATACATACGGAGAAAGTGAAGATGTATCGCATTGCAAAGGCGATGTTACATGATGAGACAAACATAGAGGATGCGATACAGACAACAATTTTAAAAGCTTATGAAAATATAAAAAAACTAAAAAAAGAAGCGTTTTTTCAAACTTGGTTAATTCGAATTTTAATAAATGAGTGTAACAATATAATTAAGTCATATAAAAAACTAATTATAATCGAGGATCATGATAGTAGTATGGTAGCGTTCGACCGATATAAAGATATTGATCTTTGTAATGCCATTCAGTCTTTAACGGAAGAATTAAGAGCTGTAACTGTACTTTATTATTATGAAGATATGAATCAAGAGAGTATTGCGTCCCTTTTAGAAATTCCAAAAGGGACGGTTAAGTCAAGGTTGTCACGTGCAAGGGAACTATTAGAAGAGCGATTAAAGATGGAATAGGGGGTGTATAGAATGGATAGTGAAAAATCATTTGATGAGAAATTAAAAAAGAGAATAAAAGATGAAAATGTTATTTTACCGCCAAAGTTAAATGGAAAGATTAATGATACACTGCATAATCTTCCAGTAAAAAAGAAGAGTTACAGAGTTCATATGATGGTAATTAGTGCCGCGGTTCTAGCGCTTTCTATTGTTTCTATGTCTGAATTTTCTATACAAAGCTTTGCACAAAATGGTGGAGTATTTGAATATGTGAAGAAAAAGGCGTTTTCTGATTATGAAAATGAAGAAGAAATAAAATTGAATGTAAATTATCCAGATAAGGAAAAAATTCATATAAAGATGTTGGATTCAATTGATCATTTTAAAAATATTTCAGGACAATTTGAGGAATATTCTAGCTCTACAAGAATGGCTACAACATACAAGTATGCGATTGATACGGAGAAACAAAGAGGCATTGCATCTCAAGAAGATAAACGATTGAAAAAAAGAACGATTATATATAACGAGGGTAGAAAAAAAGAGTTTGATGATGAGAACTATACATATAAAGAGTCAAAATGGAGCCCAGAGGAAAGAAATAATGAACTATTAAAACTAAATCCTACGGAAAGATTGTTGAGAAAATCAGGTGAGAGGAAACGGTATGATGGCGAATATGTGGGATTGGCTAAGCATAGTATTCAATCAGAATTCGCAGATTTGTTAATTCGATATAAAGATTGGAATTATAAAGAAACGAAATATCTAGGACTCGATTGTTACAAAATTGAAGGGGTAATTAATATAGAGATGCCTATTAGCGCCTCTGAAGATGTAAGAGGGAAATTTGAAATGGTTGTGGAGAAAAACACAGGGGTTATGTTAAAGTTTCTTAGTTTTCATGAAGGTATGATTCAATATTCAGTTACTACCGAATGGATACAAATAGATAAAGGGCTGAAAGAAAGTATGTTTCAAAAGGATAGCACGAAATATGAAAAAATGAAAAATATATTGGATGAATAGAAACAGGAGGAGAATAAATGGGGAATCATTCGTCTTCAAGAGAAGAGAAAAATAAGCGGAAATATAAAAAGACAACGATAATAAGTTTACTACTAGGAGTATTACTATTTGGCGGGGGTGGATATGGCACCTATGTATATATGAAAACTTCTAATCTTGTACAAAAATCTAATTTGAATTTAGCGCGTGGTGAAAAATCAAATTTACGTGAGAAAGCAGTAAAACCAATTGCAAACAATGTTTCACTTTTAATTATGGGCATTGATGAAAATCAAGAACGTCAAAAGGAGTATAGTGGTGCATTTCATACAGATGCGTTATTGCTGGCAACTTTTAATAAAGATGATAAGACAGTGAAATTAACAAGTATACCACGTGATACGTATACATATGTCCCGATTGAAAAGAAAAAGGATAAAATAACGCATGCATATGGAAGAGGGCTTGTTAAAAATGGTAAAGATGGAGGGCCACAAGCATCTGTTGAAGCAGTAGAAAAATTGTTACAAGTCCCCGTTGATTATTTTGTGAAGTTTAATTTTAGCTCATTTATTAAAATTGTTGATGGATTAGATGGTATTGAAATAGATGTCCCAGTTGAATTTACAGAACAAAATAGTAAAGATGAACCGGATGCGATTCATTTGAAAAAAGGACTACAAAAATTAACAGGAGAAGAAGCACTTGCGCTGGCAAGAACGCGTCATATTGACAGTGATGCAATGAGAGGGCAACGTCAACAACTTGTTATTGAAGCGATGTTAAATAAATTAAAAAGCGCGGGTTCGATTACAAAACTAGAGAAAATGGTTGAGGCGGTTGATGGTGATTTTAAAACAAATTTAGCCATGGATGATATTTTATCTTTTTATAAATATGGTTTAAATGGTTCAGTTGAAAAGACTCAATTAGCTGGTGATGATCTTTATTTACCTAATGGCCCAAATGGACAACGTGTCTATTACTATAATCCTAATAAAAAAGACCTACAAAGTTTGAGTGATACTCTTAGAACACATCTAGGATTAAGTGCGAAGCAGATTGAGGAGAATTAAAGCAGACGAAATGTCTGCTTTTTTATTAGCATCTACTCTATCTGCAATGAATGTTATCTCATTAGAAGGGTTAGCGCTACTACTTGGGGGAGATCGTTTCATGTCAGAAGCACGTGCTATCGTTAATTTAATTGGTAACGGTATTGCGACTGTAGTTGTTGCAAAAAGTGAAAATGAGTTTGATGATGAGAAGTATAAGAGAGTGGTAGAGGAAATGAAAAGAGAAAAAATTGCCGGGTAAAAAAGTCAGTTTAGCTGACTTTTTTATTTTTGTAGAAAAGATGTTTTTAGATATATGCATTATTTATTAGCAATAATTAACAAGTATTCAAGCGGTAAATGAGATGAAAGTGATTAAATCAATGAATGTGTATAAAGGAGAAATAAGGTTTGAACAACTTATGGCATTTTTATGAATATTACTGTAAAAAAATAATTTTTTAAAAATTTTCAATAATAATACTTTACAAAAATTAAAAAATTAGTAGAATAAGAATTAGTAAGAATCGTCTGATAAATATATAAAGAAAAACAGAATTATCAGAAAATTCTTTAATAGCTATCGTTAAGAATTAGGGAGGGTACAAAATGAAAAAGAAACAAATGAAAAAACTAACAGCAGTTGTAGCACCAGTTTTAGCAATGAGCATGGCGTTAACAGCATGTTCTACATCAGGTGGAGATAAGAAGACAAGCACAAACTCTAGCTCTAGTGGAGATAGTAAATCTGAAGGAAAACTAGCAGCGAAACAAGTGCTAAATCGTACAGAAACAAATGAGATCCCAACAATGGATACTTCAAAAAATACAGATACATTAGGTTCTCAAATTTTAGGGAACACAATGGAAGGGTTATATCGATTAGATAAAGATAATAAACCAATCCCAGCTGCAGCAGAATCTAGCACAAAAAGTGAAGATGGTAAAAAATATACATTTAAACTACGTAAAGATGCAAAATGGTCAAATGGTGATCCTGTAACTGCAAAAGACTTTGCGTACGCTTGGCAACGATTATTAGATCCAAAAACAACTGCAGAATATGCGTTTATCGCATTCCCGATTAAAAATGCAGAGGCAATTAATAAAGGTGAAAAACCAGTAACTGAACTAGGAGTTAAGGCGGTAGATGACTATACATTAGAAGTTGAATTAGAACAAGCGGTACCATACTTCTTAAACTTAGTTGCGTTCCCATCGTACTACCCATTAAATGAGAAGTTTGTAAAAGAAAAAGGGGATAAATTCGGTTTAGAGTCTGATACAACAGTATATAACGGACCATTTGTTCTTACTGATTGGAAGCACGAGCAAGGCTGGAAACTAAAGAAAAATGATCAATATTGGGATAAAAAGACTGTAAAGTTAGATGAAATCAACTATAGTGTAGTAAAAGAAATAAATACAAAGGTCAACTTATTTGATACAGGTGCAATTGATTTCGCACTTCTATCAGGTGAATTCGTTGATAAATATAGAAATAACAAAGAGGAGTTTGGTACATACTCACAAGTAAGTACATACTTCTTACGTATGAACCAAAAACGTGGTGGACAAGATACACCATTAAAGAGTCAGAAATTACGTGAAGCAATCGCGCTTTCTATCGATAAGAAAAACCTAGCAAACGTTATTTTAAATGACGGATCTAAACCAGCTGACTTCTTAGTACCGAAAGGGTTAGCGACTGGACCAGACGGCAAAGACTTCCAAGAAACATTTAAAAATGGTATCAAACCAGATGCGAAAAAAGCTGCTGCCGCATGGGAAGAAGCGAAAAAAGAACTTGGTAAAGACCAAGTTACAATTGAGCTATTAAACTATGATACTGGTAATGCGAAAAAAGTAGGGGAATATGTAAAAGACCAAATTGAGAAAAATTTAAAAGGTGTAACAGTTAATATTAAACTTCAGCCATTCAAACAAAAACTAAAACTAGAAACAGAGCAAGATTATGATATATCATATGCTGGTTGGGGACCTGACTATGCTGACCCAATGACATTCTTAGATATGTTCCAGTCTAAACATTCTCATAACCAAATGAGCTTCGCTGATCCGAAGTATGATGATATGATCAAAAAAGCTGGCACTGAATTAATGGGTGACGCGAAGAAACGTTGGGAAGAGTTAGGGAAAGCTGAGAAATTACTTCTTGAGCAAGATGTAGCACTTGTACCTTTATACCAACGTGGTGATGCATATGTTCTAAAACAAAATATTAAAGGTATTGTAAAACATAATATCAGTCCGGAATATAGCTTTAAATGGGCATATGTTGCTGAAAAATAAAAGAGTTGAAAAAGCATTTCAAAGTAGCTTAGCTACCTTGAAATGCTTTTTTGTATATTGGAAATTAAAATGTAAATTTGTAGTATAGCAAAATAGAGAAGAATAAGGAGTAAAGTATGTACATATGGTAGATGGGGGATAAATCATACTAAATTACGAAGTTTAAAATCAGAATATTTAAAATAAAACTATTTACAAATGTGAAAAAAAGAGTAGAATAACATTAGTTGTAATTTTCTGAAAAATATTTAACAAGGAGTCTCTCAAGGTTGGTAATGTACATATAATTAGGGAGGGTTAAAAAATGAAGAGAAAAAAAATGAAAAAATTAACAGCAGTTGTAGTACCAGTTTTAGCGATGAGTGTTGCATTGACAGCGTGCTCTAGTTCAGGTGGAGAAAAGAAAACGACTACTACATCTAATAGTGGGGAAGAAAAAACATCTGATATTAAATATGCAGCGAAGCAAGTATTGAATCGTACGGAAAATCAAGAAATTCCGACGATGGATACTTCTAAATCTACTGATACGTTAGGGGCACAAATTTTAGGAAACACGATGGAAGGCCTATATCGTCTTGATAAAGATAATAAGCCAATTCCTGCTGCGGCAGAATCTAGTACGAAAAGTGAAGATGGTAAAAAGTATACGTTTAAACTGCGAAAAGATGCAAAATGGTCGAATGGAGATCCTGTAACAGCGAAAGATTTCGTTTTCGCATGGCAGCGCTTACTTGATAAGAATACTGCGGCAGAATATGCATTTATTGCTTACTATATTAAAAATGCAGAAGCGATTAATAAAGGTGAAAAACCTATAACTGAATTAGGAGCGAAGGCGGTAGATGATTACACGCTAGAAGTAGAATTAGAAAAACCGGTACCGTATTTCTTAAATTTATTAGCATTCCCATCATACTATCCATTAAATGAAAAATTCGTAAAAGAAAAAGGTGATAAGTACGGTTTAGAAGCAGATACAACTGTATATAACGGGCCATTTGTTATGTCTTCATGGAAACATGAACAAGGTTGGCAGCTGAAGAAAAATGATAAGTACTGGGATAAAAAGACTGTGAAATTAGAAGAAATTAATTATAGTGTTGTAAAAGAAGTAGCTACAAAAGTAAATTTATATG
This sequence comes from Bacillus sp. FDAARGOS_235, assembly GCF_002073415.2. NCBI lineage: Bacteria > Bacillati > Bacillota > Bacilli > Caryophanales > Bacillaceae > Bacillus > Bacillus sp. FDAARGOS_235. The sequence continues at coordinate 4,793,559 of NZ_CP020437.2, forward strand.
ATACAGGATCAATTGACTTTACATTACTATCAGGAGAATTTGTAGATAAATATAAATCGAATAAAGATGAGTACGGTGAGTATGCAGAATCAAGTACATTCTTCTTACGTTTAAATCAAAAACGTAACGGACAAGATACGCCATTAAAGAGCAAAAAGCTTCGTGAAGCAATTGCATTATCAGTCGATAAAAAAGGATTGGCGAATGTAATTTTAAATAATGGATCAAAAGCAACGGATCAATTGGTTCCGAAAGGGCTTGCGACAGGACCTGATGGAAAAGATTATCAAGATACATTTAAAAATGGTCTGAAATATGATCCGAAAAAAGGTGCAGCAGCTTGGGAAGAAGCGAAAAAAGAACTTGGAAAAGATCAAGTTACAATTGAATTACTAAGCTATGATGATGGAACTGCGAAAAAGATTGCTGATTATGTTAAAGATCAAATTGAGAAAAATTTAAAAGGTGTAACGATTAATACGAAAATTCAGCCGTTCAAACAAAAATTAAAATTAGAGACTGCACAAGATTATGAAATCTCTTATGCAGGTTGGAGTCCAGATTATGCGGATCCAATGACATTTATTGATATGTTTGAATCGAAGAGCCCGTATAACCAAATGAGTTATTCAAATCCAAAATACGATGAAATGGTAGGAAAAGCAGGTAATGAATTAATGAGTGATGCGAAAAAACGCTGGGAAACGTTAGGGAAAGCTGAAAAATTATTCCTTGAAGAAGATGCAGGATTAGTTCCTTTATATCAAACAGGAAGATCGTACGTAATGAAACCGAATGTAAAAGGAATCGTGAAACATAACATCAGTCCAGAATATAGCTTTAAGTGGGCGTATGTAACTGAGGATGGCGGAAAAAAATAAAGTGAAAGCATTTCAAAAGTGGCTGAGCTGCTTTTGAAATGCTTTTTAGTATGTATAAGGGAAATATATCTCGTTAGCCTATTGAGAAACGGGTAGGGAATTAGGAAGATTCTATCGGAGGACATTAGAGAGAGTTCAGTAAGTAGTAAGACAGATGAATGATAGTAAGAGATCTCATGCTAATAAGAAAAATATAGAACGTAGTAATAGAGTGGAATAAGGGGAGGGATGTTTACATATAGTAGACGGGGGATAATTCATAAAGTAGTTAAAACAACAAGTTACTATCACAAAAAAATAAATATTTAGAAAATTTACAAAAATGCTTTACAAAACTCAGAAAAATAGTAGAATATTAATTAATAAGAATTTTCTGATAACGAAAGTTAATAGAGAATTTCTAAATGTTAATATCGTACATATAATTGGGGAGGGTACAAGAAAATGAAGAGAAAAAAGATGAAAAAATTGACAGCGGTCGTAGCACCAGTTTTAGTAATGAGTATGGCATTAACAGCTTGCTCTGGATCAGGGGAAAAAGATAAGGCAAGCACAACACCAAAAAGCGGTGAAAAAGAAGGCGGAAAATTAGCAGCGAAGCAAGTGTTGAATTTAACAGAGAGCCAAGAGATTCCATCTATGGATTCTGTTAAAGCGACAGACCAAGTATCGTTTCTTGCTTTAAACAACGTAATGGAAGGTTTATATCGACTGGATAAAGATAATAAAGCAACACCAGGGGTTGCTGAATCATATAAAAAGAGTGATGATGGTAAGAAGTATACATTTACATTAAATAAAAATGCAAAATGGTCAAATGGAGAGCCTGTAACAGCGAAAGATTTCGTATTTTCTTGGAAACGTGCTGTAGATAAAAATACAGCAGCGGAATATGCATACATTATGTTCGATGTAAAAAATGCAAAAGCAATTAATGAAGGAAAAGCAGCGCTTGATACGTTAGGTGTAAAAGCTGTAGATGACTATACGTTAGAAGTAGAATTAGAAAATGCAGTTCCTTACTTTGTTGAATTAACTTCATTCGGAACATTCTATCCACAAAATGAAAAATTCGTAAATGAAAAAGGTGCAAAATTCGGTTTAGAAGCAGATACAACATTATACAACGGACCATTTACATTAACAGACTGGAAACATGAAGAAGGTTGGAAATTAAAGAAAAACGCACAGTACTGGGATAATAAAACAGTTAAGTTAGAAGAAATCAACTTTAACGTAGTAAAAGATAGCGGTACACGTGTCAACTTATATGAAAGTGGACAGATTGACCGTTCAGGATTAGTATCTGAATTTGTTGACAAATATAAATCGAATCCAGATTTCTATACACAAAAAACACCATCAACGTTCTTCTTACGTTTAAATCAAAAACGTGGTGGTCAAGATACGGTGTTAAAGAACAAAGATTTACGTTTAGCAATTGCAAAGGCGTATGATAAAAAAGGTTTAACGAATGTTATTTTAAATGACGGATCTACACCTGCAGATTACTTAGTACCAAAAGAATTTGCTAAGAGTCCGGATGGAAAAGACTTCCGTAAAGAAAATGGAGATATTTTAAAAACGGATGTGAAAAAGGCAAAAGAGCATTGGGACAAAGCGAAAAAAGAGCTTGGAAAAGATCAAGTAACAATTGAGCTGCTAAACTATGATAGCGATAATGCGAAAAAAGTAGGGGAGTTCTTAAAAGGAGAGCTTGAGAAAAACTTACCAGGCTTAACAGTGAACTTGAAAAACCAGCCGTTTAAACAAAAATTAAAATTAGAATCAGATCTAGATTATGATTTATCTTACGCTGGTTGGGGACCTGACTACTTAGATCCAATGACATTCATTGATATGTTCGTTACAGATGGACCTCATAACCAAACTGGTTACTCAAATAAGAAATATGATGAAATTGTAGAAAAAGGTAAAGGTGAGCTATTAACGAAAACGAAAGAGCGTTGGGATAGCTTACTGAAAGCTGAGAAAATGTTACTTGAAGATGCAGCAATTGCACCATTATATCAACGTGGTGATGCAATTGTTCAAAGAGCGAAAGTAAAAGGAATTGTTCACCACCCAGTTGGTGGAGATTACAGCTACAAATGGGCATATATCGGTGAGGAAAAATAAGCTGAGGGGGCGCGTGATGCGCCCTTTTTTTATGCACTTTTCATTCTTCCTTGAATATATAAAATAAAAAAGGGAGAATCCCATGGAACGAAATACTTACATCGATTTCTTAGCTTATTACGGAATAGGAAGTGCTCATCCTGGTGGTTTTACGTTAACAAAACAATTGCTAGCACAACTGCCTCTTAGACAAGGAGCGGATGTCCTTGAGATAGGTTGTGGTACGGGGAAAACAGCGGCTTACATGACAAAAGAATTCGGTTATAAAGTAACAGCGATTGAAAAGAATGAAATTATGATTCAAAAAGCGAAAGATAGATGGTTGTTTGAAAGATTGAATGTACAATTGATTCAAGGTGATGCAGAGCGATTACCTTGTTTAAATGATTCATTTGAGTTTGTGCTTGGGGAATCGATACTCGCTTTTACAGATAAAGAAAGGGTTATATCAGAGTGCTATCGTGTATTACAGAAGGATGGTAAGCTTGTTGTCATTGAAATGATTATTAATACACATATTGAGAAGAGTGAGGAAGAAAAAATTGCCCAATTATATGGCATGAAAGAATTATTAACTGAGAATGAGTGGGTACAACTATTTCAGAAAGCAAATTTCAAAAGAATTACAATTGCTGGCGGTGGTACAATTGCAGAAACGATATCTAGCTATATAGAAGAGCCGGAATGGAATGTATCAACATATATTCCGAATGAGTTATATGAGGCATGGGTACAACATGAAAACGTACGACGTATGTACCAACATGTTTTAGGACACCGTATATTTATATGTGAAAAGTAGAGAAAAAGAGTTGGCTAAAGGTAGTCAACTCTTTACTATGTTAAATGAAAAATAATGCAGCTAAAGTAATTCCGAAGATGAAACCAAATCCAAGTTCAACGCCCCAGCCACAACCGCCACCCCAGCCGCCGCCACCACAATTACCGCAACCACGACCGCCACATCCACAGCTACTGAATCCACCACCGCAACCGAATCCGCAACTATCACATCTGCTAATGCCGCCGCAAAGATCACAACCACCGTTTGTATATGCATCATAGTATCCGAATCCTGTATCAAAAGATGAGCGCTGTTGCATTGGTTCGATCCATACAGATTCATTTGTCACATCGATTATTTTGCCTAAGTGAATGCGACCATCACGATCTTCAATTCGAACAACTTTACCGAAATAACGTCGGCACGTATCATAACATCTTTGTCTATGCATGTTCTGTCCTCCTTCCCCCTTACAGTAATACGATATGTAAGGGGGACAAGTGCGGCTTGTACGAATGACCTACCTATCATAATTGTTATATGAAAGGGGAAATATAAAGAAAGGATATAGTAAGGAGGGAAAGGCAATGAAATCTACAGATCAGTTTCAAACATACGAAGTACCGTGGAAAGAATTTATAGAAGCATTGCGAGATGAAATGAAGAAAAAAGTAGGAGCGGATATTATTGATACAGTAGTTTGCAATTTAGAAGATGGATTTGAAGTGTATACATATATACAGGGGGATTTAGAGTTTGAATATAAAGAAGCGCTTGAAAGAAAATACGGAAGTGATGCTAAGACTCCTAATTTGTTAACGATTATGCTATTAGCCAGCATTTATAATACGAGTGAAGCGAATATACGCTTACATGCAGATAACAAAGATAATCCAATTGTTGAAGTATATGTGAAGCAATGAAACACGCTGTGAAAGGCGTGTTTTTTATTTATTCCGCTATTTTTGGGCAGTAAAACTCCTACCAAAAAATTTGGCTGGAGCAAAAAAGTTAGGGGGAGCCAGACTGTCCGTAAACGCCCCACTGATCAAAGTTTTACTTTATATGATAAAGTATTAGAAAGTTAGGCATCTTAATTTAACGGTTACAGATGTAGTAGCTACTAGAGAATTTTTAGAAAAATATTTTGGATTAATTTGAAGTGGAACGAGGGGAAATGGCTTTGCAGTTATGCGTGATAAGGATGGGTTTATACTAAATTTAATGAAAGGGAAAGAAGTTCAGTATCCTAAAACATTTCATGTAGGATTTCCGCAAGAAAATGAGGAACTAATAAATAAAATGAATCAAAGATTGAAGGAAGATGGATTTTTGGTTGAACCTCCTAAACATGCACATGCGTATACGTTTTATGTTGAAGCGCCTGGTGGATTTACAATTGAAGTAATGTGCTAATTAAAAAATCAAACTTTTTGTTGTGTGTTTTTAATATGAAAAGTAGGAAAAGTCTGTTTTAAGTATGAAGCTTAGACAGGCTTTTTTGCCTATATAATTGGATAGAAAATGCTATAAAGAATATTACCAAGTGTATATATATGTTTACATAATAAAGTTATGGTGGGTTAGTTGTCCTAAAATACAAGTCATATATCTTGTTTCCTCTCATAAATTTAAACATAGGAATTTGTCTACAAAGGTGGCGAAGCCTCATCATGAAAATTCGAATTTGTGCCACATTCATGTTGTTTCTATTTATATGGTTACATCCTTATTGGACTTTTGCAAAAGGAGAGGAGGCAAAGGAAAGGGTCGTTTCACTTGTATATGATGATTCGGGCAGCATGAGAAATAACGATCGCTGGAAATATGCCAATTACGCTTTGCAAAGTTTAGTTGCGCTATTAGATGAAAAAGATACATTTTCTTATGTTCCAATGAGCAAGCCGAATAATCCGTTAAACATTTCGTTAACGAAGGATAAAAGGCAAACAGAAATTGAAGGAATTGGAGCGTGGAAAACGTATTTAAATACTCCTTTTAGCGCAGTAGAGACGGCGATGCAATCTATAAAAAAGGAAGCAGATATAGATGGAAAACGTGAATTTTGGCTTATTGTATTAACTGACGGGGCATTTAATGATCTAGAAAAAGATAAAGTTGGCGGAAAAGAACAAATTACAAAGAAACTAACAGACTTTAAGAAAGAAATGGATGTAAAAAAGATATCTTTACATCCTATCTTAATTACGATGGAAGAGGATTTAGGGCAGCAAGAAAAAGAACAATTAAATACGTTTAAAGAAATATGGAAGAAAGAGATAAACGGAGTTACAATGCCGTCAAGCGGAGAGGATGGTATTGTAAAAAGTGTAAATCAAGTGGCAGCATTAGTTGCGAATCGTGATCCATTCTCCTCCGTTGAATCGATTGTAAAAACGAAAGTAGTAGGAAAGAAAGTAGAGATTACAACGCCGTTCCCATTAAAGCGTATGACACTTGTACGACAATCGCCTTCGCTGTCTAATTATCAGGTCACACAAATTTCGAAACCATTACAGTTACAGTCTTCTTTTTCCATACATGCACCCGGAGAAGCGAAATTATTCGGAAATATAGTTCATATAAGCACGGAAAATCAGGAAGTCATTAAACCAGGAACATATACGATAGAAGTGGATCGGGATATTGAGAAAGAAGGATTGCAAGTACTTGTTGAACCAGCGCTTAACTATACGGTTTCTACTTATGACAAAGATGATAATAGTCAAAAAAATGTTGAACAAATGTACGAAGGTGTTACTGCTGTTATTGAAGCAAAGCCTACTGAGTTACCAATTCAGTCTTCTTACTTTCAAGCAGAAGTAGAAATAGACGGAAAACAATATCCGATGAAGTGGAACGATAAGAGGCATGTGTTTTATTACGAAACGAAGATTGGTAAAGGGTTAGTACGTGGAAAAGTTCATATGAATATAAAGGGATTTTACAGACAGACGAAAGAATTCAAAATTGAAACAACAGAAAAGCCAAAATTATCACTTCAAACTGTTACGAAAGATTATGAAGAAAAAGTAACGAATTTAGAGAATAGTAAACCGTTTATTTTACAACCAAAGTTAGATGGTAAGCCGATGACAGAAGGGGCTGTAAAGAAACTATTAAAATCTACTGGTGTCACATCTAAACAATCAATCAACTATGAAATAAAACAACGTGGTAATCAAATTTACGTTTATCCTCGTCCTTATTACTCCGACACATTCAATTTCACAGATACTGGCACCGTAGAAGCTACCATCGTTATACAAGATGCGAAATTACAAGAAGTAAAGAAGCAAATATCACTCCATATTCAAAGTGCGCCGTTTTATGAAAAGTATGCGCTTATTTTTAAGTTTGTCATTCCTATCACTTTATTGCTGCTAGTAGTAGGCATAATCGTTTTAGGATGGATTGTTCGTCCAAGATTTCACCGGAAAGCACTATTGTATTACGAATGGGATCAAGAAGTAGCGAAAGATTGGTTATATCAATCTGAACCAGAATTACTTCGAAATAAATGGTGGAAACATTATTTTGGTATCCCATTTCGAGCAGAAAGAAAAACTGTGCAATCCGTTACGTTTATAGCGAAGAAAGGTTCGAAATCTGTCTTTGTAGCGAAAGAGTCACAAGTAGTAGGAATGATTATTGATGGGATGTTTATAACAGAGGAAGAAGTAGGAATGGAGCATAAGACACTATATCCAAATGAACTTTTATTAATTGATAGAGGATATGGTAAGGAGATTTACAAATATGAATGTGAATAGTAGGTAGGGATAAGAGGGGAGTCTTAGCTTTCTTTCCCTTTCTTTTTAAACAAGCAAGAATAGGAAGGTGGTTCACATGACATTACAAGTTCCAACGATATTAATTGGATTAGGTGGAATCGGTAGTACTGTGACGCATCAAATATATGAAAAACTGCCTGAAGAGCGCCGAAAAAAGGTAGCGATGCACGTATTTGATACAGATGTGAATACATTGAGTAAATTTGATCATATTCGAAAGTTTAAGACACAAACGAGTTCAAGTAAAACGCCTAGAGAGTATATTGCAGGAGATCCAACGATTCCAGAGTGGTTTCCAATGGATCCAACTATACTTGATAAACCATTAACAGAAGGAGCAGGACAGTTACGCGTCATTTCACGTTTAGCGTTACGTGCTGCGATGAAAGAAGATAAATTGACGTCCTTTTGGCAAGAAATTGAGAAGATTTTTCCGGTTACAAGTGATCAAACGGAATATGGTGTGCGAGTTATTATTGTAACATCACTAGCAGGCGGAACAGGTTCGGGGATGTTTCTGCAAATTGCATTATATTTACGTGAAATGCTTCGGAAAAAACTGCAGCATCATAACATTTTAATACGCGGTGCATTTTTAATGCCTGATGTGTTAGTGAAGACGAGAACGGTTAGTGCGAAAGAATTTGAAACGGTGCAAGCAAATGGTTATGCGTCTTTAAAAGAATTGCATGCCATTACGCTCGGTTCAACTGGAGAATTATCAAAACGCGGTGGTGTAACGATTGAATTAGAATACCGTCCGGATCAAGTAGATGAGGATGGAAGAACGAATCATACGATTAAACAACATCATTTACCGTACAATTATTGTTTCTTATACGATTACGAAAACTTACATGGACACCATTTACACAATTTATCGGATTATATGGAGCAGATGGCAAATACGATTTATTTACAGTTATTTAGTCCGATGTCCACAAGTCATTTTGCACAGGAAGATAATCAAATTCAGCAATTGGCAGAATCAAGCGGGAAAGGACGATATTGCGGGGCAGGAACAGCAAAGCTCATTTATCCATATGAACATGTGTTAAAATATTGTGCTTTAAAATGGGCTGTGCAAGGTTTAGACGAATCGTGGCTTCATTTGGATCAACTCTTTCAAGAAAAGAAGCAAAGGTACGACCAAGATGTAAAACGTGGTATGCAGCGTGAAAAGCCAGAGCGTGGCAAAAGTTATTTAGAGGATTTAGAACATCTTGCTACCCGTCCAGAACAAGCCCATATTTTCTATAGACAAATGTACAATGAAACGCGTGAAGGAGCAGAGGGCGGTAAGCTCGGAGTTGCGAAATCTAAACTGTTTTTAGAAGCTGTAGAAAGCTATGTACAGCGCACAGTGCAAAAAGATGAGGAATTAAATCGTTTGCAGCACGAGTGTAAAATTTCAGCTGCGAAACTAAAAATGATGGAACAAATGAAAGGAGAAGTAGCGAGAGTAGATCATGCGGTTCGTTTATATGCGTATGCGATTCCGAGCCGTGTACATGAACATGTAACGACACTTTTATATGACATGATTGAATCAGACCGTTTTTCACCAAGTGGGTCTGAAGGACAGTCCTATCAATTAAATACATGGTTTTTAAAGAAAACAGACCCTGTTCATCCAGTAGCAGCGCGTTTTATGTTATATGAAATTCGAAAGCAGTTAGTAGAAAAAATGAATCGACTACATGAAAATAATGAACAGAAGCGTAATGTAATTCAAAATTATGATAAAAAATTTAATGTAGGTAATATAGATGGAACGGTAACTGCTGTACGCCGCGTTGAAATCGCTCAGCAACAAGGTTGGTTTGGAAAAATGGTGAATAATCAACAACGTTTATTTAAAAAAGAATTTGAAGATATCGTAACGCAATATGTACACAAATTAAATGAGTACAGAAAAGAAATGCTGTTAGAACTCGTTTATCAATCGTTATATCAAGCAGTTAATAAAATGATTCAATATTGGGAAAGGTTTTTTGATAATTTACATGAAACACGTGAAAATTTATTGTTTGAAATTCAAAAAAGAAGTAAGGAGTTTGAAGGGAAAACAAACCCAACGAATGTATACGTATTAGCGGAAGAGAAGTTGCAAGAAAAAATATGGCAAGATATGCAGCAACATTTAAATTTAGGTGTATTGCCGAAAGATATATCAGCAGAAATTTATATGAGTTTGTATGGGGAATATTGTCGGGATGCGAAAACGGAAGAGATTCAATCGAAAAAGGTAGAAGATTTTTATCGTGAACATATATTGAGCTATTGTTATGATGAATTACAAGTACGTTATCGTGATAAATTAGAACTTAATATTATAGAGGCATTGCGAAAAGAAGCGGATTATAAGAAGCGTGATCGTGATGAATACGTTCGTGAAAAAATTGAAGATCTGTTCCATTTAGCTAGTCCATTCGTGCCGAAAGTTTCTCACCATAGGGAATTACAATATTGGGGTATACATCCAACTTTAAAGAAAGAACTGCAAGAAGAATTAATTCAAGAAATGTTTAAAGAAAAAGATACAGTACATGAAGCTTTTTCACCATTTGAAGTGATCTGTTACCGGGCACATTACGGTTTATCATTGCAAGATTTTCCTAAATTATCATCAGGACACATTGCGAACGGTTTTATGAATGATAAAGGTGACTACTTCCAATCATATTATCGCCGTGTGAACAAATTAAATAGTAAAAAATCTAGTTTAACGCCGCATTTAGATAAGTATTGGCACTTACCAGCCTTTATGCCCGACTTGAATGCGACTCAAACGAAGTTAGACTACGATAAATGTAATCGTGCCCTTCTATATGCGTATATGTATCGCTGGATTAGTTTAGTTGCTGTTGATGGGCAGTTTGTGTATCAATATAACGGCGTTGGACGTAGCTTCTTAATTCAGTCGATGGGGAAAAATATTTCAAGTGAAAGTTATAAATTACACAGAGCATTACTTCATAATCCGTTTATTTATGAAAACATCTTGTCCAGATTTGAAGAAGAGCAAGAAAAGGCAATGATTCAAGGTGGACATTTATATACACATCCGTTCGTATTAGGAGCTCAAGATGTAAGATGGCTTAGAAAAGAACATGTTCACAATCTTTTAGATATGATTTTAATGTATGACCGTGAGGCGAAGTATGATCCGACGTTAGAAGAAACGTCAGATGAATTATTAAGATTATTCCTTGATGAAATCGAACTATACTTCCAAAACTATTACGGTACAGGTGCAGATATGGTTGCGAAGAAAGAGAAAGAAATGTTTATTAAACAATTGTGGGATCGTTCGTATGCGAAAGGGTATGTGGATCCAAATAGCGCTCCTTATAAAAAGTGGCAAAATTTATTAAGTGTTCAAGATGAAGAAGAAACGCCAAAAACGAATGTATAATGAATGAAAAGGGAATCCTTAAAAGTGGCAATACAACTTTAGAAAAGAGGGATTCTGATGCCGTTTTTAGGAAGTGTATATCAAATATTTGGATTGTATCCAGAACTTTATTATGGAATGATTTCAGCTGAGATAGAAGAAGAAGCTCAGAAAGAGAATCTTGAAAATAGTAGTGCAGAAGCTGAAATGAAAGAATAAAAAAAGTGCAGATGAAAATCTGCACTTTTTTATTCGCTTAAAAAGGTTGCATAACTTCAAATGAATTATTATTTAAAGATAGTATTTTGATTAAAGGTATGATGATTTCATTTGAATTCTATGTAATGAAAATTGTATGAAAATCAGTGAGGGAAAATGAATATGAACATGAAAACAGAAAAAAACAATGTTTTCGAGAAAATAATTATGTTTAAAAATAACATTTGATACATAATTAACCGTCTTTGTTTAATTAATTATATTGTTGACAATATAATTAATTGTATGATAAATTCAATCAGCATTCTTAGAGATGTATTTTCGCAATAATTATTTTTAAAATTTACTATGAGTTAAAAAGATTGATTTTTCTGTTTTTAAGTTTGCTAAGTCTATAAGAGAAAAGGAGTAAATTGTGTATAATTTTATTTTCTAAACAGAACAGTAATAAAGATTGTAATTAGTAAGAGATAAACTTGAAAAAGAGGTTTCAATGAATGAGTCTTTTAATAAAGAAAACAATGGATGAAGAAAAGAAAAAAGTATTGAATCAAACTTTAGGAGCGATTGATTTAACTCTTTTAGGAATTGGAGCGATTATTGGTACAGGGATTTTTGTATTAACTGGTATCGTAGCGGCGAAACATGCTGGTCCAGCGATTGTATTATCATTTATATTAGCGGCCATTGTATGTGCATGTGTAGCTTTCTGTTATGCTGAATTTGCATCTGCAGTCCCAGTTTCAGGAAGTGTATATTCGTATACATATATGACATTAGGTGAGATTTTTGCATTTATAGTTGGTTGGTGTGTGATGTTGGAGTACTTATTAGCAACTTCTGCGGTGGCAGCAGGATGGTCAGCTTATTTTCAGTCATTGCTACTAGGGTTTAATATTCACATCCCTACAATCTTTGCATCAGCACCTGGCATGGGGAAGGGTGGAATTATTGATTTACCAGCAGTTCTGATTATTTTAGTTGTAACATTTTTATTAAGTCGTGGTGTAAAAGAAAGTGCCCGAATTAATAATATAATGGTTATTATTAAACTGGCTGTTATTGTAGGATTTATTATTGTAGGGACACAATATGTAAAACCAGAAAATTGGCAACCATTTCTACCGTTTGGTTTTCACGGTGTGGTAGGAGGAGCAGCCACTGTATTCTTTGCTTTTTTAGGATTTGATGCAGTTGCAACAGCTGCAGAGGAAGTGAAGCGTCCACAGCGTAACGTACCGATTGGGCTACTTGTTTCTTTATTCATTTGTACCGTTCTATATGTAGGAGTTTCATTCGTGTTGACTGGAATGGTTCCGTTTACGGAATTGAATGTTGCTGATCCAGTTGCATATGCGTTGCGCACTGTAGGAGAAGATAGAATTGCTGGCTTGTTATCGGTGGGGGCAATAGCGGGGCTAACGACAGTTCTGTTAGTAGCTATGTTTGCATTTGTTCGTGTATCTTACTCGATGAGTCGAGATGGGTTGTTACCAAACAGACTTTCCAGTGTTCATAAACGTTTACAAACGCCATTTTTTAATACATGGGTTACAGGTATACTAGCAGCTTTATTAGCGGGATTAGTGGATTTGAACTTATTGGCTAATTTAGTGAATATGGGAACGATAACAGCATTTGTTTTTGTATCTATAGCTGTCATTGTACTAAGAAAGACACATCCTAATATGAAAAGACCATTCCGTGCTCCCCTAGTACCTTTTTTACCTATCGTTTCAATAGTAAGTTGTATATATTTAGCTTTGAACCTTTCTAAGCTTACTTTAATTAGTTTTGTGGCATGGATTATAATCGGTGTTTTTATATATTTTATATACGCAAAAAAACATAGTAATGTTAGAAACGGAAATAGAGTATAGTCTGTTGAAATAATACTTGTCATGTAAATGAAAACACGCTATCTGTTCTTTATACTTATAAGAACAGATAGCGTGTTTTTTATTTAATAATCCCACTTTCTAAAATTTTGATAGTCGGTGTTACTTTTGCGCTAGCTTTGGAAAAGGAATTAGGCCAATCGTCTTCAACCTTCTTCCATTCTTTATATTGAAAAGCCCTCGCATAATCACCAAATCCGAATGGATCCAGTTGCTGTTTTTGAATTTTGTGAATTAATTCGTTTAAATCTTTGTTTAGTTGTTTTGCGATAAATGAAGTTAATTTCTTTTTATCTTTATCTAAATCCATATTGAATGTAATCTCAGATATAGCAATTTTTAAATTCATTTTAATATTAAATTTGAAACGGTTATCGCTATAGCCTGAACGAATGTTACGATTCATGCTAAGAACATTTATAGTTACGAAATCGTTGCCTTCTGTATCTTTTAAATTACTATTACTTTCAACTCGAGTAGAAGGGATCTTCATTGTAAGAGAAACTGGTGTATTAGCCTTCTTTTGTAATAGAAGAAGTGCGCTTTCATAACGATTTCACTGCAGCCTGTCCAATTACAATTCCTCCTACGACGCCGATCGTTTGTCCAACGGGACCCGGAAGCCGAACCGCAGCTTCACGGAGCATTTCAAGTACTAATTCCATCAAAAGTGCTTCTAATATAGGTGGAAAAGGAATTTTAGCACGAGACTCGCCGATTGTTAACAATAATTTAAGCGGAATCACTTCATAATGAAAGGAAATCATAGCAATATAAAGAGCAGGAGCAAAAATTGCAATAAATAACCCTGTGAAACGAAGGAGACGTATAAAAGATGGAATCATTGGCCTGAAGCTGTAATCATCTATTGTTTGAAAAAAAGCTGAAAAGGTCATAGGTCCAATTAATACGCCGGGTGAGCGATCTACAACAACAGCGATTCGCCCATTCAAAATGTGATGGGCCGTCGTATCAGGACGTTCGGTTATTGATAATTGTGGAAAGAGCGTGTATGAATTATCTTCAACAAAACCTTCTAATTCACCGGTAGTAAGAATAGCATCCACTTTTATTGATTCAATGCGGCATGTCATTTCTTGTATGACATCTTCGTTTGCGATGTCTGCTAGGTAAAGTAAAAAAACTTTAGAACTTGCTCGCTCGCCAACGGTGAATTCCTTCACCTTTAATTCGCGATTTGGGATATATCGGCAAATAAGAGCGAAACTGTCGCTCGCTACTTCATTAAATCCTTCATGTGAGCTTTTTATTGATGTCTCTGTTGTAGGTTCTTCAATGCTTCTTTTTGGTGCCGCTTGCGTATCTAGTTCTAAAGCTGATAGTTGCCCATCTATAAATAAAATACTTTTACCATGTAAAAGGGATTGTTCAATGTCTGTCCACTTCTGAACCTTTTTTATATTTCCGATAGAAACGGAAGATTCCCAAAAATCGTCCTCATTCCACTCTTTAAATAAAAGAGGACGAAGAATATCTACATTAATAACAGTTTTATCTACAAGTCCTTCCATATATATAAGAGCAACCTCTTGGCCGTTTTTTAACGGAAAAGTACGTGTAATTAATTCTGGAATACCACTAAATAACTTGGACAAGTGTTTTAAATTAAGTGGAAGAGAAGAAGAAATAGGCTTATGTAATGTATGATCAGCTTGCTCTTGTGCAGAAAAAGATTTTTCACCGCGTATCCATTTGTTAAAAGACCCCATTTGTTCACTTTCTCCTTGTTATGTTTTATCCCGGATTAACGGGCTGCCCGTAAAAGCCCGATTGGTTAAGGCTGATTAAAGTTTCACTTTATATGGGTTATTATGGATAGTTGCATGCAGACATATGCGTAGTTTAAATTACATATTGTATATTTTTAACTTTAACGCTATAATAATAGTGTTAAAGATGGAATCGTGATATGACCTGTTATGAATCTATCGTTTTATTTATGAATAAATGGATTGGTATTTTAGCAAGATGTGCTAATACACTACTCCACCATGATGATAACGTGCCCAAAATGTGGTGCGTATATTTTCGTGGTGGAGTTTTTTTATTCTCAAAAAGGGGGAAAGACCATGAATGACAACATGGTTCATATTACAATTGACGGAAAAAAGTATACAGCGGAGCCCGGTTCAACGATATTAGGCATCATTAATGACAACGGGATTGAACATCCGCAAATTTGTTATGTACCAGAAGTAGACCCTATTCAAACGTGTGACACTTGTATTGTAGAAGTTGATGGAAAGTTGATGAGATCTTGTTCGACAGTGGCGACGGAAGGTATGGACATTGAACTCGGTTCTGGTCGTGCGAAAGAAGCACAAACAGAGGCGATGGATCGATTATTAGAAAACCATTTATTATATTGTACGGTATGTGACAACAATAATGGGAACTGTAAACTGCATAATACTGCAGAATTAATGGAGATTGAACATCAAAAATATCCTTACGAACCAAAAATAGATGTAAGTGAAGTTGATATGACTCATCCGTTTTATCGCTACGACCCTAATCAATGTATCGCATGTGGTCAATGTGTAGAGGTGTGCCAAAACTTACAAGTAAATGAAACGATATCTATCGACTGGGAAGCCGAGCGTCCTCGTGTTATTTGGGATAATGGTGTAGATATCAATGATTCTTCATGCGTGAGCTGTGGGCAATGTGTAACGATTTGTCCTTGTAATGCTTTAATGGAGAAATCAATGCTTGGTGAAGCTGGATTTATGACGGGATTAAAGCCGGATATTCTTGAACCGATGGTAGATTTAATTAAAGAAGTTGAGCCTGGATATAGCGGTATTTTTGCGGTATCAGAAGTGGAAGCGGCCATGCGTGAGACTCGTACGAAGAAAACGAAAACAGTATGTACATTTTGCGGTGTCGGTTGTTCATTTGAAGTGTGGACGAAAGGGCGTAAAATCCTTAAAGTACAACCATCTTCAGATGCGCCAGTTAACGCAATTTCAACTTGTGTAAAAGGGAAATTTGGTTGGGACTTCGTAAATTCTAAAGAACGAATTACGAAACCATTAATTCGTAAAAATGGAACGTTTGTTGAATCTACATGGGAAGAAGCACTGAATGTAGTTGCAAATAAATTAGGCGCTATTAAAGAAGAGTACGGCAAAGGTTCTATCGGATTTATCTCTTCCTCTAAAATTACGAATGAAGACAATTATGCCATTCAAAAATTAGCTCGGCAAGTATTTGGAACGAATAATATTGATAATTGCTCACGTTATTGCCAATCACCAGCAACGGATGGTTTATTCCGTACAATTGGTATGGGCGGTGATGCAGGAACGATTAAAGATATTGCGCAATCTGGTCTTGTTATTATTGTAGGATGTAATCCGACAGAAGGTCATCCTGTTTTAGCTACACGTATTAAACGGGCACATAAATTACACGGACAAAAGTTAATTGTAGCGGATCTTCGTAAAACAGAAATGGCAGAGCGATCAGATGTCTTTATTAGTCCAAAACAAGGAACAGACCAAGTATGGTTAATGGCTGTTGCGAAATATATGATTGATCAAGGTTGGCATGATCAGGAGTTTATTAATGAAAATGTAAACTTCTTTGAAGATTTTAAAGAGAGCTTAAAAGAATATACACTTGAATATGCAGAAGAAGTAACAGGTATTTCAACAGAAACACTTATCCAAATGGCTGAAATGATTCGTGATGCAGATGGTACATGTATCCTTTGGGGTATGGGGGTAACGCAAAATACAGGTGGTTCTGATACTTCCGCTGCAATTTCAAACTTACTTCTTGCAACAGGGAATTATCGTCGTTCAGGTGCAGGTGCCTACCCACTTCGAGGTCATAATAACGTACAAGGTGCTTGTGATATGGGAACTTTACCAGGATGGCTTCCTGGATATCAGCACGTTACGAACGATATGGAACGTACGAAATTTGAAATGGCTTACGGAGTGGAAATTGATAGTGAACCAGGTCTTAATAATATTGAAATGCTTCACGCAATTGAAGAAGGAAAGATGAAAGCTATGTATCTTGTCGGAGAGGATATGGCTCTTGTAGACTCGAATGCAAATCATGTACATGAAGTGTTATCAAGCCTTGATTTCTTCGTTGTACAAGATGTTTTCCTTTCTAAAACTGCTCAATACGCAGATGTTGTATTACCGGCAGCACCATCTCTTGAGAAAGAAGGTACTTTCACAAATACAGAGAGACGTGTGCAAAGATTGTATCAAGTTCTTCCTACGCTTGGTGATGCGAAGCCAGACTGGTGGATCGTGCAGGAGATTGCGAATAAATTAGGTGCAAACTGGAATTATAGTCACCCAAGTGAAATTTTTGCTGAAATGGCAAGCTTATCACCGCTATTCTCACAAGCAAACTATGAAGTACTTGAAGGATGGAATAGTTTCCATTGGGGAAGTTTTGATGGAACGAATACACCGCTACTTTTCCAAGATGGATTTAATTTCCCAGATAAAAAAGCGCGTTTTGCGATTGCTGACTGGGTACGTCCAGCTGAATTCCCAGCGGAGTTCGACCTTCACATTAACAACGGTCGTATGTTAGAACATTTCCATGAAGGAAATATGACAAATAAATCAACAGGTATTCAAACGAAAGTACCTGGCGTTTTTGTTGAAGTTTCTCCAGAACTTGCAAAAGAACGTGGCGTGAAAACAGGTTCATTAGTGCGCCTTGTTTCTCCTTTTGGAGCACTAAAATTACGGGCACTTGTAACGGATCGTGTAAAAGCGAATGAGTTATATGTACCGATGAACTCTACAGATAATGAATCGGCAATTAATTTCTTAACAGGCCCTGCTGTTGACGTACGTACGAATACACCTGCTTATAAACAGACGAAAGTGCGCATGGAAGTGTTAGAAGTTAATGGCGAAAATCCGATGCCAAAAGCGAACCCGCGTAATAAAAAACGTCATCCTCAAGCTGGTATTGAGGTAGATCGTAAGTGGGCACGTCCAGGGTATGTACATTTAACGGATAAGTAGGGAGGAGAAAAAATATGGCTGCACCTATTAAAACGATTCAAAAACATGAATTAACTGAGGAAGAAATAAAACAGCAAAAGTTAGAGGATTTAAAGGAGCTTCTAGCTAATAATGAAGAAGCTTTAAATCAAATGTTTCATATTGTCGGGGAATTAAATGATATTGGCATGCTAGAAGCAGCAAATTCTATGCTGAAAGCGAAAGAACCAATCGCAAAGATCGTTCTCGGTCAAGTAACTCGTAAACCTGTTACAAATTTAATTAATAATATGATGGGTGCTGCAGGTGCTTTAACAGAACTTGACCCAGAACTTACGAAAAAACTTATAGGTAGTTTATTAGTAGGACTGGAAGAAGGTAATGAGCATCTAGAAAGTAATAAAAAAGTGGGGATATTCGATCTTATGAAAGTATTAAAAGATCCAAATATTAACCGTGCTATCGGGTTTGGTCTTCATTTCCTAAAAGGTATGGGTAAAGGATTAAAAGACGAATAAACTTCATGAAGTTAACCTTTTCGTCCAAATATTTGTACGAAATAGTTTGGGCGAAAAGATCATTTTGGTAAAATATATAATAAAGTAAAATGAGGCTTTTAGGAGGTATGATTTTATGACGAAAAAGGTACATGAATTTAATGATATGATACGAAAACTCCGAAAGGAACTATTCGGAAAAGGACCAGAACGAATTCATACTGTATTTGCTGAAAATATGGCGATTGCAACACTGTATGGGAACTTAACACCTACTGAGAAATTCATTTCAAGTACGATGGATGGCGCGGAAATGGTTCATATGGCTAGAACGAAAATGATTCAAGAAGTTTACGCTGCGAATTCTCGTGAACATTTGGAGGAACTTGTTGGAGCGAACTTAGTGAACTTATTTTCAGATATGAAAGTAGAAGAAGATATTGCTGTTTCGGTATTTGTTTTTGATAAAAATATAACGTGAGAGAAGGATGCTGATCGTGAAACCGATACAGGTAGAAAGAGAAGTTTTCCGTTATGAACAAGGGGTGTTTAAGCATATAGAGGACAGCATTGTAACAGAGTTTCCAGTCACAATTAAAATGAACGGACAGGAGTTTGTTACAATGGTTAGTACTCCAGAATATATAGAAGATATGGTAATAGGCTTCTTAGCATCTGAAGGAATTATTCGGAAGTATGAAGATATTGATCACATATGGGTACAGGAGAAAGAAGGATTTGTACATGTGACGACAACAAAAATAAACCCGTATTACGAACAAATGCAAAATAAACGTTATATTACTTCGTGCTGTGGTATGAGTAGGCAAGGGTTTGTTTTTGCAAATGATGCACTAAGCGTAAAGAAAATGAATGGTGTCCATGTAAAGGTTGCTGTCGAAGATTGTTTTCGTTTAATGAATGAAATGCAGCAATCTGCGGATACATTTCGACATACTGGCGGAGTGCATAACGCAGCTTTATGTGATGTAAATGGTATTATTTTAGGCCGAATGGATATTGGTAGGCATAATGCGCTAGATAAAATTTACGGTTATTGTTTAAAAAATAATATTTCTATAAAAGATAAAATCATTGTTTTTAGTGGTCGTATTTCTTCAGAAATATTATTGAAAGTTGCAAAAATCGGCTGTGAAATTATACTGTCAAAATCAGCGCCAACTGAATTAGCTTTGCAGTTAGCGGAAGAGTTAGGGATTACTACGATAGGGTTTATTCGTAATCAGTCTTTAAATATATATACGCATCCAGAACGTGTTTTAAATATAAAATAAGTAAAAGTGAGGCAAGGAAGATGAAATCAATTACATTAGACAAATTGCATCGTCCGTTAAAGGATTTACGTATTTCAGTTACTGATCGCTGTAATTTTCGCTGTCGATATTGTATGCCAGAAGAAATATTTGGTCCTGATTATTCGTTTTTGTCTAATGATAAAATTTTATCTTTTGATGAGATTGAAAGGATAACACGTATTTTCGTTTCTTTAGGTGTGAGAAAGTTACGGATTACAGGCGGAGAGCCGTTACTTCGAAGAGGGCTTCCAGAGCTTATTGAGCGGCTTAATAAAATAGATGGTGTGGAGGATATCGGTTTAACAACAAATGGATCGTTACTTAAAAAGTTTGCACCTGATTTATATAAAGCGGGGTTATCACGTGTGACAGTTAGTCTGGATTCCTTAGAAGAAGAGCGCTTTTTCTATTTAAATGGTAATAGAAGCAAAGTGCAAAGGGTTCTTGAGGGTATACAGGCTGCGGCTGAAGTTGGTATGAAAATTAAAATAAACATGGTCGTTCAAAAGGGGAAAAACGAACAGGACATCTTGCAGATGGCGCAATACTTTAAGGAAAATAAGCATATTCTTCGTTTTATTGAGTATATGGACGTTGGAAATTATAACGGTTGGGAGTTAGGTGAAGTTATTTCCAAACAAGAAATAGTAAATACAATTCGTGAAGTTATGCCGTTAGAACGGATAGAAGCAAATTATCCAGGTGAAGTAGCTACTAGGTACCGTTATATAGGCAGTGATGAGGAAATAGGTATCATTTCATCTGTAACTGATTCTTTCTGCTCATCATGTACGAGAGCTCGCATTTCTGCAGAAGGAAAATTGTATACTTGTTTATTTGCTTCTAAAGGAAATGATTTGAGAGCATTGCTTCGATCGGGGGATACGGATGAGGAAATTACAGCTGTAATTCACGACATTTGGAATAATCGAGAAGATCGATATTCAGACGAACGCTTAAGTCATACTAATAAGAAAACAATGCCTAAAATTGAAATGTCACATATCGGTGGTTAATATATAAGGCTGACATAATAGTGGAAAATGGAAAGTGTGCAAGAGATGTGGACTTTCTATTTCATAGTAAAAGTGATGATTGATCTCTCTGTAAAAGATGTGCAGAGACATTAAGCAGCATTCAAAAACCTTTATTTTCAGGAGGTTTTTTGAAGCTGCTTTTTTATTTGGAGAAAATGGAGGAATTGGTAATGGCATTTCATAAACCGGAACAAATTGCTGAACTCGTAATCGAGGCCGGTGTTCAAAAAGTAAGCCAGACGCTGCCAGCAATGCTTATTCTCGGTTTTTTAGGAGGAGCATTTATATCATTAGGGTTTTTACTTAACATTCGAGTATTAGGTAATTTGCCGGAGCATTGGGGAAGTTTAGTGAATGTTTTAGGAGGAGCAGTGTTTCCTATTGGGCTTATGCTCGTAGTGTTAGCAGGAGGAGAATTGATTACAGGAAATATGATGTCACTGTCTATGGCGCTTTATGCAAAGAAAATTACATTGATAAGTGTACTGAATAAT
Organism: Bacillus sp. FDAARGOS_235; assembly: GCF_002073415.2. NCBI lineage: Bacteria > Bacillati > Bacillota > Bacilli > Caryophanales > Bacillaceae > Bacillus > Bacillus sp. FDAARGOS_235. The sequence continues at coordinate 4,815,024 of NZ_CP020437.2, forward strand.
TGGGCTTGGATTACTGTAATGAACTTTGTTGGTGCAATTTTCGTTGCGTATTGCTTTGGACATCTTGGCGGATTAACAGAGGGAGATTATTTAAATAAAACGTTAGCGATAGCGGAAGGAAAGTTACACGAATCGTTTGGGAGAACTTTAATTTTGGCGATTGGTTGTAATTGGCTCGTTTGTCTTGCGCTTTGGCTCGCTTACGGGACGAGTGATTTTGTCGGAAAGATAATTGGGATTTGGATTCCAATTATGGCATTTGTAGTGATTGGATTTCAACAAGTAGTAGCAAATATGTTTGTCATATCAGCGGTTATTTTTGCAGGTCATCTGACGTGGCTGGACCTCGCTAAAAACTTTGTTCCTGTTTTTATCGGAAATGTCATTGGAGGAGCTGGATTTGTAGGGTTTGCTTACTTTGCTTGTTATCAAAAACAAGACTCTAATGTGAAATAGATTTCTTGAAAGGAAGGGTATGCAATGGAGGAGCGGTATTCTCGGCAACAGTTGTTCAAACCAATCGGGAGTAAAGGGCAAGAAAAAATTCGGAATAAGCATGTGTTAATTGTAGGAGCAGGTGCATTAGGAAGTACAAGTGCAGAAAGTCTCGTGCGTGCAGGTATTGGTAAGTTGACAATTATTGATCGTGATTACGTAGAGTGGAGTAATTTACAAAGACAACAACTTTACTCTGAAGAAGATGCAAGAGGGAAAATCCCGAAAGCAATTGCTGCTAAAAAACGGTTGGAACAAATTAATTCAGAAGTACAAATACATGCTTTCATAATGGATGCAAGTGTAGAAAACATGGAAGGGCCATTAGAAAATGTCGATGTAATCATTGATGCTACAGATAATTTTGATATTCGATTTATCATAAATGATTTATCACAAAAACATAATATTCCGTGGGTATATGGATCTTGTGTTGGATCGTACGGTATGAGTTATACGATTATTCCGCAAAAAATGCCGTGTTTACATTGTGTACTGAAGAATGTTCCCGTTATAGGTGTGACGTGCGACACGGCTGGGATTATTAGTCCAGCTGTTCAAATCGTTGCGGCATATCAAGTGGCAGAAGCACTCAAAATTTTAGTGGAAGATTACTCAGTAATTAGAAAGACGTTTTTCATGTTTGATATATGGAGTAATCAAAATCATTTTATAAAACTAGGAAAAATAAAAACGGACGATTGTCCATCGTGCGGTTTAAATCGAGCTTATCCTTATTTATCATACGAAAACCAAACGAAGGTAGCTGTTTTATGCGGAAGAAATACAGTTCAAATAAGATCAATAGAAAATAGGCAATACAATTTTGATGACGTAGAAAAAGTATTAAAAAAACTTGGGGAAGTAGAGCGGAATCCATATTTACTATCTTGTCAATTAGAGGATTATCGCGTCGTTATTTTTCAAGATGGTCGTGTGTTCATTCATGGTACAAACGAAATTCCAAAAGCGAAACAACTATATTATCGCTTATTCGGTTAATAGAAAGGATTGTCAATAATGGGAAGAAGAGTGCCAATTACGGTTGCAGAAGCTATTCGAAAAGTGATGGGATTTGCTAACAATGGCTTAAAAGAGCTACTACCTATTGAATTAGCTTACGGACGTATGTTAGCGGAGGATTTAGTAGCTGATCATGACGTACCTTCATTCAATCGTTCACCGTATGATGGGTTTGCTATTAGAGCAGAAGATACGAATTTAGCAAGTTATGAAACGCCAATTGTATTTGAAGTAGTTGGTGAAATTGGTGCAGGATCACTATTCGATGAGAAAGTAGGTTCGTTTCAAGCAGTTCGAATTATGACAGGAGCACAAATTCCAAATGATTGTGATGCGGTTGTTATGTTAGAACTGACTCGTCAATATGAGGATAATGGGAACGATTATATGGAAGTGAAACGCTCATTCAAAACGGGTGATAATATTTCTTTTCAAGGTGAAGATGCTCGTAAAGGAACGGTGCTTGCAAAGAAAGGATCGTACATTAATCCAGGTATTTCAGCTCTTCTTGCTACATTCGGTTATAGTGAAGTGCCAGTTGCGAAAAAGCCAGTAATTGGACTATTAGCGACTGGTAGTGAATTACTTGATGTAAATGAGTCGTTAGAGCCAGGGAAAATTCGAAATAGTAATACGTACATGATACTGTCTCAAATTCGAAGAGTGGGCGGAAGAGTAAAATACTTTGGGAAGTTTAGTGATGATTTTGATACGTGTTTTACAGCTGTGAAAGATGCGTTAAGTCAAGTAGATATGCTCATTACAACGGGCGGTGTATCAGTAGGAGATTACGATTATTTACCAGCTATATATGGAAGGTTAGGTGCATCCGTTCTTTTCAATAAGGTTGCAATGCGACCAGGAAGTGTAACGACTGTAGCACAATTAAATGGCAAGCTATTATTTGGTTTATCAGGAAATCCATCAGCATGTTATGTAGGATTTGAGTTGTTTGTAAGACCATGTATTCGTGCGTATATGTTTAGTGAAAAAGCGCATTTGAAAAGAGAAAAAGCATTATTAGGAAAAGATCTTCTGAAACCAAATCCATTTACAAGATTTGTACGAGCAAAACTGACATGTAATGAAGGGCAATTAATTGCATATCCATCAGGATTTGATAAGTCTAGCTCGGTTTCTTCATTAGCAGAATCGAACGCTTTTATCGTATTGCCAGGCGGGACAAGAGGATATAAAAAAGAAATGTTTGTCGATGTTCTTTTATTAGAAGATAACGAAGGTAGTGAATGGCTTTGGACATTTTATAAGAGAGGTGTTTCTAATGGGGCAATCACTATTTGAGATTGTAGAAAAACCAATTTTAGTGGAAGAAGTAACGAATAAAGTCGCAAGAAGAGAAGCGGGTGCGATTACAACATTTATTGGTACGGTGAGAGAATTAACAAAAGGAAAACGAACGCTACATTTAAAGTATGAAGCATATAAACCGATGGCAGTAAAACAACTTACAAGAATTGGTGAGGAAATTAACGGGAAATGGCCGGACGCACAAGTAGCCATTACGCACCGTGTAGGGCTGCTGGAAATAATGGATATTGCGGTAGTTATTGCAGTTTCATCACCGCATCGTAAAGTAGCTTATGAAGCGAATGAGTACGCGATTGAACGCATAAAACGCATCGTTCCAATTTGGAAAAAAGAATTTTGGGAAGATGGAACGATGTGGATTGGAGATCAACTTGAAAATACATCATATCCAGAAGGAAAACCGAAGAAGGAAGAATGAGAAAATGATTACAATTTTACTGTTTGCAAATTTGCGTGAGGAAGTCGGATCGGATCAATTAATAATTTCAGAAAAAAAAGAAATGACTGTTGGACAATTAAATGAATGGTTGAAAGATAGTTATCATTTGCAATCTTTGGATACAGTAATGGTTGCAATTAATGAAGAGTTTGTAACGAATGAAGAGATGATAAAAGCTGGAGATATCGTCGCATTAATCCCGCCTGTAAGTGGGGGATAATAATGCTTTCTCGCAACGATGACTATTAAAGACATTAAAAAATAGATGGAAACTTTCATCAGTTGAAGTAATAAGAAGATGCTATATATAAATTAGAATAAGAGAAGGGATGAGCTCTATGCTTACTCAAGAACAAATAATGAACGCATTACAACATGTAGAGGATCCAGAGTTACACAAAAGTGTTGTAGAATTAAATATGGTTAGAAATGTACAAATACATGGAACAGAGGTTAAGCTTGAAGTAGTGTTAACCATTCAAGGTTGTCCGTTAAAGGCGAAAATTCAACAAGATGTGGAAGAGTCCCTTCACGCAATTGGTGCATCTAAAGTGGATGTAACATTTGGTTCGATGACACAAGAAGAAAGAGCTATGCTAACAGAAAAATTAAAGAAAAATAGTAGAACAGAAACAGGTATGCCAAGCATGCTCCGTCATGATTCAGGTGTACATTTTATTACTGTAACGAGTGGGAAAGGCGGAGTCGGAAAATCAACGGTGACAATTAATCTTGCTACTGCCTTAGCTAGAATGGGTAAAAAGGTTGGGATTTTAGATGCAGACATATATGGTTTTAGCATTCCGGCTATGATGGAAACGAATCAAAAACCAACAATGATTGATCAAACAGCAATTCCAGTCGTTAGTCATGGTGTTAAAATTATGTCAATGGGATTTTTTACAGAAGGAAATAATCCAGTCATGTGGCGTGGACCGATGTTAAATAAATGGATTCAAAACTTCCTTGCGAATACACACTGGGGAGATTTAGATTATTTACTTCTCGATTTACCACCTGGTACAGGAGATGTTGCCATTGATGTTGCAGCGATGATCCCACAAGCGAAAGAAATTATCGTTACAACGCCGCACAATGTAGCTTCATTTGTAGCTTCTAGAGTAGGTGTAATGGCAAAACATACAAAACACGAGATTGTAGGAATTGTGGAAAATATGGCTTATTACGAAGAGCAAGATGGATTTAAAAATTATCTCTTCGGAAAAGGGGGCGGCGAAATGTTAGCAGAACAATTGCAAACGGAAGTAATTGCACAAATACCTTTTGCAAAACGTGAAGAAAATAACGATTCATCTGTATATGATGAAGACTCTCTCGTTGGAGAAGTATTTACTGCATTAGCAGAAGATATTATTTATAGAGGATAGAGGAGGAAGTTTAATATGGCATGTAATATTGATCATTCTATTGAAGATGTAATGAATAAGCTTGAAAGTCAAAAGGATTTTTTATCTGAAATTCTTTTCAAAGATTTGAATGGATTTTTGCAAAATAAACATTCACAGGAAATATTAAACGACATCTTTCATTTATTAAAAAAGTATGACTTAGTCAGTGAAGAAGAACGAGAGAAGAGAAATGCACAATTATTGCACATTATGAATTAAATACTCTCTGGCTTTAAAGTTTTTTCAGAAGGGGTGAATGTGATGGATATGAAAAAGATGATTGAAACGATAGAAACAACAAAAGTGACTGACGTAGAATTATCGATTCATACTTTACATCAAATGCTTGTGAAACTGTATAGCGAAAAAAATGTTACAAATTATACAGAGCTCTTAAAATATAGTTTGTCTTTATCTATAAATCTTAAGTTAAATCTTGTGTTGAAATATTTTGGTGTGCGTCCGATCGTTGCTTCTGATGAACGTATGCAATTTCAAGAGATATTTAAATGTTTAGCTAAGCAAGATGATAATGGGGAATGGTTTTTGAATTTCGTTTCTTTATATGTAGGGTTAATTGTTGTTCTTCATTTTGATGAGAAAGAGATTGAGAGAAGTTTTTTTGATGATGTGGTTGTGGTGGGTGAAGGAAGTGAAATATAAAGTTCTGTTCATAACATCTTTCTTTTTAATAGTTGTAATCGCGCTTTATATTGATTATATAAATGTAAAGATAATCAATTAAAATAAAGGAATGAAACTAGTTTGCTAAAAAGTGTTCTTCAGTTGTTTCTATCGTTTTTTCATGTTACCATTAAGCGAATTTTTCATAGGGAGAGAAAGCGATGAAATGGATTTATTTTATTATTATTAATGTTATAGCTTTTAGCCTTATGGGGCTTGATAAACGAAAAGCCAAGAAGAAACAGTGGAGAACGCCAGAAAGCACGTTGTTTTTATCAGCGGCAGCTGGAGGAGCGGTTGGAGCTTGGATCGGTATGTATATGTTTCACCATAAAACGCATAAAAAGAAATTTGTTTTCGGCATACCGTTACTTGTTGTAATAACGGTATGTTTATTTTTCGCTATATGAGAAATGTCGAAAGAATTACAGATTGATTATTGGTAAAGTGAGCATAAGAAACCGTATAATGGAGAAAAAATGAGAAGAGGAGAAAAAGGAAGATGGGGAGTCAATCAGCACAGCAAAAAAAAGGGATTATATATGCGGCTGGTGCTTATACGATGTGGGGAATCCTACCGATTTATTGGAAATGGGTTGAGGAAGTTCCAGCAGATGAAATATTAGCACACCGCATTGTTTGGGCGTTCGTTTTTATGTTAATCGTATTAGCTGTTACGAAGAGGTTTCGCCAGTTTATTGGGGAATTTGTGAATCTTTTTAAACGACCTAAATTATTAATGTCATTAACAATTGCTTCAATTTTGATTAGTGGGAACTGGTTTGTCTACATATGGGCCGTTAATCATAATCATGTCATTGAAGCGAGTCTTGGGTATTATATTAATCCACTTATTAGTATTTTACTTGGTACAGTCGTATTAAAGGAAAAGTTAAACTTTTGGCAATATGTTGCAGTAGGTTTAGCTGGAGTAGGGGTTATCATTTTAACAGTACGTTTCGGGGCTATCCCGTGGGTTTCTTTATCACTTGCCTTTTCATTTGGATTATACGGATTAACAAAAAAATTGTTAAACTATGATGCGACGATTGGGCTTACGATGGAAACGATGTTAGTGACGCCGTTTGCGTTCATTTATCTCGTTATGACAGGGGTACATGGTTTCGGTTCATTTGGAGCTATTTCAATGCTATCGACGTTACTTTTAATAGGAGCAGGTGTTGTTACAGCGCTACCACTATTTTATTTTGCAAAAGGAGCACAACTTATTCCGCTTTATATGGTAGGCTTTTTACAATATATTGCGCCAACGATTAGTTTAATTTTAGGTGTATTTGTATTTGGTGAACATTTTACAACTACTCATATGATGGCATTTTTCTGTATATGGGTTGCTTTATTTGTATTTTCAATAGCGAAGACAAAATTTTTAGTGCAGAAACAACCGAAATTTATAAAAAATAAATCAGCAAAAGTATCATAATGCGTAGTATTTTCTACGCATTTTTCTTTATACTGATACTATATAGAATTTCCATTATAGCTAGTAGGGAGCTGAGAACATGGAAACAATTTTACATAATGATCCGCTGATGGCTGCTGTAATTTCGTGGTTTATAGCACAGTTAACAAAAGTAGTCTTTAAATTAGTTAAAACGGGTGAATTTGATTTTGCAAAATTTTTTGCTTCAGGTGGGATGCCAAGTTCTCATGCTTCAACTGTTACAGCGCTTGCGACAGGTGTTGGAGTTGTGGAAGGTGTGGAAAGTACCATATTTGCAGTGGCTGCAATCTTTGCAATCATTGTTATGTATGACGCTTCAGGAGTAAGGCTTGCGGTAAGTAAACAGGCGAAAATATTGAATGAATTTTTTCATGGTAAACAAACAGAATATAAGAAGTTAAATGAGCTTGTCGGACATACACCGTATGAAGTAGTAGTCGGTGCTTTATTAGGGGTTATTGTCGGAGTGGGATATTGCTTATGAGCAGAACATAATATGTGTTCTGCTTTTCTTTGTTTTTACACATATTCGGTTGCTTTTTTGAATATCGTTATACGGATTTCGAAAGGGTAGGTGAATGCCTTGTTATTATATGGAAAAGTGCATGAAGAAATAGCGAGAAGGACAACTGCACTTCAAACGATGCAAAGGCAAGATGGTACGTGGAGATTCTGTTTTGAAGGAGCACCATTAACTGATTGCCATATGATATTTTTATTAAAATTATTAGGTAGAGATAAAGAGGTAGAACCATTTGTAAAAAGATTAGCTTCACTCCAAACGAATGAAGGGACATGGAAATTGTATGATGATGAAATGGGGGGCAATTTATCTGCTACCATTCAATCTTATGCTGCCCTACTTGCTTCGAAAAAGTATACAAAAGAAGATGCGAATATGAAGCGAGCGGAAATGTTTATTACAGAACGTGGGGGAGTGGCGCGTGCTCATTTTATGACGAAGTTTTTATTAGCAATTCATGGAGAGTATGAATATCCTTCGCTCTTTCATTTGCCAACACCGATTATGTTTCTGCAAAATGATTCCCCACTCAGTATATTTGAATTAAGTAGTTCGGCACGTATCCATTTAATTCCGATGATGTTGTGTTTAAATAAAAGGTTTCGTGTAGTGAAAAAGTTACTGCCTAATTTAAATCATATTGCGGGCGGGGGCGGAGAATGGTTTCGGGAGGACCAATCTCCAATGTTTCAAACATTATTAGGTAATGTGAAACAAATTATATCTTATCCGCTTTCCTTACATCATAAAGGAAATGAGGAAGTAGAACGTTTTATGAAAGAGCGTATCGATGAGAATGGGACGTTATATAGTTACGCAAGTGCTTCGTTTTATATGATTTATGCTTTACTTGCGCTAGGACATTCTATTCAATCGCCAATGATTCAAAAGGCTATAACGGGGATAACATCTTATATATGGAAGATGGAAAGAGGGAACCATTTACAAAATTCCCCGTCAACTGTATGGGATACAGCATTACTTAGTTATGCGTTGCAAGAGGCTCGTGTTTCGAAAGAAAGTAAAATGATTCAAAATGCGTCAGCATATTTATTAAAAAAACAACATAAGAAAAAAGCTGATTGGAGTGTGCATGCGCCCGCGCTTATTCCGGGCGGTTGGGGTTTTTCTGATGTGAATACGACAGTTCCTGATGTTGATGATACAACAGCTGTGTTAAGAGCATTGGCACAAAGTAGAGGGAACGGAAATGTGGATGATGCTTGGAAGAAAGGGACGAATTGGATTAAAGGATTACAAAATAATGATGGTGGTTGGGGAGCATTTGAAAAAGGCGTGACAAGCAAGTTATTAGCGAATTTACCAATCGAAAACGCAAGCGATATGATTACGGATCCTTCTACACCAGATATTACAGGCAGAGTGTTAGAGTTTTTCGGGACATATACGCAAAATGAATTGCCCGAGAAACAAAAACAAAGTGCAATCAACTGGTTAATGAATGAACAGGAGGAAAATGGATCGTGGTATGGAAAATGGGGCATTTGTTATATATATGGTACATGGGCAGTGATGACTGGCTTACGGGCGTTAGGAATTACTTCTGCTCACCCTTCTTTAAAACGAGCAACTTTATGGCTTGAACATATACAGCATGAAGATGGTGGCTGGGGAGAATCTTGTCAAAGTAGTGTGGAAAAAAGATTTGCTACTTTACCATTTAGTACACCATCGCAAACAGCATGGGCTTTAGATGCTCTTATTTCTTACTATGATAAAGAAACACCAGCTATTCGAAAAGGTATTTCATATTTGCTTGCGAATCCTTATGTAAATGAAAAATATCCTACTGGAACAGCTTTACCAGGTGGGTTTTATATTCATTACCATAGCTACGCTCATATATATCCGTTACTTACTTTGGCGCATTATGCAAAAAAATATAAAAAATAAACCGAGAGATGTTTCTCGGTTTATTTTGTTGGGTAGTAGGTCCCTGTTGAAAAGAATAAGGTTATGATTTCCCCTTATTTTTCTGTTGACTGGCGTTTTTGACGTGCATCAGCGGCATTTGCACGTGCGTTTGCTTCTAAGTCGTTGTGGTCAGCGAGTTCACGAGAGAACTCAACATCAATACCATCAGTGGCTTTGCTTTGTTTGAAATTTTTTTTGTTCATTCGACACAATCTCCTTGCACTTTATCCCGCATAGCGGGTAGTAAAACTCCCACCTCAAAATTCAGATGGAACAAAGAAGCTAGGTGGGAGATTAACTGCCCGTAAATGCCCGATTGGTGAGGGCTGATAATCAGTGGGGGATGAACAAACTTCCCACTGATTAAAGTTTCACTTTATGCGACGTTGCAAAGTTAGTTTGACACAAATAGACTTTTTTATACAAAGAGGATTTGGAAAGCAAAAAGCCGAAATATACAGTATAAGTAATAGAAATGGGGGATAGGGATGGGATTTTTAAATGGGAAAACAGCTGTTGTAACAGGTGGCGCCCAAGGAATTGGAAAAGAAATTGCACGAGTTTTTGCTAGGCTTGGGGCTAAAGTTTTAATTAGTGATGTAAATGAAGAAAAACTACAAAAAACGACACGTGAATTATCGGACGAAGGATATGAAGTAAGCTTATATCGATGTGATGTAAGTAATCAAAATGAAGCGAAATCATTAATTGAGTATGCAGTTCAAAAATTTGGGACACTGCATATTTTAGTAAATAACGCTGGAATTACAAAAGATGCAATGTTACATAAAATGGAGAAATCAGCTTGGGAACAAGTATTACAAGTAAACTTAACTGGCGTTTTTTATTGTATGCAGCCAGCTCTTCTTTATATGAGACAACAACAATATGGGCGCATTATTAATATTTCTTCAATAAGTAGAGAAGGGAATATTGGACAAGCAAATTATGCGGCAACGAAAGCTGGCGTTGTCGGTTTAACGAAAACAGCAGCGAAAGAAGTTGGAAGCTTCGGTATTACTTGTAATGCAATTTGTCCAGGATTTATGGATACGGATATGACAAAAACAATACCAGACAAAGTAAAAGAAAAAATGGTTGGAGCAATTCCGGTTGGTAGAATTGGAACGCCAGAAGATATTGCGAACGCGGCGGCCTTTTTAGCGTCAGAATACGCATCCTATATTACAGGGGAAGTATTAAATGTGAGCGGAGGGCTGCAAGTTTAAAGGAATACATAATGAAAAGAACCTGACCGAGTGGATCAGGTTCTTTCGATTTAATTTAAGTTTAACCAAACGCTCTTCACTTCTGTATAGTTATTTAATGCGTAAGATCCCATTTCACGGCCAAGACCAGATTGTTTAAATCCTCCAAATGGAGATGCTGCATCAAAGACGTTATAACAGTTTACCCATACTGTACCTGCGCGTACTTTACTTGCAACATAGTGTGCTGTCTTAACATTTTCTGTCCATACACCAGCTGCCAAGCCAAATTGTGATTTATTCGCACGTTCAATTACTTCATCAATATCGTTAAACGGTATTGCAGAAATAACTGGACCGAAAATTTCTTCTTTTGCGATTGTCATCTCATCATTGACGTCGGCGAATACTGTAGGAGAAACGAAGTAGCCTTGATCAAATGGATTACTTCCTCCACAAAGTACTTCAGCGCCTTCTTCAATCCCTTTTTCAATGAAGCCCATTACACGTTTTTGTTGTTCTTCGGAAACGAGAGGACCGATTGTAGTTTCTGGACTTAGACCAGCACCTTGATTTAATTTTTTAGAATAAAGGACGAGATCAGCCATGACATTATCATACATTTTCTTCGGAATAAATAAGCGTGATCCAGCAGAGCATACTTGTCCTTGGTTAAACATAACACCAGAAAGTGCACCAGGAATAGCGCGAGATAAGTCGGCGTCTGGTAAAATAATATTTGGTGATTTACCACCAAGTTCTAAAGTAACACGTTTTAATGATTCGGATGCTTGTCTCATAATTTGTTTGCCAACTGGAGTAGAACCAGTAAATGCAATTTTATCAACGAGTGGATGATTAACGAGAGCTTGTCCAGCTGATTCACCGAATCCAGGAACGATATTAATAACACCTTTCGGGAATCCAGCTTCTTCAATTAATTCAGCTAAGTATAGAGCGGATAGTGGAGTTTGTTCTGCAGGTTTTAAAACGATTGTACATCCTGTAGCAAGCGCCGCTCCCATTTTCCACATTGCCATAAGAAGCGGGAAGTTCCAAGGGATAATTTGACCAACGACACCAACAGCTTCATGGCGTGTATAGTTAAAGTAATCACCGGAAACAGGAATTGTTTGACCAACGATTTTCGTCGCCCAGCCAGCATAATAGCGCATATGCTCAATTGCAAGTGGTATGTCTGCTGCCATTGTTTCACGGATTGGCTTTCCGTTATCTAACGTTTCGAGCTGTGCAAGCTCTTCTTTATGTTCTTCCATTAAATCGGCAAGCTTGTACATAAGGCGGCTTCGTTCAGCAGTGCTCATGCGAGACCAAGGACCTTCGTCAAAAGCCATGCGAGCTGCGACTACAGCTTTATGAATATCTTCGCGACCAGCTTCAGAAACGATGGCAAGCGTTTCGCCAGTTGCAGGGTTAGGCGTTTTAAACGTTTTACCGGAAGCGCTTTCAACGAAAGATCCATTCACATATAACTTTTTCGTGCCTTGAAGAAACTTTTCTACCTTTTCATGAAGATTTACAGCTAGTTGACTCATTGTATAACCCCCTTGAAAATATAATGTAAACGCAGTACGAGACGGCGTTTATTCCGAAATCAAGGATGTAGGAACTAGATGGAAAGCCTCTAATTAAAATCATAATTAACAATTACTGAAAATTCAAATTTCATTTGTGTTACAATTGTAAAAAATATGTAATGTAAGAGAGTCTTCTATATAATTATAAAAAATCCTGCTTGTTTTTGCTTTCTAGTAGGAAAAACTAGAAGAACAATGGTACAATAATACATCGTGAGAGGAGGGAGAAAATGAAGAATTATCATGATGATCCACGCTTTCGAATCGCCCATAGAGAAGCGTTAATTGGTCTTGGACTTGCTATTATCAATTTTATAATATGGTACGGATTTGCTTATGGGCTTGGTAGTAAAAATCCAAGTGAATATACATATGTATTCGGTTTTCCAGCATGGTTTTTTTATAGTTGTATTGTTGGATTTGTCGTAATGGTTATTTTGCTTAGTTTAGTTGTTCGTTTTGTATTTCAAGATATTTCACTCGATGAGGAAGAAAAAAGTGAGGAATAATAGATGAATTGGTATGTAATCATTCCAATGATAATTTCGTTTATCGTTGTATTTTTAATTGGTATATATGCTTCAAGACGCGTGCAAGCGACTGCTCATAATAAATTTTTGCAAGAATATTTTCTTGGTGGACGTGAGCTTGGCGGTTTATTATTAGCGATGACAATGATTGCTACGTACGGTAGTGCAAGTAGTTTCATTGGTGGCCCTGGTATTGCTTACAATATGGGACTTGGATGGGTATTATTATCTGCGATTCAAGTTGTAACAGGGTATATCGTTTTAACAGTTATCGGTAAAAAGTTTGCAATTATTGCTAGGAAGATGGAAGCAATTACGCTTATCGATTATTTAAAAGGAAGATACAATAATAAAGCGGTTGTTATACTTTCGGCGTTATGTATTATTATCTTTTTATTTTCAGCAACAGTAGCCCAGTGGGTCGGCGGTGGACGATTAATTGAGTCGCTAACAGGTCTATCTTATACAACAGCACTATTTTTATTTACTTTTTCTGTACTTGTGTACGTATTAATTGGTGGGTTCCGCGCAGTTGCGTTATCAGATACGTTATTAGGTATCATTATGTTAGTTGGAACGACAATCATTTTAGTTGCTACTGTTATTGCTGGTGGTGGAATTGAAAAGATTATGCAGGAACTTGTTCAAATCAATCCGAATTTAATTACACCATTCGGAGCAGATGGTAGTTTAACGAAATCATATGTTACATCGTTTTGGATTTTAATTGGAATTGGCGTTGTCGGTTTACCACAAATTAGTGTGCGTGCTATGTCTTATAAAAATTCAAAAGCTATGCATCAAGCTCTAATCATTGGAACGGTTGTTGTTGGTACAATTATGATCGGGATGCATTTAACGGGTGTATTTGCACGAGTAGTACTTCCTGGTATAACGGTACCAGATAAAGTCATGCCGCTACTCGCGATGGAAGTGTTGCCGCCTTGGCTAGCTGGTGTTTTCTTAGCGGCACCAATGGCAGCGATTATGTCTACAGTAAATTCGCTATTGTTACTTGTAAGTTCATCGATTATTAAAGATATATATGTAAATTACATAAATAAAGATGCAGCAGACAGTACGATAAAAAAAGGAAGTTTGTGGATTACGGGTATTGTAGGACTGCTCGTTTATGCAGCGGCGATTAAACCACCAGATTTTTTAATATGGTTAAATTTATTTTCTTTCGGTGGATTAGAAGCAGCATTCATTTGGCCGATCGTCTTAGGGTTATATTGGAGAAAAGGGAATGCAACTGGAGCGCTTGCTTCCATTTTAGTTGGGGTAGGCTCATATATGTGTATTCATCTTTTCTACCCAAATCCGTTCGGTATACATACAGTTGTCTTCCCAATTTGCTTTGCGTTTATCGCTTACATAGTGGGAAGTATGATTGCTGTGAAAAAAACAGCATAGGCTAGATGAAGAACGTAGTCCGTATAGGACTGCGTTTTTTTTATATAAATTTCATCTTTTTTATTCTGTATATGTAGGGCTATTCATAAATTAATAACAACTGAGGGGATGGAGTTGAGGTCGATGAAAAAAGTGTTATTTTTAGGAGACCCGGGAATAGATGACTCTTTAGCAATTATGTATGGATTGTTGCATCCTGATATTGATATTGTTGGTGTAGTAACTGGATATGGGAATGTAACACAAGAAAAAGCGACAAGTAATGCAGCGTATTTATTACAGTTAGCAGGTAGGGAAGATATACCAGTTATTAATGGTGCGAAAATCCCTTTATCTGGAGATATTACAACGTATTATCCAGAAATTCACGGGACGGAAGGTTTAGGGCCAATTCGTCCTCCGAAAAACCTTTCTCCAAATATAAAGCCTTTTTGTGAGTTTTTCGATATTCTTGAAAAATATAAAGGAGAATTAATCATTGTTGATGCTGGTAGGTCAACGACATTAGCGACAGCGTTTATTTTAGAAAAGCCGATGATGAAATATGTAAAAGAATATTATATAATGGGCGGTGCTTTTTTAATGCCTGGCAATGTTACACCAGTGGCGGAGGCGAATTTTCATGGCGATCCGATTGCGTCACAGTTAGTTATGCAAAATGCGAAGAATGTAACATTAGTGCCGCTTAATGTTACATCCGAGGCAATTATAACGCCAGAGATGGTAAAATATATTACGAAACATTCTAAAACGAGTTTTAATAAGTTAATCGAGCCGATATTTACGTATTATTATAAAGCTTATAGAAAGTTAAATCCGAAAATAAAAGGAAGTCCAGTACATGACGTCGTTACAATGATGGTTGCGGCAAATCCATCCCTTTTAGATTATGTATATCGTCGTGTCGATGTAGATACAGCTGGAATTGCAAAAGGAGAAAGTATTGCAGATTTCCGTCCTCAACCTGATGCAAAAGCCTTGAAAAATTGGGTACGAATTGGTTGGTCATTACATTATAAAAAATTTCTTGAGGATTTTGTGAAAATCATGACGTAGACATAATAGGAGTATACAAGTTAAAATAATGGAGATGGTTATTTAAATGACCATCTCCATTATTTTGTTTTTTAAAGATAGAGAGAAGAGTTATACAATAGGAGAGGAATTTTACTTGAAAAAAACTATAGTATGCGCAGTAATTGTGGGTATTTTCGTTTTGCTAATATCGGGTAACTTTTTAGTGAAAAAAGTATGGAGTTCAAATAATGATGATGCACAGTATATTGCATCTTTTATTGAAGAACATAAAGATGAAAAAAATAGTGCGCTTCTAGTAAAGAGAAATGATAAAGTTGTTTATTCTGTAAATCCAAATGTTGTATTGCCAGTTGCTAGTACGATGAAATTAATTGTGGCGCTTGAATATACGAAACAAGTTACAGAAGGGAAAATTGACCCGGCTAGTTTCGTTTCAATTAATGATGTCAATCGATATTATGTACCGAATACAGATGGTGGTGCACAAGATAGATGGCAAAGGTATTTGGAGAAGACAGGCAAGATAACTGAAGGAGCCGTTACTTTAGAAGACGTGGCAAAAGGAATGGTTAAGTTTAGTTCGAATGCTAATGCGGAATATTTAATGGAAGTGTTAGGATTAGATAATATTAATCGAAATTTACAAAGTTTATCGCTCCCTGCACATCAACCACTATTTCCGATTGTTTCATCTTTATATATCCCAGGATATTTGCATAAAGAATTACATGTTCCAAAATATAAAATAGAGAAAAAATTAAAAGAAATGACTCAAGAGCAATATCGTGAATATGCGATGATTATTCATGAGCGCTTAAAAAAGAAGGGGTCATTATTACAGAAAGAAATTCCTCTTTATTTAGAGGAACGTTATGATAAAATTTGGTCAGATAGATTACCAGCTGCGTCCGCAAACGATTATATGGTATTGCTGCAAAAGGCAAACCATAAAGGTGGCCTGACAGAAGCTGAAGAAAAAGTGTGGGCGAGTATCGTTGAAACAGATATGAGTGCCAAGAAATATCGTAAAACATTCAGACACGCAGGACAAAAGAATGGGTATACGCCATGGACGGTTACAAAAGCGGTTTATGCTATGGATAAGCGCGGGAACTGTACAGAAATTGTATTCTTAGCGAATAATTTAAATGAAGATGACAGTGCAGAAATACGTAAACATTTAGCAAATTTACATTTCCAAGTGTTGCAAAGTGATAAGTATGATGCGACTTTTATTAAATAAACTCGGTGCATAAAGCACCGAGTTTATTTTTGTCCCGCTATTTGTGGACAGTAAGACTCCCATCTCAAAATTGGGCGAATGCGAGAGAGTTAGGTGGGAGTACAATTGCCTGTAAAAGGCCGATTGGTAAGGGCTAATTAAAGTTTCACTTTATGTATAAGCACTTTTTTACTATCTCTGGGTATGATGGGTAGTAATACTTAGGTGAAAGGGGAAAAGGTGATGAAACAGAGTAAAGAAGAATTTATAAAGAATGAAGGCGCTGATTTCCCTGGGAAAACATATGTGGATTGTGTATTACAACATGTATTTAATTTTCAGTATAACCACTTATTAAAAGATATGTTTCAAGTGCATAAAGCGCATATTATGATGCTGACTGAAGAAAGTTTAATAAAAAAAGAAGAAGCTACAGTTATATTAAAAGCACTAAAAAAGGTAGAAGGAATGCCCAAAGATCAATTGCGATATACAGAACAACATGAAGATCTCTTTTTTTTAGTTGAACATTTAATTTCTCAGGAAGCAAAGTGTGATTTTGTAAGTAATATGCATATCGGTCGAAGTAGAAATGATATGGGAGTAACGATGTATCGTATGAGCTTAAGACGATATGTATTACGATTAATGGAACACCATTTATTATTGCAAGAAAGTATATTGCAACTTGCTGATGATCATAAGGGAACAATTATGCCAGCTTATACACATACACAACCAGCACAGCCAACAACGTTTGGTCATTATATGTTAGCAATTTATGATACGATGCAAAGAGACTTAGAACGAATGAAAAAAACGTACCAAATTTTAAATCAGTCTCCGATGGGGGCAGCTGCACTTTCAACAACAAGTTTTCCGATTAAACGAGAACGAGTTTCTCATTTACTTGGATTTACAAATGTAATTGAGAACTCATATGATGCTGTCGCTGGAGCGGATTATTTATTAGATGTTAGCTCGTTACTTATGATAATGATGACAAATACGAGTAGATGGATTCATGACTTCTTATTATTAGCGACGAAAGAATATGATGGTATTACTGTTGCGAAGCCATATGTGCAAATTAGTAGTATTATGCCACAAAAACGAAATCCAGTTTCAATTGAGCATGCTCGTGCTATTACGAGTAGCGCTTTAGGAGAAGCATTTACAGTATTTCAAATGATTCATAATACACCATTTGGGGATATTGTCGATACGGAAGATGACTTACAGCCGTATTTATATAAAGGAATCGAAAAGACGATTCGCGTATTTTCTATTATGAATGCAGTCATTCGAACGATGAAAGTAGAAGAAGAAACGTTAAAAAGTCGTTCCTATAAACATGCAATAACGATAACTGATTTTGCAGATGTTTTAACAAAAAACTATAAAATTCCATTTCGGCATGCTCATCATGCAGCAAGTACGATTGCTAATATGTCATTGGTGCAGAAAAAGGAGCTTCATGAATTACATTTCAAAGATGTAAATATATACTTACAAGAAAAATTTAAAATACATTTATTGGAAAAAGAGTGGAAAGAAATTATATCGCCAGAAGCTTTTATTCAAAAAAGAAATGTATACGGAGGACCGAGTAAAAAAGAGATGGAACGAATGATTCAAAAGCGTAAAGAGTCATTTAAAAATGAAGAAGAGCGATTTGAAACGGAAAAACGGAGAATATTACGAGCTGAATATAATTTGAACATATTAGTTTCAAATATTATCGAATCGTAAAAGAAGGATTTAATGAATTAATCGCCAATACTTAATTAAAATATAAATGGAGAGAAGAGATTGTCGATGATTCAATTACACGTATATAAAGAGATTCTTCATTTTAAAGAAGATGTTACACCATTTTTAGAAAAGAATGAGCAGGAAAATAATTTAATGTTAGGTATATTACAAGTAGCTCAAGAACCGACGTTTATGGGGGTAGCGAAACGAGGAGAAGAAATTACAGTTGTATTTCTTCAAACAGAAGAGAAGATACAAATGATTGTTGCAACTTCTGAAAATTCGGAAGTAGATATAGTGAAACTTGCAAAAGAGTTATCGAAAGTATATCCGGACATTCCTGGATTGATCGGTAATAAGGAAATTGTACAGAAATTAGCTGAAGAGCTTGCGGTGTTAGAAAATAAGAAAACGAATGTTGTAATGAAACAAGGTGTATATGCATTACAACAAATTAAGAAGAAGTGGAACGAGGATGGAATTTTTCGAGAAATAACTAATGATGAGTTGCCATTAATAGAAAAATGGATATATCAATTTTGTGAAGATGTGAAGCTCCCAACTACGAAAGAAGAAGCGGAACAAACCGCACATACATTAATCACTAATAATCGTCTATTTGGTCTAGAAGTAGATGGGAAACTCGTTTCTGTAGCTGCAAAAACGAGACCAACTACAAATAATATAACAGTAAATTTCGTTTATACCCCGAAAGAAGCACGAAAAAAAGGGTACGCATCTAATTGTGTAGCGGCACTCAGTCAACGTATGTTAGACGAAGGGTACAAGACGACTACACTATATACTGATTTAGCCAATCCGACATCTAATAAAATTTATCAAGAAATTGGTTATGAACAAATTGCGGAGTCTGTGCTCATATTTTTAGAGAAGTAGAATAAAAAGGCGTGCTATTTTAGCACGCCTTTTTATTATTCATCAATTCTAATAACTTCGCCTTGCGGGAAGTTCTCAGTTTCTAGTAAGTTACGAATAGCTTTTGCCACATATTCAGGTGATAATAGCTTTCCTTCTTCTTTTAGTGTGATGAATCGGTCTAAATTTGTGAAGTCTTCTTTATTTGTTTCACGAATTTGTACTTGCATATTTGTATCCACAACACCAGGTGCAAAAGCGACGATTTTTACTGGATATTCTTTTTCCTCTTCTTCAGTCGCTACGCATTGTGTAAACATATTCACACCAGCTTTCGTAGTACAATAAGCGCCCCAGCCAAAGTAAGGTTTTTTTCCTGCACCAGATGAAATGTTTACAACGCGTTTATCTACTTTCCAGTCTTTCGTATGTTTCATGAACATAGATGTAAGAATCATAGGGGCAAGTAAATTAATGTGAACGTTCGTAATGAATTGTTCGCTTTCTGCTTTTTCAATCGGCTTCATAGGTGCAACTGTACCCGCATTATTAATTAAATGAATAGAAGATACATTGTCTTCTTTAATGGATGAAATGATTTCGTTAAAGTTAGTTTCTAAATGATGTACATCTTGAAGATCTAAGGAATGGAAAATACAATTGCTGTTATATTGTTCTGCAAGTTTAGTAAGCTCTTTATTTTCTCTTCTAGAAATAGAGATGATGGTTGTGCTTTCTTCTAATAATTGCGCGGCAATTGCCTCACCTAAACCTTGTGAAGTTCCTGTTATGATAACGTAGCGCATAGTTTTATAAACTCCTCTCGTATGTGCGGAATTTTGTTGGACAACGTACACTCTATAGTTTGTCTACATTTTATAGTATAGAGCACTTTTTACTATAAATGAAATGAGATGATTACGTGCCTTTTATGAATCGCTTTACAACGACAGTTACTGGTGCCGTCACGTTCACTGGGAACACGTTGGGACTCAGTCCTACATCTCCTGCACCAGGCAATAATTTCGGTACGATTGATGTATTTACTACGGTAAATACATCGCTTCAAGTGCCAGGATTCCCAGCAGGAACGACAAATGATTGGCGATTAAATTCTGCAAGTGCAATTTTGAACCTTCCAGCAGGGAGTAGTGTCTTATACGCAGAACTTGTGTGGGCTGGCACATACCGGACTGATACGGAGGATGTTACTGCGTTTTTAAATGATAATATTACCTTTACAACACCAGCGGGGACATTTTCTGTTACACCAGACCCAGCAACTGCCCAGCAAGGTTCAGTAGGGAAGCAGTTTTATTATAGTCGTTCTGCTAACGTAACGAACCTTATTAGTGCAGGTGGGGCTGGCACATATACAACAGGTGCCGTGCCAGCTGCAAGAACTTCAGCTGATTCAACAATTAGTCGTTCGGTTGGCTGGACGCTTGAGGTAGTTTATCAAAATGTGAGTTTACCACTAAGGAATTTATCGGTGTATGCAGGACAAGAAATTATTGAGGCATCATCACCACCAGTAGATGCTGTTATTTCAGGTTTTGCAACGCCGTCTACGGGAACAGTTACAGGAAGAGTACTTGTAACTGCCCAAGAAGGTGATGCTAACATTGTTGGAGATCAACTTCGTTTTGGGCCGAATGCAAATGCTACAGTTACTTTATTCGGACCGAGAAATCCTGCAAATAATTTCTTTCAGTCACAAATTTGTAATGACAATGGAAATTTAGATACGAGCGGAACATTTGGAAATCTGAATCAGCCGTTAGGAATAGCTTTAGCGATCCGAAGACAAGGGTGGGATATTACGAATGTAGATGCCTCCTCATCTTTAGTAAACAATCAGACGTCAGCAACTGTTCGCTTTGTCACAAATGGAGATGGATACGCTGCAGCTGGTTTTGGTGTTCAAATTGATGCAACAGGTCCAATCATTAATCCTGTTAAATCGGTAAATAGAACCGTTGCAGGGGTAGGGGATACTCTCACCTATACGATTACGGTCCCGAATACAGGAACAGGAAGTGCAGAAAACGTTGTATTACAAGATAGTATTCCGAACGGAACTACATTCGTAGCAGGTAGTGTAACGGTAGGTGGAGTAACGCAACCGAGTGCGAATCCCGCGAATGGAATTAATTTAGGTACAATCCCAAATAACACGCAAAGAATTGTTACATTTCAAGTTCGAATAACATCGTTCCCGAACCCAAATCCTATTCCAAATCGTGCAATGGTGTCATATCAATTCCGTCCTTTTGTCGGTAGTGCCCCTATTACAAGTACGTCTTCTTCAAACACAGTACAAACGACAGTGAATCAAGCGACTATAAGTATGCAAAAATCTGTAGATCTACAGACGGCAACTCTTAATGATGTATTAACGTACACAGTTAATGTGACGAATAATGGGAATGTTGCTGCAAACAATGTTATTTTTGTTGATAGTATCCCTGCAGGAACAACATTTGTAGCTAATAGTGTTACGGTTAATGGAGTAGCACGTCCAGGAGCGAATCCATCAAGTAGTATTAATCTTGGAAGTATTAATGCATCGCAAACGACTGTAGTACGCTTTCAAGTACGAGTGACATCGAACCCTCTTGTCAATCCAATACCGAACCGTGCAAGTGCAACCTTTACCTTTACCCCAGTGCCTGGTCAACAACCAATTTCAGGTCAAGCGACGAGTAATACCGTAGTTACTACAATTAATATAGCTGATATAAGAACGAGAAAAACAGTGGATAGAGCTTTTGCGACAGTGAATGACGTTCTTACGTACACCGTTACAATTGAGAATACAGGAAATGTACTTGCGACGAATGTTGTTTTTCAAGATCCAATCCCAATTGGAACGACTTTTATTGCAAATAGTGTGACTGTAGATGGGGTTTCGCAACCTGGGGCAAATCCAGCGACTGGGTTTGCGGTAGCAAATATATCTCCCGGCGGAAGTAGGACAGTGACTTTTCAAGTACGAGTGACATCTACGCCATCAGGAGGTACGATTGCGAATCGTGGAAATGTATCTGCTAATTTCGTCGTTAAACCAAATCAGCCGCCAGTAACGATTAATAGACAAACGAATACTGTAGTGACACAAGTTAATACGGGTGGTTTAAATGTAATAAAAGAAGTGAATACAACGCAAGCGGCAGTAGGGGACACTTTAACATACACAATTGCCGTCCAAAATACAGGAAATGTTCCGTTAACAAATGTGCTTTTCCAAGACATTATTTCTTCCGCTGTTTCTTTCGTTGCAAATTCTGTAACAATTAATGGAGTACCGCAAAGTGGATTGAATCCGAATACAGGATTTTCTCTTCCAAATATTCCTGCGGCTCAAACAGTTGTAGTCACATTTGACGTATTAATTGTACAGGATCCAGAAAATGAAGATATTTTAAATCAAGCAAATGTAACAGCAAGTTTTCAAGTGAATCCGAGCGAACCGCCAGTAACAATCAATGTACCGAGTAATATTGTGAATACAACTGTACAATCAGGGAATTTTGAAGTTGTGAAAGCAGTGAATACAGATGTTGCAACGGTAGGGGATGTTTTAGTATATACAATCGAAGTTATAAATGCAGGTAGTGTACCAGCTACAAATGTATTTTTCCAAGATTCAATTCCACAAGGGACATTATTTATTGAAAATAGTGTAGTTGTTAATGGTGTTTTACAAGAAGGGGCAGATCCAGAACTTGGATTCCCATTAAATAATTTGCCTACTGGTGCGAGTGTAATTGTTACTTTTGAAGTATTAATTGATGAAATTCCCCAAGGAAATAATGTCGTAAATAATGCGAATGTAACTGGAGATTTCCTTGTAAATCCGACAGAGCCACCGATTACTGTAACAGTACCAAGTAATACTGTTATGACAGTCGTGAATTCTTCAGGGTTAAATGTAATGAAAAGTGTAAGTGCTACTGAAGCAGGTGTAGGAGATACGTTAACGTATACAGTTCGTATACAAAATAGTGGAACAGTAGCAGCGACAAATGTATCATTCCTTGATCCAATTCCATCTGGAACAACGTTTGTAGCAAATAGTGTAACAATAAATGGAACGCCTCAGCCAGGTTTAAACCCAACAACTGGATTTCCACTTGCTAATATTCCAGTAGGAGGGATGGTAACAGTTACTTTTCAAGTGACGATCACGAGTGTACCACCAAATAGAGTTCTTCCGAATAATGCGAATGTAACTGCTGATTTCCAAGTAAGTCCTCTGCAGCCACCAATTACAATTGTAACGATTAGTAATATTGTTGTGACGCGAGTAAATGTAGGATCAATTAATGTAATAAAGAGTGTAAACACACCGCAAGCAGGCGTAGGAGATACGTTAACGTATACAATTCTTATTCAAAATACAGGAACTGTTCCTGCAACGAATATTATTTTTCAAGATCCGATTCCTGTTGGAACTGCGTTTGTAGCAAATAGTGTGACGATAAATGGAGTTGTTCAGCAAGGCGCGGATCCTATGGCAGGTTTCCCAGTACCAAATATTCCGGTCGGACAAACGGCTACGATTACGTTTCAAGTTACAGTGACGAGTGTTCCGAGCGGTGGAAATATTAGAAACCAATCGAACGTTACTGCAAGTTTTCTTATAAATCCAGCAAACCCTCCAATAACGACTGTTACGAATAGCAATTTTGTCGTGACACAAGTAAACACAGCACAGTTAAATATACAAAAATCTTCATCTGTACAACAAGCGGCATTTGGAGAAACTTATACGTATTCTGTTGTCATTCGAAATAACGGCACAGTACCAGCGACGAATGTTTCTTTCATCGATCCAATTGCTCCAGAAACAGCATTTGTCGCAAACAGTGTGACGATAAATGGAATTTCACAGCTTGGTTTAGATCCGAATATTGGTTTCCCGCTTCCTAATATTGCAGCTGGGGCATCAGTGACAGTAACGTTCCAAGTTACAGTAGTTACGCCATCCCCACGCGGAGCAGTATTAAATACGGCATCTGCTACAGCCACTTTCTTATTAAATCCTTTACAACCACCTGTAACAACGACAAATTCAAGTAATACGACAGTAGTTACAATACCGTTACCTCCTCCTGGTGAAGTAACAGCAACAAAAGCAGTTGACGTTGCGACTGGGGCTGTTGGAGATGTATTAACGTATAGCGTGCTAATTACGAACGTAGGAATTATACCTGTTACAGATGTACTCTTCCAAGATGTCATTCCGGAAGGAACGACATTTGTCGAAAATAGTGTAACGATAGGTGGGGTTCAGCAATTTGGTTTAAATCCAGAAATAGGATTTACTGTTACTCCATTATTAATTGCTGGTGGAAGTATTACGGTAACATTCCAAGTGACAATTACAGAGATTCCAGATAATGAAGTCATATTAAACGATGCTGACGTTACATTTACTTCACAACCGAATCCGCAGGAACCACCGATTACGGAAACGATATTAACGAATTTAGTCGTTACGACAATTAATATAGCGTTTATTTTTCCGTTAAAACTAGTAGATAAAGAAGTAGCGACTGTAGGAGAAATTTTAACGTATGATGTATTGATTTTTAATTTTGGAACAGTGGCAGCGACGAATGTTCAATTTATAGATACTACTTCCGCGGGTGTAGCATTTGTACTAGGAAGTGTGAGCATAAACGGGGTACCGGCACCAGGATTAGATCCTTTCATTGGTTTTACAGTTCCAGATATACCTGTAGATGATTTTGTACTTGTCACATATCAGGAGACGGTAACGAGCATACCAGAAGGTGGTACAGTTGTTAACTTTGTAGACGTTACCGCGACATTTGCTGTAAGTGAAACAGAACCACCTATTACTGAAACGACGACAAGTAACACGACATTAACAGAAATAAATGAATCTGGTTTGAATGTATTAAAATCAGTGAGTCAGCCGATTGTTGCAGTAGGGGATACAATCACCTATACAACAGTAGTTCAAAATACAGGGACAGTGACAGCAACGAATGTTCAATATAGTGATGTATTACCTTCTTCTATAGCATTCGTGCCGAACAGTGTAACGATAGACGGTGTGTTACAACCTGGATTCAATCCGAATAATGGATTCCCGCTTCCAGATATAAATCCAGGTGAAAGTGTAGAAGTAACATTTCAAGTAACAGTTGTTAGTGTTCCATCAAACGGAACAATTGTCAATACGGCAAATGTAACAGGTAGCTTTGTATTAGTACCAGGAGAACCACCAGTTATAGTAAACCAACCGAGCAATACAACACTCACAACTGTCAATAGAGGACAATTTAATGTTATTAAACAAGTAAATAGAGCGGCTACTCTCGTTGGAGATGTATTAACGTATACGGTTCAAATAACGAATACAGGAACAGTAATAGCTAACGATGTTCAGTTTGTTGATACGATTTCAGCAGGAGCGTCATTTGTACCAAATAGTGTAACGGTAAATGGAGTTTCGCAACTAAACTTAAATCCGATTACTGGCTTTGGAGTTGGAGATATACCAGTTGGTGAAACGGTTATAGTGACGTTTCAAGCGACAGTTACAACCATCCCGTCATCAGGAACAATTACGAACGTTGCAAATATAACAGGAAGTTTTACTTTAGTGCCAGGAGAACCACCGGTTATAGTGACAGATCCGAGTAATACGACTATAACAAGAATAAATAGAGGACGTTTCAGCATTATAAAATCTGTAAATAAAGAAGCGACACGTTTAGGAGATACGTTAACGTATAGTGTGCAAGTTACAAATACGGGAACGGTAACAGCGACGAATGTTCAGTTTATCGATGTTCCATCACCTAGTTTAGAATTTGTTCCTGGAAGTGTACAAATAAATGGGATTCCGCAAGTAGGTTTAGATCCTTTTGTAGGCTTTTCATTACCGGATCTTGCAGTAGGGGATAGCGTATTAATCACATTTGAAGTAAATGTAATTTCAATTCCGCCTTCTAGTAGCATTATGAATACAGCGAGAGTAACTGGTAATTTCGAATTGATTCCAGGAGAACCACCGTTTACAATTACCAATTCAAGTAATACGACAGTCACACCAGTAAATAGAGGCAGTTTAGATATGCTGAAAGAAGTAGATCATTCAATTGTTGGAGTAGGAGAAACGGTAACGTATCGTGTTCGTATATTAAATACTGGTACGGCTGACGCAATGAATGTTCAATTTATTGATGTGCTATCTCCGGAAGCTGTTTTTGTACCAAATAGTGTAACGGTAAATGGAGTAGCGCGTCCGGGAGTAAATCCGCAGGTTGGATTTACGATTTTGGACATTCCAGTCGGTGAGACGGCGATTGTAACATATGAAGCTACGATTACGAGTTTTCCAGATGGTGGTACAGTAGTGAACGTTGCTGGGGCATCAGCAGAATATATTTTAGTACCAGGTGAACCGCCAGTTACAGTGATGGACACGAGTAATACAGTTATTGTAACGGTAAATACTGCAATCTTATTTGTTGCAAAAGGAGCAAACTTTGAAGTAGCAATGGTAGGAGATGTTGTCACTTACGGCATTGCCGTCATAAATGATAGTACAGTTCCTGTGACGAATATTGTTTTAACAGATATCATTGATCCAAATACGTTATTTATAAATGGCACGGTAACGGTAAATGATGTACCTCTTCCATTTGCCAATCCGAATACGGGTATTCCGTTAGGTGATTTTCAGCCAAATGATGCGGCAATTATTAATTTCCAAGTTGTAATAACGGGAGGACAAATAAATAATTTAGTTACAAATACTGCTACAGCGACTGGGCTCGCAACTGTAAATCCGAATGAGCCGCCTGTAGTAGTTGAAGGTGATAGTAATACAGTTGTTATCCCGTTTATCCCTCAAAATGTCTCAACGACAGTCGTAAAAACGGCAAATCTTCAAACAGCAACAATTGGAGATGTCATTACGTTTACGACAGTCATTACAAATACAGGTGATACTGTCATGCAAAATATTCGTTTTCAAGACATGTTAGATAGTAGTGTTCGATTTATCCCTGGAAGCGTAATAGTCGATAGTGTTCCATTACGAAATGTAAGTCCAGTATCAGGGTTTCTTATAGGAAATTTAAATCCGGGTGAAGCGCGGACAGTTTCGTTTCAAGTAGTAGTTCAGAGCGCACCAAGTGGTTCAGGAAATTATATTAACCAAGCGAGTATTCGCTTTGAACATCAAGTAGGTACAGTATTGCCACCTGTTACACAAATAATAGAAAGTAACATGGTAGTCATCCCATTTGTTCCAACGATAGAACAAATTTGCGAAACGAACTTTAATTGCTTAGATAAAATTCCATTTCAATGTTCTCCATGTAATCACTTACAAATAAATAAAAAATAAATACCAAAAGAGCATCCTGTAAGAATAGGATGCTCTTTTTTATGTGTATCAATCATGTAGATTCTTTTTCGGGTGAGGTGAAAAATTCATTGGTTTTGTTGGAGAGTAGAAATGGAATAGCTCCTTTTATGACAGAAATATCCCAGTCCCACCATGCAAGTTTTTCTAGTTTTTCAATGGTTTCTTGTGAAAAACGATAGCGAACTAGTTTGGCAGGGTTCCCAGCTACAATTGCATATGGAGGTACGTCTTTTGTAACTACACTCTTTGCGCCGATAATGGCCCCGTTACCAATTGTAACACCAGATAAAACGCAGGATTGATAACCAATCCATACATCATTGCCGACTACGATATCACCTTTTGATGAAGGATGACCAGTAATATGTGCTCCTTCATCGAAGAGAGCATTAAATGGGTAAGTCGTTATCCAATCAGCACGATGCTCGCCGCCAAGTATGAAAACGACTTCTTCTCCTAATGAACAAAACTTACCTATTTTCAATTTCGTTTCATCATTCCAAGAAAAAATAGTTGGACCTACTTTACTATAAGTATAATCACCAATATCATATTTACTATATTCAGGTTTTTGATTTAAATATAACATAACAAATTTAGCATCCTTTCTAAAGCAAGTAATGGATATGGAACATTATATGCAAGGTGGAGTAAGGCGAACTGTGTTGTATGAATTAGTAAGATGTAAGTATGTTAGTAGAGAAAATGAATAACGGGGAGTGGAGTGGATGAGATACGAAATGGGGTTATATAATAAACCTTTTCAGTCAATTCAATCAGGAAAAAAGGTATATGAAGTACGCTTATACGATAAAAAACGTCAACTTATAAAACAAGGCGATGAAATTGTATTTACGAACCTTACGACAGCAGAAACGATGGTTGTAAAAGTAACGGAAGTAAAGCGATACGAAAGCTTTAAAGAAATGTACGAGCAAATTGATAAAAAGTTATTGGATTGTGAAAATGATAGTTTAGAGGAAATGTTAGAAAGTACATACAAAATATATACGAAAGAACAAGAAGAAAAGTGGGGAACAGTTGCGGTTCGTATTGAGGTAATAAAATGATGAGAAATCGCGGCGTGGCTATTATTGTACAGGATGGAAAAATTGCTCTAATAAAACGTGTTCGAGACGATGAAGGATATTACGTTTTTCCAGGCGGTGGAATAGAAGAAGGAGAAACATCGGAAGAGGCAACGAAGCGAGAGATATACGAAGAATTAGGGTTACATATAGAAGTAAAGCACCTTATTACAAAGATAAAGTATAAAGGTACCGAATATTATTATGAAGCCTATATTACGGACGGAGTATTCGGAAGCGGAAAAGGTGAGGAGTTTAAGCAGAAAGATAGAGGTTGTTATATTCCGTTATGGATACCGATAAATGAGTTGAAAAATGTGAATATAAAACCTTACGAAGTGGTCGAAAGTATATTCGATTATTATAAGATGTAAGGTCTGACAACATACAAAAAAAACCATTGACATAGCCTGCTGATTTAAGTATTGTATTCGAGTATGTTTATAATCAGGAGGTTTATATGAGCAATCAAACTACTACACATCATGTGAAAATGACAACAGCAGATCCATCTGGAATCGGTCTATTTGGATTAGCAATGGTAACACTTGTAGCATCATCTCAAAAGTTAGGTTTAACAGATGGCGTTTCACTTGTATTACCATGGGCAATCTTTTTAGGGGGATTTGCACAAATCTTTGCATGCATTCACGATGCAAAGCATAACAACACGTTCGGTACGACAGCATTTGGTGCGTACGGCCTGTTTTGGTTAGGTGTTGGAATGACTTGGTTAATTCAACTTGGAGTATTCGGCGAAAAATTAGCCCAAACTGCAGATTCAAAACAGCTTGGTGTAGCCTTTATCGGATATTTAATTTTCACAATCTTTATGACGATTGGTGCAATGGAAACACATAAAGTATTATTTATGATTTTCGTACTTATTGATTTCTTATTTATTGGTCTTTCATTAAGTACTTTAGGTGTTATGCCGCACGCAATGCATAATTTAGCAGCATATTCTGAACTATGTATTTCATTATTATCTTTCTATGGTTCAGCCGCAGCAGTGTTAAATACACACTTCGGAAAAGTTGTTTTACCAGTTGGAAAGCCATTTGGTATTTTTAAAAAGTAATAAAAAAGCACAGGTGATTGTATAGTCATCTGTGCTTTTTTGTATGGAATAAATAAAAATGAAAAATATAATTGAAATTGATTCTCATTATTAATATAATGAGAATGAGAATCATTCATTGCAAGAGGGGGATGCCAAAGTGGCGAAAATTTTAATTGCGTATGCGAGTATGTCAGGAAATACAGAGAGTATTGCTGATTTAATAAAAGTAAGTTTGGATGCTTTTGATCATGAAGTAGTATTGCAAGAGATGGAAGGCATGGATGCTGAAGAATTGCTAGCTTATGATGGAATTATTTTAGGATCTTATACGTGGGGCGATGGTGAATTGCCGTTTGAGGCAGAAGATTTCCACGAGGATTTAGAAAATATAGATTTGTCAGGAAAAAAAGCAGCTGTATTTGGATCAGGTGATACGGCATATGAACTGTTTTGTGAAGCGGTGACGATATTTGAAGAACGTCTTGTAGAACGCGGTGCAGAACTTGTACAAGAAGGATTGAAAATTGAATTATCTCCAGAAGATGAAGAGGATATTGAAAAATGCAGTAATTTTGCAATTGCATTTGCTGAGAAGTTCTAAGAATGGGAGTGTCAACGTGGAGACAATGTTAAGTGCAACTGCTATTACAAAATTAAGAGATGGAAAACTTATGTTAGCTACTACATATGATGGCTTATTTATTGAACAAGACGGAGAATGGAAACAGATTTTAAATGGCTTTCAAAAACGAATTCGGGATTTACATAGCGTAGATAATATAGTTTATGGTGTAGGCGACGAAGGGACTTTTATTCGTAGCATGAATGGTGGAGAGAACTGGACAATTCAGCGTTTTCCAACAAAAGCAACGAGTTGGAATGTGTGTAGTAATGTACAAGGAACTGTCATTGCTCATGGAGATAAAACATTGTATCTTTCTAATAATTTCGGTTCTACATGGGAGACCATTCATCCATTTCTTGATTATGGCAGTGATGCACCGTCTATTCGTTCGTTATTCTTATATAAACATTACTTATTTATTGGTACGAAAATACATGCGAAATATGGTGGTGTTTGGCTTTTTGATTTAGAGAAACGTAAATTAAAAAGAATTAAAATAGCGATGAATCAAATGATTTCTGCGTTGACTCTACATAATTCTTATCTAGTAGCAGCAAGTGGATCGTGTAAAGGAATTGGTGGTAATATTTCTTTTTGTAAAATAGATGAAAGTATTGAGAATGAAAAACTATATTGGCATACATGTCAAAGTGAGCAGAAAGCTAGTAGCTATTTAGACTTAAGTGTAGATCAACATGTGCTATATACGACTTCAACGCAAAATAAGGCGGGCGTTAGCACGGTTTGCCGTGTGCATCTTAATGAAGGGATTGTTACAGTATGTGACTCGGTTAAAGGGCATGGTTGGCGCATTGTTAATCAAAAAGAAGGCTATGTTGTAGCTGGATCAGGTGAATCAAAAGCGATGCAGTGGAAGAAAAAAGTTGTTTAGCAAAAAAAACTTTGCTTTTATTATATTGATATGATATAGTATGTTTAAACCATTTTACTTTTAATAATATAGAGATTTAAATGAGCTGTAACTTCCGAGGAGGATAGCAATGTTAAATCTCCTCAGGGGTTGCAGTTTTTTAATGTCTGGTTTATTATTGTAAGGTGGTTGAAAATGAATATGTACATATAGGTACATTGTAGGAGGATTTTTTTCATGCAAAACGGTAAAGTAAAATGGTTTAACTCAGAAAAAGGTTTCGGTTTCATCGAAGTTGAAGGCGGAGAAGACGTATTCGTTCATTTCTCAGCTATCCAAGGCGACGGCTTCAAAACTTTAGAAGAAGGTCAAGAAGTTACTTTCGAAGTAGAACAAGGTAACCGTGGACCACAAGCTACTAACGTTAACAAGAAGTAATTTTTGAAAAAAAGAAGGGCTCGCCCTTCTTTTTTTTGCGTTCTTATTGAATATCCTCCAATGTACATATGATAATAAGACTGAATTTTTGTTTTTTATACGAGGTATTTCATGCATAAAGTGTATGAATAAATAGATACTGAAAATAAAGTATGTGTGTGAAAAGGATTTTAGAAAGAGGTAAATAAATTGAAAAACGCTACACATTTTATTGTGTTTGATATAGAGAGAAATTTTAGACCGTATAAATCAGAAGATCCGTCAGAGATAGTTGATATCGGAGCTGTAAAAATAGAAGCAAGTACAATGAAGGTAATTGGAGAATTTTCGGAGTTAGTAAAACCGGGTGCACGACTTACTCGTCATACGACAAAATTAACGGGAATTACAAAAAAAGATTTAATTGGTGTAGAGAAATTCCCTCAAATTATAGAGAAATTTATTCAGTTCATTGGAGAAGATTCTGTATTTATTTCATGGGGAAAAGAAGATTATCATTTTCTATCTCATGATTGTACATTACATGGCCTAGAATGCCCGTGTATGGAAAAAGACAGTAGATTTGATTTGCAAAAATTTGTTTTCCAAGCGTATGAAGAATTATTTGAGCATACACCAAGTTTACAATCTGCAGTAGAACAACTCGGTTTAACGTGGGAAGGAAAGCAGCACCGCGCTTTAGCAGATGCTGAGAATACAGCAAATATACTTCTTAAAATATATAGCGAGAGAGATATTAATAAGCGATACAAGAGACATGGTGAGCTTGAACTTGTAAAGAACGGAAAACTAACAGAAAAAGCGAAAAAAAAGATGCGAAAATGGGTGTTTAAAGAACTGAAGAAACATGCAGAACGACCATTTGTGTGGAGTACATTTGAAAGTAGTGAAACGTGGGAAAGTATAACGGAAAGGTATTATATAAGTGAAAATACAGTAGAACTTCTGAAAAAACATTTCCCTACAGCGGTGAGAAAAGCGGAGCGGCAGCTTAAATATTTGGCTGAGATGGAGGAGAATGCACAGTCTAGGTGACATTCTCCTCCATTTCTAGCTATATAAATTTAAAGTCATCGTATTGACGGATGAGTAAAGTATTCAAATTTAATTAGGAATCAATTTGTTGTTGTAATTTGGCTATTATAATTGCTTTGAAAATTAAGGCGTCGTAAGAATTTTAAAATATATTAATAAAATAAGAGCTCATAAAAATGAAAGAGGGTACAGTTAAATGGAAGCAATCTTTAACATTTTAACTGTTTTATTTTTTATATTATATTCACATCACTTTTTATTTTTATTACACTTCCTCTTATAGTAAAAAGGAGTTAGAAAAAGCTTAATATATCTTTAAACCGCGGTGGATTAAAGATTAAAATTGAAGAGTAAGATAAGCGTTATATATATGGGAGATGCGATGATGATAAATTTGGATATCAAAGATATTAACGTAAAGATGGAATTAAACGGTGTCTTTTGGAATGAGGATAGGATTGCTGAAATGATGGTGACTACAACAGCAGAACATTCTCTTATTCTTCATATATTAGTTGACTTAGAAAATAAAACTATTTGTGCGATGAGTGCCACGATAGTGAATGGGTTCTGCCCTCTGTGCAAACAGAGAAGGGACGAATGCAGTGAACTTAATGACCTACAAAATAAAATGGATATTTTAGAAGAAGCCTACGATTGGGTGAGAGAGCATCCAGAATATCGTTTTCAATTATCTTTTTACGAGTACAATAAATTTGAGGTAGTAAAGTGAAATTTTTATTTTAATAACATACATAGTGACTATAAGGAAAAACATCAAAAACTTATAGAAGGACTGGGTCTATTAGTAAAAAGTGAAAAAATTGTAGTACGTTGTATACAAGAACATATTGAAAAGGATATTTCAACTGGAAATATGTTTGTACAACAAGGAACGAATTTATTTAGATACTGCAACAAATTTTATCTTAAATCAAAAAAATTTAATAAATAAGCACATCTTGTTATAAAGCAGAGAAACCGATTCTTAGTAGAATCGGTTTTTAAAGTAAACGTCAAGTAAGTCCAAAATAAAAGAGCGCTTTGTTAATAGCGCTCAGTAAAAAAATAGTTATAGGGAAGCATTTATTCAATGTTAGAATCGAAATTTTTAGTATTGTGTGGTCTCATTTGTAGACACATAGTTGTTATTTAAAACATGTTTATTGGTTACTTGATTTTCTTTATTCAACCCCGTTCGGATCATATGAAAACTGTTGCTTATTCTCAATCCGCTCAATCACATCTTGCAACTCATCTGGCTTCAGAAACTCAATAGGAGAGAAGCCTTTTTCAAACGTAAGTGTATCAGCCTCAATCATTAATACGTATCGGTCATTTACCTTCGCGATATGTATTTGATCTCCGAAATCAGCAAGCAGGGCCTTCACAGAGATATGATCTGCTTTTAGCTTTAATTCCACTTCTGGGGCGTGCTCGACGATTTGAGCGGTAGCTTCCATTACTTCTTCGGTTGAAAATTGTTCCATAATCTCCCGCTTCGGACTGGCAGCCCATACTTCCATTGCTTGGTCGAATTGTTCGCGTTCTTCAGTACCTTCTTCAAATACATCTTCAATTTGGTCGTATACCATGTCCATTACTTGTGTTTTCATAATTTCAGGCATAGAGCGTTCGTATTCGACGAATTTTAAGAAGTCCTCGAAGTAGCGGGCATGTGATGCTTGGTGTATTTTTAGTTCGCCTACTTCAACCATACCTTCTTCAGGCATGTACGGATATTGGATAGATTTCATATTCTTCGTTGTGATGGCCATTTCAACGTTACGAATAAGCGTTGATTCATCTGAAATAGAGGCAACTTTCGGTTCAAAGTCACATTTCATAACGAATACGAACGGGTCATCAAAGTATTTACGTAGTTTTGCTTGAGCAATTAAAAATACACCACCACGAACAGCGCTTGTGTCAAGATATGTATAAACGAGAGGCTCGCTCATATCTTTGAAGTTTTCTTTTGTTTCTGCAAAACGAATACGATTAAATAGGTTGTAATGAGGGTTTGAATCGAGTTCGTGCCCTTCTTCTACAATAAAGCGCCCAATCTTTGTTGGGGCTTGTTCCGTTTTGGCATGACGTTCTACTTTTCGCTTTGAAATTTTTAATAATTCACCATTCAAAAATTCTTTTAAAGAGCTATCTTCATATTCTTCAGCGTCTAATGTTTGAAAATGTTTATAGCGTTTATCAACTGCTTCACCTTTTCCTTCTACTTGTACAACATAAAAAGAAAGATAATTTATTTCAAAATCCATATTTATCACCTTGTTTCATTTCATTAACTCTTATCAGTATAGAGATGGAGAAAACTTTCGTCAATTTATATAAGGAAGGGAAGACCCTTCCTTATATATTTTTTATTTTCAAAATTAAAATCCGTCTTCTAGCGCTGCAAATGGAATGTTAAGTCTGTTTTCTACTGTACGTAAACGTTGGTTTAAGCGATTTAGTCTACGTGTATGGCGCTCAACAGTATTTTCTAATTGACGTACTCTTTGCTCAAGCTCATTTACTCGTCGTTCTAGTTGACGGTTTCCAGTACCAGGGAAAGAGATTGGAAGTTGAAATTGTCTATTTTGGTCATATGGATTAACTTGTTCTGTTTGATCTATATATTGTTGGTATTGTGCTTGTAAATCATATTGAGGCTGATAACCGTATTGGTTATATGGATCATATGGATTGTAGGGATACATAAAAACGTCCTCCATTTCTTTAAAATAGGTTAAATACACGATACTGTATGTGTAAAAGCGGAGCAGTGGCACGGCAAATACCTAAATATATTTACGTGATTTACTTTTATAAATAAGAACAGGGAGTTGTTACATTTGTTTTTCATTTATTTAATGGTATATAATGGATAGAAGGGGAGAGGTTACATAAAGGTTACAAATTTGCTAAACTTACATTTTCATAAAAATATGTATAGACATTTACAAAAGAAAAGAGTAATTTAAATAGAGTAAAAAATAACTTGTAACATTTTATAAACATATTGTAAAATGATTGTAACAAAATATACATAAAAATGAAATAATACATAAAAGCAGTGTTGGGGAAAAGGAGAGAGTATATTGTTCCGTAAAATAAAGGGTATTTTAGTTGGGGTGCTATGCGTAGCTGTAGTGAGTGGTTGTGGTACAAAAGTAAGTGATGTTGCATTAGTAAGTGATATTGGTGGACACACTGTCGCGGCTAAAGCAGAAGTGCAGGATTCTATTAGTTTAGTTGATAGTCGAACAGGTACTGAAGTGAAAAAAATAGATTTGTCTAGTTTAGGCTATTTTGAAGACGAAGCAAAATTTAAAAAATCGGTAACGAAGGTTGCTAGTGAGGTTGGGAAAACCGTTGATAAAAAGATGGTTCCATCACGTATAGCACCTGATGGAAGTTGGCAAGAAGGAAAACCTTCTTATGAATTAATGGAAAAAGAATTAGTAGATAAATTGTTAAATGTTGGTATGTGGGATTCTTCATATCAGTTACCAATCACAGAGAAAAAGCCTACGGCAACATTAAGTGATGCGCAAGGAAGTGGTACGGTAATTGGTAGATATGAAACGAATTTAGGTGGATCAACAGGTGGCCGTATTGAGAATATT
The DNA here is from genome assembly GCF_002073415.2 of Bacillus sp. FDAARGOS_235. NCBI lineage: Bacteria > Bacillati > Bacillota > Bacilli > Caryophanales > Bacillaceae > Bacillus > Bacillus sp. FDAARGOS_235. The sequence continues at coordinate 4,851,131 of NZ_CP020437.2, forward strand.
CGTTTGTCAGCGGCGAGCATAGATGGAGTTGTATTAGCAAAAGGAGACCGCTTCTCTTTTAATGCATTAATCGGTGATACAACGCCAGATAAAGGATATCAATTAGGAAAAGAAATTGTAGATGGTAAATTAGTAGATGGATATGGTGGAGGTGTTTGTCAAACATCTTCGACTTTATACAATGCAGCAGATCAAGCTGGTTTGAAAATGGTAGAGAGAACGACGCATTCTAAAACAGTTGGTTATGTGCCACAAGGAAGAGATGCTACAATTGCATATCCATACTTAGACTTAGTATTTGAAAATACGAACGACGCACCTGTGAAGCTTTATATGGGCATTCAGGGCGGAAAGTTAGTTGCTGAAGTACATAAAATGAGATAAGAGTTATAAAGTCACTTTTTCTGAAAGTTAGAAGAGGTGGCTTTTTTATTAAGAAAATAAAAATATGCATAAATTCTGACTTTTCTTATTTACATAGGGTGATTTTGGTTGTATTCTTCATAGTAACGGTTATATGTAATGGAAAAATATTGGGATAAGGAGATGGAGTTATCCATGGTACAAATTCATCCGAAAACACGTATTGGTCATGTTGCATTTAAAGTGAAAGATTTAGAACGTCAAATTGCTTTTTATGAGAATGTAGTAGGCTTAGAAGTAATTAAACAAGAGGGGAATAAAGCGTATTTATCTGGAAAGGGTGGTAAGAATACGCTGCTTGTTCTTGAAAAGTTGGAGGATGGGGCACTACAAGAACCACGTACGACTGGTATATATCATGTTGCTTTTTTAGTTCCGACTCGTGAAGCTTTTGCTTCGGCACTATTTGGGGTTCTTCGTAATAAGAATGTAATTGATAGCCCGGCTGAACAAGAAGGGCGTTATACATATTCAAATGAAATTTTACCAATTTCAAGGTTTAATAGTGCAAGTGATCATACGTATAGCGAAGCGTTTTATTTACAAGACTTAGAGGGTAATGGAATTGAAATATATGCAGACCGCCCGCGCGATCAATGGGGAGAAGGACCAGGAGGAAGTACGCCGCTTGATTTAAAAGCATTGGCAACGCTCGTTGATTATGAGTTTGCTGGTTTACCTGCTGATACTGTCGTTGGACACGTACATTTACGAATAGCTGATGTAGAAAAGTCACATGAGTTTTATGTAAAGACGGTAGGCTTTGAGGTACAGCAGCGTGAAGAGGATTGCTTATTTATTTCGGCAGGAGGCTATCATCACCATATCGGTGCAAATACGTGGAACGGAGTAAATAATCCGCACCCACCAACACATGCAACTGGACTAAAGGTATATACGATTGTACTACCGCATAAAGAAGCGTTAGATGAAGTGAAAGAAAGATTAATAGAAAAACAACATGAAATAAATGAAACTACAAATGGATTTACAGTAGTAGATCCAAGTGGTATTACAGTACAGTTTGAAATAGAAGTAGCATAAAACAAGCCAGAAAGTGTGTAATCACTTTCTGGCTTGTTTTTAATTATTCATAGTTCAATCCAATACCTTCTTACAATATTTCCATCTTCCTCAATGAAATCATCATCACGAAGCCCGCCGTTATGTAAGATTGTTTTTTCTGATCCTGTATTCACTTCGTCACAAACGACAAGTACTTTCTCGATGTTTAATTCCTTCGTTTTTTCTAGCGATAACTCTAATAACTTCGTAGCATAACCTTTTCTTCTTTCAGAAGGGCGAATGCCATAACCGATATGACCTCCAGCGTTAAATAAATGTTCGTTTAAACTATGACGTATATTAACAACTCCTACAATTTTATTTTCATCTGTAACGAGCCAATACGTAGAGTCTGGTACCCAAGATTCAGGAAGGTTTACTCCGTTATGTGCATCGAGTAATTCTTGAATCATAGCCGGAAAGTTAGAAGGGGCCTTTGAAATAACCCACGGAATCATCGTTTCACCGCTATCTTTCCATTCGTTATAAAAATCTAAGTATTCTTCTTGTAAATCAGTAGTAGGTGTAATCAAAAAGACATTCATTGCTAGTAAGCTCCTTTTATTTATGTTTTATTTCACAAAAATCAAGGTAGAAAATGAAAGCGTTTTCCGACTTTCTCAACCTCATTTCTTGCACTTCATATGCAATTTTTAACTGAAGATAAGTAAGGTGTTGAACTTAAAGGTTTTTTTTTTATGAGAAATAGGTTATCTTGTTTATGCTAATATTTAAAATATTAGCATAAAAGAGTTGGAATAGTAAGTGAATTTTGATGGAATGTTTTTATATCGATAAATGGATGTGTGTGATAATTTTTGTTTTATCCATCTATAATGAATGAAAGGGGGAAGTGTTCGTGAGCTTACATATTGATTTTATTTTACGAATTGGTATTGCTGGTTTATTAGGAGCAATGATTGGTATTGAAAGGGAAATTCGATCAAAAGAAGCTGGATTAAAGACTCATTTCCTCGTAGCGGTAGGGAGCGCTTTACTAATGGTTGTTTCGAAATATGCCTTTTCAGATATTATGTTTGAAAATCATATGTCCCTTGATCCAAGTCGTATTGCAGCGCAAGTTGTTAGTGGAGTAGGTTTTTTAGGTGCAGGTACAATTATTATTCAAAAACAGGTAGTGAAAGGATTAACTACAGCGGCTGGTTTATGGGCTACAGCAGGAATTGGATTAGCAATTGGAGCGGGTATGTATGTAGTAGGGATTGGAGCTACGATTCTCGTTTTAATTGGGTTAGAGATTGTAAGTCGTATTTTTAAAGTGCGATTTTTATTTCCGCAAAATATAGCAGTGCAAATTTGTATGAATAAACATGAAACGATACAACAAATATTAGAGAAGCTTCATATGAAAGGTATTCCAATACTTTCATATGAAGTGGAATCTTTACAGCAAGATACAGGTGTAGTTTATAAGGTAGGAATGCAGCTGAAAAATATATCACCTGAAGAAAAGAATGCATTCATTCAATATATACAAACATTACCAGAAATAACATTTGTAAAGTTAAATTCATAGCGTTGAAAAAGAGGTTAGATGTAGCAGAAATTTCGCTATTATCTATCCTTTTTTGACACAAATCGCATGGAGAGTCAAGCGTTAATTTTACTATGAATGGATACATATGTGAACGTTACCTTATTTTTTCTCAATACAGAACAAAAAGTCAGAATAGTAAGATATTAGTGTAGGAAACTAAAAAATGTAAGGTAGGGGAGAGTATGAAAGGCTATTCAAAAAAAGTTTTAGTAGGGGTAAGTTTTGCTAGTTTACTGTTAGGGAGTTTTCAAGGGAGCATATCGGCGGAAAATACTAAGGAAGAGCAAGTTTCTTATCGAAATGTGCTCAAAATGGAGCCAGTTGGTGTACAATTGCCAGTGCAAGAATTAGCTCATTCATCAAAAGTGCTAGAAAATAAGTCTTTTGAAAAAAGGCTACAATTTGCTGATTTATCGCAAAGACCGCCAGAAGTCAAAAAAGAAAGTAAACAATTAGCTGTAGCGAAAACTTATACAATTGCTGAATTAAATCAATTAAGCAATCAGCAATTAGTAGATTTACTTGTAACAATCGACTGGGAGCAAATTACGGGGTTATTTCAGTTTAATAAAGACAGTCTAGCATTCTATCAAAATGATAGTAGGATGCAGGCGATTATTGATAAATTAAAGCAGCAAGGGCAAACTTATACGCAAGATGATTCAAAAGGGATTGAGACATTAGTAGAGGTATTGCGATCCGGGTTTTATTTAGGATTTTATAATACAGAATTAAGTAAACTGAATGAACGAAGCTATCATGATAAATGCTTACCTGCATTAAAAACGATTGCGAGCAACCCGAATTTTAAGCTCGGTACATTAGAACAAAATAGAGTTGTATCATCATACGGAAAATTAATAGGAAACGCTTCGAGTGATGTGGAAACGATAACATCGGCTGCGAAGATTTTTAAACAATATAATGATAGTTTTTCTACATTGGTAGATAATCTTTCAGCTGGAAATGCGATTTACGATATTATGCAAGGTGTGGATTACGATATTCAATCATATTTGTACGATACGAGAAAAGTACCGAAAGATACAGTATGGTATCAGAAAATAGATAGTTATATTAATGAGCTAAGTCGTTTTGCATTAATGGGAACGATTACAGCGAAAAACGGATGGCTTATTAACAATGGCATTTATTATACAGGTAGACTCGGTACGTTCCATAGTACAGGGACGAAAGGGTTACAAGTTGTAACAGATGCGATGAATATATACCCGTACTTAGGGGAGCAATATTTCGTAGCAGCTGAGCAAATCGCGACAAATTATGGCGGAAAAGATGCAAATGGAAATATGGTTAATTTAGATCAAATACGAGAAGATGGTAAGAAAAAATATTTACCGAAAACGTATACGTTTGATGATGGTGCAATTGTTTTAAAAGCTGGAGATAAAGTGACTGAGGAAAAAGTAAAACGTCTATATTGGGCAGCGAAAGAAGTGAAGGCACAATTCCATCGTACCGTTGAAAGTGACCAGCCATTAGAAAAAGGGAATCCAGATGATGTATTGACGATGGTTATTTATAATAGTCCAGCAGAATATCAATTTAATCGTCAATTGTACGGGTATGAAACGAATAATGGTGGTCTTTATATAGAAGGAACAGGTACATTCTTTACTTATGAACGTACACCACAAGAAAGTATTTATAGTTTAGAAGAGTTATTCCGACATGAGTTCACGCATTATTTACAAGGTAGATATGAAGTGCCAGGACTATGGGGACAAGGTAAGATGTATGAAAATGAAAGATTATCTTGGTTTGAAGAAGGAAATGCTGAATTTTTTGCAGGAGCAACGAGAACGGATAATGTTGTACCGAGAAAGAGCATTATAGGAGGATTATCTTCAAATCCAGCAGAGCGTTATACGGCCGAGCGAACGTTAAATGCAAAGTATGGAACGTGGGATTTCTATAATTATTCCTTCGCTTTACAATCGTACATGTACAATAAGAGGTATGATATGTTTGATAAAGTTCATGACCTTATTAGGAAAAATGATGTGACAGCATATGATGCATATCGCTCTGCGTTAAGTAAAGATACGAATTTAAATAAAGAGTATCAAGACTATATGCAAATGTTAGTTGATAATCGTGATAAATATAATGTTCCGTTAGTATCAGAGGATTATTTAGCAACGCACGCATCGAAACCAGTTTCAGATATTGCAGCAGAAATTACGGCGGAAGCAAATGTAAAAAATGTATCTGTAAAGAAAAATAAATCACAGTTCTTTAATACATTTACACTACAAGGAACATATACAGGTACTGCTGCAAAAGGAGAATATGAAGACTGGAAAACAATTACACAAAAGGTGAATGATACGTTAAAACGTTTAAGTACAAAAGAATGGACAGGCTATAAAACAGTAACAGCTTATTTTGTGAATTATCGTGTGAATGCATCAGGACAATTTGAGTATGACGTTGTGTTCCATGGTATGAATACAGAAGAAGGAGCTGTGAATAAAGCGCCGGTCGCAGTTATAAATGGTCCGTATAGCGGAAATGTGAACGAAGCAATCTCTTTTAAAAGCGATGGTTCAAAAGATGAAGATGGAAAAATCGCTTCTTATAAATGGGAGTTTGGAGACGGTACTGTAAGTAATGAACAAAACTCAACGCACATTTATACAAAAGAAGGAACATATACAGCGAAATTAACAGTAACAGACGATAAGGGAGCAACTAATACTGCTACAACGAGTGTGACAGTTAAAAAGAAAGAAGATAACAGTGTAGAAAAAGAGCCAAACAATTCATTCCAAACCGCAAATAAACTGCAGTTGAATCAAATTTTACGTGCTAGTTTAGGAAATGGTGATACAAGTGATTTCTTTGAAATAAATGTAGAAACAGCTAAAAACCTTCAAATCAATGTAACGAAAGAAAATAATATTGGAGTAAACTGGGTTCTTTATTCAGAAGCAGATTTAAATAATTATGTTACGTATGCCCAGCAACAAGGAAATCAACTAGTAGGTAGCTACTATACGTATCCAGGGAAATATTATTTACATGTGTATCAGTATGGTGGGGGAACAGGGAATTATACGGTAGAAGTGAAGTAGTAAAAGGGAAATTGTTTTTTCGATGAATAGCAAAAAGATCTATGCTTTTAATGAAAAAACAACTGTAGACAATGACTCTAATGGCATTAACAGATTAAGTGTCGAGAGATCTTATATTTAAATTAAACAAATCTGAACAGTAAATGAGATGAAATCGATAAATTATTAGTTCATCAAAATGTAAGAAAAGTAGTGAATTTTAAGTACGTTTAATTAAAGGATCAGAGTTTATCTGTTTTTACAGATAAACTCTGATCCTTATTATTTGAAAGTAAGATAATTGATACGTAAGGTAGCGGGATTTTTAAAATTCATTTATTTAAAAAGTTAAGTAGAAAATTTTTATCATCTAAATAACTTTCATTACATTAGCAGGGGATACTAATAGAAAAGCGTGTCCCTTTACCTAATTCACTCTCTATCTCTATATCTCCGTTTAATTCTTTAATAATACTGTAAGCAATCATAGTACCAAGTCCAGTCCCTTTTTCTGTTGTTGAATAAAACGGCAAAGCAATTCGTTTTATTTGTTGAGATGACATTCCAACACCTGAATCAATAATATCAACTATAATATTACCTTTTATTTTTTGTATATTTATTTGTAATACTCCACCATTTTTCATAGCCTCAATTCCGTTTTGTATGATGTTGTTTAGACAGAGTCTGAATTTTTCGGGGTCCCCATTTATATAAAAGGAATCTGTACTATTTTGTTTTATGTCAACTTTGTATGATAGAGCGAGTGGTGAAATAGTTTCTTTCACCTGATTTAATATGTAATTAATATCTATTTTCTCTTTTAGGGTGTTCTTTGGTTTGGTTAAAGATAAATAGTTATTGATAGTAGATTGTATTTGCTGCATTTCAATTAACATGATTTCTAAGTACTGATCCTGAGATAGCTTAGAGGCATGTTTTTCATTTAATAATTGAGTGAATCCATGAACCGTGGTTAGTGGATTGTGGATTTCGTGTGCAATTGACGCCGCTAGTTCGCTAACTATATAAAATTTTTCAGCCCGTTGCAGTTTTTCTTTCATTTTATATTTCTCAATCATTCCCTCTATTAAATAAACTGATAATAATAATGTGAAAATATTAATGATTATATAATTTAATAAAAATTCTATGAGAGTAGCGTCTATTTTACCTCCTGTATTTATTTGAGTTACAATACCGCAGATAGAAAGTGAAGCTGTACATACTAAAATAAGGAGTAAGCTTAATAATATCTTTTTTTCTTTAAAATGCATAGGTAATAAGTAACGGAAGAGCATTGTTATACCAGAAATAATTGTAAAGATAATAAATGATGGAAGAACGCCATTTCCACCTAAGTAAAAGCGATAAGAAAGATATAAAATTCCTATAAGAACAATGTTTTTTGTATTTCCATACAGAAAAACTAATATGATAGGAATAAAACGTAAATCATAAATAAAGCCAGCATGTAAATGAAAAGGAAAAGTCATACAAAAAATAATAGCAATAGAGGAGAGAGTAGAAATTAACATATTATTACATGTTATTTTTTCTCTAAATTCTAGCCAAAATACGTGATAGCTAAGGATACAAATTATTATAATAAAGGTATTTAATAAGAGAGTAGAAATTCCCATAGTTTTGCATCTCCGATAGTTTGTAAGTAGGATTATGTATAAGTTGGACCTAGATGTTTAGTATTAGTAGACTTTCTATCTAAAAAAGGAAGGGTACTTGAAAAAATGTTATTATATTACTCGTATTAGAATTGATGAGGAAGATAGAAAAAATAATAGATAAAAAATCTACTTGAATTTATGTACATATGAAATTAGAAAATAACTTTTGTATAGATAAAATTGGGATTGAATTACTGGTAAAATAATGGGTTTCTGAGTGTGAATATTCTGTGAAAACAATATATATGACGACCATTGTTTTGTAGCTTTCGTTATATTAACATGGAATTTACCGAATTACAAAGTGAAAATTTAAAATTTTTTTATTCATATAATTTATATGAAATGAAAACACTGTTCACTCGAGTATTGTGGTAATGAATCGTATACATTTTGTGTGAAAAAACCTTTGAAATTAACATGTTCTTTTTTATAAAACATAATACTGTAGCTTTATCTATGTGAGTTACTCAATAAATATTAATACGTAAAGTTATTATATGTATATTTAAGGATATGAATTATTACATAAAAACGCACTTAAAAAAGAATGTATGATGGTAATAGAATACAAACATCAAGGGGGAACTTTAAAATGAAGTTAAATAAACTAGTGCTTAGTTGTGGAGTGATTTCGGCATTAACACTTGGTGTGTTAGGGAATAATACTTATGCTGAAGAAGTGCACAAAACGAATGATGCAATTAATATAGTTGAACACGTTCCTGCAGACATATTATTAACTCAAACAATGGATTATAGTGGAGAGGCTGTCACTTCTTTTGTATATAATGGGAGTACTGATTTAAGCTTCTTTATGAAAAATAATGGCCAAAATACAATGGGGTATAGTGTAAAAGGCCCAAATACGGAGTTAATTGTTGGTGGTTATATAAAACCTGGAGAACAACAAATTAATGTTACAAATGTACGGAATGCTTTATCTCCATTACCGATTGGAACATATAAAATTTACGTTTCAAATGATGATGGTTCTAAGGGACAATTCCAAGTTGCAGTAAGATCTATGAATTAAATTTAAAAAAACTTGTTTATGAGCTGATTTAATTTTTACCTTCTGGAAAGAGATGATATTGACCCGAGAGTCCCCCATAAAAGTAAAAACGAGCATCCTTATGTAATTGTGAGAGGGTGCTCGTTTTTTGTTATGAAACAGAAAAGAATTACTTCCAACCACTTATAAAGACATTTTGATATTTTCTTCGCTAATCTACTAGTTTGTGTAAACGAGAGAATATCCATTATGAAAGATTTCAAAATAAAGGTGACTTAACATGCAGCTAAATTATATTGGGAAATAGAAAAACCACTCTTATAGGAGTGGTTTCTAATCATTATTTTTAGGCTATACATTTAAAATTAGGCTAAGTTATAGAAATAATAAATATTTTATTCGTTGTTATTATTTTGGTTCTGGATAATGATTGTAGTATGAGATTCTAATAAATTCTTGGTAGACATTTGTTAATTTAGCATTTCTAAGAGCATCGTTGAATTTTTGCATACGTACACTACCTTGAGCGTAGCCCCCACCAGGAGTATAAGGATTTCTAGCTTCAAAGTCATCCATAAATACTTTTAATTTTTTATAGTCTTGAGATTGATAGAAAGCCGCGGCCTCTTCAGGAGTGACATCAAAGTAAGAGGATGATGTTGAGTTATAAGAAGCTGCTTGAGCAGTAGGTGCCTCTAGCATAGTTGTAGCTCCACCGAACATAGTAAGCGCCATAGAAGATACAATAATTTTTTTGAACATAATAAAACCTCCATGTAGAATATTTGGATTAATAGCAACCCTGTAATCATTATAGTTACAATTAAAATGGTTATCAAATGCAATGTTGCATAATTTATTCTTTGAATGAGAAGTTCCCCTTATATCTAAATGGAGGAGTGTAATAAGGAATTAATAGATTAAAAGAGGGGTACATATTATTCGAGGTAACAAGAAAATGAAATGAAAAGGCTATTTTTTAATTGGGGAAAGTTAAAAGTCCCTGTTATTAAAGAGAGGGACTTTCACAAAGGAATGAGAATTAACAGCTGAAGGTATCGTTATTGGGAATTTAATTTCGTTTATTTGTGTTGAGAAATAAATAGTATAAGTTGTATAAGGCGAAATGAAGGAAGATTTCTTATAGATTTTTCGCTTAACAAAGTATGTTAAACCTTGCTCAAAATCATGTAATAGACTATGAAATAATCTTTCTAAAATATAGTTTGGCTGAAAATTAGAGGACATTAATTCAATGAAGTAGTAATTACTGTTTTTCAGGATAGGGGTCTTTTTTTTATTTAATAAAGAGAATATATTTTCTCAACAGGACAAATGGTAATCATCTATAAGTACTACTTATAAGGATAATAGGAAAATAGAAATAAATAATAAAGGAGAATGTGAAATGACAACATTACTATCTAATAGAAATCGAGTTAAAATCAGTGAAGAAGATGTAGATGTATTAAAGGTAATGGCACATCCCGTTCGATTACAAATTGTAAATGAATTAATGCACCATAAAATGTGTAATGTTACACAGTTAACGAAAATATTAAAACTCCCGCAATCCACTGTTTCACAGCATCTATCAAAATTAAAGGGAACCGTACTCCGTGCAGAAAGACGAGGATTAGAGATGCATTATTATATTGATAATGCTAAGGCCCGCCAGATTATAGGGATTTTAGGTTTTTAGGTTCATACTACGTAAAAAGTTTCCTCATATAAAATAGGGAACTTTTTTTGTTGAACAAATTGTACATATTTATAAATAAAATGGAAAGAAGTAAACTAGTAATTTAAATAGTGGCCTCTTTTAAAGATAATTAAATATGCCAAAATATATGATTACAAAGCGAAACTTTTGATGCCTTTTTTTATTTATTAGGTAAAAGCAATTGGGTGGATTTTCTTACAGTAATGGTTGGATAAAATAGAAGATTACTAACTTGAACAAAAGAACTACTAGTTACATATTTAACATACATATTTATCTGGTTAATTGCAGTCGTGTTTTGGAATCTGTATATAGTAAACTCATTTAAAAACTTGAAAAATATTAAAATGTGTAAATTTTATGACTATTTAGCCAATTTTGTTTAATATTTGTAATTTGTTGTTTTATAATGATAATCGGGTTGCTCGTGAATGTTTTAGATATTGCGATATATACTCAGATAAATTTATTTTAGGGAGGTTTCAGAATTGAGTAAGAGAGTTATTATAAGAGTTTTTACATTATTATCAGTACTGGCATTATTCCTTAATGTGTTTTTACCAAGGGCTAGTGCAGAAGTTATGACGCATGAAAAATATTCAATGGACTGGAGTTATAGTAATAGTCTAGGTAAGTACATTCGAACTGAAATTATTAAAAATTCAAGTGGTCAAATTGCTTATTGCTTAACTCTTGGATTAAAATCACCAAATGGTGAAGATCTTCCTGAAATGGGGAAAACAGATAATGTAGTATATAAGGTCTTATTAAATGGTTTCCCACAAAAAAGTACTGAACAGCTGGGAGTAGCTAATAAAAATGAAGCGCATTATGCAACTCAGCTTGCGGTCTGGAATGCATTAGGACAACTTGATGTAAATGAATTAAAACATGAGAATAAAAATGTTGAAAAAGCAGCTAAGGCTATTATTAGTAATGCTAATAATAGTGAAGAGACGCAAGATATTTTTATGAATGTGATTCCTGCTGAAAAGCAAAAAGCAGAATTAAAGGGTGAGTTCTTTGAAACGAATCTATACACAGTGCAAACAAATGCTAAGAGTGGTTCTTATAAGGTAGTAGCGAAAAATGCCCCTAATGGAGTTAAAATTGTTAGTGAAAATGGTGAAGTGAGAGATCAGCTTTCAGTTGGGGAAAAATTCCGTATCCAAATTCCTAAGAACACAAAAACAGGTGAATTTAATTTAAGTGTTGCTGCTAATTTAACTAAAGTTCAAGCAATTGCTTACCGCGGCACGGATACTGTTCAGAATGCTACAGTATTATTAGAAAGAAATGAAGAAAAGCTTAGTGGTGATCTTGCAGTAAATTGGGAAGCAACTGGTTCTTTAAAAATTAAAAAGGTTGGAGAAAATGGGGAAGTTCTAGCTGGTGCAGTATTTGAAGTCTTTAATGCAAATAATGAATCAGTTGGAAAAATCACGACTGGTGCTGATGGTACTGCAGAATTAAATAACCTACAAATTGGTACATATACAGTAAAAGAAATTAAAGCACCAACAGGTTATGTTTCAGGTGATAAACCACAAACTATTGAAGTTAAAACAGGGGAAACAGGAGCTGTTCAAGTAGTAAACAATAAAGTAAAAGGTAACATCGAAATTAAAAAACTTAGTGATTCAGGAAAGGTTTTACCAAATGTTGAATTCACAGTCTTCACTGAAGATGGAAAAGAAGTGAAAAAAGTAGTAACAAAAGAAAATGGAATTGCAAACGTTGAAGGTCTTACGTATGGTAAGTATTATTTCTTAGAGACAAAAACACTTAATGGATATATTGAAAATAAAACAAAGTATCCTTTTGAAATTAAAGAGCACAATAAAACACTTACTTTTACAGTGGAAAATACCGAAGTAAAAGGTAGTGTAAAATTACTTAAAGTAGATAATGAAGATATCAGCAAAAAATTAGAAGGTGCAGTATTCGAGTTAAAAGATGCAAGTGGGAAAGTTATTGGTGAATATAAGACAGATAAAAATGGTGAAGTTAACGTCAAAAATTTAGCATATGGTAAATATTCATTTGTAGAAAAGGCTTCTCCAAATGGTTATGTTCTTATTAAAGAACCAATTGTGTTCGAAATAAAGGAACATGGGAAAATTATTGAGTTATTAGCAGTTAATCATCTTATCAAAGGTGATCTAGAAATTACAAAAGTTGATGTAGCTGATGGAAACAACAAACTTCCAAATGCAGAGTTTACTATTTATAATGAAGCAGGAAAAGAAGTAGTAAAAGGAAAAACAGACGATAAAGGTATCGCGAAGTTTGAAAAGTTACCATTTGGAAAATACACATATAAAGAAACTGTTGCACCAAAAGGTTATGTATTGAATGAAGAAACGTTCTCTTTTGAGATCAAAGAGAATGGTCAAATCATTAAACATATTGTCAAAGATGAAAAGATTCCTTCAATAAAAACAACAGCTACTGATAAAACTGATGACACAAAAGAAATGCACACTTCTAAGTCTGTAACAATCCAAGATAAAGTGGAATACAAAGACCTACAAGTAGGTAAAGAGTACACTTTAAAAGGTAAATTAATGGATAAAAAGACTAATAAACCATTAGTTGTAAATGGTAAAGAAGTAACTGCTGAAACTAAGTTTACATCAAAAGAAGCAAACGGATCTATCACACTAGATTTCACTTTTGATGCAACTGGTTTAGAAGAAAAGGAAGTAGTAGTATTCGAAGAGTTACTGAAAGACGGAAAAGTTGTTACGACACATACTGATATCAATGATAAAGGTCAAACAGTTAAGTTCGTTAAGCCATTAGTAAAAACAACTGCTACAAACAAAGCTGATGGTGGAAAAGAGATTCATGCAAAGGATGCTATCACTATCCAAGATAAAGTGGAGTATACTAACTTAGTTGTTGGTAAAGAGTACACTGTAAAAGGGAAATTAATGAACAAAGCTATTAACGAACCATTATTAATTGGTGGTAAAGAAGTAACAGCTGAGACTAAATTTATTGCAAAAGAAAAGAATGGTTTTGTAACATTAGACTTTATTTTCGTTGGTGCTGAGCAGCAAGGAAGAGAAGTAGTCGTGTTTGAAGACTTGTTACATGAAGGTCAAGTAATAGCAACTCACGCTGACATTAACGATGTAGGTCAAACAGTTCAATTTGTAGAGCCTTCTATTAAAACGACAGCTACAAACAAAGCTGATGGTTCTAAAGAGTTAGATGCTTCTAAATCTGTAACAATCCAAGATAAAGTGGAATACAAAGACTTAATCGTAGGTAAAGAGTACGTTGTAAAAGGCAAACTAATGGATAAAGCAACAAAAAAACCATTAGTAGTTGATGGTAAAGAAGTAACAGTAGAATCTAAATTTACAGCAAAAGAAAAAAATGGTTCTATCACACTAGATTTCACATTTAATGCTTCTGCATTACAAGGTAAAGAAGTGGTAGTGTTTGAAGAATTGTATCAAGATAATGTCTTGGTAGCTATACATGTTGACATCGAAGATAAGGGGCAAACAGTGAAATTTAAAGAAGTAAAACCGGAACAACCAAAACCTAATCAACCAAAACCAGATCAGCCGCATCCAGATAAAAGCATTCCAACACCAGAACAACAAAAAGCAGAAAAGACATTAAAATCAGGAATATTACCAGTTACAGGTGGAGATTTATCCATGTGGATCTCAATGGGCGTTGGCCTTTTATTATTAGCTCTTGGAACTGTATTATTTATCAAACGTAGAAACGCATAATAACTATATCATTTTTACAAAGAAGGTCTTCTAATAATTAGAAGACCTTTCATTTTTGAACTTAACTCGGATTTTGTTTGAGTCAGTTTGGACATTCGATTTTAAGCGTGAATAGCATTTAAAATCGAAAATTTATTCGTAGTAAATAATACATAATTTTGTTTTACCGTTTTAATTAAAATACGATCCGTTGTACCATATGCTGTTCCAATACGAATCACATTTGATTCTTCAACGCCAGCATAGGTAGAATCTTCGATAACCTCAATCACATCACCTAATGGAATCGTAACCTTCGCCAACTGCCATGAAATAATTAACTCTTCCTTTGTTTTTTTTACATGAATACCTAGCATCATACCAAGACCTTTCTATAATAGAATGCTACACTTTTCATCTTATTATACAAATTTTCAGATTGTTTTTCTATATGTAGGAATAGAATGGATTTTATATATTGGAATCTTAAGAGTGGCAAAGAAATAGGAAGATATACTGTCATTTTAGTAAGGAATACTGTATGAAGAAAAGTTCACGTCAAATTAATATGGATTTGATATGGTTCAAGTATGATGAACGAGAAACAGTAAGCGTGTTAGGAAGGAAATGAATAATGAGAATTAAATTAGTAGGGATTTTCACTTGTATGATTGTGATACTAGGTGTCTTTATCGTTTACACCAATCAATCTATTGGTAAAGAACCAGAAAAGACAAATTATGAAACTCGTGAAAACTCCATAAATAATGAGAATAATAGTAAGCAAAATGGGACTTCAAATAAGATAGCAAGTTCTTTTGCTAGTATACAGGCTGTAGTAAATAAGGAATATGGATTGCCCGAAGACTATAAGCCAAAGGATTTAGTAGTACCGAATGTACCATTCTCATTTAGTGGAACGGTAGAAAAGAGTTATCTGCGTAAAGAAGCAGCTGAAGCGCTAGAAAAGTTATTCCTTCTAGCTAAGCAAGAGGGGATCCAGTTGAATGCTGTTTCAGGGTTTCGTTCCTATGAATATCAAAAAACTCTGTATGCCAACAATGTTAAAAAGAAAGGACAAGAGCATACGGATCGTTTCTCGGCAAAGCCTGGACATAGTGAACATCAAACAGGATTAACGATGGACGTTTCATCTAAAAGTGCAAATAATGAACTAGAGCTAGCGTTTGCGAACACGAAGGAAGGCAAATGGTTGAAAGAAAATGCGCATCGTGCAGGATTTATCATTCGTTATTCTAAGGGGAAGGAAAGTATTACAGGTTATGCATATGAACCTTGGCATATTCGCTATGTAGGACATATTGCTGAAAATATATATAAGAAAAACCTGACTTTAGAAGAATATATGAATCTGTGAAAATAGAATTGAAAAGTTAAACTGTATTTAATGTTTAAGAATCCTACTTTTCTTATTAAAAGGCCTAATTTCTCAATGTATTATAGAGAAACTAGGCCTTTTTCATCATTTTATCAAAGTATTTTTCAGTTAATGATTCGATGTACTGATTATATTTTCAAGTGTTCGCTTTGAGCTACATAGATATAGTTTTTGTTGCAACTGTTTGTTGAAATACCTTATCATGCTCAACAATAACCATTGTGGGATTAAATTGTTGAATAAGCTCTTCAATCTGCATACGCGAATAGATATCTATAAAATTTAGTGGTTCGTCCCATATATATAAATGAGCTTTTTATAGAATATTTCACGTAGAAATTCCCGATCTTCTGCTTGGGGACAAATTTCTTCAAGGATTTCATGAGTAAGTTTGTTCTTATCTGCAACAGGATAGGGGAAGTAATTGAATTCTACTGAAGCAAGGATTTTCCCACTATACTCATAATTCCCTAACAATAAATTAAAGAATGTCGTTTTACCTCGTCCGTTTCTACCGATAAATCTCAGTTTCCAATCCGTATCTATTTGGAAGTTTACACCTTCAAAAATAGTATCAAAGCTACGTGGGTATGAAAAAGTTAAGTCTTGGACTTTTATCATTGACATAATAATTCCTCCTTTATATATCGAAACGTTTCATATAAAGGAGGAACATCCATCCATTTTTTAATTCCTCTATATAAGTTTGATGGATATTAACGACTTATATAGAGCATTACATGTGTAATAATAGTGTCTGAAGTACTCATTTTTTTCGCTCCTTTATTTGTTAGGTGTATGTAACAATTAATAAGTTTCAACTAACATAAAACGGGAATAAAAAAATCCCCCAATTTGTAATCGGAGAGATTAGTCTTTCGTCTATAATTAATAAGTACTTATTAATTATTTGAATCATGACAAATAAAGTATGAACTGAATTTTAAAAATGGATAGACTAACCCTATATTTTGTAGTTTGAAGTTATAAAATTCAACTTAAAATATAAATTAGTTAATCATTATTCATCCATCATTCCTTTCATAATTCTATTTTTAAAGTAACATTCTTTTTTGAGATGCAATATCAGAATCAGCTTCACCTAATCCTAAATCATTTATAATTCTTTGAGTAAGGAAATAAAACATTACCTTCTTTTTATAAATATCGTATTATTGTTCAATATTTCATGCCTTTTGTCCATTAAAAGGGGAGAGATTTGAAATTGACATCAATCTTAGTTGTAACTATAATAGTTACAGTTAGTTTCGTAAATTAATTCGAATTTCCATGTTAATGATAGTATATTTTCATTTCTTTTAAGTGTGATAGTTAGCAACTAAATATAATCCAATAGAGGATTATATTCTATCTCATATTTAAAGAGTAGTTAAGTTGTACCATCCAAATTTACTATGCACAACACTTAAAAAACTACATTTTTCAACTTATCCTTTTTGGAATCCTCGGTATTAAAAATTGTAAACATATACAAAAAATTAACAAGACTGTTGTATGTAGAAAGAAATCTTTTAAAAAGGTCATAATATGGATAATAGGTGGCACACATTTTAATTAGTAGGAGTTGTGCCACTATCAAGACATTTTTTAATAAAAGTATAGAAAAAACTCAAGAAGGTGAGTCCATTGCGTAAACATGCATATGTGCAATTTTATGTATTGATATTGGCTTTAATAGCTTATATAAGCTTTTGCTTTATATTTTTATTTGTTTTTCCGAATCATTATTTCGTATCAGATTTTAATATCCGACTATCATCTTTAGTCATTGAAACTACTGTGTTTATCTCATTACTGTATTCTATATTAGCTAGAAAAATTAAGTTAGAAGTATTCTGGGTTTGCATTATTATTGCAATAGGGTGTTTCTTGATAGGGAATTTCATATCCGCTTTTCAAGTACTTAATGTGGAATTGCCAATACAAAATTTTAATATCTCTGATGTATTTTTGTTGTTTTTCTTATTCTTCTTTCTCTTTGCGTTCTTTTATAAAATCATGATGGAATGTAACAAGTGGGAGAAAGCGTATTTACTTTGTGATTTATGTATTGTTGTTACTGCTATTTTTACATTAGAGTGGTACCTATTTAATAAACCTTCTGCAAATATCTTATTTTTATCAATTGGAGATGTTTTTCTCTCATTTATTTTTCCGATTTTAGATTTATTGCTTCTATTACTTGGAGTTACCCTAATCTTTCGACCAGCTATTTTCAATACAAAAAGTAAATTGTTTATTTTTATCCTAGTATTAACCGGATTGGCTATTACGGACTACTTGTATTTTTATTTACAAGACGATTTATCAGATCGTTCAGTTATATTATTAAGGTGTTTGTATAGAGTTTTCCTATTATTTATCGCTATTGCTGCTACAATTCCAAAGAATGCATCTTCTAAAAGAAATTATTTTATTATTAATCCGACATTTGGAAAGAAAATTCTTGTCATTTTCCCTTATCTTGCAGTTACAGTTTTAATTGGCTTTACTTTGAAAGAGCAAACTTCTTCATCTACACTGATTATGGGAAATTGTATTGCTTTTGTATTTGTACTGATTCGTCATACAATCGTACGAATGCAAAACAAAGATTTAACTGAAACATTAAAAGTGTTTAATAATCAATTAGAACAAACAGTATCTCAAAGAACAATGGATTTAATAAACAAATCTAATGATTTGGTAAAAAATCAAGAGAGATTTAAGTCACTATATGAGTATCATCCGGATCCTATATTAACGATTGATTCAAATGGTACCGTATTAAATATAAACCAGGCTGGAAGTATGTTATTAGGAAAAGACAGTGCTGTATTAATAGGGAAAGAGTGCTTCTCTATTTTTTTAGATGAGGATAAATCTGAATTGGAATCGGCTATAAAGAAAGGAAAACGATGTAGTTCATCTTCGTTACAGTTACGTGTGAAAAATAACAATGAGAAGGATATACTCTTTTGGTATGTCACTATAGTTCCTATTATGATAGAAGGACAAACCTTTGGGAGTTATGTAATGGTAAAAGACATAACGAGGATGAAACAACAGCAGGATGAGATAAATTATCTTGCATTCCATGATACGGTGACGGAGATTGGAAATCGTATATTCTTCCAGCAGGAATTAGAAAAATCTATTAAGCGTGCACAAAAAACACAGGATGAGCTTGGGCTCTTGTATATTGATTTGAATCGCTTTAAGACTATTAATGATACACTGGGTCATTCGATTGGTGACAGGGTTTTAAAAGAAGTTGCCAACCGTTTTAGGACATGTCTGTCACCGACTATTCCTCTAGCAAGAATAGGGGGAGATGAGTTTGCGATCATTATCCATAACCAAACAGAGCAACAGCTATTGGATTTGTGTGAAACTTTATTTCGTATAACTGAAGAACCATTTGTAGTAAATCAGCATAGTTTTTACTTATCTCTTAGTATAGGAATAGCAGTGTATCCGTTTGGAGGAATAAATACTACTACACTTTTACAACATGCTGATATTGCTATGTATAGTGCAAAGGAAAAAGGTAACAATGCTGTTTGTATGTATGACGAGACATTATCTCGAAAAATAACCCGTCGATTACGATTAGAACAGGATTTACCAAATGCAATTGAAAATAATGAGTTGTTTTTATTGTATCAACCACAGATTGATAGTAAGGCAGGTAAGGTTATTGGTTCAGAGGCTTTACTACGTTGGCAACATCCAGAGCTCGGGCTGATTTCTCCTTTTGAGTTTATACCTATCGCAGAAGAAACGTCGCAGATTATTTCAATTGGGAAATGGACATTACAGAAAGCGTGTCGACAGCTGAAAGAATGGCATTCTGCGGGCTATTCAAATCTAAAGATGGGGATAAATTTATCAGCTATAGAGTTTGAACAGAAAGACTTTGTCCAAATAATTATATCGACCATAGAAGAAATAGGAGTACCTGCTAGTTCTATTGATTTGGAATTAACAGAGCGAATAGCAATGGTAGATGAAAAAGAAACTTTATCGAAGTTAAAAGCATTAAAATCATATGGTGTACATTTATCAATTGACGATTTTGGTACAGGTTATTCTTCATTAGCGTATCTGCCACTGTATCCAATTGATACTTTGAAAATTCCGAGAGAATTTGTTAATAGGATCGAAACTTCTACTGATGGAGATGAAATTATACAAACCATTGTTTCACTAGCGCATACTTTAAATATGAAAGTGATAGCAGAAGGGGTGGAAACGAAGGGACAGTTAACAGTGTTACAACAAAATGCATGCTATTTAATTCAGGGCTATTATTACAGTAAACCTGTAAATGAAGATGAGTTTCTCATGTTTTTAAACACGATGTGGAATGAATAAGTGAGAACTCCGTATATGTGAAGTAAAGTGAAAAGAAGTTCTATCTATATTGAGTAGAACTTCTTTTTTATACTTATTTATCAATAGATAATTAGTTAGACCTTCAACCTAAAATATAAATAGCTTTTCTAAATGTGAAGAAGCCTAGATAGTTATCTGTGAGAAACAGAAGTAATTAAAAAGTTAATTAAAGTTTGTAACAGTTCATCAGAGCAGTCAATACTTTCTTTTTCATACACATCACTTCTCGTAGCCATTCGATATAAGGTACCCAATAAGATATGGGTAATGGTTAAGGCAAGTAATCGAGGATCTATATCTTTACGGAATGAACCATCTTGTATTCCTTCTTCGATTAATTCTTGTAATGTGAATAAAGCTTGCCCTGTAATAGATGTATATTTTTCTTCTAACTCTGGTGTAGGATACGATTTAGAATACAATTGATCAAACAAGCCTATGAAGCGGAATTGGGAGGAGTTTGTTTGATATTGATGACTAATAAATTTAAACATAGATTCCATCTTTTCGAAAGCGTTAGTTCCGTTTTGTACTTCTTCTTTTTCAGCTTCTAGTAACTCTGTTAAGATTCGGATTTGAATATTAAATAAAATTTCATGAATGGATTTATAGTATTTGTAAAGGGTAACTCTACTAATTTTTGCTTTATTAACGATATCCACAATAGTGATATCCATTAATCCCTTTTCTAAGGCCAACTCCAATGCAACATCTAAAATTTGTATTCTTCTAGCATTACGCATCTGTTCTAATTCTTGTTTCCGTGTTGAGACCATTAATTTGCACTCCATATTGTAAATAGTTTTTATTTATTAATATTACTCACCATTTTAATATGAAATAAATTACAAATCAATATTAGTCATATGGTAATCAGGTTATATAAAAACATATAGTATCAGTTTATATTATTACCTTACTAAACAAATTGCTTATTTAGTAACGAGTTTGTGATTTTGGTTTTTGTGCGTATGTTCGTTTTAGTGTTCAAATTCTCAGCTGCGTCTGTATTTACTAATGTAAAAACTATACCTTCTTTTAAACTGAAAGTACTTGCTAAGTAATGTTTGTTATTTCCTGAATTTTTTCATTCAACAAGTTCCTTAGAGCTTTTGTATAGTGTACAAACTATCATTTTTAGAGAGGATAAAGGTATTAACATCGTGTAAATACCCTAGCGATTTGAATTATATATGTGTGTTAACACGTTGTAACTATCTTTTTGTGAAATTCTTAATTTTAAGCAAGATTATATATCTGGTCTAGAATTTTTAGTATTGTCTATTGCACACAATAAAAATGAGTGTTGACATTAAAAATACTTAGGGTTACTATTTGTTTGTGGTGTTTACACGGTGTAAACGCTTGGAGTGATGAAGGGAGAGAATTTTTCAGTTGAGGTAATTTACTATAGAGTAATTTATATTGTATCTATATAATCTTTTTATAAAGATAATCAGATTTATATTCGTGAATATATATTACTCAAAAAAGGAGAGATAGAAAAATGAAGTTAAAACCGTACATAATCGCTTTCAGCCTATCTGCAATTCTAGCATACAATACTATGTTAGTTTCTGCCGATAGCACAGAACAACCTATTGTTCTCGGGTATACCTTATATGGTACATCCACTGATTCTCTAAAGGTAACACAACCAGCAATGAATCAAGTATCAACAGATAACTTTTTCTTTTATGCAGATGGTACTGTGCAAGGGGAAGCACCTAAAGAAGTATTGTCCTATTCGCAAAAAAATAAAATAAAAATTTATGCAGCTTTATCTAACTTTAATAATGATATTAATTACTTTGACGAGAATTTAGCTCATAACGTTCTTTCTAATTCAGGGAAAAGAACAAAATTAATAAATCAAATATATAATATAGTTGTTAAATATAAGTATGATGGCGTAAATATTGATTTAGAAAATATTAAGCCAGAAGATCGGGACTTACTTACTACTTTTGTAAAAGAGACATCAAAAAAATTCCATGGTTCAGGTCATTCTGTTGTGGTATCGGTTCCTGCCAAGAATGAGGATGATCGTGAGAATACATGGACATGGCCATTTGATTATGCTCAATTAGGTGAAAATGTAGATTTTCTTCAAGTAATGACTTACGATGAACATGGTACATGGAGTCAACCAGGATCTACTATTAGTAAGCCATGGTTAGAAGAAAATCTAAATTACACTACTAGAGTGGTAGATAATAAAAAAATTATTATGGGTATCCCTGCATACGGAAATGATTGGGATTTGAGTGATAAAAGTAATAGCAAAATGCTTGCTTGGAAGGACACAAATGAACTTATTCAAAAAACAAATGCAAAACCGCGTCGTGATGGAGCGTCTGGTTCGATGGTGTTTACGTATACGGATAAAAATAATCATAAGCATGAAGTTTGGTATGAGGATGAAACAAGTATTAAACAAAAAACTCACTATACAATCACAAAGAATCTTGCAGGGGTTTCCGTTTATGCAATAGGACAGGAGAATAAACAATTCTGGACAGCAGTATCTAGTGGCTTAAAATAATTCCTGGACATAATAATAAATCATATTTATTTTATAGAAATTATAGGTTATACTAAAGTTAGGTGCAAAAATGCACTGTTTGAAAAAGAGTGAAAAACAAAAAGGAATCCGTAAAGGGTTCCTTTTTGTTTTTTTCAATGAAGTAATATTCTAATTATCCCTGTCTTTTTTATATGCAAATGAACTCACTCATTATAAATTTACAATGAATTTTGGGGAGATTTAGGAATTCTTGCAATAAAATATAGGACACCATTTTGGTTGTCTGCTCGTGGAACAAATGCCAGAAATACTTTTTAAGTAATTGGCTGTTCTTTTCCTTGCCAAAACCTTCAGTTATAGGAAGAGGTTCAATGAATTGCGTCTTAAGTATTATACGTTATACCCGAATAATTTTAAATCTTCTCCTGAGTCTGAAATTATCTTTTCGAACTGCAATCCTACTTTTTCTAAAAGCTTTCCTGAGGCGGTGTTATCTATTGAAGTAATTGCTACAATTCGTTTCAGTCCAAATTTTTGTACACCGTATTCGATTACCGCAGAAGCAGACTCGTGGCCATATCCTTTTGAACGGAATTTTTCTAAAAAGGCAAAGCCGATATCAACATCTTCTAATGAATCTCTTTTAATAAGACCGCACATGCCAAGTGGCGTGAGGTCTTCTTTTCTCTCTACTAAGTAAAGGCCAAATCCGAGTTTGTTATACATATCGACTGGTCCGTTTACGATATAATTTTTTGCGTCTTCTAAGTTTCTAACCCCTTTATCGCCAATAAACTGAATCCATGCAGGATCGTTTACTAATTCAAGAATAAACGGAGCATCTTTTATATCGAGCCAACGAAGAGTGAGTCGTTCAGTTTCAAGAACTATCAATCTATTGCACCACCTTTAAATGTTATAACAATTAGTATGGATTGCGTAATACAAAAGTGCAACATATTTTAATTACGCTCTACTTGTTCACATAAAGTTCGTTTGTTTTGTATAAAAGGATATTTTATAATTAGATTTGATTGTAAAGAGTGAGATGCTTATACAATAACTCCTAGGTGACTAGGAGTTTTTACTATATAACTATCATTATTACTAAATATGACACACTACACATTCTACTCAAGGAGGTATATAATGAAAAAATTATATAATGCATCGTTTACGTATTTAATTATCGGTTTATTGTCAGGAATATTTGCTAGGGAGTATGGGAAGTATAAAGGGATTTTAGGCTCTACTTTATTAAATCTTTTACATACACATACACTTGTACTTGGTTTTTTCTTCTTTTTAATTGCTTTAGGATTAGCAAAAGTATTCGCGTTTCATGAAGTGAAAGGATTTAATAAATGGTTTGTTTTACATAACATTGCATTAACTTTAATGTTAGGTTCGCTGGCAGCGAGAGGGCTTCTTCAATTAAATGGAGCGGATTTTAAAGAGTTAACGTATATTGTAGGTTTCTCTCATTCATTGATGGCAGTTACTTTAATTTGGTTTATGTTGTTAATAAAGAAGTCATATAAAATGTAGTTTAAAAAGAACTTGTAGCGAGTGCTACAAGTTCTTTTTTGTATGCTTAAAGTTAAAAAATCTCATTTTTCTAATTATTTTGTATAAAAATGGTATACTTATTTTAAAATTAAAAAAGGAGAGTTAGTTATGGAAATAACAATTGAGCATTTAGTAAATGAATTAAAGGATATACTTCCTGAAGAGCGAGTAGTAATAAATGAAACAGTAAGAGAGTTACATAGTAAAGATGAATCTTACCATACTAGTAGTTTACCTGATGTAGTTGTTTTTCCAAAAATGACCGAAGAGGTTAGCGGGATAATGAAAGTAGCGAGTGAGCATAAAAGATCTGTCGTTCCATTTGGGGTAGGCTCTAGTTTAGAAGGACATGTAATTCCGTATGAAAAGGGAATCACAATGGATTTTTCTCTTATGAATAAAATACTTGAAATAAGGGAGAAAGATTTTCTTGTGAGAGTACAGCCAGGAGTGACCCGCTCTCAGCTCAATAAAGAACTGAAGAAATACGGTTTGTTTTTTAGTGTAGACCCAGGAGCCGATGCAACGTTAGGTGGAATGGCTGCTACAAATGCAAGCGGAACGACAGCGGTTAAGTATGGCGTAATGCGTGATCAAGTTCGTGATTTAGAAGTGGTTCTAGCTGATGGAGGCATAATACATACGGGGAATTTAGCAGCGAAGTCATCATCAGGTTATCATTTAAATGGTATTTTCGTAGGTTCAGAAGGGACGCTTGGATGTTTTACGGAATTAACTTTAAAAGTATATGGTATACCAGAGCATGTTATGGCTGCCAGGGCATCGTTTCCAACTATAAATGATGCAGTAGAAGCTGTAATTAACATATTACAAGCAGGTATTCCAATCGCGAGAATTGAACTCGTTGATGAATTATCTATGAAACAAGTAAATCATTACAATGAAACAAGTTACAGAGAAGAACCGACGCTGTTTTTAGAGTTTCACGGCAATGAAGCAGGGTTAAAGCAAGATATTGAATTTACGAAAGAAATCGTTCTTGATCATAAATGTATAGAAATTGCGTTTGAGACGGAAACAGCAGCGAGAAATAAACTGTGGGATGCAAGACATAACTTAGCGTACTCTTACGTGCATAGTTATCCTGGTAAAAAGCTAATGAGTACAGACGTATGTGTGCCAATTTCGGAATTAGCTGGCGCAATTCAACATGCGAAAGAGGTATTAGATAAAGTAGGCCTTATTGGTGGTATTCTCGGTCATGTTGGGGATGGGAATTTCCATGTACTCTTAATGATTGACACAAATGATAAAGAGGAAGTGAAGAAGGCAGACGAAATAAACGAAAGTATCGTTCTGTATGCTCTTAAACGAGGAGGAACGTGTACAGGAGAACATGGCGTTGGAATCGGAAAACGAAAGTATCAAGAAGAAGAACATGGGGCGGCATTATTTGTAATGGAGAAAATAAAGAAAGCTCTTGATCCGCAAAATATTTTGAATCCGAATAAGGTGTTTCAATTAAAAGATAGGGGCTGAGTGGATGAAAATACTAGAAGCGATAAGTAATATAGCTGGAAAGTATTTTGCATTTTGGACCGGCTGCTGCACTCCCAAGTGTATTAGCGGCAGTATGGCATAACATTGCAGGGCCAATATTAGCGACAGTTTGGTCAAAAATACAAAGGGAAAATTTATCAATAAATATAGAAAAATAAGAGATAAGCATTTCATTTGAAATAGAGGAATGATAAATAATGCAAAAACGTATTGTACATTTTGAAGGAATGGTTGTATTTTTAGCCACGATTTATATGTATTCGATATATGAATTTAGTTGGATTATATTTTTTGTATTCCTTTTAGCGCCGGATTTATCCATGTTAGCGTATGGGATCAATAATCACGTTGGTGCTAACATTTATAATTTATTTCACACATATATCATATCGATATTAATTGTTATCATAGGTGTTTATTTTAAGATAGATATAGTTATTATGATTGGTTTAATATGGATAGCACATATTGGAATGGATCGAATGTTTGGATATGGGTTGAAATATGAGACGGATTTTAAGGATACTCATATTCAACGTTTATAATTTATTTTGAGAAGAGGGATACGTTGAAGCAGAGAATTGCTATCGAAGAATATGATGTCAAATGGGAAAGTGAATTTAATAAAATACACACTCTTATTAACAATGTAATGGAAGACAGCATTGTATCTATTGAACATGTTGGGAGTACATCTGTTAAAGGGCTTGCATCAAAACCAATATTAGATATTGATGTTGTAATAGAAGAGTACGAAATTTTTCATGAGGTAGTAAAAAAACTGGAGAAGATAGGGTACTATCATCAGTTAGAATGGAGCTTTAAAGGAAGAGAAGCGTTTGGAAGAAAGGATGCGTTCGTTCCATGGAACGAGGGAAATACAGTTTGGATGGAACATCATTTATATGTGTGTGATAAAAATAGTGAAGAGTTGAGAAGGCATATAGCGTTTCGAGATTACCTGCGTGAACATACTGAAGTAGCTAATGAGTATGGAAACTTGAAGGAAGAGTTAGCAAGAGAGTCGAAAAATCGATCGAGCTATGGCGAAGGTAAAACAGCATTTATTACAAATATATTTGGAAAAATAAACTAAGGTCGCATTAAGTACATGCGACCTATTCTTATTAAATTGAATGCTGCCACTATAAAATAATGACAAACTGGCCCTGTTGATTGATGCGATTACTAAATATAATAGGAAAGAAAATAGAAAAGAGCGGAAAAGAGGGAGCTAATGTACATACCAAAATATTTTGCAATACAAGATGAAGAGATGAAGTACGAAACAATTGAACAAAATAGCTTTGCGACATTATTTTCTCAACATAACGGGGAACCATATGCAACGCATTTACCGTTGGTGCTAAATAGGGAAACGCTCACGTTATATGGTCACTTCGCACGTCCGAATGCACAGTGGAAAGATAGTGAGAATCAGCAAGTATTAGCTATATTTCAAGGGCCGCATAGTTACATCTCTCCGTCATGGTATGAAACAAACAAAGCTGTACCAACATGGAACTATGTTGCAGTACATGTATATGGAGAGTTAGAAGTTGTTGAAGATAAACAGGAATTATTAAATTCTCTTCAAGACTTAGTACATAAATATGAAGATCCACAGAGCACCTACTCACTTGATGATGTAGACCCGGATTATATGGCAGGGTTAAGTAAGGGGATAGTTGGGTTTAAAATAAAGATAAATAAAATAGAAGGAAAAGCGAAGTTAAGTCAAAATCATTCTATAGAGAGACGGAATTTAGTTGTGGAGAAACTTGAGAAAGTTGGTAGTGAGGGGAGTAAGAGGATTGCGGAGTTGATGAGAAAATAAAACCTGCATGAAAGGGAAATATTCTAAATAAGCGTATTTAAAAAGACCTTCTTAATTGAAGGTCTTTCATTTTTTAAAGTGCTTTTTCAGTTGTTGTTGAGTTGTAGTCTGTACTTACGCCAACGGATTGAACAAGGTCAGGTCTTTGTGGTGCAGGAAGATCAGCATGACCCGCTTGGTATGTAAATGAACTATGAATACCAGTAGCCAAAATACCGAAAACAGATAGTCCTAAAAAAACAGAGCTAATTTTTTTTATCATTTCAATGCCCCTTTCTCAAACGTTTTTTCTTTTGCTTGTAACGCTTTATGAAAATATTCACTTGCCTTAATGTGGTTATTTTCACTATAAAATTTAACAGCTAATTTTTCTGAGTATTCTTGAGTGTAGTTATATAATAATTCTTTGTCGAAAAACGTAATTCCTTTAAGAATAATTGTTTCTAATTCTTCAGAACCAACATTATTATTTAGTTCGTTTAGAATTTTAAAATGATATATATATTCTTCATTATTTAATTCCGTACAAATTTTTAACCCTTTTTGGATTAATCCTTCAGCGATAATTGTTTCATCTAGTTTAGAGTGTTCTCTTGCTTGCAAGAAGAGAGCTTTGAAATGTGTAGGCTTCTTTTCAGTTACTTCTGATAGGTGACGGATTGCGAGTGTGGAGAGGTTTTGACTCGCATATAACCAACCCAAATTATTACGTACACTTAAAATTAATTCTTTTTCATTAGATTTTTGTAAAAGGTGTATTGCTGAATTATATTGTTCTTCCGCTTGTTCATATTGTTTTAAATATACAAATGAGGCACCTAATGTATTTTTACATAATCCAACTTTAACTTCGTAGCCAGTTTGTTTATCGAAAATCTCTTTAGCTTTAGTTGCATATTCAATGGATTCAATTGGTTGGTAAAAGTGATAATGGAAAATCGCCATTCGATAATAAAATTCAGCATGCTCTAGATTATCAGTGTTATTTACTAATAATAACTTAGCCTGTTCATAATGTTCGCTAGCTATGTTATAGTCTGTGGTTAAAGTTGCATAGATGCCTTTAAAGAAGTGATAGTAGTAAGACAGTGGATGATTGGATGAGATTACGTAAGAATCTATTTTATCAAAGCTATCTTTTGAAATACTTAAACTATCTGTCAAAACTTTATGTCGAAACTCTAGTAAGGAATGATATAATGCTAAATTTTCATCTTCCTCGAAGTTTAGTTCCTTTTCCTCAATTTCATGCTTTAAGTTTGTCGCTTGGGATACATCTTGTTTTAGCATAGCCAAATACCAGTCATTAAATAATTTTGTAATTTGTTCATTACCTTGTAGTTGAACGTTCATGAAATCCCCTCACTTTTTGAATATTCTTATAAAATATAGTATCAAAAATAAAAATATTTAGAAATGATGTTTTATATTTCTCAATATTTGTTTAACAAGCTTACGAGTAAGTCTATTGGAATAGTGTAGAATTTGTTTTGGATTAAAGAAATGGCATCGGGGGATGTGCATTTTAAAGTTTTAGTTGAGTGGGGGATATAAAAAGGGTGCGTTCACACAATTGGTATGAACACACCTTGTTACATATTAAACAATCAAGTCCCACAAAAAGTACGATAAGGACGATTCGTCGGCGCAGGTGGAACGCAGTATTCTTCTTGCTCTGCAGAATAAGCATAAGGATTTGATAAAGCTTCAAGAAGTTTCTCCATTACGCTATAATCTCCATCTGTAACAGCTGCTTCTAATGCTTCTTCCACACGGTGGTTCCTTGGAGTGATCGACGGATTATTATTTTTCATCATCTCATAGGCGTTCTCTTTTGATTCTTCTTGTTTTTCTAATCGAGATTGCCATAGTCCGTACCATTCTTTAAATTCTGGACTTTCGAATAGAGGGGTATTTTCTAACGTATCGAGAGTTAAAGAACGGAAGGTATTTGTATAATCCGCTTTATATTTCTCCATCATTTTTAAATGTTGCTCAATAAGTGATTGATCTTGTTCCTCGTTGCTAAATAGTCCTAATTTCTTTTTCATTCCAAGGAACCAATTGCTTTCATACTGTACGCTAAATTTTGAAATTTCGTCTTGTGCAATCTTTAATGCTGCTTCTTCATCTTCATGTAGGATAGGTATTAAAGATTCAGCTAAACGAGCGAGATCCCAAGCAGCCATATATGGTTGGTTTCCATATGCATAACGGCCTTGTGTGTCAATAGAGCTAAATACGGTTCCTTGGTCGTAATTGTCCATAAATGCACAAGGACCGTAATCAATCGTTTCCCCACTAATCGTTATATTGTCAGTGTTCATTACACCATGGATAAATCCAACAAGTTGCCATTTAGCGATAAGACTTGCCTGTCTTTTAATGACTTCTTGTAGTAATGCAGTATATGGATTTTCATGAGATTCAATTTCTGGATAATGCCTTTTGATCGTATAGTCAGCTAGTGATTGAAGATCCTCGATAGAACCACGAGCGGCAGCATATTGAAATGTGCCAACACGTATATGGCTACTAGCAACCCTAGTTAAAATTGCTCCAGGTAACTTTGTTTCACGATATGTTGGTTCGCCAGTTGAGACAACTGCTAAACTTCGAGTAGTTGGAATATCAAGTGCATACATTGCTTCACTGATAATATACTCACGTAGCATCGGACCGAGTGCAGCACGACCATCACCGCGGCGTGAATACGGAGTAGGGCCAGAACCTTTCAGTTGAATGTCAAAACGTTTACCGGAAGGAGTAATTTGTTCGCCAATTAAAAGGGCACGACCGTCGCCTAACATATTAAAATGTCCGAATTGATGACCGGCATACGCTTGAGCTAATGGATGAGCTCCTTCAGGGAATGCATTACCAGCGAAAATAGCAATTTCAACTTCTTTTTTCAATTCTTCAGGATTAAAGCCGAGAGATATTGCTAGTGAATGATTTAGTTTAACTAGCTCCGGTGAACTTACGGGAGTAGGGGGGATTTCTGTATAGAATGATTGTGGTAAAGTCGTATAACTATTATCTAAATTCCAACCAGCTTCATTATTTTTAGTCATTTTATCTCCTCCTCTTTTGTAATTAGGATATGTATTTGTACGTATGTATTCTTTGTAAAGTTAACTAAAAGTATAATATAATATTTCCCCTTGCAATCTATTGTAAGGACTTCATTGCACAATGTCTATTTAACAGCAAATTTAAAACCTCCATTTTAAGAAAATGGAGGTTTTATTATTATTTCATTTTTACAATTATTTTTCCTTTTGCTCTTCCAGACTCTGAATATTCCATTGCTTTTTGAGCATCTTCAAAAGGGAAAACTCGATCGATTACAGGTTTGATTTGTCCAGCTTTAATATAGTTTGCAATAGTACGTAATTGATCCCCGCTTGGCTTCATAAATAAAAATGAATATTGAGCATTATGCTTTTTTTCAAGTGCGGTAAGTTTTTTGCTGGCTAATGAAAATAAGAGAGTTTTAAAGAATCCTGAACCAAATTCTTTACCGAAGCGAGCATTCGGCATGCCTGAAACGGAAACAATGTTTCCTCCGCTTTTTATAATATTGAATGATTTTTCAAGTGTTGCACCGCCGATTGTATCAAATACCGCATCATAATTTTTTAGTATATCTTCAAATTTCTCTGTTTTATAATTAATAATTTCATCTGCGCCAAGAGACGTTACTAAATTTACACCAGCTTCACTAGCAGTCGTTGTAACAGTGGCACCCATTATTTTTGCTAACTGAATAGCAAAAGTACCAACACCACCGGATCCAGCGTGAATTAAAATCTTTTGTCCTTTTTGTAATTGTATGATGTCATGTAATGCTTGATATGATGTTAAGCCAACGAGTGGAATCGAAGCAGCTTCCTCAAAACTTAAATTATTAGGTTTTAAAGCTATATCATTTTCATGAATGGCTATATACTCCGCGAAAGTACCAATCTTATTTTTTCTTGGGCGTGCATATATTTCATCACCGACTTTAAAGTTAGTCACTTTTGCCCCAACCTTTACGATGACACCGGAAAAGTCATTACCAAGTATTAGGGGCATTTCATATTTCAGTAACATTTTTACTTTTCCGTCGCGTATTTTAAAATCAATTGGATTAATGCTAGCTGCATGAATTTCTGCGAGCACTTCATACTCATTTATTTTAGGAGTAGGTACCTCTGTCATACGCATTGGGACTTTTCCATATCTATCAATTATCATTGCTCTCATTTCTTATACCTCCAAATACCGTATCTTTATTTCAATAAAAGTTGTGCAATAGCTTTTCAATATCTAACACAAGATTTTTTAATAAACCTAATTTTGTACGTATATCAATATAATAAAAGTTTTTTGTGCCTTCTTTTCGCATTAAAATAATACCAGCTTCTCGTAAAATCTTAAGGTGATGTGATACTGCTGGGCGGGAAAGGTGTGTTTGCTTCGTAATTTCTCCTACACGTAATCCGGTTTGACATTCCGTTTCCATGAGAACTAACAAAATAGCTTGCCTTGTTTCATCGCCAATTGCTAATAATACTTTTTGAGAGTCAATAAAATCTTTTTTTATAACATTTAATTGTTCTTGTTTATTCATTTCAATCACTTTGCCTCCAATAAATTAGTCGAAAGGTTTAAGATGATGAACCATTGCATCGATACGGTAATGCTACATGATTGTTGTATGAGCTGCAATATTGGGAAAGAAAATCGAGACGAATGAATTTTTTATTGTTGAAAATTATAGAGGGATAGAAAAGGGATTGGAAGGACTACATAACTCAATAGATGAAGTTTTAAAAATGAAAAATGATTTAACAATAAAATAAGCAATCGCAACCTTATATAATCCATAAGGTTATGATCGCTTATAATTTTTGTATTATTTCTGATTTCTATGATAGAACATGGCTCAACGTAAAGTAAGTTCTTTTGTTTTACTCTTTCATACACACACAATTCAGGTGGATTATAGATGTATGAAAAGGTAAAAGGGATTTTGGGGCGTAATCTATCTATATGATAATTCAAAATGAAATATAAGTCTATATTTTAATGGTTTTTTTAATTATATTTATGATACTGAGCTCAGAACAATGATGTGGAGGATAAATATATGAAACCAAATTATGTACCAGTTTTAATTGTTGGAGGGGGATTATCAGGATTAGCGTCTGCGTTATTTCTTGCAAAACATAATATTAGGTACTTACTTATTGAAAGACATCCGTCTACTGCAATTCATCCGAAAGCAGGCGGGCTTACTTTACGTACAATGGAGTTATTTCGAGAATTAGGTTTAGAAAATAGAATTAAATTGGCGGGGAAAGCACTAGAAAATTGCCGAGGAAGAATAGCGGTCCGTACAATAGCTGAGGCGAATAAGGAAGAATTGGAAAAAATGAGAGCCACTCAGTATGGAAACGATGAAAAGTTACTTCAAAAAATAGAAGAGATTAGCGCATCAAAACAAACTGCTTGTTATCAAATTATTTTAGAAGAAATGATGTTACAAGAAGCGAAGACATTAGGCGGAGAACTATCTTTTTATCATGAATTAATTTTATTTGAACAAAATGAGAACGGGGTAAAAGCAACGATTCGAGATCGTGAAACAGAAAAAGAGAGTGTCATACATTGTGATTATGTAATTGCAGCAGATGGGGCGAAAAGTAAAATACGTGAGCAGTTAGGGATTAAAACTGAGGGTCGTGGAACCATTGGTGGCTATTATATGAATATTTATTTTGAAGCTGATTTAAGTGAGTTTATACAAGGAGACGCATTCGGTTTTTCTATGGTACTTCATCCGGAGGTTCTTGGTGCACTCATCCCGGTTGATAACGTAAAAAAATGGATTTATCATGTAGCCTACGATCCATTAAAAGGAGAGGGGCCAGAGGATTTCAATATAGAACGTTGTAAACAAATTATTCAAATAGCAATTGGAAGTACAAATGTTGAATCAGAAATATTAAGTGTTCTACCGTGGGAAGCGAGTGAAAGTACAGCAATAAAATTTCAAGATAATCGCATTTTTTTAGTTGGTGATTCTGCACATATTATGCCGCCAACAGGAGGATTTGGTTCAAATACGGGAATACAAGATGCGCATAATTTAGCCTGGAAGTTAGCTGCTGTTATAAAAGGGAAAGCAAAACCGAAATTGTTAGAAACATACCATGATGAGAGATACCCTGTTGCAAAATTAACGACGGATTATGCGAGTAGTTTATTATTTCGTGCTGCGAATAGAGAGGAAGGCAGTTTGAATAATATGGATGGTTTAGCTGTAACTGTTGGGTATCAGTATTGTTCAGAGGCGATTATAGATGACTCCAACACTCCGCATAGAATGGATGTAGTAGAGTTGAACGGAAGACCTGGCACGCGAGCACCACATTTTTTTGGGGTGTATGAAGGGAAAGAAGCTTCTATACTAGACTTATTCGGTAACAATTTTGTATTACTTACAGGAATAGAAAATTGTTCTTGGGATGAAGCTGCACATGATGCTTCATCTAAATTAGGAATAAATATAAAAGTGTATCGAGTTGGTCTAAGTGGAGACTTTATTGCTCAAGAAGATGTTTTTAGCAAATTATATGGGATAGAGAATGGAGGTGCTGTATTGATTAGACCTGATGGCTTTATAGGGTGGCGTTCAGGGAAAGAGGTTATATCTCCAATAAACACAGTACTTGAAGAGGTTATGAACAATTTATTATGAAATTTTCAAATAAATAAGGAAGTGTGGTTGTATATAAATTATCCACTTTTCAACTAAGAATTGTAAAAAATGAAAGTTGTTATAAAAGATAATAATATTATGTAAATAAAATAGTTGATAAAAACAAAAAGACATTATAGCTAATCATTGTCCATAAAAGTCTGATCAGTGTGGACTAATACTCAATGGAGGATGCATAAAACTTGGTTGATTGAAGTTTTACTTTATTAAAAAATCATATTCACAAAATTTAATAGGTTTGGTATGATTAATTTCGACAAGTTAATAGAGGCCGGAGATATTTGAGAAAAGCCATAAATTTATTTAGGGATACAGGAGTGTCCTCTAAATAAATTATGGCTTTTTTTATTGAATGAACCGTACACAATAGGGAGTTACATGTGAAAAGGAGGCTATAGGAATGAAATAGTTTTCTTTATTAATAACATAGAGAAAATATATTTGTAAGATTGGAATTTTAATATAGGCTTATAAAAATAATGAAAGTATGTCTTCTATTTCGTGTAAATCTCATTAGCTTGTTGAAATTTGCAACGTAGGAAGGGTTAGAAGGATGAGAAAAATTATTAGCGTTTTAGTTATTTTCTTTATGACGGGAAGTATCTTTGCTGGGGGAGCTGTTCATGCGAAATCAGAAGGGAAGCATGAATGGAATACGAATAAGTTTTTAAATATTGCACATCGCGGAGCAAGTGGACATGCACCTGAGCATACTTTTACTTCTTATGATCTTGTGAAAAAAATGAAAGCGGATTATTTGGAGTTAGATATTCAATTAACAAAGGATGGCCAATTAATTGCAATGCATGATACAGCAGTTGATCGAACTACAAATGGTACAGGTGAAGTACGAGATAAAACGTTAAGTGAAATAAAGAGTTTAGATGCAGGGTCATGGTTCAATAAAGCTTATCCAGAAAAGGCTAAGCAAGAGTATATTGGTCAAAAAGTTCCGACTCTTGAAGAAATCTTTCAGAAGTACGGAAGAAGTATGAAGTATTATATTGAAACAAAATCGCCAGATGTGTATCCAGGAATGGAAGAGAAATTATTAGCGTTATTAAAAAAATATAATTTAATAGGTCAGAACATGTCTTCTAGTCGTGTTATGATTCAATCATTTAGTAAAGATAGCTTAAAAAAGATTCATAGTATGAATGAAAATATTCCGTTAGTCCAACTACTTTGGTATTATCCAAATGATAACAACGAGATTGTTGAATGGTCTGGCATTACACATGAGCCGAAAAGTGTAACGCATGATGATTTTCAAGAAATTAAAAAGTATGCAGTCGGTATTGGGCCAAACTTACGTAATGATAATGGAGAGTTAATTATTGATGAGTCATATATGAAAAAGGCTAGGGAAAATCACCTGCTTATTCATCCGTATACAATTAATGAGAAACCAGATATGAGATTGTTAATTAAATGGGGTGCTACAGGAATGTTTACAAATTATCCGGATCGGTTACATAGTGTTTTAAAAGGAAAATAAATAGGGAAAAAGGTATACCAATATTTTAGGTATACCTTTTTCTATGATGTAAAATGAGTGGTTACTGTTTCAGGGTAGATTCAAATAATAGAGTTCAGTGCATTCTTCACGCTAATTCTCCAATAAACCAAATCTCTTTTTTAGAGCATTCATCTTCGTCATGAATGATTTCTTGAAAGTGCAATGTTTTGACGGTATGCCAAATTTTAATTCCCCATTTTTCCAAAAAAACAGATTCATTTGAAAGCGGAATCCATTTTTGTAATTCACTATTTCTATGGAAAAAAGTATGAAAGTAGTCATCGTTTTTAAATATGATAATTTGAGAGCGCCATAAATCTGCAATGGAAATCATAACTACAACTCGATATGTATTTGTGTCGTTCGGTTTCATTTTCAATAATTGGTTTGCTTGATTTAATAAAGTTTGAATACACAATCTCTTTACTTTCCTAGGTGTTTTTTTGAGAGTTAATAAAAGCTTGTGAAACAGGTAAAGGCATATACCAATATTCATCATGATAGAAAGTAGAAGGGAATGTATTCGTATATTCCTCAATTCGTTTTATCATAGTGTTTGTTTTTCGTTTCATACCACGTATTTTCTTTTCACGCATTGTGGGTCATCTCCATAAATTTTTGTAATGCAGCTGAGTGAAAAATATCTTTTCTAGTAATAAAAGTAGTAGGGATTTTTTTGAAGCTATTTGGTAAAGGGTTGAATGATACGTCATGTTTATGACCATTTAAAATAGATTTCATCATAATTGCTATGCCCATACCTGATTTTACACATGCGAGTATCGCTTCAATCGTTCCAAACTCTAAAACTCGTTTAGGTGAAATTCCTTCTTCTTGAAGCCAGTCTTCTAATAACCTTCTATAATAGCACCCGTGACTAAAGGTAAGTAAATTCATGTCTCCTATGTCTTGGAAAGAGGATAAAGGATTTTTGCTAATGAGAACTAATTCTTCTTCACGAAATACATTTGCACGAAGTTCAGCGTGCTGAGTAGTTCCAGCGATAAATGCTCCGTCTAGTTTTCGGTCTAATACGAGATGGGTTAGCTGTTCCGTCGTATTTGTTTCTAAAACTAATTCGACTTGTGGGTAATTCTCATAGTAGTTCGCTAATATGGAAGGAATCCGAACAGCTGTTGTGGATTCTGTACATCCGATTTTTAAAGTGCCTTTTGGTTCGGTTCCATTACTTTGGACCGCTTTAACAGATTGCTCCATTAAGTGGATGATTTGTTTTGCGTATGTTAATAAAATCTCGCCGTTAGAAGTTAAAGTAACACCTTTTCCATTTCGATAAAATAAAGGCACACCTAATTCGTTTTCTAGTTGTTTCATACGCATCGTTACGCCAGATTGCACATAGTTTAAATTTTTTGCTGCATGAGATATATTTCTTTCTTTTGCAACTTCGTAAAAAACAGTTAAATCTTTTATGTCCACGTATCATCCCTCCGAAAAAGGTATCAATTTTTTTGATGGATTATATGATTAATATTTATTTTATATGATATCAAAAATTTCATACAATGGAAGGGGATGGAGGGATCTTAATGCTAATGAAAGAGAATGTGAACAGTACTTATAAGTGGATGATGTTAATTTTTGCGACGATTGCTCAAACGACAGCGACACTTATAACGTATGGTGTCGGAGCTTTCGCTTTATTTTGGAAGGAAGAATACGCACTTACGAATATGGAGAGTGGGTTATTAGTAAGTGTTGTAAATATTGGACCGCTATTTTGCATGCTTTTTGTTGGGAAGCTACTTGATCAATATAATGAAAAGTGGTTAATTACTATCAGTTCATTTTTACTCGGTGGTTCGCTCTTACTGACTAATATAGTAAATGGATTTAAAGGGTTACTCTTTGTCCTTTTGTTAGTAGGAATGTTTTATAGTGTTTCCCAGCCGGGAGGAAGTAAAGTGATACTAAAATGGTTCTCAAAAGAAAATCGTGGGTTAGCAATGGGGATCAGGCAAGCCGGTATACCGATTGGTGGTGTACTAGCGGGAGTATTAATTCCGTTACTTGTAATAAAATATAATTTGTCTTATGCGATACATGTAATAGGAAGCATTTGTATAATAGGTGGTCTTTTATTTTCTATATTTTATCGAGATTCATGTGTTCGGAAGGAAGGGAAAGAAGAACGTATAAAAACCTCTTTTTGGGTGCAGTTAAAATCAGTGATGCATAAAAAAGCGTTGTATCCAATTTATATAACTGGTATTTGCATGATTTCATTACAAATGTTGTTAGTTGGACATTTTATAAATTTTTTAGTAATGGAACAATCAATTACACCTATTTTAGCCGGAAAAGTATTTTCAGTTATGTTCTTTTCTGGAATGATTGGCCGTATTACATTGGCAGCTGTTAGTGATTTGTGTTATAAGGGAAACCGGCGCATCCCTTTATTTATATCGGTCTGTACTTCTATCTGTTTTATTCTTATGTTAGTAATGAATATACATACAATAAGGAGTGAGTTCTTGTATGTTGTAAGTGCATTGTTAGGGTTCTTTTCGATTGGCTGGTTCAGTCTTTTTATAATTGAAGTTGCAGAAACGGCAAGTGAAGAATCTGTAGGGATGACAGTGAGTTTTGCTCTTACATTAAATCAAATTGCTATTATTGTTGCACCTGTCTTATTTGGGTATATTGTAGATCAGAAAGGGTATACGTATGCGTGGTTGTGTATAGTTGTATTACTAAGTATTTCAGTACTCAGCTTATATAGGGAGAATAAAAAATAAAGGAAAGTTAGCAATGTGAATTTTTGGTGAAGAAAATATAAAGAAATGCCATATGAGCGACATTTCTTATTGAATATGCTGTATAATCAAAAAAAGAAAATGAGATTCGTTTTCAATTACGTTCATTTCCTCTTTTGAAATTACCTGTAATTTTAGCCATAATCAGTTGTTGTTCTTTATCGTTATTTGCATGATTTATTTTGTTTAAAAATTTTTCAGCGTCATTTCCTTTTAAAATCATAATTTGTTTTCCGTAATATTCAATGAAAACTATATTGTTCTTTGTTATCCGATAATGAAACATTCTATCATCTAAACGATTGCGTCTATCGGTATTTTTCATATTACATCTCCATTCTGTATGATGTGTAATAAATGTTACATAAGAAATTGAAATTATAGTCAGGCGCATCCGATTGTATGCTGGATATTTTTTAAGAAAGAAATACAATAGAGAGTAGTTGAAAGTTGAATGTGATAAAAAGGAATCTAATTTAAATAAAGAGAATAGCAAGTAATATTATAAAATATCTGAAAATTAAAAGATATAGAATAGAATGGATGCACGTTAAGTGAAACTAGAAAAAGAGGGTTCCTATTATGTTAAAGAAATGGTTAATCGTTTTCTTTATTTTTGCTGTTTTTTGTGGGAGTGTCGTTGCACTAATACATGCAAAGAAAGATAAAAAATATGATATAAAGGCATTTTCGAATATAATTGATAAGCAAAAGGACGAGCAGCAAGAAGTTAGTATAAACGAGAAAAAACGCTATGAAAGTGCAGCGGGAAAACTAGATCAATATTTAAAAGATAAAGGGTTTAATGGGAGTGTTCTAGTAGCTAGCAAAGGTCATGTGATTTTACGAAAAGGTTACGGCTATGCGAATGTGAAAGATAAAATGTTAACAACGCCAAGAACGAAGTATCGTATCGGTTCCATTACGAAAACAGTCGTTGCGATATCTATTATGCAACTAAGAGAAAAAGGGAAATTAAATATTGAAGACAATGTCAATAAGTATATTCCATCGTTTCCGGCAGATAAAAACATTACGTTACGAAATTTGTTAACACATACGTCCGGGTTACCAGAACAGGGGCAAGGGAGTGTTGATGCAGCGTCACGTTTAAAGTTAGTAACGTGGATTGGTGCGCAAACGTTACAATTTCCTGCAGGGACAGGATGGAAATATACAGATTATAATTATATGGTGTTAGCGTATATTGTCGAAAAGATTACGAATAAACCGCTTGCTGAATATGTGAAAGAAAATATTTTTAATCCTGTTGGAATGCATGAATCTGGAATGGGGGCAACTCTACCGGAAGATATTTTCTTAGCAGAAGGTTATACGAAAAAAGATAATGAATTAATAGATGCGCCTCGCTTAAAAATGAACTGGCTATATGGTTGTGGTGAAATGTATACGACTGTTGAAGATATGAAAAAATTAGATGAGGCTATTATGGATGGGAAATTGCTTTCTAAGCAAGGCTTATCTGATATGTTTACTGTATCACCTGCAAGAAAATATGGATTTAGTTTCTATATTTACCCAGACTATTATCATAATCATGGGGTATTAGCTGGTTGGAACACATTTAATAATTTTAACTGGGATAAACGAACGTTTGTTATATTATTCTCTAACGTACAGAATGGTATGAATGATACGTTTAATCAAGAGTTTAGAAAAATGGCGAATGATTTAATAGAAGAAAAATAAATGTTTAAAAATCGGTATTGATATGAAATGATCAATACCGATTTTTTTATTTAATAATGTTTTATTTAGTGAACAAGCAAGTATGAGAAGGGAGTAAGATTAGAATAAATTTATGAAGGAAGTTAAAAAATAGTAATGTTAAATAGAGGGGGTTACTTTGTGAATGCCCTCTATTTTTATTGGAATTTTACGATTATCACGTGGGAGAATAATTGGTAATTTTTACATCGATGAAAAATCTTGAGCTTCACACTATGTGAAGCTTTACATTATTGAAGACAAGAACAGGAGGGGCAGAAAATGAAAAAAGTAGTGAAGTTTTGTTTGATAGCTACATTAGCTACAACGATTATAAGTGGATGTTCTTATGAAGGTGGAAATGAAAATGCAAAAGGGAAAGAGAATGAGAAGGTAGAGGTACAGAAAAAGATTGGAAAATACACGATGCCGGATGAAACAGATAAACATGAAGGTACATGGCTACAATGGCCACATGAATACACATATGGTCAAGAGTATCAAAAAGAAGTTGAACCTATTTGGGTTAAGATGGCAAGTGCTTTAACTACGGGTGAAAAAGTCCACATTGTTGCATATGACCAGGAAGAAAAAGAGAGAATCAATAAGCTTTTAACAGATGAAGGGCTAAATATGGAGAAGATTGATTTCATTATAGCACCTACGGATGATGTATGGGCAAGAGATAGTGGACCAATTTTTGTTTATGACAATGATAAAAATCTAAAAATATTAGATCCAGCATTTAATGGTTGGGGGAATAAAACACCTTACAAAAATGATGCTCGTATTCGTGAGAACGTTAGTAAGCAATTAGGGATTGAAAGAATTGATTGGGGGAAATTTGTCCTTGAAGGTGGCGCAATTGAATTAGATAGCAATGGGACTGCTTTATTAACTCGAAGTTCTGTAACGAATAAAAATAGAAATCCTGATTTATCGGAAAAGGAAATTGAAAAATATATAAGTGACCTTGGGGTGTCAAACATTATTTGGTTAGATGGAGTACCTAATTTAGATATTACGGACTTTCATATTGATGGATTTGCTAAATTCCATAATAAATCTACTATTGTAACGATGAAAGAAGACGATCTAGCCGAATGGGGTTTGTCTAACAAAGATATGGATACATTGTTAGATGCAAAAAATGCTTCAGGAAATAAGTATAAGTATGAATACTTACCACTTAGTAAAGACAAGGTTGCTTTAGAAAATGGGAAAACTCTTGATTATAAGGGATCATATATCAATTATTATATTGGGAATAAAGTGGTATTGGTGCCTAATTATAATGATCCAAATGATAAAATCGCAAACGACGCGATTCAGAAGTTATACCCGGATCGTAAAGTAGTAGGTATTGATGTGAGAGAGCTTTATAAAAATGGCGGTATGATTCATTGTGTGACACAACAACAACCAATTCAATTGAAATAGTCGTTTGGAGTTTCGTTATACTGCTGTATAGACAAAATAGATGAAATACTATTTTTACCTATTTTGTCATGCTTTATTATTCGTAAAAATAAAACGTTTTAATATAATGATAATCGGAGTATAGTGTATTGTCGCTTTTCGTTTTATCCCGCTATTTGCGGGTAGTAAGACTCTCACCTTAAAACTCGACTCGAAAAAAGAAGTTAGGTGGGAGTCGGGCTGTCCATAAACGCCCGATTAGTGTGGGCTAATAATCAGTAGGGGGTGAACAACCCCCCTACTGATTAAAGTTTTACTTTATATGGAAAAGGAGAAAATGTTTGTGTTAAAGAACTTAAAAATAGTATTTTCGTTTTTCCCTATCGTTCTACAGTACATTTTAAATGTAGCTTTGATTTGTTTAGGGGTTGTTCTAAGTGTGTTTCTTGTGAAAGAAGTCATTCAATTTATACAAGAACTGAAATTAAATGGTGAGGAATCTAGTTATCATTTGATCGATAGTATCGTCGTATTCTTTTTATATTTTGAATTCATCGTAATGATTATAAAGTATTTTCAAATGAATTTTCATTTTCCATTACGATATTTTATATATATAGGTATAACAGCTATCGTTCGTCTCATTATTATAAATCATGATAGTCCAATAGATATATTGTTATACGCCTGCGCGATTCTTGTATTAATTAGTGCTTTATTCATTGCGAACTCTAAAATAATGCGTCGTGATTTAGAATAGTGAACATTTGTTGTTTAAATTTTAAAAGTGGTATATCTTTTGGCTCAAAAAGGAGTAAGAGTATTGAAAGAAATAATTTTCACCAGTTTCGTAATGATAGGGTTTATGATTCTACTATTTAATTGTATACTTTCGTAATTTTTAAGGATAAAAAGTTAAAAAGGGAAGAGGCTTTTGTAAATATGGTACATTACAATAATCAAAATAGTTTACATCGAATATTTACATTAAAGAGAACAGTTATAAGAGATATTTTCCCACAAATTTTATTATATATGTGCATTTCAACAGTAATCACTGTGATTAATTACTATTATGCAGAAATAAAAATTAATCAAACTCCTTGGGTAATTGTTGGAGGAGCTTTAGGTCTACTGTTAGTTTTTCGTACGAACACTGCCTATGATCGGTACTGGGAAGGTAGAAAGTTATTTGGCACGATTGGTGCTTCTACTAGAAACTTAGCAGTTAGTTTTTTATGTCATTGGGAGTCTGAAGAGAAAAAGACGGATCAGGAAAAGCTAAAATTTTTACATTTATTAATTGCTTTTCCTAAGATAGCGAAAGGGCATTTGAGAGACGATAAAGATCTAACTGAAATAAAAGCATTGCTTAATATTTGTTCCGAGAAGGAAAAGGAAATATTGGCGGAGTCTATTCATTTACCAATTAGTATAGCTTTTATGTTAAAAACTATACTATCAAAAGGTTTAAAAACGGGTCGAATTCATCCAAATGTAATAATTAATATGGAAGCTGATTTGAATAATTTGCTTACGGCTGTGGGTGGATGTGATCGTATTAAAACAACGCCTATCCCATTTGCATATTTTGCTCATATTAAAATTTTACTGCTCATATTTTGCGGGACTTTACCGATCGGGCTTGTTGATAGTCTTGGATGGTTTACAATACTTGCAACTACGTTTATAAGTTTTGCATTTATAGGGATTGAAGCAATAGGGGTTGAAATTGAAGATCCATTTGGCCAGGACCCAAACGATCTTCCATTAGAAGGGATTTGTATAGGAGTAGAAACACATGTATTAGATTTATGTAATCAAAACGGTTTGCTCGAAGTAATGGATATGAATCTTGATAGAAAAATCAGCTAATCATTCATTGGGTATGATGATTATATTTTTAATGTTGTATGAAAAGCGTTATTTTCAAATCTTGTCAAGAGTTACTTTACGGCTTAACGACAGCTATATATTTTTTATATAAATATATAATATTTCTCCGTGCTATAATCCATTCATGAAATGTGCACGTTTCAAAAATTGTAATGAAAAGAGAAATGGATTGGGGAATAGTTGGCTGATTGAAATCAGTTATGTAATCATTATTAAAAAGCGAGGTAAATAAAATGGAACAAAAACATAGTGGCATTATTTTTACTGCAATACCAGACGAATCGAATGAATATTATCAACCATTGTATGAAGACATTATTTACTTTAATGAATACTTAAATGAAAAAAAATCATTTACCGATCAACTTATATCTTTATCTGTTGAAGAGCAAGACTTTCATACAAACTTCTTTGAGTATGATGATATTTGGCTAAGAGATGTTGCGCCAGTTATAACGAATCATCTTGTTAAATTTAAATATTACCCAAACTATTTACCAGAGGATCAAGGGCGATATTTAGATCAACAATTTAATAAATGGTTGAAGAAAAATGAATTTGAGTATGTGAAATCACCATTAATATTGGATGGTGGCAATCTTATTTGGAATAAAAAAGATACTGTTATATTAACAGAACGCATATTTGATGACAACGATGATTGGACGGAAGAGGAAATA
Organism: Bacillus sp. FDAARGOS_235; assembly: GCF_002073415.2. NCBI lineage: Bacteria > Bacillati > Bacillota > Bacilli > Caryophanales > Bacillaceae > Bacillus > Bacillus sp. FDAARGOS_235. The sequence continues at coordinate 4,895,453 of NZ_CP020437.2, forward strand.
ATTGAGCAATTAGAGTGGGATTTAGATGTAAGCCGGGTTATTATTATTCCTGCTGAAGAAGGAGATGTACTTGCGCACGCGGACGGAATGGTTAAATTTATTGATGAACACACAATGTTTATTAGTGATTTTCTAGGTGATAATGAATTTAGATATCATGTGCAAGAGATTATTCAAGAGCAAATGCCAGAAGCTGAATTTATCGTTGTTCCTTCGTCATATACAGAGAAAGGGCAATATGATCAAGAAATTGCATCGGCAAAAGGTTTATATATAAATATGTTAGAAACATGTGACGCCCTTTATGTTCCTAAGTTTGGATTAGCAAAAGACGGGGAAGTTTTACGATATATTCAACAGCATACGGAAAAACAAGTCATTCAAATTCATGTAGGAGAAATATCGACTATGGGAGGTGCAATGAATTGTTTAACGTGGTATTGTCCGAGTCATTTATTGCCTTCAAAAATGAAAAGATTGAGCAGTCAGGGTGAAAGTTCTTCAATTAGAAAAATTTTTGATTGGTTTTAATAAGGTGAAACTTTAATTAGAGGAGGTCATCCCCTCTAATTATTAGCCCATACCAATCGGGATGAATAAGTTTATAAGAAAATGTATTCAAGGGGTATTTATATGTATACAATTACTGAATTTTCACGAATTTGTAAAATGAGTACACGGATGCTAAGGCATTATGACAAAGAAGAGATATTAAAACCAGCATATGTGAATCCGGTAAATGGATATAGATATTATGAACAAGGGCAGCTGGAAGTAGCGTTAAAAATTAAAAAGCTGAGGGAGTACAAGTTTCCTTTACCAAAAATTAAAATCATTCTCCAGTCAGCAGATCAAGATTCGTTTGTTGAACATATGCAATCTCAAATTATGGAGTTATCTCATGAAGTGAAACAAAATTTACAGGTTATTTCAGAAATGAATGAAATAGTAAATATGAATAAAGGTCTAAATATTGCTCGCCATAGAAGTTACGATATATTAATTGGAATGAGAAATGAAATAACAGTAATTGCTCAAAAGTTACAAATAGATATAGACGATATGGATGATTATTTTTATGACTTATATGAACAAGTACAAAAAAATAGCTTTCAAATAGTCGGTTCTCCATCTACAGTTTTTTATGATGAAGAGTATATTCCAAATCGCAGCTATATAGAATTAAGAATTCCGATTATGGATGAAGATAATAAAGGTGTATTACAAGAGTGCGACATAAAAAGGTTAAAGCAGCATCAAATTGTTACCACTTTGCATTATGGCAGCTATGACTATATAGGTTATGCTTATATGGCGTTAGAAGAGTGGGTTGAAAGGAATGGCTATATACTAGAGAGTCATCCATATGAAGTCTATATAAAGGGACCAGAATGTGATTGTTTAACAGAAGAGTATGTGACACAAATTTGTTTTTTAGTTACGAAAATAGAATGAGAATAAGGATTGACATTAACATTATGTCAATCCTTATTCTATATACGAAAGCAATTTATCCCGCTATTTTTTGGGAGTCAGGCTGTCCGTAAAAGCCTGATGGATGTGGGCAAATAATTAGTGAGGGATGGAGTCCACCACTGATTAAAGTTTCATTTTATCATAATAAAAAGGAGAAAGAATATGAAAAGAAAAATCATGATTATTTGTTTGATTCTAAGTATGGTATGGATTTCAGCGTGTACGCCTGAAGTAGGAGAAGGTGAGAATGGTAGCTCTGCTCTACCTAGTCAGTTGCCCAAAAATGTAGTGTTTAAAAATGGTACAATTTACACTTCTAATGAAAAGCAAGAAATGGCAGAAGCTATAGAGATTAAAGATGGGAAAATTACTTTTGTCGGTTCAAATAAGGATGTAGAAAAATTGATTAATAAAGATACGAAAGTGATAAATCTACAAGGACGTCAACTTCTTCCTGGTTTTGTGGATAATCATAATCATATTTTTGAAGCGAAATCACCAGCAGCAGGGAATTGTAGTGTCTCACCAGAAGCTGCGTTGCAAGAACAACGCTCGTATTTAAATGCTTGTAAAAAAGATGTGAAAGATGGGGAATGGATAAGTGGAACAGGATTTAGTTTGGAAGAGCTGTTAAAAAATATGGATGAAAAGTCAGAACAACAAACGCCATTACAAGTTCTTGATGAGCTATTTCCTAATAACCCAGTAATAATTATGGAAAGAACCTCTCATTCTGTATGGGTTAACTCGAAAGCATTGGAGTTGGCTGGGATAAATAAAGATACGAAAGATCCACAAGGTGGAAGAATTATTCGGGATCCAGAAACAGGAGAACCGTTTGGTATTCTTTATGATACAGCTGGAGATATCGTAATGGAAAAAGCATGGAATGCCCAACCGAATTTGTTCGAAAAAAATTATGAAGGTTTGCTGGACGGCTTAGATGAAGTTGCGAAGAATGGTATTACTACAGTGGGGGATGGACGTCTCTATTGGAAACGAGGCTGGTTAGATGTTTGGAATAAAGTAAATGATGAGAAAAAGTTAACGTCACGGGTAGTACTTCGTCCGTGGGTGTATCTGAACTTAAATGAAGCAGAACAAATCGAGTATTTCCAAAAGATTAAGCGAGATGGTTTGTCGTCACGCATGCTTATTAATCAAGTGAAGATGTATAGTGATGGAATTAGTATTAACAGTACAGCGAAAACGCTTGAAAAATATAAATTTGAGTGGTTTAAAGGAACCCCGTATGGTTTGAACTATATTCCAGAAGAAAAAATGAAATGGTGGTTAACTGAACTTAATAAACTTGGTTACGGTGCACTTATTCACACAATTGGAGATAGTGGAGTAAGAGAGAGTTTAAATGCAATTGAAGCAGCGAAAAAAGAAGGGGCAAAACAGCCGTATACGCTTACGCACGTGGAAATGGTAGAAGATAGTGATATGAATCGTTTTGCTCATTTAGGAGTTAGCGCTGATTTTCAAGTCGGTCATGATTTTGCGGAAGATCCTAAACAAAGCTGGGCAAGTACGTATTTTACAGACCAGCAAATGAAACGAATTATGCCGTTAGGACAAATTTGGAAAACAGGTGCAAATGTATCACTTAGTAGTGATTGGGATGTAAATGAATTGAATCCACTTGTGACGATTTCGAACGCATTAAGTATTGATGAGAAAGGCTTGTCTAATGTACAGGCTGCTATTGATGCTTATACAATTAAGCCAGCTAAGGCACTAGGACTTGATAAGATTACTGGCTCAATTGAAGTAGGAAAATCGGCTGATATCGTAATACTAAATGAGGATATTACTAAAATGAGTGTCGATAAGATTCCGAGTGTGAAAGTATTAATGACAGTTTTACAAGGAGAAGTAGTGTATCACAAGGGAGAATAAAGAGTAACGTTATGAAGTAGTTACAAGCAAATGAATATATTGTTGTTGACCTTAACACGATGTCAAAGTATGGACTGGACTTACATTTAGAGAAGGGGTGAACATGTATGAGAAATATAGAAAATAGTTTGTTTTATATGCCTGCAGAATGGGAGAAACATGAGGGGACATGGCTCCAATGGCCTCATGATAAAACGCATAGAGGTGAAGGTTACAGAGCTAAGTTAGATGATATTTGGGTAACGATGGCGAAGGAGCTTCATTACGGAGAGAATGTGCATATTGTTGTATATGATGAAGAAGAAAAAACACATGTCCAATCGAAGCTAATTGAAGAGAACGTAAATATGGATAAAATTGATTTTTTAGTTCAAGAAACTGATGATATATGGATAAGAGATAATGGACCGATATTTGTAAAAGATAAGGAAGAAAATCTCTGCTTAACGCACTGGATTTTTAATGGTTGGGGGGATAAATATCCGTATGAAAATGATGCTGTTATTCCGGACGAAATAAGTGAAATGTATAGTATCCCAAAAGTTGCAGCAAGTGTTTGTCTAGAAGGTGGAGGAATAGAGATAAATGGAAACGGGACCTTAATGGCGGCAAAAACTTCTATTATAAATGAAAATCGAAATCCTACACTAAGTCAGGAAGAGATTGAAATGGAGTTAACGAAGTATTTAGGGGTAACGAATTTTATATGGATAACTGGTATTCGTGGTGAAGATAATTATGATGAAGATACGGATTATCATATTGATGGGGCAGCACGTTTTGTAAATGAAAATACGATTCTTTATGAATATGATCCTTTCAGGGAAGGAGAGGCGTACCTTTTGGATGCGCAAGAAAAGCATTATCAAGAATTGCGACAAGCGAGAAATATAGATGGAAGTCCATTTCAACTCATCCCAGTACCAGTAACAAGAAAAGTGGTAAAAGAGGCAGACTGTAAAGGTTCGTATTTGAATTTCTATATTGGAAATGAAGTTGTATTGGTTCCTATATACGGTGATGAACATGATAAGTTAGGACTGCAAATCATTGAAGGGCAGTTTCCAGGAAGAAGAATCGTTGGTATTCATGTAAATGCACTGTATGCGTATGGTGGTATGATTCATTGTGTGACGCAGCAACATGTAGAATAAAGTGATTCGAATGAAAAAAGCATGCAGAGTATATACTCTGCATGCTTTTTTTATAATGCTGAAAACTCTTCAACAAGTTGAGTAAAGCGATTTAATGCACTTTCAATCGGTTCTGGCGTAGTTAAATCAACACCAGCTTTTTTCAGTAGGTTTAATGGATAGTCAGAACTTCCGCCTTTAAGGAATTCGATATAGTTTTTTTGTGCATTTGGATCACCGCTTAATAATTTATCGGCAATTTGAATGGCAGAGGCGAATCCAGTTGCGTATTTGTACACGTAAAATGGACGATAGAAATGAGGGATTCTAGACCATCCATATTTTACTTCTTCATCAAATACAAGTGAATCACCGTTATATTCTCTAAATAGCTTTTCATAAATTTCGCTAAAGACTTGGGCGTTTAATGGTTTACCTTGTTCGGCCATTTCATGTGTGATTTTTTCAAATTCTGCAAACATGATTTGTGTAAAGAAAGTACCTTTAAAGCTATCGATAAAGTAGTTAATTAAATGATTACGTACGTTCGTTTCTTTCGCTTCTTTTAATAAGTAGTGAATTAATAACACTTCATTTACTGTAGAGGCGACTTCTGCAACAAAAATGGAATAGTGTGCAGAAATTCTTGGTTGGTATCCGTGTGAATAATGCGTATGCATACCGTGACCACACTCATGAGTAAGTGTGAAAAGGCTATTTAGATCATCGTGATGATTTAAAAGAATGAATGGGTGAACGCCATATACCCCAAAGTTATAAGCACCCGAACGTTTTCCAGGTGTTTCTCTCACATCTATATATCGTTTATCTTTAAAACCTTTTAATGTTTCAATATACTCTTCTCCTAAAGGAGCAAGTGATGCAATCATAGTATCAAACGCTTCGTCATATGGAATGTCTTGTTTTACACCTTGTACTAAATCGACGCTTAAGTCGTATTGTCTTAGTTCGTCTACATTTAATTTTTCTTTACGAATTTCATTGTATGTATGTAATGTTTGAATGTTTTTTTTCGTTGTATCAATTAGGTTTTCATATACCTCTTTCGGAACCATATCGCCAAATAATGATTTCTCTAAAGCTGATGGATATTTTCTTAGCTTTGAAACAGTAACATTATTTTTAATAGCAGAAGATAATGTAGAAGCGATTGAGTTCTTTAACTGAACATACGGTTTGTAATATGCCTTATAAGCTTCTTTACGTTTCTCACGATTCTCATCTTCTATTAACTTCGAATACATTCCACGTGTTAAGTTCACTTTCTTTCCATCATCATTCGTCACTTCACCAAATGATATATCTGCATTATTTAGCATACCAAATGTATGTTGCGGAGAGGAAAGTGCTTCACCCATTTGGGATAAAATTTCTTCTTGATCCGTATTCAATACGTGTTTTTTATAACGGTATAATTCAAATAAGTCTTCTTTATAGTATAGTAACCCTTCCGTTTCTTCTATGTAAGAGTGTAAAGTGTTTTCTTCTACGCTAAGTAAGAATGGGGAGAAGAATGATTTCGCTGCGCTTACCTTTACATGTAATTGTGATACTTTATCGACAAGGGATTGGGCGTCAGTATCGCGTGTATCAAGATCAGATTGTAATCGCGCATAAGCGAACATTAAAGATAATATGCTAGATATTTCTTCACTCTTTGTTAAATAAGCTAATAAACGATTGCCATCGTGAATATCTCCATTAAATTCTTTTAGTTCAATTGTTAACATTTCTATTTTTTTATAATCATTTTCCCAATCATCAATCGTATCGTAAATATCTGTTAACTTCCATTTTTCATTATCGGGTACTTGTAATCGATCTTTAAGTTCTGTCATAATCATTTCCTTTCTAAACGTGTAGTCATATTCCTATATAACTATGAAATACAACAAATTGCAAAAAATCCCTGCTGAAAATTGAAAAGCCTTGCTGTAAATAGCAAGGCTTAAACAGTTATAGTGTAATTCCGAACTTCGAATGTAAAAGGTTTGTATATTGCTCGTCTGTAACTTCTTCTTTAGATTTTGTACCGTCCTTTGTTATTGTAAGACGATCTTTTGTTAAAGAAACGTGTCCGTCATGTGTAAGTTTTACAATAAGAGGTACTTTGTTAAATGGTGAGCCCTCATGTTCAACGATGATTTTTTGTGCTGTATTCGCTTTCGTTTCATCCACTTCTTCTATATAAAATGCATAGCCTAATGTCCAATCATCAGCAGAAGATTGATCTAGAAACTCATTGTTTTTACGCATTTCTAAAATGTAATTTCCTTTTTCAGTTGTTTCTTTGCGAATACGATAATCTCCTGTTACTGAGTGAACGACTTCACCTGAGAAAGGAACAGGTGCAAGAGGTAAGTATGATCCGAACCCCACTTCAATTAAATAAAGTTCATGATGATGTTTTAAAACAGTTGCGATATGTCCGGAATCGACAGCCCATATAGAGTTCGCAGCATTGTAAACTGTTCCTGAAACTAAATAAACATCCAATCCAAAGTCTTTAAGAAAGTAATACATAGTAGGATTTAGTTCATAACAAAGACCGCCACGGTTGTTTACTAAAATTTTTTCTTTTAAATTCTCTTTTGATATTTCTTTAAAGTTATTTTCGAGAACATTTAAATTTTCAAATGGAACAGTTTGCGCCATTCCATACATAAGTTGAGATAAATCTTCAAATGATATGGTTTCTTTTTCTTCTATATGTAAACGTGCGAAAAATTGTTTTTGAAAGTCTGTCATAGAAATCCCTCCGTCATACTTTTATAGATAAATTGTATACAATTTTGAATACGATGTGAATTTTAAACTATGTGGGGGTACTTGTGGAATAGTTAAATTCATATTTTGAAAAATAATGTGAGAGATTAAAAGATTGTTACTTTACTAACTGTAGAACGAATATTATAATAATTTTAATGAGTTATGCAAACGTTTTCTTAAAGGGGATGGTGTAAATATGTTGAAAAGGATTACGGTAGTCTGTTTATTATTTATTTTGCTTTTTCCTAATATATATGGGAGGAATAAGGCGGAAGCAGCAACGATAAATAATGGAACATTAATGCAGTATTTTGAGTGGTACGCTCCGAATGATGGGAATCATTGGAATCGTTTGCGTTATGATGCTGAAAGTTTAGCTCATAAGGGAATCACATCTGTATGGATACCACCTGCATATAAAGGGACTTCGCAAAATGATGTAGGGTATGGGGCCTATGATTTATACGATTTAGGGGAGTTCAATCAAAAAGGAACGGTGCGGACGAAATATGGGACAAAGGCACAGTTGAAATCTGCAATTGACGCTTTACATAAGCAAAACATCGACGTATACGGTGATGTAGTTATGAATCATAAAGGTGGGGCTGATTATACTGAAACCGTAACAGCTGTTGAGGTAGACCGTAACAATCGAAATATTGAAGTATCAGGTGATTATGAAATTAGTGCGTGGACGGGTTTTAACTTTCCAGGGCGCAGAGATGCTTATTCTAATTTCAAATGGAAATGGTATCATTTTGACGGAACGGATTGGGATGAAGGAAGGAAATTAAACCGAATTTATAAATTTAGGGGTATAGGTAAAGCGTGGGACTGGGAAGTGTCTAGCGAAAATGGAAATTATGATTATTTGATGTATGCAGATCTTGATTTTGATCATCCAGATGTTGCGAATGAAATGAAAAGTTGGGGAACGTGGTATGCGAATGAATTAAATTTAGATGGATTTCGTTTAGATGCTGTTAAACATATTGATCATGAATATTTACGCGATTGGGTAAATCATGTCAGACAGCAAACGGGGAAAGAAATGTTTACGGTGGCTGAATATTGGCAAAATGATATCCAGACTTTAAACAATTATTTGGCGAAAGTCAATTATAATCAATCTGTATTTGATGCACCGCTTCATTACAATTTTCATTATGCTTCAACAGGAAATGGGAATTATGATATGAGAAATATTTTAAATGGAACAGTAATGAAAAATCATCCTGCACTCGCAGTTACTCTCGTTGAGAATCATGATTCTCAACCTGGGCAATCATTGGAATCTGTAGTAAGTCCGTGGTTTAAGCCGCTGGCATATGCATTTATTTTAACTCGTGCAGAGGGCTATCCTTCAGTTTTTTATGGTGATTACTATGGGACAAGCGGAAATAGTAGTTATGAAATTCCAGCGTTAAAAGATAAAATTGATCCAATTTTGACGGCACGAAAAAACTTTGCATATGGTACGCAGCGTGATTATTTAGACCATCCAGATGTGATTGGCTGGACAAGAGAAGGAGATAGTGTACATGCTAAGTCTGGTTTAGCGGCATTAATCTCCGATGGACCAGGAGGATCAAAGTGGATGGATGTTGGAAAGAATAACGCTGGGGAAGTATGGTACGATATTACGGGTAATCAAACAAATACTGTAACAATTAATAAAGATGGATCGGGGCAATTCCATGTAAGTGGAGGCTCTGTTTCTATATATGTTCAACAGTAAATTGGTGATGAAAAAGAAGAGGTAGACTGAAATATAAGTTTCCTCTTCTTTTTACATTCTGTATAGTTATAAAAGTATGACACCTTTACTTCTTGCAAAACATATAGTATGATGATTTCAATAAATTAGATTTCAATGACCATAAAATATAAATTAATGAGAGGTGCTTTTTGTGAGTGCGGTAGGTATTAAATAGGAAAAATTTAATGAAATAAATCGGATAAGACCAGGGGATTTTTATGTATATCATACCCCTAATTTTGTCATGCGTTTATTTCGAAACCTATGAAGATACCTACAATACTTTATAAAGCGTGTAATGAGAGGATTTCCATTCGTTTTTTATGGTTTATTTCCTCATATGTTATTACACATGCCTTGTAAATGTAAAAGCTGCGGTATCCCCGCAGCTTTTTTGTATACGTTTTAAATGTATAAAAATGGTAATTGAATAATGTAAAACTCATTGGGATCTAATGAGTAGGTATCTTCATTTATGATAAACATCAATCATAGTGAGGAGAAACAAAATGAATACGATGACTTTTGAAAAGTTACAATATAACGAATTAAAGGAAATAGTGAAATCTTATTGTGTAAGTGGATTAGGTAAGGAATTATTAAATAAATTAGAGCCGAGTACAAGTATAAAAGTAGTGAGAAATCGTTTAAATGAAACGACAGAAGCAAGGACTATATTAGATGCAGAAGGACATGTGCCTTTTTTCGGAATTTCAAATATCGCGAGTACAATTCAAAAATTAGAAAAAGGGATGATTTTAGATCCAGAGGAATTAGTAAGTGTTTCAGACTTTTTACGTGGATGTAGAAAGATTAAAAAGTTTATGTTAGATAAAGAATTTTTTGCACCAGTATTAGCTTCCTATGCAAATTCAATGACTGAATATAAAAGCATTGAAGAGGAAATTAACTTTTCAATTAAAGGAAATAGTATTGATGCAGCTGCAAGTAAAGAGTTAAAACGAATTCGAAATAATATCGATTCTGTAGATGGAAAAATAAAAGAGCGTTTAACGAAGTTTTTAAATAGTAGTGCAAATAAGAAATTTATTCAGGAATTCTTTATTAGTAAAAAGGATGACCGTTATACGATTCCAATTAAATCTTCCTATAAAAATCAAGTTGCTGGGAGTATTGTTGAAGCTTCTGCAAAAGGTTCTACTGTATTTATAGAACCACATACGGTTACAAAGCTAAATGTGGAACTAGCAAGTTTGAAAGCAGAAGAAGCAATGGAAGAGTATCAAATATTAGCGACACTATCAGGAATGGTAGTAGAAAATATTTATAGTATAAAAATTAATATGGAACTGATAAGTCAATATGACATGGTATTTGCGAAAGCGAAGTTTAGTAAATCAATCGATGGAATAGAACCGAAGCTAAACGATCACGGAAACATTCATTTAATGAATTGTAAGCATCCGCTTTTAACGGGGCAAGTTGTACCGTTAAACTTTGAAATTGGTCAAGAGTACCGTAGTTTAATTATTACAGGACCAAATGCAGGCGGCAAAACAATTGTGTTAAAAACAATCGGACTATTAACATTAGCGACAATGTCAGGCTTTCATATTGCGGGAGATAAAGAAACGGAAATTGCTATTTTCGAAAATGTATTTGTAGACATTGGTGATAATCAAAGTATCGAAAATGCACTAAGCACTTTTTCATCTCATATGAAAAATCTGTCTGAAATTATGAGGATGTCAAATAATAATACGTTACTACTATTTGACGAAATAGGGAGCGGTACAGAACCGAATGAAGGTGCGGCGCTTGCGATATCTATTTTAGAAGAATTTTACCTTGCGGGATGTATTACAATTGCGAGTACGCATTACGGTGAAATTAAACGCTTTTCAGAAATGCATGGTGATTTTATGAACGCAGCAATGCAATTTAATAGTGAAACACTAGAGCCACTTTATAAATTAGTTATCGGTAAATCAGGTGAAAGTAATGCGCTTTGGATTGCGAATAAAATGAACGTAAAAGAACATGTACTGCAAAGAGCGAAAGAGTATATGGGAAATAAAGAATACGCTATAGAAAAAGTGAATGAAAGTAAAATTAGAAAACCGAAATTTGTGCAAGCGAAAAGAGAATCTCATTATGAGTACAAAGTCGGCGACCGTGTGAATTTATTGGATTATGATGATTTTGGTATCCTTTATAAGGAAAAAGATAATTTCTATAACGTCGTTGTATATTATAACGGTGAATTCGTTGAAGTGAATGTAAAACGCATTACTTTAGAGGTAGCAGCGAAAGAATTATATCCAGAAGGGTACGATTTAAGTACACTATTTGTTGATTATAAAGAAAGAAAAATGCAACATGATATAGAGCGTGGATCGAAAAAAGCACTTCGTAAAATCCAAAAAGAAATAAGAAAGAATAGAGGATAATATAGAATGGTAACGATTAGACAAGAACAAAAAAATGATTATAGAAAGACAGAAGAAGTTGTAAAAGAGGCATTTTTAAATGAAGAATTTAGTGATAAAAAAGAGCATGAACTTGTAAAACGTATTAGAGAATGTGACGCATTTATTCCGGAGTTATCCATCGTTGCAGTAGATAAGGAAATAGTCGGTCACATTATGTTATCGAAAATTACAATAGAACAAGGTGGGACTACTGTAGATTCATTAGCACTTGCACCAGTGTCAATAGCACCAAGCCATCAGAAGAAAGGAATTGGTGGAAAACTTATCACGGCTGCTTTAGAAAAAGCGAAAGAATTAGGATACGGGTCAGTTGTAGTATTAGGGCATCCAGAGTACTATCCGAAATTCGGTTTTGAACGCGCAAGTCAGTGGAATATAAAAGCGCCATTTGAAGTGCCAGATGAAGTGTTTATGGTGATGGAGCTAAGAGAGAACACTCTTCAAGGTGTAGAAGGAATTGTACAATATTCGAGTGCTTTTGCTGAGTAGAAGTATTGGCTAAGAAATGTAATCATAAAAGATGCTATCTTTTTGTAGAGATATACAGAAAGATAGATTTTTTTATTCAGCAGATCTACTGACGTATATTTTGCTCAATGAATAATTGAGGTGGTAAAATTGATATAGAAACGTAAAGGGAGAGAATAGAATGAATAAGCGAGAAACAAATAGCAATGAGAATGTAGTTACGTTATATGTTACAAGACATGGTAAAACAATATTAAATACGAACCATCGCGCGCAAGGTTGGGCAGACTCTCCGTTAGTAGAAAAAGGTGTGGAAGTTGCCTCAAATTTAGGAACAGGATTAAAAGATGTTCATTTTACGAATGTGTATAGTAGCGATAGCGGCCGAGCGATTGAAACTGCTAATTTAGTATTAAAATATAGTGAGCAATCAAAATTGAAACTTGAGAAAAGAAAAAATTTGCGAGAATTAAATTTTGGTATTTTTGAAGGTGAAAAACTTGAAAATATGTGGGATGCGGTTGGAAAAGCTGCGGGTGTTGCAGCACCAGAAGAACTTATGAAGCTTTCTATTCAAGAAGTAATTAATCTTATTAGAGCAGCAGACCCTACGAAACAAGCGGAAGATTGGGAATTATTTTCTACTCGTATAAAAACAGAGATTGATAAAATTAGTGAAGAAGCTGCTGCAAATGGAGACGGTACCGTTTTAGTTGTCGTTCATGGGCTTTTGATTACTGCCTTAATAGAAATGATAGATAGTAGTAAAACAAAACTTGGAGTGGAAAATGCTAGTGTGACGAAGATTGTATATCAAGGTGGAACATACACAGTCGAGTCGGTTGGAGATATGAGGTATGTTGCAAAAGGGAAAGAAAGTGTGGAAATATAATTAAATCTCAAATAGAGATAAGAAAAGGAGGCTAGAAAATCTAGCTTCCTTTTTAAATATGAACGATTATGGTATCAATAAAATCTTCCCTGTGCTTTTACGGCTCTCTAATAATTCATGGGCGCGGGCACCGTTTTGTAAAGAGAATGTAGTAGGACTCGCAATGTTTAATTTTCCAGTAGTGATCCAATCAAATAATTGAGTAGAGCGCTGCTTACGTTCTTCAAAAGTAGTAAGCACGTTCCAAAGGTCTCCGCCAGTTAAAGTTTTTGAAGTATCCATAAGCATACGCGGATCAACAGGCACGGGATTACCACCAGCCATTCCGTAGAATACAACGGTACCACCAACTTTAGTAACTTTAAAACTTTCCTCTAATGTAGAACCTACTGATTCATATACAACATTTACTCCGGCATCATTAGTCACTTCAAGTACTTTCGTATGCCATTCTTCAGTATATAAAAATACGCGATCAGCACCAGCTAACGTGGCTACTTTTGCTTTTTCTTTTGATGATGTGAGGCCGATTACTTTTCCGCCCAGTAGTTTAATTATTTGTATAAGAAGTTGACCAACACCACCAGCCGAAGCATGTACTAAAGCAACATCACCTTGTTTTATTTGATAGCTATCTTTCGTTAAATAATGTGCTGTTAAGCCCTGCAATAAGACAGAAGCGGCTGTTTCAAACGGGATAGAATCTGGAAGTGGAATTGCTTTCTCTGATGGAACGGCAACTAATTCTGCATTTGCAAATGGGACGTCAGCAAATGCAATACGGTCTCCAGGATTGATAGTAGTAACGTCAGCTCCTACTTGTTCAACAATACCAGCCCCTTCATAACCTAATATATATGGCGGGTTACCAGCGAGATGATAATCACCGCGGCGTCTATAAATATCAGCAAAGTTTAAACCGATTGCTTTCGTGCGGACAAGAATTTCATTTGAATTTATGATTGGATCATGTATTTCTTTATATTGTAGTACATCCGGATTTCCGAACTGTTCGAAACAAAGTGCTTTCATATGGAATACCTCCATTTATATTGTTTGTCGATGCTCTTTATCATACAATATAAACATCGATAGGCAAAGAGGATTATTTCGATGGAATCAATCGAAAATATCGATTGAAAAGAGGGATGATAAATGGAGATAAAACAATTAATTACATTTAAAATAGCCGCGGAAACTTTGAACTTTACACAAACTGCGAAGAAATTAAACTTTGCCCAATCGAGTGTTACAGCACAAATTAAAACGTTAGAGGCTGAGCTCGGTACACCACTATTTGAGAGGTTAGGGAAACGTCTTTTCTTAACTGAAGCAGGAAGAAAGTTTCAACTATATGCGGACAAGATAATCGCACTTAGTAACGAAGCGAAGACGGCTGTGAAAGATGATGAGGAAATAGCAGGTACGTTAATAATTGGTGCACAAGAAAGTCAATGTACATATAGGCTTCCGTCTATATTAAAGAGGTTTAAAATACAATTCCCCAAAATAAAGCTTATATTTAAACCAGCGCATTCCAATAAAGATGCGAAGGAACAATTGATGGAGGGGAAAGTCGATCTTGCATTTATTTTGGACGAATGTAAAACAGAAGATGCTTTGCATGTGAATCCACTTATGAAAGAAGAATTAAAAGTAGTAGCGGCTCCAGGGCATTGTTTACTCGAACAGGCTTCCGTTTCTATAAAAGATTTAGAGAGTGAAACACTTTTGTTAACTGAACTAGGGTGCTCATATCGGACTTTATTTGAAGAGTTATTTCGTGCGGAAGACGTATATCCAGCAAATAAGATTGAGTTTGTTAGTGTCGAGGCAATTAAACAATGTGTCATTGCGGATTTAGGTATAGCAGTTTTGCCAGCAATAGTAGTAGAAAAAGATATACGGGAAGGGACGTTAAAGGAGTTAGTGTTAAAAGAAACAATAGCTCCGATTTATACACAAATTGCTTGGCATAAAGATAAATGGATGACAGTGCCACTGCGACAATTTATTGATGTAACGAGGGAGTTTTTTGTAACGGATTAAGTGGAGAAATATTTATTTTATATAAAAGAAAAAATGGCAATTTTGTATAAAGAACCGATGCTTGAATATAACAAGTATCGGTTCTTTTATGTTTTAAATATAGAATGCTATAAAATGTGTATTTCTCAATTTTTTTCTTAAAAGGATAAGTAAAATTTTTCGTATATTCCAATAATCATAAGGGAATTTACAACGTTTATTCGTTTCTGTAAGATGCCTCTAGGAAGCGTGAAAGGAGGACTTACATAGCAGTATAGCTTGTCTTTAGTATACGTACTTATTGTGAGGAGGAATTTAAAATGTTTAAAAAGTTAATGAAAGTATGCGTGTTAAGTGCGGCAAGTATAGGTGTATTATTTAGTTTTCAAGGAAGTACATTTGCAGCTACTGATTTAAGTAGTTATTATGACGGGAAAAATCCAGCAACAACGAAAGTATACGGGGGAAGTACAACGTGTGATGCAGATGGATTTAATGCAAAATCTACAGCTGTATATGAAGGTAGTAAAAAAGTAGGGACAGTGTATTTACGTTACAGTAATAAATGTCATGCAGCATGGGCTAAGTTTGTTTTAGATCAACCAGCACCAGCTGTTTCGGGAGGAGTGTACGCGTACGCTGTTGTGAATAAATACAAAAATGGTGTATTCCAAAAATCAGTTACTTCTAATCAGGGGAACGGCACAATAAAAACAGGTCAAACGAGCACTTATACAGGAATGGTATTTGATTTAACTGCTGATTTCGGATACACAGCAGATGCTGAAGCAGTTACGTTTAATAACGGTTACGGAAAAACAGCACGTTATTAAGAAAGGAGTGAAATTATATGAAACTTTTAAAAAAGACGAGTGCATGTTTATTGCTATCTTTACTCATTGTAACTAGTATGTTTAGCACGACTAATAGCGATAAAGTATACGCAGAAGATCATTCATATGATGGGAAAAGTCCTTACTATAACAGCTGTGATCAATCCGCAGTAACGAAAGAAAAGAAGTGGATTGATTCAAATTCTTATGTAGAATTAAAATTTAGCACGACGTGTAAAACAGCATGGGCAAAAGTTACTGTAACCCGCCCGGCAGTTTATAATAACGAAGCTGATGCAAGGATTGTTAGAAAAACAGATGGAAAGGCCTACACTTGCGGAAGTGCTGGAGGAAATGGTGTTGTAAATAAAGGGCAAACATCATGCTATACGCCAATGGTATATGATTTAGATCCAAGAAAGGCGCAAGCGCAGGGGAAACATGCAATACCAAATAGTGATGCATATAATTATGCTGAGACTATTTGGTATTGATGAGGATATAGAGATTGTAAGATAGAATATTTTAAGAGCATGTTTTGATTGGATTTCAAAACATGCTCGATTTGTATTCATTCTAATTTTTTTGGTAATCATGAACCATTGAATTAACTAAGGTCTGTATCAGGAGGAGTATATCCAAGGTGACGAGCCATTGATACAATTTGTCCTTTATGATGAAACTCATGAGTCTCCGTATGAGTTAAAAGCCATAGCGGTGTTGTGCTCCAAGGTTCTTTTTGCCATTTCACTTCATTTGCTATGTTTTCAAGCCAACGATCATTGTATTCATCTAAAAAACGTTGTACAGTCTCATCTACTAATTTAAATCTAGCACGGACTTTTTCCACATCTGCATGCTCAATTTCGTAATCGCTAGCAAATAAAAAATCTGCTCTTTTTTGCTTGAATGCGAATGATCCAAGCCAGTATCGATAGCAATCGGCTACATGAATATGAGTCTTTATAATGCTACCGCTTCCGAAATTAGGAACTGTGCTATGTAATTTTTCTACTGGGATTTCTTCCAAAAACGAAAATAGAGTTTCTCTTGTAGAGCTAATAAGATTATATTGTTGTTTTAAAATATGCAACATGCAAGTACACTCCTCTTTTATTTACATAGTAAGTAATTCTATATTTACGAGGAGTGAACCTTTTTATTATTTTTAATAAGCATATTAGATGTATTTCTTATTTGTTTCTGATAGATTAAACAAGGTGAAACATTAATAAGTTGAACATTCTTAGTTCATAATAAATTGTACATCAAGAAGGAGAACGATAAAATGAATAGACTAGTGGGTTTAAAACAATTTGAAATAACGCGCGGGGCGTTACTTAAATTTATGGAAACGTTAGATGATAAAACTGCGGATACGCAGCCAGAGGGTTTTAACAATACAATTCGTTGGCATATCGGTCACGTGTTAACAGCAGCAGAAGTTTTCATGTTTGGAAAAGAATTCAAACAATTACCAACTGAATATCCAGGTATGTTTGGGTATGGATCACGACCATCTAAATGGAAAACAGAAGGACCATCGTTAGAAGTGTTAACGGCTCAATTAAAAGAACAAGCAAAACGTATTAACGAAATTCCAGCAGAAGCATTTGAAAATAAACTGCCAGAGCCATTCCTAGGATTGGAAACAGTAGGGGAGCTTTACGGTATGATGCTTTATCATGAAGCTGATCATATTGGGCAAATGAAAGCGATGGAACGTATTATTAAAGCTCTTTAGTCTTAATTGCATATAACAAGCAATACAGGTGTAATGTTAAATAATATATACAAAAAAGGTAGATAAATTATTATCTACCTTTTTTGTATAACTTCTTGAAGGATTAGGGATTATCATCGTGATGCTGATGAAGAAGGATAAGAGAATTTTATAATTTTTATGGTGTGATTATTAATTATAGTATTCCTAAATATGGAATATACGTATAATGATAGAGAAGAACTAGAAATAGGGGTGAATACTATGATTACATTAGAGCAAAAGTTGGAGCAATATAAACATACATATGTACAGTTAAAGGGAGAACTAAAATGGAAAACGAGTGATTCTCGAACAGCAATGATGATTGCTGCTATGTATGCAGGTAGTGATAAGTTGTTTGATCTCGGACGTTTTTTAGAAATTAGTAGTTATATTAAGAATCAGGTAGGGATGTTTTCATACTTAAAGTCTTATCATCGTTTTGTAGTGGCCGCAACATTAGATATTCACTTTACAGATTATAAGAAAGCTTTTCAGAAGTTTTTAGATTTATATGAACAATTGGTCGCTGGTGGCTTTAGCCGGAGTATATTTACTTATCTCGCAGCAGCTGTGCTTTTAACAGAAGAAAATGAACAGCATGGCACACATATTCAGCGTTCGATGCAAGTATATAAACGCATGAAAAAGGATCACCTCTTTCTTACAAGTACAAATGATTATCCGCTCGCAGTTTTATTAGCAGGACAATCAGAGCATGTAGAAACACTTATGGACCGAGTGGAACGTCTTTATCAGAAACTAGCGACAGCTGGTTTGCGTAAAGGGAATGATCTTCAATTTTTGAGTCATATTCTTTCACTAAAGAAGGATGTCAGGGAAGAACTATTAGTTGCAAAATGTACAAATATATGGAATTTGTTAAAGCAAGAAAAGGTAAAAGTAAAACAGATGCATTACCCAGCTATCGGGCTACTAGCGTTACTCGAGGACGGAGAAAAAGAGATTCATTCTATTCGAGCATTTATTGAAAAATTGCAGGGGGATAAATTGTTCCGTTGGCATACAGATACAACTATTCTTATTGCTATTCAACTGTTCGTAAGTCAGAAAGGTGAGGAAAGTAAAGCTACTAACACAGGTTTACAAACAATGATAGAAGTCCTCATACAAGCACAACAGGCAGCCATGATGGCAACGATTGCCGCTTCATCTGTAGCAACATCTTCTGCTAGTAGCAGTTCATAATGTGTAATTGCTTATACTCTTGTAAATTATAACTTCCTTGATAAGGACGGTTTAAAAAATATTACTAAAAACAGTTAGCTCATCACTCTCTAATGAGTGATGGGCTAACTGTTTTTACATAATCAGCATTATCTTTTTGATTCCTTCAAATGTTTGAGCTGCGTGACAATCATAATGCTAATAACAACGAGTAAAAACCATGAACTAATTTTGCTTAAGTGAACGAGACTCCATGCTTCCCGTTGATTTGGATATTGCCATGCTCCGAAAAATGTTGCGATGTTCTCTGCAATCCAAATGAAAAATCCGATAAGGAAAAAGGAGAGAACGAGTGGCATTTTATATGTAACGCCTTGTAATGAAAATTGTACAAATGTGCGAGAGAAAACAATGAATAGTAGTAAAGTTAATATCCATCTAAAATCGTATGTAAAGTGGTGTGTGAAAAAATTGAAGTAAATCATAGCTCCTAACGGCACGGCAAAAATAGCTTTCGGCCAATGATGCATTTTTAAATGCAACCTTCTCCACGCTTGACATATGTAACTCGCGACACTCGCATACATAAAACCGCTGTAAAGCGGAACTCCAAAAACCTTCGAATATGCCTCTTCGGGATAACTCCATGAACCGAAATGTACTTTATATATTTCTAGTAAAAGGCCGATGAGGTGGAAGATGGTAATTACTTTTAGTTCGTCTTTTGTTTCAAGACCAGTCTTGTACATAATCCACTGCATAAGAAGGCATACGATGAGTATGAAATCATAGCGATATAACCCTGGGATAGAAATGATTTTTGAAAGGGCTAGTGTTAAAAAAATAGTGACTGGGAATAAACAAGATAATGCTTGTTCGTAAGTGAAATGTAGTAATTGTTTTATATAGAACATTGGGTCTCCTTTGATAAGTTTGTTAGAAAACTCGAAATAATGACTAAGTATACTACGATTTTAAAAATAAGCTAGTAGTCTATTTTGCATGTATTTGTAAGTTTTAGAAGGGAATTGTAATAAGTATTTTAATATTTTAACAAAGTAAAAAATAGTTTGCTATTTAAAAAAAGTGGGGATATAATATCTAAATGAAAATGATAATTATTATCAATATTAATTATAAATAAAAAATAATTATAAAAAACAACTGAATATAAAGGATGAAATGAAACATGTTACATAAGTCTACTGTACATGCTGGTAATAACCGCTGGATACATATTAAGTTCATATGTTTCATGAGCTTAACAATTTTATGTTTAATTGGATCTATATTTTTAGCCATTTCATTTGGTGCAAAGGATATTCATTTACAAACGGTGTGGGTAGCGGTTTTGGATTACAATCCGAAACTAACACAGCACCAAATTATTTATGAATTAAGGCTCCCGAGAGTAATTGGTGCAGCAGTTGTAGGGGCAGCTTTTGCGGTTGCTGGTGCTGTTATGCAAGGTGTAACACGAAATCCTTTAGCTGATGCAGGTGTACTCGGAATAAATGCAGGTGCGATGTTTGTAGTAGCACTTAGTTTTGCTTTTTTCCCACATATGCCGTATTCCTATTTAATGATTGTTTCCTTTATTGGAGCTGTCTTAAGTACAGTACTTATTTTTGTTATTGGATCAGCAACATCAGGCGGGTTAACACCAATGAGGTTAACGATTGCTGGAGCGGTTATGGCAGCGCTTTTACATTCATTAAGTTCAGGTGTTGCGATTTATTATGATTTAAGCCAAGATTTAGCGTTTTGGTATGCTGGTGGTGTTGCAGGGGTTAAGTGGGAACACTTGAAATTTTTAGTCCCTATTATTCTTATAACGATTATTTTTGCGATAGTGTTAGGAAGATCTATTTCACTCATATCAATGGGAGATGATGTTGCTACAAATTTAGGAGTGAAAACGAACCGAACGAGAATACTAGGGATGATTATAGTAGTTATTCTGGCAGGTGTTTCTGTTTCAGCTGTTGGTTCTATTGGATTTGTAGGACTAGTTATCCCGCACATTGCTAGAAAATTAGTTGGTGTTAATTATAGACTCATTATTCCTATGTCAGCATTATTAGGAGCTATGTTATTAGTTGTAGCTGATTTAGGGGCAAGAACAGTAAATCCTCCTAAGGAACTTGCGATAGGGATTATGGTAGCTCTTGTTGGAGTTCCGTTCTTCCTCTATATAGCACGTAAAGTTGGGAGGGAATTATAAGTGAAGGATCTTTTTAACACGGATAAAAAGAGAGCTATTACTGTAACTACAATCTTCGGATGTATAAGTATCGCTGTAATTTTAATTAGTTTAAATACAGGGACACTGAGTATAGCGCCACTTAGAGTAATTGAAACACTTTTGGGTTATGGTGATTTTGAGAGTGCAACCGTGCTATATGATTATCGTATGCCAAGAATAATAATCACGATGTTAGCCGGTATTGGTCTTGGTATTTCCGGTGCGATTTTGCAAGGGTTATCCCGTAATGCACTTGCAGATCCTGGTATTTTAGGGTTGCATTCAGGTGCATCTTTCGGTCTTATCGTATTTGTTACTCTCTTTCATTCTATTAATGAGAGTGCATCCATTTTAATACCGTTATTTACATTTGGCGGAGGAGTATTAGCTGCATTTCTTATTATTTTACTTGCGAGTGATCGGTCAAAAGGTTTACTTCCCATTAGACTTATTCTCATTGGTATTGCAGTTTCAGCTGGCTTTAGTGCAATTTCGCTATTTTTCTCTCTCAAGTTAAATGATGAGACGTATACATTCGCTTCTAGATGGCTAGTTGGTAACGTGTGGGGAAGGGATTGGATTCATGTCCTGGCATTATTACCTTGGATTTTCATACTAACCCCTTATGCGTGGCTAAAATCTAAAACGTTAAATGCATTGTCACTAGGTGATAGTGTAGCAGCAGGACTTGGTGTTTCTGTGCAAAAAGAACGGTTATTACTTTTAGCTACAGCGGTTGGATTATCTTGCGCAAGTGTATCGATGGCAGGGGGGATTGGCTTTATCGGCTTAGTTGCTCCGCATATCGCAAGAAAGTTAGTAGGTACTACCTATCAACACTTCCTTCCGTTAGCTGGCATAATCGGAATGATTATTTTAGTGCTCGCAGATACGATAGGACGCTCTATATTTGAGCCGAATTCTATTCCGGCTGGTGTAGTAGTAGCGGCTTTAGGAGCACCGTATTTTCTTTATTTACTTACAAAAACAAAATAACTACTTCAAAGAGGAGAACATATGAAAAAGAAACTTACTATTTTATTTAGCATCATGTGTATTTTAGTACTAGCAGCATGTGGTCAAACGAAAGCTAATGAAGAGGCAACGAAAAAAAGTAATGAGCCAAAAATCGCCTCTATGTCTATTCACTTAACGAATAATTTACTTGCATTAGGAATTACACCAGTAGGTTCTGTAATTGGTGGAGATTTAAAAGATTTCTTACCACACGCAAAAGAGCAGTTGAAAGATACGAAGAAACTTGGGGTTGTAACAGATCCGAATATGGAAGCATTACTACAATTAAAGCCATCTGAAATTTATGTGGATGAAAAATATGCTGGCAAAGATTTAGCGAAATACGAAAAAATTGCAAAAACACATACTTTTAATTTAGATGAAGGTACGTGGAGAGATCATTTAAAAGAAGTAGGTAAACTTGTAAACCGTGAGAAAGAAGCAGATAAATATATTCAAGACTATGAAGAACAATCAAAACGAGTGAAAAATTTAATAGATAAAGAGCTGGGTAATAACGAAAAAGTAATGGCAATTCGCGTTACTGCAAAAGAATTACGTGTATTTAGTACGAAAAGACCGATGGGACCAATTTTATTCGAAGACTTAGGATTACAACCTGCAAATGGTGTAGAGAAAATTGATGGAAACCGTCCTTTCGAAGTGATTTCACAAGAAGTATTACCTGACTTTGATGCAGATGCTATTTTCGTTGTTGTAAATAGAGACGATAAGGCAAAAGCTGCATTTAAACAACTTCAAGAAACACCAATTTGGAAAGACTTAAAAGCTGTTAAAGGTAAGCACGTATATACTATTAATGACCAACCATGGCTTGACTATTCTGCTTTAGGAAACAAAATGGCGATGGATGAAGCGGAGGAAATGTTTACGAAATAATACAGTTTTGCTATTAGGGAAGACCCTCTAAATTTGGAGGGTCTTTTTGTAATTCTTATTGTTAGAATAAATGAAAAATTATACAATGAAGTTAATTTAGTATAGAGGAGATGTGCCAATGTCAGCGCTTATTGTAAGTATCCCGTTTATAAAGCTGTTTATGGAACAAGGGGATAAATAGGCTAAAATAAGTATCCCCGTTACTTAAAAAGGGGGAGTTTGAAATGACAATGAATCTTTTTCAAAATAAAACGATCAAATTATCAGCTAGTAGAGAAAAAGATGTTGAAGTAATGGCTATGTGGCAAGAAGATAGTGAGTATTTAAGAAATGTAGATACAGATGTAGCATTCCCGCAATCTTTAAATGAAATAGCAAGTGATGGGCTATTAACAGGACGGAGATCGAATAGTGTTTCTTTCATGGTAAGGACAGTTCAAGAAGATCGCTTAATTGGTTTTGTGGCGATTCATGGTATAGAGTGGAATAACAGAACAGGTGTATTAGCTATTGGTATAGGAGATGCGAATGATAGAGGAAAAGGATATGGGAAAGAAACAATACATCTTATTCTAAAGTATGCTTTCTATGAATTGAATTTACACCGCATCGGTCTCGATGTTATTTCGTATAATAAACCTGCCATTGCATTGTATAAAAAGATAGGTTTTCAAATGGAAGGCTGTATGAGAGAAGCGGTTCAAAGAGATGGAAAGTATTTTGATCGTATCATTATGGGGATATTGCGGGATGAATGGATAGAGCTGCAAGGTTAGAAAGTACATTCGAAATTATATATGTAGTATGCAGGAGATATAATTGTAATTGGCGAAAATTTACAGTGTACTGATTGAATTTATAAGGAGTCATGCAAAATGAATTTGGAAAAGGCAAAACCAGTAAATGAAGAGGTCGCCGAATTAAAAGAACTTATTAAAGAGTTACACGGAAGTGTGCACCAACTTGAAAGTGAGGTGCAGCAACTAAGGCACGAAAGACCAGTTGTTGAAGTGAGAAAAGGTGTTCAACTATCACCGACAATTGTCGGGCAAATTGGTGGTATGATTTTAGGTGGATTAGCAATTATCGGTATATTTTGGTGATGAAAAAAGGTTTGCAGCACTATGCTGCAAACCTTTTGTATTTGACGATAGAATTTCATACAGTACAACTTCTACATTAAATAACGTAAATAAATGTAAGCATGTGATAACAATAGTGCAATGATTGTTAACGGTAAACCGATTTTTAAGAAGTCCATATAAGAAAATCCATGTCCTTCACGTTTTGCAATACCAGCAACAACTACGTTTGCTGATGCTCCGATTAATGTTCCGTTTCCTCCTAAGCAAGCTCCAAGAGATAACGCCCACCATAGCACTTCGATTTGCGGCGAATCAACAGATAATCCGAGGCCAGTAGCTAAATCTTGAATAAGAGGAATCATCGTTGCGACAAATGGAATATTGTCAATTGTCGCAGATGCGATGCCAGATACCCATAAAATAAGTATCGCAGCGAAACCGATATCACCATTTGTTACGTCGATTACTTCTTTTGCGAGTGAAGAAATAAGTCCGATATCAATTAATCCGCCAACGAGAACGAATAGTCCGGCGAAGAAGAAAATGGTTACCCATTCAACGTGGGCAAATATATCTTCTATTTCATGTTCTTTTACGCCGATTAACATAAGAAGTGTAGCGCCTGTCATTGCGATAACGGCAGCATCTACATGAATAATAGAATGAAGTACAAAGCCTAAAATAGTTAGTCCTAAAATTGTAATCGATTTTAAAAGGAGGCTTTGATCTTTAATATAATCTTTTTCGTTTAACGCCATTAGTTTTTCGATTTGTTCAGGCGTTGTTTTTAGTTTGTTACGATACATGAAGTAAATAATGCCAAGTGTAACGATAGAAATAATAATTACGATTGGAGCTAAATTTAGTAAAAAGGCATTAAAGTCTAAATGCTTATTAGCTGATCCAATCATAATGTTAGGTGGATCACCAATTAAAGTTGCTGTTCCACCTATATTTGAAAACAGTACTTCTGAAATCAAATAAGGAACAGGGTTAACTTTTAAAATACGTGTAATGGATAGTGTAACAGGAACGATTAATAAAACAGTCGTTACATTATCCAAAAATGCAGAACCGACGGCGGTTAATAAGGATAGTAATAATAAAATGCGAATCGGTTTTCCGTCAGCTGCTTTTGCTGCTTTAATAGCTACAAATTCAAATACGCCTGATTGACTCGTAATATGTACGAGAATCATCATCCCGATTAAAAGGGTGATCGTTTCCCATTGAATATGTGATGTGAAAGCAGTGTGTAAATCTACAATTCCAAAAATAATCATAATAGCAGCACCGAATAGTGCAATTACAGCACGATTCAATTTTTCAGAAATAATAAAACCATACGTGACTAAAAATACGGCAATTGCAAAATAATATTGCCAATTTGCTACTTCATGTGCTGATTGTTCCAAGCGAGTCACCTTCTTTAAAATATGTATTCAATTGTCAAAACGTATCCCGATGCATTCATACGGGATAAAATATATTGTAGCAAATTCAAAAAAGAAAGAAAACTATTTAACGAAGTGAAGGAAAAGTTCTGAATTCCACATATGATAAAAAAAATAACAAAACACAGTGCAAATTATTAGGAAAAGTGAGCGTTGTCCTCTAATATAGAGATAGCAATTTACATTATTTTTGCGTAAAATGGTTTAAAGAGGTGAATTCCGATGGAAATAGTAAAAGATAGTTCTCTTATTCAAAATGAAATTGAACGTTTTGTAAATAAAGATGTATATATTCATTTAGAAACAACGAACGGAGCGTATGCGTCACACTTTAATGAAAAGATGATGACAGTTGGAGCATTCATTCGAAATGCAATTATTCGCTTTGAGCGCGGGAAAATAACTGGAACAAACCCATACCGAGTTGGTTTGAAAATGGATCATGGCTGGGTATATGCAGAAGGTATTACGCACTGGGAAGTAGACGATAAAGAGCGTTTATTACTAGCAGGGCATGATAACCAAGGTCGCTTAGCGGTAGCACTTGAGTTAAGCTTAACGCCATTTAAGTAAGAAGGAGGGAAACTTATGGAGAGACATGTACTTGTTGTATTTCCGCATCCAGATGATGAAGCATTTGCTGCGGGAGGGACAATTCGCTTATTAACAGATCAAGGAGTACCTGTAACGTATGCATGTGGTACTCTTGGACAAATGGGACGTAACATGGGGAAGAATGTATTCGCTAACCGTGAAACGATTCCAAATATCCGTGAAAAAGAATTAAAAGATGCATGTGAAGCGATGGGGATTCAAGATTTAAGAATGCTCGGTTTCCATGATAAAACGTTAGAATTTGAAGATGTTGATTTCGTTGCAGATAAAATCGAAGCGATAATTCAAGAAGTAAATCCATCTCGAATTATTACATTTTATCCAGAACACGGCGTACATCCAGATCATGATGCATTTGGCCGCGCTGTCGTTCGCGCTGTATCACGTATGCCAAAAGAAGAACGTCCAGTTATTCATGCGGTTGCGATTACGAGAAATCGTGAAGCAGTGCTCGGTGAACCGGATGTTGTAAATAATATTAGTGAAGTATTTGAACATAAATTAGCTGCACTAGGCGCGCATCGTTCACAAACAGAAGCAATGCTTGAAGAAACACATGCAAAAATAAAAAACAAAGATGCAGCAACATTGAAATGGCTGCAACTTGAACAATTTTGGACTTATAAATGGGAGTAGGCTAGAAGTATATCTTCTAGTTGCTCTTACATAGAAAAAGCGCCGTCACTTGTGATGGCGCTTTTTCTTGTTAAAGACTATATTTCTTAGAGATGTGCATTGAAATTTTTTCATTAACGTGCAGTATAGCCTCCGTCAACAAGAAGTGTTGTACCATTAACAAAACTAGCATCATCACTTGCTAAAAATAAGACAGCTTTAGCCACTTCTTCTGGTGTTCCAAGTCTGCCTTGTGGATGAAGGGAAGCTAAATATTCTTTCTGTTGAGGATTAACACTACCTAGTAAAGGGGTGTCAATATAACCAGGGCACACCGCATTAATACGTATTCCATATTTAGCGTAGGCAGTACATAAATTTTGAGTTAATAGTTTCACACCACCTTTTGCAGAGGAGTATGCTGTTGGGGTAGGTAATGAAACAAAACTATGAATCGAACCAGCGTTAACGATGACACCACCTGTACCTTGTTTAAGAAATTGTTCAATCGAATATTTATCAGAAAGGAATACCCCAGACAAATTAATATCAATAGTTCTTTTCCACTTTTCATAGGATAATTCGTTTGCCGGTGCATCATCAGCAACGCCGGCATTTGCATACATAATATCTAATTTACCGTATGTACTTACTGTCTCATGAATGAGCTGTTTAATATCTGCCTCTTTTGTTACATCAGTTTTAATAAATAACGTATCATATCCATTTGCGTTCAATTCATCTGATAGGTCTTTTCCACGTTCAGAAAAGTCAGCGATAACTACTTTTGCACCTTCTTCAATAAAAAGACGAACGGTGGATTCGCCAATCCCGCTTGCACCACCAGTTATGATTGCTACTTTGTCTTTTAATTTCATATAAACCTCTCCATTCATTAATGAATTTAAGTCGAATTTTTTGAGCTGGTTATGTCACTATTAACCTTAAATAGTAAGTAGATAGAAGAAAAAGTTCGCGTTTACTTAACTGTGAAAGTACTGAATTTTTCTTTATTGTACTTTTTTATACAGTGATGAACGAAAATATTAATTGGGTCAATTTTATCATTAGATTGAATATTCGGTAAAGCGTTCTCGAATAAAGTGACTGCTGAAGTTTAACGACTAACCTACATAGATATAACGAGGGGTATTTACATATAGTTTCTCTTTTTTATTTTAGTAATTAACAAATTTTTAAACTTGCTGATGATGTAGTGCAATTAAATAAATGGGTTGTTTTTAGATTAACTAAAACTAAAAAAACAGTAAAAATAAAATGTTATATAATAATTATTTATTGAAAAACGATAAATATCGTGTTAATATCAAATTGAAAATTAGTAAGAGAGGTGCTTTTTATAAAATGTAAAACGAATGTTATGTACTAAAAAGAAATTGATAGAAATTAGGAAAGTTATATATCTTAATAGCAAAAGAAGAAAAAGGAGTTAGAGCATGATTAATAAAACAGTAAAAAAAGTTATCTTGTTTGCAGGTGGTTTGTATATTACTTATTTAGTAGGTGTAGTTATTTTAGCGGAATCTATACCGTATCCTACATCTCAGCAATTAAAGGCAGCCGAAAAAGTAGTTGAACGCTATGTAGGTGAAAATAATGGAGTGGAAATGATAAATACATCTAGCAGCTTCACGGCTGAGATGTTCGATCGTACAATTCATATTGAAGGAAATTCAAAGGAGAATCCGGAACAAGTATTTCGAATGGATTTAGACCGAGTTTCTAATGAAAATGAAAAAATAACCGAAAAATCGATAAATAAAATTTGTAAATCAAATGATGCAGGAGAGAATTTTACGTGTGCTGATGCTGAAAAGTTAAAATGAACATGCAGTGTTATTTATAGTATATAGCTAAAGATAGGAATGCGTAACAGCACAACTACTACTCTAGTTAAATAGGAAAAGCCTCGCAGGGGGGCGAGGCTTTAAACAGGGTATTAAAAATTATCGATTCATTAAGAATAACTTTTTCGAATAAACTAATTTTAGCATGATAACTCATGTATATGTGTTACGAATTTATGAACAAAAAATCAATCATAAAAATACGGGGAAGATGATAATTTATTTGAAATATATTACATAATTTTCAAGTGAGAAATAAAAAAGCAGCAATGAGCAAAATAATTTAGAGCCGCATTATATTAAACATAAGTGGTACTTCTAATATTAATCTGCTTCATTATATTGTTATTACCAATGCTACAGAATGCGTGAAGTGGTTTAGTAATGTTAAAATAAGAAATTCTCAGAATCTACGGGTTTAAAATGAAAAAATTTTAGTCATTGGACACAAGGGGGATTCTATATTAATTGGTTAAGTGGTTGAAAGAGAGACTTTGTTTATTTCGTTTCTTTTTCACTTAATTCATTAGAAATGATATCTAGTAATGATACATACGAAGCGTATATTTTGAATTAACTAATAGAATAATATATATTTATATTGATTTAATGATTTTAATTTATTAAAAATGAGGAAATCAATATGAAGATTAAATTTGCCGTAATAAAAGATGAAAACTTTGATTTTAGTTTATTAGAAACAAAATTATTGAAAACCTTTAAAGAAGTAGATTTTGAAGCAGATATTGTAAAGGTTGAAGATAAGATTTTTGAGGGAAATAATATTCAAACGAATTTAGCTGAAATCACCATTAATGTTACTGGAAAAAATATCGGCTATAGGTCCGTTTCAGCTAGTATATTTATTGTTCTAGAAAGTTTATCATTACAGTTATTTCAAATTAATATTAGTTTACATTAAGCAGCTAAAAAAGAGAATTTCTTCAGAAAATTATACTGACTATAATGAGTTGTAAATATGAGAATGGTGATTTAAATAATAGTAATTATTGTAGGTGCTCCCGTATGTTGGATTGCACCTTGTTTGTTATTAAAGAAATAAAAAAGCCTTTAAATAAGATGAAAGTCTTTATGAAACGGCATATAAAGAGTGTTCAGGATACGTTATGAAAGTAGAATAATTCAATGCTTATTCATATCGCATGTTATTTAAATGCTTGTTTATACAGAAAAATGGAAATATGTAAATAATTCAATTAGATTGTACAAATAATTTGGTGCGCGAATATACGGAATGTATTCACGGGTAAAAGGGTTGTCTCATAATATATATATAGATTTTTCTATTAAGATGAACAGAGGGTGTGAATATATGGAAGATGTTTACGCGAAAATTGACAGCCTAAAAGCAGAGCAAAAAGAAATTATGAGAGACATTCGTACTTTAGAAACGCGTACCACTATTAATGAGAAAGACATAGCAACAATCAATAAGCAATTAGAGAAAATAAGTACAAACACAACTTGGATTTTGCGAATTATTATTAGTGCGATAGTAATGTCAGTTTTAGGATTGATATTAAAAGGGATTATTTAACCTTGTAAAATGACTCAATATAAACGAAAGAGGGGCAATTCTCCCTCTTTTTATTATACGAATGAGAAATGGCTTTCCTCCAAGCGTTAAATGAAGGTGGAGGACGAACCTATTTTTTGCAAAAAAACTGAAACAATGTGCTAAACGAGTTTTATAAACTGAATCCAATTAGGAATGGATACTATAAGAACCGAGCATTATTTGTCAACGAAAAGAGTATTTAGGTCCTTCACATTATACTTGGCACAAAGCATATAGCAGTTAGATAAAACATACTATGCATGTATACGTATAAAATGTTTATTTTTAGATACAAATCAATTATAAATACTGAAAAATAGACCTACATAAATAGAGTCCTTTTTTAGTTTTAAAATTTTTAATTACTACTAGAACAATATGGATCTATTGAAAAATGTTCTAGATTGTAGCCTCATGTAGAAAACTTTGTAATAGAATCAAACCGCTTACCTTAAGTTGATGAACATATATGGAGACCGTTTGTTTTGTAATTTAAATAATTAGATTAATGTGATAACATTTTGAGGTAGGGTGTAAATGAAATACTGAGGAGGATAAGTATGCAAAAGAGACCAGGAACAAATGAATATAATCCATACTACTCAACGTACATAAAATTAGTACCAGATGGAGATATCATACATATTCTAGAGCAACAAATGAAGGAAACGAATCTTTTATTGAAGGATATTTCTGATAGTGAAGGACATTTTCGATATGCCCCTAATAAATGGAGTATAAAAGAAGTAATCGGTCATATTGCAGATACTGAACGTATTATGGCATATCGTTTGCTGTCCATAGCAAGAGGTGAGACAGCAGAACTCCCTGGCTATAATGACGATATGTATGTTCTTAGAGCAGCTTTTGATAAGCAATCTATGCAAGATCTTCTTACGAATTTAACAGTTGTTCGCCAATCTACTGTGCATTTACTTAAAAGTTTAGATAAAGATGCCTGGTTGCAAAGGGGAATTGCGAACAATTCTGAAGTCACGGTTCGTGCATTAGCAAACATTATTTCTGGTCATGAGCTTCATCATCGGCAAATTATAAAAGTACGTTATTTTGGGGCTAATGCATTTACAGAATGTTAAAATACGGAAAATAAAAGATGATGATTTGTAAAAAAATTACGATTCATCATCTTTTTATTTTTTCTCAATGACCAAATATTACTTAACAGTGGCAAGCTTAATTTATAAGAAAAGAATGACTACATTAGCAACAAGGGTTTAAAGAAAGGGGGATTGATAGTAAGTTGTTTAATTAAAATGGTAAAGAGTAACTTTTACCTTACTTTTTGTTATAAATAAAGGAGCAGTTAGCAAAAGCTAACTGCTCATCTCCAAGGGGGAGCAAGGAGAAAAATCTAATGTCATCTACAGTGTTGACGGAATATGGAGTTTTATTCAGGGGATTTACTGATTATGTAGGTTACATAAAAAGTCCTATTAACATTCAGGCTATTCCGATTAGAATTAAAGATTTGAGTGTAATCCAAAACTTTTTTTCTGGCTTTTGAAATTCTAAAAAGCCTTTTCGTAAGAGCAGAAATAAACCCGCTTCAAGACAGAGGAAAACAACTAGACCAAGAAATTAAAAGTACAAAAGGGATTTATTATGAGAATAAGGAAGAAATCGAAATTACCTTTGAATACTTAAGAAAAGAAATTGATAATGATGATGATGAGAGTCAGCAAATTATTACAGATTACAAAGAGGTATCTTAAAATAAAACTAGAAAAGCATCCAAAACTATTGTTTTTTCTTTTTTAATATAGAAATTACACATTAAACATATATTTATACGTGTTGTTACTAAACGCTAAGGAATAGTAATAAAAAAATGATGCTGATAAAACTGTATAAAAATAAAAAGAATCCTAAGATGGGGAATGTTTTATGAAAGTTGATCATGATAAACCTCCTTGATATATAAAGTATTTTAATATATTGTTGGTCTATTTAGAAGGAAAAACATAATTTGGTACATGTTAAACGAAAATTTGAACAAACTAGATATTGGAATAAATGATGCCTTCCTTAAAATAACCTTAATT
Source organism: Bacillus sp. FDAARGOS_235 (assembly GCF_002073415.2). Classification (NCBI taxonomy): domain Bacteria; kingdom Bacillati; phylum Bacillota; class Bacilli; order Caryophanales; family Bacillaceae; genus Bacillus; species Bacillus sp. FDAARGOS_235. Next base: position 4,927,584 of record NZ_CP020437.2, read on the forward strand.
AAAATATAGCTTTAATAACATTTGGGAATTAAATGGTATAATTTTCTAGGATAACCTAAATAAAGTTTATTTTAGAAAAGAGGTAGAGGGGAAATGTTTCAAAAGCTTAAGTTTTATTTAATGAGCATTTTAATTAGTTCAATGTTAGGTGGAATTATTATAGGTGCTAATTTCTTGGTCCATAACATATATAATTTGGTTGCAGGTAAAGAGTATCATTTTAATATGTGGTCTTCTATTATTATATTTAGTGTTGTATTTATTTCGGGCTTCTCGTACATGTTGAAGAAGGGGCCAGATATATTTGTTAATGATTAAATTAATAGCAATTATCAATAGGTGTTGCCGTGTGATTCGGTTGAAGTCTTTTCTAGCGTGTTAGTTATCTCAATATATATGTATCTCTTGGCACCTGGGCGAGGGTGCTCTCTTTTTATCGAAGGAATAATAAAATGTATATAATATAATTAATAGATTTATATTTGAATCTGAGGGGTACAAATTCGATGCGACGTAAAAAGGATTTGTTGAAACAATGGAAGGTGGATTTACAGGCTATTCAAGAAGAGAAGAGGATGAAGAAGAAGGCTAAAAATAAGAAATATAGCATTCCTGGTAATACAGCTGGATTCATGAATGGAAAGCATACTTATCGTAAAGAGAATGGGGTATGGAAGCAAAGAAATAAATGACGTGAGGATAAATAGATTTCATTAAGTTTGTAGCATTATTCTAGGCGTTCCCATGATTTGGGTGGCGTCTTGTTTGTTGTTTATGAAGTAATCCCTAAACGTATTATATTATTGTTTTTAATTAACAGATATAAAAAATGATTTATTTGTTTTATTGATAATTCGTAAACATTATTATAATATGTTTGTATATGAGTAGACTAAAAGTGTTTTTGTTTGATTTTATTAAAAGGTGGGGGATATCGATAACAATAAAATAATGGGTATATCACCTACAAAAAGCTGCAAAAGGAATGGAAGCAGTATGGAAAAGGTGCTTTCGTGAAAAAATTCGAAAAATAAGCAGTATTAGCTCTTGAAGAAAAATGACTAGAAAAGTTACAACTAGATGGAGCATAAGGTTATACAAAAAATCTTAAAAGGGGGACAAAATTATGGAACAAGGAAAGTATTCAGTAACACCTCAAGATCGAATGAATTATTTATTAGGTCTTTATTCTGCAGATCAACAAATTAATGCGGTTCTTTATTTTCCTGTAGGTCTATCAAAGGAAATACTTGAACAATCAGTAAGGATAACATTACAATTGCAGCCAGTTTTGAATAGTCGATTTGTAGAAAATGATACTCCTTACTGGGAGGAACATTCATCTGGCACTAACTCATCTATTTGCTTTTTTGCAGAAGGAAATGATCAAGAACTTGAAATAATGGCAATAGATTTTATTAAGGAACCTGGTGATCGTATTCAGGGGCCTATGGTTCAAACAATATTATTACGAGGCACTACAACAGATATGTTAGTTGTGAAATTATCTCATCTATGTTCAGATGGTGCAGGAGTCAAGGAATATATTAATTTGCTTGGAGCAATTTATACGCACCTTTCCTTAGGAGGATCTAAGGATCAAATTATAAAGGAATTTGGTGAGGGAAATGAGAGTTTTCGAGATCAATCACATGTATTCAAATATGCTGGAATATCGGACGTAAAAAGTGCGTATCGTCCTAACCAAGAACAGCAGGCATCGTTATGGTCTTTTCCATCTCAACCCAACAAAAATAAATCCCCCAAAATGTCTGTAGGGCGGTTGAGCCGTGAACAAACTCTATGTCTAACCAAATGGACAAAAGCACAACAGGCTACCTTGAATGATGTAATCATGACTGCATACTTCCGTGCTTTATCACATTTCACTGTGTATGCAGAACCTCGCACCGCAGAAAAAATGATCGGTTTGACAATTGATTTACGTCGATATCTGCCTAATTATACGACTGGTGCTATTTGCAACTTATCCGGAATGGAAATGCCAGTGATTAAAATGGAAGATGGTGAATCATTTAATCAGACTCTTGTTCGAGTTAAACAATCAATGGATAAAATAAAGGGCCAAAATCCAGGTCTTTCTTCAGCGGCAGGAATGGAGATACTGGCAGGTATGAAGCTATCTACGGTGAAGGAAATGTATAATCAGCAATACGAGCAGGCTGTACAGATGGGGATGGCGTTGCCATTAATGACAAATTTCGGGGTAATCGCTGATGAACCTATTCAGTTTGGTGAAATTCAAGCTGAGGACGGGTATATGACATCACCCATTATGTATGCACCATTCTTTTCAATGGGAGCAAGCACTTATAATGGAAGACTTACATTTACGATTGGTTATCATGCGCCGGATACATCAAAAGAAAAGGTAGACAAATTTTTAGAATGTGTTATTAATCAGCTATCATAAATAAAATAAAAGAGAATATAGCGCAAAATTTTCTAACAGAATTGTATTTTAGGCGCTCGTCTTATGTACGGCTAATCCCTTTTATAAACGCTATATTTAACGGAAAGGTCTTACTCCAGATAAAAGTTTATCTTCAAATGCTTCATAAATTATTTTTGTTAAATTTTCTCTGATTGCACCTATCTTTATGTTTTAGATTTATGGGGAATCGTAGTGAAAAACAATTTGCAACACGAGAAAAACAAAATAGATCAGCATACAAGTACTAAAAAAGTGAGAAAAGAGCTGACTTAAACTATATTTTGAATCAGCTCTTTTTACTGTTTTTTGAAATGAATTAGTTTTCAGATAATATAAAAATGATAATCTTCTAACAAATAATCAAGGCATCAACACTAGAAAAGTAGAGATAATATGTAATATAATTGAAAAAGTATATTTAAAAATCAATGTTAATATTACCCTCCTATAAGTATTAACATACGTAATTGAGGTGTTTTCTTTGTTGTTTTATGATCGGATTTCTATAATGGCCCCTCCTGTTCCGTAGCTTAGGAAAGTCTTTTTATTTCTGAGATTTTCAAAGTTATAGGAGGGTATGAAAAATGAAAAAAGTCTCAGTACCATCACTTTGGTTAATGATTATTCTTGTGGCATTTCCGCAAATTAGTGAAACAATTTATACACCGTCTTTACCAGACATTTCAAAGGCGTTACATGTAAGTAATAATGAGGTGCAGTTAACGCTTAGTGTTTATTTTGCTGGATTTGCTTTAGGTGTATTTTTTATTGGATGGTTATCCGATATAATTGGTCGTCGCCCGGCGATGTTACTTGGAATTGTCATATATGGCGCGGGGAGCTTCTTATGCTTTATTGCAAGTTCCATTGAATTTTTATTGTTAAGTCGTTTTATTCAGGCGTTTGGAGCAAGTGCAGGATCAGTTGTGACGCAAACGATTCTTCGTGAAAGTGTAGAAGGGCATAAACGTCACGTTATGTTTGCTCAAATTTCGGCAGTCATTGCTTTTACACCAGCAATAGGACCGTTAATTGGTGGCTTTCTTGATCAAATGTTTGGATTTAAAATAGTATTTTTAAGTTTAGTAGTTATGAGTATCGGAATTTTGCTGTATACGTTTGTTTCTCTTCCAGAAACAAAAACGGGTGCAGTAACGGATAAAATAAATGTGTTTTCTGTTTTAAAACGGTTGATTACAAATCCGAAAGTAGTAACATATGGGCTATTAATTGGAGGAGCGAATGGCGTTTTATTTAGCTATTATGCAGAAGCGCCGTTTATCTTTATTGAATACTTTAAGTTATCGCCTAGTATGTACGGATTTCTAGGAATTGTTGTTGCTTCCGCTTCTATTATTGGGGCGAAATTTTCAAAGCGGTTACTTACCACTTATAAACCAGAGAAAATTATATATATCGGTTGTTTTGTAATGACAGGTGGAGCAGGCGCTTTATCTATTATTACTTCAGTTGGATCAAATCCAAACATAATATATATGATTGGATTTTTAGTAGCGATGTTTATATTGCTATTAGGAATTGGGGTAGCATTACCTAACTGTTTAAGTTTAGCATTAGTAGATTTTCAAGATGTCATTGGTACAGCTGGAGCATTGTTTAGCTTAGGGTACTATATAATAGTGACGGTGACAATTTGGGGAATGAGTCAACTTCATACGGGCTCGTTACTGGTGATGCCACTTTATTTTCTAGCTATTGTAGCTATCATGTTGGTGTTTACTAAGGTATTTATTGTTGGTAAACGAGTTGAAAAAGCAGTTTAATTATGTATTAGGAAAAGAGTCTCATTGGAAAATGAGGCTCTTTTTTATTATTTTTTAATAAATCATTAGAATAGTTTTGAAATTAAGTTAATTAAAAAGAAAGAAGGTACAATATGAACGGTCTAAATGTTAAAGCAACTACACAAGAAGATTTACAACAAATTTTAAAACTATGTACAATTTATGATCAAGCCATTTACGGTGAAGTTGATACAACGGTAGAGGATATTACGAACTCATGGAAAGGTATTGATGTTAGTAAAAGTTCTTACGTTGTTATGAAAGAAGAAATAATTGCTTATGGTATTTTGACAGGGAGTGAAAGACAGTTTCCATCTGCTGTACTTATTCATTCTAATTATATGAATCAAGGTATTGAACAAATAATATGGTCAAAGCTTGAAGGGTGGGCTAAGGAGCTTGTTAGTAATTCGTCTTGCTCGAATGGCACGATTGTAACACAAGCAAATAATTTCTATGAGGAAAAAATGTTAGAAGAAGCTGGTTTTATTCCAACTCGTATTTGGTGGAGGATGGGGATTGAATTGCAGGGGAATGTTCCATCACCAATATGGCCAAATGGGGTTACAGTGCGACATTACATACCGGGTGTGGATGATGGGAGATTACATCAAGCTTTTAATGAAGCCTTTGCGGAGCACTGGAATTCGCAACCTTCTACGTTAGAAGAGTTTTTGCAACGTACTGAAAGAGATGGGTTTCATCCTACATTATGGTCACTAGCAATGGCTGGGGATGAGGTAGTTGGTTTTATATTTAGTAAAAAGGGTACTGATAATAAAACTGAAATTACGCATCTAGGTGTAAGATGTTCTAAGCGGAAACAAGGGTTAGGATTATCACTATTAAACCATGCATTTAGTCAATTGTACGAAGAAGGGACTTTAAAAGTTCAACTGAATGTAGATTCTGAAAATATTATAGGCGCACCTCGCGTATATGAAGCAGCTGGAATGGAAGTACAGAGTAAATTTGTTCGCTTTGATAAGGAGATCCTTGCTAAGGGTGTATATGGTATGTAACTTTACTAATATATTATATTCTTGTTTGAGATGTTAATAGAGTGTTTAAAAAGTATGAAAATAAATTTTGAAAATGGTAGTAGCAATAGGAATGAAATTCTTTTAAAATACGTTATCAACTATAAAGATTGAAGTACATGAGATGTGAAACCGAGGAAGATATGCTCTCCTCGGTTATTTATATTGTAATAATATTCATATCGGAACCATTTTGAATAGATGTATTTTATTGCTAATTCAGTTAAAAATTAAACATAATTATGCATATTAATTTATTGAAAAAATAATTGAATTTTTCAGATAAATGAATTAATATAAAATAAGTAATTTTAAGATTTATAGAATATTGGAAGATGAAAGGTTTTGAGAATTTTGTAAGAGGCAAAAAACGATTTTAGGATAGCTTTAAAGCTAGTGTAAAATGACGTTTGCTTCATCATTTTCAGGCCAAAAGGAATTAGGGGAAAGCATCTTATTTTAAAATGCGGCTATGAATCATCTAAGAGGGGGAAGTGAAGTGGCAAACAAAGAATTGAAAAGAGGTTTAGAAGCACGTCATATTCAAATGATTGCTTTAGGCGGAACAATTGGTGTTGGTTTGTTTATGGGTTCAGCTAGCACGATTAAGTGGACAGGTCCGTCAGTAATGCTTGCCTATGCAATTGCAGGTATTTTTATCTTCTTCATCATGCGTGCCATGGGAGAAATGTTGTATATGGAGCCAAGTACAGGTTCATTTGCGACGTTCGGTCATAAGTATATTCACCCGTTAGCTGGTTATATGACAGCGTGGAGTAACTGGTTCCAGTGGGTTATCGTTGGGATGTCAGAGATTATCGCAGTTGGAGCGTATATGCAATATTGGTTCCCAGGTCTACCGGCTTGGATACCAGGTGTGATTGCAATGGTTATTCTTGGTGCAGCTAACTTAATTTCTGTTAAGTCATTTGGTGAATTTGAATTTTGGTTTGCGATGATTAAAATCGTTACAATTTTATTAATGATTATTGCTGGATTTGGCCTTATTTTCTTCGGAATTGGTAACGGCGGAGAAGCGATTGGCATATCTAATCTTTGGTCAAATGGCGGTTTCTTTACAGGTGGTTTTTCAGGATTCTTCTTTGCATTATCACTTGTAGTTGGAGCATATCAAGGTGTGGAATTAATTGGGATCACTGCTGGTGAAGCGAAAGATCCGAAGAAGACACTTACAAGAGCGATTCAAAGTACAATTTGGCGTATTTTAATATTCTATATTGGTGCTATTTTCGTTATTGTAACTGTGTATCCGTGGGATCAATTAAGTACAATTGGTAGTCCGTTCGTGGCAACTTTTGCGAAGGTTGGTATTACGGCAGCAGCTGGACTTATTAACTTCGTTGTTATTACAGCGGCGATGTCTGGCTGTAATAGTGGTATTTATAGTGCTGGACGTATGCTGTATACGTTAGGTGTAAATGGACAAGCACCGAAATACTTTACGAAAATTTCTAGTAACGGTGTTCCATTATTTGGTACAGTTGGTGTAATAATTGGTTTAGCGGTTGGTGTAGTTTTAAGTTATATTGCGCCAAAAAACTTATTTGTATATGTGTATAGTGCGAGTGTACTTCCAGGTATGGTACCATGGTTCGTCATTTTAATTAGTCAAATTCGTTTTAGAAAAGAAAAAGGGGCAGAGATGAAAGATCATCCGTTCAAAATGCCATTTGCTCCTGTTACAAACTATTTAACGATTGCCTTTTTAATTATGGTATTAATCGGAATGTGGTTTAACGATGATACTCGTATCTCACTAGTTGTAGGTATTGTTTTCTTAGCTATCGTTACAATTAGTTTCTATGCTTTCGGAATAGGGAAGCGAGCGCCATTAGATACTCAAAATGATCAAGAGATTTCAAGTAAATAAAGGTAAAAAAAGTCCGATTTCTTCTTTAGAAATCGGACTTTTTTATTAAAACTTCTCTAATACAATCTTCCCAATTGTACGTCCACTCTCAAGTAATGCATGTGCTTTCTTTAAGTTTTCAGCGTTAATTGGTGCTAATGTTTCATTTAAAGTGGTCTTTAAAATACCTTCATCTAATAATTCGCTCACTTTATTTAATAGTTCATGCTGCGTAATCATATCACCAGTTTCATACATCGGCTTTGTGAACATAAACTCCCAAACAAAGGTCGCACTTTTACTTTTTAGAATGCCCATTTCAAGAGGATGTTCATTTTCTACGATAGAGCAAATTTTACCTTGTGGTTTAATTACTTCACCTATACCATGCCAATGCTGATCTGTATTATTTAAGCAGAAAATATAATCTACATCGTTGAATCCAAGGCTTTGTAGTTGCTCTTTTAAAGGTTTATGATGGTTAATTGTATGGTCAGCTCCAAAGTTTTTCACCCATTCTATCGTTTCATCGCGAGACGCAGTTGCGATTACATTTAATCCAGCCCATTTCGCAAGCTGAATTGCGATTGAACCGACACCACCAGCTCCGCCGATAATTAAAATGTTTTTAAATGTATTTTCGCTTTTCTTAGCGTAATTAATGCCTAAACGCTCGAATAAACCTTCCCACGCCGTAATAGCTGTTAAAGGAATTGCGGCAGATTCAGTATCACTTAAAGTTTTAGGTTTTTTACCAACGATTCTTTCATCGACTAGGTGGTATTCACTATATGTACCTTGTCTCGTAATACTTCCAGCGTAAAACACTTCATCGCCTTCTTTAAATAACGTACAACCTTCGCCAGTTTGTACGACAACACCACTAGCATCCCAGCCAAGTATTTTCGCTACATCTTCTTTTTTATCTTTCGGAGAGCGAACTTTTGCATCAACTGGATTAACGGAAATCGCGTTAATTTTAACAAGTATATCTCTTCCTACGGCAACAGGTCTTTCAACTTCAATATCAATTAAACTGTTTTCTTCTTCAATAGGTAAGTATTCATGTAAACCAATTGCTTTCATTTGTAGTCCCTCCATTAAAGTAAGAATCATTTACTCCTTTATTATAGATGGTGAAATGCTGTTATGTAAAAATTACATTTTTTTGTATGCTGGAATGAAAGAGTAGAAGGAGTTTATTTCTAAAAAGTAGAATTTTTTACTGTATTGTTTTATTCAAAACGAAATGTAAAGGTGGATACATAATGACGGTAAAGAAGCTTTATTTCGTGCCAGCTGGTCGTTGTATGTTAGATCATTCTTCTGTTAATAGTACGCTCACACCGGGGAATTTATTAAACTTACCAGTATGGTGTTATTTATTGGAGACAGAAGAAGGGCCAATTTTAGTAGATACAGGTATGCCAGAAAGTGCGGTTAATAATGAAAATTTATTTGACGGTACATTTGTTGAAGGGCAGATTTTACCGAAAATGACTGAAGAAGATAGGATCGTAAATATTTTAAAACGCGTTGGTTATGAGCCGGAAGACCTTCTTTATATTATTAGTTCTCACTTGCATTTTGATCATGCAGGGGGAAATGGTACTTTTACAAATACACCGATTCTTGTGCAGCGTGCTGAATATGAGACGGCACAACATAGTGAAGAATATTTGAAAGAATGTATATTGCCGAATTTAAACTACAAAATCATTGAAGGGGATTATGAAGTCGTACCAGGTGTTCAATTATTGTATACACCAGGACATACTCCAGGACATCAGTCACTATTCATTGAGACGGAAAACTCTGGCCCAGTGTTATTAACGATCGATGCATCGTATACGAAAGAGAATTTTGAAGATGAAGTGCCGTTCGCGGGGGTTGATTCGGAATTAGCTTTATCTTCAATTAAGCGTTTAAAAGAAATTGTTAGGAAAGAGAACCCAATTGTTTTCTTTGGACATGATATAGAACAGGAAAAGAGCTGTAAAGTGTTCCCGGAATATATATAGTGCAAAAAGTCATGAGTTCGCGTGCTCATGACTTTTTCGTTTAAATAATTTTTTTAAATAAATTATAAACTTTTTTTGAACTATCTTCGTTTAACTGATAGTACGTAAGGTTTACATCATCAGGAGTATCTTGCTGAGCAATCATCACTTCGCTGCTGTGATGATCAACTACCCATATGAAATATTTTTTATAAGTTCCATCTTCGAAAGTAATCCACATATCACAATCTATTAAGTCTGATCCTTCTTCATCTAATGTTAATTTGCCTTTTTTTGCGGTATTCATACTGTTAATAAACGTTTTTAATTCATCTGTTTTTGTGAGAAAGATATCCTTTTTTGTTTTAATTGATTCTACATGTATATCTTTTATTTCCTGTTTACCTAAAAAAACAGGAGGCTCATTTGGATCTCGCGAGCTTGAAATAATAGTAGCTTTCTTTTTCGGTTTATTTGCAGTATAGAGATCTTGAATAGATTTCCCCGAGTTTATAAACCATACAATTCCACAAATAATTAATACGCTACCTAGCAATAAAATAATTTTTTTAATAGGGTTTTCTCCTCTCTATTATTTCGTGTGAAGAGCTTTTCTATTAATATATGATAGGTAAGCGTAAAGTATTATAGTTGAACTTGGTTATGCTTCACAGTTTTTATCGGGCGATCTATGAGTAAATTGTAAGTGAGCCCAATTAATACGAAAATGCCACCGATAACTTTACCGATTGAGAGTTCATTTGTCAGGAAGAAATCAATAATAGTCCCCGCAAATAATTGTCCGATAAAGATGAGTAATGTTAAATAAAAGGCTGATATTTTAGGAGTAATATAGTTGGATAATGAAATAACGATAACGCCTACTAATCCGCCTAAGTACACAGCAATAGGAATAGATTGTAACGTCTGCATTGGAATATACAATGAATCTGAACTGAAAATTAAAAATAACATAGAGAAAAATAATCCAGTAATATAATTAAAAAAAGTGCCTTCCCAATTTCCGATTTTCGCTGCTAAATTCGCGTTAATAATTCTAGCAACAACGATAGAAACACCAGCTAAAATAGCGATCGTAATATATAACATTTTCTTGCCCCCATTAATAAATTGTCATGATTATAATTCCAGAAGAGATGAAACATAATCCAATTAGTTTTTTCTTTTCAAACTTTGCAACTTTCATTCCTAATAAGCCGAAATGATCGATAATGATGGAAGCAATAGATTGACCGAGTAAACTTAATGCGATCGTAATAGAAGCACCAAGGACGGAGAAACTTATATTGTTAAAAAGAACAGTGAATACTCCAATCGCTCCAGCGCTATATAAAAAAAGTGGAATACTTTTATCGAAACGAATTTTATTTTTGTTTATGATTAAAATGAAGATAACTGCAATTAAACCGACAAGGTGAATGACAACGCTTGCTGTGTACTTGCCAATTAACTCAGATAAAATCCCATTCAGTGGAAGCATAACGGCGATGAGCACACCAATAAAGACAGAAAGAAAGTTATACAATGTAATATCCCCTTTGTATTTCATATTTGTAATGACTGTATCATGCTGAAATTGTGTATTGTTATGACATATGTCATAGTGGAAGAAGAAAATTTTGATTACAATGGGGATGAGTTGTAAAGGTGGGGAACTATGAAGAAAGTATGTAATTCTATTAAATTAGCAGAGTATATGAAGAAAAATAATATTGATTCATTTTTTAGTCATGATATGAAGCCATATATGGAACTTATATTTTTTAAAAAGAATGAGTTTATTTGTAGAGAAAATGAAGAGATAGATTATTTATATTTCTTTGTTGAAGGAAAAGCGAAAGCGTTTAACACATTAAGTAACGGGAAATCCGTATTACTGTGTTTTTATGATAGTTTGCAGTTACTTGGAGATGTGGAGTTAATTCATTCCCAAAGGATTACTTCAAATGTACAAGTAATGGCAGATTCATATTGTGTTGGTTTACCATTAGGAAAAGTGAGAAATAAGCTATTTCATGATGCGAAATTTTTAAGATGTATTTGCGGATCATTAGCACATAAATTAAACCGACTTTCAAAAAACAGTACAATTAATTTATTGTATCCGCTTGAAAATAGACTTGCGAGTTACATGTTAGCAGCAGGGGAACGAGCAGTTCAGCATGAAAATAGAATTGTATTTAGTGGGAATTTAACGGAAATAGCGGAATTGTTAGGAACGAGCTATCGGCATTTGTTGCGAACATTAAATATTTTTTGTGATAAAGAGATAATAAAGAAGAACGATGGATGCTATGAAGTAGTAAACGTGGATGTTTTGAGAGAATTGGCAGCAGATGTTTATAAATAGGAGGAGAGTATAAATGATAACACCTATATTTAGAATTTTTGATATTGAAAAAGCAAAACTATTTTACTTAGGTTTTTTAGGATTTAAACTGGATTGGGAACATCGGTATGAGGAAAATAGGCCATTATATTTGCAAATTTCGTTACAGGATGCTGTGATACATTTATCAGAACATCATGGTGATGCCTCACCAGGTGGTGCGATTCGGATCAAAATAGATGATGTAAAGGATTATCATTCTGTATTATTAAGTAAAGAATATGCTTATTCGAAGCCGAATATAGAAAAAACACCTTGGGGTACAATTGAATTAACTGTAATTGATCCGTTTTCAAATAGAATTACACTGTACGAGGAAAAATTGTAGAAATGGAATGAAGAGTAGTTCATAGAGCAGTGAACTGCTCTTTTTTATTTTGAGTAGATATTGAATCATATAAAAAGAAAATGTTATGATTATGGAAACGTATGAATATATGAACAAGTATTCATATGTTTAAGAAGAGGAGGGATTAGAATGAAAGATCTAATTATTATTGGGGCGGGTCAAGCTGGATTAACAATGGGATATTACTTGAAGCAAGAAGGGTATAATTTTTTATTACTTGAGGCAGGAAAACGAGTTGGTGATTCATGGAGAAATCGATATGATTCTTTGCAGCTTTTTACCTCAAGGTCTTACAGCAGCTTGCCGGGCATGACGTTAATAGGTGAAAAAAATGAATTTCCATGTAAAGATGAAATTGCAACTTATTTAGAAGAATATGCAAGACATTTTCAATTACCGGTACAATTACAAACGGAAGTTCTAAAAATAAAGAAAGAAAAAGAAATATTTGAATTACATACTCCTACAGAAATTTTACAAACGAAAAAAGTTATTATTGCATCAGGTGGTTTTCAGCAACCATTTATTCCCTCAGTTTCAGCAAATCTATCATCACATATTTTTCAAATACATTCATCACAATATAGATCATCATCGCAAATTCCACAGGGGAAGGCACTTGTAGTAGGTGGCGGAAATTCAGGAATGCAAATAGCAGTAGAACTTGCAAAAACGCATGAAGTTACGGTATCTATTAGTCATCCTATAACGTTTTTACCGTTACAAATTTTTGGAAAAAGTATTTTTAATCTGCTAGAAAAAGTGGGTTTATTGTACGCTGAAATAAATACAAAGAGGGGAAGATGGTTTCAGAAGAGAAAGGACCCTATTTTCGGTTTTGAAGGTAAGAAACTTATTCGTAATGGAGCAATCAAACTGCAAGAAAAAGTAGTAAGTGCATCAGGAAATAACATTATGTTTCAGAATGGTGATACTTATAGTGCAGAAAGCGTTATATGGTCAACTGGTTTTGTACAAAATTATAATTGGATTGAAATTGAACAGGCAGTGAATGAGAAAGGATTTCCTAATCATATAAAGGGAATCAGTCCAGTAAAAGGATTGTATTATATCGGTTTACCATGGCAATCTCAAAGGGGGTCCGCACTTATTTGTGGTGTAGGAAAGGATGCAGCGTATGTACTTTCTGAAATCAAAAAAATAGATCAGTAGCAGCAACTACTGATCATCCATATGTACATGAATTAGGAGAGGTCAAACATTTATTAACTTTATTATAATAGATTTTCATAGAATTAAAAACTGAAAATTCAAATTTAATATTGAGAAAGTTTTTTGTATCGAAATATATGAAAAAATAGGGATTTTTATTAAAACAGAAAAAGATATTTCTATTTTAGTAAATTATGATATAGTCTAAATAAGTGTGTTTTTCCATAAATGTAATTATTTTCATTGTAGTTTTGTTTATATGAGGGAAGGAGAAGTAATTATGAAGTTTGATGATCAACGCTTACTAGGAGTCCGATTAGGTTCTGTACTTGTGACAGAGGAAAATCAATATTTAGTAATTAAGAAAAAAGATCATTATGCACTGTTAAATATACATAATTTAGAATGCACACATGTTGAAGTGCAGTTAGAACATTTGGAAGAAATGTTGCGGGAAGATTTCCAAGAAAGTATAACGGAGATTATCGCACCAGAACATATAAAAATTGTTGCGAAAAATGTTATATAGATAAAGAAGCTGGAAGGAACAGCTTCTTTATTTTCATTATAAGGATAACGTTTTTACAACCTCACCAATGATCCCTTCCATTTGATGAACACCTAAATCGGAATTAGTCATAATAACAGCACCATTCCCGCAGTATGGATAACAAACCATCATACATTGAAATCCAACGCCCCATCCGAGTGAATAAACCTGTAATTTTCCATTAGAATCATCTAGAAAAACACCTAATCCAGTCCATTTTGAGCAACCTTGAGGAGAAATCATGTCTATTACTAATTTTTGAGAAAGTTTTAGTTTGCCCTTTCCTTGTAAGGAATGAATGATTTCAATAACTAAAGCTGATAAGTCAGTTGGTGTTGTCCAAATGCCTGAAGCAGCTGCGAATGGATAAAATGGAAATCTCTCATTTGCTACAGTTCCATCTTTATTATGGCCGCAAGCAAAAACATCAGTTTTATCTATGTCTTTTGGAGAGAAGAGTGTACTATTTTTCATTTGTAGTGGCTGGAAGATATGTTCTTCTAATAACTGATTAAATGATTTTCCTGTAATATCTTCTAGTAGTAGCTCGATTATACAAAAGTTTGCGTCCGAGTAATGAAATTCACTTTCTGGTTTATAAGCTACTTCTATAGGTACGGGGCAATATAGTGTTTTACCGGAAAGGAGCTCAGACATATTAGGTAATCCTTTTGCAGGTGTATAATGTTCAAAACTATTAGGTGGATCAATGAGTCCAGATTGATGGCTTAATAAGTTTCTCGAAGTGATGCTTTTTTGTGAAGTAAATAGATTGGTAGGAATGTTCCAAGATGTGAGTTTATCATTTACGTCTTCATCTAAATATACGATACCTTGCTCTGATAATGTTAGTACGAGCATTGTAGTGATGAATTTGCTGATAGAGCAAGAATTAAAGAGAGAATTTGTAGTAACAGCTCTAGTTGTTCCAGCTTCAAGTGTTCCAAAGGCAGTCGCTTCATCTAGTTTGCCATTACGTATAACAGCGAGGCTTAAACCTGCAACGGAATATTGATTCATTTTTTCGTATATATTGCTACTTTTTAAGTTCATGGTGACTCCTTTCTTTAAAGACAGAATATTATTTTTATTATACAGTAGTAAAAAAAAGAAAACACTTCGTGATTCACCAATGAAGTGTTTTCTTTTTTAGTTAGTTTGAAGTGAACTTTTGAAAAAATTTGTCTCGGTACATGTACATAACCCATGAGATTGTTATTAAAAAAATAATGATTTGTTTGTTTTTAATTGGTGCATTGAAAACAAGCCAACCAACTATATCAAATAATAAATGTAGCACGATTGAAAGAACTACAAATTGAAGTAACGTATTTAAAAATCTTTTCATAAAGTGTCCCCCTAAAATAATAGGTTTTATTAACAGTTTGATATAGTAGTATTATACATTAAATGTTTGATATGGTAAAATTTACATAATTTAGTGAAATAAAACAAATGAAAGTTAGTAAGGGGGAACATTCATGGAATTCTGGATGGTTATACCGATAGTAGCCTTTGGTTTCATTTATATCGCTGAAAAATTAACTACAATTGAAAAGAAAAATGATGCGCGTTTAAAGAGAATTGAAGATAGATTACAATTAATTACGAAAGAAATGGGAATTATAGAAAGAGAACCTGAAATTAATAAAGAACTACGCCAGCTTGTAGAAGAAGGCAAAAAAATTACAGCAGTTAAGAGAGTAAGAGAAGCTTTTGGTTTTTCCTTACTAGAAGCGAAGCAATATGTTGATAAATTATAAAAAAGATCATCCATTTGGGTGATCTTTTTTCACTGCACCATGCGTGTATTTACATAAGCGGCGATAATAAAGTGTCCAATTATAATGATAGGAATAACGATCGTGACATTAGGAGTAGTGAAGACACTACCGATTGTGGCAATGACACCAGCAACTAAATTATAAAGACCAACTATTTTTGATAACTTCACTTTATCAGGCACGCGGCGTTCGTTGAATCCTGATAAGAGCCAAGTGTATTGTTTTACTCCAATGAAATAAGCTAGTGCAAATGAAAGGATTGCCACTATGAATAATGATGGGGAAGCGAAGAGAGTCATTGCAAACACCTCCGTTAATGGGCTATAAATAAATTATAGTCCGAATGTTATAATTTAACAAAATATAATTTTGGTTTTAAGTGTAATAGAAAAATGGAGTATTGGTAATGAGGGGAGATTAAGTATGAATATTGTGGAGTTTCAGAGGTATGTATCAAATTTCAGTAAAGAAAAAGGATTTCAAGATACAACAATTGAAGAGCGCACCATATATACGATGGCGGAATTAGGTGAATTAGCGGAAGTCATATTAAAGCGTGATACAATACAAGATGCGAAAAGAGAGATCGGTTTAGAAATGTTTGATGTAATTTGGAATGTATGTGATTTAGCAAATAAATTAAATGTTGATTTAGAGAAGGCGTTTGAAGAAAAAATGAAAATTAATAAAAAGCGTGAATGGTAAGTAGAATTTTAATTTGTAAAGATGGGTGATATGAATGAAAAAGAATCTTTTTATAGGAGGAATCTTTACTTTAATTAGTGTAATAAGTGTTGTCGTTTACTTAGTTTTTCAAGGCATATTCATTCCGAATCAAATAAGTGCTGATAAGTATGAAATAAAAGGTGTAGATGTCGCATCGTATCAAGGGGATATAGATTGGAGAGAGTTGGAAAAGCAAAATATGAAGTTTGCGTTTATAAAGGCGACTGAAGGAAGCTCGTTTGTGGATGAGTACTTTTCGAAAAATTGGACGAATGCGAATAAGACAGATATGCGCATCGGAGCGTATCATTTTTTTAGTTTCGATAGTAAGGGTGAAACACAAGCAGAGCAATTTATACGAACTGTTCCAAAATATAAACAAGCACTGCCACCCGTAATTGATGTTGAGTTTTACGCTAACAAAAAAGATAATCCGCCTAAGCGTGAAGATGTTGCGAAAGAGTTGTCGGTCATGATTGAAATGCTAGAAAAACATTACGGTAAGAAAGTAATATTGTATGCAACTCAAGAGGCATATGATTTGTATATAAAGGATGGGTATCCCAAATGTGATATATGGATTCGTAGTGTTCTTACAAAAACAAGTTTATCTGATGAGAGAAAATGGACGTTTTGGCAATACACGAATCGTGGGAAATTAAGCGGTTATAATGGAAAAGAAAAGTATATTGATTTGAATGTATTTTATGGGAATGAGGAAGAGTTTGAGAATTATGGAGTGAAAGGTTAAGTTTTAAAGCGTACAACATTTTGTACGCTTTTTTATTATTTCTAAAAAAATATGTAAGACATGATGGAACAAAGATTGGAGATGAATTGTCTAATATAGGTAATAACTATTTAGTTTGAAAGGAAGGATGGAGAAAATGAAAAAGAATACATTATTAAAATTAGGGGTATGTGTTAGTTTACTAGGAATAACTCAATTTATTAGTACAATTTCTTCTGTGAAAGCAGAACAAAAGCTAGAGCAAAAAGTAATAAAAAATGAGACGGGAACTATTTCAATATCTCAGTTAAACAAAAATGTATGGGTTCATACGGAGTTAGGTTATTTTAATGGAGAAGCGGTTCCTTCGAACGGTCTAGTTCTTACTACTTCTAAAGGATTAGTACTTGTTGATTCTTCTTGGGATGACAAATTAACGAAGGAATTGATCGAGATGGTAGAAAAGAAATTTAAGAAGCGGGTAACGGATGTCATTATTACACATGCGCACGCTGATCGAATTGGCGGAATAACAACGTTGAAAGAAAGAGGCATTAAAGCACATAGTACAGCATTAACTGCGGAACTAGCAAAGAAAAGTGGATATGAAGAGCCACTTGGAGATTTACAAACAATTACGAGTTTGAAGTTTGGCAATACAAAAGTAGAAACGTTCTATCCAGGGAAAGGACATACAGAAGATAATATTGTTGTTTGGTTGCCACAATATCAAATTTTAGCTGGAGGCTGTTTAGTAAAATCTGCGGAAGCAAAAGATTTAGGAAATGTGGCGGATGCGTACGTAAATGAATGGTCTGTATCGATTGGAAATGTATTGAAACGATATAAAAATATGAATTCTGTCGTACCTGGTCATGGTGATGTAGGGGACAAAGGGTTACTTTTACATACATTGGATTTACTAAAATAAGACATTGTTAGAAGAAAGAGAGGAGAAATAATTTTCTCCTCTCTTTCTTCTAACTATATTTAAATGCTGAATTTGTCGATTATGCCAGCATATATTACTGAGATTTTAATTCCAAGTATACAAATACTAGTACCGTCATAATTGCAATAACAACGTAAGTAGCATCAAGCATTATAAGTGTTTTTAAAGTTTCAGTCATCCTAATTCACCCCTGCTATAAAAATATAACATGATCTTTTTATCAATCAGATAAGAGATCACAAAGATACAATATACATGAAATTTCTTAAGTAGGTTCTATTTAAATATATCATATAAATAATGTAAATAATGTTAAGATAGTGTAAATGTATTGTAAATAAAAAGGTTTACAATAAAGACTTTAATAAAAAATGACAGTTCCTTAAAATTAAAAATACGCTCTTCTTTCTATTGAATGATAGAAAGAAGAGCGTATTTTTATATCTATTTTCATATGTGATGAATTGCAACTATTTGTACAAGGGATTCAAAAATTTTTTTCGTTGTATATATTTCTCCAAATTAATTATTTAGCTATTTAAAAGTATCGAAAGATGTGGACACACTAATGTATATTTTTTAGTGTCAATAAAAATATTATGTCAACAATATGAACTGTCACAAATCTTTATATATTATTGTGATTGATATCACATCACTTTTTTTCAATGGGTATTATGCTTAAGGTGTAATGAATGATTGGGAGAGGGTGGGATGATATGTTTTGTTATCAATGTGAACAAACGCCAACAGGCGGATGTAAAGTAATGGGTGTTTGTGGAAAGAATGAAACGATTGCTAGTTTACAAGACACGATTGTGTTTGGGCTAAAAGGAATTGCGGCTTATCGTACTCATGCTGCTCAGCTAGGGTATACGGATGCATTTGTAGATGCTACAACACAAGAAGCTTTATATATGACATTAACAAATTCTAATTTTAACGAACAAGAGCATATTGATATGGCTATGAAAGTTGGGAAATCAGCTTTACGGGTGATGGAGTTATTGGATGAGGCACATACGAATCATTTTGGTGTGCCAGAGCCTGTACAAATTACACAAAATCGTGTAGAAGGTAAAGCAATTGTAGTTACGGGTCATAATTTATTTGCATTAGAAGAACTATTAAAGCAAACAGAAGGAAAAGACATTAATATTTATACGCATTCTGAAATGCTACCAGCACACGGATACCCGCAGCTGAAAAAATATAAACATTTAAAAGGAAACATCGGTAAGGCATGGTATGATCAAAGACGCCTTTTTGAAAAATTTACTGGTGCCATATTAGCTACAACGAACTGTGTTATGCCAATTAAAGGCTCGTACTCTGATCGATTCTTTTCATATGACATTGCAGGCTTAGAGGGTATACAAAAAATTGAAAATGATGATTTTACACCATTAATTCAAAAAACGCTAGAACTTCCAGAAGTACATATGGAGTCGGATGAACAGTTAGTTACAGGGTTTCATCATAATACAGTATTATCATTAGCTCCAGAAATTATTGATGCAGTAAAAGAAGGGAAAATAAAGCGTTTCTTTGTTATCGCCGGTTGTGATGCACCGGGAAAAGGCGGAGAATATTATCGTGAATTAGCAACGTCACTTCCGCCAGAAACGGTTATTTTAACAACTTCTTGTGGGAAATTCCGCTTTAATGATGTGGATTACGGTGTTGTACCTGGCACGGAAATTCCGCGTTACATTGACTTAGGACAATGTAACAACTCCATTTCTACAGTGAAAATAGCGGCTGCTTTAGCAGATGCTTTTCAATGTGAAGTGAACGAATTGCCAGTAAGTATTGTCCTATCATGGTTTGAACAAAAAGCAGTTGCCATTTTGCTCGGGCTATTTAGTCTTGGAATTCAAGATATTCGCATCGGTCCAAAGGCTCCTGAATTTATTTCACCTGGCGTACTTGATGTATTACAAGAAACATTCGGTTTAAAACTGATTACAAATGCAGCAGAAGATATGGCTATGATGTTATCGTAATAAAAAATGATCTGTCTTATTAATAAGAAGAGCTAGCCATATTCATTAACTTTGGTATAGTATAGCGCCCCAAAATAAAAATGTAGAATTTTTGTTTTGGGGTATTTTCTTTTCTTAGTGGGATAGGTATGGGGCAAAATAAAAAAAGAAAATAGGCTGTATCGAATAGGTAATAGTTGATTTTAGAAAAAATATAAAAATCGAGTTGACATTCATCGCTACTTAGTCATACAATGTACTTGTAATAAGCAATACTGAGTAGTGTTGTTTCTCAAAATATTTGCAGTAGACAATAGGTAATAGCGGATTTTAGAAAAAATTTGAAAATCAGTTGACATCTATCACTACTTAGTCATACAATGTAGATGTAATAAGTGATACTGAATAGTATGAATTCAAAAAAACCACTCAGTAAAAAATTCGCCTTAGTACTCTGTAATACTGAATATAAGTCAGACAGAATAGGGGGTAAAGGAGGATCAGGACATGGAAAATTTAACTGAAATGCTGAAAGGTTCACTGGAAGGGTGTGTACTGGAAATCATTAGTCGCCGTGAAACGTATGGCTATGAGATTACCCGCCACCTGAATGATCTTGGGTTTACCGAAGTTGTGGAAGGTACGGTGTATACCATCCTCGTACGATTAGAGAAGAAAAAGCTTGTGAATATTGAAAAGAAACCATCAGATATGGGACCGCCTCGTAAGTTTTATTCATTAAATGAAGAAGGCCGCCAGGAGCTTGAATTGTTTTGGAAAAAATGGGATTTTGTATCGTCAAAAATTAACGTCTTGAAGTCAAAATAGGTTCATAAGATAAAATGTTCCGGCCGATACTTTGGGAATTTCTTGCTCGGTTTTATAAAAAAGGAGGAAAATAAGATGTTAGAAATGTTTAAAAAGTTAATTGGTGATAAAAAAGAGTACAAAATGATGATGGCACGAGTTGAGGCTCTGCCAGAGGACTACCAATTTGTATTTAAGAAAATTCAAAACTACATGTGGAATTTCTCAGCGGGTAACGGGATGGATATGTTACACATACAGTATGAATTAATCGATTTGTTCGAAGCGGGTGCAGCGGAAGGAAGACAAGTGCTTGACATTACTGGGGATGACGTGGCATCCTTTGCTGACGAACTAGTGGCAAACGCTAAAACTTACGTCTCCAAGTATCGTGAAGATTTGAATGAAAGTATTATGACGAAATTGAGAAAAAAATAAATGGAATAAGTAATACCGACTGATTAGCTGGTTACACATATGAATTGCCACCATAGCTATTCAGTTATATTTTTAACTCAGTACTAAGTAATACAGAATATCAGTGATACTAAATAGGTAGAGGTAAATAAATTATCTTCGCAAAACATTTTTATCCCGCATTAACGGGCAGTAAGACCCCCACCTCAAAATTCAGCGTAAGCAAAGAAGTTAGGTCGGGGATCAATTGCCCGTAAAAGCCCGATTGATTCAACTAATAATCAGTGGGGGATGAACAAAACCCCCACTGATTAAAGTTTCACTTTATAGGGAGGAAAAAAGTATGAGTAATGCAGCGATTTCTATAAAAGGCTTGAAAAAATCCTTTAAAGACAAGGAAGTTTTAAAAGGGGTAGATTTTGAGGTGCAGCGTGGAGAAATTTTCGCGCTGCTAGGCTCAAATGGAGCGGGAAAGACAACAACGGTCAACATCCTTTCGACGCTAATGAAGCAAGATGGCGGTGAAGTAAGCATTTGCGGATTTGATGTACAGCGTCAACCAGATCATGTTCGTCAAAGTATCAGTTTGACAGGGCAGTTCGCAGCTTTAGACGGTATGCTTACTGGGAGGGAAAACTTGATAATGATCGCCAAGTTACGTGGTGTTTCCAATCCCGCTCAAGTTGCTGACAATCTACTTGCAAGATTTAGCCTGACTGATGCGGCAAACCAAAGGGCAGATCAGTATTCAGGCGGAATGAAGCGCCGGCTTGATATCGCGATGAGTTTGATTGGAGCGCCAGCAATTATTTTTCTTGACGAACCAACGACTGGACTTGATCCTGAAGCGCGAATCGAAGTGTGGGATACAGTTAAGGAACTTGCCAGTAGCGGTACAACTATTTTGCTTACGACTCAGTACTTGGAGGAAGCAGAACAACTGGCAGACCGTATCGCTATTTTGCATGGCGGAAAAATTATTACGACAGGTACTCTTGCTGAACTAAAAGAGATGTTCCCACCGGCAAAAGTGGAGTATATCGAAAAGCAACCGACATTGGAAGAAATCTTCCTTGCGATTATCGGTAAAAAGGAGGAGATGTAAATGAAAAGTAAAACTGGTGTATTACTAGGTCGTTTAATGCGTAACATTATGCGCAGTCCGGATACAATTATTACGGTAGCGATTACACCGATTATGATGATGCTATTATTTGTCTACGTGTTTGGCGGCGCAATAAAAACAGGAACGGAAAATTACGTCAATTATTTATTGCCGGGAATTTTGCTAATGGCTATCGCATCCGGTGTAGCTTACACTTCCGTGCGACTATTTACGGATGTAAAGAGTGGGCTGATGGCACGTTTCATTACGATGCCTATTAAGCGCTCATCTATATTGTGGGCCCACGTTTTAACCTCTCTTGTTGCTAATGTACTTACTATCGTGGTGGTTATTCTTGTTGCACTCTTAATGGGCTTTCGTTCCAGCGCTAATATTCTAGATTGGCTTGCAGTAGCTGGGATACTAGGGATGTTTACGTTGGCGCTAACATGGCTAGCTATCATTCCAGGATTGAAAGCGAAGTCTATGGAAGGGGCGACTGCTTACTCGTACCCGCTAGTTTTTCTTCCATTTATTAGTTCGGCCTTTGTCCCTACCGAAACGATGCCAAAAATTGTTCGTGCGTTCGCTGAGAACCAGCCTGTGACTTCAATTGTGAATGCGATTCGTGCTCTATTATATGAAGGAACTGTTGGAAACGATATTTGGATTGCCCTCGCTTGGTGCGTCGGAATCATGGTTATTGCTTACTTCTTTGCTAGTAAAGCATTTAAACGTCAGTTAGGGTAAGAAACGAGATAAACGAAACCTTCAGGAATAATATATACGTTTAGAAAAGCACGGGAGATTTTCCGTGCTTTTATTATTTTTCATGCTCTCATTGTAGTAAATGAAATGGTATTTAAAAATAGGATGATTGTCCAGTGATAAAGCTTAATATTTGAGGCTCACTGCTTATGGAATATATAAGCACACTCGTTTTTGTAAATCTGCTAATACTTCATCGGGTATTTCCCTGATTTTAATATCCTTCCCTAGGAAAAGTAGCCAATTTGTTATTTCCGTCACTTCATCGGGATTGTTAACATTGATAAAAGTTTTTAAAATGGCTGTAGACTGGTAAGGATTTGTATAAGATATTGATCCTTTTAAAGGATGGTATTTTTTGAACTGGGCAATCGCTTTTGGTCCAAGTTCAAGTACCAAGTTGATTATTTCGTCCTTCTTACTTAGTTTTTCTAAAATCTTTTTCTTATTTAGCCTTTTTTTCGTCGTGTATGGTTCGATATTGGTGAGGTCATCGACAGGAAACATTATCTTCTTTTCTTCTTTTAAGTCAAACCCTTCAATGATCCAATGGCTTTTTTCTTGATAAAGGTGTAGTAGATAAATTGGATAAGATTTGATTTCCTTTTCTTCTTTGATGGTAATCAATAAATGGTTATCCAAAAGAAGGAGTTGAATGAGTTTTTCTAACATAGGATGGGGGAGGTCAGAAAGCTCAAGTAGATCGGGATTATGAGGGTTAGTCCCTTCAAACAGCAAGAGTTGATTTAAAAGAACAAGGTCATCTTGCTGGGTTTCTGAAATGAGTCCTAGTAGTTTTTCTGCTAATGACTGACGACTTTTTAGATAGGGAAGTTGTTGATTCCTCGTAGCCATAAAGGCAATAAAAAGAGCTTTCACTTCATTATCAGTAAAGCGAACAACGGGCAGGATAGAGTTATGCATAACAAAATATCCTCCGGTCCTTCCAACTTCAGCGACAAGTGGCATCCCCATAGCTTCAATTTCTCTAATGTCTCTAATAGCTGTCGATCGTGAGATGTTAAATTCTCGTATGATTTCAGAAATTGTAAAGTGGGAGCGGTTGTTGATATACCGCATAATTGTATTAATCCGTTCGACTTTTTTCATTTTGGTCTCCTAAACAGTATCATTTTTTGACATGGTTTAAAGGTATTATAAACGTATCAGATGAAAAGATAAATCGTTTGATTAATAAAAAAAGAGGCAGGTTTTGTATATGAAAAATTATACTATAGAAGAAAAAGATAGCTTTATCGTGTTAGGTATTGGAACTGAAATTAAGAGTGAATACACAGACTTTGCTGGAATAAATAAAGAAAAGGAAGACTTTTGGTCGGCTGTTAAAGAAGATGGAAGGCTGGACACTTTAAAAGCTTTAGCTACAAATGAATACATTTTTTCCGTGAGCGAAGCGGTGAATAACAAAATGATGTATTATGCGGGTGTCATGACAGAAGCACAAATAGAAGAAGAATCTAGAGTGATTCAGTTTCCTAAGGGGGAATATGTAGTAGTGAAAGGTGAAGGTAAGACGGCTGAAGAGCTAAGTAATAAGCTTACTGGCATCGCCTTCGGTCAAGCTTTACCAGAAGCAAAGGATTTTGCCTATGTTGGTGGACCGAATACAACGGTTGAGATGGGGCAGAGAAATGGCTTATTATTTGGTGAAATGTGGATTCCGGTTGTTAGGAAGTAAAGTGATAAAAGGTGCGAATATGGAAAGTAGAGGCTAACGATCTTGTATTGTTGGCCTTTTTTCTGTGAACATAATATTTATAGTCAGCTACACACTATATTCTGATAAAAGGGAATTACTGTAAGATTGTGTTGGGTGAACAAAAAAGCTAGGAGTTCTTCTAGCATAAGGGTACAACTTAAAGTCGTAAAAGATAAAATAAATTAACGTTGTAATTAAACTTTAAATGTTAATTACTGTAGCAGTTAAATTACTTTCATTAATAGTGTTAGTTGATGTACCAATTCCCGAGGCATTCAGATTTAGACTGTATATATAAGTGCCGGGGGAGGGGTATCTATCCAGACTACTGAAACATTGTGTGTTCAATTAGTTGAAACATTCGCTGGTTTTTGAATATTATCTTGAGATTCTGACTGAACCGTAATAATAAAGGCATCTCTTTTCAGAATAAGAATTGAAGATACACTAAATTCTGTGAGAGGAATTAGAGAAGTATAATTAGTTCGGAAAACCCCTTCTAACTTTACTATTTCATTAACGCCTACACTAATAGCTGGTAATACGAGGGTAGTTGGGCTAGTTGCAGTATTATCACTTTGGTTAAATGTCAGTGAAATAATGCCAGGCGGCCCAGTATCGCCCTTTAGGGCACTATTTTGGGCACTAAATCAGGTGCCTTTTTACATTGGAATCGATGATACGATATTCCTACAGTTACTCGTTCTTTGAAAAGAGCATAACGTGGGGATAACGTATCTATGCGCTCATAATCAATGATCATAGCCGCTTTATCAAAATGTTACTGGAGAACTGGCATGGGAGGTAAGAATCCGCAATAAGGACTAAAAGACCAATTACATTTAAATATTTAGCCACGGTGCGTGAGTGTCGTGGCTTTTGTGTTTCTTATTGAGTTTAGTGTTTTCTATACTAGATTCATAAGTGATATAAAGGAATTTATAAAAAAGGTTACTTCTCATTAACTTTAGATACAAGGATAGTGTAATAGTGAAGATTTTGCTATTCATTTTTTGAATATTAATTTAAAATTTAGATAAAAAGATAGTATTACTTTTGATTAATTTTAAATGTCGAAATTGAGGGTGAATGCTAGTGTCTAAATTTACACAACAGGACCAAGAGGATTTTAAAAAAAATCTGCTTTATAAAAAAGATAAGAAATTTGTTGAATTTATCGTGGATAGTTATGTACATACCAAGGAGTTTTCTAATGATACTGATAGTTTATCTAATAAGGATAAATTAATGGAGTTAGAAAAAAATGATTTAAAGTATGTGAAAGCAAGAATAGAAAGTTTATCTGAGTACCATGATCCACTTAAAATGGATTCAATGATTCTACCAGCTGTTACGGTTTTATTTTCTGTACTTGCGACTGGATTTTTCGTTAATGCAAAGATGATTAATGGATCCACTAATTCTATGCAGATTAGTGGATTTACCGTAACAGGTTTCTGGATTTTTACAATCATAACTTTTATTCTTTTCGTATTGAGACCTGGTAAAAAGAAGCATAGTAAGATTATTTTCTTTAGTAAACTGGTTGACATATGTATTGAAGAGAAAGAACAGAAAAAAGAGCAGGAAGAAAAGAGAAGAGAGCAGAAAGAGAAAGAACAGGAAGAGCAGGAAGAGCAGGAAGAGCAGGAAAAGAGAAGAGAGCAGAGAGAAAAAGAAGAGAAAGAAAAGCAGCGAAAAGAGAGTGATTATAAGCTAGTACGTTTATACCTTGAAAAACTAGTTATGCAAGAAGAAATGAAGGAAGTAAAAAGAAGCAGAAGAAAAAGATATAAAAAAAGATGATTCGGTGAAAAGCGCCCATTTAGGTGCTTTTTTTGTACAAAACAAACGGACTCAATAAACGAAAAAACAGTGATGTATGAGAGGTGTATTTTATTAAATTGCATTTAATTTAAAATAAAATGTGAAACTTTTCAAGAGTAGCTATTTTTATTTTGTATAATAAATTTTAGGCGAACGATTCAAAACGTTAAAACAGGGATGTTCAACAATAAATACGCTATGATAATCCAGAATGGCTAAGCGAAAATGAAGATATAAGCGAACTTAATGTGAAAGATAAAAGAGAAAACGCTAAGAATCGTTGGCAAGGAAATGCAACCGAAACAGCTTATAGTAAATATACCGATTTTAAAGATTGGAACAAGTAAAAGTAGCGAATCCGCTTCTTTTTTATTTTGCATAGAAAAAAGGAAACCATAAAGGATTCCTTTTAAATTACGCTGTCTTATAAATTTTATTTTTAATCCTATTTTTAGTATCTATAAATGCGGCGTATGTAGCTATAGCACCACCTAAATAATAGACTTGGAATTTGTGGTCAAAAGCTAATCCTGTAATGAAATTGTAGCTGTATATAAAACAAGTTATACTGAACAACCATAACATGAACTTTAAATCTTTTAAGCTCAATCTATAATTCTTAATTCTTTTCCACATATGTATCAACTCTTATTGTCATGAGGCTCTGTAGTTTTTCTTTTTAAAATCACGCATGTTGAGGAAAAAGAATAAAAGGAAGATAACAGCTGCGATGCCATTAATCCAGTAGTATGTGCGTCCTGTTGTGAATCCGTTATAGAAGGAATAGACATTCCAAATTATAAGAAGTACTGAACAAACAGTAGAGATCATTAATGAGCCAAAACTTCTCATGATTTTCACCTCGATTCAAAATGTTAAAACTTATTTATAATTTTACATTCAAATAATTAGATTTACAAGAATAGGATGTAATAAAATGATTTAAAGAAATTACCATGGAAATTATTTGAAAGAACTTGGTGAAGGGGAAGGGGGAAGATTGGATGCATTAGCGGATGAGTTAAACGGTGTAGTAAATAACCATTGGTATTCGATCAAATAAAAAGTGCTAACAAGTTTGCAAACGAACTTGCTAACACCTATACGAATTAGACATAAAATGCCGTTGATATTTCATTTTAAAAAATAGATTTATTCAAGGAGATTTTAAAGTTTTACTTAAGGGAGCGAGAAGTATGAATCTTTTCTCTCCTCAATCATGATAAAATGTACAATAGGAAATTTTATGTAACATAAAGGGGGAAGGTTTATGGTCAGCTTGAGTACCTTGGTAGCTTTTGCAATTGTTTCGCTTAGCATGGTTTGTTCACCTGGGCCTAATATGATTTACCTCATTTCCCGTTCCGTTACGCAGGGACGTATGGCGGGATTTATTTCTTTATTGGGCATCATGCTCGGATTTGTAATCTATATAATCGCAACTATGTTTGGACTTACAGTTCTATTCGTTGCTGTTCCCGCTGTATATGAAGCAGTAAAGTGGGCAGGTGCTGCTTACTTGCTCTGGCTCGCCTGGAATTCGATAAAACCGGGTGCTACATCTATTATGGAACCTCGTATGATTTCTAATGAGCCACCAAGGAAATTATTTCTGATGGGACTCATGACGAATCTTCTGAATCCAAAGATTGCTATTTTGTATGTATCACTTCTACCTCAATTTGAAGATCCAGAGAAGGGATCGTTGCTTTTTCAAGGTGCAGTTTTGGGGCTTACGCAAATCACTGTTAGCTTTATAGTTAACCTTGTAATTGTATGTACAGCAAGTAAAATTGCAAAATGGTTTGGCACACGCCCAACGTGGCTACGAGTACAGCGTTGGCTTATGGCAAGTGTTTTAACGGGGCTTGCTGTACGTCTTGCTTTTGAACGTCGACAGTAAGAGCCTCTTTATCTGCAGTTTCTATAATATAACCTAATAAATATTAATATAAGTTATGTATAGCAGATATTTACCTTATAAAATAAGGGGGGAATATTATGACTGAGACAAACGAATTTTCAGGAGTCAATTTGAAAAAAGATGTGAAATTTTCTATTATAATTCCTGCACATAATGAAGAAAAGTACATTAGAAAATGTTTAGATTCAATTGCAAAGGCATCAGAGGCATATAAAGAGCAAACGGAAGTTATAGTTGTTTTAAATCGTTGCACAGATAAAACAGAGGAAATAGCAAAATCTTATAATTGTGTTACATTGAAAAATAACGATAAAAACTTATCTAAAATTCGAAATGCAGGGGCTAAAATAGCTAATGGAGAAATAATCGTCACTATAGACGCTGATACCATAATGACAGAGTCTATGTTGTCTAATGTAGATAAATATTTAACTTCAGGTAAATACATTGGTGGTGGGGTAAATGGGAAGTTTGAAAGAATATCTTTAGGAATATTTCTCTCCGCAATGTTAATAATAATTCCCTTACTTTTTAAGTACGGAGCTATATCTGTAGGGATTTTTTGGTGCTATAGAAAAGACTTTATGGCAATCAACGGATTTAATGAAAACATGCTTATGGCAGAAGATGCAGATTTCGCTAAACGGTTAAAAGAATGGGGAAAGAAAAATAATAAGAAATTCGGTACTATTAAAAATGGAATGATAACTTCATGCAGAAGATTTGATACATATGGAGACTGGACTTTACTTAAAAATCCAAAAGTAATTTTAGCTTATCTAAAAGGAAATGATAGAAAATACGCAGATAAGACATATTATGATAACCAAGAAAGATAAAAATGGAGAAAATCGGCAGAGGATAGCTAGTACTTTTTTAGATATAATGAGAATCCAACTTAATTTAATAGATATTATAAGAAAACCATCAATTTGATTATCCTTTTTCAAATTGATGGTTTTTTATTTTTGAAATAAATATGTATTTTTTATAAAAATATTTTTTGACCCCCATAAAACTATGTATTCCTCCGAATATGTATAGTGAAGAAAATAATTAGAAGAAAAATGACTATGAAAGAATATAGAAGTATTAATAAAATTACTAGATTAGGTGGGCATCTAAAATAAAAGGATGAAATTACCAATGGTATAGAGGAGAGTTATTCAAGGATTGCAGATAAAATAGAAAAAGAATAAGCAAAACGAACGGTAGAAAATAAGAAAGTAGATAAAAATACAAACTTAACTTTAGTGCCGAGAGAAAAGGAAAATCATTAAGAAAACGTTGGAAAAAGTTAGACTCTAAAAATATAACTAACAGCAAGAAAACAAGACCGAAGAAAAGTACCAAGAAAATCTGGTTAAATGGTCACTTGTGTAGTGGCCATTTTGCTATTTGAAGGAGGCTGGGAGATTACAAGTGTTGAGTTTAGTAATGAAGATCTTAAGAAAACCGAAAATAGAAGATATCGTATGTAACATACAAAACAACGAAGCAGATAAAGAAGCATTTATCGTACAGTATCAGCCTTTTATTAGAAAATCAATTTCATCTGTCTGCCGCCGATATATTACAGAACAGGATGATGAATATAGCATTGGATTGTTTGCGTTTAACGAAGCAATTGAACAGTATTCATATACAAAAGGAAAATCCTTTTTAGCGTTTGCTGATCTTCTTATAAAAAGAGATGTAATTGACTATATACGTAAAGAGTCTAAACATAACTTTGTCTTTTTAAAAGAAGATGAGCAAGAGGAAATGTTAGAAATGCAAGTGTCGCTTACGGAGTATATGAAAGAGATGGAAAATAGTAACCGTAAGGAGGAAATTCTTCATTTTCAAAGTGTGCTAGCTGAGTTTAAAATCACATTCTCAGAGCTTGCTAAAGAATCTCCTAAGCATCGTGATACGCGTGAGCACTTAATAGAAATTGTGAAAATTATTATAAAAGAAGAGGAAATGATGG
Organism: Bacillus sp. FDAARGOS_235; assembly: GCF_002073415.2. Lineage (NCBI taxonomy): Bacteria > Bacillati > Bacillota > Bacilli > Caryophanales > Bacillaceae > Bacillus > Bacillus sp. FDAARGOS_235. The sequence goes on from NZ_CP020437.2 coordinate 4,957,953, forward strand.
AAGAGCTGTTCCGAAAGAAAAAGTTACCGCTTAAACATATTGAACCGCGTGTTAGGGTAAGTCGTAAAACGTTGGAACGACATAGAAAATACATTATTGCAATGTGTATTATTTTTGCAAACAACTATACATATATTCTGGATTACATAAGAGGGGAAAAGCATGATGAATAAAGGAATTGTGATGGATATAAAAAAGCATAGCGTAGTTGTTTTAACACCAAATGGAGAGTTTATTACGTGTAAAAGAAAAGGGGATTCTTGCATGATCGGGGAGGAAATCTCATTTGATGAGCAAGAACAAAAAGCATCGCATTTTTCGATTCCTTCCTTTTTAAAGCCTGCATCAATACTTGTTGCTTGTTTTCTATTTGCAGTGTTGTTTTTCTACAACCAACCAGAAGAAAAAGTATTTGCTTACGTCTCAGTTGATATAAATCCAAGTTTAGAGGTGAGCGTAACGAGGGATTTTCGTGTTATAGATTTACAGGCTTGTAATGATGATGGAAGGCGTATTTTAAAAGAATTGAAGCAATGGGAAAATAAACAATTGCAAGAAGTAATACGTACTATTATAAAGCAAAGCCAAGAGGATAAGTATTTAACGAATGATAAGCAAGTTATGCTAACAGCTGTTGCAAAGGACAAGGCACTAGAACCACAGTTGGAAAAGGCAATGAAAGAATTAAAGAAAGAATATGAGCTAAAACATATTACAGTTGAATATCAAAGTAGCACGATGCAAGTACGAGAGAATGCTAGAAAAGCTGGAATTGGCACAGGTGTCTATATAAAGCAAGAGAATGAAAAGAACAAATCGCTTACTCCCCCTGCCATGCCGTCTAATCCGGTGGAAAATGAAGAAGAGGTGCAATCACAGCCGGAGTCATCTCCTAATGCATCACTGGATTTGTCTCCTGTAGACGAAAAAAAATATGAAAAGCAAGAGCAGAAAGAACAAAAGAAAACAGAGGAACAGCCATCGAAGCAAATAAAAGAAAACAATGGAAGAGGATCTCAGCAAGAAAATAGAGGGAATCAGCAGGAGAATAACAGTAGAGAATCTCAACAAGGAAATAATGGGAATCAGCAAGGGAACAACGGAAGAGGGTCACAACAAGGGAATAATGGAAATGGGCAAGGGAACAACGGAAGAGGATCACAACAAGGGAATAATGGAAATGGGCAAGGGAACAACGGAAGAGGATCTCAACAAGGAAATAATGGGAATGAGCAAGGGAACAACGGAAGAGGATCCCAACAAGGGGATAATGGAAATGAGCAAGGGAACAACGGAAGAGGATCTCAACAAGAGAAAAATGGAAATCAGCAAGGGAACAATGGAAGAAATCCTCAACAAGGAAATAATGGGAATCAGCAAGGGAACAATGGAAGAGGATCCCAGAAAGAAAATGATGGAAACGAGAAAGGGAACAATAGTAGGGGGTCTCAACAAGAAAATAGAGGCCACCAGCAAGGGAATGAAAAGAAGAATCAATAGAATCTGGAAGTGAGAGAGTCATTTCAAAGCTAAAAGGATGTATCTCGCTATTGTGGGCAGTAAAACTCCCATCTCAAAATTTGGCTGGGGCAAAGAAGTTAGGTGGGAGTTGGGCTGCTTGTAAATGCACAATTGGTGAGGGCTGATTAAAGTTGCACTTTATTATTTTATAGTTCTATTAAGAAGGAGTATGTGAAAAATATAATGGAGAAAAACATTCAACAAGAGAAAGATAAAGAAAAACCTGTTTTTTATGATCCGAAAGGAAGGAGAAACATAGCCTTTATTTGGTTTCTATGTATCTCAATAGTTAGTGTAAGTGTTGTATTTTATTTTTTCTTTCAAAGTATTTTTTCAACACCAGAAATTCCAAATATGAATACCGCTGTACAACAAGATACTAAACTTGTACCAATTAATCAAAAACTTAGTGATCAGCAGTTAAAGAAGGAAGAATTTAAACTAAATACCGAAACGAAGGATAATAAAAATTTGGTGAATTCGCCGAAGGATAGTAAACAACCTAAAGAAGTGTATGGTTTTTATGTAAACTGGGATGAAAATAGTACCGCTTCTTTAAAAGAAAATATCGATTCATTAACTACGTTAGTACCAGAGTGGTATCATTTAAAAGCAGATTTAACGATTAGAAGTGAGATAAAACCTGAGATAGTAAAGTTGGCAGAAAAAAATCAAGTGAAGATTATGCCTTTGCTTACTAACTATACTGAGGAAGCTTCTGGTCCTGATAGTGGGCTAATTCATAAGTTACTGAATTCTTCAAACGATGTAAAGACAAAGTTTATTAATGATTTAGTAAGCCAAGTTAAAAAGAATCAGTTTTCAGGTATTAATATTGACTTTGAGGCTGTACCTGAAAGTGATAGAGAAAACTTAACAAATTTTATGAAAGAACTTACTACGGAATTTCATGAACATGATTTACTCGTTACACAAGATGTTCCAGCTAATGATAAGGCTTTTGATTATAGTACGTTAGCAAAAATAATAGATCGAATGATTGTAATGATGTACGATGAGCACTATGGAGCTGGGGAACCAGGACCAATTGCTTCAAATAAATGGTTCCAACATACATTGAAAGAACTGAATATTCCGTCTAATAAGCTTATAGTTGCTTTCGGTAACTATGGATATGATTGGGAAGTAAATAGTAAAGTAGCTGCGAAGTCTTTAACTTTCTCAGAAGTTATGGCAATGGCTCATGATTCAAATATGAAAATACAATGGGATAAGATGAGTGGAAACCCTTATTTTAGATATAAAACAGGAGAGAAAGAACATACTGCTTGGTTCTTAGACGGTGTTACTCTCTATAATCAAGTAAAAATCGCAATGGACAACAATGCAAAGGGGTTTGCATTATGGAGACTAGGAGCAGAAGACCCTACAATATGGAAGGTTTTAAAAAATCCTATTGAGGTACAAAAAAATCCTAATGTATTACATAAAATCAATAGTTTAGATGAAGTAAATTATTCTGGACAAGGTGAAATGTTACAGATTGAGAATGAAAGAAAAAATGGAATGAGAGATTTTAAAGTAGGCAAAGATGGTTACCTTACAGATGAAGTATATCACTCCTTACCATCTGCGTATGAAGTGCAACGATATGGAAAACCAAATGGAAAACAAGTAGTATTAACATTTGATGATGGACCAGACCCGAAATATACGCCAGAAATATTAGATATATTAAAAGAGAATAAAATAAATGCTGCTTTTTTTGTACTTGGTGAAAACGCGCAACTAAATACTAATATTGTAAAAAGAATATACGATGAAGGGCATGAAATTGGCAATCATACTTTCAAGCATCCTAACATAGCTGATACGTCTTTACTACGAACGAAAGTAGAACTTAATACGACGCAACGTTTAATTCAGGAAGTAACTGGACATTCTACGGTTTTATTTAGACCACCATATGAAGCGGATGCTAACCCGGATTCATCAAATGAAATATTGCCTATTTTACGTGCACAAAATATGAACTATACAATGGTAGGGGAAAAAGTTGATCCCGAAGACTGGGCAACACCATCAACAAATGAATTAGTAAGACGTGCTCTTAATCCTATTTATAAGGGAGAGGGAAATATTATTCTTCTCCATGATGCGGGAGGGAATCGTACCCATACAGTAGAGGCGCTCCCGATCATTATTAAAGACCTAAAAAAGCATGGATATAGTTTTGTAACAATTTCAGATTTAATGAATAAAGAACGAGATGAAATTATGCCACCTGTTTCTTCTGAGGGTAAGCAATATTTACTTTACAATAAAGCTGTCTTTTCAGGAGCGGGATATGCAAAGCATATATTAACAACGATTTTTTATATTGCTATTGGATTAGGTATTTTTCGATTCCTATTTTTAATTTATTTTGCATACAAGCAGAAAAAGACAGTAAGCGCCCGCTTATTTACTAATTCTTCTTATCAACCTTTCGTTACTGTTGTCATAGCAGCATATAATGAAGAAAAGGTGATAGCTAAGACGATTCGCTCCATTTTGGATAGTGATTATAGAGAGTTTGAAGTTATTGTTGTGGATGACGGATCGAAAGATGGTACGTCAAAAGTAATGGAAGAAACATTTTATAAGCATCCTAAAGTTCGTTTAATTCAGAAAGAAAACGGCGGAAAATCATCGGCAATGAATTTAGGGTTTCAGCAATCACGAGGAGAAATCATTGTTACGTTAGATGCGGATACTATTATTGCACAAGATGCTATTTCTTTAATGATTAGACACTTTGAAGATCATAATGTAGCGGCAGTTTCAGGGAATGTTAAAGTTGGGAATAGACGGAATTTATTGACTACTTGGCAACATGTTGAGTATATTACAGGATTTAACTTAGAACGTAGAGCTTTTGATGAGTTAAATTGTATTACAGTTGTTCCTGGAGCGATTGGAGCATGGCGTAAAAAGAATGTAGTTGAATCTGGTTATTTAAGCGAAGACACATTGGCAGAAGATACGGATCTTACTATTACATTTTTACGTCAAGGACATAGAATTGTATATGAAGAAAAAGCATATGCTTTTACGGAGTCACCTGAAGATGTGAAAAGTCTCATTAAACAACGATATCGTTGGTCATACGGTACACTCCAATGTCTTTGGAAACATCGAAAAGCGCTGTTTCATTCCAAACATAAAGCATTAGGATTTATTGCATTGCCCAATATGTGGTTATTCCAATATGTTCTGCAATTTATTGCACCTTTAGCAGATATATTAATGATTATGGGGCTTTTTGGTAGCAATCCGCTAAAAGTATTAGGATTTTATCTTGTATTCTTTGTCATAGATCTTCTCGCTTCACTATTTGCATTTAAATTAGAGAAAGAGAATCCAAAACCATTAGCATGGTTAATTTTACAACGCTTTATTTATCGTCAATTTATGACGTATGTTGTCATTAAATCTATATTCTCATCGATTCGAGGAGTAGCAGTAGGGTGGAATAAACTAAAGAGAATGGGGAGTGTTAAACATTCCACGGAACATAAGGAGGCATCATAAGAGAACAGATTATCTGCTCTCTTTTTCATTGATTTTAGCTAGTTGAATATAGAGTAGTAACATAAAACCTTCTGCTTCCATAACGAAATTTCTATTCATTACTGATAGTGAAACGTTATGTTAAGGCACTCCTTTGTTTTCGGGGTAAAGTTTTTTTATATTTTTTTAAAATGACGGACACAAAAACATATATGCTTACGAATTATATATATGGATATCATTAATATTTATATAAAAGGGGAGAAAGAAACATGAAAGAAAAAAAAGAAATGTATGTAGAAATCGCTGAAGTATTAAAGGTATTGGCACATCCTGTCCGTTTATCCTTAGTAAAAATAATGCTTGCAAAAGGCGCTACAAATGTAACAACAATGTATGGAAATTTACAAATGCCCCAAAGTACAATTAGTCAACATTTATCCAAACTAAAGGCTGCTAAAATCGTAACAGGTACTCGAAAAGGATTAGAAATTTATTATGAGGTAACGGACAATCGCACAAAATCAATATTGGCATGTTTAGTATAAATGATGACTTGCTAGACTTCGCAGTAACAAATTATATAACTATCCATAACACTATTTATTTAAATGATATAGGCATCCTGTTGGACAATTTTTTTGCTACTCTTAACGTGAAGCTAGCAAGTAGCAAAATGAAACGATTTCAAAATGAAAAACGCTATTCTTTTCTATGATTTTACAGAGAGAATAGCGTTTTTTACTTTTAAGGAGTATCTTTTTAATTAGCTTGATAGTGATATGGTATTATCTCTAAAATACAAAAATATTGATTTTACTTTCATTCTTTCTCATAATTTTGAGCTCAAAAGTTCGACTATCTCATCGTATCCAAGGCGTTCGGCTGTTTCGATGGGGGTTTCTTTTAATTTTTCATTCTTTGGCATACTGTATAATGTTGCTTTCTCATGCAAGTTCGGTTGATGTTGTAGTAACACTCGAACTACTTCAATAAAGCCTTGTTCACATGCACTATGTAACGGTGTGATTTTTCCTTGTCCTGTACTATGGATATTAGCTCCATTTTCTAACAACAGCGCTGCCATCTCTGGTTTATTGCGGCCGCAAGCAAGGCTTAATGCACCCCTTTTGTATTCTTCTAGTAATTCCATATCAATACCGTTGTCTATTAAAACCTTTGCTGCTTCAAGATTGTTATCCTCCACTGCGTAGTGGAGAGCTGAACGTTTACTGTTTGTCACCGCATTTATATTTGTAATACGCTCTAAAATATATTGAACAATTTCTTGATTACCAGAACTACTAATTAAATGAAGAGGAGTGACTTTTCCGACCATGATATCATTTGCATTTTCACCTTTAGAAATTAAATATTTAATAATTTCTACGTTACCTTTTCCGCATGCTAGGGCAAAAGGTGTTTCTCCATGATATTTAATTTTCAAATCTGCTCCTGCTTCTACTAGTAATGTAACAATCTCAATATTGCCATTTAGACAAGCAATGTGAAGTGGCGTTTTTCTATCAGGTCCTTTTTTATTTAATGTAGATAATTTAATGTTTACTAACTTTTCTTTAACTGTTTCTATGTCATTTCTCATACACGCGTAGTTTAACGTTTTCTTAAAACTTTCGGCTTTAATAGCGCTTTGTAGTTGTGATTTACCAAAATCAGAGGTTGGTTCAATATGATAATGGCTGTATGCAAGTAAAAGTAGTGCAGAACTGCATTCTAAAGTAGGATTTAAATCGTCATAATAATCAACTTCATATAAACCATTTGTTTTGACAGTTAAAACAAATGCAGTCCAGTTCGATTCCCCGGTATGACGTACTCTTTGAATATTGTCCATAATTTCATTAGATGGAAGTCCTTCTGAGCCATGTTCAAATACTTTCATAGATTCATAATGAAAGTAACTATACGTCGTGACGACCCCATTGTAAAATGCAAATAACATCGATTTCTCAGCTGCATTGGGTATATGCTTTAACACGATTTCGACAAGTGTTGCTATATATTGATTCTTCAATGATTTCACCTCTATTAATATTTGAACTGGTAACGTTATAATTATTTGGAATCTCTAACATACTAATAATCTTAAGCAGCACTTTACGTAATTTTTAAAGAATATTTGATTTTTACATATATTATAACATTTCATCTTAGTTTGTTGGTAAAAGGCTTTCATGTTCATTAAGTTATCTGTTCTTTATGTACAAAGTTTATGAAAACTCAATTGACAGCAATAAAATTTATTAAGTTGATAATTATGAAGAGTAACAAATGACATGGGCAGTGGAACCCATATTTTTGGATAGAGGGCATTCTGTATTTTTGATATATTAATAGTCAGGGAACACAAATAAGGGGTGGAAATATAGAAATGGAATTATTTGATTACTATAAGAGAAAAGGGAAGTTTAAACTGTTAATTGGAACGGGTATTTTTATTCTTGCGTTATGCGCTGTATATGACGATTGGGGACATGTTAATTGGGGGCAGATTATCTTTTTTGTTATCGCTTCTTCTATCTTTTTTGGAATTGGATTTTGGCAGTTAAGAAAAGGGAAGCTGATACAAAAAAATACTATAAAAAGTAATGCAACATTTTGGGATGTTGATACTTTTGTCGTATTAGAATTACCTAAACGAAACAAGCAATTTGGTTTATATCATCCTGATGGTGGATATATTGCAGGAACAAAGATAGTTTCATCTAATATTCTTTTTTCAGTGATACCTTTTTTACATAATAAAGATGTTTATGGATTAGAAACAAGTAGCGGGGAAATTATAGCATATTTTCATACTGAAGTGGACGGATATGATTGGGTAACTTATGATTCGAATTATAACCAGATTGGTATGTTTAAAGAAAAAATGATACAAGGATTTACTATGATACGTGGTACTTTGATGACTGATAAAGCTACAAAATTGTCAGATGTAGAAGTTGAGTTTGATTTTATTCAAAGCACTCTCCGTACAATAGAAGGACGTACATTAGCAATCGGTAAACAAGGATATATGCCTATAGAATGGAGTGAAAGGTTTATGGGTTTAAATGTACCTACTATTACATTAGGTTCTAATGCGTCTAATAATGAAAAAATTCTTGGTTTAGGGGTGCTCCTTTATAGCTTACGTACAATTGAGATTAGAAAAAATAGAGCGAGCGTTTAATAAGGGAAATGTAGTAAGTATATACGAAACTTTATAAAATTTCATTTTCCTAATTAAATCTTCTTGGATTGATAGATGGTGGGTACGTCCCATGTCCATTAACTTAAGAAAACAAGTTATCCCAAAAAAACGATAAAAATACAAAATTACCATTTTTGGGGGAATTTTCAACCTTAGGTTAATCACATGTTACGGTACCCTATTATGAAATTTTAGAAAAATTCTTGACATAGAAGATTGAACAAAATTGATAGTGTTCTTTTAGTCATTTAATCTTTTCATCTGATGATCTTTTCCCCATTCAAATAGTTCATTCATAATATGCATTAAAGATTTTCCGTGTTCACTTATCGTGTACTCAACCTTTGGTGGTACTTCTTGATATACGGTACGATGGATAATCCCATCAGCTTCAAGTTGCCGAAGTTGCTGTGTAAGAACTTTTTGTGTAAGGTTTGGAATTTCTCGTTTAATTTCATTTGTTCGCATTTTTCCATCCATCAAAACACATAAAATATAAACTTTCCACTTTCCGCCAATTACATCGAGTGTCGTTGCAATTGGGCAGTCATCATTTTGATTCATATAACACCTCCAAAGGTACCTCAAGGTTCCTATAGTACCTGAAAGTACGTACTTTTCAATTATATGTGACTCATTCATACTAATACTAAAGCGTTTGAATTATTTATAAGGGGGAAGAAAATATATGAAAACACTTGTAATTGTAGCACATCCTGATATTGAAAAGTCTCGAATTAATAAAAGATGGGTAGAAGAACTTGAGAAATATTCGGATGAAATTACGGTGCATGAATTATATAAAGTGGCACCAAATTGGGAGTTTAATATTGAAGAAGAACAAAAGCTGTTAGTAGAGCACGACCGATATATATTCCAATTTCCACTTTACTGGTATAGCTCACCACCATTATTAAAAAAATGGTTCGATGATGTATTAACATATGGATTTGCTTACGGATCTAAAGGGGATAAAGTGAAGGGAAAAGAGTTTGGTGTAGCTATTTCTATAGGTGGATTAGAAATAGACTATGAAAATAGCGGGATCACAATGGCTGAGTTGACGAAACCATTTCACGCTACAAGCTTATACACGGGAATGGAGTTTATACCTTCGTTTTATTTATATGGTGCAGAATATAAGCTAAGTGATGAAGAGATTAATAATAGTGCGCCTGAGTATGTGCAATATGTGATGAATAAGAAGTATTCTAATATATAAGGAGAAATAGCCATTTACTTGATAAGTAGATGGCTATTTTTAAATCCCGCTATTTGTGGACAGCAGGACTCCTACCTCAAAAATCAGCGAATACGAGGGAGTTAGGTGAGATTTGGGCTGCCTGTAAAAGCCCGATTGGTGAGGGCTGATTAAAGTTTCACTTTATTCGTTTTAAATTCACTAAGTGTAATCTTTAGTAAATTAATAGTTAATCTGGTAAAATAAAAACCCTAACATATATAAAGGGGAGTTTTATTTGAGAACGATGCGACAATTATTACAAAAGAGAGCAATGCAATCACCAAATTTGGAAGCGCTTGTAGGCGGAGAAAAAAGATATTCATTTCAGCAGTATAATGAACGAGTAAATCAGTTTGCGCATTATTTGTTACATAACGGTGTGCAAAGAGGGGATCGTATAGGAATCTTATGCAAAAATAATCACCCGTTTCCAAGCGTTATGATGGCAAGCTTAAAAATTGGAGCGATATTTATCCCGCTAAATCATCAGCTTACTGTTTATGAATTGGAAATGATTGTAAAAGAAGCGAAATTAAAAGTGCTAGTTATTGATGAAGAGTTTAGTGAAGTTTTATTAAAGGTTGATGCTGTTAAAGAAATTCCTTATGTAATTGAAACGACAAAAGAAGGCTTTGGTTCATTTGAATTAAAATTACAAGAACAGCCAATTACAGAGCCGACCGTAGACGTTCATGAAGATGATGATGCAATTTACTTATTTACTTCAGGAACGACTGGACAGGCAAAAGCATGTGTAATTGGTCATAAAAACTTACATCACTATTTTACTGAGATTGCGGGGCAAAGAGAAATTCCAGCAGGTGAACGCTTTTTATCCGTGCATCCATTGTTTCATATGAGTGGCGTGCTTTCTATTTTAAATTGCATTTATCATGGTGTTACGATGATTTTCTTAGCTGATTCGAATCCTACTCTTATTTGGGATAAGATTGAAGAAGAGAAAATTACTACGATGCTTGCATTCCCGGCTGTTTATAGCTACATGCTTGATGAACTAAATAAAAAAGAACGTAATATTTCAACCTTTAAAGTAGCACAAAGCGGTGGAACAAAAGTGCCAGAAACGCTCATTCAAAAATATTTGGAAATAGGAATCTATATGGTGCAAGGCTATGGTAGTACAGAAGGTTGGGTTGTAACTTCATGGCATCCAATGATGGGAAATGAAAAGATGTCTTCTGTAGGGAAAACACTAAAACATGTAGAGTTAAAAATTGTTCACCCAGAAACAGGACATGAACTAACAACAAATGAAGTTGGAGAGATTCACGTAAGAAGCCCGTACATGTTTAAAGGATATTGGAATAATGAAATGGCGACGAAAAAGGTAGTAAAAGATAATTGGTTTAACATGGGTGATGCTGGCATGATAGATGATGATGGATTCCTACATATTATGGGAAGATATAAAGATGTTATCGTACGCGGTGGTGACAACGTATATCCAGATCAAGTAGAAGATGTTATTCATGAAATCAATGGTGTTTTAGAAGTTGCAGTAGTTGGAGTTCCCAATGATTTTTGGGGAGAGGTTCCAACAGCGTATATTGTAAAAGACATTCAAACATCTTTAACAGAAGAAGAGATTATGCAGCATTGTAAAGAAAAATTGGCAAGCTATAAAATACCAGAAGTTGTATTTATGGAAGACTTACCGAAAAATGCTTTAGGGAAAGTGTTGAAGAGGGAATTAAGGGATGCTTTTTTTGCAAAATAAAAAGGGTATTAAATAATGAGAAATCCAGTTATGCAGTATGTATAACTGGATTTTTGTTTATAAAAAACATAATAATTTACTAAATTTTGTATTTTGCGTAAGATAATAAAGAATATTCAATCAATAACCGAGAGTGAGATATAAATGAAACTTCAGGTGAATGTATTGAACCAGGGGTAGGGGAAACGAAGTGGTGAAGAACGATCTTACAGTTATCAAAAATTTATTTGGCTCTTCTAAAAAAATATTAAATGGCTTACCAAATGCAGTCACAATTGAAGAAATAGAAGAGGATGTATTTTATGATGTACAAACTTATACAGAGAAGATATGTAGATTTGAAGAGGTTTGTTTTAACTGGGAGTTAAAAAGAGCGAGTATTGTATTAAACAAAAGGTTTAATGGTTATAACTCAAGTACGAGAGTGTTACTTGATGCAGGTTTTTCTTTGCACGCAGCAAAAATAGAAGTGTGTAGAGGGTTAAACAATGTAGAGGCGCTTGAAAAACAATATACATATTGTTCAATAGAAGAAACCTTATCAGAAAAAGAATTTAAATACATTTGGAAGCAATGTATGTTGAATTCAGGAAATCAAACTTCAATTTTAACTATCGATGAGCATTTTTATTCAGTGCAAACAGAGTTAGGTAAGGGCAGGGAAAAGTCATGTATTGTTTTTTATGATAAAAATGAGTCAATTGGTATGTCCATACCGCATATAGAATCTGGAACAGAAAGTGAAGGACGATTATTTTATTTTGGGGTAATGCCTTATTGTCGCGGGAAAGGAATTGCTTCCCAACTGCATCTTCAATCTCTACATATGTTAAAGGAAATGGGTGCTACCTATTATATTGGGAGCACACATACGTCGAATGAAAAGATGCAGAGGATATTTTGGAGAAATAATTGTTTGTTTAAAACGGAGATAGAGCTTTATTATAAAATTTTTAATGAGGGTTAGAAAAAGCCCGGCATATAACCGGGACTTCTCCTTATCTATTCAACACTTCAATATATGAAGCATTTCCCGTTGTTCTTAAAGCGGAGCGAAAATTATTATTTTCTAAAGTCTCAGCAACTTGTTTTAATTGCTGCGCATCATCGTGGTGAATAAGTAAACTGTCTGCGCCGCTTTCTTCTATATGAATGTGTTCGACATTTCCAATCGCATCATGTACAGCTTTTAAAAATTCAGGTTTCATATTGTCCTCCTATATGTATGTAACGTTGTTATTTAGTATTTCCTTATTTATGAAATATAAAAGTAAATGAAAGGAGAAATGAAAATGAATATAACGCAGTTTAACGAACATATAAAATCGCTATTTGGAGAGCATCTTCATAAATACGGCGATGATGAATATGGTTATACTCATATAAGTAAAGAGGAGTTTCACAAAATCGGTTACACAACAAATTTGACACTAGAGACGATTGAGGAAGCGTATAAAAATGGAGTCGATATGATAGTTACACATCATGCTCCTTGGAATTTTTTGTTTGGCATGGAAGAGGCTTGTATTGAGAAATTAAAACAATATGAAATGAATCATTTTTGGATTCATTTGCCGTTAGATTTTATTGAATTTGGTACGTGTACGTCATTATTTAATGAAATGGGGATAGATACAATTCTAGAATACTCTACGTATGAGGAAGAGGAATTACCTGGAATAGGAGAATTTGAAGAAGCGATTGCATTTTCAAACTTGGTTGAAAAACTTGAAGAAAGAATGGAAGAGAAAGTGAAGAGCTGGAGGAATCACGATAAACCAATAAAACGGATTGCGATTTTAACTGGTGCAGGTAACAATACAAATTTGATTGAGCGAGCATTAGAAAAAGGTTGTGATACGTATATAACAGGAGAAAAAACATTATATACAGTGCAACATGCAAAATTTAAAGGTATCAACTTAATAGTAGGTAGCCACACATTTACAGAAGTGTTTGGTGTAGAAAGTTTGGCTCGTAAATTACAAGAGAGAGATCGTGCAATAGAAATTACTAGATTAAATGAAGATCATTTGGAATAAAGAAATCGCATCGCAATATCATAAATGGAATGAATTATATGATGAAGTAATGAAAGTGTAATTTGTTATATTAAGATGGGTGGGAGGAATCCCCTTATGTCTGTCAAATAATAGTAAAGTTTCCTTTTGAATTAAGGGAATATTCAGAGTGTAAGGGTGAGGGAATGGACATTTCAATAATCGCTGCACAACTAGTTAAAGAGAAGGTTATTTTACATTATCCAAAAAACATGAAAGGTTTGAACGGGGGAACGACAAGTACAATATATTTGTTGGATGAACAATACGTTGTAAAACTGAATGAATCGGATGTAATACGTGAAGAAGCTTATTTTCTTCAGTTTTATAAAAAGAATGATGCGTTTCCAAAGCTTTTATATAAGGATCCGTTAAGTCGATATATTGTTTATTCATTTCTTGAGGGGACTACTTCGTGCAAATCTGGCCATAAACGAAGTATACTGTGCAAACTTGTAAAGGACGTTATCAATAAGTATGAAAAAGTTCCAAAGGTGAGTGGCTGGGGATGGAAGGACAGTACGGTTCAATCTTGGAATGAATTTTTAACAGTAACTGTGATGGAAGCTCACGAAAATGTAAAGTCGTACATAAGTGATGAAGAATGTAGACTTGTTTTTAAGTTAGCAAATAGTCCGAATAGAGGGGCTGGAATAGATGAGCCATTTTTATTACATGGCGATTTCAGATTCCATAATTTTATAGTTCAAGAGAATAGGTTACATGGAGTAATTGATCCTTTACCAGTATTAGGAGATCCTATATACGATTTAATTTACGCGTTTTGTTCAACTCCGGAAGATTTAACGAAAGAAGCAATTGATTATGTGATGAAACAAAGTGTATTTCATAGAGAAGACCGTAATTTATATGAAGAAATGGTCATAGGTTTATATTTGCGGATAGATACGTGTTTAAGACACCACCCGAAAGATTTAGAAGATTATTTAGCAGCTTGGCGTTATTGGATGGGCGAGGTTGAGACTACTTTATAGCACAAATATTTTTGGGGAGATGGTGAGATGAATATTGCAGAAGCGAAAAAGGATTTAGCAATCAAAACGAAGAGAGGATTACCGATTATATTAGCTGGTGTTTTATTTTGGATGGTTATGAGTATAACGGGCTTTGTTCTTTCTGAAAAACAAGTGGTGTGGGTATATTTAATCGGTATGGGATGTGTGTTTCCTTTCGGCTTAATGATAGCTGCTATATTGAAAATTGATATGTTTGCGAAAGGAAATCCGTTAGGGATTTTGGCAGGATTAATTGGTGGGATAAATGTATTGAATATTCCGCTTGTATTACTTGCCTATTTTCAATTTCCAGAATGGTTACCTTTTGTAGTAGCAATGTTAATAGGTGTTCATTTTATCCCGTACGTATGGATTTATGAAAGCAAAAGTTATGGTCTATTGTCAGTAGGGACTGTATTCGTGACGTCAGTTTGCGGGATTCTGTTTGCAGAAAAAGGATTTACGGTGATTCCATTGTCGGTTACAGCTGTTTATTTACTTACTTATATAAGTTTATTAATTGAAAATAAAAAAGCAGATCAGTATCAACAAAAATCAGCTTAATAAAAATATAGGGATAGGGGGAATTATGATGAAAAATTTCGTTTGTACAACGTGTGGTGTGCAGTATGCAGCGAGTGTAGAGGAACCGGTGAGTTGTCATATTTGTGATGAAGAAAGGCAATATGTGAATCCGAAAGGGCAGTCTTGGACGACTTTAGAAAACTTGCAAATAAGTGATACATATAAAAATGAAATAATCGAAGAAGAAAACGGGCTTTATAGTATTACGACCAAACCAGGGTTTGCGATCGGTCAAACAGCATTTGTAGTGAAAATAGAATCATATCGATTACTATGGGACTGCATTACTTATTTAGATGAAATGACAATTGCGAAAATAAAAGAGCTTGGCGGATTAGATGCAATTGCATTGTCTCATCCTCATTATTATTCAACGCAAGTAGAATGGGCAGAGACATTTGATGTACCAATTTATATACACGAAGATGATAAAGAGTGGGTGATGCGCCCGAGTAGTCGTATTATTTATTGGTCTGGTGAGTCTTTACAATTAGCTGATGGATTGGTCATTCATCGTCTAGGAGGTCATTTTAAAGGTGGATCTGTCTTACATTGGGAAGAAGGTAATGATGGAAAAGGAATTTTGTTAACAGGTGATATTATTCAAGTTGTAGCGGATGAGCGATGGGTAAGTT
This sequence comes from Bacillus sp. FDAARGOS_235, assembly GCF_002073415.2. NCBI lineage: Bacteria > Bacillati > Bacillota > Bacilli > Caryophanales > Bacillaceae > Bacillus > Bacillus sp. FDAARGOS_235. The sequence continues at coordinate 4,973,478 of NZ_CP020437.2, forward strand.
TTATGTACAGCTATCCAAACTTAATTCCATTACCAGCGAGAAAAGTGGAAGAAATGGTGAATCGAGTGAAGCCGTTACAGTTTAATCGTTTATACAACGCTTTTCATCGCGTAGTAAAAGAGAATGCAAATGAGGCAGTGGAACGTTCTGCTGAAAGATATATTAGGGCGGTAGAAGGAAAGTTATTTCATACGTAAAAGGAGAGCAAGTTTAATGAAAACGTTAGTATGCTTCGGTGATAGTATTACAGCTGATGATGTATTTTTTGATGGTACACCTAGATTAACACCAAGGTTACAAAGGATATTCTCAAATTGGGAAGTGGTGAATGCAGGTGTTCCAGGTGATAATACATTCGATGCGTTAAATAGGATTGAAGAAGATGTATTATCACATAAACCAGATTTCGTAACAGTTTTTCTTGGCACGAATGATGCAGTTTCTTTTTCACAAGGGTCATTACAAACATACAAAGAAAATTTAGAGAAGATTGTGAACCATATTTCGTCAGGTAAAGTACTGCTTATTAGTCCTGCACCAGTTGATGAAGAAAGACAGCATAATAGAACAAATAAAGTGCTCGGTCAGTATGCAGACGTGGTAGAGGAAGTGGCGAAAGAAACAGGAAGCTATTTTCTAAATTTGTATGCTGAAATGATTCAAGAACGGAATTATAAAACATTTGTAGAAAATGATGAAAGAGATGGGCTACACTTTGGACCAGAAGGGTATGAGTATGTAGCGAAGTTGATTGGTGAAAAGTTAAAAGGGATTTTATAAAAAAGCAAAGCGATATCGCTTTGCTTTTCATTGTTTTTAGTAGCTCAATCTAGAAATGCTTGCTGCAATGCTTTCAGTCCATCGCTGTAGATGCTATGAAACAGATTTATTGCCTCTTCATCACTAACCTCTACAGGGGTGAAAGTGCCAGACCACTCTACTAACGATGTGTTACTTTCAGTACCTTCTTTCACCTGGATTGTAGATAGATAATTAGTGACTGGGAATGGTGCATTCATGATTGAATACGTGTAGTAGCGTTCTTTCTCATTGAATACTTCTAAGCGTTCTATAATCGTATCACCATCTGGATTAGCTAGGTGACGTACACGACCGCCTTCAGTTAATTTACTGCTAGGTATATAAGGTAACCAGTCTGGAAGGGAGTTGAAACCTCCGATTAATTGCCATACTTGTTCAAGGGAACCGAAAATTGTCATAGATGTAGTAGTATGTGCCATATTTATTATGCTCCTTTTTAACTCGCTATTTGCGGGGAAATAATCAGTGGGGGATGCTCCCACTGATTAAAGTTTCACTTTATTTTACGTTGATTGGTAGTGGTGCATTAGGTGCTACTAGTTTTTGTTCGCGCATTTCTTCCCAGAATGCTGCGGGAATTACTGTGTTTAATGCATTTTGGTCTTCTACAATTCGTTCCGGTTTACTTGCACCAGGAACAACGGCAGCAACCGCTGGGTTAGCCAATGAAAACTGTAAAGCAGCAGCTTTAATGCTGATTTCATGACGATTTGCAAGAGCTTTGATTTTCTCAACTTTTGCAATAATTTCTGGTGATGCTTTTTGATATTCGAAGTGAGCACCTCCAGCAAGAATACCTGAGCTGTATGGGCCACCAACAACAATATCCATATTATGCTTAACAGCTGCAGGCATTACTCGTTGCAAGGCACGCCCGTGGTCTAATAGTGAATAACGACCAGCTAACAAGGAGATATTTGGCTTCGCTTCTTCCAAATCAAGCATAAGTTCAATTGATTCTACTTTGTTTACTCCAAGTCCCCAACCTTTAATGACTCCTTCTTCACGTAAACGTGTTAGCGCACGGAATGCCCCTGTTCGAGCCGTTTCAAATTGTGAAATCCACTCGTCGCCATAAAAGTCTTGTGCTAAATCATGAATGAAAACAAAGTCTAGACGATCTGTTTTTAAACGTTTCAAACTTTGCTCGATAGAACGAAGTGTTGCATCTGCGCTATAATCATTGATCATTTTATTTTTACGACCAAATTCGAAAAGTCCGCCTTTTTCACCTAAATCACGTGCAGATGGATCTTCTAGCTCATCCGAAATAGTTCGACCCACTTTCGTGCTTAAAAAGTAATCATCACGATTTCTTTTTGATAGTGCTTCACCAAGACGGATTTCCGCTAATCCAGATCCATAAAGTGGAGCTGTATCAAAGTAACGAACGCCATTCTCCCAAGCAGCATCCACTGTAGCGATTGCTTCTTCTTCTGGGATATTACGGTACATATTCCCTAGTGGAGCTGTACCAAAACCGATTTTTTCTTTTAGTAATTTACTCATTATAGATATCCTCCTAAAATGTATTTAAAAATTAATTAATCATTGTGAATGGATGTGAAAATTAAAACATGCCATTTCATCGTCCGGCAAAATGCATGATAAAAGTATTGAAACAGTTAAAAAAGTAAGTACTTTAAAGTACGATGGATACCTAAAAGATAACATAGGTAATATTTACTACTGAATTACTTATGCAACTCTTACAAATGCTATTATGAAATGTATTTTACATAATGAAAAGTACGTACTTTAAAGTGCTATAGATACTTAAAAGTAATATTAAAATATTTTAGCTTATTTGTTTTATAAAATTATTAAAGGGGTTTTTACATGAAGACACACACTATTCCTGTGGAGGAAACTTTAGAAATTATTCGTGGAAAGTAGTTATTCTTTGTCATTTAAAGAAAGACAAATAGAGAACGTGCGAATTAAAAAAATTAATGTTTGGTATTACACAAAAATAGTAAAAAGTCAGGATGAAAATCGAAATGATTTTTATCCTGACTTTTTATTTAATATATAATTTCAAAAATAAAACTATATACTTTTTATCATAAAAATATATAATAAATATAGAAACGAAAATTTATGAGCAAGGAAGTTGAAGAACATGACATTAACAATGGGCTTTATTGGATTTGGAAAATCAGCTAACCGTTATCACCTACCTTATCTAAAGACACGTAATAATATAAAAGTAAAAACAATTTTTGTACGTCAAATAAATGAAAAATTAGCGGCTCCATATGAGGAAAAAGGTGTTTACTTCACTACTGATTTAGACGAATTGTTGAATGACAAAGAAATTCAAGTTGTGACAATTTGTACGCCAGCACATACGCATTATGAATTAGCAAAAAAAGTTATATTAGCTGGAAAATCAGTTATCGTTGAAAAACCATTTTGCGATACAGTAGAACACGCCAAAGAATTATTAGCATTAGGACGAGAGAAAGGCGTAGTCGTTATGCCTTATCAAAACCGCCGTTTTGATGGTGATTTTTTAGCTGTGAAGCAAGTAGTTGAACAAGGATTCCTTGGTGATATTATTGAGATTGAATCACATATTGATTATTTCCGTCCTGGTTCAATCACTCATGAAGCTCCACAAGAAGAAGGTTCATTTTACAGTTTAGGTATTCATACGATGGACCGCATGATTTCACTATTCGGCCGTCCAAATACGGTGACATACGATATTCGTAATAATGAAGTGGAAGGTGCGGTTGATAACTATTTCGATGTTGGTCTACATTACGGAAATCAGTTGAAGATTAAGCTGAAAACGAACCATGTCGTAGCGAAAGATTATCCACGCTTTATCGTTCATGGAACAAATGGTTCATTTATTAAATACGGTGAAGATCAGCAGGAAAATGATCTGAAAGCGGGTATTATGCCTGAGAGTGCAGGATTTGGTGAAGATTCGCCGATGTACTATGGAATTGCTAAATATCGTAACGCAAACGGTGATTGGATTGAAAAACAAATTAAAACGCCGCTTGGTGATTACGGTCGTTTCTATGATGCAGCGTATGAAACAATCGTAAATGGTGCACCAAAACTTGTGAAAGACGAAGAAGCAGTAACGAATATTGAAATCTTGGAAAACGGATTTGCTGCTCCATCACCTTCTGTTTACAAACTTGAGGCTTTACATTTGAATGAATAGAAGAGGGAATACAGTATAAAGGAGGTATGGAAATGGCAAGTGGATCAACACAAGTAAAATACCTCGGCATTTACCAAAAAATTAAACAGCAAATTTTAGACAGCGAATATAAAATTAACGAAAAAATCCCGAGTAGCCCCGTCCTTGCTGAAGAATTTAGCGTTTCAGCACTTACTATTAAAAAAGCGCTGGATTTGTTAGTCAGAGATGGCTACATCATCCGCAGGCGTGGAAGTGGAACCGTGGTTCAAGATTGGCGTCAACAGGAAAAGGCACGAATGATTCAAACTTTAACAGGTACGAAAGCTGTTTACGGCAGTGAGGTAGAAAGTAAAATTATCGAGTTTACGATTGTCGGTGCCGATGAAATTGTTGCTGAAAAATTGGGAGTTTTAATCGGTGATTTCGTCTATAAAATCATCCGCCTTCGAATCATCCACGGCATTCCGACGATTATGGAGCATACGTGGATGCCGATTTCGGTCATCCCAGGTGTTGAAGCTTCCGTTTTAGAGGAATCGATATACTCACACATTCAAAATAAACTTGGTTTTGAAGTAGGGACATCCGTTGTCAGGGTTAAAGGAGTTCGACCAGATGATCGAGAAAAGCAGTTTATGAACTTAACAAATCAAGATTTTCTAATGAGAGTTGAACAAGTGGCCTACTTAACGGATGGACGCACATTCGAGTACTCTTATGCCGATCATCTACCAGAAACCTTTGAATTTGAAACAGTTATTACCGCAAAAAGTTATAAAGAGACATAAAAAAGGTTGAGGCAAGTAGTGTCTCAACCTTTTTTTATGTCTTCGGTAGAATTTACACAAATAGAGGAATAGGTATCCCGCTATTTGAGGGCAGTGAGACTCCCACCTCAAAATTCAGCGAAAGCAAAGAGGTTAGGTGGGAGTCTCACTGCCCATAAAAGCCCGATTGGTGAAGGCTAATAATCAGTGGGGGGTGAACACCCCCCACTGATTAAAGTTTCACTTTATTATTCATCAGCTGTAATAAGCATGGATGTGTTCCCGTTTTTTTCAAGATGACCTTCTCCCCAAGCGCAGAGGGAATCGAGTATGGCTCCTAAAGATGAACCGTAATCTGTTAAAGAATACTCTACTTTCGGTGGTACTTGATCATATACTTTTCTTTGGATTACATCGTCTTCTTCCAGTTCACGTAATTGCTGTGTTAACATTTTTTGTGTAATACCAGGCATTAAACGTTTTAATTCACTCGTTCTTTTTGTTCCTTTTTTTAAATGACAAAGGATAACAACTTTCCACTTTCCACCAATAACTTCTAAAGTCGCTTCTACAGGAATATTATATGTTTTCATAAAAAAACTCCTTTGATGAATTTAGATGACAGTTTTGGGCCTACATACGTTTGAATACTAAAATTATTTCTTTTTAGTGCCTATAACACTTTAAAGTGCGTACTATTTATTGTGCTAAATATATTCCATAATAGCACATGTAAGCAAGAAATGAGTATAATATACTTTGAAGTGCATTTGAAATTGGTGAGAATAATAACTATGGGGACATTCACACAAAAGAAAACGATTTGTTACGTTGATAGATTTAATCCAAGACTTAACAGTTGATTAATCTAACTGTAAAGTTTAAAATTACAGTATAGTTTTAAGAAGTAAGTTGTCATCGTCTGTAAAATGTAGATACAGTAATTGTATGAAAGCATCATTTTAAAAGGAAACGGATAGTTGAGATAAATTAAACATTGTCGAATAAATAACATTACGTGAATTTGATTCTAAACTGTAATTTTTTTTAATACATTTCAATAATCCATATTTAAAATAATTGTACGTTTGATAAAGAACATTAAAGGAGTGAATAAAATATGGTGATTTTATATACGACAGCAAGCTGTGGTTCATGCCGAAAAGCAAAAGCATGGCTTGAAGAGAATCAAATTGATTATACCGAAAAAAATATCGTATCAAACTCTCTTACAGTCGATGAACTTAAATCAATTCTTCGTTTAACTGAAGAAGGGGCTACTGAAATTATTTCAACTAGATCCAAAATTTTTCAGGAATTAAATATAAATATCGAGGCGCTATCGCTTAATGAATTTTATAAATTAATAATTGAGTATCCTCAAATGTTGCGCCGCCCAATAATGTTGGATGAAAAAAGATTGCAGATTGGTTTTAACGAGGAAGAAATTCGTAAATTTTTACCACGTAGCGTTCGAACAGTTCTGAACATAGAATTGCAAAAGTTGGCTAATTAATAAGTAATATTTCTTAAAGGGAATTTTTGGAAGGAGGAAGCAAGAGATGATTGAAGTATGCGTTACAGTGAATTATAAAAATAGAAACTATCAAACAAATGTTATTGTGAGCAAAGATACGATCTGGACAAAAATTAAACAATTGGCAGAAGATCAAGTTAAGAAACAGTGGGGTTTTTAAGTTTGATTATTTAAAAAATGAAGTTATAGGTTAGAGATTCTAGCTAAATCCAAAACTTTTCAGGGATTAAATATAAATAAGTGAAATTTTTTTGAAAGGAGGAAGCAAGAGATGATTGAAGTATGCGTTACAGTGAATTATAAAAATAGAAATTATCAAACAAATGTTATTGTGAGCAAAGATACAATCTGGACAAAAATTAAACAGTTGGCAGAAGAACAAGTCAAGAAACAGTGGGATTTTTAAAATTATTTTTAGACTTAAAAAACATAAATGATAATAGGTAGTTCAAAAAGATAAATGTAACTAATAGACATCGGTGAGCTCGTATAGAATATAAATGAATGTATTTCTTCATAGTAAAAATTATTTATAAATCTTAACGTTTGACAAACCTATCTGTAATATTTATAGTTACAGTAAGTTGGAAAGTGATTAGCAATTTATATCGTAGGAGGAAGACCATGAACAGTGACTTTACCTTGGCCATTCACAGTTTAACTTATTTAGCACTACAGCCAGACCGGATGTCAACAAGCAATGCTATTTCAGAAAGTGCAGGTGTTCATCCAGTACGCATTCGCAAAGTGCTAAGTTTGTTAAAAAAACATAAGTTTATACAATCAAAAGAGGGAATTGGTGGAGGTTTTATTTTCGCTCGAGATTTAAGTGAAGTTAATCTCTGGCATATTTATCAAATAACCTCAGAAGGTGCTTTGCAACCTAAATGTCCAGAATCGAATGACCAGTGTATTGTAGGTTCGAATATGCGAAAAGTTCTTTTCACTATTTTCTTAGGTGCTGAAGAACATCTAGGTGAATATTTAAAGAACTATACGATGAAAGAAGTAGTCGATCTAATCAATCAAGAACGATAAACGGCTTAATTTCTATATGGCCGTGGAGTTCTTAATATCTAAATGTAATGGAAAATATTACAGTTCGAGTTGTTTTGTCTATCTTGTTTGTCGTCTCTAAAAAACGAGGAACGAATCCTAATAAATTAATTCTAAAATCATTTGTAGGAAGGTGAAAAAGTATGATGTCAAATAATCCTGTTTTAAAAGTAGGAGATTGGGTTCGAGGAATATCAGTAGAGGGTGAATTAATACTTGGTTATATTGAATCATTTGATCATGTAGGGGAAGTAGTTAAGGTTAATGTTGTTAAATGTGACAACAGAGATACAATAAGTAGAACAATGTCCTTTTTAAGTAAACACGTAAAAAAACTCCCTGAATCAAAAGCAATAAACAAGGAACAAATCCTTTATCTTATAGATCTTGCATTATTAACAGGGGATGAAGAATGGTTTATCAAGCTTTCTTCAAAATTAAATTCGATAAACGAGCTAGTGAATGGGGGAGTTTAAAAATTATATTAAATATAATTTTTTTTGGAATCTTTAGTTGTGATAAAATCAATTGTTTTGTGTGAAAAAAACCCATTAAATTAGGGAGTTCAGGAGAAATTCAATAACATGATTTATAAAATTAATATTTTAAAGTAAAAGCATTTCTTTGTAATGAGAAATGCTTTTTATTTTTGTTGAAATGAAAAGGATATTATATTAACAATAATAATATAATAAAAAACAACTAATATTTATTGTTAAACAATAAATGGTGTGATAAAATCATTTTGTTATTAAATAAGCGAGGTGCTTTTATGAAACAAGTTACGACACTCTTTTTAAAGCTAGCTATTATTTTTATAGGAATCCTAGTCCTTATATTGTGCATATTTTTGGTGCCTAAGATTGGGGATTTTGCTGGAGAATTGTATCCGAATATTGCTTATATGAAATCTCTCGTTTTAATCGATATGTACGCGGCAGCGATACCTTTTTACCTTGCTCTGTATCAAGCATTTAAACTTTTAAGCTATATTGATAAGAACGAAGCGTTCTCGGAATTATCGGTAAAGGCTTTAAAGAATATTAAATACAGTGCCATCACGATTAGTACCTTGTACTTGCTAGGTATGCCACTCTATTATCTTATGGCGGCAAGAGTTGACCCTCCAAGTTTTATACCAATTGGATTGGTTATTATTTTCGCCTCTATGGTAATTGCCGTTTTTGCTGCTGTTCTACAAAGACTTTTACAAGAAGCTATTAATATAAAATCAGAAAATGATTTAACGGTCTGAGGTGGAGGATATGGCAATCATTATTAATATTGATGTGATGTTAGCAAAACGAAAAATGAGCGTAACGGAGCTTTCAGAGAGGGTTGGGATTACGATGGCAAATCTTTCTATTTTGAAAAACGGGAAAGCAAAAGCGGTTCGTTTTTCAACATTAGAAGCGATATGTAAGACTTTGAATTGTCAACCAGGTGATATTTTGGAGTATAAAAGAGACGAAGAGAATCAATAAAAATAGACAATGATTATTTTGTAAATAAGCCTTCCATATGGGGGGCTTATTATATTTTTCGGCTTAGCGTAGTTTTTGTAAAATGCTAGTGGGTTTCCTTATTGTCATCAAGTTAAAAAACGTATTGTCCGAAAAATGAGTTCAATTCTTATAGAAAACTTTGGTGGAAAAGAGATATCACTTTCCAATAAATGTATATAAATTCGGTATTAATAATATATATCCCAAAAATTTATTTTTCTATTTTGGAAATATATTCATTAATTATTTATTACAATAGTTTTAGTGTATGAGGTGGAATGCATTAAGTAACTGGTATATCTTAAAATAATGGAAAAAATTACTGCATTATGGCTGAAATTCATTATATATTGAAAATTTTTCCTGGTAAAAAAATCTGAAAATATAAAAATATTAATTTTATAAATATACACGTTATAATGAGGGCGTCGAGAGAAAATTTATTATCTCTGGAGAAAATATAAAAAATGCGATTACTAGTAAGAAAGGTGTGTGATTAGAGGCGGAAATGTATGTAAAGTGCTTCAGTGGCTTGTGTAATCAATACCATAAATGCTGCCGAAGTTATTAAAGTGATGTGTAGAATTGAGAAAGAAATGCCTCATAAATGAAGAGAGGCCGGTTTAGCTGAAATTACTGTTATAAGTAAAAAAAGAGAAACCACTAAAGTAATACACCGTTATTAGAAATGTTGCAACGTATTTATGAAGTCTATTCTATATTGTTCTCTTAAGGGTTCTTTATATAAAGAGCGGATACTACGAGTAAACTTTTTTGTTAACGCTAACAATTATATTAGGACGCTAACTAGCGAATGTTTCAATTTGGATTCATTATGATGAAGGACATGCAATGTGGGGCAACTTGTAAGGAATTCATTTTCCAAAAAAGGAAGATATTCGTTAGCTATAAAGAGAGACGTAAGAATAGGATACAAGGGGGAGTTATTATATGAACGGGAATACTGCAAAGAAAATAGAAGTTCAAGCTGAAAATACCGCACTAAAAAATGAGCAATATGCAGATCCGAAAAAGTGGCATAAGCAGGATACTACATGGGCATTGAGCCTATTTGGAACTGCAATTGGAGCAGGGGTGCTCTTTTTACCGATTAATGCAGGTTCAGGTGGTTTATTATCATTACTACTAATTACATTGCTTGCATATCCAGTTATGTATTACTCACATAGGGCACTTGCTAAAATGATATACGCTTCTAATTCTGCTGATGAGGGGATCACAGGTACAATTAGAGAGTATTTCGGAAATAAAGCGAGTATCATTTTTAACATCGTATATTTCGGTTCAATTTATACAATCGTACTAATGTATTCGGTTGCGCTTACAAATACTGCAAGTAGTTTTATCGTGCATCAATTGCACATGCCAGAACCTCCAAGGGCTATTTTATCACTTGTATTAGTTCTTGGTCTTATCGCTATACTGAATTTTGGTCAAGATATTACTGTAAAGGTAATGAGTATGCTAGTGTATCCTTTCATAGCTTCTCTACTTTTTATCGCAATATCTTTAATTCCACAGTGGAATACGTCAATGCTTAGTTTTTCAGCTGTTTCTACTGCTTCAACAGGTACAGGCTATTTTGGAACGATATTAATGATTCTACCAATCATCGTATTCTCATTTAATCATTCACCTATGATTTCATCATTTGTTGTGAAACAGAGAGCTACGTATGGAATAGAAGCTACTGATGCTAAATGTGCGCAAATACAAAAAGTTTGTTATATCATGACATTCGCTGTAGTTATGTTCTTCGTTTGGAGTAGTACATTAAGCTTGACTCCAGAGGATTTAAAAATGGCAAAAGAGCAAAACTTATCAATCCTTTCATATCTTGCTAATGAGCTTAATTCACCTGTAATCACTATTGCAGCTCCAATCATTGCTTTTGTGGCTATTACAAAATCTTTCCTTGGCCATTATATCGGAGCATTTGAAGTAATGCGTGACATGATTATTAAGTTCGGTAAATCACGTGGAAAAGATATAGAAGAAAAAACAATTAAGACAATCGTCCTTACTTTTGTTGTATTATCATGCTGGTTTGTTGCTTATACAAATCCAAGTATTCTTGGACTTATTGATTCTCTAAGCGGTCCATTAGTTGCTGCTATCTTATGTCTATTACCGATGTATGCAATCAATAAAGTACCAGTACTAGCTAAATACAAAGGGAAAATGAGTAACGTATTTGTTATTATTGTAGGTGTACTTACTGTTTTAGCAAGTATTAAGTCATTATTCTAATTCACGATTGTTAATTTTAGTGTGAAAATAGTGGACACGAAAAACTTTTTGGACAAACTTCTCGCATTGGAGAGTTTGTCCTTTTTTAGTCATTCCATCAACTTGCCGACAAACAGCCATCTTCCAGGCAGAAGATGGCTTGTTTCGGTATTAATTTATTTTAACTATTCACGTCTGAATGGCCCTTTTGGAGCAATTAGCTCTAAATTAGTACCATCTGGATCGGGGAAGTAGGCAACTCCTGTACCAAATCCAGATTTCTAGCCGTCTTCTTGAAAGATAATTGGTTCGTCATATGGTGCTATCCTATGCCCATCAAGCTAACAAAATGGATTGCCTCTGAAACAAAAAATGATTTTTATTACTATAAAAAACGTAAAGTATCTGTTTTTAGAAAAAATTAATTTTTATAAATTGATGGAGATATAACTCAATTCTTTTATATATTTAGTTAAATATGATTGTCAGAATGAACTTAAAGTAATTATGATTTCTAGAAATGCGAACTGATGTTTTGAATTGGTTTAAAGTTGCTGGAACAAAATAAAACCAATTGAACAAAAGAACTTGCAAAAATAAAAAGAGAGATGTATATTAATTGATGTATCAATAATTGATATATCAATTAATATTTTGACAAGAAAGAAAAGGAACATTTTATGAAGGAAATGTTCGTAAATATCAGTGGAGAAGAACGCAAAATACTTATTCATGTTCTATTACAGATGCAAAAAAATGTAGAGAATATTAAAGAATAGAGAGTGTAGGGGGCAGAATAGTGTGGAAATAATCGTAGCTATTTTAGTCGGGATCGTAGCATTAGAACATTTGTTTATCATGATCCTTGAAATGTTTTTTATTGATTCAAAAGTAGCGAAACGTGCTTTCAAATTACGGAAGCATTTAGAAGGAGATCGAAATGTAGCCATTATGTTTGCAAACCAAGGCTTATATAATGGATTTTTAGCGGCTGGTCTCATTTGGGGACTTGTACTTGGGCTCAATCCAATTGGTTATATGGTCCAATTATTTTTCGTGATTTGTGTGGTGATAGCAGCTATTTTCGGAGGTTTCACATCTAATAAATCAATTATTGTGAAACAAGGACTTCCAGCTGTTTTAGCACTAGTTGCTCTTTTATCTATAATATAGAATCAAAGTTTCTCAATAAAAGAACTCATTTTTGAAAAATACGCTATTCTTTCTGTAGAATCATAGGAAAGGATGGCGTTTTTGTATGTCTATTTCTATATGTAGTGAATTATAACTATTCCCTCAAGGGACTCAACTGCTTTTCAACTTTTGGATACATTTTCATCCATCTTTGTTTCCTCCTATTGTTGGATAGTGTAATAATTGATAAAAATTTTGATGACATTGGATTATAACGATTGATCAAAAAAGTTAGTGATTAAAAATATTATTCTTTAGTACATACATTTTTAAGATGTTAAATATATTTCATAATAGTCTCTGTAAGATAGGGATAAGTAGAATAGTACTTTTTATAACTTTGAATATCATTCATAATAGCACCAGTAAGAAGAAAACAAGCTTTACGGTACTACTATTTACCAACGATGTTACAGCAGTTTATTTAGAATCAGATTGATTAAAAGGTTGTACTATATGGCCTAATAATTTCGAAAAAATGCCAGAGTGGCATAAAACGATTATGGAGGTTAAAGATATGAGTACTTCAAATTTGAATGAAATTAGTAAACAAATTTTAAAAGAGGAGGAAACACTTCAATTTTCCTCTTTTACAAATGAAGATGCCTTGCAACTAGGTTTATTTATCGTTGAAACAGCAAAGCGAGAGGGGAAATTGATTGCTGTTGATATAACAAAAAACGGTGTGCAATTATTTCATTTTAAGATGACAGGGACAAATGCGGAAAATACGAAATGGATTGAGCGTAAAAAACGAGTTGTTTCCCTGCATGATCATAGCTCTTATTATATGCAGATACAAAGTGAAATAACTGGAATCTCATATAATGAAAAATATCTTTTAGATACTTCGGAATATGCTGCGTTTGGTGGGTGCTTTCCTATCAGAGTAAAAAACGTAGGAGTTATTGGAATGATAACAGTTTCAGGATTGCCGCCAGAAGAAGATCACGAATTGGTAATAAGAGCAGTTAAACATCATTTGAATCAATAATAAAAGTAAATTCAATTGTTAAATATAGAGACAAAAACGAACACATTCCTGTTCGTTTTTGTGTTTTTTATTGTTTGTTTGCTGTAAGAGTATGGATGTTAAAACAGTATTAAAGTTTGACATGTAATTTATAAGATGTTAATCATTAAATAAGTGACGGGTATAGTTTTTAATACTATTCATTGGTAATGTTTAGCTGAATTTAAATTAAAACTGTAAAAAGCCAGGTAATGTGTTATTCATGCTACCTGGCTTTTTTGACCAGCAATTTAAGGTTATTTTCATATTTGTGTAAATATGAAACAAGCAGGATACATGAATAGAGAATGGGTAAAATAGTACCGAATGATCACTAGATTGTCTCAACGATGTTATAAAATGTTTTTTTAGTAAACTAAAGTGGTTTAAATGAAGCAGTTTAGTTAGATTCAGAATGACTAGCAATTGGTGTTATGGAGTTCAATGATTCAAAAATGAACTCATTTTAACCCATATTATCTTCGCAATATATCATTTTGAAGAATATTAAAAATTAGGAGGAAATGAATTATGACAAAAGATTTCTATACCGCACTGAAAGAAAGACGTACTTACTATGGAATTAATAAAGAGGTACAAGTATCAGATGAAAAAATTAAAGAAATCGTGGAGTTTACTGTGAAACATACTCCATCAGCTTTCAATTCTCAAACTGCGCGATTAGTTGTATTATTTGGTGAAGCTCATGATAAATTATGGGATATTACAACTGAAACATTAAGAAAAGTAGTTGGAGATGGAGATTTTTCAGGAACGCAACAAAAAATGGATTCTTTTAAAGCTGGTTATGGAACAGTATTATTCTTTGAAGATGAGGCTATCGTTAAATCGCTTCAAGAAAAATTTGCTGCATATGCTGAAAACTTCCCAATTTGGTCACACCAAGCATCAGGTATGCACCAATTAGTCGTGTGGACAGGTTTAGAAGCTGAGGGATTAGGGGCATCTTTGCAACATTATAATCCATTAATTGATGATGAGGTAAAACAAGAATGGAATGTTCCTGCTAATTGGAAACTAATTGCACAAATGCCATTTGGTAATCCAACAGCTGCACCAGGTGAAAAAGAATTCCAACCGCTTGAAGAGCGTGTGAAATTTCATAAATAATAAACATTATTCATAAGGAATGAGTAAAAAGATTCTAGTTATTAATTCAATCACAAGTGTAACGATATATATTAAAAAAAACACGAAGACATTTAAGTCTTCGTGTTTTTTTGATTAATTTTTGAAAGTGATAAAGGAGTATAGCCAAAGATATTTTATTATTAAATGTTAAAAATTTGTATATGTAAAATTACATATATCTAATGATTGATAATCATGAATTAATGTAACTATAATAATTACACTGGGAAATAACTTATGGACTACAGTTTTAAGTAACGAAGGAGGAATTTGTTTTATTGTATTTTGTATATAAAAAATAGAAAAGGAGATATGCAAATGAAAAGATTACTTGTTATAGGCATAATGTATACAATGTTTTTCCTCATAGGAAATATACACTTACATGCTGATGAACGAACAAATGTAAAAGAAATTACTAGTTTAGAAGAGCCTACTTGGATATTTCAGGCGGGCATAAGTAAGGGGAAATATCATGATCGACATGATTTAGGATTTATTTTGCAGAGAAATACACCATTAAAGGTAAGACAAACGAATCCTAATTTTAAAGACAAATTAACAGTACGTTTATTGTCTAATGACTCAAAAAATGAAAAATCCATACAAGTAGGAAATGAATGGATTACGATTCAAGGCGATACGCCTTTAGTTCCTTTCATAGATACTCCGTATGGTGAAGAGCACGCTACACTTGAGTACCAAATAGGAAATGAAAGTTCTACTAAGCCTCTTCCCATTTATAAACAACAAGGAAGTGTATCTCAATTTTTTAGTACATGGGATCAATTTGATGGGGAGTATGCGTTAATTCAAGGGGAGAGTTTTCAATTATTTGTACCTAAAAAAGATAAAGAGTTAGTAAGATCTTTAAAAGATTTTCAATCGTTGGATGAGTTAATTGCATATTATGAGGATATTTTTGCGATGTATGATTCAATTATTGGTTTAGATGGCTCAACGGTTGAAAATAAAAAAAGTCAAAATCGTTATTTCTTAAAAGCAGATATATCCGGTGCTGGCGGTGCCTATTATGGCGCAAATTGGACAGCCAATAGTACAGATAGTACAAAGATGTGGTTAGATAAACTAAGTTGGGGAACTTTACATGAAATCGCTCATGGATACCAAGCTGGTTTTGATAATCAAGGAATATTTACAGGAGAAGTTTCTAATAATCTATTTGGTGTTCAATATCAATATAGTAAATACAGCAAAAAAGCAGATCAAGTTGGTTGGTTGTTTAATTTTGGGAAGAAGGAACAAGTAGAACGGAATTTATACAATTCTTTAATGAAAGAAAATAAAAATTATGATGACTTAGATTTACGACAAAAACTTATTCTTTTAACGATGGCGAAACAAAAAGCTGGCGATGAAGCTTTTGCGAAAATGTATCAAGGTTATCGAAAACTAGCTAGCAATACAGCTTTCAAAAAAGGTGACCATTCTTTACCAGATTTAATGAATCAGTATTATAGTGAGAATGGACAAGTTGATTTTACACCTGTCTTTGAAAGATGGGGCTTTAAACTTAATAATAAACAAATAGAGATTAATAGGGCGAAAGGTTATCCGGCTGTTACTTCTTTAGCTTATATAGTGCCTGAATCACAATTAGTTAAAGCAAGAGCACTAGTTGATCCTGAGATTCCGATAAACTCCAACTTTGAAATAGTTACAAATCAGCAAATTGCTTCACTTGGGCTAAAAGGGAATTTGCATATCCATTTAAATACAAATGAAATAGATACATTGAAAGGAGGAAAAATTAAATTAAAAGAAGGGAATAAAGTTATTCAAGAGAAAACAATTGAAACAACAGATATCAATTTACAAGACGTACCAAATGGAGTTTATACAGTTGAGATTTCAGGTGGAAAAACGGATAGTATGTACCATTTCAGTTCGTATTATACCTATATAAAGGAAAAAGATAATAGTCTAACCATTGATATTAACGAAATGAAAGTGAGTAAGTTGGTAAATGAAACGATTCAATTCCTAGGATTAGGAGATGACCAGTTTGCCGAATTAAATACAGACTTAGAGCAAGATCAAGCTGTTTTTACGGTTACTACTAAAACGCCTCATAGCTATTATGCAGGTGAAAAATACGCATCAATAGAGGTGTTTAATAATAAGGGGGAAAAAATTTATACGAAGGAAATGGAAGGAACAAATGTAACGATTGTAAAAGATACAGTTCCACTAAAAGAAGGATATAGAATTAAAATCTATCATGATGAAATTAAAAAACGATTAACTAGTAAAGCTACTATTATGAATCCTATGAATAAAACAAATGAATTTATAATGACAAAATGGGGATTGAAAAATACTTATTTGCAAAATAATCCGGAAGAAAATCTTATGCAAAGAATTGATGAAGAAATGGAAGCAATTATAAGTAATCCTGTTTTAAAAGAGATACCAATGCAAAAATTAGAAATGAAAAAGAATGTGTGGATGGCAATAAATATGTTATCAGAACCACAAAAAATACTGTATATGAATAAATATAAAGATAGTTTATATAATGAGTAATTTTTGAGAAATGAATGGAATCTATCCATATTATGAGGAAGCACAATTTATAAACAGTAGATAAACATAGATAGTTTGAAATATCTATGTTTCCAATTCTGAAAAAACATTTATTTAACTTAATAATAAGATTATAAAGGAGTAAGAATATGAATAATTTCGTAAAGGTAGGTTTAACTACAGGAGTGGTGTTATCGGCGATTATGCCCTATGGAGGAGTGCATGCGGAAACAGAAGATTTAAAAGTGGAAACAAAGGAAGATACGTTCCGAACAGGTAATTTAACAGCACCTTCTCAAAATTCGGCAGAAAATGTAGCAAAGGATGCACTAAAAGGAAAAACAGAACAAGCATTATCATCAAAGCAAGTTAATACGGAATCCAAAGTTAATTATAATGTTACGCAAAGTCGTAAATCTTATGATGGTACTACATTGGTACGTCTTCAACAAACGTATGAAGGACGTGATGTATACGGATATCAACTAACAGCACATATAAATGATGATGGTGTACTTGCGAGCGTTTCGGGGGATAGTGCCCAAGATCTACAACAACAGGAAGATTTGAAACAACCTATTACTTTATCAGAAGAGGATGCAAAGAAACAGCTTTTCAACATCTATGGAAATGATCTTATATTTATTGAAGAACCAGAAATTAAACAAGTGGTATATGTAGATGAAAATACAAATAAAGCTACAAACGCATATCAAATTACTTTTAGTGCATCTACACCTGAATATGTATCTGGTACGGTATTAATTGATGCTTTTGGGGGTAATCTATTAAAAGAACTCGTTCAAAAATTGGGTATACAAGTAGATAGTAGTATTGTCCAATCTGCGACAGCAAATAAATCACAAGATCCTTCGAAATTAACAGGTACAGGAAAAGATGACTTAGGTATTAATCGTACGTTTGGAATTACGCAGCGAAGTGATGGAACGTACATGCTTGCAGATTATTCTCGTGGTAAGGGAATTGAAACATATACTGCTAATTATAAAGATTATAATAATTATAGAAGAAATGTATGGGGTTATCTCGATGATTTAGTAACAAGTAATTCTACAAATTTTACTGATCCTAAAGCAGTTAGTGCCCATTATTTAGCAACGAAAGTATATGATTTTTATCAAGAAAAATATGGCCGTAACAGCTTTGATAATAACGGACAAAAAGTAATTTCTGTCGTTCATGGTTGGAACACAAATGGTACGAATAAAGGAAATCCTGAGCAGTGGTTTAATGCATTTAGTAATGGAGCTATGCTAGTATACGGAGATCCAATTGTTAGAGCATTTGATGTGGCAGGACATGAATTTACACACGCGGTTACAAGAAATGAGTCTGGACTTGAGTATGCAGGAGAAGCTGGTGCAATTAATGAGGCCCTATCTGATATTTTAGGAGTAGCAGTTGAAAAGTATGCCAATAACGGAAAGTTCAATTGGACAATGGGAGAACAATCAGGTCGTATTTTTAGAGATATGAAAAACCCATCATCTATCTCTTCTAGATATCCGGAGGACTATAGACATTATAATAACTTACCTATTGATGCTGACCACGATCATGGTGGTGTACACACGAACTCTAGCATTATTAATAAAGTAGCTTACTTGATTGCTAGTGGTGGAAACCATAATGGAGTAAACGTACATGGCATTGGAGAAGATAAAATGTTTGATATTTTCTATTATGCAAATACGGATGAATTAAATATGACTTCTGACTTTAAAGAATTAAAAGAAGCTTGTATTCGTGTAGCAACGAACTTATATGGTAAAGACTCATTAGAAGTACAAGCTGTCCAACAAGCCTTTAAAGCAGCTTATATTTAAGACTACTATGATGAATTGTAAACCTTTTATTTTAATATGATTCTTTATTTAAATATATAGACAAAAACCTTGTAGAATTTCTCTGCAAGGTTTTTGTTACGCATGGCATTTTATTTTATGTATCATTATCTCATGTTAATTGGTAATTAGGATAACTAATAAGTTGTTTTTATCGAGTCAAAATTACCAAACGTTTTTTAACACTATTTTTCCTATTGCTTTATTCGATTCCAAATATTCATGTGCTTGGGCAACTTCATCAAACGTGAAAGTTTTCGAATCTAGCAATGGGCGAAGTTTTCCTTCTTCTACAATTTGCGTTATTTGCGTTAAGATTTCTCCGCAATCATTACGCTTATCAGTATGTAATATTTTTAATGCCATAAAAGTAACGTGCAGAGAGAGTCCTTTTGCGTGTAAAGGAGAGAGGTCATGGGTTGAACGAGCTGCAATTGTTACGACAGTGCCATTGACCGCAGCAGCTTCAAAAGAATGATCAAGATTCTTGCCACCTACTGTATCAAATATAACTTCAAATCCGTTTCCATTCGTATGTTTTTGCACATATTCTTGAACAGATACTTCTTTATAATTAATAGCTATATCGGCTCCTAGACGATGGGCTATTTCCATTTTGCTCTGCTGAGAAGCGGTTGTGAAAATTTTAACGCCTGCCCATTTAGCTAGTTGAATGGCTACGTGTCCTACGCCACCAGTAGCTCCATGAATGAGAACATTTTGACCAGGTTTAATATTTGCACGATCAAATAAAGATTCCCAAGCTGTAATTGCAACTAATGGTAGAGCAGCAGCTTCTTCCATTGTTAAATTGTTAGGTTTGTGAGCAATTAATCGTGCATCAGCAAGCATAAATTCTGCAAGTGCACCTCCAGTTTCTTTAAAACCTCCGGCACATCCGTATACTTCATCCCCTGATTTGAATTTCGAAACACCTTCTCCTACTTCAATAACAATACCAGCTACATCGCCGTGTAATATAGCTGGAAACTCAGGAGCGACTGCTGAAACGGCACCACTACGCATTTTTGTATCGATTGGATTTACACTTGTTGCTTTTACATCGATTAGAACATGACCTGGTAAAAGTTTTGGTTTTGAAACTTCTTCTAATTGAAATACAGATGAATCCCCAAAAGAATGGATAATTTGTGCTTTCATAGTTTATACCTCCTGTTTGTGGTTATAGCATAGCAAAGTACGAAAAATAAGTATAATATTTTGAATTTGGTTAGTGAGAATTTTATATAAAGAAGAGGAAAGTGCATGAAATGAAATAATGTAACGTACTTCTAAAAACTACTGTAAAGCTTTTTGAAGAAAGGGTAGATGTTATTTTTACAGCATGATTTATTCATTACGTTTATCTCGCATTCACAGGCAGTAAGACCCCCACCTCAAAATTCAGCGAAAGCAAAGAAGTTAGGTGGGAGTTGGGCTGCTCGTAAAAGCCCGATTGGTGAGGGCTGATTAAAGTTTCACTTTATTCGGAGCGACAGGGGATTTAGCGAAACGCAAAATTTACCCTGCTTTATACAAACTATTTAGTAATCAACATATACCGCAATCTATTTCGATTATCGGTATTGGCAGAAGGGTAATGTCAGATGTGGAATTTCAAACAAAGGTAGAACAATCCCTTGCTACATTTTCTAGAATATCTACTGATGACAAATCAGGAGTAGAAGAATTTATTAGCACATTTCGTTATTGTCAAGTAAATACAGCGAATATAGAGGACTATCAAGGTTTGTTGCGTCTTGTAAAGAGGCGTGAAACAGAATTAAACATTTCTGAAAACCGTATGTTTTACCTATCTGTTATACCAGAAGTGTTTGATATCGTTGCTTTGAATATTAAAGAGAGTGGATTGTGGGTTACAAAAGGGTTAAACCGTCTTATTATAGAGAAGCCTTTTGATTATAGTGTAACGTCTGCTCGCAAGTTTAATAGAAAATTAATTGAAGATTTTGATGAAACTGATATTTATTATATTGATCATTATCTTTGAAAATGGATGGTAACTAGGAATACACTTAGAAAAGTATTACGAAATAAATAGTATTTAATCCAAGACATTTTTATTGACGATAATAATTTATGTGGTTAATATACTAAACGTAAGATTATTTAATTACTAAAAGTAATCAAATATACATTATTTCGTTAAATTCGATAAATAAGTAAGTTGTGGTAGAAATGCTTTGAATTGCCACTATTAATATTGGGGACAATTAGAAAGCGAAAGGTATAAAAAGAATTGGAATTTGATAACTCTTTGTTTTTTATAAAACATGAGCTTCTGTACAATTCATTTTGAATATATTGACCAGGATTATACAACAAGAGGGGGACTAAAATTGGAATCAATGACCTTTGTTTTATTTGGAGCGACAGGGGACTTAGCGAAACGCAAAATTTACCCCGCACTATATAACTTATATAGAGATCAAAAGCTTCCAAAGCAAATATCCGTTATTGGGCTTGGAAGACGTGAAGTATCTCATATAGATTTTCAAAAAAGAATAAAAGAATCAATAGAGACGTTTTCCCGTCATAGAGAAGAAGGTACTCCAGAACTCGAAGGTTTTTTAGATAATTTTCGTTATTGTCCATTAGATGTGAGTAAGCCGGAAGACTATGAGAGATTATTACAAGTCGTTCGTGAAAGGGAAGAAGAACTACATATAAAAGGAAATAGAATGTTCTATCTTTCAGTGGCTCCTGAATTTTTCGAGACAATTGCTTTAAATATTAAGGAAAGCGGACTTGATAAAACGGATGGATGGAAACGTCTGATGATTGAGAAACCGTTCGGGCACGATCTTACATCTGCGCGTGAGCTGAATGACAAGCTTAGTCGAACGTTTGAAGAAGACGAGATATACCGTATAGATCATTATTTAGGTAAGCCGATGATTCAAAATCTTGAAGCACTAGAATTTGCAAATCCTGTTCTCCAATCGATTTGGAATAAAGAACATATAGCGAATGTGCAAATTACAGCGAGTGAAACAGTTGGGGTTGAAGAAAGAGCAGGATATTATGATCAGGCAGGAGCCATTCGTGATATGGTTCAAAATCATATGTTACAAATATTAATGATGACTGCTATGAATCTGCCGGAAAAAATTAACGCATGTGAAATTCGAGAGGAAAAGCGAAAGGTAATGGAAACGCTTCGTAAAGTGAAAAAAGAAGACGTTCACAATCATATCATTCGCGGACAATACGCTGCAGGAGAGATAAAAGGCGGGCAAGTTGTAGCATATAAAGAGGAGCCAGGAGTAAATCCTTCTTCTAACATAGACACATTTGTTGCTGCTCGCTTGTGGATCGATAATCCATTTTGGACTGGCGTTCCCTTTTATATACGAACAGGCAAACGAATGAAAGAAAAGTCTACTCGTATTGTAATCGAATTTAAAAATACGTTAAAACAGCAATATCAAGATAGTAATCCAAATGCAGCACCTAACTTGTTAATAATTGAAATTAGCCCAGGTGAGAACGTTTCATTACAGTTAAATAGTAAAAATCCATTGAAAAATGGAGAAATTGAACCGATGCGTATTAACTTTACTTGTGAGCAAGCGGATGTGGGAGTACCTGAAGCGTATGAAAGACTCATTCATGATGCTGTGAGTGGAGACGCTACATTCTTTGCACATTGGAGAGAAGTTGAATTGTCATGGGAATGGGTACAACCAATTCTTGAAGCATTCGAAGAAAACTTATTACCACTTCATGAATATGAGTCGGGTTCATATGGTCCAGATGCGTCTAATGAACTATTGCAAGAAAGTGAATTTAAATGGTGGTTAGATCAAGAAACGAAAAAATAGGTACTTTCTTTCATGAAAGCATTTAGGGGGACGATTACTATGACACAAAACATAAATCAATTAGCAGTGAATACAATTCGTACGTTATCAATTGATGCTATTAATGCGGCAAATTCAGGTCATCCAGGTCTTCCGATGGGAGCAGCGCCAATGGCTTATGCATTATGGGCGAATCATTTAAATCATAATCCTAATCATCCAAAATGGTTTAACCGTGATCGATTCGTTTTATCGGCGGGACATGGATCTAGCTTATTATATAGCCTACTTCATTTAGCCGGATATGACGTTTCAATTGATGACTTGAAAAACTTCAGAAAATTAAATAGTGAAACGCCAGGACATCCTGAGTTTGGTCACACTTCAGGAGTTGAAGCAACTACAGGACCGTTAGGGCAAGGGATTGCCAATGCTGTTGGAATGGCAATGGCAGAAGCGCATTTAGCAGCGAAGTTTAATAAGGATGGTCACTCTATTATAGATCACAATACGTATGCTTTAGTTGGAGACGGTGATTTAATGGAGGGTGTCGCTTATGAAGCGATGTCAATGGCAGGGCACATGAAACTTGGCAAGTTAATTGTGCTGTATGATTCAAATGAAATTTCACTTGATGGTGAATTAAACATTGCTTTCTCTGAAGATATGCAGAAAAGGGTAGAATCTGCACATTGGCAATATGTAAGAGTTGAAGATGGAAACGATGTTGATGCGATTACAAAAGCGATTCAATTAGCGAAAGACAATACGGACCAACCTACTCTTATAGAAATTAGAACCATTATAGGTTACGGAAGTCCAAAAGTTGCTGGAACGAACAAAGCACATGGTAACCCGCTTGGATTAGAAGAAGCGACAGCGACAAAACAAGTGTATGGTTGGCATTATGAAGAAGACTTTTTTGTACCTGAAGAAGTAACAGCTCATTTTAATGAACTGAAACAAAAAGGTATTGAAAAAGAACATGGCTGGAATGAGCAGTTCAACTTATACAGAGAGTCAAACCCTGCACTAGCAGATGAATTAGAAAAAGCGATTACAGGTGAAGTTTTAATCGAAGAGAAAGACATTTTATCCTTCGATACTGAAAAAACGATTTCAACTCGTGTTGCAAGTGGGGAAGCTATTAACCATTATGTGAAATCGATTTCTTCTATTTTCGGTGGAAGTGCAGATCTTTCTCATTCTACGATGACAGATATAAAAGGTGAAGCAGTGTATGCAGTAGAATCGTATGCTGGCCGAAATATATACTTCGGTGTACGTGAACATGCAATGGGCGCCGCAGCGAATGGACTGGCACTTCATGGAGGAGTAAAACCTTTCGTTAGTACATTCTTTGTATTTAATGATTACCTTCGTCCATCTATTCGACTGGCTGCATTGCAAAAGTTACCAGTTACTTACGTATTTACGCATGATTCGATCGCTGTAGGAGAAGATGGTCCAACGCATGAACCAGTTGAACATTTAGCAGCTCTTCGGGCAATTCCTGGTTTAACAGTTATCCGCCCGTCAGATGCGAATGAAACAGCGAGTGCATGGGCTTATGCTTTACAGCAAGCGGATGGTCCAGTCGTTTTAGTACTTAGTCGTCAAAATTTACCGGTATTTGAGGAAACGAAAGCGAACATAGAGAATCTTTCTAAAGGAGCTTACGTATTAACGCAAACAAATGAAAATCC
The DNA here is from genome assembly GCF_002073415.2 of Bacillus sp. FDAARGOS_235. Taxonomy (NCBI): domain Bacteria; kingdom Bacillati; phylum Bacillota; class Bacilli; order Caryophanales; family Bacillaceae; genus Bacillus; species Bacillus sp. FDAARGOS_235. The sequence goes on from NZ_CP020437.2 coordinate 4,997,881, forward strand.
GGATGTGATTTTAATTGCGACAGGTTCTGAAGTATCCTTAGCTGCTAGTGCGAAAGCAAAATTAGAAGAGGATCATGTTTCTGTTCGCATCGTTGCAATGCCGAGCTGGGAATTATTCGATCGCCAATCGAAAGAATATAAAGAATCGGTTCTTCCGTCTTCTGTAACGAAACGAGTATCGCTTGAGATGGGTGTATCTCTCGGTTGGGAACGTTATGTAGGACAAGAAGGAAAAGTACTATCAATTGAAACATTTGGAGCTTCAGGAACTGGAGCTGAAGTCATGAATCTATTTGGATTTACGACAGAAAACGTTGTTCAAATTACAAAAAATGTGTTGAATTCTTAAGTTATGACTGTGAATACCTTTCTGTACATACTAATTTATCGGTGCTGAAAGGTATTCCAGATTCTAGTGATATGGATTTTTAATAAAAGATGATTTGAGGAGGAATTATATTATGCGAGTAGGATTAATTGGTTTAGGTAAAATGGGATTAAATTTAGGGAAAAATTTAATGGATCATAAACATGAAGTAGTAGCATTTGATTTAAATACGAGCGCAGTGGAAGAAATGAAAGAGTACGGGGCTACAGGTGTATCTAGTTTAAGTGATCTTGTTCAGTCATTACAATCACCAAGAATTCTTTGGGTTATGGTGCCACACGCTGTTGTTGATTCTGTTATTGATGAGGTTACGCCATTGCTTTCAAAAGGAGATATTTTAATTGAAGCTGGTAATTCACATTATAAAGAGTCTATTCGCCGATATGAGCAACTAAAGAAAGATGGCATTCACTTTATGGATGCAGGAACTTCTGGCGGAATGGAAGGCGCTCGTAATGGTGCTTGTTACATGATCGGAGGAGATCCAGAAGCTTGGGACATCGTTGAACCTATCTTCCGGGATACAGCTGTAGAAAATGGATTCTTATATGCCGGAAAAGCTGGTAGTGGTCACTTCTTAAAAATGGTTCACAACGGAATTGAATACGGTATGATGGCTGCTATTGGTGAAGGATTTGAGATTCTAGAGAAAAGTGAATTTGACTACGATTATGAAAAAGTATCAAGAGTATGGAATAACGGTTCAGTCATTCGCTCTTGGTTAATGGAATTAACTGAAAATGCATTTTCTAAAGATGCGAAACTAGATGAAATTAAGGGAGTAATGCATTCTTCTGGTGAAGGAAAATGGACAGTAGAAACAGCATTAGACCTTCAAACAGCAACTCCTGTTATCGCAATGTCTCTATTAATGCGCTACCGCTCATTAGACAATGATACATTTACAGGAAAAGTTGTAGCAGCTCTGCGTAATGAATTTGGCGGACATGCAGTAGAAAAGAAATAAAGTGAAACTTTAATTAGTGGGGGTTCTTCATCCTCCACATTAGCCTTTACCAATCGGGCTTTTACGGGAAGCACGCCCCCCAACTTAACTTCTTTGCTTCGCTGAATGTTGAGGTGGGGTCTTACTGCCCGGCAAATAGCGGGATAAACATGTAACTCATCAACGTTTAAAAACTGGAGGGAATTGATCATGAAATTTTTTATTGATACTGCAAATCTTGAGGACATAAAAAAAGCATATAAACTTGGAGTTTTAGCTGGTGTTACAACGAATCCTTCTTTAGTAGCAAAAGAGGGTGTTAAGTTTGAAGACCGTATCGCAGAAATTTGTCAGACAGTACCTAAAGTTGAGTCTGTTTCGGCAGAAGTAACGCCAGATGCTGTTACAGCTGAAGAAATGATTGCTCAAGCAGAAGAATTAATTAAAATTAACGGTGGCGATAAAAACGTCACGATAAAACTTCCAATGACGCTAGCAGGATTAGAAGCTTGTCGCTATCTTACTGAAAAAGGTGTGAAAACGAACGTTACACTTATCTTCACGGTGAACCAAGCACTTTTAGCTGCTCGAGCAGGTGCAACGTACGTTTCTCCATTTTTAGGACGTTTAGATGATATTTCTGAAGATGGTGTGCTCTTAGTTGCGAAAATTGCTGAGCTATTCGATATTCATCAATTAGATACACAAATTATTGCAGCTTCTGTCAGACACCCAGATCATGTAACTCGTGTAGCGATGGCAGGTGCTCACATTGCTACAATCCCTTATAAAGTAATTGAACAACTTGCTATGCATCCATTAACAGATCAAGGTATGGAAAAGTTTGCTGCAGATTGGGCGAAAGCGCCTAAATTATAATATATGAAAGTGGAGGAGACTTTCCGAAAATTACTTTTCATGAGAGGACAGATTCCTAGGTAACTTCATCGTTTAACTTTTTGGAGTCTTACTACGTGAATACAGCAAGAGAAGAAAGCGTCATGCACTTTAAAAAAAGGACAAATTGCTCGCACGAAGCGTTTATCATAATAACATTATAATTATTAAAGAGAAATCCCCTTATTAGAGAGAGTAGTTAACGTGTATCTCTGATAAGGGAGATTCTTTTTATATAAATCATTATTATGTGAAAATATCTCTTACTCAAGAAAGAACTATATAAGTTCTCTTAATTGTATAGTAATTTTGAAAGGGTTTACATAAAAGGGTGGAACTGAGTATGAATATGTACCTTTTAATGATTACATTATTATCAATTGTAATTGTTATTTTAGGAGTATCGTGGTGGAGATGGCATGCGTTTATTAGTTTAACGATTGCAAGTTTGTTTTTAGCAATTATGTCTGGAATGCCAATGGATAAAATAGTGAGCGCTTATGAAACGGGAGTCGGAAGTGTTCTCGGGTATTTAGTAGGTATTTTAGTATTAGGTACAATTCTAGGGAAAATGATGGCAGAGTCAGGTGCTGGAATGCAGGTGGCAGAGTTCTTTATTAAATCCTTTGGAATAAAAAACTTACCATGGGCGATGTTAATTGCAGGTTTTATTATTGGAATTCCGGTGTTTTTTGAAGTAGGCATTTTAATATTATTGCCGTTAGTAATTTCTATTCATAAAACAACGAGACAAAATATTTTATTGATAGCATTACCAGCAATTGCTGGGTTATCTGTCGTACACGGCCTTGTTCCTCCGCATCCAGGGGCAATCGTTGCAATTGGTATTTATAAAGCGAACCTTGGGAAGGTACTTCTTTATTCACTCATTATTACATTTTTTGCAGCGATTATTGCAGGTCCTATATTCGCTAAATGGATTCACAAACGTGTGATTCCTGAAAATGAACCAGAATTGATACGTGTAAATACAAAATCAACGAAATTACCAGGAATAGGAGTTTCATTTTTAGTTATATTGTTACCCGTTATGTTAATGGTGTTAGCAGCAGCAGCTCCTTATGTTCCGCTTTCTAATACTCTAATGAAGATTGTCACATTAATCGGTAGTCCTATCATTGCGCTTTTGATTGCATGTTTTGCAGCTTTCTATTTTCTTGGATTTCGTCAAGGTATCGATAAAAAGGCTATTAAGAAGGTAACAGAAGATAGCTTATTACCAATCGGTTCTATTGTTGCGATTATTGGTGCTGGCGGCGGATTTAAGCAAATTCTTATCGATAGTGGCGTAGGGAATGCTATTGCTCAAATGTCTGAACATTTAGCTCTATCTCCAATTGTATTAGCATTTATAGTAGCTGGATTAATTCGAATTGCGACAGGGTCAGCGACAGTCGCCTTAACAACAGCAGCGGGCATAGTCTCGCCAATCGTTGAAAATACGACAGGTGTAAATTTAGAGTTACTCGTCATTGCAACAGGTGCAGGAGCACTCATGTTTTCACACGTAAACGATGCTGGGTTCTGGATGGTAAAAGAATACCTAGGTTTAACAGTGAAAGAAACATTTAAAACATGGACGGTATTAGAAACGTTACTTTCATTTATCGCTTTTGGAGGCGTTTTACTACTCGATATGTTTGTTTAAAATAAAGATGTTTCTATTTAGATAATTGTGGCATACAACGTTATCAGTAGATAAAAGGAATGTATTTTTATGGTGGGATACTGTCGCAATTTTTTGTTAGGAGGAAGAAATGGTGAGCTCAAAATATATGATTGGTGTAGACATTGGGACAACTAGTACAAAATCAGTTCTATTTTCTACTGATGGATCTGTTATTGCAAGTCATGGAATTGAATATCCTTTATATTCTCCTACGCCTGAAATAGCAGAACAAGACCCAGAAGAAATTTTTCATGCAGTAATAAATACGATTAAAGAAACTGTACGATCAAGTAGTGTACAGCCAAATGATATTCTTTGTGTCTCTTTTAGTTCGGCAATGCATAGTATCATTGCTGTAGATGAGAAGGGAAAACCGTTAACGAGATGTATCACTTGGGCAGATAATAGAAGTGCAAGCTGGGCAGAGAAAATAAAGAGTGATATGAATGGTCATGAAATTTATTTGCGTACTGGAACACCAATTCATCCGATGTCACCACTTTCGAAATTAGTTTGGTTACAGAATGAGCAGGCAGAATTGTTTGCAAAAAGTTATAAATTCATTTCTATTAAAGAATATGTGTTTTATAAGTTATATAAAGAATATGTAATTGATTATTCTATAGCATCAGCAACAGGAATGTTCAATTTGAAATCTTTAAAATGGGATGAGGAAGCTCTTCGTGTTGCAGGGATTTCAGATGAAAAGCTTTCTAAACTTGTTCCAACGACGCACAGCTTAATAGGATTAGATGAAGAACTTGCAAAAGAGATGAATGTACTTGTTTCTACGCCCTTTGTAGTAGGAGCGAGTGATGGAGTGCTATCGAATTTAGGCGTAAATGCAATAGATCCTGGGGTTGTGGCTGTTACAATTGGTACAAGCGGTGCGATACGTGCTGTAACAAATTGTCCTGTGACAGATCCAAAAGGTAGAATTTTTGTTATGCCTTAACTGAAGACCATTGGGTAATCGGTGGACCAGTTAATAACGGTGGTATGATTTTTAGGTGGGCTCGTGACCAATTAGGCACTTCAGAGATTGAACTTGCGAAGCGTTTAGGGAAAGATCCATATGAAGTGCTTACTGAAATAGCAGCAAAAGTAAATCCTGGATCTGACGGTTTATTATTTCATCCGTATTTAGCAGGGGAAAGAGCTCCTTTATGGAATGCGAATGCGCGAGGATCTTTTTTTGGACTCGGATTACATCATAAGAAAGAACATCTTATTCGTGCTGTATTAGAAGGAGTAATTTATAACTTATATACCGTTCTTCTCGCTTTAAAAGAGCTAATTGGCGAACCGAAAAAAATTCAAGCAACAGGCGGTTTTGCAAGGTCAGAACTTTGGAGACAGATGATGGCGGATATTTTTCATCAAGACGTATATGTTCCTGAAAGTTTTGAAAGCTCTTGCTTAGGAGCTGCAATCCTCGGTTTATATAGTTTAGGTGAAGTAGATACGTTACATGTAGTTTCTGAAATGGTAGGTGCGAATTTCCACCATGAACCAAACATTGAAAGTGTGGAAAAATATAAAGATTTAACACCAATCTATATTCGTCTGTCCCGTCACTTGGAAGAAGAATATGAAAGTATAGCAGCGTATCAAAAAAAGTGGGTTTAAAAGCTATTTACTAAGAAAATATGGTAACGTATAAAGAGATACTCCGATTTTTTAGGATACTCTTTCAACATAAAATATTTTAAGAAGTATGATGAACGAAAAATATAGGGAGAGAGGGTTATGAAAATGAAGGATAACAAAGAGTTTATTGGATATGTTGGAACTTATACGAAAGAAAATAGTGAGGGAATATATAAGTTTACTTTAGACACAGAAGCAAAAAAAATTAGTAATGTAACACTTGCGGCTAAGCTGGATAACCCTACATATGTAACGATTAACCGAAATAATGAATATCTCTATTCCGTTGTTAAGGAAGGAGAATCTGGTGGTGTAGCTGCTTATTCAATTGATAGTAAAACTGGAGAGTTAAAGGCAGAAAACAGACAAGTAGTAGAAGGGGCTTCTCCTTGTCATGTGAGCGTTGATAGTGGGAATCATACGGTAGTTACAGCAAATTACCATAAAGGAACGATTGAGTCTTTTGAAATAAATGAAGAAAATGGAACTGTAAATCCTGCTTCATCTATTATGGCGCATGAAGGTTCAGGTCCGAATAAAGAAAGACAAGAAAAACCACATGCACATTACGCGGGATATACTCCTGATGAAAAATATGTAGTGGGCGTTGATTTAGGGATAGATAAAATAATTACGTATGAAATAAAAGGTAGTGCATTAACAGAAGTGAATAGCTTATCTGTAAATCCAGGAAGTGGGCCGAGACATATTACTTTTCATCCGAATGGAAAGTATGCGTATGTGATGACTGAGCTGAGTTCAGAGGTTATCGTATTAACATATAATACGGAAGAAGGGACCTTTACAGAATTACAGTATATTTCTACTATTCCAGCAGAGTTTGATGAAAATAGTCAAGGAAGTGCGATTCATATTTCTTCTGACGGCAGCTTTGTATATGCAGGTAATCGTGGTCATAATAGTATTGCTGTTTTCAGTGTGGATCAAAATTCAGGTGAGCTTACATTTGTTGAACATACATCTACAGAAGGAAATTGGCCAAGAGACTTTGTATTAGATCCTACTGAAAAGTTCCTTGTTGCTACAAATGAAAAGTCGCATAATCTTGTGTTATTTTCAAGAAATGAATCTACAGGAAAGTTAACTCTTTTACAATCTGATGCTGTTGTGCCAGAGCCTGTTTGTGTTAAATTTTTAAATGTTTAAGTTATGTTCGATATATTTGAAAAATCGCTGATATAATTTTATATATCAAGAAAATAAAAAAAGCAAAGCTATATCGCTTTGCTTTTTACTGTTTCTTTTTCGGTCTACGTACTAACTCGCCGCCGCAATTTGGACAAACGTTATGTCTTTCTTCTGTACATGGTGCACAAAACGTACATTCATACACGCAAATGTAAGCTTCAGAATCTTGCTCCAGCAATTGATCACAAATTTGACAGTTTGTTTTCATTTCTAGTGCCATAGTAATTCTCCTTTTTGTTTGAAAATTTATAATTTAATTATAATTCATTAGATAGAATTAGTCTTTTTCAATTGAAAGGAAATCGAATGATAAAGTTGTGATTTGAAATGAAAGATGCCAATTTATTTTAAAATTGATTATTTTGTGCAGTTGGAATATTATGAAATAGTCAAAAGACAACAGGGGGTATACATTTTGACTAATCATAACGATCATTTAAAAGCAAACTGCGAAAAATGCTTCGGTCTATGTTGCGTGGCGTTACCGTTCGCAGCATCGGTAGATTTTGCAGTGAATAAAGATGGTGGTAAACCATGTTCCAATTTACAATCAGATTTTAAATGTAGTATACATAAAAATCTTAGAGGAAAAGGTTATAAAGGTTGTACAGTATTTGAATGTTTCGGTGCTGGGCAGAAGATTTCTCAAGTTATCTTTAAAGGGATTGATTGGCGGAAAGATGCTAAGCATGCGAGAAAAATGTATGATGCTTTTCCGGTTATGCATCAGCTCCATGAAATGCTTTGGTATTTGAATGAGGCGATTCTATTAAAGGCGACGCAGCCAATTCATAAAGAACTAAGTAAAGCGATTGAAGAGACAGAGCGACTTTCGAATTTAAATGCGGACGAGTTAATGAAAGTAAATATTCCATTACACCGTGCAGAAGTAAATGTTTTACTTTTAGAAACGAGTGAGCTAGTTTGGAAGGAAATGAATGCGACGCGTAAGAAACGAATCATTCACCGCGGAGCAGATCTTATGGGAGCAAACCTGAAAAAGAAAAATTTACAAGGCGCGAATTTAAGGGGTGCTTATTTAATTGCAGCGAACTTAAATGGTGCAGACTTAAGAGGAGCAGATCTCATCGGAGCAGATTTAAGAGATGCAGATATTCGCGGTGCAGACTTTACAAATAGTATTTTTCTTACGCAAGTTCAAATTAATGCGGCGAAAGGGGATAAACATACGAAATTGCCGGAATTGTTATCCCGTCCCGCGCATTGGAGTGCGTAAACAGTGAGTTTATACGAACAGGCAGAGACTAAGAATCTCTGCCTGTTTTTTTATTTCTTTTCAAAAGTAGTAATTAAAACGCTACATATAATAAGAATACCACCAATAAAAAAGTTACTATTTAATGTCTCATTTAATAAGAGCCAGCCAAGTAATGATCCGACGATAGGTTGGAAGAAGAAAAATAAGGAACCGATGCTTGCATCCATTAGTTCTAATCCTTTATTCCAAAGGAAAAAGGCACCTGCCGTTGATATGACTCCTAAATATAATACGCCTAGTATTACGTACGTATTTACGGTTCCGATAGAGGCTACTTGTAGTTCCCATATCATAAAAGGTGTAATAAAAAAGAGTGAAAAGAATATGGCGTACGTTGTAATAACTAAAGATGAAAACCGAGCTGAAGCAATTTTTACATAAATGGATAGTAAAGCCCACGTAATAGCGGCTCCCACTAATATGATGGTACCGATAAAATAGGAGCCAATTTCAATATCCCATCCGATTACGATAATGACACCGATTGTCGCTATTATAGTAGATAAAAGTCTACGAGCGGTTAGCTTTTCTTTTAAAATAATTGCTGCAAATATAACCATAAATGCAGGTGTTGCGGATGTTACTAAAGAGCCTGTATGGGCGTCGGATAATTTTGTTCCGATGAATTGACATGTGATTGAAATGAAATATCCGATAAATCCAATCCAAGCGAATAATAGCCAATCTTTTTTGCGAATGGTTACTTTTTTCTTTTGTTTTTTCTCTGCTATTTTCAAAATGCCATACAAAACAACAAAAGCGATAATAAAGCGTAGCCAAACGAGTGTAAGCGGTGGGATATAATCGAGTACGTATTTGCTAACAACATACATACCGCCCCATATACTTGCTGCTAGTGATAAGCATATAGCTCCTAAAATTGTTTGTTTCATTTGAAGTACCTCCGTCTATTTTTAGGGTATTATGAGTTCCCTAAGACGAGGCAAAGTGTATGTGTTAAATGAATGCCCGTCTTAGTTTATAGACGGCCTACAGGTTGATCGTTTTCGAATGAAGTGTTGTAGTACATGAGTGCATTCCTCCTTCATATTTTATAATGATATTATAACTTAATTTTCAGTTTATTTGGATGTTTATTGTTGTACGGAGTGGAATCTTTAGAGAATGGAAACGGTGGTTGTCTAAGAAAGCATAGTATATGGTAGAAAAACATATTTTTAAAATAAAAGAAACCAATTACATAACTGGTAAGTATATTAAGAGTAGTATGAAAAAATAGATTGATAGAGAAAGAGGAGGAGATTTACATTACTACAACCGTTATCTCTCATTTTTATAATGAAGAGTATTTATTACCATGGTGGCTTATTCATCATACGAAACTGTTTGATCATGGCATTTTAATTAATAAAGGTTCTACAGATCGTTCAGTCGAAATTTGTAAGAAGTTCGCACCGCATTGGGAAGTACGAGATTCTGTAAATCCAGAGTTTGATGCATTTGCGACAGATCATGAAGTGATGAGGGTAGAACAAGAAGTAAAAGGATGGAAAATGATTTTAAATACGACTGAGTTTCTTTGTGTGCAAGATAAAAATCAGTTTTGGAAATCGCTAAATGAATTGGGAGGGAGGATGTATTGGCTGGAAGGGCTTATTATGGTTGATGATCCTAACTATAATTATCCGGACCTTAACTTTGGAATCCCTTTAATGAAACAGCGATTTCACGGTTATTTACCAGAAGATTGGCCGTTATGGAGAAGAGGTAGATTTATTCATAATCATGAACACGGAAGTTATACGGTTGGAAGACATTTATCAGCGCATGAATCTATGATCTATCCGCCTCTTGCTTGTATATTATGGTTTGGGTTTAGTCCGTGGAACGATGCGATGAGAAAGAGAAAGTTACAAATTGGTCCGACGCTTTCTGAAGCTAGTAAGCATGGAGGAATGGGTACGCACCATATTATTACGCCGGAAAAATTAGAAGAATGGTATAAGGATTTAGCGAGAGGAGCGCAAGATTTACGTTTTAGTGCTGCATATTGGTATGTTTTTGTATAGATGATTCCCACCATAAAATTGTTTCTTCAATTCCTGTATTTAAATCGTATGTTGGTTTCCAGTTTACTTCAGTTGTTAAACGTTCCACATTCACGCCGACGAATAAAGGTTCATCTTTAGGAAAAGGGATAGCGCCTAGTTTAATTAAATTTTCTTTTCCTATTTTTTTAGCAATGATAGAAGCTAATTCTTTAATTTGTACAGAGTGACCAGAAGCGATATTGATTGTGCCTGTAACGTTGCAGTTTAATAATGTGACAAGAGCATTAGCGACGTCACCCACATGGAGGAAATCTCTTGATTGTTTTCCATGTGTACATAGAGCTTCCTCGTTTTTTAATAAAGAAGTGATAATGTTAGAAATGAGTCGATTGCCGTGCTCATGAGGGCCATACATATGAAAAATTCGTCCCCAACATACGCTGAGGCTGGTTTGTTGTGCATACGACTGTAACCAGGAGTGTAGTGCATTTTTACATAATGAATACGGGGTTTTATAGGAAAGGAGCGGAGAATCTTCAAATAGAATACCGTTAAACCACTCGTACTCTGCGCCAGTACCTGCTACAACGATACGTTTTCCACCGCATGCTGTAAAGTGTTGAATCAATGAGATACTGGACTTTAGCCAATAGAAATTATTAATGGATACGTAGCATGCAGGAGGAACCGCTTCCCAAGCTAAATGAATGAGGTCGCTAGGCTTAATGTCTGAAATAAATTGTTTTACTTCGTCATCACAAAGCAAGTTTACTTTATGCCAATGGCAGGAAAGGTGAGACGGTTTATTTCTATTGTATGTGGCGTGAACTTCATACCCTTTTTGTATAAGGGAATGTACAACATATTTACCTATCCATCCACTACCACCTGTTACAAGGATCTTCTTCATGGTTCAATCACCTCAACTTCTGGAACAGTTACTAAAAATTTGCCACCCCATTCACGAATGAAAGAGCATTCCTTCATAATTTCGTCTTTCAAATTCCAAGGAAGTATGAGAATGTAATCTGGTTTTGTACGTTTAATTTCTTCTGGAGACTTTATTGGAATACGAGTTCCTGGTAAAAGGAGATTTTGTTTGTGAGGATTTTTATCTACTGTATATGCTAGAAATTCTTTACCTATCCCGCAATAATTCAAAAGGGTGTTTCCTTTAGCTGGAGCGCCGTAGCCGATAATTTGTTTGTTTAAAGCTTTCGCTTCAATAAAAAACTTTAAAATATTTATTTTCAATTGTTCCACTCGTTTAGAAAAAAGGAGATAGCAATCTAATGTATCTAGCCCGTGATCTATTTCTTTTTGGATTAAATTTGTAACATTGGAATGGATAGTTGATTGGGCGCTTAGATGTTTTATGAAAATACGCAATGAACCACCGTGAGTTGAAAGTTCTTCTACATCAACAATTTGTAAATGATGATGAGCTAAAATTTTTTGAAGGCTTATAAGTGAGAAGTAGGAAAAGTGCTCATGATAGATAGTATCGAACTGCTTACAAGATATAAGGTTTAATAGGTGGGGGAATTCAATTGTTATCGTACCATCTCGTTTTAATAATGTTTTTAGGCCAGCGACAAAATCATGCAAGTTCGGAACGTGTGCTAATACGTTATTTGCAATGATTAAATCCGCTTGTGGAAGATTGTTTGCTAAGTCGTTACTGAAAAAATTCACTTCAGTAGGAATTCCTTTTTGAATTGCGATTTCTGCTACATTTTTTGCTGGCTCAATTCCTAACGTATTGATGTTTTCTTTAAGAAAGTATTGCAATAAATACCCATCGTTACTTGCGATTTCAATTACCTGCGAATTTTTCGTTAAATGGAATCGCTCAATTGCCATTTCTACGTATTGTTTGGCATGCTGTAGCCAACTTGAGGAATAAGAACTGAAGTATAAATAATCATGGAAAATATTATTAGGTGATTCAAATTCATCTAATTGCACAAGTAAACAAGAATTACAAACAAATGTGTGCAGCGGATAAAAAGGTTCCATTTTATATGAGTTTTTTGGAGCTATGAATGAGTTGGCGAGAGGGGAGACGCCTAAATCTAAAAACGAATTTGTTAGTAATGAGTGGCAAAAACGGCATTTTTTCTGTTCCATTTTATAGCCCCCTTATAAATTTTTGAATGCTTCGATTTGTTGTCGTGTGAACGATTCTATATTTTCACCGGATGCATGTTTTTCGTACCATTCAACGGTCCAAGCGATAGCAGTTTCTGTTGATAGCTTAGGAGTCCAGCCTAGTTTATTTACTGCTTTTGTACTATCGAGTGTTAAAATAGGTGATTCATAAGGAGTATTTATAGTGGGAGAAAGTATTGTTAATGGTTTATTCCATAATTTTATTACAGATTGAATGACATCATGGACGGTTCTGTTAGCCTCGTTAATTGGTCCGAAATTCCATGCTTCTGCATACTCTTTATGCTTCCAAAGTTTCTCAGCTAAAAGGATATATCCATGTAAAGGATCCAAAACATGTTGCCACGGTCGGATAGCATTTTTGTTTCGAATACTTAAAGGATGGTCTTGTAAATATGCACGAATGATATCTGGGAATAAGCGATTTTCTGCCCAATCACCACCACCGATGACATTGCCTGCCCTTACTGAGGCGAGTGAAAGGGTGTTCGTGTGAAAAAAAGATTTTTGATACGATGTTGCAACTAATTCAGCACAAGCTTTACTAGCACTGTATGGATCATAGCCCCCTAAACGGTCGGATTCTACAAATGCTTGATTACCGCTCCCATCATTCTCATAACATTTATCGCTTGTCACATTAATAATGAGACGTACGCTTTCGACGTACTTTGCTACTTCTAGTACGTGAACAGTACCTAAAACATTCGTTTTAAATGTTTCAATAGGATCTTTGTATGAAGTGGTGACGATTGGTTGAGCTGCTAAATGAAATATAATGTCGGGTTTATGTTGCCCAATGGCATGTAATAAAGAATTGTAATCTGTAATATCTCCTTTCATTGTTGTGCACTCTTTCGCTACGTTACATTGTTCAAAAAGGTTAGGGATGGATGGAGGATGAGAAGAATAGCCGATTACTTCTGCGCCTAAAGAAGTTAAAAAAAGGGTGAGCCATGAGCCTTTAAAGCCAGTATGTCCTGTAATAAATACTTTTTTCTTATTCCAAAAAGATGATGAAGTCATATTACCAGACCTTCCATGGAGCGTTATTATTTTCCCATAGCTCGACTAATTTATTCTTATCACGTAATGTATCCATTGGATGCCAAAAACCAGTATGTTGAAATGCTGCCAGTTCATTTTTGTTGACTAACTGAACTAAAGTTTCGGTTTCAAAAACAGACTTATCTCCACTAATGTAATTGAAAATATCATGATTTAAAACAAAAAACCCACCGTTAACCCATCCACCATCACCTAGTGGTTTCTCTTGAAAAGATGTTACAGACTGTTTATCTAATATGAGAGAACCAAATCTACCAGGAGGTTGTACGGCAGTAACAGTAGCCATTTTTCCATGTTTTTTATGAAATGCAATCAGTTCTTTTATATTTACATTACTTAATCCATCGCCATAAGTGAGGCAGAAAGGTTCATCTCCGACATAGTTTTGAATCTTTTTCACTCGTCCACCCGTTTCGGTATTAAGACCAGTATCGATTAATGTAACTTTCCATGGTTCTACACGATGAGAGTGGCTAGTAATTGTGTTATCGCTTAAATGTATTGTGAAATCGGACATGTGTAAGTTGTAATTTAGAAAGAACTCTTTAATTGCATATCCTTTATAGCCTAAGCAAATAATAAACTCAGTAATCCCGTAATGACTATACAAACTCATAATGTGCCATAGAATAGGTTTCGTTCCAATTTCAATCATAGGTTTTGGTTTTAAATGTGTTTCTTCCCCAATTCTTGTACCGTACCCACCAGCAAGAATAACAGCTTTCATTTTTTCCTCCTAAAATAAAAATTTATTATATATACAGTATTCATATTTTATGCAAATGAGATTGTTTTTGATTAAACGGATGAAATTGTGTGAGGTGATGGCAAGGCAGAAAACATTAAGGTTTGAACTTTGGAAATAATTCTTGATATTCAGGATTATTACGGAGGTCTTGTGTTACGTTACTAAGTTCTAAAAAACGGGTTTCCAATTCTTCAGGAGATTGACCGTAATGTGTTTGAAGTCCCATTTGAATACCCATTTTTGAAAGGGTAGGTGTAATTTGTAATTTTCTTGCCTTGGACTGTTCATTCCAAGGGCTAAAATAAAATTTTAAAATAAATGAAGGGTAGTCATAAACTATATTCCCGTGCCGTGAATAATGTCTACCAGGTAAATATGCACCATCTAGATGATTATGAATAAATCTCCAAGCACACCCGAGTTTTGGGTTATAAGGGAAGACACCGTGGTATCGTTGTTCTACTAATGGGATAGAATATCTTGGCTTTGAATAATTGTAAATATGACTATCTATCATTAAAATCATTCTAATCGCATACATGTTTTGTCCTAGTGTATGAAGAGATGAGAAAAACTCTTCTTTATTATTACAACAAAAGAACTCTGTAGTATTTAAAACGATTTTCCAACCTGAAACTTCTCTTTCAATTTCCATCACTTCAATATCAGTATTAGTTGGATCAAACTCAAGAAATCTGGAGTCTCGCACTTCCCAGTGGGGTGCGAGTAGTTTATAAATCTCTACGGAACGATCAGTAGAACCTCTATTAATTAAAATACCGTGATCGAATATTTTTGTGTGATGCATAAGCCACCATGGGAGTAAATACTCTTCGTTATAAAAATGAGAAATGATAGTCCTTTTTATGTCAATCTCCTCCTATACAGGCAATCGTTATTACTAGGATATGCTTTTAAATAAGAAAGGTTAAAAGGTGTGGGCTATATATTGATTAGGTAATAGTTTAGTAATTTTATTGTATAGCCGTAAATTACGGGTGTAATAGTAGGTTGATCTTGTAAGTTTGTATAAATTGTGAACAACAAACCATCACGTTTGACTGTACAGTTTATGTGTTGTATGATGGTAGTAATATAAACAAGGGGGGAAGATCGTTGGGAAGGTGTATCGAATCGGACAGTTGGCTCTCATGGCTCACGTGTCGAAACGAACGATTGATTATTATACGAATCTAGGTATCTTGAAAGCGGAGCGATCTCAATCTAATTATCGCTATTACGACGAAACAGCATTTGAGACATTACAATTTATTGAGAAGTGCAAAGAAATGCATATGCCGCTTTGTGAGATTAAAGAGAAAATCGAGGAGAACAAGAAGCTGCTCGGTATCAATGAACACGTTTCGAAACAAGTGAATGAAGTGACAGACCATATTCATCGATTAGAAGCAGAGTTAACAGAGTTAAAGCCGCTTTTAGATGGATTGACTGATTCACAACGTGAAAAAATATCGAAATCTTTATCATGTCAAACGACAGCTTTAATACAGACACTTGCTCTATTATTATAGAATAAGTGAAATCCGACCTCTTTAATTTTTGTATCGGGCTATGTTTTCTAACGAACAAATAAGAAAACATTATAGTATACAGGAGGTGGACACCTTAGTTTTTTAACTAAGGGGATTCATTGGAAATATTTAATTTAGTCATGGTTGCGATTTTAATCGCATTTACTGGATTTTTCGTAGCAGCAGAGTTTGCGATTGTAAAAGTACGTTCAAGTCGTATTGATCAGCTTGTTGCGGAAGGGAAACGCGGTGCTTTAGCAGCGAAAAAGGTAACAACAAATTTAGATGAATATTTATCTGCTTGTCAATTAGGTATTACAGTTACAGCTATGGGATTAGGTTGGTTAGGTGAACCGACAATCGAAAAGTTATTACACCCGTTATTTGAGAAATGGAACATAAACCCTTCTATCTCATCAGTATTAACTTTTGGTCTTGCTTTTATGCTAATGACATATTTACACGTTGTAGTTGGGGAGTTAGCTCCGAAAACGTTGGCAATTCAAAAGGCTGAAAAAGTAACGTTGTTATTGGCAACGCCGTTAATGATGTTCTATAAAATCATGTATCCATTTATTTGGGTATTGAACGGTTCAGCTCGTATTATAACTGGTTTATTCGGTTTGAAACCAGCTTCTGAACATGAAGTAGCTCATACAGAAGAAGAATTGCGTCTTATTCTTTCAGATAGCTATGAAAGTGGCGAAATTAATCAAGCTGAATACAAGTATGTAAATAATATATTTGAATTTGATAATCGCATTGCAAAAGAGATTATGGTACCGCGAACAGAAATCGTTGGTTTCTACCTTGAAGATTCAGTAGAACAACACATGAAAGTAATCCAAAATGAGCGATATACACGTTATCCGATTTTTGGAGAAGATAAAGATGATATTATCGGTATGGTCAATGTAAAAGATTTCTTTATTCGATATATGACCGAGGATCAAAAAGATTTATCGTCAATTCGCTCGTATATGCGTCCGATTATTGAAGTGATGGAAACAACTCCAATTCACGATTTATTACTGCAAATGCAGAAGAAGCGAATTCCGATGGCTGTTTTATATGATGAGTACGGAGGAACAGCTGGAATTGTAACGCTTGAAGACATTTTGGAGGAAATCGTCGGCGAAATTCGTGACGAATATGATGAAGATGAAGCACCACCAATTCAACATGTGAACGAGTACCATAAAATTGTTGATGGAAAAGTGCTTATTTCAGAAGTAAAAGATCTGTTTGGATTACACATTGAAGAAGAAGATGTGGATACAATCGGTGGATGGATTATGATGCAAAATCATGAAATTGAAGAAGGACAACATGTTGAAGCAGAAGGTTATGAATTTAAAGTGTTAGAAAAAGACGCTTACCAAATTAAACGTGTTGAAATTCGTAAAATGGAACAAGAACAAGAACAAGAAGAAGAGAAAGCAGCAACTGTGTAAGTTGCTGCTTTTCTTCTAAAGCATAAAAAATGAGGAATTAGGAGCGGATATTTTGATTCAAGAAGCCTTACGTGTATATCGATTACAATTGTATGCGATCTTTAGTGGTTTACTACTTATGTGGACGATTACTCCGTTTGGAAAACAAGTGACAGGATTCGGTATTGGATTAGCTGTAAGTGCATACTGTCTTTGGTTATTAGCTCGCAGGGTGGAGAAACTAGGAAGAAGTATTGTAATGAAAGAAAAGGCTCCTGGATTAGGGGTTTTAAACCGATTTGCAGCTGCAATTTTAGGAGCTATCATTATGTATGAAATTGAGCATGAAATGGAAATGTGGGCATTTGGTACAGGTATTTTAGGTGGTCACTTTTTAATGATTGCGAATTTAGCTTATGCAAATATACAGTTAGTAAAAGAAGAAGAGAAGCGAAGAGAAAAGGCTTCTAATAACATAGAGCTATAATAAAAGGGGCCTAATGGGGGTTCCTTTTTTTATTTAAGCGAGTGAATGACAGGAATCAAATTCACGACAAATATAATACGCTTCTTTTTTCGGTTTTTCAATAGTACGAAAAATAATTTTAAAAAATTTAAAAACCCATCGATTTCTAAAGCTTATGTATGTTATCATGACAAAAGACTTTTTGAAAGAGGTGGATACCAATGTTACAAGCGTTACTTATTTTTGTGCTTCAAATTATATATGTTCCAGTATTAACAATCCGAACGATTTTGCTTGTAAAGAATCAAACAAGATCCGCTGCTGGTGTAGGATTGTTAGAAGGAGCTATTTACATTGTCAGTTTAGGGATTGTGTTTCAAGATTTATCAAATTGGATGAACATCGTTGCCTATGTCATCGGCTTTAGTGCGGGACTATTATTAGGCGGTTATATAGAGAATAAATTAGCAATTGGATATATTACGTATCAAGTTAGTTTACTAGACCGTTGTAATGAATTAGTAGATGAATTACGTCACTGTGGATTTGGCGTTACAGTATTTGAAGGTGAAGGAATTAATTCTATACGTTATCGCTTAGATATCGTTGCAAAGCGCTCTAGAGAGAAAGAACTTTTAGAAATTATTAATGAAATTGCACCGAAAGCGTTTATGTCTTCTTATGAAATCCGTTCGTTTAAAGGCGGATATTTAACGAAGGCGATGAAGAAGAGAGCGTTGTTGAAGAAGAAGAAAGACGATCATGCATCGTAAAAAGGGAATAGTGCCGCTTTAAAAGCACGGCATAATCACATATGTAAAAGAGAGGAATCGAATTAGATTCCTCTCTTTTTTATAAAAAGTATGTATCTGTTAATTTAAAAAACTAAATCGTATAATTGTTTTTTCTACTAACCCTCAAATTAATGATTAGCCATATAACTTGAATAAATATCGGTATGATAAACGCGATTAATAAAACAATAAGTGATATTGATTTAATTTCGGATGTTTGAGTAACACCAGCACCATCGACATCTCGTAGCCAAATAATAGCTGCCCACACTCCAAAAAGGATAATCCAAAATATGTTACCAATCCACCAAGAAATCCATCGTTTTTTCATGTTAGCACCCCTTACATTTACCCTCTGTTAAAAGTATATTTTCATACGTTACATTTATAATGAAATAACTCTAAAATTAATTTTTTTTAACTGTATATCTAACTTGCTTAAAAGTTATCATCTCTCCATCTTTATTATCATCCTTAGTCTGCAAAAGTTGAACTTTTGGCTTATAGTCTGTCCTATGAGCATCATTGATACCTGTAATATCAAGTTTGTAGGATTCACTATTCTTTATTTTTTGTTCCAATACTTTTTTATTAGCGACATAAATAAAAGTTACTTTATTTTCATCAATACCTTCCGTCTTAATTTCTAATTCATTATCTTTTGTTGTAATCGTTGGTGTTAATAATTCCATACTTCCGTTTCCGGTTTCTAAAGAATTTTCTGCTATAGTTGAACATCCTGATAATATGATTCCGATGAATAGAAGAACAATTAATTTCTTTTTCATAACATCCCCCAATTTCAAGTGATTTTTGATTTTGGCATTGCTAAACTGCTAGTGTGGAGCGTAAATGTTTAGCTAGTACTCATTTCAATTGTACCATAATATGTAAAATGTAACAGGGTGTATATCCAGTTTAAGAGAGATTGAAAAGTTTACTTATTGTTGTAAATCAGTATTTTTACAGTAGATATATATTTTCTTTCGAAAGCGGTGTTGTTAAAATCATTACGAATTGGATATCCAAATATATGATGAAATGTAGATAGGAGAAAGAACTTAATACGAAGTGAACTTATTTTTTATGGAAATTAAAATTGTTACATTTTAAAATAATAATATGGAATAGATGAATTCATTCACTTCGGAGGTAGTTACTTGAACATTAACGAGAAGGCAATTGAAATGTTTGAACAAAATGAATATGAGAAAGCAATGGAACTATTTCAACGAGCGGTACATGAATCTAGAGGTGTGCAATCTCTCAATAATCTTGCTTGGATGTACTTTTATGAGGAAGAGGATGATGCTAAAGCTCTTGAATTAATAAAAGAAGTTGTTAAGTTGAATCCTTCCTCATACTTTCCTTATAACATCTTAGGGGAAATTTACATAAAATAAAAAAAGTGGGAAGAAGCGAAAGAAATATTACAAAAGTCTATTTCCATTCAACCATCCAATGAAGCATATCACAATGTAGCTGTAGCTCATTATAACCTTGGAGAGCTGGAAAAAGCTTCGGAATTTTTCTTGCGAGTTGCAGGGGATTCGGACTATATCATGTATAGCTATGTAAAATGTTTAATTGATTTAGGGAGAACGACAGAAGCGAAAGAGAAGTTAGATACTTTTAACAGGGAATCTGATGATCTTATAGGAGAAATTCATGTAGCAGATTTATATGTTGAGTTGAATTGCTATAAAGAAGCAATTGAATGGTTCGAAAGGGGATACAAAGAAGTTTGGAAAAGCCCCAATTGGATTGGTAGATTTGTTTATGCTCTATATAAAGCTAATAATTTCACGCGTATAAATGAAGTGATACGGGAATCTATCGAAGCGAAAACAGCAGAAATAGAAGATGTTCAGACTGAAGAAGTAGAAGAAAACTGGACAGAAAAAGATAAGAAAGAGTTAATTGAGGAATATACAGAAGAGAATAATTGTTATAAAACAATGATAGAACGTATCAAATCTGGATATGTTCCAGGGTTAGAATTTGAAACTTGTCATATAGGGGGGTGCTATTTATTTGGTTGTAAAAGACATAATCGTCTTGAATATGAAGAATAAAGAGATTCGACTGTCAAACATGACGGTCGAATTTTTTTATTATAGGTTGCTTGTCTAAAGGTACCATCTCGACTGAAATTTGTTAAAGATGTTTCGTATCATTACATAGGTATATATCCTCCTTAGGTAATCCTTTTTTTATATTTAAAATATGTAGTGAAATAAAACCAATAAGTCCTATTCCGCTGAAAATAAGCCATGGTGTATACATTCCGTTTAAGTTGGATGTAAAAGATGTACCGGTATAATTACCGATGATAAAACCAAATGCGAGTGATAGTTGATAGAATCCGAAGTAAGTAGCTGTATATGATTCGTTACTGTAATTTGCAATAGCGATATCAGCGTTAGGTAATACGAGTGTTTCACCAATTGTAAATAAAATTACACAAATAAATAACCAATAGGGGTGCTGGAATAAAGGGATGAGTAAAAAGGAAATGCCCATTAATAAAATACCGTATTTAATAATCGACAGCGTGTTGTATTTGTGAAATAGTTTTCGAAATAACACCATAAATATAACGCCTGTTATTGCATTTATCGTAATAACGAGTGTAGCAAGCTGGTTGCTATTACTAATGTTTTTCATATGAAGTGGAAGTGCGACAGTAAGCTGAGTAAACATAATATAGAAGAAAATCATGATAAATGAAAACAGAAGAAAAGGCTTGTTTTGTAAGATAGCCTGTATTCCTAATGTAATAGATGTGTTTTCAGTAGTGACTTGGAAGTGATTTTTAAGTAAGTAAAAGATAAAAGCGAATAACAGCATAAGTGATCCTGTTAGAAAGAAAGCATAGATGGAATCGAGTAAGAGTAAGAATCCTCCTGCAATTGGTCCAATTATTGCACCGCAATTAAAACTCAGGTTTAAATATGTAAATAAATTTTTTCTCATATGAGCTGGTTGTGAGCCGAATATGGCACGAGCAGCAGGTTCGTAAAATGCGGTTCCGAAGCCAATAAGTGCAGAAGAAATAGAAATTGTATAGAAATCAGAGCATATTCCTAAAGCGATAAATCCGATTCCTCTTAAAAATAATCCGGCTATCATCATGATGATATAGCCTATTTTGTCAGCAATTAACCCTGAGAATAATGGGATAACTCGTGATGTGATGGTCATAACCGTCAATACTGTTCCTACTTGGACAGCAGAAAAATGAAGAAAAGTTAATAGATAAATAGCTAAAAATGCGTATACTGCAAAATACCCAAAAGACATAAAGAATGAAGAAATAAGCATGAAACGTATCGGTATTGAGAAACTTTTCATAAAACTCCTCCTAATATTGTAACCGGTAAAATCATTTAATGGTTAACTATTTTATATTATAATTATACATAAAGTCAGAAAAAAGTAAATTTTAAGAAGAAGGTGAATGGAATTGAATCAGAACGCACCACATGAATTAGAATATATTCGAGAATTTTTAAATACATGGAGAATACCAAATGATACGAGAGAAGCAATTGATTTGCTGCAAACAGAAGATAATATAAAGCAATTTATGAATAAATATTTTCATGAAGAGTTTCCGTTTCATACGATAGAGGAATTAAGAGGTTTTCGAGAAGATATTCGGATGACAATTGAAGGCGAAGGATCATTGCAAAAATGGTTAGAAAAATACCCATTTCATGTACATATAAAGGAAGATATGAAAGGTATTACATATGAACCAGTATATGAAGAGAATGTGTATACAAAAGTATTAAACATTGTGTTAATGTCAATTCAAGAAAATGTGTGGGGAAGGTTAAAAGCATGTCCGGATTGTCGCTGGGTATTTTATGATCATTCGCGAAATGGAAGTAAAAGATGGTGCGGTATGTATGTTGGAGAAGAAGGAGGAAGAGCATGCGGTACGATTGCGAAAGTGAAAAACTACCGGGCGAAGAGAAAAGGGCGATCTGGTTATGATATGTAATTAATATTAGAGAAAGCAAAATGGATGGGGGAATGTAGAATATGAAAGGTACGCAAATATTATTCTTTATATAAAGCTAGAATGGTGCCGACTACTTTTATTGTGAAGGCAAGAAAATGAAAAATACAGCGCACGCTTTTTTAGTGTGCGCTGTATTTTGTTAAAGGTCAGTACTTATCTTTTTGGTTGAAAAATATGTTGGAAAAAGTATTTGTGATGTAAGTTATCTACAACTTTATTTGCTTGATATGTGCGGTGTTGTTCGAGTCGAAGTCTTTGCTCCATCATTTTTATTGCGTGATCAGATAAACGTAACATAATACATCTCTCCTTTTCTATAAATATAGGTCTCTAAAATGATATCGATTCCAGATTTTATAGTTAAGGAGGTATACTGTGTAACATAGGCAAAAAGCACCTTCCTCTCCCATTACGCTTACGAGGTTAGCTGTCGGACTCGGGAAGTGAGAGTATCCCTACTTAAAAAAGATTCGCCCCAAGTAGCATTGCTACAAAAATGGTTCCCCCGCTCCAAAATTTGGACTCAGCAAAAGGTATTATAAAGTAAAAGATAACATAAATAAACTAATAAGTCAAACTATTTTATGTTTTCCGTCTCTTCAGTTGTGTAAGAATCATACGATCGGTAATTGTTATATCGGTTACTTCAATGAAGCCGTGTTTTTTATATAATGCAATAGCAGGGGTATTCGCTTTACCTGTTTGTACAATATATGCCATGGAAGAAGGGAACATGTTAAATATATAACTTAAGAGTTTCGTTGCAATTCCTTTTTGAAAAAAATCAGGCGATACAACTAGTCGGTGAATATCAATTAGCTGTTCTTCTTGCATAAAAGAAATAAAGCCGACAAGTTTATTTTCAGAAAAATATCCATAGAATGTTTCACCGCAATTTTGAATATCGTTTACAGTATCATATAAACGGGGGATTGCAGTACTGTTTAAATAATCTGCTTCAACTTTATAAGATGGAATTTGAACTTGTAAAATGGATGATGCAACTTCAAAAGAAGTGGCATTTAAAGTAAGAATCATAGATAATGAAGCCTCCTTTGAATATGGTATATTAATATAATTGATTTTCGGGTAAGTTTGACAATGATTTTCTTTTTTGCATATAATATATGTATCTCCATACATATAATGTCCTTGCGTTTATTTTTATAGCAGAATATGGTTAGTGTAAATGAATTAGTAATCTTATATGAGAGTTTTGTTACTCTTGTATTTGATCATACAAACTATAATAGAAATGGAGGACTAAAAATGGGATGGATTATCACATTAATAGTTGGTGCTATTATAGGTGCAATTGCTAGTTCTATAACAGGTAAAAATTTCCCAGGTGGTATGTTCGGAAATATTATCGCAGGTTTATTAGGTGCTTCGTTAGGTGGTAGATTATTTGGATCTTTTGGGCCATCATTTGGTGGAATTCATGTCGTGCCAGCATTATTAGGAGCAATCGTATTAATTCTTATTGTATCATTTGTAGTGAAAGCTGCAAGGAAATAAAGATATAGATAATGATGAAAAGCCCTGAGTAAGGGCTTTTCATCATTCAAAGAGGTGGTTTCATTGGAAAAAGTAAATATAAGAAAAAGAGACAAGTTAAAAAAGTTTTTTAGGGAACAAAATTATTTAGCAGTGTTACTTGGATTTGCATTATTGTTCATTAACATATTATTGCTAACAAAAATTTCTTTCGTTTTTACTCCGTTTATCGTCTTTTTAAAAACAATATTCTTCCCGGTATTATTAGCCGGAGTGCTATTTTATATCTTGCACCCATTCGTTTCACTTTTAGAAAAGAAAGGTGTTTCAAGAATCGTATCGATAGCCTCGATATATTTAATAGTACTAGGATTATTTGTGTTTTTAGTTGTAACGGTTATCCCTATTATTAAAGATCAAATTGATGCATTAATAGATAACTTACCGTATTTCGGTCATGAAATCGAACGAGCAGCACGTAGATTTGGGGAAAGTAATTTACTTGGTAAAATTCAGGAGAATTTAAATATTGATGTAGCGAATATAGTAAAAGACTATACAGTTGA
This sequence comes from Bacillus sp. FDAARGOS_235, assembly GCF_002073415.2. Lineage (NCBI taxonomy): Bacteria > Bacillati > Bacillota > Bacilli > Caryophanales > Bacillaceae > Bacillus > Bacillus sp. FDAARGOS_235. The sequence continues at coordinate 5,022,258 of NZ_CP020437.2, forward strand.
TTTTACAAAGTCATTATCATCAGTAACTGGAAATGTAACTGGATTTTTAAGTACACTTACAGAAGTTGTTTTAACATTTGTCATGGTTCCGTTTATATTGTTCTATCTATTAAAAGATGGTGAACAATTACCGAATCACTTTTTGAAGTTTATTTCAGAGCAAAGACAACCGGCAGCAATGAGAATACTAGATGATATGCATTATGCGATTAGTTCGTATATAAGAGGGCAAATTATCGTTAGCTTGTTTATCGGTATCATGCTATTAATTGGCTATCTTATTATTGGTATTAAATATGCGGTATTACTTGCTATTTTAGCGATGATTGTAAATATCGTTCCGTACGTAGGTCCAGTTATTGCAATAACTCCAGCGTTAATTATCGCATTTATTGACTCGCCAGGAATGGTTTTAAAGGTAATTATCGTTATGATGGTTGTGCAATTAGCAGAAGGTAAGTTTATCTCCCCGCAAGTAATGGGGAAAAAGCTAGATATCCATCCGATTACAATAATCTTTATCATTTTAACTGCTGGTAATTTATTCGGTATTATGGGGATAGTTTTAGCAATTCCAGGATATGCGATATTAAAAGTGTTAGTTACACATGGTTATAGATTTGTAAAATTGAATACGTAAAAAAAGAGCTAAAACAGAGAAAACTGTTTTAGCTCTTTTTTATTAATAATTGATTTGCGTATTGGCGTGCCCATTGATCAGCTTCTAATATAGCATCGAGTGAAGGATCTTTTACGTTATGATGAGCTTCAACTGTATTGTAAATTGTTTTTTCGATATCAAAAAATGCAATTTCATTTTTAAGAAATAGTGCATTTGCAATTTCGTTCGCTGCATTTAATACGGCTGGAGTTGTACCGCCAATTTTGCCACATTCAAATGCGTATTGTAGACAGGGGAACTTCTCTAAATTTGGTTTTTCAAAATGCAAACTACCAATTTCTAATAAATTTAATTTTTCATAGGATGAAGGTAGTCGAGTAGGGTAGTGAAACGCATATTGAATCGGCATTCTCATATCAGGAGCACCGAGCTGTGCCATGACTGATCCATCAATAAATTCCACTAAGGAGTGAATGATACTTTCTTTATGAATCATAACATCAATTTTTTCATAAGGAATATTGAACAGCCATTTAGCTTCCATCACTTCAAACCCTTTATTCATTAACGTGGCAGAATCTATCGTTAGTTTTGCTCCCATTAACCAGTTTGGGTGTTTTAAAGCATCTTTCGCTTGTAATGTTTTCATTTCTTCACGTGTTTTATCACGAAAAGCGCCGCCAGAAGCTGTGACAATTAACTTCTCAATCTCTTTATTATTTTCTCCGTTTAAACATTGGAAAATAGCTGAATGCTCACTATCGACTGGAATTAGGCGGCATCCGTTTTGTTTCGCTAGTTCAGTTACGATATGACCAGCGGCAACTAAAGTTTCTTTGTTAGCGATGGCGATATCTTTCTTCGCCTTTAATGCTTCAATTGTTGGGAGTAAACCTGAAACACCGACAACTGAACTTAATACAAGATTTGTATCAGGATGGGTAGATACTTCATTTAAACCATCAGTTCCATATGTAATTTTTGTATTTGTTGAAATACGAGAACGTAATGTGTCCGCTAATTCTTTTGTCGCTACGCTTACAATACGAGGCTGAAACGATTCAATTTGTTTTTCGAGAAGATCGATATTATAATTTGCGGTTAAACCGACGATTTTAAAATGTTCAGGATGAGCGGAAACGACATCTAATGCAGATGTGCCAATGGATCCTGTTGAACCTAAAATGGATATATATTTTACCATGAAAAAACCTCCAAAGTTGTTTCGATTACTTCTGCAAACCTATATATTATTAGACAATTAAGGTGGAAATTCCTGCTATATAAAACAGAAAATTAGGGTTTAATTGGAAAGGGAATGTGATAAACTGTAAAAAACGAAAAAGCAATGAAAGAGAAGAGTACATGTTCAAAACTTTTCAGAGAGCTGATATGTGGTGGGAATCAGTAAGGGATGAATATGGAATGGGCTCTGGAGCTTCTAACTGAAATGAGTAGGTAAAGACGGTTACTTCACGTTATCGAAGTATGAAGTGAGCTAATGATAGCTAATAAAGGTGGTACCGCGGGAGTCTCTCGTCCTTTTTAAGGATGAGAGACTCTTTTTGTTTTTTATTTTGAGAAAGGAGGAGTTAGTATGAGCGAAAAAATAATGTTAACAGGAATTAAACCAACGGGTTATCCGCATTTAGGAAATTATATTGGTGCAATTAAACCTGCATTGCAAATGTCAAAAAATAATGAAGGAAAAGCATTGTACTTTATAGCTGATTATCATGCGTTAAATGCAGTGCATGATCCAGAGAAGTTCAGTAGTTATACAAAAGAGGTAGCAGCTACATGGTTATCACTCGGACTTGGAGAAGATGTTATTTTCTATCGACAAACAGAAGTGCCAGAGATTTTGGAATTAGCTTGGATATTAGCTTGTCTAACTCCGAAAGGGCTTATGAATCGTGCCCATGCATATAAAGCGAAGGTAGAGCAAAATAAAGAAGCGGGATTAGAAATTGATGCAGGTGTGAATATGGGGTTATATACGTACCCGATTTTAATGGCGGCTGATATATTATTATTTCAAGCTACTCATGTACCTGTTGGAAAAGATCAAATTCAGCATATTGAAATTGCTCGTGATATTGCGACGTATTTTAATCATACATTTGGCATGACATTTACGCTTCCAGAGTATGTAGTGCAAGAAGAAGGGGCAATTTTACCTGGTCTTGATGGAAGAAAAATGAGTAAAAGTTATGGGAATGTTATCCCGTTATTTGCAGAGCGAGAAAAACTACGAAAGCTTATTTTAAAAATAAAAACAGATTCTTCACTTCCAAATGAACCGAAAGAACTAGAAACGTTATTTACAATCTATAAAGAATTTGCGACAAAAGATGAAATTCAGTCAATGCGTGAAAAATATGAAACTGGAATCGGATGGGGCGATGTAAAAAAAGAGTTATTTCGCGTTGTAGATCGTGAGTTAGCAGGACCTCGGGAAAAATACGCAACGTATATGAATGAACCGCATTTACTATATGAAGCGTTAGAAAAAGGTGCTGAGAGGGCAGGGACTATTGCGAAGGTGAATTTGGTGGAAATTAAAAAACGGATTGGATTTGAGAGGGAACGCTGAGCGTTCCCTTGTTTTTTCTATATGAATTTTAATTATTTATTCGTTATATCTACATGCAAAATGAGGAATTCGCATCGTCTTTCTAAATTTATTAATTGCACATTTTAAAAAGTATGTTAATATAGGGATGCTTATTAAAAGTGTTTAATAAGTGTAATTAAAGTCGCTTATTAAAGAGGTTTAATAAGTAGGACTCATTTGATTACAAAGGAGATGATTCTATGAAAACGGAAAAAGAAAAGATGTTGGCGGGAGAAATGTATATTGCAGATGACGAAGAATTAGTGGCTGATAGGGTGGAGGCAAAACGTTTAACACGCCTTTATAACGAGGCAATGGAGACAGGAGATGAACAACGTTTTACGTTATTAAATCAGCTTTTAGGTTCTTCAGCTGATGGGAAAACCCACATTAATCCTGATTTTCGTTGTGATTATGGTTACAATATCCATGTTGGAAAGAGCTTTTTCGCAAATTTTAATTGTGTGATTTTAGATGTTTGTGAAGTTCGAATCGGTGATAATTGTATGTTTGCACCTGGTGTTCACATTTACACTGCTACGCATCCGTTGCATCCAGTAGAACGGAATTCTGGCAAAGAATATGGGAAACCTGTAAAGATTGGTAACAATGTTTGGGTTGGCGGGGGAGCTATAATTAACCCTGGTATTTCAATTGGAGACAATGCTGTAATTGCTTCAGGAGCAGTTGTGACAAAAGATGTACCTAGTAATGTAGTTGTTGGTGGTAACCCAGCCAAAGTTATGAAAATGATAGACTTATAGAAATCGTTTTTCACGGATGATTGAATAAACTGGTGTCGTATTGTATAGACAATGTTAAAGGTGTTTCATATGAAGAAAAATAGTGCGGACAATCATACAAAGACATTACTTGCCTCTCGAAACGCTCTTTTTCTCTTATTTGCTTTGCCAGGTGTCGCGTTTGCTACATGGATTTCTAGAACAGCAGCGGCGCGAGATATTTTAGCAGTTTCAAATGCAGAAATGGGCTGGATTTTGTTCGGTTTATCTGTCGGTTCAATAATTGGTTTACTGAGTGCAAGTCATTTTATTGACTGTAAGGGAGCTAGAGACGTTATTATAGGCAGTATGTTTTTAATAATTGTTGGATTACTTTGTTTAAGTATTAATATTTATTTTGTTTCTAGCATAGGGGCTTTTGGTAGCTTGCTAGTATTTGGAGTAGGATATGGGTTGGCAGAAGTCTCATTGAATGTAGAAGGCTCTTCAATAGAGCAGAAATTAGGAATGGCACTTCTACCGAAATTCCACGGTTTTTTAGCGTAGGAACTTTAGTAGGCGCGCTCAGTGGCACTGTCGCCGCCTCGCTTCACATCCCAATCCTGTATCAGTTTCTTGCGATTTCGGCCGTGTTTTTATTACTTGTATGTATGGTGTATCGTTTTCTTCCGCACGGAACAGGAAAGAAAGAGAAATCGCAGAACAAAAAGCGAGCGAAGCGTACTTCCTTACGTATGGAAAAAAAGGTGCTTTTAATTGGTCTTTTTGTGCTTGGAATGGCATTTGCAGAAGGAAGTGCAAATGATTGGCTGCCTATCGTGATGGTAGATGGACATCAGCAAAGTGTAGTGACAGGTTCTATTATGTACACAATTTTTGTATTGGCAATGACGTTAGCTCGTATGTGTAGTAGTTATTTCCTTGATCGATTCAGTCGTGTCGCTGTCGTACGTGCTACTATTATGGTGGCGATTATAGGAATTTTAATCGTAATATTTGGGAGTAACTCGTATTTTCTAGCAGTTGGTGTAGTGCTGTGGGGGATTGGTGCGGCGCTAGGTTTCCCAATTGGTCTTTCTGCTGCTGGAGATGATCGTGAAAATGCGACTTCTAATGTTGCTGCAGTTTCTATCATCGGTTATACAGCTTTTTTAGTCGGACCACCATTTTTAGGTATACTAGGGGAATCGTTCGGAATACGTAATGCCTTGCTAGCTGTTTTATTATTTGTTCTCTTATCTGGAATTGTATCGTCTGTTACGAGAGAGAATAAATCGAGCTAAACAAGGAGTGCATGCAGTGGAAATATATCATCTCTATTGCTTTAGAAAATGATGTGTGATATATTGTCAACGCAACTTATTAAAAGTGTTTAATAAGTATGTTGATTAAGGTGGTGAGCGATTTGAGTGAACAATTTGTTACTCAAAAATCGATTAAAGAGACGATCCTTCGCGGCATTCGTACAGCTCTTTTAGAGCGAGGTAGTGCAACGAAAGTTGAACTTAGTAATACATTAGAAATCAGTTTTCCAACGATAAGTAAATTTATAGAAAATATGAAACAAGACGGTGAAGTCACTTTAGTCGGTTTAGATGATTCAAGTGGTGGAAGAAGAGCGAAACGATATGCTTATAATCCGGAATATATGTTAGGTTTAGCGATATTTTTAGAAAAAAATGAGACAAACTATACGATTTTTAACTGTTTAGGGGAAGTAAAAGAAAAAGGAAGTACTTCAAGTGCATTAATTGATACTGGCGTAAACCTATTATCTAAACATATTGAAAGTCTTATCGCTACATTCCCGAAAATAAGCTCTATATCAATTGGTGTGCCCGGTTCGGTAGATAATGGTCGTATTTTTTATATACCTGGTTATGAAAAGTTCCAAAATTTTAATTTAAAAAGTCATTTGGAGGATCTGTTCTCTATACCTGTAGTAATAGAGAACGATATGAATGCCGCAGTGCTTGGTTATTATAAAAACACTGGAAACCATGACAATTCCTCTCTTGTATATTTGTATTCAGGTCAAAATGGTCCAGGTGCGGGTATTATGATAAATGGGGATGTAGTCCGAGGAAGTACATTTTTCTCGGGAGAGATATCTTTTGTTCCGCAGTATGATAATAAAAATTTCTTACAAGCTTTGAGAAGTGGAGATGAAGTGAGAGATTCGAATAATCCAGAGGAATATAATATAGATGCTATTACTCGATTAATTTCTACATGTATAGCTATTATTAATCCACATGCGTTTATTTTCTGTGATGATGAAGTGAATCAATTTGTAATAGATCAAATTGTAAAAAGTTGTCCACAGTACATTCCGGCGGAACATATTCCGAAAATAACAGTAAGCGATTGGGAAGAAGATTATTTATATGGATTAAAAAGCCTTGGACTTGATCTTATGATTACAAGAACAAGCAAAGAAAATTAAATATCAAATTGTTGGTTGAATACCATAAAAAGAAAAGGTGTCGATTATGAGAATTGAACATGTAGCAATTTGGGTGAATGATTTAGAAGGCATGCGTGATTTCTATAAACAGTACTTCAATGGTGAAGCGAATGTATTGTATCACAATCCGAAAAAAAAGTTTGAATCTTACTTTATAACTTTTGAAGGTGGTGCGCGTCTAGAACTTATGAGACAGGTAGGGATAGACGATGTAATAAAAAAACAAACAGTAGGATATGCCCATATGGCATTTTCTGTAGGTAGCAAAGAAAAAGTAGACCAATTAACGGATAGGTTAAGAGAAGCAGGATATCCTCTGTTAAATGGCCCACGCACTACAGGAGATGGTTATTATGAAAGTGTAGTAAGTGATCCTGAAGGAAATCAGATCGAGATAACAATCTAACATTTTATTTACTAATAACGAATAAAAAATATAAAACTTTGTTGTTCCCCAAAATGTTTAAGAGAAAGCTATTATTTCTTCAGAAAGGGGGACATAACATTGAGTGAGTCAATTTTTATTTTCTGTATATATCCATTGCTTATTTGTATGTTTTCAATAGCTGTGACATATAAAATAGGTACATTTTACGCGATGCCAATGGTAACATTTCTTATTTTTCTTATGTTCAATGTTACATTGTACGATCCATCATTTTTCTTTTGGGTGGGCATGTATACTGTTTTTTCATTCATTATTTCTTATATAACTATTTTATTTGTAAAGGGATATAAAGCTGTAGAAAAAGAACGTTAAATCATCTAATTATTTTTTGGGGAAATAGGGATTTACGGTGAACGATAACAACCTCATTTCACGTTGTAATGACGAGAAATGAGGTTGTTATATTTTTATATAAAATATAAGGTACTTATTTTGTAATGTTTTTTAATTAGAGTGCTGAAACTCTTTAATAATCCGCTCAATGACTGGATGAAGAGTAATAGGCAACCTATCAAGCGGAAAAAAGCGTAATTCTTTTGACTCAGCTTGATCACATATAAGTTCACCGTGGAATTCTCGGCAAATATAAATAACGAGTACACCGTGTACTTGATCGCCGTTTGGATAGATTTGAAAAAAATCTGGTCCTGAGTATGTACGGAACAGTTCTGGATTTTTAATGATAAGCCCAGTTTCTTCAAATACTTCTCGTTTTAAAGCATCTTCTAACGTCTCGTTATATTCTAAGGCACCACCAATAATACCCCAACGGTTAAAGTCTGTTCGGAGCTGTAGTAATACTTCATTTTTCTCATTTAATATAATGGCGTGTGAGCCTATTAATATAAGTGGATGATTTCCTACTAGATTTCTTACGTCTTCAATATAACCCATAATTTTTCTCCTTGTATTTAATAATAGTTTGGAAGTTCTTTTAACATTTTTTCTGTTTTACGTGCTGTATAGGCTAAGTTATGATCATCTTTTGTTCTAAAAAATAATGTACGTAAAAAGGTTTTAATGTTGGCACATAAAATACAATACTCATTAAGCGAAAGGCGTTTTCTAATTTGAGGAAGCCTTTTTATTTTTTTATAAATAATTGAAATTAACTCATCTTGCTGGAAGTCATGATACAGCATGGATATTAATGGCGTAACAATACGCTCATCTTCGTTATTATGAAAAATATCAGATGGAATGAAGATTTTATTTAATAAACAATGAATGAGCTCTTCATACCACTCAAAAGTCGTATGTGAATTATGAACAATTTCAGTGAAAGCATCAGATACGTGGGCGATACAATGAGCCCATCCTTTATTTTCGATATATCCTCGAAAGTCCATTTCTAAGTTTGTATATGTAATGAGTTTATTTTTTATCTCTTCAATATCCTCTTCTGTAAAAAAGTAGTGAGAGTTAGCGAATTGAAGTATTAACGCAATTAAAGAAACAGTGTAAGAACGTGTGAAAACCCCATCTGTATGTGGGGAGTAAATGTCACAATATAAATACTCATCACTTAAACATGTTTGTAACAGTAATTTCAGCTGATCGTCCATAAGGAATTCATGATGAATGAAATGCGCAAAACATTTATATATAAGTTGGTAACGAACGTAACTATCAGTCGTTCCGATGTACTGAAGCATGTTCAAAGTTAACTCATTTACATTTATATGATGCAGTTGCGTATAGTCATTTTGTTGTATAAGCTCTAACTGTTGTTGCAATGCTGTAATATCCAATGGAGAACCTCCTCCGCACTTTAAAGATGCGATCTTTTCTAGTATTCTATATATTCAAGGACAATCCTGCTCATGCAAGGAGAACCATTAGAAATTCGAGTATGACATAGATGAGGGAAGAATATGACGACAATAGAACAGTTAGAAAAACATTTTAAAATAAGAAGAAGTGCTTCTTCTATCATGATAAAAGAAAATAATGCAGAGGCTTTTACAGAAGAGCAATTAAAAGAGATCATGCAATATTGCGTTGCTGAGGCTGAAAAAGAGGGGGTAGAAAAATTACATTTTGAGATCTCTTCAAAAAGTCCAAATTATGATGTGTATAAGAAATGTTTTGAAACGTATTCATTTGAATATGTTACTGAAAACATGATTGTATTTAAGGATATATATGAAGTAGAAGATGTAGAAAGTGAAATTGATTTTAAGCTGATTGAAGAAGTAGGAGAGGATACTTTTTATTCTTTTTGGAACGAAATGACGAAAGAACAAGTCGACTATAATCAATTTGTACATATGATGAAACAAGAAATTGGTGAGCAATGGAAAGAACATTGTTTAACAGCAGTTGCAAGCGAAGAGCCAATAGGAATTGTAATCCCGCATATTGAGAAAGGTACGTTAGAAGAAGGGAAACTTATGTATTTCGTAATGGCTCCAAATATGCGAAATAAAGGGTACGAAGCAGCATTCTTTACAGGTGCAATGTTTGTCTTAAAGGAAATAGGTGCATCTTATTATATTGGCGAGACAAATGTACAAAATGAGTGGATGAAGGATGTTTTTGGGAAGAATGGATGTCAGCTGCTTAGTTCTACTGAGCGATATGTGAGGAAGTTTTAGGAGGATGAATGATGTACTCTCTCGAACTCATTTCGAGGCAATCCGTGTACAAATTATGAACAAGTAAAAGAACTTTTTGCCTGTTTGTAAGATAAAAAGAAAAATGAGAACGACAAAGTAGATATTCCTATAATACAATAGAGAAAGATTCGATTATAAGAGAAAGCGTTGGTGAAAGAATGGAGCAGCAAGAAAATTGGCTACAAGCAACTGTAGAACGAAATGAAGATAATATGTTACATATAAAGTGGGAAAATAATATAGAAGAAGTACGCATTTATTGGAGTACTTCACCAGATTATATTGAAGAAAATGGAGAATTACTTGTAACTGTAAACGGGGAATCATCATGCACTATTGAAAACCCGAGTGAAAATGAACGCCCATATTTTAGACTAGTAGGAAATAATGGACAAGCAGTGACAGTAGCTGAGCGTAGATTGCCACTACAAGGAGCGTTTAACTTCCGTGATATGGGAGGATATGAAACGACAGAAGGCCGTAAAGTAAAATGGGGCAAATTGTACCGTTCTGAAGAATTAGCGGGACTAACAGAGTGGGATATTGCGTATTTACAGAAGTCTGGATTAAAGTTAATCTGTGATTATCGTACAGACTTTGAAGTGAAGCATAAGCCAAATCCAGAGATTACAGGTGCTCGTCAAGTGTGCTTACCAGTTATGCAAGACTTGGCGAAAGACTTAAATATAAATGAGTTTTTCCAAGTTGGTGACCTTTCTCTGTTGGGGAAACCAGGTGAATATCTTGTGAAAATGAACCAAGATTTCGTAAGTGGTAACGAGGCGTTCGTGAGCTTCTTACAACTTGCACAAAATCCGGAAAACTTACCATTAGTAAACCACTGTACAGCTGGAAAAGACCGTACTGGATTTGGATCAGCATTATTACTACTTCTATTAGGTGTGCCAGAAAAAACAGTAATGGAAGATTATTTACTAAGTAACGGTTTCCGTGAAAAATTAAATGAAAAAATGATGGCCTTTTTAGGTGCAAAACTACAAAACGATGAGAGTAGAGCGATATTAGGTGCAATGTTTGAAGCACGCGCCGAATATTTACAAGCTGCGATTGATGGAATCCATAAGCAATACGGATCAGTTGAAGCATACGCTGAAAAAGCTCTTGGCTTTACGAAAGAGTCGTTAGAGGAAATGAAAATGTTATTGTTAGAAGAAAAATAAGAAGAAGGGAGGCTGATTTGGATTAGCCTCCTTTTATTATTATTGCTATAATTTTGTTTATGAGGATGTTGTGCACCGAGGAGAAAATGGATGAAAAGAACTTACGAATCGGGGGATAAAATGATCCATACACGTTTAAAAGCAGAGGAGTTAAGGGAAAGTTTAACAACAATATTAAGTCAAGAATATAAGGAATTAGCTGTGCAGGATTTAAAGGTGATTGGAACGGGAGTGCAAAATATTGTTTTTCGCGGAGATTCAGGAAAGGGACCTTTAGCATTTCGAGTGCCGTGGGAAAGAGAAGTAGAAAATATAAATGAAGATTTATTTAATAGTCGGATTTCGTTGCAAAAGGAAGCAGAGCTTTCTAAGTATTGTCATTCAAAAAGTATTCCAGTACCAAGTATACACAGATTGCATCTTTCTACCGAACTTGATTTTTTAATATCGGATTATGTGGCTACGGATCATATGCCAATTTCGGCATACGAAATAGGGAAGTTAGTCAGCAAGCTTCATAGTATGCCAATTGAAGGTTTACATTACGAGCAGAATATTAAAGAGCCAATTAGTAAGTATATAGCGGAACGCATTGTGAAACGAGTAGAAGGTTTTAATACAATTACGAATTGTGGTATTAAACTTCCAGATGCACAAACAATTGAACATATTCTTAGTACAGCTAATCATGTAAAGTGTTTATTACATATGGACATTCGACCAGCCAATTTAATTGGGTATAATGGAGAAGTTAAAGCAATAGTTGATTGGGATAACGCTTTAATTGGTCATCCGTTATTGGAGCTTATGAGAATAGCTGAAACAAATGAGGTTAGTTGGGATGAATTTAAAGATGGATATAAGAATGATAGTATCTTTAATGCTACCCCTCATATTGTTAATTTATTTTATAGACTAGATACAGCGGTCATGCTAGCAAACTTATTTATAGCACATTTGAAAATAAAGGATAAAGGTGTATTCTATAAAGAGCGAGTCAAAGCACTTTATAATGAAATATATAAAAGTTTATAATGAAGCTATGAAAATGAAGTTTTGAAAATAGGAATTGAGGAGAACATCATGAAATACAACGTTATATTATTCGACGTAGACGATACATTATTAGATTTCCCTGAAACGGAAAGAAACGCATTACATAACGCGTTTGTACAGTTCGGCATGCCTACAGGGTATAATGATTATCTTGCAAGTTATAAAGAGATTAGTAATGGGTTATGGAGAGATTTAGAGAATAAAATGATTACGCTAAGTGAATTAGCGGTAGATCGATTTAGACAATTATTTGCACTTCATCATATAGAAGTAGATGCGCAGCAATTTAGTGATGTATACCTTGAAAACTTAGGGAAAGAAATACATCTTATTGAAGGTGCAGTGCAATTATGTGAAAATCTACAAGATTGCAAGCTAGGTATTATTACGAATGGATATACGAAGGTGCAACAATCGAGAATTGGAAATTCGCCTTTACGTAACTTCTTTGAACATATTATTATTTCTGAAGAAGTGGGGCATCAAAAACCAGCACGTGAGATTTTTGATTATGCGTTTGAAAAGTTTGGGATTACGGATAAATCAAGTGTACTAATGGTTGGAGATTCGCTAACTTCTGATATGAAAGGCGGAGAAGATTACGGCATTGATACGTGTTGGTATAATCCGAGTTTGAAAGAAAATATGACGGGTGTTAAGCCGACTTATGAAGTGGAGAGTCTGCTACAAATTTTAGAAATTGGGGAAGTGGCGGAAGAAAAGGTAGCTTCATTTTAATTGTGCTGATATTTGTCGAAAAATCGATATATTGAAAAAATCGTTGATATATTGTAAGTTGTGATAGATATATTAGAAAAATCGTTGATATATTGTAAGTTGCGATAGATATATTGAAAAAATCGTTGATATATTGTAAGTTACGATAGATATATTAGAAAAATCGCTCATATAAGTTCATATACTAAGATATAGAATAAAAAATAGCGCTACTATACAAGGTCATTCACGTGTTATAATGCGTGAATTAAATATACGTATATAAATAGTTTCTCAGAGTAATGCGATGTCATGTATGATTAGTGTAACAACTAGAGGTGAATAAAGGATGTTAACGTTTTTATTTGAGTTAGACAAAAGTCTCCCGCAGAAGGATGAGTCACGGTATGATGCTTATTCAAAGGGCTTTATCGAAGGAGATGTAACGATTTGCGCGAGTGAAAGAGTACTTTTTCAAAAGTCATGCATGAAGGTTGCAGAGCTCGGCATTTATTTAGGACAGTGGATGGAACAAGTTCAATACGGGCAGAACGTACATATGAATTATGAAACGGCTGACCGTGATGAGATAATTCTTGGTTTTTCCTATGAAGAGGAAAATCAGTGGAGAATTTATTCCAGTTGGCAACAATTTGAACTTCAGGAACGTATATCTACTACAGCATTAATAGAGAGCGTTGGGCGTTGTTTATATGAGCTAAATAAGGAACTGCGTGCGATAGAATATCCTGTGACGTTTGATCAGTACTTAAGAGGAGAGCGAATGATGCAGCTTTCTTACAAACGACCGTGTGATAGTAAAGCGGATACAATATCAATAGAAGTTTATAATGAAAGCAAACAAGTAGGCGTAGTACGGGGCTACTATAAAAATACGTTGATGAGAGTACTAGACTTCATTCCAAAAATCGGTAGTAATATCATTTATGAAATAAAGGATAGTAAGGATAATATTCGCGTCATTGCAAAGGATGTAAGTAGGCAGCGCCAAAGAAAGATTTTAGTAACGTACAAAGATAATAATGATGCAGAGCATGAAATACTTGTATGTGACGGAAAGTTATTAGACGCAAATTTCTTATTTACCTTTACATATAAGAGAGAAGAATATGTTGTTCACAAAACTTCAATTGGGCTTGGAAAGTTATTACGAAAGGGCTATGTAATCGCAGATTGGAATATTCGTCTTGAGGAAGATATGTATTACATCGAGATGAATGTGTATGATGATGATTATAAAGAGGATCAATACTTACTGTTAGGCGTATTTCATGCAGTTTTATATGGATAATCAATGAGAAATACCGTCATTCTTTTTGGAAAGAATGATGGTATTTTTTTATGTGATTCTGGTGACAGGATGCCTTTAATCAATCCTCAAAAATAAAAATCTCATCAATCGTACTATGTAGTGCCTTCGCTATATCGTGAGCAAGTTGTAAGGAAGGGTTGTACTTTCCTTTTTCAAGATGGCTAATTGTTTCACGGCGTACACCAACGCTCTTTGCTAAATCTTCTTGTGTCATATTCGATTTGGCGCGGTATTCTTTTATTTTCGTTACGAACGCCATGGTGCATCTTCCATTTCATCAACTGGTTTATCGTAAAAGAACATAGAGAAACCGAACGTAAGAATGAGTGTAGCGAAAATAACAGCAATATCAATCTCTTGTAAAGCAGGGTTTGGAAATAACATTTCAATAAACATAATGATAGCGGTAGTTAGTAATGTAACGATAAATGCATTGCGGCACGACTTATTGACAATTTGTTCAAACAGTTCATCGTGTTGAACCGTTCTATACGATGTGAAGAAGGAGAAGAAACAGAACATAGTAAACAATCCTTTTTCATAAAAAAATCCGAGAAAACCGAAGAAACCGAGGAATCCTAAATATTTAATCCAAGTTGTTTTCATAAATACATCCTCCTTATTATGTTAGAAATAAATCACATTATATTATAAATATATCACGTGTAGAGATGTATGGTTATAATAGTTTTCCAATTCTTTTCATAATAATAGTAAAAAGAGGAAATATACTGCGTAATAAAGAGGATAATATTGTAAAATGATTGTAAGGAGGGGGAGGAAGGAATGCTAACTTGGATCATGATTGTTGTATTACTTGTAGTGATTACTGTAATTGCGACGGTGTTAATCGGGAGAAATGGTGATGCGAATTATAGTAAAGCGACAAAAGGAAATATTAAACGTCTTACGATGATTTATATTATATTAGCCGTCGTTTTAATTGTTGGATTAGGGGTGTACATTTATTTTAAAGGTTAAATAAACTGAAAAATGTAAAAATCTTAAAATAGAAGTATGCTATAATATCAATATAGTTATTTGGTAATTAAGGAAAGGATTGGATGTAATGATTGAAATTACGAATGTGTCAAAAAGTTATAATGGGTCTACCTATGCAGTAAAAGATTTAAGTTTATCTGTGCCTAGCGGAGAAATCTTTGGGTTTTTAGGACCGAATGGTGCTGGTAAATCAACGACAATTAAGATGATTACTGGTATTCATGGGGTGGACAAAGGGACTATTACGATTAACGGCAAAAATATTATGGAAGAGCCGATGGAAGCGAAGAAGACGTTTGGTTATGTTCCAGATAGCCCAGATATGTTTTTACGATTAAAGGGAATTGAATATTTAAATTTTATGGCAGATATGTATGAAGTGCCGAAAGAAGTACGCCAAGAACGAATAGAGTCTTTAGCGAAGAAATTTGACCTTTATAATGCTTTATCTGATCAAATTCAAAGTTATTCACACGGTATGAGACAAAAGATTGTTATTATTGGTGTGCTCGTGCATGAGCCAGATGTATGGATTTTAGATGAACCGTTAACAGGGCTTGATCCGAAATCTGCCTATATTTTAAAAGAAATGATGAGAGAGCATGCGGATAAAGGAAAGATTGTATTTTTCTCTACACACGTATTAGAAGTCGCGGAAAAAATATGTGACCGGGTTGCTATTATTAATAAGGGGAATTTGCAGTTTAAAGGAAATTTAAATGAAATGAGAGATCATTTTAAATCCAATGAATCACTTGAAAAAATGTTCTTGGAGATGACGGGCAATGAGTAAAATTTGGACGTTAACGAAAGTATTATTGAAATTAAATTATGCAGATTTCATAACAGATAAGAAGAAGCGATGGGCATATGTATTTTCATTTGCAGCTATTTTATTTGTTGGTTTTTTAATATTTGGTTCGATGACGCACGGAATGTATGAAGGTATGAAACAATTAGGGCAAGACCCAGGAATGATTATCGCAATGGGACTTGCGATTGCGAGTATATGGGTATTTTTAATGAGTATTACGAACATTTTAACTGTATTTTACTACAGCAATGATATTGAAATGTTACTGCCGTTACCATTAAAACCAGCGCAAATTATTTCGGCAAAATTTTTAACGGTATTAATTACACAATACGTAATGAGTTCATTCATTTTATTACCAATCTTCATTACGTACGGTTTAAAAAGTGGCGCATTTATTACATATTACATATATATGATTTTTATTTATTTACTTTTCCCGATCGTTCCGTTAGTATTAGCTTCGTTACTGATGACAGTAATCATGAGGTATACAAATATAGCAAAAAATAAAGATCGAGGAAATATATTTATTGGAATCGTAAGTATACTATTTATTGTAGGAATTAACGTATTTATGCAGTGGAGAAATAAAAGTGCGTTTTCTGGAGATGGGGCTGCGGAATATCTTGTAAATAATCAATCTTCTCTTATAGTACAAATGACAAATTATTTTCCAACTACATATTTTGGAGCAGTGGCATTAGTAGAAAGTGCAAATTGGAAGGGACCTTTATATGTAATGATCTTTGCCCTTATTTCATTTGTCTTCTTTGTGTTGTTTTATTACATTGCAGAGCGTACATATTTAAAAGGGGTTATTGGACTTTCAACGAGTACAGCAAAAAAAGAGGTCATTTCAGCAGAAGGTTTACAGAAATCAACCGTACAAAGTTCACATTTGAAAGCGTATGTGAAAAAAGAATTTAAAACGTTATTCCGTACACCACAATTTTTCTTAAATTGTATCGTACAAACTTTCGTTATGCCGATTATGTTGTTCTTTATTTTATTTGTACAAGATGGGAATTTAAAGTTTATTACAGAGTATATTAACAATCCAGAGACAACGGGGTTTGCAATCGGTGTTGGTCTTTGTGCATCGTTATTTTTGATGGGTAGTAACGTCATTGCAACGACGTCATTTTCACGTGATGGAAACTCATGGTTTGTGAATCGATATTTACCAGTAAAAGCTTCGGATATCTTTTTTGCGAAAGCGATCACTGCTTGGTTAATTAATGTGATTATTTTAGCAGTATTTGGTATTACGATGGCAGTTGTAGCTGGAATTTCTCCAGTCTTCATGATACTGTGGTTTTTACTAAGTGCGAACGGGTTGTTATTAATTAATTTAATTGGAACACGCTGGGACGCACAAACTGCAGATATTCATTGGGATACAGAGCAGAAATTATTTAAAAGTCGATATACAACTTTGTGGAATTTTTTAGCTAATATTTTAATAGCTTTAATTATTGTAGCCGGAGTAAGTGTATTATACTTCTTCCTTCAAGTCGGACTTTGGGTTATGTTTATCGTTTTATTTGCAATGTTTACGATTGTAAATTATATCTTTATTAAAATTTTAAAATTAGGTGCAGAACGTATATTGTCAAATATTAATTAAGAAGGTAGATCCTCTGTATTCGTGCAGGGGATTTATCCATAGATGGAGGAGAAAAGGTGAAGAAAATAGCAATTGTAACAGGGGCAACTCGTCTGAATGGAATTGGTGCAGCTGTATGCAAGGTGCTTGCTCAAAAAGGGATAGACATTTTTTTCACATACTGGTCTCAGTATGATAAAGCGATGCCATGGGGAATGAATGATCAAGAGCCCTTTTTGTTGAAGAAGGAGATTGAAAGTTACGGTGTTCGATGTGAAATGGCAGAAATCAATTTATCACAGTCTTATTCACCAAATCGTTTGTTTTATATGGTATCAGAACGATTAGGTGATCCATCTATTTTAATTAATAATGCAGCGTATGCTACTCATACGAGAATTGAGGAATTAAATGTAGAACAGTTAGATAAACATTATACAGTGAATGTTCGGGCAACTATGTTATTAAGTTCATTATTTATAAAACATTATGCATACAAGAAGAGTGGAAGTATTATTAATCTTACTTCAGGGCAGTCATTAGATCCAATGCCAGATGAACTAGCATATGTGGCAACGAAGGGGGCAATTGAAGCATTTACAAAATCAGTAGCACCAGTTGCGATGGAGAAGGGGATTACCGTTAATGCCGTTGATCCAGGACCGACGAATACGGGGTGGATTACAGAGGAATTAGAACATTATTTAGTATGGAAATTCCCGCAAGGTAGAGTTGGAGAATCATTGGATGCTGCGCGCCTAATATCTTTTTTAGTAAGTGAAGAAGCGAAGTGGATTACTGGGCAAGTCATTCATTCGAATGGTGGTTTCTCATAAAAATATTATGTTAACAATAGTTGAGAAACAAAAAAATTAAGATATTTATATTTTTTTGTATAAATAAAATGTCAAGAAAGAGAAAAATTTGATAGGAGAGTATATCGTCATATGAGGATAGTAATTCTTGATGTGACAATATACTCTTTTTCTTTTACAGCAGAGAGGAAAAATGAAGTAGAAGAAACTCGAATATTCAAATCGGTTTATCAGTTTTTGTACGTATTATTATGAAGATTACTGTCGGAAAGATGGTGATTCGTATGAAAAGGGATTTTTTAAGGGGAAATAGAATCGTAAAGGGGAGGATAAATTAAGTAAACATAGGGGGATTTATATGAAAATGAAAAAGGTCGCTATCGCATCGATAACAATTGGTACAATGCTTACTATGGCAGCTTGTAGTCCATCAGCAGATAAAGAGGCAGAAAAGAAAGAGCAAGTAACAGCACAAAATGAAGGAGAAACAAAAACGACAAGTACAGATGAAGCGTCAAAAACAACGAAAGATACTGAAAAAGAAACAAATACTTCTTCAAATGAAAAAACAGATAAGGATGCAAAAAATACAAAAGAATCATCTGGAACAGAAAATAACGGCAAAACGACAAAAGAAAAAGAAACGACAGGAAAAACGAATGAGCAAACTACAAGTGGCAAAGCAACCGATCAAACTACTAGCGGGAAAACGACAGACCAAACGACAAGTGGAAAGACTACTAAAGATCCGAAGAAAAGTGTAGCTGTGAAAACAAATGTAAAAGAAGTTGTGGCATTAATTGAAAGCTTAGACAAGCAATTAGCTGCTAACCCTAAATTAGAAACAGTAAATAAACTTGGAAAACAAATTAATGAGAAGTGGGATGTCATTGAAAAAGAGTTGGAAGCATCACATCCGACGGATTCTAAAACAATCGGTCAAAGTATGTATCCGTTAATTGTAGGCGCGGAAAAAGAAAAGATCGATATTACGAAAATGAAGTCGTTAACGTCGAAAACGAAAAAAGATTTAAATCAGTTATTGACGAAGTTATCGTAGTATGAAAAAGCCTACTTGTGTGAGTAGGCTTTTTACGTTGTTGTAATTGTATAAAGTGGGAACATATTTATTTTTTATTTTCAATTACGATACGAAATGAACCGTATGCTTGTTGACTGACATAATGATCTTCACTAACTTTATAAGGAAATGGGAATGCGACTAGTTGAAAATTACTTTCCTGTTCCACTGTAGGTAGTGTGAAAGTAAAAGTTTGTCTCGTTTCTGGTGCCACTGTAGTATAAGCGACGTTTTTATTATGGAATAATTCAACTTGTTCCCAATCTTTAAAGGCCACGATTGCATAAGCTATTTCATCTTTTGTTTCATTTCCGTTCGATAAAGTTAATGTTTCACCTTCCTTTTCAGAAAATACCGTTTGTAATTTCTCTTCATTGCTCGTAACAAATAATGGCTCATAAAGACCATCTTTTAAAATAGTATGTGGCTGTATAGGGGTAAACTTTAATGTTTCACTTTCTTTATGAGGATGATGTATTGAATATCGCATACTTAAAATCTCTTCTAGTATAGACGCTTTATGTAAGTCATTATCTTTTAACTTATATTCAGGTTTTTTAATAATTAAAAAGGCTAATTCGCTTGCGTTAGGAGAAGTGTGTAAAGAGATTTTCGTAGTAATCGAACTATTTGGTTTCATATCGAAAGAGTAGTGTGATAGTTCATTTACAGTATTTTCTATTTTGAAAGGTTTTTGTACGTAATCTTCTAGAACAATTAATCCATACTTTCGGTCTTCGTCAATATTATGTATAAAGGATAACGATACGTTAATTGTATTATTCTCACTAGTAATTTCACTACCGTTGTTAATATGTTGGCCTTGATTATCCTTCAAGCCGTATGAAATAGTATTGGTTTGTTTCTCTCTCTTATTTTCTTTGGAAGGTGTATAAGGTTGTATAATTGAAGCATGGAACAAAACATACATTGTAAAGAAAGAAATAAGTAAAAAACCGATAATGATATATATATTTTTCATAAATAACACCTCAATATATTTAAAATATAAGAGAAAAAAGATATGCAAGATGCATATCTTTTTTCTCTTTCTTACCAGGAAGCTTTTGTTTCGTGATTCACATCATTATAACCATTTAATTTATAGGTATGATTACCAATAGCGTAATCATCTCCATAATAAACGCTTGTGTTGGTCGCTGTAGCACTTACATAAGATGATTTTTTTGCATTATTACTTTTCGTATTCACTAATGAGCCATCGCCATTGAAAGTCCTTGCTTTTGCATAAATATAGTCTTCGGTCGTAGTTGATTTCGATTTAGCAACTGCATATGGGTTACCAAAAAAGGGAGTATAGACGCTAATGTTAGAATCATTCTTAGGTGCAGCTGCAACAGTCAAACTAGAAACATTGGATGTTTTTGCTGATTGAATTGTATCAAAGTCAACTAAAACAGGCTGCTTGTCTGCAGCACCCACCTCTGAGGCACTTGCGTTATTAGTAAAACCAAAACCTAAAACCGCTAACCCTAAAGTTGTCACCGCTAAAGATTTTTTCATATTCACTAATTTTCCCACCTTTTTTAATTTTTGAGTTCGAACTCAACTCATACAATATACGAAAAATTCGAAACTCTCAACAACCTATCCGATACTTAACTTTTCTTTTACTTTTGATTTAACATATCTTCATTTTAATAATTTGAATATAGCTTTAACTGCTTAGCGAACATGGAAATAGGGTTACCAATATGAAATTCATGTAAATGTAGATTTACACTTATAGAAGAGCACATGAATGAAAAGTAGGGTGGTAATGAAAGAGAGTTAGAAGAATGTAATACAAAACAATCGGATTATGTATTCATTAATTGTAGCGGCGGAAAAAGAAAAGATAGTAAAGGAGAGTATTAACGGTAAAAACGAAACACGGTATAAATCAATCATGTACGAAGCAATTCTACGTTTGTATGTAGGATTACTTCGTTTGTAAAGTTTAAAGCTGTTATTGTATTCCCTATGTTATTTTTAAATTTTTGTGGGAAACCTATCTGAAAAAGGATGGTGGCAAGAATGACAATTGATCGAGTATGTACAATAGGACCAGCAAGTAATAATAAAGAAACGTTAGTGCAGTTAATAAAGAATGGTATGAAAATTGTTCGGCTAAATTTATCACATGGCACGCATGAAAGTCATAAAGACATCATTCGTTTAGTGAAATCTTTAGATGATTCTATTAAAATTTTAGGTGATGTGCAAGGTCCTAAAATAAGATTAGGTGAAATGAAGGAAGATCAAATTACACTTAAGGCCGGGGATTCTTTTCTTTTACATACGCAACCAGTCATAGGGAGTAATACAGAAGCAAGTGTGGATTATGTAGGTATTGCGAATGATGTGAAAGTAGACAGTAGAATTTTGATTAATGATGGAGAGGTTGAATTAATTGTTGAAAAGGTAAGTAAGGAAAAAATAGAAACAAAGATCAAAACAGGTGGTAATATCTCATCTCATAAGGGGGTGAATTTACCGGGTGCGACAGTTAGTTTACCGGCTATTACAGAGAAAGATAAAAAAGACATTCAATTTCTTTTAGAAGAGGATGTTAATTTTATTGCGTGTTCTTTCGTACGAAAACCTAGTCATATAAAGGAAATACGAAATTTTATACAAGAGCATAAAGAAACGTCCCCAAGTTTAATTGCAAAAATAGAAACGATGGAAGCAATCGAGAATTTTCAAGATATATGTAAAGAAGCAGATGGAATTATGATTGCAAGGGGGGATTTAGGAGTGGAATTGCCGTATCAAATTATTCCGCTTTTACAAAAAATGATGATTCGTGAATGTAATCGAACGAATATATATGTTATTACAGCAACACAAATGCTTCAATCTATGGTAGATCATTCTATTCCTACAAGGGCAGAGGTCACCGATGTTTTTCAAGCTGTACTAGACGGGACGAATGCAGTGATGCTTTCTGCTGAAAGTGCATCAGGAGAGCATCCAATCGAAAGTGTGAGAACACTACGTCTCGTTTCGGAATTTGCGGAGCAAGTTAAAAAAGATGGTCTTTTTGCGATGAAAGATGTACTGGAATGGCTGCATAAGTCTCTTTAATACATGTAGCTTGGTAAGTGATGAATAAAAAAAAGAGGGCGGATATGCATCCCCCTCGAGTTTTTAACGAATATTACTCTTGCTCTTCTTGCTCATCCAAAATCTTATCAAAAGCAGCCGATACTTTGTCAAACTCTTCGTCATTTTCGATGTATGAAAACTCATTATCTTCTTCTACTTTTAAAAAGAAGATATCAATGTCTTCCTCAGTTTCTGTTTGAATGTCTTCTACGAAGGCAACTGCAATATATTCTGCACCTTCGACATCCATCGCTCCAAGTACTTCTACTTCCTGATCCTCATTATTCTCATCACTAAGAGTAAACACTTCGCCAACTTCAATATCAGACATATTCATTCTCCTCCTGTTCGACTCTAAAAATAGAGTACTCAAACTGTATACATACTAACATATCTTTCCATGAAAAAACAAATTCATACGTAAGAAAACAACTGATTCTTCTTTAGTATGAGTATACAGCTATAAGGAGCATTATTTTTTGCGTGCTATGTTACTAAATCCATTCAACAATTATATCCGTAGTCTGTCTTGTTTTATCACGCTTTGGCTCTTCTTTACGGTAACCAAAGGCAACCATAACAGATACTTCAAAATTATCGTCTTTTACAATGCCTTCTTGACGAAGTAAAGAATCTACTTTCTCTTTATCAAATCCTTCTATTGGACAAGAGTCAATACCAATTTGAGCTGCACTCGTCATCATATTACCTAAAGCGATATAAGATTGTTTTGATGCCCAATCAAATACAGCACGGTCGGATTGTAATAAGTTAAAATCTGATTCCTGGAACTTTTTGAAGAATTCATATCTAATTTTTTGAGTGTCTTCAGGCAATCCAATAATATCGTTCATCATATATTTAATATAATCTGCATCATAATGCATATCTTTAATGTTTCTTGAAAGAACAATAACAAAGTGACTAGCTGTTGCAAGTTGCCCACCAGCACCCCATGAATATGGTTGTAGTTTTTCTCTTACTTCTTTATTTTGTACGATAACAAATTTCCAAGGTTCATATCCAAAAGAAGAAGGAGATAATCTGCCTGTTTCTAAAATGAAATTAAAATCCTCTTCTGAAATTTTTTGCATAGGATCGAACGCTTTACATGCATGTCTGAAATGAAAAGCCTCCATAATTTTTTCTTTTGTAATTTCTTTTATATTTGTCATAAAAGTTCCTCTTTTCATTAATTTATTTTGTAACCAAATTATATTTTTAAAGTAACATAGAAACAAGTACGCACATTTATGTGGTATAGTATCAAAAAAGATACTAATGTTAAGGGAAGGGATTTATTATGGATTGTTCAAACGAAAATAATATAAATTACCCATTTTTAAATAAATATTCTTGTCCAGTGGAAGCGATGGTTGAGGTCATTGGAGGGAAATGGAAAGGGGTTATTTTGTATCATTTATTAGATGGTACAAAGAGGTTTAATGAATTAAAAAGATTAAAACCTAATATCACACAAAGAATGTTAACACTGCAGCTTAGAGAACTTGAAGCAGATGGCATCATACATCGCGAAGTGTACCGCGAAGTACCTCCAAAAGTAGAATATTCGTTAACTGATCTTGGTGAATCACTTCGTCCAATGATTCTATTAATGATGGAATGGGCAACTCATAATATGGAGAAAGTTTTGGAAAGTAGAAATACACAAAATAAAAGTTAAGAGTTGAAATGGATATAGGAGAGATATGTGAAATAGTTGTAGAAATAAAAGGTGTTTCCATATGTGGAAACACCTTTTATCCCGCATTAACGGGCAGTAAGACCCCCCACCTCAAAATTCAGTGGAAGCAAAGAAGTTAGGTGGGGATCGGGCTGCCCGTAAAAGCCCGATTGGTGAAGGCTAATAATCAGTGGGGGATCAACAACCCCCCCACTGATTAAAGTTTCACTTTATTTCTATGTTTTTTACTTTTTTACTTTTTAACTTCAACTGCTGAAGTTAAAAAGTCACTCAAGTTTGCAGTTTTACCATACCAATCAGCGTGTCTAAAAACAACACCTTTTCCATATCCTTCAGTTGAAGTACGTTCCCATAGCGTTGTTGAATAGCTAGCAGTAGGAGCTGCTGTACGTACAGAAACAATTTGATTTTGCCAACTAGGAGACAAGTTTTTATAACCGCTACTTAGAGAAAAATACTCGCTACCTGTACGTTTATAGAAGTCTGTACTACCAGGTCCGCTCCCTCCAACACCAAGGGGAGTGATTGTATGATTCAACCTTTGTTTATCTTTTTCAATAAAAGACTCTAAACTTTCTTTGTTCGAAAATCCATAAGATAACCAGTCTCCATTTTGATTTTGTTTCGGTAGAACTAAAGTTATTTTTACGTCTTCCTTTGATGGAGCACCCAATTTGTGAAACGAATCTACAGCCTTTTCATCCACAGTTACATATTCGAAAGAGGCAATCGTATAATCCTTTTCGGTACTAGCTAATACTGATCCCAATCCTACAGTTAATGATGAAGCAGCTAACATTGCACCTACTACCAACTTTTTAAGCATGAATTCATCTCCTTTAAACTTAGATTTTTTTGTGTAACTAAAATGTATGTTAATTTGAGTTTATTGTAAATATTTAGAATTTTATAAAAATAAATCGGAATATTCTTTCATTAATCCAAAGTAAGGAATTCGCTTTTCTATTAAAAAAGGATCTACTTAAAAAGTAAATCCTTTTTGGATATTAGCAATAAGGCTAGAGTGTGCTACTGATTTTGCTCTTTGCCGATTCACCTCAAAACTTTACTGAAGCAAAGGAGTTAGCGGGAGGCGTGCTACTTGTGAAAAAGACTTTGGTGTGTGCTAATATAGACAACACCATCGGTAATAAAAATTTCGATTTATCCTACTATGAGTTAAAAACTTCATTTTTAGTAGTGGAAGTAGCGTCTAATAAAAGGAAGATTGCTGCTATAATATGTAGAACGATTGCTATATAAGGAAAGAAGGCAACTAGAGTAACGATAATACCGATATAATGAGGATACGTATTCATGCTTTCTTTTTTAGCTAATAAAAAAGTAGTGATATGTAAAACAATCAATAGTAGTAAAGGTATCCCATATAGGTTAACAAGACTTGGAAATAAATAATAACAAGGAAGTAATAAAAGATGATAGATCCCTGTAGTCCATTTTAGTGCTTGGATGTAGGTTTTCAAAGTTAATCAGCCTAAAACAATATATATCTATATATTACCAAAAATAATAGGTAATTGGATATTATATATTTGTAGTTTTGAGTAGATTATAATCATTTTATGTAAGCTAATTATAGGTTATCTATAAAATAGAAAAACCACCCAAACGAGGGTGGTTTTTATTATAAATAATTACTTAAAGAAGCAAGAGGAACCTTCACCCCACTACCTTCTTTCATATTTCTTAGCATAACGGTTTCTGCACTAAGTTCCTCTTCACCAATAATAAGTACATAAGGGATGTTCTCTTTATTGGCATAATTAAGGGCGCGTTTTAGTTTGCGTCCTGCTAGTTCAAGTTCGATTTTCAATGAAGTAGTGGATCGTAATTGCTGGGCAATTTGCAAGCATTGTAATTCTGTCCCGAGTGGGATAATAAATAAGTCCGCTGTAGAGGGTTTTGTTTCTTTCTGTGAGAGTGCTGTATAAATAACGTCTAAACCGAATGAAATACCGACTGTTGGATAGTTCATATTATCACCACGGAATGCTCCGATAATATTATCGTAACGACCACCACTACCGATGCTAGATGTAATCGAGCCATCTTTTAGAAAGATTTCATATACGGTACCTGTGTACATTGTGAGTCCTCGTGCTAAAAACGGATTGAATATAGCATTCTCGTTTATTCGAAGAGCAATTAAATATTGCTGTAATTGTTGTAATTCGTTTATTCCATCGGTAACGAGTTGATTATTGAAAGCTTCTTTAAAGTCAGCAATTGTAAGCTTTAGACAAGATAATACGGTATTACATATCGTATCAGCCATTTCTTCAGTAATTCCACGCCCCAATATATCTTTCCGTACACCATCAATCCCAATCTTTTCAATTTTGTCTAATGATAATATTACGTCACTCATTAATTCAGTAGGGATGTTAATCGCCTGAAGAATACCGTTTAATAATTTTCGGTTATTATATTGGATCGTTACTTCTAAGTTTAACGTTCGGAACAGTTCAAACGCCATGCTCATAAGTTCAGCTTCTGCCATGACAGACTCAACACCGACTATATCAACGTCGCATTGTATAAACTCACGAAATCTCCCTTGTTTAATCGGACCATCTCGAAATACTTTCCCAATTTCATACCGTTTAAAAGGTAGACGAATATTTGGATTCATCGCCACGACTTTTGCGAATGGAATTGTTAAATCGTAACGTAAAGCAAGCTCACGTTTTCCTTGATTTTGAAGTGTATATATTTCCTTTAAAATTTCATCACCACCGCCATACTTGTAAGACATAAGTTCATACATATTTAACGTAGGTGTCTCTAACGGTTTACAGCCATAACGTTCAAAAGTATCTTCACACGCTTTTTTAATTTTATTTCGCAGCACTTGCTCCTCTGGTAAATAGTCCTTTGTTCCTTTTACATTTTTCATTTCCACTGTAATCACTCCTTTTTTAAATTAAAAAAAGCTATGCGGGTATAAAAATACCCACATAGCTTTATGAACGCTTCGTGGGTAAACAGGAAAAGCCCTGTACCCACGAAGAAAAAATTTTCTTCGGATACACGGCGTTACGTATGATGATGAAGTTGGAAAGAAGTATTAAAATTTCGCATTACAAATCTATCCTTAACATAAGTTTTTCCAAATTATATCAGATGATTTTTGAAATATCAATATTTTCAGTTTTGAAAAATGCGTGAAG
Organism: Bacillus sp. FDAARGOS_235; assembly: GCF_002073415.2. Classification (NCBI taxonomy): domain Bacteria; kingdom Bacillati; phylum Bacillota; class Bacilli; order Caryophanales; family Bacillaceae; genus Bacillus; species Bacillus sp. FDAARGOS_235. The sequence continues at coordinate 5,049,388 of NZ_CP020437.2, forward strand.
TTATGTAGAAGAAATGGAAAAGGGTGTATAATAAAAGAAAACTTAATAATATGAAATAACCTTTTAAGGAGAAGCACATGAAAAAAGATAAAACGAATGCGATGCGAATATTAGATAAAGAAAAAATTGAATATTCGATGATGTCATATGATCCAGACGATGGGAAAATTGATGGCGTGTCAGTAGCCGAGAAAATTGGACGAGAAGTGAGAGAAGTATATAAAACGTTAGTCGCTCAAGGGAATAGTAAAAATTATCATGTGTTTATCATTCCGGTAGATGAGGAACTGAATTTAAAAGCAGCGGCAAAAGCAGTTGGTGAAAAGAAAATTGAAATGATTCCAGTAAAAGATATTACGAAAGTGTCAGGATACATTCGCGGTGGTTGTTCACCAGTCGGAATGAAGAAGTTATTTTCTACATGTATCGATGAAAGCGCCCGATTACTTGAAACGATCATTGTAAGTGGCGGAAAAATTGGTATACAAATTGAGCTGAAAGTGGAAGATTTGGCGAAAGTAACGAGAGCGCAGTTTGGTGAGATAACGAAGTAAATATACATAGGGGAAGAAGTTCTAAATATTATGGAACTTCTTTTTATTTTAGATAGATGTTTCTTAACGGTTGTTGTAGGATGATCTAATTAAGTATACGGATTATGTTTTTTACGGTATAAAACATAAAAAAAAAGATTTTTTCAGTATAAAACATTTTAAATACGAACATTTTTAGGGTGAAATAAAATAATGTTCATATTTATATTGCTTCTATACTAATAGTTTGTTATATTATCCATATAATAATTTTGAATAACATCACTCGTATATACTCGGTAATATGGTCCGAGCGTTTCTACCTAGTTCCCAATGAAAGAACTGGACTACGGGTTAAAGTATTCGGTCGGTTTGTGTATGGAGCCGCTACCGTTCTATAATGAAGCATTGACCTCGTCTTTTGCTTCATTAACTTTGACTACCGTAGTTCTAGAAAGTAGAGATTCTTCTACAATTTCTAGAACTTTTTTGTTTGGACCAAAAGTATCGAGTATAGAAAACAACAAGAGAAAGAGGAGATTATTTATGAAGAAGAATACGTTGAAAAAATGTGCTGCCCTAGTAACTACTGCTGCATTGTCACTCTCGATACTTGCGGGATGTAATGCGAGTCCGAAACAAGTTGAGGCAAAAACCAATCAAAAACCAATCTTAATTCAAGGGCCAATGCCGATAGAAGCTGAAAGTTTTGCGAAAAGGTTGAAAAATGTGAAAGAAGAAAAATCTGGAACATTTGTATTTTATAAAGGAACTGTCGACAATTATCCTGTAATCGTTGCGAAAACAGGTAAAGGAATGGAAAATACAGCAGCTGCTACAGCAGTGGCTATTGAAAAATATAAGCCTATAGCGATTATTAACCAAGGAACATCGGGTGGCCATGATCCTAATTTAAACGTATTTGATATTGTGTTAGGAAAACAAGTTGCAAATATAGGTACATTAAAAACCACAAATATGGATGAGAATCAAGGGATTGAGCCAACAAAATGGATATCTATGGATTTAATGGCTTCTGAAGGAAGTGCAGGAGAAGATCCAAATGCTGAGAAAATCCGATACTACGAGGGAGATAAGGATTTACTTGCAGCAGCTAATGCAGTGAAAGATACATATACAAAAGGTAAAGTGGTTGAGGGTACGATAGGTTCAGCAGACGTTTGGAATAATGAAGTTGATAGAATTAAGTGGTTCCATACAAAATACGGTACATCTGTAGAAGAAATGGAAGGCGCTGCTGCAGCGCAAATCGCAAAAGCTTATGACGTACCATTTTTAGGAATTAGAGTATTATCTAACAATAAAACAAACGGCGGAAAATACAATCCAAATACAGCAGCGGCAAATCAAGAATATGTATATGAAGTAGTTAAAAAGTATATAGCTTCGATGCCAAATAAATAGAAGTAGTTGTATGCTCAACATAAATGTCAATTAGCTCCAAAAGTTTCCGAGACAGATAGATTTACCTTAGGAATGATAGTTGAAAAAGAAAAGCTTGTTTCTTATTGAAAAATATAAGAAATGAGCTTTTTTATTTAGAAAAAAATTGAGTAATTAGTTTATAGCGTTAATATATAACATTGAATATCGTAATAATATAATGGAGGTGAATGTAAAATGGCTTTTACTACAGGTCCTATTGAAAACTTGGGAAATCAACCTGCTAATGCAAATAGAGTTAGGGTGAAAATCCTTAACCGTACTGCTGGCCCGCTTACTGGAGTAGCTAGAGTTTTTAGACTTGACGGTTCAATAGTATTAATTGAACAGGTGAATTTCAATGTGAATTCTAATGCTTCTACTATTGAAACTCTAAGTTTAGTTCATCCTGCTTTTGGACAAGCATTAGAATATGAAGTTCAAATTGTTCCTAATCAACCTGGTGGACTATATAGTGTTTATGGAATAACAGCTGAAAGTGTTATCATTACTGCACAACGTGTTGTCAATGCAGAATTAACACAGTTTCTTTAATAAAAATAGATTGGTGCCTACATGGTATCCAATCTATTTTTGTACTTATTTTTCAGAGAAAGAAGAGTTTTACACAAAAAATAAAGACAGTTATGGAAAAAGGAAGAGCCGAGCTATCATCTCGATTTGTACGATTGCTGTCCTAGACTCTATCTGTTTTATTGCACGGTTTTCTTTGAAAAATTTATTAAATATGCATAATTGCATAAAAAAATTGAAATTTATAAGTTAACATTAAACTACTTTTTAATTGTAAAGAATAGTTTAATAATCTTTACTAGGGAAGGATATTCCTTGTGAAAAGTGAATTTGTTTGAAAAGTAGATAAACCAAAAGTATGGAAATGATACAGACTGAATAGGGGTTTGTATTAAATAAAAAGAGAAGGGGAATGGAGTTTTAAACGTTTTCGTAGTTTTAGGGAGAACATTTTTAGTAAATGACTTCAAATTATATTTTAAAGGGGAAATGGGTATATGAAGTTTCGAAATACAAAGCTTGCTATGGTTACACTATCTTCATTCTTTATTTTAGGTTCTGCATCTCTATCATTCACAGATACTATACATGGTGAAGTAGCTTCTGTATCACCACAAGAGATGACTGTAAAAAGCTATGACGATACATATTATAATAATGCAATAGGAAAAACGGGTTTGGAACTAAAGAAGGAACTTCATAATATTATTGATGATCATACAAAGTTATCATACAGTGCGGTTTGGGAAGCGCTAAGAGATACGGATGAAGATCCAAATAATAAAAACAATGTAATACTCTTATATACTGGGCGTTCGCAAGGGAAACTTACGAATGGTTCAGGAGTTAATAACTGGAACCGAGAGCATGTTTGGGCAAAATCTCATGGTGATTTTGGAACGGCTGCAGGACCTGGAACAGATCTGCATCATTTAAGAGCGACGGATGTATCTGTAAATAGTTCACGTGGAAATCTGGATTTTGATAATGGTGGTGTGAATCATTTGGAAGCGACAGAATGTAAATATGATAGTGATTCTTGGGAACCTCGTGATAGCGTAAAAGGAGACATCGCTAGAATGCTGTTTTACATGGCTGTTCGTTACGAAGGGGATAGCGGTGAAATAGATTTGGAACTAAATGAAAAGGTGAATAACAATAAAGATCCGTACATGGGGAAACTCTCTGTATTACTAAAATGGAATGAACAAGATCCGGTCGATGATTTAGAGCGAAAGCGTAATGAAATAATTTTTACAAAATATCAACATAATCGTAATCCTTTTATTGATCATCCGGAATGGGTAAATAAAATTTGGAACTAAGATTTGTAAAGGTATTATATTTTGTAAGAAGGGATTGATCATAATGATCAATCCCTTCTTACATCTATACTAGAATCAATAATTTTCATAGGATTGGAGATGAAAATAGAATAGATGTTTTTGTATCATCAAGTTAAGTATATTGTAAACCTTTTAGTACGGTCCCCACTCAATATTCACTCCAATAATAAGAAAAATAAGTCCAATGATAAACCAAATGAATGCAAGAGGAGCCATAAATCGAATCCATTTTCCGTAAGAAATGCCGCTAGCTGCGAGAACGCCCATTAAAACACCGGAAGTTGGATTTAAGCAGTTCACTACACCTTCGCCGAGCATAACAGCTTGTACTGTAACTTGGCGTGTAATGTGCATGAAATCAGCTAATGGAGCTAATATCGGAATGAAAATAACAGATTCTCCTGTCCCGGATGAAATGAGGAAATGTAATGCGGCACTACTTACATACATACCGATAACGCCAAATACAGGGCTATATCCTTCGAGAGACTGTGCGAGTTGATTAACAATTGTATCAAGTAATTTGCCTTGTTCTAGAATGACTGAAATAGAGCGAGCCATTCCGACGATCAAAGCACCGTATATGAGATTTTGGCAGCCTGCTAGAAAAGTAGAAGCGATATCGTTCGCTTTCATACCGCCTATTATTCCTGCTGTAATTGCGATGAAAATAAAAGTAGCGGTCATTTCTGCATCTGTCCAATGTAGTCGAAAAGCCCCTATTAAAAATACAATTAATGATAAAGCTGAGACGAGTAAAATTAATTTGTGACGTATTGTCCAAGGAACTTCAGTTTTCTCTATTTCTCTCTCTCTTGAAAGAGCATTACTTGGAAACCAGTTATCGCCGAGTATGCTTCCTTTATTCGATTTTTTTAAACGTTTTATATACCAATTAATATACAAAATGGTAGCAATTAAAAAAGAGATATAGATTGCTGTACGTAACCCAATCCCTGAAAACATCGGAAGTTCTGCGATTTTTTGTGAAATGCCTAAAGGTGAGGGAGATAATATAGTAGCATTAAAACCAGCATAAGTGCCTAAATAAATAATTGCTACGCCAACGATAGCGTCCCATTTCAATGTGCGTGCAACGATGATGCCGATGGGGATAAAGCCGATAACTGAGTTAACGATAATGCCAGTCGTTCCGAGAAGAGAAAAGAGTGCGGCGACAATACAAATGAAAAGTAATTGCTGATTCCGAAATTTGTTAATCACATGATAGATTAAACCGTCAAGAGCACCTGTTTTTTCAAGAATGGCAATGGCACCACCTGTAAATAAAATTAAGAAGATGATAGGAGCAGCAAGTGTCATTCCTTTTTCAATAGCGGTAAAAAAAGAAACAAACCCTACCGGTGATTGCGGAACAGAATGGTAACTTCCTGGTATTGTCGTTGTAACAGTCCCGTTTGTTACTCTTTTAAATTCTCCAGCAGGAACGAAATAAGTAGCTATGGCACAAAGTAAGGCAATAAAAAATAGTAGTACGTACGCGTCAGGCATTTTAAACTTTCGTTTACTAGGTTGTTTTTTTATCTCAGTTTGTAATTGCATAAAATCCCTCCTTTTTCACTTGGTTAATTTTTAATATTCTGAAATTTATCTGTGAAATAGATTATAATAAAGGTGACTTCTTAAGGCAATAGTTTTTCTGTCCTTTCCTGCACATACAAATTATTGCAACATTAGACAGGGAAACGAAAATAATCCAAGAATATGTTAAATAGAAAGTAAAAGGAAAAGAGGGAAAAAGATGTGGAAAACTACGGATCTATGTGATGAGTTTGAAAAGGAGTTACAAATATGTCGCCAGTCTTTTCGATCTTTTGGGAAGAAAGAACAATTCCACGGGAAAATTGCAACGGTGAAAGTGAAGGATGATAATGTACTAGTGAAGGAAGGATTACAAACATTACCAGAAGGAACGGTATTAGTTGTTGATGGTGGAGCGTCTACGAATTGTGCGTTACTCGGTGATAATTTGGCAGCTATTGCAGAGGAAAGAAAGCTGGCAGGAATTATTGTAAATGGATATGTTCGTGATTCTAGTGAACTAAAGAATATTAATATTGGTATTTTAGCGTTAGGGACGATGCCAAATAGAAGTGTAAAAGAAGGGAAAGGAGAACGAAATATTTCATTGCAATTTGGACAAGTAGAATGGAAGCCAAATGATTATGTTTATGTGGATGAAGATGGAGTCATTATTAGTGAAAAAAGTTTGCGTCGTTAAAGGTTAGTAAGTTACTATTCTTAGAAAATAAATCCGATAAAGCATGGACAAAATTCTTTGTCAATAGTAAAATAATACAGAAATTTAAAATTAACAGAATGTATAGGTTTATCGTTTTACGATAACTTAAATGGAAGTAAGTCGTGCCTAAAAAAGTGAATGTTATCACAATGATACGTTCATGAACAAAATTATTTTTCCTATACAAATATAGCGGCGAATGATGCGGGTAGGAGGTGTTGCACAGTTTGTTCGACACTTACAAAAAAAGAGTGTCAATTGCACGCCCTTGAAGGGTCTTTTTTTGTGTGAATAGTAGTAAGGGAGGAAATTTTGGGATGGCAATGTTGAAAAAATGGCTGCTTACGTCGTTAATGGCAGTTATACTTGTATTTGTTTCTTTTGCGAATACAGTACATATTACGTTTGCTGAAGGAAATACAGCAAAACTTGCAATTGTTGGTGAATCACAAAATGGCATTATGTTATGTCCGAAAGAAGAGCAAATTAAAGATGGGGAAACAGCTTTAAGTTTGCTGCAAAAAGTCATGGGGGACAAAGTAGAAGCTGAAACGATGTCGTTTGGAACGTATGTAAAAGGCATTGATGGGCTAATGGCCGGGGCTACAAGTGGCTGGCTGTATGATGTAAATGATAAATCTGCAGAAGTTGGAGCGGATAGTTATAAATTAAAATCTGGAGATGTTGTTGTTTTCCGTTTTGTTTCAGACTGGAGCAATATGAGTCAAGAAACATTACAACAAACATTAGATAAATTTGGTACTTGTAAAACGGTAGAAGAACCAAAAACAGATGATCCAAAACAAGAAAAACCAGAAGAACCAAAGACGGATGATCCAAAACAAGAGAAACCAGAAGAACCAAAGACGGATGATCCAAAACAAGAGAAACCAGAAGAGCCAAAAACAGATGATCCAAAACAGGAAAATCCAGATGGAACAAAAACACCAGAAAAACCAAAGCAAGAGAACATTCAAGTTCCAGCAGCGCAAGTAAACGAAGCAATTTCTAAAACGTCTGAAAAGATGTTACAAGATGGAATAGAGAGTGATTGGGTAGCTCTAGGGCTTTCTCGTTCTGGAAAGAATGTACCAATTGAGGCGCAATTAAATTATGTTAAGGCAGTAACAGAAAAAGTGGAAAAGCGTATAAATCGTTTTTCAGCAACAGATTTAGCTAGAACGATTATTATGATGAATGCAATGAGTGCAGACCCTAAAAAGGTAGGCGGACATAACTTAGTTCAAAAATTGTATGAATCTGATAAAGTAAATTCTGTTACAGGTTATACATTTGCGTTACTTGCCTTTGATACGAATAAATATGAAATTCCAGTCGAAGCAAAGTGGAATCGAGTTGCTTTAGTAGATGCAATTTTAAACACGCAACATACAGATGGTGGCTGGACTTATACTAGTTCAGGTAGTAAAGATAGTGCTAGTAGCGTCGATGTAACAGGTATGGTTTTATCCGCGTTAGCACCTTATCAAGATCGATCAGATGTGAAACCAGCTGTACAAAAAGCTGTTGCGTATTTATATACCGAACAGCTAAAAAATGGTGGTTTTTCTGCTGATGGACAAGAGAATTCTAATAGTACTGCGCAAGCAATTATTGGATTATCACTTGTTAAAGATGTAGATCAAAATCGTCTTCATAAGGCAGTGCAAAGTCTGCTGTCATATCAACTTCCAAATGGTGAATTTAAATGGTTACCAAGTGATCAAAATGGTAACGGAATGGCTACAGAGCAAGCTCTTTTAGCGTTAGTTCAATTTAAAGAAATCGGAAAGTCTATTTATGACTGGTCTAATGTAGGCGATGATGAAGTAATTAAGCCGAAACCGATTGAAGAGCCAGAAAATAAGGTAATAGAAAAAGAAATTACTGAAGAACCGAAAGAACAAAAACAAATACAACAAGAAACAAAAGATGAAGATGTAAAAGTTGTTGTAGATAATAAACCAGTTAAAAATGAAAACATGCTACCGAAAACAGGAGCATCTTCTCATAGTACAGCTACAGAAGTAGGTATGGGTGTATTATGTATTGCTTCTGCATATGTATTATGGAGACGTAAAGCAGCTTAACAAAAATTAGGAGCAATGATTTGCTCCTAATTTTTATATGAAAGGTGAGAGAGAACATGAGTAAGATGAAGTGGTTCATTTCTTTAATGCTTTCACTCGGGCTACTTGCCGGATGTGAAGAGGCGGCTGTAAAGCCGGAGAAGAAAGCAGAGCCAAAGCAAGAAGAGGTAGCAAAACAAGAAGAACCGAAAGAAGAAGTGAAACAGGAAGAGAAACAAGCTGAGCCGGAACAGAAACAACAAGAAGAGAAACAAGAACAAAAAGTAGCAGAGAAGCCGAAAGAGGAAAAGCCGCAGGAACAACCTGAAGTAAAGAAAGAAGAGAAACCTCAGGAGCAATCTGCTACTAAACAACCAGAACAACAAAAAGCACAAGAAGAGAAACAACAGCAACCGAAAGCACAGGAAGTAAAAGAAGAAGCAAAGGTTGTCAATCAGCCGAAAGAAACACCGAAGCAGGAGCAAAAGGTAGCTCCGAATAAAGAGAATAAAACGATACCGACTCCGCCCGTACCAACTCCTGAACCATCAAAACCAGATCCTGTAACGGTACCTAAACCACAAGCAAAACAAGTTACTATCTCCGTAAAAGGACATGAAGGATACTTATTAGGTGCGAAAAAGGTTGATGTACAAGAAGGCGATACTGTTTATAAAGTGTTGCAGCGTACAGGATTAGATGTTGATGCAAGTGGATCAAAAGATAGCATTTATGTAAAAGGTATTAATGATGTATATGAAAAAGATATTGCTGATACTAGTGGATGGAAATATCGTGTGAATGGTGCATTTCCGAACCGTAGTGCTGGTGTAGTTACAGTAAAACCAGGAGATACAATTGAGTGGGTATATGTATTAAAATAAGAAAGGCATTCGGTAAAGGACTATGAAAATAAGTTTTTCTTCTTTACATCCTTTTGTGAATTTTTTCTATTATATTGGGGTGATGATACTATGTATGATGTGTCTTCATCCTCTTTTTTTAATTGGAGAAATTTTATTAATCGTTATATTAAATGTGATGCAAGGGAATAGCGAAAAGATAAGAAAGATGTTACCGAGCACAATCGTATTCTTTTTTATGGTAATTTTATTTAATTCGTTATTAACGCATAGAGGTCGAACTACGTTATTTTGGTTAGGTGATAGCCGTATTAAGCTGGAGGCAATTATGTTTGGAGTAGTAATGGGGTTATTACTAGTTGCAATTATGTTTACGTTTGCTTCGTATAATGATATTATTTCAAGTCATAAATTTTTATATTTGTTTTCGAGAATTTCACCGAAAGTTGCATTGTTAACGATGATTACAGTGAGGTTTGTGCCTTTGTTTATTAGAAGATTACAGAAAATAACACTCGTCCAAAAGACAAAAGGTGTGCAGGTAGATTCAGGTTCAATTGTTGAACGAGTGAAAAATGGCATGCAGTTACTGCAAGTATTATTAATTTGCTCGTTAGAAGATGCACTTCAAACGGCAGATTCTATGCAAGCTCGTGGATTTGGTGTAACGAAACGTACGACGTATATTCGGTATAGAATGGAAAAACGTGATTGGTATACGCTCAGTTATTTAATGATTTTATTTATAACTGCTATCATATGTAGTAAGTATGGCGGAGGAAAATTGATCATTTATCCGAAAGTCGAATCTATTCTATTCCACCAATACGATGGAATGATGTTTGTAGCATTTACGCTGTTTATTAGTTTACCAATCATAATGGAAGGAAGGGAATGGATATGGTGGCGCATGCAGAAATAAACAATTTATCATTTGTATATGCTGATGAAAATGAAAAAGCGTTACAGCATATTTCTCTTTCTATTCAAAAAGGAGAGTTTATAGCGCTAGCTGGAGGATCCGGATCTGGGAAGACGACATTATTAAAACATTTTAAAAAGGAGTTACTTCCAATTGGCACGCGTTCGGGAGAGATGTTTTATGAAGATGTATTATTAGAGGAAGTACCTGACTTATTATCTGCCCAAGAAATTGGGATGGTATTTCAAAACCCAGAAAATCAGCTCGTAATGGATACAGTGATTCAAGAATTAGCATTTTCTTTAGAAAATATCGGATTACCATCACATATTATTCAAAAACGAATAGCCGAGCTCATTAGCTTCTTAGGATTTCAAGATTTATTGCATCAATCTGTTCATACGTTATCTGGTGGGCAAAAACAACTTGTCAATTTAGCTGCGGTATTAGTTATGCAGCCGAAACTATTATTATTAGATGAACCAACGGCGCAATTAGATCCAATTGCTGCGAAAGAGTTTTTAGGATTGTTAAAACGTATTAATGAAGAACTTGGAATTACGATTATTTTAAGTGAACATCGTTTAGATGAAGTGATACCACTTGCAACACGCGTTGTTTGTATGGATAACGGCCGAATTGTTTATGATGGTAGTCCTAAAACAGTTATAGCGAAAATGTGGAAAGTAGAAAACTTCCGTCCATTTATTCCGCAAATTCCAAGGTTGTTTTTAGAATGGAATGCGAGAGATATTCCGTTTACAGTGCGAGAAGCACAAATGAAAATGAATGACTTTTCAGCGATATCATATGTGAATGAGCAGATGGTACAACGTGAAAAACAAGAAGTAATGTTAAGTGCAGAACATATTTCTTTTCAATATGAAAAAAATAGTCCGCTTATTTTACGAGATTTAACAGTTGCGATTGAAAAAGGAAAATGGGTAGCGCTCGTTGGGAAAAATGGTACTGGGAAGTCTACACTGTTAACGATTTTAGCAGGATTGCAAAAAGCGAGAAGAGGGAAAGTAAAGTGGCATGGTAAAGTGATACATAAAATTGATTCGAAAGAACGATTTAAAAGGATCGGGTATGTATCACAGCATCCGTATTATCATTTTACATTTGATACAGTGTGGCAAGAAGTTTATGAACGTGCTCGTGAATTATATGGAGAACAAGGAAAAGAAATAGCAAAAGATATGTTGAAACAGTTTTGGTTACATTCGCTTAAAGAGCGCCATCCACATGATTGTAGCGGGGGAGAGCAACAACTACTTGCATTATGTACAACGTTATTATCAAAACCAACGCTATTACTACTTGATGAACCGACAAAAGGGTTAGACCCATGGAAGAAAGAAAGAGTAGGGGAGCTATTTAGGAAATTACAAAAAGAAGGTACAACCATTGTAATGGCAACGCATGATATTGAGTTCGCAGCGAAATATGTTGATCAGTGCATGATGTTATTTGATGGAACAGTCATTATGAATGATGCACCGAAAGAATTTTTTAGCGGTAACTTCTTTTATACAACATCTATTAATCGATTCATTCGAAAAGAATTGCCATATGCATTAACGTGGGAGGATGTGTACGAAGCGTGTCCAAACGATATATTGCATTCATAATATGTATTTTTGCGTTTATAATAGGCACATTACTCTTTACTACACTCCTCATGGACGGCTATTACATGGTAAGTAGTTTGTTTTTATTAGCTGTTATTATGTTACCTTTCTATATCCGTTTTGAAAGGAAGGCGTTTGTTTCACGTGAAATTGTTCTCGTTGCCGTGTTAGCAGCAATTGCTGCGGTTAGCCGCGTACCATTTTCTATTTTACCAAGTGTACAACCAACTTCCTTTGTCATTATCGTTTCTGCAATCGTGTTTGGGAGTGAAACTGGTTTTATGATCGGGGCAACAGCCGCTATCGTATCGAACATTTTTTTAGGACAAGGTCCGTGGACGCCGTGGCAAATGTTTTCGTGGGGTATGATTGGTTTTATAGCTGGACTATTACGTAATACATTTTTCATGAAAAAGCTATGGGGAAGACTCCTATACGGATTAATTGTTGGATTTTTATTTGGTTGGATTATGAACTTCTGGGGACTTCTCGGTTTTATACGAGAAGCAACGTGGCAAACCGTCATTGCGTACTATGTCGCGAGTTTTTACTTTGACTTAAGTCATGCGATTTCAAATGTTATTTTCCTACTACTATTTAGTACTTCGTGGATTACGATTCTCACAAGGTTTAAAATGAAATACGGTATATTAGATGAGCATAACATGACATAGAAAAGCATACTTATATAAGGTAGGGTCGCGACTTACATATTCGTTTGCCTCTTTCATGCTTCTTACATATTGTAAGGAGCATTTTTTATTGTCAAAAAATAGATCCAATATACATCCGTTATTATATAAAATTATTTGTATAATAGTAGGTGAGAACTTCTTTCAAGAGGGAGGTGTATAGTTAATGAAGTTAGTTATTCCGAAGCAACATGGTGCATGGGCCATGCTTGTTATCCCATTTCTATTAAGTGTCATACTTGGGAAACCTACTTTTTATCATATTCCATTGTTTTTAGCTTGGTTCTTTATCTATTTAGCTACATATCCATTTCTCATGTACATAAAACAAAAACGAAAAAAAGAGTTTTTACATGCAGCAATTGTATATTTTATTATTGCGTTCGTATTTGGGATGATTTCTCTATTATATGAATGGCGAGTTCTTTTATTCGTAGCAGCAATGATTCCATTATTTATAGTAAATATGTATTACGCTCGTCAAAAGAATGAAAGAGCACTGCTAAATGACATTTGCGCAATTATCGTTTTCTGTATAGGTGGTTTAGTTAGTTATTATTTTTCAATGAAACTCATAGATAAAACAGCTTTATTTATTGCGATTATTTCATTTTTATATTTTTTAGGAAGTACGTTTTATGTGAAGACAATGATTCGTGAAAAAAATAATCCGAAGTATCGTATTATATCATGGGGTTATCATATCGTATTAACGATAATTATATTTGCTATCAATCCATGGTGCTCTCTTATTTTTATACCAAGTGTCATTCGGGCAATTATGTTGTATGGCAAAAAAATTTCTATCATAAAAGTAGGGATTTTAGAAATTGTTAATTCTGTATATTTTTTAATCATAACGGCAATAATTATGAAGTATGCCATTTGAAAAAACTTCCCACCTTATGATGGGAAGTTTTTTTCAATCTTGTTCTAAAATGTGAACCGTGTAATCACAGCGTTGAATAGCTTGTTCGATCGCATAAAGAGATTGCTCAATACGAGCACGATTAAAATCTTTTTCGACAGTCTGTAATGCTTCTTCTAAACAATGTTTTGCTTCTTGTAATGATTGAAAAGAATCTTGTACATATCCGCGAGCATTTTCGTGCATTTCATAATCCTCCTTGCATATTCATATATGTATAGTATGAACAGGAAGAAAGAAAATATAATTTGTTGTATTTGTTTGACAATTGAAATGAAATTACGTATAGTAAGATTTAAGTGAATATTTTCTTATCCAGAGAGGTGGAGGGACTGGCCCGATGAAACCCAGCAACCGCGATGCAGGTGCTAATTCCAGCAGAACATATTTGTTCTGGGAGATAAGACGAAGATATATACGTAACTTCTTCTTATCGGAGAGGTTTTTTTGTTGCAAAAAAACCGATTACGAAAATTTATATTAAGAAGAAAGGGGTTGCGGATTACTGTGACACTCGAAAAATACGTAAAACTGCGTAGTACAGTTTATGAATATATGATAGAGCAAGATAAGCCAATATCATTGTTAGATATTCAAGAACATATCGTTTCGCATCATGAAGGAAAATTCACGAAAAAAATGTTACATCAATTTTATTTATCAAGACTATTAGATGAACTCAAACTGGATGGGAAAATTACATTAGCTGATGATGAATATCTCTATACTGAAAAAGGGGTATTTTATAAGGCGAGAAAAGGGAGCTAGTCTCTCTTTTTTTCTTGAAATAGCGAAGTATGTAGAGTAAAAGACTGCTAATGCAGCCTGATACAGGGAATGGTGTTGAGTGTGTAGTGTCAAAAATTGAATGTGCCTGAAAGAGGCAATTCATATCGGCTGCAAATGAAAAGAGACACCTCCGCCGAATAGGTGTCAGTCGTTTTGTCACGTAGACTCGCTACTTGACAGTTATTAGAATAACATGCAGGTTTTTTGAAGTCAAAAGGGAATTAAAGGAAGAGGTGCAAATATGTACGCTTACTTATTAAAAGATATAACGAAATGGATCCCAAAGTACATTATAGATAAGGGATATGAATATTATGAAGATGGACATGTAGAAGATGTTGAAATACAAGACAAGAAAGTAATTGCTTTCGTTACTGGAAATGCAGGAAATTATGAAGTGATTATTGATCTTGAAGATTTTACAGAAAGTAGCTGCGAGTGTCCTTATGAGAATCTTTGCAAGCATATGGCGGCAGTTGTTTATGATATTCAAGGTGCTGGTGAGCGTACGGTGAAAGAGAAACTGAAAGATTTAGACAAGGAAGAGTTACTTACCGTATTAAACCGTTTATTACAAAGTTCGAAAAACGTACAAATTGTAGAGAAGATGTTAAAGAAGGGGAAACTTTAACTATAGAGGGAGTTGTTTTGTAATGAACGTATTAATTATATACGCTCATCCTAATCCTTCCAGTTTTAACGAGGCGATTTTAGAACATGTGCAAAAAGGACTACAGGGGAAAAATCATTCTGTTACAGTACTTGATTTATATAAGGAACAATTTGATCCGGTGCTCGTATTTAATGAAGAGAAGAAAAGGCGTGATTTAGTAAATGAAGAAGAAACAGCTTGGTACAGAACGTTAGTGGCAGAAGCAGATACTCTTTTATTCATATATCCGATATGGTGGTGGGGGATGCCTGCTATTTTAAAAGGGTTTATTGATCGCATTTTCGTAGCTGGATTTGCTTATAAATATGAAGGTGCCTTGCCGAAGGGCTTATTGAAAGGAAAGAAGGCGTGGGTAATTAATACGTTAGATTCACCGTTATGGTACGTCGCCCTATTATATCGATCAGCAGGTTGGATTATGATGAAGAGAGGTGTTTTACGTTTTTGCGGCATTCGCGATATAAAACGATCTGTTTTTCAATCTGTGAAAACGAGTAAACGAGAGAAGCGGGAAAAGTGGTTATTACAAATAGAAGAAAAGGCTCGTACATTATGAATGAAATTGATCGTATTATAAATTGTTGTCAGTATGATAACGAACTTTTTCGTACCTATATTAATTGCTTAATCCAATTGAAGAAATATAGTGAAACGTTTCAACAAATGAAGATCCAATTAAGAAATGATTATTTAATAAGAGGGATTTGTGAAAGAGAAGTCGATGAGGTAGTAAGAGGAAGTAAAGAGTATGAAACGTATTTTCTTCCTAAAGCGTTACAGTGGAATTTCTTGAGGGAAAATCCATATCTGATTGAAAAGATATGTAAAGATTTTTTTGCATTTGAGGCATTAAACCTTACGGAGATAGAGTGGAAGACGATTATAAATTGCGTGGGAAATAAAGTGAAACTTTAATCAGTGGGGGTTTTGTTCTTCCCACTGATTATTAGCCTTCACCAATCGGGCATTTACAGGCAGTTGATTTCCCACCTAACCGCTTTGCTCTAGCTGGTATGGGGTGGGAGTTTACTGCCTGTTAATGCGGGGTAAATGATTTATTATGTAAAAAAGCTAGTATAAAACTAGCTTTTCGTTTAAATAAATAAGAAGCATAAACTAATGATAAATCCTGCATATAGTAAGTTCACAACGCAAAATCCCATAATATCACGAGCACCTAAACCAGCTATCGCTAACGCTGGTAATGCCCAGAAAGGTTGAATTAAATTCGTCCAAGCATCGCCCCACGCAATTGCCATTGCTGTTTTTGCAGCAGGTACACCAAGTTCAGCACCAGCTGGAATCATAATGGGTGCCTGTACAGCCCATTGACCGCCACCAGATGGAACAAAAATATTAACGATGCCAGCACTTAAAAAAGTAAAGAGCGGGAAAGTCGTTTCGTTTGAAATACTAATAAAGAAATTAGAAATAGCTCCTCCAAGAGAAAGACCTTCACTATTTACTCCAATCATCATACCCATAATTCCTGCGTAAAACGGAAACTGAAGTAGAATGCCAGAAGCACTTTTTGTAGAGTCTGAAAAAGAACGAATATATTGAATCGGAGTCCGGTGAAAAATAAGACCAGCAATTAATAACATAAAAATAACGATATCGAGTGTAAGGTTAAAACCTTTCGTATAAAAGTAATTGAAAATATAAATGAGACCTAATAACCCAACGCAAAGTGTAATAATGATGCTATTTTCCATTTTTTCAGCGACTGTTTTTGGCTCTACTTCTATAGCAGCAGCTTCTTCATGAAATACGCTAGGATCTACTGTTACCGTATGTTTTTCATCGGGATGCATTGCCCGGTTAATGAGTGGCATCGTAATGAGAAAGATAATAACTGGAACGAGAGCGTATGGTGAGAATAACGTTTCTGTTATTGGAATCGCTTCTTTAATACTTCCAGCTGTCGTTTTAATTAACGTTTCACCGCCAGTAGCTAACGTAAGAGGGATAGAAGCAGAAAGACCCGCATGCCAAATGAGAAATCCAGAGTAAGAAGAAGCAATTGCTAATCTGTAATCTAATCCTTCAAGTTGTCTTGCAACTTCTTTTGCATATAAAACAGATACAACAATACCAAATCCCCAGTTTATGTATGCACCAAGTAAACTTACAATTGAAATGGCAATAATACCTTGGCCATTCGTTTTCGGTAGCCTGGCAGCTTTCGTTAACCCCTTTTTAATAAGAGGAGCGTTCGCTAAAGCAGATCCAGTGACAAGTACTAGTGCCATTTGCATAGAAAAGGCGAGAAGTCCCCAAATGCCATTACCCCAATGATTAATCATTTCGACCGGTGTTTGCTGAGTTGCAAACATGCCGAAGAAGATAACAAAAACAGTTAATAAACATGATAAAATAAACGGTTCTGGCAAGAAACGTTGCACTAAGGTGACGCAACCATTTGTAAAAGAACGAAACAAAATAGATCAACCTCCTTATGTATGTTTCTTACAATGTTCGAGGTTGTTTGGAGGATAACCTTTAATAAATGGAAAATTCTGATATCTATAGATTTTTGTTGTAATGTATTGATAGATTGAATTTATATTTCAAAACGTTTTTTCATTTTGATTTGAAATATTTTTAAGAGGGGGAGTACTACATGCCTTTCAATATAAGAGGAACGAATGGAGCAAATGCTTATTTCTACCTGTAAAAAAATGAATGAACTAATAGGAGCATTGTAATGAATATAAAAGAGAGGTGAAAGGATTGGTAAGGAGAAATTTGAATGTATTTACTAAAATATCCTCTTTGACAGCGATTGCTACGATTATTATCTTACCAATTTACAATTTATTAAGTAGTGTAGACGATAGTGGGAATTATATGATAAGAATGTTAGTATTACTCACATTCTATCTTTCTATATTTAGTGTACCTGTAAGCATTCTTTCAATGTTCAGCACAGAGAAATTAAGTAAAAGAATTTTCGCTTTAGTTGTAAATGTATTACCTATAAGTCTTATCATTTATGCTTTGATTATGGAATTTATAGATGAATTTGTCAGACTAGCACCTTAGTTAAAAAGGGTTCTGCAACACCTCATTGACGGCATGTTTTAAATCCTCGGCCGATAATTGCTGAATATGTAACATAAACCCTGCGCCAAGTTCGTGTACTCGTTCAGCGATTGTATGCTGATCATTTATTAAAGGGAGCATAACTAGAAGAACTTCAAAATAAAGTGATTCACTTATGCTGTTTATCCCACAATGGCTAATATTGTGCGCCTGTTTTTTTTCAAAATCATTTGCTGAATACTAGACACTATTATCTCCAAGTTCTATTAAATTGTGCACTAATCTTAACGTTGGATTTAGGTGTCACATGAAGTGATTTGTTTTTATCGTTGTGGGGGACACCAAAACTTCAGGGTGATGGGCATATGGTTCTATTCCATCATCAATCTAGCAAAAAAATGTTCTTCCTCCAATATGTAATATTGCATTTAAAAATGAATTGATGCAAATGTAAAAGCTTATTATAATGAAGACATAAATATTCAATACATCTTTAATACAACAAAGAGGAGGAAGCAATATGGAAATCGCAATGGCAGTTTTGAAATTTTTAGGTGGGGTAATTCCGTTAGTTCAAGAACTTTTAAAAGCATTTATGTAAGTTTATTAATTAGCAATCATTATCATATTTAATATAAAAAAAGAACGGGGTGATTTTTCTGAAAATTAAGAAAAGTAATAAAAAAATAAAATTCCTAGCATGTGTGTTAGTTAGTTTATGCACTATTCATTATTCATCTATTTCTTTCGCGGAAACGCAAACAGGTAATGCAACTGATGCAGCAAAAAATGCTAGTGACATTAATAATGGTATAGCAAATTTAAAGTATGATAGTAGAGATATTTTAGCAGTAAATGGTGATAAAGTAGAGAGTTTTGTTCCGAAAGAAAGTATCAATTCAAATGGTAAATTTGTAGTAGTTGAGCGTGAAAAAAAATCACTTACAACGTCACCGGTCGATATTTCGATTATTGATTCTGTAGCTAATCGTACGTATCCAGGAGCAGTACAACTTGCAAATAAAGCTTTTGCCGATAATCAACCTAGTTTATTAGTGGCTAAGAGAAAACCTTTAAATATTAGTATAGACTTACCTGGAATGAGGAAAGAAAATACGATATCTGTCCAGAATCCGACATATGGTAATGTGTCTGGAGCAGTAGATGATTTAGTATCTACTTGGAATGAGAAGTATGCATCAACACATTCGTTACCTGCAAGAATGCAGTATACAGAGTCCATGGTGTATAGTAAATCACAAATCGCAAGTGCTCTTAATGTCAACGCTAAATATCTTGATAACAGTCTAAACATTGACTTTAATGCAGTTGCAAATGGAGAGAAAAAAGTGATGGTTGCGGCATATAAGCAAATATTTTATACCGTAAGTGCTGAACTACCTAACAATCCATCAGATCTTTTTGATAATAGTGTTACTTTCGGTGAGTTAACTCGTAAAGGGATAAGTAATGCGGCTCCGCCTGTTATGGTGTCAAATGTAGCCTATGGCAGAACCATTTATGTGAAATTAGAAACAACATCTAAGAGCAAAGATGTACAAGCTGCTTTTAAAGCGTTACTTAAAAATAACAGCGTCGAAACGAGTGGACAGTACAAAGATATTTTTGAAGAAAGTACCTTTACCGCTGTAGTATTAGGCGGAGATGCAAAAGAGCATAACAAGGTTGTTACAAAAGATTTTAATGAAATCCGAAATATCATTAAAGATAATGCAGAGTTAAGTAAAAAAAATCCAGCATACCCAATTTCATATACGAGCACTTTCTTAAAAGATAATGCAACTGCTGCTGTTCATAACAATACAGATTATGTTGAGACTACAACTACAGAATATTCAAGTGCGAAAATGACGCTTGATCATTACGGTGCATATGTTGCTCAATTTGATGTATCTTGGGATGAATTCTCATATGATCAAAATGGGAAAGAAGTACTAACACATAAAACTTGGGAAGGAAGCGGCAGAGATAAAACTGCTCACTTTTCTACAGTTATACCACTTCCACCGAATTCAAAAAATGTAAAAGTCGTAGCGAGAGAATGTACAGGTCTTGCATGGGAATGGTGGAGAACAATTATTAATGAGCAAAATGTTCCTTTAACAAATGAAATAAAGGTTTCAATTGGAGGAACGACATTATACCCAACTGCTAATATTAGTCATTAGGTTGGAGCAAAGCGCCCTGTGTACAGGGCGCTTTTTTACTTTTTTGAAAGTATATCGGTGTTTTTAGATGTATCATAATCAATTCGCAAATCTTGTAATCATATTTTTAAATGGATGTATCAATGTTTTTAATGATTGCATTCTCCATTATTAAATCCCCATAAATGTAGCCTATCTTAGGTTGATAGTGATGCATGGTGCCTCCATGTATATAAATGCATTTTGTCGAAATTATTAAAAAGGGGAATTTTTCTATTTGAAGAACTAATAATTGATTGTCAATATGTATTAGAAATCTCAATCTAAACTAAAGGAGAACAAAATGGGACAAAACAATAAGGGCTTTTCTGAAACAGGATTGCGCAAAATGCGCAATGTATTGGCGCGGCATGTCGATTCTGGAAAGATTCCTGGGCTCGTCGCCTTAGTCAGCCGAAACGGCGAGACGCACGTCGAAGCGCTTGGAACAATGAGGCATGATGGCGGTGCATCAATGCGTCGGGACACGATTTTTCGATTGGCGTCCACTAGCAAGCCAATCGCAGTTTCACCAGTAATGGTTTTGCTCGATGAGTGCAAACTGCATTTAGACGACCCAGTAGACAAATGGCTACCGGAACTCGCCGACCGGCAAGTGTTGAAACAGCCCGATGGCCCACTAGAAGAGACCGTCCCAGCACGGCGTCCTATCACTGTACGAGACTTGTTGACCTCCACATTCGGGCTCGGAGTGGATCTCACGTTGATGGGTTCTCCCATCATGAACGCGTTCTTCGAGAGTGGGATATTCGACACGCCAGGGCAGGATATGCCCGATCCAGATGAGTTTATGCGTCGCCTAGGTGCACTTCCGCTAAGCTATCAGCCCGGAGAGCGGTGGCAGTATCATATCAGTTTAGAAGTAATCGGCGTTCTTGTTGCCAGGGTCACGGGTCAGACGTTCGAGTCGTTCTTGCACGAACGCATATTCGATCCGCTAGGAATGAAGGACACTGGATTCTACGTACCTGAGCTCAAGATTGACCGGCTTCCACCAGCCTTCAACCCCGATCCGCAGACAGGTGAATTCATCGTGTGGGATGAAGGTGTGGGCGGACGTTACAGCAAACCTCCAGCATTCCAAGCAGGCGGTGGTGGACTGCTTGGAACCGTCGACGATTATCACGCGTATTTGCAGATGCTTTTGAATAAAGGGATGCACGGTACTAAACGGATCCTGTCTAGGCCCGCAGTCCAGCTGATGACCACCAACCGTCTTACTCCTGAACAACAAGTATACCGAGACGATTTGGCCAAAAATAACATCCATTTGTCGTTCGGACAAGGGATCCAAGGTGGCTGGGGCTTTGGGATGGCGGTGCGTACCTATCTTGGAGACTACGCGTCTATCGGTCAATTCGGCTGGGATGGCGGAACCGGCACTTCAGCTTACGCTGATCCAGATAAACAGTTTATTGGAATTCTGTTCACACAGGTTGGGATGTCCACTCCAGCCCCATCGCATCTTATCCAAGACTTCTGGACCACGGCCTACCAAGCGATCGAAGATTAGGGTATCGTTTAAAGGAAAACGCCAAGACGGATAGATAATCATAGGCCTGATGGCCACGATCAACACCATGGTTAAAAGTTATGATAGGACGGTGTTGGAAGTACTGCGGTAACAGTTGAGCATTATTAATAATAGCACAACAAAAAATCCTCTTGGATGCAAGAGGATTTTTTTATTGGGAATAGTAAGGAGGAGGGAGGTGCATTACATATGGGAAAAGGTAGAAGTAATAATGCTGGTAAAAAGCAACCAAATTTCGATGATTCATCTAATTTCGCTAAACAAAGCCAACCGACAGAAAAGAAGAAGAAGTAAAAAAAGGATCTCTCTTGATAAAGAGAGATCCTTTTTTACTATATTGACGTTTCAGCACAATAGATCGATTGTTCAACCAAATAGTCATTCATGTAAGGCTTAAACTCCTGCTTCCACTACTGTGAAAGCTTCTCCAAATGATGGGCAATATCAACATACATATCGGAATAAACCGAATGTATTTCATTACTAGGTGTAGCATTAGAAGAGAAGTGGACGATTACCATATTTGCTTTCGGATCGATATAAAGCGTTTGTCCGTAACTGCCTAACACTTCGAAAGCACCTTGTTCATTGTGCGGAATCCACCATTGATTATGATAAGAAATAGAAGCGCCATTGCCAATTGCGAGTTCACCTTCTTGTACATTTTCCACACTTTCTGTAATGGAGGAAGGGATGATTTGTTTTCCGTTATATTCCCCGTTATTTAATAGTAGTTGACCGAATCTTGCCATATCTCTAGTAGTTGCATTTAAACCAGCGCTTGCTTGTTCTACCTTTGTTTCGTCTGTAACGTAATACGCATTTTCTTCCATACCAATTTGAGACCATATTCGTTCGCTAACATTTTCAGCTAATGATTTACCAGTGATAGTTCGAATAACCCAAGCGAGTGTTTCCGCTGATCCGTTATCGTAAGAAAAACCGGAACCAGGTGGTGCAGTTTCTTCTGCTTCTCGTAACATATCATAAATTTTCATCGGACCGTTGTAGTTTTTACCTCGGGGTAAAATATTGCTCGCTAAATATAGTTGTGCATCTTGATTTTCTAACGCTGGATGTTCATATCCATGAGTAGGGTACTCTACAGAAACTTGCATGTCCATTAATTGCTGAAGTGTCGCTTTACCGAACGGTGTATTGTTTAATTCTTTTATATAAGTGTCAGCTGTTTTCTCTAAATCGATACGATTTTCTTTAGCGAGAGATTGTATCATTACCCCAGTAAAGACCTTTGCTAATGAAGCCATACCATGCGGTTCACTCTCGTTATATCCATTGAAATATCGTTCATATACAAGTTGCCCATTATGTACAACGACAAAAGCATCTGTTTTGTTATCGTCTAAAAGTTTTCTTAAAGGAGTCGTAGTTCCAAATCCACGCTCCACAGCAAAATCATCTAATTTTTGTAACGCAGTAGGGAAGTGAGCCACTTGGTCGGGGTTGTTTTTGACTTCATTAATTAAAGTGAATTCTTTCATATGTGTGTACGACCAACGTAAGTAAGGGTCATCTAACCAATTCTCCTTTGTCACGTTATTTTTTGATGGGGTTGTTTTATTATGTTTGAAGTATGTAAAACCAAGCCCTGTAATTACAAATATGCATGTTAGTATAAGTAAGAGTAGGGGAGATTTTTTTAGTTTCATATAGGTCCCTCCTTTATTTGCTACTATAAGTATACGCTCGTCTTGAAAGAAATACAAAATAAGGAAAGTAAACGGGGAAGTTTACTTTCCTTATTAACGTTAAGCGGAAATTTGTCCGTCTGTACGTTGTTTCTTGAATTTTTGTTTTCGACCGTGTAATCCATAATATAGAAGTAAAGTGAACGCAACGATAATAGCTGCGATAAAATACATATTATGATAACTTGATTTCGCTGCGACGATACCTAAAATGAAAGAACCAAAACCAATACCACTATCAAAGAATGAGAAGTACGTAGCTGTCGCAGAACCACGTCGATGATTTGGCGCCGCAGAAATTGCAATCGTTTGGAAACTTGGAATTAATGTTCCATAACCTAAACCGATTAATACACCTGCGCTTAGGAACCAAAATGGAGTTTGCGCTTGACTTAATGCGAACATCCCAATTGTGAAAATAATAATAGCTGGATAAACAAGTACGTTTTCGCCGTAGCGGTCAAAAATCTTTCCTGTAAATGGACGAGAAATTACAACAACAAGTGCGTATACAATGAAGAAATAACTTGCAATATCGGCTAAACCGAGCTCTTTCGCATATATAGGAATAAAGGATAAAATACCACTATAAGAAAAGGCTAAAACAAATCCTGTCAGAGCGATTGGAATAGAAGATGGTTCAATTAAATCTTTCCACTTCATTTTTTCTCGTTTTTGTTTTTTCACTGGTGCTTCATGTGGAATATTTACAAGTAATCCTAATAAAAATGCAAGTAATGAAAATACGGAACAAACGATAAATAGTACAGTAAACGAAAAATGAGAAATAATTGTTAAACCTAAAAAAGGACCAATTACCATCGGCAGACTCATAAATACGCCGAAATAAGCAAGTGCTTCGCCTCGTCTATGAGCTGGCGCAACATCAGTTACAATCGTACCAGTTGCTGTCGTCGCCATCCCAAAGCCAATACCATGTAAGAAGCGAAGGGCAAGTAATAAAAATAAACTTTGCGCACCGAAATACATAACAGTAGCGGCTAAAAATAATGAAAGTGAAATAAATAATATTTTCTTTCTTCCTAAGTCATCGAGCCATTTTCCTGTAAATGGTCTACATAAAACAGAAGAAATAAGAAAAACAGTTGCAACTAAACCAATTTCCTCAGGTTTTCCTTTTAGGCCGTCTATTACATAGACAGGTAAAGTAGTCATAAGCATATAGAATGTTAAAAAGAGAAATAGACTACTAAAACAAGTTCCGAGGAAATCCTTCGTCCAAAGTTTTTCACTTTGCATCGTCATCCCTCCAATTTAATCTAAGTTTTTAATAATTTGTTGTAACACTTGAAATGCTTGATGTAAGTCATCTTCGTTAATACCATCTAGCGTCTTTTCTTCGAAGGTATCCACTTCTTCTTGCCATACTGGAATCATTTTTATAGCTGTTTCGGATAAAGAAATAAGCTTCTCACGGCGATCTTTTCCTTCTGTACGAATAATCCAGCCCATCGTTTCCATACGTGTCAACGTACGAGTCATCGTTGGTGATTCAACATTTAAATACTGGCATAATTCTGTTTGTGTACAAGAACCGGTTTGATTAATACGAAAAATAACAGCCCACTGCGCACTAAATAACCCAGTTGGAGATACGCGTTCATTAAATTTCTTCGTAAACTTTCGAGAAGTCTGGCTGACGATGTGAAAAAAATGTTGTTTTTCGTCCATATATTTTGATCCTTTCAAATTAGTTACCTAGCTAACTATATCTTTTTTTATTATAGTTGTCTAGTAATAGGCATGTTGTTTTATGTGAAAATTTCGCATAGGTTTTATGTTGAGAACATATATTCTGTATGTTATTCTTTAATTATATAAAGAATTTTCTTTCTATTAAAAAGAATGGGGGAACTTGTGATGATTAAGCCTGCAACAATGGAGTTTGTTGCACTATCGAATGGAGAAACGATTGCGTATCAGGAAGTTGGAAGGCGAAATACAGAAACTCTCGTACTCATTCACGGGAACATGACATCGTCACAACACTTTGATTTAGTTATCGAAAAGCTGCAAAATCAATACCATATTTACGCTCTTGATTTAAGAGGATTTGGACAATCGACGTATAATAAGTCGATAGATTCATTACAAGACTTCGCAGAAGATGTAAAATTATTTATCGATCAATTAAAGCTAGAGAAGTTTTCGTTAATGGGATGGTCAATGGGCGGTGGTGTTGCGATGCAATTTACAGCGAATCACCCAACTTTTGTAGAAAAGTTAATTTTAGTAGAATCAGTAGGGATGAAAGGCTATCCAATCTTTAAAAAAGATATTAACGGGGAACCGATCGTATCAAGTTTAGTAAAGACGAAAGAAGAAATCGCGCAAGATCCCGTACAAATTGCTCCAGTACTAGATGCGATAAAAAATATGAATAAATTATATTATCGTACAGTGTGGAATCTATTAATATATACACACAATCAACCGGAACCGGATCGTTATGAGAAGTATTTAGATGATATGTTAACGCAGCGTAATTTCGTAGATGTGAATTATGCGCTCATCACATTTAATATTTCGGATGAACATAATGGTGTGGTAGAGGGAAATAAACAAATTCATCGTATTAAAACTCCTACACTCGTCATACAAGGTGACAGGGATTACGTCGTACCGCAAGTAGTCGGTGAGGAATTAGCAAAACATTTGCCAAATGCAAAGTTGCAGGTGTTAGAAGATTGCGGGCACTCACCGTTTATTGATTGTTTAGATGTATTTATAAATCATGTAGAGAATTGGTTAGAACAGAAATAGTCCCCGAAAGCAAAAGTATTGCATATACTATAACATTTGTAGGTAAAAGGGGAGATTACTAGTGCATCAACCGTTTTTAATTGCGCATTCGCCATATAATCATCACTTATATGCAAAAATAATGATAAGCCCGATGTATTTGCAAGTTTCACCAGCTGTAGTTCCTTTACAAATACAGCAGCCACCAATCGCTCATTCACATCCGTACTTATATGGCCCTTCATTTTATGAAAATCCATATTTTAAACATTTTCATTACAATGTGAAAGCACAAGTTTGGGAAGGATAAGAAGCTAAAAGGCTCATTCTTTTAGCTTCTTTTTATTGTTAATATTCGTACACGCATTTGAAGAAACCGTTTATAATGAAAAGTGGAAAGCGTGAGAAGGAGAGGGAACAGGATGTCGATGCGTTTTACTTTTTGGATTATGGTTGGGATTGTGGCAATCTCAGGTTTATCACAGGGGATGCTCTTACCTGCCATTGCAATGATTTTTGAACAAGAAGGGGTTAGTTCAAGTATTAATGGTATTCATGCGACGGCATTATACATTGGGATATTAGTTATTTCACCGTTTCTTGAAAAACCGATGCAAAAGTTTGGAATGAAGCCAATTATCGTCATTGGTGGGTTTCTCGTCATTATTTCATTATTCTTTTTTACACAAACATTTTCATTTTGGGTATGGTTTATCCTTAGATTTCTAGTTGGAGTCGGCGATCATATGCTTCATGTTGGAACGCAAACGTGGATTACGACAACATCGGATCCGAGTAAAATAGGTAGACAAGTATCGATATACGGTGTATTCTTCGGAATTGGTTTTGCCGTCGGTCCGTATTTAGCAAGCACTGTTCAGTACGGTCTTGCAACACCATTTATCATATCTACTATACTTTGTTTAATAGGTTGGCTTTTACTACTCCCAACGAAAAATGCATTCCCAGCACAAGATGAAAGAGAAGTGAAGAGTGGATCATCATTTTCTCGTTATAAACAAGTTGTTGGATTAGGGTGGATTGCATTACTGGGACCACTTGCATACGGTGTGCTTGAAGCAATGTTAAATAGTAACTTACCAGTATACGCACTTCGTAAAGGGTGGTCTGTATCGGAAGTTTCCTTCTTATTGCCAGCGTTTGCAGTTGGGGGCATTATTACACAAATTCCTCTCGGTATATTAAGTGATAAATACGGAAGGGACCGTATATTAACGTGGACGTTCAGCATAGGTACGAGCATTTTTCTACTTGCGGCCGTATTTGATCAATATTACTGGATAGTCTTTGCCTGCATGCTGTTAGCTGGTATGGTCATTGGATCTTGCTTCTCTTTAGGACTTGGATTTATGACAGATTTATTACCGAGACACTTACTACCAGCAGGTAATATATTATCTGGAATCGCCTTTAGTTTAGGAAGTATTATGGGGCCTGTATTAGGAGGCGTATTTATAGAAAAAATACAGTATACAAGCTTTTTTATTGCGGTTATGATTATAATAGGGATTCTCGCAATGGTATATATGATCTACATGAAGAATCAATTCGCATCAAGAAAAATAGAAAGTAGGTTAGGGCATGACAAAACAACCTAATAAAAAGAAATTTGAAGTACTCGAAAACGAAGCAATTACAGACTGCTTAGCTCGCATGGAACAAGAAGGATACGCCCCGTCTCGTCGTATGGAAGAGCCAATCTTTCATGAAGTGAAGAAAGACGGAAAAACAGTAGTTGAACCGTGTGGTAGAAAAATTGTTTTTGAGGGAAAATTGAAGTAATACAAATAGAACATTTTCTTTCTAGTATAAGGCCATCCAATTCGTTCGAGTTGGATGGCTTTTTTTACGACTGGTCAATGGAGGAAAAGGGATTTTAGGAGGGGGATAGAATGAAGAGATATTTTCTGGGAAGAACGAATAAAAATGAGTTGCGCTGTCTTCGTTAGTAAAGATAGTACTGTGAGACCTTCACTAAATAAAAAAATCTAATAGTAGTCCGAAGAATGCTAAACGTATAGAGTTTTGGAGTTGGGACAGGAACTATAGAGCCGTGACTATAATTCATTTAAATAAGATTGATATGTAAACGTTGTAGAATGAAATTGGCAAATCGAAAATGGTAGTGCGGATGCTGATACCCGCACTACCATTTTAGCTACAAAGGTGCTACTCATTTGTGAAATAGCATATTTTTCGGACAAATACTTTTTGTATGCTATTTGTTCGTACTAGCCAAATACATGAGCATGTGGAATTTTTCGTCTATTACATGATAATCGAAATAAGGTCCTGGATCTGTACAGTAACCGATATTTTCACTTTGCGTAATTTGAAATCCATTGACTGATAAATTTTCTTCTAAGTATTTGGGATACAAAATATGCTCGTTGGAATTTGGATATAAGCCTGAAATGTTTTTCAAGGATTTGGCCGAGCTATCATAATACGAGTATCCGCCGACAATTGTTGAACTGTTATGTAAATAGTTTTTTAGAACGTGAATGGGGAATTGCGGATTGAGCAATGAAAAATCAGTTACTGAAAAACTATCTACAAAAACATCGATGCTAAGCGGTTTCAATGGCAAATTTAAATCGGAATTCAAAATATAAAGGACGCGTGGCTTCGGATTCATACGCTCAATTCTGTTTCGAACCTTCTTGAGCATCTCAAGTGAATAGCCACTGAATACATAGGATGCGCTCGTTTCAAGAACATCGATATATTTAGGTAGTGACACGAAAGCGTCAACGTTTGTTTCCACAATTAATTTGTTTTTCAAATCTATATTTTGTAGAACTTTTTGAAATTGAAAATTAATTTTTTCAAATAAGTTAATCATTTTGGGATTAATCTCTTTAATCGTTTCTTTATCGTAAAAATAAGATGGATAAGGAGACGTCTCATACAAGTTCGCGGTAATGATAATACCTTCCTCGATAGCTGCTTCGTATCCACAGGTACAAGTTAAACTTCCCGTGTGAATGTAAACTTTTTTAATCGTTACATCTTTCATTTCAAGGGGAATTTGGCATTTCGGACAATAGAGCAGATTTACAAAGTCAAGCGGAATTCCTGTAATATTCTCTTCTTTGGATGAAGGCGAACTGGTTTGAACCGCCTTTTCAATCAATTGGATAGCTTTTGATATGTCTTCTTTTTTTTGGATCAGTTCGTTCTTTTTATCAGTGAGCAAGTTGTTGTAGTAGTCGATATCCTCATGGTCCGAGAAGCTTGTAACACGCCGATACGATAAAATTCGTTGGATTTCTAACAATGAAAAATGAAATTTTTTCAACTCGGTAATAAAAGCCATGTCGTCGAAACACAATTGGTTCATTTGATACTGGGTGTTTTTTTTGTCTGGTATTAATAATCCAAGTTCAATGTAATAACGAACGGTATCAGTCGTAACATGAAAAAGTTTTGCAAATGCACCAATTTTCATAGATGTGTCCCTCCGATGAAAAAAGTGGAGTTACTCCACTTTTTTCGCAAAATGAATTCAAAAAACTCTTAAATGACTATTGACTTGGAGGAAACTCCAAATCATATTATTAATTCAATAAGAGTGAATATTTCGAATATTTTTGACTGTATTGTAACATACATGTCACGAAAGGAGAAGGATTAGCTATGGAAAAGATGGATCGAATGGATACGCTCTCTCTGTGGACAGCGACTGCAAACAGCTATGACAAAGGAAAACCTCTTGAAGGAAATGAAGAGGCGGATGTTGTCATTATTGGCGCAGGTTTCACAGGTCTTTCTTCTGCATATCATTTGCAAAAATTAGGAAAGAGTGTCATTGTCCTTGAGCAGGAAACAATCGGATATGGCGCAAGCGGTCGCAACGGCGGGATGGTATTGCCGGGCTATAAGTCAACGATGCAGGAGCTTGCTAAAAAGTATGGTGCCGAAGAGGCGAGACAGCTTAACGATCTTTCTCTGCTTAGTGTTGAATTAGTTAAAAACATTATCGACGAGCATCAAATCAACTGTAATTTTAGAAAGACAGGTCACATTGTGGCAGCTTACAAAGCCAAACATTTTGAAGGATTGAAACATGAAAGTGAGTACTTAAACAAAAATTTTGGATATGAATGTAGCGTGCTTAATCGAAGTCAGTTGCATCAAGAAATTGATTCCCCTCAATATTATGGTTGCTTAGTCGACAACTCAAGTTACTCATTCCAACCACTGAACTATGCAATTGGTTTGGGAGAAGCAGCGAAATCAATTGGTGCAAAAATCTTTGAGCATTCGAAAGCATTATCTATTGAGTACGGCCGAAATAGTGTGAAAGTTGTTACAGAAAAAGGTACTGTTACAGCGAAAGACATTATTGTTGCTACAGATGGTTACTCTGGAAAAATTATGGCTGAACTGAATAAAGGCGTACTGCCAATTTCGGCACGCATTATTGCTACTGAACAGCTTTCAGAAACACTTTTGAATAGCGTTATTCCTAAAGATCGCATGGTTTTTGATACGAGTAGTTTCCTTTACTATTTCAGGCGTACACCAGATAATCGAATCGTATTTGGCGGTGGTGATATTCGTCCGAACTTAGGTGATGCCGTTTATCAAAGTGTGTACGATGCTATGGTTAAAATAATGCCAAAACTAGAAGGAAGCAAGATAGATTACAGGTGGGGTGGATTTATCGGTGTGACAATTGATACGTTCCCGGTTATCGGTAAATCTAAAGAAGGTGCATATTTTGCAACTGGTTATACAGGCCACGGCGCGTCTCTCTCAACATTGTTTGGTAAGTTATTGGCACAATGGATCGTTACGGGGAATGCAGGTGGATATCGATTTGAAAAGGAACGTCTCAAATCATTTCCATTCTATAATCAGAAAACGATGCTGGTCAATATAGCACATATTGGTTTCAAGTTGGTAGATATTATTGCGTAAAGGAGAGGTGTTTATGGAAATAAACATGTTCATTGACGGAAAATGGGTAGAAGCATTATCGGGTGCGAGACGAAATATTATCAATCCTGCAACTGAAGAGGTTATTGCAACGTCCGCTCATGGATCAGCAGATGATGCGAAACTAGCAATAAAGGCGGCTCGTAAAGCGTTTGACAGCGGAATTTGGTCAGATTTATCGGCTGATGAAAGAGCTGATTATCTATATAAGATTGCAGATCGTCTTGAAGAGAAGACAGCTGAAATTGCCCGTTTGGAAACTGCAAATAACGGTAAGGTTATTCGTGCAACAACCTATGTAGATATTCCAGTATCGGTTCAATGCTTCCGCTATTATGCTGACTTGATTAAAGGTATAAAAAAGGAATCTTACAATCGTGATGATTCTTCAGAAACGATTGTTATTCATGAACCGATTGGTGTTTGTGGACTGATTGTACCTTGGAACTTCCCGCTTATGCTAGCTGTTTGGCAAATTGCTCCTGCACTTGCCGCAGGGAATACAATTGTAATTAAACCTGCTGACGTCACTCCTGTAAGCGTATTCAAGTTATTTGAAATTATCGAAGAGATTGGGCTTCCAGACGGAGTGGCAAACTTAGTGTTGGGACCTGGTTCAAAGGTTGGGAATGAGCTTGCAGAGAGCCATGATGTTGACAAAATTGCCTTTACAGGTGGAACAAAAACAGGTCAAAGTATTATGCGAGCAGCCGCGGGCAATATGAAAAAAATTACACTGGAACTAGGGGGGAAATCTCCACTTATTGTGTTCGACGATGTGGATTTTGAAACTGCTGTCGATAATGCGATGTTTGGTATTTTCCACAACGCTGGGCAAGTTTGTTCAGCTGCATCCCGTTTACTTGTACAAGAGACCATTTACGATAAGTTTGTTGAAAGATTGGCCGAACGTGCGAACAAAATTGTAGTTGGAAACGGAGAAAGCGAGAATATCGAAATGGGAGCTCTCACAACCGAGTCTCATATGAATGACGTTTTACATTATATAAAGAGTGGAATGGAAGAAGGTGCAAAATTAGTTTGTGGTGGTAAACGTTTAACAGAAAATGGGCTTGATCGAGGTTTTTTTATCGCACCAACAATCTTTGCTGATGTAAATGCAGATATGCGTATTGTTAAGGAAGAGATTTTTGGACCAGTCCTTATTGTACAGAAATTTAAAGATGAGGAAGATGCGATCCAAAAAGCGAATGATTCCATTTATGGATTAGCCGGTGCTGTATTTACTGAAGATATGGACCGAGCAAAACGTGTCATTAGTAAATTGCGTGCGGGAATTACTTGGATTAATAGTTATCATCTTGCTTATGTTGAAGGTCCTTGGGGCGGGTATAAGCAAAGTGGAATCGGTAGGGCTTTAGGTGTTGCCGGGCTGGAGCACTTTATGGAAACGAAGCAAATCAATATCCACCAGCATGCCAAGCCTGTAGGTTGGTATGTGAATTAATTGAGCTTAACTTGCTATATAAATTATTTGTAAGGGGATATGCTCATGAAAATAGTGGACAACCGTCCGTCATCGAACATAGAGAAGCCAGAAGGAATGAATAAGTCGGTGGATGATTCAGTGCTCGGAACCAAAAGTATTCCGTTACTATATTTACGGTTTGCTTTGGCAGGAATTATGGCTAATGTAATTCTAGGAGTTGTATCGGTTATTGATGGCTATTTCGTCAGTGGCTTTCAGGAGCTAGAAATCGAAGGAATCGGAATTGGATTTACGGTCATGGTTATTACCCGTATGATTGGGGTTCTTTTGGGGATAGGAGCCGGAGCGGTCATTTCACTTCGAATGGGGAAAGGGAAGATAGAAGAAGCTAGAAGTATTATGGGACAAACTTTATGGTTTACTCTTTTCCTTTCCACTTTGATAGCTGTACTTGGATTGGTCTTTGAAACTGATATTATGATTCTATTTGGAGCAAGTGATGAAGCACTTCCGTATGCGGTGCAATATAGCCGACTACTATGGATTTCGTTGCCATTAACGATATTGGCCGTTGTATTAAGTATTTTAGCTAATATCGATGAAAAACCTATATTGTCAATGAACAGTTGGTTAGTCGCAGCAGTTGTTGCTGGAGTTATGGAATGGATTATGGTAGTGAAGTATGACATGGGGATGATGGGTTCTTCATGGGCTAATACGATTTCGCAATCGATTCCTGTTCTCTTAATCTTTTATTTCTGGTTTGGTAAAACAAAACTGAAGCCAAAAATGAAAGATGTGATGATTAATCTTAAGAAGATTGGTGAAGTAGTTTGGACGGGGTTTGCATCTTTCTCTAGTCAGTTCATGATGTTTATAGCAATTATTTTCACCAACAATTTACTGCAAAGCTACGGAGGTGGTCTGCACGTTGCAGCTTTCACGATTCAAAATGGTTACATTACAAATCTTCTCGCTTTAGCGGCGCTCGGTGGAATGACAGGGCTTCAACCGATTATTAGTTATAATTATGGTGCAGGCAACCTTGATCGTGTGAAACAAGCAATTAAGATGGGACTCATTTTTACAGTTTCCTTCTTTGTAATTGTGACAGCTATATTAATCATTTTTGCAGATCCAATTGTGTCATTTTTTTCCGGTGGTAATCCTGAATTGCAAAAACTGGGCATTTGGACGACGGTTGTATTCAATTGTTTGTTTACACTTAGTGCAGTTAGCTTGCTTGTCTCTGGTTATTTTGAATCACAGGAGAGAAACTGGTCCGCAACGTTTATTAGTGTTAGCAAAATATTGTTGTTCATGATACCGTTTCTATTTGCTTTTCCGAAGTTCTGGGGTGTAGAAGGTGTATGGTACGCTGCTCCTGCTGCCGAAATTCCAGGCGTTCTCATTGCCATATACTTTATGAGAAAAGAGTTCAAACGTTTAAAGGTTACCAATGTTAATACAGATACCAATGTTAAAACAGTAGATGTATAGGAACGTATTCCGTCAAAATTACTAATAAGAGAGAGAGGTATCATCATGTTTTTTGCGAAAAAAATTACAGCAGAAGAAGCAGAGCAACTAGGTGCCAACACATGGGAACCATGGGTAGGTGAACCAAATAAAGGAACGTGGCATGTAGAAGAACAGGAAGTTTTCTATGTGACAGACGGTGAAGTGTTTATTACTGTTGATGGAAAAAAGTATCATGTTACAAAGGGCTGGGTTGTTTCCTTGGATAAGGACCTTGTTTGTGAATGGGATTGCCCAGTATTTTTGAAAAAGAATTATAAGATGAACCATGAGATTAATCTGAAATAATGTGAACTGGAGAGTGGACAAATGCTAAGCAGATGACTGCTCCTGCATATGCAATCGATAAGAGTAAGATTAGTAATGTTAGAGAAATGTATATAAATAAGTTTATATACCGTCTAATGAATGCGCTTTCTTTTTTGTGAATGCAATACATACATAGGACGGCTATCTTAAAATTAGGAGGTTTCACCATGGTAGTAACCAAAAATGTACAAACGTTAAAAAATTATATTGGTGGACAATGGATAGAATCTAAAAGTAAACAAGTAGAAGATGTACCAAATCCAGCAACAGGAGAGACTATTGCTCGTGTGCCGCTTTCGACTAAAGAAGATTTGGATAGAGCTGTAGCAACTGCGAAAGAAGCATTCCAAACATGGAAAAAGGTTGCTGTACCTCGGCGTGCTCGGATTCTATTTCGCTACCAACAGCTTTTGATTGAAAACTGGGAGGAGTTAGCGAAACTCGTTACCTTGGAAAATGGAAAAAGTTATAAAGAAGCTTACGGTGAAGTACAGCGAGGGATTGAATGTGTTGAATTTGCAGCAGGTGCACCTACTTTAATGATGGGAGAGCAACTTCCTGATATTGCTACTGGTGTTGAATCAGGGATGTATCGTTATCCAATCGGAGTAATCGCAGGAATAACGCCATTTAACTTTCCGATGATGGTGCCATGCTGGATGTTCCCACTCGCGATTGCATGCGGAAATACGTTTGTATTAAAACCATCTGAAAGAACACCGTTGCTGGCGAATCGCATAGCTGAACTGTTTACAGAAGCAGGTCTTCCAGATGGAGTACTAAATGTTGTACATGGTGCACATGACGTCGTGAATGGCATTCTTGACAATGAGGATGTGAAGGCTGTATCTTTCGTTGGTTCTCAACCTGTCGCTGAGTATATATATAAAACAGCAGCAGCAAACGGCAAACGTGTACAAGCTCTTGCAGGTGCAAAAAATCATTCGATCGTATTAAAAGATGCGGACCTTAGTTTTGCAGTGAAAGAAATTACAAGTGCTGCCTTCGGTTCAGCGGGTGAAAGATGCATGGCGGCGGCTGTTGTTGTCGTGGAAGAAGACGTTGCAGATGAGCTCGTTAATAGACTGCTTCAAGAGGCGAATGCAATTACGATTGGTAATGGTCTGGAAGAAGATGTTTTTCTTGGTCCCGTTATTCGTGACGGCCATAAAGAGCGTACACACGGATACATTCAATCTGGTATAGAGCAGGGAGCGACACTTATTCGTGACGGACGTGAAGATGATGCAGCAAACGGTGACGGTTATTTTGTCGGTCCAACGATTTTTGACAATGTGACACAGGAAATGAAAATCTGGCAAGATGAAATCTTCGCACCGGTTCTTTCTATTATACGCGTAAAAGACTTGGCGCAAGCAATTCATGTTGCTAATGCATCACCGTTCGCAAATGGTGCATGCCTATACACCGATAGCGCGAAAGCAATTCGTGAATTCCGTGAAGAAATTGATGCAGGTATGCTTGGGGTCAATCTTGGGGTTCCTGCTCCAATGGCATTCTTCCCATTCTCAGGTTATAAGAAATCCTTCTATGGTGATCTCCATGCAAATGGAAAAGATGGCGTAGAATTTTATACGCGCAAGAAAATGCTTACGGCTCGTTATTGATAGAGTGATAGAAAATCATAAACGGATAGAATGGAGTTGGTGATTGTGCAAGTGACAGAGCAAACACAAAGTTTGAAACAAGCAGATGAAAAGTACCTTTGGCATGCAATGAAAGGAGCATCCCCTAATCCAACGAATTTAATTATTACAAAAGCAGAAGGAGCATGGGTGACGGATATTGATGGAAACCGTTATTTAGACGGCATGTCCGGTCTTTGGTGCGTGAATGTTGGATATGGCCGTAAAGAGCTTGCAAGAGCGGCTTTTGAACAACTGGAAGAAATGCCATATTTTCCTCTGACACAAAGTCATGTTCCTGCTATTAAATTAGCAGAGAAATTGAATGAATGGCTTGATGATGAATACGTTATTTTCTTCTCTAACAGTGGATCGGAAGCAAATGAAACAGCGTTTAAAATTGCTCGTCAATATCATCAGCAAAAAGGTGATCATGGACGCTATAAGTTTATTTCACGCTATCGTGCTTATCATGGTAACTCAATGGGGGCTCTTGCGGCAACAGGACAAGCACAAAGAAAGTATAAATATGAACCACTTGGGCAAGGATTCTTGCATGTAGCACCGCCTGATACGTATCGTAATCCAGAAGATGTTCGTACACTGGCAAGTGCTGATGAAATCGATCGTGTCATGACATGGGAGTTAAGTCAAACAGTAGCCGGCGTAATTATGGAGCCGATTATTACTGGGGGCGGCATTTTGATGCCTCCTGATGAATATATGGCAAAAGTAAAAGAAATTTGCGAGAAGCACGGTGCGTTGCTCATTTGTGATGAAGTAATATGTGGATTTGGGCGGACAGGGAAGCCGTTTGGATTTATGAATTACGGTGTCAAACCAGATATCATTACGATGGCAAAAGGTATTACAAGTGCGTATCTTCCTTTGTCGGCAACAGCAGTTAAACGAGAGATTTATGAGGCGTACGTAGGCAGCGAAGATTATGATCGATTTCGCCATGTGAATACGTTCGGAGGAAACCCTGCAGCTTGCGCCTTAGCTTTGAAAAATTTAGAAATTATGGAGAATGAGAAACTCATTGACCGTTCCAAGGAATTGGGTGAACGACTGTTATATGAACTAGAGGATGTAAAAGAACATCCAAACGTAGGAGATGTTCGCGGAAAAGGTCTTCTTTTAGGTATTGAACTAGTGGAAGATAAGCAAACAAAAGAACCGGCTTCCATTGAAAAGATGAACAAAGTCATCAATGCTTGTAAAGAAAAAGGTCTAATTATCGGTAAAAATGGTGACACTGTTGCCGGTTACAATAATATTTTGCAACTTGCACCGCCATTAAGCATTACAGAGGAAGACTTTACTTTTATCGTTACAACAATAAAAGAGTGTTTAGCTCAACTTTAATTTGTTAAAAGGCGGAAGATCCTATTGAGAGATGTAACTGTAAATACGGAATGAATTACTCGAAAAGGGTAATTCCGAAAGGGTTGAGTTTATGAAAGCTGATGTTGTCTTGTTAAATGGAGAAGTTATTACAGTCGACCAAAAGAATACAGTAGTCGAAGCTGTGGCAATACAAAATAATCGTATCGCATTTGTTGGTTCAAATGAGGAGGTTAAGAGTTTTATAGGAGAAAAAACGGATGTAATTGACTTGCAAGGAAAAACGCTTCTTCCTGGATTCATTGATTCCCATCTTCACCTCATTTCTTATGGACAAAATCAGTTGGCTGTCAGTTGTAAAGCTGAACATATTGATTCTATCGAAGCTTTGTTAGATGACCTAAAAAAGAAGGCATTAGAAACGCCAAAAGGTGAATGGATACGTGCTTGGGGCTTTAATGAAACCGCTGTGAAGGAAAAGCGTTATCCAACAATTACTGAGCTGGATGACATTTCAGTTGACCATCCTATTATTATAACTCGTACTTGTCACCACATAAGCGTAGTGAACAGCAAAGCATTAGAAATTGCGCAAATTAACGAGAACACACCGAACACGAGTGGGGGAGTTATTGAAAAGGATCAGGCAGGAAAGCTTACAGGAAGGTTAATTGAAGCAGCAAATATGGAGATGAGTGAAGTTGCAAGTTATAAAGAAAGTGAAATGATGAAGGCTGTGAAAATTGCATCAGATCATTTCGTTGCAGCTGGTATAACGAGTATACATGACGCAGGTGGAGATGGACCTGAGAGTTTTCGTTTACTACAACGAGCTGTGAAGAGTAGGGATATTCGTGTCCGAATATATGCAATGATATGTCAAATAAATAACTCCCATGAATTTGTTAATAAAATGGTCGAAGCTGGTGTGATAACTGGTACGGGAGATGAGAGGTTCAAGGTTGGACCAGCTAAACTGTTTACAGATGGAAGTAGTACTGGACCTACAATTGCAACCCGTGAGTCGTATTCG
The DNA here is from genome assembly GCF_002073415.2 of Bacillus sp. FDAARGOS_235. NCBI lineage: Bacteria > Bacillati > Bacillota > Bacilli > Caryophanales > Bacillaceae > Bacillus > Bacillus sp. FDAARGOS_235. The sequence goes on from NZ_CP020437.2 coordinate 5,087,645, forward strand.
AGTGATCGTAACAATTATGGCATTCTTTATTATAATGAGGAAGAAATTTATCAAGTGTTAGGCGAAGCACACAAAAAAGGTTATCAAATCACTGTGCATGCACAAGGTGATAAAGCTATTGAAATGTATTTAAATTGTGTAGAAAGGGCGTTAGAGGAATCACCAAGAAAAAATCATCGTCATCGAATCGAGCACGCGGGAATTTCTTCACCAGATTTACAAGAGAGAATGAAAAAACTTGAGATAGTTCCAATTCCAAACCCTCCATTTCCATATGAATTCGGAGAGATATATTTACGGCACTATGGTGATCGTGTTAATCATATGTACGCTGCTCGTGATTATATTGATCGAGGCATCATTGCAGCAGGTAGTTCGGATGCACCAGTTACCGACTATAACCCTTTATTAGGAATTCATGTTGCTGTCAATAGAAAAACGAAGTCTGGAATAGAGGTTGGTGTGAATCAATCTATAAGTGTAATGGAAGCTATTAAACTATACACATGGAATGGCGCTTATGCGAGTTTTGAAGAAGAGATAAAAGGAAGCATAGAGGTCGGAAAGTTGGCGGATTTAGTTATATTAAATGACAGCATTTTAAGTGTGAATCCAAACCAAATTAAAGATTTAAAAGTAGAAATAACTATTATTGATGGTGAAATTATTTATCAAGAAGAACAATCAGTGAAAATTTAATATTTCATCGTTTACATACCACGTAACTCTTGTAATGTTACGTGGTATTTTAGTTTGTTAGTTTTATGGAAATATAACGGTGCCATCGTATAGTCGTTTCATACCAGTATTCATTTACATAATTTTCGATATAGGAAATAACTATTTTTTTCTTTTAACTGTTGTTAATAGTACAGATTAACTTTTTTAATACTTGAGCTACATCATCTTTATCAATTGTACGATAGAGATAACGACTTCCTTTTTCATTTCTCCTAATTGTCTTCTTTATATGAATCGCAGGTGATATTGCTACTTTTTTAATATATTGGTAAAATAAGTTCTTGGGTCTTACTTATTGTGATTCGTATAATGATTGTCGCTCGACTTAAAGAAAATAGGTACAAAAATTTTGCACTATCTAAAGAGGGGACGTCAACGAGTCCCTCTTTTTGGAGCCACTCACAAATGTAAAGCAAGAGAAGAGGCTATATCTCCTCTCTTGTTTAGATTAACCAGCTACTACAATTGGAACAGGTATATCAAATTCAATATATGGAGGATGTTGATTGGAATCTAGTCGGCATCCTGGTGGATAATGCTTTTTTAGCAATCTATCAATTCTAATAGAATCGATAGATTGTTAGAAAGTGGAAAACGGTTATCCGTATATTCCGAAGCAGATGTAACAGAGTGTCCTTCCATAATGAAGTGTAAAACCAAAATACGTTGTTTAAAAAGTTATTTGTTAAAATTGGTTATAAGTAATAGAACAGAAAAGAGGATTACATGTTACATAATTTACAGAGAAGTAAAAATAAATTTTTATTATGTCTTATTTTTTTAGTACTTTTAACCGCTTGTGATAATACAGATGTTAAGTCATCTAAAGCTTCATCACCACCGGCTCAATCAAATACAGATACATCATTAAAAGCACCAAATTGGGTAGAGAAAAGTCCTATTCAACAGTCTCCTAATTTTATTGAAGATAAAAAAGTAAAATCGGTTGTGAATGTAATGGCAACGGGTGATAATTTATATCATGATGCAGTAATTAAAGATGGCAAACAAAAAGACGGTTCATATGATTATCACTATATTTATGAAAATATCAAAAAAGCTGTTCAATCAAGTGATCTTGCTATAGTGAACCAGGAGACTCCAATAGCAGGAAATAATCTAAAAGTACAGGGATATCCGACTTTCAATACACCTGAAGAAGTAGGTCAATCTTTAGTGGACACTGGATTCAATATAGTGACGCAAGCGACAAATCACGCTATGGATATGGGTATTAAAGGTGTTGCGAATACAAGAGAATACTGGAAGAAATATCCGGATGTTATCCCATTAGGCATTAATGAGAATCAAAATGAGCGTAATGAAATAAAAACGATTACAAAAAATGGTATTCGTTTTGCGTTACTAAATTATACATACGGTACGAATGGAATTAAAATTCCAGCTGATAAGTCTTGGGCATTAAATGTAATGGATAAAAAAGCGATACAAAATGATGTGGAAAAGGCAAAGAGTAGCTCTGATATGGTGATTGTTATGGTGCATTGGGGAGTAGAATATACCTCTACACCTTCAAAGCAACAAAAAGAAGTTGCTCAATATTTAACAGATTTAGGTGTAGATGTAGTAATTGGAAATCATCCACATGTAATTCAACCAATTGAGTGGAAACAAAATAAAGATGGACATGAAACGCTAATCTATTATTCTCTTGGAAATCTTATTTCTGCTCAAGAAAAATTAGAAACATTGGTAGGAGGATTATCTTATATACAATTTGTTAAGTATGAAGATAAAACTTTTGGTATACGACAAGCGGCACTCGTACCGACAGTAACCGACTATGCTGATGGTAAGAAACAATTTAAAATTCAATTTTTAAAAGATTATTCGGATGAAGATTCTAAAAATCATGGGATTAAAAAATTTGTCGGCCCCGTTTCTTTAGAGAATTTCAAGGAGATTCCTAGAGATGTGTTGGGAAATTGGTATAAAGACTAATAAACAAAAAGGGAATGAGATACAATTAAAAAATTTATAATTTTAGCATTGGTATTGGCAATGGGATGGAGCCTTGCTGCTTGTAGTGGAAAGCAAACATCTCAGGAAACTACTAATAATAACGATAAAAATAAAAATGAGATAAATGCGAATAAAAAAGATGTTTTACCTATCTCTGATGTTAATGATTGGAGAATTATCCTTGTAAATAGAGAGCATATGTTATCAAAGGAACTAGGAATTGAATTAACAAGTATTACCCAAAATGCGAAGCCAAATATGAAAATAGATAGTAGAATTGCAACTTCCTATCAGGATATGGTAGCAGCTGCAAAAAAAGAGGGAATCAATCTTTATTTAAGATCAGGTTATCGAGCTATAAAATTACAACAAACTTATTATGATGCTTCAGTTAAAAGCTATAAATCTCAAGGTTTGTCGGATAAAGAGGCTAGTGCTAAGGCATTGGAATATCTTCAGTATCCTGGTGCAAGTGAACATCATACGGGATTAGCGTTAGACATTATTTCAGTTGAATGGCAGAATACGGTAGAAGATTTAAATGCAAAATTTGAAACGACTGATGCATTCAAATGGTTAGATAAGAATGCTGCAGAGTATGGGTTTACTCTCCGCTATCCGAAAGATAAAGAGAATATTACTGGTATTAAGTATGAGCCATGGCATTATCGTTATGTAGGAAAAGAAGTTGCTGTGTATCTAAAAGAAACAGGGTTAACTTTAGAAGAGTATAGCGAAAAAATTAAGTCAGGCAAGTAAAAATACACTTGGATTCTATTAAAAATTATGCACTGCCACAGGAAAAGGTGGATCTGAGGATGTGTTAACCTTCCGCCTAGTATTGTAAAAACTGTGTATGATAATTTGAGCACGTATGAACCAGTTATCGTATGAAACGATGTATGTATCAAGAAATTAAATTTATAAAAGAAGCAGTGAAAAAGGATCTGATATTTATATCAGATCCTTTTTCATTTGTAACATAGAATACTTACTTAATTAGGCCTTAAAGACTGCCTGCTTTTGAGGTATTACAATTGAAGAAAAATGCGAAAGCTATTTATAAAATATGGAAATGTTAAAACCCCTTTGATAAAATAGCAATATGCAAAAATAATTATTTGTTAATTCTTAATGTAATGAATATTCGTGTTTATATATACGAATTTAACTACATAATTATTGTAATAAAGGGGGAGAAAGATGTTAGATGAATTGTACAATGCTTTTTTAAATGCGTCTGGTTTTACAGAAAGTGCGAGGAAACGAGATCGGTATGATGATTTACATGATTATTTAAAAGATAAAGAAAGAGAGTTAAAGCAATTCATTCAAGAGGCTGAATCAGCGAAGAGAGATTATGAGAGTAAAAGTAATGGCTTGGAAGCTAATAAAATTCCGGCAGTTGAATTTGAACAAAAACGTCATGAAAAGGATGAAGAATTAAATACATTAGTATCCTATTTTAAAAGTGCATTAAGCGATGTTGGATCTGCAAAAGGTACAGCTTATGCAAAGTATTTGGAATATAAAGCTAAAGCAGAAGCGGAGAAAGCGTCAGCATACGCTGCAGCGACTAAGGCTTTTGAAGAAAAGAAAAAGGAAATTGAAAAACTTATCCATTAAGCATACAAAGAATGGAGGGAACCAACATGAGTGGTAAAGAGGTTGAAATTATAGGAAGTAACACTGCAAGTGCCATTTCTTACGCACAAAACATAGAAAATGGTATGAAGGATTCTTTAAACGAAGCGAAAAACTTAAAAGCATACGTTACATGTGCGAACTGGAATGGAAAAACGAGAGATGCCTTTTTAAGTTATCTAGATTTAATCATTCAATATAACTCAGAACTGGTAGATGCATTTGAAGGACATACGAAAGCTTTGAAAGAGTTAGATAAAAGTATTCAAACGTACGGAGATAGATCGGAAGTAAGGGCGATAAAACAGTTGTGATGGAGAAATGAGGGATAAAAGAATGGGAAAAGAAAGGAATTTTGCACCAGCTGAATTATATGTTCTCGCAGGTGCAGCCGGGGTTACGGATATATTTGGATTGCCAAACCGTGACGTAATTATTTTACTTGATGAAGAATGTGTCACGAAAGCAACTATGAGTTTAAAAGAAAAAGGCTTACTTACAAGTGAAAATGGAATTACCTCTGCAGCTTTTCAAATAATTGAGCTATTAAAGGAATATGAAAATTGTCATGAATACACGAGAATGAATAATGTATTAATTGGCTTTTTAAAAGAGGATAAAGACCGAGTGGCTGTATTAACAGAAATAGAACCAAATAAAAAATACGAGATCGACTACATACCAAAACCGGACGTATATTTTTCATTATTAACACGCATACCCTTCTTATTGAGAGAACCGAGAGAAATAGAAGATACATTTTTCTCAAAGAGAATGACAGAGGCAGAACAACAAACATTTGAGGGAAAAGATTTATCAAATAAAGACGTTATAGCGATAGAAACGTATACGAGGCCTCGAAGTAATAGAGGAGGAAAATGGGAATGTTTCTTATATTTCACTGAAGGAGAAGATTTCGTTCAAATAGATGTAGATCGTAATCGATATGACTGGGTGAGCCTCTATGCGGTTAATAAGAAATTGTATGACGTGTTAAAAATGCCATATAAAAAGTTAATTGACCCGAGACAATTCTCGTTAGGAGGTATTCAATAATGCAAGTATCAATGGGAGATAGTGGTTCTGGTGGTGGAGAAGAAGTATTAGTTAATTTTCAAGAACTACTTGATATAGTAATGAAGTTAGAAAATATATATAAAATCCATTTAGACGTCATTGGAACAAATATTGAGAGTTTATTAAGCAGTGATTTTTATCAAAAAGGTGAAGCGATGAGAGTAATTGAAAAATATCCTGATATATTACACAAAACACTTGAATTGTCTGAACACTATTTGAGGTCGGCGAAAGTTGTAGGAAATGTATGTGTGGAAATGCTTGAAAAGGACGAACAATTACGTGAAAGATTAAGTAAGTTGTAGAAATCACCATACGGCTGGGGGATGAAAACGAAATGGATGTGAAATATAGACCGGAACCATGGCAAAACATGGGAGATGGTATGAATCGAATTACAAAAGATGCACTCATGAAATTACGGGAAGCAAATGAATCATTAAAAAGAATTGATGGAAGAATACGAGATTTAGACTCAGATGGTAGTATACATTTTAGCCCAAAAGATCAATCGCAAAGAATAGGGGAATTACTTGATAGCTATTCGACATTACAAAAATATTGCGGAGAAGCAGGGCGATTGGTGTCTGAACATATAGATAAACCTTTTTTAGTAGAAATGGATAAATTCGCTCAAAAAATGAGAGATACATCTATTCTTAGCTTCGAAACAAATAACCGAATTGGCTCTACAACAACGACAGTATTACCAGATGCGCACGCGGGATACGGAAGTGTACCGCAAACAATACAAACAAAAAAAGATAAAATAACTGTAGAAGATATTTTTAAAGATTCACCTGCATTTGATAACGTACTGAAAGCGGAGTACAAAGAACTAAAAAAACAAAACCCAGATGCAAAACTAAATTATGAAGAATACAAGAAAGTAGTCCCATCCACACGAGGATTTGAATACAAATCGATAGAAGATGAACAGAAAAAACTAGAAATGATACGAGACATAGGAATAGGCGCAGGAATCATCATCACAACAATCCTTTGTCCACCACTCGGGGCCGCTGCCGCAGTTGTATACGGCGCTGTACAAATAAAAAGCGGTATCGACGGAGAAGACTGGGGAACACACCGGAAATTGAGCCAAGAAGAGCGGGTAGGAAACATCATTTTTGGCGGATTAGATGCAATCCCAGTTGTTGGAGCAGTAGGAAAAGGAGTAAAAGCATTCAAAGGAACGAGTGAATTAGCTGATTTAGCCAAATTATTAAAATTCAAAGAAGGAATGCCTGGTTTTAATCCAAATTTGGGTAAAAATGTGGTACAATCGCTTAAGGAAAATAAGACTTTAAAAAATGCACTAGATGCTATGAAAAATACTCCTATTCCAGTAGCAGTTAGGACGGTGGATACTGGAATAGGAATGAAGCTTCCTTATATAGAATCTTCAACTGTTGGAGAAGTAGCTGGAAAGTTTTCAAAGGCAAGTACGGCAGCTAAGGATGACGCTTATCAACTTGTTCATGGGCATAGTAAATTAGAAGGAAGTAATAAAACTAGCGGAGTGGGTAATAATAGCTCGCGTACTGACGAAATTGGAATCGAATTTAAACGTAATCCAAAACATAATGAAGATGAGTTTATACGACAATTAAAAAACCAAGAAGATGGGCTGGGAAAATTGACAGTTGATGAGTTTATTCAGAATCGGAACCAATTTTTAAAATATGGAAGATCAAAACAAGCAAATTCAGCTCAAAGATTAGCACGAAAACAAGCTGTGCAAGATAAAATAGATGAATTTATGGAAGAAGGTTTTTCATTTAGGGAAGCAGAAGAGCAAGCTTTAAAGTGGATAAAGGATAAAGCTGCATTACATGACCCAGATCAAATTGCGGGTGGAAATCCATTAAAAATAACTGGCATGGGTGATTCTAGAATTAATTCATCAATAGGTTCGCAGTGGAAAAGCAGGATTGGTAATGTGGATAAGGAAATTAGACGAGTTGCTGACACCTTATCAGAGGAAGAAAAAAAATTGATATATCTTAATGTTAGATTGAAATCGGAGTAGGGGGATACTATGGAAAATATAAATGATTTTATATCTTTCGAAAAACCATCAACAGAGGTTATTGAAAAGTATACAGGGAAAGTTCCAGATCAAATAATAGATTTATGGAAATGCTATGGGTTTGGGAGTATGTTAAATGGATACTTAAGAGCAATAAACCCAGAAAAATATTTAGATATATTAAAGGAAAGTTATATTCGTTATGAAGAAGCTATCCCAATTTTTACAACAGGTATGGGAGATATTCTTGTGTGGGAAAACAACTATTTATTATTACTTAAGTATCGAAAAGGTACGGTAGATGTAGTAGCTGGAAAATTTAAGTTTTTCTTTAAAAATACGAAAGATGATTATTTTTTAGAGAAAGCATTGGATTGGAAGCATTATCAGGAGGCATTAAATAAATACGGAAAGCTTGAAATTGATGAATGTTTTGGTTACACACCTTTACTTGCACTAGGTGGACCAGAAAAAGTAGAAAACTTACAAAAAGTCAAACTTATCGAGCATGTTTATTTAATTACTCAATTTATGGGGCCGATAGAATAATGAACGAAGAAACTGGAAGGTGGATAAATCCTCTTTCAGTTTTTTTATTTAAAAGGCTATTAATGTAAATGAAGCTTTAAAAGATACGATTGAGTTAATGTTATAATATAGAAATGTGGTAACGAGAAACTTGGGTTGAATTTATAAAAAGTAATTTTTTATGAATTAAGGCTAACATAAATTGCTAGTATTATATAATTGAAAATTAGCAAAAGGTGTGGACTCCGTATCCCAAATCTTTAAAGGTGTAGAAATACTGCCAGATGGAAGTGTCGCTAGAACTGGAACGAACTATAGCGGGAAATTACAAGAAGCCCATGATGCCTCAAAGTCGAGTATTCAGAGTAGGATCTCGAATTTGGAGAGTGGTGGGGTTAAGGGTACGGGGAAAAACCCAGAAATAGTGAAGTTTACAGAGGAACAATTATCTACTAAACCCCTATATTCTAGAGATTCTGAAAAATGGCAGAAAAAAGGTGGGAAAATCGAAATTAGCGAGGAAGGAACATGGACTTATATTGATTGGGAGATTCCTCCCAATCGAGTTTCTTATCCTGAAGGTTTTCCGGACTTTAAATCTGCTGGGTTGGTAAGACAAGAAGTTCCGATAGGTGAATTTAATAGATATGACATTGACTTTGCTAAAGCTGATGAATTAGCTCCAAATGGACCGAAATTAGATGAAAATACATGGCACCACCATCAAGATTTAACAACAATGCAAGAAGTTAGTAAAGAGATGCACAGAAGATTTCGACATATGGGTGGAATGTCATTAGCTAAGAAGTTAAAAGATGAAATGGGAGTGAAATAGATGAATTTAAATGCTTTTGGTAAAGCAACTGAAGAATCAATTGAAGAATTAGAAGAGTTTTTAGGATTTTTACTCCCGGAAGATTATAAAAATTTTTTAAGTGAATATAACGGAGGGACTTCGAAAGTTAGGTATAGTAAGTTTTTTGTTAAAGAATTAAATCAGGAAATCTCTTTAGATGTTTTGTATGGTATAGGTGTAAAAAAAACTTTTGATTTAAGTGAATGCTATGAAGAGTTTGAAGAAGATATGTTACCGAACAGTTTAATAATAGGAGATGATCCGGGTTCAGGATTAATTGTACTTATTACAGATACTGAAAACTATGGTGTGTATTATTGGGATCACTCTTTTTATTTCCCGCAATCTAGTGAAGAAGAAAATACGTATAAAATAGCTGATAGCTTTAAGGGTTTTATTAATGGATTGAAGAATCCTTAATTATTAACTTTTGTATATTGTAATTAATAATTTAAGAGGTTAAGCAAATATACGAAATGAATTACAGTGACTTTACATATGAGAATGTCAAAAGTTGTGGAGCATGGTTAAAGATAACAAGCATATATATAGATGAGTAAAAAATAAAGTATATTTGCAGTGAAAAAAAGAATAGGCTGTTAGAAAGTACGTACTTCATGATGGTTGGACCATCGTAGGGTACTATGTGCAATGATAGAATAGAAAACGAAGTGCGAGCTTAGATAAGATGACATTTTACTGGGCGATGAATATAAAAACCATGGAATGTATATTAAACTAATGAACTCGTACAAGCTCGTAAGTTTTAACGTAGTAGTTATCACGACATATAAAAGTCGTTATACTGTTACTATAAAACTTACAAATTTATGCTATTTAAAAAAGATGAAACTTAAAGCACTTGATTGTCTATTTGAGGCAACAAGTGCTTTTTTGCGTTTTAGCATAGAAAATTTATAGGAAATTATAATTTTGTTATGTAAACTTTTTCTCTTTTTTACATGGTTTATAAAACTAAAAAGAAGATAAATATTCACTATTACTCTCATTCCTGTTATAAAAAATTCTACAATAGAAGACAGAACGTATATTTGGTATAATCGAAACATACTATATGGAATTACGGACATGAGTTTGAAATTCATGTAATAAGGTAAGTACTACATAACAATACATAATATTTAAAGTTCCAGTACATATAGGATTCAGTTCATGTTATATAAATCAATTGTGAGAAAGGAAAAGATGTAATGAATCAAATTTCATTTGAAGATTTATTTGAAGAAGAAAAAGAGAAGGTGGAGGTAGCTGAGATACCCGTACTGTTATCGCCATTGCAAAAAGCTATTTTGGAATTACTTAATTCTGAAGAAATAAGTGCACTTGAGCTATGCGAACGATTAATACGATCTGGTAAAATACCCGATGAAAGATTCACAACAAATAAGCCTAAAGCATATGGTCAAGTATGCTTAATATTAGAAGGTTTTGTTAAAGAAGGAAAACTTATTTTTATCAAAGATGATGAGAAAAGAGATAGAGTATATAAATTGAAAGAAGAAGTTTTAGATGTATAGAGGGAAATGAATGATTGGTTCTCTTTAACTTTGAGTCCGATTAATCTAGTAATGTCCATAAAAAAAGGTGTCAATCTCACTTAGATTGACACCTTCATACTTTTAACACCTTACATATTTACGTTTGAAACCAAGTCTGCCTCTATCAAGTTCTTTTTGAATACTTTCTGAAGCATTTAGTAAACTGCTTTTTTTCTTATCACGTTTTACTTCAACTATACCAACTTCTTTTGCAGTCTCAACTGCCTTTTCGTGTAGCGGTACATATGAAATTGCCACAGTGTTTAGGAAATTATTCATAGCGGATTTTGTTCGTTCTGGTGAATCATGAATTGTATTTTTCACCATTTCAAGCATATCGGAAATTTTGCTTTCAGAAAACTCATTGTCTTTGCGATTCCCTAAAAGCCAGCAGTAGCAACTCCAGCCTGCAGACATTTTAAGCTCATCCCCACTTGTAATCCATTTATCAGCAACATCTTGTGCAATATTTGCCTCTGATAAAGTTACTGCCACTACATAATCGGATAGCATATAAAAATATGCCCCGTCCATCCAGCGATCAAAATCAGACTCACTCATAGATTTTGGATCTGCAATAATGCCTGCAAAGTACATAGCATCGTAGTTACCTGTGGCATAAAGTTCCTCAGCCAACTCTTGATTTAATTTTATTTTCTTAGCGATCGGTTTCATAGCGCCCGTAGCTACGCCGAAAACTGGCTCGTGTGCACCGTTAGATATGTATATTTTTTTCGTTCTTTCCTTACCGAGGGATTCAAGCTCTTGCATAACTGTTTTAAAATCCATAGCTGTGCACTTCCTTCCTTAATATAAAGACCATTTTAATTGTAATGATATAGTTTATATTTTTTATCGAGTTTTCCATACCTCTCAAATTTAATACTAATCGTATGTGAGTAGGATGTCTACTTTCTATAATTCCTTGGCAATTCAGTTTGTGATTTTGACCTTCCATCTAATTATAATCATGAGAATATTACATTAAGGTAAACGGGAAAGAGACAAAATAGATGTATAACTTTCCGCATCGGTTTTTAAAGTGGGAGAATGTAAATAATATTTTATCTTTGGCATTTTCTCTGTAGTGTTATGTTATTATTTGGTAAGGGGATAAATGGAATTTAAAGTTAAACATGTGAGGTTGGTTACAAATGATAAAGAAATTTACTAGAGTAGTATTAACGGTGGTTATGCCGATTGGTCTTATTACGGGTTGTGGAACTGCTGAAAAAACTGAAGCAAAAGAGCCGAAAGCGGTACAAGTGGAGAAAAAGGATTATACGGATTACTCATATGGTAGCAAAGGTATATTAGTAAGCGGAAAAGCGAAAGAACGTCTACAATACGAGGTAGGATATATGGATGATAACAAGTTAATTGGGATTGATGAAACTATTGAGGACTGTATTATTTTAGATAATAAAGATGAAGCAAGCCACATTTGGAAACAAATAGAGCGCGGATCTATTATTGAAGTGCAATATGGTAAGAACCGAAAAGACATCGTAGGGGTACAATTAGTAGAAGATCGTAAGCCATACGAAATTAGTGATAAGTTTGATCGAAATACGATAAATGAGATTGTTGGACAAGTTAAAGGTAATTTGAAATAGAGGTATTTCACTAGTCTATGATCAATTATCATGAAATGGCGAATCGCATACATAAAAGTTTGGAATCAACGGCATTTTTAATATGAAAATGCCGTTGATTTATTTTGAAAAATAAATGCTATTCTTATAGTCTTGTAGAAAAATACGAATTAGAAAATATACAAATGAATTATTCTTCTTTTAGTTGTGATGATCGTCGTAAGGTCATTGCCCAAAATAAAAGAGCAAAAGCACTAATAGATACACCTAATAGGCATACTCCATTCCATCCGTATTTTGCATAAACATTTGTTGAAAGAATTGCACCCGTTGCACTACCGATAGAATAAAAAATCATGTAACTGGCAGTGATTCGACTTCTTGCTTCAGGGCGCACTGTGAAAAGCATACTTTGATTGGTGACATGTACAGCTTGCACAGCTAAATCTAAAAGGATAATGCCGAAAATTAGTAACAATAGAGAGTAGTTAATAAATTTAATTAGGAGCCATGAAAGTACTAATAAAGATAAGGCTATGCCAGTTGTTCGTTGTCCTAATCCTTTATCAGCTAATTGTCCCGCTTTCGTAGTAGCTAATGCACCTGCAACTCCAGCAAGGCCGAATGCACCAATAGCTGTATGTGATAGATTATGAGGTGTAGCACTTAGAGGTAATACTAAAGAAGTCCATAAAATACTGAATGAAGTGAAAATGAGCAATGCTAATATTCCGCGAATGCGTAAGAGTCGTTCTTCTACAAATAATAAGAGAACAGAACGTATTAATTTTCGGTAAGGCATAGTTGTCATTCTTTTCTGTTCAAGAGTAGGTAAATTCCAATGTAATAAAAAAGATACGAAGAGTAAAAGGGTAGCGGAGGTGAGATGAACGGACCGCCATCCAGCTAAATCTGTTAATGTGCCTGCAAATGTACGAGCAAGGAGAATACCTATTACAACGCCGCTTGTCACGAAACCTACTATGCGTCCACGTTCTGCTGGATTAGCTAAAATTGATGCGTATGCGACGAGTGTTTGCGTAACAGTTGCAAGAAGTCCTACTAAGGCCATACCTATAAAAAGTATGGTGCTGGAGGGAGCGATCCCGATTACAATTAAAGCGAAAACAGATAAAAGCATTTGAACAATAATGAGTCTCTTTTGGCTTAATAAGTCACCAAGTGGAACGAATAAAAGTAATCCGAGTGCATAACAAACTTGAGTAATCGTAATCACAATACCGATAGTTGAATGACTAATCTTAAATTCATTTGATAAAGAATCAAGTAGTGGATGAGCGAAGTATATATTCGCCACAGCCATCCCGCAAGCTATTGCGAATAATAGAGTCATATAGCGTGACATGGTTGCATGAACAGGTGAATGTATATGAGTATGTTTTAGAGTGGTCATCATTTTTTCTTTGCTACTCATAAAATCAGCTCCTTTTTGTGTGATTGAAAATAATGTACCGAACGGTATGTTATTTTGTAAGTAAAATATAATCTCGAAGAAATAGATATGTCAAGTTTATTTTGAATTAATAACGTTTTCTTTTGACACATCGTTTATAATTTAATACGATATATAATATACTGATCGGTACATAAAGTGATAATGTATAGTCTTAAAAAATAGATGGAGAAGGAGAGGGTTTTAAATGGCTCGACTACGCGAATTTGATGAAGAAAAAGCTTTGGATGCTGCTATGCAACTTTTTTGGGAGAAGGGATACGCTGCTACTTCATTAAGTGATCTAACTGCTAAAATGGAAATACAAAAACCGAGTTTATACTCAGCCTTTGGTGATAAAGAGGGTTTATTTGAAGCTGCATTAAGGAGATACACAAATTTACATGCGGCTCGTATACGAACAAAACTTCAAAGCGGAAAATCTGTAAAAGAAGCAATTCGGACATTGTTTGAAAATATAGTGGAAGAAGAATATAAAAAAGAATTAAGTAAAGGTTGTTTTTGTATTAACACAATGGTTGAGCTTGCTCCTCATAATGAAAAGTTTGAAGTGCTAACTAGAGAACATCAAATGTATCTCTCAGTTATATTTCAAGAATTAATTATGAAAGGAATTCAGTCCGGAGAACTGGAAAGTGATTTGAACGCTAAAGCAGTAGCGCAAACATTAGTTACGTCTTTAATAGGATTAACAGTATTAATGAAATCACGCCCAGAACGTTCCGTTATAGATAATTCGGTATGTATAATCGTATCGCTACTAAAATGATTTGTAGAAGTGTATTTCAACTAACCTTATTAATAGTAGCCACTTTCATTTATAAGTTTTCAATCGTCAAGTACTGGATTATCTACGAAGAAAATTCAGTACTTTTATTTTCGGAAAGAATATAATTTTATGGGTGTACACAGTATAAGAAGATTGTAGGAGGCGTGTGTAATTAAAAATTAGACGGGAATAAAACGCTATATAGCCCCTTCCAAGCCCCTCATAAGCACCTACCAAGTAATAAATCACTAAGAAAAAACAAAACAAAAACAAAAACAACTACAAGAACAAAACAAGCGCGAAAACATAATAACGTCGTTGTAAGTGTTCACAAATAATATAGTTGTATAAAATTAGAGATGGTACGATGGATCATTATGCTATTTTTTCTTTCATGTATAATAAGATGAGAGGACATCTCAATATTTAACTAATTAAAATAAGGGCAGTATATCAGTAAAAGGGGGAGAAGGATGGATAAGTTATTGCAAGAAATCATAAATTGGATTAGTAGGACTAATGAACAGGTTGTTATTGGTGTTTCAGGACATGGCGCTGCTGGAAAAACAACGTTTGCTAATATGCTTGTAGACCTACTAGATCAAAATGAAGTGAATTATATTAATACAGATCCATATATTGTTAGTTCAGACATACGAAAGCATGCAATTATTGACTATACATATCAAAACGAAAATCATCATTATAAAATGACGGCTTGTCATCCATCAGCGCATCATTTGTCTGCTTTAGAAAGAGATATTCAGATGGTAAGGGCTGGTTTAGATTTTTATACGATAGATACGCATTATATGAAAAGCGAGTTAATTTCTTCAAAAAACAAAGTGACGATTGTAGAAGGAATGTGTGTCGCATTTATTAATCCCGATCTATTTGATTTAAAAATTTACTTCTATACAGATGATGAAACGGAATTAATGAGAAGGTCTAGCCGAGATATTGCTGAAAGGGGAACGGATATCAATTATTTAAGGCGGTCTCATGCAGAACGTCGGATTCAGTATAAAGTGTTTATGCATCCATACAGTCAACGTTTTGATATTATTATTAAAAGTTCCGATGAAGCAATATGTCTAGAAAAAAATACATTTGAGTTTTATAAAGTTTAAATGCAAGTACTCTATTTGTTATGTTTATTATGAGGGTTCATTTTCATTATTTGGTTCTCAAATGAAGCAACTTTATTATTCACCTAAAAATCCATTGTCTATGAAACAACTAGATTTTTAAACGACTTTAATAGACATCTGTCATTTACATAGACAGATGTCTATTGTATTTTTGGTAGCAAGATTAAATAACCTTTTTGTTACTTTACAGTAAGTAGTAAAAAAAATTGTAATTCGAATGCCAAAACGGCTCCCACATTCCTATATTTATATTGAAGGATTGGGATTTCTTATTTGCTAGCAAAGAGTGGAGGGAAATAGATGGCGGTGTACCGTAATGTGCAGGTGAACTTTTGGCAAGATGAATTCATATTAGATTTAACGCCAGAGGAGCGTTATTTTTACATATATTTGTTAACTGGTACGAAAACGAAGCAATGTGGAATTTACATATTACCGAAGCGTGTGGCAGAACTGGAAACGGGCTACAGTATGGAGACTGTTGAGAAGCTGTTAAATAGGTTTGTTGCATACGGAAAGATTTTATACGATGCGGAAACGAAAGAGTTATACATACTAAATTGGCTACACTATAACCCTATTTTAAATACGAATGTAGAGAAGTGTGTGTTACGTGAGTTAAAGACTGTGAAAAATAAAGAATTCATACATACGTTTTTACGTAAATGTCTTGAAGAAGAATGGAAGATTCCATTGTTATTGCAGCATTTTGGTATGCCTGAAGAAGAGGATACTAGTAGTTTACAAGAAGTTATTGAAGAGAAAGAAGTAGAAAGTATAGAAGAGGCCGTTCCCAATAGTAAAGTGTACAAGTTTTATGAACAATATATTAGTAGTTTATCCCCATATATCGTGAAGGAATTGAAGGATTGGATACAAAGAGTTTCAGGAAAGGTAGTACTAGAAGCACTTAAAATTGCGTTTGAACATAATAAGCGAACGTTCGCTTATGTGAAGGGGATTTTGAGGAATTGGTGTAAGAAAGGGCAAGTAGATTTAAGTGAAGAAAAGGAAGGATTCATTTTGTATGATCCGTAGCATATAAGGATTTTTCTATTTTAAAAGGTTCTTTCAAAATAGAAGCGAATAGTTTGAGAAAGGAGGGGTTATATGGAAGTTGTTATAAAGAAGAAACGAACTAGAGGTAAGAGAATTTTTATTTGGTCTAGTAGTATCGTTCTTTTATTGATTATTTGCAGTGTGATTTTTTTGAACGTATATACGCTGAGATCTATGCCAAAGATAGATGGAACGAAAAAGCTAGAGGATTTACAACATGCTGTTACGGTGAAACGAGATAGTAACGGGGTACCGCATATTAAAGCGGAAAATGCACATGATTTATATTTTTCGCAAGGGTATGTGCAAGCACAAGATCGCTTATTTCAAATGGATTTAAGTAGAAGGCAAGCTTCTGGTATGTTAAGTGAAGTTGTTGGAGAAGCAGCCGTTGATAGAGATAAATTGTTTCGAACGCTCGGTTTACGGCGAGCAGCAGAAGCGTCTGTTAGTCAATATGATGGGGAAGCAAAATTTGCTTTGCAGTCATTTGCTGATGGGGTGAACGCTTTTATACGTGAAGCGAAAGCGGAAAAGAGATTGCCAGTTGAGTTTACTATATTAGGTTATGAACCTGCTGAATGGTCAATTGTTGATACTTTAACGATTGGGAAGTATATGGCGTTTGATTTAGGAGGACATTGGCACGGGCAAGCGTTTCGTTATTGGGCGCTGAAAAATCTTCCGAAAGAGCAAGCAAATGAGCTATTTCCTACATATCCGAAAGATGCCCCTAGATTGCTCGCTGAACTGAAAAATACAAATGTGGACGTAGCACAAAGTTTTTCAAAAACGATCATTCCGCCGGAGTTTAACGGTAGTAATAACTGGGTTGTGAGCGGTGAGAAGAGTGCGTCAGGTAAGCCAATTTTAGCGGATGACCCTCATTTATCTCTTGCGACACCTTCTATATGGTATCAAACGAGACTTGAAATGAAAGATTTAAATGTGAGTGGCGTTATATTCGCTGGAGTGCCTGGTGTTATATTAGGACACAATGACAAAATAGCATGGGGCGTTACGAATACCGGTCCTGATGTGCAAGATTTATATATTGAAAAGAGAAACCCTAATAATGAAAATGAATTTTTGTATAACGATAAATGGGAAAAAGCTACTGTTGTTGACGAATCTATTAAAGTAAAAGGCGGGAAAACAATTCCGTATAATGTGACGGTTACGAGGCATGGTCCAGTCATTTCAGAGTTTGCGGATAAAGGAAAAGAGAAAACGAAAACAGTATTCGCTTTGAAATGGACTGCTTTGGAGCCTTCTGCTGAATTAAAGGCTGTATTAAATATGAATAAAGCGAAAGATTGGAATGAGTTTGAAACGGCACTTCAAGATTTTCATACACCAACTCAAAACTTTGTATTTGCATCAAACGATGGCACGATTGCTTATAAAGCGAATGGAAATATACCAGTGCGTAAAAAAGGTGATGGGAGTTTGCCAGTGCCAGGGTGGACTGATGAATATGAATGGGAAGGGTATATCCCATATGATCAACTGCCAAAAGTAATAAATCCAAAACAAGGGTTTATTTCAACTGCGAATAATAAAATTGTGGATGATAATTATCCATACCATATTAGCAATACGTGGGCGCAGCCATATAGACAAATGCGTATTCAAGAGTTTTTGCAAGAGAAGGACAAGTATACGGTGAAAGATTTAGAAGAATTACAGATGGATCAAAAGAATTTATACGGGAAAGAGTTTACTCCAATATTTTTAAAAGAGTTACATAAAACAGCTTTAAATGAAGTAGAGAAAGAAGGCGTAAAACAATTAACAAAGTGGAACTTTTACGATAGTAAAGATGAAGCGGCACCATTAATTTTTCATTTGTTAATGAAAGAGATTTCGAATACGTTATTTTCAAAAGAAATACCGAAAGATGTGATGGAGTTATTTGAAGGAAAGTCACAAGTTGTTGATGAATTGATTCGGAAACAAGTAGCCGGGGAAAATAGTGTATGGTTTTCTAAGTATGGAGGCTTCACAAAAGTTGTGCATAAATCGTACGAGAATGTAATGAAGAAATTGCAGAAGGAGTATGGAACCGATGTTGCAGAGTGGAAGTGGGGCGATTACCATCAACTTGCTTTTACACATCCAATTTCGAAATCATCTAGTATGTTAGCGTTATTTGCTTTTAATCGTGAGAAGCCAGTTCCAATTGGCGGAAGCCAAGTTACCGTTCAAGCAGCGAGTTATGGAGATAACGGTATTGTAAATCATGGTGCTTCTTGGCGATTTGTCATAGATACGAAAGATATGTCAAACGGTTATCATATCGTAGGGCCAGGACAGTCAGGACATTTTAGAAGCGATTGGTATCATGATCAAATAGATGATTGGGTAAATGGCACGTATCATATGACTACTTTAAATACAGATGGAATTGAAGGGAAAGTATTAACTTTACAGCCGAAGTGATAGTATGTTTTTGTTTGCGGGTGAGACTGCTTAATGAAGTAATAATCCTTCCGCTAATGAAAGTGTTACTGTAGAAAAAAGACTCTTACTATTGTAAGAGTCTTTTTTCTACGGTAATGGATAAAATATCCTTTTTGTAGAAACACGACAAATTTTGACAAAATATTGTAAAGGGACTTGTTATAATACCTTTTGGAATATTATGTTTATTAAACGGAGGATGAAGTAGTGTGCAACAAGGGGAATTTCTTAATAGTTGCAGTGAAATCTAATAGGGGGATTTAATATGAGCATTAAAGTAATAAGAGCAACAGGGATAATGGGCGGAGCAGCAAGAGTTGCAGTAAAGGTAGATAACGAAGTAGTAATGAAACTTGAGAATAACGAAGAATATACGCTTCCTTTTGAATTAGATGAAGCGAATATTAAAGTAAAACAATTTTTTTTTGGAAGTAAAGAAAAGAAAGTAAAGGATGGCGACATAGTAGAAATTAAGATAAATAGTATCGCCATGCTATTACTGATGGTGTCAATGATGGCTGTTTTATTCGGTTCATCAATTGGTATAAATATTGTTGTTTTTGGTGTAATAGGAGCATTAGTTACGTTAGTATACGGATTGAATAACTGGTTTAGTTTAGAGGTTAAATAATTATTGTATATATATTTATTTCAGTTGATTTACTATACATGAAATGAAAATATTTTTAAGCGGGAAATGGGGAGAATCAGTATGAAGAAAATGGTTGTAATATCTAGTTTGGCTCTAATAGTAGGTTTAACAACTGGTTGTAGCAGTGAAAAAACAAGTGGACCTAAAACAGTATCTGTAAAAAAAGAAAAAGAGTTAGTAGCGAAGGATATTTTTAAAAAAGCAGCTGACGGATTAAAACAAGAGGAATATCTTACATTGACATCTCTTATGTCAATGAAGGGGAGCAGCCAATCAGAAGAGATTAAAATGAAAATACAGATGGAGCCGAAACTGAAGAATTCTAGAGCTGAAATGAAAATAAGTGGTACAGATATTGTAACGTATGAAGTAGATGGAAAGGTCGCTGCTCAAGTGAAAAACCCTGATACAGGAGAGTTAGTTACGATACCTAATGATCAATTTAATGTAAATGATGTAATGGTCAGTAAAAATTTACTGAATGAGTTAGATTTACCGGAAGCTTTGGCTAAGAAAATGAAAGCAAAGAAGGATGAGGACACATATAAACTTACACTTGAATTAAAGGGAAAAGAAGCAGTAGATACGTTACAAAAAATTAATGGAGATATGAAAAAATTAACGGAAGGATTTAGTATGGATGCGTTTAACATTGAATATATAATAACAAAAGATTATAAATTTGAAGAGATGCGAACAACTATAAAAGTGAGTGAAAGTAACGCAGATAAAAAAGCTAGTACAGATAAGGAAAAGTTGAATGCAGTTGTGAGTATAAAGATTGATTCATATGAAAAATTTGATTCAATTAAGTTACCAGAAGGGATTCAATAATTTCAATTGTAAAAGGATAAAAAAGAGCGGAAATCCGCTCTTTTTTATTTATCTTACTATTTTCAGGAGAATTATATGAATAATGCTTTTATTAATGAAAACTTCATGTAATTTTTTCTGGAATATATGTGAAACATTGTATAAAATAATCAAGAAAGTCAAAAATTATAGGGGGAAAGTTGTGAAGAAAAATAAGAGTTTAATAAGTTTTTTAGGAGTGTTTATTATGTTGTTTTCTTTTTGTTTTCAAGGAAACGTACAGGCAGATGTAAATACTGTTCAACCTGGAAAAATAAAATCAGGAAACGTAACGGTATGGGAAGTTGGAAATGTAGCGAAAGTGTTAGCTGATGTAGAGCGCTTAAATTTAAATACAGTAAATGTACCGATTCAAGTAGATATTCCGAATGTAACTTCTACTAACATGGTAATTAATCAGGCGCAAAAGAAACAGGCTATCATTTTAATTCAAGAATTATTAAAGCGTAATATTCAAGTTATAGTGGAACCGTTCCCATATATTCAGCAGGGGAATGTTGGAGAAACAGAATGGAATCCAAGTAATATTAATGATTTCTTCTGGAATTGGAAAACGGTTATTCTACAAGATATTTTTAATTCTATTACAAGTAAATACAATGTGTTTGGACTAAAGATTGCTTCTAATTTCGTTAATATGGAATATGCAGAAGGATATTGGAACGATACGATTAATTTTGTCCGTCAGCAGTATAAAGGAAATGTTTTGTATCAAATGAACTGGTGGTTAACAGCAAGCTGGGACCCTTCGTATGAAGCGAAGTTTAAAGAGAAAATAAATCGTCCGTATTTAAAAAAGGTGGATATTGTTAGTATCGATAGTTGGTTTGAAGTTTCAGGAAAAAGGAATCCATCATACGAAGAAGTGAAGCAAAGTTTATTCGCGACAACAGTATATAATCGTGGACAAAATGTTGTTCAACAACTGGAACAATTACATAATGCAACAGGAAAGCCAGTTTATTTTGGTGGATTTAACGTACCAGCGCGTGAACTAGGACTACAAAATCCATGGAATCCAGATGTTTCAAATGTATTTTCAAAAGATGTACAATTAAATGGCTGGCGCGCTTACCGAGATGTATTAGAACCGAAACCATATTTTAAAGGTTTTTCAATTTGGTTTATTGGCTCTAATGATAGTACACATGCGTATCAAATACATAGTAAAGAAGCAGAGGCAGTTATTAACGGATGGTATCGAAAATAAATTTTATAAAATAGGTAAGTTTTGAAGTTTCCTACATATATTTCTAGTGAAAGGCCTTTCACCATCTTATCACCTAGGGGGCAATCATAATGAAATTTTTGTCTTACCTTACAGTAATTTTGGTGATTCTTGGCGGTTTGAATTGGTTGTTTGTAGCGTTAGATTACAATGTAGTTGAGAAATGGTTTGGTTCTATGCCGGCGCTTGTGGACACTATTTATTGGCTCTTTGGTCTTTCTGCTATTTATCAAATTTTTGATCGGTTCTTTACGGACAATTAGCTATTATTCTTCTATTATTAAAGTGTTAAGTACGATTATGTACTTAACACTTTTTTATATGTTTACATATAGTATGCACGTGCAAGCGATTCCATCGCGTCTTGAGACATAATAATAGAAAAGAAATTGACCGTATATTGTATTGTGGGGTATAATTCAGAAAGTTTAAAAAATAACAAAATGAGAAATAGGGAGGTCATCCGGGTGATGGAGAGAGTGTATAATTTTTCTGCAGGACCATCAATACTCCCTTTGCCAGTTTTAGAGAAGGTGCAAAAGGAGCTTTTAAATTATAACGGGACAGGCATGTCTATTATGGAAATGAGTCATCGATCTTCTTATTTTCAAAGTATTATTGATGAAGCGAGTAGTCTGCTTCGTGAATTAATGAACATTCCTGATGAGTATGAAGTTTTATTTTTACAGGGCGGTGCATCATTACAATTTTCTATGATACCGTTAAATATAATGAATACGTACAAAAAAGCAGGTTATGTACTGACTGGCTCATGGTCTAAAAAAGCACTGCAAGAAGCAGAAAAAGTAGGGGAAGTACAAGTGATTGCTTCTTCTGAACAAGAGAAGTTTACTACGATTCCTAAATTGGATGGTTTACTCGATAATGAAAAACTAGATTATGTACATATAACAACGAATAATACAATTGAGGGGACAAAATATGTGGATATTCCACATCTCGAAGAAGTGCCGCTAGTTGCGGATATGTCCTCAAATATTTTATCAGAACGATATGATGTTACGAAGTTTGGCCTCATATATGCGGGAGCACAAAAGAATTTAGGGCCAGCGGGCTTAACGATTGCTATTATAAAAAAAGATTTAATTGGCGGGGCAGATTGCTCTTGTCCTACAATGCTAAACTATGAAACTTATAGTAAAAATAACTCCTTATATAATACACCGCCATCCTTTAGTATTTACGTAACGAAGCTTGTACTAGAGTGGTTAAAAGAACAAGGCGGGGTATCTGCGATTGAAGAACAAAATAGAATGAAATCGTCACTTCTTTATCATTTCTTAGATGAGTCTAAATTGTTTACTTCACCAGTTGATCCTACGTATCGATCACTTATGAACATTCCGTTTACAACACCGTCAGAAGAATTAAATAATCAGTTTTTACAAAAAGCGAAGGAACGCGGGTTCGTTACGTTAAAAGGACATCGTTCAGTAGGTGGCATGCGCGCTAGTATTTACAATGCGATGCCAGTGGAAGGTGTGCAGCAATTAGTAGATTATATGAAAGAATTTGAGCTTGAAAATAGATAGGGAGATGGGGATATGTTTCGTGTTCAAACGTTAAATCAAATTGCAGAAAAAGGTTTGCAAGTTCTTGGCGGGGAGCGCTATGAAGTAGGGGATAGAATGGATCATCCAGACGGCATTTTACTTCGCAGCTATTCTTTACATCAAGAAGAGTTTTCAAAAGATTTAAAGGCGATTGCAAGAGCTGGTGCGGGTGTAAATAATATTCCTGTCGATCGATGTACGGAAAAGGGAATTGTAGTATTTAACACGCCAGGGGCTAATGCGAATGCCGTAAAGGAACTTATTATCGCAAGTCTTATTATGTCTTCACGTAACATTATTAATGGGGTAAGCTGGACGAAAAATCTAGAGGGTGAAGAAGTACCTCAGCTTGTTGAATCAGGGAAAAAACAATTTGTTGGATCAGAAATTGCGGGGAAACGTCTAGGGGTTATTGGCCTTGGTGCAATTGGTGCTTTAGTCGCGAATGATGCGCTAGCTTTAGGAATGGACGTTGTCGGATATGATCCTTACATTTCAGTTGAAACAGCTTGGCGCCTTTCTACACATGTGCAAAGAGCGTTTAGCCTAGATGAAATTTTTGCAACGTGTGATTATATTACACTTCATATTCCTCTTACGAATCAAACGAAGGGGCTTATTGGTGAACATGCTATAGAGACGATGAAAAAAGGAATACGTCTATTCAATTTCTCAAGAGGGGAACTTGTAGATGAAAATGTTCTTCAAAAAGCATTAGAAGAAGATGTTATTACACATTACGTAACGGATTTCCCGAATGAAAATGTGATTAAGATGAAAAATGTAACAGCGACGCCCCATCTTGGTGCATCTACATCTGAATCGGAAGAAAATTGTGCAGTAATGGCTGCACGTCAATTACGTGAATATTTAGAGACAGGAAATATTCGTAATTCAGTCAACTATCCTAACGTAGAACTTCCGTATATCGGAAAGAAACGTATTACAATTATGCACCAAAACGTTCCGAACATGGTAGGACAAATTACAGGATGTTTAGCAGAACATCATATAAATATTGCGGATATGATTAATCGTAGTAAACATTCTTGGGCGTATACAATGATTGATATTGATAACGGAATTGATGATATAATTAAAGAGAATGTTGTGGAAAATATAAGCAAAATTTCAGGTGTTGTAGCCGTTCGAATGATTGTGTAAAGGAGAGAGGAAGTTGGCAAAAATCCGACCGTTTCGGGCCATTCGTCCAGTAGAAGAAAAAGCAGCACAAGTTGCGGCTTTACCGTATGACGTATTAAATAGTGAAGAGGCAAGAGAAGTTGTAAAAGGCAATCCGTATTCTTTCTTACACGTTGATAAAGCAGAAATCGATTTAGATCCGGTACTTTCACCGTACGATGATCGCGTATATGAAAAAGCGGGTGAAAATTTAAAGCAATTTATACGAGAAGAAGTGTTCATTCAAGATGAGGAGCCAGCATTATACATTTATGAGCTGACGATGCAAGGAAGAACGCAGTCAGGACTTGTCGTTTGTACATCTATTGATGAGTATGATGATGATACAATTAAAAAACACGAAAGAACGCGTCATGAAAAAGAATTAGATCGCATCCGTCACGTTGATGTGTGTGATGCAAATACGGGCCCTATCTTTTTAACGTACCGTACAAAAGATGAAGTGAAACGTTTCATTAGCAGCTGGAAAGAAGAACATGCGCCAATTTATACATTTACAGCAGAAGATGGCGTTGAGCATGTTGCTTGGAAGGTTGCAGATGAAAGTGTAATTGCCACTTTAGTAAACGCATTTGAAGATATTCCGAACTTGTACATTGCAGATGGACATCATCGCTCTGCATCAGCAGCAAAAGTAGGACTTATGCGAAGAGAACAAAATCCGAATTATACAGGAGAAGAGGAATTTAATTTCTTCTTATCCGTTCTATTCCCTCACGATGAATTATCAATTTGGGACTATAACCGAGTTGTGAAAGATTTAAACGGCTTATCAGAGGAACAGTTTTTAAAGCAAATTACGCAGTATTTTTATGTAGAAGAAGCAAATGGTTCTCCGTATAAACCGAATGAGCCGAAAACATTTGGTATGTATATAAACGAGAAGTGGTATAAGCTCACTGTGAAAGAGGAAACGTTTGATGCGAACGACCTTGTGAAAGGTTTAGATGTGTCTATTCTGCAAGACCATCTATTAAGCCAAGTACTTGAAATACATGATCCGCGATCTGATTCACGCGTCGATTTTGTAGGCGGAATCCGCGGGTTAGAAGAACTAGAGCGCCTTGTGAACAGCGGTGCATATAAAGCAGCGTTCTCATTATATCCAACGTCAATGGAAGATTTATTAGCAATCGCAGACGCTGGGGAAGTCATGCCGCCAAAATCAACGTGGTTTGAACCGAAACTGCGCAGTGGGTTGTTTGTACATTCTTTAAAGTAAATATAAACTTCTTTAGATTGAAAAACCGAAATGATTTTTAGTTTCGGTTTTTCTTATTTTAAAAGTGTTTTCGAGGAGGGGTATCAATGAAATTGCAAGTAGGCGAAAAAATCACCTTTGAGCGAACGTTTACAAGAGAAGATGTTGTTTTATTTACAGAGGTATCTAAGGATGAGGGAGTTCATCATGTTACACCTGATGAACAAGGGCGATTTGTTGTACAAGGACTTTTAACATCAACACTGCCTACGAAAGTTGGCGGTGATTATAACGTATTAGCTCGCAAGATGGATTTTGAATTTTTACGTCCCGTTTTTAGTGGGGATACGATTCGATGTGACGTAACAATTGAAAAATTTGAACCCGATGAAAAAAATCGTACGAAGATTATTGCGATGTTTACATGTATGAATCAACTTGAAAAAGAAGTATTGAAGGGGAGTTTTTCAGGGATTATTCTTTAATTATTAGGAGAAGTAATGAATAAGTGGGGGCCCATGCCTCTCAGGCTTAGAGTTTTAATTCCTACCCATAACGAAAATTTTATGTATTATACTCTGTTCTTTTCTTAACGATTAGAAAATAGTTGAATAAGCTCGTCAATAAAAAGGACATTCTTAGTATTACAAGAAATGTCCTTTCCACTAAATTATAGGGTATTTTGCTAAATTTCAAATTCTAAAATTAGTTTACTGGTTTGACCTGTAAACTGATAGTTATAGGACCCTCTCAGACTTTCTAAGTTACCAGTAGCTTTAATAATTGTTCCTGGGGAATTTAAATTTCCTTTATCAAATATTCCTTGCTCTATAGCTGTAAATGTTCCTTGTTGCCCCTTATAAATTCCTTCAAAGTGTAAAAATCCAGAAATTTTAGCAGTAGCCAAGTGACCGTCATTTATATTTGAGTCTAAATAATATAATAAGTATTCAACAAAAGCTTTTCCTTTTAATTCCCCATCAATATCATATTCAACATGGGCAATATTAATAGGGAAATCTTTTCTATTATCATCAATTGGTTTTTCATCCCATTTCCTTACTGTAAATGTTACTTCCATACACGTAAATCCCCCTTTATCATTAGATAAGTAATCTCCATATCATTTAAAAAGTAACAATTCACAGTCATATCTCATAGGAGTGTTTTTATTGATTTGAGTCCTGCCATATCGCTATCAAGCTAATAAAATAAAAATACGCTAGGATCAGGAAAACATAATTATAAAACATATGGCTTTACTTATTGAAAGTTTCACTCCACTCCACTTTCCAAAATAGAGAAAGATCCATTTTCACAATCAATTTCTGCCATCGCACCGTAAGGTAAAATAAACTTCGGTTCAGTATGGCCAAAATTTAAATTATAAAGAATCGGCAAATCTTCTAAATTATTTTCCTTCATAATCTTAAGTATTGCCTGTTTATATTCTTCATAATATGTTTCGTCTTTCGGTTTACCGAAGATGATTCCCTTTGCTTTTTGCAGAATGCCTTGCGCTGCATAATTTCGCAACCAATACTTTATATAGTTTGGTTCTGGATGTTCTTCAGATGTTTCAAAGAATAAAATACTATTCTCCCAATGCTTTTTCTCAGGCCAAAGTTCCGTTCCTTTTACGAATTCCAATACTTCAATACAACCACCAATTAAACGTCCTCGTACAGTCCTAGATCCTTGAAGGACCTCATATCCGTTGTTTTGCTGCATCGTACGTCTTGTATCCTTATTTATTTCTATCCATTCTAAACGCTCACTCGTCCATTCGTTAGCTGGTTGAATTTCACCAATAATCTCATTTGAAAAGAGAGTTCGATTCACTGTTTCAATCGTATATGAATCCATCTCTATATTTTCAGCAAAATCGGTTAAGATTGCTGGACCGTAAAAAGAGGAAATTCCTGCTTTATGACAAAATAAATGTGAAACGGTATCGTCAGAGTACCCCATAAAGATTTTCGGATTTTCACGTATCACATTAAAATCAATATAAGGTAGTAAACGGATACTATCTTCGCCACCAATATTCGTAATAATTGCTTTAACACGCGTATCTTTAAATGCTGTCATTAAATCTTCCGCACGAGCCCCTGGATTGTTATAAAGGTATTCGCTACCTTTTAAACTATTTGGCATTGGGATAACTGTAAGCCCGAATACTTCTTCTAATCTCTTTACTCCTTGCTCATAACGCCATCTTAGCTTAGAATCACCCGCTCCTCCCCATGAAGCACTTACTGTTGCTACGATATCTCCTGCCTGTAATCTCTTTGGTTTTATTAACATATGAATTCCGCCCCTACATAATGTAATGAACTACGATTATACAAACCGTAGCATTGAAAAATATGCTGCATGACAGTAGTTTCTTCATCATCAATCCGTTTACCTGCTGATATTCAAGAATTTAGCAGTAGTGTTGAATATAGGAATAATCGATTTATATTTAAAAATTACAGTATGCAACATTGCATGAGAAAAGTGGTTGTTATTTTTATAACCTGTAACTATAATGATTACAGGTTGGTCTTAGCCAATCAAACAAATAAAATCATCATGAATGGAGAGGTTACATATGGGTATGAAAAAAATAATTTTAGCAGGTGCTTTAGGGATCGCAGCATTATCAGGAACGAATGTACCAGGATTAGAAGTAACGAAAGCGAGTGCGGCTTCTATTGAATCGAATTTCTCGACGTTAGAAGGACGAGTAGTAGAAGTGGATAATGGTGTGATTGTTGTGAAATCTAAGCAATATGAGGAGCCTGTTAGTGTGTATATGGATTCACTTTCAAATGTGAAAGTAGGAGACGAAGTAAAAGCGACTGGATCTATGATGCGTAATTTTACAGAATATATGGTTGCAACTGCAGTTGAAAATACAACAAACAAGTTAGGTATGCACATGAAAGAAGATGGCTCACCTGATTATGTAATTGGCGAAGTATCAAAAATAGGAACGATGGAAGATGAGGGAGACGGTTCTACTAAGTATGTCGTAGTTGAGTATCCATCACTAAATGGGAAGAAAGATAGTATTGACGTTTTCTTAACGAAGGGACAAGTATTTCATACAGGTGAGAAAGTAAAAATTGATATGAAATATGTAGGCTGGGGCGGAAGTTCTATTAACTGGAACACAACGGACAACATTGAAAAAGTTCATGAGGTAAAGAGCGACGTTGAAAATAATGATGATGTTTGGATTTGGTCTTAATTAGACGCTTGTAAATAACAAATGTATCATGCAGTACCCATCGAATCATCATATGTATGATAATTCGATGGGTACTTTTTTGTTTTATGTTTTTTTGAGAATACTGGATTTCCGATTAGAATATGATGTTAACACTGGAGCGAAGGTTAAAAATACAATATTGAAAGAGGTGTTTAAGGGTGGAGCGAGATGATGTTTATTTACGAGCTAAAAAAAGAATGGAGAATTTAAAAGCATTTTACATTCATTTAACGGTTTATATACTAGTGAACTTAATGCTTTTTATTATAAATATAAGTTCTGATTCAAGTAAATTATGGTTTTTATATCCACTCGCAGGTTGGGGGATTGGTATCGTTATACACGGATTGACGACTTTTCCATTTGGGATATTCGGAAAAGAGTGGGAAGAACGAAAGATTAAAGAATATATGGAGAAAGATAAGTAAATTTATTTCTGGAATTTATGAATATAAAATCTCATATAAATCTCTATGATTACACGCTTGAGGCGAAGTCTATTCTATAGCTTCGCCTATTTGCTTTGTATTTGAAGTTTGTGCGAGTGAGAGTGTTCATATACATTTTTTAGGGTGAACTGCATGTGAAATCAAAACTTTATTTGTAGTACATAATAAATACAGTTATTTTACTTTTTAAATTACATGTGGATATAGGATAAAGTTGATTTATTACCCTATATTAAAATAAAAATAAACCACTGTTCGATTTGAATATTCCACGATATAATGGTGAGAGTTTATAGCAGAATAAATATTTACATAAGAAGTGAGGTACTGTATGAAAAAAAGAACGACAGACATTATTTTTATTATTATTGGTGCATTTCTTTTTGCGTTAGGTGTCAATTTGTTTGTTATCCCGAACGAGTTTGGTGAGGGCGGGGTAACAGGTATCACGATTATTACGTACTATTTATTTGAGTGGTCACCAGGTTTAGTCAACTTAATTTTAAATGCGATTTTGTTAATAGCTGGTTATAAATTTTTAAACAAGATCACAACAATTTATACGATTATCGCTGTAGTTACGAACTCGCTATTTCTTCATTTAACAGAAGGTTGGACGATTGCTTCTGATGAAATGCTCGTAAATGCCATTTTCGGAGGAATATTTATTGGGTGCGGGATTGGCCTTATTATTCGCGTTGGCGGAACAACTGCAGGTACTACTATCTTAGCAAGAATGACGCATAAATATTTAGGATGGAGCATTAGCTATGGTTTACTGTTCTTCGATTTAATTGTTGCGTTTTCATCTTATTTCATCATTGGTGCAGAAAAACTGATGATAACAATTATTATGCTATATGTAGCAACGAAAGTGATGGAGTTTGTAATTGAAGGTTTAAATCCGAAGAAAGCCATTACGATTATTTCTGATAACCCGAATGAAATTGCCGGGAAGGTAACTACCTTAATGGGCAGAGGGGTTACTGTGTACTCAGGTCATGGCTATTACACGAAAACTCCGAAGGAAATTCTTTATGTTGTTATTAATAAGCAAGAAGTAGTGAAGCTAAAACGGATTGTTCAAACTACAGATCCGGCTGCGTTCATCGCTATACACGATGTTCGTGATGTGTTCGGAGAAGGATTTGTTGATATTTCTAAAGCATAGAAATTACTTTTCATTAAAATAATCTTAATACTAAAACGTAAGAATTTATTTTGAATAATCTTTTTTCAAAATAGATTCTTTTTTATTTATCTTAAAATGTTGGTTTGTTTTTCTTTTTCTTGCAAAAAATCCAATTGTTTCTTAATGTAAGGATGTAGAAGGATGAACGAGAGAGGGTTTAATGAAGATGATACATATTTTATTAGCTGATGATGATAAGCATATTAGAGAATTATTGCATTACCATTTACAAAAAGAGGGGTTTAAAGTTTTTGAAGCGGAAGATGGAAAGGTAGCGCAAGACGTTTTAGAGAAGGAAAATATTCATCTTGCGATAGTAGACATTATGATGCCGTTTGTTGATGGCTATACGTTATGTGAAGAAATCCGGAAGTATCATGATATACCGGTTATTTTATTAACTGCGAAAGATCAGTTAGTTGATAAAGAAAAAGGATTCATTTCTGGTACGGACGATTATATTGTAAAACCGTTTGAGCCAGCTGAAGTCATTTTTCGAATGAAAGCTTTGTTGCGCCGTTATCAAATGTTGAGTGCAGACATTATTACACTTCACGGGACGACAATTGATCGTAAAGGTGTTGAAGTAAAGTGTAACGGTCAAACGATTTTGCTTCCGCTGAAGGAATTTGAATTATTATCGCAATTAGCTAGTTATCCTGGAAGAACATTTTCAAGAGAAGAGTTAATTGAATTAGTATGGGGAATGGATTTCGAAGGGGACGAACGAACGGTTGACGTTCATGTGAAGAGACTACGAGATCGTTTCTCAAAAAGAACAGATGATTTTCAAATTACGACAGTGCGCGGACTCGGCTATAAGTTGGAGTTGAAATAAAATGAAATCACTATATTCTAGATTCGTTTTTATGACAGTAGGTATTATGCTTCTTAGTAGTATTATCGGTTTTTTATTAACGAATGTATATTATCAAGTGAAGTTAAAACCGTATAATAGTGAAAAGATTTTAAACTATGCTGAGGAAGTTAAATCGTTATATGAAAAGCAAAATGAAGAAAATAAATATGATTATTTACAATCTATTGCGAAGTTAGGGTATGAAATTTATATTGTAGACGACCAAATGAATGGAAAGCGTATCGGCAACGCGTTTCGTAAAATAACGATAAGTGATGATACGGTTCGTAAAGTATTGCAGGGGGAAACGTTTAATGGTGTTTCCACATATCCAACGAGGCTCTTTATTACAGGATTCTTCGATAATGAATTAATTAATAGTGTCGGTGTACCGTTAAAACACGGTGATAAACAATACGCTTTATTTATTCGTCCTGACATTCAGCAACAATTTGGTGAAATGAGAATTTTCTTAGCGGTTTTACTTGGTTTTATCGTGTTATTAAGTATTATTTTTATTGCGATTGCAGCAGGATATATCGTTCGCCCAATTCGTAAATTTACGAAAGCTACGCAAAAAATTGCAAGTGGCGAATATGAAATTGAATTAGACGTAAAACGAAAAGATGAAATAGGAACGTTATCTACAAGCTTCCAAAAGATGACGAAAAGTATAAAAGAATTAGATGAAATGAGACAAGAATTCGTTTCGAACGTTTCGCATGAATTTCAATCGCCGCTTTCTTCCATACAAGGATTTTCGAAAACATTGCAAACAGAAAAGATGAGTGAAGAAGAAAGAAACCATTACTTACAAATTATCGAGGGCGAAAGTAAGCGAATGTCTAGTTTATGTAAACAGTTACTTACGCTAGCTTCTTTAGATAAAGAAGAAAAAGTATTACAAATAAAAGAATTCAATCTACAAAAGCAAATTAAAGACGTCATTTTTATGCTCGAATGGAAATGGCGTGAAAAAGATATTGCCGTTGAATTTGATGTACCAGACATTACAATACAAGGTGATGAAAATTTACTTCATCAAGTATGGAGTAATATTTTTACGAATAGCATTAAGTTTTCAAATGATGGTGGGACGGTTGAGTTTTTTGTCGAAGAGTTAGAGTCTAGCGTTATAATCTCTATATCCGATAACGGAATCGGTATGGAAAAAGAAGGAATGGATCGTATTTTTGATCGTTTCTATAAAGTAGATACGGCAAGGGCAAGAAATGTAGAAGGTAGTGGCTTAGGATTATCAATCGTGCAGAAAATTGTTGAACTGCATAAAGGGGCAGTTTCGGTGTATAGTACGAAAGGGGAAGGGACGACTGTTCGGGTTGAACTTCCGAAATAGATGGAAGAGGCTGTTTGCGAACGCCTCTTCTTTTTTGTCCGTTATTCTACATGTAAAGTGAAAAAATATGAGTAATCCTATTCTATAATTGGACTTGTTTGTGGAATAAGATTAGGAGGAAGTTTATTTGAAAATGTAGAATCTCTACAGAGTTATAAGGATTTTATTGAAACTTTAACTATTTAGGGAGGAAATTACTTTGAAACGAGTTGACGTGTTATTAAACGCACTAGATTCAACATTCGATAAAGAGAGTTGGTATGCACCGTTTAAACATGCTATAGAAGGACTTACAGCCGAACAGGCTATGTGGAAACCATCTGGAGAGGGAATGAAAACCATTTGGGAGAACGTTAATCATCTTATTTATTACAAAGAGAGACTTGCTGCAAACTTGGAAGGCCGTGAATGGACACATAATCTCGACGGTGATGAAACCTTTTATCTTACTAAGCAATCTAATGGTGATAAGGAATGGAAGGAGGTCGTTGAACGTTCTGAAAATGCTCAATGTAATTTAAGACAGGTATTAAGTGCAATTTCTGAAAAAGAACTTGAACAAAATTCACTTGAGGGTAAGTTACTGGATATTATGCTTCACGATGCTTATCATACAGGACAAATTATTCAATTAAGGAAAATGCAGAGTGCTTGGCCATCAAAGCGTTAACTGCCGTTTTAAGTTGGTGCTATTGTTGAATAAAATTTAGATATTCAAACGACTTTATTGTTATATTTTTAGTGAAGTATTTTACATCCAAAATGAAATAACTATATTTTTAACCCCGTCCCCAATTTAGAACGGGGTTATGTTTGGTTTGCTATAAAGCCGCACCTTTCCCGCGCTCTTCCTTAAACCGAACCCCAAAAGTATCCGTTGTAATCTCATCAGCTTTCGGCAAAGCCCGTAATTTCGGATGAAGCAGCCATACAAGAGAAATGAATAAAATTCCGATACTAGCGAGTGCGAAAATGAGTTGGCTACTAAATACATTTGCCGTATATCCACCAATTAGAGAACCGAACGGCATAGCGATTGTGCCCATACTTCGCATCACTGAATTGATACGTCCAATATATTGATTTGGAATTACAATTTGACTAATTGTCGCGAATAATATGTTCGTGGCTCCAATTGGAATCCAAGCTAGGCCGAATAAGAGAATAGATAGCCATTGAAACGGTACGATTGTAGAGAGAAACCAAAAGATAGCGCCAGTCGCAAAGCCAATAATAGAGACATGGCCAACATTACGTTTGCCAACCCAGGAACTGAATAATGCACCAATGAGACTACCTGCTGATATAGCAGCTAAGAAGAAGCCATATGATTTCACGCCTCCTAAAGAATCAGCGAAAGAAGGGAGTATGGCCATCGTCATACCGATTGAAAAATTAGCGACTACTGAACCGATTAAGAATACGCTCATTAATGAACGGAAGACGATTGAAAAACCTTCTTTTAAATCAGAGAAATATTGCTTAGTTGATAGTGATGTGCCCGTTTCGGTTTGTTTTGGCATTTTTAATGAAAAAAATAAAAGGGCAGTAATCGCGAATGTAAGAGAGTCGATCACATATAAAGTAATGGCACCTAGTAGTGCTACTAATATGCCAGAAAGAGTTGTACAAATTAAATCGATGCCTTGATACGCAAATGAGAAGAGTGAATTTCCTTTTAATAATTGTGTTTTATTCAGTAGAAGTGGTAAAGCTTTCGATTGTGCGGGATAGGCGAATTGTTCGATAAAGGCTACGATGGGCATGATGATGAGTAGTAATTGGACTGTTAATAGGTCGAAGTAGTGTGTAATAGGAATGATTAAAATAAGAATGCATTGCAAAACTTGTGTGATGACGAGGGTGTTTTTTATTGACCATCTATCAACGAATGGACCGGTAAGAAATTGTAATGCAGAAGGTAATAACGTAAGGAAACCAGCTAATCCAGAATAAAAAGGATTGCCACTTAGCCTATATACGAGCCACATCGCTGCTACATAATACAAGCTATCTCCTATGTTTGTAAAAATTCTCCCTAAAAATAATAAGAGGAAATTCCGGTTTTTTAATATGTCCATTTAATCTACTCCTTTATAATAAATTTATTCGGTAAAATAAATTTGACCGTCTCAGTAAAAAAAATCGTATTACGATTTTTCTTCTTCTTTAATAAATTGGTGCATTGTTCTCTCAGCAATTTGAAGTGCAGTAGTAGAAATATAATAAGGTTTACTATTCGGATCTTTATCTGCACTTTTTGTAATTTCGCTTAATTCAGCCATCAATTCATAAAACCTTTTTACCCACACTTGAAATTGTTCTGGCGTAGCATCAAATTCCCAGCAAGATGAAACGTAATTCCACTTAGCTGGGTCTTCACTTGCATTTCGTAATGTAAAAGCTTCCTCTGGTGCAGCGAGAATTTGGCTTTTCGTTCTTTCTATCATTTGTAAAAAGATTTGGCGACCTGATTCGCTTAATATTTCTAAATGAGGTAATAGATCTGTGGCAGGGGTGAAGCCTTTAGCGACAGATTGATAAAACTTTTGAACAATGCCATTCTTTTCTTCTGTATAAACAATCTCTATAAGACCATTCTTTTCTAATTCTTTTAAATGATAATGAATTTTCGCCCTTGAAATGCCGAATTTCTCAGATAGTAATTGTCCAGTATAAGGACGTTCGCATAGACGTATCATCATTTCGGCACGTAGTGGATCGCTTAATGCTTTTAGTTGGCTATAAGTAGTGAGTGTTAATACGGGCTTCAAAATGATCAACTCCTTTAATAAAATTACTCGGTCAAGATTATTTGACTGAATTGTATCAAGGATTCCAAATATTTTCAATACTTTCTGAAAATTAAATCTTAATCTCTGTAATCTTCTGTTCATATTCCGTTCATATTTCTTTTTTATGATAAGTGCATAGAAAGAAAGAGGAAGGAGCGAGCGAAATGTTTTTAGCTCTGCGTGAATTAAAACAATCAAAATTAAGATACGGATTAATCGGACTGATTATGGTGTTATTATCATTTTTAGTTCTTGTTATTTCAGGATTAGCAAATGGACTATCATATGATAATGCTTCATCGATTCAAAATATGGAGGCAAACAAGTTCGTTTTAGCAGATGATGCGGAAAATAAATTACTTCGTTCACAAATTAAGAAAGATGATGTAGATAACGTAGTAAATCAAGTAGGCGAGAAAGAGGCAGTTCCGTTTCGTGTGAAAGTTTCAACGTATGAAAAGAAAGATAGTTCGAAAAAAGTGGACGTTGCTATTTTCTCAAGTGAACGTGATTCATTTTTAGAGCCGAACATTGTAAAAGGTGAGAAATTAGGTACAGCGAATAATGAAATGGTTGCTGACGAATCAATTAAAGAAAAAGGAATCGATATTGGGGATACAATTATCGATCCTGTTTCAAAGAAAGAATTTACAATCGTTGGATTTACGAAAGACCAAATGTTTAGCCATACACCAGTTGTATATGTAAACGAAGATGTATGGGGCGCTATCTCGCAACCAAATCAAAAAGATTATAGTGCGATTGCACTTAATACAGATAAAGAGATTAAAAATGCTCATGTTATTGATAAAAAAGAAGTACTGCAAAGTATTCCAGGATTTAAAGAAGAGCAAGGAACATTAACGATGATCATTGCATTCTTACTTGTTATCGCTGCGTTATTAATCGGTGTATTCTTCTACGTCATTACGTTGCAAAAAACACAGCAATTAGGTGTATTAAAAGCAATCGGTACGAAAAACTCTTATTTAGCAAATAGCTTAGTCGTGCAGGCGTTATTCTTATCAGTCGTTGCGATGGTAATTAGTATTGTTCTTGTACAAGGATTAGAACAAATTTTACCAGCAGGTATGCCGTTCTTATTAACAACACCGATGATTGCACAATATGCAGCAATCTTTATCGTCATTAGTATTTTAGGAACACTTATTTCGTTATATCAAGTATTAAAAGTTGATGCATTAGAAGCGATTGGAGGCGGGATGTAATGACTTCATTATTAAAATTAGACAAAGTAAGTAAAGTGTACGGAGAAGGGAATACAGAAGTAACAGCCCTTCATCCGATATCGCTTGATGTGAAAGCTGGAGAATTTATCGGAATCGTCGGTCCTTCTGGATCAGGGAAAAGTACGTTATTATCAATTGCGGGTGCTTTATTATCGCCGTCAAAAGGGGATATATACATTCGTGAACAAAATATTACGCAGTTATCCGAAAAGGAAATGACAGATATACGTTTGAAAAAGATCGGTTTCATTTTCCAGTTCGCAAACCTTGTTCCGTATTTAAATGTGAAAGAACAGTTACTTTATATTGCAAAGCTGAAAAAAGACAACAAACAAGAGTCTGAAAAGCGTGCGGATCACCTATTAGCGGCATTTGGATTAGGAGAAAGAAAAAATCATTATCCAAATCAACTATCTGGTGGAGAAAAACAAAGGGTGGCAATCGCTCGTGCGTTCATGAACAACCCAGATTTAATACTAGCAGATGAACCAACGGCAAGCTTAGACTCAAAACGTGCACGTGAAGTCGTTGAAATGATGAAACGTGAAGTGAAAGAGAGCCAAAAAGCAGCTATTATGATTACACATGATGAAAGAATGCTTGATGTATGTGATCGTATATTGACGCTTAGAGATGGACAGTTAATATAAAGAAAAAGGCCAACCGCACATGCGGTTGGCCTTTGTATAATTGTTTTTAATAAGTATAATGGCTTTATTTTGAGAATAACGTTTTAATTTTATTTCGTGTTACTAATAAAACGCTGCCTAATACAGATAACATACCTAAAGCCATATTATTTGATTGCTCACTACCAGCGTTAGGAAGTTCTCTAGCGTTATTGTTTTTAGTACTATTATCTGCTTGCGTTTGTTTCGATTGTGATATTTCATTAATTTTGTTATCAACATTTTGCTTCGTTGTATGTACCTCAGCTAATTTGTCATCAATTTTTTTCTCAGTATGTTTAAAGTCGTTGATTTTAATATCTAAGTCTTGTTTTTTCTTTGTTAAATCGTCTGAAACAGTTTGTTTCGCTTGTTTAATTTCGTTAATTTTATTTAGTAAGTCTTGTCTAGCCTTTTGTAATTCAGCTAGCTTATTTTTCACATCTTGTTTAGCTAGTTCTAAGTTAGCGGAAAGACTATCTAAATTGCCTTTAATTTTCTTAAGTTCCTCTAACGTATTCCCAGTATTCGGCTTGTTTTCTTTTAACTCAGCAAGTTTGTCCTCAGCAGTTTGTTTCGCTTTCTTTAACTCAGCTAATTTTTCATCTACTTGTTTTTTAACTTCCTTAAGTTCATTAACCTTTTGATCAATGTTCTCTTTATGTTGCTTAATTTCATTCACTTTTTCATCGACAGTTTGTTTATGTTCTTTAATCTCATTAACCTTGTTATCGATATTTTGCTTATGTTCTTTTACCTCAGCAACTTTATCATCTACTTGTTTCTTATGCTCTTTAATCTCATTGATTTTATCCTCGGCGATTTGTTTGTCTTGCTGAAGTTTTGCATCTAACTCTTGTTTATGTTGTTTCATTTCGTTGATTTTTTCATCAGCAACTTGTTTGCGTTCATGTAGTTCATTCACCTTCGTATCAACATTTTCCTTAACCTTGTTAAGTTCATTCAATGTTTGATCCACGTTTTCTTTGTGTTGCTGCAATTTCGCATCTAACTCTTGTTTATGTTGCTTAATTTCAGCTAATCGATCTCCAGTATTTTGCTGAGGAGTAGCATCAGTTACTTCTGCATGAGCAGAGTTTGCGCCAGCAATCATTGCTAAAGCTAGTGTAGACGCAGCAATTGTTTGTTTTGTTTTCATATTTTTGTACCTCTTTTCTTTCATATGCATGAGCTGTTTTGTGTAGAATTGAGCATATAGAAGTAGATTATTTTATTATTATATACCATGTTAGGCGCTCAGAGGAAGGATTTGCATAATAATCTATGATTATGTAATTTTTATAATCTCTTATTTTGGGATAGGGGACAAATCTTTAGCTAGATGAACAATTTCCTCTATAGTAGTGTTCACATCTTTACTATCGTGAATAACAAACAAATAATCAGCCTCATTTTCTATAGGATCCACCACATCTTCATGTAGCGATTCAGCCTGTTGTCGATCGAGTACTTCTTTGAAATTAGAATAACCACCTCTAAAAATATTGGTACTTCGCTTGCTTCGAGCTACTCTTTCATAAAGTACATCATCTGGAATGTCAAAGTGAACGAGTATGCGTACATATTTATTTTGTGGAAATAATTCGTTTAATAAATATAACCTTCCGTTTTTACTGCGATTAGAGTTACAAATAATAAGGTGTAAACTTGTATGTTCTCTCGCATAATCAACAATGAATTTCGAAAGACCGTGCTTAAATGTATTAGGGCCTTCAGTTGGTTGTAATTTCTCATAATGTGTGTTAATAAATTCTGCTTGGTTATCTTGGTCCATAACGAAAGAGGGGGTAACTCTTTTTCTAATACTTTTGCAAATGTAGTTTTTCCGCTGTGGGTTTTTCCTACTGTAATGATAACTAACCTTTTCATGACGGCCTCCGTTGGTGTTGTTATAAACTGGAATATTCTATGCGAGAAGGAGTATTCCTGCTAGAAAATACACAAATTGCTAGAGTGAAGGTGAGCTAAAAACTTGACAAAAAAACTTATTTATGCTATAATTTACCAATGTAAAAATAAAGTGTATAATAGGGTTCTCCTGGCCAGGGGGACCCTATTTTTGTTGTGAAAATGAAGGAGAGTGTATGTGCGTGAAACAAGGTGAAGCAAGTGTAACGTCGTTAGTATCAGCTTTCAGCAGGGCATATCATAGTGAATTTGATAGTCCTAAAATCTTTGATGATTATGTAGCTAAAGATTTCATTTCACAAAAAGAACGTAACAATATTGAAACGAATATGGTTCAAGGGATACATTTTTTCAATAAAGATATTGCAGAGCAGTTTCAAGATAATCCGAAAGAAATATTAAAATGGATTACACAAGTTCAGTTATCACCAACACCTTTAGCACGTGCAGCATATTGTGAAAAGGTATTACTACATGAAATTACACTAGGAGCAAAACAATATGTCATACTCGGTGCAGGTTTGGACACGTTTAGCTTTAGGCACCGAGAATTAGAAAATAAAATAGAAATATTTGAAGTGGATCACCCTTCTACGCAAGCGTTTAAGAAAATAAGAGTGAAAGAGGCAGAATTTGAAATTCCAAATAACCTTCATTTTGTTTCCATGGATTTTACGAAAGGATTTTCCTATGAACAGTTACGCAATGAAGGATTTGAAAATAAAAAGACTTTCTTTAGCCTTTTAGGTGTTACGTACTATTTAACGAAAGAGGAACTTTCCAGTTTAATAGAATGTTTATTCGAGTTGGTTCCAGCGGGGAGTTCCATTGTTTTCGATTATCCTGATGAAAATTTATTTATAGAAAAAGGGTTGTCCAATCGAGTTGAAAACATGGTGAAAATGGCTGCGGTAGGCGGAGAATCGATGAAATCATGTTTTTCTTATACCGAAATGGAAGCACTGTTAGAGAAGGCGGGCTTACTCATTTATGAGCATTTATCGCCAGAAGACATAAATAAATTATATTTTGAAGGACGAAACGATTGTTTAGAAGCTTTTGAGACGGTACATTATGTGCATGCAGTGAAGAAGTAGAGAATTGGTGGGCATGGGGAGAGATCTCTATGTCTTTTTTGTATTAAATTTCCTGCCCTCGAATAAAGAACAGTAAAACCCCTAAGTATGTAGAACTTTGATTTTTATTACAATTTTGTAAGGTTAAGTAATAAAAATCGATAGAATAGGATATTAGAATGGGATATTCTAATCGATGGGTAGAATATTCTGAAAAAAGGGGTGTAGCAAATGAAGAATAGACAAAAAGCATCGATAATATGCAAAAGTATTTTATGTTTAATGATTTGTATATTCATTATGAATGAAGCATGGTTTACAAATGTGGTGAGGGCAGAATCGGGCACGTTGACTAATAGAAGTATAGAGAATTTCAAAAAAAAGATGGATGAACAGGTACCAAAATGGCAGGAGAATTATGAGGTACCAGGGGTTGCAATAGGTATCGTACATGAGGGGCGTATTGCTTATACACTTAACTACGGTTATGTAGACAAAAAGACAAAAAAAGCGGTGA
Organism: Bacillus sp. FDAARGOS_235; assembly: GCF_002073415.2. Lineage (NCBI taxonomy): Bacteria > Bacillati > Bacillota > Bacilli > Caryophanales > Bacillaceae > Bacillus > Bacillus sp. FDAARGOS_235. Next base: position 5,128,658 of record NZ_CP020437.2, read on the forward strand.
GTGATGATACATTGTTTCAAGCTGGTTCTATATCTAAAAGCCTTACAGCGTGGGGAATCTTGCATCTTGTAGATGAAGGTCGTTTATCACTAGATGATCCCGTTGGAAAATATCTGACCAAATGGAAATTACCTAATTCAGAGTTTAATAATAATGAAGTCACGATAAGAAGATTATTAAGTCATACAGCAGGGCTGTCTGCACATAAAGGATACCTCGGGGTTGCACCAGGGAAACATCTTGACTCTATTGAGGAATCTCTGTCTGGAAAAGGATGGCTTAATGAACCAGTGGAGGTTACCAATAGACCAGGTTCAGAAACAATTTACTCTGGTGGCGGATATACAATTTTACAACTTGTAATTGAAGAGGTTACCGGAATACCGTTTGATCGTTATATGGAAGAACAAATTATGAAACCTTTAGGAATAAAATCTAGTTCATTCTTACAACGTCCTGAAAACCATAACCTTTCGAAAGCTTATGGATATTTTGGAGAGGAGCTCCCTAGTTACCAATTTACCGAACAGGCTGCTGCAGGTCTTAAGACAAATGTTATGGATATGATGACATTGATACTTGCAAGCATGGATGCAAATAATAAAGGGAATGGTGTCATCAAAAGTGAACATGTTGAAGAAATGCAAAAGCTAGTATTAGGGGAGAATGGTTTAGGTATATTTGAAAAAAAACTATCTAATCAATGGAAATTACTTTATCATTCTGGTGACAATCGAGGCTGGCATTCTTTTTATGGTTTCATTCCTAATACAAAGGATGGATTGGTAATCCTTACAAATGGTGAAGGTGGTATAGACTTACGACAGGATATTTACCACGCATGGATTGAATATGAAACGGGAAAATTACCTGAAAGTTACTTCTCTCTAGCTGAGCAGAGAAAAAACAACTCTATTACATCAATTGTTATTGGAGCCACACTTGGTTTATATTTGCTGCTATTTGTGATTAGATTGTACAAAGGTAGAAGAACTTTCATTTTTAAGCAAGAGAAGAGATCCTACATCGGATTAGTAGTTAGGACATTTTTACTTATTATTACTGCTATCCTCGTATTTTGTGCTGCCTATTTGTGGAGAGTTTTCAGCTTGAATTCCGGTAATACAATAAATTTTATTCTAATAATGGTATGGATTATAACATTATTAATTAGTGGATTTTTCCCGAAAATTAAAAGTAATAAAAAACAACGTATGAAACGAAAAGATTTAACATCAAAATTTACATGTATGTAATGTTAAAGGCTAGAAAGCTAGATTGGCGCGAATCTCGAATTGTGGAGTGCAATGAAAAGACAAAATCTCTTAAAAAACAATTAATTTTTCACTCCATTAGCCTTTACAATCTCTCCCTATAATATGAATTGGACAAGCACCTAAGAGAAAGCAGAACATGTCAGTTTGCACATTCTATTAGTAGGGGGAGAATTTGTATGAAAAAGACAGTTGCTTCATTAGCTGTTATGGCGGCATTATTACCGACGTTTTCAGTGCATGCGGAAGGGAAAGAGCAAGTCCGAAAATCAGCTACAACTTTTAACGTTATTAGTGATATTCAAGGGGATTTAGGGGACTTTGATCACGTGTTAAAAGATATGAGCAAAGTGACGCCACTTTCTAGAGCGCTTATTATGAATGGGGATATAACGCCAACTGGACAGCAGTCACAATATGATGATGTGAAGCGTGTGTTAAACAAAAATAAACATCCGGAAAATGTATGGTCAACTGTTGGAAATCATGAGTTTTATGCTGGGAAATGGACAGCTGATGGGAAACTTTCTCAAAATACATGGCCAAATGGTGTAATTGAGGAAACGCTATTTAACCGTTATCTGAAATTCAGTGGGCAAGAAAAGGTATATCATAAAAAAGAATTAGACGGTTATCCGCTTTTATTTTTAGGAACTGAAAAATATATGAAATACCACGATTCAAAAATGTGGGACGAAGTATATATGAGTGATGAGCAATTAGGTTGGCTTAAACAAAATTTAGAAGAGTATAGTCAAAAAGATAAAAATAAACCAATTTTCATTTTCTCTCATCACGTTTTACCTGATACGGTATCCGGATCGAAACAATCACCATATTTACAAGATTATTTAAACGTGGATAAATTGTACGATATATTAAAAGACTATCCGCAAGTTGTTTTCTTCACGAGTCATACGCATTGGGATTTAAACTTACCTGACTGGGCTGGTAAAAAGAAAATTAAAGGCGGAGATGAAAAAGGTTTCACTGTTGTAACTACGGGCGGGATTGAAACAGGCTGGATGTCAGCAGGACCAAATGGTGGAGAGAAAACTGCTCCTGATGGATATTCATTTAAACAAGGACTGCAAGTGAAAGCATACGGTAACGATGTTGTCGTAACGGCTTACGATTATAAACGTGATAAGGATATTAAGAAATTATTAGTTAGTGATTCAAAAGTTGCGCAAATGGCACCAGATGTAACAGCTGATGATAGTAAAAACGTAATTGCCGATGCAACTGAATACATGGAGTACTCTATAGAAGGAACGAATGAGTGGTATACGTATAATAAAGCAAATCCTCCGAAATTTGATGGAGATAAAACTGTATACGTACGTCATAAAGGTGAAATGAATTTAGAGCCGGGATTAACGCAGTTACTTCGTTTTTCGGTAAATAAGTGATTGGAGGGAGTCCGCATTTGAATGTGTGGGCTCTTTTTTTGTTGATGAGAAATGGGTGCTTGTCTGTCGTTTTTTGTCGATAGATCGATATATTAAGAAAATCGTTGATATATTGCAAGTTACGATCGATATATTAAGAAAATCGTTGATATAAATTTCATGTACCGTAATTAAGTTAAAATCATTAATACGGTTTTACTTATCAAAATGAAATTCTAATACATTTTTAACCCAGAAAGGTGACTTCATCATTTTTACATGTAATAATAGTATCGTTACATATATTGTGAAAGAAGTACAAAAGGAGCGTTACAATGAATTTAGCTAAATTCCCGAGAAAAAAATATACAGAATCATATACACCAATTGAAAAGTTAAACAATTTTTCTGAAGTACTTGGTGGGCCGACTATTTATTTTAAACGAGATGATTTACTTGGTTTAACAGCTGGCGGTAATAAGACGAGAAAGTTAGAATTTCTAGTTGCGGATGCACAGGAAAAGGGTGCAGATACGTTAATTACAGCAGGTGGTATTCAGTCTAATCATTGCCGCCTGACACTGGCAGCTGCGGTAAAAGAGAAAATGAAATGTATCCTTGTATTAGAGGAAGGGCTTGAGCCAGAAGAGAAGCCAGACTTTAACGGAAACTATTTCTTATATCACTTATTAGGTGCTGAAAACGTAATTGTTGTACCAAACGGAGCAGATCTTATGGAAGAGATGCAGAAAGTAGCAAAAGAAGTAAGTGAAAAAGGTAGTACACCATATGTAATACCAGTTGGTGGATCAAACCCTACTGGCGCAATGGGATACGTTGCTTGTGCGCAAGAAATTATGGCGCAATCATTCGAGCAAGGAATTGATTTCAGTACAGTTGTTTGTGTAAGTGGTAGCGCGGGTATGCATGCTGGTTTAATTACTGGTTTTTCTGGAACGCAAAGCCAGATTCCTGTAATCGGAATTAACGTAAGTAGAGGAAAAGCTGAGCAAGAAGAGAAAGTAGCAAAACTTGTAGATGAAACTTCAGCTCACGTTGGTATCCCAAACTTTATTTCACGCGAAGCCGTTACATGCTTTGATGAATATGTAGGACCAGGATACGCTTTACCAACACCAGAAATGGTTGAAGCAGTACAGTTACTTGCGAAAACTGAAGGTATTTTACTTGATCCAGTGTATACAGGTAAAGCAGTAGCGGGACTAATTGACTTAATTAGAAAAGGTACATTTAATAAAGAAGATAACATTTTATTCGTACATTCAGGTGGCTCGCCAGCTTTATATGCGAACACATCTCTATTTGCGTAAGTGTAAAAAGCATTGGGTATCCAATGCTTTTTTTTGTTATATAGCGGAATTGTTAGAAGGTGAGAAGTGGATTACATGGGTTCAAATGTAAAGTGATTCGGATATCGTTATAATCGATTGTTTAAAAATATTATGAGATGGGCCCTAGTATGTATAAAGTTCGTTCTGCTTGCTACTGTTTTGTTTGATGTTCAGTATTTTATTACTAGATTAGCAAGTGATAAATTCAATAAGTTTTAAAAAGTTATAGGTGTTAGTTTGATTAAAGTATTGCTACAAATATTGACTTTATAAATAGAAGAAACCCAAACAATTTAATCAAAATGTTTGGGTTTTAATTTTAGATTCTTTACATTTTTATAAAAAAGATTGATCGTTTTATGTGGTCTACTTAAATATTTTGTCATTTTCAAAAAAAGTTCATTTATATATTCCTTCAAAATCTTATTCACATGTGTATAAAGGATTTAGTCAATAAAGAAGATTTAAAATGTTATGGTGAGAAAAGGGAATTGCTAAAAAGAGAATATCTATTCGAAGAGTTTGGCAAAATACTGCAAGGATAAAGTATTCTTGTGCAGATATGCAAACGATTTAAACGAATCAATGAAATTTATAATGAGGGAGCAAACAAATATATGAGTGAAACATTACATAAAAGAAAACCACCATATTTAATGCTTGTAATTCTTTTTATTGGGGCCTTTGTTTCATTTCTAAATAACTCGCTTTTAAATGTAGCTTTGCCATCAATAATGAAAGATTTAGACATTCAAGATTATTCAACGATCCAGTGGCTTTCTACAGGATATATGCTTGTTAGTGGTATATTAATTCCGGCATCAGCATTTTTAATAACCCGCTTCTCAAATAGGAGCTTATTTATTACATCTATGGTGATTTTTATTCTTGGGACTACCTTAGCGGCTGTAGCACCGAACTTTGGTTTATTACTTACTGGTCGGATGGTTCAAGCGGCAGGCTCTTCAGTTATGGGACCTTTGTTAATGAATATTATGCTAGTAAGCTTTCCGAGAGAAAAAAGGGGAACAGCAATGGGGATTTTTGGACTAGTTATGATTACAGCTCCAGCAATTGGACCGACACTATCAGGTTATATTGTAGAGTATTATGACTGGCGTTTGCTTTTTGAAATGATTTTACCATTAGCAATCATTAGCTTACTATTAGGGGTTTGGAAATCTGAAAATGTCATGAAACAAAATAAAAATGCAAAACTTGATTATCTCTCATTGCTATTATCTTCTGTCGGTTTTGGCGGTTTGTTATATGGATTCAGTTCTGCAAGCTCCGATGGTTGGATGGATACAGTTGTCGTAACAACTTTAATCATAGGCGCTATTGCCCTAATTGCTTTCATTATCCGTCAATTAAAAATGAATGAACCGTTATTGGATTTACGTGTTTACAAGTACCCAATGTTTGCACTTGCATCTGTAATTGCAATTGTCAATGCGGTGGCCATGTTTTCAGGTATGATTTTAACACCAGCTTATGTACAAAACGTCCGTGGTATTTCGCCGCTGAACTCTGGGCTGATGATGCTTCCGGGTGCGGTAATAATGGGGGTTATGTCACCAATTACAGGTAAACTATTTGATAAATATGGCCCTCGGATTCTTGGCATAGTAGGACTTTCCATTACAGCTGTTTCAACTTATATGTTGGCAAACCTGCAAATTGACTCTAGTCACACACATATTATTCTTATTTACACACTGCGGATGTTTGGGATGGCAATGGTGATGATGCCACTTATGACAAATGGTCTTAATCAATTGCCGACTCGCTTAAATCCGCACGGTACGGCTGTTAATAATACAGCTCAACAAGTGTCCGGTTCGATTGGTACTGCTATTCTTGTTACGATTATGAATTCTGTAACAACAACAAAAGCTGAAAGTCTAATGTCTGATGTAGATCCAACAACCTTCACAGCAGCTACGAAGGCAATAGTAACTCAGAAGGCTTTATTGTCCGGAATTCAGCATTCATTCTATGTAGCGCTTGGCATGAATGTTGTTGCACTGCTATTAGTTTTTTTCGTTAAACGTGTAGATACAAGTGCGGAAGCAGTCGATAGGTTAAATCGTTAGAGCAAAACAAAACTCTTGCTAATGATTCCTACAAGTTTTTTTGCTTATTAGTTCGAATATGAAGAAATCTAAATTTCCGCTGCTAAGGCGCCGGTATTTAAAGCTGGAAAAGAACCAGTGAAATAATTACATATAGTAAAAAAGATCTGATATTCATATCAGATCCTTTCAGATTGAAGACAAACACATTGTTCAATTAAATAATGTGTTTGCTTTTTATCTATTTCTCTATCCTTCTCAAGCTTTTTATGCGGTGTTTTTTTATTTTCACTCAATATTTTCTACATGTAAACACTTAGTTTCACAGTAATATCCTTTGCCGCCAACATAAACTTTTTCTATTTCATTCTTGCTATTGGTTGCTAATTTAACTAATATTTCGGAAGGAGAGTGTAAAGAATAACCTTGTTCAAATACATAGACTTCTTTTTGCAAGTAGTGCTGTTTATAAAGGTAGCAAGCTAATGCACCGTTTGAAGTTCCAGTCGCTGCTTCTTCATTGATATCGTATAGTGGAGCAAAGTTTCTGCATATAATTCGATTGTCATTAAAAGTATATAGATGCATCCCGACAACATTATAATACTTGCTGATTTCTTTAATTTTTTCAAAATTAGGTTGCATTGTATGTAATTGTGTTTCGCTTTTTATAGGAATTAAAATATCTTTTAAGCCCGTGGAGACAATTTGAATTGGGTATTTATTGTCTATATCTTTAATGTCAAAGCAGTCGATAAACTCATTTGGAGATATAACATCATAGAATATCGGTTCGTTTTGTTCCATGAATATGATGTCCTCTTTTATGGTAATAGTAAGAACACCGCTGTTCGTTTCAATCGTATAGCGATTCTTGAAAAGTTTATTTAAATGCATCAGTATCGTGAAAGAGCCAATTGTGGCATGCCCACATAAATCAACTTCTTCTTTTGGTGTAAAATACTCAATTTTATAATCAGCAATTTCAGATTCTGATATAAATGCGGTTTCCGCATAGCCCAGTTGTTTGGCTATTGCCATTTTTTGAGTAGTGGTCAATGTATTCTCCATAAATACCACTCCTGCTTTATTTCCGCCTTTATGATCCTTGCTAAATGCACTTGCAACATAAACGGATATTTTCATAAGACACCTTCTTTCCTCACTTATAGTAAATTGTAGCATGGAAAGCACTACGTATAAATGTTGTTGGATAAATTTACTATAAAGCAAGAGACAAACTATTTTTTAGCATCTGAACTCTCTGGAAATAGTTTCACTAGTCAAACATTACTTATCGTATTTGTTTGACTGGACATTAAAAACTATGGGCTTTCCAAATACTACAATCTTAAGCTCATCAACTTCTTTGTTTTGGGTATTCGCTTTTCTTAGCTTGACGGATATGTAGTGCAACTGTAGCTGTAAAATAAAGTGTGATCAAAATATGTGGGGAGTTTTTAGATTATCTTTTAACACCAACATTATAATGCTCCAATTATAATAATTCGCTTCATTGTAAGTTAGTATTTTTTTCTGCAAGTTATAAATCTAATGTCAACAAACAACTTAGATTACCAACCTTATAAGCAATATCATAATCATGAATAGTTAGGGAAAAGATAAAATAAGGTAATCAATTACATATCTTTATCCCAGGCGATTACTTGCTATCTTCTCTTTATTGAATGGGATATTTTATCCCGCTATTTGCCGGGCAGTAAGACCCCCACCTCAAAATTCAGCGGAAGCAAAGAAGTTAGGTGGGGGTCGGGCTGCCCGTAAAAGCCCGATTGGTGAGGGCTGATTAAAGTTTCACTTTATTTCATGCTTTTTGAAAGGGTGTTTTTAATGGATAAAAAAGTATCTGCCATTCCTCAGCCGAAAACATATGGACCGCTGGGGAATCTCCCATTAATCGACAAAGATAAACCGACCTTATCTTTTATCAAGATAGCGGAAGAGTATGGTCCTATTTTTCAAATTCAAACTTTAAGTGATACCATCATTGTCGTTTCTGGACATGAACTGGTAGCAGAAGTCTGTGACGAAACACGGTTCGATAAAAGTATAGATGGTGCTTTAGCAAAAGTTCGCGCCTTTGCTGGGGACGGGTTATTTACAAGTGAGACTGACGAGCCTAACTGGAAAAAAGCTCATAATATTTTGATGCCTACATTCAGCCAACGGGCAATGAAAGATTATCATGGCATGATGGTTGATATTGCTGTACAACTCGTTCAAAAATGGGCAAGACTGAATCCGAATGAAAACGTAGATGTTCCGGAGGATATGACCCGCCTTACATTGGATACAATTGGTCTATGTGGTTTTAATTACCGATTTAATAGCTTTTATCGTGAGACCTCTCATCCTTTTATCACTAGCATGAGCCGTGCTCTAGATGAAGCGATGCACCAATTACAGCGACTGGATATAGAAGACAAACTCATGTGGAGAACGAAACGTCAATTTCAGCATGATATCCAATCCATGTTTTCTTTAGTAGATAATATTATTGCTGAACGTAAAAGTAATGGAAATCAAGAAGAAAATGATTTACTTGCCCGTATGTTAAATGTGCAGGATCCGGAAACTGGTGAAAAATTAGATGATGAAAATATTCGTTTTCAAATTATCACTTTTTTAATAGCTGGGCATGAGACAACAAGTGGATTGTTATCTTTTGCAATCTATTTTTTATTAAAGAATCCGGATAAGTTGAAAAAAGCCTATGAAGAAGTAGATCGGGTATTGACAGATCCTACTCCAACATATCAACAAGTTATGAAACTTAAGTACATACGGATGATTTTAAATGAATCGCTACGTCTATGGCCTACTGCTCCAGCATTCAGTCTCTATGCAAAAGAAGATACAGTAATTGGTGGGAAATATCCAATTAAGAAAGGAGAAGATCGTATTTCTGTTCTTATTCCACAGCTACATAGGGATAAAGACGCATGGGGAGACAATGTGGAAGAATTCCAACCTGAACGATTTGAAGAGCCGGATAAGGTTCCTCATCATGCTTATAAGCCATTTGGAAATGGTCAACGAGCATGTATCGGTATGCAGTTTGCACTTCATGAAGCCACTCTCGTAATGGGAATGCTTCTTCAACATTTTGAATTAATCGATTATCAAAACTATCAGCTGGACGTAAAACAAACATTAACGCTAAAGCCCGGTGATTTTAAGATTAGGATCCTTGCCCGAAATCAAACGATCAGCCATCCTACTGTCCTTGCACCTATAGAAGAGAAGCAGAAAGACCATGAAATCAAGCAGCAAGTTCAGAAGACTCCTTCTATTATTGGAGCTGATAATCTTTCGCTGCTTGTTCTGTATGGCTCGGATACAGGGGTAGCAGAAGGTATTGCAAGAGAACTAGCAGATACAGCTAGTTTAGAAGGTGTTCAAACGGAAGTGGTAGCTCTTAACGAGCGAATTGGAAGTCTGCCAAAAGAAGGAGCAGTTCTTATTGTGACTTCTTCTTATAATGGAAAGCCGCCAAGTAATGCAGGGCAGTTTGTGCAGTGGTTGGAGGAATTAAAACCGGATGAGCTAAAAGGTGTTCAATACGCAGTTTTTGGTTGTGGAGATCACAATTGGGCTAGTACTTATCAGCGGATTCCAAGATACATTGATGAGCAAATGGCTCAAAAAGGAGCAACAAGATTTTCTACACGCGGAGAAGCAGATGCAAGTGGTGATTTTGAGGAACAACTCGAGCAATGGAAACAAAGCATGTGGTCTGATGCGATGAGGGCATTTGGACTAGAACTTAACAAAAATATGGAAAAAGAGCGCAGTACTTTGAGTCTGCAATTTGTTAGTCGTCTTGGAGGATCTCCTCTTGCCCGAACATATGAAGCAGTTTATGCATCTATACTAGAAAATCGTGAACTCCAATCATCCAGCAGTGATAGGAATACGCGGCATATCGAGGTATCCTTGCCAGAAGGGGCTACGTATCAAGAAGGAGACCACCTTGGAGTGCTGCCAATTAATAGCGAGAAAAATGTTAACCGAATTTTAAAACGCTTTGGATTAAATGGGAAGGATCAAGTCATACTGAGCGCAAGTGGGCGCAGTGTAAATCACATACCTTTAGACAGTCCTGTTAGTTTGTTTGACCTTATTAGTTATAGTGTCGAAGTGCAAGAAGCAGCCACTCGAGCACAAATACGAGAAATGGTGACATTCACAGCATGCCCTCCTCATAAAAAGGAATTGGAATCATTATTGGAAGAAGGAGTTTATCATGAAAGAATATTAAAGAAACGTATTTCAATGTTGGATCTTCTTGAAAAGTATGAGGCTTGTGAAATCCGATTTGAACGATTTTTAGAACTTCTTCCTGCACTCAAACCGCGTTACTATTCTATTTCAAGCTCGCCACTCGTTGCACAGGATCGTCTGAGCATTACGGTTGGTGTTGTTAATGCACCTGCATGGAGTGGGGAAGGGACATATGAAGGAGTCGCTTCTAATTATTTAGCTCAGCGTCATAATAAAGATGAAATTATCTGTTTCATTCGAACGCCACAATCAAACTTTCAATTGCCTGAAAATCCAGAAACACCAATTATCATGGTGGGGCCAGGTACTGGAATTGCACCATTCCGTGGATTCTTACAAGCGCGTCGTGTTCAAAAGCAAAAAGGTATTAACTTAGGACAAGCGCATCTATATTTTGGTTGTCGTCATCCTGAAAAAGATTATCTTTATCGTACAGAACTAGAAAATGATGAAAGAGATGGATTAATCTCTTTACACACAGCTTTTTCTCGTCTAGAGGGACATCCAAAAACATATGTACAGCATTTAATAAAACAAGATAGAATCAATTTAATTTCGTTATTAGATAATGGAGCTCATCTTTATATATGTGGTGATGGAAGTAAAATGGCTCCGGATGTAGAAGATACCCTTTGTCAAGCATATGAAGAAATTCATGAAGTTAGTGAACAAGAAGCAAGGAATTGGTTGGATTATTTGCAACATGAAGGACGATACGGGAAAGATGTTTGGACTGGAATATAAATTATCCTTAATTAGATAAGTAATATGTAACGAATGAACTTCTTTCGACTAAGTGTTACTTTACAAAATAAACGTATTGATAAAAATCCCGTATTTTTTATGGAATACGGGATTTTTCTATTTTTTAATAAGCTGGACTGATATTGTAGAAAAAGAAAAAATCTCATATGAAACTAAATTAGAGTGTTACACATAGAGTAGGGCCGTTCTATTAAAAAACTAAGTTTGATTAAATAAATGCGATAAAATCTTGTCAAAAATAATGAAATTTCAGGAAAAATAAGGTACACTAGTCAATGGTTTTGGTTTAAAATCGATTGACGTTAATGTCTATGGGGGAAAAATTGATGAACAACAATACAGTAAATGAATCAGTTGAAGAAGTTCATAAAAAACGAGTAAGATCAAGAAAACGTTTTCCAAATTGGAAATTTATCGCAGCGGGTGTTGGTATAATTGCGCTTCTCGTTGGGGGAGTGAGTTATTATCAGGTAACTCACTTCAATTCGAATGTTACGATTAATGACACCAAAGTTGGTGGTATGAGTGCTGATCAGGCAATACAGAAATTAAAAACATCTGGACTAGCAAATAAAGTTTATGTCGATCAACAACAAATTTTAGATGAAAAAGAGACAAAAACAGAACTTACGGAAAAAGATTTGCCTCAAGTTAAGAAGCTATTAAAAAGCCAGTGGACATTTTTCCCTTCCTCAAAGGAAAAAAATTATTCAGTGCTACCGAAAAAGGCGGATCAGTATCGTAGTGAAACGATGAAAAAACTTGTAGAAGAAAAGCTCGTTTCTATGAATAAAGAATTAAAAGCACCTCAAGATGCTATGGCGAAGCTTGAACAAGGAAAAATTGTTATTTCGAAGAGCGTTGATGGAAAACAGTATGACGTTACTAGTCTATTGAAAGATTACGACAAGCAGAAATATAAAAGCGAAATTCATCTGAAGTCTACATACATACAGCCTATTAAAGAAGACGATCCAATTATCAAAAAAGAGGAGCAAGCACTACAGAATCTTCTTGGGCAGTCCGTTGAATATAAAGTACAGAATGAAGTGTATCCTTTAAAAGCGAAAGATTTAATTCAAAATGCCTCTATGTCAAAGGATATGAAAGTGACAATCGATGCGAGTGACATTAAGAAAAAGATTACTGAAATTAATAATGCTAAATCAACATTAAATAAAAATTTCAGCTTTAAAACCCATTCCGGTTCGGTTATATCAGTAAAAGGACAAGGCTACGGCTGGGCACTAGATGTTGAAAAAGAAACAAAACAAGTTCAACAAGCTTTTGAAAAGGGTGAAAAATCGCTATCTGCTTCTAATATTCACGGAAATGGTTGGGAGAAGGAAGGTATCGGTTATGAAACAACAGCGAATAACGGTATTGGAGACACGTATGCGGAAGTTTCAATTGCAGATCAACAAATCTGGATTTATAAAGATGGCAAATTAGCAGTCACAACAAATGTAGTAACTGGTAAACATAGCACGAGTGAAGATACATCACCAGGTGTGTGGTACGTTCTGTATAAACGAACACCATACACGTTGAAAGGAAGCGCAGTAGGTAAAGCTGATTATGCAGTTAAAGTAGATTACTGGGTACCATTCACAAATAGCGGTCAAGGATTCCATGATGCTGGCTGGCGAACAAATTGGGCGAATAATGCCTATTTAACAGGGGGATCAGGTGGGTGTGTTAACCTTCTTCCTAATGTTGCAAAAACTGTGTATGATAATTTGAACACGTATGATCCAGTTATTGTGTACTAGAAAATAGCAATCTTGCGTGAAGCGATGTATGTATGAAGAACTTAAATTAAAAAAAGAAGCAGAAAATCGTGAGTGATTTTCTGCTTCTTTTTTATTATGTATACTATGTACTTCTCGTGTGCGGGGGGAACTGTTATCTAGGTACATTTTAAACATAACATGTGGTTATCAATTCAGAGAAAGGCATCTGATGGTATCTTTTCTTTATTTCCAAAAGGACTTGCTCAATATCATCATGAATTTTTATTGATGGCATTTATATATTTTTTTACTCATAAGAATAGAACTAGCTTAGTATTTACTGGGGGGATTAAGAATGAATAGGGATGAGACCTCATTACATCCTGATACGGGTGTTACGTCTGTCATGTTTGTTGAACGATCATTAAATGAAATTCGTTTTTGGTCTAGAATCATGAAGGAGCATTCTTTTTTTCTTCGATTGGGGTTTAGATGTGAGGATACCCAACTAATCGAAGAAGCTAATCAATTTTATCGATTGTTTGAACATATCGAACAAATAGCGTATTCCTATACAAATGAAACAGATCCTGAGCAAATAAAAAGATTTAATTCAGAAGTACAACAAGCTGCAACTAATATTTGGGGATTTAAAAGAAAAATTTTAGGATTAATTCTCACGTGTAAATTGCCAGGGCAAAATAATTTTCCACTGTTAGTTGACCATACAAGTAGGGAAGCTGATTATTTTAGAAAACGTTTAATTGAATTAAATGAAGGTAAATTAGATGCCCTTCCGGATGCTATTATTAAAGAAAATGTTTTCTTTTTAAGGATTATGGCAGACCATGCTAAATTTATTGGTCATCTTCTTGATCCATCGGAAAGAAAGCTTGTAGATACAGCACGGAATTTTAGCAATGATTTTGATGAATTAATGTATCAAGCAATTGACTTAGAATCTATGAAACCACAATCTCAAACAGTTCCTCTTTTAGATCAATTTTTAGATCAAAATCGTGTGTCAGTCACATCTCTTCGGGATTTTAAGAAAACGGCACGTGATTTAATTGAGCAATGTAAAGTAAAGAGTATCATTCATCCATTATTAGCAGATCATGTATTTCGTGAAGCGGATAGATTTCTTGAAATCATTGATATGTTTGATGCTCATCTTACCAATATTAAATCACAACCTAGATATTAAAAAATAAGGAAAGATACTATTTTTCCTTAAGCTGAGAAGTTAACAATTTATTGTTAGCTTCTTTTTCTTGTGATTTTTAATATTTCCAAGCAATGTAATGAAGTATAATTAGCGTATAAGCTACAAGAACAAGGCAAACAGCTTGTGAAAATAGATAAGTGATTTCCTTCTGCAAAGATGTGTCACGGTTGTAGAAACAAAAAAGAAATGTCACTATCTGAAAGAACAATGTAGACGATCGGAATTAAAAATGTTGAATAAAATTGACAATGAATATCATTTGCATTTATTATGGAATCGTCCCATGTAATTGGATATGATTTTTGTGAAAAAAAGTCTACTTTTTTATTAATGTAATAGATTTCAATTAAAATGTCACTTTCAAGAACTATCACTAATTTTTTTATGAATTTAAACGTAGGAAAGGGTAAGTAAAAATGAACTGGAAAAAAGGCGGATTATGGATTATTATTTTTTTCATTGTAAAAGGTACGATTTCTACACTTTTACTTGTTACGGGTGCTAAATATTTTAATTTATCATATATGCAACTTTTCGTACTAGTACTGATCTTATTACTGATTTCTCTCATAAGTCGAAAATTGCTTTATAGACATAAACAAAATAAAAAGCAAAAAGAGCTAAATATATAATGAAGCCCCAGAGACCTTTGGATTTCTGGGGTTTTACTTTTGGAAATTCATCCCGCTATTTGCGGGTAGTAAAACTCCCATCATTTACAATCTAGTAATAATTCATATAACCAAGAATACTTGGGCTAACAGATTTTATTAGAGTGCCATTATCTTTTTGTAACCGAATAGATTCATTACCGTTTCAGACTTATGTATGAATTCATAACCTAACAGTAAAAGGGGGATGATTGAAAATATGGCGAGTAATGAGGAATCAATTTGTCGACAGTTTGCCAGAATTATCGGTGGACAAGAAGGATTCGCCGGTGGAAAATGTGTAGCAACAATAAATCGGGAGGAAATACGAGCAACAATCTTAGGAAAACGTTTTAGAGTAACAACTTCCTTCTCATTTGAATCAAGAGATCATAAAACTGGACGGGCATTATGTCTAGGCCGAGTAGCACTCTTGCAAAAGGAAGTTACTGAATTTGTTGCTACAATTATTAAACAAGGTATAATTGTTTCGTCTATACACAATGAATGGTTATGTGATGATCCGAATTTGATTTACGTTAATATCGAAGACGTTGATGATCCACTAATTTTCGCAAAAAAAGTTAGAAGAGCGTTATGCAAGTAACAAATTTCTTTCGTTAAATGTTTGACTTTATTAATTAGAATTTTTTGGAATAGATTTAAGTGAATGATTTTATAAAAAAGAAGGCGTTCCATATTTGGAATGTCTTTTCTTAATAATTTTGCTGCTAATGTCGGCTGTTACATTATTTTAATTGATTATATGCTGCTTATCTTGCAACAATAAGAACTGGGTGAGGTATGTTAACTTGATGGCGATGAGCTTCGATTGTGGAAAACCTCCAGATTTTTATTAGCTGGTTAGTTGAAGAAGAATTTGTTCCACAACCATTAAGTTATTATAATACAAAAAATTCTTCTCCTGTAATCCCTTCAAATCGGTCAATCTCCGCGTCTTTTGAATTTCCTGAAAGTTGCTAAACTTAAGCTAAATAACTATACCCTCTCTAGAGAAATAATTAACATATCCTATGCAAGAAAGTTTAGGTAGCTAATAGCATATGTTTTATTGAAAGGGTGTGTTTGAATTATGGAAAGGCCGAATTGGGGAATTGGAGGATTAGTATTCGTTGGCTGCATGTTTCTTGGTGGAGGAGTGGGATCTATGTTAGGAAGTACTCAAACTGGATGGCTAATAGGAATGGGTACTGGATTTCTTGGGATGGCTTTAACGAGACTGATTAGAAAGTAATATAACGGGGATTCTTCTTCCGGTAAATAATGAAATATGTATGTAAGTAATTAATGCCATAAGAACTCTATAAATTATAGTTAGAAGCTTCTCTTTTGTATTTGTCTTTTCTGATTTTTTCCATACATAGATATGATTCTCAAGTCAGAGGATGGCACCTTAGGGTGTTTTTTTATGCCCTCTAAAAATATCTTAACATATAATAGCCGAGTTTTATCTTCAGTCGCCCAGCAAGCATAAAAGGAAAAACACCTCATAAAGTGAAAGTTTAATCAGTGGGGTGTTTATCTCTCACTGATTATTAGCCCTCACCAATCGGGCTGTTACGGGCAGCCCGACCCCACCTAACTTCTTTGTTTTCACTAAATTTTGAGGTGGGAGCGTTACTGCCCGTTACTGCGGGATAAAATAAAAATTCTGCACCATTTAAACTCTGGTAACAATACAAATGATCAAGAATAATTGAGCTAATAGATTTCGTTAGATTCCCATCATCTTTTTTATAATAGCATAGATTCATTACCATTTCAGACCTATGTATTCATTCATAACCTAACAGTAAAAGGGGTGATGATGAAAGGTATGGCGATTAATGAGGAATCAATTTGTCAACAGTTTGCAAGAATTATCGGCGGACAAGAAAGATTCGTCGGTGGAAAATGTGTGGCTGCCTGTAGATATCAAATTTTATAAAATGTTATAAGAACATCATAAAAAGAAAGAGGATGAAGCGCTAAAAATTACTGTGGTCATATTAAGCTGGGAGATCTACGGAACTTCTGTAGAATGGAGAAGAAATAGTCAGCAGAAATCACACCGGAGGAATGTATGGAATAGATTTTGACTTTGAAAACAATAGGTAATTCATTTGACAATTAAAATGACCTAATTTAATATATATGTCATAGCATATAAATAGTGAAACAAATACATTCACTGTGAATAATTGACTGGTATGCTATATCCTTTTATATCTTAATTTATAGAGGTGATCCATGAACTTACATGATTTAATAGGCTATCTTGTTCATCGTACTGATGTGAAAATGACTAATTATTTTACTAAGAAATTAAAGCCTTATGGAGTTACACCAGAGCAGTGGGGAATTATTAGTGTTCTTTGTAGCCAAAGGGGCACTACTCAAAAAGAGTTAGCAGAAGCTATTGATAAAGATCAAACTACTGTCGTAAGAATGATACAGTCAATGGAGAGAAAAGGGATTGTAAAGAAGGCTTTGAATGACCAAGATAGGCGTTCACATAACCTTTTTTTAACTGAAAAAGGTGACGAGTTAAAGAAAACCATCTTGCCTGTAGTGACAGACGCTCACCATTTCGTTACGAGTAATTTGAGCGAGGAAGAGATTAAAGTATTACAATCATTATTAAACAAATTGTATGATACACGCTATTAATACTTGTTCCTTATTAATACTATGCTATTCATAAGGAACAAACTTTGTTTTATGTATTATATATGCTATAGCATATAATTTTTACCCCTTTAAATATTGAAGCAATTTCCCTATGATCAATCTCAGGAAATAGGGTATAGGTAGTGACTACTACCTGAACAATACTGAGTTTTGATCAAATAATAAGAAAGGTGTGATTACTATTTTAATTTTCATCAATATTGTAAAAGTTTTGTTGTTTGTGTTCTTTTTAATGACAGGTACGAAAATTATATCTGGGAAAATGGCAGAGGAGTTCAAACGATTTGGTTTACCTTCGTTTTTTAATTTCTTAACTGGAGCTTTTGAGATTGTAGGAGCAATTGGAATGTTGATAGGAATTTGGATTCCAATAGTAGCTTTATTAGCAGGATTATTGTTAGGCGGTACGATGCTTGCAGCTGCATTAACTCTTATTGTATTAGCGAGAGATTCCTTTAAGAAAGCGATACCTGCACTTGTTTTGTTTGTCCTTAGTATAGGAATAAGTTGTTATCATATTTTTTAAACATAACCTGAAGCCGTTAAACTGTATGCGTTCAAGTTGCTAACATTTTGTAGTTTTTTTACAAATAGGGGGATTCTCAAATTAATGCTTGAATAATAATAGCAATACGAATTTAGACATTACTATCATTCGAATCATAATCAGTAAAAGAATGGGAAGGATTTTTATACAAAGGAATTCCTGATGAATTTTATATTAAAAATAGGAGTGAGTGAAAATGGCGTATTTATTACAAGTTGATTTTCCGTTTGAAGGTCCTTTTGGTGAAGAAATGGAAGAAGCATTTTGGGATTTAGCAAATAGTATTAACGAAGAAGAAGGATTCCACTGGAAAATATGGACTGAGAATGAAGAAACAAAAGAAGCTGGAGGCATTTATGTATTTGAGGAAAAACAAGATGCTGAAAAATACGCTGAAATGCACAAGAACAGACTTGAAGCAGTTGGTGTTAAAGATATTAGAGTAAGAATTTTTAACATCAATGAAAAGTTAACGGAACTGAATCGTGGGTATATTAAATAATTTCGACAGTCGGAGCAAGCGTAAAAGGAGGGGGATAATCCCCTCTTTTTTAAATTATTGAATTGATGGTGAGGGGACTTGCACAAAAAAATCCCTATATAAATAGGGATTTGTGTATCGGTATATTGTTCCTTGGAAAAGGATGTATGAAGTGTAATATATGAGAGTTCTTACATTTGTGAAAGTGACGTAAAAGTACTTTAAAGAAAATTTATTGAAATAATTTCTTCTCCTTTAATTCTTTCAGTCTGCTTTTCCTTAACGTCTCATGCCCATCAAGCTAAGAAAACAGATGAACCCAAAAACAAAAAAATCCTTCGCAAAATTTGTGAGAGAAAAGGAGAGATAAAGGTATTTTAACCTTATCTCTCTTTTTCTATATTAATTTATTTTCAGGTAAGGAGTTGATTAGTTATTACTAGTTATAAGAACGTGAAGAAGTGTTGATGCCGTTTGGAACTGTTGTAAAGGTTGAGGGGGGGAATCCAAGGAAATATCAGAGATGTGCATGATGATTTGGCGCAGGGTTATTAATCCATCTTCTATGAAATCGTGGGATTATATAAGCATTTATTATCCTGGAGATTTTAAAATAAAACCTACCTAATTATAGAAGTGATTTGAACGTAAGGAAATTGTAAGAAATGCATAAGAAAAAAGAAATTTTTATTATGTAGGATACAAATATAGAGAAGCACAAAAGAGGGAGGATAAATAGGATTTATTTATACGAAAACCAAACTAGTAATAAGCACATTCTAAATAAAAAAATCATTTATGGTACTAACATACATGTGAAAAAGAGAGGTTTTACCGTTTGTTACGACAGTATGGTGCTTGTAAAAATAAACAATATGAAGATGATTTCTGTGTAATTAGTAAGAAATAATATACAACCGCCGATACTATATGAATAGAGGGGAAGAGTGTCTTATGAAAATATATAATTAACTCCCATTTGCAGATTTAGCACTTTTCATTGCCGGAACTCTTAATTATACCTAACACCATTCCATTTATGAAATAGACAATGCTTAATAGGATTCTTCCAAGAAATAAGGCAGTTGCTTTTATAGTCCACTTCTTTATCTTTATTATATAAAGGGTTGGAAATAGTATAAGCACCCAAAAAATAAGAATGTAAACAGCATTGATCATTCTCTATACTCCTAACAAAACGATTTTTTCTTAATTTTGGTGAATTTTCAGGGTGAAAGTTAATGGTGTTCAAACCGTTTCTGCACTTGGGAAAAAAGGAGACAGAATTCCGGCTCCTTTTCCTTTTCTATCTCTCCGTCTCAAAAAACTCAATCCACTCCCCATCAGGGCCAGCGAAGAATATGTAACGTGTTCCATCTGGTAATGTTTCGATTTCTTCTCCTAGTAAAAATGTTACGCTGTGTTTTTGAATTCTTTCAATTTCATCTTCTAATGAATCCACTTTAAAGCAAATATGATGGACTTTTCCTTCTGCTGGAAGAGAAGAGTTATAACCTTCGATGAGTTCCAGTATCGTTTCCTTCGATTCTTCCACACCTAAAAAGGCGAGTTTTAAATCTGGATTCGGGTGCCCCATACGTTTAATGAGCTGTAAGCCGACTACTTTTTCATAAAAAGTAATAGATGTTTCTAAGTTTGCAACCATAAGTCCAACGTGTTCTATTCTTCTAACTGGCATGTAGATTCCTTCTTTCTGAAAATTTTATATGTAAAATGATATTGAAAATTAAGAAAATAATCAAGATAAAAACCTTACAAATTTTAGCGTGTTATATGGTATAGTGAGAAAGTATGTTTGGGGAGAAGGAAGGAGATTATACGATGAATACACCTACTCAAACTCCTTCATTATCGGAAACGATGAAAGAGTGGCATTATGCATTAGCATATGAAATTAAACATTGGAAAACGATAGGTGGTAGTAAAATTTCTATTATGAACGGTCGTTTTTTATATACAGATTATGAAAATACAGTGTATGTATTTCAGCTTATTTCGGAAGTAAGCTTACCTGAAGGTTCACCAATTCGAATTGAGTTCGATGGTGAGGAAGCGACAGGGGAAGTATTATCTGTACATGGATTAGAAATAGAACTGAAATTAAATGATTATATACAAGGTGAAATAAGAGAAGCGGTTTTATATAGTGAACCGTGGCAATTGTTAGAGCAACTGCAAGAGCGATTGAAAGAGGCACATAAAGATAAGCTAAAACGTAATCGTATAAAGCGTCTTGTTGATGGGACGAGCAGTCCGAAACATATTGAGAAGATGAAAAATCCGAAAAATGAATTGGCGTATCGTTCATTTTACAATCCGACAACGTACGTATGGGGACCGCCTGGAACAGGGAAGTCGTACAATTTATCACGTATTATTTCGGCTCATTACCAAAAAGGAAAATCGGTACTTGTGTTAGCTCATAGTAATGCGGCAGTGGACGTATTAATGAGTGAAGTAACGAAGCAAATTGAAAAGAAAAAGAAATGGACGCCTGGCGAAATTGTTCGTTACGGTTATAGTCAACATGAACATATACGAAATCATGAAACGTTACTTGCGTCGAAGTTAGTTGAAACGACGAACGGATCATGGGGTGAGGAAAGACTCTACTTAGAAGAAACACGCCAAGAACTTCGTGAAAAAATTTTATCGTATAAAGCAACATCTGCTGATAAGAAGCGTATACAAGAGATTGAAAGTGATCTTCGAAAGCAAAAAGCGAAAATTAAAGAAGTAGAAAAAGAATATATTGAAAATGCGAAAGTAATTGGTGCGACTTTATCAAAATGTGCAATTGATTCACTTATTTATGAGCGTACATTTGATTTAGTTGTCGTAGATGAAGTGAGTATGGCGTTCGTTCCGCAAATCGCATTAGCTGCTTCACTCGGAAAACGTATCGTCGTTTGTGGTGACTTTTTACAGTTACCTCCGATTGCGATGGCGAACCATGAACTCGTTCGCAAATGGCTCGGCGAAGATATGTTTTATCATGCCGGCATTGTTGATTCTGTAAATAAATCAGAAGCACATCCCAACCTTTTTATGTTGCAGGAACAAAGACGTATGCATGCGGACATATCGAAGTTTACGAATTCATTTATTTATAAAAATAGAGTATACGATCATCCGTCTGTTTCAGAGCGTAAAGAACTGGCACAGTTACAGCCGTTCGCAAATGAGGCGAGTGTTTTATTTGATACGAGTTTAATGGGAGCATTTTCGTTAAAAGATGCTGCTTCGGGTTCTCGTTTTAATATTATGTCTGGTTTAGTAGCGATGCAAATGATGTTAATCGGACTGCTAGATGGTGTGCAATCTATCGGTGTGGTTACGCCTTACAGGGCGCAGTCACGCTTTTTATCAACATGTATCAGGGAAATGTTGCAGAGAACGAAATATCAAAACATACCAGTATTAGCGGCGACAGTTCATAAGTTTCAAGGTTCTGAAAGAGATATGATGATCTTTGATACAGTTGATAGTTATCCACAAGAACGACCTGGTGTGTTATTCTTTGACCATAAAAACCATCGCCTCGTCAATGTAGCAGTAACGAGAGCGAGAGGGAAGTTCATTCAATTATCGGATTGCCATTATATGCGTAAAAATCTTTCTAGAAAACAAGCGTTATCACAATTAACAGCTCATATAGAACGTCACGGGGATGTGTATGATCGCACGACATCCAGACAATTATGGGAGCGGAAAATATCGAAACGATTACGCTGGTTTATGGAAATGAATCTGGAGGAAACGAAAGGGCTATTAAAAGATATTTTAGCCGCAAAACGAAAAATCATTATTTCACTTCCAAGTACGAAGCAAGTAGATAAACGAGTATGGCAAGCGTTAATGCGTACAAATGCACAAATAACGGTTTATAGTGATGGACCAGTTCCATTAAAAAACATAAAGTTACAAAGACAAAATAAAGCATTCCCATTTGTATTAATCGATGATGAAATCTTTTGGGCAGGGGCACCTCTCACATCTCAAATGATGTTTGAAGGTAGTACGGAATTTCCGTACATATGTGCAAGACTACAAGCACCTGAGACAATTGGTGTATTAAAAGGATTTTTAGATATTCGGTAAATTCGGATAGGAATTCCTTGACTTTTACTTGGAATGAACTTAGAATGAAAATAATTTAATACAATTTTATGAAAATTCTTATCACGAGAGGTTGAGGGACTGGCCCTATGACACCTCGGCAGCGGATTCTTTACGAATACTGTGCCAATTCCAGCAAGGTAACTTGAAAGATAAGAAAGAAGCTCATTTTGACTGTATATACAGAAGCCTCTTTCTATCTTTTAGAAAGAGGCTTTTTTACGTGAAAATAAAAGGAGGAAGAAAAATGGGAGCGACAGGAGTAACGTCACAAAGAAAAACAATTGAAGAGAGCATAGAAAGAAATAAGGAAAAGTACATAAAAACAAGTCATGATATTCATGCGAATCCAGAGATTGGTAATCAAGAATTTTATGCATCAAGAACGTTAAGTTTATTACTAGGTAGTGCTGGTTTTCAGCTGCAGCATAATATAGCTGGGCATGAAACAGGTTTTATCGCACGAAAAAGTTCAGGAAAACAAGGACCAGTTATCGCATTTTTAGCGGAATATGATGCTTTACCAGGACTCGGTCATGCGTGTGGTCATAATTTAATTGGCACAATTAGCGTTGCAGCAGCAATCGCATTATCAGAAACGCTTGAAGAAATCGGCGGAGAAGTTGTCGTGTTTGGAACACCAGCAGAAGAGGGCGGGCCTAATGGTAGCGCAAAGTCGAGTTATGTAAAAGCTGGGTTATTTAAAAACATTGATGCGGCGCTTATGATTCATCCGAGCGGAAAGACAGCGACGACGAGCCCTTCACTAGCAGTCGATCCACTTGATTTTCATTTTTACGGAAAAACAGCTCATGCCGCAGCTTCACCTGAAGAAGGGATTAACGCATTAGATGCGGTGATTCAGCTTTACAATAGTATTAATGCACTTCGCCAACAACTTCCTTCAGACGTGAAAATTCATGGCGTCATTACAGAAGGCGGAAAAGCACCTAACATTATTCCTGACTACGCCGCAGCAAGGTTCTTCATCCGTGCAGCTACGCGAAAAAGATGTGCGGAAGTAACAGAAAAAGTAAGAAATATAGCACAAGGAGCAGCGTTAGCAACAGGTGCAAAAGTAAAAATTCATCAATTCCAAAATGAAATCGATGAACTACTCGTAACAAAAACATATAACGACATCGTAGCGGAAGAACTAGAACTACTAGGTGAAGAAGTAAATCGTAAAGAAAGAATCGGCATCGGCTCAACCGACGCCGGAAACGTCAGCCAAGTCGTACCGACCATTCACCCGTACATTAAAATAGGTCCAGATGACTTAATTGCGCATACGAATGAATTTAGAGAAGCAGCCCGTTCAGAATTAGGAGACAAAGCGTTAATTACATCGGCAAAAGCATTAGCAAATACGGCGTATCGATTAATTACGGAAGAAGGGTTGTTAGAGAAGGTGAAGGAAGAGTTTAGAGAGGCGCAGAGGAATCAGGGATAAGGGGATTAAGGTGCTCTTTTCGAATAGCAATCTAATTAATAAGTAGAGATATAAAAAAAGAACATTGAAATATCAATGTTCTTTTTTGTTTACTAATCATTGATTTTGTTGGTTTTTCTCATAAAGGAAAAACTTTTACTGTTAGCGGGAGATAATACGTATCCCTTTATCAGAACGACAATTTCTCCTCAAACTCACTCTTTAAAACAATTAAAGGAGATGATAATCCGAATTGCATTAACGAGTCTAAAAATGTAGCGAGAGAATCCATCGAATCGCTCATGACCTTCATCATATAATTAAATTCCCCGCTAATTCGGTATAAATCTGTTACTTCAGGAGCGGCATTACAATATTGGATAAAATCAGAGCATTGGCTCGTTTTAAACATGATGAATGCTTGAATGTTTTTATTAATTTTGGAAGGCTCAAATTTTGTTCGGTAAGCTGCGATAACTCCTTGATCTTCAAGTTTATTCATACGTTCCTTTACAGCAGGCTGTGTCATGGATATAATCCGTCCTATTTCTGAAACAGAAATTCTTGCATTTTCATACAACAAGTTCATAATTTTATGGTCAATTTCATCCAGTTTTACTGCGTTTTGCATTGTGTAGCCTCCTTATTTTGTTTTTTTTAGTGAATCACAAATTATAACTATAATATCATAAGTGAATGAACTAAATTACCTATAAATCTATATTTAAAATGATTGGTGTTTGCATGAAAATATAAGTATAGGTTTTTATCAAACGGAAATTTAGGAAGGATGGAAAAAATGAAGAATCTTGATGGGAAAGTAGCGTTAGTAACAGGAGCGAGTCGCGGCATTGGCCGTGCCATTGCAATGAGATTGGCGAAAGATGGTGCATTAGTTGCGATTCACTACGGCCGAAATAAAACAGCTGCAGATGAAACGATTAGTGAGATTGAATCTAATGGAGGAAAAGCGTTCTTAATTGAAGCTGAGTTCAATTCAATGGATGGTGTCAAAAAGCTAGTAGAACAATTAAAAAATGAATTACAAATAAGAGTTGGTACATCAGAGATTGATATTTTAGTAAACAATGCAGGGATAGGTACACAAGGAACGATTGAAAATACGACAGAAGAATTTTTTGATGAAATTATGGCCGTAAATATTAAGGCGCCATTCTTTTTAATTCAGCAAACATTACCGTTACTACGAGCAGAGGGGCGCGTTATTAACATTTCATCAGCTGAAGTAAGACTTGGTTTTACAGGATCCATTGCATACGGTTTAAGTAAAGGTGCACTCAATACGATGACACTTCCTCTAGCTAAACATCTTGGAGAAAGAGGTATAACAGTGAATACAATTATGCCTGGATATACGAAGACTGATATGAATGTGAAATTGCTAGACAATCCGGAAATACGAAATTTTGCTACGAATTCATCTGTGTTTGGACGAATAGGGCAAGTTGAAGATATTGCAGATGCAGTAGCATTCCTTGCTTATTCTGATAGCCGCTGGGTAACGGGGCAGATTATAGATGTTTCTGGAGGGTTTTGTTTATAGGGGCACTACTCCATACCCATCAAGCTAATCAAGTAAATTACTAGATATGAAACGATCCTTGTTTCAGTCTGAACAAGTTATCAAAGGAACAGTAGAGTCTATTTGTGGCGCTTAGTGCGCTCTTTTTTCGCATTATTTTTGTACCAATCATTACAATTATGAATAAGGAGTGTTTTTATGCCATCGATTATTTATTAGCTTTAGCAATCTTTTGTATGACTACATCAGAATTTATGGTTGCAGGTATGATGAATGAACTTGCTCTTGCATTCCAGGTTTCTGTATCATCTATTGGTATTTAATTTCAGCTTATGCAGGAGCAATGGTAATAGGAGGCCCCATTTTAACTGCAATCCTCTTACGGATGCGCAGCAAACAAGCATTATTGTTTTTAATGTTCGTATTTTTAATTGGTCAATCGCTCGGAGCTATTGCTTGGAACTATAATATTATGATGATTTCACGTATTATAACTGGTATTGCTTCAGCTTTTGGAGTTGCGATTTCCTTTTCTGCAACATTGGTTCACTCTGATTCAAGGGGAAAAGCTGCATCAATTGTACTTGCAGGTTTAATGTTCTCAACTGTATTAGGTTTACCTATAACAACCGTTATTTCGCAATATTTTGGCTGGCGTATTAGTTTTGGGGCAGTTTCGGTTCTTGTGCTAGTATCAGGGATTATGATTCAACGGTTGTTACCATCATCTTCAAATAAAGAGCAATTAAATTGGAAAGACGAACTTCTGCGATTTAAGAATATCCATCTTTGGGCAGCGTACGTAACAAGTATGTTCATTATTGGTGGTACGTTTGCAGCATTTAGTTATTTCACTCCGATCTTTACAAATGTCACAGGCTTTTCAAGTGCAAGTACGCCATCCTTTCCTATGATTCTACAGAAAGAATAGCGTATTTTTTCATTTTAAGGAAATTTAGTTTTACTAGCTTGGTAGTATCACACATCCATCAACTTAAAGGACTATTTTTGAACTTGATTTTTATGAAATATGCACCCGAAAATTTATAGAAATAATTCTAATGTTACCTCTCTAGTTAGTAGGATATTTTTTCTTAATATATGCATACTAAACATATTATAAAAAGTACATAGAAAGTGAGAGAATCATGGCTAAATTTTTGAGGCGTTTAAAATATAGAGATAATCCTAAGTCATTTCCAATACGAGACAATACTCATTTTCAGGAAAAAAATATTGAAGACGCCCTCTTAGACGCTGATTTAACCAAAAACATAGCTAATATTCAGAATATATTTCGTCAAGCGCCTGATTTAGTAATTCGGCGGTTTCAAATAACAGTAGATGGATTAGAAGCAGCTTTAGTATATTTATCTGGATTAACAGATAAAGAATTGATTCAAAATCATGTTCTAAGTCCTTTGATGAATAGTGACTTTAATACCAATACAGAACTTCCAATTCCATTAGGACAAATTAAGATTATTAATACATTGAGTCAGATTGAAAATGCTATTTTTGGGGGAGATAGTGTTTTATTAATTCACAGTCGAACAACAGCACATCAACTGGATACAAAAGGATGGCCACAAAGGAGTGTTGAAGACGCTCATAACGAAATAGCTCTAAAAGGTGCACATCAAGCATTCATAGAAACTGGAAGTCAAAATATCGCAATGATTCGAAGGTATATTCCTTATCGAGAATTAACGATAAAAGAAATGGCAATTGGTGTACGAAGCAAAACCAGAATTTCTATTTTATATTTGAAAGATGTAGCTTCTGAAAATGTGCTGAAGGAATTAGAAACACGAATTCAAAATATTACAGTCGACGCTGTTGCTAGTAATGGCGAACTTATAGAATTCATTGAAGATAACCCTTACTCACCGTTTCCGCAATTTATATTAACTGAAAGACCTGATTTGGCAGTATCTCACATTTTACAGGGCAGATTTGTAACTGTAATGGATCATTCGCCTAATGTGTTAATTACTCCAACAAATTTTATTTCCTTTTTTCAAGGAGTGGATGATTACGGTACAAGGTGGTTAGTTGCTTCGTCTATTCGGGTGCTTCGTTTTATCGCCTTTATGATTGCTTTATTTTTACCTGCGAGTTATGTTGCGTTTATTTCCTTTAATTTTGAAGTTATTCCTGTAGAGCTGTATTTATCTATTGCAGAATCAAGAACGCGCGTACCCTTTTCTCCAGTTATGGAAGCATTACTTATGGAAATAACATTGGAAACGATGAGAGAAGGGGCTTTACGGATACCTACTCCGATCGGTCAGACAGTTGGAATTGTAGGTGGTATTGTTATTGGACAAGCGGCTGTTCAAGCGGGAATTGTAAGCAATATTATGATTATTGTTGTTGCTGTTACCGCCATCTCTTCTTTTGTTATCCCTAATTATGATATGGGAGCGGCAGTAAGATTTTTACGTTTTCCGATGATGCTAGCAGCTGCCTTATTTGGAATTGTTGGACTTGTTATCGGATGGATGACATTAATTGGACATCTAATCAGCCTTGAATCGCTAGGTACCCCTTATGGAATGCCATTAGCACCGTTTCGCTTTGCAGATATGAAAGATGCTTTTGTACGCTTTCCTTTATGGGCAATAAGAAGACGTCCTAAGGGAAAAAGAGCCATTCAATCTATTCGACAAGGAAAGAATCATAATAAAAGGTGAAATTATGAAAAAGTATGCTTATAATGAAATCTCTCTTATGCAGTATATTGTTTTAATCAATGGAATGCAGGTGGCCACTGGCGTTTTATCGCTTCCACGTGTGCTTGCAGAAAAGGCTGGAACAGATGGATGGATAGCTATATTGATTGGTTGGATTTTCTCCACAATATCAGGTGTGTTTATAGTGAAAACAGCTGCAAGATATCCTGAGGATACGATTTATGATATTCTTATACGATTGTTTGGAAAAATAGTAGGGAAAGCATTCGTTGTTATTTACATGATGTACTTCGCTTTTTATTCTTGTGTAGTTCTTGTGAACGCTATGCTTTATCTTAAGGGATGGCTTCTTCCAAAAACGCCTGACTATCTCGTTATCTTTTTGTTTTCGATTCCTACCTTTCTTGTCGCACGTAACGGCCCTCGTATTATAGGGCGGTACTCCGAACTTACTTTTTATACGATGCTTTGGATTCCGTTATTTTTTTTGATACCTCTTAAAGAGAACGGAAGTTGGATGCCATTCTTTCCTCTCTTAAAAGATGGGTGGAAACCTATATTTACAGCTGTACCGACCACTATTTTTGCTTATTTAGGATTTGATATTGCGTTCTTTTTATATCCCTTTTTACAAAAAAAACAGTATGCAGTCCATGGAATGGTTATTGCAAATACTTTAACGATGTTATTTTATTTATTTGCTACTTTTGTTTGCTTTGCCTATTTTAGCCCTGATAGCATTACGCAATTTAACCAACCAGTACTAAATTTACTGAAAGTAATTGAGTTTCGTTTTTTAGAACGTTTTGACATGATTTTATTGGCTCTTTACTTACCCGTTGTTTCCACAGCATGGATTCCCACCATATATTGCGCTGTATTTTGTTCAAGCCAATTACTTGGAAAACAAGACCATAGCCCTCATGTAGTTATTCTCTTATTGCTCATTATCGGATTCATATTTTGGACTCATCCTAGTTGGAATGAAGCCGAAATTTGGCAACAGGTATTATCGAATGCTGGATTAGGATTAACCTATATATTACCTATCATTTTATGGCTGTACTGCTGTCTATATGAGAAATTTCGCCAGGGGAGGATACATTGAAAAGAAAAGTACTGTGTTGTATTTTGTTATCGGTATTCATGATGACTGGATGCTTTGATCAAACAAATGTTGAAGACGTTTCTCTTACTCTTGTTCTTGGTATTGATTTAGATCGTAATGATAATTTATTAGTGTATATATCAAGCCCTGTTTTTAATAAAGAAGCAAAAGTAAAAGAAGAAACTACTGTTGTAAAATCTGCTACGGTTCGAAAATCTAGAGACCAATTTGATGCTACTGTTATGGCACTTACCTCGGGAAGCAAAACACAGGTTATTTTAGTTGGAAAACGGTTACTGAAACAAAAAAATTGGATGAAATATCTCGATCCATTTTACCGAGATCCCAAAAATACAGTTACCACAAGGGTTGTTGCTGTAGATGGACCTGTTTCAGACGTCATCTATTACAATCCAAAAGATAAGCCGCGTCTTCCTCTATATTTAACAAAACTAGTTGATACCGCCTCTTTAAGAAATATAACAGTAAAAACAAATCTTCAAGAACTACATGAACAAATAGCAGACAAAGGGTTAACAGCAAATATGACTGAGATGAAAAAAACGAAAAAAATATTTGTGACAGGTACAGCTTTGCTAGATGAAAAAGGACGGTATAAATTAACACTAAAATACGATGAAAATAAATTATTACGCATTCTGCAACAAAGAACTGCAGGCGATTTTCCATTTACAATTGCAATTAAACTAAAGTCTAATAGCCAGGATAAAGATTGGATAAGTTTTACTGCATATAATATTAAAGTAAAGACAAAGGTAAGATATGATAATAAGTTTATATTTAATACAGATATAAAGATGAGGGTCGGCATTACAGAACGGCTTTTTTCGTTCAATACAAGAAAGGATGCAGCAAAATTACAAAAGGCGATCGAAACTAAGCTGGAAGCTGATTTCAAACAATTAATAAAGAAAATACAAACTGCCAATATTGATCCTATTGGGCTTGGGAGATATGCAAGAACTTACACATATCCAGAATGGAAAAAAGTCCAAAATAAATGGAATAACGAATTAGCAAAAGGCGATGTAAACGTCAAGGTTAACATTAAAATTTCCGGAATGGGTACGATTAAGTAACATGAATTCAACTGTGATTCGTACTAAGATTGCAAGTACTGTCTACTTTAGAAGGAGAAATGTCTTTAATAGGAGTACCGTCACATCGCTATGAACCTTAAATTTTATAGTACCCCCAGAACGAAATTTTGTGTTAACTTGTAACAAAAACGCTCATTTTTTCGTCTTGGGGTAATTCTGAATTCTTAAGGTGATGGCGATGGGGTATTGACCCTACCTATCAACTTAAAAATTTTATAACACCTCAAGCTAAAAATTTCGTGTATTTTTGACAGAAGGCAGCTTATTTTTCGTTTTGGGGTATTTGCATTTCTTAGCTTGATGGTGATGTGACGGTACCCCAATCGTAATTTATATGAAAAGAACTCCTCAACAGATGAAAGAGTTCTTTTTTATTTTCACATTCATTTTTCATCTTTCATTGATTAATAGACATTCCAACAAATACCTCTAAAAAGAACATAAATTCGTAAATGATCAGAACAAACTTTCAAAAGATCCTTACGCAATCTATTACCATGCGTACTACTCAATAGGAAAAAATGCCTGCCACTCCCTGAGAAATGTCGAATCTGCAAAATTCATTCAACATTTCCAGGATGATGACAATAGATTATTTTTATAATTCTATTTTCTGGTCACCACGTTTCTCTAGGTTTTTAGCAGTTTTACTTTGGGCAACATCTTTTTGGTCTTTAAAGGTTCCCATGAGAAAATCATAGGCTGGATTCGTAACACCATACCAGTAATTTTCATTTTTGAAGTGATGCCATAAATGAACTTTTTTCATCCATCGCCCCCATGGTGATATTGGTTGAATGGGGCGATGCGCGATATAATGCTTCCACTCATAAAATAATAAAAAGAGCATAATACCTGCAATAAATGCGTTTGTCATGACAAAGCTGGATGAAAGAAAATAAAAAATCGTTCCTGAAATTGCAATGTTTGGCACACTATACCATAAGGGTAAAAATAATAAATGTAATTCATTCGGATTTGTATGATGGTCATAATGTAGGCGCTTAAGCGTTTTTAATAAAAATGCATTCTTTGGTGGCTTTAGATGAAAAATAAATCTGTGAGTAGCGTACTCAGCTAAGGAATACATAATCATTCCCAAAATAAAAGCACCCCAAATTCCGATAGAGGTTAAATGTAAAATCATAAATCCAAAGCTAGTGAGGAAAAGACAGCTCATAATCAAAATATCAGGATAGGAAAAATATTCTTTAAAATATTTTAGTTTCATTTATCACGCCTCCAGCTTTCTTTATTTTTTTCTATCTTTCCAAAGAGCCAAGCTTTTCTCCAATGTTGTCTTACACAATCTTTCTGCTTCAATCGCATCTCCCTTTAATGCAGCTTTTAATAAGTCGTGATAATAGTTGAAGGATAACTCACGATGATCTTTTACAGAAAAATACCTTTTTGCCATATCTACATAAATGGAATCAAAGCTATTTAAAATGAGTAGAAAGATTGGATTGGCAGCAAGCCCAGCACACCTTTTTTGCAAATCCCAATCAAATGCTGCATAGCTTTCTGCACTATCTTCAAGTTGCTCAAGATTAGCAAGGAGAGCAACCACTTTAGGTTGATTAAACGTAACAGCATTACGAATATAAGTCGGAGTCAACGAACTTCTAAATTCTAATAAATACATAATAAATTCATCTGTAATGGTATGATGATTCTCAACAATATTAATAAGTGTCGTTAGATTACCATTGCTCCAATAATCATTAATGATCGATGGCATTCCTTTTCTCCCTGTTATCCATCCACTTCTTCCTAAACGTTGAAGCGCCTCACGAATAGTTGGGCGACCAACACCAAATTCTTTCGCAAGCTCTCTTTCCGGCGGTAAAGTGCTTCCTATAGAATAAACACCGGCCAATATGGATTTAATTAATTCATTCACAATTTTATCTGAGGTGCGTTCCTTTTCTTTCAAGTCATCGTCTCCTTTATTTTATGGTAATACATGTTCAAGACATTGGTAATACCAAAATTATATAATGAATTTGAATTTTCTGTCAATGATAAAGGAGTGAATTTTTATAATTAGGATTGTCGAACTTTCTATATATTTCTATGAAAAGAATAGTTTATTTTCATTGCTTTCGCGCTCAATTTCTTTAATTTTAAGAAAATTTATTTATCAATCCGCTATTTTAGAAAAAGGAAAAAACTATCACTATAGAACCAGGAGAAGATCCATTTTATTTATGATTAATGACAATGACAAGATAGAAAATTATGAACTGGAAGGTGTAAAGTTCACCTTTGCTAAGATGACTGGAAGGAATATAAAGGGGATGAAAATGATTGTTCCTGCAAAAGGAAAGGACAATGCCTATCAAGTTGTAATTATTGAGGATGTTTTAAATAAAGCTGAATTAGAAAAGATTATACTTTCCATGCTAAATCAAAAAATAGGGTTCTTAAGATAAGTATCTTAAGAACCCTATTTTTTGAAAAGAACTTCTAAATTGGACTGAGGAAATTTAGGATTCCTAAAATAACTAAGATCTAATTAACCATAGAAATATAAAATTCCCATTTTGGGCGTACTTCAGAATATTAGCTTGATAGCGATGGGGGAGCACCACATCACCCTCAAGCTAATACTTTCATATCCCCCTAAATTAAAATTTTCTTTCTCTACAGATAGCTATTCTGAGAAGCCGCTCATTTTTTCGTTTTGGGGGCATTTCTTTTTCTTAAGTTGATGGGCATGTATGGTGACTTCTATTAGACGATAGTGAATTAACAATTTCAGGGTTCAGTTCAACTTTATTCAAAATAAGATTTTTTTACAGTAAAATCAATGTTAGTGGAATTTTTTTATCAAATTTTTTTCTAAATTAACATAAATACTTGCAATGTTTAAATTAGTACTGTATAGTTCTAGTTATGACAAAGGTAAAATTAATGAATCAAAAACGTGTGATTGAAGTAGCTGCAACATTATTTTTAGAAAAAGGGTTTGCTTATACAAGTATGGATGAATTAGTACGTGTAAGCAAAGTTTCAAAGTCTAATGTGTATTATCACTTTTCTAATAAGGAAGTATTATTAGAAGGGGTCGTTGATTATTGGATTGAAATGTATCAATCTGCAATTGATGACGTACTTTCTCAGAACCAATTTTTAGTTGAAGATCGTATCCAACTGTTTTTAAAGCAATTATCACAAGGAGTTCAGTCGAGAGAGTATAAGGGGAGCTGTCCATTTATTACTCTTTATATTCAAAGTCCTAAACAGGCCACGCAAATAAAAGAAAAAATAGGTCTTTTTTTTACAGGATTACAAAAGAAAGTTTCTCTATTACTTAAACAAGGGGTAGAGAATGGAGAATTCAGAAATACGATTCATATTGATGAGGTTGCATCACTTTTTATTACAAATCTTGAAGGAGCGTTATTTATTTCAGAAACATTGAAGGATGCAACTGTAATTACGAAAACAGCAGATCATTTTTTAAAATTGCTTCGATAAAAGAAGCATTTTTTTTACATCAAATTAGTACTGATTAGTACTAAAAGGAGGATCTTATATGAGAACAGTATTTTTAATTGGTGGAACAGGCTTTATTGGAAAGCAATTAGTGAAAGAATTAGCCAAAGAGGATGTTAAAATTCTTCTTTTAGTGAGGTCGAAAAGTAAAGCAATACGCCTTTTTCAAGAAAGAGGCATCTTAAAAAAGGAAGTTATGCACTTTATTGAAGGTGATTTGACGAAAATAGATTTAGGTCTAAGTGCTGAAGATAAGGAGAGGGTATTGAAAACGGATGTGATTATTCACGCAGGAGGCCCCATGGATATTCAAGCGACAAGTAAAGAGGCAGCTTCCGTATTTTTAAATGGCGCAAAACATATTAGTGAATTAGCTAAAAGTATTTATCAATTGAAGGGCTTGCAACAATTTATTCATGTTGTAGGTTATATGAGTCCCTTTGATGATAAAAATAGCAAGATTGCAATTGATGTGTTTAAAGAAGGAAACAATTATTTGAAAATAAAAAATCCATATGAGAGAACAAAATTTTTAGCAGATCTTTATATCCGTAACCAGGCATCAGCAGTAGGTTATCCGCTTTCTGTAATTAATCCGCCAACTGTAGTCGGTAGTAGTAAAACAGGGAGTACAGAGCAGATAGCAGGATTAGGTTTGCTTGTGATGAGTATGCGAAGAGGGCTCATGCCAATGATTCCTGGAGGTAAGGGATATAGGTTACCACTTATTTCAAACGATGAGCTTGCGAAGTTTATTGTGCAAGTTTTTAGATTGGAACAACCGACTATTCAAACATATACACTTGTTGAAGACAAACCGCACGATCAGAACATTGCTGAATTATTAAGTATTATGTCGGAAAGTATGAATATGAGGGCACCAAAAATCTCTGTCCCAATGCCACTTATGAAAGCAATTATGAATAGTGGAGTAAGTAAAATAACAAAAATTCCTTCTGATGGACTGAATTTTATTACAAAACGAAAATTTTCAAATGTTTCAGCGAAAAAAATTATGGGAGGAGATTGGTTTAAGAAGACGAGTGTAATGAAATTTTTCCCTGCCGTAGTAGCTGATCTGGATTATCGAATGATGTATCAAAATGGCCAGCATAATCATTTATTTAAACGAACATTATGCGATAACACTACCCTTTACCAATTACAAGGAGAGGGTAAACCGTTTATTTTATTACATGGTTTATTGAGTGATGGAGAGGATTTATTTCCTTTAGCACAAGAGCTTCATGAAAAAACTGGTCAACCTGTATGGATTTTGGACCTTCCAGGTTTGGGACGTTCTCCTTTTAAACAAGAGAAAAATCTTCTAGATATCTATTTGAATGTAGTGAAAAAGTTATTGGAGAAAGCTACTAATGGTGCACATCTAATTGGCCATTCATTCGGTGCGTTTATTCTTCTGGAAGCATTGGTACAAAAGTACATAGATAAGAAGTATTCAATCACTTTACTTCAGCCACCTGTTGCTAAAAAAAATGCTACATCGCTAAATGTTCCCCAATTTATGAACAAATGGACATTAAAATTGGCAACTACTAATTTGATAGGGCGTTATTTATTAAGTAATGGTTTGTTTGAAAGTATGGAGAGCATCCCTGAACATTATATCGAAAAAATAAGTAACAGTTTTACTTCTCCTAGAATTTTAAATACTACGGTTCAGCTTAATAGTTTACTACTGAAAAACAATCAAGGTGATTTCAGTGAAGTAACAAAGTATAATCTTCACATTATTTGGGGGGATTATGACAGAGGCTATTCTGCTCCATCGCATCTTGGTAAGGTTGATTTTGTTCCATATGGCCATCATTTTCCTCTTAGCCATCCGAGTGAAACGGCAACATTAGTAATAAAAAATAGTAATACTAGCAGATGAGAGTGTGGGATAAATAAAAAGTGTGTAGTAAGATCGTTGTGTCTTTGAAATAAAATTGTACTGTTTAGGGCCCCACCCCATCACCATCAGACTAAGAAACGCAAATACCTCAAAACGAAAAAATGAGCATTTTGTTACAAGATAGTACAAAATTTCGTTCTGGGGGTGCTATAAAATTTTAGCTTGATGGCGATGTGGTGCTACCCCATGCCCATCAACTTAAGAATTTAGAACTCCCCAAAAAATTATGATTTTTTTGTTACAAGTTATCACAAAGTTTCGTTTTTGGGGTAGTTTTATTTTCTTGGCTTGATTGCGATGAGCGGTACCCCATAAAGGCCCCTGATACATAATTGATGTTCTGCCATTTGTAGAAAACAATCCACTTATACCATTTTAACAAGAAGAAATATCTCGTCCATGTTGTAATATTGGCTTACGTTAAGCTTGTGAAAAAATCATATTCATGTATAATACAATTGATGTATGATACATTAGTTGTAGGAGGGTGACCTTTTTGAAAAGAGAAGATGCCTTAAAACTAAGGACAGATATTAAGAAAATGATTATAATAACTGGGGTTTTTGAATCTCAAAATTTGCCCAATGGACCATTTGAAAAACCTTTACCAACTTCTCAAATGATGGCGTTAGAGGAACTAGAGGTGGAAAAACTAACTGTTTGGCAACTATCCAATAAACTTAGATTAGAGACTTCAACTGTAAGTAGATTGGTAGATAAGTTAGTAAAAAAGGGGCTTATTTATCGTGAAGTAAATGAAAAAAATAGAAGAGAACTTTTTCTGCACCTCACAGAAAAAGGTCACATAACTGTTAATTGCTTAAGAGAGCAATCCATTACATTTTATCAAAGTATTCTCAATAATTTATCAGAATCAGAACAAAAAATAGTTGTGGATGGTTTTGAATTATTTATTGATTCTATTTCTAAGCCTTTTGATTAGAGTGAGGTAAGTCATAACATTTGGAGGATAAAATGAGTTTGCATTTTGAACGTCCTATTATTGAATTAAAAGAGAAATTTGATGAATTAAAGAAAATTATGAAAGAAAATAATGTAGATTTATCGTCAGAAATTCATGAATTAGAAAAACGTTTAAATAAAATGCAAGATAAAATTTATTCTAATATTACACCTTTTCAACGAGTTCAAATTGCAAGGCTACGTAACCGACCCACGACATTGGACTATATACCTTTATTGTTTACAAACTTTCTCGAACTTCATGGTGATCGATTATATGGTGATGATAAAGCAATGATGGGTGGTATTGCAAAATTTAAAGGAATGCCCGTTACGGTTATTGGTCATCAAAGAGGTAGAAATACAAAGGAAAGTATAGAAAGAAATTTTGGAATGGCACATCCAGAAGGTTATAGAAAAGCGCTAAGACTTATGAAACAAGCTGATAAATTTAATCGCCCTATTATTACATTTATTGATACAATAGGCGCCTATCCAGGGATAGGGTCTGAAGAACGTGGAATTTCTGAAGCGATAGCTCGAAATCTATTTGAAATGACTACACTTAAAGTGCCGATTGTTTGTATTGTAATTGGAGAGGCATCAAGTGGTGGAGCTCTTGGCATTAGTGTCGGTAACCATATCCATATGTTAGAGTATTCATGGTACTCGGTAATTTCGCCAGAAGGAGCAGCATCTATCCTATGGAAGGACGCTAAGTATGCTCCAGAAGCTGCTGAACATATGAAAATTTCAGCAAAAGATTTAAAACATTTAGGAATTATTGATGAAATCATTCCTGAAATTAAAGGTGGAGCACAAAATGATATAAAATCACAGGCAAAAATGATTGAATCTGTAATCGAATCATCTCTAAAAAAATTGATACTATTATCCTCGGAAGAGCTTATACAACAGCGGTATGAAAAGTATAGACAAATAGAGAATTATAAATGAAAATATTTAAAGTCCGTATTACATTTCGGAGGATTCTCGCAAAAAAATTTCGAATATTTTGTAAGTAACCTCTTAAACTGGGATATGCTGATACTATTACTCTACAAAAGATGTGTGATCGGTATGGAAAAGGAAAATTTGTTCAAATGGAAGCATTATCACATACCCATCAACTTAAGAAATTGATTGTTCCCCAAAACGAAAAAATGAGCTGAATTCTCATAAATAACTGTAAAAAGGTGGAAATTTCGTTATGGGGGGTATCTCAAAAGCTTAGGTTGATGGCAATGTGGTACCGCCAACAAGACACGAATTTTGCATGCTAAGCAAAAAAACAATAAGCTGTCCACATGGACAGCTTATTTACATAATTCTCGTTATTGGAAGTAGAATAGGGGTCCTAAAATAATGTATAAGAGATAAAGCCCAAGAAGAACGGCAGTAATTACACGTGATGTTGCCATCAATTTTTGGTTCTCGTATAACTTATTCAAGAAAAAGAAGAAGAGGACTATCCAAATTCCTTTTGAAAAAAACGTATACAGCATATTAAATGTAACATCAAAAAATTGTATGAAATTCATTGAGATTCTCCTTCCGTCTTTCCTTATTATACCATTAGCGAGGAGTAATACATCGTGTGATTTTTTTGTATATGATATACATATTCGGTTAACATAACGTCTCATTATCGGTAGCAAGTTTTTCATAGAATCCTTGTTTTTACTAAATCTTTTGTCTCTATGTCTATCTATCACTTATACAAGATTTTATACATCATTGATATAGCGGAGATTCTAGGGATCTTCGCTATTCTTTTTTGCATAAAATCTTGTATAAAAAAGTAGTTATACTAGTGTGTTTTACTCCGATTGATTTCAAAATATAATTGAAAATCCACCTTTAAATTAAAAAAGAAGGTGTTACCTTTATATATAAATAACTTCGAAATATTGTATAACAGATAATTTTTATCCCGCTTTAATGGGCAGTAAGACCCCCACCTCAAAATGCAGCGAAAGCAAAGAAGTTAGGTGGGGGATCAACTGCCCATAAAAGTCCGATTGGTGAGGGCTAATAATCAGTGGGGGATGAAGAAAACCCCCACTGATTAAAGTTTCACTTTATGCATTATTGATTAGCATTGCTTATGGTGCTAACGAATCAGGATAGTGTGGCGACCGACAAACTAAATAGTTGCTTATCCTCAATTATTAGAAGGAAAGCTCTATCATTTCGAGAATTTATTAGACATAGACGAGTGCTATAATTTTCTATATATACATAAAGAGGTGACTACGCATGAATCAAAGACCGTCAGAAGAAGAGTACGCCGGGAACTCTGGCGAATATATCCGTTTGGTACCGGACGGTAACATCATCGATATTCTGCTCGCCCAGGAAAAGCAAATGACCGAGCTCCTGGCATCGTTGACCGAAAGCCAGGCCGCATATCGGTATGCGGAAGGAAAATGGACGCTGAAAGAAGTCGTGGGCCACATTGCAGACGCGGAACGCGTCATGACCTACCGCCTGCTCCGGTTCGCAAGAGGGGACCAGACGCCTCTGACCGGTTTCGATCAGGAATTGTTCATACCTCCTTTCGGAAGCTGGACAACCGAGCAATTGGCCGAAGACTACCGGGCCGTACGGCAATCAACGATCACATTGCTGCGCGGGCTACCGGCGGAGGAGTGGACCCGCAAGGGCACAGCCAACAACCTAAGCATTACGGTGCGCGCCCTCGCGTACGGCATCGCAGGACACGAACTTCATCACATGGGGGTCATCCGAAATCGGTACTTGAGTTAATCATCGGCTGAGGCCTTTGGAATGGAACTAACACCTCTCATACAACCTTAGATACCGTTCTTATTGGGGGCCCGCCCCACAACCATCAACTTAAGGATTTAGACTATTTTTGAAATTAAAAGCACATTACTATTCTCTTATGTTAATGAGAATAGTAATGTGCTTTTTATGAATATGCAACAAAAACAAGAGTTATCTTTATTTGCCGAAGCGTTATATCGATTTTTTTCATTTGGGGGTATTTGTTTTTCTTAGCTTGATAGTGATGAAGCACTACTCTATAATGGTCAAATTAAAATTTAAAACGGTTATAGAGACTCCATTCCTCGGAAATATTGTAACTATTAAGTTGTAAAAAGAACCGTAGTTTTTTATTTTTGAAAAGGCTATGGTCCTTTTTAGTTGTAGCAAAGATATGACGTGAGGAAGTTTTTATAAATCGAAAAAATTTGATTAATTAGTTGCATAATAAATTAATCAGCATATATACTATAAACATCAAAAAAAATTGATGAAGAGAGAGTGAACTACAGTGGCGCAAGATTTTCAGCTCTATGAGAAAAAGTTTAAAGCGTTGGCGGATCAAAAGCGTTTAGAGATTATGTATGAGCTTTGTCAGCGAGGCCAGACGTGTGTATGTGATTTAACGGAGGTTTTTGAAATGACGCAATCTAAGTTGTCCTATCATTTAAAGATTTTATTAGATGCAGGTTTAATTATAAAAGAAACAAAAGGTACGTGGAGTTATTATGATTTAAATGAT
Source organism: Bacillus sp. FDAARGOS_235 (assembly GCF_002073415.2). Lineage (NCBI taxonomy): Bacteria > Bacillati > Bacillota > Bacilli > Caryophanales > Bacillaceae > Bacillus > Bacillus sp. FDAARGOS_235. Next base: position 5,169,104 of record NZ_CP020437.2, read on the forward strand.
GTGGAAGTAAATAATTTATTATCAGAAGAATTGTGCTGTATCTTTAGAAAAACAGGCAAAGGTAGTTGCTGTTAAAATTTTGCGTTATTAATCAAAAAAAATTGATTAATAATATATAAGAGGAGGAATAAGCTATGAGATATGTTCACGTCGGTATAAATGTTACGGATTTAGAGAAGTCTATCGAATTCTACGAAAAGGTATTTGGTGTGTCACCAGTTAAGGTGAAAGTGGATTATGCAAAATTTTTATTAGAGACGCCAGGACTTAATTTTACACTGAACGTAAGAGATGAAGTGAAGGGAAATCAAGTAAATCATTTCGGTTTCCAAGTGGATACAGCTGAAGAAATTACATTGCATAAAGAAAGATTAGAAAAAGAAGGTTTCTTTGCGCGTGATGAGATGGATACGACTTGTTGCTATGCGGTTCAGGATAAGTTTTGGGTAACAGATCCTGATGGGAACGAGTGGGAATTCTTTTATACGAAAGCACAGAGTGATGTTCATACAATAGAAGAGGCATCTTGTTGCACGACTTCAAATGAGGTAGCTAAAAATTCTTGTTGTTAATAGGAGATGGAAAATAAAATGAAACGTTTATCTTTTCTAGATCGATATTTAACACTATGGATTTTTCTAGCTATGGCTGTTGGGATTGGTTTAGGGTTTGTGTTTCCTAGTGTAGTAGACGGACTGAATACATTACAAGTTGGAACAACGTCTATCCCGCTTGCTGTTGGTTTAATTGTCATGATGTATCCACCATTAGCGAAAGTTCGTTACGAGAAAATGGGCCGAGTGTTTAAAGACGTAAAAGTATTGGTTTTATCTTTAGTACAAAACTGGATTATTGGACCTGTACTTATGTTTGTTTTAGCAATTATTTTTCTTCCTGATAAGCCAGAGTATATGGTCGGGCTCATTATGATTGGTTTAGCACGTTGTATTGCAATGGTGATTGTTTGGAACGATCTTGCAGATGGGGATAAAGAGTATGCGGCAGGTTTAGTGGCTTTTAATTCAGTATTCCAAATGTTATTCTTCTCCGTTTATGCATACGTGTTTGTAACAGTCATTCCAGAATGGTTAGGGATTGAAGGAGCTATTGTCGATATTACAATGATAGAAGTAGCGAAATCAGTATTTATCTACTTAGGAATTCCTTTTATAGCAGGCATGTTGACACGCTTTGTACTCGTTAAGTTAAAAGGAAGACAGTGGTATGAAAAGGTGTTAATACCTAAAATTAGTCCACTTACATTGATTGCATTGCTATTTACAATTATCATTATGTTCTCTTTAAAAGGGGAAATGATTGTTAGCGTACCATTAGATGTGGTAAGAATAGCAATTCCGTTATTAATCTATTTTATTGTGATGTTTTTTGTTTCTTTCTTTATGGGAAGAAAAATTGGTGCAAACTATCCGGTAACGACAACGTTAGCATTTACAGCAGGTAGTAATAACTTTGAGTTAGCGATTGCTGTAGCAGTTGGTGTGTTTGGTATTCATTCAGGCGCAGCATTTGCAGCTGTTATCGGGCCGTTAGTGGAAGTACCTGTAATGATTGCACTTGTAAACGTCGCTTTTTGGTTTAAGAGAAAATATTTTAGTGATCAGCCAGTATAATTTAAAAACAAAGGCGGAAAACAACATGGAAAACAAAAAGACAATTTATTTCTTATGCACAGGAAATTCATGCCGAAGCCAAATGGCAGAAGCATGGGGCAAACAATATGTAGGTGATAAGTGGAATGTATATTCTGCAGGTATTGAAGCACACGGAGTAAATCCAAATGCTATTAAAGCGATGAAAGAAGTAAATATCGACATAACAAATCAAACTTCGGATATAATTGATGTAAATATTTTAAATAACGCTGATTTAGTCGTTACCCTTTGTAGTCATGCAGATTCTGCTTGTCCTTCGACACCTCCGCACGTAAATCGTGTTCACTGGGGATTCGATGATCCAGCAGGAAAAGAGTGGTCTGAATTTCAACGTGTTCGCGATGAAATTGGAGAACGTATAAAGCGATTTTCTGATACAGGGGAGTAAATAAAGGAAAGAGCCAATCTTCTATTTTATAGGGATTGGCTCTTTTTTATTGATTTAAACAACTGTTAAAATGAATAGAGAATATTCTGTCATGGTGGTAAAGTTAGAATAGAGCGGTTTCAGGAAGGTGGTTTAACATATGATTTCTGAATTAAACATGAATGATTTTTATAAATGTAACGGTTTAGTAAATTAAAAAGGTCAATTAGAAGTAAAGGCTGTAATTGCAGGGGTGAACCCTGGTCGTATATTTGTAGATAACATCTATTCTCCTAATTCAGGACTTATCTGGTTAGGGAATAATGATGGCTTCTTTTTTATAGGAAGTGCAGAAAATGAAAAGTTTAATAATGAAATGAATAGTTTTATTGATAATGTGATAGAACCTGAGGCGAGAAAGGCTGGACTAGATTGCTTTGAAGCAATTGGTAATCATTCAAAGTGGAATAAAACAATCGAAAAAATATTTCAATATCGTAAATTAAAGAGTTGGAATCAAAGGGTGTATACGCTAAAGGAAGAGGATTATGAGGGTAATTATGAACCTAAAATTGAACAAGGGTATACAGTGATAAAAATGAGTAAAGCTCTCTATGAAAATCAGGGGAATGTATTGAAGAATATTGAATTTTTACAATCAAAAATTTTAGAGTTTTGGTCCTCGCTTGATGAATTTTTTAATGAGGGAATAGGCTATTGTATAGTTTTTGACAACCTGATTGTAAGTGTATGTTTTTCAGGGTTCGTTTTTGAAAATATACATTGCATAGATATTGAAACGATAGAAGGTCACCAAGGTAGAAAATTAGCGCAAACGATAGTTCATAGTTTCGTAAAAGAGTGTTTGGAGAATAAGATCATTCCATATTGGGACTGCATGGAATTAAATAAGCCTTCTGTGGCCGTTGTAGAAAATGTAGGTTTTACAAATGTGTTTAATTATGTAGGATATTATTTTCCTTTTGAGTAAATTAAGTGTATGTTACAAACCTATCATCAAAAGTTTTTACATGTAAGGAGAATAGGATGAAACATATAATAAAAGACGTAGTAATAAATTATTTTAAAGAAATTCATGCATTAGTAGTAGAAGAAGAACTACATAAGAACAGTTGGCATACAGATCTACACTATAAAATCATGGTGAATGGGAATCGGTATTCCGCACGGTTTATAAATAGCGATCGAATAATCAATTCGGCCTTTGGGGCGTTATCAAATGAACAATTGAAAGAGCAAGTACGGTTTACGTATTATTTACGAGAGCATGGAATTCCGTTTATGCAGATTAAGGAGAATATGGCGGGGGATTGCTTTACATTACTCACTTGGAATGAGGAACAGTACCGGTTTGTATTGTCTACTTGGATGGAAGGGGAGCATGTTACTTATTGTACAGAAACGATGGCAGAAGTCCTTGGAAAGGAAGCAAGAAAGATACATGATATTTCTAGTATGTTTCAAAGCTCGACTTTTCAAAAGAGATCACATTTAGATGGATATGGTGAGTTTATAAAGCTATTAGAAAATAAGGGTGGTACATGTAAGAAATTAAGAGGGTATATAGATCTCGCTAAGTACCATATAGAATGCGCACATACTAGCGATTTAGAGTTTATAGTACAAACAGATTTAAATCCTTTAAATGTCATATGGGATGCAAATCAATGTGTAAAAGGAATTATAGATTTTGAATCGATTGGATATGTTGATCGTATGGAAGGACTAGCCTTTTTAATAAAGTGGTATTCCCGGACAGAAGGAATAGGGTCACATGTAGTATGTTCGGAAGTTACTAGAGCATTTTTAAAAGGGTATGGAAATAATAACATTTTAACTATAAATGATTATAAAAGACTTTCTTCACTACTATGGTTATCCGGCAGTCTAAATTGGAACTTTGTTAAAAAGACAATGAGTCTATTAGGTGATGAGAGTGAATTAGAGAAACATTTGAGAGTTTATAAAATAAGAGGAGAAAATCTATCTGTATTAGTAAGTAGAGAAAGAGCCAATTCATATAAGGAGGTTTTTTTGTTATATACCAATTATTTTTTCGGGAATGTCTTTTGCACAAATGCATTCGTAATAACAGACTATTTTCGTAAAGGTTATAATTTATAGTATTATAGAGATAGGTTAATATAAAAAAGGGAGGATAACAATGACGAAATTATCTTATAGTGGCTTGAAATATGGAAATAGTGATATGGAAGTAAAATTATTGGTGGATATACAAAATGATAGTTTTGAAATAACACATACTAACGAAGTCTCTCTAGTAATGAATAAATCAAAAGGTGAATATATCGTAGTAAATCGAAACACATTGAAATTTGAGGTTGTTGCATAATACGAATTGAATATGAAACAAATAAACTTTATGTACCTGACTAGAGAAGTCTCTTTATCGTTTGGGAAAATTACAACAATCAATTACTAAAAAACAGCCATATTGATGGCTGTTTTTTAGTAATAAATAATTTTATTATGTTAAGCACTTGGCATCGGCGTTGGAGTAGCTTTTACACCGTCTTTTTTATATTGTTTATCGATGTTTTCTCGAATTTTTAAAGGAGACGCTCCGTTTTGTTTCATTAAAACAGCTTGGAAAGCGATATCTACACACTCTGCGTGATTCATAGCGTGTGAATTCCATGTAACTTGACCATTTTCTTTCATCTCCCGGATAAAACAATCTTTATTACTTGTATGTCCTGAGTTTTCAGCACACCCACAATAACAAGGAATCCATTGTAAGAGTTCGATATCTTTTCCTACCATTCCATAAATTTGTGAGACTTGTCCGTTTTTAGTTGATGATAAGAAAGAAGGAAGAGCTTCTACAGTAGCTGTCGTTTCTAGCGTATCACCTTTAAAATGTGTATCATTATTTTTTGTTTCTTGTAATTGATTTTGTGTGTTGTTGTTCTTAGTAGGTGATGAATCATTAATGGAAATACAGCCAATTAATAGACTTACTAATAAAAATATCGGTACAATCTTTGACATCATACGGTCTCCTCTCTGTAGAGCTACCTTTACATAATGTTTTTATTAATTCGATCTCGTTAACAACATAAACAAAGTAATGAAAGAAAAAGCAATTAACGCTAAGAAGGGGATCGTTATAAAACCTAACCAATTAATATAATCGACATTACAAGGGACACCTTGCACGCACGGGTTAATCTCTGAAATGCCAGGGATTTTTTGTATTGCATAGTGATAAAGTGAAATACTCCCGCCGATAATAGAAATTGGTAATACATATTTTTTCATATTCTTTTCATTATAGAACGTTGCAATGCCTAAAATAATACAGAGCGGATACATCATAATTCGTTGGTACCAGCACAATTCACACGGTATGAACCCAAGAATCTCACTGAAAAATAGACTACCTAGTGTCGCTATCATTGATACAATCCATGCAAAATATAAAGTGTAATTACGCCATTCAAAATGCTTATTTGTTGTATTCATCATTTCTTGTCCTTTAATGCTTTTTCAATTAAATTTTTGATTTGTTCATAATCATAAGGATCAGACAACATCGTTCCATTAATGACAATGCTGGGTGTTTGTTCTACACCGTAATCTTGCGTTAGCTTTTCATCTTTATTTACTTCTTCTTGCGCTGTTTGTTTTTTCAAATCTTCTTCAAGTTGAACGGTATTAATACTTGGTGTATATGTTTTCGCAATTTCTAATAGTTTTTCAGGAGTAATCCATGGATCATCGTGATTTGCTGGCTGTGCGTTAAATAATTCTTTATGGAAGCTCCAATAGGCTTGTGGGTCTTGTTTATAAACAGATTCAGCAGCTAAAGCAGACAATTTAGATTCCGTTCCGTGGAATAAAACATTTACATATGAAAATTTAACTTTCCCTGTATCGATATAGTCTTTTTGAAGCTGAGGGAAGATGCGCTCACCCCATGCTTTACAAGCAGGACACTTAAAGTCGCCAAACTCGATAATAGAGACTGGTGCATCTTCTTTTCCTAAAGTAGGTTGCTTGCCAATAGGGGGTAAATCTTTTATTACTTTATTTGTCGCAACTTTATCTTCTTTATTTAACACGACGAAAGCTGTAACAGCAGCGAAAATGATCAATGTGGCAACGAACAATAATTTGATGTGAGAACTTTGCTTTTTTTCATATAAACACCTCGGATTTTTTAAGTTTAATAGAAACATAATAAGTAGTTTTTAATTAGCGAATTCTTTTAATATCACGGATCATATCTTCATATGGTGTGTTTTGAAGACCTGAATACTTCTTTACAACTTTCCCATCTTTATCTACAAGATAAAAGCTTGTACCATGTATAACTTGTGTATTGTTTTCTGGTTTCGTTACAAGTGTTTGGAAGTTATCTTTTGCAAACTTTTCAATTTCTGGTCGTGTATACCCTATTAAAAAATGAGTTCGCTTCGCATCCATTTCATATACTTTCATAAACTCTGTTATTTTTTCAGGTGTGTCCACTTCAGGATCTACACTAAACGATACAAACTCTACATCTTTAATACCTTCTTTTTGCAACATGTTTTGAAGTTTTGCCATATTAGCTGTCATAGGAGGGCAAACGGTTTCACAACTTGTAAAAATAAAATCGGCTACCCAAACTTTATCCTTCAATTCAGATGAACCAAACTTTTTGCCATTTTGATCTGTAAATGTAAACTTTTCTACATCCCAATCGAGTGAATCTCTTAATTTACTATCACTACATGCTCCTAAAATCGTAATGATAGAAATAAGCATGAGTAATGTAATGACACGCATTTTTTTCATATGTACATCCTTTCAAAATTTATTTAAGGTACGGAGCTACTAGGTAGCCCCGCATCTTATTATTTGTTTCGTAATAAACGCATACTGTTTAGGATTACAATAAGCGCAGCGCCTGTATCACTTAGTACAGCCATCCAAAGAGTAAGCCAGCCTGGGAAGATAAAGGAAAGGGCAATAAATTTAATAATCAATGAGAACCATATATTTTGTTTAATAATGTACAATGCTTTCCGGCTAAGTTTCATCGTATACGGAAGTTTTTCAAGATTATCTGCCATTAATACAATATCTGCCGTTTCCATTGCTGTATCAGTTCCAGCACCGCCCATAGCAATTCCTAGATTTGCAGTAGCGAGGGCAGGGGCATCATTAATACCGTCCCCAATCATAGCTACTGTTTTTCCTTCAGATTGAAGTTGTTTTACAGCATGCACTTTGTCTTCTGGAAGTAAGTTAGCAAAATAACGATCTATTTTTGCTTTCTGTGCAATATGTTCAGCTGTTCCTTCGTTGTCTCCTGTTAACATAACAGTTTCCTGAATACCTGCTCGTTTTAATTCTTGAATCGTTTCATAAGTAGTAGAGCGAATGGAATCTGCTACTGAAATCATTCCTAAAATAACTTTGTTCGTTCCAACAAGTATCACGGTTTGACCAATTCTTTGCATCTCTCGAACTGGTTCATTCCACATTTGAAGCGAAATTCCAAACTCTTCATATAATGCTTTATTTCCAGCGTAGTATGTTTCGCCATCTATTGTGACTTGCGCACCTTTCCCTACAATAGCGCGGAAGTCCGTTCCACTTTGGATAGAAGTTTGATGCTCCTTAGCATATGCTGTAATGGCTTTTGCAATGGGATGATTAGAATATTCTTCAATTGTTGCGGCAATTGATAATAATTCATCTTCCGTACAATGTAAGCTTCGCACATGCATTACTTTTGGTTTTCCTTCAGTCAATGTACCTGTTTTATCAAACGCAATAGCATTTAATGCACCTGCAATTTCTAGTGCAGTACCACCTTTAATGAGTACACCGTTTCTTGCGGCATTTCCTATTGCAGATACGATTGCAACAGGAGTTGAGATAACTAAAGCACAAGGACACGCAACAACAAGAAGTTCTAACCCTTTATAAATCCATTCCATCCATTCGCCCATACCAAGAAGGGGAGGGATGATCATGACACCGATTGCTAATACAAAAACGATAGGTGTATAGATTTTTGCGAAACGATCCAAAAATGCTTCTGTCGGTGCTTTCTTTTCCTGTGCTTCCTCTACAAGGTGGATAATTCGAGATAACGTAGTATCCTCAACGAGTTTAGTTACTGTAATCTCAAGTGAACCTTCCTCATTAATCGTCCCCGCATATACGGAATCACCAATTTGTTTATCAATTGGGATAGATTCACCAGTTATCGGAGCTTGGTTTACAGTAGAAGTACCGCCTGTAACTGTGCCGTCTAATGGGATCTTTTCACCAGGTTTTACAACAATTGTTGTACGCACTGCAATATCATCTACAGATTTTTTTATAAGTTCAGTTCCAACTTGTACCCAAGCTTCTGACGGTGCTAAATCAATTAATCCGCGAATAGATTCTCGTGTACGTTCAATTGATTTATTTTGCAAAGTTGCACCTAATGCAAATAACCAAACAACGGTTGCACCTTCTAGCCATTGACCAATTAATGCAGCACCAATTGTAGCTGAGATCATAAGAACATTCATATCAAGTGATTTACTTCTAATTGCATAAAAGGCGCTTTTAGCAGGTTTATAACCACCGATACCGATACTCGCCGCATAGAGAAGTGTAATAAGAAGAGGTGATATGTTTGTAAAACTTCCTCCAAACCCTAAAGCTAAAAATAATCCTGAAAGAATTAAAGTTGTATTTTTAGCTTTTTGAACAGGAGCGGACCCTCTGCGGGCTCCTGCTAAGGAAGCCCCAAACCCTGCATTAGACACTTCTTTTATAATGTCATCCACATCGCGGTCATGACGAATATGCATTTTTCCAGTAGCAAAGTTTACTCGAACTTCTTCTACGCCTGAAACATTTTGTAGATGCTTTTCGATTGTTAAGGCACACGCACCGCAATCCATTCCGTCCACTACGTATGTTTGTACACCGTCTCCTACTATTTTCTGAGTAGCACGAGGAGGAGATGGATCTTCGCATGAGTTGTCACTACAGCAAGAAGACTTTGATGTCGTTTGTTCTTTTTCTAGAGCTAATTCAGATGAACAGCAGGAAGAGCTATTTTCTGCTTTTATAGAATCATTGTTACTACTACAACAAGAGGTTTCCTTCGTGATAGGGATAATTGGAATCTCTTTTTTAGAGGAGCAACATGACGAATCTTCTATTTCTTTTTCAGTACTACAACAAGAGGTTTCCTTAGCAATAGGAACAATCAGAATCTCTTTTTTTGAAGAACAACATGATGAAGTTTGTTTTTCCTTCCCGTTCTTATTTGTCATGACAGTTTTCTCCTTTTTGAGATAAACAAGCATCGTTTTTATCACATGACGCTACTTCATTTTGTACTTCATGAAAAACGACATCAAACATAGTGAGTAACTGTTCAATTTGCTTATTGCGTAAGGAATAGTGGACGTATTTTCCTTCCTGTCTACCTAGAATGATTCCGCATCCTTTTAAACAGTTTAAGTGCTGAGATATATTTGACTGATTTCCTTGCGTGATTTCCACAATTTCAGATACTGTTTTTTCACCATCCATCATACATTGAAGAATTTGTAATCTTGTTTTATCAGCAAAGCCACGGATGAACTTGGCTTTTACATCTGAATCATTTGAGTTGCACAATTGTATCCTCTCCATTCGTATTAGTAATTACTAATATGTTATTCTTTAATCATATTAGCATTGGCTAATATGTGTGTCAAAATGAATTGAGAAAAGTTTGATATTTTTGTTTTTTAGAGGCAAGTTTTCACGATATATTCATAAAGTAATAAAAAGCGGTTTACAAATTTGCGTACAGCTTATATAATTTGACTCATATAAAAAAGTTTCCTTAAGGAAACTTAAGTGCGGATTTCCATTCGCATTATATTTTTTTGTTTAAAAGTTGCCTTATTGCAAAATAATTATATAGATGAAAAAAAGAAAGGGGAATGCATAAAAAATGGATGAGGCTATAATTGTCAAAGATTTGTTTGTATCTTATCAAGGGAATCAAGTAGTTCAAAATGTTTCCTTCGATATTGAAAAAGGGAAACTCGTTGGAATTATTGGTCCAAACGGAGCGGGAAAATCTACTTTAATGAAAGCTGTTCTAGATTTAATCCCAAATGATAAGGGATACGTTCAAGTTCTTGGAGAGGATATTCGGAGCGCTAGAAAACATGTTGCTTATGTACCACAAAGAAGTGATATAGATTGGGATTTCCCGATTACAGTTTTAGATGTGGTGCTAATCGGAACGTATCCATCTTTAGGGATGATGAAAAGACCGAAGAAAGAGCATCGAGATTGGGCTTTTGAATGTCTAAAAAAAGTCGGTATGGAGGAATTTAAGAATCGTCAAATTGGTGAGCTTTCAGGAGGGCAACAACAACGTGTCTTTTTAGCGAGAGCTTTAGCGCAAAAGGCGGAAATCTTCTTCTTAGATGAACCGTTTGTTGGAATTGATGTGACAAGTGAAGAGACAATTATTAAAATTCTTAGAGAATTACGCAAAGAAGGAAAAACGATTGTTGTTGTACATCACGACCTAAGTAAAGCAGAGTCCTATTTTGATAAATTACTATTATTGAATAAGAGCTTAATTCATTACGGAGAAGTAAGGCAAGTATTAGAACCAACTGTTATGTCAAAAGCATATGTGAATCACGGCATATTGTTTAATAATGCAGCGGAGGTACATTCATCATGAAGATTGTAGAATTTATAGATGCATTAATGCAGTACAGTTTTCTGCAGAAAGCGTTATTAACTTCCGTTATGGTAGGCGTTATTTGTGGCGTAATTGGCTGTTTTATTATTTTACGAGGTATGGCTTTAATGGGAGATGCTATTTCACATGCTGTTCTTCCCGGAGTAGCGCTTTCTTATATGATTGGGATGAACTATTTCATAGGGGCTGTTTTAACTGGTGTTATTACTGCAGTTGGAATTGGGTTTGTAAGTCAAAACAGTCGAATTAAACATGATATGGCAATAGGGATTATGTTTACATCTGTTTTTGCCGTAGGGATTATTTTAATTACTTTTATGAAGAGTAGTTCGGATTTGTATCATATTTTATTCGGCAATGTTCTATCAGTTCGCTCTTCCGATATGTGGATGACACTTATTATCGGAGTTGTCATTATTGGTCTTGTGATTTTGTTTTATAAAGAACTACTCGTATCCACTTTTGATCCAACGATGGCGCAAAGTTATGGGTTGCCAAATAAGTGGATTCATTACGGCTTAATGATTCTTCTTACAATGGTTACAGTTGCTTCACTTCAAACTGTAGGAATTATTCTAGTTGTCGCTATGCTTATTACACCGGCGGCTACAGCGTATTTATTAACAAACCGTTTATGGGTCATGATTTATTTAGCAGCAGGTATTGGTGCACTTTCATCTGTAGTAGGGCTATATTTTAGTTTCTCTTATAATCTTGCTTCAGGTGCAACAATTGTTCTCGTTGCAACATTCTTGTTCGCATTGGCATTCTTTTTCTCACCGTCACAAGGTTTGTTTTGGAGAGCTATCAAAATTAGAAAAAATAGAGCAAAGTTGTCATAATTGATTGGAGGATAAAAATGAAATTTAAAAATGTTATACTTTCAATACTTTGTATTTTCGTATTTGCATTAACAGCGTGTTCTAGTAACACAAATGGAAAAGAAGAGGGCAGTGAAAAATTAAAAGTTGTAACTACATACTCAATTATATATGATATGGTGAAGCAAATTGGTGGAGATAAAGTTGAGATTCATAGTCTTGTTCCAATTGGAGCTAATCCACATGAATATGATCCACTACCAAAAGATGTTATGAAAATGACAGATGCAGATATGGTGTTTTACAATGGGTTAAACTTAGAAGAGGGTGGAGCATGGTTTAAAAAACTATTAAAAACGGCAAATAAATCAGAGAAAGATGCACCTGTTTATAAAGTAAGTGAAGGTGTAGAAGCTATTTATTTAGAAACAAAAGGATTAGAAAAAGAGCCAGACCCACATGCATGGATGAATATTAAAAATGGTATTGTATACGCTGAAAATGTGAAAAAGGCATTAATTAAAGAAGATCCTAAAAATAAAGAGTTCTATACTAAAAATGCCGACAAGTATGTAGCCGAACTTCAAAAGTTGCACGATGAGACAGTAAATAGAATTCATCAAATCCCTGAAGAAAAACGTTTCTTAATTTCTAGTGAAGGTGCTTTTAAATACTTTGGAAAAGCATATGGTATTAAGACGGGATACATTTGGGAAATCAACTCAGAAAATCAAGGTACGCCAGATCAAATTAGAGATGTTGTAAGTTTAATTCAAACAAATAAAGTTCCGGCTTTATTTGTTGAAACAAGTGTAGATCGACGTAGTATGGAAACTGTTTCAAAAGAAACAAACGTGCCGATTGCGGGTACAATTTTCACAGACTCACTAGGTAAATCAGGTGAGGATGGAGATACTTATTTAAAAATGATGAAATGGAATATAGATACAATTATTAATGGGTTACAAAAGTAAAATTTGTTTTTTTATGTAGCATAACTATTGAAGTTTTATAAAATAAGAAAAGAAAGAGCCAACTCATACGAGTAGGCTCTTTTATTCATCCCGCCCTTTGCTGCTGGATGATAAGAATCTCACCTTAAAATTAGGCGAATGCGAGGGAGTTAAGTGGAAATCGGGATGCACGAAAAAGCATGATTGGTGTGGGCTATTAATCAGTGGGGGATGGACTCCTACTGATTAAAGTTTTATTTCATAATCTTTCACTTTATTAATAGTAGAATTTATTAGAAAGGATAATCATTTGTTTGATATAATTAATGGATGTGAAGTAGGCAATAGATAGAAAGATACTTCTAGCAATTTTATACTTATAATGTAGGGAGATTGAACAGAGTTATGGGGACAGAAAAAGAAATTAGTTCCGCTAAATTAATATGGAAGATGACGCGCCCGCATACATTAACGGCGACGTTTTCTCCTGTAATTTTAGGGACGGTGGCATCACTTTATGTTGCCGAAATTGATTGGCTTTTATTTATTGCGATGATGGTTGCATGTTTAGCATTGCAAATCGCAACGAACTTATTTAATGAGTACTATGATTTCAAACGTGGATTAGATACAGCTGATTCTGTTGGAATTGGTGGCGGGATTGTCCGTCATGGATTGAAGCCGAAAAATGTTTTAACAGTTGCGCTTTTATTGTACGTAGTAGCAGCTTTTATTGGTATTTATATTTGTATGAATAGTAGCTGGTGGTTAGTGGTCATTGGTCTAATTGGGATGGCGGTTGGCTATTTATATACAGGTGGTCCATTACCTATTGCGTACACCCCGTTTGGAGAATTAGTTTCTGGGTTATTAATGGGGACATGTTTTGTACTCATTGCTTTCTTTATTCAAACGAATACTGTAACAGTTGAAAGTATATTGATTTCCATTCCAATTGGAATTTTAGTCGGTGCAATCAACATGTCGAATAACATCCGAGATATCGAAGAAGATATTAAAGGTGGAAGAAAGACATTAGTAATCCTCCTTGGGAGAGAAAAAGCAATAGTAACACTAGCGGTAGCCTTTTTCATTGCTTATTTATGGATCGCTATAATTGTATTGATGGGTTATATAAGCCCTTGGGCATTAGTGATGTTCTTAGGTTTGAGAAAGCCAATCTCTGCAATTCAAAGTTTCCAAAAAGGGACAAAGGATCCCGGGTATATGCGCATCGCAATGAAATCAACAGCGATGACAAATACGATTTTCGGCTTCTTATTATCAGCAGGATTATTAATTAGTTACTTGTTCTAAATAACTTAACCCCAATTTCTTAATTTTAATATGGAGAGATTGGGGTTTTATTTTGAGTTTGTTTAACGTTAAGAACATTTTCATTCGAAGTGAAAATACCAATAAATTGCAACTTCATCATTTGTCATATCCAAACCTTTATAAACAAGAAAATCAAACCCACCAATTACAAATCCGCATTTTTCATAAAATTTACATGCTGTAACATTATTATTTTGCGTTTCAAGCATGATCCCGGGCATGTTGCTTTCTTTTGCCCATTGCTTTGCTTGATCAACTAATCTTTTACCAACTCCGAGTGTACGATATTTTTTATCCACCGTTATATCTTCTATGTAAGCATAGTGATTCCAATTTTTTTTCAATACTATGAATCCGATGATTTGGTTATGTAACAGTGCTATGTAAATTACTTGATTAGGCTTATTTATATACTCATTGTACGCCAGTTCTTCATTATCATTTTGTAAATAACTTTTTTCATAACTCGGAACGTCTTCTATTGTATATTCTATGCGTCTATTTACTTTTGAAAGAGAAAGAATTAACCGAGCATTCACTATAAAACTGTCATCAATCTCTGGGAAATTGTCTAAATCATTTGTCTTTAACTCTCTAATTAAAAGGCTCATCGTGATACCTCCAAATAATAGTATTTTTCCTGGTTCTTTATGTAAATCAAATTCATTCCAATTACAAAATTATAATAGCATTTCAATTGTAAGACTATCTCTGCATTTTATCTTTATATCGTCATGCTATTATCTTGATATAACTATGTTGTATGTAGTAGTGACGGAAATAGTGAAAGATTGCTAATTGGTTAATATATAAAATGAACTATTTCTTCCTAACAATAAAATAAATCGGGAGAAGATAAAAGATGCAAAGAACAATTTTAATCGTAGAAGATGAAGATATTTTACGTGAGATTATGAAGGATTACCTATTAAACGAAGGGTATAACATCTTAGAGGCGATTGATGGGAAAGAAGCGTTATCTATATTTGAAGAGTATGAGGTGCATTTAATTATTTTAGATATTATGTTACCGGAATTAGATGGTTGGGCGGTATGTCGGCGAATTCGAAAGAAATCTAATGTACCTATTATTATGTTAACGGCTCGGGTAGATGAGGATGATACTTTACTCGGATTTGAACTAGGAGCAGATGATTATGTTACAAAGCCATATAGTCCTCCTATTTTATTAGCAAGAGCAAAACGATTAATGGAAAGCCGATATTCTTCCGCTGTTAAAGTATTAACTGCAGACACATTAACGAGTAGTGGTATCCATGTACATTTTCCTTCTCGTACAGTAACCATAGATGGGGAAGACATAAGTTTGACGCATACAGAATTTGAAATATTAACGTATTTTATGCAAAATCAAGGAATTGTAATTTCAAGAGAACAACTAATCAATAAAATTTTGGGTTATGAATTTGCCGGGGATGATCGCACTATTAATAGTCATATTCGTAATTTGCGTCATAAATTAGGACAAAAAGCAGCTTGTATTGTAACTGTTGTACGAGCTGGTTATAAATTTGAGGGACAAGTATGAAAAAAGGAATTGTATTAAAGTTATTTATTTTAACAACAGCATTATGCACACTTATTTTAGTAACTATTTTTATCGGACAAACTATATTTTTTAAACAATACTACGCAAATCGAAAAGTGAATGATATTAAAACAAATATTCAATCCTTTGAAAAAGCATATGTAAAAGCTGGAGATGATGCGAAAGCAATTCAAGAATTGGAACAAAATTTCTATCAAGAGAATGCGACATGGATTACAACGTTAGATCGTGTAGGAAATATAAAATATGCAAATGATTTTTCTGTAGAAATTCAATTAGACCCTAACGAAGATAAGAGATTTTCTGAACGTTCCATTCATATACCGTTGTATAGTTTTATCAATTTAGAAGATATACAAAGGATGAAATATAGTTTAGAACAAGGGAGTCATATTATTATCGACGGAGTACAGAAGGGGGATATAGTAATCCCTGCGATGTTAACGATAAAAGAGAAGAATGTTGGGCTGGAGAACAAGCAACTGTCAGAAAGGTTGTATGGGCCAAAAGCCGCATCTTCAAAAGAAAGTTCACAATTATATTTAGCAGGAAGCATTCAGAATGTACAATTACCGGAGGGGACTGTAGGAACGAACTTTATATATGGAAATCGTGTGCTTATAGATAGAATAAAGCAATTTCAGGTGGATTTATTATTGGATCAAAAATTTAATGAGGTTACTTCTACAGAAATATTGGATTACGAAGAAAATGATATTAAATATAAACTTTTAATCAAGCCAACAATAGATGCAGAGGGTAAGACAAACTATATTTTTGCTATGACATCATTGCAACCAGTTGATGAAGCGGTGCAAATGATTAAGGATTATTATGTATATTTAATTATCTTTGTACTGATTTTAATTGTTTTGATATCGTTCTATTACTCAAAAAAAATCGCCAAACCACTATTACAAATAAATGATACTACAAAAAAAATTGCGGGTTTAGATTTCTCAGAGACGATACCTATTACGACAAAGGATGAAATAGGTGATTTATCACAAAATATTAATACTCTTTCTAAAGCTTTGCATTCGTATATTCATCAATTACAGCAAGATATAGAGAAAGAAAAGCAATTAGAAAATACACGTAAAGAATTTATCGCGGGTGTTTCACATGAGTTAAAAACACCTTTAAGTATTATGAAGAGCTGTATTTCAATTTTGGAGGATGGCGTTGCTAGTAATAAAAAGGATTATTACTTTAAAGCAATGTCAAAAGAAGTAGATAAAATGGATATGCTCATTATTGATATGCTGGAGTTAGCAAAATTCGAATCTGGTACGTATAAAATGGAGATGGATGTCTTCCATATTGATGAGATGATTGATTATATATGTGAGCAATTAACTTCGGATATAACAGCTAAGCAATTATATGTTCATAAACAATTTTCTAAAATTGAAGTTGTTGCAAACCCAAATCGCATAGAACAAGTTATAACGAACTTTATTACGAATGCGATTCGTTACACACCAGAACAGGAGAATATTATTATTTCTACAATAGAAGAGAATGAACGTGTAAAAGTATGTATAGAAAATAAAGGGGCTCATATCGCGCCAGAACATTTAGAAAAAATATGGGATCGTTTTTATCGAGGAGATACGTCTCGTCAACGTTCAAAAGGTGGAACAGGATTGGGCCTTGCTATTTCAAAGAATATATTGGAGCTGCATGATGCGGAGTATGGTGTTTCGAATACAGAAGATGGAGTATTATTTTATTTCTATTTAAATAAAAACGTGTAGAATTTCTGTTCTACACGTTTTTATCATTTTTAAACAAAATCGACATTATCTGCATTTTATCTTTATCAGTATTTATTACTATTTTCATTAGAAACGGAATGAAAAGCTGATAAGGAGATTGTTAAAATGCAAAAAAGAGCGATATTGCTTTTATTTATAATATTAATAATGGACACAGGAGTTAGTTTCATACATGCTAAGGGGCATAAAAATATATCACAAGAGGATTTACGATTAAAAGGAAAAACTATTGTAATTGATCCGGGGCACGGTGGAGGAGATAGAGGGACGAAAGGAAAGAAATTTGGAACGATTGAAAAAGAACTCAATTTAAAAGTAGCACAAAATATAAAGAAAGAATTAGAAGAAAGAACGGATGCTAAAGTTATATTAACACGTGAAAAAGATACGAGTTTACTTCCAGAAACAAAGCAAAAGGAAGAGTTGCAAGCTCGTGTCAAAGTAGCAAAAGACCATGCGGCGGATCTTTATATTAGCGTTCATCATGATGCTTTTGAGGATACGAATGTAAAGGGAATAACAACTCATTATGGATCTAATAAAAGGAAAGATAAAAAGTTAGCTAAGATCGTACAAGAAGCTATTTTTGATCAAAATATAGACAGCCGAGATCGAGGTGTTCATGGAAGTGATTTTCTTGTCTTACGAGAAAATCCTTCTCCGTCTATTTTAATTGAATTAGGATTTACATCTAATGCGAGTGATGAAAAAAGAATGAATTTAGAAAAATTCCAGGCGAAATCGCAACAAGGTATTGTGGATGGCATTATTAATTATTTTACGATGTAATAAAATAGGCAAATAGAAAAATACTATTCTTTCTAAATCTTAATTAGGAAGAGTAGTATTTTTTATTTTGGGTGTATATCCAGTTTTCAAATTAGAAACAAATGTTTTCTAAAGAGTGGATGCGATACGCTATTCTTTAACTGATTTCGACATTATCTGCATTTTATCTTTATCCATCTCTATTAATCTATTTATTGTAAACACCGGTTGAAACTAACGATTCAGTCGAATAAAGGCTCAGCCTTATAAATAATGAATATGAAAATTAATAGGGAAAGGATCGAAAAATAATGAAAGAATCGCAAAGTAAGAAAAAAACAAGTGTAGTAACGAAGGCAATCATATCTTTAGGAGTTGTTTTAGCGACGACCTTTTTCACATTCTTCATAATTGGAAATTGGAACTCTACCCCAGCGAAGGGAGTAGCTAATGAAAGTAGTAAACAAGTTAATACGCAACAAGAAGAAAAGAAAAAAGAAACACCACCAGCAAAACAGAAAAGACCTGATGGAAAACCGGTAGGAAAGGTTGTGTATTTAACATTCGATGACGGTCCTAGCGAATTAACTGGAAAATTTTTAGATGTACTAAAAGAGCAAAATGTTGCTTCGACATTTTTTATGCAAGGTAGCAATTTACAAAATACAGGTTTTCAGGAAAACGTAAAACGAGCAGTAAAAGAAGGACATTATATTGGTGCTCATAGTATGACACATAATAGTGATAAGCTATACAAAAAAGGACAATTTGTATCGGAGATGAAAGAAACGTTAGCTCTTATCCATAATATTACGGGTACAACGCCTAAACTAGTTCGTCCGCCATATGGATCTGCACCAGGATTAAAGGGTGAGGAAATTCGTAATCAAATTGTAGAAGCAGCAATAAAAGTTTGGGATTGGACAATAGACTCAAATGATTGGAAATTAAAAGATAATCCAACTCAGATTATCGATAATGTAAAGAAACAGACAACAGAAGAAGTAGAAGTTGTTTTAATGCATGAAAAGGCGCAAACATTACAAGCTCTTCCTGAAATTATTAAATTTTATAAAGAGAAAGGGTATGAATTTGGGGTATATAATGATGAGGATCATTTTCGTCTAAACTTCCAAAAAGATCAACGTCTATAGTATAAACATAGTTATTTTAAAAGGTGTTTTTATTACTAAATCAATAATTAAGCCAAAAGTCGATTTCCTATACGATAAAGAAATCGGCTTTTTTTATAAAGTTGACTTTTTTATCAAAAGGGTTTATTCTACTTGTGCAAGTAACAACTTGCATTCGGGTTTGGATAAAGATTATGTGAAAGTTGGATGAAACGTGAATGAAATGACAAATACATCAGAACGTATTATTGAGGCTTTTTTAGAACTATTCCGCACTCATGGCTATAAGGGAACGACTACACGCTCGATTTCGGAATTAGCGGGCGTAAACGAAGTAACAATTTTTCGGAATTTCGGGAGCAAAAAGAATATTATGGAAAAAGCCGTCGAATCTTTATCGCATGATATGGAATTGAATAAATTAATGCCTGGAGAGATGACTTGGAATCTTGAAGATGACTTGCTATCTATTGCAGAAGGATATCTTGCATATATAGAAAAGTTAAAGGATTTAATTTTGATTAGTTTTCAGGAAGCTGAAATGTTCCCAGAGCTCAAAGAAAAAATTGCATTAATTCCTAAACAATTAAAAGATAATTTGGTTTCATATTTCATTGAGATGAGAGAAAAGGGAAAGCTTATTGAAACTGATATGGAAGCCCAGGCGATGAACTTTATTTGGATGAATTTCGGTTACTTTCTTTCTAACTCACGCTTCGGTGACAATTTATTTTCAAATTCAAAAGAGACTTTTCTAAAACATAGTGTCCAACTATTTTCTAGGGGGCTAACTCCCTAGGTCTTTTTTTACACCTAATGCAAGTAAGTACTTGCTATAATAAAACGACAAGGAGTACGACAATGAAAACTTTAAAAAATTTCTTTAAATTCCCCCCAACATTCATTGGAATTGCAACAGCATTTGCCTTTCTGTTAATTTTCTTTTGTGTGTGGATGACTGCATACGATGGTGTTACTGATCGGATAAACAAATTAAAAATTGGGTTAGTTAATGAAGATAATGAAATAGGAGCCAATATTGAAAAAAACTTGAAGGAAAATCTGCCCTTTAAAGTTAAAAGCTATAGCTCTGTAACACATGCCAAAGAAGATATGAATAACCGTAACTTAGATATGGTTATCCAAATTCCTGCAAATTTCTCAAGTCTATTGAAAGAAAAAAATACTACAGAGATTAACTATTTCATCAATTAAGCGAATGCATCTTTGACAAAACAGATTATGGAAGGCGCAACAAAAGATATTACGCAAACAATTAATAAAAATGTTTATACGTATAAACAAAAACTTATTTCTTCCAACTTATCTAATGAACTAAGTACAGTGATGCCGTCAGAAGAATTGGCCCAAAAGTTATCAGGAAACATCACGAAAGCTTTGAGTTCATTAAACATTGATTCTGTGCAATCATCTGTCAAAAAAACAAACAATACAGATGGCTTTGCAGCAACTATGATTCCATTTTTAATTGTTCTTGCTTCATGGGTTGGAGCTATGCTTATGAGTTTAAATCTTAATATTGTTGCAACAATATTAAAAAACACTCACGGAAAATGGTCTATATTCTTATCAAGACAAGTTATTAATATTGTCGTATCTGTTATTTTAGCTATTATCACGTTATTATTAATGACCTTATTTAATGTTAAATTAAATACAAGTTTGTTTGAAACATGGGTATTCCAAACTCTTGTCTTTTTCTCTTTCTTAAGCGTAACACAAATGTTCATCGTTCTATTTGGTCCTGCTGGTATGATGTTTAATATCATATCACTGTCAGTACAATTAGTTACTTGTGGGGTAATTGTTCCAAAAGCGTTACTATCAAATTTTTATCAGACTGTAGGTTCTCTTTTCCCTGGAACTTATGTAGCTGACGGATATCAAACAGTAATTTTTGGCGGGGGAAATCTATCACACGATATGAATATTCTTCTTTGCACTTCAATTATTACCATTCTTATAGCGATGGGGAGAATTATGCTGCAAAGAAATAGTAAAAGTGAATCAATCAAACAAACGGCCAACAGATAAAAAGCTTATGGTACATGTATAGGCTTCTTTTTCTGGTAGCCCCCGTACCTATCAACTTAAAACATTTATAGCACCCCAGAACGAAAATCCCGTGTGTTTTTTCGTTTTGGGGTATTTGGTTTTTATAGTTTGATGGTGATGAGGGACCACCACATTGCTTAAAAAAAGAATAAATCTAAGATTTTCTCTTTTTTTAGCTAGCTGTGTCCTTGAAATAAGTCTATACCGTTTATTAAAAACATTTACATACCTTCCCGCAAATATGTTAGAAAAATTTTTGTAGCATTTGAAAATGTTTGATGCTTCTTCCAAAGGATATTTAGTCCTGCCTCTAGTTTAGGAGAGAGGGGGCGGAAGCAAAGTGTACTTTCCTCAGACGTATTAATCAGCTTATCAATACACAATGTGTAGCCTATATTTTCTTTTACGAGTAAGGATGCGTTATAAAGTAAATTATATGTACTTATAACATTCAAGCTTTCAATTTCCTTTCCAAGCCACCCTGATAATTCATTACTTACAGCCGTTTGTCTTGATATGATAAGAGGTGTATTTAGTAAGTCTGTTGGATGGATATAAGCTTTTTCCGCTAAGGGACTGTCTTTTCGCATAAGTACGCCCCATACATCAGTAGCTGGCAACTTTAAGTAGTCATATTTTTGTTTATTTGCTGGCTCAATAATGATACCAAAATCTAATAAACCACTATCTAATTTTGTTGTAATGTCATCAGCGTTGCCGCTATATAAATGAAATTTAATGTTAGGGTGATGGGCAACAACTTTTTTTATAGTTTGTGCAATGAACTGCATTGCCTCTGTTTCTCCAGCTCCAATATGAATTTCTCCACTAATAATTTCAGATTGTTGGTTAAAATTAGCTTCTGTTTTTTCTACTAAATCCACAATTTCTTTTGCTCGATCTAATAAAAACATACCTTCGTCTGTTAAAGTGATTTTTCGATTTCCTCGTACAAACAAAGTAGTTCCAAGCTCTTCTTCCAGGTTGTTTAACTGTCTTGATAATGTAGGTTGAGATAAATGCAATGCATTTGCAGCAGCAGATATATTCTCTTGCGTTGCTACCGCAATGAAGTAACGTAATACACGTATGTCCAAAAAACTCTTCTCCTTTGTATGCCTATTTGTTATAGGAATGTATTCAATATAGGTATTTGTTATCTCGATAATACCATTTTATAATCACATTACCAAAAGCATTGATGAGAAGTGAAAGAGGAGTTGAAGTGTTTTTTATGAAGAATTCAACAAGTGTATTAATTTTTATATTAGCAGTAGGGGTTTTCGGTATTCTTAATACTGAAATGGGATATATTGGCCTGCTTCCGGCATTATCAGATCATTTTGATGTAAGTGTTTCGAAGGCAAGTTTAATGGTTAGTTTGTTCGCGCTCGCCATTGCCATTGCGGCTCCAACGCTTCCTTTAGTTTTTTCGGGTGTAAATCGAAAAACGGTTATGTTGCTCGTACTAGCAATCTTTATTATCGGCAACGTTATTTCAATTTTTACAACGAATTTTACAGTTGCTTTAGTTGCACGAGTAATTCCGGCTTTCTTTCATCCAGTGTACGTATCGATGGCTTTATCAGTAGCAGCAACTTCAGTTAGTGCAAAAGAAGCTCCAAAAGCAGTTGCCAAAGTGTTTATTGGGGTTTCAGCTGGTATGGTTTTAGGTGTACCGATTGTCAACTTTTTAGCAAATGTATTTACACTTGAAATATCATTAACATTTTTTGCACTTGTTAATATTTTTGCGTTTATTATGACAATCGTATTTATTCCCTCTATGCCTGTTCAGGAAAAGCTTTCTTATGGTTCGCAGCTTAAGATTTTAACGAAAGGTATCACATGGCTATCCATACTTGCTGTAACTTTTTTAAATGGAGCGGTATTTGGAATATATAGTTATCTAGCTGAATATTTAGATGTAGTTACGAAAATGTCGCCGTATATGATAAGTAGCATGCTATTTGTTTATGGGTTAGCAAATATTATCGGGAATATTCTTGCAGGGAGATTACTGACAATAGCTCCTGTCCGTACGGTAATCATTTATCCCATTGCTCTAATGATATTATATTTTGCCTTTTTCTTTGTATCAGAGCTTGCGATACCAACTGCAATTTTTATTGTAATTTGGGGTGTTCTTGGCGGGATTGGTGGTAATGTCAATCAATATTGGATGATGTCTTCAGCACCTAATTCACCAGATTTTGCTAATGGCTTATTTTTAACTTCTTGTAATTTAGGGACTACAATTGGTACTGGGATCGCAGGGATAATTATTGCACAAATTGGAACGAAATATATTTTATTTGTAGGCATATTTGCATTAGTATTAGGGTTTATTTGTATTCTGCTTCGAAATATGTTGTATAAATCTACAAATGCCTAAGTGCTATTTTGCGTTACATTACTAAGGAAAAGCGCATTTGAGGTGTGTTAGGAAGAAAATGATTACGTTTTTATTTCTTTTCATTGTAATGCCGCTATTAATTGCTTGTGGTAGTGAAATATTTAATACGTAGCAATCTTATAACTATGAGAAAGTTCGTTTGTGATTACAAACAATTATTCTTATAATAATATAAATAATCTATTTTTTACAATCAGAAGGGATAGCTATGCAAGATAAATTAATCTTTGCATGTTTCATGCCTAAAAAAGTGGCGACTCAAAAACTTGAAAGAAAAGCAAGTAATCTAATATTGAGGTTACTTGTTTTTCTTTTTATCGAAACAATATAAAAGGGACTCTTAATTTTATAAGAGTTCTTTTTTGCAATCCTAATAAATTCTTCTCAATAATTGAAAATAAAATCAATCCAGATTATTATATTGTTATTGTAATTATAAATGTAATTACATTTTATTGAAGGAGGATACATAGATGAAAAACTCAAAAGGCTCTATTGAATCAGAGATAAGCAAAGCAATTACTCATTGGGAAAAGGACTACCTAGGACGCGGGTCTATATCCGTTAAGACAGATATATTACGGGATATGATTATCGTAAATTTACAAGGTATTTTAACGCCAGCTGAATATACTGTTTGCGAAACAAAAGAAGGTATGCTAACGATAAAGAAAAATCGTTCGGAGCTAGTTGAATCTGGAATTGAAGATCTTAAAGAGATTATACTGGAATTAACTGGAGAAAAAGTGAAGAGTTTTCATACAGATATAAGCTCCCGTACAGGTGAACGAGTAATGATTTTTAAATTGTTTCATAATCTTGAGGAAAAGTTTTAAAAATTAAAACCACCGTAGTGTTAGTGGGAGATAATTAAGAAACCTAAAAGTTTTGCACTTTATTTATATTTATTAACATGATAATAATTAAAAACTTGAAATTATTTACGTATAATGAATTTTGATTGAAATAACGCTTGAAAAAATGGATAAATAAATTGACAACCTGCTTAATATAGTTTATCTTATAATTGTTTTAAAAAATTAATAGATGCTTATTTTAACTGTTTGCTATAATTAAGGCTTTAGCATTTTTTTAATATGTAATATTGACTAAATGAAAAAGTTTCTTAATTGAAAGATAGCGCATAACATAAATTGATATATTGATTGCATAATCTAAGAGATCAGAGATATACTGTTATTTTTAATAGGAGTAATACATACATTACTATCCTCTATAAAATGGGAGCTCTTCAAAAAACTTTATTGAAGTTAGTTGAAGTGAAACCGACAATCTCCATAATTCAATGATGATATAAAATCATTGAATTATGGAAGTTGTCGGTTTTTTTTATGGAAAAAACGATGTACTAAAAAGAGTGAATAAAAATTGAAATTAAAAAACTATCGTAATTAAAAGGAATTTTTATAGGTTATTTTCGTTTGGAAGGGAGTATTTTACATGTTAATTTCGCTAAGTTCATCAACACTGTTAACTTTATTTTTTATGGCACTTAGTGCTTCTTGGCTAAGTGGATTATTGTTTTTAAATGCAAGGATACCTTTACGTTTTGTTCATATCCATATTGGTATCGCTGCTTTGCCTTCATTGGTTTCTTTACTCGCACTTGTTAATAACAATGGAGATAGAGCTGTGGGGCCTTGGCATCTAGATACTTTAGCTTGGTTAATGGCTTTCTTTGTTCTTACAATTGGTTTAATCATTCAGCGTTTTTCTGTACGTTACTTAATGGGAGATCGCTCATATCGAAAATACTTTGCACTTTTTACATTTACTACAGGTGTATCTTCGGTTGTATGGTTAAGTGATGATCTTCGCTTCATGATTATTTGTTGGGGCGCAACTCTTATAGGATTGGTTCTACTCATAGGGCTAAATAAAGGGTGGAAAGTAGTTAGTGAAGCAACTAAAATCTCTGGCTATTTATTTACAATAAGTTGGATTGCTTTGCTATCAGCTATCATTTGGCTGTTTCAAATAACTGGACAGTGGCAGTTAACATCAGTTTTAGCGAATGAAAATGTAGTGCAACATGGAACATTGGAAAGAACAGCAATCAATTTATTAATTATATTGGCTGTGATGATTCCAGCAGCACAATGGCCTTTTCAAAGGTGGTTAATTGAGTCTGCTGTTGCTCCAACTCCTGTTTCTGCTATTATGCATGCGGGGTTAGTAAATGCTGGCGGTATCATGTTAACCAGATTTTCACCTCTTTTTCATGATGATATTGCACAAATCATTTTACTTATTTTCTCTAGTATTTCTGTTTTCATAGGAACAGGAATTAGCCTAGTTCAAGTTGATTATAAACGTCAGCTAGTGGGATCAACTATTGCCCAAATGGGTTTTATGCTTATTCAATGTGCATTAGGAGCCTATTTAGCGGCTGTTATTCATTTAATTTTACATGGTTTGTTTAAAGCTACACTGTTTTTACAAGCTGGTTCTTCAGTAGAACGTTTTGGGGTAGTGAAGCAGTCTAATGAAAAGATGTCCAATTTATGGATGATAGTCGGGCGTGGTTTAGGACTATTTATAGCAATTACTTTTTGGTTTATGACTTCTGGAGAGGGGTATCAACTAGTTAGTGCGTTAATCTTAGGATGGTCACTATACTTTTCGTGGAAACAACTTGTTGTTTTTGGAGAGGGAAGAATGGGACGAATTGCTGGCTTAATTGTTTTGATTGGATTTTCTCTCATTTACTTTACCGTTCATAATTCTCTTTATAAATGGTTGCATACTGATATTTATCAAAGTGTTCAACCTTCAGCTCCAGCCGTTACCTTTGTTATATGTATTTTACTATTTAGTAGTGCTATTAGTACTTTCGTTACTCGTAATCAATCTTCTACTTTATTCGCTGTACTTTATCTTTGGTTAGTTCGAGTAGGTGAGGCGAGAAGAAAGTCAGTAGAAAGTCACCCCAGCTATCTTAAACATTATGTATCAAAGGGAGGTAATTCGTGATGAGCATATCGTCAATATTAAAGAAAGATACAAACATTGATATGCAAGAAAATACTATAAATGATTTAGTTGCATCTGCTAGCCGTGTTATTGCGCCACTTTGGCCTATCTCTACGTTTGCAGCTCATCACCCTTGGATGGGACTTGAAAAGCAATCATTTGAACAAGTCGCAAATTGGTTAAAAGAAGCTCGTAATGTGGATATTTATCCTAGTGCCTCCATGATTCATTCGGCAAAAGCGAAAGATGAGATTGAGGAATCATTTTTACAAATGAGTTTGTCTCGTTGGCTGGATTCACAATCTTTTCATATTCCGCGAGAGAAAGCAGAGCGATTTTGCCAAGCAGCTTTAAAGTTAGAAAAATTACCTTCTAGTTTATTATCATCGCCAGAATTAAATAAATTGGCAGAAGAAATGATATATATAAATACAGCAAGTATGAAAGCCTCTGTTATGCAGCCAATAGGTTCGCTTATAGAAAATCGAAATAGTGAAAACCTATCTGATATTCTTAATTATCATATCATTAAATGGTGTAAATTATATCTTGATGACTCCGGATCAAGTTGGACGATGCCAAATCGAGAGAAAGGTTTTTATCGGGCATGGCAACACCTTATTAAATTTGATCCGGCGCTCAGTAAAAATGAGCGTAAAGTTTTAAAAGATTGGCCACAAGATGCCGAAGTAGCTTTAGCGAGAGCATTATCTGAACTAGGAATTTCTGAATCTAATATACAAGCTTACCTTGAAGGGCACTTACTTTCTTTGCCTGGGTGGGCAGGAATGATACGATGGCGCTCACAACAATCAATTCAGGAACAGGAACTTCTCATAGAATATTTAGCAGTTCGAATTTCTATGGAGCTGGCTATTGCAAAACCTTATTTACCTTTAAAAAATCAAAAGGTTGAGAAAAAAGTTTCGATCGTCCCACTTATAGCTTCTTGGATCTATTGGGGGAATATTTCAATAGAGGAATGGTTACAAATGTCTGCTGCTGAACAAAGTGAATTATTAGTATTCGCTTATCGTTTTGATGAAAATATTCGCAGGAAACTTTGGCTCGAAGCTTGGGAACAGACGCATGCAGAGCAATTAAGGGAGAAGATTGCTTCTAAACAATGTGCAACTAATGATAAAAAGCGTGTATTAGCTCAATTAGCATTCTGTATTGATGTACGTTCAGAACCGTTTCGTCGCCACCTTGAAAAATTAGGTCCGTTTGAAACATTTGGAATAGCTGGTTTCTTTGGATTACCAATTGCAACTAGTGAATTAGGTAGTAATAACAACCATCCTTCTTTGCCAGTTATACTCAAACCGAAACATCAAATAAAGGAGCTCACAAATGAAAATGAACTTAAATCTTATGAGCAACGTAAGAGGATAGGTAGTTCGGTGCGTTATACATTTAAAACGATGAAACAGAACGTACTAACAAGTATGGCGCTACCTGAGTTAAGTGGTCCATTACTTGGTCTACAGATGGTGACAAGAAGCTTTGTCCCAAGAGGAGTTGGTGGTTTCATTCGTAACCTTCGTAAAACTATGTTACAAAAACCTGATACAACATTCTCGCTTAATCATGTTCATGACACAAAAGGTGAGATACCTATCGGTTTTACGAAAGAAGAAAAAGTGAACTATGTGCGTCAAGCTTTAAAAATGGTGGGACTGACAGAAAAATTTGCTCCTTTAGTTGTAATGTGCGGACACAGTAGTCAAAGTACGAACAACCCTTATGCTGCAGCACTTGAGTGTGGTGCTTGTGGCGGAGCAGCAGGAGGATTCAATGCAAGAGTTTTTGCTATTTTATGCAATCTGCCAGAAGTGCGAGAGGCGTTGTTTGCTGAAGGTATTAAAATTCCTGAGGATACCATTTTTGCAGCAGCTGAACATAAAACAACAGTGGACGAATTGGAATGGATTTACGTCCCAGAACTTTCGGAAACTGCACAAGAAGCATTTGATTGTATCGAGTCGATTATGCCAAATGTGAGCCAACATGCAAATAGAGAGCGTTTAACACAATTACCAAATTTTAAAACGAAAATAAAAAATGCGAGTAAAGAGGCACATCGATTTGCAGAAGATTGGAGTGAAATACGTCCAGAATGGGGATTAGCCCGTAATGCATCTTTTATTATCGGGCAACGAGAATTAACTCAGGATTGTGATTTAGAAGGTAGGGCTTTCCTCCATAATTATGATTGGAAACAGGATGAAAGTGGCGATATATTAGCTAACATTATTGCAGGACCAGGAACAGTAGCTCAGTGGATAAATCTACAATATTACGCTTCAACTGTAGCTCCACATTATTATGGTAGTGGAAACAAAACAACACAAACCGTAACGGCAGGTCTCGGTGTTATGCAGGGAAATGCAAGTGATTTGTTGCCAGGCTTACCTTGGCAATCCGTTATGCAGTCAGATAGTGAGACGTATCATTCACCACTTCGTTTACTAATTGTAATTCAAGCGCCTATTGAATATATAGAGCGTTTGCTAAATAATGATTTCGCATTTCGAGAAAAAGTTCAAAATAGATGGGTTAGACTTGCAAGTATTGATCCAGAGGGACGCTGGAAAAACTGGTAACAATCATGCAATGCATAATCAACTATTGTTACTAGCTTAAAAATTTCATAAATACAATAATGAAGAAGGAGTGCTCCATATGAATTCAAAGAATAAAAAAGTTTTATTGTTAACAGACATTGAACATGGAATAGAGCCTATTATCCAACAAGTAACTAACATTCAACAAGAAAACATGTTGACTATACACAGCTACGATTCTGTAATTGTACATCCTTATGGAGATATAATGAGATCTATTATTATTGCTATTTATCAAGAAAATGTTGAAGAAATTTTTGTTGTAGGAATAGAGGATAAAGAAACTTCTTCAGTTAATCTACAAACTCAACATGATTTCATAAAAGATAATATAGAATTAGACTATCTCTTTAAACATTGCATGCCTGAATTTTCAAGTGGTAGCCTGAATGCATGGCTAAGTGGACAAGAAAATGTTAGTGAAAATATTAAGAAGAGTATAGATATGATTCGTCAGCATCCGTTAGTACCTTCTGATATTAAAGTTCATGGTTTCATGATTGATAGAACAGGTGGAAAAGAAACGGTTGCAAAAGTTTCTGCTAATAAAGTAGTTGAATACATTAACTAATCTATTAGGGACAAATAAATTCTTAGGTATAAATTACTGTTATATAATAAAATTTAATATGTTTTAAGAATTAGAAGGGATAGTTATGCAAAACAAAATTATTGTTATGTTTCAAAAAGATTTTCGCTTATATGATAACCTAGCTTTATTTGAAGCTGCTCAGTCCGGTGAGGTTGTTCCGGTATATGTACATGACGAAACTTTTTCAATGGGAAGTGCATCAAAGTGGTGGTTGCACCATGCTGTAATAGATGTAAAGAAGCAACTTGAGGCATTGGGCTCTACTTTAATAATTCGTAAAGGACGTACGGAGGAAGAAATACGTTCTCTCATAGAACAATTACGTATAACGGCTGTATATTGGAATATTTGCTATGATCCGGACAGATTACAATCTAATCAAAAAATGAAAATGATGTTAGAAGGTAAAGGCATTATTTGTAAGGAATTTAATTCGCATTTATTATTAGAACCGTGGATTATTAAAAAGAAAGATAACACTGAATATAAGGTGTTTACGCCTTTTTACAATGCATTTCAAAAGCAGATAATACCTAAACCTATTAGTAAAGTGCAGAGTATAAAGTGGGGAAACTCTTTACCAGCAAGCTTATCTGTTTCAGAATTACACTTGTTGCCGACTATACCGTGGACATCTCATATGGAAGCAATATGGGATCCGACAGAAGAAGGGGCATACAAAACATTCAAGAAATTTTTCTCTAGCAAATTAGTCTTTTATAGTGAAGGAAGAGATTTTCCAGATCAAAATGTACATTCGATGTTGGCACCGTATCTTTCATTTGGTCAAATATCAGTGAGGTTGATGTATCATTACTTAATAAATAAAAGTACCGAAAGACAATGTAGTCTTTTTGAAAAACAAGTGAATAGCTTTATACGTCAATTAATTTGGCGAGAGTTTTCTTATTATTTACTATATCATTATCCATTTACAGTATATAAACCTCTTAATAAGAGCTTTGAACATTTTCCGTGGAATAATGAAGAGGAGTTATTAACAGTATGGCAGAAAGGTGAAACTGGTTATCCGTTTATTGATGCGGGAATGCGGGAACTGTGGCAAACAGGTTTTATGCATAATCGAGCAAGAATGGCTGTAGCTTCTTTTCTTGTAAAGCATTTATTAATCCCATGGCAAGAAGGAGCAAAATGGTTTATGGATACACTATTAGATGCTGATATTGCAAATAATACAATGGGGTGGCAATGGGTTGCTGGAAGTGGAGCGGATGCATCACCATACTTTCGTATTTTTAACCCGATTACACAAGGAGAAAAGTTTGATAAAAATGGGGAGTATATAAGAAGATGGGTGCCAGAATTAAGAGATATACCGAATAAATATATACATAAGCCGTGGGAAGCACCTGAGCATATTTTACAAAAGGCCAATATACAGCTTGGTCATACATATCCTTTGCCAGTTGTTGATCATAAGGCAGCGCGGGAGAGAGCACTTTGTGCATATAAAAGTATGAAAGAATTTATATAAAATACACGAGTCAATATGAATTTGATATGTAAAGGGTATAATGAAAAGTATAAGAATGTCTATTTGTGTATTAAAGTTGTATTCATTGAAAGAACATACGAATCATATAGAGTTTCTAAAACCTTCTAGTAAAAAAGGAGAATGTTTATGAAAAAATCTAGTATTATAGTGTTCTTACTAACATATGGTTTGTTTTATGTTTCTAGTGTTTTATTCCCTATTGATCGTACTTGGTATAATGCGTTAGAAAAGCCGTCTTGGACACCTCCTGGTATGACAATCGGAATGATATGGGCTGTATTATTTGGACTTATTGCATTATCAGTTGCAATTATTTACAACAACTATGGATTCAAGCCAAAAACATTTTGGTTTTTATTCTTTTTAAATTATATATTCAATCAAGCGTTCAGCTACTTTCAATTTAGCCAAAAGAATTTGTTTTTAGCAACAGTAGATTGTTTACTAGTCGCTATTACTACGTTACTTCTCATTATGTTTTCTTCCAATTTATCTAAAGTATCGGCATGGTTGCTAATCCCATATTTTTTATGGGCTGCATTTGCTACATATTTATCTTGGACAATTTATAGTATAAATTAAAGGCGTAAATGAAAACTTGAGCATAATAAAAATGCTCGAGTTTTTATGTTTATCCCGCATTAACGGGCAGTAAGACCTCCACCTCAAAATTCAGCGAAAGCAAAGAAGTTAGGTGGGGATCGGGCTGCCCGTAAAAGCCCGATTGGTGAGGGCTGATAATCAGTGGGGGATGAATAAAACCCCCACTGATTAAATTTTCACTTTATTAATGATAATCTAAAGTATAGAATATACACATCTTAGGGAGGTCATATATGTGAAGAAATGGATAAAAATTGTTCTGTACTCTGTATTAAGTATTTTAATTATCGGAAGTATTACTTTTT
This sequence comes from Bacillus sp. FDAARGOS_235, assembly GCF_002073415.2. Classification (NCBI taxonomy): domain Bacteria; kingdom Bacillati; phylum Bacillota; class Bacilli; order Caryophanales; family Bacillaceae; genus Bacillus; species Bacillus sp. FDAARGOS_235. Next base: position 5,201,395 of record NZ_CP020437.2, read on the forward strand.
TGACTTGGTCTCAGTTTACTTATAAACCAACGAAAGAGGCTTTGTCTCTAGTAGATAATAAAAAAGATGAAGAGAATATAGTTTTTGGAGAGAAAGATGCTAAAATAGGAGTTATTTTTTATCAAGGAGCTAAAGTAGAAGCTGAAGCTTATAGTTATTTAGGAGAAGCTCTTGCAAAAGATGGGCATTTTGTAGTAATGCCTAAGTTACCATTAAATTTAGCGATACTTGGAATCAATGCAGTAGACAGTGTAATGGAACAGTATCCTGAAGTTCAGAAATGGTATGTTGCAGGGCATTCAATGGGCGGAGCTATGATTTCTAAATATGCTTTTCAGCATGAAGAAAAGGTAGACGGAATCATTCTCTTAGGTTCTTATCCCGCAGATGATTTCTCTACCAAATCGATTCCAATGTTATCTATTTATGGAGAAGTAGATGCTTTAGCAACTGTAGAAAAAATAGAGAACAATAAAAAGTTAATGTCAAAGAATACAACTATGCACATGATAAAAGGGGGGAATCATGCTAATTTCGGCATGTATGGCGAGCAAAAAGGTGATAATGCTAGCTTAATTACGTCAAAAGCACAACAAGATGAAACAGTGAAAGTAATGGAAGAATGGTTGTTAAAACAATGATAGACGGGAGAGGTAATAAAGAGCCAACTCATACGAGTGGGCTCTTTTATTTAACTTCTATCTCCAATTTCCCTCTTATTTTCTCCGGAATATCCTTGTCAGAAATAGCCTCGTACGAGTAAACATACCTACCTTTCACATGAATTTTCAAGTAAGTTTTTCTTATAAAATCATTAGGAGTATTCGTTCCTACTGTATACTCTTCTTCATTGCCAGATTCATCAATGCCTTTTAACGAGTACATAGCTCTACCGTTCGTATGATAATCGGGAACACCATACCCTTTCGCAACGGCATATACATGTTTTTCTTCAGCAAGTGGATTAAATCGGTCCACATCCCCGCGTAATATGAACGGTAGTAAGTATATAAGGAGGCCTATTCCTAATATGCAAAGTAAAAATTTCTTCATGATTGTTTCTCCTTTTGTTAATTTACTTATTTTTAAGTATAGGAAAAAATTCTTATGAATATAGAGGGAAATTCCTTAATATTTTCTTAATAAAGTTTGACCGTGTGAAAAAAGACTAACTTGAGCATTAAGCTTACGGAATGAATAACCAAATAACCTGTTTTCTTTATTTTTTGATGGTAGGTTATTTGGTTTTTTATTTTTCTTTTGATTTAATTACCGAAAAAAGTATCTTGTACTCCTTTTGTAACTTTTTCTATATAGAAATTTTCTATAAAATAAAGGGCTTGCCTTCCAAATAAATCGTTATTTGTAACACTTTTATCAAAGCAAAGTTCTCGTGACATCACTTTGATATTCAAAAACATTAATAACCTATTGTATGAAATTTTTCGAAAATTTAGGTTTAACATCTTTAAAATAGGTGTATTACATATTACATAACAACTAAATAAAAAAATAAAAATCTAAAGGAGGAAAAATACCATGCATAAGAATGAACGAAAACCGGTGGTTCATGAATTTGAAAATGAACAGGAAGTAGTTATGAAAGTAAAAGAGCTAGAATTGCAAGGGATTCGCCAAGATGATATTTACGTCTTAACACATGAAAAACATCTAACAAAAAAGATTGCGGATGATACAAACACAAATACGATTGGAGTAAAAGAACAAGGATTGGGCATAAGTATTATTAACTTTTTCTCCCAAAAAGGGGACGAACTCCGAAATCAAATGGAGGAAATAGGGTTGTCGAAGGAGGAAGTTAACTTATATGAAGAAAAACTAGATCAAGGGAGAATTTTACTCCTAGTAACAGCTGAAACACCAACGGCGAGTGATAGGCAGCCGCAAAACTATCATTCTCTCTAATAGATTGCAACATCTGATAAATAGGTAAGGTAATTATTTTAGGTTGTAGCATTGAAAAAAATAAAAGTAGAGAAGGATGAGGAAAATGAAACATACGATATTTAAATATGCTGTGATTGGGATTACGACCGGAGTCATGGTCTCCCTATTAAAAAAAGAAAACCGGAAAGCTATACAAACAACAGGAAAAAGCGTAAAAGACAAACTACAAGAAGGAAACATAAAGGAAACATTAGAGAAGGTAACTGAGACAAGTAAAAAATTCTCTGTAACTGCAGCTAATGTTGCAAAACAAACATTACCACAACTGCTTACAGCCACACCGGTTGTCATTTCTACCATTAAAGATTTAACAGAAAACGAAAATAACAAAAAGAAAAAAGATGAAAAGGATTACGAAATAAATGAAAAATGAAAAGAAATATATGAAAGAAGGGAAAGAAGAGAGTGCTTAGATTTAATTCTAAAAAGAGAAAGTGAGGAAAAAAGTATGAGATCTCTGTATGCGATTGATGTAGGAATTGGTTTTACCAAGCGGGCATATCGACAGGATGTAGATTCTGAGGTGACGATTAAGAGTGAAGCTTCCACACTAGCCCCTGTACCTAATCATGCTGAAAGTGAAGATTTAACAAAGGTAAGTTTTATAGACTTAGACTTTGCATACTACATGGGAAATGAAGCACATCAATCTGACGCATCATTTCTTCCTCCATTTGACGAAGAAATAGAAAATTATTATGAAAGCGAACGGTTTAAACAACAAATATTTGGTTGCATTGCAAAGGATTATAAAGAAAATGTCGTGTTACCTTTAGTTGTTACCGGGCTTCCCGTTACTTGTTTTGGTAGTCAGCATGAGCAATTACAACGTGCACTAAAAAAAGAAACTTCCGTGCAAATTGATGGGAAATTTATTAATATTACGGTGGAAAATGCTTTGATTCTTCAGCAACCAGTCGCTTTACATGCCTATTTCTTAAAAGAGGGAATCATTCAGGAACGAGATCGTATCTTAATTATTGATGGTGGATTTCGTACATTAGAAATGACAGATATGAAACAGAATGTCATTTTAAATCATTATGAGACAGAACTAGGATGTAGCAAGCCTTTGAAAAATATTAAGAATATCATGCAGAATCATGGGGGTGAAAGTAATCACTTGTATATTAACGACATGCCAAAAATATTAGAAAAAAGATATGAATGTCGAGAAGAAAATCCTCAGACAAAACAGGTTCATACTTTGATTCAAAAAGAGTTGGATGCACACTTCCAAGACGTCATGCGTGTATTACAAGAACAATTTAAGTTAGAACAGTACGATACTATTATTTGGACAGGAGGAATAGTAGATCTCCACAAAAAACGAATTGAAAAAATGCAAGGTGAAATTTCTTCTTTCCGTATGGTAGACGCTTCGAAAGAGGCTGCACTTCATGGATACTATATTATTGGAAGTCAAGTATTTGAGGACATCACCAATCAATCTGCATATGAATCTAAATTATAATAACGACCGAAATGGAGTTCGTTGAATGGACGTGCCAAATTATGTTGCTTCTTTTCCACATATAATAAATTCTTTATAAGAAAAGATAAAAAGTGCTTGTATAGAGGAAATGTTTAAAATTGAGAATAAAAATAGCTAATATATAGGGGGTCTTCCTTTTAACAGAATAAGACCTCCTATGCCATTTATTTTGTAATTTAGTTGATCAAAAAACTTTTCCTCCAAGACATGAATACCTACATACAAATTTCATATTACGGATATGATTCGATCAAACATAAAACTATTTAGAAAGGAAGAATAATATGGAATGCTTAAAAATGCCGAAATGGAGTTGGTATCATGTGAAAACTAGTGAGCTTGAAAATCTTTCTTCTATAATCCTTCGTGATGTAACATCTCATTTCTCTCAATTTGTAAAGAAAATAAGTTCTCCCTGTGAAAATGGATTATATGTTTATACGTTATCACCAAGTCAAACTTGTGTATATGGTTCGTTTTTATATGATCAAGATAAAAAGGACGCCAAAATTCAAAACTTTCTTCATTATTTCGTAGCTCATGGAATACTGATAACGGTCCAAGAAAAAGAGGAAGAGGATTTTCAGAAATTAATACATAATTCCTCTTTTAGTGTAAAAAATTGTAATAGTTCCGCTGAAGGATTATGTGCTATCTTATCAATGTTTATATCTCACTACTTACGAAAGGTTGACTATTTCGAAAACAATTTCAGAAATGTATTATGGGATTTTTATCATCATAATAACATAGCAGTTTTAGAAAGAATTTATCATATTCGTCATGAATTATTTATGAACACACATGTGTTTCGCTTAATACAAGAAGTGTTACAAGGCCTGAAAGAAGCTTGGTTAGAAAACCTAACAAACACCCTTTGTTATAAACAAACACACACACGTAAAATTAGAGCGTGGATTACAACTTGTTAAAGAGTACCAAGAAGAATTAGACACGATGATTCATTTACAAGAAGTTGTTTCTTCTCATCGTGGGAATGAAATTATGAAAGCTCTTACTGTATTAACTGCTGTAAGTACGCCTTTGACGGCCTTAGGAGCATTGTGGGGGATGAATTTTAAATATATGCCTGAACTAGAATGGAAATATAGCTATTTAATCGCTCTCTTATTTATTATTTTCACAACAGTGGGTATGTATTTATATATGCGAGTGAAGGGATGGACAGGTGATTTATTACGAGTAAAGAAAAAGAAATCTTTTTTTAAATCCAATTAATCCTTTTTATAAAAAATATGATAGATATTAACCTAGATATATGGTTAGGAATATTTATTAATTGAGGTAGTATCATATCCCCATCAAGTTAAAGTTTTGATGTTCACGCAATGATAAAAATGGTGAATATTTATATGAAAGATTAGAGCTCTTCTTCTTGTAGGAGGGCTCTAATCTTTGTTTAAAAACTATATCATACACATGGGCAGAATCATTATCTGAAATTTGTTCCGATTTAATTTAGAATACGACAAAAGAGAACTTGCGTTAGAAAACAAGCTCTCTTTAAAAGAAATAACGTAATTGAGATACTTATATAGTAACAATTGTTTTCTTCTAATTCCATATGTCTTATGTTGAGAAATAAATTATAAGTGGCTTGATAAAGCTAAAATGAATGATTGACATAATATTTTGACGATAATATAATGAATCTCGAATTCAAGATAACTTGTAAAGGATTGGTAATTGTGAGGGTGATTAACGATGAGAGCCTATCTTTAAAGTTACTTGTTATATTATCAAGGGAATTACAGTCAATCACTAAACGTATTGAAAAGGATATAAAAATTTATGGACTTAATCCAACAGAATTTGCAGTGCTTAAGCTACTATACAGTAAAGGCGATCAACCTATACAAAAACTTGAAGACAAAACATTACTTGCAAGTAGTAGTATCACGTATGTAGTGAATAGGTTGGAAAAGAAGAGGTGAAAACCATGTCCTAAAGACTGCCGTGTCATGTATGCGTCAATTACTTCAGAAGGTATTGAATCGATGATATTATTTTTCCTCAGCATAAAGAGGAGATTCGGCAAATATTTGGTAGTTTGGACTATATTGAGAAAAAAATGATAATGAAACGGTTGAAAAAGTTAGGATATTACGCACAGAAATTGTAAGTTTGTAGAGGCTATTTCTGTTTAGTAATATCCTAATTACATATAAATTAAATAAATAGGAGGAAAAATTAATAAGTGGTAGTAAATGTATTATAATACAAAATGAATAAATCATATTATTTAAATCAGTACAGTAGGAAATAAAGTTGTTATATTAACGTATACATATCGTCCTTTTCATTATAAATCTTTCATAAAGCGGAGAGTGGGTATCAAGAATGGAATTACGTCATTTAGAGTATTTTATTCAAGTTTGTAATAATAATAGTTTTACTAAAGCTGCGGAAGTTCTAGGTATTTCACAGCCGACTTTAAGTCAACAAATCCGTGTGTTAGAAGGTGAACTTGATACACCTTTGTTTCATCGAGTTGGAAGAGGTATCAAAATGACAGAAGCGGGTAAGCTGCTATTTGATAAAGGAAAATTTATCATGCAACAATTTGATGACGTTTATAATGAAATTTTTGAATTAAAGGGTGTACAAAGAGGTGTAATTACTATAGGAGGTTTATTAGAGGATCTCACCTATTTAACACCTTATATTATGAAGTTTCAACAACATTATCCCAACATCGTAGTAAAAATTATAGAATCTGAAGTTGCTGTAAATCAAATCGTTGATAAAAATATTGATATAGGCATCACGCGTAGTGCTCAAATTCCAGACACATTAACAAGCACCCTTTTGTATAGCGAAGAGCTTGTCCTTGCCATTCCAAAAAATCATCCTTTGAATGAAACATCATTTGTTTCTTTTCGAGAATTAGTAGGACTGAGTAGAATAATGGTTTCATGTAGTTGTCGTGAATCTATTAAAATATATTGTGAGAGTTTAGGGTTATCTTTATCTGAAGCAAATATAGAAACAAAATCTTCTATTTCTCTATTGAGTCTTGTATACAATGGACATGGGGTTGCCATAATACCTCTTTCACTGGTTAACTTCGTTAATAATGATACTTTGAGCATAGTTCGTATTATTGAACCAACACCAAGTCAAGATATTAATCTTATTCACTTTGATGATAAATTTTTAAGTTTTGCAGCACGTATCTTTATGCAGAAGTTAAATGAACCTAAAAAAGTATTAGTATAATAGAAATAATAATGATTATAGTGTGGGAATTAAAAATGATACATAATTCTTAGGATAAGACCTAAATTACAGTTAAAGGGCAAGTAGATTTATATGTGTGGTGTAGTCGCTTCAAAAGGGAATACCATGGAATTTTACTTAAGGGGAGAAGGCTGTTAAAAACAAGTCAAGTTAATCAATTAACTCTTCGGTCTTATCGCATAGTAATAGATTCCATTAGGGATATACTGCTATTTCTTTTTACATATTCTTATTGCATAAAGAAAACCACCGGGCATTATACCGGTGGTTTTGACTTAGAAAGCAAAGCAAGTACAACCAATACCCCATTTAGTTCCATCTTTTCCTATTATGGTATGAGTGTGTTGATGGAGAGGGTTACTGCAACTATGTAACTTGTGATCATGGGCATCGTGAGAAAGTAGAGTGTGGGCTAGGTTAGCACCACCATAACCATAAACTCCCGTCGGTGACCAATTAGGTGATGCTGGCGGCAATTCAGGTGATAGCCTTTTAAATTCATCATTTCCATAAACAACCTGCCCACCCATAATAGTGAGTAATGATTCAAGGTTCTTGATTTCTTCTTCTGGCACAGTAAAGTAGTCAGCAGACAATACAGCAATATCAGCAAATTGACCTACTGCAAGGATTCCCTTTTTACCTTCATCACCAGAGAACCACGCACTTCCTTTTGAATATAATTCCAGGGCTACTTTTCTATCAAGTTTATTTTTTTCGTCGTATATCGAAAGACCACCAATGGTTTTTCCGGCAACCATCCAGTAAAGAGCGACCCAAGGGTTATAGCTGGAAACCCTAGTTGCATCACTACCTGCGCCAACAGGTATACCTAGGTCTAACATACGATAAATCGGAGGAGTACGCTTTGCAGCTTCCTTTCCGTATAAATCAACAAAGTATTCACCTTGAAAAGCCATACGGTCTTGGATAGCAATACCGCCATTTAAAGCCTTAACACGTTTCATACTACGATCTGAGATTGTTTCTGCATGGTCAAACCACCATCGTAGACCATTAAAAGGAATTTCTTTGTTGACTTCCTCAAATACATTTAAGAATCGTGTGATTGACTCGTCATAAGTTGCATGTAAACGGAATGGCCAACGGTTTTCTACCAATAGAGAAATTACTTTCTTTAAGTCAGCTTCCATCATCGTAGCTAGTTCGGGCTGTGGCATTTGAAATTTTTCAAAATCGGCTGCCGAGAATACTAACATTTCTCCGGCACCATTCATTTTATACTTATCATTTCCTTGACCTGGAGAAACAATTTTTGTCCATGAAGCAAAGTCTTCATATTCATGATTTGGATTTTGTGTAAATAGATTATAAGCAATACGCAAAGTTAATTGTTCCTTCTCGGCTAAATGTTCAACAACTTTGTAGTCATCAGGATAATTTTGGAAACCACCACCTGCGTCAATGGCACTTGTAATACCTAATCTATTTAATTCGCGCATAAAATGGCGAGTTGAATTAATCTGGTCGTCAAAATTAAGTATTGGAGCTTTACCCAAACTTGAATAAAGAATAGAAGCGTTAGGATTTGCAATTAAAAGGCCCGTTGGATTACCTCGTTTATCCCGTTCAATTAAACAACCTGGAGGGTCTGGGGTATCTTTTGTGTATCCCAGTGCACGCAGCCCTGCACGATTTACAAGTGCTCTATTGTAAAGATGTAGCACAAAGACAGGTGTGTCTTCAGAAACAGCATTAATCTCTTCCAAAGTTGGCATCCGTCTCTCTTTAAATTGAAATTCAGACCAACCTCCAACTACTCTTACCCACTGAGGAGCAGGTGTACGCCTTGCCTGTTCTTTGAGCATTTCGAGAGCAATGGCAATTGAAGGCACACCTTCCCATCGTAATTCCATATTATAATGAAGACCGCCACGAATAACGTGTATATGAGAGTCATTCAGACCTGGAATAGCTCTTTTTCTTTTAAGGTCTATTTTTTTTGTTTTTTCTGTGGCGCTATCAAGAAGCTCATCTCCACCTATTGCAGTTATTAAACCATCAGTTATGGCGATAGCAGATACCTCAGGTTGAGAGGGATCAAGGGTAGTAATTTTTCCGTTATATAAGATCATATCCGGTAAATTCATATTCACACCTCGTCTACTTCCTATTATTTTGTAACCATGGATGAAATAATTTACCGAAAATCGGCATAACTACCCATGATAGCAAGGACACTATACATACAGAAACAAAAAAAGCGGACATAATAGGGTTCATATGTTTTATGATAGGTCCTATCAATTTAGGAACTAACATGCTAAGAGGCCATACACCCAGAAGGGTAACGATAGACATTTTCCATTTTTGCGGTGGGACTGGCGTTTTCGGAGTAACAAACCAATAAGCCAAACTGCTTTCAGTTTTATAACTTGGATTAGTAACTTGAAATTGTTCTGCCGTTTTTAACAAATCTCGGCGAACATCTGATTCTTGCCAAGCACGTAGATGCTCATACGTATCAAAGCGAAAAATAACAGTATACTCTCTGAATTCGTTATTTGGGACTATTAGATTTACACCTAAATGCCCTGGAAATTTAGTAGCGGCAGCTTCGATTTCATGTCTCCATGTTTCAAACTGTTTTTCTTTACCCTGTTGAATTTCCCATGTAACAATCGTTGTTACTGGATCGGCAGCATCCATCGCGTTCCCTGTATAAGTCTCTTCGACAGCTACTCCTTCTTGTTTCATATTTTCCTGCTTGGAAGCGCACCATGCACCATAGTATATGCGTATTCTACACCTTGACCATAAGCACCAGTGTGTTCCTTTACAATCTCCATTACAGCATCATAAGTATCTTTGTGTGCCCAGTCGCGTTGGTATTCAAGTAAAACTTGAATTGCTGTCACTGGAATTGCACCAGCTTGTTCTACACGACGCATAGCAGCGTTATGTGCTGTCAAACTAGTACCACCTGAAGCATCATCAACTGCATACACCTCATAGCCAGCTTTAATTGCTTCAAGCACAGGGAATGCAAGGCAAACTTCAGTCCAAAGTGCTGCAAATATTAATTTCTTTCTACCTGTTGCTTTAACTGCTTCAACAAATTTTGGATCTTCCCAAGAGTTCATTGAACTGCGTTCTATAATTTCATGGTTTGGGAATATGTCAAGAATTTGTGGCCAAAAATAACCAGAAAAGCTACGTGTCTCAACTGTAGTAAGAATAGTAGGTACGTTAAAAGTTTTTGCTGATTTAGCAAGTAACATAACGTTATTAATCAATGTTTGTCTATCAATACTTGCAACTCCAAAAGTCATTTGAGGCTGAAAATCAATTAAAATTAAGGCACTGTTCTCTGGATTTAACAATTCTAAATTACTCATAATAAAACGCTCCTTTTTTTAATTGTAAAAAAAAATTTTGCTATACCTTTTAATTTAAAAGAGAGTGCTGATTTAATCAGCACTAAATGTATACTATCCATTTTTTTGAAAGTGATTTAAAGTCATTACTTTGAAATACATTTATGCATTTTGTTTACTAAGATCTCGCTGCGCGCCCATATAGCTTCCAATTATATTTTGATAGCCTGGAAGATTACTAGCAAGCAAATTGCCAAAACCTTCGACATCGTTGCGCCAATCACGTTGTAATTCGCAAGCTACGCTAAACCAGTTCATAAGTTGCACGCCACTATGTGCCATGCGAGTATTTGCAGCATCTGCAACTTGTTTACTGAAAGTTCCCGAAGCATCAGTAACAGCAAATACTTCATATCCAGCTTTTATAGCGGAAAGTGCTGGGAAAGTAACACAAACGTCCGTAACTACGCCCGCGATGATAAGTTGCTTCTTTCCAGTTTCTTCGATTGCTTTTACAAAATCATCATTATCCCATGCGTTAATTTGTCCAGGGCGAGCTATTTTTTGTGCGTGAGGAAAGAGATCAACCAATTCTTGCATTAAAGGTCCGTTAGGTCCGTTTTCAAAGCTTGTTGTTAAAATAACCGGTAAATCAAAAAACTTAGCAGTATGAGCAAGAGCTAAAACATTGTTCTTAAATTCATCAACACCATAGTCACGTACTAGTCCGGACATAAGACCAGTTTGATGATCTACTAAAAGCACGACAGCATCATCTTTGTTAATACGAGAATAGAGATCAGTCATTATGTATTCCTCCTAAAAATTAAGTAATCGAAGAAAAGTTAAATAGTCGAATACTATCATAAGTTTCTTCGTTTGTTACGATTCGTTTATAACTAAGCTGACCAATAATATTAGTTATAGCAGCATTCACAGAACATGAAGTGCTATACAAATTTATAGTATTTGAAAACTGATTCGTTAATCAATTCTAAATTATCTATAATTCGTATAGGTCGTAACTATAGTTGTTTTCACTATAAAATAGATTGATTTTACCTATACATTCTATAGATAGAACGATATTGATAGTCACCTATTTTTGTTATTAGAATTGAATAGGAGGAATTTTCAGCAAATACTTCGTGATGAAAAAGGTAGGAGATGGGGAATTGTCCATAAACAGAAAATGAATTCATCGGAACAGTAGAGTTCACAACATAAACATGCATAAATAGGCTATGAGATTCATCCGGATTATTGAAGAAAAGGATATATATTAGAATATTTTTGGAGGTAGAAGAATGGCGAAAATTACTGTAGGAACCGAAAATCAAGCACCAATTGAGATATATTATGAGGATCATGGCACAGGAAAACCAGTTGTACTAATTCATGGTTGGCCGTTAAGCGGTCGATCTTGGGAATACCAAGTTCCCGCTCTTGTTGAGGCTGGATACAGAGTTATAACATATGATCGTCGAGGTTTTGGAAAATCATCTCAGCCGTGGGAAGGGTATGAATATGATACCTTTACTTCTGATTTACATCAACTATTAGAACAGTTAGAGCTTCAAAATGTCACACTTGTTGGTTTTTCTATGGGTGGAGGCGAGGTAGCCCGGTATATTGGGAAATATGGAACTAATAGAGTAGAGAAGGCTGTATTTGCAGGAGCTGTACCACCATTCCTTTACAAGTCAGCAGACCATCCTGAGGGTGTATTAGATGATGTAGCAATTCAAAGTTTTGAAAATGGAGTAAAAAGTGATCGCCTAGCATTCCTTGATGAGTTTACGAAAGGATTTTTTGCTGCTGGAGATCGAACTGACTTAGTTAGTGAACCATTTCGAATTTACAATAGGGATATCGCTGCGGGTGCATCGCCTAAAGGAACACTAGATTGTATCGCTGCTTTCAGCAAAACAGACTTCAGAGGCGATTTAGCTAAGGTTAATATACCTACCCTTATTATTCATGGTGATTCAGATGCAACTGTACCATTTGAATATAGTGGGAAATTAACACACGAAGCAATTCCTAATTCTAAAGTAACGTTAATAAAGGGTGGTCCACATGGGCTAAATGCAACGCATGCCAAAGAATTTAATGAAGCACTCCTATCATTTTTAAAGGACTGATTACAACTATATAATTGTTAATTGATAAATTATAAACAAGTTAAAATAAAGTTTTATAAAAGATGCTCTTGGATAAATCCAGGAGCATCTTTTTAAATGCGGGAGTAGTGCACCACTGTAATCATCCATTACGAAATTTCTACTTATTTTTAAATTTTGATATTGAGACGTTAGCATGAAAAATACTCATTAATTTCGAATTGAATAATCTTCTTAACAGCTAAAATGTATTGATTAGAGTTTTTTAGGTCTCTTAAATGCATTGATATATTACTATCAAGATAATATTTTGAATAATCCTCAAAACAAAGAAACGTACATTTTATTGTTTTGGGTAGTGAAGCCTCTTAAGTTGAGTGGGGGCCCCTATATCTTAATCAAAAAGTGTAGGCTTAAGCCTACAAATATTCATCTCCCACTTAAAATTGTCGTTTTACACCTTCACATTTTTGAGGAAGGAGTATTTTATCAGAAAACAATAAAATCTTATTATTTTTTATAATTAGTAGAATTTTATAGAAATAATCCTCTTAATATATTAAAATAACATCGTATTATGTCAGATTTTAATTAGGGGAGAGAAATTTTATGTTGAAAAAAATCATTCCAGTTGCTTTAGCATTAAGTACAGTTACTTTTACTAGTGTATTTGCTGCGCCTTCAGCCCAAGCAAGTACAGAACAAAACCGCTACATAGATGTGCAAATGCTCGGTATTAACGATTTTCATGGGCAACTAGACACTGTAAAAAAAATTAACAATAAAGATGCAGGGGGAATCGAGTACTTAGGGGCTTATTTACGTGATCGTGAAAAACAAAATCCGAATACATTAAAGGTACATGCTGGCGATGTTGTTGGAGCAAGTACTCCTGTTTCAGCATTATTACAAGACGAACCTACGATTGAATTTCTAAATGATTTGAAATTCGATGTTGGAACTATAGGAAATCATGAATTTGATGAAGGTGTTGAGGAAATGAACCGCCTTATTTATGGTGGATACCATGAGAAAACAGGCAATTTTAAAGGAGCAAAATTCCCATATGTTGCCGCAAATTTTTATAATAAATCCACTGGTCGTTTATTTTTACCACCATTCACTATAAAAAAGGTGCAAGGAGTTCCTGTTGGATTTATCGGAGTCGTAACAACGGATGTTCCTAACCTTGTTATGCCTACTATGCTAAAGAATGTTGAAATTACAGATGAAGTTGAAGCTATTAACAAATCCGTAAAGCAATTAAAAAAACTTGGCGTTAAATCTATCGTTGTTCTTGCGCATAACGGAGGTACAACAGATGGAAACGGCGTAACAAATGGTGATATCGTTCGATTAGCAAATGAGACTGATCCAGAAGTCGATGTTATTTTTGGTGGGCATAGCCACACCTATGTAAATGGAACTGTCAATAATAAACTTGTCGTACAAGCAAATTCTTATGGTATGGCTTTTGCTGATGTTGATGTAAAGATTGATCGTAAGACACAAGATATTGTTGAGAAAAAAGCAGAAATTGTTACAACTTACCATGAAGGCATGGAGCCTGATAAAAAAATAAAGAAGAAGATGGAGAAATATCAAGCAAAAATCGCACCTCTTGTTAATGAAGTTGTAGGTAAGTCTATTGCTCCACTAGATCGCAAACTAAATACGGCTGGTGAATCTACTCTTGGAAATTTAGTTGCTGATGCCCAGCGTACAACAATGCAATCCCAAATTGCACTTATGAATCCTGGTGGTATTCGTAATGACTTAGATGCTGGTGATATTACATGGGGAGAGATATATGGTATTCAACCATTCGGAAATCAATTAATAAAGGTAAATTTAACAGGTCAAGACATTCGTGATATTTTAAATCAACAATGGCAAAAAGATATAACAAGAATGCTTCAAATTTCAGGGATCCAATACACTTGGGATGCGAATAAGCCTAATGGAGAAAAAGTAAAAAGTATTCGCTTAACAAATGGAGAAGAAATCATTCCTTCTAAAACTTACAGCGTCGTTGCGAACGCATTTCTAGCTTCAGGTGGAGATGGATTTGTATCCTTTAAAAACGGTAAAGATGCTGAAACAGGACCAACCGATTTTGAAGCACTAGTAGATTATATAAAAAAATCAAAAGAACCAATTCAGTCTATTATTGATGGAAGAATTCAAAAAATAAATTAGTTTTTTATTAATCTCAAAAACAACTAGATTACCTGTGCGCTATACTTTTTAGTGTACAGGTAATCTATTTTTTTGATTTGAATAGTCTAACTGTGGCCAATGGGTATACCGTCTAGATGCAGAGTGCCGAAAAAAATTGAAATAAACAAAAGTTGATATCCTGGACGTACAGGGAGTCTTTTTTGAAAAAACGGGACATAGCGAACATTAAACAGGCTTAACGATGGATGTTAAAAGTATAAATAATGAACTAGAGTTATCATTTGCTAAGACGAAGGAAGGGAAATGGCTGAAAGAAAATGTGCATCGTGCAGGATTTATTATTCGCTATCCAAAGGAAAAAGAGAATGTAATTGGTTATGCGTATGAACCTTGGCACATTCGCTATGTAGGGGATGATGCTGAAAAAATATACAAGGAAAAACTAACTTTAGGGGAATATATGAGATAAGAAGGCTAAAGTGAATTGGAAATCTGTATTTTTTGTTTGGAGAATAGTATTTTATAAAATAGTAGGGTGCTTTATTTTAATAGATTGAACAATTGCCTATCTAAAAATTTGATAGGCAGTTGTTTTCTTTTGAGTAAAAAGTGAAATGATTTTATTATGTTCGCACATATGAAAAGTGTAATGTGTAAATATATCCTAAACACCAATTATTGCCCCTCATTATTAGCGATAGGATAGCTACTTAAGGACAAAAAAGAATTGGCTAACTTTTGTGCAAAATGTAATGGAGGCTCTACAGATTGGATATGAATATACATAATTAAGGGATTCATGTAAAGCCAGTGATTATGTAAAGCACTTACAATAATTCCTTGTTGTACAATTGATTTCATAAATGCAGGAGTCTCTTCTTGTAGAATAGCGATTTCGCCTAAATTTAATGCATTACCATTTTGATCCAACGATTCAAAACTTACTCCGACGGGTACTACATAGGTACTCGGTTTTCCTTGAACAAGCACCCTAAAATCGCGGTGAAAAGACACCGAACAACCACCTTGACTTATTTTACTTTTCCCTTTAAGTATTGTAGCAAATTGTTCACAAATGAAATTAAAATTTTGCATAAATTCAATCCCTTTCTCGTACAAAATTATGTAATTAGAGATTTGATTGATGAAATACAGATAAACAATCTTTCTTCAACATTAAAAAAACAGGCTGTAATTTTAATTTATTCAATGTTTATTTTAAAAGAAATGCACGCTATATTATTTAAATATTTAGAATTTATTCGAAAATGATTAGTATATTCGAGTTATTAAATTTATGATTCATGATAGTCCGTTCGAGATATTGTTATAAAAAATCTATAAAGTATGTAATTATACGCTTTTAGTCTATGTAGGTAAGATAAATATGTGTCTAAATTTGAATGATAAAACTAGAAAAACAACGGTGAGAAAATAACCAATAATATTTTATTTTCTATAAAAAGTACTGCTAAATAGTATTTTTTTCGAAATAAGTCTTTCTTATATAAGTATATTGCTACTATGAACATATCTATTTAAAAACAAGACTTTTTTGAATACAAAAGAATGGGTTCTAAAATACCTTGCTTATACAAGAAGAATTCAGTTGTTTCTCCTTGTATCTATTTATATTTTTAAGTATAGAAAAAACCTTTTATGAATATAGAAGGGAATTCCTTATGTTTTTCTTAAACAAATTATTAAATTACGGTTATTTTAACCAAAATTTTCATAGAAATATCTTTTAAAAGAACATTAGTTCGTATATAATAAGAACAAATGTTCCTTATTAGGGGTGATAACCTTGTATGATTATTCTCTTTTACCGAATCGTATTATTCTTTGTGTAGACCTTCGTAGCTTCTATGCAAGTGTGTCATGTATTAAAAAAGGACTGGATCCACGTTATACAAAATTGGCTGTCGTAGGAGATGTAAATCGGAGTGGATCAATCGTATTAGCAGTAACACCGCCATTAAAAGCGTTAGGGATTAAGAAAATGGCAAGGTTGTACGAAATACCGAAGCGGCCAGATATTATTATTGCAAATCCGATTATGCATACGTATATGAAATGTTCAACTTTCATAACTAGTTTAGCTTTGCAATATGTTGCGCCGGAAGATTTTCATCAATATAGTATCGATGAGTTTTTCATGGATATGACTGCAAGTATTCATTTGTTTGCGAGTAATCCGCTCGAATTCGCATTAAAGCTCAAGCGAGAAATATATGAACGTACACGGATTGAAAGTACGATTGGTATAGGGCCTAATTTATTATTGAGTAAAGTAGCGATGGATATTGAAGCGAAAAAGAGTAAAGATGGAGTAGCACACTGGACGTATGACGATATACCCGAGAAGTTATGGAGTATTAGACCAATCAGTAAATTTTGGGGTATATCGTACAAAACTGAAATGAAATTGAATCGAAAAGGTATACATACAATTGGAGAATTAGCTCAGTATCCTTTGAAATATTTAAAGCAATCTTTCGGTGTAATAGGGGAAGAATTACATTTACATAGTAACGGGATTGATTTTAGCAGAATAGCAGAGAAATACGTTCCAGCGACAACATCTATAGCGAAAAGCCAAATATTATTACGGGATTATTCGATAGGAGAGTTCGTAGTTATTTTATTAGAGCATATAGAAGAAGTTTGTTATAGGTTGAGAAGAGAAGAGAAATATGCACAAACAATTCATTTTTCAATTGGGTATAGCAAGGAATACGGTGGGGGAATAAAAAAGGCGCATACGTTAAATCGGGCAACAAATGTAACGATGGATATTTACAATATTTGTACATATTTTTTATATGAGCGCTATACAGGAGAACCGATTAGATCGTTAAGTGTCTCATTAACAAACCTTATTAATGAAGGTGAAGAGCAAATTTCGCTTTTCGATAACATTGTACAAAGGGAAAAAGAAATCCGATTAACGAAAGTTATGGATGAAATTCGAACACGGTTTGGTAAGAACAGTATTTTACGTGGGATTTCCTACACAAGCGTCGCAACATCAAGATATAGAAACACATTATTAGGAGGACATAAATCGTGAAGAATGCTAATATGCCAAAAGGAAGAGGGATGGTAAAGTGGCAACCGTTCGCTAGTATGCCAGAGCAATTCGCAGTTATTAAAGAAATGATACATGTGAAAACGAAAGTCACGCGTCCGATCTTAACAGAGGATGCAAAAGAAGTGCTTGAAAATAAGTTGTTATGTTCCTATTTAGGTGAGGAAGAGATTTTACTTACATATTATAAAGGTGGCTACTTATATAAAAATTACATAACAGTAGTTGATATTAATCCATTAAATGAGACGATTATTTGTACAGATGCTTTTGTGCATAAACGTACTTTTAAATTCGGTGATTTAATTGAAATGGAATAGAATAGCTTTTTTAGCATGGAGGGTCACACTTTAAACACTCTAACGGTTTGTTTAAAGTGTGGACTTCAAGAAATAAAAAGAAAAAATCCCATTGACAATGATAATGAAAATCATTATCATTTATTTGAGAGATAATTTATTTGTATAAAGGGAGATATTGCTTTGAAAAAAAATAATATGAGAGCGTTAGTAGTAGCTACAACATTAGCTATTCCTTTTGCTGTTTATTCTAGCCCAGTGCAAGCAGCGGAAAAAATAGCAGAAAATAAAGCAGGAGTTATGGTAACAGATCGTGTATATAATGTTGAAATCAAAATATATAAAGATCAAAAAGATGAGCCATCCATGGTGTCTCAATACATAAAAGATCCCAAAGTTAAGATTGAAAATGGGAAAAAAGTTGTTACTGCAACAGTACAAGATAGCGATTATTTCCAATATCTTAGAATAGAAGATAGAAATCAACCAGGTGTATTTCACGATGTGAAAGTATTGTCAGAAGATAAGAGGAAAAATGGGACGAAAGTAGTTCAGTTTGAAATAGGAGAATTTTCGAAGAGATATAATATGCAAATGCATATTCTCATTCCTGCTATTGGATATGATCATAAATATCAAGTTCAATTTGAAATTTCAGATCCGACAGCAAATAACAAAGAAACTGAGAAACCAGATGATAATTCTAATGCAGGTGATAAGGAAACGGATCATCAAATTGATAGTCAAAATATGATAACGGACAAAAAATTAAGGGAACTTGTTAATAAAAAAGTATTTAATAGAAAAGATTTAAATACACCAATTACGAAAGAAGAGTTATTACAAGTAAAAAACTTATTTTTAAATACGAATGAGATCCTCGACTATAGTGGATTGAAATATATGCCTAATTTAAAGTCTTTAACAGTTGCTAATGCAAAGATAACAGATCCGTCGTTCTTTGCGAACTTAAAACAATTGAACCATTTAGCTTTGCGCGGTAATGAAATTGTAGATGTAACACCGCTTATTAAAATGGATAATTTAGAATCTCTTGATTTAAGCAATAATAAAATTACGAACGTTGCACCACTAACTGAAATGAAGAATGTGAAAAGTTTATATGTAGCAGGCAATCAAATTGAAGATGTAACAGCATTAGCAAAAATGGGACAATTAGATTACTTGAATTTAGCAAATAATAAAATTACGAACGTTGCTCCATTAAGCTCGTTAAAAAATGTAACATACTTAACTTTAGCGGGTAATCAAGTTGAAGATATTACACCGTTATATGCATTACCTTTAAAAGATTTAGTATTAACGCGTAATAAGGTTAAAGATGTATCGGGCATTGACCAATTGAATCAATTAGATGAATTATGGATTGGGAAAAATCAAATTGAAGACGTGACACCACTTACTAAAATGACTCATCTTAAAGTATTAGATGTACCTAATAATGAGTTAAAGGATATTACTCCATTATCAAATTTAGTAAACTTGCAAAAACTTGATTTAGAGGCAAATTATATTTCTGATTTATCACCAATTAGTCAGTTGAAAAAACTAACGTTTTTAAGCCTTGTAGCGAATGAAATTCGTGACGTTAGACCTGTTATCGAATTAAGTAAGCAAGCATACATTAATATTCAAAATCAAAAAGTCTTTTTAGAGGACGTAGAAGTACATAAAGAAGTGAAAGTACCTATTTATGAAAAAGACGGTGAAATCTCTACAAAAATCCGTTTAAAAAGTGATGGCGGCACTTACAATAATGGTGTAATTACATGGAATACGTTAGGTGAGAAAGTATATGAGTTTGGAGTAAAAGATCCATTTGCTGATACAGGCATCTTTTACACTGGTACAGTAATACAAAATGTTGTGGATAAAGTATCGGGAGAAGTAACAGATCCAAAAGGAGAAGTAACAGATCCAAAAGGAGAAGTAACAGATCCAAAAGGAGAAGTAACAGATCCAAAAGGAGAAGGAACAGATCCAAAAGGAGAAGGAACAGATCCAAAAGGAGAAGTGACAGATCCAAAAGGAGAAGGAACAGATCCAAAAGGAGAAGGAACAGATCCAAAAGGAGAAGTAACAGATCCAAAAGGAGAAGTGACAGATCCAAAAGGAGAAGTAACAGATCCAAAAGGAGAAGTAACAGATCCAAAAGGAGAAGTAACAGATCCAAAAGGAGAAGTGACAGAACCAAAAGGAGAAGTGACAGAACCAAAAGGAGAAGTGACAGAACCAAAAGGAGAAGTGACAGAACCAAAAAGTGAAGTGACAGAACCAAAAGGAGAAGTGACAAAACCAAAAAGTGAAGTGACAGATCCAAAAGGTGAAGGAATAGATCGAGTGAATTCGCAAATTACTAAAAATAACGCATTGAATAAACAAATTGTTAAGAAGGAACAGATATTACCTGCTACAGGACATGATACGAATTGGTTATCCGTTTTTGGTGGGGGATTAATGTTGATAGGAGCTTATTTATATAGAAGGTTAAAGAGAGTTAACTAAAATAAAAACCTTTTTGCTAACTAATGAATTGAAAAATCGAAGTAATCTGTGCGATACAGTTATTTGAAGGGATTATCCTAAATATAGGATTCTTTCTTTGAGCAAAATTAGATGTGCTATCCTGAATTTTTAATAATGGTAACAAAAATAAGAACAGCCATTCAACGAAGAAGGCTGTTCTTATTTTTATTTCAATAGATATTTTTACATTATCAATCTGTCTGGATTGTTTTTTTTCTTTTAGTAACTTTATATTTTAATAAGAAGCTTCTTAAATCAACAATAGTAAGTCAGCTTAGGTGAATCCATTTTTATTTTCTATATCTCTTCCTAACTTAATTATATCATGTAATTAACGTTCGAAATAGACTGTTTATTCTTATTTACTACTGCTAAAATCAAGAACACATGACTAGTAAGGAGAGATGTTAAATGAGTTCTTTCGTTCTCGATTTTCAGGAAATAGAAAAAACGCAGCTTTTTCTCGTTGGTGGAAAAGGATTGAATTTAGGGGAGTTATCAAACATTCAAGGTATACAAGTGCCAGAAGGATTTTGTGTTACAACAGTAGGGTATGAAAAAGCCATTGAACAAATTGAAGTGTTTCATACTTTGTTGAATCAACTAGCCATACTAAAAATTGAGGACCGAGATCAAATTAGTGAAATTAGTAAGAAAATTAGAGAAGCCATTATGGCAGTGGAAATTCCAGTTGATGTAGTGGAATCAGTAGCTCATTATCTCTCGCGTTTTGGAAATGAACATGCATATGCAGTGCGTTCTAGTGCTACTGCTGAAGATTTACCGTATGCCTCGTTTGCTGGTCAGCAAGATACGTATTTAAATATCATCGGAAAAGAAGCGGTTTTGCAGCATGTAAGAAAGTGTTGGGCTTCTTTATTTACAGATCGAGCGGTTATATACCGAATGCAAAACGGCTTTGATCATAATCAAGTTTCTATAGGTGTTGTCGTTCAAAAAATGGTTTTCCCTGTGGCTTCAGGGATTTTATTTACTGCGGATCCGATTACTTCTAATAGGAAGGTGTTATCAATCGATGCCAGCTTTGGACTTGGCGAGGCGCTAGTATCTGGATTGGTTTCTGCCGATAATTATAAGGTAAAAGAAGACGAAATCGTCGAAAAGGTCATCGCAACGAAAAAATTAGCCATCTATGGACGAAAAGAAGGCGGAACAGAGACAAAGAAAATTGCTCCTAATCAGCAAAAAGTTCAAACACTTATTGAACAACAAATTTTACAATTAGCACGCATCGGAAGACAGATTGAAGCTTATTTTGGTTGTCCGCAAGATATTGAATGGTGTTTAGTTGATGATACATTTTATATTGTTCAAAGTAGGCCGATAACGACTTTGTATCCAATTCCAGAAGCGAATGATCAGGAAAATCATGTGTATGTATCGGTCGGTCACCAGCAAATGATGACGGATCCTTTGAAGCCATTAGGAATGTCTTTATTCCAGTTAACATCCTTTGGACCGAGGTTTCAAGCTGGGGGAAGGCTGTTTGTTGATGTTGCACAAAGATTGGCCTCACCTGCTAGTAGAGAATTTTTATTAAATACAATAGGAGAATCAGAGCCGCTTATTAAAGATGCATTAATGACTGTAATAGAGCGAGATAATTTTATTAAATTGTTACCGGATGAAGAAGAAAAAAGTCTTGGAAAAAGTATGCCACCTGCAAGCTCGCAACCACAAATCGAAAACGACCCAGCAATCGTTACGGATTTAATCAAGAACAGTCAAGCATCGATAGAAGAGTTAAAACAAAGTATTCAAACGAAATCAGGATCAGATGTACTTGATTTTATTTTAGAAGATATTCAGCAATTAAAGAAAATATTATTTCACCCGCAAAGTATGGCTGTCATTATGGCAGGTATGAATGCTTTATCATGGATCAATGAAAAGATGGAGCAATGGCTAGGAGAAAAAAATGCAGCAGACACACTTTCTCAATCTGTACAAAATAATATTACTTCAGAAATGGGTTTAGCATTATTGGATGTCGCAGATGTGATTCGTCCGTATCCAGAAGTCATTGCGTATTTACAGCATATAGAAGATGACAGCTTTTTAGATGAACTAGTTCAGTTTAAAGACGGGGAAAAAGTTCGAGATGCAATCGAGGCGTTTCTAAATAAATACGGAATGAGATGCAGCGGCGAAATCGATATTACGAAAACGCGCTGGAGTGAAAAACCAACTACAATTATCCCGATGATTTTAAATAATATAAGAGATTTTGAAGCTGGTGCTAGTAAGCGGAAGTTTGAAGAAGGGCTGCAGGAGGCTTTAAAAAGAGAAGAAGAGTTATTAGACAAATTGCAGTATTTAGCAGATGGCAAACAAAAAGTAGAAGAGACGAAGCGAATGATCAGTATAATTCGGAATTTCGCTGGCTATCGTGAATACCCAAAATACGGAATGATTAATCGCTATTTCATATATAAGCAGGCATTACTAAAAGAAGCCGAGCAACTCGTGCGAAATAACGTTATTACTGAAATAGAAGATATATACTATCTTACTTTTGAAGAACTTCACGAAGTCGTCCGCACGAATAAACTAGATTACAAAGTTATTCATAAACGAAAAAATGAGTACAAATTATATGAAAAACTAACACCTCCGCGTGTTATTACTTCTGATGGTGAAATTATTATAGGTAAATATAAACGAGAAAATCTCCCTACCGAAGCAATAGTAGGTTTGCCTGTTTCTTCTGGAGTGGTAGAAGGGAGAGCTCGTGTTATTTTAAACATGGAAGATGCAAGTTTAGAAGATGGAGATATATTAGTTACGGCATTTACTGATCCTGGCTGGACGCCATTGTTTGTGTCTATAAAAGGGTTAGTTACGGAAGTTGGCGGACTCATGACACACGGGGCAGTGATTGCGCGTGAATATGGATTACCAGCAGTCGTCGGGGTAGAGAATGCTACGAAACGAATAAAAGACGGGCAACGAATTCGGGTACATGGAACAGAAGGATATATTGAGATAGTGTAGTTATATTTTAAATAAAAAGATCGTCCACTAAATATAGCGGACGATCTTTTTATGATTGTAAGCTTGCTGCTATCACCCATCTGAAACTGAAAATTAAAATAAAAATGAGCATATGAATTGGATTTCTTTGAATGCCCCTGTCGTAGAAGGAGACATACATGCTACGATACTCATTCACATGCAAGAAGCAACCATGAAGATTGATGAATTAGAATGTACATCAATCTAAAACAAAGAATATTTTCAAAAATATTACAAATTCAGACAACATATTGTAAATTATCTGAATTTTCATTATTATATAAGCGTTATAACGTATTTAATATTGGGGAGGAATAGGGATGAAGAAAAAGCCTTTTAAAGTGCTGTCTACGCTTGCGGCGGCAGCAGTGCTTAGTTGCACATTTGGGGTAGGTAGTCAATCTGTTTATGCGGCAACGCCGTCTAATGTAGGATCTTTAAGTCCGATTGATGAAAATTTAATTCAAGAGGACCGTCTAGCAGATGCGCTCAAGAAACGCGGTGTAATTAATAATTCTGCGTCGAAAGAAGACACATTAAAAGCTGTTGAAAAATACGTAGAGAAGAAAAAAGGCGAAAATGCTGGGAAAGAACCAGCAACAGGGGATAGTGTCTCGAGAGAAGCGTTTGACTTTTTGAAAAAAGTGAAAGATGCAAAAGCAGATGCGAAAGAAAAAGCTGATCAACCTGCTAGTGGCCCGGTAGTTGGACAAGAGCCGGTTAAAGGGGGATTAAACGGCAAAGTACCAACTACTTCAGCAAAGCAAAAACAATATAATGGTGATGTCCGTAAAGATAAAGTGCTTGTATTGTTGGTGGAGTTTGCTGACTTTAAGCATAACAATATTGATCAAGTACCAGGTTATATGTATTCAAATGATTTTAATCCAGAACATTATCAAAAAATGTTATTTGGTAATGAGCCATTTACACTCTTTGATGGTTCAAAAGTACCAACATTTAAACAATATTATGAAGAGCAATCTGGTGGTAGTTATACAGTAGATGGCACAGTAACAAAGTGGTTGACAGTTCCTGGTAATGCGGCAGATTATGGCGCAGATGCAGGAGATGGCGGCCATGATAATAAAGGACCAAAAGGACCTCGTGATTTTGTAAAAGAAGCATTAAATGCGGCTGTAGAAAGTGGTATTGATTTATCTGAATTTGACGAATACGATCAATATGACAATAATGGTGATGGCAATAAAAATGAACCAGATGGTCTGATTGATCACTTAATGGTCATTCACGCTGGAGTTGGGCAAGATGGAGGCGGTGGTAGACTAGGTGATGATGCAATTTGGTCGCATCGTTGGCACCTTGGAACACCATATCCAATTGAAGGAACAAAAGCAAAAGTTGATAACTGGGGCGGTAAAATGGCAGCGTACGATTACACAATTGAGCCAGAAGACGGAGCAGTTGGTGTATTCGCACATGAATTTGGTCATGATTTAGGCCTTCCGGATGAGTATGATACGAAGTATTCAGGAGCAGGGGAGCCAATTAACTCTTGGTCTGTTATGAGTGGCGGCAGCTGGGCTGGTAAAATTGCAGGTACAACGCCACCAAGTTTCTCTCCGCAAAACAAAGAGTTCTTTCAAAAGAACATGGGTGGAAACTGGGCAAATATTGTAGAGGTAGACTATGATAAATTAAATCGTGGTATCGGTTTTGCAACGTACTTAGACCAAAGTGTAACGAAATCAGCTCGTCCTGGTCTAATTCGCGTTAACTTAC
Organism: Bacillus sp. FDAARGOS_235; assembly: GCF_002073415.2. Lineage (NCBI taxonomy): Bacteria > Bacillati > Bacillota > Bacilli > Caryophanales > Bacillaceae > Bacillus > Bacillus sp. FDAARGOS_235. The sequence goes on from NZ_CP020437.2 coordinate 5,226,477, forward strand.
CAGATAAAGAAGTGAAAGGTATTCAGCCTGCATTCGGTAAGAAATATTACTATAGTACAAAAGGCGATAATCTTCATACAACATTAGAAACACCAGTGTTTGATTTAACAAATGCAACACTGGCGAAGTTTGATTACAAGTCATTGTATGAAATTGAAACAGATTATGACTTCCTTGAAGTATATGCAGTGACAGAGGATAATAAGAAAACGTTAGTCGATCGAATTGGCGAAAAGAATGTGAAAAATGGTCTAGATACAACGGATGGTAAATGGGTAGATAAGTCATATGACTTAAGCAAATTTAAAGGTCAAAAAGTAAAACTAGTATTTGAATACATTACAGATGGTGGCTTAGCACCGAACGGTTTTACTTTTGATAACGCTACATTAACTGTAGATGGAAATGTTGTCTTCTCTGATGATGCAGAAGGCGAATCGAAATTAAAATTAAATGGTTTCGTTGTAGCAAACGGTTTTGATAAGAAGAAACATAACTACTATTTAGAGTGGAGAAACTACGCTGGTGCTGACCAAGCATTAAAATATAGCAGCGGTGTACCGTATAATACAGGTCTTGTTGTATGGTATGCAGACTCTAGCTTTACAGATAATTGGGTTGGTATTCATCCAGGCGAAGGTTTCTTAGGGGTTGTTGACTCTCACCCAGAGGCAATTGTTGGAACGCTAAACGGCAAACCAACTGTTCAAGGTAGTACACGATACCAAATCGCAGATGCTGCATTCTCCTTTAACCAGACGCCAGCATGGAAAGTTGTATCTCCAACACGCGGAACATATGATTACAAAGGATTACCAGGTGTAACGAAGTTTGATGATTCTAAATTGTATATAAATGATTTAATCCCAGATGCAGGACGTAAATTACCGAAGTTTGGATTGAAATTTGAAGTAGTTGGACAAGCAGATGATAATTCTGCAGGTGCAGTTCGTTTATATCGTTAATAATGGAGAAGCTGTTGAAGGGGATTCCTTTCAACAGCTTTTTTCATAGAAACATAAATTTCATTAAGCAATTAGTTGATGTCCAGATTGATTAAAATATATTTCTATACAGGTTGGCTTACTTCTTTAAACCAGCCGCATAAAACGGGCCGTGAACTGCGATAGTTGATAAAATACGAGCAATTTCCTTAGGTGTTTCTTTTTGGCCATTATTTAACCATTGCTGAATGACACCTATATGAGCAGATGCCATATAAGAAGTTAGGTATTCGCTTGGAACAAGCAAACTCTCTTTATCAATAAGAGCCCCATTCGTATCTTCAAATAGTGTTTTCCACATAAAGTCTTTCAGTTTTGTTTGGAAAGATAAATCTCCTTTTGGACTTAACACAGCTTTCATAAAATCACTATTTTCATTTAGAAATTCAAGAATAGAAGCGATAAGTACAAATGGCGTCGTTGGGGAAGGGTTTGAGCCAAGATCGGCAATCACTTCAGGGAATTTTTGTTTGGCAATGCTAGAAAACTCATGCATAATTTCTTCTTGGCATTTCGTCATTAAATCAAATTTATCTTGATAGTGTGCATAAAATGTACCGCGATTTATGTTCGCTTTCGTTGTAATATCTTTTACTGTAATGGCGTCAAAACCTTTTTCTTCAATAAGCTCCACTAGTGCATTTCGTATGGCCGTTTTCGTACGAATAACACGTAAATCTAAATTACTATCACGCAAAGCATGTCCCTCCTTAATTTTACTCAACACATTTAGAAAAAGTGTCTTATAACCGACACATTCACGATTTTTGATTATTGAATAAGATTTAGCTCAAACATATAATTCAAAATATAAATAAACAACACGTTGTTCATTTATTGTAACGAAAATTAAAGGAGGAGAAAAGAAAATGTTTAAAAACAAACTTTTATTGTTAGCACCAGTTATTGCACTACTTGTTGTTTTTATTTTTTCATTAACATTATTCCCAACTGTTCAACCAAAGCCAAAAAACTTGCCAATAGCAATTGTAAATGAGGATCAAGGTGTAGAAGTTCCAAATCAACCGAAAATGAATATGGGGCAAACAATTGTTGATAATATCAAAAAAACAGCGAAATCAGATGAAGAACCTGCGGTGAAGTGGGTAGAAGTGAAAAATAAGGAAGCAGTTCAAAAAGGTTTAAATAATCAAGAGTATTATGCCGCATTCGTCATTCCGAAAGAATTTAGTATGAAACAGGCTTCATTACGAACACCGCAGCCATCTTCACCAGAAGTAGAAATATTAATTAATCAAGGAATGAATATGGCTGCATCAACTATGGCAGGGCAAATGTTAAATGGTGTAGTGGATAATATGAGCAACAATGTTCGCACACAAATATTAGATGGATTGAAAGCAAGGGGAGCTACTTTAACAACAGATCAAGCTTCGAAATTAGTAACACCTATTGTAAAGCACGTGAAAAATGTGAATGAGGTCGGAAAAAACAGTGCGAACGGTAACTCACCAATGTCATTATTTCAGCCGTTATGGATTGCAAGTTTAGCTAACGCAGCAATTATTTTTATTGCGCTTAGTAAAATGCCGGTACGTACAAGAAAAGAAAACTTTGGATTAAAACTAAAACAAATAGTAGCTGGAGCAGTTGCGACACTTGTAATTGGTTTTGGCCTTACGTGGATTGCAGATGGGATGGTAGGATTAAATATTTCGAATTTCACGGAGACAGCGTTGTTCTTATCCATCACGTCTTTTAGCTTCTTCTTAATGATATCGGCGGTACTTTCATTAGTTGGGCTAAAAGGTATCGGTTTATTCGCACTCTTACTATTCTTCGGGGCACCGTTATTATCATTAGCACCTGAAATGTTGTCGCCATTTTATCAAAATTGGGTTTATTCTTGGTTACCAATGAAATTTATGATCGAAGGACTCAGGGAGATCTTCTTCTTCGGAAAAGGGTTAAGCTGGAATACACCTGTTACTGTGCTCATTTGGATTGGTGTGGTAAGTATGGTTGTTATACTAGCAACTGCATTGAAGCGTAGTGCAGTAAAGGGACATAAAATGGAATTGAATGCTTAAAAGATAAAAAACGTTTCACTCGTAGTGAAGCGTTTTTTGATGAAATCATTAGGAATCGTTAAGGAAATTAAGCAGCGATAGATAGGGTTTTACAATATGTTATACGTGATTGAAGTATTCGTGTTTGCAGTAATTTTTTTGTATACATGCTCCTACTATTTCAAAGTGCATAAAATGTTATGCGAAATTATGGAGGGGATACGATGTATAATTCGAATTATCATGATTGGTATAGGCAAAATGATAAGTTGATAAGTGATATTGAAAAAGCTATAAACGGAGAATATAGCGCTATAAGCTGCTACGCAAAGTTAGCTAACATGGCTCCAAATCAAGTAGAACGAAATCAGATTCTTGAAATTCGTAATGATGAAATAAAGCATTTCCAAAACTTTGTCCAAATTTATACGAACTTAACTGGCAGGCAGCCTAAACCACAGATTACCGAAGAATGCCCGAATACGTACTTACAAGGATTAGAATTCGCTATACAGGATGAGCAAAGGACAGTAGATTTTTATTTGGAAATTTCAGATGAAACATCGGATGCATCTGTGAAAGATTTGTTACGGAGAATAGCTGCAGATGAACAAAATCATGCGGTTTGGTTTTTATATTATTTTGTGAAGTCGAAGTGAGTATAAAGAATGAGTGGCTGATGTGATGAATATATTAGAAATTGTTTTAAAGCGTAGTGCAACAATTGAATGAAAAACTTAAATATAAGCAGAAAGAAACCGTTTCATAAGTAGTGGGACGGTTTTTCGCGGTGAAATACAAGTTACATAGGTATCGACAAAATATAGTAGTTGAATTTGGTATATAATGTATGAAATGAAAGCGAAAATAAATAAGCTAGGAGCAAATAAATGAAAAGAGGAATTATTGTAGATATTGCAAATGAATATGATAATCTACTTTGGAAAGTGTTAAAGCCGATCGATATTACGTTATTTGATTGGCGAGTGGAAAATGAGGAATCTTATTTCAGATTACCTGATGGATTAGGATCAGAATTATTCTCAGAAGATAACAAGGTAATGAGTGGATTAGAATTGAAAAAATTAATAAAAGACAACATATATTATCTCATTTTTGCAGATTTAAAAGCGTATCCAAAAGGAGAAGTATTAGAAGAGATTGAAACATATGAAGAGTTCACAGAGAGCAAGTGTGAAGTAGTCGTATTAGTAGCGGACGGTGATTATATACACATTTACGCTAAAGACCCAAAAGCGATTGAATTGATGTATGAAAACGCACTGAATCAAGGTTTTTATGTTGAATACGTTACAGACGAAAATGACGGTAGAACGCGTTTGTCAGTATAGTAGTAATTTGAAAGGGGAACGGCAATATGGAGAGAAATACAGTTAAAGAATATACAATACGAACTGCTACTGAAGAGGAGAGCGATACTATTATTACTCTATTAAGAGAAGTAGCAGAGTGGTTACAACATAAAGAAGTAGATCAATGGCAGTATCTGTTAGGAGGAGAGGCTACAGCTGAAATATTAGAATGTATAAGAAATAAATATACGTATATTGTTATGAAAGAAGATGAAATTGTTGGTACGATTACAGCATCTCCTAAACAAAATGAATGGGATGAACATATTTTTGGTAAAGAGGAAGTTTCGGATTCAGTATATATTCATAGATTTGCGGTGAGACGGAAGTATAAGGGGAATGGAATAGGAGAATCGATTTTGCAGTGGGTAGAAGAAAATGTACAGTGTGATAAAGAGTACTTGAAGTTAGATTGTGTGGGACATAATCGTACGTTGAATGATTTTTATAAGAAAAATGATTTTGAGTATGTGGGCAGTACGGATGGGCTTAGTAAGTTTCAAAAGAAAAGGAGCAAATAAATGAATCCAATTAACGTAAGTTTAGTTAAGAAGTTAATACAGAAACAGTTTCCTGAATGGGCACATTTAGAAGTGAAACCTGTAAAGTTTAGTGGGCATGATAATAGAACGTTTCACTTAGGAGATCAGATGAGTGTTAGATTACCAAGTGATGCAGCATATGCACCGCAAGTAGAGAAAGAAAACAAGTGGCTTCCTATATTAAATAAGGAACTTTCTTTACCAATTTCTGCACCAATTGCAAAAGGGCATTCGTCTGAAGAGTATCCGTGGCCATGGTCTATTAATAAGTGGATAGAGGGAGAGACAGTTAAGAAAGAAAATGTTCGTGACTTACATGAATTCGCAGCGGACTTAGGATCATTTCTACTAGAATTGCAATCCATTGATTCTAGTAACGGACCAATAGCTGGAGCGCATAACTTTTACCGAGGCGGGTTTATATCTGTATACGATGAAGAAGCGAGAGTAGCTATTGAAAACAATAAAGACGCTTTTGATGAGTCATTGTTAAAGCACCTTTGGGATTTAGCGCTCCGATCAAAATGGGAACGCACACCAGTTTGGATTCATGGAGATGTTGCGCCAGGGAATTTACTCGTTAAAGATGGAAAGCTTTGTGCCGTAATTGATTTTGGTATACTAGGAGTAGGTGATCCGTCGTGTGACGCGGCGATGGCATGGACATTTTTTGATGAAAATAGTAGAAATGTATTTAAAGAAGTGTTGAGGATGGATGAGGAAACGTGGGATAGAGCGAGAGGATGGGCGCTTTGGAAGGCGTTAATTACATATGATGCGAATAGAAATAGTAATGAAAAAGTAGCTGAGGAAGCATATCGTGTAATCCAAGTGATTGTGGATGATTATAAAATGAGATGAAAATAGTAATGTGTAGCACAAGTTTTGATTGAAGTTATTTGACGTTTACTATGCAATAAAAAGGAGGGAACATAATTGAAAGTCAGGCAAGGGAAATATGAAGAAATAAAATTGCGTGATAGAATTCCAGGTATGGTTGAATATATAGATAGCACAAGACTTCCGGCTGATTTTCACTACTATATCCCTCCACACTGGCATAGAAGTATTGAAATTAGTTTAGTAATATATGGAGACGTTTTTTTGTATGTAAATGGGCAAAAAAAGAAAGTATCAGCTGGCGAGTTTATTTTTGTAAACAGTGGAGATGTGCACGAATTTGAAAAAGTTGAGAATGCAAGTTGTGCAGTAATGATGTTAATAGTTTCGTATGAATTTCTTAAAGAGCTAAATGCTGATTTTGATAAATATAGATTTACTCTACAAGCATCATTTGTGCAGAAAGAAAAGCTCCAACAAATATTTTATGAATTAAAGGAGTTAGTCACAAATTTTGATGAGTTAAGTTATATAAAAATGAATAGTTTAATTTATGAGATTGTTTATATTCTATTGCGCCACTGTAAAGATAGAAAAAAAGAAGATAATGATTTTCAATTTGGAAATAAACAAAAAGAGATAATTACATATATGTATGAACATTATGATGAAAAGCTTAAAATGAAAGATGTAGCGAAACACTTTTTTGTAAGTGAGGAACATTTTTCTCGGATGTTCAAAAAATCTTTCGGATCAAATTTCATCTCTTTTTTAACGAGATACAGGCTTCATAAAGCGTATGAAGATATTATTAGCAGTACGAATTCTATACAAGATATAGCAGTGAAACATGGATTTCCCAATGTGAAGTCATTCATTTCGCAGTTTAAAGGGAAATATGGGGATACACCATTACAGTATAGAAAAAATATCATATCAAAAAATGACAATAATTGAATCAAATATGAACAACAATAAAAATACGTTCCATGTTACATTTTGTATATGGAACGTATTTTTATTTAGTAAATGGAAATGTATACGGTTATATAATTTTTCGGAAAATGAAAGCGTTAAAAAAGAGATGGGGGAATAGTGAATGTCTAGAAAATATAGCTTAGATTTATTAGAAAAGATTCAAGAAAAACAAGAAACCATCAATGTACAAGGCGCAGAAGTAATAGTGAAAAATATACCAGATTGCGATGAAAAGGGAGCAATGGATCCACGTCTTTATAAAGATATGAAGGTTCAAATGAATATAATGAGGTTTATGCCTAAAAATATGATGAAAATGGACGCTTCTGAAAAATCGGTAAAGAATATGAGAAAGCAGTTTAATGGTATTAAAAGCGTTCCAATCGTAACGAAAGATATAAATATTACGAATGAAACGGTTAAAGCGGAAGATGGATATGACATTCCGATAAGGATTTATAATAGTATTTCAAAACAAGAAAACGCGCCAATTTTATATTTTATTCATGGTGGCGGATTCATGGCAGGATCACCAGATGTGGTAGAAGAACTTGTGAAATTAATAGTAGAAAAAACAGATATACTAGCCTTTTCTGTAGATTATCGATTAGCTCCAGAACATCCTTTTCCAAATGGACATACAGATTGTTACACTACTTTAAAATGGATTTATGAGAATGCTGAAGCATTCGGCGGTGATAAGAATAATATTTTTGTTGCGGGTGATAGTGCTGGAGGGAACTTAGCACAGTATTGTACAACGAGAGATATGGAAGATGGTAGAAACTTCGTTAAAGGGCAATTACTTCTGTACCCTACACTTAACATGTGTGACTATGAAGACGAGTTTTATTCTTGGAGTATAGATAAATATGAGATTGCTCCGAAATATAAAAAAGGATTAGAAAAAATGCTTAATATGATGCATGCAATGGTCGGAGGGATGGCAGAAATACTTGGTACGGAAGACATTCATTCGAAGTATTTAAGTCCATACGTTGATGTATCTTCAGATTATCCAAGTACATTTATTACGGTAGGAGAACATGATTTTTTAATGATTGAATGTTTAGCGTATGCAGCTAAATTGAAGAAACAAGGAGTGGATACTGAAACGATTCTCTATCGTGGTTTAGGGCACGCGTATGGAGATAATGTAGGTGTCTATCCTCAAAGTGAAGATTTAGCGATTGAGATGGGGAGTTTTATATTGAAGAATAGTAAGAAAGACTCCTACTTCGAGCAATGATTTTAAACTCTACTTTGTGCTTTAAGTGAGAATATCTAAAAAGTATATAAAAAGCCTAATTTGATCTAAATGTTTCAAATTAGGCTTTTTTATATGATTAAATATTCAAGATCAAAAGAAGGAATAAAACTATATTATACAGAATATTTAGATAATAGGAGGTGTCGGATTTTGAGTGAAATTGAATTAAAAAGTAATGTAATTAAGACAGGAAGAGAGAGGAGTATGATTCTTCGGTTTATACTCGCTAGTCTCGTTGGGGTGTTTATGTTTTTCGTACCTGTTACGATAAATGGAGCTTCTTCTATTATGATTGATCATATCGTATCGTGGATCCGTACTTCAGTTCCGGGCGTAGTACCTTATTATGCATTGTTTGTTATGGTGATTGGTGCGATTTATCCATTTTATACGAAGAAATGGAATGCATCTATCGTAGACATTTGTTTTTCTATTTTAAAAGTAGTTGGTGTTGTTTTTGGCGTATTATATTGTTTTAAAGTGGGACCAGCTTGGTTTTTTGCACCAGATGTTGGGCCGTTTTTGTATGAGAAACTAGTTATATCGGTAAGTTTACTCGTTCCGATTGGTTCGGCGTTTTTAGCGTTATTAGTCGGATATGGGTTGCTTGAATTTATCGGTACATTTTGCCGTCCGATTATGAGACCTTTATGGAATACGCCGGGACGATCGGCAATTGATGCGGTTGCTTCCTTCGTTGGAAGTTATTCACTAGCCTTATTAATTACGAACCGCGTATATAAAGAAGGAAAGTATACGACAAAAGAAGCAGCCATTATCGCTACAGGATTTTCTACAGTATCCGCAACATTTATGATCATCATCGCAAAAACATTAGACATTATGCATTTATGGAATGTTTATTTTTGGACTACACTTGTAGTAACATTCATCGTGACTGCTATCACCGTAAGAATCCCACCTCTTAGTAGAAAGCCCGATACATATATTACGAAAGAAGGGTTCCCAGAGCCCGTTTATAAGGAAAAAATGTTAGAACGTGCTTGGGAAGATGCATTAGAAGTATCAAGATCTGCACCGAGCATTATGAAAAATATTGCAGTGAACTTAAAAGACGGTTTTATTATGACGATGGGAATTTTACCATCTATTATGTCAGTAGGGTTAATTGGTATCGTCTTAGCGAAGTTCACGCCAATATTTGATTGGATCAGTTATATTTTTTATCCATTTACATGGGTTTTACAATTACCAGAAGCAGACTTAGCTGCTAAAGCGGTATCAGTTGGTATTGCAGAAATGTTTTTACCATCATTATTAGTTGTAAGTGCGCCGCTCGTGACAAAGTTTGTCATTGCGGTTATTTCGGTATCATCTATTTTGTTTTTCTCCGCTTCAATCCCTTGTATATTATCGACAGATATTCCGTTAAAAGTATCTGAACTTATTATTTTGTACGTGCAGAGAACGATATTAACGTTGCTTATTATTACGCCGATTGCTTATTTGGTGCTTTAATAGGAAACCCTCGCTTTCTATGTGAGCGAGGATTTTTGTTGTTAAAATCATTATATATAAATTTTGAGATATTTATTCATATGTTATAGTAACAAAAGAAGGGGGCTTACAAATGGAAATCATTCACGAAAGAGCGAAGTTACGGTTAATGGATAGTGGTGATGTCGAAACTTTGTTTTCGATTGTAGAAGGAAATAGGCAAATTTGGGCGTATTTAATCTCTAAAATGGAAACTGTTCAAGATATGCAGCAATATGTTCAAAAAGCGATAAAGAGTTATGGAAAGGGTACACAAATCCCTTGCGCTGTAGTGGATCAACAGACGAACAAGATTGTAGGGAGTACACGTTTATATAATATTTCAGTAGAAGATAAAACAGTGGAGTTAGGGCAGACGTGGTACCATCCAATTGTGCAACGTACGAGTATAAATACAGAATGTAAGTATATGCTTCTCCAGTATGCTTTTGAAAAACTGCATATGCTACGAGTGCAAATTAAGACGGATGTAAGAAATGAAAAAGCACAACGAGCAATTGAAAGGTTAGGTGCGGTAAAAGAAGGTGTGCTAAGAAATGAAAGAAGATTGCCGAGCGGTCATGTGAGAGATGCAGTTGTGTACAGTATTATTGCGAGTGAATGGTCAGGCGTGAAAGGAGAATTGTTAGAAAAATTAGAGTTATACAAAGAAAAGCTATAATTCGTATTTTGTAAGGTATATGATCGTAATTTGCGAATAATATACCTTTTTTTCTTACAAAACACTAACTTATTTAATTTACTTTTGTTTCATCATTCCCTTCTGAGAAAAAATTCGTTACAATGTAGTTGTATGGTAATAAACTAATGAATTAAAATTGTAATGAAAACCGCAAATGAAAAATGAATTGATAATCCTCAATTTTAAATGAAAACCCTTTTATATATAATAAGTAAAATACCTTCTTTTAAACAAACTCAAACAAAACGATTTGATATAAATGTTTTTTTATAGAAGTATGGATGATGTACGGAGGCAATTACAAATGAAAGAAAATAAGAAGAGTAAAAAAAGACGAATCTTTCAAGTGTTTTTATTAATGATTTGTTCTGCTATTTTGTATGTGAGCTATGCAGCTTACGATATTTGGAGTTATCGCTTTAAAACGGATGATGATGTGAAGACAGATGCTGGTATCGTGCTAGGAGCAGCTTCATGGAACGGAAAACCATCTCCTGTATTTAAGGAAAGAATTAATCACGCGATTTCTCTATATAAAAACGGAAACATTAAGAAAATTATTTTTACAGGTGGTACAAAGTTTGAAGCCGAGCTTGAGGAAGCTCGCACTGCTAGAGTATATGCATTGAAACAAGGTGTAAAAGAGGAGGATATTTTAATTGAAACAAAATCCCTTTTCACTGAAGAAAATTTAAAGAATGCGAAGGAAGTTGGAATAGAGAACGGAATACACTCATACACGATTGTAAGTGATCCACTTCATATGAAACGCGCAATGAGAATCGCAAAACATATTAACATTGAGGCATATGCTTCACCGACTCCAACATCAGCATATAAAACGTTAGATACAGAAATTCCATTCTTTTTTAAAGAATTATTCTCGTATATCGGATATGTAACCTCTTTGCCGCTAAAGGCATTGAAGGGGGATTAATATAAGAAAAGGACCTGTTTTTCTATAGGTATTTTTCTTATAATCCAAAAACATTGTATTTTTATCGGAATAGTGAAACAATAGAGAGGTAGCTTCATATAATCATAATGACAAAATGAACGGTTTATGAATCGAGCATTTACGGGCAGCCCGACTCCCATTGAACTTCTTTGCTCCACCTGAATTTTGAGGTGGGAGTTTTACTGCCCGCAAATAGCGGGATAAAGGAGATTATAGTATGGCACTCTCATTTGTTGAAACAGAAGAACAATCTTTCATTATTGAACAAATAAATAAATTGATTCCGAAGTTCATGGAAAGGGAGCATCAATTAAGTGAATTAGGATCATTTCCGTATGAAAATATTAATAATTTAAAAGATATCGGATATACGAAAATAACGTTACCGAAGGAATTTGGTGGTAGTGCGATTTCTTTATATGACTTCGTTTTATTTCAAGGGAAAATTGCAGAAGGCTGTGGAGCTACTGCATTATCGATTGGATGGCATATCGGTATTGTAAAAGAGCTAGCTGAAAATCGCTCTTGGAATGATGGAATGTTCAAATGGTTTTGCGAAGAAGTGCGTAATGGTGCACTCTTTAATCGGGCAGCAACAGAACCGAAAACAGGAAGTCCGACGCGTGGTGGTAAACCAGAAACAATCGCGGTGCAACAAGGCGAGAAGTGGATTATAAATGGAAGGAAAACTTTTACAACGATGGCACCAGTACTTGATTATTTTATTATTTCAGCAAGTATGGAAGGCCGAGAAGAAGTTGGTGAGTTTGTCATTCCAAGAAATACGCTCGGTGTATCAATTGAAGAAACATGGGATAGCGTTGCGATGCGAGGAACTGCTAGCCACGACCTTGTCTTACAAAATGTGGAGATAGAAAACCGCTTCTTTACGAATGTATTGGGCGGGAAAGTGAAACAAAAGGGTATTGGCTGGTTGCTACATATACCAGCATGTTATTTAGGAATCGCACAATCAGCAAGAAATTATGCAGTTCAGTTTGCGGAATCATACAAGCCAAATAGTTTAAACCATTCTATTAGTTTATTACCGAGTGTTAGAAGATTAGTTGGAGAAATAGAGCTTGAGCTTATGCAAGCTCGCGTCTTTTTATATCAAATTGCGAAAAAGTACGATGAGGCAGAAGATAAACTATCACTACAAGCAGAACTAGCGGCAGTGAAATACGCAGTAACAAATGCGGCGATATCTATAGTAGATAAAGCAATGCGTATCGTAGGGGCAAAAAGTTTATCAGAAAAAAATCCACTTCATCGTTATTACTTAAATGTCAGAGCGGGTTTACACAATCCGCCGATGGATGATGCAACATTGTCTATACTGGCGGATGTAGCATTTCGGTCGTGATGTTTTAGGAATAGAGCTTATGAATTTAAATGTTATTGTTTATGGACAATATAGTTGTTTTGAAAGCACGTGTTTGATTAGTAATCGAACACGTGCTTTTTATTTGTTTGCCATCCTAGTTTGAAATGTAGTGTTTTCATATAAATGATTATCATGATTTGATGAATGTTCCTAGATGAAAAATATTTATTGTAATGCCAGTTTGGATGTAAACGGTGATAAGGTGTTTTTTGTTGGGAAGGAATTTGTAACTTTTAATAGAATAATTTATGAAGATGATTAGATAATAAATGTTTACACATAAGGAGATAAAACTATGGAAAAGAACAAATTACTAAGAATGGACAATGTCAGTATCGTTGTAGAATCTCTTGATGACGCAATCTCTTTCTTCGAGGAGATTGGCTTGAAACTCGAAGGGCGAGCTACTGTCGAAGGTGAATGGGCTGGTCGCGTAACCGGACTGGGCTCCCAGTGCGTAGAGATTGCTATGATGGTTACGCCAGATGGCCACAGCCGAATTGAACTTTCGCGATTTCTCACCCCACCTACTATATCAGATCACCGGACTGCTCCTGTAAACGCCCTCGGTTATTTACGCGTCATGTTCACTGTTGAAGACATTGACGAAATGGTATACAGACTCACGACTAAGTGTGGTGCTCAGCTCGTTGGCGAAGTGGTTCAGTACGAGGACTCGTATCGACTCTGTTACATTCGTGGAACCGAAGGGCTTCTAATCGGTTTGGCGGAACAACTCGGTAACAAATAAGAAAGTGACGTTTTATAAAAAAACTTTACTGAAATATATTACTGAAGTGAAAATTGAAACAGAATAGTAGTGTGAAAGTAACTTTAAGAAGTAGGGTACGTCATATAACATAACATGCAAGCGAAAGGACTCTCCGAACCACTTGGTCGCCGGGGAAGAAGCAGGGAAGAGATTCAGGCAACATCTCTGTGAAAACGTTATATGCTAATTCTTCTCAATTTGAAGAAATTTATTATTCAATAAAAGGGCTCTTCTCCAGAGCGACAAAAAAGCCAATTTCCTTAATTTTAATATTGAGAAATTTGGCTTTTAATTTTGGAATTTCTTTAACGTTGTAAATTCGTATTTTCCTGAGCTACCCTATGCTCATCAAACTAAGAAGAGCAACTACTCCAAAGCGAGAAAATTGACATCTCCAGATGAGGATGTACAATTTTTTGTTTTGAGGATGCTCCAAAATATTAGCTTGATAGCAATGGGCAGCATCCCTTGAATAGCTTCGAAGAACTCAATTCTAAAAAATACATCTGAACGAGAGATAATGGAATGTTCTTTTGTAAGATGTATATCTTTTTCTCTTTTTAGTAGTATTGTTCATGAAAAATAGCACATTACAAATAAGTGTTATCAATTGAAAAAATCTTTCTTTTCATTCTTCTTTTTATAGTTTTATAGGAGAAAGCTAGGTTTCTTATTTTTACTAATGTATAATAAGAAAAAAGTACGAAAAGAGGTTATCTCATGCTAGAGGTTATTGCAACATGTTTAGAAGATGTGAAACGAATTGAAAGCGCGGGTGGGAAGCGGATTGAATTAATTTCATCTTATACAGAAGGTGGATTAACGCCGAGTTATGCATTTATTAAAAAAGCGGTAGAAGCAGTAAATATACCGATTCACGTTATGATTCGTCCGCATGCGAAGTCTTTTACATATACGGAAGAAGAAATTGAAATGATGAAAGAAGACATTAGCGTTGCGCAGAAGTTAGGTGCAGCAGGCGTTGTATTAGGCGTATTAAACGAACAAAAAGAAGTTGATAAAGAGAAGCTAGCAGATTTGTTATCTGTTGTAGATGGAATAAATGTAACGTATCACCGTGCGATAGATGATATAGAAAACCTAGTAGAAGCGATGAGAACTTTAAAGGAATTCCATAAAGTGACTCACGTGTTAACTTCAGGTGGACAAGGAAATATAGTAGATAATATTCCAGTGCTTAAAGATATGCAAAAGGTAAGCGATGGTCAAATTCAACTTGTAGCTGGAAGTGGTGTAACGAAAGAAAATATAAAGCAGTTATTAGATGAAACTGGAATTTCGCAAGCTCATGTCGGTACAGCGGTAAGAGAAGGTAAATCATGTTTTTCTGAAATTGATCGAAGTTTAGTGCGAGAATTAGTTGAAATAATAAAATAAGTGCATAAGAAAGAGGAGAAACGATGAAGGAAAATACGAAGAAAGAATTATTCTCTTGGGTTAAAACAATAGGGTTTACCCTTGTACTAATTGTAATTATTCGCGGTGTTTTATTTACACCTTCTTTAGTGCAAGGTGAATCGATGATGCCAACGTTAGAAAATAATGAGCGCGTTCTCGTGAATAAGATTGGTTATAGTATAAGTGGATTAGATCGCTTCGATGTTATCGTCTTCCACGGAAAAGAAGGGTACGACTTAGTAAAACGAGTAATTGGTTTACCAGGTGATACAGTTGAGTATAAAAACGATGTTTTATACGTAAACGGAAAAGCGATGGAAGAACCGTATTTAAAAGAGTTTAAAGAAAAAGCAGCTGGCCGTGTATTAACTCCAGACTTTACATTAGAACAAATCACAGGGAAAACGAAAGTGCCAGAAGGCCAAGTATTTGTTTTAGGAGATAATCGTGAAGTTTCTAAGGACGGTCGCATGTTTGGCTTTATTTCAGAAGATGAAATTGTTGGAAAAGGACAAGCTGTTTTCTGGCCATTGAAACAAGTAAGAGCGTTATAAAGCAAGTATGGGAGAAATGTTCTTCTTGTGGATTTAAATCACATTTTTTGTAAAACTGAATGTTCATTTAAGAAAGACAGAGGTCATTTTGATTATTATTTTTCAAAATGACCTCTGTTTATTTGAAAATAGTGTTGCAAGGAGGGAATTTAAATGATAACGAAAGAAGCAGAAGTTATCTTAAACAGGAAAGGAGCCAGGAAAGTAAACGAAATTCCTAAAGAGGTCTTACAATTACTACAGCAAGGGAAATTAGAAAGTATTAATCTAACAGAATGGCTAGCTATAAATCATATTGAACTACTCAAAAATGTCTTACCTTCAATAGGACTCAAGAATAGTTTGGAAAGCATAGTAGCTGAATTAGAAAAACAGAACGTGGAAACAGGAATGAAAGTCATACGAATAACAGGAACTTTATTGGATGAAATTATACTCAAAGAGAATGAAGGAAACAAGGAAGATGTATTGTTAAAATTATCTAATCATATTTCAGATAGTGTACGATGTTGGGCAGCGTTTATGAATAAAAAATCAAATAACACATTAAAAGATACATTAACGTACATTCGACCTTTTGCAGCGGATCATCATTTTGGTGTTCGAGAAATTGCTTGGATGTCTATTAGAGAAGATCTTTCACAGAATATAGAAAAAAGTGTGGAGTTGTTAGTAGAATGGGCAAAAAGTGAAGATGAGAATATTCGTAGGTTCTCTGTAGAATCTATTCGTCCTCGAGGTGTATGGAGTAAACATATTGAAATATTAAAACAAGAACCTGAAAAAGCACTTCCTATTCTTAATTTACTTAAATCAGATCCATCAAAATATGTCCAAGATTCGGTTGGAAACTGGTTAAATGATACAAGTAAAACGAAACCGGATTGGGTAATGAACCTGTGTGAAGAATGGGAAAAGGATACTGATATAAAATCAACTAGTAGAATTATTAAAAAAGCTAAAAGAACGATTTTGAAAAATAAGTAATATGTACCTAATAGACTTGTTAGTTGAACGAAGGAACAATCAATCAATCAAGTTAAAAAAGAATACTGTGAATAACAATGAGAAGAGCATGTTTTGATCAAAAATTGATTCAAACATGCTCTTTATATTTTCTTTTATAGCAGTGTTATTAATGAAAAGTGATCAAATTTTATTTCAAATCTAAACTTCCGTACTTTTTTATTGTAACTTTTATTCTAATAGTTCGTTCTTCAAGTGTTAAAGTTTTGTCAATCATTCAAGAGCCTTTTATTTTATATAAATCACTTATTATTTGTGTTTTTTTAATAGCGGACAAAATATATCGGATTATGTACGTGAAAAAAATATTGATAGAATTGAAAGAATATTTTATAATTTTAAATTATATCTTTGTTTCGAAAAATGGAATTAAAGTTCCGAAATTCGGAACAAAAAGGAGATAGGATGAGTATAAATAAAACGGCAGTGAAGACAATGGATATTTTAGAGTTATTTTATGAGCATGAAGAGTTAAGTTTAACAGAGATGGTTCAGCTTACAAATATGCCAAAAACATCTGTTTATCGTTTAATCGGTTCGCTAGAAGAAATGGAGCTTTTACAAAAAAATGAGAAGGGGAAATATTGTCTTGGAGTCGTTTTTTTAAGGTTTGGGCAACTTGTTTCACAAAGATTATCAGTAAGAAATATTGCGATTCCATATATGAAAGAGCTTAGAGATAGTTTAGGGCAGGCAGTTAATTTAATTATTCAAGATGGTAATGATGCAATTTACGTTGAAAAGATGGAAGGAGTTCAGCCGGTACGTGTTTATACAGCGGTTGGAAGAAGAGCACCTCTTTATGCGGGGGCATGTCCGAGAATTTTACTATCTTATTTTTCTGAGGAAGAGAAAAGGAAGTACATAGAGGAAAGCGATTTAAAACAGTTTGCGGATGGAACAATTGTGAATAAGGAACATTTGCTAGAAGTATTACAACTAGCGAAAAAGGAAGGTTACACAATTAGTTATTCTGAATTAGAAAATCATACAGCAGCTATAGCAGCTCCGATTTTTGCGAATGATGGAACGGTTGTAGCAGGTATTAGTGTTTCAGGTTTAGCAATTGAGTATGGCGAAAGTAACATTTCATATTTTACTGCGAAAGTGAAAGAAACAGCATACCGCATTTCGAAAGAACTCGGCTTTTTGGCATAGAAAGAGGGAATGGGATGAAATTTTCTGCGTTAGGGGATCAAGCAATTATTGTTACGTTTGGTGAAGAAATTAGGATGGATATATACGGAAAAGTGCAGCGATTATTTCAAGCGTTGAAACAACATCCATTTACAGGAATGGTTGAATGTGTGCCATCGTTTACTTCATTAGCAATTTACTATAATTTGTACGAAGTATGGATGCAAAATGAGAGAGGTGAAAGGTCATATGATTACGTTTGCCAATATATACAGGAGCTGTGTGATTCATATAAAGAAGAAGTGAACCAGAAAGTGAAACATATTTCTATACCAGTTTGCTACGGAGGCGAATATGGGCCGGATTTAGAAGAGGTCGCACATTATCAAGGTTTGCAAGTAGAGGATGTTATTCGTATACATAGCGAAACAACATATTTTGTGTATATGTTAGGTTTCACACCAGGATTCCCATATTTAGGGGGACTATCAAAACAATTAGAAACACCTAGAAAAGAAACACCACGGTTACAAATTGCTCCTGGTTCGGTAGGGATTGGTGGAAAGCAAACAGGTATTTATCCGCTTGAAACACCGGGTGGATGGAATATTATCGGCCGAACACCGATTTCATTATTTAATCCAAGAGAAGAATCACCTACCTATATTCAAAGTGGTATGTATTTACGTTTTATCCCGGTAACAAAGGAAGAATACTTATCGCTAGAGGGGGCTAAAGAATGGATGTAGAGGTTTTACATGCGGGGATGCTTACAACAGTCCAAGATTTAGGACGATTTCATTATCAACAGTATGGTGTACCAGTTGGCGGTGCGATGGATAAAAATGCACTTAGGCTAATCAATATGTTAGTCGGTAATGAAGAAAATGAAGCAGGTTTAGAAATGACGATAATGGGACCTAAATTGTTACTAAAGAAAACGACTTTGCTCGCGATTGGCGGAGCGGATTTGGAACCGTTATTGAATGGAGAACGAATTCCGTTATGGCGTCCTATTTTAGCAGAAGAAGGCAGCATGCTTTGTTTTGGAAAAGCGAAACGTGGGTGCAGAGCATATGTAACATTTGCTGGTGGTATTCATATTGATCATACAATGGGAAGTAAAAGTACATATATGCGAGCTGCTATTGGCGGGATTGAAGGAAGGATGCTCAAAAAGGGTGACTATTTTCAAATTGGTACGCACGCAGAAATGGCGAGTCGTTTCATTCAGAACTTACAAAAGGAAGAGCGAATAAAAACAAAATGGGCAATTCGAAATAACGTCTTACCAAAATATAAGAAGCATCCTACGCTTCGCGTCATAACAGATTTTGAATATAATCAGTTTACAGAAAAAAGTAAAGAGTCATTTTTTATGAAAGAGTATAAAGTGTCCAATTATGCTGATCGCATGGGATATAGGTTTGATGGGGAAGTTTTAAATAGAGAAATAGAACAAGAAATTCTATCAAGTCCTGTTACATTTGGAACCATTCAAGTTCCAAATGGTGGGCAGCCTATTATATTAATGGCAGATAGGCAAACGACAGGTGGCTATCCGAGAATCGGAAATGTCATTTCAGTCGATTTACCTCTGCTTGCCCAGCTGAAACCAGGGGACTATGTAACTTTTGAAAAAGTTTCTATAGAAGAAGCGGAGCGATTGTACATAGAGCAGGAAGAAAATGTGAAACTATTAAAGAAGTTCATCGCTTTACGAAGCTGAGAGTAGGAGGGAAATATCGTGACGACAATCGATTTGAATTGTGATTTAGGAGAAAGTTTTGGAGCTTATAAAATGGGGAATGATGATGAGATTCTTCCGTTCGTTTCCTCTATAAATGTTGCTTGTGGTTTTCATGCGGGTGATCCGTTCGTTATGCGTCAAACAGTTGAAAAAGCTTTGAAACATAACGTAGCAATAGGGGCGCATCCTGGATTTCCTGATTTAATTGGATTTGGAAGAAGAAACATGAATGTTTCAGCAAGTGAAGTATATGATTACGTTTTATATCAAATTGGTGCATTAGACGGGTTTGTGAAAGCGGCAGGGGCGAAGATGCATCATGTGAAACCGCACGGTGCCCTATATAATATGGCGGCAACTGACCCAGTAATTGCAGATGCAATCGTAAAGGCAATTTCTCATATGAACCCGGATCTATTACTTTACGGATTAGCAAATAGCGAGGCGTTTATACAAGCTGCAGAAAAATATAAAGTAACATTCATGCAAGAAGTTTTTGCTGATCGTACGTATAAGCAAGATGGGACATTAACAAGTCGTACAGAAAAAAATGCACTTATAACAGATGAAGGCGAAGCGATAAAACAAGTGCTTCAAATGGTAAAAGAAGGATATGTAGAAACGGTGAATGGAGAGAAAGTAACAGTTCAGGCGCAAACAATTTGTTTGCATGGCGATGGAGAGAAAGCGGTACAATTTGCGGAGAGAATATACAGAACATTCGAACTTAATGGTGTTTCTATATGTGCACCGAAATAAAAAATGAGAGGAAGTGCTGGAAATGATTAAATTAATTGGGATACTACTTGTTGCAGTTGGCTTTCTATTTAGGTTAAATACACTATTAGTAGTAATGGTTGCAGGAATTGTTACTGGTATGGTTTCAGGATTAAGTTTTTATGACGTCATCAGCATGTTCGGTAAATTTTTTATAGAAAATAGATATATGTCTATGCCTATTATACTAACTTTACCTGTAATCGGAATTTTAGAGCGTTATGGTTTAAAAGAAAGAGCAGAAGCGCTTATAACGAAATCAAAAGGGGCAACAACTGGAAGAGTATTAATGTCATATTTTACAATAAGAGAATCATCAGCGGCACTAGGGCTGAATATTGGTGGTCATGCGCAAACAGTAAGACCGCTCGTTGCACCAATGGCAGAAGGAGCGGCACAAGGTAAATACGGTAAACTTCCGGAAAAATTAAGAGAAAAGATTAAAGCAAACGCAGCTGCTGCAGAAAATACAGCTTGGTTTTTCGGAGAAGATATTTTTATCGCAACTGGTGCGATTTTATTAATGAAAGGATTCTTCGATTCAGTAGGTATGCATGTCGGAGTATGGGATATGGCGCTTTGGGGTATTCCAACAGCAATATCCGCACTAATCGTAAGTTGGATTAGATTCAGAAGGTTTGATAAATATATAGCGAAAACAATGAAGGCAGAAGGAAAACAAGAGAAGGAGGCTATATAAGATGAACATCATAACTATGGATACAATTTATTATGTATTAGGTATAATCGTTGCCTTTATCGCTGTGCGTATCGCATTCGATCGTGAACATCCAAACCGATTCGGTTCTAGCTTATTTTGGGCATTATTCGCAGTTACATTTTTATTCGGAAATGTAATACCTTCGTTTTACGTTGGGTGTATCGTGCTCGCTATGGTCGTGTTAGCTTCATTGAATAAAGTAACAAAATCCGAGGAGAAAGAAGTACCTGTACAAGAACGTGTGAAACATGCTGAGAAATTAAAAAATAAAATTTTCATGCCTGCACTTTTAATTCCTATTTTTACAATTATCGGTACGTTAACGTTAGGGAAAATCAAATGGGGAAATGTATCCCTTGTAGATCCAGATAAAGTAACGTTAGTTGCATTAGCGTTAGGAGCATTACTCGCATTCGTTGCGGCGATGCGTATTACAAAATCGAAAATAACGACGCCTGTTCAAGAAGGAAGTAGATTATTACAAGCTGTTGGTTGGGCAGTTATTTTACCACAAATGTTAGCAGCACTTGGCGGCATTTTTGCGAAGTCTGGTGTTGGACAAGTCGTTTCTGATTTAGTTGGAAAAGTGTTACCGACAGAATATCCATTCGTTGCTGTTATGGCGTACTGTTTAGGAATGATGCTTTTCACAGTTGTAATGGGGAATGCATTCGCAGCGTTTGCAGTAATCACTGGCGGAATCGGATTACCTTTAATTGTTCAAATGCACGGCGGGAATCCAGCGATTATGGCCGCACTCGGCATGTTTGCTGGATATTGCGGAACACTGCTTACGCCAATGGCAGCAAACTTTAATATCGTTCCAGCAATGCTTTTAGAGTTAAAAGATAAAAATGCTGTTATTAAAGCGCAAGTACCCATCGCGCTTTCTATCTTTATCATAAATATGTTTATTATGTACGGCTTAGTATATCGTTTCTAATTAGGAGGGAAAACGATGAAAACAGTATTATTAACAGGGTTCGATCCGTTCGGCGGAGAAAGTATCAATCCAGCTTGGGAAGTCGCAAAAAGCTTACATGAAAAAACAATCGGAGAGTACAAGATTATAAGTAAACAAGTTCCAACTGTATTTCATAAATCAATAAAAGTTTTAAAAGAATATATAGAAGAACTGTCGCCGGAAATGATTATATGTATCGGACAAGCTGGGGGTAGACCAGATATTACGATAGAGCGTGTCGCAATTAATATTGATGATGCAAGAATTGCTGACAATGAAGGGAATCAGCCGGTGGATGTACCGGTTGTTGAGGAAGGACCTGCTGCCTATTGGTCCACGCTCCCAATGAAAGCAATCGTAAAAAAACTTCGCGAAGAAGGCATACCGTCATCTGTTTCACAAACGGCAGGTACATTCGTTTGTAATCACTTATTCTATGGACTTATGTATGAACTAGAAAAACATGATATGAAAATAAAAGGCGGATTCATTCACATTCCGTTCTTACCAGAACAAGCGAGTAGCTACCCAGGGCAACCGAGTATGTCACTTTCTACTATTAGTAAAGGGGTAGAGTTGGCAATCGAAGTAACGACGGAAGTAGAGGTAGATATTGTAGAAATTGGGGGCGCGACGCATTAAGTAAAGTGAAATGTACAACACCTCCTGTAAACAACTGGTATAATAAGTATAGGAATATACATAGAGGTGATTTTTGTGCAATTTGAAGAAGTTCGTTCAATTTTAGAAAAAGCGAAGAAAATTACTGTATTAACAGGCGCAGGAGCCAGTACAGAAAGTGGCATCCCAGATTTCCGTTCAGCAAATGGGTTGTATGCTGATGTGAATGTGGAGATGTACTTATCGAGAGGGTACTATAACAGAAGTCCGAAAGAGTTTTGGAAGCATTATAAAGAAATATTTCAAATTAATACGTTTCATCAATATAAAGCTAATCGTGGACATCGCTTTTTAGCTGAGCTAGAAGAACAAGGAAAAGATATAACAATTTTAACGCAAAATATCGACGGTTTACATCAATTAGGTGGTAGTAAACATGTCATTGATTTACACGGAACACTTCAAACAGCACATTGTCCGAAGTGTAAAACGGGTTATGATTTACAATATATGATTGATCATGAAGTACCGCGCTGCGAGAAGTGTAATTTCATTTTAAATCCAGATGTTGTTTTATACGGAGATACACTGCCGCAATATCAAAATGCGATTACACGTTTATATGAAACAGATGTGTTTCTCGTTATGGGAACGTCATTAAAAGTACAGCCTGTCGCATCTTTCCCGGAAATTGCAAAGAGGGAAATTGGAGCAACAACCATTTTAGTAAATGAAGAGTTAACAGGGCAGGAATATAACTTTGATTTTGTTTTTCGACAAAAGATTGGTGAATTTGTTGAAGGGTTATCTTCAAATAAATAAGTTATCGTAAAAAAACTGAGGTGCAATGTATCTACCTCAGTTTTTTGTATTCATGATATTGTATTGTAAGGGGAATGGTAATAAATAGGATGTAAAACCCGAAAACTGAAAATTAAATCTTTTCTTTCTTTTGTAACTAATATAAAATTCTATATATATCATATAAATAAATTTGATACATAATGAGTTATCCCGTTATTTGCGAGCAGTAAGACTCCCATCTGAAAAATTCGGCACAGGCGAAGAAGTTAGGTGGAAGGGAAGATTACCTGCTTGTAAAAGCCCGATTGCTGTGGGCTAATAAACAGAGAACCACTCTGTTTAAAGTTTCAATTTATGCGTAGAAGTTAATAGAATGAAGCGAGGGAGCGAAATGAGACAGAACAAGGAAAAAAAGAAACAGCCGAAAAAGAAAAAGACTCATATTCCATTTCGGTTAAATGTACTATTTTTTATCGTCTTTCTTTTATTTTCAGCTATTATTATTCAACTAGGTAAAGTGCAAATCATTGATGGAGAAACGTATCGAAATGAAGTGAATAAAAAGGAAGATGTGACGGTGAGCACGCCTGTTCCTAGAGGGAAAATGTTTGATCGAGAAGGCAAAGTGATTGTAAATAACAAACCGCTACGAACCGTTACATATACGAAAATGAAAGGAGTAGACTCGAAAGAAGTTTTAAAAGTAGCGAGAGAGTTAGCAGGGCTAATTGAAATGTCGCAAGAGGATATGGATAAGTTAACAGAGACAGATAAAAAAGATTTTTGGATGCAGTTAAATGAAAAAAGGGCTGCAGAAAAAGTAACAAAAGCAGATGAGAGTAAATTTAGGAAGCAGGAAATAGAAGGGAAAGAATTAGATAAAAAAGTAGAAGAGTTGCGTCGGGAGAGAATTACACAAGAAGAATTAAAGGAGCTTTCAAAAGATGATTTAGAAGTATTAGCAATTAAAAGTAAAATGAATACGGGATATAAAATGACGCCGCAAATCGTTAAAAAAGATGTAAGTCAAAATGAATATGCAATCGTTAGTGAAAGATTAGCAAGCTTGCCGGGGGTAGATACGACAGTAGATTGGGAACGTGAATATCCAAATGATAAAATCCTTCGTTCTATACTTGGTAGCGTTTCTAATGAAAATGAGGGATTGCCAAGAGAACAATTAGAGTATTATTTAGTTCGTGATTACAACCGAAATGATCGTATTGGTAAGAGTTACATCGAAAAGCAATACGAAGATGCATTACATGGAATGAAAGAACAATCTAGAAATATTACAGATAAAGCAGGGAATATTATTCGGACTGAAAAAGTGACTGAAGGAAAAAGTGGAAATAACTTAATGTTAACGGTTGATATGGATTTGCAAAAAAAGGTAGAGGAAAGTCTTGAAAAAAATTTACGAGCGTTTCATTCTTCAGAACCGATGATGGATCGTGCTTTCGTTGTAATGATGAATCCGAAAAACGGTCAAATTTTATCAATGGCAGGAAAGAAAATTGTAAATAAAGATGGCGTGATGCAAATAGAAGACTACGCATTAGGGACGATGACAAGTTCCTATGAGTTAGGATCAACTGTGAAAGGGGCTACTTTATTATCTGGATACCAAGCAGAAGCGATTAAACCGTTTACGCATTTCTTTGATGCGCCAATGTACTTTAAAGGAAGTACTAAGCCGAAAAAATCATGGAAAGATTTTGGTGATATTGATGATTTAAGAGCTTTACAAGTTTCGTCGAACGTTTATATGTTTAATACAGTATTAAAAATGGCGGGGATTAATTATGTGCCAAACAATCCGTTAGATATTAAACAAGAGACATTTAATAAAATGCGTTACTATTTTAGACAATTTGGTTTAGGTGTATCGACTGGTATTGACTTGCCAAATGAATCAATTGGTCAAATGGGTAGAACTGATAATATACCAGGCTTTTTACTTGATTATGCAATTGGACAATATGATACATATACACCGCTACAGCTTGCTCAATATATTTCAACAATTGCAAATGGCGGTTACCGAATGAAACCACAAATTGTGCAAGAAATTAGAGAGCAGCCAAACCGCCCAGAGGATGTCGGAAAAGTTATTCGATCAATTGAACCGGTTGTTTTAAATCGAGTGGATATGGACACGTCATACATTAATCATGTAAAAGAAGGGTTTAGAAGAGTTTTTCAAGAAGCTGACGGAACAGGTACAGGAACGTTTAAAGGCTTACCGTATAAACCAGCTGGAAAAACAGGAACAGCTGAGACGGTATATGGTGGAGAAAGTGATATTGGAAGAGATGAGAACTATAACCGAAAAAAATGTTATAATTTAACTCTTGCCGGCTATGCGCCATATGATGCTGATCCGGAAGTAGCTTTTTCAGTTGTTGTACCATGGGTGAATAATGATAAATCAGGGGTTAATTCCGCGATTGGTAAAGAAATTTTGGATGCGTATTTTGACTTGAAAGCGAAAAGATCAAATGCAAATTCAGTCCCGGTAGAACAGCCGAACAAGGCCCAGTAAAAATAATATCACTGCACAGGAATATATTGTGCAGTGATATATTTTTTGAGTTATTTTATAAGGTGGGAATGGATATGAAAGAGGAGATTAAGAGAGGTTGGGGGAAGTACATACTATTTATACTTGTTATGGTAATAGCCTATCATTCTTTTACGTTATGTAAGGTAGAAGGGAAATCCATGCAGCCGACTTTAAATGAAGAAGACTACGTATTTGTAAATAAAGCAGCAGTACATTTTTCTAACATACAGCACGGGGAAATTGTCATTATTAAAGAAGAGAACGAATCGAAATATTATGTGAAAAGGGTAATAGGGCTACCTGGTGACGTAATTAACATAACGAATGGAACTGTATATGTAAATGATAAAAAACAAGTAGAGCCGTATACAAATAAAGATTTATTCAACAATACACAAGTATTTTACAATTTCCAAAAGACAAAGATTCCACCAAATAAGCTATTTGTCATGGGAGATAACCGTGAACTTAGTAGGGATAGTCGCAATGGCTTAGGATATATTGAAGAAGATAACGTGATAGGAAAAGTAGAATTTGTGTATTATCCTTTTTCAAAAATGAAAATTATAGAATAAGTGGGGAATTCATAAAGCCCCACTTATTAAAGTTTCACTTTATTTTCTTTAAAAAACCTTTTGGATTAAAAGATATGAAAAATTTATGTTTAGATTCATCGATTATGAAATTGTTATTTTTAGCTAAAAACTCTTCCACGGCTTCCATCGGGCCAGGGCCCCAATCTGGAAGGAGAGGATTTCCGTTAATACATGTATCCTCTACAATAATGTAACTACCAGTGGTTACAATAGATTTATAAAGTAAGAGTTCTTTTGATACATGTTCTTTACTATGATCAGAATCTAAAATAACTAAAATCACATCATCAGGTTTGCGCATACTTACTATTGTTTGGACGGCCTGCACAGAAACAGAAGATGCTGTTAAATACGTAATCCGATTATGTGATGGCCGATTTGGCTGCGGAGTTATATCGATAGTAAGTACGTGACCTTTTCCGATTAAATCTAACATAGAAGCTAAATACAGTGCACTACCACCATGAAAAGTCCCGCATTCAATAATTAAATCGGGCTTTAATTCATAAATGATTTCTTGATACAAAAAGAGATCAGAGGGAAGTTTGCAGATGGGAACACCGAACCAGTAGGTATCTTTTAACCAAACGTGGCTGTCGTAATACTGTTTTAAAAATTCACTGCTTGTAGTATCGATTTTAAATGCTCCTTTCTAAAAAGGATTCTTTCGTTTGACGTAAAGTATTTACGTATGAAAGTTGTACTATATATTATGTGATAAGGAATTGTAAGGCGAGTGTTTTCACTTGAAAATAAGCAAAATAACTCATGTGGAAAATCAATTGCTTACAAAAGAAGGTGTAATTGAAAGGAAATGATAGTATGTATACATACACAATTTGCTTCATTAGAAAAGGAAATAAAATACTCTTACTAAATAGAAATAAAAAGCCGAATATGGGAATGTGGAATGGTGTTGGGGGAAAAATTGAAGATAATGAAACGCCATATGAAGGAATAATTAGAGAAACGCTTGAGGAAACGGGCATAGATCTCCAAAGTGTAACGTATAAGGGGAATGTTGGTTTTAAAGATAAAGACGAGCCTCTGGCTAGTGAAGGAATGTATGTATTCCTTGCTGATTTGCCAGAGGGAGTACAAATGGATACACCGTTAAGTACTGATGAAGGTATATTAGAGTGGAAGGAAATTGGATGGATATTAGATGAGAATAATAGAGGTGTAGTTAGTAATTTACCAAAATACTTACCGCTAATATTAACAGAAGAAAATATGTTAGAGCATATATTCACGTACGATAACCGGAATATTATTAATTACACAACTGCATTTTTGACAGAAGATGATGCGAACAAACGATATGAAAAACAACTCGTTTCTCAATAGAAGATAGGATGAAAAACTACACTTATACTTTAGTTGAAAAAATATATATGTTAGGTGATTACATGCTGAAAAAATATACTTTATTAGCCAAAGTTGTAACACAAACTTTCGTTACTTAAATTAAAACAAAAAAGAGATGGCATATCCATCTCTTTTTGTTTTCGTATGCTCCATGATTAGTTGCGAATCGCTTTAATGATAAAGCGATGTTGCTTCACATCAAAATAGCCTTTTTGCAACATAATCTCATGTATGCGATATAATTCCTCATAATACCTTTCGACAGTAAAATCAGGAGTTTGCCACGGAATCGCTTTTAAATAATAGACGATAGCGCCAATATCATAAAAGCGTTGAAGAGGGAATTCTTCCTTTGCATCTAAAATAGTAAATCCATTTTCCTTTAGCTCATTACAGGCAGTTTCGAGTGACCAACTTGCAAATTCGCTATTTAGTGGTGTGCCAAACTGCTTATTAAGTTCTGCGCAATCAAGACCACCAGCTTGTTGTGTAAGAAATATTCCATTAGGAGAAAGGATTCGGTTTACCTCAGAAGCAGCATAGGATTCATGTTGGTTCACAATTAAATCAAATTGAGCATCTTGAAGCGGTAGGGCAGCATCATCCTTTACTTCTACAACAATAACCCCTAAAGGCTCTAATTTCTTTCGGGAAATTGGCACGTTTGGAGCGTAGCCCTCAGTAGCATAAATAGTTGGCGGGAACGGTTGTAACATAGATAAAAGCTCTCCACCGCCAGTGCCCATATCTAGCATTGATTTTGCGTGTTGTATAAGCTGGAAAGCAGTGCTACCGTACGACCACGATAAAGGCTCACTTTTCATTCGACCCGTTTCTGAAATGAAAGAAAAATCCCAGCCGCTAAAATTTGTATTTGCACTGTCTAATAAAGTTAAAAATAATGGATCACGTTTCATAATTGTACCCTCCTATTTTGTAAATGAATGATATGATGAGAAAAGTAAAAAGGAGGACCTCTTATAAAAGTGAAACGGATTTACGTTTCGTGTTCGAATAGATGCATATAAATTCGCTCCTTGCGAGAATGATTATTTATATATTCGGGATTTTTGAGTGGAATTCCTTTGAAATATAAAGAGAAGGTAGATATTTAATGGAAAATTGGATTGAGTTTACAGATAAAGAGTACGATCGAATTTGGGATAAAGTATATAGTGACTATGAATTTTCACCAAGTGTTTCAATATTTCCATCGTTTAAAGTACCAGGACCGTTTATCACATATGACATCTCTCATTATTTTGGAGAATCGGTAGATTTAAATGTATATGATGAACTTGAAGAAAAAGCATTAAAAGTTTTCAAAGAGAATACAGCATTGAATGAATATATGATGGCACTAGATTGGCAACATGAGTGTTATTGGGTAAATCCACACTTAGAGTTTGAAAGAAATGAATTTTATGAGTGGCGTATACCAATATTTCCGAATGGTGATTACTATTTCTTTATTCAGAAAGACTTTAAGTGGGGGTATTTAGGCCATCCTTGGGAGAAGAGTATAACGATATTTGGAAAAGAAATAATAGAGAGTTTTAAACAAAATAAACCGGAAATGTTTCAAAATATTTTAAGGCAGGGATAATGTTTTAAAGAGAAAAAACGCTTATACTTCATTCTTGAAGCATAAGCGTTTTTGTTTTGGCCGTTTTCATTTAAAAATACTTAAAAATAAAAATCTTTTGGTAAAGTACCATTTTTTATCACCGTTCTTAACCCATGTTTTATAATCCAAGGGTTAACAGGATGCTGTTTATCACGTAATTGCTGCAACCATTGAAAAACGAGTTCTTTATCTTCCTTCGTAATATCGTTAATATGATTGGCTACAGATTTTTGAACATACTTAGAAGGGTCATTCATTAATGGTTCAAGAAGCTGTAAATTGTTCTTAAAGTTACCTTTTAGAGCTCCTGTTTTTTTTGCCCAAGGAAGTCTTGGTCTTGTACCTTCAGAAATTAGTCTCCTAATGTGGCTGTTTTCGTCATGAATCCACTGTTGTAAAATATTTAGTGTGTCTTCATGGTACGTTTCAAGAAAAGGCCGAATGGCATATTCAGCAGTATTCCTTTTTGTTATTTCATACATTGCATGGAATGAGGAGTCAAAATCGTTAAGCCCATATTTTTCAACGTATTTTGCGATAGGCATGTACATATAGCCGTTTGTAAATGTACCTACTTCTGTTGTATTTTCTGGTCCCAATGTTTTCAGTAATATATGTATTGCTTCATTAAAATCTTTTTGTAAAGCATTGTGTAATTCATCTGCTATTACTTCAATCCGTTGCTTTAACTCTAAACCTTCAACTTTACATGTTACGGAGGCTATAAAGTTTTTTTTAGAGAAAGTAGAATCGTGTTTACAAATAGAATCAGCCATTTTTTCTGCTAATTCATCATTAAATAAAAATTTTAATGGAACGTATTTACCCATTTTTCCACCTCATTGGTCAGTTGAAAATAATTTTTATTTTTTAATCGACAATCCATAAACTAACGTCTCACTAGGAGTCGTAATACTAAAACCAGTCGTCTTATAATCAAGTTTCACTGTATCACCAGTGTAATCTTTCGTGAATGATTCCATTTGTACAATAAGCATTTCATCCTCATATACAATATCATCTGCATTGTATGTATCCCAAACTAAATCAACATCAACGAAAATGCTACAAGAGTTTGTCATTGTTCCTCTAATGCGAATGATCTTTTTATCTGCACGTTCTAATCTATGTATAGCTGCCTTTGCTTCATCAGTAATACGAATGTTCATTGTATCCCAACCTTTATTTTTATTTCTTTTATTATTGCAAAAACAAAAGAAATAGGGAAGTAAAGAGAATTGTAAAAAAAACGAGCAAACAAAATTGTTTGCTCGCTCTACTTTATTTTAGTTCACATTTATCAAGTGGAATCACTTTTGTTTTCTTTGTAAATTTATATCCTAACCATAGTACTAAGAAGAGCGGTAAACCTATGTAAGAAACGAGTACGCCGTTCCAATCGATTGATTCACCCATAAATGCGCCGTAGTTTTGTCCTAAAATTACGATGACGCAAAGTGTAAATGCGAAGATTGGACCGAATGGGAACCATTTTGCTCTATATGGTAAGTCTTTTAAATCTTTTCCTTGTGCGATATATGCTTTACGGAAGCGGTAATGACTAATTGCAATACCAACCCATGCGATAAAGCCAGACATACCAGAAGCGTTTAATAACCAAATATATACAACACCGTCACCGAATAAAGAAGCGATGAAAGCGACGCTACCAACTACTGATGTTGCGATTAGAGCGTTAACAGGTACACCACGGCTATCTAATTTGCCTAAAAACTTCGGTGCTTTTCCTTGACGAGCTAAATCCCAAAGCATACGAGTTGATGCGTACATGCCAGAGTTACCAGCAGATAAAACTGCCGTTAAAATAACAGCGTTCATAACAGAAGCAGCAAAGGCAACGCCTGCTTTTTCAAATACAAGTGTAAATGGACTTACTGTAACATCACTTGCTGCAAGACTTTCAGTTGTATAAGGAATTAATAAACCGATAACGAGAATTGCAAGGATATAGAATAAAAGAATGCGCCAAAAGATCGAACGAATTGCTTTTGGGATATTGCGTTCTGGATCAGACGTTTCACCAGCAGCTACACCTAATAATTCAGTTCCTTGGAAGGAGAAACCAGCAGCCATAAATACACCGATAATTGCCATGATACCGCCGTTAAATGGAGCATCTGCAACAGTGAAGTTTTTAAAGCCGACAGATTCGCCGCCCATAATTCCAAAAATCATCATGAAGCCGACAACTAAGAAGATAATAATAGTAACTACTTTAATAAGTGCGAACCAATATTCAGATTCACCAAAACCTTTAACAGATAAATAGTTTAAGAGAAAAATAATAGCTAAGCATAATCCACTCCAAATGAGGGAAGGGGTATCAGGGAACCAAAATTTCATAATTAATGTTACGGCCGCTAGTTCTGCCGCAATTGTAATCGCCCAGTTATACCAATAGTTCCATCCAAGTGCAAAGCCAAGTGATGGATCAACAAATTTTGTTGCATACGTGCTAAAAGATCCAGTAACAGGCATGTAAGCTGCAAGTTCAGCTAAGCTTGTCATTAAGAAATACACCATAATTCCAATTGCGGCGTATGCGATTAGTGCACCGCCAGGACCAGCTGAATGGATTACACCACCGCTGGCAAGAAATAGTCCGGTACCGATTGTACCACCGAGAGAAATCATCGTAAGGTGACGAGATTTTAATCCGCGTTTTAATTCACCTTGTCCTTGTGTAGTTTGCGTTTTAGAGGTAGATTGATTTGTTGCGCTATTCATGTTCAACACTCCTTTTCTTGTAGGTTAGGAAGGAGCGGGGGAGAAAAATACAAAAAACCGCCAAAGGAATTAGGCGGAACGTTTCACAAATAACCACCCCATCATACCCTTCCGTTAAGATAGCACCCCACGTTTACACGGTAATTTTGTAAACGTGACAGTTCTGTTCCTTTCGGAGACAGCCCCAGCTCATACTTCCAGAGAAGAAATACAAACTTCGGCAACTTTTCCTTTCAAACGGAGTCAGTGACATTCTCTGTGTCTCGTCCGTTTTACTTTTAAAAGTCGCAACCTCTACCTCATCGGATTGATGAGGATTTATATATTGCTAAGATATTTAACATATGGCAATTGTAATGAGTTTCTGAATATATTGCAAGGAATTTTGTTAGGAAAAGTCAAAAAATATCGGTTATTGTATAGGAAACGCTTGCATAACTCCACCCGAACCTACTATTATGTAGCAATAAACAAAGAAAAAATTGTTATACAAATGTTTCGCAAAAAATAATGAAAAACCCTTTAAAATTAAAAGAAAATTCAGAAAATATAATTCGACATAACGATTGAAGGGTATCACTTCTTTTATTTTGTTCTAAAGAAAAAACATATGTGCAAATTAAAAGATTGAATATTCTTTCTTTTTTGTAGTAAAATTGAAGTACTGTTTAATTAAAAAGGGGACATCGTTATGAAATTAGAAACAGAAAGATTACATATTATCCCGTGTACGGAAGAATGGGTTCAGATTGCGAAGAATCAAGGATACAATAGCGGCCCGCATATTGCAGGGCATGTAGAAAGTGTAAAACAAGACGCAGCTTTATTACCTTGGGGTGCGTGGTATGTCATTCGAAAAGAAGATGACATCGTACTAGGGGATATAGGATTTAAAGGGAAACCGAACGAGAAA
The DNA here is from genome assembly GCF_002073415.2 of Bacillus sp. FDAARGOS_235. Lineage (NCBI taxonomy): Bacteria > Bacillati > Bacillota > Bacilli > Caryophanales > Bacillaceae > Bacillus > Bacillus sp. FDAARGOS_235. The sequence continues at coordinate 5,259,422 of NZ_CP020437.2, forward strand.
CGTACAGTAGAAATTGGTTACGGTTTTATTGAGAAATATTGGAATAAAGGGTATGCTACAGAATCTGTAGATGAATTAATAAAGTGGGCTTTCCAGACAGGAAAGGTAGATACAATTATTGCGGAGACACTCCTTGAAAATGCTAGTTCGATTCGTGTATTAGAGAAATTACATATGAAGAGAGTAGATACAACAGATACGATGATTAATTGGAAAATAGAAAAATAAAAAATACCGCTCGATATAGTTCGAGCGGCATTTTTTATCATTATGGTAGCATTTGTTTTTGATCTTTCGGATAGCCGCCTGTTGATGGGTTAGAACGATTGGAATGATTACGGACAGCAATGAAAATAGAAATAATAACGACAAGACCAACTGCCACGTAAGAAAGTGAAATAATAGTTGGATCCACTTTAAATGTTGTAAGTAGTGTACGAATATTCGTAAAGATAATAAGGCCACCAACTAATACCCCAAGTAAATGAGGTGGAACGATACGTACTAACCATGCGGCAATTGGAGCTGCGACAATACCGCCAAGCATTAAGGCGAATACCCAAACCCAGCTTACTTGTTCCCAGCCAAGTGAGATGAAGAAACCAATTGTTGCAGCGAGCGAAACAGGAAACTCACTCGTATCTACAGATCCAATAACTTTTCTAGCTTCATTTCCTCTTGCTAGCAGTACAGGTGTCGTAATTGGACCCCAGCCACCGCCACCAGTTGAATCGACGAATCCAGCGAATAAGCCGAGTGGCACAAGTTGTTTGGCAGACATACGCTTTTTGGAAGTAACAATTTGTTTTTGAATAATGAATCGTAATAAAATATAAACGCCTAAAGTGAATAAAAATATTGAAATGTACGGTTTAATCACATCGCCAGGTAAATTACTTAAAAAACATGCCCCAACAAATGCCCCAATTGCTCCGGGTAATGTTAATCTGGAAACTGTATATTTATCAACGTTTCCAAATTTGATGTGCGATGCACCAGAAGCTGCGGTTGTAACGACTTCAGCTAAGTGAACAGATGCGGATGCTACAGCTGGTGCAATACCAAACATTAATAATAGTGAGGTAGATGTTACCCCATACGCCATTCCAAGTGCCCCATCAATCAATTGAGCGAAAAATCCAATAATAGCAAAGACAATTAATTTCTGCATAAATAATCCCCCTGTAATAATAAATGAAAAAAGCACTTTTCCCGTATGAGAAAAGTGCCTTTGGTTTTTCCAATCAGCAATAATTAAATTTGTTTCATTATAATACATATTAATCATATAAATCAACTGGGTTTTGAAGTTTTTTGAATTGAATGAAAGAAAAATAAAATATACAATAAAAGGATGGAGAGAAAGGGGAGAAGGACTATGTTACGATTTGATCATCTCGTTCACGCAGTGCCTTGTACACCGAAGGAAGCAGCAAAACAAATGCAAGCGAGTGGATTTCATACTGTATTAGGCGGAGAGCATACTACTTGGGGAACTTGGAATAGTTTATGTTATTTTGATTTATCATACATAGAATTTTTAGCTGTGCAGCATGAAGAAAAAGCGAAAGAAGCAGAAAATCCATTAGTACAAGAAACGGTGGTGAAATTACAAAATGGAGAAGGAATGCTACAAATTGCAATTCGAACAGATGCCATTGAAGAATTAGCAGATAAATTTAGTAAATACGGTTTACAAACAATAGGACCATTTGAAGGGAAACGTATGAGAAAAGATGGTCGGCTTTTAGAATGGAAAATGTTATTTGTAAAGCAAGAAGAAAGCGGGCCGAGATTACCTTTTTTTATACAGTGGAATGAAACCGATGAAGAAAGAAGAAACGACTTACGCAACATAGGGACGATCACGGAACATAAAAACAAAGTGCAACACATTGAAGTGATCCATTATGCAGTGAAAAATGTTCGAGACACAGTGCGAAAGTGGAAAGAAGTAATGGGGCTAACTGCAAGTTCAGTCACAAAAAATGAAAAATGGAATGCTGAGTGCCAAAGTGTAGCGTTTGGTGACATTCATGTACAGTTTTGTGAACCGATTGGGGAAGGGCTAGTGAAAGAACACTTGATTAGGAATGGTGAATATCCTTTTGCAGTGGAGTTTAAAGGGGAGAATAAACGAGAGTATGAAGTGTTAGGTAGTTTGTACATATATGAATAGAGGGGATGTTTTGGAAGAAATAGTAAGAGAGATAGAAAGAAAACTAGAGTGGCCCTGTATTGTAAAATGTATAGCCATTACAAAAGGTTTTTCGCATGAGGAAAAATATAAAATTGAACTAGAGAATCGTGAAACGTATTTTGTAAAAGTGTGTGATTCTGCTAATTATGAACGAAAACTAGAAGAATATACGTATATGAAACAAATAGAGTTATTACATATTCCAACGCCCAAGTTAATTCATTTTATAAAACTTGAAGAATTAAATAAATGTGTTCAAGTATTTGAATGGATTGACGGAGTAAATGGTGAAGAGAGCTTACGGAAGTTATCGGTGGAAGAACAGTATGATGTAGGAAGAAAAGCAGGAGAAGTATTAAGGAGAATTCACTCAATTGAAAGAGAAAGTGCAAGTAATAAATGGGAAACATTTAGATGGAATAAATACGAAAGATACATAGAGGCACTAGCAGACTACGAGGTGAATTTTCTGGATTTGAAGCCAGTATTAACCTTTGTAGAAAACCATAAAGACTTATTAAAAAATCGTCCAATCACATTTTTACACGATGATTTCCATCCAGCAAATAGTATGATTCATAACAAGGAGTTTATCGTTATCGATTTTGGTGGATATGATTTTGGCGATCCAATACACGATTTTTATAATGTAGCGATTTTTACTACAAGAATAAGCAAACCATTTGCGGTTGGACAAGTTCACGGTTATTGCGGAGGCGAACCGTCACTTCACTTTTGGCAGCTGTACTCCTTATATGCAGCAATGACATTCCCGGCTGATATCGTTTGGACAAACCGAAGCACACCGCACCTAGTAGATGATATGAAGGAAAGACTAAATGGAATTTTAGAAGAAAATAATCATTTTTCGTCCTATGTTCCAAGATGGTATCAATCCTATCATATGGATATAATGAAAAATAAATAACGGAGGGATTCATTTGGATAAAATAGCGGTAATTTCAGATATTCATGGTAATATTCCGGCATTAGAATCTGTGCTGAAAGATATTAAATTAAGAGGAATCGAGCGCATTATTTGTCTTGGAGATTTAGTAGGAAAAGGCCCTCATTCAAGCGAAGTAATTGAAATCATTCGTAAAGAATGCGAAGGCGTTGTAATGGGGAATTGGGATGATTTCATTACAAAACCGACTGAATTTGAAGCATTAAAATGGCATCAAAAACAATTATCAGAAGAACAAAATGACTATTTAAGAAGCTTACCATTTTCGATCGAATTTTTTATGAGCGGAAAACTCATTCGTATGTTTCACGCTTCACCGAGAAGTTTATATGAAAGAATTCAACCACACGCTTCAAGAGAAGAACGTATTAGTATGTTCGAAAATAGTGATCTGACGGAAAATATAGAAGGGGAAAGAACACCAGATGTCGTTTGCTACGGTGACGTTCACCAAGCGTTCGTTCAAAATTTCAGAGGGAAAACGCTATGTAATGCTGGTAGCGTAGGAAATCCGCTTGAAATTACACAAGCTTCTTATTTAATATTCGAAGGAACTTACAATGACAAAGAAGCAGCGAGCTTTTCCATCCAATTCGTACGAGTACCGTATGATATTGAATTAGCTATCAGGCTAGCAGAAGAACTCGATATGCCAGAAATTGAAGAATACAAACAAGAATTACGGACTGCTTTATATCGAGGGTTTAAGGGGAAGTAAGCTAATAATATATCAACGATTTTTCAAATATATCTATCATAACTTAAAATATATCAACGATTCGACAAAGGATATCGATTTACCGACAAATAGTGACACGGATTATTACTTATAATTATATTATGTAAACTAATTATAAAGGGAGATATCATGAACCGAAAACAACGAATCAAAGAAATTGCAGATCATATTGTAAAGCTAAACTTAACCTATCCAACAAGAGTTGGAGTAAGTGGTATTACAGCATCAGGAAAAACAACATTTGCAAACGAACTAGCGGAAGAAATAAAAAAACGAGGATTACCAGTAACACGCGCCAGCATTGATGATTTTCATAATCCAAGAGTGATTCGCTATGCAAAAGGAAAAGAATCTGCAAGAGGGTATTATGAAGATGCACACGATTATACAGCTTTCAAAGAAAGATTATTAATGCCTTTAGGACCTAACGGGAATTTACAGTATGAAACGATTTCTCATAACTTAATAACGGATATGCCTGTACATAATGAGCCGCTATTGGCCACACAAAATATGATATTAATAGTAGATGGAACGTTTCTATTGAAAAAAGACGTTGCACATTTATTTGATTACAAAATCTTTGTAGATACAGATTTTGAGATTGCGAGAAAACGTGGTGCTAAGCGGGAAACTGAAGCTTTTGGAGGTTATGAAGAAGCAGAGAAGATGTTTTTAAACAGATATCATGCGGCCTGTAAGATGTATATAGATGAGCATAATCCGAAAGAGTGTACGGATGTTATATTTCAGAATAGTGATTTAGGAAATCCAGAAGTTATATTTCATGAAAGAGCGTAATACATAATCAGAAATATATGTATAGCCTTTTGTTTATTGTTATAATTAAATTAATTTTATGAAGCAAATAAAAGGGGATAAGACAATAAAAAACGCAAAAAGGGGACAAGAAATATAATGAATGAAGTACTAGAACTAAAAGAAGAACTACTACAAATTAAAAATAATAATTATGCTGTACCAGAAGACGTAGATGCATATCCATATGCGCAGTGGATGTTAGATTATATCGGATCACCTGATGCTGAACTGCGTGATGATTTGATATATAGTACGCTTCACAAATGGATTACAAATGATGTGTTTAGACAAAAAGAATTACGAGGGTTAATGCTACAAGCAATTAGCCCTGATTATTTATTTTATAAAATTGGTGAAAAGGGAACAGACTCTGTTTTTAAACGTGCATTCTCTGTATTAATTCCACCACTTATTTTATCTGTTCATGAAAGAGAACCGTTGTTATCGGAAGAACAATTGTACAGTGTGGCAGAACAAGTGTTGGAATATGTATATTTAGAAGAAGATGTAAGAGGCTATGTAGAAGGAAAAGGCTGGGCACACTCTACTGCACATGCAGCAGATGCACTCGATGCTTTAGCACGTACAATCCAAAATCGTGAGTTCTCATATGCAATACTAGCTGCCGTTCGTCAGAAGGTCCGCTTACATGACTACGTATACATTCACTTTGAGGATGAGAGATTAGTAGCACCAATTATGTCGTTACGTAACCAAAATCTTTTAACTGAAGAAGAGTGGAGCAACTGGTTACATAGTATAGCAACTGTTGAAGACATCCGACATCCGCAGCATGCTATTTTAGTACAAAATATTAGAGCTTTCTTAAGAAGTTTATATTTTAGAGTTTTAGAGACAGAGGGTAGTACAGCCTTTACAGATGATATATTGGAGACTTTGAAGGGGTTGCGTAGGTATTAAAAATACGTTTTTCTAAGAGAAAAGTACATAAAACCACTACATCCCAACCATACTAATAAAATGTGTTGGAGGTGATTTTTATGGACAAAAAAGACTTTGAAAAAGTGTATAATGATTATTTACATCAAGGAGAAGAGCAAGCTCAATTTGAAATAGCTCAGGAAGTTACTTCAGGAGCAGAACAAATTGTTGCTGTTCGTAAAAATGATGATGGTGATTTAATAGCGTTTAAAACAAGTAGCGGGAGAGAGTTAGATTATATGACTGCTCTTAATGAAGCAAAATCAGGGAAGTTAGCTCATGTGGATGTATTTCATAAGTATGGCAGAGATATTATACGTAGTGAACCTGATGGAATAAAAGAAAATAATTTAGATAATTTACCTTCATTTTAAACGGGTAAACCTCAAGAAGAGAATGTTCATTTGGAGATTCTCTTCTTTGTTTTGCGAAGTTTTCCTTGCAAATAGACGATTCATTTTTAAAGTGCGATCATACTTTTAAAGAGTGCTCTAAATTTCTCTTTATCTTCTGCTGTAAATGGTTTCGGTCCCTTTGTACGTTTACCACTTTTTCGAACCATTGCACTTAAATATCGTGTTTGTAACAATTGTTCAATGTTATCATTCGTATACTTATAGCCTTTATGGTGTAGTACGATACAGCCTTTTGCTAAAGCGAGTGAAGCAAGACCATAATCTTGTGTTACGATTAAATCTTCTTTTTTTGCTAATTGCATAATTCGGTAATCTGCAGCATCTGCTCCGGAATCAACATATATTGTTTCCACACCTTTTGTTTGTTCCGCATTAGAATAATGAGAAAAGCTAGTAACGAGGGTTACAGGGATTTCTGCATTCGTAGCTTCAAAAATAATTACATCTTTTACAGGACAAGCATCTGCATCAACGTAAATTTTCATTATTATCACTCCTATAACTAGGTTCGTGTTGATAATAATGGTAGATTTAGGTTTTGTCAAACGAGTAATATCTTCCGCAATTTAATACGTATGTATTTTTATAAGATAAACGAATATTTCGAACTAAATAACGAATGTACTATAGATTTTAATAAGTGGTTATATGTAGTGATGTGAAAATTTCTTAATACGAAAGTATTAGGAAGTTTTAATTGAATTTCATTCTGCGGATTGATTTTTAATAGCGTTTATTTGGATAAAATAGCGATTGAATATATATAAATAAAATGTATTTTAAATTAGAGGATCATTTCATGTTACTGCTCTATGCAATGGTTTCAAAAGATAAGTAAGTCTGAAATTAATCAGGAGGGCCGAATGAGGAGTTTAGATTTATCACAAACAACTATTAATATATCAAAAAATGATCTTATTTATAAAACGAATGATGATAAGTATTGGGTGTATGAAGTGATTTTTCAATTGCAAGAAGGAATACCACCTCATAGCCATCCGTTTGGAGAAGATTGTGCCGTTGTGTTGTCAGGTCATTTGGATTATTATATTTCAAATAAAAAAATATATATATTTGAGGGTGAGAATGCGGAGATAAAAACTTCAAATCCCATAGTATTTATTAAGTATACAGCTAGATTGTGAGAATGGAGAGTTGATTTTCTCTATTTATAATAAATGTGTAGTTAGGAATATGAAAGAGGACTATTAAGGATGGGCGGAAAGGTGAATTAATCATAATGAGTTACAATTTATAAGAATCATTCTTAGAAGTAGGGAAGAAATATAGAGAAAAACGAAAAATCTGGAAAAGAAAGCCCCCTGTATCAATCATCAGGAGCTTTCTTATAATTTAATTTTGGAATGAAGCTTCTTTTCATTATTTTTTGCTAACTTATTATCTGGAGTTAATGAATAAAGAAGTTTTAAATGTATTAAAAAGTTATTTTATTTCCCGCAAACCAAAATAGCCTCACGTAAACGAGAAATCCCTTCCTCAATTTGATTAATATTCACTTTTCCATAAGATAAACGAATATAACCATCTTTCGCGCCGAAAATACTGCCTGGCATAAAGGCGATTTCTTGTTTTAAACTTTGCATAATGAGTTGTTTTTCGTTTATCGGTTCGTATAATTTTCCCCATATGTATATACCGCCGGTCGGGTTTGAAAAAGAGATTTTGTCGTGAAGTTGCTCATTTAAGGCGCGAACGATAACGTCTCTTTTTTCCGTTAATTGTTTTCGTAACGGTACGATATGAGACTGAAATGGTACAGTTTCGAAAAATTGTTGCATAAGCCACTGCGGGAAAATGCTCATACCTAATTCCATTTGATGCCTTGCGTCGGATAACCTTTCTACTACAGACTGCGGGGCGACGAGCCAACCGACTCGTAATCCTGGTGCAATCATCTTTGATAAGGAATGTACATAAATGACTGTTCCATTTTCATCAATCGATTTCAAAGTAGGGCAAGGTTGTTTCTTTTCTAACGTAAGCAAGCTGGATGGATCATCTTCAACGATTGCAATTCGTAAATCTGCGCAAAGTGATAATAGTTTTTTTCTACGGTTTGGATGAAGCATCGTTCCCGTAGGGTTTTGGAAATTTGGATTTAAAAAGATCATTTTAATACGGTGTTTTCTATATAACTCCTGTACATCATCTGGGTTAATCCCATGTTCATCGACAGGTAATGGGAAAATACGAATACCTGCTGATTGGAATAGAGGCAGGGAATAACAGTGTGAAGGACTTTCGAAAGCAACAGCATCACCTGGATTTAATAAACATTGTACGATAAGATGAAGTGCTTGTTGAGCGCCGGATGTAATCATAATGGATTGTTCAGTCGCTTCCACTTTTAAATATTCCTTCATATATTTTACTACCGCTTGTCTCAATGGGAGATAACCTTGCGGGTGATCATAACTTAATGAATGCGTTAACGGTTGTTCTCGCAAAATCGCTTGTAGTTGATCATGAGGATAGAGATTACAACCGAGTTCTCCGTTTGCAAAATCTATAATATTTTCATTTTGTTGTACTTCTGCCCGAATATGGCGAAGTAACGGTAAGTTTGGTAAAAACGTACCACCTTCTACGAAGTTTCTCCAGTTTGGTGTTAATGTTGGAGAAACACCCCACATATGTGTACTTACACGTGTACCTTTACCAGTTGTACTTTCTACAATTCCCATAGCACGTAGTTCATTATAAGCAGTCGTTACTGTACTTCGGTTTACATTTAACTGTGTAGCTAATTTCCGTTCGGAAGGGAGGAAGCTACCTGGAGGAAGTTCTCCATATGTAATACGTTTTTCAATAAAGTCAACAACTTGCTGATAAATAGGGATTTTACTGTCACTATCTAGCTTCCATTCCATAAAAATGCCTCCGTATCTTTTATATAAATCCAGTATAGCAAATTGGCTGGGTAAAAAAACAGCCAATTGGACGGTGTTATATCCAGCCAATTTTACTATGCTAAATATGGAAGGGGAGATTCGGATGAAAAGATGGCAAATGGAATGGCTCCTAGTATCAGTAGCATTAGTATGGGGAGCAAATTATACAATTGGAAAGTATGGCGTGGCATTTATGTCATCCATTCAATTTAATAGTTTACGATTTTTAGTAGCATCACCGGTATTATTACTTATTACATTTTTAATGGAACGCTCATTACGTATTGAAAGAAATGATTGGTTACGATTAGTAGCAGTCGGCATCGTTGGAACGACAATGTATCAAACGATGTTTATGTTATCTGTGAAATATACTTCAGCAACGAACGCCTCATTATTAATTGCGATGTCACCTATTTTTACAGGGATATTAGCGGTATTACACAAACAAGAACGTTTTTCGATGAAAGTACAAATTGGTTCAATAGTAGCGTTTATTGGTGCAGCATTCGTTTTATTAACAGGGCATACAGGAGGAGCTACTTACGAGTATGCGTGGCTTGGAAATATAATTGGATTAGTCGCAGCAATTGCGTGGGGATGGTATCCAATTTTAGCACAACCTCTTATTACAAAATACTCTGCAATGAGAGTTACATCATGGTCTACATTAATTGGAATTGTACCACTAGTTATATATTGTTTATTCAACGTAAACACATTAACGTGGCCAGTAGACATGCCAAGCTGGGGTTCACTAGCATATTCAATCATCTTTGCGACAATCTTCGGACTTGCGATGTGGTATGTCGGCATTAGTAAAATAGGCTCAACAAAAGTAATGGTTTATATGTATCTCGTACCATTATTCGCAGTGATCTTTGCAGCTGTAACAATTGGAGAGCAAATCAATATGATGCAACTTGTTGGCGGACTTATAATATTTGTGGGTTTATATGTTGTAAAAAAAGGCGGAATCAAAAAGCCAGCTCTCAATTTGAAAAAAGTAAGTTAACAGTAAAAATGATCTCTTTCATATAGAAGGAGATCATTTTTGTTTTCGTAATAAAAGAGCTTGTTCAATGGCCCATTTTTGATGATCATGAAGTAGAAATTCTACAGCATGCAATGGAGATATCCACCTTAGAACATGATCCTCCTCACAGTTTTCAGTTTGTTTCTGCACCATGTTTGTAATATAAAAGAACCCATCATTCAAATAATATGTATCTTCCTTTTCTGCATAAAAATATCGAGCTGCATTACCAATATATTGATTAATTTCAATTGTCCATCCTAATTCCTCTAGTAGTTCGCGGTGCAAACATTCTTCTTTTGTTTCATTACCTTCCATACCGCCACCAGGTAAAAAGTAACGGTCTCCTTTTTGGATAACAGCAATCATTAAAGAAGATGAATGGAAAATAACCGCATAGCAACTAGGCTGTAATACATAATGAACAGTGGGATTTTTAGAACCAAATGTAAGCTTTGAAATCATAAAACACGACCTTTCTCTATAAAATACATAAAAGGGATAATAAGGTAAATGACGAATTGTATTAAGGTAATCCTTGTTGATTGGAGTGATATCAAAATGATAAATCGAAAATGTTCAAGGTGTAAAGATATAACGGGTACAATACATGGGGGTAAAAAAATTAAGGAAGAATTTTTGTGTGAAGATTGTCTTCAAAAAGGAATTGCGAGCGGGGAAATCGAATTATCACAAGTGGAGAAAGGACAAAATTCTTATCTTTCTATAAAAATATTAAAAATAATGAGTGTTATTTATTTAATCGTATCTATTATAACAGCTTTTTCTGCCGGAGCACTTATACAGGATCCAGGACTTGGCGGAATAACATTTTCAATAACAGGTGCAGTTGGTGTTATGATAATTGGATCGATATTCCAGTCTGTTCTTGTATTTTGCGGGATATGGGTATTCATCCTATTAGTAGAAACAGTCATTAAAATTTATGAAAAAATGAAGTGAGTGAGAGGGAGAAACATATGCGAGTAAGAAACATCCAAGGGGAAGATTATGTAAAGATTCATTCTGTTTTAAATGAATGGTGGGGCGGGAGAGACATGGCTGCTATGTTGCCAAAATTATTTTTCGTTCATTTTCAAGAAACGAGTTTTATCATTGAAGAAGATGGCGAAACGTTAGGTTTCTTATGCGGATTCTTTTCACAAACACATAAAGAGGAAGCGTACGTTCATTTTATCGGTGTCAATCCGAAATATAGAAGAAAAGGAATTGCATCGACATTGTATTCTTATTTCTTTGATGTCACTCGTGCAAGCAACCGTAAAGTTGTAAAAGCAATCACGTCACCAGTAAATAAAAAATCGATACTATTTCATCAAGAAATCGGCTTTCGAATTGAGGCTGGGGATGATGAAATAGAAGGTGTATCCGTACATACAAATTATGATGGGAATGGCGGGAGTAGAGTTTTATTTTTAAAACATGTGTAAAGTAGGCTAGCGCGAAGTTAGCCTTTTTGTTGTGAGGAGGAAAGTATATGGAGAGTGTTCAAAGTAAAGATGAGTACTTACGTCGCATCTATAAAGTGCAAGATTATATAGAATTACATATAAATGATGCACTTTCAATTGAAGCGTTAGCCGATGTAGCAGGATTTTCAAAGTTTCATTTTCATAGAATTTTTAAAGGGATAGTAGATGAGCCGTTATCTCGGTATGTAAATCGCTTGAAACTAGAAAGGGCAACTCACCTTATTACATATCGTCCGGATATGACGATCACAGACATTGCGTATCACTTCGGTTTCACAGATTCAGCAGTTTTCTCCCGTACATTTAAAAATTATTACGGAGTAAGTCCATCTCAATATCGAAACTACAATAGCAAGAATTGCAAAGACGTAAGTGAACCTTCTCAATACAATGAATGTAAGAAGGTTCGAGGAAATGTTGAAATTGTAACAGCGGACGATAGAAACGTCGCATACATAAGACATATCGGTACATATGAAGAGTTAACTATAGTTTTTCCAAAAATGATAGAGAAATTATTTCGTTATGCAGCGGAGCAAAACTATCATATATTTGGGGATACGAAAGTATTAACAATTTACCATGACCATCATGAATTTACTGAGGACTATCATTTAAGAACAAGTTTATGTATAACAATTCCAGATGAATCCGCAGTAGGAACGAGTGATATTGGAATAATGGTAATACCTTCAGGGAAATATGCGGTAGGCCATTTTGAAATACGTCAAGATGAATATAAAGGTGCATGGGACTTTTTATACGGCGAATGGCTCCCAAATAGCGGATATAAACCGAGAGATGCGTATCCTTTTGAAGTATATAGAAATGATCCAAGAAAGCATCCAGAACATAAACATATAGTGGATATATATGTACCGATCGAACCTTTTTAATCATAGATTAAGGGGGAAAAATGATGAAAACTTTTGAAGAGTTGGATTACAAGATAAAAGAAGACTATAAAAATATAAACGGTATGTTAGTAGTGCATAAAGGTAATGTTGTTTTTGAAAACTATTATAATGGTTACGGTCCAGATGATGCATACCATGTAGCGTCTGTCACAAAAACGGTAATCTCTGCGCTCATTGGGATATGTATAGATAAAGGCTATATAAAAAGTGTTGATCAAAAAGTAATAGAGTTTTTTCCTGAATATAACGTTAAGTCATCAGAAGTAACAGTGCGACACCTACTTACAATGACAGCTCCATATCCTTTTGTAGACTGGCAGGAACCGTTAGAAGAACTATGCACACAACAGAATTGGGTACAGTATACACTTAATAGAATGGGGAACGGCGGAGAAATTGGATCTTTTAAATATTCTTCTGCAGGAGCACATGTACTATCAGCAATTATTTCGAGTGCAACAGGAAAAAGTGCGCGTGAATTTGCGAATGAACAGCTATTTCAGCCACTCGGTATGAGAGAAATTCCAAACTACAATATGAAAGCATTTGGATTTGATGACTTATTCGGAAAAGATGTAAAAGGATGGGTTCACGATCCAAACGATATTACAACTGGCGGATGGGGACTGACGTTAACGGTTAGGGATATGGCTAAGTTTGGACGTTTGTATTTGAATGAAGGTACTTATAATAGAAAGCAAATTCTTTCAAAGTCGTGGATACAAGAATCAACGGCGATGAATCCAAATCGATATGGTTACTTATGGTGGTTACGAGAAGAGGGTGGTATCTTTTCATACTGTGCCATGGGCGATGGTGGAAATGTGATTTGTTGTGTACCGGAGAAGGAATTGGTTGTGGTGATTGCTTCTGAAGTCATACCGAATGCAGAGGATAGATGGAAGTTAATTAAAGAGTCCATATTTCCTTATTTAAAAGATTAATATGGTTATTTTTATAAAAATAAGAATAAAAGGTTAAGTTATACTTGTTATATTCTCCATGATTGAAATAAGTGTTGTGAGAACAAAGTTGTTCAACTATAGTTAGAAAACTTCAACACCTATACGATTATTGAATAATTGCAAGGTGTTGAAGTGCTTTATAATTTGTTTAGGCACTTTTAACTATTTTTTAACTTTTCGATGTATTAGATAAATCATGCAAAACATAATTGCCAGCAAGCTAAATTTAACTAATTCCATTAGGCTAATATCGCATTTTGTTTCTACTCCATCTGTTAAATAAAATACATTGAACATGCCATGTAAAATTGCAGGTGTTATCACAGAATGGCTATACTCTCTCGTATACGTCAAAATTATAGATAAAATAAATAATAACGAGAGATAGCTTAATATTCCTACAAACCATAATTCATAGTTTTTATAAAAGATTGATACTGGTAAATGCCATAAAGACCAAAGCGATGCAGTAATGATTGCTGTTTGTTTTAATGAATATTTTTTTCGTAAATGGTAATGAAAATTTCCGCGCCATATGATTTCTTCTAAAAATGCAGACAAAGCAGCAATTGTAAGACCAATGAGTAGGAGAAATCCCAATTCATTACAATGATTAAATAAGAATTTTATATTATAAATATAAAAATAGAAATGTAGACATAGCCCTAGAAGTAGTGGCAATAATATGGAGAAAATTAATGGTTTTATTTTTGGACGTGAAATTCCAAATGTATGAACCATTTTTTGTTTCTTATATAATTTCTGATATAAAATAGCAGCTAAAAGCGGAATAACCATCGTAAACCCTAAATAATTACGACCATTTTCTATGTTCAGTAAGATGATATATACAAACGATGTAAGAAAATAAATACATAGAGTTGAATGATAAACTATATTTCTATTTATATTTTTCACCTACTTACATGTATAAGTGATTAATCAAATATCCGATATTTTAATTATATATGAAATGGAAATTACATATGTTGAACTTGTGGAAAAAGTTAGACCAATCCCGTAACTTTTCACAACAAAAATTCGTTTAACAAAAGAAAGGATTTTCAATCACGAATGGGGGAGAACTATGAAGATTTTAATTCTAGGTGGTACGCGATTTTTAGGAAGAGCTTTTGTAGAAGAGGCTTTAAAAAGAGGGCATGAAGTTACATTATTTAATCGCGGAACAAATAAAGAAATTTTTCCTGAAGTAGAGCAGTTAATCGGTGACAGAAATAATGATGTCTCAAGTTTAGAAAATCGAAAATGGGACGTTGTCATAGATACGTGTGGGTTTTCTCCGCACCATATTCGGAATGTTGGCGAAGTATTAAAAGATAATGTAAAGCATTATATATTCATCTCAAGCCTTTCCGTATATAAAGATTGGATTCTGCATCATATAAAAGAAGACTATATATTACAACCTGAACCAACAAGTGATCGGATAAAGGCTGTAGAGAATGGTGAAATATCGCCTTATGAGCATTATGGTGCGCTAAAGGTATTATGTGAAAAAGAAGCAGAGAAGTATTGGCCGGGGCGTGTTTTACATGTAAGAGCAGGACTTCTTTCGGGAATGTTTGATTATACAGATCGCCTTCCATACTGGGTTCAGCGTGTAGCAAAGGGCGGGAAAGTGTTAGTACCAGGAAGAAAAGATCGTCCAGTGCAATTAGTTGATATAAAAGACGTCGCAAGCTTTGGACTAAACATGGTAGAAAATAATAAAGCCGGTACATTCAATATAACAGGTCCAAATGATGAATTGACGATGGAAGAGCTATTAAATACGTGTAAAAAGGTTACGAATAGTGATGCTGAATTCGTTTGGGTCGATGAATCTTTTATGAAGGAACATAAAGTACAGCCTTGGACAGAGATGCCTTTATGGCTTCCGGAAACTTTTCCATTAGAAGGGGAAACGAAGCCGTGGAAAGGTGGATTTTCTATTAGTATTGAGAATGCTGTTAAAGCAGGGCTTACTTTTAGAAGATTAGAAGATACTGTTACAGATGTGTATGACTGGGTGAATGAAATGAAAGAGAGGGGATTAAAGGCAGGTATTTCAGTTGAAAGGGAGAAAGAATTATTAGAAAAGTGGAATGGATAGTTTTTATAGATAATAGGAATGGAGAGAAATATGATACGTCAATTAAAAAAGGTTAGAAAAAGGACGACAATTTCAACAGTTATAATGCTCTTGCTAACGGTCATTCTCGTAGGAAATAGTACGTGGTATATCTCTCATTCCTTTTCTTCTGAATTTTTTCAATTGCCGATGCCTTTGGATAGTAAGCTAATTAAAGATTATGAAGCAGATGAGAAGAATTGGATTGAATTAGCAAATGGCGGATATTGGGAAGTGGTAGCGAATCGTGTTATAGAAACGAAGCAATCGAAGGCAGAAGTAATCTCATTCTATCAAAAAAAAGGGAAGTTAAAGTATCCAAATTCTAACGAGGCTGGTGTAGAAATTCAGCTCTATTTTTTAGATGATAGTACAGTAGTAGAAACCGAAAAGGGGAATTATTACCGAGATAAGATAGGAGATACTCGTTATGTAAATGAATATGATATTAGAGATAAAAAGAAGGAAAAACAACCTAGTGATCCAGAGATAATAACATATATAATCCAAGTACATACCCAATTTGATTATTGGTATAAACTTGATTGAACATGAAGGACTATAGGAAGGATAAAAGGTTATGTGGAAAAATATCATTCGAAGTATTTCTTTAAACTTAAGTATGAAAAACCCAGCAACGAAGGATGAACTTGCTGATATACAAAAATGGTTACACGTGGAGTTACCTAATGAGTTATATCAATTATTACAGGAAACAAACGGTATAGAAGGTGAGTACGGGGACTTTATATGGTCAGCTTCAAAAATTAAAACTGAAAATATGAATATGAGAAATATAGTGGATTTTAAAGATTTATATATGCCTTTTGACTGTTTATTATTTTTTGCTGATGGCGGAAATGGTGATTTGTTTGGCTATTCTATTTTGAATGGAATGGTACAAAGAGATGATATATATGTGTGGAATCATGAAAATGATAGTAGAACGTGGATTGCTCCTTCTTTAAAGCCTTTTATGGAGTGGTGGGAGAGTGGGAAGATAACAATTTAAACATAGTATCAATAAAAAACGCCTTGTTACTAAAAAAACAAGGCGTTTTTCGTATGTAAATCTACCACTCAATCGGTTCTTCTCCGTACAGTTCCCACAGCTTAGGAAACATCTTTTTCAGACCTTCTTCGTCATCTTGATCCCAGTCGAATTCAATGTCGTCATTATGAGCTCTTTCATCAGTTAGTACATGGTAAAGTGTAAAGTAAGTGTCTTCTTCATCTCCAGTTTTTTCTGCATATACAGTGAAACCGAAATATAGAGAAAGTTCTTCAATGTTTGGTACGTCATACTCACTCAAATTTTCTAATACATGTATTAACCGTTCTGGATCTTCAATACACGCTTCGTAAGTTTCTTTTCCTTGATATAATAACCACCCGCGGAAATAATCAAAACAATCATCCGAACAACCGCCTAAAATAATATAGGCTGCTGCCCATAAGCGAGATGTATAGGAAGCTTTTAATATATGATGCATATGTGTATCAAAAGCAACAATTTCATGTACTGTACGCTTAGAGAGATGAGAAGTAAGCCATTCTATTTGTTCTTCCTGGTCTTCACCTTTCGTTTTAGCGCGAGCGAGTAGCCCCCAAAATTCTTCTTCTGTTATCGTTTTTTCTTTTATATAATCTTCCCCAGGGCACGGGTCTGTATATCCTTTTTTACGTTTGGAAGCAACTAGTTTGTTAGCTTCTTTTATGCACTCTTCTTCTGTTTCAAACTCTTTCGCTTTCACGCTACCAGCTGTGCCAATTTTCCCGTAAAACACAACGTAGTCGCTTTCTTTCACAACGATTTTCCAAAACTTATTTGATTTCTCAGTTTGCTGGATTAATAACGTTTCCATTCGTACCCCCATCATATTTTTCTAGTATGCAATGTGATTGTAACATATGTATATACACTTGTAATGATGAAAAATAAGCGTTTGGAAAATTCGAAAATGATTGAATGAAGTGGATAAATTTAGTAACCTTATCTTTACAGTAATTACATAATTGTTTTGCAATAATTCGATATTTAATAAATAGGGGGAATTCGGGATGGACCTTACGTTTAAAGTAGAGGAAACATGTTTTAATTACCGAGTCGGAGCAATTTGTAAACATGATAATAAAATACTCATTCTGCAAGGTGACGGTGAAGATTTTTGGTATGTACCAGGCGGAAGAGTGAAAATGCTAGAAAATAGTGAAGATGCGTTAAAACGAGAGCTTGCTGAAGAACTAGCTGTTCCAATTGAAGTAAAGAGATTAATATGGTCAGTAGAAAATTTCTTTACACTTTCTGAGCGAAAGTTCCATGAAATTAGTTTTTACTATGAAGTAGAGCTGAAAGAATTACCTGCAAATGGGGCAGATCAATATATTCTGAATGAAGAGGATAGAACATATATGTTTAAGTGGGTGCCGATAGAAGAGTTAGATGCATACAACTTACAGCCAGCGTTTATAAAAGAGAAAGTAAAGGATTTACCAGTTCAGACAGAACATATCGTTTTACAAAAGTAAACGTATCTGGAGGGAAAACGGTGAAGGGGACTAAAAAAGAGATACATATAGATGATAAAGTCATTCGTTACACACATATCGAAAAGGGTTCCAGTGCGGTATGCTTTATGTTCTCAGGTTCAGGCTATAATTATGACAAGCCTTTATTTTATTATGCAACAATGTTAATGCTTGAACATAAAATAGATGTAGTATATATTCATTATTCCTACGATGGACAATTAATGGAAAAACCAATGGAAGTAGTAACGAAAGTAATGATGGATGATATTAACCCTATCATTAATGAAGTGCTAAAAAGTGGACAATACAACGATTCGATGTTTTTAGGAAAATCACTTGGAACAATTCCAATTGCGAATGATTTAATGAAGAGAGAAGAATTTTCACAGTCAAAAATGATATTACTTACACCATTGTTAACTTTTAATTCGATTTTTGATTCTATCTTACATAGTCGACACGAAGGGCTGTTGGTAATTGGGGATAGAGATCATCAATACAATGCAGATCAAATTGAGCAATTAGATCATTCGAATCTAAAGATTGAAATTGTCAATAATGCAAACCATTCTTTACATGTTGGGGAATATGAAACAGAGAATTCAATTGAAGCTATAGCGAAAGTAATAGAAACACTTAAAGAAGTTGTTAGGACAAACTAATTTAAGTTTCAATACATGCAAAAAGAGGTGCAATTTGCACCTCTTTTTTATTTAATAAGCCTTCAACACATGAAGCAAATAATCCTTTCGATTCAGCGGATTAAAGTCAACGCGTTTTCGAGTAGGGAAGGGGGCCGTAAGCTTTGTGAAACCAGCTGGCTTCGTTGTAAAGATTCCTTCTCCTTCTGTAAATGAATGGAGCATTTGTTTAAAATTTTCTGTTTTCGCAATAGGTAACGATCCAGTTAAGTGATAAGAATCATTATGCAATATAAGTTCTGTGAAAGTTGCTGGAATGGCTGCGAGCTTATACATTGCGGTACTAATTGCGTGCTCTGGTACAGTTAATTCAAATTCGTTTAATGGCTCAAATACACATGTTTCAGCTAGCTGTAAAGCATCCATTAAAACGAGCGGTGTTAAGTTTCTAAAGTCACTCGCTGTTGTAACAGGGCTTGCATAACCAGTATGTGTTAACGTGACGATAATGTCCGTAACTTCCCATCCGTATAAACCTTGTTTTAACGTTTGAAATACCGTATCTTCAATCGCTTTATGAAATGCTAAAGGTAGTGATCCAAGTTCAACACCTAAGTTGTACGTTATGCCAGAGTTATGCTTCCCACGTTCAACTTTGAAACCGATTGTTGCGTAAAATGGATTCTCTTTTTCACCCATTACTTCAACACTATTTCCTATGCCAATTGGTTTTTCAATACACACAACTCGTGTATTTGAAAAAGTAACCTGTAAACTATATTTCTCATGAAGTGTCGTTTCAATCACTTCTTTTTGCACCTCACCGAAAAGGCGAATGTATAGTTCATTATGAACATCGTCTTTCCACACTTTAATGAGCGGATCTTCTTCGCATAGTTCCATAAGTGCAGCGTATAAATCATGAATTCGTTCTTTTGGTACTGCATCAATGGCAGTTTCCATTTGCGGTTCGGCAAAGTGAATATCTTTTATATAATCCGTCCGTTCACCAATAATATCACCAATTTTAATATCACTCAGTCCCCACACTTTACAAAATTCTCCGCTAGGAACGGTAGAAGCTTGAACTGCATTTCCGTTATGAAACATGCACATTTTTTTAATTTTTTCTTTATGTGATTGAGACTTACTTCGCTGAATATCAACATATTTTCTAACGTGTAGACTACCAGAAAAAACTCTTACATAAGCGATTTTTTCACCAGAAGATTCACGTTCGATTTTAAACACAACACCAGATAATGTTCCATCTTGTGCCGATATTTCAGCTGGAATTAGGGCTGAAATATTTTCAAGTAGTTCAGTTACTCCCATACCTGTCATTGCTGAGCCGAAAAAGATTGGATACACATTTGCTTGCTGTATTTGTTTTTCTAGTTCTTTTCTTAATCGCACGTCGGGTACTACTTCATTATTTACATATGATTCAAGCAACGTTTCATTATATGGTGCTACTCGTTCCATACAATCGTCATATGATTTGTATTCAATGATCCGGGCTTCTTTCGTTCCTTCGTTTAGAACAGAGTAGAAGGGGAATGCTTCATTTGAAAGAACCTCTTTTATTTGTTTCATAACTTTTTCAGTGTTTGCGCCACTACGATCAATTTTATTAACGAATAAAATTGTCGGTATGTTTAGTTTCTGTAATGTTCGCATTAAAATTTTTGTTTGTGCTTGCACACCTTCAACGGCAGAGATAACTAAAATCGCACCGTCTAGAACGCGGAATGATCGCTCCACTTCAGCGATAAAATCAGCGTGTCCAGGTGTATCAATGACATTTACTTTTACATCATCAATACAGAAAGAAACGACAGATGCTTTAATTGTAATTCCGCGCTGTCTTTCTAATTCCATTGAGTCAGTTTGCGTATTACCACTATCAACTCGGCCAATTTCTTTAATCACATTCGTTTCATAAAGAATACGCTCAGTCAAACTCGTCTTGCCAGCGTCTACGTGCGCGACAATCCCTATATTTATTGTTGTCATATATAAATATCCTCATTTCATTTTCCATTTTCATTTCCTCATTTCTATTTGTGTATTGCCGCATTACAATCACACTCCAGTCATTTAAATTATTACTATTATAATGTAATTTACATTTTTTGTAACGCTACAAAGCGCCTTATTTTGGAAAAAATAGAATGAAAACAAAATGCTTGCATTCTAAATCGATATAGATTATATTAATTGACATATCAACTATTGATACATCAAATGTTTTTGATTTGGATGTAAAGGAGGGGTAATTTGACAAGTTCATGCTCAAAAGAAGCGATTATTTTATATAAATTACACTTTCTAAATAAAGAAGTAAGTTCGAAGTTTGAAGGGTGTACGGGTATGAGCCAGTCTCGATTAGAGCTTATACTTCAGTTATATGAAGTAGGTGAAATTAGTCAAAAAGCGCTTCAACAAGAAGTGAATATTGATAATGCTGCGATAACAAGGCATTTAAAGCAGCTTGAGGCCAATGAAATGATTGTAAGACGTAAAAATCCAGATGATAACAGAATTACGTTAGTTTCTCTTACTGAAGAGGGACGAAATAAAATTCAGGCGTTTCAAGAGGAAAAAGAACGTTTTGCAGCATCTGCATTTAAAGGATTAAGTGAGGAAGAACGCGATAATCTTTTAAATATTTTAAATCACATTCAAGAAAATATAAAAGAATTATAAAAAAGGGAGAATACAACTATGACTAACTCAGTAAAAACAAATGATTTTAACGAAATTTTAACAGGACGTCGTTCAATTCGTAAGTACGACCCTTCAGTGAAAATTAGCAAAGAAGAAATGACAGAAATTCTTACAGAAGCAACACTTGCACCATCTTCAGTAAACATGCAACCATGGAGATTCGTAGTGATTGAAAGTGACGAAGCGAAAGCAACACTTGCGCCACTTGCGAAATTCAATCAATCTCAAGTAGAAACATCTTCAGCAATGATCGCTTTATTTGGTGATTTAAACAACTTCGATAACGCAGAAGAAATTTACGGTACAGCAGTAGAGCGTGGACTTATGCCAGCAGAAGTAAAAGAAGATCAAATGAAAAAACTTTCAGCTTACTTCTCTATGGTTACACCAGAAGTAATGAAAGATACAGTATTAATTGATGGTGGTCTTGTAGCGATGCAATTTATGCTAGCAGCTCGTGCGCACGGTTATGACACTTGTCCAATTGGTGGATTTGAAAAAGACCAAATTGCAGAAGCTTTCGGATTAGATAAAGAACGCTACGTACCAGTAATGCTAATTTCAATCGGGAAAGCTGCTGACAGTGGTTACCAATCAGTGCGTCTTCCAATTGAAAAAGTTGCAGAGTGGAAATAATTTTATAAAAGAACTTCAATAAGTGAAAGATGAGAGGGGAAGCACCATGATTATTATTCACGCAATATTTCAAGTAGATCCAGCGAAACAACAAGCATTTTTAGAAGAAATTCAGCCACTTATTCACGGTTCAAGAGAAGAAAGTGGAAATGTATCTTATGACTTATATAAAGATTCAGAAAAAGAAAGTGTTTATACGATGGTAGAAGTATGGAAAGATGAAGCGGCAGTTGCGAGCCATAATACGAGTGAACACTTCACATCTTTCGTTAGTAAAGCAGCACAATTTTTAACTGCTCCGCTTGATATAAAAGCTTATAATGGAGAGTTAGTGAAATAATAAGTTAGAAAAAGATGACTTTAGCGAATGGCTGAGGTCATCTTTTTTTGTATAAGTGGAAGCGACTCTCGAAACAGTTATGTTGAAAGATAAGTGTTGCTTTTCTCCTTACTAACATCGATGAATTGAATGTCAAGTTCGAACATTCAGTTTATTAGAATATTTTTCCATGGTATAATTTTCTTGTGGATAAAAGGTAGAGGAGAGTAAGTGATGGGAGAATTTCAAAGTAATTTGCATAGAGCAACGCAACTTGCAACGAAAATGAGAACTGCTTCAAATAGAATGCAAAGTGCTACTAGTCGCTCTATAAATAAGGCAACGCGTACTACACTATCTGTGAACTTCAAAGCACAAGAAGCAAATCAACAAAATTTGCAGATCACGAAACAATTTTGTGCTGCTTTTCAACAAACAATTGATAATATCCATTCCGTAGCAAATGAATTTGAGAAAATGGATACAGGACTTCAAAAGACTTTTCAATAATGTAACAGCCTACGTAAAGGGGAAAAGGTAGGGAGAAAAGATGAGTCAAGAAATTGAAACGAGAATGAGTCAATGTAATCAAAAATTACGAATTATATTTGAAGAACAAAATGAAAACCGAATTGCGCTGCAAAATCAAGAACGAGCTGAGGCTAGTTTTCATGAATGGAAAAATAGAAGCAATCGTTTATTTAACCGAATACTAGAAACTTGGCACGGCGACAAAGAAGTGTTTCATCTTTTTACGAATATGCGGCAAGAAATCGGACAGTATGAAAGAAAACTTACATTCGAATTAGAAAATGAAAAAGAGACGTTGCTTAAAGAAAAACGGCATCTCAGTGAGAAAGAAAACGACCTTTCCTATGAACAGCAGCAACTACAAAGGGAGGCCAATACATGAGTTTAAACATGTATTTGGGAGAAGTACAAAGTCAAACTCAAAGTATGAACGCTATATGTAATGCTACGATTGAAAGTATGGAACAAGCCATTCAATCTATTGATGCATTTGCGGTAGATACAGTACTACAAGGACAAACATACAGTAGTGCAAAAGCCTACCTTGTCCAAACATTTCGGCCATTAGCACAAGGAATCATATGCTTATGTGAAGAATTAATTCGCCAAAACGAAGCATTTCCAAATGATTTTCAAGCAAAAGTTGCTTCGACAGATGTGATCGAACAAGAAATAAGAGAACAAATACGGGGAATTAATCAATCGATTACAAGTATAGAAGCAATAGAAGTACTTACACCAATGCCCGGAGTAAATGCGAGTGTAACGGTATTAGGTGCAATGAGAAAAAAACTGGAAGAAAAACTTGAGCATTTATATGAATTCAATCATTCATCCAGCAACAACTACAGTACCGCCCTCCAATTAGCAGCTAGCATCACAGCCGGACTCGCTGAAGTGCAAAGCGGGAAAGGATTTAGTCCAGTGAGTGGTACGTTTAGTACACAAGGGTTGAATATGGATTGGGTGAGTTCTATTCAGGGGATTATAGAAGAAACAGCCCGAAAAAATGATCAGTCAATTAAAGATATAGAAACAAATAACATAATTGAGGAGAAATCTCCGGTTAGAAATGCTTGGGACGATGCGGCAGACAGTATAGTTGGCACGTTTGAAACAGCGAAAAAGATGTGGGAAGCTATTCAAAGAGGAGCGGGGAAAGCTATTGGTGATGAAATCGAGTCCGCAATAGCTTTAAGTAATATGGACATAGGAACTTTTATTAATGTAACCTATGCACTTTTCCATTTGGATGAAACTGCAAAAAATATGTGGCATGCATTTTCAAATAAAATAAAACGAGATATGATAGAGGGAGATGCAGAGAGTCGTACAGAATTGACTACCTATGGATTAACACAAATAGCTACCACAATATTAGGCGATAGGGCACTAAATAAAGTAGGCCATATCACAAAAGGAGCAAAAGCATCAAGTGGAGTAAGTACATTTGCTAATGCAGTAAAACTGGCAAAAGAATTGAAGCCTACGTTTGAAATGTTACAATCATTTAAGAGAAATGCTTCCTATGCATTCTCTAGTGTTGGTGGAACTATTGTAACCAAAATACCTCAAGGCGAATTAATAGAAGCTTATTATAAGTTTGCGAAGTCTAAAGATGGTGGTAAGGGTACGGGTAAAACTGTAAGCAATTATCTTGATGATATAGTCGAGGCTGGTGGTACCAGAATAGAAATAAATTCTAAACTTCGAAATCCATTAGATAATCCTAAGATAGCAAAGGAGATTGAGGGAAATACTGAAGCTGTATATGGATATTCACCTAAGAAGGAATCTGCCTTAAATAAGTTTGGGGTAGACTGGACAAATGGTGATGAAGTAGGTTATGCAAGAAGCGAAAGAATAAAGTATCATGAAAAAATACAACAAAAAAGAATACAACTAGAACAAGATATTAAAAATCTTCAAAATGATGGGCTATCTATGGAGGAAATTGCTAGATTGAAAGTTGAAGAGCGAAATCAAGGAAGAATGGAAACGTATATAAAATCTAATAATTTAGATGGATTGAATGCAATGAAAGAAAGAAATATTCTTGAATATGGCAGGGCAGAAGGACCTACACCTGAACAACTTTATAAAAAGTATGGTTCATGGGAAGATGTGATATATGGCAGTTTAAAAACAAATCCAGCAATGGATGTCTTGACAGGATTATTTCATAGTATGGGAGGAAATTAATTATGAAAGAAGAAAAAATACAAGGTAATATAAAGTGGATTGCATACAATAATTTAAGATTTAGAATAGAGAAGGTTAATGATGATTCATCCGTAATTTGGGTTTCTGATAATTTTGTAAATTTATGTTTTACCTTAGTAATGAATGACTTTTTAAGTAAATGTGAGGATGAGTTGAATATAAATATCGAAATTGATTTGACTTGGAATAATCATAGAGGTTTGATTATAAAAAATCATGATATAAATCTAATTTTAGGAGAAATAATTAATTTTATTAGCGAATGGGAGTTAGAAGGAAATTCAAATGCTGATAATTTTTCTACGGAAGAGTGGTATTCAGCATAAGCTTGCAGGGTATGCTAGCTTTCCATCATTTTTAGGAATTTAAAAATATGGAGGGAAATTTAAATTTAATGTATGTTTAGGGGATATTGAATGTGAATTGAAACTAAAGAGTTAGATAAATATTTTAAGCAACTAGTGAGGAATGAATTCTGTATAGTAAAGAATTCATTCCTTTTAAGTTTGTTTTAATTTACTTGTAATTATAGTAGTTAATATTTGAAGAGGCAATCACCCTAAGTCATAAAGACACGAAAGCCTATACTCAAAGTAAGATTTCAAAGCTTTAGGAAGAAATTGGTTGAGTTAAAGGGGCTAAGGATGATACTTAGGATACGGCTAACGGTAAACCTAGCAGTAGTAAAAATACAACTGTAGATAATTTTGATGCAAAAACAGCTACAAATAAGCAAAAAGGTAATTATGGTGAAATAAAATCAAGTGACAATTTATTGAATAATCAAAGTTTAAAAGATGCTGGATTTGATTTAAAGCCAGTCGGAAAAAGTGCAACATCAGGCATAAATGATAAAATAGTAAAAGGAATTGATGGATTATACGAAAATACAAATGCAGAATCAAAGATCAAATATGTTATTGATGAAGCTAAATTTGGCAGTTCACAATTAGGGAAAACTAAAGATGGACGACAAATGTCGGATGATTGGTTGACAGGTGTGAAGACTGAAAAAAGTAGAATATTGAAAGCTGTTGATGGAGATAAAAGATTAGCAGATAAGATTACGAAAGCGTTGGAGAGAGATAAGGTAGAAAGAGTATTATCAAAAGTCGATAGTAGTGGAAAGGTTAAAACATTTAAGATAGATGCAAAGGGTAACATCGTTGGAGAGTGGCCATAATTTAGAAGCGAGGAGGAATTGAATGATATGAGAAATTATTTATGTATAGAAGAAAAATGTAGAGAAGGAATTGAATATAATAAAGAGTTTATAGAGGAAAATAGAGAAGATATTAAAAGTTTAGAAGAAGATACTAAAAATGGAATTCAAAGATATTCTAAAGATAATAAGAGTATTATAGAAGGGACCTATCTAGCCAATTTTAGATATGAGATGGAGGATATTAGGGCAAAGTATTCTTTAGGGGAAGAAATTAGTGTAATAGAAGAAGATTTTCATAATGCAATTTATGATTTAGAGAATACAGGGAGTAGGGAAATTGGATATTTAAGTCTAATTTGGATGATTTCCTTAGGAATTTTGTTAGAAACGGATAAAAAGAATATAGAAAGATTAAAAAAGATAGTTGATACAAAAAATATGAACGACGCAGTAATTGATTTCCTCTTATGCGCTAGTGATATCGGATACATAAAAATGACGAACAGATATTATAAAGAAAATCCATATGCAAAAACGAGAGAGATTATAGAACTTGCACAAACAGATAAAAAAGAAGCGTCTAAAAGATTACAAACGTATATGGAGAAAGAATGGTTTAAAGGCCATTATGATTATGAATGGAAAAATGCACATAAAGAACCTGGATATGTAGGGTACTGGAGCTTTGAGACAGCTGCACTAGTAAAGATACTCGAACTTGATGATACAAGTTTAAAAGATAATAACCATTATCCATATGATTTGGCACATTATAAAAATGAAATGAAATACAAGCATATAGACCTAAGTGAATATCACTATGAAGATGAGACAGAAGAAATCGAGGATATAGTAGAAGGAATTGAAAATAATTCTGCATTGGAAAACATTATTCCTCCAAAATGGCATTCATTGGTCAATGAATTGATCCATGACTATGAGAATATGGGTGATAGTAGTTTTTATGAAAAATACAAAAAAACGATAGGAATAGGTCAAGTGTGGTTCTTACCACAAGAGTATGAAGAAGAAAACGAGCAAAAAAATCTATTAGGAAGTTTAATTGTGTTTGCCCTGACATTAAGAGATTATATATTACAATTGGACTATAAAGAAGATTTAGAGGACTACATTGATAATCTTAAAAATTTCTGGAATGTTTCAGAAACAAAGTTAGTTCAATTTATGTTAGAAAATGATCAAAATTATTATGCATGGGTACCAAAAGAAGCAAACATCCCAAATATGTATGAAGTAAAGATAGAGAGTGTCGATGTAGAGGAAGTTCTATAACGATAAAATAGAAATGGTTTTCATTATATGTAATATTAGAATGCATTTTACTAGTTAATTGAAAACAATGCATGCGTGGGAGAAAAAAGGATGTATTGTTACTAAAAATTAGAGGGAAAGAAAGCTGTTGGATTGAGTTAAGCACCTCATTGTCAATATACGACAATAGGTGCTTTTTTGCGTGCAATGAAGAAAAAATAAAAGATTCATTTTCACTCTATTTCATCTTTGAAATACATATTATAATTTGGAAAAAATATATTCTTAATTTTTAGATAATTAAAAGGTGGTAGATTACTATAT
>NZ_CP020434.2:0-254131 GCF_002073415.2 Bacillus sp. FDAARGOS_235
ACTTTAATTCTAATATTGCTCATAAACGAATTATAAAATTGCCCCCAAGCATGATACCCATCTACCATAAGGCCCGACACTAAATTTTGTTCTTCATCTGAAAGTTTCATCTTAGTATCTTTACGCCATTCATTTAGTATGAACTTGTAATTTGCTAAAACATCAGTATTAAGTAGGTCCGCCCACAAACATTGATTCGTTTTTATTAAAGGATTTTTCACTTTATTCAATGCAGATTCAAAACGAGTATGTATTTTTGTTATTTCTCCTTTTAAAGTTATAGCATGTTGATCCTTAGGATTTTGAGCAAGAAGACAGGTTATAAAAGAATTAGATTGTGATATATAAATTTGAATTTCTCCTATGTAATCAAGTAAATCTGCAACTTTTTCTGATTCATTTATGTTTCGCGGGGTATTAAAAAAATTTAGTTTGTCTTCAAATTTATTGACTTTAACATCTAAATCTTTTATATGTTCACTTAATTGAGACGATTTACTTCCACCTGGGAATAGATTATCTAAGTTCCAAACTTGCGAATATTTTGTTTCTTCCAATTATTTCTCCCCCTTAAATTATAATAACCCTACAACGACCGACCGACCGACCGACCGAACGTACATTCTTTATTTTATCATATCCTAGAGTGTTATTTCATTATTTTACTCAAATGCTTTAAGTACATTTCTTTTTACTCCCCCAATCAATGCACCATAAATATCCATATTGATTATGTATTAAACACTATTAATAGTTCTAAAAACGACCATTTAAGGAGCTTTATTTAGTTCTAACAAAACTGAAAGAAATATGGTAAAAAAACAGTTCTTAAACTCATTACCATGAACAATCTCCCATAACAAACATTAAATGTAGCTTTGTTAATCTCGATATCCACTTTCAATTTACCAACTTCGAATTTTTATTTTCATCTGCCCCACTCTCCTTTTTGATTTGATAAATCATTTTAGTTAATCGGACAAATAAATATAATTCGTAAGCTGTTCGAGTATTTTTATGTAAAAGGAATAACTGTTCATAACCACCCAAATAAAAGTGTTTTGAATGTATACTTTTTTGGAGTTTTGGATTATTTATAACTAATTTTGTAATAAATTTCTCAATATAGATATACTTGTTAATTATGGATCTAATATTCAAAATTAACAAAAGATACATTATAATAAAAATATGATGGTTATCCTTTTGTTTAATCCTTGTGCTAAAGATAGGATCCTTTTCCCGGATCTTGTCTTTTTATTTTTGGATTTTAGATACAAAAAAGAATCCTTAATGGCTTAAGGATTCTGCAACAGGAATATTCTTTATTTTTCTTCGATATCATCTGGTATTAAATATATAAAATCTGCACCCGGTGATGGAAAGTTGTTCTTTTCACCTTTCATCCTTACAAAGAGCAAAACCTCTCCTGACCATAATTTGTAGATTTATCGTTTTCCGACAGAAGACTCCTTCCTCAAAAATGTGAAGGTGTGAAACACCAATTTTAGGTGGGAGATGAATTTCGGTTGGCATAGGCCAACATGTTTGCTATCATTTACTTGTACAGATTGCTCTTTGAAAACTGAAGATATGAGGTTGGTTGCAGAAAAACGTTGCAACCGTAAAATCTTCAACGTTCTATCGCCCACACTTGCCGAAGTTGCGAAAACCAAGCTAAAGTAGGGAGTGTGGTGAGTCAACGTACAAGATACTTATGTTCTCACCGTAGGGACTACGGATAGAGCCTGCTAAGATAACCGGTGGATAATCGGTGTTCGCAGGAATCTCCCACTTCAAACAGTCCGTTAGGACGTTAAGTGGTGAGTAGTTCAATATTCTCTTCCCTCTGTCTATTAACAATACTTGATTATAGCTCTTTCATCTCGTGTTATTCTACGAATAGTTTAAGGTATAAGTACTTCTTATTTAATATTTAGTGCTGATTCACTGAAAACATATATTCTTTGTATGTTTTTCGTGTGGATAGAATAAGCCCCATCATTAGCATGTTCGAAAATAAAGAGCTTCCGCCATATGATAAAAATGGAAGTGCAATACCTTTGACAGGCATTAATCCCACAATCATACCGATATTTTGAAAAAATTGTAACATCAGAACGCCTACTATTCCTGCGCATAGTAAGGTGCCGAATAAATTATTTGCGGAATTACCAATTATAAGTATTCGGGAAAGCAGTAAGAAGAATATGCATATTATAAAAGTGGCAACTATAAAACCGCCTTCTTCGGCA
Organism: Bacillus sp. FDAARGOS_235; assembly: GCF_002073415.2. NCBI lineage: Bacteria > Bacillati > Bacillota > Bacilli > Caryophanales > Bacillaceae > Bacillus > Bacillus sp. FDAARGOS_235. The sequence continues at coordinate 2,256 of NZ_CP020434.2, forward strand.
ATTGTGGCAAAAATGAAATCAGTATGTTTTTCTGGAATATAAACATTTCCAGAACCGAAGCCTTTTCCTTCTACCCCTCCACTACCAACAGCTAAAAGTGATTGTTGAGTTTGATATCCCTGATCTGTATGCTGAAATGGATCTAACCAGCCTAAAATTCGCGATTGTTGGTGAGGCTTTAATAAAGTAACTAACTTATTGAAGAAAATATCTGGATATTTCAAGTATATAAATATTAAAGCAGACAATACAGTCATTGGAATTCCTGCACATAGTACGATTAACTTTTTTTGAATTCCTGACATAAATATAATACATGCAATGGCTGCTATATATAGGAACACCATTCCCGTATCGGGTTGACTATATACAAGTAACGCTGGTGGAATAGATATCAAAAATATTTTACCAATCAAAAGTAAATCAGTTTGAAATGTCCGTGCCATATACTGTGCATTATGTTTTACAACTAAACTTGCGACCAGAAGAAGTAAGGCAAGCTTAAAAAATTCAGCTGGTTGCGTAGCACCAATAATTGGAAATCTAAACCATCTTTTTGCACCTGATATTTCAGGTGTAAAACTTGATACTGGTAATACCTTTAAGATGATAATTGAGATGAACCCCACAATATAAATCGGCCAAGCTAATTTTTGTAATTGATCTAAATCGAGATTGGCAACAATTAATAATAAAACAAATCCGATGGCGTAATTTACCATTTGTTTCATAGCAAAATTTTGGTTACCATATTGCCCGGTTTGCTGACTACTGTATATTGCAACAATACTGGTGATACATAATATGAATAAAATGAATATTAGTTTCTTATCTAATTTTTTTAAAAAAACTATTTTTTCCACCATTACCCCCCCCTAGACATTTTTGTATTTACTTTTTATAGGAACTATCCTGTTTTTTATGTGTACATTAACATTTATTAATATTTTACAATAATAAGGATAGATTGAACATTCTCAAAATTATCCATACTGATTAGACTACTTTAAAAAGGTCTATGATTAGTGTGGATGAGGAAAGTTTATTTAAATGGAGACATTATCAACCTAATATTATTTTGTTGAACGTGAAACGGTACCTACGGTAAAACCTAAATTTTTGTGACTTGGTGGAGTGCTTTTTAAATCCTATCTACTTTGCATGAGTCACTCCAAACCTATCTGAACCAGACATGTAGTCAGACTATTTTTAGAATACGGGTATCACTATGACCTGATTTAATAGATCCCTCACATGAATCTTAAAGCTCTTACATTAAAAATTTTCTGAATTAAATTTTGGATTTTTTCGGAGAAGTTCTTCAATAAGTTTTGCTTTTTCATTCACCTTTGTTGCATATGTGAAATCACCATAACAATATGGATACCTAAAATTATTTTTATTTCCACCACAAGTGTACATCTCTGGATTTTGATCAACTTTCATCTTAGAAAAATTTTTGGCCGAATCTTCCGAGTGTTGTTTAACTTCTTGACTCGCAATAAAATCAATATACCCTGGTCCCATATTATAGCTTTGAATAATTGTATCCATGCTAACATCTTTTTCCGTTCCATATTTGTACATTTGAGCAAAGTGTTTTACCCCTTGTTTAATGCTCAAGCTTGTCTCTTGAATTTCATTTGGCTTTAATCCCAGTGATTCAGAAGACTGCATAGGGTCGTTTCCCTCACCTCTACTCTCTTGGTACATAATTCCTAATAAAACTGCTGTTTTCTCTCCCAAATTATATTTTTCTAATTCTTTTTTCAAGGTGAGCTCATATTGCAATAAGCGTTTTTCGGCAGCAATCACTTTATTTCTTTGAATATTGGTTTTATGTTTAACATAAAATATTCCAAGCATGGTTCCTAAACCTAAAATACTAATATAGAATAATATAATAAATCGTGTTTTAATCGTATCCTTCATACACTCCTCCTCCTCGTATTAAAAATTCGTACCTTTTCGGACTTAAAATTATTTCTTTTCGGTGCAAAGTTTAATATAGAAATTTAAAGAAAAACAACCGCCTGAATTGGAGGATTTTTCAAAGCGGGTTATTCTTTGAATCGTTTCCGTCCCCCTACAAATGTCACACTTTTTTTTTGAACTTTGCTGTTCTTTGTTTTGCCCAATTGATACATTTCTTTTCAATTAAATGATACGATAATATAGAACAAAGTATTGTCGTTGTAATACATAAGATAAGAAGAAAAAGGGTGGGTATCTTTGCATACAAAAGTTTAAAGAGTACCATCGTGATTGGAAAATGACATAAATAGATACTATATGAAATTTCCCCTAAGTATACAAATACACCCTTATTTAAAATAGCTTTTACCTTTAGGTTATTCATTGCCATAATGATTATTATACTAACACCAATGACCACACCCCAATCTTTTAATAAGAAAGTAGTATCATTACTAGAAAGCCCATAAATCATAATGGAATATAGATATAGAAAGACCCCTAATGCGATAAGAAGTTTTCTGTTTAAGTTTTTCATACTTCTATATAATTGAGTAAGTTCTTCCTGATGTTTAAAAAGTAGCATTCCAACCATAAACATAGATGTGAAATGCAGTGTATCGGCATAACCATTATAAAACCCCTCAGCTTTCCCAATATGCAACATATTAAGGAAAATACCAATTAAAGAAAAGCTCATAGCAAACAGTATCGTTTTCTTCCAACTCTGTTTATAAAACAGAAGGAATAACAAGGGAAATACGATAGATATACGCATTTCTTGAGCTAATGACCAGATAACCGGATTATAATTATCCGTAAAAAAGTTATTAAGAAGTACAAAGTGATTCATCATATCTAATTTTGTTATTGGCCCTTGCCACTTATCATAGAACCAATCTCGTAGTCCCGTAACTTCATATGGTGAAAACAAAATAAATAAAGCAAAAGTGATGAATATCCAAAAATAATAAGGGATATAGATTCGTACAAATCGCTTAATTAAATATCCCCAATAATTTGTTTTTGAATGATAGAGTGCCATAGATAGCACAAAACCACTGAGTACATAAAAAACGATTACAGCTTCCCCACCAGCCCATAAAAACCTAAGCGGGGAAAATTTAATAGAATTAGGCAACGATGGTAGCATTAAACAAAAGTGTCCAAATACCACTGTGATAGCCGCTAGTCCTCGTATTGAGTCTAATTCGTTTATTCTCTTACTCATAAAGTATTCTCCTTGTAAATTGTAGTTTTTATTATTAATATAGATGACTATACTAGTGTGGTAAGCAAAGTAAATATATTGTGTTTATTTTTCGTTAAACTCCCGATATAAACGCTACAAAAAATTGTGTATCTTTTAAAGAGCTTTTTCATATTTATACATAAATTATAGAATAAATATAGAAAGATAAAAGAAATTTTATCTAAAGTTTTTTTTAAGGTTTTATTAAGGTTTTATTCTAATTTATTGACACACATAAACATATTTACTTATTTTAAAAGTTATTTTGCTGTTAATATAGACCACTGAATTGTACATATTGTGCTTATGCTTCTTTAAATTCCTGATATAAGCAGTACAAAGTCAATCTGTGCATCTTTTGAAGAGAATTTTCGTCTTTAAGCATGAATTATATAATAATAATCGTTAAAAATTTCATTCTAGAACATTGTATTGTCGTTTAGAAAGCATTATAAAACTCTTTTCTAAACCCTTGTTATAGTTTGTCTGTTTCTCTGTCCATTGAACACTCTTATTACCAGGCCAACCTGAGGTATTAATAACATGCTTTAATAGGTCTGGTCCTTTTAAACTTTTCTGTAAACCACGGTTATATGCACGTGTCATATTAGTTATTGCAATTCGAGTATAGGTTTCTGCATTTTTCAAATCTTCGTTCGTTAAATCTCTGGGTGCTACTCCACCTCGATGGAGTAGAAACAGTCCAAGGGATGTGCCCTGATTTCCAACTGCATTTAGATCAAACTTACTTTCAAGGTGCATATCCAAGCATAATTAGTGATTGAGTATGCACCTTCAATTTTTTGTTTCTCTTTTTTATGAATATATTTTTGTACATATGCGTTTTATATAGTGATTTCTAATAATAAGGAAGTAAATAATTTGCATACAAATAAAGCTTACTAATACAACAATTGAGCTTTGAATAACGGACAGTTCCCTACTTACTGTTTGTCCTAATTGGTGAAAAGTTATAAATGCAAAACTGCTGTGAACCATAGCCGCTACAATCGGCAAGAAAAATAGAATTATCATTTGTCTTGTCACAATTTGCTTTAACTCTTTTTGTCTTAAACCTAATTTTGAAAGCATCTGATATTGCTCTTTATCACGTTCTAAATCAGTAAATAGACGGAAATATAGAAAGCTTAGTGTAAATACGAAAAATACAATCCCCACCAATACACTTGAAATAGAAAGTAATCCATTTTGTTGTTTCAGTTCAAGCCATTTTGAATACAAAGAAGAAAAGGCATAATAATCCTCTTGACTCGTACCAATGAACTTCATAAGTTTTGTAGAAATTGCACTTGTTTCAGGCCAATTTTTTATGATAAAACCATATATGGTATAATCTCGGAGTACGCCTTCTTGTTGTACACTTAGAACTTTACTGTAAACAGCATCAGAGACAATAAAAGGGTTGTCAATCTCGGCGAATTCTGGGATATAAATTGTTTTTTGAACAGAAATTGGTACTTCTACTTCTTTTAATTCAAATGTTTTTCTATCCTCTGCACTTGTTTGGTTTTTCTTTGGTAGTATTGCGATACTTTCATTTTCATTTGTTAATTTTTCTATTTCATACCCTAATTTTTTAGCGTATTCATTATACGTAGAAATATTAATTAACATCAACCCGTTTTGTGCCCTTTTAAATTTTGTTGCTACAAGTTTATAATAAAATCCAGATTCTTTTAATTGTTTCTTTATCTCTTCAATATGGGATTTTTCTTGTGTATTTCCCTTATCCGATCGATAGGTAAATGCATATGGGGTCGCACTTTTTGCCAATTCAGGATTTGCGATTGCCGTACAAACTCCAATTGCTGTAAATGATACAGCTGATATAATTGTAACGATAAAGAACGTTCTCGCATTATCTTTCATTCGGAACGCTAATTCTGAAATAACAAGGAGATTGGTTCTTTTAAAGAATGTAGTTTCTCTATTTTTTAAAGTGTATATCACATATACACACAATTGAGTAAAGAAAAAATAGGTTCCAAATACAATTAATAAGACACCTACACCTACGAGTAGGAATAATTGATTCAAACTACTCACGTAATGCACCGCGACGATACAGTAGTGGACAGCGGAGTAACCTGCTCCAATTAAGATCATTGCTAACAAGGATATCCAAACGGACGCTTTCGGCTCAGGTTTTGGTTTTTCCTCTGATTTTATGAGTTCTACAAGCTCATTCATATTCAACATTTTTGATGTAAATAATGAAATGAGTAGGAATAAAACAAAAAAGGAAAGAGCTGTTACTCCCATAGACTTTAATGGGAAGTAAAATGATAACGTATGCTCTACTCCTAATAAAGACCCACTAACTAGTAAAAATAATTTAGAAAAAACCATCCCAAGTCCAATGCCTGCTAGTATAGACGGGATTCCAATCAACATATTTTCGAAAAAAATTAATCGATGAAGCTGTTTATGAGACATTCCATGTAACATTAATAATCCAAACTCTTTTTTTCTATTTTTTAAAAATGCGCTAACAGAATAGAAAATAAATAGAAAAGAGAAAACAAAGATTAAGTAATACGATAGTTGAAATCCTATTTTCCCAAATGTATTCATTATGGTACTTGCATGAGTCAGTTCCCCTTGTAGATTCGGATGAAAGACAAGTAGCCCATAAGTAAAGAAAATCATTACCGCAAATGTACTACTAAAAAAATGGCCAAGATATATTCGTTTATTCCGTATAACATTATTAAATGCGAGCTGTCGAAAATTCATTTTTGTTCCCTCCTAACATAGAAAGAATGTCCATAATATTTTGATAAAATAACGAACGATTGTCATTGTAGAAAATTTCATTATATAACTGTCCATCTTTAATAAAAATAACGCGGTCACAGTAACTTGCAGCAACTGGATCGTGCGTTACTAACATCATTGTTGCCTTTTCCTCTTTATTTAATTGTGTTAATATCTCCATTACATCTTGGGAAGCCTTAGAATCTAAGTTTCCTGTTGGCTCATCGGCAAGAACCAATTTAGGATAATGAATGAGTGCACGGGCAATCGCTGTTCGCTGTGCTTGTCCTCCTGATATTTCATATGTTCGTTTATTTAAAATTTCACTGATTCCTAATTTTTTTGAAATAGATTCTACTCGTTTATTTATTCTTTTCACATTCATGCCATCTAATACGAGCGGAAGAACCATATTCTCTTTTACTGTTAATGTATGCAACAGGTTAAAGGATTGAAAGACGAACCCTAATTCCTGTCTGCGAAATACGGCCAAATCATTGGGTGATAGTTGATAAGGATTTTTACTATTAATGAATACACTGCCTGATGTTGGCGAGTCAATAGTAGAAATCATATTCAATAACGTTGTTTTCCCACTACCAGAAGGACCCATAATCCCAACAAATTCTCCTTCTGTAATTGTTAAATTAATATTTGAAAGTGCTGTATGTGAAACCTTTCCTGTGTATTCTTTACTAAGATCTTTTACTTTTACTATTTTCATATGAGAAATCCCCTCCAAATATACAAACTAAGTATGAGCGCTGATAGATGATGCCTGCCGACATTTTTCCTTTTTTTAAAATACGAATAATTTTCTATTAATTGATGGTCTAGTTTCGTATTTCCTTATTTAGCCTGTAATTCTTAATCGAATGTTTTAAGCACTAAAATAACTTGATATCGTACCTCAGAATTTTTATGAATGTTTCTGTTTTCATTGTAGTATTAAGATTGTTATTCTCATATTGAATTACCTTTCATTTTTCTTACACGCTTGCAATGTTTCTGAAAATACAGTTTATAGAGTCTGCAGCCAAGATTCTTTTTTGGGAGATAGCAAAGAGGGATTTATCATATGCACTTTACTATACGGAACTAGATTTCTGTATAGTTTTTATTTGCAATTCATTGTGTTTTTCTTTACCAAACACGTATCAAAATCAATATTATGAAAGTAAACTACTGGCTAAAAGTTTACATTGGAGTTTTGAATCATTTTGTAATAAATTTCTCAATATAGATAAACTTTTTAATTAAGGTTACAATATTCAAAATTAACAAAAAATAAATTATAATAAAAATATGATGATTATTCCTTTTTGTTTACTCCTTGTGCTATAGATAAGATCGTGTTCCCGGATCTTATCTTTTTTATTTGTGATTTTTGATATAAAAAAAGAATCCTTATCATAAGGATTCTGCAACAGGAAAGAACAAACATATAATAATAAAAAGAATTACTTATATTATAGTTTATATAGTAATAATATAATATTGAGAAATTTTTACATAAGCCCAGTATGTATTACATAGTAAGTGAGGTACCGCCACATGCCCATCAAGCTAAGATTTTGAGACATCTCCATTACGAGAAATTTACTTTTTTACAGTTATTTATGAGAATTTGACTCATTTTTTTGGTTTTGGAGCACAATCAATTTTTTAAGTTGATGACAATGGGGTAATTCTAAATTCTAAAGTTGATGGGCATGTATGGTGACCCCTATTTGTTTAAAGACTGTCAAGTAGCTTGCAAAACAAGTTACTTGATGCTACAATTTAAAAGTAAGCTAACTTGTATAGCAACATACTGAAAGGAGATGAATTGATGCATAGCCAAATGCTAAAGGGTGTATTAGAAGGCTGTATTTTATATATCATCTCACAAGACGAGGTATATGGGTATGAACTAAGCGCAAAGTTAAATCAATATGGTTTTACATTTGTAAGCGAAGGCAGTATTTATCCACTTTTATTACGCATGCAGAAAGAAAAACTCATTGAGGGAACTTTAAAAGCTTCTAATTTAGGACCTAAGCGTAAGTATTATCACTTAACAAAGAAGGGGTTAGATCAATTAGAGTTATTTAAGGAAAGTTGGGATATGGTATCGACAACTGTAAATCAGTTATTAAAGGGGAGAAAAGAAATTGAAACCTGAGGAAATGATCAAAGTTAACAATGAAAAAAGAAAACTGCTAACAAAAGAAAATGAATTGGCTTATGGGAACATCTTGGTGTATATACGTTGTTCCAATGTTCCGGAACAACAATCGGAAGAACTATTATTAGAGATTTTAGATCATCTTCTAGAGTCTCAAAAAGAAGGTAAAACGGCTTACGATATTTTTGGAGATGATTTACAAGCATATTGTGACGAATTAATTACTGCGTTACCTAAGCAAACAATGTTTGAAAAATTTGCATCTATAGGCTTTATTGTAAGTCTATTATTGGCTTTTCAATTTGGAATAGATACTATATCCGCAATGATAATTTCAGTTTCACCCAAAAAACATGCACTTCAAGGTGTATCATTTGATATATTAGGTACTTTATTATCTGTCACAATCCTTACTGGGGGCATTTATATTATTTTTCATATATTAAAAGGTTTTTCTTTTGATGTAAAAATGAATTGGAAAAGCCGAATTTCATTTGGATTAGCAGTTTCTATCCCATTTGGCTCTGCAATACTCATATATATTTTCTTTAAAAAACATCCATTTCTTTCATATAACATAAGTTTATGGCAAGGCGCCCTGACGGCTGTCTTCTTCTATATTTTATATAAATTTTTATTTAAAACATCTAGACTCTAATAGTATATTTTAAGAAATTGTTACCATTTTCTAAATTAAAAAATGGTAGACAGAAGGTTAGAAAGGTTTAATTTACATTTAATATCGTCGTTCTAATTTATTGATATGAATAGATTATTAAATTCTAGAGGTCCCATCCATATCCATAAACTTAATAATTTTATAACGCCTATAATGAAAAAATACGCTATTCTCTCTGTAGAATCATAGGAAAGGATGGCGTATTTTTTCTTTTTATGGATACATTTTTTTAGCTCGATAGCGATATGACGCTACCCCTAATAGGAGTACCACCAGCATTTTTCAAAATAACCTACGCTATGCCGGAACATAAAATAAAGCTGCCCATATGGACAGCTTATTTACATAATTCTCGATATCGGAAGTTAAAATTATTAATTATTTATGAAATCTTTTCTTTTGTGCGAGTAATGTTTCTTCTCCGTAAAGTGAATATAATCAATTCCTATGCATGGACTGAGATCCCCATCCAAAATATTGGTACCACCAAAAGCAAAATGCTTTAATTGGTGCAATTCCTTAACAAAACCAATGGAAGGTATATCACCACAATTCCAAAGAATAAAAAACTCTAGTGCCTTTAAATCCCCAATTCTATATAAGTTTTCAATATTTTTACACGCCTCAATTTCTAATCTTTGTAAAGAATGATTTAAGCCTTTTAAATCTCCTACATTATTTAATGTTTGTAAATAATTCAATTCTAATTTCCTTAAATTTTTTAACTTTCCTATACCTGTGAGAGAACTTATTTTACATTGAGTAAGAACTAATTCTTCGAGCTGTTCTAAGTTATTCAACTCTTGTAGATTTCTTTCTTTTGGGGCATATTTCCACATCCATAATCCTTTTAGGTTTTTGAGATGATCAAGTCCTTTTATCTTCTTGCTCCAAGTTAGAAAAAGTCGTTCTAAATTTGAAAATGCCCTTAGGTCAATTTCATTTTTTCCATCCAGAACAGTTGAATCAGTTAAACTAAGAGCTTTTAAATTTTTTATATGATATAAACCTGAAATATCCTTTAAATAATTGCTATCTAAGAATATTTCTTCAACGGTAGGACATTCACTTAAAAAATTCACGTCTTCGCTTTTATAATACCAGTCTATTATAGCTACCTGAGTAATTCGATGTTGGTTTATATATTCAATACATTCACTCAAATACTTATTTGATACTAAAACTTCTATCCCATCTGAGTCTTCTCTTACTCTGACATTACCGATCTTTTTTTCCATATGTACCTCCAGGATATATTTCTCTATTTATTAATATACCTTTAAACATCACTTATTTGGGGTTCGACCGAGATACGTGTAAAAATAGGTTATAGGCTTACTTTTATTTCCAATCTGGTTTTTTATAAAATTCCTTTATTCGTCTAAGCTTTCATTTTCGCTTGTCATGTAAACAAACGTTTAGGTGACAAATGAGAAACAGGATAAAATAATCATATAAGGGTGTTTTTGCCCATCCCCCGCAAAGTGGGAATAAGTGGTTTATGTAACAATAGAACCAAATAGTGTTGGTTATCATATAGGATTTCTTGTACCAGGGATAACGTCAGGAAAATACGGATTTACAACGTTAAGAAAACTACAGCATAGAAAAATCGATTCCTTTACGTTTAGGAACCGATTTTTAATTTGGCTTATTAAGCTAACGCCACGGTTAGTTTTATTAAAGGACATTTATATAGAAAGCAGATTAATATTTTATTTGTATTCTCATATGAACTATCATTAATTTACAAGTACTATTTGCCCTAACTCTGATACCAATATAAAGCGAGGTCATTCATTGTTGAAGCGTGCCCCTGTTGTCTTAGCATGGTTGTTATATGGGTATTGAAGATAAAGAATGTTAAGTATATCAATGGGCCCAAGTCTAAAACATTTTTTTAATTAAACAGGTAATTTTTATTATACTTTGTCTTGTAGGGGGCACCGTATCATTTCGGGAAAATTGTACGTTTAGACGTAAATATCCACGGTTAAACCCGTGGGCCTACAGGTTATTTTTTATATTCACTTTTTATATGGAATGGTAAGATGTTACCTTTTAATTTTCTTTTATTTTTTCTTTTACTTTCTCAGGTAGTTCTGTTTCTTTTATCTTTTCGTAATTTTTTACGAGGTGATTTCCTTCAGAATCTGTTGATTTTAATACATTTACACGAAGAAATGCGGGAGTTTCAAGTATTTTCTCATGTACAGAAAAAACAATCTTTGTTTTTTCGCCATCTTTATTATATGCATTTAATTTATACTCATCTCCGATTGGAGACAGTTGCGTATCTTCATTCCCTTGAATCTGAACATAGTATTCTTTTGCTGTTGCTTTTTCATATAAACCGTTCACTTGTCTATATCCGGCCATTAAAGTCAAAATAATTACCAATACAAGTATACCTACATATCTTTTCATGTTTTCATCTCTCCATCTCTCTATGTTCAATTGATTACATTTTTGTTGTTTGATACAACTTTTTTAATCTGCTTCTTTTCTTTTGCTATATACCTTTTTTACTTTATTTACATGTAATACTGTCTTGTTCATAGTTACCTCCAGCGTCTAATGTAATCTCAGGTTGAGTCATATAATTGTTAGTTTAACTATTATGCTTTAATAAAGATATTTATTTTTCTTACATCTACCTTACAATGTTGTAAGATGTTAATGATTATTATTTTTCATTCAAAGTATAGGTGTTGGCTTAAAATAAAGTCTGATTAAAAAGTTGCTGAGAACATTCATTTTATTATAAAAGAATCCCTTATATTTCGAACAAAGATTGATCAAAATATAGGGGTCACCATATTATTTCTGGAAAATTGGACACATTTTAACCAGTTCCTTGTACGTTAAGGAACTGGTTTTTAATTTGGCTTATTAAGCTAACACCACCGTTAGTTTTATTAAAGGACATTTATATAGAAAGCAGATTAATATTTTATTTGTATTCTCATATGAACTATCATTAATTTACAAGTACTATTTGCCCTAACTCTGATACCAATATAAAGCGAGGTCATTCATTGTTGAAGCGTGCCCCTGTTGTCTTAGCATGGTTGTTATGTTACCTCGATGATAGGTACCATGATTAGCAACGTGAAATAAAATTTCTGAGTATGCAGTCTCTCTAGCACCTGACCAAGGATTATTCAAATTAATTTTTTGTTCTAAATCTTTTTGGCTATTCATCCATTCTTCATACTGTGAAGCTAGTTCTTCGAAATACTTAATAAATTCATCTACAGAATATAAATTAGTCTTTTCTAATAATAGCATAGAAGCTTCTAATGCTTCTTGCATACCAATTCCTTTAAGTACTTGTAACCACATAACATCTACTACATAGATATGGCTAAACGTTTGAGCAATATTTGGATACGAACTATTAGCCTCTTTATATAGGACATTGTTTGGTAATTCTTTTATTCTTTCTAGTAATACCTTATTAGCCCAAAGATGGTACTTATACATATTTTTTGCATGGTTCATTTAACAGCTACTCCTTTAGTTCTGGTTTTTTAAAAGTTGATATCTAGATTATAAAAAAAGATATATGACAACAGCTTGTCATATATCTTCATAAACTTTTATTATTTTTTTGGCCTCATCTATTAAAATTGATTGCAGTTCGATCGGTTTTACAATTTTAGCACCGCTACCAAAGCTTAAAAGAATCGATTTAAGCCATCCAGCCTGTAGAGGTTGATAAACAGAAATTGTAATTGTCATACTTCCGTCATTGTTAATGGTTTTTGAAGAATTCTGGAATTGGTCTAATGCTTCTGCTAAAGAATTAGGACTTACCCAGATTACTACATCCTCAAAACCCACCAGATTACGGTTTGAATAAAATGCTTCCTCTTTAATTTCGTGACTTTGTAGAAACTTTTCTTGTGACAGAGTGACATTCATCATACGTGATACTCTAAATTCTCTATAATTCTGACGTTCTCTACAATAACCATATATATACCAGTTACGGAACTTATAATGAAGGTGAATAGGTTCTACTTCACGAGATGTAAATTCATTTTTATTGCTTACATAATTAAAGTGGATCACTTTTTTTTTATGTATAGCTTTTCGCAGATTCATTAATGAATTGGGTTCTGTTCTATGGCTTTCCAAGTCAACCAATAAAGACTTATTATTACTGTTTGTATCCAGTAATTTTAGTCTATCTATCGTATGTTCAATTTCTTTATCTTTAAAAATACTCGATAAACTACTTAATACTGTAATTAAATTCAGAATGTCATAAGAACCCATTAAGCTTTTATCAAATTTGTATCCCTTTATTATACCGAATCCCCCGTTAGTCCCCTGGTAAGAAACAACTGGTATTCCGGCAGCACAAATAGCTTCGATGTCTCTATAAATTGTCCGTGGTGATACTTGAAATTCATCAGCTAAACTAGAAGCTGACAAAATTTCATTATTTAAGAGCTTGAATATGATTGATATCAAACGTTCTAATTTCAATTCTCATTTCCTTTCCTTAATAATTGATTAAACGACCATTGTCATTCCATTGACCGTACATTTTATTTTCTCTGGTATTTTCAATAAACTTTTCCAATCTTTTATTAAAAATATTAGGTTCATTTCTATAACTTTGTATCGTATCAATTCTAATCCTTCTGTATAGATCAGGAAAATTAATGAAGTTTTGATATAATTGGTCATCTTCTTTCAGACGAGTTTCAATATCTGCATCTATAGTAAAAGATTCAGGTCGCATATCAGGAAGAACTCTCAGTCCTTCTTCTTTCATCAAGCCTAATTGATTTAATCTCCTTACTCTTTCCTTATTTAATTCTGTCCAATTACTGTTTTTCTTTCTTGGGGAAAACCTTTGAGCAAGTTCAGTATTTGATATTTTCTTCTTTATGCCATCAATCCAACCAAAACATAATGCTTCTTCAACTGCATCTAAATACTGAATCACTTCTGATTGCTCAGTTATACTTACTATCACCCAACAAAATCTTTCTTTTTTTGAATTTTCCTCAAGCCAATCTCTTAATTCCCACCTTGTTGTAACTCTAAGTAAATTCTCTATTTCCATTTTTAAAATTATCCTTTCTAAAATGAATATATGTCCTAAATATAACTGTTTATTAAATTTATTATATCGGTAACATAAATAGTATCATCTTCTCGTAAATCTCCTAGCATTTTTTTGAGCTGTTCGCAATTCTTTGTTACTCCAGAAACTTCTTCTTCAAAAATAATGTCCATTCATTATAGAAGCCATAGAGATAGAATAGCTTTATTACATTTTTTCTTATTCCCCCTTTTCGGAGGATGGGCAAAACACTCTTTACCGCTTTTTTATAGGATTTTTGTCTCGTAATGGTCTTAAAATTTTTTGCTTTAAGTTCCAAACATAATCACCTGTCAACGTAATAGGGGCACGGCAAGAATTCGTTCTTTTTTTGAGCCACTCATCATGAAGTTAAATAATAATAAAATACATTGTCACATTCCTGTCACAATGTATTTGTATCATAGAAATAAAAATAAGGAGGTTTATAAATATGAATAAAAAAATGAAAAAGCTAGTTATTCCCATCTTGATGAGTTCAATATGTCTTACATTACCATCCCTGAGTTATGCGCAACAAAATGATATTACAACAAAGGGACAAAACGTGATTTCACAATACAAAAATTTCACTTTTGATGTGAATCCTGAAACTGGTGAAATTTTTGTGGAAAAAGATGGTGTAAGAGAAAGTGCATCCTTACCACTACCGAAGAAAAAAATAACAAATCTAATAAAAAAACATGATTGTATATCTTGGAATTATCCAGATGACCAAATAGATGTGAAGATTGAAAAGAAAGAATCCTATTTAAGTATTAAGTTAAAATCTACTAAGTCTGAAGGAGCTAATGAATTTACATGGCCTAAAGTAAGTGCGGACAGCTATACGTTACCATTATGGGAAGGAAAAAATATACCTAGCAATGACCCAAACTGGAAAGAATATTTAAAAGATCAAGATATGTCATTCATAGAACGTTTTTCTATGAGATTCTTTGCATTGAATAAATCTAAATATTCCATTATGTATATAGCTGACAATATGTATAATGATAATATTCATTTCACTGCTGATTCCGATATACAGTTTAGTTTTACACATCAATATCCTTCTATTAATAAGAATAAAGAATATGGATTCAGATTGTATCTAACTGATAAAAACCCTGTCTCGATGGCAAATATTTATAAAAATTATATAAAAGAACAGGGAGAATTTAAGACACTAGAAGAAAAAGCAAAAACAAATCCGAACATTAAAAAATTATATGGAGCTCCTCATATTTATTTTTGGGACCACAGTGGGATTGCAGTAGAAAATATCAAGTGGGATAAATTCACACAAAAAATGGATGAGCCATTTACAAATTGGATGGCACAGTTGTTACAAGAAAATACGGAAGATGGCTCAAAAGATTTTGAAACTGTTATGCAAGAGATAAAGAATCAAAAAGCTATCAATAAAAGCCAGCAAAAAGTAATAGTTAATGCGATAAATCAGGTATTAAAATTAGAACAACTTTATAATAAAGATATTTTCAATAATCCAGATACTGGAATGGATGAATTGTTGAAAAAAGGAATCCAAAACTTAAGTGAACAAGAATTATATACACTGAACAAAGGATTAATTAAGAGTAAGTTAACAGAGGCAGTGGATGAAGTAAGTAGATGGGAACAGAAAGAAACAACAGATGTTTTAGTTGATATGAAGAAATCGAATGTTAAAAAAGCATGGATAGGTTTACCTAATTGGGCTAATGGATTAATGAATCCCAAAATGGTAGAAGAAGCAAATAGAATGGGGTATTTAATCGGTCCTTATGATTCATACCACTCGATTCATGAAGTGGGAAGTAGAGAGTGGAATACAGCTTCTTTTAAAGATAAAACTTTATATGAAAACGCTACAATATCGAATGAAAAAGGAGAAAAAGTAGGAGGATTCTTAGGAAAAGGAAGAAAGTTAAATCCGACTTTATCCTTACCTAGTGTGCAAGAACGTGTAGGTGATATTTTACAAAATAATATACCGTTTAATTCTTGGTTTGTCGATTGTGATGCTACAGGTGAAATTTATGATGATTATTCTCCAAATCACATTACTACTCAGGACCAAGATGTAAAAGCAAGACTGCAAAGAATGAAATATATTAGCGAAGAAAAACATATGGTAGTGGGATCAGAAGGTGGGAATGACTTTGCTAGTAATATAATTGCCTTTGCGCATGGAATAGAAACGCCTGGGATTTGGCCCGACTCTGATATGAGAGATAAAAAGAACCCATATTATGTAGGCGGATATAAATCCACTTCACCAGATGGTGCTATTCCAGAACTGAATGGAAAAACCATACCTATTAAGCCTATTTATAAAAATATTTATAATAATCCTGTATATTCAATTCCGTTATATAAACTTGTATATAATGATTCAATTATTACGACTCACCAATGGTCATGGGGAAGTTTTAGAATTAAGGATGAGATAGGAAATAGAATGTTATCTGAAATGTTGTATAATGTACCACCTTTATATCATATTGATAAAAATGAATGGGAGAAAAGTAAATCCATCATTACCTCTTATTTGAAAGTATGGTCTCCATTTCATGAGAAAGCCGTAACAAAACCAATGACTAATTTTGAAGTATTGTCTGAAGATCGGCAAGTTCAAAGTACGACATTTGGAAAAAACATGAAAGTGATCGTGAATTTCTCAAACCAAGATTTTATATATAACAATGAGAATATAAAAGCAAAAACAGCTATAGTATATGATGGGAAGAAAAAGAGTATATTAGAAGTTCCTAAATACTAATATAGATGATATGGTAACTGCTATTTTCCCGAAATGATATAGTGACCCCTAGTAATAGATTGAACACTTCCTCTCCTAAATGGATAAGATAGGAGGATAGTATATTTTCTTGTTTCATCATTTGTCCTCCCTTACTTATACAACGAATAAGTAATAATAAATGTATACACTTAAATGAAGAGTTTTTAATTTCTTAACGTAGGCTATGTTATACGATTTGATTTTCGAAATTAGATAACTTTATTATTCCTGAAACATTATCGAATGAAAGTGGAAAATAATTTTCAAACAACTTTAATAACCTCCTACCCAATTAACAGGCAGGAGGTTACTGCATTTCTAGACATATAAGGGGTCACCATACATGCCCATCAACTTAAGAAATTTCACTACCCCTAAGTGCAAAAAAGCGTTATTCTTTCTAAAAAGCTAACTAGAAAGGATGACGTTTTTTATGAATCTTTCGATTCAAGATGAATTACAACTATTTTCTGAAGAGCTGTACCGTCATTTAACTCCTTCCCTTTTGGAAGAATTGGCAAAAGAATTAGGTTTTATAAAAAGAAAACGAAAATTTTCAGGAAATGAATTAGCTACCATATGTATCTGGGTAAGCCAACGTACAACGAGCGATTCTCTCGTTCGATTATGTAGCCAATTACACGCAGCCACAGGCACTCTTATGAGTCCCGAAGGACTCAATAAGCGCTTTGATAGGAAAGCTGTTGAATTTTTGAAATATATTTTCTCTGCATTATGGAAAAGTAAACTTTGTGAAACATCAGCCATTTCAAGTGCAACACTCACGTATTTTCAACGAATTCGTATTTTAGATGCGACGATTTTCCAAGTACCAAAACATTTAGCTAGTGTATATCCTGGATCAGGTGGTTGTGCACAAACAGCGGGTATAAAGATTCAATTAGAATATGACTTACACAGCGGACAGTTTTTAAATTTTCAGGTAGGACCAGGAAAAAATAATGATAAAACATTTGGTACAGATTGCTTAGATACCTTACGACCTGGTGATCTGTGTATTCGTGATTTAGGCTATTTTTCATTGGAAGACTTAGATCAAATGGATCAACGTGGTGTGTGCTATATATCAAGGCTTAAGTTAAACCATACAGTCTATATGAAAAATCCATTTCCGGAATACTTTCGAAATGGAACAGTAAAAAAGCAATCGCAGTATATCAAAATTGACTTAGAACACATTATGAATACTTTAAAACCAGGACAAACGTATGAAATAAAAGAGGCTTACATAGGAAGGGATCAAAGACTATTTACAAGAGTGATTATATATCGATTAACTGAAAAACAATTGCGGGAACGTAGAATAAAACAAATCTATACAGAAAGTAAAAAGGGGATTACGTATTCAGAAAAGAGTAAGCGATTAACTGGCATAAACATATATGTTACGAATACCCCTTGGGAGATCGTTCCGATGGAACAAATACATGATTTTTACTCCCTTCGTTGGCAAATAGAAATTATCTTTAAAACTTGGAAATCCCTATTTCAAATTCATCACTGGCAAAATATCAAACAGGAGCGATTAGAATGCCATGTGTATGGAAAGCTCATTGCCATTTTTATATGTTCTTCTACTATGTTTAAGATGCGTCAACTTCTTTTGCAAAAGAAAAAAAGAGAACTAAGTGAATATAAAGCAATTGGGATGATCCAAGATCATCTATCTCTGTTATATCAAGCGATACAGAAAAACACTCAAGCAATAACAAAGATTCTGATCCGCCTGTTTACCCTACTACAGAAAAATGGACGGAAATCTCACAGATATGAGAAAAAGACAGTCTTTGATATTATGGGTGTTTCCTATAATTATAATCTATTAAACATTCAAAAAAAAGCTGCATAATTTTAAAAATGACCTTCTTAGGTTTATTAGGTATGCCGATTTTTTAAAAATTCAACACATCTTCAAACAGTTTTATCTAGAATGAACGCAAGTTCATTTTGCATGCCTCCTTAAGTTGATGGGCATGTATGGTGACCCCTACTAGACGATAAAAAGGTATGAGCTTACATAAAATAGAAGAAATATAGTGACACGTCGTAAGTATTAAATTAAAGGGGAGAGATACGGATGGTTACTAATAAATCTAATGACTCTGAAAATGAATTGCAGCCTTTGGATATTGACATGATTGATACGAAAAGTGTAAGCGAGGGTATTAAAGTTACAATAGAGCCTTACCCAGATATGCAAGTTGGAGATAGAATTGAAATTTATTGGGATGGTCATACACACGACTATACGATAGATGAAGATGAAGTTAATAACGCGATTGGAATTGAAATTCCATTCGCTGATGCTAAAAAAATAAAGAATGGAAGTGTTCCCTTATATTATCGTATTCCTGACAGAGCGGGTAATACTAATCCTATAGAATAAAAAAACAAGGCAAGCTTCGTGCTTGCCCTTTTCTATGATTTCATTATTTTTGTTGGGCATTGTACTTAAGTTCTCCAAAGTAAGATTTACGTACGTCTTCAACAGTCATATGAGAATGAAAAGCAATCGTAAAAGTATACCTTTACGAACATATTAAAAAGAAGAATCCATAAACAAGGACTCTTCTTAAAAACTAATTTATATGAAAAATTTTCAATTGTGGCTATCCCTTGAATCGTTGTCGTGTTTCAAAGTGAGATTAGGAATCTGTCATTCTTTATTATAGTCCTACTACCTTTGCACCAGAATTGTTCAAACTATCAACTTCCAGCTAGTCTATCAACAACTAAAACTTCTTTTCCTGCCACAATAGCATAAATTTTAATCGGAGTACCCCGTCCAATCTTAAGAAATGGGAAAAATTGAATCAGTTGTCCGGTTGGGAATGTATGTGTATCATTTGGTATCACCACTTTATATTCCTGTGCAATATTCAAAGGAATTTGTTTAAAGTACATAGAACCTACATATTCCCTAACCGTGTCACCTATGGTCTCTGTTATGAACATCCAGTCCCTAAATTGGTAATTATTTTGTACTTCTTCATCAGTGAACAGCTTCCCTCGGAAGGTCGACACTACATTCCCCTTTACTTTTAACTCAAATGTGTTGTTTCCATTGATGGCGTCACCGATATGCACACCAAACCCATAAACATGCCCACTCCAATTTTTACGGCCTTTACTGAATATTTCTGGCCCCTGGTGTCCTTTTTTCTGACCATTCATATACATTTCAAAAGTTGCTGCTTCCGCTACACCATTTGGAATCTGAATATTAAAGTAAGCATGACCATTGCCGTTAGTAGATACGTTAGCAATCACTTTTTCGGTCATTTCAAAATGCATTCTAGCTTTTAATTTCACATCAAATATTGATTTTACTGCTTGTTTCTTCATTTCTGCCTCAGTTGTTTGATCCACAATTAAGTTAACGGCACTGTTTATAATTTCTCGATCATTAATATAAATTTTCCCATTTTGTTCAATTGCGCCATAACTAAGTTTCAATGCTTCTTTGAATGTCATTTCTGGTACTGTTTGTTCGACAGGGGTAGTACCAGGTGCTGCAACATTACGTTTTGTAACAGGACCTCCTACTGTAGTAAACACAATTTCTGCTGTATTCGCTTTAATTTTAGATATGACATTCGTCCATTCTAGGCTACTTTCGTAATCTTGTCCTTGTGTATCAATCAATACTACATTTGATTCTATTCCATTGGTTTCTAATTTTAATATATCATTCTTTTGGAGACGACTTACATTACCTTGATCTAACATTAAAGACTCACCAAAATGGGTTGGTTTATCAAATGCCAACGGTGGTTTTGATTTGTCTGGATAGGTGTTGCCTGGTAATACCTCTAATCCCTTATGAGTTTCTCCAACTAACGAGCTAATTAAAGAAATCGCATCCCCGTTTGTAGTTTTCGGAAAATGTAAAGTGAATTGTGGCTTCACTTTAAATACAGGTGCCGTTCCTGTGTTCACATACCGTACATTTGGTAGGATTTTACCTGCTTCAGCAGTGTTGATACCTAATACTTCGTTCCAATCTTTTGTTGTTGAATCGCTAACAGATTCATCCTTTGTGGTAGATGTTGTCGTAGAGGATTCATAACTTACACTAACAGATCCCCCAAAGTCTAAGAGACTCGCATTGGCTGTTACAGTAGTTCCCCATGACTCAGTATTGGACACAGTATTAGATGTACCACGAGTTACTTGTTTACTAGATGAACCACCTTCTCCTGCTTGGAAATTGGTATTAGGGATTAATAGATATTTTTCCATGCTAATATGCACATCCGGATAAGCTGCTACTAACGGATGATGTGCTTCTTTTGTAACACGGGTATCCATTTGTAATCCCGTCACTTTTTCATAATCACTGTAAGGATCGTCACTTGTACTCCATTTCATAGGTGAAGATTTATATTTTACAAGTGGAGGGCCATGAACATCATCATCCCATTTAACTAAATCTTTCACACCAAACTCACCATCTACTACTGTATAACCTTCATATTCCCAACTATCCGGAATATTATCACCATCTGTGTCTTTTTCATCTCTAATAAAATCATCTACAGCATCTTTTAATTGATGTAAACTTCCTATTACGGTTGGTTTGTCTTTCTGTGCTAAACTCGGAGCATATAATACCTCATGAGGAACGACTTCTTTCTTTTCTTCTGTCCCCCATAGGAGAGTGAATGCATCTTCTACATCTGGATTCACTTGATACTCCACTATAATTTTGTATAGCTTATCTTTTTGAAGTTTAATTTCTGTTTCTCTTCCTATATTATCAACTACTATACAGTTATCTACTTGAATCATTACTTGATCATGCTTTCCTGCTGAGAAAGTGTATACTCCATCTTCTTTAGGTTGAATGAAACCTTGCCAACGAACAGATTGAATATTTTGACTTTTTTTCAAACGAAGATTTTTAATTTCGTTTGAATTGATTTGCTCATTCATACAACTATTACCTCGTATTAATAACAAATTCTTGAAATCTTTATCTCCATAGAAATTACCCATTAATCCATTTTGTTTTCGTACATTAGTTTTCTCATACGTCATAATCGCATCTGATTGAACAGTACTATTCGTTGCCCCTGTTAGCATATTTTTCTTGTTTTCCATTCCGTATATCCCCCTTTGTAAATATCAAATACAATCATTTTACTCATGACATTCATTATCTTTCATACTTTGGATAAGCTGTAATAACCTCTCCAGTGTTCGGTTGACATTTCATGACTATCATAGAACCCGTAATAGGATCTCTTCCTTCCCATGTCTCTGTCCCATTCGATGAACCAATTTTTCTTGCAACATCATAGCTTCTGCTTATTACATCAACCACTTGTTCTTGTGACCAATCTGTTGGAAACATGGTACTTTCTTTTTGTTTCCAATTATTATATTTCGTTTCTCTTAACCATATTTTTGCTTTGTATACACCATTTTTACCCGGAGGTGCATAATTATCATCTTGTTCAGTCAATGGTCGTACAGCACGTGTTTTGTCAGATTTATAATCAGGTTCTTTATCCGCTTCAACTTGCTCTAAATCAGATCCGGGTGTAATAGTGTGCATACCTACAGGCTGATCTTTTGTATATCCTGCCTTGGATATGCCACCTAAGAAAATATGAGCAATTGAGCTTGTTGTGACATCCCTATCGTATAAGGATTGTGTAGTCACTTCGCCATTTGCTTTTTTTAATTTGAATTTATTTTTGACTTTATCCAATAGTCGTACTGGAAGGACTGGATTCGCTTGTATCATATCTTCTTCGATAAATTGTGTAACCTTACTTTTTTCATCTTTCATAGAACCTTCCTTTCTAATGATTCATAAAAGATACTATACTCTCTCGAATATCGGATAGGCTGTAATAATCTCACCACTGCTTGGAGAGCGTTCCGTCACAATTAAAGATCCAGTAACGGGATCTCTACCTTCCCATACTTCAATACCATTAGATGTTGCTATTTTTCTGGCTACGTCATAGCTTCTACTAATCACATCAATAATTTTTTCTGCTGACCAATCTTTTGGAAACATCGTACTCACTTTTTCTTTCCATGGATTCCATCTTGTTTCACGTAACCATACTATCGTTTTATAAACGCCATTTTTCCCTTGGTAAGCATTGTTTTCCCCTCGAGCCGCAAGACAATAATCTCCATAGTTTTCATCATTTGCCGCACAACACGCTCGGGTCTTATCAGATTTAAAGTCAGGTTCTTTGTGGGGAGCCACTAGTTCTAAATCAGATTCTGGTGTAATTGTGTACATCCCTACTGGATCACCTTTTGTATTTCCGGATTTTGATATACCACCTAGAAAAATATTCGCTATAGAGCTTGTTGTAGCGTCCCTATCGTATAGGGATTGTGTGGTAACTTGACCATTAATTTTCTTTAGTTTAAATTTATTTTTGACTTTATCCAATAATCTTGGAGGGATTATTGGTTTGTTTTTTGGCTCTTTTGTCATTATAGTTCTCCTTTGTTCCTATGAGTCATTGGTATAAAATTATGCCATATATGCTTTTCCCCTCCACTAATATTATTTATAAAACACTTACAATTTGTATTTTACCGTTTTTATCCATTCTAGTTATTGAGAAAAAACGTTTACAGTATTTAGGTATCTCTTTGTAAGGAATAACACCCAAAAAAGAAAAGAGGGTCACCAAAATTCAACCTAATTTAAATACATATATCGTGATGGATTCAATCCCTCTTTGTCTTAAGTATTTTGAAAGTATACTTTCAAAATGGGTAAAAGTTTACTTTCATTTTTATTTTTTAAAAAGAACATGTAGAGATTCTTACTACATGTTCTTTTTGAGTTGATGGCAATATTACAGCTTGTTTTTATTAGTTTGCTATTTTCATACTTTTGTAAAACTCATTTTCACTATATGGTGCCCCCAAAACAAACAATATACTATCCATGTAGTACATTAATTCAACATAAATTTGAATGTAGACTATCTATTTGTTGTTTTATTCTTTATTAATTAATATGGTACGTGAAATTATTATTTATCATGATGAAAAAGCCCCCATAGATCTTACACCTATGAGAGCTACCTAAGGGTATTTAGACTTTCGACTCCATTCTATTGTAACAGGCTTTCACCATACATGAGAAACATAATGAACCAAAAACAGACGATCATAACAAGAAATTCTTTAAACCCTTGCTGAAAGGAAATACGACCTTCTTCCATTCTACATGCCCCTTTTCTCTACATCTTTTTATATGTTAAAATAAAGAGGAAAGAAATGTGCCAATTTCTTTCCCAGACGGTCACTCATGACTTTGCTCTTTGTTTGCTTTTGCAAATGAAGAGCTTTTATTTTGCGTACTTATACTTGCTTTCTAACATCGCATAACGCAATAACTTTAACTTTGTTTCTTTTTTCAGTGCTTTCCATTCCGATACAGCAATCTTCATTTTCCATTCCTCCAATAATTAAATTTGTTATTTATATAACTTATAAGTTCCAGTTGTAAATCTTTCTAATTTGTTTATCGCTAAATCCTTCATGGACAGCGAAGATTTCTGGAAAATCCGAGAGACACAAATCAATAATTGTATTATCAGTTGTTCTTATATAGTAATATTGAACAGCTCCCTGATAATCTGAATATAAATAGTACTTACGAATCTTATAATTTAATCCATTTTTCTCTAATACCTCATAAAGCTTATTTTTAGTTTCATCCATTACGTCAAAAATGGTTAACTGCTCCATTATTAACAGCTCCTCATTGCGTAAATTTACTAAACTAACTCTAAGAACAAGATTGTTTCATTATGCTCATTGGTATGCACATTAAAATGTTTTCCCGTAGCTTCTAATGCACTAAAAAGCATTCTTTTATATCCTTGATCCATAAAATCTACACTGATTTGACCATAATTCATAATAAATTGAAGATCAGCCATCATCTTTTTAACTTTCCGTTCCATATAATAACCTCCTCAATAAAGTTATATAACTTATAATATTTTTTATAGAGGAGGTAGTAATATGGCTGTTAATAAAGATAAGTACACTCAAATTTTAGTTACTTTTACAAAAGAACAAGTAGAACAAATAGAAAATTATTGGCATGAAAATAAGCTAAAGAATCGAAACGAAGCAATTCGTCAGATTGTAGACAAAGGGTTAAGTCGTAAATAATGGCTACCCTTTTTATTTTTCCTAAAAAACCTAAAAACGCATTTAAATTCCCTTTTTCCCTTTACATGCGTTTTTATAACAAATACGACTTATTATATTGACAACTCCTTCAAAACCCCATACAAACAAATCTGAAGGGTCATTTTTTAGTTGAATTAATTTTTTTCATGTATTCTTAAAGAAAATGAAAAAAGAGCCGGATTTTCATCACAGCTCATGTATGAATTGGTTCTGTATGTGTACATGTTGGATATTGTGAACAGCCAAAAAACTTATTACCTGTTTTATTTGAATTACGAACGACTAAATCATGTTTACATGTGGGACATTTCCGTTCTGCAGGTTTTACCCCTTGATACACATCTTCAGCCGAATATTCGGGATTGATTTTATTAATCAATTTCTGAAGTTCTACACGATCTATTAGTTTTACATGGCAAGCTTCCGCTAATTCTTTCGCTTGCCTTGTATACACACTGTTCGTTACAACCCAGCCCTCGTGTGCTTTGTAATAAGCTTGCGCTGCATATATCTCTTGTACGGCACTAATGCCAACTCTATTTTTCATCCCGTAGCGTTTCGCCTGGATTACAATACGATTCTTCCCCTTCAATACCAGATCCGCTCCGAAATCATTTGACTGCTTTGTAACTGTTGGAGAATAACCCAACTCTCGAAAGAGAGCTTTTAGGTATACCTCGAATTGATATCCGTCCATTTTGTCTATATATCGAATACCAGACTTAGCCATTCGCTTTAATATTCTTCGCTCCTGGATCTTTCGGTACATGAATTTACAAATACGAAAAAGAACATACAGGATAAAACCATACATCAAAATTTGTAATATGTTTGGCATTTCTGGTAGATTAGACACTTCTCTCCACCTCTTTAATTGCTTTCATTTTCTTTGGTTGGGCTGTTTTTTTTGCCTGTTGCTCATTCACTTGTTTCTTCCGGACATCGTTCCAATCTTTTTCATTCGCTGGAATATCCTCTTTAAGATCGACAAAGCATTTCATTGTCTGAATGAAGTCTTTCCCAGCCTTATCATTATCAACTGCCATGATGACCTCTTTAATATCGTGCCCTTCTTTTTTCGCATCCATTAAAGATTGAATCACTGTTTTTGACTTCAATCCATGCATAGAAACCAGGCGAGCGTTTTGGATATTATTTTGTTTAATGCTCCAATGAGATAACATGTCGATTGGATCTTCATAAAAATAAATCTTATCCGGTTTACCTACATCAACCGTAAAACCGGCATTGATTTTTTCATAATTCGGGACAATTTGCTTAAAGCTTCCTCTTTTATTCTCCATTTTGACTGTACCTTGACGGTTCATTCCAATGACTTGCCCTTTGCCTCCTTCTTCTCTCCATTTGAACACCACATTATTTTTCTTATCCTGGGCAATGAGATCCTTTTTAATCAGCCAATTCACCAAGCGAGGATCTATTTTCCGTTCATGAATTAGATATTCTTTTATCTCTGTTTGTTTATTTACTTCCAGGTGTTTTGGATAACTAAAAGGCTGCTGCTCTTTTTTGCGTTCCTCTTCAGCTTTTGAACGATCAAACTCTTTGTAGTCCCCCTTCTGAATATCCATCACGGCTTGAGGAAATGTCATGTCATAGTACATCATGGCAAAGCTAATCGCTCCATATCCTTTTTCTCCTCGACTATTCCAGGCGTACTGATTCCCTTTAATGATGAGACTATCATGTTCCGTATGACGATAATAGTTGCCTTCTTTCTTAAACGTTTCTCCTTTTGCTTCTAGATATGAAATCAAGTCAACTTTTCTTGCTTTCATCGCATCCTCCGTACTGACACGTGCCATTACGGAATCCCCCCTTTACTCTATAAAATGAAATAAAAAAGAGGACTATTCCGTTTCCTAGTCCTCTTTTACATACATTCAATTTTTATTTGCCGAATAAGAATTTTAATCGCTTCTCCTGTACGCTGTATGATAAACGAGCGTCAAATTTTTTCCCGTTTTTGTTTGAGATAAACCCTTTAATCTGATCCGTTACATTCTTTTCTAATAACTTTTTCACATGGTTACTACTTAGATTTTTGCCAGAGAATGTACCAAAAATAATGAAGTCACAGCCTTTTTTGTATTTCTCACATAAGTAGTTACTTTTCCCTACAAGGACTCTACTCTTACACAATGGACATTTACCAATTGTACGATCTTCAGTCGTTGGAAAACGGAATTTCAAACTTCCGTCCGCTTCCATATAGATAGCTGCTGTAAATTCTCCCTTTTCCCCTTCAAAGCCATTTATAAAATCAGTCGTTTTATACTGAATTAGCTTTTTCATTTGATTACCAGGGATCGCTTTCCCTTTCATCTTTGCTGGTAACATAAAATCACATCCGTTTTTATGCTCCGTGCATCCATAAAATGTTTTACGATGAAGGATCTCACCTTTTTTACATTTTGGGCATTTACCAAATGATAGCTCCTCTTGTGTGGGGAACTGAAATTTGATATTTCCCTCATGTAATACTAGATAAGCGGAAAACTCTTTCTCATTGGACTTAAACCCTTTTAAAAGATCTGTTTTCTTATCCTCAAACAGCTTTTTCGCTTGCGCCTCCGGAATCGCTTTTTCTTTAATTTTCTTTGGTAAGGAAATTTTACATTCTGGATAATTACTGCACCCATAGAAATTACCTTTATGAAGGATTTTTCCTTTTCTACAAGGGCATTTGCACACCTCAATCTGCTGATTCCAGGTATTAATGATACTATCGGACACCTTATCATCCATTGCGCCTAATTGCTCTACCGTATCCTTTACAAACGTATTTGTTTTCTCTACAAATTCCTCATATTTCATTTCATTCTTTTCGATCATGTAGATCATCCCTTCCATTTCAGCCGTATAAGATGGATTTTTGATTTCATCTACCGGAAAAGCATCTATAAACGCACGACCAATATTAGTGGTTCGAATCTGACTGTTGGTAACATCAATATAGCTTCGCTCTAACAGTTTCGGAATAAACGTTTCTTCCGTTGCGACTGTCCCAATCCGTTTTCCTTTCATAAGTTCTTTCAAATGTTCATCATCTAATTTACGTCCTGCTGTCTCCATAAAGGTTAAAATGGAGCTTTCCGTATGAAAGGCTGGTTTCTTTGTTCGGGACTCAATCAAGTCATACTGAACGATTCTGAAAGAATCTCCTTCTCGTAAAATAGGTATCTGAAATGCTTCAACCGATCCCTCTTCTATATCCTCTTGAAACACACTTAGAAACCCTTTCTCTTGTAGGATCTTTTCTTTTGTACTGTATGTGTTGCCCTCTTGATCTATAAAATGTACTTCTCTTACCAGGTAGATTGCTGGTTTCATAAAATTCCCGATAAATCGTTTTACAATTAAGTCATATAACTGTTTTTCTAATGGATTTCGGTTGGTCCCGACATATGATTTTGTTGTTGGGATGATGGCAAAGTGACTACTGACTAACTCATCATTAAAAGTAGTATGTTTTTTCGTAATAGAAGACGGAACCACTTGTTGTACGAGACTTGCATAGGAGCTTTTTTCTATTGCTGCCATTACTTCTTTCACTCGTTCCACTTGTTCTGTAGGTAAGTGCCTAGATGAAGAACGAGGATAAGTGATAAAGCCTTCTTCATACAAACTCTGAATATGTTTTTTTGCTGTTTCCGCATTTATCTTCAGTTTGGCGTGAGCATCTTTGTAGATATCCGTTAAGTTATATAATAATTTGGGTTTCTTTTTTCTCGTACTTTCTTTAAATTCCGTTACGATTACATTCGTTTCTTTCAAGCTATCTCCAAGCTTTTGTAGTGGCGATGGATCTATCAGTTGATCTTCTGTTTTCATTACTGGTGATAAACCGTTCTCCGTTAGTAGCTTTAAATTGTAATAGGTTTGTTCTTTATAGTTTTGGATAGCGATTTCTCTCTGACGGATTTCATTCAAGATACACATTTGAACACGACCAGAAGCCAATAAGAATTGGTTTCTTGCTAGTTTGGATGTACAGCCCCTTGTAACATTAATTCCTAGAATATAATCCAGGTATTGCCTCGCTTTAGCGGATTGTGCAAGCCCATCATAGTCTGTTCCTGGTTCTAATCGGTTTAACGCTCCTTCTAATTCTGCGGCCTCATAGGAAGAGATAAAAAGACGAGATTCTCGCTTGTTCACACCTGCATGTTCAACTATCTCACGATAGATAAGCTCACCTTCTCTATCTGCATCACAGGAGTTGACCACATGATCTACATCGGGACGATTTAAAAGCTTAACTAATATTTGAATTTGTTCAAGACTATCCGATTTCGCTTTATATTCCGGCTCTAAAATGATTGGCAAGTGATCAAATTTAAATTCTTTGTACCTCTCGTCCATCTCCTCCGGATGTTTTAGTTCTAATAAATGCCCCCGGCACCAACTAATAATGTAATTCTCATTTTCATAGTAGCCATAATAAGGCTTGCTTCCTGGATGCTTTTGCGAGTTTCTAAATCTAGGTGATTTTAGTAATTCAACAGCTACCTTCGGCTTTTCTGCAATAAATAATGTTTTTCCCATACATAATACCTCCTATTAATCTGCAATTTCAGTTTTACGCTTCCATTTCTTATTTCTTCGCTTTTTCATAATTCCGTGACCAAATAATAACAACGTGTTCAAAAAAACCGCTACAAGGAACATACAGCCTGCAAACACCCATACATTCATGCCATTCACTCCTTTCGTTCTATAAACAAGAAAGAGGGTAAAAGGAAAAGCCCTCTTTCATTTTTGGATATAAAAAAAACACTCTCCGTTATCTCAATTGAGTAACAAAAAATGATTTAATCTGGTGTTCCTGCTATACAATTTTTCATCGTTCCATCTCCATTGTTTCTTTTTTTCTACCCGATTTCTTTGTAGCCTTCGACTGCTCTACATTACCAGGCTCTGGCTCCTTTTCTTTTTCTTTATTATTCGTTTTTTTTCCGTTCAATGGCTGAAATTTTTTATCTACATCCATTTCCTTTGAAGTTGTAGACTGATTCACCGTTATTCCTTCTTTCCCAAGCTTCTCATCCACCTTGTTTTCTAATTTAACAACATGTTCCTGGCTTACCAGCTCATTATCAATCGAAACATACTTTGTTGTATAATATCGCTCTTCAGCTTTTACACGAGTGACAATACTATCAATATTAGCTGGTGTTTCTTCATATTGTGAACGTCTGTATGCTTCAAATTTTCGGCTTAAATCTTTATCTAATGTAGTTAAAGGCTGAATTTGTTGATCTAGAGAAGCAATAGGTGCATATCCATCTGTCTTCATTTCTTTATATAATTCCACTTCTTTTTCATTAAATGAGTAATCTTTTTGTCCCTCCGCTTTATCAACTAAGAGTCCATATCGTTCATCTTTTACGATTTCATCTAGACTCATATTTGCATCTTTTTCATACACAACAAATGACAAATTTACTCTTCCATCAAAGATAGAACTCTGAACCTTTTCATATAAATCTGGTTTCAAAATGTTATCTAAATATACATTTTCTCGTTTCCCGTTCTTTTCCATTAGGGAAACGTATAAATCGTTCCGATCTGTTTTATCTTGATTCCATACAGACAAATAATTGATATCTTTCGTAACGGCATCCATCATGTGGATTCTTGCAAGCTCTTCATCTTGTATACTGTTTGCTAATACTTCAATTGTAACTAAGTGGTTGGGTGTCTCTTTCGATTTTTCTAATGGATTTTCTTGTACTTTTTCCATCGGTATTTCTTTGTTATTTCTATAATTCATCACCTCATCTCGTAACGCTTGTTTTACTTCATCCGATAAATACCTTTTCTCGTTTAATACTTGTTCATACGGTGTCTTGTAGTCCCCATCCCCCATATCCAAACGATCCATACTTACAAGCTCCATTCTCCCAAAATCTCTATCTACTTCTTTTGGAATGGCAATATGATAACGAGTTTTATCATATGGTACGTATTCATCCCTTTCTCTTGCTTCCTCCTTTGCTTTTTCAATATTTGTAATGACTTCAGCCATTTTTTCATTGGCCTCTCCAAATGGAATCAACTGACTACCCTTAAAATTTTCGTTTTCGCTCCACTGAACTAACATAGTTGGACGATTTATTTCATCCTGATTGAGTGCTGCATACTTTTCTTGATTCGCTTCGTTAAATGCATCAATAAATTCTTTATCACTCAATTTTTCTGCGCCTTCTACGGGCTCAAACGCTCTGTTTCTATCCGCTTGTTCCCTTAACTCTGTAACGGAAACTAGCTCTTGTGTCGTGTTACTTAAACTCATAAATTCAACCAACAAAATATTTTTTTCATCCTGCTTTTCATTTCTATTTGCCATACTTTCCACCTCTTTTTCATTTATTTGTTCTTTGTCCTTTTCTAGTGTGTTTTCAATTGTTTCAATAAATTCAATTGAAGTTTCATGTACTTCTTTTAATAATTTCGTTTTATCCTTCATTTCTTTTCCTTGTGTCCAGTTCGCTAAATATCCTAACGAATATTCGCTTGTATCAATTCCAAAATAAGAAGAAACGGCATAAGCGGTCATCTCTGCTTGAAACTCTTTTTCTGGTGCTGTGTAATTCATATGTGTCTCTGCTGTATGAAGTTTGGCATGTGCCAATTCATGAAGAAGTGTTTTAACATTTTGTAATTCACTGTTTCTAGGATTCAAAGCAACCTCTTTTGTTAAGGTGTAACTAACTCCCTTTGCGACCCCAAGTTCTTGCTTCGGCTCAATAATTTTTACACCGTTTTTTTCCGCAATGGCTTCCATTCCTTTATACAAACTCTGGTAATCCGTAACGCTCCCTTCTAGCCAACGATTCGGAAAAATGCGAGGTAGATCTTCCGCTTTTGCGTTTGTTTGAGACAGGTCAAACACATGACCGACAGCAAAATATAAGCGACCTGGTTTCACTTCTACGCTTTTAGATTCAATTTGTTTTTTCTCTTGCTCACTCGCCTTTGTAACGGATTTCCATGTCCCATCTTTGTCTTTAAATCTTGCTACAGTTCGGTTTGGAACAAGGATCTGGATTCCTTTCTCGCCTTTCTTAACCGCAAACCCTTTTTCTTTCCAAAAAGAAAAGGAACCAACTGCACTGGCTCCCTCGAATTGACTCTGTATTAACGAAATATTTGATGGTGAATAGTGATAAAACTTTGCCATAAACGTTAGATACTCTTTTAAATCTCCCGGTGTACGAAAATAACCTTCTACGCTTTTTTCCATCTTTTTTGTTAAAGCCTGCACCGCTTCTTTCTTTTCTTCTGGTGATTTCGTTTGATACTTTTTCTTATAATTTTTACTCATGATCTTCTCCTACTCTTTCACTCGCTTTTTGCAATTCCTCCATTTCTTCTTCATTCCATCTCTCAGCTGTATCAAAGAAAAGCTCATGAGTTTTTACATTAACCGGAACTAACATATTTTCTTGATTCATGACATGAACTGCAAGTTCTTCCTCTTGTTCTCGTGTAATTTTGATTGTTAGTTCTTCCTCTTTCACAAGTAAAACAAGTTCACCTTCTCCAACCTCTTTGATGACCCCTAATGCGATATTTTCATGAAATAATAACATCCTACTAACCTCCTGTTTTTTTATTAAAAGAAACAATGTAGCTTACGTTACATTGTTCTTTGCTGCCTCATGATCTAAACGTTTTTGTCTTGCATTACTGATGCGTTCCGCTACGACTTCTTTTGCTATCTTCACACTTCCCATCTCTTGTTTATCAGTCGTAATAAGACTATCTACACCCTCTAAAAAGAAATAACCATTTAATAACTCAATTAAAATTTGCGTATTTCTATCCGCACTATTTGCACCAAGACGAATTTTTGTTAGTTCACTTTTCAACACATCATGTAGATTCTTTGATACAATTTCGGAAATATAATTCAATGACCATTCTGTATTTTTTGTTGCTTGATGTTCTCTACAAATCCTAACAATTGCTTCACCGTTATATCTGATATTGTGTTCTTCCATGTAGTCTTTAATATACGTATCTGTTTCTTCATCCAATGTAATTTGCATGCGAAAGTCTTTCATTTAATAACCCCTCTCATTTTGATATGCGGTTTCTTTTTGCATACGCTCATAATACTTTTGATTCTTCCAACTTTCATATTCACTTTTAAAAGCACGTTCCACTTTTCTCATAGAGTACTGAATGGATACATTCTGTTGAAATTTTTGAAACGGCTTTGATTTTTTCATGTGATGGATTCTCTTTTGTTCTTTATAATATGCCTTCATTTCTTGTAAAAAGGCGTTACCCATTCTTTTATACAAGTCATTAATTTTATTCGTCTTGTAATTTTCATATTGCTTCTTATCATACTTTCCTTCACCATATGCTTCTTTAAAAACTTGCACTTCTTTATCTAACTTTTGGAGAAATTGATCGTAATCTTTTTTATGATGATGTTGAATATATCGACTGCTTAATTCATCAATTTCCGGTTTCAATGGTTGAATCGTATTGTAGCTATATTGCCACTGTCTTTTATCACTTGGTAACTGTTTATAAATTCTTAAAAACAGTGGTTTCAAATGTTGATTGCGCCAATCAAAAACGGAATCCTCTTTTTTCCTTCCCACCATATTGTTTCGAATCAGATCATTAATTTGTTTTTGTTCCTGCTTACGATCTAACAGATTATTTACGACTTTCCCCTTCATCGCATCTAATGTTTTAGGTTTTCTTTTACCACGTTCTCTCGTTGGAAATGGCTCAACAGTTGCCACATGAATGTGAATATTATCCGTATTAAAATGAATGGTTGCCGACCAGATAGAGCTTTTTTCCACCCCCTCTCTTTTTTGCATTTCCTTCATCGCAAGCCGTGTTACATCCATTAACTTTTTTTCATCCAACGTTTTTGTTTTCTCATCATAAATTCCTTGTTTCTCTAACCAGGGATTATGAAAAGAAATGACATCTTGCCACATGATACTTCCATTCTCATGAGCGGTTTTAAACATTTCCTTTAAGGACTTTTTTTCACTTTCTGTTAAACGATTTGCGTGTTCCGTAAATAGTGCTGATGTTTTTTCTGAATCCCCCATGTAGTCTTGATACGTTTCGAACATTTTCGGATTCAGCTTCACTTCACTTTTCGCTTCCTCCCGATCTACATAATCAATATAGTTTTGAAAAGCATCCGAACTTGGCAACACAAATTTCGTTTTTAAAACAACACCCGGTGTGACGGAAGATTGAACAGGAATGGCATTATTCATTTTCAACATCCTGCATCATCATTTGAATAAACTCATTCATTTTTTCCATTGCGCTATAACAATCACTCATCATATGGATGTTCTTTTCAATGAGATTTTCCAATTCCATTTCTCTTTTATTTTGTTGCTGAAAAAATGCCAGCATTTCAATTTGAGCTTTCAAAAATTTTTGCCGGGATATTCCCTTTCTTTTTGCAATTTCATCTATTTTCTTTAAGGCAACTGGATCTATATCTCTTATTTTTAGATTCACAATTTCCGCTCCTTTCTGCAATTCTGGGTAGAGATCAAAAAATAGTGAGAAGAGCATAAGGGGTTTCTGCCCCCACCGAGGGTGTGGGGCTAGGCGGAGCCTAGCGAAACGGTGGGGGCAAGAAAAGCTTTTAGGTGTAGACTCACTCACGACCCAAAATCCTCTAATGTAGACTCACTCACGACTCATTTTTTCGTGATGTGGACTCACTCACGATACAAAATCCCCTGATGTAGACTCACTCACGACACGACTTTTTTCACTTTTTATTAATTTCTTGTGCCTTTTGCTCTAATTTTTTGATTTTATCCCGTGCAATTTTTTGTTCTCCTTTAAACAATTCAACGTTCTTTTCCGATGATTTTATTTTAGATTCTAAGGATGCTATTTTGGATTGTGTTTCTGTTTTTTCTGCTTCAGTTTGGTACTTCATTTCATCTTGTAATTCTTTTACCTTTTCATAAACTGTCTTCGCATTTTCTTCTTCCAGTTTGATTGCTTTCCCGTAATTTTTGATCTTTGTTTCGATATCCTTTTTGTCTCTTTCTATAAAATCTAGCTCATATGTTTTTTTATCTTCAGCTAACAATTCATCATTTGCTTTTGTTTTACTTTGATCGGTAAATATCGTCTGAACTAATTTATTCGGACTTTTTGTTGCTGCATTTTCTTCTTCATATTCATTAACATCTTGTGTGAATTTACGAATATCCATTTGTTCTTTTTCACCGTTTTTATTGTAAATATCGAAAGCTAACGCTCCCCAATTCGGAGATAACTCTTTTACTTCTACAACGTATTTTCCGTTCTCTTCATACAATACTTTGACAGGTAACTGAACACCTGGATTTGCTTTTTGCTGTGCCTTAAATGTATATCCTGTTTCCTCATATCCTTCTAATCGAAAGTAAATTTGTATAAAGTTTTTGTGTGGATTGTATTCCCTTTTTTCTACAATCAATTTCCCCATACCCGACAACTTAATTACTTTATTTGTCTCTGTATGGAATAGTTTTTCATCGTTTGGCATGTAAATTTTAGATGTCAAGAAAGCGAAAAATCCAAAAAATAGAAAGCTGATAATTGTTAGGTAGATCCACGACTTATTTTTTCTTAGATTGATTCTTTCACTCTTCTTACCAATTGCACCTATCACACTCTCACCCCACCTTTTTCGTTATAAAACTTTCATATTTAACTCTTCCACACTTGTAACTCGCCATGTTTCCTTATCTTTTTTCATGATAATTCGTAACACATTGTTTACTTTTTCTTCTCGGTTTTGCGTTGAATCTGTCGTGACATTTATAAATTCAGCTAACACATTTACCTCCTCTTTATCGGGTTCATTTTCTTGTAAATAAAACTTCATTTCTATTGGTTTCGTTTTATACGTATCTCCTAATTCGTATTTATCAGTTGGATAAAATTGTTGTAAAAGTTCTTCGCTCATAATGGATTTTGCCTTTTCTTTTCGCTCGCTGTACCCTTCTTTTTCTCTGTGAAATGATAATTGTATAAATGTTTCGGCTGTCGATAAGTATGCCCTTCTCTGTTGTTCCTGTGCGGAAGGAAGCACCTTATCTAGTCGTTTTTTTAAGTCTTCATTTTGTTTTGTTAGTAATTCATTTGAAAGTTTTAACTGTTTTTCTTTGCCATCACTCATTGACTTTTTGCTCAAATAGATATTAAAAGCTGTCACACCTACAACTAAAATGACAAACACAATAAACAAAAATTTTCGTTTATCTTTCATTCTTTCAGTCTCCCATTCCTTCTGTTTTTAGAACCTTCTTACATGACCAGAAAAGACTTTTTTCCAATACGGATTATTTAGATCTTCAATAGAAACACCTTTATTCGTTTGGCATCCTATGAACGTATTCTTATCAATTACAATTCCAACGTGTCCGTCATGTTTGTAGGTATCAAAGAAAATAACATCACCCGGTTTCATATCATTTGCTGATACTTTTGTACCAATTTTGTTTAATGTTTCCGTACTTACAGCTCCTATCGGACTGGTATACATCCCTACTTGTTCGAATGCCCAACGTACAAAACTTGAACAATCAAAAATCCCTCTTGCGATGTCATTCGTGTTACGTCCTCCACCAAATACATAGGTAGAACGTCCTATCCATTGGCGACCTACATCGGCAACTTTCGAACCGCTACTTCCGCCACTTCCTGGATTTCCTCCGCCACCAGAAACGACAGAACCTGGCTGATAATATTTTAAAACTGCGTCAACGTACAAAATATCGCCATAGCACGCTTGATATGGTACGGCTTCTGGTCTAAGGCAATGATACATTCCGGTATGTTTTACTTTTTGATACTGTTGTTGTGAAAATTTAATTGCTAATTCTTTCGTATACTTGCCACCATTTGCGCCAACAAAATCAAAAAATCCTGTCCCGAAATTGTAGGCTTGAAGGGCTGTTTTGATATGATCCATGTCCCCTGGACTCGTTACTCCAGCTCTTTCTATCGCATGTTTAAACTCCTGTACACCTGCCCAAATACTGTAATCTGGATCTGTAATACAGTTTGGTGATTTACAATACTTCGTATTAAATGCGCCTTCGGAACTCTGCATTGGATCGCTGCCACGCCCTCCGCTTTCTTGCATCATTTGAGCAAGCATTAAAGCGACAAACGGTTCCACCCCAAAGGCTTTCGCATGCTTCCGAATCGTAGGTTCCCATTTTAGAACTTCAGGCGAAACATTCATGACTTGCCCTTCACCTGTATACGTAATATCACCTGCGTCTGTTCCGCTATCGCTCCCCATCGCTGCAATAAAAATGCTTAAGATTCCAAGTAAAAGAAAAGAAAAAAGACCCATCACAAGTAGTGCTAAAGTGATGAGCCATTTCTTTGGTATAACCTTTAAAACTAGATGCATGGTATTAAGCACCTCCCCCGAATAACATCAATTCTTCATCTGTTACTTCTACATGGAAGTGAATGTTTTTTACAGCCCCAATACTTAAAATGACATCCCCTGTTGGTAAATGTGGAATCGCTGCAATTTCACTTTCACTTAACTGTCCTGCAAATACTTTTCGTAACATATCTAAACTGTTATTATCTTGCTGCATAATAAATTTGTACTGTGTAAGTTCAAATAACTTTTTAATTTCATCAATCATTTCTTGTGAAGATCCTTCCGGTACAAAATCCCGAATCGTGTGGCTTGCATATAAAAGCCCTGCAAAATATTTTCGATCTTCTCGGCTAAATTTAGTTAAAAATTGTAAAGCATGAGCGCTTTCTTTTTTCGTGTTTATGATATGATGCGCCTCGTCAATAATAATGAAATAACGAATTACATCTTCAAAAGCAAGTTGTTGTTTCGTATATGCCTCTAATTGTGGCGCACCATTGGATATCATTTCATCCCATATTAAATTAAAAACATTAAAAATTTGCGCTTGGAATACTTCCGGTTTAAAATTTGAAATGTTTCGTAAGGAAAACGATACAACTTGTTCTTTTTTAAAGTTTTCAATAGTGGAATGACCATCAAATAATTGTGCATATGCTTCTACTAAATTTACAAGATTTAATTCAATCAACTCTAAACGATGTTTTCTGCTTTCTCCTAAATTCTCATGGTGTTTTCTACTTTTTACATTCTCATATAATTCATCACGAACAAAAGATAAAAAGTTTGAGAAAATGGGATACTCATTTGGTTTTCTTGTTGTAATTTCATTTTTCGCTCCTTTTTCGTCATTCCATAATCCCATTCGAATATATAATTTACGAAGCAAGTTTTCATATTCTTTAATTTCATCATCTTTTGCTTCTGGCGCAATGAATCGATAAAAAATTGTCAATTTAGATAAATGTTGAGTGAAACTAACTTCTTCAAGTTCTGCTGTCTTATATACTTGAAGTGGGTTAATTTGACCTTGTGAACCATCTAATGCAATTGTTTTCCCGTTCAGATCACGTACTGTTTCCTCAAATTCACCAACAATATCAAAAATACGAATAAAATGCCCTTTACTTGCATAGTCTACTGATTTCTTTTTTAGTAATGTTGATTTTCCAGCACCAGGCTTTCCAATCATTACACCGTTATAAAACTTTCTTTGTTCGTCTTTATGAAAAATATCAAAAATAACATTTCCTTTTGTTTTCGTTGTTCCATAATACGTACCGTATGGATCGTGCAAATAAGAATAATGAAACGGACACCCACCAGCCAAACTGACTGCCGGAATTTCTTTCCCTTTTCTTCGGTTCACATAATTTTTTTGTGTATCAAAGCTTGTTACGAGTGCATCCCACTCATACTCTTGTTCATTTAAAAAAACAGCTCCACGAAAGTTATAAGACTCTAATGTTTCCATGATTTCTTTTACTTGTTTTTCTAACTCATCTAACGTTCTAGCGGAAACATAGATACGGATATGAATACGTTTCATGACCTCACCTTGTTTCAAATCCGTATAGAGAGCTTCCAACTCTAAAAATTCATTTTTCGCATCAATCCGATCTATATTATCCTTTGCTGTATCATGCCGAACACTTTGTTCACTCATGGATTTATTAATCGATTCAACGACTTCTTTTCGGTCATCACTCATGACATCTAATGTCGTAATCACATTGGGCATATTCATAATTTGCTCTAACCAAAAATCATTTACCTCTGTTGGAAAGTCAAAAACATGAATACAAGTAGCAAATCCATCACCTGTTTGCACATAGCTTTCTTTAAAGCTGATTCCCCCTTGTGGCTGAACTCTAGCCACTAAATAAGGGTTGTAACCTTTCTTCTTTTTTAGTTCTTCTTGTTTTTCCTTTTTGGATTTTTTACTTTTGAACGCAAACATCTTGTTTCCCCCTTACTACCATATATTTTTCGTTCCTAATTTTGCATTTTGATTAAACAATTTAAACATAAGCTCTAACTTTTTCTCTTCATCCACATCTAATAGTTCGGTAGAGCGTTTAATATACCGCTTTGCTGCATCTACACGTTCTTTTACGATCAATTCCGTTTCTCCGTAAATGAATAAGAAGGCTTCCCGATTTGTTCTGCCCCATTCTAAAAACTGCAGTTCTTTTAACTTCTGATTTAAAATCCGCTCATACAAAGGACTGGTACATTCTTTAATTTTCTTCTCTATATAACTTTGTTGTTCAGTTGTTTGACATGGGAAGTTTAAAAAAACGAGTTTAATGGACTGTTTGTAGGCTTGATAAAAATAAGCATGTGAGAAAATAACAAATGCTTGCTCGTCGCTATTCTTAGAGAACATATCGTCACCTTCCACTTGAAGAATTTCTAAAAACTCCTCATTTTTCAGTTCAAATATGCCATCCTGTGTCATGTCTACAATTTGCATAATTTCCGCAATACTTTTCTTTACCTTTGGTGGTGCTTCTTTCTTTTTTCTAGATAAAAAACCTAACAGTTTTGGATTTTTCTTTTTCGAAACGTCTTTCTTTGGCTTTTCTTTCTTCTGTTTTTTTACTTTTGGTTCTACCTTTGTTTTTTCTTCTTTCTTTTTGTCGGGTACCACCTTCACAATTTCTTTTGGTTCAGAAATTGATTCTTTTACATTTTTTTCGTTAAATCGAAATGTATTTTTCTTTGGTCTTTCTAGTTGTTTTGGCTCTTCTTTCTCTACATCTTTTTCGCTGAATAACGCCATATGTGATCCCTCCCTTATTGATCGTTATCAATGGCGCAATATGCACCTTTTCTTCTTAGCAATGTAATAATCAACACTTCATACATTCGTTTTTGAGGATTCGTACTTGGACGCCAAATCATGATAATTGCAATAACTGCCATGAAAATAACAAATGGTAATTGAAAGGAATCATGTACAAAATTCCTAAGAATCATCGTTACAACTAATAAGCCAATTAATAAAAAGAAATCTATTAAATAAAGCACTTTATTAATCCGTAATTCTGTACTGATTTCCTTCGGAATCCGATAGCTTCTCATCGGGATTCCCTCCTTTTCGACAATAAAAAATAAGCGTACGCTTATTTTTTATCTGTATTATTTTTATTTTTGTTTACAATATCTCTCCAACTTTTACCCGTGTTTTGCCCCATCTCATAAAAACGCTTTGTATTCTGTACCGTTTCAGAATTATGAATGCGTTCTTGTACTCCTCTTACCTTTTGTTTCACGGATGATGTTGTATTTTTAACTTTATCAGTTGTATATTGTCCTAATGTCCGTGTTTCCTGACTTCTACTTGCTGCCACTTCCTTATCACTTTCATAAGGAATAATTGGGCTACTATGTGTCACCGTTACATTGTCGGCTGATGCCGGACTTCCTCCACTTGGTACTGATCTTGGTGTTTCCACTGACGCCGGACTTCCTCCACTTGGTACTGATCTTGGTGTTTCTACTGGTGCCGGGCTTCCTCCACTTGGTACTGATCTTGGTGTTTCCACTGACGCCGGACTTCCTCCACTTGGTACTGATCTTGGTGTTTCTACTGGTGCCGGGCTTCCTCCACTTGGTACTGATCTTGGTGTTTCTACTGGTGCCGGGCTTCCTCCACTTGGTACTGATCTTGGTGTTTCTACTGGTGCCGGACTTCCTCCACTTGGTACTGATCTTGGTGTTTCTACTGGTGCCGGACTTCCTCCACTTGGTACTGATCTTGGTGTTTCTACTGGTGCCGGGCTTGATGTTTGACCTCCTTCACTTGCTCCTTGCCTTACTGTTCCTGGTGTTTGACCTCCTTCATTTGCTCCTTGTCTTACTGTTCCTGCTGTTTGACCTCCTTCACTTGCTCCTTGTTTTACGCCTCCTGGTGTTTGACTTCCTTCACTTGCTCCTTGCCTTACTGTTCCTGGTGTTTGACCTCCTTCACTTGCTCCTTGCCTTACTGTTCCTGGTGTTTGACCTCCTTCACTTGCTCCATTTGATTTTCCAGCTTCTTTCATTTCATCTTGAAGACTTGTTGTTCCCGATTCTTGCCCATTCGCTATCCCTGGGTTTTCGTTCCCCCCTTTTTTCATGTCTTCTTGAATAGATGGCATACCACCATTCTTTTTATCTTTTTCCTTATTTAAGTTACCTTTTTCTTTTTCCTTATTTGCTACATCATTTCCATTTGCTTTCTTCTCACCAGCTTTTTTCATTTGATCTTGCAATGAATCTTTATTTTCAGATTCATTTCCATTTTTTAAGCCACTTATGAGGCCAGCCATTCCACCTGTTGCCATCGCTGCCGCACTTGCTGTTTTAGCTGCTGCAACACCAGTTCCTTGCGCTGCACCTTTCGCTCCTTTTCCAATCATATTTCCTAGACCCTTCATTGGTTTTGAACTTGCAAGACCAGCGATTCCTTTACCAAGTGCGTAACCACCTACTAACATGCCCCAACTACTCTTTAATCCAATATCTATACCGAATAACCTTTCTACGACTGCCGGACCATCTAGAACTGCCATACTAAATGCCGCTAATGCAATCAGATACGGTACACCACTTAGTTTGTCATGTAGAAACGCCGTTCCCATTATATATAGCTTCAAAGAAAGGAATATCATAATCGTTGCTATAAATATATTGAGGATATTGGATAATACGGCTTTTAACTTTTGACCATTCGCAACATCGGCTGGTGCTATTATGTTCACCAACAAGTAGTTAAATGCCAATTCATAAAATAACCTAGCTAATTTAATACTCACCAATAACAAAGTTAATCCTGTTATCAGTAAAGTAAAGAATATATTCCAAAAATTCCAATGCCAGCGATAATACTTTTCTGGAAAGAAATCAAACCACCCATCTTTTAGTTCAGCTAAAGATGCAACTCCTAATGCATCCATCACCCTTTTATTCTGTAGGATTTTTTGACCACCATCTGATAAATCCTTGTCTTTCGTAAATTTGAAATCGGAATCAATTTTTTCTGTAATATCTATTTGTCTAATATTTTTTTCAGGAATATTATTTTTCGGATTCAAATCTTCTTTCTTTTTCCATCCATTTTGATCTATTACTGCTATATCTGTTATGTTCTTCTTAATAATTTCATCACTTAAGGAACCTTTTTGTTCTGATTTTACAACTGCTATGGCATCATCGGTGAACTTATCAACCTTTGTCATACCAGTACTTAATAAACAAAGTACACTCAGTGTTATGAAAATATTGATGATAATTTGAGAACGGTTCATTTGTTTGTTCATAATGAACATGTAGCCAATATATAAAAACGATATGGCTAAAAGAACGACAAACAATGGATATAACATATCAACAAAATTTTGTATTTCTGGTGAATTAAAGAACCCCTTAATCCCCAGTATGGCATCTGTCACACCTTCTAAAGCATCTACAACTAAAGATAAGCCTACAATTAGGAACCATCCTAGCCAACGTAATACATAATTCACGATGTCTCCTACTTGAAGATAATCCGAGAACGATTCTAAAACCTTTAAAATCTCTTCATCTTTCACTATTTACCCTCCTCTCATGCTTGCTATTGCCCTAATACTTCTTTTGCTGTCCAATTCACTCTCTCATTTAGTCTGTCGATACGAATAATCAATTTCCCTTTTTGTTCCCGATCTACTGAAAGGAAAAGAACCGCATCTTCTAGACCAAGAATGACCTCATTTTCTTCTGTCACAAATGGCGAGTAGCTATCTAAAATCAATTGCATTTTATCCGTTATTGTCGGTACACCCATTACCTATTCCCCCTTTATATTTGGATTCAAAAAAGCACTCAATCATTTGAGTGCTTTCTAACTTGTTACTTGTTCTTTTTCTTCTAAATCACGCAAGGTTCGATTAATCTTGTTTTCGACTGCTTGATAAACACTTTTGTCGATGTGGTCATTGTGAGCTAACATTTGAAATTCACTGTAAAACTCGCCCATTTCTTGATTTTCCACTTCATCTATTGATTTGCCTAACTGTGCTAAAAAGAACTTATCAACCAGTTTCAAAAACGCTAAATCAGATTCGAAAAATTCGTTAACCGTTTTTCCTTTCCAATTTTCAATAGAGAGGGAATCAAACGGGCTATCTTCCTGTTGAAACGCCTCTTCCGGAATCTCTTCATCAATTCCCATCATTGTTGGTTCTTCTACTGGCTGCGGTTTCTCTATTTGGGAAGAAGCTTCTTGTACTTGTTCTGGTTCTGGTTCTAATTCTGATGTTTTTTTCTCAATTTGTTCTGCTTTTCTCTCTCCTAGAAAATCAACAATAAGTGATTTTGGATTTACATCATCATGTAGAGAATCAATATCTATATCTAAAATAGATTTATCTGTATCGAACTCTACTCCTAAGTACTCCCATCTGTATTTTAAGGCTGTTTCCCCCGTATTATAAATCGGGCGAGGTCTAATCC
Organism: Bacillus sp. FDAARGOS_235; assembly: GCF_002073415.2. Classification (NCBI taxonomy): domain Bacteria; kingdom Bacillati; phylum Bacillota; class Bacilli; order Caryophanales; family Bacillaceae; genus Bacillus; species Bacillus sp. FDAARGOS_235. The sequence goes on from NZ_CP020434.2 coordinate 46,137, forward strand.
GTTTTCTGTTATTATCCTGACGTTTTATGACACGAATAACGGCACTTTCTCCTTCTTTAAAATTCATAAGTTCATTTGATGTTAACAATGGGCGTTGATCTAGACCTTCCGTTTTATTTTTATCAGTAGAAAGACCTTTTCCACTTCGGGAAGGTAGGTTAATTGTCTGATTCCCTAGTTTTTTGGACACTTTTTCGGCGGTTTCTTGATCGTTTGTTAGAATGTAGATCGTATTCCCACAGTTTCCATCAATGGTATCTGCATCCTCACCATACTTATTTTTTAATTGTGCATATGCTTGGATTACAAGATTAAAGCGAACATTTCTACCGAGACAAACCGTGATAATATTCGCCATTCCTTCAATACTCGGCATATTTCCAAACTCATCTAGGCAAAAAACCACCTCACGGTGACATTTCCCTCCACGAGCGAGGGATGCACCCTTAGCCAATATAAAATAAAGCTGCCTTACAAAAATAGAAGCAATCACATGATTCGAAGAATCAAAGTCTGGTGTAATCATAAAAATAGCCACTGGTTTATCGAAATAATCCACTTTTGTTACTTCCATATCTTCATTTTTTTCTACTACTTTAAATTCTGTATGACCCGTTTTCCCATCTATTTTTGTAATAGAAATAGATGTTTTCGTTTGAGGATTTTCCTTTTCAATACATTGAATGGTATCTCCAACTTTTATTACTTGTTTAAAATCTAATGCAAAACGTCCTGTAATATCTGCTTTGATAGACTCCTTTGAGCCATCTGGAAATACAATTTCTACTCGTTTTCTAGGTGTTACTTTCCCTTTTATCGTTTTTCCAAACCCTACACGTTTTAAATCCACACTATTTTTCGCTGTCATTTTAACGATTTCATCAAATGTAAAAATAGAAAGTCCATTCATTGTTTGGGTGAAAATTCCGCCTCGTGTTGTTCCTTTTGAGAAGTTTGAGGTTGCATATTGCATTTTCGCAACGCTATCTGCTGGCAAACCTTCAAAGTATAAATCTAATGCATTTTGTGGATCAGCTTCCGGATCTACGATTACCTCTTTTGAACCAAGTTCTGATAACATATTTGCAACTGCATACATTGTAATTTTTTCTTCTGTTCCTTCCGCAATACATTTATCTGTAACGGCTAATATCATGGCGTTACACAAGCTCATAGCGCACTGTTGCCAAAAAGGATCTTTTACAGTTGGGTTGTAATACAAAGTGTGAGAAAGTGTTTTACAAAGTGCTTGTGCTGTTGAATAGTCTCCATCTTTATAAGCATCTTTGACAAGCTGCAATAAGTTATAACTCATAGAATCAAGTGGGTTTAACAAATTCAAGACTTCAATGTGATACCCTCGTTTTTCCAATGTTTCTTTTGAAGCACTAAATAGTTCGCCCTTGGGATCGTTCAGTATTAATGATGGTTTATGTTCCGCTCTAGAATAGACATCAATTGTAGGAAATACATAAGTTTCCCCTTTACCAGAACGTGTTGTACCAATAATTAAATTGTTTACTGGGCTATCATCAATGAATACCTTGTCACCTAATCGAGAGATAACAACACCACCTCCACCTTTAAATGATTCCTCTCGATCTGGTACAGCTCGATATTGCTTTTTCAGCTCTTCAACTGTTGTAAAACGACTAGATCCTTTCTGATGATTATTTAAGTTTTTAAAGGAAGATTTCAATTTGTACACTGTTCTCGCTATAGTTCCAATCACTACAAGGAAAACAAGCAAGTAGTAAACTGGGTGTTCTGCAATTGGCATCTGAAAAAGAAATCCTACCTCCATATGAAATGGTTTGGGATGTAATAAATCACTAAATGTTGTTTCTATCAGCTCTAAAGATAAGTTGAGTAAAAAATTAGCGATTAAAAACATTCCAACAAACAAAAAAGCACTCAATGGAATGAGTACTTCTTTTTCAGCTAATTTATATTTGATTGATATCTTTTCACTATACATATCAAAGCATCACCTCTGTTCAATCTAGCCACACGTATTACTTCTTTAAGCCAAAGCCCGAATCATAATTATATTTTTCATACTCTGTTATCTTATCGAAATTATTCGATACATCTAAAGATATGATATACCCAAATTTCTTAGTAATTTGGGCATCTGATGGCATTTGTTGAAAACTTGCTACTACTTTTATATCGGAATCCTTCATTTGTTGGAGAAAGTATATAAAATCTTCCTGACATAAATAATTGGTTTCATCTACAATTACGTATTCATATTGTTTAGCTATATTTATCACATCTTCTGTAATTTTAAAATTCCCATCCCCCTCATTCGATTCACAATCCAAGTGTTGTAAAGTCGCATTACCCTCTGTTTGCTTCCCGAATGCTTCGTCTTCGTATTCCCTCAGTGGATCTAACACTAAAACTTTTGATAAACTTAAAGCCATTTTCTTCAATTCCCTCGTTTTCCCTGTTCCCACTCGACCTACCACCATTAAACTTTTATCTAGACTTGAAATTTGCACTAAATTTGTACTATTAACAAACATCTATATGCCCCCTTTCAAATTAAAAAGGTACTCTTTTTATGAGTACCTTTTTGGCAATATCAGTTGGTTTTTTCTTTATTTACTCGCTACCATCTTTTCATTTTGTTTCAGAACCGGCTTTTCTTGATTCGTTGGTTTCTCTGGATCTGTTGGTTTTTCTGGATCTGTTGGTTTCTCTGGATCTGTTGGCTTCTCTGGATCTGTTGGCTTCTCTGGATCTGTTGGCTTCTCTGGATCTGTTGGCTTCTCTGGATCTGTTGGCTTCTCTGGATCTGTTGGTTTCTCTGGATCTGTTGGCTTCTCTGGATCTGTTGGCTTCTCTGGATCTGTTGGTTTCTCTGGATCTGTTGGCTTCTCTGGATCTGTTGGTTTCTCTGGATCTGTTGGCTTCTCTGGATCTGTTGGCTTCTCTGGATCTGTTGGTTTACCTGGATCTGTTGGTTTTTCCGGCTCTGTCGGTTTCTCTGGATTTGTTGGTTTTTCCGGCTCTGTCGGTTTCTCTGGATTTGTTGGTTTTTCCGGCTCTGTCGGTTTCTCTGGATTTGTTGGTTTTTCCAGTTCTGTCGGTTTCTCTGGATTTGTTGGTTTTTCCGGTTCTATAGGTGGCTTTGGTTTTTCTGTCCCTGTATCTTCCGTATTCCCATTCTCACCCTCCGTTATAATTGGTGGGTTCACAATTTCATCTGGTTTCTTCTCTGGTGGAAGAATATCTCCTATACTCGCTACTGAAGAATCAATATTTTGATCGCCAAATGCAAAATGATCTCCATTCACGCTGACTTGTGGCTTATTATCCGTAATAGCTGCAATCACATTATCTTTTGTTGTATCTTGGAGTGTTTTATCTGTTGTTTCTTTATCAAAGAGTGCTAGAACACGAGATGTGGTTTCATCCCCATTTTGAAGATTACTTACAATAGATTTTTCTTTAAAATTAATTTTTGATTTATCCAGTTCTTCGAGTACATAAGCAACTTCATTATCCTTACTTTGAATTGCGTTTTCTGTAATTGCTTCAAAATCATGTTTGTTCAGATCTTCTTTCTTTTCATCTGGCTTATTCTTATCTACCTTTTTTGTAATAGCTGTTTTACTTTTTGATGATTCCTTACTTCCAAACCAACTGCACCCTGTCGTACTCAATATCAACGAACCACCTAGAAAAACTATTCCCATTTTTTTGTACAGATTCTCATAATTTAAAGGCATGTTATTCTCTCCCCCTTAGATGTTCTGTATATCTTTATCAATTTTTTCAATCTTAGCTTTCTTTTCTTCTTCACTTATCGTAGATTGTTGAATATCTCGTTTCTCTAATTCTTTGACCTCTTTCATTACGTTTTTATTTCCTTGCGTTTTGGCAAAAGAATAACAATCTTCATATTTTTTTAGATGTACAAAAGCTTCAACAATGAGCTTTTCACGTCTACCGTCCATATTAACTTTCCCTTTAAGCTTGATTACCTCCTCATATTTCTTATTAAGTGCTGCTTTTTCAAAGTCGATTACATCATTTTTGACATCAATTTCATTGATTTTATTCATGTTGTCTATCCCAATAAAATAAGCAACAACACTTTCTGCAAATTTCGGCTCATATTGTAATGCCTTATTTGCCTTTCCATTTAATAAATAAGTAAATAGAACTGCCTTCTGACTATCTTTATCTAATTCTGTGTAATCGACCTTATCGAAGTATTTAACGGCTTCTCCATACTGTTGAATGGCTGCCTGTTGTAATCCTTTTACTACATATTGTTCAGAGCCAGCATTTGCACTCGAAACTGGCCCTGAAGAGAATAACTTAAAGGCAAATATGGCACCAGCTCCAATTAACACCATGCTTCCTATAACACTCGCAATAATCTTAAATCCTTTTCTATTTTCCTTTCCAGGCTTTACTTGTTGCTCTATTTCATTCGATGGACTATAAGAGGGTTCTCCCTTCCTTTCTGGTGATTCTTCTTGATATTCATATTCTTCATGAAAAGGAGATTCATTGATTTCTCTTTCTAATGTTTCTAACAGCTCCTTCTTTTGTTCCTCTTGTTCCGGATCTAATTGCATCACATTCATTTTTTTAGAAATGTGATCAAAAATATGATCTGCATATCTCGAACCAAGTGATAACGTACCGTTATAAATTTCATTGGAATGACCATCTAACAAATCGAAATCAATATGTTCTTGCCGCCCTGCCTCTCTATAAACTCGTTCTAATCGCTTCGTTAAGATATAAGCTTCATGAAACGAATATTGCTTACCCGACTCAATTTCTGTTCCATTACTACTCTTAAAAATGACAAACATAGCTTCTCCTCTCTCTCATTTACTTTAAATTCCATGAAAAAAGGCAACAAAAAAAGCCATACCCTTTGCATAGCCTCCTCATTGCCTTAATTATATTTTTTCACTAGTTCATCCAGAAAAACGGGAATAAGATTTGACCAAATTTAATATTACTCGTTACGCTCTCTGATAAGTACATGCATCCCATTACGATAACGAGTCCGGCTGCCCCACCAATAAACCACCAAACACATTTATGTCTTCCTCGTTCACCACCCCAAATTAAAAGATAAGCGCCCCAGCAAAATACAATCGCTGTACTAACCTGTGCTCCTCTTTGCATCCATGTAATAAATGAAATTCCTGTATTAACTAGGCCATCCATCGCATCACCTAACACTAACATTTGAGATAATGTTTCCAACATTGACATATACATTCACTCCCTTTTCATTTTTAAATGCTTATACATTACTAAGCTGACTTGATTCATTCGCCTTACTGTATTCCTTTACTTCTGTTGATGTTGCTTTATAAGCCTGTAAAGCTTTCATTACTAAATCTTGATTTTCTTCAATGTATTTCTGATGATGTAAATGAAGCCAATGGTTATAATCCTGACCATTGGCTCTTAATAGGTTTGCTACCATATCTTTTTCTTTTTTTAATTCCCTCTGTGTAATCGCCACTATATCACCACCTTTCAATGATTATGTGATTACTTCTGATATTGCTCTTTGCAATTTTGAACAAAATAGGTTACTTCCTTTTCAAGTTCCGAAAGTTTATCACTTGTAAATTTAATCTCTTTTTTTACCTTACCTTTTTCATAATATGCAAGAGTATCCCTTCTTTGCGATAATCCCCAATCATGAGGGTTACTTGTACTTGGAATATCGTCACGATTTTCATCTAAACCTTTTACTTCAATCTTTTCTTTTTCAGCTATTTTTTTTACAAGGAAGATCCAATCTTCACTATGCCTCATGTTAGACGTTAGCATAACAAAACCTGTGCCATCCTCACTCATGAACTTCTTCATTTCTAACGGACTAAGTCCCATTACTTCCCCTTTTCCCGAACTAAAGACAAATGTTGAACCAATACCAATTGCAATTAACAGTCCAACAACAGCGGAAATGATCCACCCTTTACGACTCATGTATGTTCCTCCCTATATCAAATTTTTACAAGCGATTTTGAAGTGTGATGAGACACATTTAAACTTAAACATCTGTCTTTATTTCATAACATTTATCGTTTTCCGACAGAAGACTCCTTCCTCAAAAATGTGAAGGTGTGAAACACCAATTTTAGGTGGGAGATGATTGTCGGTTGGCATAGGCCAACATGTTTGCTATCATTTACTTGTACAGATTGCTCTTTGAAAACTAAAGATATGAGGTTGGTTGCAGAAAAACGTTGCAACCGTAAAATCTTCAACGTTCTATCGCCCACACTTGCCGAAGTTGCGAAAACCAAGCTAAAGTAGGGAGTGTGGTGCGTCAACGTACAAGATACTTATGTTCTCACCGTAGGGACTACGGGTAGAGCCTGCTAAGATAACTGGTGGATAATCGGTGTTCGCAGGAATCTCCCACTTCAAACAGTCCGTTAGGACGTTAAGTGGTGAGTAGTTCAAAAGAAATAAGTGTATAAAACGGAAATATCATTTATGGCTGGAATGACGAACCCTGTATTGGCATGCGTATAGAGACTAATCCCGACCTAGCTTCTATATGCCCAATACCGCACTACGTATTTTGGCGTGAACGTAGAACCTTATGTATCTACTGTTGTGATGTTCCTCGCTTCTTCAGAATGTCAAAATGGGATATTCCTCACGAGTACTGACACAAACAGGTCTTTGATACAATGCATTTCCCAGTGGTCACAGATGAGTTTTACGATCTTACTCACCCAACAATAATCGTATACCTACCCCCTCTAGTGACCTTTCGAAGGGAAGCACGCATATATATTGAAAGCCGTATATCATCCTTCTACATCATTACGAAAAGGAAAAGATACACAATATATATATTCAAATTTTCAAAGAGCAACTTGTTTTGTGCTATATTCTCAGCACACTTCAAAATCGCTTTTTTTATTTACACTTTTGTTTTACAGCTACTAATTCCGCATGTTTATTTTTTCGTTTAGCAATTAAGTTTTGATGCTCATCTCTTACCGAGCGCACTTGATAATAAATTTGAGCTACCTTTTCGATGCTTCCTGTGCTATTTTCAATTGCGATGGTACCTTTCAGTTCGTATGTTTTTCCATCAAAAGTTTTAACACTGTGCGCTTGTGATGCGGCAATATCATAAAATGTGAGTCTTTTTTCTTTTCCCATATGAACGCCTCCTATTTTGATAAAGAAGGGAGAAAAATGCTTCTCCCTTGTCTAGTTTTCTAGCCATCTAGATAGGATGAAATAGTGAACGAGTGCTTCATATCATGCTAAGATTGTTGTGTTATACGAGGTCATGATGCGTTGCGCTGCCTCTTTTCCATATATGTGCTGTAATGCGGATTGAGATTCAACTACGATTGAATGATGAATGTGGTATGTTGCGCTTTCTTTTAAAAACTGCTCCATATGAGGGATTGGGTACAAATCATATTGATGAAATACCAAGTGAATCGGTCTTATATTCTTGCATTCTGTTAGATATTGAAGAAAATTTGATAATGCTTCCCCTCTCTCTTGATACGTACTCGTTTCCGTTTCTACACTGATGTACACAACGGATTTTTGTTTTAGATCCATTTGTAGTGTTTCATAACCAGTTAGTAAATCATGTTTGATGATTTGATATCCTTGTTTTCGTTTTTCTTGATGAGTATCTTCATAAAAGTTTCCTTTCGGATCAAAAATGAAAATAAAATCATCTGTTGTTTTTTTCACACCTTCTATGACTGATTTATACGCCCCAAAACGAGCTTTTATCACGCCTGCGACCTTTTCCCTTTCATTCAGCTCTTTCAATACTCTAATCAACTTTGTATACTTCTTAGCTACACCTAACATACGTTGCACTCCTTCCTATTTCATTTTCCACTAATAACTAATACTGAAACCCAAGATACTCTCTCTGTTTCTCTAATTTTTCATATTGTTTTTGCTGCTCATCTAAAATTCGTGAAAGTGTACTGATTGTGCCTTGCCTTGTTTCTTTTGCTGATAAGGCTAATACGCTAAACATTTGATAGGCCGGATGATCTTTCTTCAATAAATCACTTAACTCCAAAAGATAGGGATCTTTTTCTTTTGCTTGTTGCACAAATTCCCTAACCTTTTCTAAATCTAAATAGTACAAATCTCCATGTCGTTGATTTAAGTACAAAATAATTCCTGCTAGTAAGTTCATAGTGGATTCTATCCAGAAATCCTACCGTTCTTTCGGCTTAATTACAGTTTGAGCGATTGAAATACCTTGTATAAGTTCTTTAGAAAGCCAAGCACTCTTGCGCCGCATCACGGCTTCCCCAAGTTTCCCTAAATTTTTTATTTTACCGACGTAGATTTCTGACACCTCATATCATCTCCCTCTCGGTTTCTTATATCTTGCTCTCTATCCAAAAAATAACTGTCCAAATGGGAATGACGAGTAAACATGCATTCCGACATCCAATAACGAGGCTTAACGGATTTTCAGCTACATCACTAAAATGAGGTTCATATTCTTTTATATCACGATTGAGCTTTCGTACGGATTCTAATTGCAAATACGGCTCCAATTAAGCCAAGTACAACACATGCAAGACTGATCCATCTTATGTAAGGATTTTCGGCTTTTCCGCCTGTTGTTGGAAGATAAATTTCAATTTTCTTTGGTGTTTGTTGTGGTTGCTTCATGTGTGGAGTAAAGAGTTGTTCGGTTACTTTTGGTTGTGGTATTCCTAGTTTTTGTGGTTAAAATTTGACCAGCTTCTTTAATTTCACAAGAATGGGTTTCTGCTAAATTAATATTCATTTAAAATGATTTTTTACATGTACGTTGAAATGCTATAAATCAGAAATTTCAGATTTAAAAACTTAAAAAATAACAATAAAATTGTACCTTTTCTACAAGGTTCATTTACAATATAACTGTATAAGTATTTTTGGGGAAAATAGTTTATTTCAACTTTGCCCGAAAGTAAGTTGCAAAAAAAAGTTTCTCAATTGGTTCTTCAAAAAAATCCGCAATACTTTTTGCTCTGCTAAAAATCAAACCTTTTCTGCCTGATTCTACATCGTATAAAGTGCTTGCAGGAATTTTTGAACCTTTTGAAACTTCTATAATTGTATAACCCTTTGACTCACGAATTTCTCTTAGAACTGTCAAATATCTCACCACCTTATTTATAGTTTATTCGTCTTTAAGCCTAAAGCCAACACTGTTTAAGTTGTATTTTATAAAAAATAACACAAAAAAAGTTAGAAGGAGCTAAAAATCATGTTTGGACAAAGATTAAGAGAATTAAGAAATAAAAAAAACATAAGCGCTACTGCTCTTGGAAAAGCATTAGGGATTGCACAAACAACAATTTCCAATTGGGAAAATTCAGGGGCAGAGCCAAATTATGAAATGCTAGTAAAAATCTCACGCTTTTTTGGTGTTTCAGTTGACTATTTAGTTGGAAATGACAATGATTCTAATAAAAATGAAATAAGTAGATTGGCAAAAGAATTATATGAAGACCTTAATTCAATCTCCCAAGATGAACGTCTAGAGATAGAAAAAGGATTATTAGAATACATAGAATTCCTTGGGTACAAAGTTAAAAAAAATAAAAAATAAATTCCCTCTTTTTTAATTTGCTTTCTTTCTTAGGATAGGCTTTGAACTTTTATTTTTTTGTATATACGTTTTTAATTTATTATATAGCCCAACATAATCACTTGTTTGTGACAACACTGATACCAAGAAATTATAATCAACTTGTTTACATATATTTTTCTTTTTCATTAAATTGGCACTCTCCTATAAGATAGATTTTATTTTATAAATTCCTATTTTTTTGCATTAGTGGAACGAAACATTACAAATTATTAAAAAATGTTCCACTCCTTAAATAACAAATGACACTACAATGTTTTGTAGTGTCATCTTTTAACAAGCCTATCACCCAGCGCCGCCACCAGGATCTACCATCATATATTGAATAACTTTAGCAATACTCCCTTGCATTGGGAGCATTGTTAATGCTGTTATTGTAATTAGCAAATAAGTTTTCTTTGTCCAATTTTTCACTTGTACCACCCCTACTTCAATTTTAGTACATTTTTAGGAAGTTCTGCATAGAACAAGTCGTTATTTCTCTCAAATGCTAATAATGCATCCCTCATTAAAATCATATCTTCTCTTGCAAGAGCCTGAATGAATACTTGTAACGGTGTCACGAAAGCATTTTCCCTTTTGATTTCTTCAATAAGATTATCTGCTTGTTGATTCATCCCTTTTTTGACATACAAATATGCAAGTTCTGCCGGGTTTTTTGGTTTCATATCATCTAGATTCTTTTCAAAATGTATGTTAAGAAAATCTAGAGTAGTTTGTATCATTTGTTTTTTCTTGAACATCTTTTTGTTATTTGGGGCTGCCATAAGTTGCAATCCTTTATCCAAGTAGTACTTGGATAATTCATAATCGCTTAATATATATGTCTCACCCATGATACAATATGCTGTTGCTTTGGGTATTAAGGCGACTCTACCTTGTCTAGCTATCATTTTATTACATAATTCCCTTGCCTTTTCTAGCTCGTTATTCCTATGAAAACTTGTCGCAAGCAATTCCATGGTACGTAATTCATAAGAAGAACGTAAAAATGGATTTTTCATTTTTTTAATTTGTGATAATAAATCATTTGTATATTCACTTACTAAATTATAATTTCTATGATCAAAAAAAGCGTAAATTAGTGAAAAATCCATTGGGATTTTGCTAATATCATCTGTACTCTTTCTCTGTTCCATTTTCTTTTTCACTGTTTTTAAAAAAGTTTGTGTATTCATGTTCCCAGCATTTCGTAAATGAAGTAATTCATAAGCATTTGCAAATTTACGATTCAGTTTATTGTTAGATTCTTTTTCCTTATCAATTAAATATTGTAATAAATCTAGTTCTCCACACATGTCCAAATATTCAAAAGCAATTCTTAAATTCACTTTACGTTTTGCTTCTTCACAATATTTCAGTACTTCCGTTTTTCTAAAATTATAATCATGTGGATATAACATATTCAATATTTCAGTAAAAATATAAAAGTCAAACTCTCTTTTCTTAGTAAATGAATCATTTATTTTAGAATGGCTAGTATCAAATATTGCTGCAAGCTGCCTATTGGTAATACCTTTATCATTTAAGTCTTTATGAATTCTATCTAATATCATGGTATACTCTCACATCCCCTTGAAATGCTAATGTATAGGAAGATTTACACATATAGAATATTCTGTAAATATATCTTAACAGAAATCGGTGAAACTTTCGTTCCATTATAAATTTTTCTATATTTCTATATAATTAACTTAATTTTCAGTCAATTAATCGCACTATTGTTCTAACTTTTAACCTATTCTTAGTTGATATTCCTAAAAAATCTGTGTAAAATAGTTACAAATGCATTATAAACTACTTATATTAAATTTATATAAAAAAATAAAACCCCACCGCACGGTTTTTAATTAGTCTAGGTCGGCAAACTTCGAACTAATTAAAAACTCCTCTGGATAGGGTTTTAGATTCACACTACAAATGTATGTGTTTTTCTTTAGTATCATACTTGATATTAAAATTATACCATAAGGTGCATACATTGTGAATATAAAACCCCTGTTTTCCTATTTATTTGTGGTGGGAAATTTAGGAGGGTTTTTCTGTGTTATTGCACAACTTTTTACTTAGTCGAGCGAAAGCCGAACTAAGTCCTCACATCAGTCACCTATCAAAGAAAACCGGGGCTATTAATCATTCAATAAAAAAAGTTACTACTTACATTGACAATATTGTCCTAGAATATGAGGGTGTTACCACTAAAGATTATCTTACCAAAAGAAAATATGAAGCTTTAGAGACTGTTTTATCTTATTTAGTACAAGAAGGCTTTAGTCAAGTTAGGCAAGAACACATTAGCAAAAAATCAGGCATTTCAAAACCAGTCATTAACTACGTGTTAACATGGCTGCAAGATCTGGGCGTATGCCAACAAATTAAAGTGCGAAGACATGGTAAAATCGCCCCTTCAATTTACATATTAACCATACATAACAACTATTTAAAAATCATTGAATATTTTAAGATAAAATGGGCTTTAGCAATTGATGTGTGCTCTACTTTCACTAAATTTCTACGTGAAAAACTCTTTAAGAAAAATTTTGTAGCCAATCCTGAAAATCTAAAGAATGATATACAAGTCTCGTCTAATTCTTTAGATGTTTTCGACATAAATAAACAAGAAAAATCAGATAAGGATTGTGAATTAAAAGAAAAGCATAACAGATTACAAGATTTAGATGACTATCTAAGTGAGGATCAGAGAAAAGCTTATTACTACATTTTAAGCCAAGAACTAAATCATCTTAGTGAAAAAGATGCATATACAATTGCTTTAAGGATGCCACATTATATCGACCGCTATGCTAGATGGGATTTTGAAGAATGTGTGCAATGGTTCCAATACAATGAAGCTCAAAATAGCAATCCTGCACATTTTATAAAAATGTTTGGGCAAAAATCTAAACAAAACTGGGAACGAAGAAATCAAAACGCATTAGAAAAGAAATCACTGCATGGTTTAAATAAAAAAAGAGAATTTGTTTTCTATAATTTTTTAGAAGAGAGTAATTAAATTTAAAAAATCATACTAGTCTGTAGCCTTGCTTAAAAAAATCAACCATAGCAAGGCTATTTGTCATATCCTCTTATAAACAGTCATAAACTTGCTATTTTTCGACACAAGAAACTTCAAAATACAAATCATCTTATAGGATTTGTATTTTGAAGTTTCAGGAAATCTACGTATACAGTTAACCATAATATATTTATAGTTAGCTCTTCTTTAACTATCAAATTAAACTTGAAATTTACTAAGAGAAAATGCTGAATAGCTTGCTAGAGTAAGTTTAAAAGCATCATTATTTATTCTAATGTTATTAATGGTTTTACTTTTTAAAACAAGATTTATTTAATATAGCATTCTGGAATTCTTTCTCTTTTGTCTAATTTTAGGGAATCCGATTCAACTTGAAAAATATATAAATGATTATGTAGATGCCTGTAATCAGCTTCCCTAAAATCTGATAAAATTCTATTCATTTCAAATGGAATCTATATGCCTCCCCCTTCCTCCCCCACTTCTAAATAATATCACTAGCTATTGAATACACTTTAAAAAGATGGACCATACTAAAAAACGTAAACTATTAAATATAACCTAGTAGCATTATTTTTGTTTAAGATTAAATACCTCTAATACTTTGTAGATTATGTAAAAGTTTAAAACACCTTATAAGCCATTTTGAGGAAAAAAATTTCATTAGAAGTATCTCTATTTCACATTGAGTATTATTATTTACTAGTAAAACGCTATTTAAACGCATAGCGTTCAATACACCCCCTCATTATTTTTTGTATTTTGAATTAAAAGAATATTAACTGGATACTAATTCTATTAATGAAAACTTTGATTCTTGCACATATATCTAGTAAAATTCTTATATTGGAAACAAACTTTTAATAATAAAATTTTAAGTAATTCTTTAGTTATTCTATTGTCTACTAAATATCTTTTTACTTCCAAAGGTGAACGTTATCAAAACGGATAACCTTTATAATTTAATTCACATTAATACTAGATACATAGACTAATCTAGCACACAAGTAGCTGCACTGAAAACATTTTAAAGGTAGTAAAGCTTCTTACCGAGTGGCCCAATAAAGATTTTTATTATTAGAGGAATGATCCTTCTAATAAAGAAAGAATATCTAACACACAAATAATGGAGGTGTGAAGTTTGGAATATGGATATTTTGCACAAGAAGTAGCAAAGCAACTGGATATAAACACCAATACACTTCGTAGATGGTCAATTGAACTAGAAAAAATGGAGTACATATTTGAAAGAAATGAACGTAACCAAAGAATTTATTATGAAAATGATATAGATATTTTAAAACAAATGAAGGAATACCTAAATCAAAACTGGAAATTAGAAGAGGCCGCTACACGAAGCATGGAGACAGCCGAAGAAAACGCCCCGAAAACGGATAGTGTTCAGGAAGAAAATGAAACTGAAGTAACACTTCAGAAACGTTCACAAACAGATATTTCAATAATTCAAGATAAGTTTTCCTATATGTTTAACCAGCAGGAAAAAATTGTACAACAAAACCAAGATATTATTAATTTATTATTACAAGAACGTTCAGAAAAGGAAGAAAAAGATTTACAAATCCAGTTACTACAGGAAAAACTGGATAAAGCCATTCAATTGTTAAATGAGGATCGCCAAGAACAACAAGATAACAGTAAACAAACGTTCATTCAACGTTTGTTCAATCGAAAATAATTGGGCGATTTTCTTTTAAACACATTTCCCAAATAAAAAAAAGCGGTAATTACCGCTTTTTTTTATTTGGGAAATCACCTTCACAAGGCTAAATATACATCATTAAAAAGAATTCCTCTTATGTCTGTCTTTAATACCTATTTAACTTCAAAAGTAAAATGTATATTTACTAATATACATCTAACTAATACTCATTAAAAGTTCATATACTTTTTTACTAAAGTTCATACATATCGTCTAAGTATAATAAAGAGAAAATCACTTAATTTCAATTATAATATTATTAGTTGAAAAAGCCAAAAAACCCCTGTCTTTTTCTCAACCTTTTCTTAATTACTTTTCTTAATTCAAACATATCAAAACCATCTTAATCCTTTTAATATCAAGGGATTAACGCATCATAAACGCCTAGCGTTCACGATGAATTTCAGTTTTTATATACTTCAATTCTATATAGTTATTCCTCAACTCAAATTTAACTTTAATTTTGTATAAAATTTAGAGTATTAGTTTCAATTTTATTGCGTTTAAGGTACTTCCACCATTTCAACAATTAGAAGTATTTATATATTTATTTGGCCTTACCTATGAATCCCAAAAATCCTCGGTATTAATTAATATCAATGTATTGATCGTTATTTTCAAAATCATCAAAATTCCATCAGTTTTTCGGGAAGCTTGGTTAAACGCTGTAACGCCCTAACCTTTTAAAAATTTCATATTATAGAACTTAAGTAAGAATGCCTTAACCCCATAAAACAATGGGTTTAACGGATTATGAACGCATAGCGTTCACGTTCATTAGAACGTTAATTTACCACTTCACAAGCGTTCATTCTGTATCCGTTTTATCTTGTTGTAATGAAATTATATATTGAATACTTAAATTACGTTTCTTTATTACAAATATAGAATGCTAGCTTATTTTAAATGAAACTACAAATTTAAAATAACGCATCCCTAAATTTCACAAACAATGCTTTCTTGATCCTCAACTTTCAGCTTTACCAGCAAATCTTTTATCATTATCTCTAAGCAATCTTAGTACAAGTTGCATTCTTCTAAATAAATGAACCCTCATAAACGTTGCTATGAAAGGGATAGTCGCTACAAAAACGGATAGCGTTTACGTATTCTTAAACACTAAAATAACACTTTGATAACGTTTATATCTTAGGGGGTTTAGTTACATTCTCTAAAACATCACATCCTCTTGAAAGTATTAAACTTTCAGATCCAACTAACTACTTTATTAACTAAAAAATGAATTCTAACTTAAATAATTGGGTTGGTTCATATACAAATTACTCGCTCTAATTAATGCTTTCATTATTACTTTTGAACACTATAACTTAAGCGGTCTATCAGTTATTACACTAAATCTAGAGGGTCATGCCGAATGTTATTATGTAAACTGGGAACTCACATTATATATAGATCAGAGAAAGCAAAACATCCTAAATTAATATATTTAATAGTTTACATGTTCTTCTAAAATATTGAGAGATTATAGGGATGAGGGACTAATATAAGTTAATAAGATAGAAGAATATTTGCATATGTGCGCGAGAGAAAATGAGTTAAACATAAGTGTTCCAGATGCATAGGTGTTCGGAGATGATTCCAAGGAAATGAGAGATGAATTAAGAAGTTTGATTGTTAAAGGAATCAAAACAGGAACATACGCTGCACATTGTGTTTACGGGCTTGAAGGAGAGGAAATTCAAAAGTTTGGTCAGTACGATATTGTATTGGCTGGAGACAATACTCGATTAGCAATTATAAAATATACAGAGATTGATTTTTTAAAAATGAATGAAGTAACAAGTGATTTTTCCAGATCTGAGGGTACAGGTGATTTAGGCTATGATTATTGGTATAGTGAGCGTGTTGAATTTCTCACTTGGGAATTAAGCCCGTATGGACTTACTTTTGCTCCAGACTTATTGCTAATTTCTCAAACGTTTAGGGTGATGGATGTTTATAAGGATAGAGTATAAATTGAAATCCAAACATGCTTTATTCTAGCTATATACAAGAAACAGGCTGTAAAAATCCGATTTTACAGCCTGTTTTTAAACATCTATTTTATTTTTAAAACAACTTTATTATTCGTTAACAAAAACCTTACAAACGTTGTTATTAAAGGGATAAACGCCATAATAACGTATAGCGTTTATGTATTATTAAACACCAAATTAACACTTTGATAACGTTTGTCTGTTAGTGGATTTTATACATCCTCGAAAACTTCAAATTCTCTTAAGAAGATTATAATTTAAACTATTGATTTTAACTTTAATTCCTAAGAATATCTTAAAGGAATTCATTCAACTCATATAGAAAACTTCTCCAAGGTTTATATAAATGCCTTACAAAAGATACAATTAACTAAAAAAACAATCAATCTAGCAAACGAACTGAACTTATTTCTAATAAATATAAAATAAATATCTAATTTATATTTATTTTATATAGAAACCTAATTAATCAACCATTAAATATAAAAAGAATTCATTTAAATATTAATTTTATATTTAAATTATATCTGATCGATATTTAATTAAGGTTAATCCCGTCCAAAACCTTGTAATTACTCTATTTTTAAGGTATAATATATTTATTAAATATAAATAAAAAATAAATTTTATAGAGGTGATGTATAATGAAGAATTCAAAAGGAAAAACTCTTCATATAGACATTGAAGGCGATATTGGGAACGATTCTTTTAAAGGTTACATTAATGGTGAATACATAAAAATGAAAAACGTATATCAAAGCGTTTACTCAATGCCAAATGTAACAGAAACAAACACTCAAAAAAATGTGATTAATCTAGTAGACAATATGTTTGTAAATATTGCTAGTAAATCAATTAGAAGATCTGGTATGTACTTTATTGGTAATCGAGCGATGCTGACAGGGAAGAACCCAAAAAACATGAACATTAAAGTAGGTCAAAAATATAACGATGATTTGCCGTTAATTAATATGCTAGGACTAATTGCAAATAAATCCGTTCAGCTTGAGTGGGAAAGAACTGAACAACTACCACAATCAATTAATGTGACTGTTGATCTTATTTCAGCTATTCCAGCAAGCCAATGGACACCAGTAAATGCAAAACACCTAGAGCAACGTTTTACTAATTCAAATCATGTTGTAGTTGTTTATGTAGGGGAAGAACAAGTAACAGTCAGCTTAACATTTAACAGTGCAAACATTACCCAGGAAGGCGTTCCTCCTTTATATGCAATCCTTGAAGGCGAAGAAGATATGTTTAGTGACTTTATTAAACTATATAAAGACAAACTTGAGGTAGAGACAGTTGAAAAATCCTTCTTTAAGAACAAAAAAATCTTACATAGCGACATTGGAGATGGAACAACTGAGTATATATACACAGTTGGTGTGAATCCAGTCATTGATGCTTGTAGCGGAGAAAGACGTGGAGTTGGGCATGCTACAGAAGAAGCTGTTAAGCTATTAAACCAAGAACGTGGAACAAACATTAAACGCCAACAATTCTCACAAATCCTTCAAGATCCAGATCATAAATACTATGAAGAAGCAACTGGGTACTTTAATATTACAAAAGTAGAACAAGCTGAACTTATCTTAGAAGATACAAGTGAAAAGTATGTAAGCAATACCGCCAGTGAAGCTGAAATTTTATGTGTATACGGTGGGGGAAGTGTTACTTTTAAAGATGAGTTATATAATCAACTATTAGAGTATTGTGAGCAAGTTGGTATGTACTTATTATGGATACCAGAAAAATATGCTGTAGATATGAATGCTAGAGGGATGCAAGTAATCAAGAAGATTCTTACTCGAAAAAAGGTGAGATAATATGGCTGACAAGAAAAGAGAATCTTTCTTTTGGAATCTCAAAAAAATTGAGAATGAAGAGTTCTTTAAATGGTTTGAATCTCAAGGGAATATAGCAGATTCATTATATAAACTTGTCTGTTACTTTATTGATAAACATGGTTTACAAGATGTTGGTGATTATAAGATTCAACAACAAATGCAAAGAGAGATCTTACTTCAAGATAAAGATTTTTTAAATGAGGTTAAACGGGTCCTATTGAATGATTCAAAACTCATTATCAAAAATGATGATCAAAACATCCATAATGAGATTAAATCTTCTAATGAAGTAATTGGAACTTCTGAAGAGAAGCCCGATAATGAAGATGAAAAAAAAGAAGACGTTTCTAAATCTGAAACAAATGTTTTGAATGATGAATATGATGATCTTGATACGGCAAGTTTATTTGGTAATTAGTATGTAAATACTCTAAAAAAAGAGTCCTAGAAATAGGACTCTTTTTTTAGGTTTAATTTTCAACTTACATCTTATCAATGATTAACTGTCGTTTATACCATTGATTTAATTTGCTTCTCGCCGTACTAGAGAGACGTTTTGTTTTTTTATTATAAAATCTAGAAAGAGTAGGCTGCGATATACCTATCTCAATTGAAAGTTCTCGCATAGTTATATTCTTTTTCATATGCACAAACTCTATTTTTTCTCTAATTACTTGTTCATTTTCAGTTGTATCTAATGGTTTTTCTACAATTTTTATTGGCTGATTTTCCTCATGTATTGTATCAATTGTTTTCTTTTTTGCTAAGTTTTCCATTGAACTAATTAGTTCTTTTGGCGGCAATATTACTATTCCTAACTGTGAATAATAGTTTTTAAACCAATTCTTTTTTGTTAGTTTTTCTTCTTCTAAACCATTATCATATTCCCAATGAGAAATTACCTCTTCTTTTTCTAGATCCATAAGAACATTTTCTAATTGTTCGCGAATACGATTCGGTTTTTGTTTCTGGTTTATCCCCATAACTGCTAACAAACCTTTATCTCCACCTATGGAATAAGGTCTTTGTAAACTAGAAAACATTTGACGTATTCTCCATTGCCATGTCAAATATCGAATTAACCTTTTATGATATTTATGTCTATAACTATTATATTCAAGTGCCTTTTTTGATAATAATGCGGTAGTACTATTAGATCCATATAAATATCCGGATAAGAAACTTCCCGGTTTGATTCGGCACGATTCTATTCCCATATATTCGTTTGTGTTTTTATCTCTCCATAGAACTACAGAATCTAATACGAATAGTCTTTTAATTACCTCACGTTTTACTTCATAATGCTTACCTGTTTCAGCACGATCATTTAATACGACTACTTCATTGTCATCATTTAGATATATAAAAATACTTGCTAGGGCCGCAATCCGCTTCGCTACTTTAATTTTATCTTCTACCCTGTAGTATTCAACACCATTTGCCTTAGCCTTTGAAATACTGCACATCTCTAAAACTTGTTCATATGAAAAATCAATAAATTCATCGGGCGATTTTGCTTCATTCAACCATTGAATCGTGATGGTATCTAAACAATCTGCAGTTAAATCATCCATATTACTCATTACACCATCTACTAATGTATTCCATCTTGCTGCCTCTTCAATATTCGTTAATTTTAGATCTTCATCTTTATGAGAGGAAAGCTGTGCCACTCCATTACTATCCTTTGTTTCAATAGGATATGATTTTAACAGTGTATTTTCATCTTCTTCAAATTGATTTTTAGCTATTCCATCCCTTAACTTATAATATACTGCGGAGTTATTCACTTCTAAATAATTTTCATTCAATGTGCTTGCATTTGATTCACTTGTTGCTGTATGCACTTTATTACTAGCTGTCTGATTTTTACGAAACTCTTGTTCAATAAAGACACCTATTGTCTCATCAATGATTAATCTATATTCATCAATATTTCTATATATATCTAGAGGAGAAATACCTTTTCTTTGTTGTTGCTCTAGCCACTGTACGAGCATTGAAAATGATGGAGAAAGGTATTCTGAAGTCACAATTTTACTTTTATCTGCTTCAACCTCAACATAATAAGACACCCATTTTTGCCACAATTGCTCATCTTTTTTATACAATTGTTCCGTTATTGATAGTGCATCTCTAAACAATTGTAGAACGTCATCCATATAAATTCTGCTCCTTATATACATTTAGTTATTCTTAATCTGAACTTGAAAATAATTAGCTATATGATGTTCCTTTTTATAAAAACTAGAAATGAAGTCAGAATATTCCCGTTCCTATTTCGTTGTTAACATGTTAAAGGCTCTAGTTTGCATACTTATAGCCCGCTCTGTAACTGATTATACAAGACTCAATCAATTTGTAAAATCCAAAGGGATAAAACGGGGCATCTTTTTTCAAAACGATTAAATTTTATTTTTGCTTTCTCTAATAAAACCTCAAAAATGTTAATATATGTTATGTATAGTTAAAATTCACTTTATAAAAAGGGGGAATATTATGACTGATACAAATGAACCTTCAGGAGTCAATTTTAAAAAAGATGTGAAGTTTTCTATTATAATACCTGCTCACAATGAAGAAAAGTACATTAGGAAATGTTTAGATTCAATTGCAAAGGCATCAGAAGCATATAAAGATCAAATTGAGGTCATAGTTGTTTTAAATCGTTGCACAGATAAAACAGAGGAAATAGCAAAATCTTATAATTGTATTACATTAAAAAATAACGATAAAAATTTGTCTAAAATCCGAAATGCAGGGGCTAAAATAGCTAGTGGAGAAATAATCATTACTATAGATGCTGATACTCAAATGGCAGAGTCTATGTTATCTAATGTAGATAAATATTTAGCTTCAGGTAAATAGATTGGTGGTGGGGTAACTGGGAAGTTTGAAAGAATATCTTTAGGAATATTCTTTTCCGCAATTTTAATAATAATCCCCTTACTTTTTAAGTATGGAGCTATATCTGTCGGGATTTTTTGGTGCTATAAAAAAGACTTTATGGAAATCAACGGATTTAATGAAAACATGCTTATGACAGAAGATGCAGATTTCGCTAAACGGTTAAAAGTGTGGGGAAAGCAAAATAATAAGAAATTCGGTACAATTAAAAATGGAATGATCACTTCATGCAGAAGATTTGATACATATGGAGACTGGGCTTTACTTAAAAATCCAAAAGTAATCTTAGCCTATCTAAAAGGAAATGATAAAAAATACGCAGATAAAACATATTATGATAACTAGGAAAGATAACCGTGAGAATCCCTAAACAAATCATCATTAAATGAACTAATAAACAGGATTGATAAAATTCAATACAGAAAATATAGGTAGAAAATTCAGGACAACTTTTATATTATATAACGCACTAACACCATACATTTTCATGGCAAAGGAATGCAAGTATAATAATCTATACTGCATTCCTTTATTGTAATTGTATGTCCACTATATTTTTATTCTTCCTTTTCTAAAGTTAAAAAACTAATATCCAAATTTCTTGTTTTTCACCTCTTTCTGGATCCGCTCCATTGTAATAAAAACTCTTCATTAAGTGTCTAAGCTATTAGCTATCCCTCCTAAACAATAATAATTTTTAAAATAGTAATCCCAAATGTTAAAAAAAATTAAATCTTTACAAGAGAAAACAACTTGGATAAAAACAGGTTGTTTTCTTTTATAAGGAAGAACAAAGAAAGAGTGGAAAAGCAATACACAAACGTGAAAATCATACGGAGTAACCGATAAAAAGTGAATATTCTGACAATTTAATCGCTAAGGGTTTTCGTTTACTCTTTCTTTGTTGTTATGAGTTTAACATTATAAACAACATAAATCAACAAAAAAATAACAAAATTCTTATATTTTCGACATTTTATTCACCTTGCTCTAATTTCACCTTAAAAACATAGTTACTCTAGCTTGAAAATAAAGTTTAATCGTTTTATGCCTAATATTCAAAAGGGGAACTACGCTTAACAAGTCTTGTTTAGTGCTTTTATTTTTCGATTACTTCGAACATCCCAAACTCATGAACATGAAAATTTATAGTCATATCATGTACCTTTTTTACAAAACATGAAACAAAAATAACATTATGTGTCTCTTTCTTACTAACTCGAAATTTTTTTCTAATATTGCTTAAACCTTGATATATAAGCTTTTCTATTACAGCAATACTATTAGTTATGAAAATTTACAGCTATATGATGTCCCTTTTTTTTTTAGATAAAAAGCCCATAAACCCTTTCGCATTAAGGATTAACACGTTTCTAACTCTATTTTCATGTATTTATGCAACATGAAAACATATAGCTATATGATGTTCCTTTTTTTAACCGAACATGAAAACTCACCTAGCTAATTCATGTCCCTTTTTCAATTGGAAAATTACAGATAAATCCCATCAACATCACTATTTAAAGAGTTTTTCTTATTTAACTCATAATTATAAACATGAAAATTTATAGCCATATCATGTCCCTTTTTCCTTTTGAAAAACTAATATAACTGTTGATTTAATCATACTTATACAGGTTTTTTTCTATTTTTCATCTTTTCTACTAATATGAAAATCTATAGCCATATCATGTCCATAAAAAAAAATGAAAGATTCCTGAAACCCCTTGGTACACAAGGGATTAAAGGCCGTTTCATCTTTTCATTTTTTCTCTTAAAGGGACGCATTTCATCAAATTTCGATTTGGTATAATCAAAATTGATATATTTTATAGTTTTTGGTATTTATTTCAAGATTTATAGGTAGGAGGTGAAAAAGATGGGAAAATCATTTATTATTCGTAATCAACGTAGTCTAAATGGACAATCCACAAATGCAGTTTTAGTAACACTGAAGTCTTGGCAAAAACTTGTTGAAACTTTCGAAGAGAAATACTACAGCTATAAAGATACATACCTTGAGGATATTGTTGATCATATGACATACGAAGAGCGTATTGCCGATGTGGATGGCTTCGTTGCACAGGCTAAACCATCTTTTTCACGTCGTACACTATCTGCTATTTCGGAAACAATGGGAAGAAAGCATAAATTATATGGCATTACAAACGCAGATCTGGAGGTCTTCTTATATCTACATAAAAAATGTTACACAAATGGAGTCATTCCAAATGTAACAATACATATGATGTGGGAAGATTACAAACTGTATAAAGAAGAATTTGCTTACATACAGCATTCTCAATTCTATATTGCATTAAAGAAATTAAGTATACATAACATTATTTCGATTGAAAATGAACTAGATGGCCGATATACAATTAAATTAACTCATTTTATGAATGAAGAAACTGAAAAGGCCAATGCATATGTTTATATTAGCCCCGTGGTATTTACAAAAGCTTTCTTTGAGTTATCAATTGCATCTAAGAAACTCTTCTTAGATATTGCAATGCAACAGCACAGTGAAACTACACTAAAACGTTCCTTAGACAAACAAGATGAAAGAGGGAATAGAACTCATTTTGGTGGGATGTACCGCTTCTTACATAAAAAATACCCACATCAGATACGTGCGGTTATAACAGAGTTAACAACTGCATTACCATGTACAGGGACTCCACTATTCAAAATTTGTAAATTACAAAAAGGGGTTAAGAATAAAAAAAGATATACAACTCTATATCTATCCTTACATACCGATTTCTTATGTACAAAAGAAATCGGAGAAGTACAGTATCGTGATCCATTCACACCAAAGCTTACTTATGCTCGTAAAGCTCGTTTTATCGAATCCGTACTACAAGAGATGAGTATTGGAGAATTTACACAAGACATGAACAAATTTATTCATGTACTAAAACATACATGCAATCGACAAATTCGAAGTGTAATCCATAGCTTACGTGACATGATAGATCGTAATGAAGAATATCCAAGCAAGTTAGTATATACACTGAAGAAATTATTAAATCAAACATCACAATATAAAATTCTTGATACAGCTGCTAAAGAGGGTATCTATTCTCTTATTACACAGCATGTTCCAAAAGAACAAAAAGAACAAGCTGTATTTGATTTCGGATTGCATTTCTCTATGTACTCTCTGCGAAACATCAAAAAGTTGTTCCGCAAAACATATGAATTACTAAACTCTAAATTTGCTATACCTGTTACAGAGGAATCGTATCACCGCAACTATCTAAAGTATCAAGAAGAAACGTTGTTTAGAAAGTACGCCTATGAACAAGGTACAAACCTCAACGCTTATATGGCTTTAGAAATTGAAATACGTGAACTCTTAAAAGCTAGAGGGCATAAAGAGCGTATTATTCCTAGTGATGTTCGTGAATTGTTCATTGAAAAGATAGATAGATTACCGAAAGAAAAGCTTCGTGTTATTGAAGTACCAGATAGCTTCAATTTAATTACATTTATGCGTGCCTTTGAAAAGTTAATACGCGCTGGTATCCAAGTAACAACAGCTGAGCAAGTACTGACAGCAATGAAAGCGAACTAATCATCATCAGCTCTCTATTTTTGAAAAAATTCAAGATAGAGGGCTATTCGTGTTGATCCGTTTATTTAAAAGAAATTTACTCCTTCTTCACAATAAGTAGCTTTACTCGATTCTATTCATAATAGAGTCTTTTTTTATGCAATCATATACAAAAATAGTATGGTACTTATCTCAATTTCCACACATACTTTCATAAAAAGACGTTATGAGTTGTCTAAATACATTCAAATACCTACAAGAAATCATAAGAAATAAATTAAATTTCGTGGATAAGTAGATAAATAACACATAATGTGAGTAATTTAGTGCAATTATCATTGATATAAATAGCCTATACGCCTTCATCTATCAAAAATCATCAATATTCATGTGATTTATGTGCTAAATATGGATTATGTTGATTAATTAACACATAATGTGAATCTTTTGTGGGTAACTATAATCAAATTGTGGAGATTCCGTTAATTCATATGAAATTTCACGATTGAATAAATATGTTTAATAATGTATTAATTTGTTTCATTTTTTATGTAGAAATACTAAATTTCATTTATGATTATTTGTAGTTTTTAGAGCTTAATATGGTTTGTTCTTCTGCTGTAAAATTCTACTATTTATGATTTTTTACGCTATATAATGTTAAAAGGCTTTGTTACAGTAAGGATATACGTACATTTCTCAGTCCTATATAAGTTTTATCTTTATATTTTAAATATATATAAGATATATATTTATATTAGATTTTATTAACTAATGTTCATAAACAAACTGATATAGTATAACGATAAACAATGATTATAGAAAAGCTAACAAAACTATAGCATTCATTAAATACCATTGTGTGTTCAAAAATAAATCTATAGCCATCCTCATAGTTATTTTTTAAGGCTATAGCAACATGTCAGAGAATTTAAGATTCCTGTCAAACGTCATTCCTATTTTGGAATGATGTATTTTTTTGGGACAAATTCGAAAACTCATATCATTATCATATGTATTTAGTGTATCTAGAATTCTATATGGATGGTGAAGACATATGAATCAATATCAAATGCTGTATAGTACACCTTATCTGTATTCTTCTCGAACATTGAAACAAATGTACAAAGCGACTAAAAATGAAGAAAACGTATGTGCTATACAAGAACACATGCGACGACATGAAGTATATCTGGACCGACAATACCGAGGGTATTATTATTTAAGTCAAAAAATCGAAGAGGATCTATATGGTGATGAACTGGCTGTCTCCTGGAATCAGCTATTAGATGAATATCAACTTTTTAAAGACGGTAAAGGGAATTTGTCCATTAAACCAAAAGGATGGGGTTAATATGACTATCATTGGGGAGCTAGGGATTGTGTATGGCGTGACAGGAGCTTCAGTTTTAGGAATAAAATTGCTGAGGAAGAAAGGTTTCTATCTTCCAGGTTGGTTGCTACGTGCGGGTCTTAAATGCTTACTAATTGGGAGCGTTTGGTACGTTCTAATGGATATTCTAGATGTGTTTCTACGCTAGCATTACATCTGGTAGTTGAAAATGATTATAATAGCGCATCTTAAACGCTTTTTCTAAGCTTCCATACAGGCTCAACTACCTTAAGGAGGTATGGAGGGAATGTTGTCACTTTTATTAATCCCAGCAACCTTTATAACTGTGGCTTATTTTTACCAAAGTAATGGACCGAATGATAAGAAAAAAATTGCAACGTTTTTTGAAATTACAAAGGTTTGTGTTCAACATAAAGGTGAATTACAATATCCCATTTTTATAAAAGAAATTAAAGATGATATAAGTATGAATTATGTTTACAAGTTACCACTTGGTGTACCTAGTCAACTAATCCAAAAGTTAGCTGAAGTATTAGAAGAAGGTCTATATAAACCTGTTAAAATATCGTTTCATCAAAGAGAGCTTCATATTCGAGTATTTAGCCAAAGAATACCTGAAATGTGGAATTGGTCTAAGGATCTATTAAAAGAGCATACATGGAGAGTTATGGTGGGGAAAGCGTTAGATAAATATGTATATCATGATTTTGAGAAAACACCGCATATGTGTGTAAGTGGAATGACTCGTTTTGGAAAGACAGTATTCTTAAAAAATGTGATGACTAGTTTAATTTTACAACAATCTCAACACGTGAAATTTTTTATTATTGATTTGAAAGAAGGGTTAGAGTTTAGCCCTTACAAAGAGTTATCCCAAGTTGTAGAAGTCGCTGAAAACCCGAAACAGGCATTAGAAATGTTGGGAAGAGTACGTGAAAAGATGGTAAAACAGATTGAAATGATGAAGAAGTCCTATTTTACCAATATCATAGACACATCAATTAAAGAACGTTGCTTCATCATAGTAGATGAAGGAGCAAATCTTTGTCCGACACAAGGATTACCTAAAAAACAACGTGATGTTTTATTTTTGTGCCAGGAGGTGCTATCTGAAATCGCAAGAATTGGAGGTGGTTTAGGATTCCGGCTCATATTTTGTACGCAATATCCAACCTCTGATACATTACCAAGGCAAATTAAACAGAATGCTGATGCGAAAATAGGCTTTCGATTACCAACGGCGGTCGCTTCACAAGTTGCTTTGGATGAACCAGGTCTTGAAGATTTACCTTCTCTTCCAGGAAGAGCATTATTTAAGACTGATCGTACAGAAGAAATTCAGGTACCTTTTTTAAAGGATACAGATATGTGGGAGTTACTAAAGCAATATAAGGTGGTGAAGCAAAATGAGGCATCAAACACTCAAACAGAAAGCGAGACAAATCGAGATTTTATCCACTTTGAGTAAGTTGGATTTTTTAACTAGGAGGCAATTACAAGCCATCCACTGTCTAGGGAGTATTCGAAATGCAAATCGTGTATTAAAGGATATGCACCCGTATTGTCACATTACAAAAATGGCTCGTGAACACGTATATTATTTAAATAAAAAGGGACGGGATTTATTAGGAATTACAAAAGAAGTAAAGAAAAGTAGTCAATTACAGCACATATTAATGCGAAACGAAAGCTGGATGTGGCTTGGATTTCCAGAATGGAAAACAGAAAGACCTATCGAGTTTTCAATTAATGGTCAACGGTATCAGATTATTCCTGACGCAACGTATTTTGAAGATAATGTTCCCCATTTTGTTGAAATAGATCGTATGCAACATATGAAGGCAAACGAACATAAAATACAGTTATATGGCCATATAACAGATATCTACAAAAGACAGAATGCTATTGTTCCAGTAATTAATTTTTTTACATTATCAGACTATCGACAATCAAAGTTAGAGCAATATGCTATAAACCGAAATGTGTTTATGAGAACATTTGTAATGGAAGATATATTTTAGTTGTTTTAAGCATTTATGTCCCAAAAATCATGATAATCAATACGTTTATCAAATTTCCTTAGTGTTTTAATGATTTTAGTTGCGGATGTTAAGGTGGGAATTCGATTCTTCTTATTTGCTAAATCACTTATTAAAGATTTACTTAATCCAGTTCGTTGTACTAACCATTGTTGTTTAATCCCTCTACGGTCTAAATATTCACCAAATGGAGTTCTCTTTTTTCCTAACCCAAACATCGGGATCCCCCCTAAGTAAGCTTGTGGTAATAATAACTTGTCCAAATTTCCATAAATCTAAACTTTTGTTCATAAATATGGAATTATAATTTTAAATAAAGCATAGAATAATATAAAGAAAATCTAAAAAATGTGTAATAATTTTGAAGAATGTAGCATTCATAGTAATAGCTACAAGTTGCTGATACACTATCCTAATGGCAACTTGTTGCAAAGGGTATTCTTACAAAATAAAAAGCTTAAATCCATTGGTGCATAAGGATTTAAGCTTTTTTAAATTTATGAAGAATTGAGGGTGAGTTTAATAAATTAAGAGATATTAGACTGTTCAGCATTCGAATTTTGAAGAACATTGTACTTATTTCATTGGTTTTAAAGAAATAAGTATTTCTCTTTTATAACAATCTGGGTATAACGTGTTTCTTAAGAATTTTCCGCTGTTCAGTATCCAATAGGATCCACTCTTTAAAATGATCTGGATATGTATCATGCAATGGTTGATTTAGGTTTCCGTGTAAAGAGATAGACATGACTTAAGGAGGGGATGTCTATCTTCTTTATTAATCCAAGACTTAATTAAATTTCACGTACTGGAATTTAATTAAAAAATGTTTGTATAAACCAAAACAAAAGGTTTATAGTAAGAACAAAGGTTCTGTTTCGGAGGGTGAAACAATGTTTGATTACTCGAAATGAGTTAAGAGTTATTGATAAACATGATAAGGTGATATGTATATACATCAATCATATTACAGATATAAAACATACATAATTTGAAAAATAGGATAGGTTGTTATATTGAAACGAACAGGTGAAGATGTAATTGGACTGATTGGTACGTTGTTAGGATTACTATGTTCGCTAGTCATTCTATTTCTAGGAAGATTAGCATACGAAATGGGAGAGTTAGAAGGAGCTGAAAAAGGTCTTACTGTTGGATGTATGGGAGCATTTTTTTCTATTTTAGGATTCTTTGGCTTTATAAAAGCTAAGGGTGCATGTAAAGAGGCTGGATTTTTGATGATTGTATCCGCAATAGGTTTATTTGTTTGTGTAAATAAAATTACATTTTATCTATTCCCTGGCTTGGCACTTTTACTTAGTGGACTAAATAATATTTTTGGCAAGAAATAATACATAAATAGCAAAAAAATATTAATTAAGGAGTGGTAAGTGTGAAATATTTTGTATTTGAAGATGATGAATTAATAGGGGGATGTGAAGAGACAATATACGTTTTTGAACAAACCAAAAGAAAAAATAACTACGAAAGTATTAATGATTTGGAGGAGTTTGCAGTACAATGCCTATTCATTGAACGGAGAAATACACATTGGTATTGGTATAAAGGAAAAAATGAGATAGAAATGACCATGCAGGAACTCGAAGAGGGGATTAGAGCGGAACTAAAAGAATTGAAAATGATATCCAAAGAAGAATTTACAGAAGTAAGAAACAGATATTCTCCTTATATCAAACCTATCGAGTTTCCTCGAAGTGGAATCAGATGTGCATATGCTTATGAACCAGACTGGAATGATGTGTTCTTTGTTATGGAAACAGAAGAAAGTTATTTTGCCCTTTATTGGTTCACAGGGGCGTGAAATTCACACTCCCTTATAATAAGCATTAATTCTAGATTCACTTAACAAGTTATATTTTTTAATAATCTTATTTGATTGTTTTAAAACATCACTATGTTGTTAAATATAAGCCTCTTTAAATATATCTAAGAAGACATACTTACTTACTATCCTCTTCATCTATCTCATAAGAATTTCGGTCTACAGTTAAATAAGTAGCAGTACACTAAACCCTACTATACAGTAACAAATTACTTTGGATACAGTATTTTGTTACAATGAATTCAAGAGTTATGAAGCTCATTATTTTTAAATACAAACGTGATTTAAACGTTCGTTTTTGTTACAAAACATAGACCAATTATAATAAAACAGGAAAACTCACAAAGTACTTATGCCTGTGGGTGACGAAGGGAATGTGTACGAAATTGAGTAAATCAAGTGAAATAAGTAGATTTGAAAATAGATTCTCAGAAAATGTGATTGAAATAGCAGCTGTCACAGGAGCATTAGGAATTGGTGCATCAAAAGGCGGTGACAACATTTTGTGGACTGCGTCAATTGATTTGATTGCGTGGAAAGACTTACATAACAATGAAACGATTACAAAAGAAGACATACGACTCGCATGGTTGGTTGATGATGAAGAGTGGAGAAAATCAAAAGACATTTTGACAGCAAATACAGTTGTAACATTACAGGTGCGCAAGTCAGAAAATTCATTGATGCTTGTTAAGGTTTTGGAAACACCATATAAAGATGATGAGTTGGAAATCATCTTACAAGATGCGATGAAACCGGTTTTTTATCATGACGGGATCTTGGGTGAGTTTGAACTTGATAAAAGAGTGAAAACTTTTGAAAAGAGAATGTCTTGGGCTGGTGAAGAATGTCATTTATATTTTGATTGGAATAAAAACAAACATATGATGAAGTCTGCACTGGAAACAGCACATGTACTTTTCAAAGAGCAAGATGAATGGAACATGAAAATGAAAATGTACGCCGCAAAAGAACTGGTAGAGTTAGCAAATGAATGGCTACAAGATGATGATGAAGCGGAAATCGACGAAATTACAAAAGAAATGTTCATCGATTCCATCACATTAAGCAGCTTAAGCGTTTATTCAGAAGGTGATTTTGAAATATTCTTTTTGGATGGAGATATATTTTGGGGACATTACATCATTGTAAGCGGTAATATTCATGAGGGACTCTCTTCGGCTGAGATTGCAGGATAAATTGAAACTTCCATCAGTGAGGATTTTTCTTCATCCCTACTGATGGATTAGTTGGACCAATCGTGCTCTTACTGCTCTAAAGTAGCGGGATAAATTGTTATACTTTTTGATGTGTACGGATAATAAAATGGTTTAAAAATCTAAGTTTTATTCAAAAAATGGCGCTCGATTGTTAAACCATCTAACATTGTTTGCGAACTATAAAAAATGTATAAAACTGAAATGATGGTGAGTATTCTAATTATAAAGGAGTGTTCATTATGATAAATGACGAGTTAAACTGGCAGAAAATATTAGAAATAGGAGCTAGTTCTTTGGGTTCTTCAATAGGTACAGCAATAATAAACGAAATGTTTTCATCGGAAGATAGTGCTCAAGAAGCGGTGAAACAAGCAGTAGAAGAAATTTGTGATAGGGTTAAAAAAATAATTGACCAAGACTTTTTAGATCACTATGTAGCTAATTGTGACAGTATTGTGAGACGTCTTCAGGGCTATCCAGAGAGCGGTGATGTGAATATTTTACATGGCATATATGACGATGGTTCAGATTTAGTATCAGATTTAGTACGTTTTGAAACGTTTGAAGGTATAACAGCCCTTGTTTACATTTGTACTTTGCATCTAACTGACATAAAAGCTCTTAGTGAAATTGACTCTGGGTATAAAGCTACTTTAAGTCGTTGTGGGGATGAGTATGCTGCTTTATGTGAACCACGTGGTGACAAATTAGTGTACTTTACAAATGTAAGTGTAGGTGATGCAATGTATGCTAATAGTGGTCTCTACGATATGATTACAGCTCCTACTACTTCTAATTCCTATCCTACACTCAAATACAGGTTTAATTTTGTAGATGAATGGGATGAAAATTTAGACACAAAGGTTCATATATATGATTCTGATCCTATATCACTAACAGATCCACTATGGTACACAGAATCTCCAGGTATCCCACGTTATAGATTAACCGAAGTTGGTAGAAATTCTTCATCTATTCAAAGGCTCTATTTGAGTGCTAAAAATGAGATAATCTCACAGAGAGATACTTTCTTAAATGACAGGCTAGAAATTACAAATAATATGCGTGAAAATATTCGCAAGGCATGTGATGAGTGGCGCAATCTTTAAATTCATAAGTGAAACGAGAAGTGAATTCCGACGTTTCTATGCTCCTTAACACACATTTAGGCATCTATTAAAATGAATGCCTAAATGTGTGTATCATTTTCCTTTCATCGTTTAAATTGGAAGGATGTTTAGTTATGGCGAGTTATTCTTTGAATCGTTTTCATACATCATCAATACTTCTTTTTCTTCTGGTGTTAAATCTTCTAATTCCTTAGCAACTCCAATTATTTAAAAATAAAAGTCAGACTATGACCTGTTTTTACACATATCTCGGCTGTATCCCTATAGTAGTATGTTAGCCTTTATTTGTTAATTTCTCCTCGACGACTTATCGATAATATCATCAAAAACTTCCTTGCATCTTATAAAGGGTATTAATATTAATTTGTTTTTGGCAGAGGTTTTGATAATTATAAATTCAACTTTTCTATTTTTGGGACGTTTCATTTACAGAAGATAGATATTAACATAATTTTCTCAATAAGGAATTTTTTGCTTTTAATATAATTTTTTCACAATTCATGGTATATCTGTATTAAGGGGACCTTTTCGGTTGATTAGGGAGAAAGATTATAAAAATGATATGGGAGGAACAAAAAATGTCATTGAAAAAGAAATTAGGTGTTGGAGTGGTTTCAGCCGCTCTTGGTTTATCTTTAATTGGTGGGGGAACATATGCATATTTTAGCGATCAAGTGGTGACAAATAATGCATTTGCTGCAGGTACATTGGATTTAGCTATGCAACCAACTACTTCACTTAACTTAGAAAATTTAAAACCTGGGGACAAAATATTAAAGAAATTCAATTTGAAAAATAGTGGTACATTAGATATTAAAGATATCATGATGAAAATAGACTATACTGTAAACGATTTAAAACAAAATAACACTACAGAAGATTTCGGTAAACATATTAAAGTACAATTTCTTTTGGATTGGGATCCTGCGAAAAGCCCTGTATACGAGACAACTCTTGCAGAACTAAAATCACAAAGCCCAGAGATTGCCTCCAAAAAAGTATTTCATTCTAAGTGGACTGAAACAGGGGGATTAAAACCTGGGAAAATGGATTGGTTTTGGATAAAGTTTGTATTTGAAGATAACGGCACAGATCAGAACGTGTTCCAAGGGGATAGTATTGCGCTAAAAATGGAGTTCCAAGCCAATCAAACAGATGGACAAGAAAGATAAAATTAAGAGCATATTACTGGTAAAAAGTAAAACTGAGCTTATGCCTTTTAATTATTTAAAAAATTGTAGGTTATTTAAAATAAAACACAAAAAGAACTTGTAGGAATCCCTACAAGTTCTTTTTTAGATAATGCAAAAAAGGTGAAACAAACTATCTCATAATTTGAATCGGAGCAAACACTCTAACTACGGGTTGCCTTCATTATATACCAAATCTTAAAATGTGAAGTTATAATATTTGAAAATTATGTGAATTCAGAGAGAGAAAATAAAACCCTGATTATAATTTCTAAAAATATCCAAAGGTTTTGCAATTAGACTATTAAAAAAAGTCCTATTTAAGATATTTCTATAATGAAACAAGACACCTGTGAAGGTGTTTTTTCATCTCTTCTTATTAATCCTAGGTAGAATAATATTTATAACAATAATAGGTAATAGGTACTCTTAGGTTAATGGCAATATGATAATCCCCATCAATGAACAAAACAATTTAACATGGTAAAATAATATTTGGATGGGAGTCCAATACATATTATTAAAATTAAAGTGGTTCAAGTCGCAGGAAGGCACCTTAGGGTGTCTTTTTTTCACTTCCGTTCGACATAATATAATAATATTTATTTTGATACGATTGTCCAGAAATATTACATTTTATATATCTTGGAGGAATTAAATTATGAGCAAAAGATTATTAATGGCTTTAGCATGTAGCGTGTTACTTATGGGATTGGCTGCTTGTGGTTCAAATGATAAAGCAAGTACATCAGAAGAACCAAAACAAGAAACTAAAAAAGAAGAGGAACAAAAGAAAATAGAAGGACAGAAAAAAGTCGAAGAACAAAAACAAGCTGAAGAGCAGAAACGACTAGAACAACAGAAAAAGGCTGAAGAGCAAAAGAAATTAGAAGAACAACGGAAACAAGAAGAAGCTCAAAGACAACAGGGAGAACAAAAGACTATAGCTAATACAGCAACTCAGCAATAAGCTGCACCTAAACAAGAGAAAGTTCACTTTGCAAACTGTACAGATGCAAATAATGCCGGTTACTATGATATAACTCCAGATAGCCCAGCTTATGCCTCACATTTAGATCGCGATGGTGATGGCGTGGCTTGTGAACGAAATAAAGGACATAAAAAATCTAGTAAAAAACATTAGATTTATGACAAAGCACTCTTGTGAGTGCTTTTTTTATTTTCGTTCGACAAAATATGACAAACTTGTTGTAACTGTTTCTGTTATGATAGTTTCGGAAATCTTACATTATATCATTGGAGGAACTACATAATGGGTAAAATTTTTAAGTTTGGGTGTTTAGGATTTATTGCTTTAATCGTACTTGGTGCCATTGCGGCGGCATTAGGTGGAGGAGACGACGAGAAAGAAAAAGCTTCTTCTGAGCCAAAACAAGAAACACAAGCGCCGGCTGCTAAAGAAGAGCCTAAGAAGCAAGAGGCTAAGAAAGAAGAACCTAAAAAAGAACTTTCTAAAGAAGGCGAGTCTTCTAAAGTTAAAATCGCTGTAGGTTCTGTTGAATCAATTGATTCAGTAGGTGGAGAATATTTAAAAGAAAAAGCACAAGGCGTGTTTAAAGTAGTCGAAATTACTATTACAAACAATCAAAAAGATGCTATCACTGTTGATGCTAACAGTTTTAAATTAGTTGATAATAAAGATCGTGAATTTACTTACTCTACACAAGCTCAAACTGCTTTCGATGTAGGTAATGGTGAAAGTTCTGATTTCTTCTTAAAACAACTTAACCCTGGTTTATCTCAAACAGGAAAAATCATCTTCGATGTTCCTGCTGACGCACAGGGATTAGTGTTAAAAGCTCGTGGCGGTATGATGGGTAAAGAAATTAAATTAAAAGTAGAATAGTTGAAGGCACTCGAAAGAGTGCTTTTCTTTTTTCTCAATGGCCAGCATTACTTAATGTGGTAAAATAATATTTGGATGGGAGTCCAATACATATTATTAAAATTAAAGTGGTTCAAGTCGGAGAAAGGCACCTTTGGGTGTCTTTTCTTTATGAATAAGAGGTACGGCAGAAATAATAGATCATAGGACAGAAATCTAGTCTAAAAATTCTAAACTATATTTTTATTTCCTTTCGACATAATATGACAATATAAAGATGTACAATTTGTTATTATTAACGTGGCAATCTTACATTTTACATAATTGGAGGAACAAACGTGGGAAAAATATTTAAGTTTGGATGCCTAGGCATTATAGCTTTATTTGTAATCGGAATAATTGCTATGATTGCTGGTGGCGGAGATTTAACAGAAAAGACTTCAACAGACACTAAAGCAGTATCAAAAGAAGGTGTCTCTTCTGATGTGAAAATCGCTGTGGGATCTATGGAAACAGTAGATTCTGTGGGTAATGAATACTCAAAAGAACAAGCACAAGGTGTCTTTAAGATTTTAGAAGTTACACTTACTAATAATCAAAAAGACGCTATCACTGTTGATACTAACAGCTTTAAATTGGTAGATAACAAAGGTCGTGAATTCACATCTTCAGTACAAGGTCAAACATCTTTTGACTTAGCTAACGGTGGAAAAACTGACTTCTTCTTAAAACAATTAAATCCTGGTCTAACACAGACAGGGAAAATTGTATTTGATATACCAAAAGATGCTGAAGGACTTTTCTTAAAAGCTAGTGGCGGTATGACAGGTGAAGAAATTAAGTTAAAAGTAGAATAGTAACAAGGTACTCGAAAGAGTGCCTTTATTTTTTCTCAATGGCCAATATTGATTAACGTGGTAAAATAATATTTGGATGGGAGTCCAATACATATTATTAAAATTAAAGTGGTTCAAGTCGCAGGAAGGCACCTTAGGGTGTCTTTTTTTATTTCTTTCTACATAATATGACAATATATGAATTAATAGTTTGTTATTATTATCTAGAAATCTTACATTTATCTACAAAATATTATTATATTTTTAATTTTTTAAATGTAAAACATTTCAATGTGAATACATACCATTTAGGGAGATGGAGAAAATTATGAAAAAACTATTAGCTTCAGCAACAGCAGTTACATTATTAACAGTGGGGTACAGTTCTGCTGCATTTGCAGAAAAAAATCCAAACGACAAGAATTGCGGTCACTTTAAAAACAAACAAGAAGTTATGGAATTCTGGCACAGCAATGGATACAGCGCAACTAATGATCCTCATGACTTAGATCGTGACAATGACGGCTTACCTTGTGAAGTTAAAAAAGGGGACTATGATCAATTTTTAGCTAGCAAGCAAACTACTAAAAAAGATGAAAATAAACCTCAAGAACAAACTGAGCAAGAACCGGCTAAACAAGAAAACACTAAGCAAGAGAATTCAAAACAAAACAATCAAACAACGAATAATAAACAAGAACAAACTAAACCTCAAACAACTGCAAAAGAAACAAAGAAAAATACTAATACAGTTGTGAAAAAAGAAACTAAAAAACAAGGTGAAAAATTACCTAATACAGCATCAAACGGTGTTACAATGATGTTAGCAAGCTTAGGCTTAGCATTAGCTGGATCTGTATTAATGTTCCGTCGTAAAAAGACAAACGCATAAAATAGTTCCTTAAAACGGCAGGAGAAATCCTGTCGTTTTCAAATGGAGTGATAAAAATGAATAAAAAGCAATGGATAGGCTTAAGTTTAACTATTATTGGACTTACTATCTTTTCCTATTATTTTCTAGAATGGTACGGTGCTAGACAATCAGCAGAGTCGCTAACGACCAACGAAGCGAAACACTATGAGACCTCCACACCTTCTAAAGAAAATGAAACAACAAACATCAATCAAACAGAGACAACCACTGAGACTTCATTACAACCTGAAGAACCTGTACAAATTCCAGCTTCAACGGTAAACCATCAATTAGGAGATAAAGTGGCATATTTAATTATCCCTAAAATACAAAAGAAATACTCTGTACATTGGGGAGCTGACGGTAAAGTACTGAAAAAAGGTGTAGGTATGTTTGTTAGTGATTTAACTACTACACCATCTGGAAATGGGCATACAGTTTTAAGTGGGCATAGAGATACTGTTTTTACCGAGCTTGATCAACTAAAGGAAAATGACCAACTTATCGTGGAATATGAAAATAAAACATATACATATAGAATTAACAAGCATTGGATAACGGATTCAGAAGATCGAACAGTTATTGTAGACAAAAGTGAGCCAACATTAACATTAACAACTTGCTATCCTTTTGACTATATAGGAGACGCTCCAGATCGGTACATAATTGAATCATCTCTACTTTCCATCCGGTGAGGATGGGAGTCCAATACATATTATTAAAATTAAAGTGGTTCAAGTCGAAGGAAGGCACCTTAGGGTGTCTTTTTTTGTACATAAAAAAGCCTCACCATCTTATAGAAACAGTAAGTCCTTGAAAATAAACAACGATTGCAAATAT
Organism: Bacillus sp. FDAARGOS_235; assembly: GCF_002073415.2. Lineage (NCBI taxonomy): Bacteria > Bacillati > Bacillota > Bacilli > Caryophanales > Bacillaceae > Bacillus > Bacillus sp. FDAARGOS_235. The sequence continues at coordinate 84,070 of NZ_CP020434.2, forward strand.
ATTAATTTTACATTAGATTAAAGATTAGCGAATATTCGTATACTAATAAAGTGCTAAATAGTAGGTGAAAAAATGGAATTTTACGATTTGGGTATTACCATTAAAGAAATTAGAATTAAAAAAAACATATCACAATCCGAATTATGTCATGGAATATGTTCACAAAGTCAAATTAGCAAAATAGAAAAAGGTATGATTTATCCATCTAGCATATTGTTGTATCAATTATCTGAACGGCTTGGTATTGATCCAAATAATATATTTGCACTAACTCAAAACAAGAAATTAAAATACGTAAAAAATGTAAAATACGTAATGAGAGATTGCGCAAAGCAAAAACAATATAAAGAACTTTATGAAATAGTAAAACAAGAAAAAAAACAAAATAATTTTCAATCAAAAGAAGATAACCAATTTCTAATATGGCATGAAGCAATTGCTATATTTGAGGTAAATAGATCAACAAAAACTGCTTTAACTCTTTTAAATCATGCATTAAAACTAACTTTAACCAATTCTGATTTTTTATCAGAAAGAGAAATAGATATTATGCAGACAATGGCTATATTTTATGCAGAACACAAAGAATATGAAAAAAGTATTAATATATTAAGAAGATGTTTAACCAATTTTAATAAGTTAGATTTTCCTAGAGATAAAGAAATTAAATTAAAAATCATTTTAAATTTAGCAAAATTTTTGGACCTCACATATCAACATGAAGAGGCAATAAAATACCTTGATAAGGGCATCAAATTAGCTATTAATCTAGACACTTTATACCTACTAGGTGAACTATACTATTTAAAAAGTCAGTATTTATTAAAGATTAAACAACATAATGAAGAAGATGTTGTTAATAACATGAAAAAAGCATTATTTATATTTGAACTAAGAGAAAAAGAACATTATATACAAATGATTAAAGATGAACTTATTGAAATACAGAATAAAAAACACTCATAATTTCGTAAAAACTACTTACAAAGCCCACAGGAAAAACCCCTATAGTTTTTAAACTTAGAACTATATTATTAAAATTAAAGTCGTTCGAGTCGGAAGAAGGCACTTTGGGGTGTCTTTTCTTTATTTCTCAATATAAGAACTTTAAGGATATGCTATTATTTAAATACAAATTCCCTTTTGTGCACTGAGATAGTAATACCCAATAAAAAAGCCCACCTATTTCCGTAGGTGGGCCTTGTCTTTATTACACAATATCAAAGTATACTCTCTTTTTCCCATAAACTTTATGTAATTATACATATTTGTAAAAATTAAACTAAATAAATATTACATGTAGTAAAATATAAACCGTGGACACGTTCTATAAAGCAGATTCTTTTGAAAGACGTAACATATTGATCTCAAATCTCTTGTATTTTGTGAACTAACAATCTGGTGTATATAGACGATTCTGTTTTATAGGATGTGTTTACACGTATAACAAAGGGATAATACGGATAAGTTTATACTAAATGAACGTGTTTCAAGTCGGAGGAAGGCACCTTAGGGTGTCTTTTCTTTATGGAAATGATTCTAAAAAATAGAAAAGCCTCATTATTGGAGGCTTTTCAGTAAATATTTTAATATTTTCTTCCTTCATAATAAGCTTCATATTTTCCGCCTACGACTTGGATACCTTTAAGGTACCATGTAATCCCTTGTTTATCAGTATAGGAATTTGCAAATACGTTTTGGCTCTTACATTCATATTTATAGTATATACCACTGCCTTTCTGAGTTTCTTGAGCTTGCGTATTTTTGCACTGCGCAGATAGTACACTTGCTGTATTCTCTGTACTTGCTGATGCGGCTCCAATTCCTCCTGTTAATGCAATACCAGTTGCTAATGCTCCTACTACTAATTTCTTAAACATAATAAATCCCCCTTTAATAGTTTTTATAGATTACAACTTAACTGTATCACTTTTGTTATTTTTGTAAATATTTTGAATTTGTAGAAATATTTATTATAATTTTGGTAATATTAGGTTTATATTTTATCAAATGGAAAATAGAGGGATTTACAGCGGTATGTAATAATGCATGAAAAATCATTCGGATATTATGATATACTCTCAAAGAGCTGATACAAAACTTCTTTAGATTGGAAAACTAAAGTCTTATCTACCTAAAAGGAAGGCGCCTTATGGCGTCTTTTCTTTATTTTCAAAAGGACCTGCTCATTTAACGCCTAAAAACATAAGGTAAAGTGAACCCGTTAGAATACATGGAATGAACCCTAGTTTTACCCTCTTATCTAAAAGGAGGAACTATTGTTATGGGATATGGTGGTACTTGCGGTGAAGGCTGCGGTTTTGCTGGAGGATTTGCTTTACTAGTTGTATTATTTATTCTATTAATCATTATCGGATGCAGTTGCTTCTGCTAAAAAACTGTCGGAAAAGGCACTCTTATATGGGTGTCTTTTCTTGATAAAAAAGGACTCCTAAAACGTCTTAAATTAGTAAACTTCAATATTACTCTTTTTTATTAATTTGTTTTAACTTAATATATTAATGTTAAGTTAAAAATTTGTTATAATTAGTAAATAATTATATTAATTAGATGGAGAGGATACAATATTATGGGTTATAAGTTTCGTAGAATTATCCAAGTTTCCCCGGGTATGAAAATTAACTTTACATACACAGGTACGGGAGGGAACTCCATTCCACCTGAATCAAGGACAACAACTTATATACCTGGAACTGGAATCTCGTATACACCACGAATAGCTGAGTCAAACAACTATTATATACAACGAGGGTTTCAAGTTCAAAACACTTCCTATCCCACTATGAATGAACAAGATTACAATACGGTAAGAGCATTTGAGCAGGTAAGAGAAACCAAAACTTACATTGTTACTGCTTTTCGTAAGAAGGATAATCAAGTAAACTCCGTGGGTAGAAAACTAATGAAACCATTTTCCATAATTGGAGGCGTTTTTGCGGGCCTATTCTTAATTATGATGCTTGTTATACCAGCTCTAATCCTGGCAGCCCTTTCTTTCCTATGTTATAAAAATATAAAAACACCATTTGCGGTTGTATGCCCAGAATGTGATGCTGAGAACTTATTCATTTTTGAGGAAGAGAAGATTGCTTGTCGTAAATGTGAGAGCACTCTCATAATCCAAAAATAAAAGGTTCTCAAATACACTTCCCAAAAATGAATTGTGGTATTGAATTCCAAGATGGCCCTTAAAGCTCATAATTGTTTCCATACCTCCTTAAAGGCTTCAGCTCTCTTTTTTTATTTCCTTTCGACAATATATGACAATATAAAGATTAATAATTTGTTATTATATTTACGGATTTATTTACATTAGGAGGAATGAACAACTATGTTTAAAAGATTAGCAGTATTACTTATTGGAGCTCTATTATTATTTGGTTTATCCGCTTGTGACAGCGTTAAATCAATGACAAGTAATGTCACGGTTAGTAAGGTAATTGAAGAATTTAAAGCTGCAGGATTAGAAGCTGACAATCCTAGTGACCTACCAGAAAAAGAATTTGGAAATACTAGAAAAGAAGCAAAGCGCATTCTTGTTCCAGCATTAGGTGAAGATAGTGGTGGTAGAATATTTGAGTTTAAAAACAAAGAAGATCTTGAAAAAGCTAAGAAATACTATGACGATTTAGGTAATGGTAATCAAATGCTATTCTCTCATACTTACGCAAAAGGTAACTTCCTTATACAAATGAATGGTGATATGGAAGATACCCAATTTAACAAATATAAAGAAGTTATGGACAAAGTAATTAAGTAAGTTAAAGAATCCGCTTTCATTTATGTGAAAACATGTTAGAATTATCTTTGGATGGGAGTCCAATACATATTATTAAAATTAAAGTGGTTCAAGTCGGAGGAAGGCACCTTAGGGTGTCTTTTCTTTTGTACCTTAAAAAGGTATCGACAGCATTTGGTCTGGCCCCATTTGGTGAGACAAAGAAAAAACACCTAGATAACATGTTTCCTATAAGCTATAGGTGACATATTATCTAATTTTCTCTGAATCCGTTCATTATTATAGTAGTGGATGTATTCATCCACAGTTTGTATTATACTAGCATTATTCGATTGTTTTATATTTTGCGCATAGAATCCTTCGGATTTCAAATGAGAATGAAAGGATTCTATGAGGGCATTATCATGGCAGTTTCCTGTACGAGACATGCTTGTGATAATGCCTTTTTCTTTGGCATATGTTTGAAATTGTTTTGATGTATACACCTTTCCTTGATCCGAATGTAAAATCGTATCAATCACATTTCGCTTTTTTAAAGCCTCTTTTAGAGTATCTAATACAAGAGAAACATCCTGTGTCTCAGCTATTTTATAACTTACAATTTCATTGTTAAACCCATCTATAATAGATGAAAAATAAAGAGTCTTATTGCCGAACATCAAATATGTGATATCAGTGAACCATTTTTCATTAGGCTTGGTAGCTTTAAATCTCCGTTGTATTCTATTTTTAGCTACCACTGGTTCATGACCGAGTACAAATATCTTTTTCTTTTTTCTAACCCGAGATAATACGTTGTATTTTCTCATGATACGTAATACTTTTTTATGATTCATTACGATGTTAAATTGATCACGTAGACAAGCTGTAACCCGACGATATCCATACCGATATTTATGATGTTGACATATTTCTATTACGGTTTTTTCTTCATAGTTAGTTACTGTTTTCTCCTGCTTTTTCCAACGATAATAAGTAGCACGTGAAATATTAAATATGGAACACAGTTCTGCAATTGTAAAAATTGATTGCCATTCCTTTATCATTTTCATTATTTCTTCTTTTCCTCCCACCTCCTTAAGATTTCTTGGCACTTTTCCAGCAATATAATCTTTGCCTTTAAATAACGTATTTCTAATTCTTTTTGTTCAAGTTCTGTTAACCTTTTTAAGCCTTTTCCATGTGCAGATTGTCTTCCAATAGATTGTTCAAACCGATAGGTTTCGCCTTCACGATACCATTTCATCCAAGTTTTAATTTGAGCCACATGTCTAATTCCTAAGGCATCCATAATTTCTTTATTTTTGAATCCTTGGTGTTTCATTTCAACTACTTTCCACTTTATTTCGGCGGGATAATGCACCTTTTTCCCCATACGAAAAACACCTCCATTAAAATCATAACTGATACTTACGATTTAGAGAGGTGTTTTTTATCGTCTCATTCCCAGGGTTCACTCCAAAATAGGAAAGGATGGCGTTTTTTGTATGTCTATTTCTATATCTGATGAACTACAACTATTTGCTCAAGAGATTCAAAGCTTTTTATCTCCAAATATCTTACGCGATCTTGCTAGAGATGTTGGTTTCGTACAACGAACCAGTAAATACCAAGCAAAAGATTTAGTCGCTTTATGTGTATGGATGAGCCAAAATGTCGCTATAACTTCTTTAACTCAATTATCTAGCTGTTTGGAAGCATCAACAGAAGTACTCATCAGTCCTGAGGGACTGAATCAACGGTTTAATAAGGCGGCCGTCCTACTTTTACAACAGCTACTAGCCGAACTATTAAGCAAAAAAATGGCCGCATCTATGCCGATTTCTTCTCCATACACTTCTGTTTTCAAGCGTATTCGTATTTTAGATTCAACTGCATTTCAACTCCCGGATGTATTTTCATCGGTTTATCCAGGTGCAGGAGGATGCAGCCATACAGCTGGGATAAAAATTCAACTTGAGTATGATTTGTTAAGTGGACAGTTCCTACATATTCATACAGGTCCAGGTAAACAACATGATCGCACTTACGGCTCGCTGTGTGCTCCAACTGTGACAGCGAATGATTTATGTATCCGAGATTTAGGTTATTTTCATTTAAAAGACCTTCAATATATACAAGATAAAGAGGCCTACTATATCTCTCGTATCAAGTCGAATACACGTATGTATCAAAAAAATCCTAACCCTGATTATTTTCAAGATGGAAGAATTAAGAAAGGTACAGAGTATATACAGATAGATATGGAAACGTTAATGAACTCTCTTCAACCAGGACAAACATGTGAAATAGCTGATGCTTATGTAGGAATGATTGATAAAGTGCCAGCTCGTGTAATTGTTCATCGATTAACAAAACAACAGCAACAAAAACGATTACAAGATCAAGCTGTAAGAGAAAAAAGAAAGGAATAAAGTATTCTCCTCGTAGTAAACGACTCAGTGGTATCAACGTATATATGACAAACACCCCTACAGATATTGTCCCGATGGGACAGGTACATGACTGGTATTCTTTGCGTTGGCAAATCGAAATTTTATTTAAAACGTGGAAGTCATTCTTTCAAATTCATCATTGTAAAAAGATAAAACCAGAACGATTGGAGTGCCATCTATATGGTCAGTTGATTGCCATTCTACTCTGTTCTTCTATCATGTTTCAGATGCGCCAATTGCTCCTCATGAAGAAAAAACGAGAGCTTAGTGAGTATAAAGCCATATATATGATTAAAGACTATTTTCTTCTTCTATTCCAAACTATACAAAAAAACATCCAAGAGTTATCAAAGGTGTTACTTCGCCTGTTCAATCTCCTACAGCAAAACGGGCGGAAATCTCATCGATATGAGAAAAAAACGGTCTTTGATATATTAGGTGTCGTTTACAATTGTACCCTGTCTTATAATCAAGCCGCTTAATTCAAAAAAATGAAACCCGCTAGGGTTTATTTCGTATGCAAATCTTTCAATCAACTACACTTGCCCTTTAGAAAAAAGAAACAATCTCGTCTAAAATTGACTTTGCATAAGCTTAGCTTGATAGCGATGTGGCGATACCCCTATTAACTCTTCACGAGACAAGTAAACGGACCTTTATTTAATACTTAAATTATCATTCCGATTTTTACCACAAATTCTTTTTAATTGTATAGCAGGTGAGAATTTTCTGTACTTATTTCGTTTTAGCTTCCATACTTTATGTATGTAGTGCATTCTTATCAATTTTCCCCATTACTTTAACTCGTAGGGGCATTAACTTTAGAACTCTGCTAATGGATAAGCAAGTTAATAATTATACTTGAAAATGGAGTGATACGATGAATAAGACGTATGATGTCATCATTACCGGTGCTAGATGTGCCGGCTCTACCCTGGCAATTTATCTTGCTAAGGCAGGTTTCCATGTGTTGTTAGTGGACCGAGCGAATTTTCCAAGGGACACATTATCAACCCATACCTTTTTCAATAATACTGTCGCTCTTCTTCGAGAAACTGGTGTCCTGGACAAGTTATTGGAAACAAAAGCACCGCCGGTACGGGATATTAAATTTCAATTTGAGGATACCGTGATAGAAGGTCTCATCCCTGAGGTTTACGGAGAGGAAAGTTGTTATTGTATTAGAAGAACTTATCTCGATCATATTCTACTTGAACAAGCCAAATCCCAAATGAATGTAACTGTTTTAGAAGGATTTCGTGTGACGGATGTCATCCGTGATGGCGAAACAGTGATAGGCGTGAAAGGTTTAGACGGCGACAACGAGAAACAAGAATTTTTAGCTCGCCTGGTAGTCGGGGCAGACGGCCGATCCTCTATTATTCGCAAGCTGGTAAAAAGTGAACTCAAAATAAGTATTCCGGCAACAGTCGGCATCTATTTCGGGTATTTCTCAGAATTTCGCCACGATAATGTCCCTAAATTTGAAGTATACAAGATAAAAGATAACACAGCCATTCTCTTTCCGACGAATGATGATTTATATGTAATTGTCGGCATTTTCCCATTAGAAAATAAGGAATTGATAGAACGGTTGAAATTAAATCCGGAAAGCTGTCTACGCAATTTCTTTACAGATAACTTTCCAAATACAACAATTGGGGAGCGCTTGAAAAATGCAGAACTAGTAGAACCGGTCAAAGGCATTCTCGGATATGATAATTACTGGTATAAAGGAATGGGAAAAGGATGGGCGTTGGTTGGAGATGCAGTTTGTTTTAAAGATCCTAGCATGGCGCAGGGTATCCATGATGCTATATGTGGAGCACGTATATTATCCAATATTCTATCAAAATATAAGGGACAATCCGATCAATCAAATCAAATGTCTGAAGAATATCAAAAGGCAATAGAAGATGAGTTTATGGTTCGGTTTCACATGGGATGCCAAATTTCGAAGAATGAACGCATATCTGAACAACAGGATGCTGTCAACAAGCTAATCAGTTCCCATCCAGAGGCTATAGAGAAGTTTTTAGGGATTTACAATTATGCAAACGAGCCCGCTGCTTTAGAAAAAGAACTCGCACGAATTATGCAATCGATCTAGCAATGATTTTAGAGATTAAGTGATTTAAGTACAAAAATAATTCACTATGAACCTCCCCCACTTACTCGCTTCCGCTTGAAGTGGGGATTTCTTAGCATCAACAAAGACAAGGTCCCATGAGAAGCGGATTTTCCATCTCCTCTCTGCACCTATGCAGGGACTCCTTTTCTTCATTTGACTAAGCAACTTCTGCACATGCAGAAGGGTGGGAACGCACCGTCTACTACTTTTTGCTTACGCAATCCACAAATACTTTCTCTTCGTTTCTTCCGGAATATGACACATCTTTCCGTACAGTTCTTTTGCCAAAATGTTGCGGGCACCGTGAATGTCCCAGTGTTCTTCGTAGCCGCACACACAAACGTAGTTACGTGTCCGCACTTTCTTTCTTCTTTGGCAACAAGGGCATGTTTGAGAAGTGTATGCTTCGTCTACGAGAAACAATAGAGGTACCTTTAGCAATCTAACCTATTTCGATGCTGGAGCCAGAGTGACTTCGGGTGATGTTACCTTGTCATAAAAATCTAAGAATTTGTCACGATCGGCGCTATCACGGTAAGCCATGGCGACACGTGGATGTTCATTAAATACACCAGAGATCATGTAAGGTATGATATAGCCTCACTCCCACTCTTGTCGCATTTCTAACAAGAGTATATCTTACTAGTGAATTCTGTATGTATTATTATGTGGGGTACCGCCAGCATTTCGGAAAAAAACCACGCTAAGCAAAAAATACAATAAGCTGTCCATATGGGAAGTGAAATTTATACTTTATCATTGGTCTTTTTTAATCTACTAGCCCTTAATTCTTTGAAATTCTTGATTAATTCTTCTCCGAAAATATAAATAACTTTTTCCCATGGATGCCCTAAATAACCCCACTTAAAGTCTTTTTGCAAAAAGAAATAATAATCTCCATCCGGAAAAAATGGGATTTTCCATTGATGATCATCTTCGTTTAGATTTAAATTTAAACTAGGATTCATCCAGTAGCCAGCATGCTGCCAATCTAACGCATATATATATTCATGTTTCTCGGTACATAAAATAAGAGCTTCCAATAATATATGATCAAAAATATAATCATCGTCATCAGTCCATTTTCCTTCAAAATAATTAGGTAAATCATAAGTAATATATGGACAAGAAAATTTAAATGATTGGTCACCATCAATATTAGGATTAAAAGCAAATTCATCATAAAATCTATCCCAAACATTCTCATATTCTTGTTCATTTAACAAAATCCATTTTTTCAAACTCCGTACCTACTTTCTAATATTATTATATAATTAAAATACCAAGATGAAATTGTATATTCTATTCATTGCTAATTTACATAACACATTATTATCAGTAGCAAGGAAACGGAGGAACCCTACTCTCTCAAGGGAACCTCCTTTTTTCGTTCTATGGACCTATGCATTTTTTCATACATTCCCATTCTGGCGCGGTTTTAGGTTTCTCGTTTGTTTTTGGATCCACCAAAAAACTGTATTAAATCTTGTTTGATCCTAGGGGTCACTATATATGAACACTACGTATTTGACTTTCTCAATAACCAACATTACTTAACGTGGTAAAATAATATTCGGATGGGAATCCAATGTTATTAAAATTAAAGTGGTTATCAAGTCGGAGGAAGGCACCTTAGGGTGTCTTTTCTTTTTAAAATATATAAGCGCACCATCCCTTTCCTAATAGAGGTCCCCCTCATGCCTCCTTACAGGGAGAATGATAAGGCATTTTTTATTTACCCAATTACCAATTTCTCACATGTTTTAAATAGTTACAATACTTGTATTGCTTCAATAACATATGATCATTCTTAAGAATGTCATTGAAATGTATTAATAGATTCTAGTGCAGCAAAATAAATTATGCTATGATGTGAGCAAATATAAAGCTATCTAACGGAGGGATTTACATGCCGCATGTTGTGTTTCGTGGAATTACTACTGAACAATTAAAACACATAAGCAAGCCATTAGTAGAAGAGCTCGCAGAGATTTGTGAGTGTGGTACGGATAATTTTACGTTGGAACTACCAAGTTCTACGTTTGTATTCAATGGAGAAGAAATAGAAGCGTTTCCTCTTATTGAAGTGAAATGGTTCGAGCGTGGACAGGAAATTCGTAATCGATTTGCCAAGGCCATTACTACATATGTAATGGAGTTTGGGCTTCCAGAAGTAGAGGTTGTATTTACGGTTTTCACAGAATCAGCGTATTATATTAACGGGAAGCATTGTGCAAGTTAGAGCCAGTTGAAAGATTTTTGTAATATTTATAAGGGGTAGAACCACATCGCTATCAAGCTAACTAGACAAAATACCCCCTAAAAAGAAAAAGGCGTTATTCTTTCTGAGAAATCATAGGAAAGGATAACGCCTTTATATCAATATGACGGTATCCTATATGAAAAATTAACATCGTTCCAAATGTATATATTGTGTTCATAAGCATCTAAAAGGCAAGGAGTTGAATCATGAGGATCTTATTATCTAATGTAAGCAAAATAGGAGAATGGTTTGGAAAAATAGAAGGTGAATGGGAAATACAAATAGACCACAATGGAAGGTAGAAAGTATTAAAAGAAAAGTAGCTAAAAATAGGGGGCGCATTTCATGTATAACTTACAAGAAGATATGTATGAACAATTGAAAGATAAAAAAGGAGAAGTTACTGTATTTTTAAAGAATGGCGTTCCAGTACGTGGGAAGATTCTTGCAACAGATAAATTTACCGTCCTAATGATGGTTCATGGTAAACAACAACTAATCTATAAACAAGCAATCTCTACACTTGCTATTTAATGGGTACTGCCAGCATTTCGGAAAAAAACCACGTTAAGCAAATTTCAACACAAAATAGCCGACTTTAATCCCTTTAAGACTCAATCGGCTGTTTTATATTCAAAACTTAGTTGTTTGTAATATCAAAAGAAAATGTTTCTTTTAGTCCCTTTTTCCCGTCAGAAGTGATTTTTATTGCTCTTGTTTTAGGTAAACGTTGAACCCAATTTAGTTCTAATAGTCTTTCTAGAAGGGCATTTCCTAATGCTCCCGCAAGGTGGTGACGTCTTTCACTCCAATCTAAACATTTGTGTGTAAATGAACGACGCTTTTTCTTAACCCTTTCAAGATCAATTTGAAGATTTGTAAAGAATGACTCCCCTTTTTCAGTAACAGTAAACCCGTCCTTTTCTTCATAAATAACACCTATTTTAATTAAAGAATCTGTTAATTGTACTCCTAAATTTCCCGCAAGATGATCATAACATGTTCTTGCAAAACGCATCGCTTTATCTTCCGAAGCCTGTTTTAATGATTTAATTTCAATGGGTGGAGCTATTGATAAAAATGACTCCATAACTTGAGCAACTTCCGGATTTCGAATTCCATAATATCGATGTCTCCCCTGTTTTTCAACTATAACTACATTCGCATCGACCATTTTTGTCAAATGGAAACTAGCCGTCTGTGGTTTGATTCCTGCCATATATGCTAATTCGCTTGCAGGGTGGAATCTACCATCTAATAAGACTGTTAATATTGCTGCACGAGAAGCTTCACTCACAAGAGTAGCAATCATTGCTACATTTGGATTTGCGTTCATTTTAATTTCCCCCTAATGTAATCCATATTTCGATGATAATCGAAATGTTTATATTCTACAATAAATAAGGAAGAACATATGAATAGGAGGAGAAATAAAGATGAAAAAAATGGCTCAGGTTTCAAACACAGAGACTATTAAACCTAAAATTCTATACTACGGAACTCCTGTGATTTTACTAAATTCACTAAATGAAGATGGAACAGTAAACATCAGCCCTATGTCATCATCATGGGCATTAGGGGATTGTATTATATTGGGAATTGGACTTGGTGGGAAAGCTATCGAAAATTTAGAACGACATCCTGAATGTGTAATCAATGTTCCGAGTCCTTCATTATGGGAGAATGTTGAACAATTAGCGCCCTATACAGGGAAAAATCCCGTTCCAGATTATAAGAAAAAGAATGGGTTTACATATGAAAAAGAAAAATATGATATTAGTAGATTAACACCTACTGAGTCTAAATCGGTAAAACCTACTCGAATTATGGAGTGTCCAATTCAAATTGAGGCAAGGGTGAAACATATTCGAATTCCTGATTATTCTCCTGATTTTGCAATTGTTGAGACACAAGCTATACATGTACACGCTCATAAGGAAATCATTCTTGAAGAAAATCATATTGACCCAAATAAATGGAGCCCACTTATATATAATTTCCGTCATTATTTTGGTCTTGGTAATCAGTTAGGTAAAACCTTTCGATCCGAAATATAAATAAATATATTATCTTTTAAAGTGGACAATCTTTTCCTAATTAAAGTTAAATATTGTAGTAAGAAACCGAATTCCACCTGTTAAGGAATTCGGCTTCTTTATTATTTTTAATTTTGCTAAGAAGTGTTATTTCGATTTCCTTATAGCATCCAATACAACACAATTTAAATTAGCGTTAAAATGGCTCAAAAATCCTTAGCGTGGTTTTATTCCGTTTTGCGGTCTGTATCCCTTAATGGAGGAATGAAGAATGAAGATTGCTGTATCGGAATGGAAAGCATTGAAAAAAGAAACAAAGTTAAAGCTATTGCGTTATGCGATGTTAGAAAGTAAGTATAAGTAGGGGTCCTGCCAACATAACGCGAATTTCGTACGTTAAGGAATTATTAGATGTCTGTTATTTGTTTTAATTCATTTACTTATATTATTTTTTGAGCGCCCCAGTGATGGGGCCTTTTTTTATAATTGTGTTAAAGTAGAAACCCCTCAAGTATAAGGAGGGGTTACATAACTCGGAAAATGGTTATTAGTGTTTAATCAGATGAAGTTCAGGATATTGCTTCTGAATTTCCTCTAAATGATTTTTGTTTATTCCTTTTAAATTTTGATCGAAGAAGCTAGTTACTAGTTTATTAATGAGTGTATAATTTGCGGCTACATCTTCGTCTGGTGCGTTAATAATAGGTGAAAGTGCTGCTAAATCTGTAAAACTAATATGATTTGTTTTTGGAATTACCACTGTGTACACGCCAGGTTTTTCAATAGTTTTATTTCTTAAATAGGATATTTCCAATAATTCATTTTGGATTCCGGTTGTCTTTTGATTTTTAGCTTCTTTCATATAATGAATCGTAGCCTCAGCATTCATCAACATGAATGGTTTCTGAGGACCGTCTTTAGGCATTGGATCACCAAACAATCCGCCATCCATATCAATTGCAGCTTTAATACGCGTATCCTTTACTAACATTTGTGCGGAAGTTGCTCCGCCAAAAGAGTGACCGAACATTCCAATTTTGTCATAGTTAATTAAGTCTGCGATAGTTTTAAAACTTTTATCGAAATTCCCTTCTATTACTTCGTTTAAAATAAAAGTAGTATCCTGTTCCCATTTTTGAACTATGTTATTTAAGTCAGTAGGTGTATATTCAATTGGTATAGAGTCTACACGGTTTCCGTTAGGGAAAATCGTTGTTGCTGCATATCCTGTGAAATTAAGAGCGATTACTACATAGCCTTGACTAGCTAATTCCTCTAACTGAAATGTATTTTGTTGACCATATAATCCCATCCCATGGCCGAATAAAAGGAGGGGGAATTTTTCTTTATCTTGAAGTGGCTTAGCATCTTGATAAGAATGTGTTTTTGTCAGCCCTAAATGTGTCGTTACGATATACGGAGCACCGTTTAGTATTGCCAATTGTTCACCCAGCTCGTTTATGTTCTCAAAATAGGCAGAAGGGTTTCCTGATCCTTTTGCGGCAGGATAGTATACTTGTATCATTAACTCACGATTTCCATGATTATTTGGTACAGTTGTTTCTTTTCGATTTGTATCAATTAAATGAAAAGCTTTCGTTCCTACTGTATATTTTCCAGTAGGCTCTGGGAGTGTTATGATCGGAAAAAGTAAAGGTAATGTAAACATTGCGATAGCAGTTACGATAATTCCTAAACCTTTTAAAACTTTCATCACTAACTTTTTAGAAACGGCTGTAGTTTTTGGTTTCAAAAAAACTTGTAATGTTAAAACGAACAATAAGAAATAGGCGGGAATCATACGCCAGTTTGCACCAATTACAATGATGGTGGCAAATAATAATGCATAATTTATTAGTAAAATGACGCCATTTTTTTTCGTCAAACCCCGCTTGATAAAGATGGGAATGATACTAGATAAAAGTAATACAGCAACAAAAATGATTTCTAACATTTTCAGCTTTTAGCTCCTTTCCTAATCACATAAATGTAGATTGATAATTTATAATATTCTCAATTATATAACCATCTTTGATAATTGTATGCATGTAAGTAAGTTTAGAATGTTTTTACATGACATGGTAAGAAAAAGTACTCATACGAGTACTTTTTTTAAATAAATGTAAACGTCAAGTAACCCTAAAATATACAATAAAAGGTAGTAGGTAATCCTAAGTTGATGGCGATATGATGATCCCCATCAATGAACAAAATAATGTAACATGGTAAAATAATATTTGGATGGGGTTCCAATATATATTATTAAAGTAGTTCAATTCGGAGGAAGGCACCTTAGGGTGTCTTTTCTTATGTACATTAAAAAGCCTCGCCATCCTATGGAAATGGTGAGGTTCTTATGTATATTACTCAGTATCTTGTTTCCTATAATACTTTCTTCTTGATGGAACATCTATTGCCTCATAATCATAACAACAAAAATAATTCCTGCAATTACGAGTACCGAAAAACATAGACTAATATATGCAATATTAATTAACCAATAATTGCAACTATATTAATTTTACATTACATTAAGGGTGGAGAATATTCTTATACTAATACAGCGCTAAATAGTAGGGGGAAAAATGGAATTTAACGATTTGGGTATTACCATTAAAGAACTTCGAATTAAAAAAAATATATCACAATCCGAATTATGTCATGGAATATGTTCACAAAGTCAAATTAGCAAGATAGAAAAAGGTATGATTTATCCATCTAGCATATTGTTATATCAATTATCAGAAAGACTTGGTATAGATCCAAATAATATATTTGCAATAACTCAAAATAAAAAATTAAAATATGTAGAAAATGTAAAAAGTGTAATTAAAGATTGCATAAGGCAACATCAATATAAAGAACTTTATGAAATAGTAAAAAAAGAGAAAAACGAAAACAATTTCCAATCAACAGAAGATAAACAATTTCTAGTATGGCATGAAGCAATTGCCATATATCGTGTGAATAACTCAATAAAATCGGCTTTAACTCTTTTAAATCATGCATTAAAACTAACTTTAACCAATGCTGATTGTTTATCAGAAAGAGAAATAGATATTATGCAGACAATGGCTATATTTTATGCAGAAAACAAAGAATACAAAAAAAGTATTAATATATTAAGAAGATGTTTAACTAATTTTAATAAGTTAGATTTTCCTAGAGATAAAGAAATTAGATTAAAGATCATTTATAATTTATCAAAATGTTTAAGTTCCACATGTCAATACGAAGAGGCAATAAAATACATTGATAAGGGCATCCAATTAGCTATTAATTTAAATACTTTATACTTATTGGGTGAACTATACTATGGAAAAGGTTCAAACCTATTAAAGCTTAACCAATCTAATGACGAAAATGTTGCTAATAACATGAAAACAGCATTATTTATATTTGAATTAACAAAAAATGAAAACAAATTACAAATAATTAAAAAAGAGTATTTTGAAAACGAAGATAACCATTCATAATTTCTTAAAAACTACTTACACAGCTCAAAGGAGAAGTCCCTATAGTTTTTAAACTTGGAACCATAGTATTAAAATTAAAGTGGTTCAAGTCGGAGGAAGGCACCTTAGGGTGACTTTTCTTTATACATTAAAAGGGGCTCGGTCTCGACAGCATTTCGGAAAAAGACCATGCTAAGAGTATGCAAGATTTTATACAATTTTGCGGATAATTCAGTACTAAACAAGAGCCCTAAAACCACGCCAGGATAGGAATGTATAAAAAATGCATGGAGCCATAGAAAAAGAAAAAGCCAGATTTCTTGTGAGAGCGAGAATCCGGCTTTTTCTTACTAGCAATAAAAGACGTTATGTCGACCGATTATGTATACGATATATAAGAAAAACTTCTTTACTACCGCATTATCAAGATGGTAAAATTTAGAAAAATAAATGGCGGTGAGTTCAGTGGAAAATTTATTTTTAATTTAAAACTTTTTATTTTGTCTTAGAAAGGTGTAGATTTTTTTGAATACAAAATTAATCATAGTAGAAGGGCTTCCAGGCTTTGGGAAATCCACCACTGCAAACTTGCTTTACGATATTCTAATTGAAAAAAATATTGATGTTGATTTATTTCTTGAAGGGAATCCAGACCACCCTGCCGATTATGATGGGGTATCTTGTTTTGATAATAATGAATTCGAAAGTTTGTTAGTGAATAGTGGTAATTTTAGGGGAGTAATTAGTGATAGAGTCACGAAGCGAGGGAACAATTATTTATTGCCATATAAAAAAATTAAAAATGAATCCAGCTCTAATTTTCCTGAAAGTTTATTAAATACCATTTTCAAAAATGATATATATGAATTACCGCTAGAGAGGAATATTGAATTAATAACTGAAAAATGGAGGGATTTTGTTGAAATAGCCAACAACGAAAATAAAATTTATATTTTTGAATGTTGCTTCATACAAAATCCATTAACAATCGGAATGGTTAAATATGGTGAAAAAAAAGAGAAAGTTATAAGTTATATTAATGCATTAGCGAAAATCATAGAGAAATTAAATCCAGTATTGTTTTATATAGAACAAGATGATTTGGAATTCTCATTCAGAAAGGTATTTAATGAAAGAGCAAAAGAATGGTCTGCTGGATTTATTGAGTATTATACAAATCAAGGGTATGCGAAAATGAAAGGCTATCACGGTTTAGACGGAACAATTAAAGTTTTAGAAGCAAGAAGAGATATTGAAAGAGAAATATTTGATATGTTAAATATAAAAAAGACAAAAATTAATAATTCACAGTATGAAGCTATCAAATATAAGTCAATGATAGTTGAAAAATTGAAATCACTTGAATTTCTAGATTAATGTAGTGCTTTAATTGAGCAAGAAACTAAGAATTTTTAACTTCCGCTTTCGATAATTATTTAAATAAGCTGTCCATATGGACAGCTTATTGTATTTTTTGCTGAGCGTGGTTTTTTTCCGAAATGCTGGCGGTTCCACTACTAGTATTCTTGCATTTAAATTATTTTTAATATATTATATTTATATGGTTATATAGGGATGAATGTATACAAAAAGAGTTTACCAAAATGTAATATAACTTATGCTTGTCTTTTTAATATGTATCTAGTAAAAATACATTTTTTATCAATACAATTATGTTTTCAATATAAACGGAAGCTTTTAAATGGAAGTCTATTTACTTTCAATGATAGGAGTTACTAGTTCTAGAACATAGAGGAACAAGGCACCATACAGAGTAATTTGACGAACCTAAGAAGTATTGTATGCAGTTTATTCATCTCAAGTACAACAAGAGAGCCTTACTTCTTTAGGCAAGACTCCATTAGTGTAGTTGTATAATTTTCACATATCAAATAAGAAACAGAAAACATATAACACAAAGTAGCAGAACCCTACCATTCCGCCTACAGCTAATACCTGTTTAACCCAACTCTTAAATTTTAGATTACTGTAAATCTCTTGTACTCTTTCCATATTTCCTCCTATTAAGAAGAACCCTTAAAGACTCTCACCTTGCTATGGTACCATTAAAGAATGACTAATAGAGGTCTAATTTTTGTCTAAACGTATAAATATGCAATATTGCATACAGTATTGCTACAAATGTAAACGCTTACTATAATAGGGGTATAAAGATTAATCACATCCTAGTACTAACAAAAGAGGAGGAAATAATATGGAAATCGCAATGGCAGTTTTAAAATTTATCGGTGGAGCAATCCCATTAGTTCAAGAACTTCTAAAAGCATTTATGTAAATTCACTATTTAGCAATTATTTATAAAAATTATCATACAAATGATCTGTATATCAAAGATGAATTGATATACAGATTATTTGTGTGAGTAAAGTTCCTTTAACACTATTAATATGCAATATTACATATAAAAATGTGTTGATAGAATTGTAAGCGCTTACTATAATGAGAGTATAAAGATAAATCACATCTTAGCAACAACAAAAGGGGCGGAAATAATATGATAATTTTAAAATTTATAGGTGGAGTACTCCCATTAATTCAAGAACTTTTAAAAGCATTTATGTAATTTCACTATTTAGCAATTATTTATAAATAATTATTATACCTTAATACGAAAAAAGGAAGAAGTTGATTTTTATGAAGACTACAAGAAATACAAAAGGAAAAAAATTACTAGCAAGTTTAATAATCGGCTTTTGCACTATTAATTATTCATCTATTTCATTAGCGGAAACATCTAAAAGTAATTCAGCTAATGCACCCAAACAAGCTATTGGCATTGATACTGGTATAGCAAATTTAAAGTATGATAGTAGAGATATTTTAGCAGTAAATGGGGATAAAGTAGAGAGTTTTGTTCCGAAAGAAAGTACAAATTCAAATGGTAAATTTGTAGTAGTGGAACGTGAGAAGAAATCACTTACAACTTCACCTGTGGATATTTCAATTATTGATTCTGTGGCTAATCGTACGTATCCAGGAGCAGTACAACTTGCAAATAAAGCTTTTACCGATAATCAACCTAGTTTATTAGTGGCTAAGAGAAAACCTATAAATATTAGTATAGACTTACCTGGAATGAGAAAAGAAAATACGATATCTGTCCAAAATCCGACATATGGTAATGTGTCTGGAGCAGTAGATGATTTAGTATCTACTTGGAATGAGAAGTATGCATCAACACATTCGTTACCTGCAAGAATGCAGTATACAGAATCTATGGTGTATAGTAAATCACAAATCGCAAGTGCCCTTAATGTCAACGCTAAATATCTTGATAACAGCCTAAACATTGACTTTAATGCCGTTGCAAATGGAGAGAAAAAAGTGATGGTTGCGGCATATAAGCAAATATTTTATACCGTAAGTGCTGAACTACCTAACAATCCATCTGATCTTTTTGATAACAGTGTTACGTTTGATGAGTTGACTCGTAAAGGGGTAAGTAATACGGCTCCGCCTGTTATGGTGTCAAATGTAGCCTATGGTAGAACCGTTTATGTAAAATTAGAAACATCATCAAAAAGTAAAGATGTACAATCTGCTTTTAAAGCTCTAATTAAGGGTCAAGGCGTTGAAGCAAGTGGACAGTACAAAGATATTTTTGAAGAAAGTACCTTTACCGCTGTAGTATTAGGCGGAGATGCAAAAGAGCATAACAAAGTTGTTACAAAAGATTTTAATGAAATCCGAAATATTATTAAAGATAATGCAGAATTAAGTTCTAAAAATCCAGCATACCCAATTTCATATACAAGCACTTTCTTAAAAGATAACGCAACTGCTGCTGTTCATAACAATACAGATTATATTGAGACTACAACTACAGAATATTCAAGTGCGAAAATGACGCTTGATCATTACGGTGCATATGTTGCTCAATTTGATGTATCTTGGGATGAATTTTCATATGATCAAAATGGGAAAGAAGTATTAACACATAAAACTTGGGAAGGAAACAACCAAGATAAAACGGCTCATTACTCTACAGTAATACCGCTTCCACCGAATTCAAAAAATGTAAAAGTCGTAGCGAGAGAATGTACAGGTCTTGCATGGGAATGGTGGAGAACAATTATTAATGAACAAAATGTTCCATTAACAAATGAAATAAAAGTTTCAATTGGAGGAACAACTTTATACCCAACTGCTAATATTAGTCATTAGGTAGAAATGAAGCACCCTGTTTACAGGGTGCTTTTTTACATGGTCACAAGTATATTGGGGTCTTTTTCAAATATAGCATACTCATCAGATAGCGATGGAGTGTAGACTCATTTAGTAAACTTTGCAACTGAACCACTAATTTTAATTTTTATAGATTTGCAAGAATTTTGTTGTATTCAACTTAGCGTTTTTTGACACTCCCACGGCTAAAGGCACAAGCTGACTAACGCCAGTGGGATTCTTGCTACCAAAGGCGAAGTCTATTTCTAGTATCGCTGACGTGTAAGACTGCGGTGTTCCATCACCACTCTCACAACAGACTATATAGGTTTGTGGGCTACGGTACTGTGACCATACCGTACAAATAGTTGGTTCTCATATGATTTTACGTCTTTTGCATGACCATGAAATGTTTATAAGTTTTTTATCTGAATTTTCTGTTTTGTTTTTATATAATTTCAAACAGGAGGCGATTTACTATTATATCTAGAATTGTGTAAAAGTGTTAAAAAATGGGATGGGAAGTGGTATTTTGAAAAAGGTGATTTTATCTTCAACATTAGCTGTATCTATGGCTTTAGGTGCATTTGCGACATTAGGAACGTCACGTACATATGCAGCAGAGCAAAAGATTCAATACAACCAAGAATTTCAAACACCATCTTATATTGGGGAAGAGTGGAAAGCACCAGAAGGACTAGATAAAAAAGAGACTGTGTTCGAGTATTTAAAGAGTAAAAAAGACATGTTTAAATTAGCAGGAAATATGGAGAAACATTTTGAAATCGTTAAAGAAGAAAAAGACACAGAAGCAGAAACAACGCATGTGAAGCTTATTGAAAAATATAATGGTGTTCCTGTATATGGATCTGATCAAACAGTAGCACTTGATAAAAATAATAATGTGAAAGCATTTTTTGGACAAGTTATACCGAATTTAGAAAATAAAAATATCCCATCAACTGCAAGCATTTCAGAAGATGATGCTGTAAATATTGCGAAAGCTGGTATTGAGAAAGAGATTGGAAAAGTAGATAACTATGATGGTATGAAGAAAGATTTATATGTATATGAAAAAGATGGACAATATTATCTTTCCTATCTTGTAAAAGCCTCTGTTTCAAAACCAGCACCAGGCTACTGGCATTATTTTATAGATGCAACAAATGGCAATGTGATCAATAAATATAATGCGGTCGATCATATTACTGGTTTTGGATATGGTGTTTTAGGAAACAGACAATCATTTGAAATTGTTCAAAATGAAAAAACAGGTGCATTCCATTTATTTGATGGTAAACGTGGAAACGGTGTTTATACGTTTGATTGGAGAAATTTGTTGAAACAATCCTATGATTCAACATCAAAAGGACTGGGATATACAGGTTATGAAATTGAAAGTAGATCCAAGTTCTTTGAAGATAAAGCAGGTGTTGATGCACATGCAAATGCAGAAAAAGTATATGACTATTATAAGAAAACATTTAATCGTAATTCCTATGATAACAAAGGAGCGAAGTTACGTTCTGTTGTTCACGTAGGAGAAAACTGGAATAATGCTAGTTGGAACGGTGTGTATATGGCGTATGGTGATGGTGATGGAAAACTGTTTATTCCATTTTCAGCGAGCTTAGATGTAGTTGCCCATGAGTTAACACATGCTGTAACAGAGCATACAGCAAATTTAGAGTATCAAGATGAGTCTGGTGCATTAAACGAGTCATTTTCGGATATTTTCGGTGCGATGGTAGACCGTGATGATTGGGAGGCGGGAGAAGATATTTATACACCAGATATAGCAGGGGATGCGATGCGATCCTTAAGTCATCCTGCATCTATTCCCAATCCATTAGAACCCACTCAAGGTTATCCAGATCATTATAGAAAATATTATCCTGGACCATATGATAATGGCGGTGTTCATATTAACAGTAGTATCAATAATAAAGCAGCATATTTATTGTCGGAAGGTGGCTGGCATTACGGTGTGGAAGTAAATGGCGTTGGCCGCGAAGCTACAGAAAAAATTTACTATCGTGCTCTTACAAAATATTTAACAGCAAAATCTGATTTTAAAATGATGCGCCAAGCTGCACTTCAAGCCGCAGAAGATTTATATGGTAAAAATTCAAAAGAAGTACAAGCTGTAGCGAAAGCTTATGATGCAGTTGGTATAGAGTAAGACCTGAAAAGGACCTGATATATAACTTCAGGTCTTTTTTTACTGCGTAATCAGGAATGATTTTCGCTATGACTTTATAAACATTCATTAAATGAGAATGTAAACCTCATAACTCAATAAATATATTGTTCACGCTTTTCTTCTTCTGTTTAAGATAAGAAGAATACAATTTTGCAACAACAATGTCTTTTTCACGTTTCCTTGTACGCTAAGGGTCTATGTATATTAAAAAATTTCAACTTGAGCTACAGTATCTGTTGTAGCATTTGCACCTCCTGTCGTTACTTTTAGTGAAATACGATCACCTACTAGAAATGTCACCGAAATATCATTATTTATATTGGAAGTTTGAGTACCAGTTAGTGAAACAGTAAGAGGTGTATCTATACCATTTTTTCGAATTGTCAAAGTGACCGTGTTTGTACCTCCAGGTCCAGTTAAGGCCTGAATTGCTAAAGATTTTATTACTGCTTTTTGGCCTAATCGTAGAAAGGCTTCTGTAGTTGAAACGGCAGCCGTCCCAGGTCGATAAAAACGAGTCGCACTATTTGGTAAACTACCAGGATCTGCCCAAACAAGGAATGTAGGTTGTGAAATTGTAGAAAAACCAAAATTGTTAGCATTTGAGTTTTGAAGATTTGTTGAACTTAAAACCAAAGTTCCGGCAGTTTGAGATATATCCGCAGTAGGACCTTGAATAGATGCTAAACGTAAACTTAATTGTGCTCCAGCCCGATTAACTTCTGCACCAATATATGATCCAGATCCACCTGAACTAGTAGTAATTAAATTAATATCACGACAATGAAAGTTATGTGGATTCGTGTTAACTAATAATGTTCTTTTATTTCCAAGACCAATTGATCTAGTCGTTATTGTGGAAGCTCTTACTGTACTTATACTTTCATCCGGAGTTCCTGTTCCAAAAGAATGAATACCATAAACATTGGAAGTTCCGCTTGTTGATGCAGTTGAATTATCTACTGTTACAACTGCGTTTCGTAATCTAGCTGTTAATGATGTGGTACCCGGAAAAGCAACCCCTGTTAAATTGACATGATTAATTGAAGTTAATAGTACAGTAATATCTTCAACTCTTGTATTTTCACCCATTGTTAACACAGTTGTATTCAAGGTTACATTCTGTTGACGAATCGTTACAGTTAACAAGCTAATCCCTCTTAATGAATTTCCATTTGGAATGACTACTGTCTCATCGTAGATTCCAGGAAACACAAAAATCGTTATTCCAGTGGCACTTATTGCATTAATTGCTGTTATGGCGCCATTAATTGTTTTAAAAGGATTCCCCCCAATGAAAGCCGTTGAATCATTTCCTGATTTCATTACTACAGCTGTATTAGCTCTAGATATCAAAACTTCATGTATACTCATTTAATCTCACTCCTTTACATTTCAAAATAATTTTTAGACCAAATGATATATACTTCCTTTTATTTTCAGCATGTAAAATGATTTCGGTAAATATTAATTATTTTCCTTCATATCAAGAAATTGATTGATATGTGTTCAAATTAAGTTCAACTGTGTCATTTTTTTTGAATGGTGGCCAATTAGTTGTGCATAAAAAAGAGACACATTTTGTGTCTCTTAGGATTCTTGAATAGTATGAATAAAATAGTAGAGTTTTACAAAAAGAATATAGCATACCACATCATTAATAAAAAAATCCACCCAATTGTAAGTACTAAGTATCTTAAAAATCCTACACAAAAATGCATACATACTCCTTTTAGGTATATTGTATACTATTTAAAGAAAATTTATTATGTCATCCTGCTTTACATACGAATGGGTAAATTCATTTTCTAATTTGTTCCTCTATCTATCATAATTTCCATGAAATTCTTAATAAACTGTTTTTGATTTAATTTTAATCCAATTCTAGTTCCCTCAGCTTTTGCACCTGGTCGAAAATCTGCGACAGTCTGTCCCCTTAAAGATTCTAAATCAATCTCTACTTTTCGATACATGTATTGAAGAAAATCTGGATTGACAATTGCACTCATCGCAACAACATCATGTAAAGGAGCGCCTTTAATACTAGGGTTTAATTTTTTGTAGGCATTAAAATAATAATCATAAATTGGTTTAATTAATGATTTAAATGGGGTAGTAGTGTGTTCTGCAATATATTCCGCTTCATTTGGAAGTAAAATAGCTGCATTTGTTACGTTTAAAGGAATTATTGTTAAATTTTTAGATTGATTAATTACAAACCGGGTTGAAACTGGATCACCATATGCATTTGCTTCAGCTACAGGTGAGACGTTTCCTGGTTGAAGAAATACCCCCGACATTATGTATATTTCTTTTATGCTTTGCATTGTTTCTTTCCAAAGGTTTAAAGCGATTGCAAGAGAAGTGGATCTACCTACATCAACGATTGTTAATTCTTCCTTATATTTTTCAACAATTGACAGAATTAGACTAAAATTATGAATAGGAATTGATGCTACACTTTCTGGTGGTTGGATAGGTCCAAGTCCTTCTGCACCATGTATTTCTGGATAATAAGCAGTGAAACCATTAAGAAATGGTAAAGAGGCACCACTTATAACAGGGATATCTGTTCTTCCAGCTAATTGTAATAAGTAAACAGCATTTCGAGTCGTTTGTTCTTTTGTAACATTTCCGTAACTTGTAACAATTCCGACAATTTCAATTTCAGGATGCAATAAACCGTATATTATTGCCAAAGAATCATCTATACCAGGGTCTCCAAATAATAATACTTTTTTCAAGGGGAATTCTCCCTTCTTACATAACTAAATATTTAATAAGACAAGCTCTATATTATATATGTAAGAAGACCATATATTTATGATTTATATTTTTAAAATTGTTAAAGGTGATTGTTGTTTGAATATTCCGTCTTCATTTAAATGTTTATATCAAAGTAATAGCATGTGATAATAGACATGTTTGTTTAGAAAAATCTAGTTTATGTAGAAATAAAATTGACTTTTTATTTCTTATTTCACTTGTGGGGTTTTTCCGGAATGCTGGCCGTAACCTTATAAAGAACCTTCGATTTGCGCTCTCTTCATATGCTATTTTAGAAAGGGATATTATGATGAAAAAAAGTAGTATAAATATAAGCATATCAATTTTAATACCTATTTTATTAATGATATGTCTTATTAATGTTAAATACAGAATCATATTAACTTCATTATTTGGAGCTTCGATTTTTTCAACAACATTTCTTTGTGTGATTGGATGTATCCTAGCTGTTTTATCATATATAGAAAATAAAAATATTTGGGCAAAAATCGGAATAATGTTAAACGTGTTAGTATTTTTTATTCCTTTTATTTGGATTTTCGGATGTGATAAGTAGTTTAGATTTATGGGTACAACTTTATCACCATCAAACCAAGAAAAGCGAATACCCCAAAACGAAAAAATGAACTGAATTCTCCGAGACAATTGTGGCGAGATAAAATTTTTGTTTTGGGGTACTTCAAAATCTAATCTTGAAGGGCATGGAGTGGTACCCCTATTTATATTATGCACTTCTTGTGTGTGGGTGGGTAAACGCAAACCACGTCACTCTTATATAATTTTATATGTATCACAAAAACTACGTTTATTTTTCACAAATTTCACACAAATTATTGATATTCTCATCTATAGTGATAGCTAATAGCTTTGAGAGAAGGGAACTGTATATGAAAAAGCTTTGTTCTCCTCTTCTGTTATTTTTAGTTTTTTGTTTTCCAGGAGTAAGTATTTATGCGGAGTCTACATTACAATCAAAAATTGACGCGGCTTCCCCTTATGAAACAATTACATTAGAGAGTAGAGTTTATAATGAAACAATCAAAATATTGAAACCGATTACAATACAAGGAGATAAAAATACTAAAATAATCTCTTGTGGTAAAGATCCTGTCATTACAATAAATAAGGAAAACATTATCCTCAAAGATTTGAAAATAGAACAATGTAATGATAATACAGATCAGCCAGCAATATTAGTATCGGGAGATAAACACTATATCAATGGATTGGAAATTAACGCATCATACATGGGGATTAAGCTAGAAGATGCTAGGAATATAAAAGTTGAGAACAGTACAATCGTTGGACAAAAACGGGCTAATGGAATTGATTTATGGAAATCTAATCGTAATCTGATAGAGAATATCAAAATCCGAAATGTCCGTGATGGTATTTATTTAGAACAAAGCGACAATAATACAATAAGGGAAAATACAATCTGGCAGTCTCGTTATGGCATTCATCTTATGTATTCTGATAGAACTGTTGTTGAAAAAAATTTATCAAAAGAAAATACAACGGGTGCTATGATTATGGGAACAAAGGAAACATCTGTAGTAGGAAATCGCTTTATTGACAATAAAAGTAATGTTCATGCACAAGGTATATTACTTTATGATGCAATAAAAACAAACATTTTACAAAATGAGATTGCTAATAATAGAGTAGGTATTTATGTAGAAAAGGCAAAGCATAATACTATTATGAGTAATTCAATTTTTCATAATTTTATCGGATTACAATTTAAAGATACCCGTGAAAATGAATTTACTCAAAATGTAATGATAGGGAATGTTAATGAATCACAAGCTACACAAAGCAGAGAAAATAATATCTATAAAAATTATTGGGATGCTTCTTTAAAAGTAGATATAGACGGTTCAGGTATTAGTAACATTCCATATAAAGCAGATGCCTATTTTCTTTTGTTAACACAAGATATTCCAGAATATCAGTTGTTCTTTCAATCACCAGGGATGCGTATTTTACAAAGTTTCATAAAAATTCCAGATCAATCTTTATTGGTAGACAAAGAATCTAGAATGGAACCAAAAGGTATTACGCAAAAAGGTGAGGAGGTTGCGTTTCAGTATAACATTTTGATTGTAAGTGTAAGTTTGTTACTAATGGGAAGTATATTGTTCATTTTAGGGAGGAAAAATTGATGAGAGTTAAGTATATGTTATTTACTATTTGTTTATGTATGGTATTCGCCGTAGTAGGGTGCGGTAAGAAAGAAACTAAACCAGTTGCTATTAATGAAAAAAATGATAAGTGTGATGTGTGTAATATGGCAGTAATGGATAATCAATTTGCAACTGAGGTTATTTTAGAAAATGGAAAAGCTCTAAAGTTTGATGATATTGGTTGTATGTATAAGTGGATGGATGAACATAAAAATGAAAAAACACAAGAGAAATTTGTAAGAGATTACACTACAAAAGATTGGGTTGCAGTGGATAAAGCTACATATGTATATGATAAATCAATTAAGACACCAATGGCTTATAATGTAATTTCTTTTAAAGAAAAGAAAGATGCGGACAGCTTTGTAGAAAAACATACTGGGAAAATCCTTTCTTCTAAAGAACTAGCAGAACATAAATGGGAAATGAATAAAGAGATGATGGGAAAAGAAAAGAAAGATCATGGTAGTGGACATTCTCACTAATAAGTGATTAATACTATGAAAAATTAGTGAGAAAAAGACAGCCAACTATGGTTGTCTTTTTCATTAGAGAGGTGAATAGCTATGTGGAATATATTACATTCAGAATGGCGTAGTGCAGTAAGGGGTAAACTTGCATACATGTTTTTGTTTCTTTGGATAACTATATTTTCTTTAATATTTGTTATGGAAAGAAATACCCCGGCTTTAGCAGGCTATACTAATGTAACGGGGACAATGGTAAATCTTATTTTATATATTGTACCTTTACTTATGTTAATTATAGGAGCATTCTCTATTGCAGGTGAGGTGGAAAATGGGAAATGGAGACTTTTATGTACGTATCCTTTAAAGAGTACCTCATATGTAATAGGTAAAACTATTGGCCAATTTATAGGGCAAACAGCTATTTTTTCAATAAGTTTTGGAGTAAGTATAATAATTGGTTTAGTAAACGGTAGTAATTTTGATATGTTTTGGGTGGTAGCAACGTATATCTTCTCTGTTTTATTAATTTTTTTATTTTTATTACTGGGAATAACAATCGGTTCTTTTTCTATAACAAGATGGCAAGCTTTAGCCATAAGTATCGTAGTTTGGTTCTTTCTTATTATGATGTGGCCAACGGCTTTAATTAGTGTTCTTAATTTTGTTCCATATTCAATGATTGCACCATTAATAAAAATATTATTGTTTTGCAACCCAGCAGAATTTCTTCGAATTATATTTGTAATTCAACTAGGTGGTGGAGCAATATTTGGGCAAGTATATGATCAGTTGGTCATAATTTTTCAAAGTAAAGCTGTTATTTGGATTCTACTAATATACTGCATTATCTACACAACTGTGTTCTTGTTTATGGCGGGGTGGCAAATGGAGAGGAGAAGAAAAAAATGACAGTATTAAACCTCAAAGAAGTTTGTAAAAGATATAAAAAGAAAATAGCATTATCTCCAATCTCACTTCAAAGTAAACAAGGAGAGTGTATCGTATTATGTGGTGGGAATGGAGCTGGGAAAAGTACGCTCCTTGATATAATTGCTGGAATTACAACACCGACAACTGGTACTGTTCAATTAGGGAATATAGAGTTACAGAAAGATAGAAAACAGTATTTGAGTGACATAGGTTATATGCCAGATGATTTTCATGCACAGCAAGATATGACAGTTCAAGAATTTTTATTCTTTTATGCTGCTTTTCGAAATATAGGAAAAGACAAAGTACAGGCAGTTATTGAATCAATAGGCTTAAATGAGAAAAAAAATGAACGATTACATAAACTATCTAAAGGGATGAGACAGAGGCTATTATTTGGGCAGGCGTATCTTGGTAACCCTAAAATTTTGATATTAGACGAACCAACAAACGGCCTGGATCCGTATTGGGTAGATGAGTTTTTAACTATATTAAAGACTTTAAAAAGAGATGGTACCATGATCATTTTCTCCACACATATGATGGATGTAGCTGCTGAAATTGGTGATCGGATAATCTTTATGAAGGAAGGAAAAGTCATAGAAGAAATAAAAAATGATAGGAACTTAGAAAATTTAACGATAACGTTATTACAAATGCATAGAAGATAAATTGTACATAAAACAGCTACTTTCATTACAGTAGCTGTTTTATGTACAACTTACCATTTGAAAACTAAGCAAATTATCTCCTGAAATTACAAAAATGCAAAAACAGGATTGTTAATCAATCCTTATTTTAAATGACTAATATAAGTTCTAATGAATGAAATAGTAAGATGTAATGCCTGAAGCTAATAATAGGTATTTTCATTTGTCTTATTTCAACATTCACGGCAAGCTTATGGGTTAATAATAAATCCACGGTAAAGTTATGCTTCTTTTAGCAGCAACTTTATGGGGAAAGTCACAATATAGTTTTAAAATACTGAAAATGGTCACATGAAATGTGAGATATTGTACTTGTAAAAGAGGAGGACATTCCTATGAAAGAAACAGGTATTTTACGAAAAGTAGATAATATTGGACAAATTGTGATACCAAAAGAAACAAACAAAACTTTATAAGTGGATACAAGAGATACGCTAGAAATTTTTGTAGAAGAAAATGTGATTATTCTACAAAAATATACATCGCATGGTACTTGTCCTATCACGGGAGAAATATCTGCAAGGAATGTAAAACTGGCAGGTGGAAAGCTGCCTCTGAGTCCAGAGGGTGTAAAACAACTGCTAGCTGAACTAGAACAATACAAAGTAACGGTATGAGAAGAATAGGGGTAGAACTTGTTGGAAACGAAATTACAAGCATTTCAAAAGGATAGAGGTAAGAACAGGTTATTTTTGCAGGAACAATTGTTACAAGAAGCGTTTCAAAAGAGAAAGGATATCATGTTAATTCTGTTAAAAGGGTCACATATAATAGGAATAATAAGAGGATATGATACTTTTTCTATTTTAATAGAATTTGAAGGGAAGCAACAGCTTGTATATAAACACGCAATCTCCACGATTCGGTTCTAAAATAAAACAGTAGCCCACGGACAGCAAGTAGTCTACAAACAAATATTCTCCTAAATTATTAAAAATTTTTAGTTCCAGAATTCTTATTATATAAGGATTCTTTTTTGTATCAAAAGTATACAAGGTAAGGTAAAAAGATAAGATCGGCGAACACGATCTTATCTTTAGCACAAGGAGTAAAAAAAAGGATAACTATTATATTTTTATTTTGCTTAGATTCTTGCTGATTCTTAAAATTAAAGCCATAATCAACAAGAGTATATATTGAGAAAGTAATTACAAATTTTGTTGTAAATATTTAAAAAATGAAAATAAACTTTCACTTGCCTCTACATATTGAATTAATAGAATTTTTTTATCGAATTTTTTTAATGTCTTGAACAATTTCGTCATAAGGAGTATTTTCGACACCTGAATATTTTTTTAGAACTTTTCCATTTTTGTCAATCAGATAAAAACTTGTACCATGTATAACTTGTGTATCATTTTCTGGTTTAGTTACAAGTGATTGGAAGTTTTCTTTAGCAAACTTTTCAATATCTGTTCTTTTATATCCCGTGAGGAAATGAGTCCTACTTCCATCCATTTCATAGGCCTTCATAAATTCTGTTATTTTTTCTGGTGTGTCTACTTCAGGATCCACACTAAATGATACAAATTCTACATCTTTAATCCCGTCCGTATTCAACATTCTCTGGAGTTTTGCCATATTGGCTGTCATAGGTGGACAAACTGTTTGGCAACTTGTAAAGAAGAAATCAGCTACCCAAATTTTATCTTGTAACTCAGCTGATCCAAATTGCTTCCCATTTTGATCTGTAAATGAGAACTTCTGCACATCCCAATCAAGTGAATTGTTGAGTTTTTCATCTTTGCATGCTCCTAGAGCTATAACTATGAATATAAGTATAAGTGATCTAATGAAATTCATTTTTTTCATATGTATTTATCTCCTTTCAATTTCTATAGATTTTACGGAATGGTTATATGAACTACCCAATACTCGGTAGTATTTACTTTGGTTAATTTTTATTTTTAATAGCCGCCGAATTAATCTTAACAAAACCGAATGAATCCCCTTGTTTCAGGGTATTTATACTACTACTACTATGCATATAGCTTCCTCTTTGATGTTTATAGTTCACAAGAATGCTTATAATTAAGATTGTTAGGTATGTTATTAGTACATACATTGCTTCTTTATTTTACGGATTATAATAAAAGGTTAAAGGTAAATTAAAACAAGAAGATATTATCTAGTACTTTGTTATACAAAGCGCAATCTTTGATAAGAAGTATTATATGTAAGGAAAAATAGATAGTTCATTCTAGAACTTATTTACAATTATGGTAATAAATTAATCTCGGTGTGATCCTTGAATTAATATCCTTCATAAGAGTGAGAAAACACCATATATTTGGATAACGTGTTAAAAATAGAGTTAACTATAGTATAAATTAAAGATTAAATTATACATATTGAGAAAATATTTTAGAGATTGAATATTAAGATTTCCCCTATTAAAATTAAATTTGAAATGAAAGGATAATCTTTAAGCATGGCCTTTATGTAGAAAAGAGATAGGACTATTTCTATCTCTTTTTGTTATGCTGTCAGTTCATATATCTTTAATTAATTCTTTAGACACATGTAAAGGAATTTAGATTATGCCTGATATATTCCTTTTATTAAGTTAAATAAGTTAATTGATTCTAGAATTTTATAACATTAGGAGGATAGCAAATGAAAAATTATCAACTTACACAGATTTTAAGAGAAAAAAGAAATATAGACAAAAATTATTATGAATTTTTGCATGAAACAGATCTAAGTATGGGAATTTATGAATTGAAAGCAGGATCTTTAGATATGCAACAACCACATACAGAAGATGAAGTATATTATATTATCAATGGCAGAGCACAACTTGAAGTAGAGAGTGAAAATATTTTTGTGGAACCTGGTTCTATTATTTATGTAAAGGCTAACATGAAACATAGATTTCATACTATTGAAGAAGATCTCACGGTACTAGTTTTCTTTGCACCTGCTGAATACTCTTGCGAAAAAGATTTTTAATTACAACGATAATTGCATAATAAGAAAGGTAAAAATAAATATCTTTTTATCAAGTTTGTTTAAATTAGACAACAACTAATTATAGGCAAGTATGTAATTCCATTAAAGAAAAATAAATTTTTTCAATAAATAATAATCAATAGAAAAAAACATAAATGTTAAAAATAGTAAATTAATGTTTAAAAAAGGTAAACTTTACGGCGTTTTAATGAATTCTTGTTTGTTTTTCTTAAGTAAAAATATCTAGTTGTATGACTTTAAATTTGGTAATTTTTAGTATTTTTTTACATAAAAATATATTTACGGTAAAATATTTCTAAATATTTCTAATCTATTGAACAATTAAAAGTTTTAGTATACGATTACAACGTGATATCAAGATATACAGAGAAGAAAAGGAGATTACATATGAAAAATAAAAAAATTGGAATCATCATGAGAAAAGGTTATAGCATTCATGGTGATCATATTGAAACTGCAGGAAGAATATCTGATGAACTTTACTTGTTTACGAGTGTACCAAGTAAAACAATGGATGCGCGCTTTAAAGAAGTAATTGTACTTGAAGAGGCTTCTGAAATAGATGCTGAAAATTATATTTTTACAAAAGGAAAAGATATAGGAATTAGCTTTTTTGTCACTTGGCAAGAAACTGATATTGTCTTAACTGCTAAAATTAATGAACGCTTTGGGAATAAAGCATTATCTGTTGAAGCTGCTACGACATCTCGTGATAAATCAAAGCAGAGAGAATTTATGTTAAAGAATTCTATTGCTAGTCCTAAATTTGCAAAAGTTAATTCTATAGAGGATGCAGAGAAAGAAATAGAAAATATTCCTTTCCCTGTAATTATTAAGCCTACTATGGCTGCTAGCAGTGAATCTGTATATTTAGTTAACAATTTAGAAGAATTGAATAATTCATTAGAAAAAATTATTAATCTTTCTAAAACAAATAAAGGATTCTACTTTAACCAAACACAACAATGTGTGGCATTAGTAGAAGAATTTCTGACTGGTGAAGAAATTACAGTTGATGGAGTCATTTTAAATGGAGAATTTTACCTTGGTGGAATTCACAATAAAAATAAAATGATGGGCCCATATTTCGAGGAAGATGAATACACTTTACCGTATGTTGGTGTAGATGAAGACATAGTTGTTAATATTGCTAAAGAAATATGTGGAAAATTAGCTATTGAAAACAGTTTATTTAATGTAGAACTACGCCGAGATACGCAAGGGAATTTTAAAGTTGTAGAATTTAGTACTAGAATCAGTGGCGGGCATGTTTATCGTAATATACGTGATGTACATGGAATTGATTTAGTAGCCGTTAATATTCTTGGTTTATTAGATTGTAAAGGGGATATTATGGAATTCTTCTTAACTAGATCTACAACACCAAAATCTTGTACTTGTATTAAATTTGTATATAGATCTGGAATTATAAAGAAAAATGAATTGGGAATTGTTGCTGAACAGCCAGAGTATAAAGCTTACTATCCTGTAGCAAAAGTAGGATCTGAAGTATATCATGCTCCAAAAGGATTTGATATAACGGGCTTACTTTCATTAAGAGCGCCATATAATGATAAATCTGATGTAGAAAAATTGCGCCAAAGAGCTAGAGTACTAGATAATCAATTAGATATAGAATTAGAAATTCCGGTTCATGCATAAAAACTTAAGTAAATCTGGTTGTTATATTCCTTGTTTTAAATGAGGAATATAACCGCTAGATTTATCGATAAAGTATTTAATAGTATCAATTTAAAACCGAGTAATCAAATGTGTATTATAGAAATGGAGTGGAAAATGTTATGAATAAAAAAGTATCTATTTTGGGAGCACCTACTTACTTCGGAGCTAGTATAGGAGGGGTTGACCTTGGACCATATGTTGTAAGATATGGCGGTATGTCGAAACAATTAACTGAAATCGGAATTGATTTTGTTGATCTAGGGGACATTTCTCTTCCTTCAACCAATAATGAAAATTATGGAATTGTCAAACAAGAGTTTTCAAATGAAGTAATTGATATATGTAAAAATATTGCTT
Organism: Bacillus sp. FDAARGOS_235; assembly: GCF_002073415.2. Classification (NCBI taxonomy): domain Bacteria; kingdom Bacillati; phylum Bacillota; class Bacilli; order Caryophanales; family Bacillaceae; genus Bacillus; species Bacillus sp. FDAARGOS_235. The sequence goes on from NZ_CP020434.2 coordinate 118,634, forward strand.
CGACAGTTGAGAGCGAATTGGAAAAAGGGCATTTCCCATTAGTTTTAGGTGGAGATCATAGTATTGCAATTGGGACTGTTACTGGAATTCTTAGAAAAATACCACGATTGGGAGTAATCTGGTTTGATGCTCATGGGGATGCAAATACATTTGAAACATCGATTTCTGGTAATATTCATGGGATGTCTTTAGCAATTCTCTTAGGATACGGTAACGAAAAATTTAAAGATTTTCTAGAGAAAGAAACTAAAATTGATCCAAAGAATATCGTACAAATAGGAATTCGTGATTTAGACCCGGGGGAAGAAGAGTTTCTCAAAAATTTAGGAGTAACAATTTTTACAGCAGAAGATGTGAGAAAACAAGGAATAAAAAGTATTATGGAAAAGGCAATTAAGATTCTCAATAATAATACAGATGCAGTTCATCTAACATTTGATTTGGATGCATTAGATCCTGAATTTGCTCCTGGAGGAGGATTGGCAGTTCCACATGGTTTAAGTTTAGATGATACAAAAGAGGCAATTGATATGCTAAGAAATAATACAAACTTAGTAGCTGCAGAGTTCACGGAAATAAACCCTATATTAGACAAGGATAATATTACTGTCAACACAACAATTGAACTTATCACTGAACTTTTAAGTAAGAAAGTTACTATGTCTAAATAAAACTTTTTCTGGAATTATTTTTAAAAATATAAAGAAAATATAAAAAAACTATAAAAAATAAAATTATATACGAGAATTTAAAAAAACGAAAAGGACGAGTCAAATGAATAATAAAATCTATGACGTTATTGGAATTGGATTTGGGCCAGCGAACCTAGCTTTAGCAACTGCTATTGAAGAAGAAAATAATTCAATGGAAAGAATTTTTCTAGAAGAAAAAACGCACTATCAATGGCATCCGGGGATGCTTTTAGATAATACAAATATTCAAATTTCATTTTTGAAAGACCTTGTAACTCTAAAAAATCCTAAAAGTAAATTCTCCTTCTTAAATTACCTACATGAAAATGAAAGACTAAGCGATTTTATTAATCTCTCAGAGTTTTATCCGTCACGACTTGAATACAATGATTATATGTCTTGGGTTGCTTCTCAATTAGAAGATCACGTTTATTATAGTCGAACAGTAATTTCAGTAGACCCTATTGTGTCTGAAGATTCTGTCGAATTATTAGAAGTTATTGTGCAAAATACAAAAACTAATCAATTAGAGAGCTATATTACTAAAAATATTGTTTTGGCTACGGGTGGAACACCAAGAACGCCAATAAATATTGAAATGAATAATAGTAGAGTATTTCATTCAAGTCAATTTAAAAACAAAATTAATAACTTTGAACAGAATGATGCTCATAAGTTTTTAGTTGTAGGATCGGGACAAAGTTCAGCTGAATTATTTTTCCATCTAATCAATAATTATCCGAAATCAGATATTACGGCAACGATGAGACCTTTCTCATATAAAGCTGTAAATGAAAGTAAGCTTGTTAATCGTATATTTGATGCTAATATGATTGACTTTATTTATTCTTTACCAGAAAAAAATCGAGATGCTTTATTAAAACACCACAGTGATACTAATTATGCAGCTGCGGATGGAAGTTTAATAAGCCAAATTAATAAAGCTTTATATAACCAAAAATTTCATGGAGAAGATCGTTTTAGAATAAAGCCATTTTTAGAATTAACGGAGATAAAAACACTGTCTGATAAAGTGGTTGTTTATTACAAAGACATAGTTAAACATACAGAAGTTGTTATTGAAGCTGATGCTGTAATTCTTGCTACTGGGTACGAAAGTAAAAAGAACCATCCTTTATTAAAAAATCTTAACTCGTACATTTCAGATAATATTGAAGTTTCCCGAAATTATCGTTTAGAAACAACGGATAAATTTAAACCTGGTATTTATTTGCAGGGTGTAAATGAAAGCACTCATGGACTGAGTGACACTTTATTATCTAATTTATCTATTCGGTCAAATGAAATTTTAAAAACCGTACAAGAAAATAATTCATTAACAGAAGAAAAAACTAAAAACGTGGTTTCATAATATAGGGGGTCTAAAGATGCATATTGAAAAGATAAATCCACAGATTTTCACAAATGAATATGATATTATGTGTCAACGATTATTTCCGCATTCTAATAAATTATATGATTCACCATTTGGTGCAATGTGGGGAATCATAGAACCTGGAGAAATTTCTAAAATTCATGGACATCATGAAGTTGAAACTTTTATTATCTTTAAGGGTGAAGGAATAGTTAAAGTGGGTAAAAAAGAAGAACCTGTTACGCAAGGGGACGCCATCTTTATTCCACCATTTGAAGAACATAGTTTGAAAAATACATCAGATGAAAATTTGATATTCTTCACCATATGGTGGGAAAATGCTTTTAGTAAAAAAAATAGCAAGAAGTTAGATTCAGGTAAAAAGAAATATTTAATAACGGCCACACCACCAACGCCTAATGGTGATTTACATGTGGGGCACCTATCTGGTCCATATACAGGAGCTGACATTTTAACTAGATATTTAAAACTTAAAGGAAATGAAGTCTTTTATATGAGTGGGGCGGATGATCATCAAAGCTATGTGCCGTTTAAGGCGGGACAATTAGAAAAATCTCCTAGAGAAACGGCAGATCATTTTGCTAATGAAATTGAAAAAACATTAAGGCTAGCAGAAATTAATCCGGATATTTTTGTAAAACCTCATTTTTCAACATTCCATATTGAGTTTGTCAAAGAGTTTTTTGAAAAACTTTGGAATGAAGGTAAATTAGTAGAAAAAGAAGTCGACATTCTATTCTGTAAGCAATGCGATAAGCACCTTTATGAAGCTTATGTGAGAGGTAATTGTCCACATTGTGATGAATTATCAGATGGCAACGCTTGTGAAAAATGTGGTAGACCTAATTTGTGTATAGATTTATTAAACCCAACTTGTAAATGTTGTGGCAGCGAACCAGAGAAATCTAAAATTAAACAACTATTTTTCCCATTAAGTAATTATAAAACACAATTAAAACAGTACTACAAAGAATTAAAAATAGGACCACATCTAACGGCATTATGTGAGAGAATGCTAGATGAGGATTTGCCTGATATTCCTATTTCACATGTATCTGATTGGGGAATTCCAGTTCCGGTAGAAGGATATGAAAATCAAACTATATATGTATGGTTTGAAATGGCACCTGGATATTTATCTGCAACAAACGAATTAATTCAGGATAAAAACCTTTCGTATACGTTAAGGGATTTTTGGAAGAATCAAGATACGACGATCATTAATTTCTTTGGATATGATAATGGTTATTTCCATTCAGTGCTTTTCCCAGCTATTTGGCTAGCATATAGTGAAGATATAACTCTTCCTAAAACAATGATAACAAATGAATTTTATCAACTAGAGGGTCTTAAGTTTTCAACAAGCAGGGGACATGCTGTATGGGGCAAAGAATTATTAGAAAATGCTTCACATGATGTTGTAAGGTATTATTTATCTTATAGTAGACCGGAAACAGTTGAAACAAACTTTACTATGGAAGAATTTAATCATATTGTAGATACGAATTTAAACCAAGAATGGGAATCATGGTTACATGATTTAAAATGCAAGTTAGAAGCAGAGTTTCCAAATGGTGCTCCAGAATTAGAGACACTATCAGGTAATTATTTAATGTATTATCAACATGTAAATCGAATTATGAATGAAATTATGAATGCATATGAACCAAATACATTTTCACCGCAAAAGGTAGTTAGATTATTAAACGAATTAGTGAGAATTGCTAAAAAATTCTCGGCAGGAGAAGAATTTTTAACGGTATTAAAGAATAATCAACAAAGAAGAAATACTGCTATTGCACTAGAATTATATACTGCAAAAATTTTAGCAATATTTTCTAGCCCGATCATGCCTACATTTGGTAAAATGCTATGGGGGGATTTGGGATTTAATGTTGACATGCAGTTGGATGAGGAAGTAAGCTTTTTGCCTGCTGGACAGAAAGTGGATCTTCAAGAGAATTATTTTTCAAAAACAAACGACAGTTTTTATCTTCAGAATATTTGATAATATGAGGAGGTAGTACTTACCTCCTCATATTTCCTAATAAAAAATATATAGGGAGCTCAAATTATGAAAGAGAAAATAAAAATTGGAGTAGTAGGCCCTTTTTCAGGTCCTAGGTCTGTATACGGACAAATGTTAATTGAGGGTGTAAATCGTGCGAAGCTAAATTATGCTGATAACATCGAATGGGTTTATCAAGATGATAAAGGAGATCCAAATACCATCAAAGATATTTCTAAAAAAATGATTGAATCAGGGGTTGTTGCTGTAATTGGCCACTTTAATAGTGCATGTGCTTTAAAAGCAATACCGTTTTATTCCAAGGCGAAAATTCCATTCTTAGTTCCTGCATCAACTAATTTAGAAGTTACGCTTAATAGCGAGGAATTAGTATTTAGGTTTTGTTCTAATGATTTGGTACAAGCTGAAACCGTTATTAATTTTTTGAAAACTAAAGATATTCAAACGATTACGGCAGTTTCCGATGAAACATTTTACGGGAAAAGCCTAGCAGATTTACTGTATCAAAGTGCAAATTCTTTATTTAAAGAAGTTACTAGAATTGAAGATTTTAATAGTGAAAATAATAAGCATAGCGATGCAATATTCTTTGCTGGGACACACTTTAACTCCGCAACTTATCTAAGGGAACTAAGGATGAGAGGGTATAAAGGAATTTTTATAGCTTCAGATGATTCTTATGTAGATGAATTTATAGAATTAGCCCAAGATTATTCTAACGATGCTTTTACCATAAAAGCAAAAGAGGATTATGTAGAAACATCATTTCTTGCAGCTTCGTATCTATTAGAATGTATTGAATCTAATGTAGAAAACTTAATTAATGAATTAGCAACAGGTAATTCTACAATTAAATTTTCAAGCAATGGAGATCGTTTAGGAGCTTCATGGATAATTGCACAAGTTATTGATAAATCTTTTGTTGAGGTGAATTATCATAAAACATTCAGCTGATGTAGTTATTATTGGCGGCGGCATTATTGGTGCAGCTGTACAGTATTATTTAACCAAGCAAAATATTACAAATACAATTTTATTAGAGAAAAATTCCTTTAGTAGTGGATCAACAGGCCAATCCGGAGGTTTTATAAGGGTCTATCATAATGATCCGTATCTAACTGAAATAGCAAAAGAAGGAATAAATGATTTTTTTAGTATTAGTGAAGAGGTTAAATTTAAGCAGACTGGAATGTTATATGTTGAGAATGAAACACAACATATAAAAATGGAAAAGCAAATTGGAGAACTTGAAAAATCTGGGCATAAAATTAGTATCCTTTCACCTGAAGTATTAAAGAAAGAATTTAAATTTATAAATTTTCCTAAAAACAGCTGTGTGGCTTACGAGGAACAAGCAGGGTACATTAGCCCATCGTTAGCCACGAATACATGGATTGAAACATCTAGAACTAAAGGTGCATTAGCTTGTGAAGGAATCGAAGTGAAAGAAATTCTAATGGATAATAACTGTGTTGTAGGTGTTAAAACCTCCTATGGGACTATACATTGTAAACATGTTGTTGTTGCAGCTGGAGCCTGGAGTGGAAATATATTAGATACTATAGGCATTAAAATTCCAGTAAGAAGTAAAATTATTCAAATTCATTTCTTTGATGGAATAGGACAAACAGACCATCCAATTTTTATAGATGATAGTACTGGATTATATGGCAGACCTGATAATCTAGGTACTTCTCTAGTAGGATATCCAGTAGATAAGTATGATATTGATCCGGACAAAAAAATGTCAATTGACCCAAATGACTTTGAAAAAATGCTTCAAAATTCAAAAAATAGATTGCCATATCTAAATAAAAAATTATTTATAGGTGGAAGAAGAAGCTTTGATGCATATACATCAGATAATCGAGGAATGATAGAACAATTTCCACAAGCACAAGGCTTAATCGTTGCAACTGGCTGGAGTGGTGGTGGAGTAAAGTTGGCTCCTGGTATTGGTAAGAGAATAGCGAAAGTGATTACTGGAGTATAAGGGGAGAAAAGACTATGAACAATCTCGAGAATATTGAAATTTTTGAAGCAACCTATGATGATAGAGAGACTGTTATCAATTTAATTAGAATGTATATGGAATTCTATGAAAAACCTGTGCATGAAAAAAGTTCTTTAGATACATTAGTAAATACGATAATAAAAAATAAAGATTTGGGATTATTCTACGTTTGTACGGTTAATAAAGAGCCAGTAGGATTTGCTACTTTATATACCACTTTCAGTACGTTAAGTATGGGAAGAGCAATGATTTTAAATGATTTATTTGTTATCCCTGATTATAGAAAATTGGGTGTTGGGGATATGTTATTTAATACTTGTAAAAAGTATGTCCAAGACAATAATTATGCATATATGGAATGGGTTACCGCAAAAGATAATATAGTTGCCCAAAATTTCTATAAAAAGCAAAAAGCAAATAAGAGTGATTGGATTGTTTACAGTATTTAAATAGCAATCTAATAGTATTTAGGGCGGATATAACAGAATATTTTCAATGTGCAATTTTGTTATGTATTTTCCAAATCCCTTTCTTTAAACAAGTTAAAACAAATTTAAGGTCAAACAACCGATATAAGAAAGAAGGAATGTATAATGCCAATTCAATTTATATTTATAGTACTATTGGCGCTGACTCTTTGTGGGGAAGGTATGTTAACAGTAACTCTAACCTGGACAATTTTGGATAAAGGGGGATCAGTTACTCATTTAGGAATTATATTAACATTAATGAGTTTGTTACCATTCTTTATGCAAAAATATTCGAAAAGTCTTAAGATGTGGTTAACAAAAAGTCCATTGTTAATTTTCTCTGGTGTCCGTTGCATCGGTATTATTCTGATTATAATAAGTCTTTTAAATAGTGAGCATATTAATGTTTTTACTTTATATATTTTTGCAGGTGTTTTTTCTATTATTTTATTTTTATCTACGCAAAGCTTGGAAACTTATATGTCTCAAATGGTATTATCAGGAGAAATTCCAGCAGGAAAGGCTTCAAATATGTTACAAACTGCAATACAAATTGGAGCATTTGGTGGGAACGCAATAGCAGGATTTATGATGAATGTAGGTGGATTTAATAATGTACTTTATGGCTTAGCATTCTCTTTAGGTATTGGGGTATTTTTACCTCTTCTAATGCCGCTATTAAAAAGTAAAGATGTTCAGCAAAATAAAAAACCTGTATCAAATCATATTGAAAAAGTAAATCCAATAGATAATTCAAAAATATTATGGATTACAATTACTGGTATTGCTGTTTTAACAATACAACTTGCATCATTTAATTTTTTAGTACCAATTTTATTTCACGATGTATATCGTTGGGATCCTATGCAGTATGGATTTGTTAGTGCCGCAGCAGGTTTAGGGGCTTTATTAGCTACACTTGTTGGGAAATTTGAGAAATTTATTCCAAGGTCAATTTTTCTATTAATTGCTGTTTTTGATATTACTTTAGGATTAGTGCATTCCTGGTATTTAGCAATTGCCGTTTCATTTATGCTTGGTTTTGTTTTTAATCGTTCACGTATCAATCAAAGAACTGTCATGTTTGACTTTATTAAAACAAAAGAAGAAACGGTTATTTGGTCTAGTCGATCTACACTAGCATTCCAGTTTACCAAAGCCGCTTTACCTTTATCGTTAGCATTACCTATTCAATGGATTGGGATTATGAATGCAGGCCACCTGTTTGGAGTGATAGGTACGGTTGTTGCTGCTACTATGATGGTAATTTATCTTAACGAACTAAATCATAGAAAAAAAATAGAAGTTTTACAACAAGAAGTTGCTCCAAAATCATTTTAATAGTAGCGTATTAAATGAAAAGAATAGCTAATGAAGTAAATTTTATAACGTCGAAACAACTTATAAATAACGAAAAGAAATGAGTACTGTATAATACAGTACTCATTTCTTTTCGTTCGCCTTTAATTATAATTAAAATAGTCAATATCATTTACTAATTCCAATTCAAATAAGCAATTAAATTTCCACTACTCTATTGATAGATTTCTCAAATGAAACAATATCAACATTAATTCCTTATATAGATATGAGAGTATTAGATCCATTTTACTATGCATTTTGTGTAGTAATGTATTTATATTATGTTTTAGAGTTGTGTCACTTTACCTAAAAGTTTGTCGCAATTGGAAGCATAAACTTGCCGTGAATGCTGTTTGTTTGTAATAAAGTTTGATCAAAAACATGCTACAAACGTTGATTTTAGAATAGATTCTTTTCCAGTAGATTTAAGATTGGTTTTTATAAAAATGGTTGATTAAAATTACACATGATAACCTTACTATGTGATTCTCTGATTAATAAAACGCAAAAAAAATTTGGGAATAGTAACATCTATACACTACCATTATCCTTTTTTTTATAGAAATGGTTCGAATTCTCAACAATAATCCATCCTATAGTTATTAATGTTATAGAAAATAATCTAAGACCCAATCTATACATATAATCTAAATCCTTAAGATAAAAGAAAGATAATATCCCTATAACAGCACCAATTATCCCAATAATCAAACCTTTATATTTTTGTAAAAACATATAGTTACCCCTTTCATGTAAACAAAATATTCCATATTTAAATAATACTAAATTATGGAATATTTTTAAAGGATTAAAATATTTTTATATTCAGTTTACATATCATGTTTCTTTTATTAATAAAAATATCCCTATAGATAAGTAAACCCAAAGGGATAAAACGATCAACTTTTTTATAATCGGTACGAATTTATTTCAAAGCTATAGGAAGCATAAGTTTGCCGCAAACAAAAAGAACCATAAGCTTGCCGTTCTGGCAAACTTATGGTTCATATCACAAGTTGTGACTTAAACTTAATTTATATTGTCAAAAAACTACACCCAAATTGTTAGGAGTGTAGTTTTTAGTTATGGTGTTTATTATTAGGAAAAATCGCTTATAACCTTAATTCTCTGTCAAATCATAATTAGTATTTGTTTTAAATATTATAAGATTAGATACTATTTGAGCTACAGAAATATAATTATCAACAAATTCTTCTAATTCTCTCAAATCAGCTATTATGATTTTAGCAATAAAGTCAGTCTTTCCTGTAACTCTATAACAAAATTCAATATTTGTTTCAAGCTGTATACAATCCATAAATTCCTGGAATTGTCCTTCTTTTACTTTTATTTCTAATATTGCTTGTAAAGAATTTGTAGTTGTTTCTTTATTGCTATTTTCCGTTCCAATCATGTTAGTGGATTTAGTTTGAATAACGGTATTTTTCATTTGATAAAAAATCCTTTCAAATTAGTTTCAAATAGAAAAAATATAACCTTTTTCCATTACAGGTGAAATGGTAAGTCGAAGTAGGGTTTAGTATTATAAAGGTATTCAGATATAGATATAAAATATTATATGGTAAAAAATTTTAAAAGGAGGAATTTATATTATGAAAAAAGCATCGGATGATCAAAAGTTATTGAGTATCTATTTTCAACAAATTGTAAAAGCAATTATTCTCATGAAATAGTATAACATTCTATTATTCATTAAGAAGTATATTATTGAAAAAATTTAATAGATCTTGGTAATTATGATAGTTTTCTAAACGCTAAAGAGCAATTTTATAAAACTGAAAATATTGAGAAATAAGAAAAGTCAGTCGATTGATATTGGATTTATTACGCAAAATGTTATAATACATATATAAGCATTATTTAAAAAAGCAACTCGAACCCCAATCCGAGTTGCTTTTTTATTATTTGTTTAATTATAAAATAACAACTAATTGAGTTTTTAATTTATAATATGTGATTGTTTGAAAATTGAATTTTTATATGCAATATTGCATATAAAAGCCTTTGTTTAACATGTTATAATTTTGTTAGTAAATTATTCATCCATTAATTTACTGCTATTCATATCAACAGATATGAAAACCCTAAATTTATAAATAAAAAGAGAAGAACTATGGTGGGTTCTTCTCTTTTTATTTATAATTATTTATTACTTTTAAAAAAGTCTATAGAATCTCAGTCATTTAAAAAAAGGTAGATTTTTATGAGTGAAGAGTCTTTATAAAATAAAATATGCCTATCTAGTTTTAAAAAAATTATCTTATTAATGAGAAAATTAAGAAGGACCTGATGTATTAAATCAGGTCCTTCAATTAAAGCACTAGAAAACAAACTGTCACCATTATAATAACAATAAGGGGAATTTAATTCAATATGTTAAATGTTGAGAAATAAACGATAATAATTCCATTGTATCGTAAATAAAAGAGTACTTACTTCTTGTAAGTATTGCCACAATAGGTAAAGTGATCATACCAGCAATATTTAGACGCCTGTGAATCAGCATCACTATTTAAATTTTTACCAGAGAGTAATTTAGTTCATTAGTAGAAAAAGGAAGGGGCCTATTTGGCTCCTTCCTTTTTCTCATACATAACGCTTGTTGACAACTTATGAAATAATAGCATTCATCGCTATTAAAATATAACACTAAAAGCATTTTAATAGATATGTAATTATGCATACATCGTGCTATTTCATGAATGGGAACAAAACTATTTATCTCTTTCGGGTTGGAAACAAATAGATTTAGGTATATTTAGCTAATCATTGATTGCTAATTAAACCTTATTTCTACGTATCTGAAACAAATTATTTTACTGGATTGCATGTTAAAGAGGGTAAGGGCTTTATAAAATGTAGATTGTTCCTTAGTTTCTTGCTCGTGATTTTAATAGGAGGATGCATAGGAAAAGAAGTTAGGTTATATACGATTCCAAAAGGGGTATTAGTCAGTGCGCCCAAAGATACGCTCCGTTTACGGTTTCCTATCCTACTAAATTGTCATTCTAAGTAGATTCCTTCTCTTTCAAACAATTCATTCCATCGAATAAAGTTAATTCCGTCATACGTATCGCGTGGCATGGTAAAGGGGAGCGCATATATCGGTGCAATCATTGAAAAAGTCAGGAAAAAATAATTGTATTCTTAGTGAGATGTAACAATGATTTTTTTTAAAGTTATTGCATATATTTTATTAATTGATACTCCTCCCCCTAAAGGGTCAGCTGACTAACGTCAGTGGGGTTCTTGCTACCAAAGGCGAAGTCTATTTCTGGTATCGCTGACATGCAAGATTGCGGTGTGCTATCACTTAACTAAGAAAAATCTGATATGTATCAAAGTGTGTACCTATCTTCAAAAATTATAATTGTAAACAACAAATAAGAATGATCTGTGAGAAAACTTAGGGAAAAAGGGAGTGGAGAAATCTTGATACATCAATATGAATTGAATTTTTCAGTGATGTATAGTGGTAAAGTATCAAGCTCACAATCTACGGTGATTCCAGCAAGTTCTTTAGAGGAAGCAAATGAAAAATTACTATCAGAAGTAAAGCGGCGATTAGGGGATTGTAGTATAGAAATTAATTCAAAAAGTTTATATGTTTCAGAAGATAGCCGATATACCATTGAATAAGATAAAAAAGTTCCCTAGAAAGGGAGCTTTTTTTTATCAATTTCACATGTAATTTTAAAAATATATATAGATTTATTTATGAGTTATTTGTATAGTTTAATTGTCTGTTATTTTTTTAAATTCATTTTTTTGAGTGCTCCAGAAATGGAGCCTTTTTTATGCAATAATCCACTTTCCTTAGGTTATTAAGTAGATCCATATGTGCTTTACTTTCTCTAATTAAGGAATCCGTCATATGTTCATCAACTTCATATTTTGAGATATTCCCAAAATCAAAAAAGAAAACTTTATAATTCTACAGTTATTTATGAGGATTCAACTCATCTTTTGTATTTTAGGGAGGAGTGTATTTTTTAGCTTGATGGCAATGCGATAGATTAACTTTTATGAGTAATTTAGAAGTGTTTTGTGAGAAGTATAAGTTGACTAACATAACCATCTTATACTCCTTGCTACAAAAGAAATGACAATATTAAATTTCTCTTATTTTTTATTATGGAATAAATTTTGCAGCTAATCAAAACTTAGAAGAAACGATAGAAAAACTCCAAAAAATAATGAGTAAATTTAAAGTATAATAACAGCTTACTTATTGTATATTTACCAAAGATCGCATAGAAGAATTAGAGGAGTCAATGAAGAGATGAAAAAAAGGAAAAAGTTATTGGATTTATGGAAAACAATCACATTATTAGTGTGTACAGTTGTAATGTTTTCTTTACTTGTGACAGATATATTAATTAGTCATAATGTAGAACGGGCAACGGAGGATAGCCAAGCAGAGAAAGCAAAAACGATTGCACGTATTGTGGCGAATGATTCAGTTGTAATCGATGGTTTAACAGGCAAAGCAGATACTTCCGCAATCCAAACGTATACAAATAGGCTATTAAAAAATACAGATGTTCAATTTATTGTTGTTATGGACATGGGAGGAATAAGAAAGTCTCACCCAGATCCAAAGAAAATAGGTCATCATTTTATTGGAGGAGATGAGGGACCTGCATTGAAGGGACAGGAGCATGTTTCACTTGCAGAAGGAACTTTAGGGGTTTCTATGCGAGTATTCGTACCTATTTTTGCTGAAACAGGTGAGCAACTTGGTGCGGTCGCTGTTGGTATTTCAGCTGATAATGTGAAAGAGAGTGTGAAAAAAAGTAGACATATTATTTATATCGGTGTTGGAGTAGGAATATTAGTTGGTATTATAGGGGCGATATTGCTAGCTAGACATATAAAGAAAAGTTTATTTGGTCTTGAGCCACATAGGATAGCGAAAATCCTTGAAGAAAGAAATGCGATGTTACTTTCGGTGAAGGAGGGTATTATTGCTGTAGATAAAGATGCCAATGTAACTTTAATAAATAACGAAGCAAAACGAATATTAAAGAAAGGTGGACTCACGGGAGATATTATCGGTAAAAATCTTGAAATGTATACGCCGAATTCACGTATAAAAGAAGTGTTGCAAACGGGAGAGGTACAATTAAACGAAGAACAAAATATTTACGGCATTACGATTGTGACGAATCGTGTTCCTTTATATGTAAAAGGAGAAATAGTTGGCGCGATTGCAACATTTCGTGATAAAACAGAGATTAGACAATTAGCAGAAGAACTAACTGGTATTAAGCTATATGCGGAAGCATTACGGGCACAATCTCATGAGTTTATGAATAAAATGCATGTCGTTTTAGGCCTTACACATATGAAACAGTATGAAGAATTGCAGAAATATGTAAGTCGTATGGTATCAGAGCATCAATATGAAATTGGTGGTGTTATGAAAAGAATTAAAAGTCCAGTATTTGCTGGTTTTTTACTAGGTAAACTTAGCTATGCTAGGGAGAAAAATATAAAGTTAATTATAAGTGAAGAATCGGACTTACCAGATATATATGATGATTGTATCATTCATGAACTTATTACGATTGTTGGAAATTTAATCAATAATGCATTTGACGCAGTAATGAATTGTGAGAAAAAACAAGTTGAAGTTGGAATACAACATGGAGATGCCTTAATGATAACAGTACAAGATACAGGCAGTGGAATACCAGAAGATATGCTGGATAAATTATTTACAAAAGGTTATTCCACAAAGGGAGATAATCGCGGTTATGGCTTATATCTTGTAAAGGAAAGTACACAGCAAATAAATGGGGAGATTTATATTTATTCATCGTTAGGAGAGGGAACTAAGATAACAATTGAAATACCTAATAGTAGGGATGAGGGGCAAATATGATTAAAGTTTTAATTGTAGAAGATGATCCGATGGTAGCAATGTTAAATACACATTATTTAGAACAAGTAGGAGGGTTTGAACTTGTTCAAGCAGTTAACTCAGTAAAATCGGCGATAGAAGTATTAGAGAAATCGCGAGTAGATTTAGTCTTACTTGATATTTTTATGCCTGAAGAGACTGGATTTGAGCTTTTAATGTATATTCGAAATCAAGAAAAAGAAATCGATATTATAATGATTTCAGCTGTACATGATATGGGGAGTATTAAAAAAGCATTACATTATGGCGTAGTAGATTATTTAATTAAACCATTTACATTTGAACGATTTAAAGAGGCATTAGCTATATATCGAGAAAAGCTTACTTTCATGACAGAACAACAAAAAATTAGTCAATCGGAATTAGATTCGTTAATTTTACAAAAGGAAAAAAGAGAGCCTATTGTCACTAAAGAGCTTCCAAAAGGATTAACGAAACAAACGTTACAATTAATTTGGGAGAAAATAGAGTCACTGAATGGACGGACGTTTACAACAGATGAAATGGCACAATTAGTAGGAATTTCAAGAGTTTCTATTCGAAAGTATGTCATGTTTTTGACTGAAATAGGAATATTAGAGAATAAAATGGTGTATCAGCATGTGGGAAGGCCGGTGAGTAAATTGAGATGCATTGACCAAAATAAAATAAGTTTTTACGTATAAGCGACTTATGATAAGTCGCTTATATTTTTTTAATTTCTTGTTGAGTGATGTAAGACTACTTATTTAGTAAGATAAGAAAATTGTCGAAAAAAAGATATAATTGTCAAATTATATTGCAGTAAGACTTGTTCGATGTTAAATTCTTATTAATAAGAAAAAAGGAAATGGGTTCGTTTCATTCTCATACCCTATATTTTGTAATTATTTAGTATAAACAAGGTTGAAAATTTCTTTCTTCTGGTATGTTTTATATTTATTAAACAATAGTAAGATTTCTGAGTTTATATTTCTGAAATTTCAGAAATATAAACTCGCCAGGAGATCGAAATTAATTACATTCGTTCAACAAAAGGATTTTAACGGAACAAATTGAAAAAGAAAGGATTATTTATATGCAGAAAAGGAATCATTATATATTTCAAAAACCGATGAAAGTAATTGCGACATCTGCTATTTTGACAACTACAGTATTTACACCTATTATAACAAACAATTTAAATGTACACGCTGAAACAGTTAATCAACAAACTACAAACCAATATGAACTAAGGGAGTTTGAGCTACCAGCTACAGGAAGCTATCAGGATGAAGCCACAAGAGAGAGAAGAAGTGAACAAAAAACCTATATACCAACTGGAATTTATATAAAACCGAATGAAGAGGTTACAGTTGAAGTATCAGGAACGAATAAGATTAGAGCAATTATTGGAACACATGGCTATGATAAAGAATGGGGAAAAGAAATTAAACTTTCTCCTGGTACGAATAAGATTTCATCTCCAAATGGTGGGTTATTAGGACTTGATAATAATCAAACTACAGGAACAGTTAAGGTAAAAGTCACACAAGGTGGGAGCCATATTCCACTCTTTGAACTAGGGAAGCATACGAAAGCAGACTGGATGGCGATGATGGACAAGTATCCAAATGCACATGCTGTTCAATTAAAATCAAGGAAAGCAGTACTTACGGTTACTCAGGATAGTGCTAAGAAGCATATAGTGAATCAAGATCCTATCCCGTTATTAGAAACATATGATGAAATGATTCGAGCGCAAGATAAAATATCTGGATTATCTGAAACAGATCCTAATCCTTTACATCGTTCGACTGAACGTATTTGGGCCTTTATAGAAAATCCTAACAGACCAACATGGGGCATGTATGCAAGTCTAGATGGAGCTGCATTTACTACTGCTGGTAACGCAATTGAAAGTGCTTTAAATGTAAATAAATTTGGATGGGGACAAATGCACGAAGCGGGACATGCAAGACAACAACACCCATGGACGTGGAATGATTTAAGAGGGATGGGTGAAGTAACAGTTAATCTATATTCTTTAGCTGCACAAAAGCGATTATTCCCGAATCAACCGACGCGCTTAGAAAAATCAGGTGATTACGATAAAGCTTTTGCATACTTAAAACAAATAGATAAAGACTATAAAAATATAAATGACTTGTTTGTGAAACTTGTTATGCCTTGGCAACTTCATCTCGCATATGGTGAAGACTTTTATCCGAATCTTCACAAACTATATCGAGAGTTACCAAAGGATCGACTTCCAAAAACGGATGAAGAGAAAATTCAAGCATTCATTTACAATACATCCAAAGTAGCGAAACAAAATGTACTCCCGTTTTTTGATCAATGGGGACTGAAAGCATCACAAGAAACGCGACAAAAAATAGAAGCTTTGAACTATCCGATATTAACCGCACCTATTTGGGAAGCAACAGATTCTAAACCTGTAATTGTAGAAGAAACTCCAGATATGGAACCGAATTTTACAGTACCTGTTGGAGCGACAATTACTATAGGTAATTCATTCGATCCAATGTCAGGAGTGTCTGCTACTGATAAGGAAGACGGAGACCTTACTAATAAAATAACAGTTGACGGTAAAGTAGATACCTCTAAAGCAGGCACTTACGAGTTAACATACACAGTTAAAGACTCTAAAAATCATAAAGTAAACGCGAAACAAACGATTACGGTTAAAGAAAAAGAAGAAATAAAAGATGAGGCGCCATTACTAAAAGTGCCCTCAGAAACTAAAATTTCGGAAGGGGATAAATTCGATCCAATGAGAGATGTAAGTGCTACTGATAAAGAAGATGGTGATCTTACATCAGAAGTAAAATATGAAGGTGAAGTAGATACAAATACACCTGGCACTTGCACGATTAAATATACAGTTAAAGATTCTGCAGGTCATTTGGCAACTCAAATACAAACTGTAACAGTTAAAGAAAAAGAAAAACCTATTGAGATTCAAGAGCCTGAGTTAAATGTACCTACTGAAGTGAATATGAATGTAGGAGACAAATTCTCACCAATATCTGGGGTTAATGCTATTGAGAAGGAAGATAGTGATATTACTGATAAAGTAAGACATTTTGGTGAAATAGATATATTTAAAACTGGTACTTCCGAGGTAAAATTACTTGGTCGTGACTCTGGTAGTAATGAGGTAATTACAATACAAAAAGTGGTAGTGAAAGATGAAAAAAATGGTATTAATAATATCTCTAACAACAGTAATTCTGATGAAAAAGAAGATACGTATAAAGAGCTTCCAAAAGCAGGTACAAGTACAAATAATAGTGCAGCAATAGGCATATTGATGGTTCTTGTAGGTATGATAATTACTTTTGGTTGCAAATTTAAAAAGGTACTAAAATAGTTGTACCTCAGTGCATTTAATAAAAGTAAGACTGAATCAGGAGCTCAAATTGAAACAATGGAGAGATTGATTGACACTCCCACGTCTAAAGTAGGATTAAAGTCCTGTGTGGGCTTTCTCGTATCGTAAATTCTGTAATTTTTTTGTTACCTTCAAATGAATCAGCTATATGTTAAAATATTTATATTCCTCCTAATCAATTCATGTGATTAGGTGAGCCCTAAAGAGTCCCTATCTCCTAAGGGCTCTTTTCATAAAGTCTATTATTCTATCTCATTTCTCTACTCTATCAAGCAAATTGAACCATACCACAAATTATTATCCTCAATATCAGATGCCTTGAGATCTCTCTTCAGGATATTAGGTACTTCCCCCTTGATGCGAGAGTATTAAGCCATTATTAGCACTGTTTATAGTTATGTAGTTTTTACATAATTAAAATTGATTAACTATCTATATTTTAGTATTTATTCTTACAAAGATTCAAGTATACATTAGTTCTTGGGGCCTGTGTAGCAATGGAACCAAATCACGCAATAAGCATTAGCGGACATCAAACGTTTATTTTTCTACACTTTATGTCCACTAATATTAATTAGTGGACATTTAAAACAATACCGAAGGTCGGTGTAGTATATGGCTATTCGTTAAGAAGATTTCAACGCTCAAAAAGAAAACTTGCAGATTGGGAGAACATTGATTGTACAGAAATAGATGATGAACTATTATTGAAACAAGAGCTAGAACAATTACAAAATGAAGAAGGATATGTATCAGGAGAAGGCAGGAACTTGAGTTCGGGATACAAGTTGATTTACCATAAGTTCGCAATAAAATTTATTGCAAAGTAAGAAAAAGGAATACAAAAAAGAATTGCTGAAGGGCTGAAGAGGCTTCTTGAAATCTCCCCTAAAGGAGATATTAGAAGTATGAAGGGTTACACAGATTTATATCAATTACAGGTTGGAACCTTTTGAATTTTATTTGAAATAAATTATAATAAGAAAGTCATATACATACAAGCCATCGGAATTCGTGGTGACATCTATAAATAATACTAACATGTATTTTTAAAAAGGAAGGTCTTTCAAATTAAAGAGCCTTCCTTTTTTGTGCACGGATAATGCCCGCTAATGCTCATTGCGTGATTTGCTTCAGACCCCACGAATCACCAAGTAATAGAAGATATGGCTAAAAAAGTAGCATAGATTTAACTTTTTTGTGTCTAAAATATTAACTCCGATCTAGCTTCCACTTAGGAACTGTGCCTAAAACAAAATTCTCTTTCATTATTTTTCCCTCGGCTTATTCATGAGTCGAGGGTTTCTTTTGTGAAACATTACAAAAATGTAACGTTAATGTAATGTAGTTCCATCGATACTACAAATATAACCGGATAAAATAAGTTACATAAGACGAA
Source organism: Bacillus sp. FDAARGOS_235 (assembly GCF_002073415.2). NCBI lineage: Bacteria > Bacillati > Bacillota > Bacilli > Caryophanales > Bacillaceae > Bacillus > Bacillus sp. FDAARGOS_235. Next base: position 137,316 of record NZ_CP020434.2, read on the forward strand.
ATCCCAAAAAGGAGCGTTACCAAAAGGAGTGCTACAAATGAAAAGCATATTAAGTGTTGAAAAAATTGAAAAGTATTATGGAAATAAAGATAACGTAACAAAGGCAATTGATAATATCAGCTTTAAAGTAGATGAAGGGGAATTCGTTGGAATCATGGGACCTTCGGGAAGTGGTAAAACTACGCTTCTTAACTGTATATCAACTATTGATAATGTTACTACAGGAAAAATAATCATCAATAATAGTGACATTACTAGGTTAAAATCAAAAGCATTAGATAAATTTAGACGAAATGAGTTAGGCTTTATATTTCAGGATTTTAACCTATTAGATACTCTTACAGCATACGAAAATATTGCTTTAGCGTTAACAATTAAAGGTGAAAAAAGTTCAGAAATAGATGGGAAAATAAAAGCAGTAGCAAAGTATTTGGAGATTGTAGAAGTTTTAAACAAATATCCCTATCAGATGTCAGGTGGACAAAAACAAAGGGTTGCGTCAGCAAGAGCAATCGTGACAGATCCATCCTTAGTCCTTGCGGATGAACCAACCGGAGCGTTGGATTCTAAATCATCTAGATTATTACTGGAAAGATTTGAGAGTCTAAATAAAGATTTAAAGACAACAATTCTTATGGTTACGCATGATGCCTTTACAGCTAGCTATGCTCGTAGAATCCTTTTTATTAAAGATGGGAAAATCTTTAATGAGTTAGTCAGAGGAAATGATTCTCGAAAAGAATTCTTTAATAAAATTATCGAAGTAATCACACTGCTTGGAGGTGATGATAATAATGTACTCTAAGATTGCCGTAAGTAATGTAAAGAAGAGTTTTAAGGATTATGCTATATATTTCTTAACACTAACATTAGCTGTTTGTATATTTTATAGCTTTAATTCAATAGAGTCACAAAAGGCGCTTACTGAACTGAAGTATTCAGGTTCATCATATATAAAAACATTAACTAGTACATTGGCTGGTATATCAGTATTTGTATCCATCATATTAGGAAGTCTTATATTATATGCGAGTAATTTTTTAATAAAGAAACGTAAAAAAGAATTAGGAATTTATATGACCTTAGGTATGGGAAAAAGAAGAATATCTAGCATATTAGTAACAGAGACCATAATAGTTGGGGCTATATCTTTAATTAGCGGACTTATACTAGGAATTGTAGTATCACAAGCCTTATCTAGCTTGACTTTAAAGCTATTTGATTTACCGATGAATGAATATAAATTCGCAGTTTCGACTGGTGCTATAGGTAAGACTATATTGTACTTTGGTATCATGTTCTTACTTGTTATAATCTTTAATGTATTTGTTATTTCTAAGTATAAAATCATCGATTTGATAACAGCAAGTAAGAAAAATGAAGAGGTAAAATTTAAAAATCCTATTATACATCTAATGGTATTTATTTTATGCGTAATCTCGCTTGGCTATGCATATAAAACAATACTGAAAATAGGCTTTAGGATAGATAATCCTATGTTCCTGCTAGCAATAATCCTTGGAATTTTAGGTACAGTATTATTTTTCTTTAGTTTATCTGGATTCATCTTGTATATAGTAAAGAAAAATAAAAAGATATATTTAAAAGAGTTAAATATTTTTATAATTAAACAAATAAATAGTAAGGTGAATACGAATTTTTTATCCATGTCTCTCATTTGCTTAATGTTATTTCTTACAATAGGGATATTGTCTACCGGAATAAGTTTTAAACAAGCTACTGAAGAAGGACTTGAACAAGTAACGCCTTTTGATGCTAGTGTTAGGTTGTACAATGTTAGTCAAAATAACCATGAAGATACGTTAAATAAGATTAAATCTAAAATAAGTAAAAATGAAAAATATATAGTTTACAATGAATATGATGCAGAGTTAAGCGTAGGAGAATTGTTGAAATCTCGAGATAAAAAGCTTCAACCATTTAACGTAAGCTTTGTTAAGGTATCTGATTATAATAAAATTCTCCAATTAAAGGGTGAAACAGAAATAAATTTAAATAAGGATGAGGTTTTAATCTCATCAGATAAAGGTCCAGTAATTCAACCAATTAATAAAAAGTTAAAAGACAGTAAAAAACTTAATATTAAGGGAAAGGAATATTCGGTAAAACAAACTAAAGTTATAGAAGAAAATCTTCATACTACTAGTGGTTTTACAGATAATGTATGTACAATCATTATAAATGATGAATTTTTATCAGGTTATAAGATTCGTATGTCAGTATTTAATGTAAATTATTTAGATAAAAACAGAGAAGAATATAATAAAAAATATGCTAAAATCGACCATGACTTTTTTATGGCTGGATATCGGGATAGAGGTATGCCACAGGGGGTATCAAAGGATCAAACATACTCAGAATCCAAGGGGTTCACAGTTATGGTGCTGTATATCGGAATATATATTGGAATCGTGTTCTTAATTACTAGCATGGCTGTATTAGCTCTTCAACAATTATCAGAGGCCAGTGATAGTATAGAAAGATATAAAGCCTTAAAGAGAATTGGTGCAAACGAAAGAATGATTAACAAAACAATTTTTATGCAAACTGGCATATATTTTAGTCTTCCGGTTATTCTTGCATTGATTCACTCAGTGGTGGGAATTAAGATGATGAGTGACACGATAAGTAATGTGTATCAACTAGATATTACCCTTCCAGCGCTAATGACTGCTTTCATATTTATTATAGTGTATGTAGGATATTTCTTTACAACATATATAGGATATAAAAATATTGTTAAGAGTAATTTATAAAGAGATTGATTGTAGACAAGGCTTTAGTAAAATTCAGCAGTAAAAATAATAGAAGTAAAAGGTGATTATTTTGAAAAAAACGCTAATTGTTTTAAGTATTTTAAGTGGACTGTTATTCGCAGCAATTGGAGGCTGGTACGGTTATAATAAACTGAAGTATGAAAAGTGTTACGTTAAAATAACGGAAAATGGAAAATCAGACGGCACGGCCCCTTCGAAGGAATTCGTTAGTTATAATCTTGTGGCCTATGATAAAAACGGAAATGAGGTTCCTGTGAAATTTTGGGCTAAAAAAAAGCTGAGAGTAAATGCATATCTTGCTGTTGATGTATTTAAACCATTGAATAAGGATTCAAATGATATAAACTCATATAAAGAGGTAACAGCGGAACAATTACCTGAAAAAGTGAAAGAAAAGTTAAATATTAAATGATAAATAAGGATTCATGTAAAGAGGTATTTACTGAAAAGTAGGTACCTCTTTAATATAATCAAGAATGTAATAGGTGAAAATCCCTAATAAAACTAAATATGCACTTTCATATTTAGTAGTTAAATATAGCTGTATATTTATATAAAATATTAGAGATAATATAATGAAAGGTGAAATAGATCGGTGGGGGAATTATATGAAAAAAATTATGATTATTGAAGATGATGAAGTGATTAGAGAAGAATTGCAAAACTTTTTACAAAGATATGGATACGATGTAAAAGCTCCTATAGATTATATTAATATTATGCAGTATGTTGAAAACGAAAATGCAGATCTTATATTGCTAGACATAAATCTTCCTGTGTTCGATGGATATTATATATGTAGAGAAATACGTAAAAATTCAGATGTTCCAATTATAATAGTTACAAGTAGGGACAATGAAGTAGATGAATTAATGAGTATGAATTTAGGTGCAGATGATTTTATTACAAAGCTCTATAATACAGAAATATTATTAGCAAGGATAACAAATATCATGAAAAGAACATATGGAAGCTCGAAGACGAGTAATATGTTAAGTTACATGGATTTCCATTTAAATCTTTCCAATGCAAGCGTTATGTATAAAGATCAAGTGATAGAGTTAACGAAAAATGAAGTGAAAATCCTTTCCTATTTAATAAACAATAAGGGAAATATCGTAAAAAGGGAGTTCCTTATGGAACACTTGTGGAAATCAGATTATTTTGTAGATGACGGTACTTTAACTGTGAATATTACTAGATTACGAAAAAAACTTGAGGAGCTTGGTATCGAAAACCCAATCGAAACAAGAAGGGGATTGGGGTATATCATGCCATGAGTATAGGTGAATTCATTAAAGACAAAGTGATAGTAATTATGTCTAATCTGCTGTTATTTTTTATATTATTAGTTGTGATGGTTATGATGGATTTTCATGCCCTTCTCATATTCTTTGTGTTTTGTATTTGGTTTTTGCCCTTATTTTCGTATATGGCTTTAGAGTGTATACAGGCTAAAGCATATTATGATGAAGTTGACAGCATATTAGAAAGTTTAGATAAGAAATACCTACTTCCAGAAGTAATAAAGGAAGCTCATTTTATCCATGGGGAAAAACTAAACCATATACTGAAGCAGGTAAGTAGAGATATGCATGAGAAGGTGAAATACTATAAAGATATGCAGGCAGACTATAGGGAGTATATAGAAACATGGGTACATGAGATTAAAACCCCAATTGCTTCTACAAAGCTAATTATTGAAAATAATCAAAATGAATTAACGAATAAAATAGACCTCCAGATCGATAGGATTGAGGGATTTGTAGAACAGGTGTTGTATTATTCACGAAGTAACAATGTAAGCAAAGACTACATTATTAAACCCATTCAACTTAATGATGCAGTAAGGAATGTCGTGAAAAGAAATTATAGGGATTTCATTCATAAGAAAATCAAACTAGATATAAAAGATATCAATGAAATTGTATATAGTGATAGAAAATGGTTCGAGTTTATGCTCAATCAGATAATAGGGAACGCTGTAAAATATGCAAACAGTGAAACGCCCATGATCAGCATATATTCAGTTAAGAAAGCTAACTCAGTCATGTTAACTATAGAAGATAATGGAGTAGGGATCGTAGATAAAGATATAAATAGAGTATTTGAAAAAGGATTTACAGGTGAAAATGGTAGAAGATTTAGTAAAAGTACAGGTATGGGCTTGTATCTATGTGAAAAGCTTTGTTCCAAGCTAGGCATAAAAATTACGATTGACTCTAAGGTAAATATAGGAACTAAAGTTACATTTATAATTCCTTTGTCAGATATGATAAACTATGTAGATTATTTATGAATCTTTAAAAAGGAAGGTCTTCCAAATTGAAGAGTTTTCTTTTTTTGTGCACGGATAATGTCCGCTAATACTTATTGCGTGATTTGGTTCCATTGCTACACAGACCCCTTCTTCGCCAAGGTTCCCAAAATAAAAATATATCCATAGGGAAGCGTGTAGAACCTTGCTATAACGATAATAAGAAAATACAGCCAATATATGTTAGCTATATGCCTGCATTGCAATTGTAGGATTAGCAAAAACAAAATAATAATTTGGAAATGCTGCATAAATTGTATGAACAAATATTAATAATCCTATCTATTGTTGAAGAGAACTAAAAAAAGAGGTTGTCCCTAAAAAGTCGTTTTTTAACGAATTTTTGAGACAACTTCTTTTCTTACATATTGTAAGTTAAATTTGAGAGTAAAATAAAATTAAGCATGTTATTATTTTGTAGAAATTCCTACATACGATGAAATATCAACATTTAATGCTTCTGCTAAGCGAATACCATATTCGCGATCTGCACGGAAGAAGTTACAAATAGCTAGTAGTTTCGTACGCTCATTTACGTCTTTCAAGTCATTAGTTAAGTTTGCAATTAAGTTGTCTTGCTCTTCTTTAGAGAATGAACGATAACGCTCACCGGCTTGTTTGAAGTCGTTCGGTTTCTCATTTTTTTCACGAGATACATAGCCTCCTACTCTCATAGTTGAATCGCGGTATGTTGGGTCTTCAACTGGATTTTCAGTATGGCGGCTCGGTTCATAGTTTATTGTAGATGGGTTTTGATTTACTTGCATCGCACCATCACGTTGTTGATTACGAACAGTTGCGTATGGGCAGTTTACAGGGATTTGTAAATAATTTGCACCAAGTCGGTAACGCTGTGTATCTGGGTAAGAGAATAAACGACCTTGTAATAGCTTATCTTCAGATGGTTCAATACCAGGTATAGTTGCACTTGGTGTAAAGGCCACTTGCTCTACTTCCGCAAAAAAGTTTTGTGGGTTACGATTTAGTGTCATTGTCCCTACTTCAATGAGTGGGAAACAATCTTCTGGCCATACTTTTGTTGGATCTAATGGGTCGAAATCTAAAGAATCCATTTGATCTAATTGCATCACTTGTACGTATAGATCCCATTTTGGATGATTTCCTTTTTCAATCGCATCGAATAAATCGCGAGTTGCATGATTGAAATCTTTACCTTGTACTTGTTCCACTTCTTTTGCACTTAAATTTCGTACACCCTGCTGTGGTTTCCAGTGATATTTAATGTAAACAATTTTACCTTTTGCATTAATCCATTTAAATGAATGGACGCCGAAACCTTCCATTTCACGATAGTTTGCTGGTGTACCATAATCAGAAAATACCCATGTCATCATATGAGTAGATTCTGGTGTTAACGTCATGAAATCCCAATAACGATCTGGCGTTTGAATATTTGTATCAGGTGCTGGCTTTAAAGAATGCACCATGTCAGGGAATTTAATTGCATCACGAATGAAGAAAACTGGTAAATGGTTACCTACGATATCGTAGTTTCCTTCTTCTGTATAAAATTTAACAGCGAACCCACGCGGATCACGTGCTGTCTCCGGAGAGCCTTGGCCATGAATAACTGTTGAGAAACGAACGAATACAGGCGTTTCAGTTCCTTCATTTTGTAAAAATGCTGCCCTCGTATATTGCTTCATACTGTTTTTAGTTACAAATACACCGTGAGCACCTGCACCACGTGCATGTACAACACGCTCTGGAATACGTTCACGATCAAAATGAGCAAGCTTTTCTACTAAATGATAGTCTTCTAATAATACCGACCCACGGCGACCAGCTGTACGAGAATTTTGGTTATCTCCAACTGGAGCACCTTGGTTTGTTGTTAAGCGATTATTTGGATTCATGATGTGGAACCTCCTATTTATAAACGATAATAATTTTTTCATAATAATTATTATAATTTAATATATATTTAGTTTTATTGCTTGTCAATAAATAAAAATCGTTTTTATTTCATTTTTTGAAATAGGATCCGCGAATCAATCTATAAATATATCTTGTATATTTACCATAGCCAACCTAAAATACTCTGCAAGAAATCCATGACTCTGTCTTATCACCTGAAATTATCCAACCGATTAGTAATCTTCTAAACTAGAGCATACTAATAACACATCTTTTCTGCTGTTTCATTCTCCTTATATTTATATAAATTAATCCGTATGAGTACTCGTCCATCATTTTGGAATTTTTTTAAAACCGCTCCAGTGGGAACTATATGCTCAACTAAGTAATTATTTCATGTTATGTAGTATGTATATTAAGTTGTAATTATTATAAATTGATAATTGATAAAAGTAAATAATTTGTCGATAAGTGTCATAAAAAAACCAATATCAATTCTTTTTTTATAATTTTTATAAAAAAAGAATTGATATTGCATGGAGATTATATTAATATCATTCGAGGATATTATGTACTATTTGGGTCCACCGCCAGCATTTTGGAGCAACCAAGCTTCTTAAATGAAAAGATCTCTAGCGTACGATATTCGCCTTTAGGCTAGGAAGATATTAATTTCTTGGGAGAATATACGTTCGGGATATTACACCCAATAAGTTTACATTGCTTATGTCTTCTGAATATTAAAGAGCCGATTTGCTCATAACGAGGTAAATTGGGCTCTTTTCTTCTCTGACTTTTCGTAGCTTGTTTTTTTTTCTGAAATAAACGTTAATTACGAGGAGAGAATGCCGATGCTTAGAAAATACCGAAATATAGGGAGTTTATTATTAATTCTTACTCTGCTAATTATAGCCTGTGTATTACAGGCCTTGGGAGAGGAGAATGGGGAATGACGGATGCAATTATAGAAATTTTTATGAAATTCATTGTGATTTATTGTATAGGCTGTTTTGGTGGTAGTTTGTTATGGAAAACGAAAACAGATTGAAAGATAAGGAGATTCACTATGAGCCTTCCCACCCAAAAAAAGATGTTGCAGCGGGTTAAAAAAGAGGCAACGTCATACTGTAATGTTGATCCTTTAGCTTTTGCAATAGGGATTAGAAATGGATTTTTAATGGTAATGCCATTTTGGTTAGTTGTATTGTATTTAGTTATATAAAAACGCCATAACTACGAAAGGGTGGGAGAAATGATTGCTTCGAATGGAATTATAGATATCCATTCGAAAAAGCAGGCCCAAGAATTCACAATGGAAATGACAAAACAAATGCTTCATGAAACCGTTGGATTCAAGTGGGGGAGAAATGCATAATCATTTTTAAGTGGAACCATCTTTGATATTAAAGCTAAGTATAAAGAACAAGCTCATTTATCCGAACTTAAAGTGTTTGTTGTACAAAGTGAGAAGAAGGACAGCTTTTTAGAAGATATCACTAGCCATTTGAGATTATCCTTCCTCTCATTCATGCTTTTTAAATCATGTTAGCTTGAAGAATCAATACGTGCTCTTTGTTCCTATCCTTTCTGGATCGTATATGAGGGCAATAGAGGGGGGGAATAACAAAATGAGTTTAATTACTCCACATTATTTGCTTGTAGGTGGATGTTCGAAAGACAAAGTGTTACAGGCACATAAAAAAGCAAAAGAAATATTTAATCAGAATAACGAAATAAATAAATTGATAAGTCCGTTGAAAAGCGACTCCTTTTTTATACTTTATGATGGCAGCCATCACAGATGGAAAAATGAAGATGAATATATGAAGGCGAAAACGGCATATGTTCAATACCTTGTAGAGTCTGATATTCAGTTTGTAGAAATGGCAACACAAGAATTAATTTCTTGAAAGCATGCAAAAGGTCCAAAAAAACTAGAACAGCACATCTATCATGTAAAAAGAAAAAAACGGCGCATCATTAATCAGCTAATCGATTGGGGAGTTTCAAGAGGCTCAACTTTATTCAGGTGAATCAGAAGAGAACTTGTATTATCTAGTCAAAGCGTTTTGAGGTGTATATAAAAACGTGGGAATTTAAGAGCAAACGATGAAAAATATTTCGTTTTCACGTAATAAATTATGTGGTCGTAGAGTTGACAGGGGAATGAGATTAAGGACGAAAAAGTCCTATCACTTAATTAATATAGAACGAATAAACTAGGGATACCACTCCATGTCCACCAACTTAAGAATCTTTACTAGCTCCACGTTATTCTTTCTAAAAGACTAAATCGAAAGGATGACAGTTTTTTTACTAGATTTTTAAGTTGATGGACATATATAGTGACTCCTAGGAGTTGATACATATAAAAAAAGTGCACATGTATATAAAATTTTTTGAAAATAAACTACCAGAATCTTAGAACTTATATCAAACCAATAGCCGTTTATCAACAAGAGTAAAGGAGCGGTGAGTATGACAACAATCTTAGTATTAGAAGATGATATAACCATCCGTAGTTTTATTACATTGAACATGCAGCGTGCTGGTTTCAATGTTTTAGAAACCGATACAGGTGAAAAAGCTCTTGAACTTTTAGAACAGAATAATGTTGATATTGTAATACTTGATGTTATGTTACCAGGAATAGATGGATTTCGGGTATGCAAAAGTATACGAAAAAACAATGAAGATATTGGTATTATTATATTAACGGCACTTGTTCAAGAGAAAGATCAGGTACACGGTTTGACAATTGGGGCAGATGATTATATTAAAAAGCCATTTAGTATAATTGAATTAGTAGCACGTGTACAATCATTGCTAAGAAGAATTCAAAAAAATAAAAAGGAATTGGAATTGATTCATTCGGGGCCATTTCAATTAAATCTTCTGCTAGGAGAATTATATAGGAATGAGATAGTAATTGATTTAACTCCAACAGAGCATATTATTTTACGATATTTAATGGAAAATTCCATGAAACCAATTTCACGTAATGAACTCCTAAATAAAATATGGGGTATAAATTGTGTAGGTAATACAAAAGTCATCGATGTGAATATCAATCGTCTTCGTCAAAAGATCGAAACTAGTCCTTCTAATCCTGAGTTTCTCCTTACGGTACGAGGAAAAGGATATAGATGGAACGAAAACAAACATTGCAACTAATTTGGCAGAAAATCGATTCGCTTATACTTTTTTTTAATTACAAAAGTATTTACAAAACTTACAAAAACTATTTTTAATATTGAAAGCATTTTAATATTAGTGTTAAGAAAACAAATTTGGGCAATAGGGCAATTCAAAAGAACGTCGAAACAGTATCATTTTCTGATGGGAATGAATTGAAAATTAAATCTATTTCTTTAAGATTATAAATGTTAAAATCGATGTTTTATCGTTATATGTAGTATCGGCTACTATTATTTCTGAAGCATCTGTATATAATAAATTACCAGTAGATATGATTGATGGATATGCAGTTTTTTGATAAATAACCCCTACAAGAAACAAGTTTTTTGTGGATAGCTTGTTTTCTTTCACCCTTACAGAACTGTCATCTTTATCATTTTAGCCAAGAAGACTCCTTCCTCAAGGAACGCGAAGTGAGTAGGTGGGAGATGAATTGGCTTCGGACAAGAGATGGCAGGAAGCAATCTTAATTGTTCGACATACATAAACTGTTACTTCACTATCTATCGAATGTATGTTTGTTGTATAATAGACACATGCCGAAATGGAGGTGAAATGAGTGATGATTAATAAAGCATATAAATTTCGTATCTATCCAAATCAAGCACAAGCAACCCTAATTAATAAAACAATTGGCTGTTCTCGTTTTGTATTCAATCATTTCCTATCTCTATGGGATAACGCATACAAAGAGACAGGGAAAGGTTTGACATATGGTACATGCTCTGCCAAACTTCCTGCCATGAAGAAAGAATTTGTTTGGCTCAAAGAAGTGGATAGTATTGCGATTCAGTCGTCTGTTCGCAACCTTGCGGATGCTTATACACGCTTTTTCAAAAAACAAAACAGTGCCCCGTGTTTCAAATCTAAGAAAAACAACGTACAATCTTACAACACAAAACAAACAAATGAAAACATTGCCGTTGTAGGAGACAAAATAAAATTGCCAAAACTAGGTCTTGTTCGATTTGCCAAAAGTCGTGAAGTAAAAGGACGTATTTTAAATGCTACAGTTAGACGGAACCCTTCTGGCAGATACTTTGTGTCCTTGTTAGTTGAAACAGAAGTACAAGAACTTCCGAAAACACATTCTTACATTGGAATGGATGTGGGACTAAAAGATTTCGCCATTTTGTCAGATGGAACAATCTATAAAAATCCGAAGTTTTTTCGATCATTAGAAGAGAAGTTGGCGAAAGCACAGCGTGTTCTTTCTAGAAGAACAAAAGGATCTTCTCGCTGGAATAAACAGCGAGTAAAAGTGGCTAGAATTCATGAATACATGGCAAATGCTAGAAAAGATTACTTGGACAAAATCTCAACTGAAATCATCAAAAACCACGATGTTATCGGTATAGAGGATTTGCAAGTATCGAATATGTTAAAGAATCATAAGTTAGCAAAAGCAATTAGTGAGGTATCATGGTCACAGTTTCGAACCATGTTGGAATACAAAGCAAAATGGTACGGCAAACAAGTCATTGTCGTATCGAAAACATTTGCTTCCAGCCAATTATGTTCTTGTTGTGGATATCAAAACAAAGACGTTAAAAATCTCAACCTACGTAAATGGGACTGCCCTTCTTGTCGTACACACCATGATAGGGATATTAACGCAAGTATTAATCTAAAGAATGAAGCGATAAGGCTTCTAACCGCAAGGACTGCGGAGATAGCCTAATAAATTAGAGTTCAATAGAACTCTTTACTTAGGAATCCCCCTCTTCTAAACGAAGTGAAAGTGGGGGTAGTTCAAGTAAGGTTATTAGATAGTTTATTTAGTTTTTAAAATTAATAATAGGATTATAGCAATCAACAATAACTTTTTAAAAATTATAGGAGTGTGTTAATAATGATCGTAACAACAACTAATACTATTCAGGGTAAAGAAATTATTGAGTATATAGACATCGTAAACGGTGAAGCAATTATGGGTGCAAATATCGTACGCGACATATTCGCTTCTGTTCGTGACGTTGTAGGTGGCCGTTCTGGTGCTTATGAAAGTAAATTAAAAGAAGCTCGTGACATTGCCATGGAAGAAATGAAACAACTTGCAACGCAAAAAGGAGCAAATGCAATTGTTGGTATCGATGTAGACTACGAAGTCGTTCGTGATGGAATGCTAATGGTTGCAGTAAGCGGTACAGCTGTACGTGTCTAAATAGAAAGCAAAATATAACCTAATTGGTGAACTGCAATTCTAATTGTTAGACATAACTAACAATTAGAGTTGCAGTTTTTTATAGAAAAATACTCTTTGAAAAAAATTAGTTACATAGAGGTTCTGGCGAATAGCTAACAATGTATCAAATAAGTCGATACATTAGGTGTAGGGTTTACACAATCGCTATTAACTATTGGAATTTCTGGCATATCCCAAAAAGGATTCTTGCGAAAGTACATGAAGGGAGTCAATTCCTTGGTAGAGGTCAATTCCTACTACTAGAAACCACTGATTCGGTTAAGCAAAGTTACTTAGGTAAGAAACCATCAAAGGTGATCTTGGAATTATGTCTAATATGAAAAAGCCAAATGCAACATTTTCAGATGAATTAAAGGAAGTAAAAAAAGAGAATAAGAGTGTCTCAAGCATACCAGGGTATGTTGAAAAAATAAAAAACTAATTAAATCAAAAAGATGATGCAGAATAAATTATTAATATTATAAACATATATCGATTCAAAAGGAGATGTTTAGTTTGTTAAATTATGAAAAAGACGCAGAAGTTTTTAAGGCATTAGCTCATCCAGTAAGAATTGAAATTTTGAAAGAATTAATTATAAGAGGGGCATGTAATGTAACACAAATTGTAGGTATACTGGGTATCCCACAATCTACTGTTTCACAGCATTTAGCAAAGATGAAATCTCAAAAATTAATTAGAAATGATAGAAAAGGATTAGAAGTCTACTATAGTGCCCAAAACAAAACTATTAATTCCATTGTTGAAATACTACTAGATTACAAATCTACTAATTGTAAGTAAAAAATAATAATCTTTGTTCCAGAACCCCCTAAGTCAATCAAGGATTCTTAGCGGATTGATGAGACATATGTAAAAATTAAAGGTCAATGGATGTACTAATACCGTGCTGTTATTTAAAGTTAATACAATTAATTTTCATGTTTCAAATACGTCAATGACTTCTTATGATTAAACTACCCCCACTTTCACTTTTTTAGAAGAGGGAGATTCCTAAGTAAAGAGTTAGGCTATCTCCACAGTCCTTGCGGTTAGAAGCCTTATCGCTTCATTCTTTAGATTGATACTTGCGTTATAAACATTTTCAGTCTTCCTTCTTTTTAATTAACTCTTTTACAAAACCTTTTACTTTCTCTTTTTCTACCTCACTACATTTTATTTCTTCAAATTCAGTTAGGTTTATATGGATCTCTTGTAATAGTTCATAAATATCTTTCATACTATCTCACCCCCTAAATTCTTTCTTATTTTAATTTTTTATGCAATTAAGAAAGTGAATCTAAGGCATATTTAGTAAAAATTTATTCTTTCCGTATTATCGAAATATTTAATTTGTAATATGTAACGTTAATAATGGATAGACAATTTCTTATACCTTATATAACGTATTAAACAAAGTGATTTCTCACACTTACCACAAATTTTTTTTAGATCGCATACCATACGATTCCATGCTAACAAAAAATTGAAAATGTCTATTTCTTAAATTGCATCATTTAAAATACTTTCCAATTACTCCCCTCTATATTTGTAAATACTTACTTGATTGAAAATTTTCTTTTTAAGTATCACTATTTTTATATCAAATAATTACAGAAAATTCTGAATTTTATTTAAAAAATTTTGAATGTGTCTTTCTTGAAAAAAACTGTGATAATATTTAAAAAAACGATTTGAAGTTAATATTTCCCACCCTATTTTTAATTGAATTATTTTTTCATTTGAGTATCTTTACCTTATTTACTTCCTATTTGTTAGTTTATTGTATTCTGTTCTATATATTTATTTTTTAATGCGGTTGTTTAAAAATAAAAAGGTAGTCAGTCTGCAATATCTAAATAAATTAATTAGATGTTAAAGGGGGAAAAAACATTGAAATTGAAAAAAACTGTAAGTTCATTAGTATTAAGTGCTGCAATACTTGGTTCAGGAGCAACAGCAGCATTTGCTGCAACACAAAATGTAGGGGGGGGAACATGGAATTATGGAACCGGTGGTGGTTCAGTTTGGTCAAATTATTACCACGGAAGCAAAGTTCACAAATCTTCAGTAATCGGACAATATTATTATAGTTCTCCATGGACGAACCCAGGTTATACTTCATATGCAAGTGCACCTGATACAGCTGGTGTAGATGAATCTTATTGGTCTGTTAAATAAAAAGTAAGAAAAATCCTAGAACTCGTGGGTTATTACCTGCATGTTCTAGGATTCTATTTTATGTGACTTATATACATATAGATAAGCAAATTATTTTTATTAATATTTGAAGACAAAGGGTATTCTATCTTCATTTGAATTCTAAATGAAAATAGAATACGGAAAATGGAGACTGGTATGAAAAAAATATTAATTACTTTAGTACTTGTAGCCTATGCTGTATCTTCATTTGTATTTACTAAGCACTTTGAAAAAAGAGAAATGGTAAATATAAATTTTTCTGATAAAAATGGAATTCAAGTGGTTGAATTGAATAAAGATGAACGCCCGGAAGATAAACTAAGAAAGATTGAGGAATTATCCAAAAAGGAAAAAATCAACATCTATAAATTATCATATAAACCGATTAAAACTTCAAAAAAACAAAAAGTAACTATCTATGCAGCTATCGGGGATGAAACACAATTCAAACAAAAATATCCGCTAGAATGGGGAGAGATATTCACTCAAGATCATTCCGCAGCAAGTTATTTGTCATCAAGAGATACGAAAGATAAAGAGCAGGTTGGAAAGATAAACATATTTTCACCTGAACTTATGGTGGAAATTAGGCCTATAGAAGCGGCAAAAGATGAAAACTTGAGAGGCGCTTATTTTGTTGATAGTAACAATCCAAACGTTGTTCAAAAGGTAAAAGAGAAATTAAATACCGAAATCGGGTTCAAAACGGAAGAGTCAGAACGAGTAGGTGCTATGAACATCCTAGAAAATCAGGGAGTTGATAAGTACTTTATTATAGTTCTTACTATAGTTCTGTTACTCATCTTCCTGAGTTTTTTATATTATATATTATTAAATTATAAAAGTTTGGCAATTAGAAAACTGTTTGGATATACGGATAGAGAACTGATTTTTAAGCATCTATTAAAAGAAAGTATTCAAATTCATACGTTATCCTTAATGGTAGTTATTATAGGACAAGTAATATACTTGTTTTTTTATAATGGGATGAGTAAATTCTTAGATTTTGGTAGTACATGGATTGTGTGGCAATTAATTTTTTCAGGTATTTCTATTCTAGTTAGCCTACTTCCTTCTTTAATGATATATCATATAAAAATTCTGGAACTATTAAAAAATAAAAAACCATTAAAACTAGTTCAATTTTTAAATTATAGTTCAAAGTTTATCTTTTCGATTTTTCTAATTATCTTTTCTTTTAATCTTATAAATTATTATCAAGATCTAACTGTACAAAACTCTAACCAGGAACAATGGGATACAACAAAAAATTATAGTTTTTATGAATATCAAAGTAATATTATAGGCGACCGCACAAACTGGGAATATGAAACTGGAATTAAAAGCAAGAAACTATTTGGAATAACTAACCAAAAAGGGGCTTTGCTTATAAAACCATCAGATGGTATAACGTACAAAA
This sequence comes from Bacillus sp. FDAARGOS_235, assembly GCF_002073415.2. Classification (NCBI taxonomy): domain Bacteria; kingdom Bacillati; phylum Bacillota; class Bacilli; order Caryophanales; family Bacillaceae; genus Bacillus; species Bacillus sp. FDAARGOS_235. The sequence continues at coordinate 153,314 of NZ_CP020434.2, forward strand.
AACAGTTAGAGTATAACAATTCTTTAAACAATACTATAGGAGATGTTAAAGAGTATGATCCTCATGGCGGTAACACCCTTCAAGTGAATTCTAATTATTTACATGATAATCCAGTTTATGATTTGAATGGTAAAAAAATCAATATCGATGCTGATTATGGTGACTATTTAGTTATATTAGTTCCCAATAAATATCGCAGCAACGAAGCTGATATTTTAAAAATGTATAAAGAATGGTATCAATTCACAAGGTTTATTGATGAAGATAAACATAAGGAAAGCATAGGAGAAAAAATTGAACCACATAAACAGGTTGAAATTAAACTTCTCTATATCCAAGATAACCAAAAACATTTTTTGTATAATCCTATGCTAGAGGTTAACAACCAAAATTATAGCAAGGGCGCTATATTGATTGTTGTTAACTCAGAAAATATGGGTGGAGACAGCTATTTAAGTTATTTAACTGGGCGTTATTTTTTCCCAAAAGTAGATAATCCAAGTCAGCCTTATAAAGAATTAAAAGAAGACATTAAAATCGCAGGTCTCCAAGATATCATTCTTACAACGCCGTCATTATATAGTATTGTAGATGATTATCTCTTTAAATTAAAAAGCGAACTTCAATTTACTCTTCTTTTTGTAACATTATTACTTAGCATAGAGATTATTATTACTTGTTTTACAGTTTTAAATTATTTAGAAAGAAATAAATTTATTCATGCCGTTCAGAGAATCAATGGCTTCGATTTTTATAAGCGACACAGTAAAATCTGTTTTCTTTTAGGTCTTTTTTGGTTAATAATTTATTTAGGTGCATTAACATTTAAATTAGCAAATTATACAATTATTTCACTTATAATTCCAGCTTATTGGTTAGTTGAATTATTAATTGTTTATTTCATCATTCGATTTGTAGAAAAGAAGAAAAATAAGGACGTATTAAAAGGAGCGTAGTTCAAGTGGAAATTGAGCTGAAAAATATATCTAAGAAATATGAAAATAAACAAGTGCTTGATAATTTTAATTTGGTTGTAAATAAAGGAGAAATGATGGCTATTACGGGGCAAAGTGGAACCGGAAAATCAACGCTATTAAATATAGTAGGTCTTTTAGAAGAACCAGATTCTGGAGATGTCATCATACAAGGAATAGAAAACGCTTGGAAGAGCGAAAAAAAACAAATCGAGCTTTTTAGATATACAATAGGCTATCTCTTTCAAAATTATGCATTAATTGATAATGAGACTGTGAGCAAAAATTTAGATGTAGCACTAGAATATGTTAAGTTACCTAATAAAGATGACAAGAAAAAAGAAGTTCTAGAAAAAGTTGGGCTACTAGACAAATTAAACAGTAAAATTTATCAACTTAGTGGTGGAGAACAACAAAGAATAGCATTAGCTAGGCTCATGTTAAAAAAGAATGATATCATCCTAGCAGATGAGCCAACTGGATCATTAGATGAAGTGAATCGGGATCAGGTGCTTAGTATATTAAAGTCATTAAATAATGAAGGAAAAACAATTCTAATTGTTACTCATGACCCTGAAGTATCTAAAATATGTACTAACGTTGTTACACTATAAATTTTGAAAATAAGGTATTAACGGTTATGGTGCAAAAACTTCAAAATAACTGTAATGAAAAATCCCCCATAGATCTTATACCTATGAGAGCTTCCTAAGGGTATTTCATATTTGACTTAGTTCTATTGTAACAGGCTTTCGTCATACATGAGAAACATAAAGATCCTCATAACAAGAAATTCTTTAAACCTTTGCTGAAAGGGAATGTACGCTTATCTTATAAAAAAAGAATGCTCCTTTAAATAACAAAAAGGGCATTCTTTTTTTAGTGGCTTTATTCTCCAGTATCCAACTTCATTTTAACTGAGGCTTTAGCCTTTTCTGGTAGATGGCCTTTAAATCCGAGTCTGAAAGGTTTCGTTTTTGTGCAACTATTTGAATTAACGCAAGTATCAATCTAAAGAAAGAAGCGATAAGGCTTCTAACCGCAAGGACTGTGGAGCTAGCCTAATAAATTAGAGTTCGATAGAACTCTTTACTTAGGAATCCCCCTCTTCTAAACGAAGTGAAAGTGGGGGTAGTTCAAACAGGTTTCAAGGGATATGTTATAGGAATATTACTTTGGTTAAGAGTGAATTATGGAGAATTAGTGAAAACAAACAATAAAATCACCTTATGAAAGACTTTTGTAATATTTACGTAAGAGATTTGAAAGGTTTTTAAATTAAGATAACCTTTCGAACGTAAGATTCGGATTAATAAATAGAAAAATAAAAAGCGAGGAATGACATTATGAATGGAAAAGAAACAAAAAGGGTAAAAGAAATTCTTCCTGTAGGAATTAGAAAGAAGGTAATCCCTGCAACAGCGGCATTAGGTATTCTTTTTTCTATGGCTCCTGTTGGAGAAAGTAAGGCTAGTGCAGGGATAGGTGCGGTAGTAGATATAACTATTACTGTATTAGGTGCTGTAGCAAACACTTATGAAGCACTTGGAATAAGCCCAGGGGATCGAGACCCAGGTACTCACATTGATGTATATGCAGAAAACGAAACTTACCAAGCTCCTAGTTTTAAATCTGGGGAATTTAATATTTCTATGTATCATACACAAGGTGATTTGAATTTTCTTAAACAAGTTAAAGTACGCTATCCAAATGGAAAAATTGAAATTCATCAACTAAAATCTGGACAGCAGCTTAAAATTACTGAAGCAGGTGCAATTATAGATTTAAACCCTAATGCAGCAAATGTTTCAGAACACGATCTTCTTTACATTACACAAGCACAATTAGACGAAGGAAAGACCGGAGTTGTGATCAATCAAGGCCAACATGCATTTGTAGAAAAAGCATCTGGTAAAAACCCAAGATTTCTTGGTCCACTTTACAAAAAATATTCCGGTGACTCCTTTGGCGATTGGACGGTGATTGCTAGAAATTCAGATTACCTATTTGATCAGATAGCAAATAAATTATCAGATGAACAAAAACGATTGATAACATTAACTTCAAAGCCAGTATCTAAAGATGTCCTTGACAACTATGTTAATATTGATCCTAAAGCTCGTGCAGATTTTTATGATCGATTATCTGATGTATTGGCGGAGCGTACTAACGTCCTAGAGACATCTATGGCACTGCCATTCATTACACTAAATGACGGTAAAGGTTATCAAATTATCCCTTATAAAAAAGGAACGAATAAAGTAATCGTAAAGACAGGTTCAAAATATCTTTCAGGAAAAGAAGGAAACGGACTTCAATATTCCGATTCGCTTGGCGATGATGAAGTGTTTGAACTTGTTCAGATAGGAAATTCTAACGATGGTAAATTTCAATTCCGTTTGAATAACAAAAATGGGGTAAGTCTGGCAGGTAATCAATATACTTCTCAATTTGGTACTGATTGGAGTTTCAAATCTGAAATTCGTTTCTCTAATAAAAGCAACAATGAAATTAACAATTGGTTAATAGAGTGGTATCCGGGTAAAGAAAATGAGAAACAAAATTATGACAAAATAGAGATTATATCTAATGAAAAGGACCCTACTAAATATAGTGCAAAAGATTCCTCTGGAAACGTGATAAAGAACAGTTGGATAAATCGAGGTACTGGTTATTCCTTTGCAGATGCTGAAGGAGTCATTTTGACAGGCTGGCAAGAAATTAAGGAGAAGACTTATTATTTCTCATCCCCTTATGGCTACATGGTTACTGGAGGAGGAAGTGACTCACTAATTGATGGGAAGTACTATAACTTCAATGACTCCGGTGTTCTGCAACGATCAGCATGGAGAGACCTATACTATTCTGATGCCTCTGGAGCGTTTGTTAAAGAAGGCTTGAAAGATATAGATGGGAAAATTTATTATTTCCAAAACTTCGTGCCAAATAAAAAAGAAATACGTTTAGAAGATCAAGATGTCATCCTTCACTTTTCCGACAAAGGTGTGCTGGAGAGAGTTTCTAATCTAAATGGGGAAGCTATAAACAACGCTGTTAATGTTAAGCTTGACAACAAAATATTAGCATTTAATAACGACGGTTCAATTTTGAAAACAGGAATCAACAAAAATGCGAACACAATAGCATATTATAGTTTAGAAGATGGCTCTTTCTATACCGGCTGGAAAATGATAGACGGTAAAAGATACTATTTCACAAATGGCCACAATACTATTTTCAATAATTATGAAAACATTGACGGGAAAAGATTTTATTTCCATGAAGATGGATCTGTTAACCGAGCAGGATTTGAAAAAATCGACGGTAAACTATATCACTTTGACAATAACGGCGTAGTACAAACGGGCTGGCAAACTATCGATAATAAATATTATTACTTCGATGAGAATGGGGCAGCTAAAACAGGATGGTTCCAAGTTGGTGGTGGATATAGACCTTGGCCTCTTGCATATGGATACCTTTGGTATTGTGCTAGGGAAGATGGTTCCCTTTATGCAGACGGTTGGTTTAAAATTGACGGTAAAGATTATCACTTTGACCAATGGGGACATAAAATGTAATAACATAATGATAGTTTGAAAATTTAGCCTATACGTATAAAAATGGATCATGACATGGACTGATTATATTTTCCATGTTATGATCCGTTTTAATCTTTTTAGATATACTCCCTCTTATTAGTTCTCGATTCTATTCTTTGAGACTAAATAAAAAATTCGAACTAGACTTAAGTTCACTTGAAGCTGAATATATATTGGAGTTTATGATGAAAGAAATTGGCCCACTTGTATATAATCAAGCTGTAGAAGATGCATGTAAAACATTACGTCTTCAGATGGATGTTATTGAAGAAGAAATTTACGTGCTACAATTTCCAATAAAATAGAAATGATACACCCGAGCCCCCCTTTTTTGTAGAAAAAAAGGGGGCTTTTGTCATCTCATAAATCCTTAACATAGGAAAATCAGTTATTCAACTTTTAAAAAATGTCTTAGCTTAGGTTTTATATCATTTAGTTGGCGGGTATCTCGAAGAGAAGTTGGTAAAAGCACAGCGTGGAGATTTCATTTAATCTATATCATATTTTCGCTTACAACTATTTCTAACTTTTACTTTCAATGCATTTTTTAACCAATTTTGGTTAAGTTATTTTCATAGAGGTTATTGCTAATTCAATGGACATATTTGCATATCAGTATGCCTGATTTTTAAAATATAAATTTCTTAAAAACTTTATGTAACTTCTTTCTGAAAGGAAGGGTATTATCAATTGAAACCTTATGAAAAAGTACCTGATGAATCTATAAAATCTTTACAGGATTTAATGCAATTACTAAAAAAATCTAAAGATTTTATAACATTGGAAATCAATTCAAACAATTCCTCTATAGTCATTTCATATTTTAGAACATTAATCGATGTGAATATATTCCATGAAGAGATTTTAACTTATATAAAGGAGAAGAGCTTCGATTCATTACAAGATATTCAGTCTGTCTTACCCTTTGAAAATTCAAAAATAACAAATCAAACGGAAGATATTCAGGATAGTATTTTAAGCGGCTATATACTTATTCAGTTCGATACAGATAAATTAAATGGCTTGTTAATAAATGTGTCAAAGAAAGAAAAAAGAGATATTACAAAAGCTGAAATTGAATACAATATCGTGGGTCCACAAATCGCGTTTGTTGAAGATTTAGATGTAAACTTAAATTTAGTACGTAGAAAGCTTCCAACACCTTATTTACAAATGAAGGAATTGAAGGTAGGATCTCTTTCTAATACAACCGTTGCAATTGTATATATTGAGGGAATTGTAAATGATCAAAATCTACAAGAAATTATAAAACGGGTGAGTCAAATAAAAACAGACCACGTTTTGGATAGCACGTATTTGATTCAGTTAATTGCAGACAATCCTAATTCTATATTTCCTCAATTTTTGAATACAGAACGACCAGACCGTGTAGCAGCTGTATTGGCAGAAGGGAAAATTGCACTTTTTGTAGATGGCTCACCTTACGCTATCACCCTTCCAACAACATTAATTGACTTTTTTTCTACGACAGAAGATTACACCATGCCTTGGATTATTGCCTCATTTTTTCGACTGTTAAGGATTTTTGCTTTTATCTTTTCTGTTTTAACGACTCCATTATATGTTTCGATCTTAACATATCATTATGAGCTTATTCCAAAAGAACTTCTTGAAACGTTGATCATATCGAGAAGTAAAGTACCTTTTCCTCCATTAATTGAAGCACTTTTTTTAGAAATAACGATTGAATTACTGAGAGAAGCGGGGACACGTTTACCAACTAAAGTGGGTTTAACTGTCGGTATAGTAGGGGGTATTGTAATTGGACAAGCATCGGTGGAGGCAAGTCTTACAAGTAACGTACTTATTATCATTGTTGCACTTTCAGCTCTTAGTTCATTTACAGCACCAATATATCGAATTGGTAATACAATTCGAGTAATTCGTTTTCCTTTTATAATAGCTGCACACCTGCTGGGCTTATTAGGAATTGTTTTAACAAGTTCTTTCCTTTTAGCACGCTTATTACGTACAGAATCATTAAGACGTCCTTATTTGTTCCCTTTTTATCCCACACGCCCTACAGATTGGAAAGACAGCATTATACGTCTGCCAATCTCAGCGATGTTCCGACGTCCAATTTTTTCAAGATCTAAACAGCGTTTTCGTTTTAATCCAGAAGAGGTAGAGAAAAATAAAATCATATCACGAAATGATTTTGATGACTGAATTTAACAGGGAGGAGCATTATGAAACAGATCCCAATTGAGTATCAAGTATCTCCATATATGGTGTTTTTTTTAATTATTACTATACAGATGGGGGTTGGTATGCTTGGCTTTGAAAGGATTAGTGCAAAATTAGTTGGAAATGATGCATGGATTAGTACGCTACTTTTTGGAATATCTGTTAATCTTATGATTTGGATCATATATCAGATTTTAAATCAGGGTAATGGAGACATCATTGCAATCAATCAAAACGTACTTGGAAAATGGATTGGTGGATTGTTCAACTTCATTTTTTTATCCTATATTGTATTGTTAGGTGCAACAACACTACATACTTATATCGAAATAGTACATGTTTGGATGTTTCCTTCAATTTCATCTTGGGTTATAGCGGGGGCTTTTTTAGGCCTATGTTATTACATTGTAACTGGAGGATTTCGTGTAGTTGCCGGAATCGGCTTCTTTGGAATCGTTATCCCAAGTATTCTAATTTTCACATTTTTTTATCCTTTGCAGTATGCAGATTTCCGAAATTTATTTCCAATTGCACAGCATTCATTCCTAGAAATTATGAAAGGAATGAAAGGAAATATGTTTAGTTTTTTTGGATTTGAAATGTTATTGTTGTACTACCCATTTATTAGAAAGGCAAAAACGTCTCAAAAATATGCGCACTATGCAAATTTAGTAACGACTATTGTCTACACATACCTTATGATTTTAACTCTTGCGTTTTTTAGTGAAAAACAACTCGCGAGCGCGATATGGGCATATTTAAGCATGATTAAAATTATACAATTTCCCTTTATAGAACGGTTTGAATACATTATTGTTTCTTTTTGGGCTTTTTTTATATTACCCAATGTTTCCTTTACACTATGGGGAGTAAGTCGTGGTATAAAAGAGGCACTAGGAATAAAGCAAAAATATGTTTTGCCAGTCATCATCGTATTCATCTTTGTTTTATCATTTTTCTTAAATAACCGTAATAAAATTAACTTATTAAATACTTGGACAGGTCAAATTGGCTTTGTATATATATATGTATACCTACCTGTACTATGGCTAATTCAAACCGCCAAAATAAAGTTAAGGAGATAAACATGAAGCGATGGATACTTTTCCTTATATTAAGTGTCTTCTCAATAGGTTGTGCTAAAACGAAAATCGTGGATGACATTGATTTAGTTCAAGTTGCGGCATATGATACTGAAGCAGAAGGTAAGCTAAAAGGAACCTTTGCGATTGCAGCTTATAAAGGAGGCGGGGAAGGTGAAACGAAAATCTATTCAGCATCAGGCCAGACTGGTAGAGAAGTTCTTGCAAGAGCATCCGAAAAATCTTCTGGACCTCTAGAGTTAGGTCAATTGCGTGTTATTATATTTAATGAAAAAATAATTGAAAAGGGAATGCAGGAAATTTTAGAGACTTTGAACCGAAATCCCAGTGTAGGAAATGCAATTTATTTAGCAATTACAAATGTAAAAGGTGAATCACTATTAAAGGGGAACTATTCTAAAGAAAAAGAAATTGCTTCCTATCTATCTTCTTTACTGGAGCAAAATATGGACAATGGAACGCAACCAAAAACAAATTTTTTTATGTTTTTAAACCAACTTGATGATGATGCGAGAGATTCATATTTACCGATGATATCTAAAAAAGATAACGTGTTGGAGTTAAATGGAATAGCACTTTTTAAAAGATGTAAAATGGTTGATACAGTGAAACCTAAAGATTTATTTGTATTTAAATTGTTGACAGATACTTTTAAACAAGGCACATACCAATTCAAACTACCTGGTTCTTCAAATACTTACGCCACGATAGAGAATATAAAGGCTAGAACAAAATATAAGATGGAGGGGAATAGCAAGCATCCATTCGTAAATGCTCATATTCAAGTTAAAGCTGAAATTCAAGAATTTACAAAAACAAAAAATCTAGATAATCCTAGAGAAATAAAAAAATTAGAAAAAATTATGGAAAAAGAAATAAAAAAAAAAGCAACTACATTGATAAAGAGTTTTATTAAAAAAGGCACAGATCCTATAGGACTTAGAAAACTTGGTAGAACTCACGTAAGAAAATGGAACAGTCAAGAATGGGAAGAATCCTATAAACATTTACGTTTTCGTGTAACAGCTGATGTAAAGGTAACCCAATCTGGTGTTACAGAATAAGTAAATCAAATAAGATATGGAAAATTTAAATAAATATGGTCTCGCAGGAGATTAGGGAGAAGAGAAACTAGTAACAAAGCATCTCATAAACATTAAGATGCTTTGTTACTAGTTTTTATTTATGAATTTTCACATAGTATTTTTTAATATAAGTACAGCCAACATTTCGGAATTTTTGTATGCTAAGCGAATTTTAACCTAAAAAATTCGAATTCCTGTACGTTAAGTGAAGTGACTTTTCATTCACATAATCCGTATTATTTGAAGTTAATAAAGTATGTTACACTCTCTTTTTTAAGAATGTTTCCATAATATCCTTCTGGAATCTTTCATAATCAAATTGAAAAGCTACATTATGTGTTTTATAGCCTGGATTCGTAGCAAAACGAAAGTCTGCAATGCTTTGACCAAATCCTTCTCCTTGATCAGGAATAACTTTAATGGGTACTCTTGAAAGGCTAACAGCCTCTTGATTCAGCAAATACCACACTGTTACAAAATCATGCATAGGGCTTCCGCTTATACCAGGATTAGACTTGGAGTAGAAATTATAATAATAGTCTAACATAGGTTTGATGATGAGTCCTGCAAGATCCTGTGTATTCCGATGAAATGCATCGATTTGCTGGACCATTTCGGGTGTAACAATCGCATGTTGAGTTACATTTAATGGGATAATTGTTAAGTTCTTCGCATGCTGCAGAATTAAATTTGCTGCATAAGGATCTGCGTAAAAGTTAGCTTCAGCCACGGCAGTCACGTTACCTGGATAGAAAAAAGCTCCGCCCATGCAAATGCATTCTCTTACGTTACGCATTGTTTCTAAATTCAATACAAAGGTCGTAGCTAGCGAAGAAAGTCTTCCCAAATTGATAATTGTAAGGTCTTCTAAATTTGAATGTATAATTTGATAAATATCATTTAAAGGATAAACTGGATAAGAAATTTCAGGGGGAATGATAGGTCCTAATCCGACTTTTCCATGTACCTCAGGGAAATAGTGAACCAATATACCTGTCAACGGTACAGAAGCACCAAGGAATACAGGTATCTCTTTTTTTCCCGCTATGTACTTCAAATAGTTAATATTTCTTATTACATTTTCTCTTGATACATTTCCATAATCGGCTACAATCCCTACAAGTTGAATATCTTTACGAAAAAAAGTGTACAGCATAGCAAATGCATCATCAATTCCCAAATCTGTAAACAGAAGAACCTTTTTTTGCATATGTCTTCCTCCAAAATTTATAGAATTCTACTTTCACTAATGATGTAGTGATTAGACTAAACTTGTACGTATATATTTTATGTATTCCTAAAGAGTGGATTCTATTCATTTGAAGTAGCTTTACTCATCTAAATTTGATATTATGTTCAATCGCAAAATACATAAGGGGAATTAGAAATATGGAAAGACCCGTTGTTATTGAGGAGTATACACCGGATTGGGCACTACAATTTAAAGAAGAACAAAAGTAGAAAACTGCATAATCCTTAAAAATACAACTTATCAAGGTTAGTTGCGGTTTTGAACTACTCACCACTTAACGTCCTTACGGACTGTTTGAAGTGGGAGATTCCTGCGAACACCGATGTATCCACCGGTTATCTTAGCAGGCTCTACCCGTAGTCCCTACGGTGGGAACATAAATATCTTGTACGTTGACTCACCACACTCCCTACTTTAGCTTGGTTTTCGCAACTTCGGCAAGCGTGGGGCGATAGAACGTTGAAGAATTTACGGTTGCAACGTTTTTCCGCGACCAACCTCATATCTTCAGTTTTCGAAGAGCAATCTGTACAAGTATATGGTAGCAAATATGTTGGCTTATGCCAACCGACATTCATCTCCCACCTAAAATTGGTGTTTCACACCTTCACATTTTTGAGGAAGGAGTTTTCTGTCGGAAAACGATAAATTCCTTAGCGTACCATTTTCTCAAAATGATATGGTGATCCCAAATCATCTTCGAGAATCTATCGTGTAAATCTGTATGCATCCTCTATATAAATCATAAGGATTGTTTGCATGTTGGCTTTAGTTTTATGTACAATAAAGGGAAAGATATAGTCTGAAACAGGAAGAGGAGAATCATGTCCAATTCATTAGTAAATTTACGTATCGATTTTGCATTTAAGCAGTTATTTGGCACAAATGGGAATGAAGATATTTTAGTTGCTTTTTTAAATGCCATATTAAAAGATTCTTTAGAATCACCTATTGTTTCCCTGCAATTAGAAGATCCACATTTGCATCGAGAATATGAAGAAGATAAATTATCCATTTTAGATATTTCGACTACATTAAATACAGGAACAAAGGTAAATGTAGAAATACAATTGAATAACAATCACGATATGATCAAACGAAGCTTGTATTATTGGGGAAGGCTATACACCTCTCAATTGCAAAAAGGAATGCCTTATAGCTCACTTCATAAAACGATTACCATTAACTTGTTAAACTTTGTGATGTTTCCAGAATATGAAGCATTTCATACAACAGGAATCCTTTGGAATCAGCAACAACAAAAGCTATTAAGTGACGATATAGAAGTTCATATTGTAGAGATTCCAAAGTTACTACAGCAATGGCGCGAAGAGAAAGTTAATCCGTGGGAAGATTCTTTTGTTCGTTGGTTATTATTATTACCAGCGAATGAAGATGAGTATCTCACACAAACATTGGAGGACATTGCCATGAACGAAGATCCGATTTTACAAAAAGCAATAAATAAGTGGGAACATATGAGTCAAGATTCTTCTTTCCGTCAAGCATATGAAGCAAGAGAAAAGGCCTTAATGGATGAGGCAGCAAAGTTTGCTCATGCTCGTAACGAGGGAAAAAAAGAAGGAATTCAAGAAGGGGTTCAGCAAGGAAAAATACAGATGATTAAAGGTATGCATGAGCTTGGTGTACCACTTGAAACGATTGCTAAAGCCAGTAAATTAGGCATAGATGAAATTGAACGTATTTTAGAACAAAAATAATCAGTAATAAAAAAAGAACCTATGAAATTTAAAGATATATAACTACAAGTAAGTATTATAATTAAAAGCCTATATCGAAAATTACTAAGTAACTTTCGATATAGGCTCCTTTTATTTAGATTGGTCTATATTAATCAAAAAAAATTGATTAATTAGTTGCATAATGAAATAAGAAAGGTATATACTTTATACATCGAAAAAAGTTGACGAAGGGAGTGAATAATGATGGTAAAAGATTTTCAGTTGTATGAGAAGAAGTTTAAAGCACTGGCTGATCAAAAGCGGTTAGAGATTATGTATGAACTTTGTCAACGAGGACAGACTTGTGTATGTGATCTAACAGAGGCTTTTGAAATGACTCAATCTAAGTTGTCTTATCATTTGAAAATCCTATTGGATGCGGGTTTAATTGTAAAAGAAACAAAAGGTACGTGGAGTTATTATGATTTAAATGATGCTGAAGTAAACAATTTATTATCAGAAGAACTATGCTGTATCTTTAGAAAAACAGGAAAAGGCAGCTGTTGTTAAATTTTTGTGCTATTAATCAAAAAAAATTGATTAATAGCATATAAAAAGGAGGAATTATCTATGAAATATGTTCATGTTGGTATCAATGTTACTAATTTAGAAAAGTCTATTGAGTTTTATGAAAAGGTATTTGGTGTATCGCCAGTTAAAACAAAAGTTGATTATGCAAAATTCTTATTAGATAATCCAGGTCTGAATTTCACACTTAATGTACGAGATGAGGTAAATGGGAATCAGGTGAATCACTTTGGCTTCCAAGTGGATACAGCCGAAGAAATTACATTTCATAAAGAAAGATTAGAAAAAGAAGGATTCTTTGCACGTGATGAGATGGATACTACTTGTTGCTATGCTGTGCAAGATAAGTTTTGGGTAACTGATCCGGATGGTAACGAGTGGGAGTTCTTTTATACAAAAGCAGATAGTGCTGTTCACAAAATAGAAGATCCATCTTGTTGTACCACTTCTAACGAAGTAGAAAAAAATTCTTGTTGTTAATAGGAGAAGGAGGATAAAATGAAACGTTTATCTTTTCTAGATCGATATTTAACACTGTGGATTTTTCTAGCGATGGCTGTTGGAATTGGTTTAGGATTTGTGTTTCCTAGTGTAGTAGATGGTCTGAATGAATTGCAAGTTGGAACAACTTCTGTACCACTTGCTGTTGGTTTAATTTTAATGATGTATCCGCCGTTGGCGAAGGTCCGCTATGAGGAAATGGGTCGTGTATTTAAAGATGTAAAAGTTCTGGTTCTATCTTTGGTTCAAAACTGGATTATTGGACCTGTACTTATGTTTGTTCTAGCAATTATTTTTCTCCCTGATAAACCAGAGTATATGGTAGGACTTATTATGATTGGTCTAGCACGTTGTATTGCGATGGTTATTGTTTGGAATGATCTTGCTGATGGTGATAAAGAATATGCAGCGGGTTTGGTGGCTTTTAACTCGGTCTTCCAAATGTTATTTTTCTCGGTTTATGCATATGTGTTTGTAACAGTAATCCCCGAATGGTTAGGAATTGAAGGGGCTATTGTTGATATTACAATGGCAGAAGTAGCTAAATCAGTATTTATCTATTTGGGTATTCCTTTCCTAGCGGGTATGTTGACACGCTTTGTATTAGTGAAGTTAAAGGGGAGAATGTGGTATGAAAAGGTGTTTATACCTAAGATTAGTCCCCTTACATTAATTGCATTGCTATTTACGATTATCATTATGTTCTCTTTAAAAGGAGAAATGATTATTAGCGTACCATTAGATGTAGTACGCATAGCGATTCCGTTATTGATTTATTTTATTGTGATGTTTTTTGTTTCTTTCTTTATGGGAAGAAAAATCGGTGCAAACTATCCTGTGACAACAACATTAGCATTTACAGCAGGTAGTAATAACTTTGAGTTAGCGATTGCTGTGGCTGTTGGGGTCTTTGGTATTCATTCAGGTGCAGCATTTGCAGCTGTCATTGGACCATTAGTCGAAGTACCTGTAATGATTGCACTTGTAAATGTTGCTTTTTGGTTTAAGCGTAAATACTTCAATGACCAACCAGTATAAATTGAAAAACAAAGGTGGAAAACAACATGGAAAACAAAAAGACGATCTACTTTTTATGCACGGGAAACTCATGCCGCAGCCAAATGGCAGAAGCTTTAGGGAAACAATACCTAGGTGATAAGTGGAATGTATATTCCGCAGGAATTGAAGCGCATGGCGTGAATCCAAATGCAATTAAAGCCATGAAAGAAGTGGATATCGATATAACAAATCAAACATCAGATATTATTGATACAAACATTTTAAATAGTGCGGATTTAGTGGTTACTCTTTGTAGTCATGCGGATTCAGTGTGTCCGTCTACACCTCCACATGTGAATCGTGTTCATTGGGGATTTGATGACCCAGCAGGAAAAGAGTGGTCTGAATTTCAACGTGTTCGCGATGAAATCGGTGCACGTATTAAACAATTTACTGAAACAGGTGAATAATCAAATACAAAAGACCTTTCAAAACATGAAAGGTCTTTTGCGTATCATACTCATGTTAAGTTAACAAGCATTTTGGTTTTACCATTCCTACAATTTTGACAATTTACCAAGTAAAATGGCATTGTCTTTTTTTAGTTTTTTGTTTTCTACATCCAACTCGGATATTCTTCTTTTTAGGGACTCAATCAACTTGTCTTTTGAGCTTTCGCTGAACATCTGTTTTTTTTGATAATCTTTATCTTCTAATTTTGTTTCTTTATTGCTTCATCGATTGGCTTTATAAGCTCTTCCCGATAAGAATATAAGAATGTTTTACTCACACCTGCCTTACGGCATATTTCAGCTTTTGAGATTGGATTATTTATAGGGTCATCAAGGAGCGTTACCTCCTTTAAAATACCTAAAACAGCCTGTTTCTTCAAGTCGCTTTCCATTTTCTTTGTTTCAACCATTTTTGAGGTATTCGGGTTCATATTAGCCATCAATGAACCCCTCCAGTGTAAAAGTGTTTCGCTGCGTCGAACGTTTCACCCTTTTTGATGACTTCCAATGCATTTTGGTAGAACTGCACAACTTTATCAAATTCCTCAATCTTTTCTTCAAGCCCAATCTGTTTAGCTTGGTTTAAATGGGTTGTGAACGCGTCTATGGTATCTACAACAGCGTTCTTATGTCTTGGGAGTATCTTTTTCTTGATACACGTTTTACAAGCAACTTGATGGGGACAGGAAGGCATTTTATATGGATGCTCACAACACCCATCACCTTGGTCGAAAATAGCGATAATCTTATTTTTGACCCACTTGTTATCGCCAAAGATTTCTTCTTGTCCAGGTAGATTCTCTTTAATTGCAGTGGCATCAGATTTAAGTAGTTTTTCTTTGAACTCTTTCTTTAATCGTTGTTGGTACACTTTAATATAATTCTCCGTCATCGTAACAGATGAATGTCCTAAGAAGTTTTTAACAGCGTAAATATCCACCCCAGCATCAATCATTTCGGTAGCCACCGTGTGCCTGAACTGGTGTGGTGAAATTTTATAAATATCACCAGACTCTGCGCCGATGTTAGATAATGGGGTTTTATTACAAACTTTATTCAGGATCCCTGTATTAACAACAGTATATTTAAACACTTCTGTTATAGGATTACCTTGTACATCATAAGTAATGATTTCTCTAAATAAATACTTTTTCTTATCTGAAGTAGGCGGTAAATCTTTCACCCGTTCCACAAACTCCATATTTACGTCAAATGCACATCCTTCATTATGTCTCTAAATAATATTTTTGCACCAGAACCCAAAAAGTTACCTAATGAAATAACCTGTCTAATTTATGCGGGCACTTCAAATTATCGTGCCCCCAAAAAATAGACATCCCCCCAATAGCCCTCGAAAATAAACATTTTTTGAAAAATTTATAAAAAAGAAAATCGACAAAAATCTCTAAGAAAAGGCTCTATACTAGGTTTTTAAAAAATCCTAATATAAAAACTAAAATAATATAAATACCCATAATTATTCCTATTATTGTTTTATCAGGAAAAATTATACTTAATTTTCTGAACATTTTTTATCTACAAATACAATTTATTTATTAATCAGAAAATTCTATTTTTATGCTAATATTGGTGGTGCAGATCTGTTGCAAATATTTGAACTACACAATTATCTTTAAAAGGGGGAATGTGAAATGGAAAAGGAATATATTCATGAAGAAATGCTAGAACTTGAAGATCTTGAATTAGATGAAGAGGATTTATTAATTCGTGCAGGCAAGACATTAGGTTAAGTTTTTAAAATAAGGAGGTTACATATGCAGTTTAACTGTATATGTAACTTTTTTAAGGTAGGGTATACAGTATGAAAGAAAATAAGATTATTTTATTATATGAAAGATTTATTGAATTAGACTATGAAGAAGAGTTAGATAAAGTACCAAAATTAAAAAACAGAGGGGTACTTTTGCATTTTTGGAAAAAATGGTATGAAATTAGTGAAAAACAATTCGAATTTATAATTTGGAAGGCCATTAATACTGTAGATACTTTAGATGATCTGGTCAAAATAACTGGGACTTTAAGTTTGGCTTTAAGATTATTAAAAGTATTAAAAGAAAGAAATTTAGTTGAAATTATAGAAAATAAAATAAGGTTTTCACAAGATTTAACAAGTAGTATTTTATATGAACCAGCCTCTCTTCCTAATACAGGATATGAGAATAAAATAAACAAAAAAAAATATGCTCAATTTAAAGCTACTTGGGATAGTTCGTTGAGAAGAGCTGAAATAATAAATCAAGAGTTATCATCTAATAAAAATATCTTTTTTTGCGGAGATGATGATTATACAAGCTTGGCCCTTAAACAATATAAAAACAGAGAAATAAGTGTAGGAGATATCGACGAAGAATTGATTGAATATTTTAAACGTACAGACAATGATATTAAGTTTTATAATTTTGATGTTAGAAATGAAGTTATAGAAGATTTAAGGAATAAGTATGATGCAATACATTGTGACCCTATAGATGATGGTAGAGGGTTAGATTTGTGGTTAAATAGAGCTAATGAATTATTAAAAGGTCAAAAGGGTGATTTAATTTTTTTAAATATAAGTGTTAAAAGATTAGGTAATAGGGCGGTTTATTTGCAGAATTTCTTGACATCTTTAGGCTTTTATTTAAAAGAAATTATTCACGATTTAAGTTCTTATAAAGTGGCTGAAGAGCCTTACATTGATGAAGAATTAATAAAAAAAGACTTAGATGGCATAGGCTTTTCTAAAGATACATTCCAAAATTTATATATTCAAACGGATATGTTAGTTTTTGTAAGATTAATAGATAAACCAACCCTTTTTCCGCAAGAATATTATGAGATTAGAAGAAAAATATAAAATAACTGCGAGGTAATATAATGTATGTTTTAGGAGTCAATGGGTGGGACTTTGATGTTCATGATGCAAGTGCGTGTTTATTTTATAATGGTAAATTAATAGCTGCAGCTGAAGAAGAAAGATTTATTCGTCAAAAAAAAGCATTAGATAAAATTCCATATAATTCAATAGCTTATTGCTTAAAGGAAGCTGAAATTACTCCAAATGAAGTAGATCATATTGTTATGGGCTGGGATGTAGAACAATTATATTTTGAGAAGTATTCAAAGAAGCTTAACAAAGATGAATGTCTTGAAAAGATTTTTCCGAAGAGAATTTTCAAGAGAGATAAAGATCCTCAAATCCATATGTGTTCTCATCATTTGGCACATGCTTCTGGTGCGTTCTTTAGTTCAGGATTCAATGAAGCTACCATAATAGTTATTGATGGAAGTGGAGAAGAAGAGTCAATAACTATAGCAAAAGGAAAAGGTAATATAATTGAAGTACTAGAAAAATACCCGTTAGAACATTCTTTAGGTATTTTTTATGAAGCATTAACTGTATTTTCAGGTTTAGGGAGGCATAATGAAGGGAAGTTAATGGGCCTATCTTCATATGGGGAAGAAATATTTGAATTTCCTGAAATACTGGAAAATCCTTTGAAACCAAATAGAAATACAGTTAGTATGAATGGTAAATATTTTTCGGTATTAAAAGATTGGATAAAAGTTATTAATAGTATAACAAAGATAGCTCCTAATTATATTAAATATGAATATAATCCAATAGATTCAATACTATTAATGAATTCATCAGTAATGGAATATAAAAATATTGCAGCCTCAGGTCAGGCAGCCTTGGAAAGGGCAATTGTTAAGCTTGTAAAAAAAGCTGTTAATCTAACTGGAATTAATAATTTGTGTCTTTCGGGAGGAGTAGCATTAAATTGTATAGCAAATAGAATTATAGCTGATTTACCAGAAGTGAATAGTCTGTACATTCAACCAGGTGCTTCAGATAGTGGGGTAAGTATTGGAGCAGCTACATGGTTTCTTGCAGAAAATGGTATAGCGCCTATATTCACTGTAGATCATGTATATTCTGGTCCGGAATTTACTGATTCTAGTATCTTAAATATATTAAAAAAATATAATTTGTCATATATAGAATTAGGTTCTAATAAATATGATAGATGCTCCGAGTTATTAATGCAAAATAAGATAATAGGAAGATTTTCTGGAAAGATGGAATTCGGTCCTAGAGCTCTAGGAAATAGAAGCATAATAGCTAACCCTCAGAATAAGGATATGTTAAATAAAGTAAATACCATTAAGAAAAGAGAGCAATGGAGACCATTGGCTCCTAGTATCATAGATGAAAACGCTTCTGTAGTATTAGAAGAAAGAATAAATAACCCTTATATGCTGTTAAATTCTACTGTTAAAAAAGAGGTACATCATTTAGTTCCAGCAATAGTTCATGTTGATGGATCAACAAGGGCCCAGGTAGTTACGAGGGATATGAATTCTGATTATTATGAAACAATCTATAACTTTTACCAGAAAACAGGAATTCCTGCAGTAATGAATACATCGTTTAATGTAGGAAAAGAACCAATTATATGTAACCCAAGTGATGCTATCAGGTCATTTTATGGATCAGAGATGGATGCCCTTTTATTAGGTTCATTTTTAATTCTTAAATAAAGGAGGAGAGATTTTGAGAAATAGAAATTATTCTAATCTACAGGATGAAAAGGTAAAGGATTTGGTACTTAATAAAAAAAGTTATCCTTACTACCCAGAATATATACTATTAGATTTAATAAAAGAGGAAACAGTTTTTAAACGAGGAGCTTGCTCAAAGTATATTCATCACGAAGAGTTTAATACATGGCAGGAATATTTTTGTGGGGATTATTACGAAAAGCCTCAAGGGAAAAGAATTGCTTTTTTACAAGTATGTTCTTGGGCTAAACCATATGATTTTTCATATATTGGTAAAAAAATTAGAGAAGTTACAAATAAATACCCAATGGTTCATCCAATTATTCTATCAAATGCGGGAATTATACCATATGAATACCAAATGAATCCTACTTTTTGTGCGTACGATTGGATGGATGACATTGAGGATCCAGTAATTTATGAAGAATTAATGAAAGAATATAGGGATAAATTGATACAAAGAATTAGGAGCTACCTAGAATCAAATTCATACGATGTAGTAGTACAATATGGTATACCGGTAAAAAAATATTCAATGGCTCCTGTAATTAAAGATATTTGTAAGGATCTAGGAATTACTTTTCTTTTAACCCCAGATATAGAAACATATAGAAATAATAAAGATAAATTAGTCGAGTTAAAGGATTCAGGAGAATTTTATTGTTTAGATGAAGTTTTGAGTAGTATGGATAATTGTTTAAATAAGGTGAGTAGATATGTTGAATCTATCAATTGTAATACCGGCTTATAATGATGTTAGATTGGAAAAGTGTTTAAAAAGTATTGATGAAAATGTAGAGGTTGTCGTTGTCTTAAATGGTGCAACAGAAGAAGTAAAAAAAATCGCTTATTCTAGCAATGCAGTAATTGGGGAATTACCTACACCTAATTTAGCAAAAGCTTATAATTATGGAATTGAAATTTCTAGTAAAGATAATGTGTTAATTATGGATTCAGATTGTGTTTTTATGCCAGGTACCATCAATAAGTTATTCAAATTATTAGATGCAGGACCTTTGGCTAAAGGAAGGGTGATGTTTTCCTTTAACAGTAAAATTGGAAAAATCATTGCACGCGCAAGACATATACATACTTGCAAAAAAAATGCATATTCACCTCCATTGGCATTTAATAAAGCAATCTTAGCGAAGGTAAATGGATATTATTTTGATGAGAATTTATCTTGGACAGAGGATTATGATTTTGATATTAGAGTTAAATCTGCAAATCTTAAGATTTTATATGATGATAAAGCAAGAATTATTCATCCAGAGTTAAGCATTAAGCAAGATTTGAAAAGTTCATTTAATTATGGTGTAGGTCATGCACGTGGGGTTTTACACAAAAAAGATGGTTATTATGAACCTAAAAATAAAACGAAGTCCATTATTAACTCATATAAGTATATTAAAAAAAAATACGGTTATTTAACTGCTTTCTATCTCATATTTTGGCAGCTTGCCTTTTATAGGGGATATAAAAAAGAAATGCATTAAGGAGGAAAACAATGCAGCAACAATACGATGAAATTTCTGAATTATACGACATTATTATCCCAGAACCTGATGGTATTTTTGATTTTTACAGTGGTTTGGTAAAAGCAAATGATGAAGTTTTAGATTTGGGGTGCGGTACTGGTAGATTATCTTTTATTCTTGCTGAAAAAGGCGCGAATGTAACTAGTGTTGATATATCAGCAGGAATGATTGAAAAAGCCAGTAAGAAGTTAGATGAGATGCCAAATATTAAGGATAAAATAGAATTTAAGGTTTCTTCTGCTACAGATTTTAAGTCTGAAAGAAAATTTGATTTTATATTTATGTCTGGTGGTGTATTTGAATATTTACTTACATCGTCACAACAAAAATTAGCTCTTAGGAACATTAAATTACTATTAAAAGAAGACGGGATTTTTGTTTTCGATATTATTACACCTCCAACTATTCTTCCTTATTCTAAGAGAGTGAGTGATGGAGGAAATAGTCCTATTAAAGGGGAGAATTTTAAAAAATATAAAATTAAATCATGGGATGTCGTAAAAGCAGATCATTATAAGCAAATAGTTGAAACCACTTGTTATTTTGAGGTTTATGACATAACAGATAATTTTTTAAGTGAAAAAAATTTTAGATTTCTTGCAAAATATACTTTACCATCCGAAATGCAGTATCTCTTAGAAATAGAAGGATTCAGTATAAAAAATTTTTATGGTGATTACAATAAAAATCCTTTTGGGAGGAATAGTGAATTTATGGTGTACGAATGTAGGAAGCAAGGGGGAAATTTTAATGATATACAGTGTGAATAGACGCTCTTAAAAAGTATATTTTTCTAGTGAAAATAAAATGTATCCAGTTAGTATACTCCAGAGTAAATAATTTTTAATTAAAATAATAGGTAAATGATTTACCTATTCAATAAAGGTGATGCTGAATGAAGGATATTGTAAAAAAACATTTAGTTATAGCGCCACACCATGACGATGAAGTCATTGGCTGTGGTGGAACAATTGCTCAAGCTATTAGTAAGGGTGAACATATAAAAGTAATAATAATTACAAAAGGAGATTTATCTGGAGGAGTAGGAGATTTAAATGAAATTATTTCAAATAGAGAGAACGAGTGTATAAATGCTTGTAATACATTAGGGATAGAAAAAGGAGATATTAAATTTTTAAAGAAACCAGACAGATCACTTGTGTATTCTTTAGATTTTGTGGAAGAAATTATTCATGAAATCTCAAAATATAAGCCTAATTTTATTTATTTCCCCCATGATATGGAAAGTGATAGGGATCATCGAATAGTAAATGAAGTTGTATCAGAAGCAATATTCCTGTGTCAATCGGGGTTCTTAAAAGAGAATTTTGCTCCGATGTGTTTACAGTATGAAGTATGGACTCCCATGAAAAACTATCAGGTTGTAAAAGATATTACCAGGTTTATTGAACTGAAAAAAGCATCAATTAAAAAATATGAATCCCAACTTAAAACATTAAATTTGGTTGATGGAGTTTTGGGGCTGAATGCTTATAGGGGTATGCAGGCAGGAGTGCAATTTGCAGAAGTTTTTAGGGTGGTAAGTAAGTAGTAAAAAGGAGAGAGAAGATGGATATCATTGAAATTGAAAATGTATCAAAAACTTTTGAAAGAGTAAAAATTGAAGAAGGATTAATAAACTCTTTCAAGAGTTTATTTAAAAGAGAAAAGGTCACGGTTACTGCTTTAAGTGATGTGTCATTCAAAATAAAAGAAGGTAAAATAATAGGGCTTATTGGCGCGAATGGTGCTGGTAAGTCTACCCTAATGAAAGCCATGGTTGGGTTAATTAAACCAACTTCCGGGAGAATCTTGATAAATGGATTTAACCCTCATGATAAGAAGAAAGATTTTTTAAAGTCTATTGGCGTTGTTTTAGGACAAAAAAATCAGCTATGGTGGGATCTTTCCCCTTACGAAACATTTTTATTACATAAAGAAATATATGAGCTGTCTGATACAGAGTTCAGAAAGAATGTAGATGAATTAGCTAAAAATCTCGGGGTATCAGAAATTCTTAAATCGCCAGTAAGGAATCTATCGTTAGGAGAGAGAATGAAATGTGAGTTGATTGCTTCAATATTACACTCACCTAAAATATTATTTTTAGATGAACCGACTATTGGATTGGATTTTCTTGCTCAAAAGAATATCAGGAATTTCCTCAAAAATTATTGCAAAGAAAGAAATACAACAGTTGTAATAACTAGCCATTATTTCCCGGATATATATGAGCTATGTGAAGAATTAATAATATTGAAGAATGGAGAAGTTGTTTTTAATAACAATTTCAAAAAAATAAAAGAAGAAATTAAGAGTTATAAATATATATATCTTAGCTTTGAAAATGAAATAAATTCTCAAGATCTTAAGAAATATGGAGAAGTTAAAGAGTCGGATAAATTTAGTGTAACAATAAAAGTTCAAGATAAGTTAGTGAACGAGACCATATCTAGCATATTAAAAGAATTCAATGTTATTGACTACAATTTGACTGAAATGTCATCACAAGACCTCATTGAAGATATTTATTCAATGGAATCGACTGGAGTGAAAATAACAGTATGAAGAAGTATTTAAAACCAATGATGCTTTCATTTCAAGCAGTTTTTCAGTATCGCATGAATGTTGTATTATATATGATTTTTGGTTTAATACCGCTTGTGGCTTTAATACTATTGTGGCATTCTCTCTTTGAAACACAAAGCAATATTCAGGGTTATACTCTTGAAATGATGATTACTTATGTAATAATTGCTAAGTTAATTGAACTTTTACTAATTCCTGAAATGCACTGGTCGATAAATGAGGAAATACAATCCGGTGAATTATCAAAATATCTTATAAAACCATTTTCATATTTTGGATACTGGTTTAGCCATAATTTAGGTAACAAAATTATTCATTTACTGATGTCAGTGATACCGATAATACCGATAATATTCCTGAACAGGGATTATTTCCTTTTGCCTACTTTAAAATATACTTTCCTGTTCATTCTTTCAATAGTAGGAGCATCAATACTATATTATATGGTTTATTATTTGATATCACTCTTCTCATTTTACTTTGTAGAGATATCATCCTTTTTCTTTACTGTAGATATAGTATTAGAATTATTATCTGGATCGCTTATTCCGCTTGAATTTTTACCAGCTCCATTAAATACAATAACTCGTTTTTTACCTTTTTCATACTTAATTCACTTTCCGGTAAATGTATATTTAGGAAAGTTAAGTGGCACTGAAATTGTAAATGGATTAATTTCACAAGTGATATGGTCTTTAGTTTTCTATGTCCTTATTAGAATACTTTGGAAGAAGGGGTTAAATAAATATGAATCTGTTGGTGCATAAATATGATTAGATATTTAAAAATGTTAAAAGCAATTCTTAAAATTAATTTAAGTAATATTATGATGTATAGAGTTAACTTTTTTTTAAATATATTAGATAGCGTTGTTTGGTTCATTGTTACTTTAGTATTTTTTAATAGTATATTTGATAGTTTTGGTAATATTAATGGTTGGAATACAAATGATATTTATTTGTTAATTGGAACAAGTGAGTTGATAAAATCTTTGATGTTTACTCTTTTTATTAATAATCTACCGTATATACCGAGTTTAGTTAACCAAGGAAGTTTAGATCAGATATTGTTTAAACCTATTAATAGTCAGTTTCTAGTTTCATTAAGAAAGCTTGATTTAGGCAACTTAGGGAACTGTTTACCAGCCGTATTGTTAATTAGTTATGCATTATTACAAAAGGGAGAGAGTGTTAGTATTGTAAATGGATTTTCTTTCTTGGGTCTATTGTTTTTAGGGATTATACTCTCGTATTCTCTGTGGTTTATTTTAATGACTTTATCTATATGGTTAACCAAGGTTGAAGGTATGCATGAGTTATTTCTTGGTACTATGACATTACTTAGATACCCATCTTCCTTATATAAAGGAATAAGTCGATTTGTTTTTTTATTTGTTTTTCCTATTGTTATTGTTAGTAATATTCCAACTTATGCTTTAATTGGTCGATTAGAACTAAACGATGTATTCGTTTTATTGGGTTATTCTATTGGATTTTTTATTATTTCAATTTATTTTTGGAAGTTTGCCTTAAGATATTATAACAGTGCAAGTAGTTAAGGGGAGAATAAAATGTACTCTAATGATAAAGCAATAGTTGTTTTTAGTGGTGGACAAGATAGCACAACATGTTTATTTTGGGCAATGCAACAATTTGCAGAGGTGGAAGCTGTAACATTTAACTACAATCAACGTCATAAGTTAGAAATTGATTGTGCAGCGAAAATTGCGAACGAGCTTCGCATTAAACATAAAGTGATAGATATGAGCTTACTAAATCAGCTAGCCCCAAATGCGTTAACCAGAATAGATATGGAGATTACACATGAAGAAGGGGAATTACCATCGACATTTGTAGATGGGCGGAATTTACTATTCTTATCATTTGCTGCTGTATTAGCAAAACAAGTTGGAGCACGTCATATTGTAACGGGTGTATGTGAAACTGATTTTAGTGGTTATCCAGATTGCCGTGACGTGTTTGTGAAATCGTTAAACGTTACATTAAATTTATCTATGGATTATCCATTTGTCATCCATACACCACTTATGTGGATTGATAAAGCAGACACATGGAAATTATCTGATGAACTTGGCGCATTCGAGTTTGTTAGAGAAAAAACATTAACATGTTATAACGGAATCATTGGTGATGGTTGCGGTGAATGTCCAGCATGTCAACTTCGTAAAGTAGGATTAGATACGTACCTACAAGAACGCAAAGGGGAGAATGAATAATGGAAAATTTTTTCGGGTTTCACATTGTAGAAAATTTACAAAAAATGGACAAGGATATTCAGCTTGAGCAATTAAAATACCATAATAAAAGAGTAATGGTTAGCAAGGAATTTACATTTGATGCAGCACACCATTTGCACTGTTATGAAGGGAAATGCAAAAATTTACATGGTCATACATACAAAGTTGTATTTGGTATTAGTGGATATGTAAATGACATTGGACTTGTAATTGACTTTGGAGATATAAAAGAAATTTGGAAAAACGAAATAGAGATTTATTTGGATCATCGCTATTTAAATGAGACATTACCAGTGATGAATACGACTGCGGAAAATATGGTTGTCTGGATTTATGAAAAGATGGTAGAAGCATTAATAAAAGGGAATCGAGCAGAAGAATATAAAGGAGCTCGTGTCGAATTCGTACGTCTCTTTGAAACACCAACGAGTTATGCAGAAGTAAGACGGGAGTGGATACTTGATGAGTAGGATTCCTGTGTTGGAGATATTTGGCCCAACCATTCAAGGAGAAGGAATGGTTATCGGACAAAAAACGATGTTCATTCGCACAGCAGGTTGTGACTATAGCTGCTCTTGGTGCGATTCAGCCTTTACATGGGATGGCTCAGCAAAAGAACAAGTTAGACAAATGGCACCAGAAGAAATTTGGAATGAACTTGTTGGAATTGGTGGAGAAAATTTTTCTCACGTTACAATTTCAGGTGGAAATCCCGTTTTGCTGAAAAATATTCAGTTTCTTCTTACTGTATTAAAAGAGAATGGAATTCGTACAGCGATTGAGACGCAAGGGAGTAAGTGGCAAGAATGGTTGCTTCAAATTGAAGAAGTGACAATTTCGCCAAAACCACCAAGTTCGAAGATGAAAACAGATTTTACAATGCTAGATTCTGTTATCCATAAATTAGAAAGAAAAAATTTTAGTTTAAAAGTAGTTGTATTTGAAGATTACGATTTTGAATATGCAGTAAAGGTGCACAAGCGATATCCGCAAGTACCATTTTTCTTACAAGTTGGGAACGATGATACGAAAACGGTGGATGATGCAGCGCTTATTAAAAACTTATTACAGAAATATGAACGGTTGATTGAAAAAGTTGTACAGTGTAAAGAAATGAATGATGCAAAAGTATTACCTCAACTTCATGCTTTAGTATGGGGAAATAAACGAGGCGTATAAATAAGGGCATTTTATGAATAAATTAATAAGGTGGAGATAATATATGAGCTTAAAAACAATCCAAAGTGTAGAGATAGATACTGACAAAATTGAAGTAGCAGTAAAAATGATTCTTGAAGCAATTGGAGAAGATATTAATAGGGAGGGTATTTTGGAAACCCCAAAGCGAGTAGCAAAAATGTATAAGGAAGTTTTTCAAGGTTTAGGTCAAAACCCTTCTGAACATTTGTTAAAAATATTTAATGAAAATCATGAAGAATTGGTATTAGTTAAAGAAATTCCGTTCTATTCTATGTGTGAACATCATTTGGTACCTTTTTTTGGAATAGCTCACATAGGTTATATTCCTAATAATGGAAAAGTAACTGGGTTAAGCAAATTAGCTAGAGCTTTAGAAACCATATGCAAAAGACCACAGTTACAGGAAAGAATAACCAATGAATTAGCAAATGTAATTTTTGAAACTTTAGAGCCAAAAGGTGTAATTGTAGTAATTGAAGCTGAGCATATGTGTATGACAATGAGAGGTGTGAAAAAACCTGGTTCAATGACTATAACTTCATCATATAAAGGAATATTTAAAGATAATAGTACACTTCGAAGTGAAACCTTAAATTTGATAGAGAGATAGAATTATATTATTGATTGAAGTCTATGCAGTATAAATATTTAAAACAATTCAAACGGACAAGGTAAGGTGAAACGGGATATTTGTTTAACCTTGCCCTATTTCAATTTTATTATATGTTAATTACACATTAAAATTCATCATCACCAATTAAGTTACCTACATCATTATCCTTTGTAAGTCTTTGCTTCAAGTAATTTTCTTTTGTAGTTCTATCATTTTTATGCCCAACTGCAGCCGCTATGACATGAGGTGCTAGCCCCTTATAATCATATAAGTACTGTACATAAAAATGTCTAAAGAAGTGAGGGGTAATTCGTATATTCTCTGTAAAAGGTAACTTGGTGTCCTTTATAATTTTAGAAATATATTGTGACAAATAATTCTCTCTATAAGCAGTATGGTTCTTTGTTTGAAATATAGTCCCACCATTTTTATTCCCAATGTTTACAGGTAACCTTCTCCGGATTCGAAATGCAACAATACGGTTAAAAATGTCCTTATTAATAGAAACAATCCGTTCATTATCTCCCTTTGTATCAACTGTTAAATAGTAACGTCCACGTATAGCGTCATACTCAAGATCTTCCCATTTGGCATGAGCGACTTCTGCAACACGTAATCCGGTAGTAGCCAGGACCGATAATAAAGCGTAATTGATTTCATTGTCCTTATAGTAATGTAGCAGATGCTTCACTTCCTCATATGATAACTCGCGTTTGGGTTTATGTTGTTTATTAACGGTCGTACTTAGAATCTCTATATGAAGAGGTTCCCGGATATATTGAATTTCATACAACCATTTCAAGTAAGAGCGGATTACACCAAGTTTTCTACTAATCGTAGATGCTTTGTACTTTTCTTTTGATTGATAGGAGAATGCCTCCTGGGATAACCACTTTTGGTAGTTTCTGATATGTCGTTTTCTTAAATTCCTCCAAACTTGGCCAATTACATAATCTTTAACATCTTGCTGCAGAAATTCTGTACTTTGTTTGATAAAAAAATAGAACTGGCTTAGATCACGTGCATATAGAGTCCTGGATGCATCCTTTATACGTTTTTCTTGGTCAAAATGTGTTTGCCGATTTAAGTAGTAGTACAAAATTTCTTCATCTGAAAATCCCTCATATGTATATGAATCTTCTCTTTCGTTATTTTCCTTTTTAAATTCAGCTTCATTTATATAATCACGATTCCATAATGCAATTATGTTTGCGAAATTTTGTTTTTGTTTCTCTATATTTTCTAAAGAATTTCCACTATGAATTGTAATTAATTCAAATTTCATTGTTATTCAACTCCTTATTAATTTCTTTTGTATTTACTATTATACCTGAATTACATTCAAAATTATTTACATAGCAAAATTAAACTTTATAAAAATGAAAGTGTCATATAACCATAGAAAAACGCCCATTTTCTATGGTTATTATAAGTTTATTTTTATTAGTTCTTATTCATTTGTTTTATACCATAGTAAAAATGAATTTAATTATAAATTATATAACATTATTAGATATTACTTTAAATAATTATCTTTTTATTTATGTTATAATAAATTTAAATTTTCTATTTTATAAATTATAATTCACATAATAATATTATTTCTTATATATATAAATGGAAGTTTAGGAGGAACATAAATGCTTAGTACATATGAAATAAATATGACCACGAATGAAGTAAAAGAGTACTTAGATATTAGTCACTTCACATTTAATAATTTGATGAAACAGGGGCAACTAAATCCAATTAATAAGGATACATGGCGTTTAGATGGAAGTTTTTTATTTAAAAGAGAAGGGGTAGAGAAGTTAAAAGAAGAACTTGAGATAGAAGGAATTACTCTATATCAAGCAAGTAAAGCGAATCATATCAGTATGTATCAAATCGAAAAATGGATAGAAGAAGGAGAGTTAACTTGTACTATACAGGAGCATCGTAATCGTAAAACAAAATTTGTAAAAGAAGATGATATCCGTGAATTAGTACAACAAATAGAGCAAAAAAATACGATCTATACATACTCACAAAAGCATAATGTAGTATTCTTACAAAGGTTTATGAAAGGGAATACGTTAGCACGTATTATTTCGATTCCAAAACGTGGAGATATCATACTTCGTGATGAATTTGGGAATGACATGACGTTAGGGGATGCAATAAAAGTAGGATATGAGCCTGCCTATGTTTTATCTGATCAACCGCGAAGTCATCATCAAAGATTTGTGAAATTTCGATTTCCTAAATCTGATCAATTACGAAGTGATATTTTTCGATTTATCGATCTTATATTACAGTATGTGTCACCAAGAAACTTAAAAATATCAATAGAAGATGAATTTTGGTATTTTGATATTCGTCAATCTCTAGTATCTTTACCATCTGGAATGCAGACCGAATGGCTGGATAGTTTAGCACCCTATATAATAGAAGGAAAACTGATACAACGTGTTAATCATAGTGTATATTTAGATAGTAATACCGTAACAAAGCCGGTAACTCTCACACGTAACGAGTATAAATCTATAACAAAAATTGTAGAAGAAACAAACAGTTCCATCGAAGAATTTATTAAAGATGCAATTCGGGATAAAATTAATCAACACTTACTTAATCAAAAATAAAAAGGTTCCATTTGAACAAATTTTTCTTTTCTATGCGGATCACGCACCCTTTCTAGAGTAATCGTATCAGTATTTCCAAGGTTTATAGATTCATTGTAATTATCCTGAAGTTTTTGCACCAGAGCCAATCTTTTTATGAATTAAGAGGATTTATTTGTGAAAATATAAACTTTTCACAGGAGATTTTGATCTTGTAACTCAGTAACAAGGGCGCCACCTTGATAGGGAAACATTAGCATGTTGAAGGATTCTTCCCTTATAATCGCCACTCTGATGAAAAGGAACCGTTTATTTTAGTGCTTCCAGATGGGACAGAGATTGATGCAAAGGTATGCCAGTCAGGTGGAAAAGGGGTTATGTCTAATCCAAATCAATTATTAGGATATTGGATTCTTCGAACTATTCTACAAATTCCTATTGGTCAGCCAGTCACATACGGGAATCTAGATCACGTGGGGATAGATTCAGTACTAATCACTAAAGTAGGGGATTACCGTTTTAAGATTAACTTTGCAAGTAAAGGCTCATATACAGAATTCGAGGAAAAATATAAAAATTAGGGAGAATTCATTATGTCTATGAAAGTAAACAAACTTCGACAAACAACCGATAATGAGGGCAACAATATTTATAAATACACAAATCCTTTCTACTTTGCTAATTATGGAACACTTAAATATGAATATACAATTGCTAGTTATGCCTTTGCTTATGCGATGAGTTTTTCTGAAGAAGGACACCATAGAAGGACACGTTCTGGCGGAAGTAATAATAGGCGGAATGTTGAAGTGTTCTGTGATACCTTTTTAGGGAAATTAGGAGAATTTGCAGTTTATCAATACTTCAGACAACATGGAATTACAATTGATTATCCAGATGTTAGCATCATGGGTGTAGGTCTATGGGATAGTTATGATTTTGTTTATAAACGTAGAAAAATTGGAGTAAAAACAACAAAGAGTTTTGGTAATTTAATACTTCTTGAAACAAAAGATTGGAATCAAAATGCACAATATATTCCTAACCTAAATAGGGGCAGTGCAGACTATGACGATATGTTATTTGTGCGGGTTACTACTGACATAGTGGCTAACCTAAAATCACAAAAACTTTATTATCAAGATAATATTGACAAAAATGTTTTACAACAGGAGTTTAACAAAGGGAGATATCAGTATGATGTTTCTCATGTGCCAATTGATTTAATAAAACTGGCCATACAAAATAAATTAATTATTAATAAAAGTGATTATTTACAATCAAAAGAAACAAAAATGGATGCCCAGAATTATTACATTCAATCAAATGATATGTATGCTATTCAAGGATATATTAATTATCTAAAATCAATCCAGTAATTAGGGGCAGCCAAAATTGAACATATGTGATACAATAAAAAATATATCATGGATACGAGAACATATATTCTATTTTTGTGGGATGCCATATACAGTAGCATCTTTATTTGCCGGTATAGGTGGAATAGACAAAGGGTTTGAACAAGCAGGAAATGCAGTAAGTGTCCCTGTCATTAAAAGACTTGCTACAAATATGATAGCAGCACTTGATAGTGTATATGAAAGTACTGCAGTCAAAACAAGTAAAAAGAGATCCTTTGGGATCTCTTTTTACTTGTTTTGGGCGTCTTTTATAAACTCGGCTACCTCTTCTACAATCCTTTCCAAGTCATCTTTTACTTCATGTTCCCAAATTCGTTTTATATTCCAATTATTCTTTTTATAGTATTCATCAACTTCCTTGTCCCGCTCAATATTCCGCCCAAGTTTCTTAGACCAGTAATCAGTATTGCTCTTAGGCATATTCCCGTGGAAAGGACACTGATGCCAAAAACACGAGTCAATAAATATCACAACTCTATATTTTTTTATAGAAATGTCTGGTTTCCCAAATAATTCTTTTGAATTTCTTCTGAAGCGAAAACCATTCTTCCACAATTCTTTCGAAACAATGCTTTCCAGTTTGGATATTGATTTTATAGCCTGCATGTTTTTTCTTCTTTGTTCTTTTGTCATCATATCTGTCATATTAATGAACCTCCATTCGTAATTAATTATTACCTGTAAAAAATCTTTTACAAACTAAAATAATTTAGGAAGGTGTATTTTTGTAAAAGTCACATGAGCGATAATTCTAATAAAACACATAAAAAAAGAGACGCCTGAAAAATCAGGCGTCTCTTGTCATTTTTTTGTAAACAACCAAAAGTGAAGTGTAACAGGAGTATCTAGATAAGAACTTACTCAAAAGGATAAATACTCAATCCTTAGTTCTGCCCCAAAATATTGATGGATAAAATTATCTACATCTAATAATGGCCTCACTATTTCATAAACATGCCATCTTGTAAAAAAGTTGATCAGAAAGTTATTATCCAAGGGTAATCTATTTTCAATGTGTCAAATGTACTATATATAGTATCGGAAAAAGAATAAGTGTGGAAAATGATAAATTTTTTGTCAAATAATGTGATAAAATTACTAGCATAAGATAATGAACTATTTTGGGTTATGAAAGTGGTGAATGGAATGACCATTAAGAATTTAAAAGTTCTTAGTAGAAGGGGCCCCATAGATATACCTGATTGGATCAATTTTGCATTCGAATTAGGCGCTTATATAAACGACCATGGAATTAAGTATAAAAAGTCTATTAACCTTATACTATCTCTTCCCAGTGAACAGTTCTTTTCATTATTAATTGCAATGGGAATAGTAGACAAAACGTTTTCTAAAAATAAACAAATGCGGTCTATAAGAAAAACAGTAATTAATTTAGAAAAGGGCAGCCGAATTATTTATCAGGATGAACAATCTGCGAGAAAAGCATCAGTTATCTCTGTAGAACCTAGCCCTGTTTTTGAAAACGAAATGATACTTAAGATAAAAGACGGAAAGATTGAAAGAGGAATTCCTGAAAGATATTGGATTGATAGAGTTATTCTTTTAGATGAAGAATTTGATGAAATTAAAAGAACACGAAAGGTAAGTAAAAAGCAACAGGTAGGTCTAGATAATAGTCGATTGTTGAGGGTTTTGTATACATCAGACCAATTAAATAAAGTTGAGTTTTATCCAGGAGACTCACTTTATTTGGTTGGAAATGCGGGTCAAATTAATGAATTTATAGGTAATGAAATTTTTATTTATGAGGGTGTAAAGGGAACAATAAAAGACTTCCTTTATTTTGATAACAGCAATAGTTATACAAATGGGAAATTCTTTTCATCTCAGATGAAAAGAATTGACGTAGAAATTAATGATGAAGTTCCAGTTATTTATTCGGATTTATTTAGTTTTATTAAACAAGACAAGCAATTCACTAAAAACCCTAAAATTATTTTATCAAGCAGAACTGACAACGAAAATCGACTGCATGAGGTGAAGGAAGAATTAAGAAGAGAATTATTGCAGGGTGACCAAAAAATAGTTACTGAAGAAGTTGTCGACTATTTAAATTCCAATGAGGTTCAAATACCAATTGGAATTGAGTTCCTTGCCTGGAGGTAATGGTGATGAACTTTAATAATTTATTAGACTTATATAGTTTGGGTGATAAGACTGTTTTATTTAAGCATGTGGAAAGTAATGAATTATTGCTATTTGCTAACAGCATTGAAAAGTTTAGATTAGAGATTCAAAATAGATATGAGAATGACGATCATCTGTTAGAAGTTCTAAACCTGCTAAAGAAAGTGTTTTTTAAGTTAGCAAGTAGTTTACTTCCTTATAATGCAGTAATTAACAAGGATATTGAAGACCAGATCCTTTCAAACTTTATTCAGATTAAAAAGAGTTATCCTGAATTATTCACAAATGTTGTATTACAAATGGCAAAATCATTTAAGCAAGTGATAGAAGGTACAAATAATAATTTGTATGATTACCTATGCAATTATATTAATAGCAGGGCGGTAGCAGGTTTAAAAATAGCAATTGTTACAAAAAGGGCAATAACAATTGAGGAAAGATTTTTAATCATAGATGGGTTGAAATCATTCTTAAAGGAAAGTTTTTTTACTGAGAACAGTTTTAGGAAAGATATTGAAACCTTTGATGAAGTTGTTTTTGTAGGTAATGCCACTTATTTTGGCGAGTATGTTAAAAATACTTTTAAAGGTAAGACTGTTGCTTTTATATCCTATGATATTTTTACCAATTCCATAAGCCCTAACAAGATATTTGAGGATATAGACAAGAAAGGTGTGTATAGCACAATATTTGATAATATTTCCTTTGGAGAGCCCGTACAAAAGAAAAGTAATATTACTTTAGAACAAGCAGAGTTGGTAAATACAGCAGTAAGTAAGTTCCTAGAGGAACAGAAAAATGCATTAGAGGTAAACTCCCAGGATGGTGTTGAAGCGAGCATAGTTTATCTGGAGAATGGTCGTTTCTTATTTGCACCAAAAGATTCAAAAATCCGAGTTTTTTCCCCTAATGAAAAAAGTAATTTTATCAAACAACTTAATTTTAAGGATATAGAAGAAGATGACTTTATTGTAATGAGAAATGATAGAGATACCAAATTAATTGCGGAAGTTGCTGATCATGATGTTCTAAAGAAAAACGCTGAGAAATATCGCCTTCTTCAAAATGAGTGGAAGAATAAATTACGCTTTAATGTAAAGAAAAGAGGAATTAGAAAAGTAAGTGAAATATTGATTAACAAATATAATATTAACACTGCTTCTATGGCATCATTAAGGTCATGGTGTAATGAAGATTCAATTTGCCCAACTGAACTTCCGAAAATACTGAAGGCATTAAAGTATGATGATGAAATAATAAAAGAAATATATAATACTATGAAGATTATCCAACTTGCCCATAGACAAGCAGGAAGAATTATTTCTGAAAAATTAATGAGCGAACTTTCAAATGATATCTTAAAAGAATTACAAGAAAAAGGCTTCTACACGTTTATGTCAAAAGAGTTTAATGGGGCTTCTTTTAATATTGAAAGAATTGTATCAATAGATCGTTCAAGACATTTAATAGCACCATACAACCTTATGAAGCCAATGAATATAGATTAGTAGGGAAGGGATAATTGCTATGGCTATCTCATTAGATAAATCACTTAATAATCGTCAAAAAGTAATGAATAATGTCAAAGAAGAAATAATTGGTCCCGGTCAAATTAGGGACCATTATATAAAATTTAATCATATCGGTACTACAACATTTGAATCAAGAGATGAATTGTACAAACCTTATTATTGGGAAGTTGGTGGAATTAAAGAGGAGATTCTCCAAAGAGAAACACCAACTCAAAGATATGTAAGTGGCCATTTGTTTCCATTAGGTACAAGTGAAAATGGTGAAGTTTCCCTTGAAACCCCAATTGGTGAAGAACCTAATGAAGTACTTGAAGACGATAAAATAGATAAATTGTTTGAGCGTAAAGAAGGTATAGAAACGACTGAGGACGATGGTGAAGTAGAATTATTTCCGCAAAAAAATGACTTTATGCCTTCAACTATGGGGTTAACATTTTGTGTTAATAAAGATCTTCCTGAATTAAAAGTTAGAATAGAAGGCGGAACATATACTCCGCACAATGTAAAAGTTAAGGGTGAAAGTAACAGTGTACAATGGTGGCTGAGGGAAACTATAGAAGGAATATGGAATTTACCTTTAAGCGAACTTATTAGCCAAGGACAAATGGAAAAACAAGTTGAAATGAAAAATAAAAAAGACGAGAAAATCTCCCATTATCATATTCAATTTCAGGCTCGTCTTCGTGAAGTAAAGGATAAGTATATTATCACCATAAGTGTAACAAACCGTTCTTCGGTTCCGAAGTTTAATAGACAACAATTAATATTGTTTCAAGCAATCATGACTATAAGTACACCAGTTAAGTACTCTTTTTCTGTTTACCCAAAACAGTATGAAATGAAAAAGTTGATGAGTGATGAAGAGGCTTCAACTGAACTTCTTTATCGAAACGAAGGAGTATATGCATTTGGTCATGGATGCGCTGCAGACTGGGAGCAAAATTCAAAGAACGTCCAGCAATTATCTACAACTTTTATGCCGGAGTATGAAGCGCTAAGTATGACTCCAAACGTCTTCGTTAATCAAGATGGGAAAAAGGTTGAACTAGAAATTAAAATGAGTGATCTTGCCGGTCTTTCTAGTAATGAATCCCCTGAAAAAATACTAAATCCTTTAATTGAAGGTTATAGGGAATGGATAGAAAATAAATCAACAGAGGGTGATAATGTCCCAGTATTGTTGCAACCGGTTGCCGGAAAGCATTTAGAACTTTGTAAAGAAAGCCTAGATAGAATGGAAAAGGGTCTTAAATTGCTTAAGGATCCACAAATTTTAGAAGCATTTCGTTTAGCGAATACGGCAATACTCCTTCAACAAGTTAATGGTAAAGATAGACGTTTTGGGCGTATCGAGGATAAACAAATTATTTTTAATAAACCTTTTAAAGAAAGTGTTAATGATGAAACTAAACTTAAGAATGCTAGTAATACTTGGAGGGCATTCCAAATTGCTTTTATATTAATGTCTATTGAGTCATTAGTCTACGAAAAGTGCGATTCAAGAGAAATTGTTGATTTAATTTGGTTCCCTACAGGGGGAGGTAAAACGGAGGCATATTTAGGTGTTGCAGCCTTTCAAATGATACTAAGACGTCTAAAAAATCCATTGGATGCTGGTGTTGACGTTATGATGAGGTACACACTAAGACTTTTAACTGCTGACCAATTCCAACGATCTTCAAGGCTTATTTGTGCTATAGAGTATCTAAGAAGCAGAAACAGTAAAAAATTAGGTGATACACCGTTTTCTATAGGAATTTGGGTGGGCTCAAACACGACGCCTAATAGTAACAAGTCTGCAAAGACTTCTCTAAATAAACTTCAGAAAAACGAAAAAAATGCACAGCAATTTATTGTTAATAGTTGTTCATGGTGTGGAGCAAATTTAGGTTACTACGATGAAAAAGGCAGCAAGAAAAAGTACTACTTCGGGTACAAAATTAACAATGATAAGTTAGTTGTCCATTGTCCAGATAAAAATTGTCATTTCCACGATGAATTGCCTATTTATATTGTTGATGAAACTATATATGAGAAACGCCCAACTTTCTTAATTGGAACAGTTGACAAGTTTGTACAATTAGTATGGCAGCCCAAGGCAAGAGCGCTATTTGGTATCGACTCAAACGGAGAAAGGTTTATTAGTCCTCCATCATTAATAGTGCAAGATGAGTTACATTTAATTTCTGGGCCATTAGGAACATTAACAGGGCTATTTGAGACCTTAATTGAAGAATTATGTTTAAAGAATGTAGACGGAAAAGTAATCAAACCAAAAATTATTGCAGCAACTGCAACAATTAAACAATTTGAAGAACAAGCCCTTGCTTTATTCGGAAGAGAAAATTCAAGATTATTTCCAAGTCCGGGACTTGAAAATGAAGATTCCTTTTTTGCAACTCCAGCAATAAATAAGGAAACAGGCAAGCCGATGCCGGGACGGAAATATGTAGGAGTTTATACTACAACTGTTCGTATTATGATGTCACAGGTTATGGCGTTTTCATCTATTCTTCAATCTACTGCTGAAATTAATGAGCAGGAAAAAGACCCTTACTGGACCTTACTTACGTTCTATAATACGTTACGGGAATTAGGCGGTGGTCTGACATTAACTCAAACAGACATACCTCAATATTCAAGTTCAATGGCGATGAGAAAGGGACTTCAAAAGGATATAAGGTATATAAATAATATTCTTGAATTAACATCTAGAAAGCAAAGCCATG
This sequence comes from Bacillus sp. FDAARGOS_235, assembly GCF_002073415.2. Taxonomy (NCBI): domain Bacteria; kingdom Bacillati; phylum Bacillota; class Bacilli; order Caryophanales; family Bacillaceae; genus Bacillus; species Bacillus sp. FDAARGOS_235. The sequence continues at coordinate 191,016 of NZ_CP020434.2, forward strand.
AAATCTCCAAAACTATTGATGATTTGAAAATAGAATATAGACCTAATAAAGATAAAAAAGATTTAAATTCAACAATTGATTTATGTCTGGCATCTAACATTATTGAGGTTGGAGTAGATATTGATCGTTTATCGGTAATGGCCATAGTAGGGCAACCAAAAATGACAGCGCAATATATTCAGGTCAGTGGTCGTGTTGGACGTCGCTGGCAGGAAAGACCGGGACTAATATTCACCTTATATTCAAACACAAAATCAAGAGACAAATCCCATTTTGAACATTTTAGAGAATACCATCAAAAATTATATGCTCAGGTAGAACCTACAAGTGTTACGCCTTTTTCTGATTCATGTTTAGATAGAGGTTTGCATGCACTTGTTGTTGGTTTTTTGCGCCAAGCATTAAATGATGATATTGCTAGAACTCCGGATTGGAAAGAAATCCAGAAGAATCTAAATAAAAAAATAGTCCCTTTTTATAATCGCTTAATAGAAAGAGCGACACTTGTTGATCCAGAACAAGTTGAAGAATTGAAAAGCAGGTTTATGGAGATATTGAAACGACTAGAAAAAGGAAATTATACTGCATGGAGAGTAGACCCTAAGGTAAATGGTTATATGTATTCGGCAGGTACTACGATTCCCCATACATTAAAAGTAAATGCCGAGTCGATGATTAATTCAATGAGAAATGTAGATTCAGAATGTAGAGGGCTTATTGCGACAATATATAACTCTAATAATAATGAGAATAATGAAAGTGGTTGGGAGGCTTTGTTTTCATGAAAGATTTACCTTTAAGAAGAGGGCAACTTGTTACAACATTTGGTCCCGGTGCTCTTGTTATTAGTCCTGAAGGGGAATCAGCAATGATTGGTGCCCTTGATAAATGGTATCATGACAAAAATGAATATCGTATTGAAACATTTGATGAATATGAAATACAAGAACCTAGATTAAGATCATTATTAAAGGTAAAACAATTACTGATGCCTCCAGATTTTAGACCGAGTTATCAATACAAAAATGCAGGAGGTGCGATAACTCAAACAAATACGGATTTGTATATCCCGTTGTTACGTTTTCCTACTTGGCACTATTGTCCAAAATGCAAAACATTACATCAAACTTCTATGTCATCAAGAACAAGTTGGTTAGATTGTAAAGAATGTAAAAAGCAAATGAAGATGATTCAAGTCCCATTTGTAATGGTCTGTAGTCAAGGTCACATATCTGATTTTCCATGGAGAGAATGGGTTCATGGTGACGAAAATACCGCTTGTGACGGGCAAATAAAACTTCTTTCAACAGGAGGGGCAACTCTCGATTCTCTCAAAGTTAAGTGTACTTGTAATAAAGAACGACCACTTAGAGGAATAATGTCCAGAAAAACTACTTCCGATTTGGATGAGGATCGAGTAAGTGAATTAAGTAAAATGCTAAATAAAAATGAAAAAAAGTTATACCAATGTCCTGGTCATAGACCATGGTTTGGTTCTGAAAATGATAAGGAAAGTTGCTCTTCTTATCCAATAGCAGTATTAAAAAATTCTATAAATGTGTATTACCCTAATACGATAAGTGCAATTCATTTACCGGGGGAAAATCCTGAAGCGGAAAAACTTATAGATATGTTTGAAAAAAATGGGGTTACCTCATCTTGGCTAGAAATGGCTGATAATATGGATGGGAAAATTAAGACAGTGAAAAAATTATGCCCGCCTGAAATACAAGAATATAATCAATCAGATATTGAACTTGCTATTTTGTACATCGAGGGAGGGATAGAGGAAGAGCAAACTCCTGAAAGAGTGAGTACTAGGAATGCAGAAAAGGAATTAAGGAAAAAGGAATTTGAAACACTAACACAAGAAATTGATACAAAAAACCTAAAGGTAAAAAAAGAATGGATTTGCGATGAAGTAAATGAAGAAGATACAACTACTTTCTTTAGCATGATAAATAGAGTAACTAAATTAAAAGAGACAATTGCTTTAACCGGATTTAATAGACTATCAACCAATGATGAAGAGGTTGCAAAGAACCAAATTACTAAAGGTAAACATTTATTATTTAAAGACCCAAATTTACCGGAAAATAATTGGTTACCGGCTTATAAGGTATATGGAGAAGGTATTTTCTTTACTATTAATTTTGAAAAATTGCAGTTATGGGAACAAAGAGGCGATGTTCAACATTATTTCAATAAGTTGCTTACTCGTGCTGAGAATAGAGGAACAAATGTTGATGAGGATATTTTAAAGCCAAGGAATGTTCTTCTTCATACACTGTCACACATTATTATTGATGAGTTGGCTTTAACATGTGGCTATAATTCCACTTCTATTCGTGAACGGCTATATCTAAATGAAGAGCAATGCGGGATATTAATCTATACGTCTTCGGGTGATATAGATGGTACGTTTGGAGGTCTTGTAAGAATGGGGAGACAAGAAAATTTCTTCCCGGTGGTCTATAAAGCAATTGATAAAGTACGCTGGTGCAGTTCTGACCCTGTTTGTTCGGAAATTGGAAAATCTTCAGGTCAAGGTGTTAATAACCTTAATGGTGCTGCATGCCATAGTTGTTCGTATCTGCCTGAAACCTCATGTGAATTAGGAAATCTCTTTTTAGATAGAACATTACTCATTGATCCGAAATTAGGGTTCTTCAATAATTAACTTTTGTATCTAAATATTGGGCCAAAAATAAATGCTGGCTCATATTTTATTGAAAAGGGGAATCCATTATGCGAGAAGAAGAGTTTGCTAAATTTCTTATCAATGACAATCAAATAAACAGCAAAGATAAGGCGGTTAGATCGAGAATTAGTAAAGGAAGACTTGTAGAAGATAGGTTCAATGTTAATCTAGACCAGATAGTAAAAGACGATAAAAAGGTTTATAATTTGCTGAATCGGATTAAGGAAGAACTTAGTGATAGTAATGGGCTATTCAAAATTCAGTAAGAAAATATTATATATTTGTAAATAAAACTGCATTTCCAATCTTATCAAGGTATGAGAAAACTAACTTAAGATAGACTGTTCGTAAAACGCTAAAATCAATTGATTTTAGCGTTTTTCTCTATAGAAAGATATCATGAATGGTCCTGACTGCTATGGCATAGCGAGTTATACTTAAAGTGAGAAATAAAAACTGTGAGGTAATGATTCCGTGAGAAAATTAATTTTTTCTCAAAAATTTAAAAATCGCTATAATTCTATTTTATTTTATTATTAAGTTAAAATATTAATAGTTTAGGAAGCACACATACATAAATGGCATTACACGATTTTGTAAAAATAGATAAATCTAGATTTGAAGATGCTGTAAAAGCATATTTTCTTTGGAAAGAGTTAAATGTTCTTATCAAAAACAGTCACAATAGAGGAATTAATTTTCCTGAAACTATTTCAGAGACACTTTTATGTGCAGCAATGGGTTTTGTTTGTTTGAACTTATAAACTTAAATAACTTTATTGTTATTTTGTAGCTATCTCTATAAGTTTTAAAATAATTAGTTTACATAACCTTTATTATAAGTATTAGTAAAAAACGAGTGGAATAAATCTCAAAATAAAAAGAATACTTATATCATTGAAACGGAAAGAGCAATTTAGAAGTTATATTTTGAAATCTGTATTAAAATCACATTTAGTGGAATGCTCAACTAAACCAAGTACAATAAAAAAAGATTAAAGGAAAAACTCTATTGCGACATCACAACAAATAAGTTTTATGAAAAACAAAACCTATTTAATCCTAAGGGGTTAAAGTTAACCGTTTGGTTTTAAAATGTTATATACTGGCTATCTCTTAGAAACAACCATGTAATCGATATTAATATATAGTCGAATGTATATGGAATTATAAGATATTCATACTTACGAAAGGGAAGTGAATGATGAATTTATAAAGAGGAACAAACAAACACTTCAAAACTTCGCACGAAATACCAATTTTACGAACAATAATAGGGTTAAATAAAACTCTAATACAGTATTTAGGGGGGGTTGAGCTCAATTGTATTAATCTTAGCGTATTGATATGTACCTATAAAATTCATACTTTATATAGAAATTATTAAATACTGAGTTACTCGTTAATAATGTTTATAGTATATTACATTTTAATTTATAAAATCTTTTCTTATGTTGATCTAATAAAATCCTCATAATCATGATTAGAATAATCAATTCATATTTGATAACGACTTTTAAACAGTTTCCACATATTGATTTTTGTATGAAGAACCCTTTATTTTATCTACATTCACATGTAATTTTTATTTATCAATTGGTTATCTATAATTTTCAATAGAATGATTACACTATCCTTATTCAATTTCGGGTACATTCTAGTAACCATAATTTAATTATGTAAATAAGTATGTGTAAAAATTGAATTTAACGCGAACTTGTGTTCGAGTATTTTTTCTGTTATAGTGTATATGAGGTGATTTTTATGGATTACAGCAAGCAACGTCAAAAATCCGTACATCGTAAAAAATTATACGAGAATTTAAATGAAATGCCCTTTTACATAGAAGAATTTGTGGAGTACAAAGAATTGCATGATGCCTCTCCCTCCACCCTACTGAATTATGTATATGATTTTAGAGTCTTCTTTAACTGGCTATTATCTGAACAAATTATTGAATTAAAGCCCATTAAAGACATATCCTTCTCTGATTTGGAGAATTTAAAGAAAAAAGATGTTGAGAACTTTATGAGGTTTCTAAAACTACAACAAAATATGCAGAATTCCTCCGTTAACAGAAAAATTTCAGCCTTAAAGTCTTTATTCAAGTACCTTACCTCCCTATCAGAAAATGATGAAGGAGAATGTTATTTTTATAGAAATGTAATGGCCAAAATTGAAATACATAAAGATAAAGAAACATTAAATGCCCGTGCAAAACGTATGAGATCTAAAATATTTCATAATGATGATGATCAAGAATTTTTGAATTACGTGACGTACGAACATGAGAAATCGTTAACAAAACACCAACTTTTCTATTTTCTAAGAGACAAAGATCGTGATGTAGCTATTCTTTCCCTATTTCTTGGTAGTGGTATTCGTGTAAGTGAATTGGCCGATCTTCGTATGGAAGATATAAACTTAAAAGAAAGATTAATTGATGTAATCCGAAAAGGAAACAAAGAAGATTCGGTATGGATTACACCAATTGCATTGAACGACCTTGAAAAGTATATGGAAATTAGAGATAACAAATACGCTCCAGGGAAAGAATTAAAAAATGTGTTTTTATCGAAGTATAAACATACTGCACAGCCTCTTTCGGTTAGAGCTATCCAGGATATAGTAGAAAAATATACGAAGGCCTATGGCAAAAAAATGTCTCCTCATAAATTAAGACACACACTGGCGAATAAGCTATACATGAAGGAAAAAGACTCGTTACAAGTCATGCAACAACTTGGGCATACCAGTCAAGATACAGCCTTGTTATACACTCAACTTGGAGAAACAACTATCAAAGATAGTTTGGGGCGAATTGGAAAAAATAAAGAATAAAAGTTCAGCGACACATCTATTGCTGAACTTTTATTCTTTTCTCATCATCTTTGATTTTATTATATAAAAAATACATAGTTTAAATTCTACTTTAATTAGTATATAAAAATTCCCTTGTTAGAGAGATGAGAAAAACAGAGAAATCTAGATTCTCATATTTGTTGTTTAAATAAAATCATAATATAAATAATACTTGAATAGATAGGAGTTCCCCACTTCTCTTATCTTGTACAATGTAGGGAGACATGCAAATGGATATTAACATTTAAATTCATTTTAATACCCAAAAAGGCAGGCATAAATTTATGCTTGCCTTCCGTTCTCAAAATTAAATACATCTAAAACAACGTGAGATAAAGCAAATCTAAATACTGACTTCTACCCTCTATTTTTTTACTTTTCTAAAACAATTTCTACTATTTTATTAGCATATTTTTTAGAGTCAAATCCATCATAATTACTTAGGACTACAACGGACAAATATTCTTTTGGAAACCGCATAAAGTGTGAACGATAACCCGCCCAACTTCCTGAATGTTCCAAGTACCGATAGTTAAAACCTTCAGCAAGCCTTAGCCCAAAAGCATAATCTTCATTGTCAATAATTGTATCCCCAGTTGGAGAAATTTCCGGACCTATTTCGCTCATTCTTTTAACAAGATTTTTTCCACCAACGGTACCTGTGTTTAAATTTTCTCCCCACTTTACCAGGTCTTCAACTGTTGTATGAACTGCCCCATCCCCTGTATGTTCCCAAGGGCTCTCATAGATTTTATATGTTCCTTGCTCATTCCTCGAATATCCATTAGCAACTGATATAGTAGTTGGGTAGCAATCCACAATTGTTGTGTCTTTCATGTGTAAAGGATCAAAAATACGTTCCTTTGCAAACTGACGTAGAGACTTGCCACTTACCTTCTCTACCGCTAGTGACAATAAAAAATATCCTGTATTGCTATACTCAAATTTTGTTCCAACCGGGAACCTTGCAATTTGATGACTTTTAAGGTGTTCTAGCGATTCTTTTACAGTTAATGTGTCCGTATATTTAATATTTGCTGCTTCAGCCAATTCCATATAATCAACTAGTCCACCCGTGTGATGAATTAGATGTTTCAATGTTACAGGTTCAGCATATGCACCTATAGAAGGGACAAATTTTACAATTGAATCATCTAAACTCAATTTCCTCTCTTGTTCTAAGAGTAATATAGAAAATGCTGTGAATTGTTTAGAAACTGAGGCTATATTAAAAACGGTTTTGGTAGTTATGGGTAGATTTTTCTCTATAGAAGCTAAGCCAACTGCACCTTTATAAGTTACGCCGCTATCGAAACTAGAAATATATGCAAATCCAGGAGCTTTTGATGAAAACTTTTTTAATAATTGTTTAATCGATGTATGCGTCTTTTCATTATACGAATTATTCACCTCAATCACATACCCTTCCCTTTAAATGATTAGAAATATATTAACCTGTTATCTTTTCCAATTACACATCTTACTTCAACTCAAAACGACATATGTTATATTTAACTACAATCTAGCACCATCACACTAATTTCTTTAGTTTCTAAATTCTTCTCTTTATAGAGAGCTTTAATTTAGTGAGTATTATTATCCCGAAATTTACGAAAGTCCCTCTTTCAATTCTAAAATTACTCAGGGCAACTTAATAGATATTTTCTAAATTGGGTCAATAACATCTAAATCAAAGATGTTATTGACCCAAATACCTATTTTACTTTTAGATTTAGGACCGATGTACTAACGAATATGAAAACTATTTACCAGTCCTCTGTAAAGATAGGTTTCAATAAAACATTCATCTATCCTAAACCTTATTTCAAATTTAGTTATAGTCTACAAATTTTATGGTCTTCGTCTATAGTATTTTACTTTTTCGATATGAGAATCCAAATAACCTCTTTAAACAACTTGGTTCACAAAAAAGCAGAGGCGTTCCAAATCTTTATTTTTCATTGTAGTTTCAAATGTGGGATTGGGTAGCGATGTCCTGCATCATCTGTAAGTTCCCCATTAACTTCAGCTAACTAGTTCAAGTGGGAGAGTCATGAAAGTAATCCTATATCTTTTGCCTTTTGTACGGCTTCTTCTCGATTTTTAACTCCTAGCTTCTCATAGAGATTGGAGGCGTAATTTCTTACCGTTCCGTTTGACAAGTAAAGTGTCGAAGCTATTGTTTTATAACGGCTTCCTTGTGATAGTAGTTCCAAAATCTCTACTTCTCGTTTTGTTAATCCATACTCTATTCCATCTGATCGTGATTCAAATAATCCTGTTTCTTCTTTTTCTTCCCACATCCTATGGAACAAGTCATGAGTAATCATCGTGCCTCCTCGATAGACTAGACGAATTGATTCAGCTAGTTCACGCGAATCTATGGATTTCAATACATAACCATCCGCACCATTTCGTATGATTTCTTTTGCTCTTTCTGTATTCTGGAAGGTTGACAGAATGAGTACACGAATGTCCGGCCATTTTTTCTTAATCATTTTAGTTGCATGAATCCCATCCAGATTTGGCATCTCTAAATCCATTAATACTACATCTGGTTTTAGTCTCTCGCACAATTCCAAAGCCCGTTCTCCATCTTCAGCCATTCCCACTACTTGTAAATCCTCCAGTCCACCCAAAATTGTATGAAGACTTTCTCGGATAAAAGAATGATCATCGACAATACACAGGCGAATTTGTTCGTTAGCCAGTTGTACTTGTTTCGGTAAAACACATGAAATTAATGTCCCTTCCCCTTTTTTGGAATAAACAATGACTCTTCCTTGTGACTGACTTACACGCTCTTTCATTGCAGTTAATCCAAAGCCATCCTTCCACTCTTCTACCCCACAGCCATTATCCTCTACATCCAATCTTATCTGTTGTGGTTCAAAATGAAGTGACACAATGATTTCTGTGGAATGCCCATGGCGAACAGCATTTGTTAGTGATTCCTGCAAGCTCCGATATAGTGTCATTTTTGATTGTTTGGAGACCATATACTCTTCTCCTATTATTCGAGTACGTACATTTACTTTTGCATGTTTCTTAAATTCCTCTGTCAATTGTTGTAGTGTGGTAGCTAAGGGAAGCGACTCTTGTGATAAATCTAATTGGTGTAAATACAGTCTTACTTCTTCCATACTGTTACGGGCCAATTGTAATAATGAATCTAGCTGTTGCTCTCCTTCTTTAGACTTTAATTCCACACGCAATGTTTCCATCCCCATAATAATTGAAGTATAAGAATGCCCCATCGTATCGTGTAAGTCTTTTGAGAGCCTATCACGTTCCTCCAGTAATGTAATCCGCTCAACTTGGGATACGTATTGTTCCAATACATGTTTCTGGTTCCGAATAATTTCACTTTGACGGTAATTAATAGCCAGTAAACGAAAGAAAGAGCCCATAGCAAAAGCTAAACTGAGTTGTAGGATGATTACCCATAAATCTGTCACTTCGGAAAATATCGCAATGAGCAACGGGAACAAAATAATTGTGATAGGACCCGACCAGCGGTAAGATTTATGAACGCTATTTGCCGCAATCATAAAAGTTGGCATTAAAAAAGCAAGATACGCTAACGGAAATAATAAAGTTAAATAGAAACAAACTCCGCCAAATAATATTATTTCAGTAAATAAATAATAGCGATAACTGAACATTAAACAAATCCAAGGTACTGAAAATGAAACGACTTCCCAAAGGATTATGATCCAAAGTGGTACTGTCAAATAATCTTGTTGTTGGATAGTCGTTGATATCAATGATAGCCAAACAATAAAGCGTATACAAAGTAAGGCCCAATCATACCAAAACCATAGTTTTAAAGTCTTAAACAAATTATCACTCCTTTATAGCTTTAAACATGAAACGCGTGTACATTCCAATAATTCGAACTAAGTCGTTTCCAATAAGATTATGTATCCAGATGAGAATGAAACCAACAATCATGACAAAAATTGCTGTCTCCCATGAATTCACAGCAATGCCCAATAAGTATATATTAAAATATTGAAAAAGTAAGGGGGTAACGATACATACTATTGGCATTACATACAGTAAAACAGCACATATAAGACTCATTATTCCGACAAAAATTTTCTGCATGAGCCAAAAAATAGCCCTCCAGTTGCTATTATTAAGGATTGTATCTCTCGCTTTAATCCATTTATCTCCCTCCTCTTTTTTTTGTGGTTCGAATAACTCTATCGATATATCTGTATAAACCTTCGTCTGAATACGTTCATACTGAACAAACGTGTGAGTTGTTTGTAGCACCCAAGCCAACAAGGGAATACCCAAAAAGATAATCGTCATTACTAATGCAAATGTAATGCTGACCAGATAGAAACAAAAGTAAAAGAATCCGGATACAAAGGTAAATAACAAGAAATAAAAATCTTGCAAAGTTTTTTGAGCTGATGCTTTTGTCATTAAAATCTCTCCTCCTCATTCATTGCTAATGTGTTAAAAGCTACTTTTTGATTCTAAGTATTTTTCTGTCACATACGGTAGTGTCAAAATGTCATGGTTTCTATGACATAGCTATTAATACAGCCGGATCCCACTCAATTTTTGTTGTTCTTTATAAATATGACAAAAGTTCACTATCGACTATGACTCGCCGCTTGCTACACTCTGTTCATACACTAACGAGCCACTAACTCGTTGTGCTAACAAAAAATCCTAATCAAATAAAGGAGCGTACAAAAATGAAACAAGCAATTAACAAATTGGGGATCGTTGCAATTCTTCTTTCTTCTTCAACCATGATTTCTGCGTGTTCCCAACAATCATTAGAAGCTGGAAAATCAAAATCCTCGGCAGTCACGACCGATGTTCAAATGATGAAAGCACCCAATAATAAAAAAGAAGTAGAATCTTTTGCTGATCCGTTATTTGAGGAAAAAATGAAGAAGTACAATGTAAACGGTTCTAGTTTTGTCGTCGTTCATGATGGAAAGGTCGTCGTCAATAAAGGGTATGGGTATGCTGATATAGAAAAGAAAATTCCCGTCACTAAGGACACGGTCTTTCAAATCGCTTCAGTCTCAAAAACTTTTACTGCCTTAGCTGTGATGCAGCAAGTTGATAAAGGAAAGCTTAAACTAGATCAAGATGTACAACAATATCTAGGTGGATTGAAAATACCTAATAAAACAGGAAAACCCCTTACCTTGTTTGATATGCTCACTTATACCAGCGGGATAGATTTTCCCGATCTCACAACAATAACTGGACCTGAATACGTTCATAATAGTATACCGATGAATGAATTTTTCTCTAAACATATGCCAACGGTGGTGCGGCCACCAGGGGAAGCTTATACGTATGACAATGTCTCATTTGCGCTCGCAGGGTTTGCAGTAGAAAATGTTACTAGCACCCCTTTCTCAAAATACATGGAAAAGAACATTTTCAAACCATTAGATATGAAATCTACAAGTATGAGCTTTACGTCTGATCTTCTCAAAAGAATGGCTACACCTTATGGTCCCGCCGGCGATCCGATCCCAATAAGTGGGAGCGGTTTAAGGGATGCACCACAAGGAGGCATTTTATCTACTGCGGAAGACATGTCAAAATACATGATTATGCAACTACAGAAAGGAAAGTTTAAAGACAAAGAAATTGTAAGTGAAAAAAGCATGGATATGATGCATGCCTATCAGGTATTTGATGATAAGACGATTCCTATTGCGACAATTGGATTTGAAACGCCTTTTAATGAATTTGCTAACGGTCAACACGTTGTAATAAAAGGGGGAAGCATGCCTGGACAGCAATCATTGTTGATTTTAGTGCCTGAGCAAAAAACAGCATTCTTCATGTCTTACAATAATGATTCAATGATGAGCATAGACGTGTATGAAGCTCTTATGGATCACTATTTCCCTGCTAAGAAGAATGAAGTAAAAACAAGTTATCTCCCGTTAGAGGAGAAAGAATCCCATAAATATTTGGGTTTGTACCAAAACACACGTTTAGCTGCAATTCGCACCCACTTTACCTATGAAAATGGGAATTTGGTCATGGAAGGTGGAACAACTGGAAAACAAGTTCTCAAAATGATTCATCCATTGTTATTTGAAGATTCGGAAGGCAACAAAGTTGCTTTCAAAAAGAATTCGGCTGGAGAAATCGCATATTTTCACTACAACTCTCCTAAAAATCTAGGTTTTATGGCTGATGCACAAAAAATTCACACCAAACCGTCTTTAGCGGATGTCCCGCAAAAAAGTAACTATAGAAGCCATATCAATAATCTTTACGCTTTAAACATCATGGATGCTAAAAATGGTAATTTATTTGATCCAATGGGCACTATGACACAAGGAGAATTTGCTGATTCCTTGTTGCGTGCACATGGATGGGGTAGTTTGCCAGATGAATCCAAAGAGGCCAAAGATAAAATTACAATAGGCATTCATGGGTATGACCGTACGGCTCCGATTACCCGACAGATCGCAGCAACCATGATTCAAAACGTAAAGCAAATTCAAGACTTGAAACCGATTCAACCTGATAAAGCTATTAAAGTTAAATTACTTGATGCCGCAGATGACTGGGCAGTCCAATCGATTCAAGCACTTGCCTCCCAAGGAATTCTAGACCCTGATACTTCCATCAATGCTGACGGATCCTTTAACTTCCGTCCGAAGGATTTGTTACTGCGTCAAGAAGCAAGTGCCTTGCTGGATCTAGCTTTTGGCTATTCTACATTGCCTATTAAACGACAATAGATATTCATTCTAATTTGAATCATAAAAAAATTGGGAACCTATTAGGAAATATGATAGGTTCCTATTTTGTTATATAAATAATTTCAACTTTGATATAAGGGTTTAATAATGCCAATTAACCGAGAAATATATCCACTTCCCTACCTTAAAATCATTCTAGAATTGTGAAATAAACCGATTCAAAAACAATTACTTTTGGACGATTAGGATAAAAATAGCAAGGAACTTATTTTAAGTTCCTTGCTATTTTTATGAATTCCTGAACATAATAACCTTCTGCTTGTTTTAATTCTGTAGAAGGTTTATAAGATATGTATATATTTCTATAATGTCGCTCCGGTAGTTCATATATTTTTATATTATCACATGATTTTAAGAAAAGCCTTGGTCCTATTGAAATACCTATTCCTAAATCAATCATTTTCACTATCGTATTGCAGTCACTTATATATGAATGAATCTTAGGCTCTATACTTTGCTGATTAAAAAATTTCTCAACTTGATTTCTGTATGGTGCTACTGGCATAATAATATTATTTTGATCAAAGAAATCCTTTAAAGGGCAATCTACTGGAATTAACTTTAAGTCCTTTGGTGTTGCTATAACTAACTCATCTTCTAAAAATAGTACTGACTCACATCCGAATCCCTCGTTAATTGTAAAGCCAAGGTCAATTACTTTATTTATAATCCATTCTTGGATTTCATCATAAGTCCCCTCAAACACTATAATTTCAAGAAACGGATACAATTTATTAAATTCTTTCATAATTGGAGGTAATATATGCTTTTTTACACTTGTAAAGGCCCCAATCTTCAGTGTTTTAGGCAATAATTCATTATTAAAACTAGTCTCTATTAATTTACGGTTTATTTTTAATATCTGACCAATATACTCATAAGCTTTAGTGCCATGAGGAGTTAAAGTAATTGTCCGACCAGTTCTTAGGAATAAAGACGTTCCTAATTCCTTTTCTAAGCTAGAAATTGCATGGCTTACTGCAGATTGCGTCATGTTTAATTTTTCGGCAGCCTTTGTAAAACTCCCCGTTTTAATTACTGATTCAAAAATTTCATACTTAATAATACTCATGAGTTTTATTCATCCCTTGCATTAATATTATTCATTTTATTTAATCCCAGTCATTAAGTATACTAATATTAACATATTGAAGCTAGACGAGTAATGATTATCAAATGTTATATTACCTTAATTTAATCTGTAGATTTTTTAATTACTAAGCATTCTTCAATAATTTATATATAACTTAATTATTATAATCGGAAATAATATCTGTATAGATATACATATAAATATATTAATTCTGTATCGTTATAGACCTAGCATCTATGGTGTATAAGATTGATAATTTATTTTATTCTTAACAATGTAAAGGTGGAAAAACTATGAAAAAGGTTGTTTTTTTAGCTATTGGTATGTTTGCCTTGGGATTTGATGCTTATATTATTGCTGGGCTTGTCCCTGGAATTAGTGATACCTATCAAAAAAGTGCATCTCAAGTTGGGCAAGCGGTAAGTATATTTACATTATGTTATGCAATATCCGCTCCACTATTTGCTTCTCTCTTAGCAGGTAAACCTATAAAAAAAGTTCTATTGACTTCAATAATTATATTTGGTCTTGCAAATGCATTAACTGCAGTATCTCCAAACTTTTCGGTATTCTTAATATCAAGGGCAATTGCTGGTGTTGGTGCTGGATTATTTTCTCCTTTAGCTGTTGCAGGCTCAACTATGTTAGTGCCTGTAGAAAAGAAAGGACGCGCACTTGGCTTAATAATCGGTGGCATGAGTATGGGAACTGTATTAGGTGTTCCTATAGGTCTTTATATCGCGGACAAGTTTGATTGGCAATCAGCAATATGGTTTGTTGTACTACTTAGTTTAATTGCTGCTATTAGTATTCTTAAGTTTCTACCACATGTTCCAGTCACAGCACCACCTGCTATGAAAGAAAGACTTGCAATGTTTTTAGATAGAAGAGTTACTATCACTGTTTTAATAACATTTTTTGCAAGTATTTCAAGTTTAGGTTTATATACCTATCTATCGCCATTATTACAAGATCTTGATAACTCAAGTGATTTAACAATTTATTTATGGGCTTGGGGATTGGGTGGATTATTTGGAAGTATAACAATTGGATATTTAATTGATTACTTCAAAAAACCAAAAACTTTAATGGCTCTTATTTTAATTATCTTAACTGTCTCAGTTGTATGTATTCCTATAATGATTAATCTAACAATTATAAAGTACTTACCATTTTTCATATGGGGAGCAATGGGATGGGCATCAGGAGCACCACAGCAACATATTTTATTATCCTATCAACCTAAACACGGAAGTACAGCTGTGGCCCTTAATAGTTCGATTAACTATCTAGGGAGTTCAGTAGGTGCCATATTAGGTGGAGTAGTAATTTCTCTTGGAATGGGGACTATGGCTCTAATCTACTTTGCGATAATTTCTATGATTATTTCATTATGCCTACAATTTTATAGCATGAGAAATAATGTCTTTAAAATAACTACTACTAAAAAAGCTGTTTAAAATAAGTCTATTACAATTATAAAACATAGAAATGGCATTAATTATTCTGTATCTTTTTATAGAGAAACAAAAAGAAGGCGGTTCTTTTAAAACCGTCTTCTTAAAATAGTAATACCATCTTTCATATAGCTAGTTATTTAATGTTTTCTTTTATTAGATATTTAGGTTAAACAATTTATATTTCTATCATTCTCTATTATTTCATATTCATCTGAAATAATATTTTTATTCCATCGCACTTGTAAAATAATACCATTTTTACATTAAATTCAATATTTTATCTAGTCACCCTCAAAAAACAGACCCTCAGATTCGCATGTATCAGGTTTTAAACAACAAACCAATAAAAATACATACAAAACAACTTAAAGGCCTAATTCAAGTTGTTGAGGTACTTAAAAATAAATCTACTGTTTTCATCCGGTTTTGTTAAGCAATTTCTATATACTATATGCTAATCTCTCAATTTTTTATCTTGGATCTCTTCTAAGTCCTTTTTGTATCCCTTTTCTTTTGCTACATGATTCATTATTAATAATGTCTCCTACATTTCAAAAACCTGAAACAACTAAACTATCTTTTCTATATAACGTATATTTTGTAATTTTACACGTATTCAGTAGCAATCCGGTCCTTCCTATTTGTACAATCTATTTATTTTGTGCAATCTTAGCACCTTCATATAATTTATCCGTATAATTTTTAAGGTCCTGCCAATTATCCTTCGCTGTATTCAGATCTGCTCTTATAATCTCATCAAACAAGTCTAGACTAATGTTGTCAACACTGTCAATCAATGATTTATATTTTTTCCCCACTGTCCCCCACTGAGTCTTTATATTTTCAAGAGCAGTAACAGCTGTACCGACTGTTGCGGCCATATGTTCCGTTTTATTTTTGGCATCAGTCAAAATAACTACTTCTGCCTCTGCTCCAGAAATTCTGGACTTTAATTGTTCTATTTCTTGTTGTGCAGATGCGATATTCTTGTCAGTAGTGACAATCAATGGTATACCAATCGGAGGCATAAATACAGATAAAGCTATATAGCCACCACGTTTATCGTAGTTTTCTTTAATTGTATTATTATAATTCTCAATTCGTTGTTGTAGAAGCGGAATACCAGCGTTCGTACTTTCTAGAATATCCTCCAATTGATTGAAATCTTCCTTGAAATTTCTTGTATCTTCTGCTATTTCACCTTGAAAATTCTTCAATTTTTCTAAAAGTACATCTAACTTTTGACTATTGTACAAAATACTATTGTACAAATTTTCTAGTTCATATTTTAATTTCTCTGTATCTTTTTGCTCTATAGCAGTTAGTAAAAGCTTATAACTTGCTTGAAACGTATCATTATAACTTACAATATTCTGATGCGTGTACATAATACGAGTTTTAAAATACATGAACCAAAAATCGGCATTTTCTATTGCATCCCGCTGATGCTTAATCATGTTTGCTTGTAAATCACCATTTATAGAACTTATTTTACTTAAATCTGTCAGCTGTTGATTACTGATTGTATTGGCATATGAATCCATTGTAAGGATATTTGCCACCATTTGTCCCATTACTTCTTTAAATTCACCAGGACCAAGGGAATAGTTCTTCAAACTTTCTTGCTGTTGGGACACAGTTTGTTCTGCTGCCAAAGTATGAAGTGGAATCACATTACTCGCTGCCATTCCCGTAATGATTGTTGACAAAATAATTTTCTTATATAAATTCTTATTCATCTTTTTCACCTACTTTTTCACATGTATCACATATTTTATTAAATTCATAAGCTTCTATTCTTTACTTCAAATAAATTACGATGATTTCAAATAAAACAACATATTAAAATAGAGATTCTCGTACTTTCTTATTCTATACTCTTTATTAAGTTTCATAACTATATAGGAAGTCTCCTGCTCAAACTTGAACAGGAGACTCACATTATGTGTTCTTCAAAATGGAAACTGAGTATATTATATTTTTCATTACTTCGGCAATTTCTTGCTGTAATTTTATTATTTCAAGAACGAAATCTCACTACTTTGAATATTATCAGCATACTTTCTAATCTGTTCCCAATGATCCTTCGCTGTATCCAGATCTGCTGTTATATCCATAGCAAGGAATTCTGGGTCAACAGCTTTAGCACTCTTAATCAATGAGTCATATTTTGTTCCCATTCCATCCCACGCAGTCTTTATATTTTCAAGAGAAACAATAGCTTTATCAATTGTATCTGTTAAATTTTTAATATCACTTTGCACTATCGTTAACCTAGCTGACTGTAGTTGCGCCATTGAAATATTTTGTGTTAGCGTTATAATTTCTTCTTGTGCCTTGATTATCTGCTGCTGCGATGAAACTACTCCGTATATCCCGCCTCCTAATATAGGTGCACCAAGGGGCGCAAAAGGTGAAAGAACTAAATATGCACCAGCAGCAGTTGCAACCGACGATGCAATATAAATTTTGTTATTCTCATCGATTAATGCTTTATTTGTTTCGATTTGTTTCTGAAACAGTGGAATTCCAGCTTCTTGACCAGTTAAAATATTTACGATTTCTTCAGAATTCCCTTTTAAATTTTGTGTATCTTTTTCTAATTTGCCGCGAAAGCTTTTTAAATCCTCCACTAATTTGGTCACTTGATCTTTATTCTGTGAAATTTCACCATTCAATTTTGTAAGCAAAGCTGTTAGTTTGACTGGATCATTTTTATATTGTAATAAATAACCAGAATAATTTTGGAATTTTGTATCATAACTGATAATATTTTGATTCGTCGTAACTATCCCTGATTTCAAATTATTTAACCAGTATGTTGCATTTTCTCTAGTAAGCTTTTGGTTGGCTTTAATGGCTGTTTTTAAATTATCGCCAACTGAAGGTAAACCATCCAAATTAATATCTGCTTGTTTAAGAATAGTTAAAGCATACAGGTCCATTACCAACATATTGGATTTAGTATCCTTCATCGCATTATCAAGCCCTGTTGGTCCAAGGTAATAACTAGGGTATTTAAGGTCTTGATTTGCATAAATAGGTGCTGGTTCCGCTGCCGAAGCATATGATGGCATAATGCCACCCGCTACGATTGTTGCTATTAATGTAGATAAAGCCATTACTTTATAAGGTTTTTTCATCACATTTTTCTCTCCTTACATTATTAAGAATTTCATTTCTGAATTTTGCAAATTTTATCCTGTTACTTTTATTTTTGTAACACTCTCTTGATATTCCGTTGTTTGTTTTTTCAGTTCATCCGTAAACTGTTTAAGCTCTTTTAATCGTGCTTGTAATGAATTTGAATCTATTTTTGCATCAGTATTAAGACTTGTCCCCGTTTCAATCATTATGATATTAAAGGTGTCCCAACTACTTACTAGATTGTCAAAACTCTGAGTTTGCTTTTTAACTGTTCTTGTAAAGTTATTTAATTGCTGCTCAATAAGTGTCATTTGAGTTGCTTGCACTTCAATATTCGATAAATTTTGTACCAATTGAATTAGTTTCTGTTGCTTTTGAGCAATAGCTTTATTCAGTTCTGTTACTTTATCATTTGTGAGTTGTCCATATTGGTTATAAATCGCTTCCAAATTAGACACGTCTACAGTTTTATCCTTAACTCCGTCTTTCAAAATATTAATAACCGACTTTGTAATATTTAAAGAACCGTCTAGATTTTCTTTTGGTAGAGCTAGAAGTTTTTCAAAATCTTCTTGAATGCCTGCATTAAGTTGTCCCATTTCCGTTCTTAATTTTTCAATGTCTCCGTCGGAACCCTTATAAGATTCAAACGCTTTGCTAACTTTACTAGAAAATTTATTACTATCTTCAACCAATTCGTTTTTAGAATCGTTTAAGTCTTCTGAAGTTATTTTCATATTATACTGAATTTTTTGAACGTCACCTTGAAGTAAGTTAAAAATACGTACAAATAATGCTCTTGCTTCCGGATCTTCATTCATCTTTCCAGATAATTCAACTAATTTATTGTAGTAATTTGTAAATCTTATTCCGAAACTCTGTATCTCTTGATTTACAACGGATAATTTGTGGTTATTTACATCCAGGCAGTCTCGAACATGGTTTCTTACAGTGCCTTGATCAGTTGTTATTCCATATATAGTACTTACATCAAGATCTGGTTGCTGTAATATGATTAGCCCATATCCTTGAATTAATGGCGTCTGTGATCCTAAGTTCGTAATCGAATTTGATAACCTATCCATAGCGGGTCCAAGTATACTACTTGGTTGTAAATAAGTTGTATTACTTTCTGCATAAGTATTTACAGGTGAGAAGCAACTTGTAGATACTGCTGTAACTAATAACCCTGCGACTAACGCTTTTTTCATGGTGATCCCTCCCATTTATTGGTGCCTTTTGATAAAATAGTTGGACTAAATTTTAATTAATCTGAAATCTAACATTGTAAATATTAATCTATATAGATTATTTTAAAGATGAGTTTTTAGGAATATAAATATAGATTGTAAACATTTGTACATAATGCCCTACTATAAACTTATTTCCTAAGTCATTACATAAAAGGCATATACGAAGATAATCTTGATTTTATATGTCTTAAAATGTAACTAACATCTTGTGCCCTTATTAAAACATCAAATTTTCATTGCGTATATAGTAAAATTTTGTTGATTTTTGTATAATTTTGTCCTTTTTTGTTTTTTTATCTTAATTATTTGATATGTGTAGAAATTAAAATACTATACTTCTAAAATTGCTATGCAACTTCACTACTATAATTAAAATAATTATAATTTAATAGTACTAATAAAAAGGTACTTAATTTAATTTAACTAGGTGAATTTTCATTCCAGAAAAATTATTTCAGTATAACTTTTCAATACTTTTCGCTTATTTCTTCCTCTATATGGATATGTAAAATTGCATATCTATATAGAGGGAAGTTAACTATTATATATACATAGTCATAAGGGTTCTGTTGCAAAGTTTTTGGAGCTGAGCTAGATCAATTTTCAGAATCATTTCCTTTTTTGTCTTTTTAGGTTCTGGAGTTGGGGATAATAATTTTTCTTTTAAATTCTTTAAAACCTTCTCTCTCTTCTCTTTTAATTCAGGCTCTCTCCACCAACGTTTTAAATCTGATTTATTATCAATAATATTAATTGCTTTTTCTTTAACCAGAGGTTCCAGTCTTCCCATTTCCCATTGGATTGCCGCTAAGGCAATCCAAAAAACATTTTCTTCATATTTTCTTAATGATGGAACATATTTGCTTATCAATATACTAGTAGCTTCCTCTAAACTATATCCATCACTTATTAAATTTTGAAAATCAAACTTTATATCTTCAGATAAATCATCTTCAAAGATACCTACTCCTGATACATACATTTTCTAGCCTCCTCTATTTCCTTTTAACCATGAATTGTGTAGCTTATTCCATTTCTTTTTAACATCTTTAACACTTTTTTAGAAGCACCTACTTTTCCAGTTCGAGCACTTTTATAAAAGTGCCAATGCGCTCTCCCTTAACAGGTATATTTTTATTTCTTACTAGCATTCTATCTTTTAAAATTTGTTTCCTCACAAATTTACTATTTTTAACGTAACCTACCTTAATAAGAAAATTCTTTTATATTAGAGTAAGTAGTAAAGATCAATCTATTAAGGGACAATTTGCAACCGC
The DNA here is from genome assembly GCF_002073415.2 of Bacillus sp. FDAARGOS_235. Taxonomy (NCBI): domain Bacteria; kingdom Bacillati; phylum Bacillota; class Bacilli; order Caryophanales; family Bacillaceae; genus Bacillus; species Bacillus sp. FDAARGOS_235. Next base: position 211,576 of record NZ_CP020434.2, read on the forward strand.
AACAGAGATAAGTATTCCTGAAGAATACATCTTTATAGAAAGAGCAAGTGGAAAAGATTTTAAACGTCCTGAATATCAACTTATGAAGCGTATGTTGAGAAATGGAGATATTTTATATATTCAATCACTAGATCGTTTGGGAAGAAATAAACAAATGATTTTAGACGAATGGCAAGAATTAATTGAGGAAAAAGAAATTGATATCGTTGTGTTAGATATGCCCCTTCTTAACACCATGAAATATAAAGATTTAAATGGAATTGAAACCCTTATTTCAGATTTAATTTTGCAGTTATTAAGTTATATGGCTGAAGATGAAAGAAAAAGGATTCGTGAACGACAAAAAGAGGGAATTACAATTGCACTTCAAAAAGGTGTTAAATTTGGCCGCAAAAAAGTTGAAATTGATGATAATTTTATAGAAACTTATCAAGAATGGAAAAATCATAAAATTACTGCAGTAGAAGCAATGCAAAGAGTAGGAATGAAGAGTAATACATTTTATAGAAGAGTCAAAGAATACGAATATAACTTAGAAAAAAGCAAGCTTCCTTAAAAGGCAAGCTTGCTTTTTTTCTAATTCCCCCTTTTCAAAGGGATGGGATAAGCACCATAGTTGAATTCTAGTTAGTGACAAATCTCTAATCTAGTTGGATGTTACAAAACTTAGCAACATAATTTTTATAACCATACAATAGTATAGTGTTCCACTTCTAGTTCTACGTTATTTAATTACGGGATAACTCATAATCAAATATAAAACAATAAATTATCGTAAAGATTACTAAACTAACATACTGTACTGTGAGAGGAATATCTGTTAGTACTGATGTTAAAATATTTGTAAAAGTAACAATAATAAGTAAAGCGAGTACGGATACCATAAGTACTGCTGATAAAAAGAGTCTTTGCTTTATACACTTAAGAATCAAACCTAACCCTGCTAATATTAAAATTATCCGTATTGGATATTTTAATATTAGTGGAAACAAATTGTCTATAACATAAATATTTATCATTTATATTTACCCTATCACTTTCTTCACTTAGATTTTTTATTATTTTAACGATAACTTTTATACGCTTTTTTATATCCCTTATATGCCGCCGATCCAAAAGTATAAGCATCTTCTATTAACCCAACGCCCCAAAACACTTTAAATCCTACTTTAAGTCCAGCCTTTCTAGCAGCTTTATTTACGTAGGCTTTATTATAAGCTGGCCTGTTCTGTTTTTTATATTGAAATTTCCCTTTAGAATATCCAATAGAGAACCCCACTGATAAGGATAAGGCCTTCCCAATACTAGCATAACTTTGATAAACAGCCTTAGCACCTGCTTTAGCACCGGCCTTCGTTGCATACCAAATACGTTTTCCTTTCTTTTTCCATGCTTTATGCCCATCCGGATCAATCTTCATTACAGGATTATTATCTGCATACGTATATCCATTTTGTGTAACAGGATCATCTTCATCACCCGGATCTGGATCTACTGATTTCGCAAATGTTACAAAATCCATTCAGTACATTTTAATAAGAAACTTTTCATATATTAACGTAAAAGATTTATTTAGCAGTTAATTTGATGTCGAATTTATCAGAATTTTGTATTTTTTTGTTGTTTTATCTTGTTATTGATGTTAAACTTATACTTACAAAGAAAGAGATTAAATAGGAAACTTCGCTTTATAAATTTTCTGATTTTTCAGTCTTTACCTATTTTACTCCACTCCGTTAGATTGGCATGTTTGTGTATTCCTTCCCTACTCTTTCTTTGTTGTACCCTTCATAAGAAAACAATTTGTTCCTATCCAAGTTGTTTTCTTTTTTTTATACTTAGTTTATTATTTTTATTAATACAGAAAATATTTCGGACTAATCACCACTTAACATTCTAGTTCAATGTTTGAAGTGGGAGATTGTTAGGTACTGAAAACTTATTGGTTTCTAGTTCATTAGGCTATTCCCGTAGTTCCTACGGCCAGGAGACGACTGTCCCCCATCTTTTAAGCAATTACTATTTCTTATCGCCTATTTAAATAGATACAAAACTTATACACATTATTTACTAACATGGGTTGTAGATGCCCTGATTATATATCCTTATTAGCATTCATTTCCTATCTAAAATTAATGTTTCTTACATTTAATATTTTAGTGAAGGATCTATTGTTGGAAAAAGATAAAAAAGAACTGAATTTTTATCAATACTCATTTCCCTTTTCCAAATAACAAGTCTAATCACCGCATAATTCATAGAATTTCCTTTCTATTTTTCAATATATTTACTAAGGGGGAATATGGCATGCTTTTTACAGGGTTCATCATTAATCTATCTATTTTTGCATTCTTAGTTAGTACATCTATTTTTATTCAAGTATTTATAAGTAAAGTAGATTCTAAATCATTTCGTTTATTTTGTGGTATTTACGCAGGTATCATAGCTGCCATTTTAATGATTTTTAATTTTAAGCACATGGGATTGTTTTACGACCTGCGAGTCGTTCCACTAATTATTTCTTTTATTTATTTTGGTCGTACAGCTGGTTGGATTACATTAATGTTTATTTTATTTATGCGTATTTTCTACCTTGGTGGTGATTGGGGACCAGCTTTAATAGCATCTTTAGGAATAGCTATTATATATACTATATTCAAAACATATCTAAAAAATATCCATCCTTTTAAAAGCGTTTTTCTTTATCTAGCTGCTTATCTAGTTATAATTCATGTTGTATTTGGATTCTTTTTTCCTTCTATACCACTTATACTTCTTAACATCCAAGGTACATTTTTTATATCATGCGGACTCTTAATTGGTATTTTTCTTATGGAGTCGTATCAAAAGTTATATGTTTTAACACAAAATTTAGCCAAAGCGAATGAAACATTACTAGAATCAAAGCGAGAATTAAAGGATACTGTACACCAATTGCAAGGAGGTATTTTTAAATTCGAAAAAGTAGGGGGGAATTTTGTCCATACTCTATGTGATGGACAATTATTTTATCAAAACGGGTTTCACTCTCAGCAAGTCGTAGGTAAATGTTTATCTAATATAGATGCTTCAATTATTCCATTTCATTTAATTCCTCGACTATTAAAATATTATCAACAGGCATGGGATGGTGAAGAAGTAACTTTTGAACTACCATGGCCAAATGATGAGGCTACGATACTTTTCTCTCTTAGACCTGTTAAAAGAGGGGGAACAGTGGTTGAGGTAGTTGGTTCTACTGTTGATATAACGAAAAGAATAAATGCGGAAAATGAACTGAAGGTTACCAAAGAGCGACTAGAATCATTTATTAACCATAATGTAGATGCTATCACTATATTTGATTTAGATGGGCATATGTTACAAGCGAATAAAGCTTATGAGAGAATATTTGGTTGGTCAGAAAAAGAATCTGTAGGAAAAAAATTACCTTGCGTGCCTGAATTTTTAATAGATCAAACTTTAGAATATATAAACCACATTAAAAATACCAATATGAATGACCCAATTCTTACCCGTTTTGAAACTGTTAGACAAAGAAAAGATAAAACTTTAATTGATGTAAGCCTGACAATTTCGCCTATTTTAGATTTTAGAGGTAATGTAATTGCTTTATCAGGAATTTGTAGAGACATTTCTGAAAGGAAACAAGCAGAAAGAAAACTGCATCAATTACACCAGCAATTAAGTGACAGTGAAATGAAATACCGTGCACTCATCGAACAAGCAACTGATGCAGTATATGTAGTGGAACTGAATGATAATGAATTACCAACTCGCTTTATCGAAGTAAATCCTGTTGCGTGTAAAAGATTTGGATATAGTAGAGAAGAACTTCTTTCGATGTCTTTCCCTAGTAACGTTCTACCAGATTCTCCAATGGTCCAAAGAATCATAGAAAAAATTAGAGAAGGGCAAACATCTTTTACATTACAAGATGAATTTGTTTTTCCTAGAGGAAAAACCCTGACAATTGAATTTTCTATTCGTGTGTTTAACTTGAATGGCAAAAAAGTTTTCTTAAGCATCTCTCGAGACATCACTGAACGGCTAAAAACAGAGGAATTATTACGAAAATCGGAGAAACTTGCTGTAGTAGGTCAATTATCCACTGCAATTGCTCATGAAATTAAAAATCCTTTAACAGCAATGAAAGGATTCATGCAGTTATTACAATCACTGGGAAATAAGGATACCGAGCATTACATAGATATAGTGTTATCAGAGATTGAACGTATAGATAGTATTACTAGCGAATTTATGACATTAGCAAAACCTGAGGCATTAGAAATTAAAACTAATGACCTGAATGTATTAATGAAGCAAGTTGTAATGTTACTTGAACCTCAAGCGACAATGAATTGCATACAAATTAAAACTCAGTTTACATCTGATACTTCATTCATACTTTGTGAATGTAATCAATTAAAGCAAGTTTTTATAAATATCTTAAAAAATGCAATTGAGGCAACTTCAATGGGAGGGGAAATATTGATTCAAATCGAATATGCACCTGATCAAAATCAAGTAAACATTCGATTTACTGATTATGGGTGTGGAATTGAACAGGAACGTATACCTTACCTAGGAGAACCATTCTATAGTCTCAAAGAAAATGGTATCGGTTTAGGATTAATGATCTGTTATAAAATTATTGAGAAGCACCAAGGAAAGATATTTATTGAAAGTGAAGTAGGTAAAGGAACAACAGTCAATATAGATCTACCTATATCTACTCTCTGAGGGTGGATTAAATGAAAGTAAACACAAAAAACACAATTAATTATACAAACTTAAGAGATCTAAAATTAAGACCCACACATTTTGATTAAACTTTTTTCAAAATGTGTGGGTCTCCTCTATTTATAAAATCTATATTTACAGCAACACTTTGATCAAGCTATAATTCAAACCAACATAACCAGTCTTTTTATCTCATTCGTTGACGAACTAATACGAATCCACCTAAAGCCAATAACAACATTCCAGCAATATATGAAATCATATCCATTGATGTTCCACCTGTTTTAGGAAGCCATACTGATGTCGTAGAATTTTCTTGAGTAGGTGGATTTTTTGAATCTGTACTTGGATCTTTTGGATCTGTACTTGGATCTTTTGGATTCGTACTTGGATCTTTTGGATCTGTACTTGGATCTTTTGGATTCGTACTTGGATCTTTTGGATCCGTACTTGGATCTTTTATATTCGTGATGTCATAACCATGTACTTCTGATTTATATCCATTCACTGGTTGTTCTTTCACTTCATACTTATATGCATTTCCTTCGGCATCATATGCCGCTAAGTCTGTAAATGCATATTTCCATTCATCTGCTGCGCTCACTTCTTTTGTCGCGATCACTTTGCCATTTTGTAGTAGATCTACCTTGATCATTGTCGGACGGTCTTTCGCATTGTCATCCTTCCATGTCTTCGTTCCTTCTACTTTTGTTTCGCCTACTTTTGTATTTGTAATGTCATAACCTTTTACCTCTGATTTATATCCATCCACTGGTTGTTCTTTCACTTCATACTTGTATGCATTTCCTTCGGCATCATATGCAGCTAAATCTGTAAACGCATATTTCCATTCATCTGCTGCGCTCACTTCTTTTGTTGCGATCACTTTGCCATTTTGTAGTAGATCAATCTTGATCATTTCCGGACGGTTTTTTACATTTCCATCCTTCCATGTCTTCGTTCCTTCTACTTTTGTTTCGCCTACTTTTGTATTCGTAATGTCATAACCTTTTACCTCTGATTTATATCCATCTACTGGCTGTTCTTTTACTTCATACTTGTATGCATTTCCTTCGGCATCATATGCAGCTAAATCTGTAAACACGTACTTCCATTCACTTGCTTTACTTACCTCTTGTGTTGCAATTACTTTGCCATTTTGTAGTAAGTCTACTTTGATTATTTCCGGACGATCTTTCGCATTTCCGTCTTTCCATGTCTTCGTTCCTTCTACCTTTGTTTGGCCTACTTTTGTATTTGTGATGTCAGTACCACTTACTTTTGATTCATATCCTGGTACTGCTTGCTCTTTCACTTCATACTTGTATGCTTTACCTTCTGCATCGTATGCTTTGAGGTTTTCAAATGTGTACTTCCATTCTGTTGCCGCTGTTACTTCTTTTGTATCTACTACTTTACCGTTTTGTAGTAAGTCTACTTTGATCATTTCCGGACGATCTTTCGCATTTCCGTCTTTCCATGTCTTCGTTCCTTCTACTTTTGTTTGACCTATTTTTGTATTTGTGATGTCAGTACCACTTACTTTTGATTCATATCCTGGTACTGCTTGCTCTTTCACTTCATACTTGTATGCTTTACCTTCTGTATCATACGCTGCTAAATCTTTGAATTCGTATTTCCAGCCTGTTACTTTGCTTACTTCTTGCGTCGAAATCACTGTACCATTTTGTAAAAGGTCTACTGTAATCATTTCCGGACGATCTTTCGCGTTATCGTCTTTCCATGTCTTCGTTCCTTCTACCTTTGTTTGGCCTACTTTTGTATTTGTGATGTCGTAACCATTTACTTTTGGTTCATATCCTGGTACTGCTTGCTCTTTCACTTCATACTTGTATGCTTTACCTTCTGTATCATACGCTGCTAAATCTTTGAATTCGTATTTCCAGCCTGTTACTTTGCTTACTTCTTGCGTCGAAATCACTGTACCATTTTGTAAAAGGTCTACTGTAATCATTTCCGGACGATCTTTCGCGTTATCGTCTTTCCATGTCTTCGTTCCTTCTACCTTTGTTTGGCCTACTTTTGTATTTGTGATGTCGTAACCATTTACTTTTGGTTCATATCCAGCTATTGGCTGTTCTTTTACTTCATACTTGTACGCTACTCCATTCGCATCGTATGCTTGTAGCTTTTCAAACGTATACTTCCATTCTGTTGCCGCTGTTACTTCTTTTGTATCTACTACTTTACCGTTTTGTAGTAAGTCTACTTTGATCGAGCTTGGACGATCTGTTGCGTTATCGTCTTTCCATGTTTTCGTTCCTTCTACTTTTGTTTCGCCTACTTTTGTATTTGTGATGTCATAACCGTGTACGTCAGATTGGTATCCCGCTACTGGCTGTTCCTTCACTTCATACTTGTATGCTACTCCATTTGCGTCATATGCTTCTACATCCGCAAATGCATATTTCCAGTTTGTTGCCGCTGTTGCTTCTTTTGTATCTACTACTTTACCGTTTTGTAGTAAGTCTACTTTAATCGAGCTTGGACGATCTGTTGCGTTGTTATCGTTCCACGTTTTTGTTCCTTCTACTGTTAAGTTCGCTACTTTTGTATTCGTAATGTCATAACCATGAACCTCTGATTTATATCCATCCACCGGTTGTTCTTTTACTTCATACTTATATGCATTTCCTTCGGCATCATATGCCGCTAAATCTGTAAACGCATATTTCCATTCGCCCGCTGCGCTCACTTCTTTTGTATCAATCACTTTGCCATTTTGTAGTAAGTCCACTTTGATCATTTCTGGACGATTTGTTGCGTTTCCGTCCTTCCACGTCTTCGTTCCTTCTACTTTTGTTTGTGCCACTTTTGTATTTGTAATGTCATAACCTTTTACTTCGGATTTATATCCATCTACTGGTTGTTCTTTTACTTCATACTTGTACGCATTTCCTTCGGCATCATATGCCGCTAAATCTGTAAACGCATATTTCCATTCGCCCGCTGCGCTCACTTCTTTTGTATCAATCACTTTGCCATTTTGTAGTAAGTCCACTTTGATCATTTCTGGACGATTTGTTGCGTTTCCGTCCTTCCACGTCTTCGTTCCTTCTACTGTTGTTTGCGCTACTTTTGTATTCGTAATGTCATAACCATGAACCTCTGATTTATATCCATCTACTGGTTGTTCTTTTACTTCATACTTGTACGCATTTCCTTCGGCATCATATGCCGCTAAGTCTGTAAACGCATATTTCCATTCGCCCGCTGCGCTCACTTCTTTTGTGTCAATTACTTTACCATTTTGTAGTAAGTCTACCATGATTGTTGTCGGACGGTTTGTCGCATTTCCATCTTTCCACGTCTTCGTTCCTTCTACTGTTGTTTGCGCTACTTTTGTATTTGTAATGTCATAACCATGAACCTCTGATTTATATCCATCTACTGGTTGTTCTTTTACTTCATACTTATATGCATTTCCTTCGGCATCATATGCCGCTAAATCTGTAAACGCATATTTCCATTCGCCCGCTGCGCTCACTTCTTTTGTGTCAATTACTTTACCATTTTGTAGTAAGTCTACCTTGATTGTTGTTGGACGATTTGTTGCGTTTCCGTCCTTCCACGTCTTCGTTCCTTCTACTTTTGTTTGTGCCACTTTTGTATTTGTAATGTCATAACCTTTTACTTCGGATTTATATCCATCTACCGGTTGTTCTTTTACTTCATACTTGTACACATTTCCTTCGGCATCATATGCCGCTAAGTCTGTAAACGCATATTTCCATTCGCTCGCTGCGCTTACTTCTTTTGTATCAATTACTTTACCATTCTGTAGTAAGTCCACTTTGATCATTTCTGGACGATTTGTTGCGTTTCCGTCCTTCCACGTCTTCGTTCCTTCTACTTTTGTTTGTGCCACTTTTGTATTTGTAATGTCATAACCTTTTACTTCGGATTTATATCCATCTACCGGTTGTTCTTTTACTTCATACTTGTACACATTTCCTTCGGCATCATATGCCGCTAAGTCTGTAAACGCATATTTCCATTCGCTCGCTGCGCTTACTTCTTTTGTATCAATTACTTTACCATTCTGTAGTAAGTCCACTTTGATCATTTCTGGACGATTTGTTGCGTTTCCGTCTTTCCATGTCTTTGTTCCTTCTACCGTTGTTTGTGCCACTTTTGTATTCGTAATATCATAACCGCTTATCTCTGATTTGTATCCCGCTACTAGGTGTTCTTTCACTTCATATTGATAAGCTACTCCATTCGCATCGTATGCTTCTAAATCTGCAAATATATATTTCCAACCTATTGCTGCTAGTACGTCTTGTGTTTTGATCACATTTCCATTTTGTAGTAAGTCTACTTTGATCATTGTCGGACGATCTATTGCATTTCCATCTTTCCACGCTTTTGTTCCTGCTACTGTCATTTTCGCTACTTTTGTATTTGTAATGTTGTAGCCATTTACTTCTGATTTGTATCCCGCTACCGGTTTTTCTTTTACTGTATACGTATAAGCAACACCATTTGCATCATATTGCGCTAGGTCTACAAAAGTATAATTCCAACCGTTCGCTGCTGTTACTTCTTTTGTTTGGATTATGTTTCCATTTTGCAATAAGTCTATTTGGATTGAGCTTGGACGATTTGTTGCATTTCCATCATTCCATGTTTTCGTTCCTAAAACAGATGTTTTTGCATCTTTTGTATTGGTAATGTCATAACCGTTTACTTCTGTTTTATATCCATCCACCGGTTGTTCTTTTACTTCATACTTGTACGCATTTCCTTCGGCATCATATGCTGCTAAGTCTTTGAATCCATATTTCCAGCCTGTTGCTTCACTTACTTCTTGCGTCGCAACTACTTGACCATTTTGTAGTAAGTCTACCTTGATTGTTGTCGGACGATTTGTTGCGTTTCCGTCCTTCCACGTTTTTGTTCCTTCTACCGTTGTTTGGCCTACTTTTGTATTTGTAATGTCATAACCGTTTATTTCTGATTTGTATCCCGCTACTGGTCGTTCTTTTACTGTATACGTATAGGCACTACCATTCACATCATATGATTCTACATTTGTAAATGAATATTTCCAATCATTTGCCGCTGCTACTTCTTGTGTTTGGATTACATTTCCGTTTTGTAGTAAATCTACTTGGATTGAGCTTGGACGATCTGTTGCATTTCCGTCTTTCCACTTCTTCGTTCCTTCTACTGTCATTTTCGCTACTTTTGTATTTGTGATGTTGTAGCCATTTACTTCTGATTTGTATCCCACTACCGGTTGCTCTTTTACTGTATACGTATAAGCAACACCGTTCATATCGTATTGTGCTAAGTCTGCAAATGTATAATTCCAACTATTTGCTGCTGTTACTTCTTTTGTTTGGATTACGTTCCCATTTTGCAATAAGTCTACTTGGATTGAGCTTGGACGATCTGTTGCATTTCCGTCTTTCCATGTTTTCGTTCCTGAAACAGATGTCTTTGCATCTTTTGTATTTGTAATGTTGTAGCCATTCACTTCTGATTTGTATCCCGCTACTGGTTGCTCTTTTATTGTATACGTATAAGCATTACCATCATTATCATATGCAGGTAAATCTGCAAACGTATAGTTCCAGCTATTCACTGCTGTTACTTCTTGTGTTTTGATTGAATTTCCATTTTGCAGTAACTCTACTTGAATTGAGCTTGGACGATCTGTTGCATTGTTGTCATTCCATGTTTTCGTTCCTGAAACAGATGTCGTTTTTACTTTATTCGGAATAGTAAGCTTTACACCTTTATCAGCATTGGCATCAATGGTAAAAGGTACTTTTACTTGAGGATCAAAATCCAAATAGTTTGGACCTGCAATCTCCTGTACATAGTAATTACCTGGGTCTAAATTAGGAACCTCGACCATACCTTGTTGATCGGTTGTATACGTACTACCAATTTGCTGACCTGACTCCGTATACAAGTTAAATGAAACATTTGGTATAAATTTTGTCTCATTACCGGCAATGTGCTTCACAATTCTTAACGTTCCCTTAGGAGGTAAATCGCCTTGCGCACCGCCGCCCTGATCTATATTTTTAACACTGACACTATCTGATTTAGATACTTTCTCTTCACCTGTAACCTTGTAGTCTACGTTATAATTATTATAAAATGCTTCTAATTTCTTTCCACTATCAGTTATATTTGCTTTATATTCAAAAACAAAAGTAAGACCATTGGCTTTATCTTTATTGATAACAGCTTTAAATCCATTATCACCAATAAATGTAACCGTGCCATAACCTTGTGCTTGGAATTCTTGTGGTGTCATTGGAGCTGCAAATCCTCCAATACGGAGACTATCTTGATTTAGCGTTTGCCCTTCTTGTAAAGTATCAACCAAAACAATATCACTATCTAAATTTTGTTTTGAAGTATTTGCATTTAAAACCCATTGTACTTCATTAGTGTTTTCTGGTTGAATGCTACCCGTTTTGTATGAAAATGGTGAAGATCCGCCACCTCCACCACCAGTCGGGCCGATAATCGTTACCGTTTTCTTTTCTAATTGTGTACCTAAATTCGTTTCAGTTGTTACCGTTTGTCCTTGTGCAACATCAATTGCTTTAACTTGGAAATAAAAATTCCCTCTAATATTTTTAAGTTTCTCAACCGTATCACTAAATGTACATACAACATTAGTTGTCTTTATTTGACAAGTACCAAAATTAACACCTGCATCATTATTTAATGGAATAGTTCCACTATATCCTTTCAATTCTGAAGGTAATGTTAATGTTAATGTATCTCCAGCTTTCATTTGATTCCCAGATTTATCACTAAACTGTACTGCCATTCTTGTCGTTTCTCCGGAGTTAAGCGTCGTTTTATCGATTGTAAAACTATCAACAAATCCTGTTGTATTTAACTCCTGTGCATTTGCTATTATCGATGTGAAACTCTGACCTATAGTAAATATAAAAAGCATTAGAATCGAAAAAATCGAAGTTACTTTCTTGATCATGTCATTCTCCTATCAGTTATAATTAGATGGCTCTAATATGAATATGCAATGACAATGACTTTATAGGCTGATGGTATTCCATTTCTTTTAATCGTTATACACATAAAGCTTGAAAACAAATTTCTATAAATAATTCTCTTGTACTCTACTAAACTTCATTTTTTAAATGTAACATTACTTTCACTAAGTTTAATATTTACAAGTTAAACAATTTTCGATATAATTGTAACTGGCGAAGTTACGTTTTTCATCATTCCTATAAAATCCCGAGATTTTATATCATATCTACCGTCTTATTTTGAGCATACATTTCTGATTAATAATGCTTTTATTTCAACGCTATTAGTTTATTGATATTACCTTTTATTGTCTTTATATTCACAATATTAATATATTCAGTTTTTTAATCGCGTTTTTAAATGATTTATAACATTATTCACCAGAATCTTTTTCCCCCTCCTATAGGCATTCTTTCATGCTCCCATCCGTAATATAGGGCTTTTTAAATGCCAAAGATAGTTTTTGTAGTTTTTGTAATTGATTTTGTAATTAAAGAAACCAAACGTAAATTAATATCCCTCTTGAGATAAGATCCTTATTTTATACTCCCTCCTATATACACCAAAATATTGTCCTTAAATTATTGTTCTACACCACTACCTAATTCTTGATTCATTTAGTAAAAATATAAATCACAAATAATTTTGTTTATTCAAATGTCACTTAAAAATCATTTCTCAGATTTTTAATTAGATAGTCTTATAATTTTCAAAAAGATCATCAAAAACGTTTATCAATTTCGGTCTACTTATGCATTTAGAATCTTAATTAAAATCTGCATGAATGATAAACTCCATGGCTAAATCTCGTTATACCGAATCTTCAATGAAATTCTCAGTTTGTTGACTAGATTCATAATTATTTGTAGCTGTTTATTTACTTGTATGAACTCACATTTTTCATTGCTAGATTGAAAAAAACGTCTCAATTCTCTCTACAAATATTTGTAATAAGTATGTTATTCATTAAGATGTCATACAAACAACAGAATACTTATCCTCTACTTTTACCGAATAATTACATTCCATTCACCCCGCTATCTATACATAATGTTCAATATCATATATAAAATAAAACAAAGAAAGAGTAGTAAACATGAGTATTATTCATTTAATAATTAGACTGAATCTTCAGTCTTTTCTGTTCGGATGGAGATATTTTCGGCTACTCTTTCTTTGTATTATGAGTTTAGCACTAAATATAAAGTATCACAAGACAAAAAATCACAAAATTCTCACAAATTCGACATTTTTTTCACAAACTAATATTACCACTAACTAGTAGAGGTCACCCTATCTCTCCATCAACTTAAAAATTTTATGACGCACTTAAAACAAAATTGTACATTTTCATCTTGAGAATTCAATCTTTTTATATTTGGGTTGTTTTTTAGCTTGATGTTGATGGAAGGTAGATCCAATTAAACTGATTTCTCTATTTCGTAGATTTAGGAAAATAACTTATTGTTGAAAACTCTTCAACATAACCAGAAATACATAGTATCACATCAAAGAATATAAATCTATATTGATTTTTTTTTAATAATTTATATATAATTATAATAAATATAAAATGAAAGTCAATATCAATTAGGAATGAGGATGATGAATATAAGAATGATAAAACATCCATGCTTCGGAATGAATACAGGAATGCCAACTAAATATGACCAGGTTAAGTAATTTGAATCATAATTAGATTACATAATCGATTTTGGGTATGGGTATGGGTAAGAAGTTATTCTATTTAGTACTACATGAAGACAAATAGAACGATAGAAATGTAATATGCTCTTACTTCCATTTCTCATAGTATTTAAAAATTATCGCCTGCAACCTGACTTTGTATAAAGATTTTCTAACTTGGGTAAGAAGCATAGTTATTCCTTTTCGCGTAAATTAACTGTATAGTTTCCGTATTCCATTTTTCTATTTAATAACTTAAATTGCATAACAATCGAGGAATGCTTCTCTAAATTCTTAATATTTTTGGCGAATTTGTAACAGAACCTTTAGTTACAAGCAATATTCTTTAAATACAATGTTTTATCAACTAAGGAGGAAACAGTATGAAAGGCTTAAAGTTTGTTTATAAAACTCCCCTTATATTAACAATGAGTGTAGTATTGATGGGATGTAACACAGCAAAACAAGAGGCTCCGCAAAAACAATCTACGAAGGAAAATACGCAGTGGTCATATAAAGGGACTACTGGTCCAGAGCACTGGGGAGAATTGAAACCAGAATACAATATGTGTTTAAATGGGCAAGAACAATCTCCGATAGATATCCAAACAGAACAAATAAAATCAACAGTTGATAATAATCTTTTGCAAATAAACTATCAACCAATATCATTTTCTATTAAAAATAATGGGCATAGTATTGAGGGAAAAGCAAATAGTTCTGATGATTATCTCACGCTAGGAGAAAATCGTTACACATTAAAACAATTCCATTTTCATACACCAAGTGAGCACCAATTTGAAGGAAAACATGCAGATATGGAATTACATCTAGTCCATCAAAATGATCAAGGTCAGTTAGCAGTAGTTGGTATTATGATCAAAGAAGGACAAAAAAACGAAGGTTTTGCAGCTATGTGGCAAAATCTCCCGCACAGAAAAAATATAAAGGCCGATGTGCAACATACCATTGATATAAAACAGATTCTTCCTTCTGATCATTCATCCTTCCGTTACATGGGGTCTTTGACCACACCTCCTTGTACTGAAAATGTCCAATGGATTGTGATGAAACAGACAATAGAGATGTCCAAAAAACAAATTAAAGTGTTCCATAAATTATTCCCAACGAATAACCGACCAGTTCAACCAATTAATGGACGAGCAGTATTATAAAAATCAGTAGTGCGAACCAATACCTTGATCTATATTACCGATTTATGTATGTTTATTATACGAGAATCATAGCGAAGTTTTGAAACCCAGACAATTTAAATAATGATTCTCTTGCTCAATGAAATTATTAATTTTTTTGCACCAGTATAGAAAAAAGTTGTTGTCCTTTAGGACAGCAACTTTTTGTTCCTTAAAAAAGAAAAAGATAACATACTAGATATATTATATATATAAATCATTAGTAAAAATCTCTTTTTAAAATAAAACCCTATAATTATTATATAATAATTATAGGATAAATAAACAATGAACATTATAATTCATAGTACATGTCTTGCTAAAACAAATACCTTAAAATAATAAAATAAATTATATTTTTACAAAAAGAAAACAACCTGTATAAAACAGATTGTTTTCATTTAAGGGTAAAACAAAGAAAGAATGGCAAAAAGACACAAACTTATAAAGCACAAAAAGTAGATCGATTAGATAGAACTAAGAATTCTGATATCATACTAGTTAGGGTTTCTGTTTACTCTTTCTTTGTTATTATGAATATAGCATCAAAAAGACATATATCAACAAAAGGTAACATAATTGTTACTTTTTCGGCATTTAATCATAACCCCTTACAAACCATATCCTAATAATGAAAAAAGTGACGTACTTCTTTCATTACTTTCAGTATAGACAGTGATATTATTTTTTGTACCAGTACGACAAAAACTGCTGTCCTAATGGGACAACAGCCTTTTCATTATACTGCATTTTCCTTTTGTCCCTTTTGTAAGGTATTATTTTTTTAACCGTAATTGAAGTAAACTACAAGTCTAATTATAAAACATATTGCAAAGCCACTCCATGTTTTTGCTGGACGTTATAACGCAAAAAAAAACAACCTGTATAAAAACAGATTGTTTTCTTATGTAGGGTGAACAAAGAAAGAGTGGAAAAAAATGCACAAACTTCTTCGACACAAGAAGTACATAGGTAGAGAAAACTAAAAATTCTGAAATATCACTTGATAAGGGTTTTTTGTTTACTCTTTCTTTGTTGTTATGAATATAACATTCAAATCGACAAATATCAACAAAAAGTAACAAAGTTGTTACCTTTTCAGCATTTAATCATAATTCTCCCATTCGGAACATATTTTGTATTTGATATGAAATGCATACATGCTTATTTTCAGCAATTGCAATATAAACTTTATCATTTTCTTCCAGAAGACTCCCCCTCAAAAATATGAAGGTGTGAAACAACACTTTTAGGTGGGAGCTGAATGTAAGTTCGCATAGGCCAACATGTTTGCTGGCATTTACTTGTACAGATTGCTCTTCGAAAACTGAAGATATGAGGTTGGTTGCAGAAAGACTTTGCAACCGTAAAATCTTCAACGTTCTATCGCCCCACGCTTGCCGAAGTTGCGAAAACCAAGCTAAAGTAGGGAGTGTGGTGCGTCAACGTACAAAATACTTATGTTCTCACCGTAGGGACTACGGGTAGAGCCTGCTAAGATAACCGGTGGATACATCGGTTTTCGCAGGAATCTCCCACTTTAAACAATCCGTTAGGACGTTAAGTGGTGAGTAGTTCAATTAAAGGTAACAAATGATTACAAATAAGGTTTCATCATTTACTTATCGAAAAATAAATGTTTTAATTTTGGATGTAAGGTCCTTACATTCTATAAGATACAAAAGAAGTAAATTTCAGTTTTTTTGTATCTATAATTTAAGCTTAGTAAATATTTAATAAGTATGTATGTGTTGTAGATTATTCGATAAGTGAAAAAGCAAAAAGTATCATCTGTGGTATTACCTCAAACCAAACAAGTAACACCTCTTCAATATACAATTAGATTTTATTGTGTTTTGAAATTCATGGGGTACAGTGAAGCAAAAAAATATTTAGAAACACTATGGAAGAACCTTTATTTAAGTTCCTATTATGGAATTATTGGAGTTCTTTATTAAAACTTGTCATGCTTAACGTTTAAATAATTCTGGAGCGCAAAATTTCACCAAAAAAAGTCAATAAAAAGAGTGACACCTTGTCAATCAGCATGAATTTCTGCAAAAGTCTAAGGTATGAGATGCAATTTAAAGTTAAAACAGATATGACAATTTATACTCACTATCTTTGGCTCATATAGTGGGTATAAATTGGTTGGTTTTAGTGTTAAAGGTGTATTGAAAATTGAAGTAAGTTAGGGATTTTAAAATAAGTTTGGGACAAATATCTCTTGAAGCGAAGAATAAGCAGTATCTCAAAAATGTAATCTCGCTAATGACTCTGATTCCAAATATTCGTAGCAGTGTTATATCAAGTAAATACACCCTAGAACCTACTCTGATGGCTACAAAATCTGTAAACAAACAGCGAATTTAAATTTATATAATTCAGGAAAGTTGAAGCAAAGAATACAGCTACTACAATATCCTTTGCTTTTACAGGCTCACTTAAACGGGTAATATAAATTTAATTCATTCAGATATGTAAAAAAAGTCAAAATGTAAGGCCCCTAATCCTTTAAAGTGTTTATATAAAAATGACGTAGAATATGTTCTACGTCATTTTTATATATATGAGAGGTATCCACCTCTTCAGAATAATGGTGTCGCTTTTAAATAAAGTCACGATGCTTTGAAAAAAGATGCGATGTTTATAATAAGGCCACGAAGGTTTGAAGACATGTCTTATGAGTTGTAAAACATGATCCTTTCAGATTATAAAACCTAAGTCTTTTGTGAGTTCTTCCAAAATAGAATGAGTTAAATGTCTTCGCAGATCTTCAGCAAATACTGGTAATCCCTCTTAAATCAAAAGATTCATAAAAAACGTTATTCTTTCTAATAATCTTGTTTAGAAAGAATAACGTTTTTTTATTAGGTTCTTAGGTTGATAGACATATATGGTACCCGCTAGAAGGTAATACATATAGAAAACAACAGTAGCAAAATAATAATAGAGTATTGGTTCAGGGTGTTCAGGATGCAATTGATTAAATAAAGTTTTTGTGTAATTCCACAAAAGTGAGATGTATTTTTCTCCCTTCTTAACAATGAAAAAACGTTTTGAACACTCTATACTCTAATTACATTGAACTACTCAACGTTTTTTTATACTGATACAGATAAAACGTGGCTTGAAGTTTATACCTTTGATCATAAGGAATGGCCAAAGATCAAAAATTATGAAGCGGCAGTTAAAACAAGAGAGCATGTATATGAAATTCCACAAAAACTCCAACTACCAGAATCCTAAATCTTTTATCAAATCCATGGCTGATTATCAACGAAAATAAAGGAGCAGAGAGTATGACAACAATTTTAGTATTAGATGATGAGATAACAATTCGTAGTTTTATTACTTTAAAGATGAAGCATGCTGGTTTCAATGTTCTAGAAACCGATACAGGTGAAAAAGCTCTTGATCTTCTAGAAAATCATAATGTTGATATTATAATACTTGATGTTATGTTACCAGGAATAGATGGTTTTCAGGTATGCAAACAAATACGAAAAAACAACGAGAAGATTGGTATTATCATGTTAACGTCACGTGTGCAAGGTAAAGATCAGGTTCACGGTTTGACAATTGGGGCAGATGATTATATTAAAAAGCCATTTAGTATAAATGAATTAGTAGCACGTGTACAATCATTGCTAAGAAGAGTAAAAGAAACTAAAAAGGATATGGCATCGATTCACTCAGAACCATTTAAATTAAATATTCTGCAAGAAAAATTATATAAGGATGGGATAAAAATTGACTTAACTCCAACAGAGTATATTATTTTACGATATTTAATGGAAAATTCCATAAAACCAATTCCACGTGATGAACTCTTAAATAAAATATGGGGTATAAATTGTTTAAGTGACACAAAAGTAGTAGATGTGAATATCAGTCGTCTTCGTCAGAAGATCGAACCTAGTCCTTCGAATCCTCAATTTCTCCTTACTGTATGGGGAAAGGGATATAGGTGGAATGGAAGAAAACAATGAGGAGAAAATGTATCACCTGGTTACTACTACTAGTGATAAACAAAAACAGTTAGAAGCATTATCAGGAATCGTTTTATTAGTAAGTAGGAGATTAGCTAACCTTTTTATTCTTGATAAAACTTCCACTGTAATAATATAAAAACATATTAATTATTTATAATTTTATATACAGGTTCATTAGGAGGTGTAAAAAGATGAAACAAGCCAATTTAACTATAACCCTAACACTCATTCAACTATTCACTTTAGTAACTACCCTATTTATTTGCTCCACAAATGTGCCATTTTTTCCTTGGTTTATTAAAAAAGGATTTGGGTGGATTGGAATCTTTATTACTGCCCCTGTACTATTAATTATAGGCACAATTATGACATATTATGATAAGAAAAAAACAAATTCTATCAAACGAATGAGACAAAGTATTCCTTTCATTACTGTAATTTTCTTCATGTATGTCTCCTTTTTCTCTTTGACAGATAGAATTGTAATAACGACTTTTATCGTTAATCTTGTATTAGTTATCATTACAATTACGTTTTTAGCACAAGATATTTCTAAATTACATAGAAACAGAAAATATAGACTTAAAAGAATACGAATGTAACAAAATTGTTCTGATGTATATACTGATTAGCACAAAAAGACTCCATTTTGATTAATCTTTTTCAAAATGGAGTCTTTTTGTTTGACGTAAAATCAAGGAAATAAATTTTTCTGATTAAATTCTATTCTAAACTAATAACATGCTTATGTTCTTTATTATAACAAACCTTGAGTTTAGTTAATTATGGAGTTAAATAACTTGTTTTACAGCTAAATCCTATTGATAGATATAACAAAAAGACGTTTTGACTACCTCTATTTTAAAAATAAAATGAATGGTAAATTATCTAGACGAGAATCAAATTACCTATCTATATGCTGAACAACAAGTGAAGCGTATTCTTTTGCTCCTGTTGGATTTAAATGAATTCCATCTGGTTCGAAATATGATTGATTTTCAGCACTTGCTGCATACCAATCAACTAGCACAGTATTTGGAAATTTGGAAGAGACTTCTTTTAATTTCTCATTAACTACGGACTCCCACGGACGAGGTATTCTAGTATTAACTAATACAATTTCACGTTCATCACCTATTAACTGAATTAACGATTCTAGTTGCTCAGTAGTAAATGCCCCATTTGTACCTAATCCAATAATAACATGCCTTCCTAAAGTGCCTTCCTTTTTCATTCCCTCTACTATCTCCAATGCTTGAGACATCTGTCTTCCAATTTTCGCATCAATAGTAATATTAGGAAAAGCATCTTTTAAATATGGAGAGATATCGATCATAATTGAATCACCAATGGCTGTAACAGTTTTAGGTTGTTTAATTTGTTTAGAGGAATCTTTATTTTCGTCCTCTAATGTTTTATCAACCGGTTTCTCTTCCTTAGTAACTGGATGAGCAGGTTCCTCATTTTTTTTCACTTGTACCGCCTCTGTCCTAACTTGTTTAGAATTGTCTTTTACTTTGCCGGCTGTTGAGAAACCAAAGATAACTGTTATGGAGAGGAATATTGTACATGCTAAAGCAACTCTATTAACGAATGATAAGTCTCTTATTTTCAAGTCCTTTAAACGAAGATTCTTCAATGCACCTTGACGAATTGGATTTTCAATAAACTTCCACGAAAGATGTGCCATAATTAGAATCAAAAAAACTTGAAAAATAGCTTTAGTAAGATGAGGTCCTTCTGTACTAGCTTGCGAGCTCGTCAATGTGATAATCGGATAATGCCAAAGGTATATTCCATAGGACCGAATACCAATCCAACGTAATGGTTTAAACCTTAAAAGCACACTAATTCTGCTAGTTGGATGAGCAAGGTTGGCTACTAATAAAGCAGTAACAACTGATAAAAATAACATTCCTCCACGATATAGGAATGAGTCATATTGATTTGTCTCCCAAAACATAATTAAAATAATAATTAAAGCGATTCCCCCAACTACATCTAAAACAAGACGGGCTGACGGAATAATTTTATTAGAAAGTCTATTACTTGGCCAAAGTAGAGCGAGTACTGCCCCTATTAATAGAGAAAACGCTCTTGTATCGGTACCATAATAAACTCTACTTGGATCACTTCCTGGTTCATACAGTACAGCCATTGCAATTGCTGAAGCAATTGCTCCTAAAAAAATAAATAGTGTCATACGTGATCGTTTTTTTATGTAGTAGAATCCTAAGCTAAGTATGAATGGCCAGAATACATAAAATTGCTCTTCAACGGCCAACGACCAAAAATGATTTAAAGGAGTAGGTTGGCCAAAGTTATCGAAATATGATAATTTATGATAAATGTACCACCAGTTACTAATATATAATACTGCTGCTAACGAATCTCCCCGCATTTTTCCTAGTAAGGAGTTATGAAATAACGTCACCCATGCAAAAACGATAATGAGCATAACAAACATTCCTGGAAGTAATCTTCTTGCCCTACGTATCCAGAAATTTTTTAAATCAATTCTTTTATATTTCTCCCACTCAGTAGCAAGAAGATCGGTAATTAAATAACCAGAGAGCACAAAGAAGACTGTAACGCCCAGGAATCCTCCAGGTATCCATTTATAGTTGACGTGATATAACACGACACCTAGTATAGCCAGTCCTCTTAAACTATCTAATCCGACCATATAACGATTATTTTTCTTTAATTGTGTGGGCATGTATAATCCTCCCTTAAACTTTGCTGATATGTTTGGTTACTTTTTCTCATAAGTAATTATCAACAGAAAACAAATGAAAACTCTATGAATATGAGAAAAAGTACATCTATACAACGAAACTTTTATATAGAAATTCCTTAATTTGTAATTTTATTCTTTGTTACCAAGCCAAAAAGTCGAAAGAGCATTATAAAATGCTTTTTCGACTTTTAGATTATATCATTTAGTTAAACTAGTACTAGAGTACCCCCTTCTAATATTTCACAATCCCAATTTATCCTTTTTACAGATTTTCAATATAAGAAGCTCGGTGTAAAATTTTGATTAGTCTATAGATAGAAGAATTTCAAGATACTTAAATTCATAACTATTTCTCTGGCTTTTGCTCTTTTATTTTTATCTTCGCATCTTTATAAAAATTTAATTTCTCCTTATTATACTCTGTAGTATATTGATTGAACTTTTCTTTTTCCTTTAGTGTTTCTTCATTTATTACATTGTAAGCTTTAACTTTCTCACTAATCTCTTTTAGTTTTGTTTCTTTTTCTTTTAGCTTTTCATAAAGTTCCTTTTCAATTACTAATGATTTTTTGTAACTTCCATTCATTTTTAGAAAAGCATCATAACGTTTTTTATAAGCTTTTTCTACTGTTTTGGCTTGTTCTTGTAATTTTTTATCCTCGATTTTATTTATATCATTAAGAACTGATGTTACTTCTTTTTGTGCTTTTTCTAATACATCTGCTTCATTATCTAATTCTTTCTCACGTTCAGATACATTTGCAACAGCTTGTTCTACTTGGGGTAGTGCTTCCTCATTATTCTCTTGTCCTTTCTGTATAATTTGATTATACAATTCTTGTCCCTTTGCTTCTAACTGCTCTAATTTTTTTACATTATCAGATAACGTTTTTTCTTGATTTGCTGCCTTTTCAAAAGCAACGTATAATTTCTCTTCTGACTTTGCTCCTAAACATCCCCCTAGAAATCCAATTGATATGATTCCTATTAGGATCGCTTTTCTATTAATCAATTTCAATCCCTCCTACAATGTCAAATACGTTTATCGTGCCAAAAATTTACTGGAAAATGTTCCTCTTCATGATACGCTTCAAGTTCATATCCTTTTTCTTTTAATCCTTTTATGATAGCTGGTACAGCAGCAACAGAATGCGGATGAATATCATGCATTAAAATAACTTCTTGTGGTTCTGTTGCACCTGCTAGTACATTTTGAACAATTTGAGCTGAAGCTGAATCAATTGGCATCTTGTTATACTTCCAATCTAAAGAGTCAATTGTCCAATCCCAAACTGTAAAACCAGCTTCTACTGCTTTATTGCGAAGTTCTTCATTTAGTCCTGGCATGGAGCCATATGGTGGACGTGTTAATTTGGGAGATTCCTTCAAAATATTTGCTATTAAATTTTGATCTTCCCTCATTTCATTTACATACTCACCATCGGTATATAATTTCTTAAAGTTATGTGTCATACTGTGCATGCCCACATAATGGCCTTCTTCTTTCTCTCGTTTCACTAAATCCGGAAACTGCTTCACGTTTTCACCAATTAAAAAAAATGTTGCTTCCGCGCCATTTTGTCGTAGGATGTCTAACAACTCAGCTGTATATTTACCAGGTCCATCATCAAAAGTAAGATAAGCAACTTTTCTCTCTTGGCCATTAAAGCGCTTTGGTGCTTCTTTCTTTATTTCATTTTTGGCTTGTTCACTTGCTAATTGCACTGAATTCTCTTGCTTCGTTACGGATCTTGCTGGTGAAGTAAGAGATTGATACATAAAATAGCAAGCTACTACTGCAATAATTGCTATAATTGTAATAGATATACGTTGTATATTAGTAGTATTTCTCATAATAGTAATCCCTTTCGCTGCATATATTAATTTTATTATGTGATTCACATTTGATTTGCTATGACGTTAATAAATAACAAATCAAAGTAATAATTTTTCTCTTTTTAATAGAAGAGATATAAGTTGTTGAGGATATATACAATGTCCAAAGCTACATTGAGGGTGTTTTTCCGCGTTGATACGATTTACAGATAATCCTTTTGAAGTATTTGGAGGAAAAGACGTTTATCCTTCATATAATTTTTAAAACTTCATTAACGGATATGAAAACGATTCCTGATATGTTTATATTAACTATTAAATCGATTAAAGCTTTCTTATAATACAAGAAGATTAGATAATAATTCTATCCAATCTTCTTGAGGGATTCAGATAGTTTAACTATTTTACCGCTAATTTCTTAAATCAAATGACAACAACTTAGCTTCTTTTTTCATCTTATTTAATACATGAAAGGCTCATGTTAATTTGGTTTATTTTTTCGCAAGAGCTTCTTCTATAGAAACACAAGCATAGCCGAGTTCTTTTGCAACCACTTCACATATAACTTCACCGTTCAGCATGTTTACACCGAGTTTTAATGCATTGTTTTCAAAGATTGCTTCTTGCACACCCTTATTGGCGATTTGTAAAGCATATGGAAGTGTTACATTAGTTAAAGCGATGGTGGAAGTTCTTGGAACTGCCCCTGGCATATTCGCAACAGAGTAGTGAAGTACTCCATGCTTTTCGAATGTCGGGTTATCATGCGTTGTAACATGATCGCAAGTTTCCACGGCCCCACCTTGATCAATGGCTACATCCACGATTACAGAACCGGTTTTCATTGCCCTTACCATTTCTTCTGTAACTAGCTTAGGTGCTTTTGCACCAGGAATTAAAACAGCACTAATTAATAAATCTGCTTGTTTTACTGTTTCCGCGATGTTAAACGGGTTGGACATCAATGTTTTGATTTGAGTACCAAAAATGTCATCCAGTTGGCGTAACCTTTCTGCATTCAAGTCAATAATTGTTACATCAGCACCTAGGCCAATTGCCATTTTCGCAGCATTTGTTCCTACAATCCCTCCTCCGAGAATAGCGATTTTCCCACGATTTACACCGGGAACACCTGCCAGAAGAATCCCTTGTCCACCATTTGATTTCTGTAGGAATTGTGCGCCAATTTGCACAGACATTCGTCCAGCTACCTCACTCATTGGTGTAAGAAGAGGAAGTGTATGATTCACTTCTACAGTTTCGTAAGCAATTGCAGTAACGCCATTATCTTTAAGAGCTTGAGCTAAAGCTGGCTCTGCAGCCAAATGCAAGTAAGTGAATAGAATTAACTCAGGACGAAAGTATGTGTATTCACTGATGAGGGGCTCTTTTACTTTCATAATCATTTCTGATTGTCTCCATACTTCTGCAGCACTTTGAATAATTTCTGCACCCGCATATGCATAATCTACATTTCTAAACCCACTTTCGACACCAGCATTTGTTTCAATCAGTACTTTATGTCCAGCCTTTACAAACGTAAGAACTCCTGCAGGTGTAAGTGCAACACGGTTTTCATTATTTTTAATTTCCTTTGGAACTCCAATAATCATGAAATGATTTCCCCCCTGTACTTATCTTTGTGTAACTTAGTTGTAGTCCAAGTATAGGGTATTAAAAATCTTTTTTCATTGTTGAAAAAAAAGAAAAATGCAGCATCCTTTTGTGGAATTCCACAAAAGGATGCTGCTACAAGAATTTTTTTAGTTTAAGATCCAAGAACATAATCATTTTTTTATTTGGATCTTTTAAATCAATCTCACTGATTTCACAAATACGTTTAAGTCTATAACTTAATGTATTCGGATGAATATTTAAAGATTTTGCTACCTCCCCCACATTGCAGTCTTTGTTCAGAAAGGTTTCCAACGTCTCAACAAGATCACAATTATACTTATGGTCATAATCATACAGCTTTTGTAACGCTTGATTTTCATACTCTTCACATTTTCTTTTCTCAAGGAGAAGGTCAATCAATTGATAAATACCCATATTTTGATATCCGTAGATATTTGCTGTGTCGCAAGGGAATTTTTCCTTTATAGATAAAACAGTTAGAGCCTCTTTATAAGCTTTATCAACTTTTTGATAATCACTATAAACACTACTGAACGCTGGCTTGATAGACTTAATTCCAAATCGTTTTTCCATTTTATGCACAAACATTTCAACGAAATTGTTGATTTCATTGGACGGTCGATTAACACCATCTAATGGAATAAGAAGAATTAATCGATTACGATCTATTGTGCCAAGTAAACCTTCGAAATGTTGGCTTGTTTTTAACAAATAAGAAATCTGTCTTTCTATTTCATTTATAATTGTCTGTTCAAACTGGAATACGATGATAGTAAATACAGATGCAGGAGTAATGTGCAGTCGATGGAAATTTTCAATAATCTCTTCATTTACTTTTATATGATTGGTCAATAATTTCCATAAAAATTCTTGTGATTGTTCGCCCTTTATATTTTTACGAGCTTGAATCTGTATTAATTTACTTTTTATGGCCTCCGCAGCTTTTTTCAGCAAGGTGCAATTTTCCTCAGTTAAGGGATGTTCGTCTTCCATAGCCCAGATGAACCCCAAAACTTCCTCTTTGTTCCAAATAGAGATAGCAACCCTGTTACTGAGACCAACACCATCTATCTTCTTTATACGAATAGGTTCACGTTTTTTCAAAAGTTCAGGAATAATGCCTTCTTTCCACAAACTATTAATTACTTTTTCAGGTACACGTCTTCCCATAATAGTTGCAACTCTCGCGGAGTCTATTCTTTCGTCATGAGTACTATATGCCAGAAGTCGATGATTCACATCTTCAATTGTAACTGGGCATTGTAGAATCTCACTAATTGTGTCCGCAAACTCTTCTAAACTGTTAAAGTTGATTTTAGAGAAATCATTTTTCATATATGTCAAAACTCATCCATCCTATTTTAAATATAGTTTTTATCGTTTTCCGACAGAAGACTCCTTCCTCAAAAATGTGAAGGTGTGAAACACCAATTTTAGGTGGGAGATGAATGTCGGTTGGCATAGGCCAACATGTTTGCTATCATTTACTTGTACAGATTGCTCTTTGAAAACTGAAGATATGAGGTTGGTTGCAGAAAAACGTTGCAACCGTAAAATCTTCAACGTTCTATCGCCCACACTTGCTGAAGTTGCGAAAACCAAGCTAAAGTAGGGAGTGTGGTGAGTCAACGTACAAGATACTTATGTTCTCACCGTAGGGACTACGGGTAGAGCCTGCTAAGATAACCGGTGGATAATTGGTGTTCGCAGGAATCTCCCACTTCAAACAGTCCGTTAGGACGTTAAGTGGTGAGTAGTTCAACTACTGTAAAATGTAAAAAAGTATTCATTGTGTAAATTAACAAACCTATAACACTTTTTATTAATAGTAAGGAATCACTGTAACTCACTACACGTTGAAAAACCAAAGTTTAGTCGCAAACTTCGGTTTCGTTTATATAGAGCATGAAGCGTTTCAATTCCTTTAATCGTAAGAGAAGTATGACCCCGATTTTGAAAGTCTGTGGATTTCAAAAAACTTCGCTATTTTCGAAGTTAAATATCTAATATACGTCCATATTTATTGATTGTACGATATAGATAACACCATTTTTTTGAACTTTATATAGTTTTTTCATCTAGCTTCTAGGATAGATGAAGGCTTTTCATATTCTTCTTCCATAATGGTCATACCAATTACAACTTTATTAAAACATTAAATTCCCAATGCGTAAACAGTAGATTTTTGTCGAATGTATTCAGTGATTTAATTATTATTTCATCAAATATGGGTTTTTGATGAAATAAGGGAATTATGGATACCTTTTTAGAAGATATTGCATATGTTTGGTTATATATAATATTTATCTTTGAATTGATTAAGATGGCTTCCTGCCATCCCTTGTCCGAAGCCAACTCATCTCCCGCCTACTCTCTTCGCGTTCCTTGAGAAAGGAGCCTTCTTGGTTAAAATGATAAAAAACACTCGTTCTGATTAAGGACGAGTGCTTTTCTTTTTAGGTTATCTAACAGGGATAAACTTCCATGAGCTAGGTTTTTGTTTTTTTTCACCTAGTACAATCCAATTTTTCTTTGCATTTATATTCTCATAATTTAATGGATAGTCATCTGTAAAAATATTATATTCTGTAGGATTGTCCAGGTTAATTTTAATTTTAAAATCAGCTAAACTATCAGATTTTTGAGCAAGGTGAATCCAACTAGAATAATTAGACCAATTTAAATATTGGAATTGGTCGTAATTTGAGTGCTTCATGCGAAGATATATACTCTCCCCGTGGTGTAGCTTTGCATCATTTTCTTTGTAGAATTCAAATTCCATAGGTGTACCAGATAAACCATTGTTTTCTTTATTTGCAAGTGTGACATAATCGTAACGATTTGCCATATACCATTCAAATGTTAGACCTTGATAAGGAGATTCACTTGGTACGATATAATAGTTTCTCCCTGCTTCTATGACGTTTCCTTCTATATCATAGATTAATGCAGTCTCTATACTTGGAGATTTTACATTTTCAGTAAAAGTTTTAAACCACAGATTTAAGAAACCTGCTGTATTGCGCTGAGCTTCTCCTAAGCTTCGCTGCACAGCTGGGGTAACCATTTCTTGCCACAATTGTGCCTTACCACTATTATAATACTTAAATGTTTTATCATTAGTAATATTTTGGATTTCAGGTTTAGCTACTCGGGCTGCATAATCAATCCATTCTTCAGGTGTGGATAGAGAATTGTTATAATTCCCTCCAGTATTGACTGCAAATTGATTTTGAATGGTTGTAACATAATTTTCAAAGTAGCTATGATATTTTATAGCTCTCGTATCAATTGCAGTAAAATTTGCTGCATGCATAGGTTGGGTAGCATCTGTAAAGTAGTGCGTGGCTACTCCTAAGTAATAGAAAGCTTTTTCATAGTCCTTATTTCGTAAGTGTTCTCCAGATTCATAAAAGTATTTCTTACCTTGTGTAAGAGCCGTTGGATTTGTTTCTCCTCTATAATTTTCTTTAGTATCAGGATCATAAAAATGAGATTTCCATCCGCCTTTAAAAACGCCGCCTATTCCTGTTCCACCATCATTAAACTCTGCATTATAATCTGCATCATATAATCCTTTAGAAAATAGATCTTTATATTGTGGATAATTTAAAAAGTCCACAGCCTGCTTATTTGCTTCAATATTAGATTCTGTTTTCATAATTTCAATAGCTTGTTTTGCAATCCATAAATGTGTACTTTTATCAGAATGATACGGAGCTTCTGCAGACCATCTTGCAGTAATAGGATCATTCTCATTTAAATCAATTTGATCGAGATGAGCATAACTACTTTGAGGACATGCTCCTAAAATAGTTAAAGTCACTCCAGCTATACATAGTGTTGATACGATTTTTTTCATTTTTTATTCCTTCCTAAATATAAAGATTCTTATGCGGATATTCATCTTAACAACGACAGTTAAATAGCTCTAATAAAAGAGCGATTAGCAAAGGCTAACTGCTTAATTTCTCTCTTAAAGGAATACCATCATACATCGATTAAATTAAAAATTTTAAATTAACCCTAAACAATAATTTTCCTTCTCTACCTCTAGTTATATATAAAAGCGCGTCTTATTTAAACATGTTTTTTTATGTAATTTTACATATCCAAAAATAGGGAATTAAATAACCTTCCATTTATTATATTAATGAAAGACCATTGTCTTTAGACAATTGAAATTATGATGTTTTAAGTTAATAATCTATATCCATTAACTTACGAATTTTCACTACCTCTAAGTACAAAAAACGTTATTCTTTCTAAACACTCTAAGCAAAAGCATCTATAAATAAAATTTAATTAATTGGTATATACTTCTTGAAACCCTTACTTATGGTTCCATTGTATCCATTTTTAGTGAAGAATTTATGTGCTTTTATTCTAGTTGCACTACTTAATAAGATAATTCTTGTGGAACCCCTTGCAATTGATATCTGTTCTACATGTTTCAATAACTTTTCCCCTATCCCATTACCTCGAAAATCTTCATTTACAATTACATACTCTAAAACAGTATACGGTCTAAATTGGTATCCAGGATCAAGACAAAACGTCATAAATATACTCCCTTTGACGTTACCACTTTCCTCATAGACAAACAAAAAATTATTAGAATCATTCCTTATCTGCTCAATTCTTTCTGGTAAAACCTTAATATTTTTGCTATGTGGTGCTAATTTTTTATATAGATTTTCAATTACATTACTGTCCTTTGGTTCAGCTTCACGAATCATATAACTACCTACCTTTGCATTTAATATATAATGATAAAGACAGAGATCGATTATGACTATAACTCTATATAGGCTTTTTCCCCACCTGGAATCTTAATTTTTTTTACATTATATTCTTTAATTATATATACCTTTATCGCTTCAAAATCTATATCAAAAGTAAGAATTGGATTTCTAAAAAAATATATTACTTCTTCCCCATCATAAATTCGGGCTTTTATTGTTTCTTTGTCCGAGTGAAACGATAAATTGACTCCTTTGTAAAAATATTCGTAGTATCCCTCTTCGTCCTGCTCACTTTTATCTTCAAAAGGAACACATTCAATATGATATATATTCCCATTTACATTTATTGATTTCATACAACATTACCCCACTTCCAATAATATCTATAAAAATTAGCATCCATATTTAGCAAAGTAATTTTTGAAATTATAACATTTTCCAATGTGTCTATGAATTTTATTTGCTAATAAATTCATAGACACATTATTTATTCATTTTCAAATTTCTCTTATCAATTTCACGATATAACGCTGAACGACTCAGCTGCCTACCCTTTTTTCTGAAGAGAAAAAGTTTCCTTATACAATTGTATATACTATTCAAGCTCCTCTTTTGTTAAAGCTTCTTCAGCTAAGTATATAAAATCTGTCTTCTGTTGATATGTCTTTTTAGAAAATCCCCACTCTTTACTCCCATTTTCTTCTTCTATTCCAAACTATACAAAAAAAACACCCAAGAGCCATCAAAGGTGTTAAATCGCCTGTTCAATCTCCTACAGCAAAACTGGCGGAAATCCCATAGATATGAGAAAAAAACGGTCTTTGATATATTAAGTGCCGTTTACAATTGTACCTTATCTGATAATCAAGCCGCTTAATTCAAAAAAGTGAAACCCATTAGGGTTTATTTCGTATGCAAATCTTTAAATTCCCTACATGTATCCTCTAGAAAAAAAGAAATAACCTCTACTATAAGTGACGTTGTATGAGCTTAGCTTGATAGCGATGTGGCGAGACCCCACATCCATCAACTTAAGAAAAGTAAACACCCCAAAAACAAAAAATGAGCTGACTTCTCAAAATAACTAACTATAGAGAAAGAAAAATTTCATTTAGTGGGTACTTCAAAACCTTAGCTTGATTGCGATGGAGGCACCATATCAAAAAAAGAAAATTGTGCGTTTAGACATATTTTTCAACCGCTTCCTGTACGTTAAGGGACTCGTTATTTTTTTACAGTTTTTTATTATGAAATTCTAATTAACTAATTATAATAGGTGAAAAAAACGATCAATAGTTGGGGTACGGAAAGGATTCGAATTTACATTCTTTCTCAATACATATCATGGATAAATAAAGTAAAATATGGGTTGGGGCTATGTCTCATGTTGTGTTAATCCTAACAATAACTAAGGGTACATAATATGCTTTCATACCTTTGAATAATTTTTTTATAGAAGGGATGGAGATTTAACTGGCTCAAATTGTTGGTATTGATAGATACCTTTGTACTGGGGCTTTAATCTATATGCGTGAGGGCCTTTCCCTAAGTCTTTTCAGGAAGTAAGGATCAGTAAGCACACACTTATACAATATGAATAGAGGAGAGGAATGCCTTATGAAAATACGTATTCAAATTACATGTGCAAGTCTGGCCCTTTTAATAGCTGGAAGTTCCCTGTTATATACAACACCAACCTCAATTGTAAAAGCAGAGCCTACTCAAAATGTATCTAGTTCGTTACAAACAAATACTCAACGAGATCGTACTTCCGTCAAGCAAGCAATGCGGGATACATTGCAACTTGGATACCCGGGGATACTTGCTAAAACTTCTGAGGGTGGAAAAACGTGGGGGTATGCCGCTGGAATAGCGGATCTGAGAACCAAGAAACCAATGAAAACAGATTTTCGCTTTCGCATTGGGAGTGTGACGAAGACGTTCACCGCAACAGTTGTACTTCAATTAGTTGGAGAGAATCGCCTGAAGCTAGACGACCACATCGAAGACTGGTTGCCTGGTGTCATTCAAGGAAATGGATATGATGGTAACAAGATTACTATCCAGGAGATATTGAACCATACAAGTGGTATCGCTGAATACTCAAGGTCAAAAGACGTTGATTTTACGGATACAAAAAAATCGTATACGGCTGAAGAGTTAGTGAAGATGGGGATTTCTTTTCCCCCAGACTTTGCTCCAGGAAAGGGCTGGTCTTATTCAAACACAGGATACGTATTACTGGGTATCCTTATTGAAAAAGTAACTGGAAACAGCTATGCGGAAGAGGTTGAAAATCGAATTATTGAACCACTTGAATTGTCGAATACATTCCTACCAGGCAACTCAAGTGTTATTCCAGGCACTAACCATGCCCGTGGATATGTCCAACCAGACGGAGCAAGTGAGCTAAAAGACGTTACTTATTATAACCCAAGTGCAGGTAGCTCTGCTGGAGATATGATTTCTACTGCTGACGACTTAAACAAATTCTTCTCTTACTTGCTCGGAGGCAAATTACTGAAAGAACAGCAACTAAAACAAATGCTTACTACAGTTCCTACAGGAAAAGAAGGAATCGATGGATATGGTCTTGGAATCTATGAAACTAAGCTTCCAAGCGGTGTCTCGATATGGGGACACACAGGTGGCATTCTAGGGTTTACTACTCTTGTTGGAGGTAAACTTGGAGGCAAGCATACGTTGGTCGTCAATTGGAATAGTTTGGGTAGAACTGACAGTCCTAATCCTTTTAAAAAAATTTTACTTGCTGAATTTAGCAAGTAGGAAAAAAGGAAAAATTTATCGTAGTTTTCATAGTTAAAAATATACTTTTCTGTTTCAAAAGCCCCAACTTATTTTCAAGAAAAATTTGGGGCTTTTTTTGTTTTGGTGGCGTTTATTCTTCTTAAGTTGATGGGCATGGGGTTATTTCAAAATCTTAGGTTGATGGGTATGTGGTAGGGCCCTGTATTTGGCTCTTTTTCTACACCTAGATATTCTAGTGTTCGTTCTAACATAAGTGCAGCCTGTTGATGTGTGAGTGTGCCATGTTGGTTAAACTTAGTAGCCAAAACACCTCGGATAATTCCTGCATCGTATAGGGCTTGTACATCATAATGCCGGCTGCGAACGTATTTACACCGAGAAGATGAGTGGGGCAAAAGATGATTGCCCAGAACTGGTATGCTAGCTGTTCTTGCAGAGTTTGAGCGTGATATTATTCGTGGAAAGCCTCTTCGTAAAGATCAGACGTAAATACAAACAAAACCAGCAAAACACCTCCTCTGTGTCGTACTGGTTTTGTTGAAGTCCATCTAGAATTGTAGCTAGTTCAACGTAATTGCAAATTCTGAGTTCGGTGCCCCAGCAAATACAACCGTTCCGTTCTTCGGCAATTTCACTTCGTTATTGCCGCTCACAACGGTAAAATTAACACATACTCCCTTCTCATCATACACCACAAACGAACCCTTCGATGGCAACGTCACAGTCATCATTTTCCCGGCTGCCGCTTTCGGGATCGTAAACCATTTCGCATGCCCATTTGCTTGCAGCGTAACTTTGGATGATTGGCCTGCATCAAGCGGTTTTACGCTGGATCCACTTACATATAATAATCCGGCCATCTCCATATATTCTCTGCCGCCTTCTGTATAGAAATGAGTTTCAGTCGTATCACGGCCATTCATCACGGGAATCTGGAGCTGATGCGCCGCGGTGTTCGGACCTGTAATTTTTCTGCCGTCCCAATAGCCCGCCAGGCCTTCCTTGCGAGTAATTTGTGTGGTAATAAGTTTCGGTTGAACGAGATATTCAATAGAACTAAATTTCTCGTTCACGAGATAGAATTTGACGCCTTCCCGCTTCGCCCATGCGGCAGCGGTTTTCTTCGATAGCACGTTGTCTTCTAGTTTCTCGGCTAAATAGTGAGTCATCACATTTTGCCCTAAGCCTGGCGTCAATTTATATGTGCTCTCCTTCAAATAAGTTCTTCCATTCTTCTCAGTAACGAAGCTGAGCTTGGAAGTACCCTTCTCATTAATAAAGCTTCCATTCGCAGTATATACATATTTTTCTTCTCGATTAGATGGTAAGAACAGTTCTCCATTCTTCGTAATTTCTATTTTGAAATGACTGTCGCTATTGCCGTAAAAGCCCGCTTTCTTCGCC
This sequence comes from Bacillus sp. FDAARGOS_235, assembly GCF_002073415.2. Taxonomy (NCBI): domain Bacteria; kingdom Bacillati; phylum Bacillota; class Bacilli; order Caryophanales; family Bacillaceae; genus Bacillus; species Bacillus sp. FDAARGOS_235. The sequence continues at coordinate 245,372 of NZ_CP020434.2, forward strand.
ACCTCTTGAGGCATCTTGGCCTTGACCGGCTTGCCAAAGGATTTGTTTGGCTTGATGTCCTTAATTGTGCCCTTCTCTTTAAGCGCGGCGAGCAGTAATTCAGTTGCCAGTAGTTGATTTGTAGAGCTTTGCCCGCCGGATGACAACACAGCCACTGCCATCTTCTGTTCCGGAAGCACGACCAGTATAGCATGTTGCAGTGACGTGTCGCCGCCCTTAGCCAAGCCTTTTATCCCATATTCACTGAATGGGTATAGTTTGACACTATCCCAGCCAAGACCATAGTTAAAAATATTATCTCCATCCCCCGGCCACATTCCTTTTTTATATTCCTCTTGCTCCATCGCCTTGACTGCCTTATCAGAGAGGATCCCTTTTCCCTGTCCCATAAATAATTGTGAAAATCGTACCATATCTTCTGCCGTGGAAGAGATTCCTCCCGAACCAATCACATTCACCGATTCAATGGGAAGTTGTCCTTGGTACGCCGGAAAATAAAGTTCAGCCCGCTTTTCGCCTTCCCATTTGTCCTGCGGCGTTTTCGTATGATTCAGCTTTAAGGGTTCTGTAAACCGTTGATGTAGAAATTCTGTAAAGCTCGTACCGCTGACTCTTTCCACCAAAATCTCAGCCAGCGTAAAGCCGTCGTTGCAGTAAACCGAGAGCGCGCCAGGATCCGCCTTCAAGCTCTGGTTGAACAATTGCCGCAACAAGACATCATGGGCATAGGTATCATTATCGTTAAATAAAAATGCATTACTTAACGTGGAACCTTGCAAGCCGGAGGAGTGGTTTAACAGCATACGTGGCGTAATGCGTTTGTACCGCTCATCTTTCATCTTGAAATCAGGAACATAGTGGACGACAGGAACATCCAAATCGACTTTTCCTTCGTCGACCAATTTCATTACAGCCGTTGCTGCATACATTTTACTGACTGAACCAATCCCGTATAGAGTATCTTTAGTCAGCGACTGTTTCCTTTTCATATCGTTCTTGTCTGTCTGACCCGACAAAATAAGTTTGCCATTATCAATCATCGCATACTGCACGCTAGTCGTCCCATGGGACTCCGTAAGTAGGGCAGCCTTATCTGCCGCAATCTTCTCCAGTTCTTCGCTAGCAACTTCTTGGTTAGCTACAACCGGAGTCTTACTGCTAGAAGACGCCATCGCGCCTGTTGGTAGGGTCATCGTTAGCGCAAATGTAGCGGCTAATACCCCAGATAGTTTAATTTTCATGAGAGAATTGCCTCCTTAGATAAGTGATCGATTTCATCACTTATTTGTTTAACTATAAAAAACATGACAAAATCTATCCGTTTTTCCTCTTTGCCTACTTGCTAAATTCAGCAAGTAAATTATTTTTATAAAAATCAGGACTGTCAGCTTTACCCAAGCTGTTCAAATTGACGGCTAACGTTTGCTTACCTCCAAGTGTGCCTCCAGCAACAGTAAGAAATCCTGGAATGGCGCCTCCGTGTCCCCATATTGAGACACCGTTTGGAAGCTTAATTTCATAGATTGCAAGACTCTATCCATCGATTCCTTTTCTTCCTGCAGGAACTGTAGTAAGCATTTGTTTTAGTTGCTGTTCCTTCAGTCATTTGCCACTGAATAAGTAAGAGAAGAATTCGTTTAAGTCGTCAGCAGTAGAAATCATATATCTGTTCCGCCTTTCATACTTATTTATATTTTGATCATACACAATGAAAATCTCTTTTTCCTTACCTATTCCTTACAAATCCCTTACGTTTAAAATAGCTTCTATAATAGGGGTCACCATACATGCCCATAAACTTAAGAGATTTTAATACTCCTAAGTACTAAAAAACGTTATTCTTTCTAAACAAGCTAGATTAGAAAGAATAACGTTTTCTTATGTATCTCTCGATTCAAGATGAACTACAACCTCTAAACCTTTTGAACGAAACTTTTTTACAACTTTATCTAAGTCCATTTTTAAATCCTGACGACTCCCAGATCTAACTATTTCAATTTCTATATTTTTCACAGTAACACCTCCTAAACAAAATGGTAAAAATTTATTGCGTTCACTATCACTTTGTTCTTCTTTACAATACATTTAATCTATTAAGATTTAAAAATTATACAACAAAAGAGTGACTCGGTTTAGAATCGCTCTTTTCACCTACCTCTTAACTTCATCCTATTTATAATTGAGTTCTTCACCAAAATCACTTGTGACAATCCCTTTGACCGATGAACGTTGCAAGTAAGAACGGTCCATTCTATCATATTTTCTATTCAAATATGATAGAATAAAAATATATGCAAAACGGAGGGAAAACAAATGAACTCAAACACAAAACAGTTTATTTATGATATCCAGCAAAGAAAGAACAATTATATAGAAAATGTATTAATAGCAATACAACACCCTAAAAAAGAGCAATCTGAACAGGTCATTCAAAATATAGTAGAGAAGATGGATATGATGATTAGTCTAGTTACTACGTACATGGGGATTGAATCAGGATCTACGGAAGAATTAAAAGAACTTCAGCAAGAAATTATCCATGCTCAAGCATATATCCAAAAAAGGAAATTTGAAGAAACACAGAGATAAAACCCTGTGTTTTTATTTGGACGTCTATGAAACCAATTTGTTATAAATCAAATTAGATGTAATTTAATCATTGTTTTGGCATAATCCATACAATTTGTTGAATTCGTACAATATACTGTTACTTTTGTTAGTTAATAGGTGATGCTATAGGAATATTTCGAATATACATTTAGGTTATTCTTTTCAAGATATGTGTCATTTTAAATACGCCCTTTGTTAGCATACTGCTCATACTTTTTTTGAGATTCTTTCGTAATACGTGCGTTAAGTAAAATTGCTAACAATAAAAACACTCCATATTTTCCTCCTGTAGCTCCTATGATAATCACACTACTACAAACAAGTACAATTAATAGGATAAACGAAACTAAATAAATACAATTATAATTGTTTGACATCTTCTCGTATTTTATGCGTTCTTTCCTTGCATCCATCTAAATTCCTCCTTTAAATTATCCGTTTCACCATAAGATAAATCCCGCTCTTAAAAAGAAAACAATCTATCGTTTCAAATACTTAGTTTGTTTTTGATCAACTAATGCATATAAAATAAAAAGAAATTCTACCAATATTAAGCTTTCCACTATGATAATCCCGACCCTCTCCTTCCTTTTACCTCATCACATCAGATGGAATATACGAATATCCTATTATTAGTCGTAGCAAACAAAAAGGATCTGCCCTTCTCGTAAAGGCTGATCCTTTTCTTCGTTCATTCAGCTATTTTTAGCTATTCTTGATTAATTAGAATCACAGCTGGTCCATCTACACGAATTCCACCAACTTCGATTTTTTCATAAGGCTCAACTGTAATAGAAATAATCCCTTCTCGCTTCCTTAATTCATTACTTAATTCTTTTGTTAACATTTTTTTCATGTGTGCACTCCTTCTTACTGCTTCATTTACTATTGTTATGTAAATAAGATTAAAAATGGTTTCCTGGTCTGGAAACCATTTTTTGTAGTTGACCATATGGTGTTACCAGTTCGTTTATCAATTTTACGTAAAGAAGATAAACAATTACTATTCACTGTCTCAGTAGATATAAGGAACTCTTAAAGAGATAGCGGTGAGATTGATTGTTTTTTCTTCTAGAAATAATGACTTAGATAATATATTACCTAAAACAATGAAAGCCCTACCTCTCTTTCATCCTTACGGATCCTTGTCCGTGCCAGTGTGAATCAGGATTGCAAAAATCAAGTGACTATTTAATCGAGTTATTTGATGAAACTTTGAACGTTCGTAAAAGAAATTTAAAAATAAAAATGGATAAGATTGAAGTAATAACAAAAGAGGTTCCTACTCTAAAAGTGAGTTGAAGAAGTTGAATGTCTTTGAAATAATTTACTTTTAATAACCATCATATACCCAGAAAATTCAGGATATTTCTGGGGGATGTCATACATTATTTATAATAAATCTCAACAGAAACTTTTTATTTGTTTTTCAGTGATTCCTTTAATTAATTCTAGCTCACTGACCAAAAATTTATATGCATCATCCAACAATTTTTTTTCGCTTGTATTCAGTGCTTTTTCCTTCTTCATACGGATTAAATCACGTATAACTTCAGCACCTTCTTGTATTTCACCCGTTTTTATTTTATCCGTGTTTACTTTATGCCTTTGTTTCCACGGCAGTAATTCATCTGACTCTCCATGCTGAAAAATTTGTATAATGTGCGTTAATGCAAGTATATCAATAACTGGGCGTATATTCGAACTCAATATTTTACCCGTAGGAATCATGACTTGCATATTACTAATTGACATTTTTATTACATAATACAATTGCTTTTTCCCTGAGAACTCTTTTTCTTCTATGGCTTCAATTATACCTGCTCCGTGCATTGGATAAACAATGTTATCGCCAATTTGAAACATATAATCCACCTCCATATGTGGTAACCTTCTCAAGCTTAACACATATGTTATTTTTTATCAAATATTTCATAATATCATAAAATCATTTTTATCGTCAATAACTTTTTTGACGAAAATTAAATTAAGTAAAAAACACCCCCAAAACAATAGGGATTGTGTCAGATTTCCCATAAAGGTAAGGGAATTTCCCCGCTTATATTCTTAAATCCATACTCATTAACGTAGATCAGTTTTCCCTTGAAACCGGCCAAATCGATCCCGTATTTTTTTCAATCTTATATGGTACTCCAAAATCTCAATTCTTGCTTTTTCTGCTAGAGGGGCAATTGGTCGTAAGTCTTTTAACCCCCAATACTCAACCACTACATCAAGTACTTGATCAAAATATTGTAGTGGTCCATAGTTTGCTTCTTTTGCAATCACAGCCATTCTATTTTCAAAATCAGGCATGACGGCACCTGGCATTTTAAAATTCTTAATCACATTGGCAATATGGTAGCAATAATTAGGTTCTAATTCCAAATGTGTTCGAATGACGTCTCGATAAAACGCATAATGAAGAGTCTCATCTTTGGCGAGACGGCGTAATAATGTAGCAAGATCTGGATCATGCTTACTTGCAACCTTAGCTACATTATTGTAAAACACCATCGTTGCAAGTTCTTGTAGCGTCGTATACGTCATGGCTTCGATTGGTGTATGAAAATCTGGCTCGAATCCACCCTCAACGACTGACTTTCTTAATTCATGTATTCGTTTAGGGTTCACACTTCGAGTGAGTAGTAAATATGTCTCCAATGAATTCGAATGTTGATCCTCTTCTGAAGTCCATGTGTGAATAAAGTCTGTAATAACAGAAAGGGAACCTTTAAAAGTCGCAGATAAATACGTTGTAAACCATGGTAAATTCACTTCTGTTAATAAAGCTGTTTCAATGGCTGTAATTACACCAGATGGAAGAGTAACTTGACTTTCATCCCAAGGAACTCTTTTAAAGTCCATTCCCTTATCCCATGGTAAAAACTCATGATAACCCCAGTCTATCTTCTGTGCTCTTATTTTATGTTGTTCATACAGTTCTTTTAAACGTGGTTCTAATCGGAAATCTAAATCATTTGTTAGCATATAAGTGCCCCCTTTTCTTATCATATAAATAGTCATTCTATATTTACTCTTAAAATTTTCTACAAATAAATATTACGTTCCTTTTTTAAAGTCAAACATAATAAATTTGTAACAAAATTCTTTTAAGAGCGCTATTTTTTTATATAATTTTTTCATATAAAAAGGGATACTGAGGATAACATTCATGGATGAAGATACTCGTCATGTTTTAAATCTTGGTGAGTGTAAAAAGGTGCAAGCCTATAAAGAATCGTTTTATAATAAAGATTGATAGTATTTTATACACACTATCAACTTATTTAGATGTAAAATCCATTTAGCGCTTGAAAAACAAATACAGTTGATGAGATAGCCTTAAACGACAATTCCCAACAAGATTAATATACATTGGCTAAGTTAGACCGAATTTATCACACAAAGGAAAGAGGCGATAAACATGGAGTCAACGGAAGCGCATATGAAGGAAAAACAACGCAGAGAAAAAATAGAAATAATATTCAGCCATATGGTAAAAGGAGAAGGTTATTTTCACGGTTCTTCTTATAAATGGAAAAACATTGTATATCAAAATTATAATAGAATACAACAAAAAGAGTTGGAAATCGAACAAATTATTTCAGAAATGGAAAAAGAAGGGGTCAGTTTTGCGCAGCATCGTTCACTCATACACTATCCCGTCATTGATTTTGTAAAATATATAGCTAAGATTTATAAGGAGCCCCTCAAATACAATAATCATATTTAAAATAAACCTTTATAAAAGGTTTATTTTAAGAGATTTTTAACTATACCCAAAAAAATATAATATTCTTTTTATTCGCAATCCTATTTATTTTTGTTATAATATCAACTATAACGTATTATATTCGTTTGTATATCTTCATATTTTGGGAATTTTATTGCACAAAAAGACAACTCTTAATTGGAGTTGTCTTTTATTTTTTTCAATATACATAATACTATTCTGATGCAAAAAATCAAAGATTCTTACAAGTATAGAAAAAGTAGGATTTTTCATAGTAGAGATGCTACTTTATTTCTTTATATTCCTTCATTATTTTATAAACCGTGTTTTTCTTTAGCTCCAACATTTGCATAAACATGATAGCTGTTATTCCTTCACTTTTCCATATAGAATAAGTTTCTTCTATATGGGGTTACACCCCATTGCTATCAAGCTAATATTTTAAAGCATCCCTAAAACAAAAAAATTGTACATTTTCATCTGGAGATGTCAATTTTCTCGTTTTGGGGGTATTTGCTTTTCTTAGGTTGATGGGCATGGTGTAGCACCAACAAAACGCGAATTTCGTACGCTAAGAAAAATTTTATAAAGAAAAAGCCGATTTCCTATACGTTAAGAAATTGACTTTTGGGATTTCTTTTAAATTAGAATTCTACAATTGGCAAAATAATTATTATTTACCCAATTGTTTATTATAAATATTAATTGAATGTACCTTTTCTGCTAATAAGTTATCTATTATTTGCTTTAATACCCTGGACTCCCTTAGTTCTTTATTATCAAATTTCACTAGCTCATTTATCTTAATCCACTTACTATCTAAGATTTCTTCTTCTTCAAGATACAATGAACCACCAGTAACCTCGGCATTAAAATGAAATAGGATAACTTGAGTGTTTGTACTGCTGATAAAATTATATACACCAGTTGTGCTATTAAGTTTTACATCAAATCCTGTTTCCTCTTTTACTTCCCTGCAAGCTGAATGGAAAATGTCTTCACCATACTCAATACGTCCACTTGGAAAATTCCACTTCTCAATGGCAGTTGGTTTATTTTCTTTTATTATTAAGACTTTATCATCTTTAAATACTGATATACTAACTACTAAAACAATCCCATTTTAAGTCATTTTATTTCCTCCAGTATTTTATATTTATTGAAACACTTTACTTTGTGAAGAAGTTAATTTTAAGAATTCATTAGCATCTTTAACACATAATTTTATCCCTTTTTCCCAAAAGGTTTCTAATGTGATATCTTCTCCTAAGTGTTTCATTACTAAATCTTCTGTTGACATACTTCCTGAATCACGAAGCAATCTTAAATAGTCTTTTTCAAATTCTTTCCCTTTTTCTTTTGCGTTTGCAAATATACTTAATGCAAATAAATATCCAAATGTATATGGGAAATTGTAAAAAGGAGACTGTGTAATGTAATAATGTGGTGTCCATATCCATGAATGGAGCGAAGCATTATCAAGGGAACCAGCATACCCTATATCTATTGCTTCTTGCATTATTTCATTTAAGCGTGATGATGAAACAACTCCCTTTTTACGTTCCTCATAAAATTTCATTTCAAACAAAAATCTAGAATGAATATTCATAAAATTCATGACGCTACGCTTTAATTTCTCATCAAGTAAAAACAATTTTTCATCAGTAGATCCCGCTTTTTTCATTGCAGCATCTAAAATAATCATCTCAGAAAACGTTGAAGCAGTTTCGGCAATACTCATTGGATATTGTTTATTCATTCCATTAATAGGTTTCATCGCATGGTTATGAAAAGCATGACCTAACTCATGAACTAGTGTTAATAGATTTGTAAACGTACCGTCGTATGTCATAAAAACTCTTGATTCCTTCGAAAGTGGAAACCCAGCACAAAAAGCAACAGCTGACTTATTAGAGCGATTTTCTGATTCTATCCAACCCTTATTGAAAGCCTGTTTAGCGAAATCCTCTAATTCCGTTCCAAATTGACTAAAATGCTCCAATATAAAATCAACAGCATCTTCATATTCTATTTTTGCATCACTCTTTGTAACAGGTGCCCAAAAGTTAAAAGATTTCATTTTTTCATGACCATTCATTTTTGCTTTTTGATTTAAGTAGTTAGTGAAGGGGGTTTTGAATTTACGAACCGCAGACCACATTGCATTTAGCGTTTCCTTTTTCATACGGTTTTTCATTAAGGGTTCTTCTATTACATTATCTAAGCCACAATTTTTGTAAACTTGTAATCGAAATCCTGCAATATGATTTAATATTTTCGCAAATAAATCTTCGTTTTCTCTCCACTTATTTTCTAAAGCAGTATGAGATTCTTTACGAACTTCTTCATTAGGATGTGAACGTAAATTTATAGCTTGTCCCACTGATAATTCTTTTTGTTGACCATTTATTTGA
>NZ_CP020436.2:0-51747 GCF_002073415.2 Bacillus sp. FDAARGOS_235
ACTAGGAGATACAAAATGATCAATATATCTAAGTAGTATATGTTTTTCATTTCTTTTAACATTTGGCTGTATGTTCTCTTTCTTTTCCATTACTAAGATATAGTTACAGAACATCTCTTCAAAACTTCTTATATCGATTACCATTGGCCCCGCCTTAGGATCTACAATATAAAATTTATTCTCTTTAACCCTTTCAATAATTACAAAGTGATTAAACCCCCAAAATGCTATCATTGGCTTTTGTATCCTTTGCAAATCACTTATATTTTCTATCCTATATGCAGTTGCAGAGAGTTCATACGATTCACTAACTTTTTTAATATCTAACAAACTCCATGCTGATTTTTTATTAATAATTTTACTATTTCTAATTTCTGAAGCCTGTACTGCTAAACCATAATAATGCATAATCATTGCAAGACAACTAGGTCCACAATCAAAAGATGTCATTTGCGGTATAAACTTAATTTTCTTTCTTAACATATTTATCACCTATTCTAGGCATTAAAGTATAAAATGCTATTTAGTTTATCATTCTCTAACCTTTGTAAAAAATACAAAATACTTCCTAAACCTGTAAATAATGCGATTTTATGAGGATTAAAATCTTCTATAGCAAAATTATTCAAAAAGTTATTTGTTACTTTCATAACAATTTGTTTTTCATTTCGCTCTAGCATTCCTCTATTTTCTAACTCCAATAAAAAGTCTAGTTTCCCCATTAAACCATGACATAAACAATAATCACTATTTTCATATAATGTACTTAAGATTTGATTTTTAAAAAAGATTAAATCTGATTGTATATCTTCATTTTGATATAATTCTAAAATTTTAATTCTTGATATTCCCATTCCACTAAACCCTTTACACCAACTATCTGTATAATTATATTCATTCATACTCATTTTCTCACTTTTATGTATACAATGTATTACCCTATCGTACTTATTGGTTTTTAATATGTCTTTTAACTTATAAAATGCGAGAAGTTGTCCTGATAATCCATGAACAAACCCCTTTAATGAATCTTCTAAATTTAGAGTATCGTGAGCTTTCCAATATACAAATTCATTATGTGTTTGCATATTATTTACAATGTAGTCGCCGAGATTTTCAGCCACTTTAAGCAAAATTTTATACTTAGGGTTAATTTGATAGAACTTAACTGCAGTTAAAATTAGACCAGCTGAACCCCCTAATATATCAAAAGTATTATCTTTATATTCGTCTTTTTCGATATCCGAGTTGATATCCATAAATATTTGTAATATCACCTTTTCATTAAGAGGGGTTATATATGGTAAATTCGTTAAATAGTAAGAAATAATGGCATTAGAACCATTTACAAAACCATAATTATTTTTATTTTTGTTTAGTATTTCTTGCAAGGCTTTTTGTTCGAGTTTATTTATAATTTCAATGTGATTAGGATCAGCATTATTTCTCAATAATGAACTTATTCCCAATAATCCATCATATATTCCATTATTCAAATGGTTTATCTCAAGCTCACCTTGCCAATTTGTTTTTAATCCAATAAAATCTACATCTCCATCTTTTGATATATAACTACCATCAAGGATTTTCCCTGTAAGTGCTTCCTTTATTTTATTTGTAGATAAATTAGTTTGAAAATTAATTGTTTCCTTTACTGTATTCAGCTGATCTAGATTATCATTTTGATTAGAAAGGGACATTTCTATAATTTTTCTTTGTAATAAAAAGTCAGCATATGAAATTTTTTTGAATTTCATTTCTAGATCTATTTCATTATTTGAAAAAGTCTCGCAAGACTCCCATTCATACTTATTAGAGAAATATGGAACATCATAGGATAATAGTGCCTCTATCTCTTTTTGAATAATATCTTTCCTAGTAGCCAAGTAGATGTTTTTTTCAAGAATATTTCGCAAATATTTTATAGTCTTTAATTTATTCTCTAATAAATCCGGAACATTTAGTCTATCTAATAAAAGAGTATAGATTTTTGTATTTCGATATACTTTTCGATAATTCCATTTAGAAACACTACTTTTCAATATATGCATGTATTCTTCTTTATTTTTTAAGGCTCCGTTATACGCATCCTCAAAACCTTTAATAATATCTTTTATATAATTATCATACTCATATATATCATCGTAAAAAAACGGTAAATTCTGAACTGTATCTTCTACTATTGTCTCTTCTCTAATTTCAATTGGGTTCGATGTAAATTCATTTTTTATTTTAATTTTTTTTACTAAAGTTTTCATTACTCTCCCAATTGCACTGTAATCTCTTATTACCTCTCTACCTTCACTAAATCTTATGGGTAACATTCTAGAATTTAATACTGAATTAGATAATTTAAAACTACTAGTTTTTTCAGTGATACTTGGATTTAATGTACTTCCTAATGTCTCAAAATCAATTATGACTGGCGAGGTTTGTTTAGCGATGATATTTTCATTATGTATGTCACTTCCATTAATCAAATATATTACAGAAAGCACTACACCTAAATTATAATAATAACCTTTAATTTGCTCATTAGATTCACATGATTCATGATTAATATATTCCATATATCCATAATTATTTTTATTAACTACTTGTGGAATAAAGATATCTGTATTTAAATCCTTATTCAGTTGATTAATTAAACTATGATATAGAATAGAATTTGTCAAATCAACTGGTTTTAGAATTACCTTATTATTAAATTTATCTTCTAAAAGTATTGTTCTCCTTCCATTATTATGATAATCACCTAGGTTAATAACTTTTTCTACATGCATAATATTAAAACCCGACATTTTATGAATTTCTTTTTGATCTTTTTCAAGAGCTCCTTGTAACCATATTATATAATTTATTTCATTTTCAATTATTGTAAAAATCTTTTCACTTAATAAAGGTAACATTCTAAAAAAATTCATATGAAATTTTTTAAAATGAAAGAAATTATTTGTAAAATACTTGTATTCTTCATTGGTATCAATTCCTATTAAAGCTTTTTCTACTCTAAGTTTATTTATGTATACAATTAAGGATGGCCTTAATACTTGATATAGTCTTTTTTCTAAATCAAACATTATCGATTTGGAAACCCTCTCGAAATTACCAAAAAAATCAATTTTATTTATTATCATATTTTCAAAGAATACTAAATATGTTTGTATTATATTTTGAAAGTTATAGCTTTCATCATTCTTAATAACATCATTACATGAAAAATCCTCTAAAAAGATAACAAAATTTTTTTCTAGGTATTCTTTTGTTACCAAAGAATGTGACCCATTATCTATTGTATTCAAAATTCCATATGAATTATTTTTCATAATAACCTCTTCTTTTTATAGGTAGGAGAAATAGTTAGAAATTCGTTATCATTAAAGAGAGTAAGGCCTTTCGCCTTACTCTCTTTAACTATTAGTAGCATTTTTTACAAATTTTTTGTCCCATAATTATGACACATGCTCCAGGTTGCTTCCAAGGACAATCTTTAGTTAAAGTTTCAACCCAACCAGGTCCTGCACCACCAACTAATTGTTCAAGCTCTTCATCTTCTACAACTTGTAAATATTTTTCAGTTTCCATTTCAATCCCTACCTTTTTATTTTTTTGAAAATGATGTTATAAATTCAATATTTTACCACAACATTGTCTAGAAATAATATATCATTAAATATTCAAAAAAAAAAGGTGTTTTTAGAAAAAAATCCAAAATAATAAAATAATTAGATAACTCACTATATAAATATACTAAATAAAGAACTATATATTATTTAACCACCTAAAATTTAGGTGCTATTTTCGGTTCTGATGCAAAAATAGAACAAAAGAGAATAAAGCACATATAATTCCTAACGGAATCGTATCTTATTTTGCAAGCCCAAACAATTGATGGATGAATTCTTTTTGATTTTGGACAGACTGGTTCCGTAAAGCAATCTGTTCTTTTTTAATCATATGCATGGCTTCTACTCCAGAAAGAATGGATGTAGCTGTGTCAAAAGTTTTAAGACCTAGCGTAGGACAGATTCGCTTCTTTATAAAGCGATGATCTTGTTTTACTATGTTATTCAAGTACTATAGGATAAGCTGAGTTCTTATCGACTGTTATCATACGTAGCTTTGAAACATGAAAAGACCGCAAAGCTTTCTTGAAAAAGCGCTTTGCAGCCTTATGATCTCTTGTTTTACTTAGGCAAAAATCGATTGTGTTTCCGTTCGAATCAACAGCACGATACAGGTACATCCATTGACCTGTTACTTTGATATATGTTTCATCGACTCTCCAAGAGTCATTTATTTGTTTGAGGTAACGTCGGATCCGTTTGTCCAATTTAGGACCATACTGATGAACCCAACGCATAATCGTTGTATGAGAAATGGATAAACCACGTTCCTCCATCATTTCCACCAAATCACGAAAACTTAGGTTGTACCGTAGGTACCCTCTTACCGTTAATAAGATAATATCAGGCTGATAGTGCTTCCATTTGAACTAATTTTTCTTTTCCATACCAATCACACACCTTTTTAGAGTAATAGTATCAGTATATCCAAGTTTGATAGACTATTTTCATATATTTCAAAGTTTTTGCACCAGAACAGCTTTAAATATGTCATGAATCTCATTTTAAAATCAAAACATATTTTGGTAGTCTCAAAAGGTACACCTTTTGATGCATAGTAAACTCTATTAAATTCAGTGCTTCAAAACGTTAAAAAATACATTTTTGAAGTACTAAATAATATATTATACCTTTTGAAGTATTTTTGTTATAATTTTATCAGGAATATTTTTTGAAGGGATGTCTATTTATTTTGAATACAAGAAAATTCGGATATATAAGGGTTAGTAGCAAAGAACAAAATGAAGATCGACAGCTCGACGCAATGAAACAACTCATCACGGACGAACGAGATATTTTTGTCGATAAACAAAGCGGAAGAGACTTTAACCGTGAACAATACCAACTTGTAAAACGCATGTTAAGAAAAGATGATATTTTATATATTCACTCCCTAGATCGTTTCGGAAGAAATAAAGAAGCTATCCTTCAGGAATGGAAAGATATTACCCAAAATATACAAGCTCATATTGTCGTATTAGACATGCCACTTCTAGATACAACTCAATATAAAGATAGTTTAGGAAATCTTATTACTGATTTGGTACTTCAAATCTTGTCCTGGCTTGCTGAAGAAGAACGAACAAAAATAAAGACTCGTCAACGTGAGGGTATTGAAGCTGCAAAGAAAAAAGGAAAGCATTTGGGTAGACCCAAAACTGAAATAACACAGGAATTTATCGATGCATATAACGATTGGAAAGATGGAAAGGTCACAGCGCTATACGCAATGAAAAAGTGTAATATGACAAGTCCTACATTTTATAGAGTAGTCAAAAGGTATGAGGATAAGGAGTGACAAATATAGTATGACTACAAAAGAGACCCAAAATACAATACAAGGCTTCTCTTCTTATTTATCAAACAAAGGAAGAAAGCCTTCTACGATCAAACGATATATCTACGATGTGCAAAGTTTCATTCAATGGCTGCACCAATCAAAAAGGTTCACTAACGATAATGTATGGGAATCACTACAGAAAAAAGATTTCGAAGTATTTTTTGACTATTTAAAAGCCGAACGTCAATACTTCGAAAAAACTGTACACCGTATATATATTGTTTTAAACAGATTATACGAATACTTAGATTTACCAAGTCCGATTGAAGGCGTTATACACATAGATCCACCTAATCGAGCATTGCGTAGAGAAGATTTCATTTTTTCCCAAGAAGAGAAACGTCTAAAACAAATAGTTGCTTCATTTGAGGGACTGACAGAAAAATAACAATCCATACGCCCCATGCTCTTAAAACGAAATGTTTCTATCATTATATTACTCCTAGACTACGTATTGTTTTCGAAATGAACGTGTCTCTTTACAAATGAGACACGTTCATTTCGAAAACAATACGCTATCTATTCCGGAAGACTCAAAAATAAATCGTATCATCCATTTGAAAGAAGAAGACAAATTACATTTATATGATTATTATAAAACCATCCCTGATCCTGTTCGTCCTAATTATCACAGCAGCAATCCATTATTTGTTGCTTTTGACTTTACTCGTAGAACATACCATTGGAGCTATGACGATGATGCACCAAAATATTTAACTGAAATCTCTGTACAAAAAATGATCCGTTTAGAAGTAAAATGTGCCAATCTTCGAAAGGGAATTTCTGCCCAACATTTCAGAAACAACTTTATATTTAGAATGATCCAACAGAAAAACACTTCTGAACAAATCATGCAGTAAATCAGCTTTAAATCGTAATATTTTTAAAAAGATATTCCGATTTATTTATTATAGGAAACACCAACCAAAAACAGATTAAAAACCATCATTTAATATGTAATTTTTATATAACTACAGTTTTTTAATTATTTTAAGGAGGATTGGAGAAAATACAATGAATAAAATGAAAAATCATATTACGTACATGAGTATACGCTACTAGATAAAACTACTAATTCTATTAAAACCGAATCCTAGCATTCATTTAAAGAAGAAATGCGTGTCCTGGGAATAAAGGACTGCGATATCTTTCAAGTTCAAATGATAAAAATAGAATCAAGCCAAAATTAACATAGCGCTATACCAACCTTATTTAAATTACCTTTTTTCACATTATATTTGATCAAAGTTAAATATAATAATTATCAATCATTATATGCATATTCATGATAATATTTAAACTAAGATTATCAATTACTGGAGGATTACAACATGAAAAAAACAAAAGAATTCCTAAATAATCCATTTATTAAATATCCGTTAACTATAATTTCAGCTATAACTATATTAAAAACAGGTTATGATTTAGGTGTCTTTATTATCAATGTGAAATATATTTAAATCATCATAATGAAAGCGACAAAATATCACAATTTTCATAGAATCATCGCGACTTAAAATCTAGGTCTACACTAAATACATAAATAAAAAACCAACAATATAACGCTATGCTGCTGGTGTTGGTTTGGAATAAAATTTGATAGACCATTTTCATATACTTCAAATATTTTGCACCAGAATGATAGTAAGCTCTACTCTAAATATGAATGGATAGCTCAATATCATAATTACTTTTGTGATGAATATATCATTCCTGAGGGAATTGTTTAATATGCTATTGGTTTAAAATAAAGTGGGACTGTTTATAAAAACTAAACACCCAATCACAAAGAAAGAATCCATTTTGTTCAATCTTTTTTCAAAATGGATTCTTTTTATTTACCATAGAATGTAGTTTGTATGATGTTTTTGATCAAACTTTATTTCAAATCCACAACAGATTCTCTGGGCGGGAAATCCCCTCCCTTAAGAGATGGGTAGATTTGTAAAAAAACAAATTTAAAATAGCCCTTTTTCGGGTTATTTTAAAATCAAATTCTATCTATTAAATATATACTTCCAAACTGCTTTAATTACTCCTGGATATGGCATGGTATCCCTCCTTCTTATAAAATTAGTATACCACGATTAAATTAATACAAATATCATTTTTTTGAAATTATGTAAAAATAATCAAAACTTATTATGTTTTTGCTAAATATATGATTTAGTCATATCATGTTTATATTTTGAATCTGTATCTCTTTGCTCCAAATGTCTTTCAGTAAGTTCATAAACCTTGTCTACACGTTCCAAAATTTTCTCATCATGAGTAATAATAATTTTAGTTGAAGGAATATGAAATAAATTCTCAATTATAGTATCTGCTGTTTGCCTATCTAAATGATTAGTAGGTTCATCTAAAATTAAAATAGGGTATTCTTTCATGAATAAACGTAACATAGCTAATCTTTGTCTTTGTCCACCCGATAAATTTGTTCCTCCTTCGGATATAGCAATATCGTTTATACTTTGAAATTGAAGATAATTATTCAGATTTAATTTTTGAATAGAATCTTGTATTTTCAAAGGATCATATCCAATGTCAAAATAAGCTAAATTTTCCGAAAGACTCCCTCGAAAGAGAACGCCATCTTGAGTCATTAATCCGATATTTTTTCTTAATTCGTCATTTTTCCATTCTTTAATATCTTGTCCATCTATTAAAATATCCCCTTTATCTGGAGTATGTATTTTTAATAGCAAATTAGCTAAAGTAGATTTACCACTACCACTTTTTCCAGTGATTGCAATACTTTCATGCTTATTAATATCTAAATTTAAATCGCTTAAAATAAGTTTATTATTAAAGCTAAAAGAGATATTATTAAATTGAATTGCACCTGTTATGGATTTTTTCTCGGTGTTTAACCCATCATTTTCTGAATCTTCATCTAATACATCTAAAATTCTTAATAATAGAGGTTTAATTGCATTCCAATTCAAAACTGATCCGATAATGGTTGTAACGGGTGAGAATATAATACTTGAAATAGCAATAAAAAAGAATATTTTGGTTAAATCCCCTTGTCCTCTACTATAATCATAGAAACCTATAGCAAGCAGTATGATAATGAATATTGTGGATAGGGAACCATTAAATGACTCTAAAGCGTGTTGTTTTAAAGTTCGCTTATGTACTATATCTAAATATTTATCATAATCTTTTTGCCATACATTTTTAATTCTTGAAAAAACCCCTGTTGCCTTAACATAATACATTGCCTTTAAAGATTCATTTATTTTCCCTTGATGTTCTCCTAAGTAATGCTTTTCTACTAAATGAGAATTAAATAGAGATTTTCCTAAAGAAATATTTATAAATAGAGAGCAGAGGATAAAGAATATAAGTATTCCAGTGTATAAAGGTTCACTATATAAGAGATAAATGAGCATAGGTATTATAACGACTATTGATACTAACATTTGAATTAGATCTTCCAGAATATAACCCCTAATTTCTTCCAAACCCAAAATTCTTACATTTAAATCTCCAACATGGCGTGTTGTAATATTCTCTATAGGAATATTAAATATATGTTCAAAAACCTTTGTTGTACCCTTTCGATCAATATCTTTTTGAAACCTAATCGTAACAATTGAACTCAAAGATTTAATTCCTATAGCAACTACTAAACCACTTATTATAATTAAAAAGTATTTTATATTCAATTCTTTTGAGGTGTCCAATATATCCATAAGTTCTTTTAGAATGAATGGAAAAGAAAATAAAGAAATTTGTGCTAATAAGGATAGTAACCCCAACATAATAATTTGATTAAGTGATAAAAAATGATGCATGTATTTAAATAGAAGATATTTTTCATTCGATTTATTACTTACTTTTACATCTGCTGTACTTTCAATAAGTAAGATGTAGTTACAAAACATCTCTTTAAAACTCTTTTCATCAATAATCATAGGACCAGCCTTAGGATCAACGATATAGAACCTATTCTTCTTAACTTTTTCAATTATAACGAAATGATTTAGCCCCCAAAATGCTATTACTGGTTTATTTATCATTTGTAAATCATTAATATTATCTATTCTGTAAGCATTCGTTGAAAAACCATACGAATCACTAACCTTTTTAATATCTAACAAACTCCATGCTGTGTTTTTATTCACTATTTTATTTTTTCTAATGTCTGAAGGCTTAATGGATAATCCATAATAATGCAAAATCATTGCAAGGCAACTAGGGCCACAATCATAAGATGTCATTTGAGGAATAAATTTAACCCTCTTTTTTATCATATGTATCACCTGTTTTAGTAATTAAAGTATAAAATACTATTCATCTTACTATTTTCTAATCTTTGAAGAAAATATAATATACCGCTTAAACCTGTAAATAATGAGGTTTTATACGGATTAAAATTCTCTATAGTAAAATTATTTACTGCGTGTATAAAGATTTCTTTTTCATTATTTTAAAGAAACCTCTTTTATATAATTATAATAAAAAAGTTAAATTTTACCTCGTAACCGCAACATGAGGAAGAATCAGTATTATAATTTAGAGTTATTTAAAGTTTTAACTTTAAATAACTCTAAATTATATTGTGAAATGATTCTAAGATTTTAAGTCTATATATATCCTATTATTCTCTAATAATATATATTTTTACTCAATCACTAATATATAGACATTAATTTAAAGTATTTTATCCCAATTAAAAACTATGAATATTTTTATTATTATCACCATTTTTCAGGTTAGTTTTGAAAATAAATAAAAGAGGAAGAATTTTTATTATTCTTCTCCCTTTTTAATTCTTCACAAAACATTATCAAATAAATACAGAGGATAATCATCCAATGGGACTCCTGATAGAGTATAATTTTTTATTTATTACATAGAAAATATAGTAAATAAAAAATAGAACCCTATTATAACTTTATTAAATGTGCAAATCATCGGTTAAATCTGTTTAAATTTAAATTATTAGAATCAGTAACTCCAGTAGCTTTTTTATTTGACCTTTTCAGCCGCTACTACACACAAAGTATATTTATCTATAATTTCACTTCATGCTAATCTAAATATACCTATTTTAAATACCAAATTTTCTTCTTAATCTAATAGCATTTTTCCGTGCCTGCTTCCAATTAATAAATCCATCACCACCATTAATATTTTCCATTTCTGTTGGCGTTAATTTTTGTAATTTTAAACTTTCTAATTTTTGTTCAGTGTATGATTTTGAATTTTTTGGTATATTCATATTTAGTCCTCCTAATATATAGAAATATCTGACATTTTTCATTATATTGAAAATAGCAAATATAATCAACCTTTTTTTTGAAAAAAAGGGAATATTATAAAATAAAAAAGATGTTCTAAATTAATTAGAACATCTTCTATTACATTACTTCTGATCAAAAATGATATCAGCATTTCCTTTGAATTCATTAGCTGGAGCAAGCCCACCATTATCAAGATACATTTGAGCAACGTCTTTTGCATAAAATTTAGCTGCTTCCGTACCATAAACCCAAGCTTTTTGTCCAAATTTAAGTAGCCCTGAAGTTTTACCATATTCTACAGTTGGCTCTTGACTAGAATTTTCTAAAGATACAACTTTAGTATCTAAAGAACTAGCTGAGGCTTGTGAAGAAAATAATGTTGTTCCGACTAGACCTAGTCCAAGTGCACAAGATAATGCTGCGAATTTAAATTTCTTTTTCATTAATAAACCCATCCTTTTTTGCTTTTTTTTACTTTCATGTAAATTTTAACCTTTAAACCTATAAATTTCAATAGAATAATGGCATATTATTAAAATTTTTCGATATT
This sequence comes from Bacillus sp. FDAARGOS_235, assembly GCF_002073415.2. NCBI lineage: Bacteria > Bacillati > Bacillota > Bacilli > Caryophanales > Bacillaceae > Bacillus > Bacillus sp. FDAARGOS_235. The sequence continues at coordinate 11,269 of NZ_CP020436.2, forward strand.
TCAATAATAATTATCCATTAAACTAAAAATATCTATTCTTTTAACAAAACGTTCTTCATTATCGACATGCTTTACATCCGTTTCTTCAAGAGGCCTAATGTCTACTAAAATTATTGATTTATATTAAATAATTTAAACTACAAAATAATTAAGACTAAAGCAATTTTCTCTTCGTTTTTTACAAAATGATTTTTAATTATAATTAAAAATCATTTAGATTTATATAATTCTTTATTTTCAACTCTTGATATCTTACTCTTCCATAATATCGAAATTTGTTTATACCAATCTTTTAACTTTTTAGTATATTTTTGATACTCTCCGTCAGTAAATATTAACAATTCCATGGATATCATAACTATAGAAAATGAATATAAACCCATCCCTATACCAATACCCGCGTGGAAAAAGCAAATAGCTATTACCCCAAAGAGTTTAGTTCTTTTATTTATAATTAACAATGGAAAAGCAAGCTTTACAAAAATACTAAGATAAGTAAATATAACAGCAAGATATACGTAATTATTTACCCATTCTTTTAAGAAAGGAGTGGAAACTGAGTTAACCTGTGATACATAGTATAAAGCTGTACCATTATTCCAAAGATTACCCATTACTTGATATATTCCTGATGTTGCATAAACAACACATACTTGAGTGATACAAAAAAGAATTGAAAAATTATGTAATATTGTGCTTATATTGTTTACTAATGTATTGTTTCTATTAGTGATTTTTTTTCCTTTAATAGCATCAATAGAGAAATATCTTGTACAATCAGCGAATAAAAGAAAGAATAAACTAATACACATTAAGTTATCTCCACCATCACTAATCGGACCCATACGAACATATAATGAATAGTAGAAAATAAAATTTAATATACTAATAAATCTGCCCTTATATCCAATTGTATAAATAAAAGTAAACAGTATTCCCAAAAGATATATTACATCAAAATATAATAATGAAGAATTCAAACTATAAAGAGAGGGAGCAACCCCAAAATAGTTAGCATTATAACCAACCTCAGAATACAAAAAATGACGCTGACTGTATTGTATTAAATAGAAATAAAGGGTTAGTATACCAAAAGATATTCGTAGTAAACTTGCACCTTTATAATATTTCTCTTGTAAAAAGCAATTTAATATTCTAGTTGAAATACTCTGATTCATTTATTACACCTCGATTATCATTTAGTAAAAAGATATTACATCTTTATCAATTTTTCTCCATCCTAAATCATTATCATACATTAGTTCGGGTTTAGGATTTTTAACGCCTCTTTGTGAAAACGGAATAACATTATACGAAGTTACCCTTACCTTAATAGAATCGATATTCTTATTAGGATATAATGCTTTGGCATAAGATGAAGCATATCGATATATGGTTTTTTCCCCTTTTTCTTTAATTCTTTTTGACTGCTCATCAATCATTTTTTTTCCATCATTCTTATTTTTATCTTTATCTTTATCTTCTTTTTTTACTATAGCTTCCTCATATTTTACTATAAGATCATCTGAAATTTGTCCTGCAACTTCAGTATGAAATCCATCTACAATTCGAACAATTCGATTATAAGGTGTAATAACATTTTTATGATTATTTTCAATTAATGGTGATGAAATATCAATCCATTCCTTACCCTCTTCAGCTTCATTATCAAATTTAATCTGCATATATATATAATTATTTTTAGTAAGTGGGTCCGGAGCAAATAAATGCCAATTTTGAGCAAACCATGTCTTATCCAGATACTTAGAAGTTATCGGATTTAAATTGGTGGATATTGGATTGGTAGGGCCTACTGCAAAAATTACCATTACATAATGGAAGCAAAAATATAATGACAAGATCGATATTATAGTAAGTAACATGCATTTATGTTTCAAAATCTTCACTCCAATATTAAGTTATTAATTCAATTCACCTGATAAATATTTAATAGCTTTTCTATACTGGGAAGTTAATATAGAAAATTAACAAGACGGAGGTAATACTTATATGCCTCTATTCAAAATCCAGAAATAATCTCTTTTACATATATGGGAGTTATTATACGTATCCTAATTTCATATAAAATTCACGGAGAAAACGCTGAACTTATCTTTAACATAAAGTTCAGCGTTTTTATCATTAATCAAAAAATTATTATTTTTGATCAAAAACAATGTCCGTATTGACCTTTAATTCATGTGAAGGAGCCGCCCATCCAGTTGCATCAAGAGCTGCTTTACCAACTTTCTTTGCATAAAAGGTAGCTGCTTCCGTACCATAAACCCAAGCTTTTGCTAGCCCTGAAGTTTTACCATATTCTACAGTTGGCTCTTGACTAGAATTTTCTAAGCTTACAACTTTAGTACCTAAAGAACTTGCTGAAGCTTGTGAAGAGAATAATGTTGTTCCGACTAGACCTAGTCCAAATGCACAAGATAATGCCACAAATTTAAACTTCTTTTTCATAAAAGTAATTCCTCCCGTTGTATCTTTATATTTAGTATTCGTATTAGAAAATACTAACATTTAAGAATTTACCATCCTTTTACAAAAAAGACAATATTATTTTTTTTGATTTATTTGTATTTACAAAAAAATATATATATTTGTAAAATATAAAAACCAAGGATTAATCAACATATTACAGTATCTGGTAGTCAAATAGTTTTATATTAAAATAATTATTTTAACCTAAATTTATAAATTAAAATTTTGAAAATTAATTTGGAATAGTTTTTAATGCACTAAATATATTGAAAAAACAATATATTTTTATTATTATCAAAACGCTAGGATATATTTATTTTTTGAGAAGAGGGGAAAAAAATATGAAAAAAAAACCTTTTAAACTATTACCTATCTTTACTGTAGCGATACTACTACTAAGCTATACTTTGGGGTTAGACAATCACTCTACCTATGCAGCAACACAAAAAAATTATTTATATTCTATACCCATGGATGAAAATATCATACCTATGGAGCGACTTGCAGAATCCTTGAAAAAACAAGGTAGAATAAATAATTCTGCATCAAAAGAAGCAGAATTACAAGCTGTCGAAAATTATATTAAAAAAAAGAAAATGGACACTGAAAAAGACCTTGTATCTAGAGATGAGATTACACAAGAAGCTTCTAATTTTATGAAAAGAGTTAAAGAATCAAATATAGAATTAAAAGAAAAATCAGCTCAAGTAGCAAACAGTAACGCAAGTAATCAAAAAGCAGGGACAAGAAGCTTAAATGGTAAATTACCCGTTCCTCCAGCAAAATCAAAGGAATATCATGGAGATATTCGTACGGATAAAGTCCTAGTTTTACTCGTTGAATTTGATGATTTTAAACACAATAATATTGAACAAGTGCCAGGTTATATGTACTCAAATGATTTTAACCAACAACATTACCAAAACATGTTATTCGGTGATGAACAATTTACCCTATCTAACGGAACTAAAATTAATACATTTAAACAATATTATGAAGAACAATCTGGTGGGAGTTACACCGTAGATGGTACAGTTACAAATTGGATTACAGTCCCAGGAAAGGCATCCGATTATGGTGCTGACGCAAATGAAGGTCGCGATAATAAGGGACCTTTAAAACCAAGAGATTTAGTTAAGGATGCTCTAAAATCAGCTGTAGCTAGTGGGCTTGATTTGTCGGAATTCGATAAGTATGACCAATACGATGTAAATGAAAATGGAAAGTTAAATGAACCTGATGGAATTATTGATCACTTAATGATTATCCATGCTGGCGAAGGACAAGAATCAGGTGGTGGAAAATTAGGAGATAATGCCATTTGGTCACATCGTTCAAAAGTTGCCTTAGAACCGTTTGCAATTGAAGAAACAAAATCTTCAGTGCCATATTGGAATAATAAGATAGCTGTTTATGACTATACAATGGAGCCTGAAGATGGAGCAGTTGGTATATTTGCTCATGAATTTGGACATGATTTAGGACTTCCGGATGAATATGATACAAAATATTCAGGACAAGGTGAGCCAATTGAATCTTGGTCTATTATGAGTGACGGAAGTTGGGCTGGAGAAATCGCAGGTACAACTCCTACAAGCTTTTCGCCTCAAAATAAAGAATTTTTTCAAAATACAATGGGTGGTAATTGGGCAAATATTATTGAAGTAGATTATGCTCAATTAAATAAAGGTATAGGGTATGCAACATTTTTAGATCAAAGTGTAACAAAATCAGATCGGCCGGGAATTATTCGTGTCAATCTACCTGATAAACAAGTGAGAGACGGAATCCAACCCGAATTCGGTAAAAAATATTACTTTAGTACACGTGGTGACGACATTCACACAACACTAGAAACTCCTACATTTGATTTAACAAATGCAACAAGTGCGAAATTTGATTTCAAATCCTTTTTTGAAATTGAAAGTAATTCTGATATCGTTGAAATCACCGCTGTAGAAGAAAATGGGAATAAAACAATACTTGAGCGAATTGGCGAAAATGAAACACAAGATAAGTTTACTTCTACCAATTATGAATGGATAGATAAATCCTATGATTTAAGTTCATTTAAAGGTAAAAAAATAAAATTAGTGATTGAATATATTACGGATGGAAGTTTAACTTCAATGGGATTTGCGATTGATAATGCTAGCCTAAGTATAAATGGAGACGTTGTATTTTTAGATGATGCTGAAAGCGAACCAAAATTTAAATTAAATGGTTTTATTATGGCTAATGGCATTGAAAATAAAAAGCATAATTATTATTTGGAGTGGAGGAATTATGCAGGTTCTGATAAAGGCTTAAGATTTGCACACGCAATTTACAATACCGGGCTTGTTGTATGGTATGCAGATTCAAGCTATACGGATAATTGGGTAGGAATTCATCCTGGACGGGGCTTCTTGGGTGTCGTAGATTCTCACCCAGAACCAATTGTAGGCGAGTTAAATGGAAAACCTACTGTAGCAAACAGTACAAAATATCAAATTTCTGATGCTGCATTCTCACTTAATCCAACACCCAGATGGATAATTGGAACCCCAATGTTTGGGACTTTTGATTATGCAAGTTTACCAGGTGTTTCAAAATTTGATGATTCTAATAAATATATTAACAATCAAATTCCAGATGCCGGACGTGAATTACCAAATTTCGGTTTAAAATTCGAAGTAGTTAGTCAGTCTAGTGATAACTCTGCAGGTGCAATTCGTGTCTATCGCTAATAGAATCTTAAACTAATATTTTTCAGGAAAAATATGTATAAAATGACACAACAAAGAAGGGTTTTTTATGAAGTTTATAAAGCGTTTTAAGTATGTATTTATTACACTTCTGATAGCTTTTATTTGTAATGATGCTATCTTTACTTTTACTTCAATAGACGGCAAATCTATGATGCCAACTTTACATAATAAAGATAAAATTTTTATAAACAAAGCTGGGTATATTTTTAAAGAAGCTTCTCGATTTGATGTAGTAGTAATTGTAGATAATGATAAAAATCAACTGATTAAAAGAATTATTGGTTTACCGGGAGATAGTATTGAATATAAGAATGATATTTTATATGTAAATGGAAAGTCTTATCAAGAAAAATATTTGGATTTCTCCCAAAAGAAGGATGACCAAGATCTAATAACTTCTGATTTCAATTTAAAAAATCTAACTGGAAAACAAGTTGTTCCATCAGGGCATTTCTTTGTTTTAGGGGATAATAGAAAAAACTCTAAAGATAGTAGGTCTTTTGGCTTTGTACCTGAAGCGAAAATTTTAGGAAAAGCAGAATATATTATTTGGCCTGTTACTAAGATATGAGTATCAAAATAATATTAAATATAATGATTGAAGAAAAGCAATTCGATACAGGTATTATCATGACAGTTTCCTTTGCAAAAATATCCATCAATTGTTGATTTGAAATAAAGTTTAATCAAAAAAGCTCCACAAACACATATTATATGGTAAATAAGAAGACTCCATTTTGAAAAAAGATTAATCCAAATGGAGTCTTTTGTTAGAAATCTGCATTTAGTTTTTATAAAAAAGATTGATCAAAACTCATGAACATATTATCTATTATAATCGTTTACATATAGCATATAGTCCATTCTCTTCTTTAAACACTATAGAAACTTTATTGTCATTTTAAAATATGGGTTCATTATTTTTAAATTCTTGGACAAGAGAATTCAGGTGCTTTCTATTCTATACGGCTATAGCACATAGAATGCAATTTTCTCTTTTATCATGCCAATTCCATCTTTATCTTTCCCCTAAATTCTTCATTTTTTAATGTTTTTAAATTAAATTCATTTAGACTCTTACGTAACTTGAAAGCATCAATTCTATTTAACTCGTTTGCCATAAATACAATTTCAAATGAATCGCCTTTTTTATTTGTTGCATATAAGCCATTAGTTAAAACAAATGCAGTAGAACCACCCTTTTGTCCTGCATGTAAAAACCATTTTTTATTATGTTCATTTTCTATTACAGTCTCTAGAATTTTGTCCAATTTTTGATGCACTAATTCATCATAATAATTTTTGGAATTAATTTTTTCTAGCAAAGAGATATAATCAGAAGCTGCTGCTGATGTCAAACGATTTGACCAATTCTTTTGCAAGTCTAGTGAAAACATATTCAAATTCGGCAGCTGATGTTCATTTTTCATTAATTCATTTATTTTAAACGCATACTTCTTATATTCTTCTTGAGAGAGATTATTTAGATGTTTTACTAATTCCTTCTTACTTAAATTAAATTTCTCCTGCAAGAATCCTGGAATATATAAAGCTGACACAAATGGATATACTTCTTCATGATGTTTAAGACCTAATTCCTTTATATTTTGATTAATATTTTCAATCCCAAGTATATTTATTAAATATTCTGTATTCGCATTCGAACTATATTGTAACATTCCCCTTGCTATATTCTGTAAAGTTACACAATCATTTTTAATCTGATTATTTTGTATCATATCCTGTTCCCATTTTGGATGTGCGCCACCATCTGTGTTTTTGATATAATATTTCTTTAATTCGCTTAAAGAAATATATTCGTTTTCATTAATGATCCCGTTAGCACTTTGTTTAGCAAATTCAATAGCAATTATTAATTTAACCATACTTGCTAACGGTAACCTCTTATCTTCATTAATAGAACATAGAATTTCATCATTTTTTTTTATAATTAATGCACATGTATTCTTCTGTGCGTTTTCTTTAATATACGACAAAATATATTGTGGATCCGTTTTATTCATATCCTTCCTCGCTTGCATAAACACAATAACCAAAACCACTATACAAATAACTACAATCCCTAACAAAACATTAATAAACATTATAAATTTCTCCTTATTTAATTTTGACTTATATTTTTTGAATTGATATAAATACCAGATTTAATCGATTACTAGGAGGAATCTATCCAATTAAATAAATACCTACTTCAAAAAAAAGAAATAAAAACCACCATTCCTTTCTTTAATTCGCAAGAAAGAATAGCGTATTTATTTCAATATAATCCATAACAATACAGTGTTAATCTGAAGACAATCCTGAAATTAATCCAGGAATCTTTTTCTTATTTCTGGTGATGGTAACATACAATGTTCTTGCTTACCAAACCACCTGTATCTATTTTTTGCGAATTTTTCGTAACAAAGGTTCCGAATCGGCTTTGGAATTAATAGAAAGATAATAAGAAATTTCCATATACCTTTTAAATTTTTACAAATGTTTAGTATAGCATCTGATTTAATATAACTATTATTTTTGTCTATTAATACTATGCTATCTATTGTTTCATCTATTTCATACTTTTTTAACAATTTTTTACCCAATTCACTTTGAAGCGATGCGAATTGAAAATATCCTTTAGGATCTCTGTTAATAATGAACTGAACACTCTGATTACAGAAATTGCAATCACCATCAAATAGTATAATACTTTTCATAATTTTCTCCTTTCGGTAATTAATAGTATCTTATATAATTATTACCAATATGCATTATCATAATTTAAATATTAAGAATAAACAAACTCGCAGACTTAAAAAAATATATTTTAATACTAAGAGATACTCTATGAAATTTCTAAATATCGACTGACATATATGTACACCAATATAGTTGTAACATATATTGTGGAAAAGCCCATTATACTACTAGTACAATGGGCTGAGCCTTGAAAGTTAAATTATCCAAGACATTTGTGATGGTAATAACAATTTAACATAAATATACAAAAAAGTGAAATTACTCATGGTGAAAAAATTTTAGAACGTGTGGATAAAGTTTATGAACTTACTAAAAGGTATTTAGAACAAAGAGAGAAAAATTCAAAATATAAACATGTTATGACCAAATCATATATTTAGCAAAAAACACAACTTTTTTATTTTTTTACATTAATTATAAAATATGTTATTTATATTAATTTCAATATGGTACAATACTTTTATACAATTGAGGGATATTATGTAATAAAGAACTGTAATTAAAGCCGCTTGGAAATACATATTTAATAGATAGTATGATATAATATTTCATTTTCAAATAGCATGAAAAAAGGGATATTTTTAATTTATTTTTTAACAAGCCTATCTCTATATAATTTAATGAATGTTCTCTTCTCTTCTTTTCTGCTCAAATAATCTGTAATTAAGATATGGAAGTGATTAATATGTGGCTTTGGGTTTTGTATAATAAAATTCCTAGCCATTATATATTTCGAATTACTCTTAATATGGTACGGGAAATTATATGAATGGGACTAATTATATTTCCTTATCAAATCACTAAAAAACTATGTATGGATTTCTTTCATCAAACACATAGTCAAGAAACTACTAAAGTCTCGCCGGTAAATTTAATGTTATGGGCTGAATATGCAGATTTGTATATTCAGCCCATAACATTAATAACACGGTAAGATAATAAAGAAAGCGATTTCATTTTTTATAATTATTAATCAATTAATTTCACATAAATAATAGGGCTAACATCTAATCTTTATATTTTTCATTTAGCTATCTATATATCGAAATAATCAGAAAATTGACAAAAAGAAAAAAGTTGTTTTCCTAGTACAGAACAACTTCCAATTACTAAAAAAGATGCTTGTAAAGCATGTTTTATTGCTTTATTAAATATAGTGTACATTTTTAAAACGGTTTTTCAATAGGCTTGATTTCCTATAACTAAAAAAAGAAACCGGTCTTTTTCTTTTTGTCTCTAAAAGGAGCAATAATATCGTGAGTAATATAATTAAACGACGTCATACAAATCAATATGCTCAAATACATAATAACCCCTTACAAAATGATTTAGTTGATTTACGAGCAATTGGTCTTCTTTCCCATCTTATGAGCTTACCTAGCGATTGGGTAATTTATAAAACGCAACTCTATAAAAAGTTTAGTAGGAAAAATATAGATGCAGCTTGGAAAGAACTTGCAAATAAAAACTATATAATTGGTTTTAATTGCTACATAGATGGAAAAAAGAAATCTTTTTATAATGTTTCGGATATTCCATTCGTATCTGAGGAACTTTCCGAATTCATTCTTGAGACTTGCTCAGAACTAATAAATTCGGGTGCATCCGTAAAATCTTTAAACCTAATGAGTGGCGGAACCCTTGTTATTACGGAGAAATCAACTGCTGTACTAATGGTACATCAGTTGATTTCTCCAAAGAAAATTAGTGATGTACCATTAGTACAGCACTCTCAGTACAGTACTAATGGTACATATACAAAAGAAAAATATACAAAAGAAAAATATACAAAAGAAAGAAAAACAAATATTGATGATGAAGATATATCGAATTTTTTATTTTCAAGTAAAAATAGCATTCAAAATTCAAAAATTAATCATACTAAACATGCCCCTACTGCAGATAAAATTTGTTTATCAGATAAACAAATTTCAATAATTACCAATAAAGTTCGAGATCTTTTTAAAGATAAAATACAAAAGAGATCCTTTGATTCTATCTTAAAGAAATGTGTTAATAACTATAAAAAAGGCAATGTACCAAATTATGAAAATTACTTAATTACCTCCATAGAAAATAAGATTACAGATCTTGAACTTCGGAGGGAACGTGAGAAACAATTATTAGACTTAGTACCAAAATCTAATAATCAGAGAACCAAAAGACGAGAACTTGTTCCAGAATGGCTACATGCAGAAGAAACAGAGCAACCTAGTAAACAGAATTCAGCAAAAGTCATTGAGGCGGAACGTCAAAAACTCTTTGAAGAACTCCAAAAATATAAACGGAAAAATTAAAAAGGTTCAACAAAATATAGTTTATAGAAATATTCGTTCATTAAAGTAGGGTAATAGCAACTTGTAGCTATTACTAGGAATACTAGATTCCATAAAAACATTATAAGTTTTTCTAATTTTACATTTTATTTATATGGACTTTAAGACGACCTAGTAGTAATAAAATTAAATTAATTAAAGCGAATATAATGGATTGGTTTGCTATCGACAAACTAAGAAATAAATTTAACAAATTCATAGATAGACACAATTTAAGTCAACAAGATCTAGTTAGAGAAAGTAGAGTGAGTAGCGGTACAATTAGTTAATAATGTAAAGTTAAATTTTTATTTGCATAAAAAATAGAACCTATAAATAGAATATACAACATTTTGAGTCTTTAACTTCATTCCACAAATTGGTATCATATATATAGTATTTTGTTTATATGAAAGGAGTAACTGAATGTTTTTACAAAAATATAAAGGTTTGATTATTGGGATAATTGGTGCTGTTATAGGGGTAATATCCTTTGTTTATCTTAAAGATTTAGATTATATATATAAGACATGTCTTAAGGTATTTTCTGTAACATTAATAGTTATTGGATGGGTTATTACCTCTAATTCAGATCATTTCTACAAAAAAAAGAAGAGTAGTGACAGATAAATGTCATTACTCTCCTTTTTTTATGCTTTATTAATAAGAGGAGCAAATAGCAGAGTTAAAACATGTAATTCAAATCAAACTTTTTTATAAGAGACCTTGCAACAGAGTGCCTTTTTGTATTTTTCAATAAACACATTTAATTTATTGTTAAACAAATTCAGATTTTATATTTATTTGTATTTTTTTAAAGTTCCTTCATAATAAGCTACAATCGAAAACTTGGAACGTTCCTGAGAAACAAGATTGAGTGTCCCATGATAAACACCATCATCATATGTAAAAGTATTAGGGATGCTTATTATTGGACCGAGGAAAGGATTTGGAAATGTTTTAAAACAGCTTTTCACATATTCGTTTGCTTCTACATTTTGTGTAACGTCTTTACATATCCCATTATTGCTAGGAACATTCAATCCCTCCGCTTGTGCAGAGATTCCTCCCATAACAAGAAATCCTAATGTTAATACACTTACAACAAATTTTTTAAACATATAATCATCCCTTTTTATTAGTTTTCATCCTGATGAGAATTAATAACCGTGAACTACTCGCCACTTAGCAAAGCTTGAAGTGGGAGCTTCTCAGTTCCACGACGAAAGTAACCTTTCGTCTCCCTGAGCGTTACTTCGGGGTGTTCCACCCCTAGATGTCCAACGCATGGATGCTCTTTTGGTACGGTTGATATTTTACGCAGGAACCGAATGGCTTGGTTTTCGCACTCTATTTTCTTCCTGCAACCTTCTATATCAAGTTATCAAAGAACTTCATATAGCAAGTTTATCAAAAGTTTTTGGCTATGCTAAACCGAAATTCATCTCCCACCTATCGTTGGGCTACGCCCTTCACACGCTTGAGGAAGGAGAATTCTTTCGGGGAATACGTTAAAATACAGTTATTTTTTCAATTATAAACAATCTAAAGAGTGAGTTCGTTTTGTAACACTAATACAAATTGAGCACTAGCTGTTATAGTATATTTCCACTTGAATATACAAAATCCTCCTTTTTTAGGGTATGGAGACATCGCCGTTAAGTTAACAAAAACAAGATACTCCATTCCTATCAAGCTAAGAAAAGCAAATACCCAAAATGAGAAAATTGACATATTTAGGTGAAAATGTACAATTTTTTGTTTTGGGAGCGTTATAAAATTCTTAAGTTGATGGGCATATATGGTGACCCCTATTAGAACTTAAGATAAGCAATTTTTATAAGATACTAAAAGAATATGAGACCACACAAGGCCAGCTTTAATTACAAGTCTAGTTCCATTAAAAGAATAGCGAAAGTTACAAAACCTTCAACTTTTTAAAAAATGAAATAATAACCAATACCTATATTTCACTTAGTCGTAGAAATCAAAAAAACATACAAACATTTAACATTTTTATACTCTAAGCTTAATAGTGATATAATACTTCCTCAAGAAATAAGCCCCCAAAATATAATGAATTCAAAGAAAAAAGAACCCACTGGAGATCGGGTTCTTTCAGAAGTGATGATGTTTTCTCGGCTTCACAAAGTGAGAAAATACAAAAATATAATACATTGAGTGTTAGAGAATTTCAATATTAAAAAACTCTTTCGGAATGAAAATTTTTTTATGTAACACTAGTATCTTTTCTTACTTCTATTTCTTTTAATAAGTCCATAAATTTTATCCATAATAAACTCTTCTTGTTCTTTCCAAATAGCTTCAGCTTCCTCTAATGTAGCTACTCTCACTAACTCCTCAATTGCTGTATCTTTAACTAAAAATGTAGCTATAGCCCCTGTAGCTGTTGAATATTTAGTAATAACTGAATCTATAATAGTATCAATTTCTAGTAACTTATTATTAGACTCCTCTTCATTTTGACTACTTTCGTTTAATATTTTTTTATCAGAAAGTTCTTTTAATCGAGAATTTAGAATAAATTCTACATAACCGATTGGCGAATCAATATCTGAACGAAAACGTATATCCTCAATTATCTCTAATACAATTTCTTTATGCTCTGCCCATTTCTCAAGCACTTTAGGAAATACTTTTTCTTTACAACGTTCTTCAAATCTTTTGATTTTTTGTTCAAATGTATTTGGCTGTTGAAACTTATCTAATTTTTTTTCAAAATGAACTAAATCAGAATCTTTCTTTTTCTGAGCACGAATGATGAATCTAATTTTTTGTACTTTCCTACCTATTTTAATTTCCTCAAATTCAAAAGAAATATCTGTTTTTTGATTTAATTCTTTTTGAGAGGGCTTCAATACACGTTGCTTGAAATTTGCATAGTTAGGGTATACATCCATTGCATCTAAATAATACCTTAAATTTTCTAAACTAATTGTACGTTCTTTTAAATCTTCATATTGCTTAAGTAGCTCATAAATACGTATAGCATATGTACTTTTTAATTTAACAACATTAGCCAATCTATAGCTTGTAAATTTGCTACTTAGTTCTAATAAGAATGGCTTTAATAAAGGATCAAAACGCATGTCAATTGTCCCTTTATTTCTATTGTAAATTGCTGAAGAAAGCCAAGATACTTGTATTAATTCTTCCCCAGCTCGGATTTCAATTACTTTAGATAATAGTTCCTTTGTAATTTTACTTAACTCTGTATATTTAGTAGATCCATTCAAACCAAGTAAATCATGAAATTGTTTAATTGGGAATGTGTATGTTTTAAAGTCCCGGTCGTTGGGTTCAATATTACTAGCCAAACAAAGTAACATTTTTTGTTCAACTAAATTCAAACGTGAATTAGCTTCAATCAATGTATTTGATTTGGAGACAATATTATTCTCTTTAATTTGTAAATCTTGATTTATAGACATATCTACATACGTCATTCCTTTCCTACCCCTATTACTAAATTAACTATAACAAACAAAATCACTTTGTTATAGTTAATTTTTTTCAAACCCTTATAATCGATTTCCCACTGTAAGATATCTAAGTACTCTACATAACATAATTATGTTATGTGGAGTACTTAGATAATGAAACTTTATCTTTTTAAATTTATAAAAATGTATATCATGTACCAAATTTGTTATCTTTAGAACCGTTTTTGTTATAGATGAAACCAAATTTGTTATCTTTGAAACCATTTTTGTTATAGATAGATAACCAAATTTGTTATCTTTAAAACCATTTTTGTTATAGATGAAACCAAATTTGTTATCTTTAAAACCATTTTTGTTATAGATAGATAACCAAATTTGTTATCTTTAAAACCATTTTTGTTATAGATGAAACCAAATTTGTTATCTTTAAAACCATTTTTGTTATAGATAAGTATTATAACCCCTTATATATCAATATGTTTCAGCTTCCTAAAACATATAAACATATAAAACATATAAAACAATTATTATATAAACATACAAAACATATAAAATTATGTTGAATGTATTAAAATATATTATCTTTTTATAAAAACTCCATATGGAATTTCAAACTATGATGTGTTTATAAAACCAAATTTGTTACGTTTATCTCTTTTTACATAGTTATAAATCATGCAACAAGCTTGCGAGTTGTTGTCCCTCATCAAAATCCTTTTATGCTATACCCTTAGAAACATTATGCTAATTAAGATTAGCAACAAAGTAATTCCAACTAAAGATCAAGATTTGAAGCCAAATATCATTGAATGGATATATAATTATTATTGAAGAGCAATCTGTAGGTCACATAGGTACACTTCAAAAGAGGAAAGCACTTTAAGTAAGTGCTTTCCTCTCCTTCTTATTATCATAATGGAGGTACCACAATGAAAGAACATAACAAAAATCATATTATATAAGAAAATACACATAAAGAGATAAAAGTACAAAATCAATTAGAGTTGAACCCTGGCGCTCTTTTAAAGAGGAAATGAAGGTGCTTGGTATTACGGATAATGACATTTTTCAAATCCATTTGATTAAAAAACGCATGTGAAATTGCGAATCCTCTTGTAAGTGTTGTAATATAAACACAAAAAGAGAGCAACATGCTACCAACATGTGCTCTCCTTTAGATAGCTGCTACCATCAAATTGGCGGTGGCCACTAAATAATAACACCTACAATATTTTAGGTGTTGTTTTTAATCATTTAGGCTTGTAAAATATTTCGTATTTCTTCTATACGTAAATTTGTAAACTTTGCAATATCTTCTATTGGCATTCCGTTTTTATGCATACCACGAATAAGTTGCATTTTCCCTTTTTCAATCCCTTTTTGTTCTGCATAAGCAAACTTTGCGGCTTCATCCATCAACGCTTTCTCCCTTGCTTCATACGCTTGTCGGAAAGAAGAATCTTGACTCATACGTTCCCATTTAATCATTTATAATTCAAGGATTTCTTGTATTTCTTCTATAGATAAATTCGTAAATTTCGCAATATCTTTTATTGGCATTCCATTTTTGTGCATACCACGAATAAGCTGTATCTTCCCTTGTTCAATGCCCTTTTCAATCCCTTTTTGTTCTGCATAAGCAAACTTTGCAGCCTCATCCATAAGAGCTTTTTCCCTTGCTTCATACGCTTGTCGGAAAGAAGAATCTTGACTCATACATTCCCATTTATTCATGGCTTTTTGTAAAATCGGGTCTTGGTTCATCGCAATATCCTCCAATGTTTGGGTTAAATGTTCATCTTCATTCGCTGGAAGTAGTAATAACCAGCGAACAAACGAATCTTCCCAGGGATTTACTTGTTCATTCCGCCACTGTTGCATGAGTTTTGGAATCTCCACAATATGAACTTCAATATCATCACTTAACTTCTTTTGCTGTTGTTGATTCCATAGGATTCCTGTTGTATGGAACGCTTCATATTCTGGAAACATGACGAAATTTAACAAATTAATTGTAATTGTTTTGTGAAGAGAACTATATGGCATTCCCTTTTGTAGTTGGGATGTATATAGCCTTCCCCAATAATATAAACTTCTCTTAATCATGTCATGATTATTATTCAGTTGTATTTCTACATTTACCTTTGTTCCTGTATCTAATGTAGCGGAAATATCTAAAATCGATAATTTATCCTCTTCATGTTCTCGGTGCAAGTGTGGATCTTCTAGTTGTAACGAAACAATGGGTGATTCTAAAGAATCTTGTAACATCGCATTTAAAAAAGCAATGAGAATATCTTCATTTCCACTTGTGCCAAATAATTGTTTAAAAGCAAAATCAATGCGTAAATTCACTAACTGTTGGTTAGACATGGGTTTTCCTCTCCCCACCTCATACGATGTTTTTCTTTTATTGTACAAAATAGAGTGGTAACCATGCAAATAAGTCCTTATCACCACAGACATAAGAATTTACCAAGATATTTATAATATATCACTGATTCTTATGAATTTAACATTTTGTATCTTTTGTAAAACTCGTTTAATGAATTATTAAATTAAAAATGCACCAAAACTTTTAAGTTATGAACACACCCCTTGTGATTTATTCCATTCACTTATCTTTTTAGTATCCTTGTTTTCATATAATTGAGAATTTATTCTTTAGGCACAACTCTAATCAATGTTAAAATATTACATGTACAACTTAACAAAATAGGGGGTCTTAATTTCATGATTACAAATTCTGTACCAGAAGTTTTAACAACAAATGAAATTCGTGCCTTTCTTTCATTCTTAAAATGTGAAGAAATTTCCAATGATAAAGCTCTAGACGTTTTAAAACGTGATTGTTTTAGCGCAAGGAAAGTTCGAGGGGCAAATTACTACGCTACAAGTGAAATAGAAGAAGTATATAATTATTTAAAAGAAAGATATGCATTGCATTTTAAAAGACGTAATATCAAAGACTTTGAAGATTTATATGAAAGAGCTTTTGATTATTGCGAAAAACATCGTGACAACTTCTGCAAACCAATTAATCGCTACATATAAAATTATTATATTACCAGGAGAAAGCTGTGATGTTTTATCATTTAAACGTAGACAGGAGGACGATCAACATTGAAATTAACAGGTCTTGAACCATTATATCAAAGCATGCGCGCGCAAAAAATGACGCGTACAAAATTCAAAATCACAATAAATAAGGCTATCTTTAGTATCATTTATTTTATTGATTCGAAACCTCATAAACTTGCTATTGGAATCCATGCTAAAAATGTATTCTTTGAAATTCCAGTAAACAAAGGTTTCACAATCAAAGCTTATATTGACAAACATTACAAAGATGTATACGAAGCCTTAGGGTTATCACCAAATTCTACAAATCCATTTAGCTCAAGGGCTTTTTTTGAAGAAATCAACAAACGTATACCCACAACCACCAATCCAGGTAACACCCCAAAACCAAGGGATGTTATATATTTTAGAAAAGACGTAGAAGAGGCTGAAAAAATCTATTTTTTCGGTTGGAAAGACAATGATATCCGTGGCGAAAAATTAAGTGATGAAAACCTTCATAAAACTAGACAATTATTGGATGAAAAGGCCTACATAATGTGCAAAACCTATAATATCAGTAGCCGTTGGACCGATGATTCAGCTAAAGAAGTCGCTTATACATCACCCCGAAAAGGAAGATTAGGAAGCAAGAAAAACTTTTGAGGACTGTGTACAGCTGTTTGAAGTAAACAAATCGCAAGTAAGTACACCTGCACATTTCATAACAACATATACAAAACAGTTAACTACAAACAGAAAGCGTAGAGAGCAACAAGAAAAAGAACGCACAACAAATATGGCATTTGGAAAACCAATGAAGAGTCTAATACCATCAATGGATTTATTCAAAAAAATGATTGATCCAAACGCCTAAATCTCATTTTCCACAAAAAAATAATTGTTTTATAGCCTTGTTCAAAAAATTCACCCCTAACAAGGCTTTTTGTCATGCCATTATTTATTTTAATAGATTAAATATAATATCAATCTATTATATTTAATCTATTAAGAGTATTTTTCACAACAAATCCACTATGAATTTATAATTGAATTGAACCTGCTCTTAAATCAGTAATTAAATAAGAAGAATTTTCTAATCCCTTGTGAGAGTAAGGCTTATTGAGCAAAAATAAATCCTAATGTATTTAATCATTTTAATTTTTTTTAAAACAAGATTTATTATAAAAAGTATCCCATATTGGGAACTATATTTTTCTAGATTTTTAAACATAACCCCCCAGATCAAACTAAATAGCAAAATAGAACTCTTCCTATCATTTAATATACAAATTTACGGAACACCGAATATCTGTAGACAGTATACATACTAATATTCGTGATTTTTACCATAAATATATAGTACAGCACTTTAAAAACAAACGATCATTCCTGTCCATTATGAGCATTTCAGTAAAGAGAATAGCCTCAGAATTAATTCAGAATAATATGAGATAAATCTACAGAATTAGTTGCGACAACATACTTATGTTATTCTGAACTTATTCTTATCTTAAACTCATTGGTAGAACTAGGTTCCGCGGAATGTTTAGAAACTTAGATTTACCTTGAAGCTCTCCTGGTAAGGGTATCTTGATTCAGCTATGAATCAGATTCCGTTGCTAGGCAGATTTTCATAAAACTACGTAGGCGGGGCGGCGGCCATTCCCATTCCTCGCATATCGTCCTCCTTCAACATCGGCCCATCATTCGCCTTCCACTCATTCCTACACATCTATATATCCACCTATATCACAACTCCACGCCCTGTCTAGCCATGCCCACATGTCTCCGCAGGGCCACGCAATGTCCTGGCCCTGGACTCCCACCAAGCCCCAAAGAAAACACCTCGACCTAGAATCCCCTATTGCTTGTTTTTAGGGTTTTCGTATATAATTGCGGTACACAATTTTTAGGACAAAGGAGTATATAAACATGACTTGGGATCTTTCTGTTGATGTTTTCCTTGCTGATCTGTTAAAACATGGCCGTAAATCTTCCACCGTTAAACAATACCGCTACGATCTCACACTTTTCACATCATGGATTCAGAAATACGTCAAATTGCCTCCAGAATCGTTTTTTCATTCTTTTGATACAAATGTATTAGAAAGATACTTAAAAGCTCTTAAAAAGGAACGTGGAGCGTCGATTTCTAATGTCAAGCGTGTACGAGGCATTCTGATTAACTTTTTACAATTTCATGGTGCGGCCCAGGATTTAAAAAGTGATGTCTCCCCTCCTGGACTAACTTCTAAGCACTTTGCATCGGATAAAGAAATTAAAAAGCTATTCCGCGTTATGCGTAGTTATAACGGATTAACCGACTACCAGGCGTCAGGAAGAAAGTTTATTCTAGAACGTAACCTTTTATTGATTCATTTCATGTTAGATTACGGACTATCCATCCAGGACATACTCACGCTTTCTATGCATGATGTACACTTTGGGACAAATACGATTACCCCAGGAGGGCTACACGCCCACAAACGATCTATTACCCTTTCAAAAGAGTATGTAAAACTTGCCTTATCTTATTACAACAAGATTCCTAATCTGGTTAGGCCGCGCCAACAAACGGGCGACCCCTTCTTTGTGGCGTTTGATTTCGCCCCGCAAACGTTCCGCTGGGACTATGAAAAAGATCAACCCGCCGCTTTGACTCGAATCGCTGTACAACGCATGCTACAGAAAGAAGCAAAACGCGCTGAAATTCATGTCACGCCTACCATGCTACGGAACCGTTTCATATTAAATGCGCTACAGAAGGGCATGAAACCCATTGAAATCAAAGCATTGTTGGGATTAAAAAGCGTTGAGGCCCTACATAGATACGTTCAATTTTGGAACAACCAGCAATAGAAAAAGTTTCATGTAAGCAACAAAAGCTCTGGTTTTGATTGCACCAGGGCTTTTGTTATGCTATTTTGGGTCAATATACATGCCCATCAACATAACGCAAATTTCGTACGCTTAGAAAAAAACTTTGCTACATATGTAGCAAAGTTTTTTTAAATTATTTAATTCTCGCTCTACCATCAGCTTTGTTAACTAACACTTTAATGGTTTTAACAACCTTTTGTTTAATTCCCACAATGCTGTTTTACTACTAGAATTTTTGTGTGTAAAAGAAAATACCATTTTTATTTCATTTTATAATCAATTCGAAAGTAAACTTTTAAATAAAAGTTTACTTTTTTATCTATCTGGACTTACCCCTTAACGAAAAATTTTGTATATTTGGTAATAAATGATACTTATTACCAAAACATACAAAGGGGTCTCATAATGGATATTTTTTTATTCAATTTATTATTTTTTTCAGTCTTAATTTTATTGAAAATGAATTTTATTTCAGCACTAAATACAGAAATAAAAAGAGAGTCAAAAAACTATTTAATAATAATTATTGATTTTCTTTTTATAATTATTTTTTTATGGCTTAGTATAAATGTTTTTTTAGAAATTACTTTAATATTACGCAGAAATTTCGATAATCTATCTTTATAAAATAGTATATTAATTCATTGTTCTTCATTAATTTGTTTAACTATCATATTATCAAACTGTTAAAACTTTTAGATATTTACATTAAAAAAACGAATGCAAACTTTTGAATATTAGTTTACTTTCAAATCCCCTTAAACATTGAATTCCAAACAACTCCCCTGATATCCTCAATTTATATAACAAAAGTATACATTCAAAACACTTTAAATAAAGAGGTCATAAATCCATGAATAAAAAGCCACATCTTATTGATGTACAACCCATTAGTAAGATCCAGGCTTATCGACAATTGCAAAAAGCCAGAGATTTTTCCGATATAGAGTCCATCAGGACTCACACCATGCGGAAAACCTTCGGCTATTGGTTCTATAAACAAACAAAAGATGTAAGCCATGTTGCAAGAAATATTGAATCACAGCACACCACAAGTTACACTCAAGTATATTGGAATCAATAAAGAAAAAAAAGATAATGTTCTTGATACATTTCAATTTTAATTAACAAATATGTTTATAATTTATTAAGGAGTATACATATATGAACAAGAAAAGAAAAAAGATACTTTTTACTTTAATTTTATTTTTCATAACCCCCATTATTTTTTGGCTTATAGTTACCATTTCACTAATTCATTGTCTGATATTCTCACTTATTATTTTTACTCTAACAATATCTACATCCATAAATTATTGGAAAAAGAATCGTAATGATAGCATTTTGTCTATTTTAGCTTCTGTATTTATTTTACTATGTATTATCACCCAATTATATATTCTATACCCTGTCAGTTAACATAATCCCACTTATCGTTAGTATCCAAAAAAGCTTAGAGTTCTCATATGACTCTAAGCTTTACTTTTGTAAAAGATTATTTCCAAAACTCATACCATTTCTTATCTTTACTTGCAGCAATCATCTTCTTAACTTCCTGGACTTCTCTTATTGTTTGCATAAGCATTTCATCACGCCCTTGGTTCTTCGCCACATCCTCACTAGAATTTGTCGCTATAAGTACCTGAGATTCATGTATCGTTTGTATAGCGCTCAATAATTCTGATTCTCTTTGTGCAAATCGCTGGTCTTGTTCAATTAAACGTTTGCTTAATTCTTGTAGTAATTCATTTTGTTTTTCAATAACCTCGTTTTGATCTTGAAGCATCGTCTGTAGCGTTGTAGCGTTGAAATCCGGTTCTTCATAGCGCTCAATTTCGTGTCGCTCTAATGGCAATATCTCAACGCCTTGATGCCATGATACTATTTGTTTTGTGGCGTTTTCTAATGTCATATCTGTGTCGTTCTTTAGGTTGATAACCTTACGAAACACCATTACATCACTTTCTCTATACTTCCTATGCCCACGTTCATTCTTTATGAAAGTATAACCCTCTTTTTCTAGTACATCAGCATACTTACGTAATGTACTAGATTGGATACCTAATTGCTCTGCCACTTCGCCAGGACTATATAACGTCTTCATAGCGTCTCACCTCAAAAATATATTCGCTATAGCAATGATATACCCTTTTTCCTAATAATTCACGTATCACTTGTTTCAAATTCTTTTTTCTATATACAAGATTTTATACAAAAACAGAATAGCGGGGATCCCTAGAATCCTCGCTATATCAACGATGTATAAAATATTGTATAAAAGATAAATAGACAGAAAGACAGAAAACCTCATGAAAACAAGGATTCTATCAAATTATTTGCTACCGATAATGAGACGTTATGTTAACCTTACATGTATAGGATATACAGGATTCTTTGTTCAAATAAAGGGACAAGTTTGTTGAAAAGGGAATTATCATTATGAAATAGTAAGTATGGAGGGAATTTATGAAAGGCAAACCAGAACTGAAAATAGAAACAGAAAAAGTTTACAAAACAATGATGAACTCCAATAAAATATTTATAGCCCGCATTATACAAATGCCTAGAGAAGAAAAACTAGACTTGGTCTTAGTTATTCAAAATCGTAAGAACAAAAGAATTATTTATAGAGAAATCTTAGTCACAACAGACAATGATTATTATTCTTTTCGAATCGCACGGGGAAATATCCAATGGGTTTCTTTAAATACAGTTGCAGTATGGGATTCGTTAGGTCATAAATTAGTGGAAGTATCAGCTATAACAGGAAAAGAAAATTATCGCATTTCTGATGAACATTCTTCAGCTTATCGAGAAAAGAGATCATAATTCCAACAGTCAGTACTTTAGGTAAAACAAAGACAGGACTTCCAATAACGAAAATTATGTAAACACAAAAGTCCTCCAGTTAAACAATCCGGAGGACTTTTAATAGTTTTCTAAGTTATCTTCCAAATACACTCAATCCTAAATAAATCAAACTATAACTAATTAAAGCACTTGCAAGCATCAAACCTATTTTTAATAATTTGTCTTTTATATTAGGCTTTACTTCACTTACAGGTTTTCCCTCTATAAAATCAACTATTTGACGATAAGTTTTTAAATTATGCTCTTTTTTTATGTTTTCAACTTGCTGTGATGAAAACATAAGCAAAATCGTAAGTCCCACAGGTATTATAAGGCCATAATAACCCAAAAAGTAAAATATAGGTGCTGTAGAAATAGGAATTATAACCATTAATGCTAACATGATGTAACCCCACTTAAAGAAAGTTGATTTTTGAAGTTCTTCTTTCATGATCTTTACATCTCCTTTAACTAAATCATCCAGGGAAACGTTAAAGAGAATACTCATCATTAGTAAATTATGAATATCTGGATAGTTCCTTTCATTTTCCCAGTTAGAAATAGATTGTCTGGAAACATGAATTTTTTCTGCTAACTTCTCTTGGGACATATTATCCCGTTTACGAAAATATTGTATTTGTCTACCAATGTTCATCTATACATCTCCCTTAAGTTTGAGGTTAAGTTAAAGGCTAATTAAAG
This sequence comes from Bacillus sp. FDAARGOS_235, assembly GCF_002073415.2. Classification (NCBI taxonomy): domain Bacteria; kingdom Bacillati; phylum Bacillota; class Bacilli; order Caryophanales; family Bacillaceae; genus Bacillus; species Bacillus sp. FDAARGOS_235. The sequence continues at coordinate 34,546 of NZ_CP020436.2, forward strand.
ACTACCAAATTTCTTTATAATAACGTGATTCTAAGGTGTAAAAATGTTTTATCATGCTATTTCCCCTTTATTTTTAGGTATAAGTGCTGGATCAACTAATACAATTGCTGATCAAAATTAAGCAACTGTTTAAAGAATAAACCTCTTTTGGATGGGAAAAGTTTGCTTTTAATTCCTACAACGAGAATTATGTAAATGAGCTGTCCATATAGGCAGCCCATTGTATTTTTTCCAAGACGCTGGCGAGAACCATATAAAAAATAACATATTAATAGCAAGGAGATACTTGTAGACTGAACTGTGCTATATTCCCCAATAGTTAAATTAATTAGAAATCAAAAAACATTCAATTCCTCCACTGAAATTCATAAGAGGAAATCTTCTATCGAATAAAACCCAAAGGTACAAACATATATCTTGTGAAGAATACATATAAATTAAAAATAAAGTTAACAATCTTTTTTATAGTTAACATAAATACAATATAACAAAAATAAATCATGATAAACCCTTAAAAATATAAGGTTAATAACGATTTCTTTTTGTTAACTAATATTGAAAAATACCTTCCAATAGATATGAAAAAATGTTATATTGTTAACAATATAACTAAAGGAGTGAATAATTAATGAAAATTACTATGATGAATAAGGATTCTGGAAACTCACTTGATATGAACTTAATTGATGGTTTCTATATTGAAACTCCTACAAACGTTGTAGAAATCAGCAAAGATGAAGCTGACTCTCATTTTGTAGCAACCATTACCAATCCTAAAGAATTATTATCTCGCCTACTTATTTCAACAACAATTCCAGGAGAAGACACAGAAAGATTCTTCTTAGTTGGAGACGAAGCTGCAAAACATGCATTAGCTAACAACCATGTCAATAAACTTCATGACAAGATTACAAGCCCTATCCCTTATGTGATGTTTTTATCAGCTGTTTCTTTCTATCATGCTATTAATGAACAGCGCGAATCGGATGACAATACAATTGAAATTGAATATTTCCAAACAATGTTACCTATATGGTTACTTAAACGAACAGCCAAATTTAGTGAAGCTCAAAATGCCATGGCAGAAAGATTTGCTGGAGAGCATGAAGTTACAATACATACTCCAGGAATGGAAAAAACTTTAAAAATAACTGTAGAAAAAGCGACTTGTCGTATCGAAGGCGAAATTGCACGTTTAGCAATTAAAAAGAATTTTGAATTAGAAGATCGTGAAGAAGCAAGCCAATTTGATAACAATGATACCGTACTTGTTGATATTGGCGGTGGAACAATTGATTTAGTATTATCACCAGCCGGTTTAAAATCACCTAAGAACCGTGATTCTATGCAACCGATAGACAAATTATCCTATCTATCTCATATTGAAAAATTAAGAAAAGAAAAGTTCCTAGAAAAATTCTCTGATTTACGTTCATTTGAAACATTTATAGTAAACAATTTCCAAAAGCCGAAAATGGAATTAGTTGATGGAAACACTGGCCAGCGTGTAGATTTAACAGACAAAGTTCGCTCTTCTTTAAAAGAGTTTGCTAAGTTTCTAATTTTAAAAATCCAAGATGTAATGCCTGCACCAGCTGATAAAGTTTATAAATATGTTTATTTCGGTGGTGTTGCCCCAATACTAGAGGCTAGCATCCATGAAGTCATAGAAGAAATGTATGGAGCTGAAATCGCTCAAGCAAATCATATTTTCTTACCAGATTCACGCAAATTAAATCTATATGGTCTTGAAGTAAAAAGTCGCGGCGAAATGCTGCAAAAAATAGAGAAATAAGTATAGTCAGAAAGGAGGAGCCGCATTATGGGGCGTACTAAAAAGACCGAGAAACAAACAGTCTTTGGACTTCGAACAGATCACATGAGCGAAGAAGTTTATAATCACCTTGAGCAAAAAGCCCGCTCCAAAAAGCTTGCAACTTATATTATTCAATTAGTTGAACAAGACTTAACACAGAAAGAGCCCTTTGATGCAAAAAAAGAACTTCTAAAAGTCTCAAAAAATCAAGAACAAATGATGAACGCCATAAAACAAATTACACAAACAATTTCAGATCTCCAGGTGGCTCCTGTATCTTCTGTCCTTATGCAAAACGAAGAGAATACCCATAATTCTCTGGCAGACGATTTATTAAAAGACGTAGGTCAAATGGGACAATTACTAACTAATACCAACATTACAGGATCATTAGATGAAGACGATTTAGAAGACCCAGATTTCTAAAAACAAAAAGAGTTGCTCTCATATGAGCAACTCTTTTTGTTTTGTCTAAACTTAAAATATCCCAAATAATTTCTTCCTTTTGGGTTCTTGGTTAGAAATATCAGCTTTAGCGTTGATTTTTTCTAATTCCGTCATAATAAGATCAAGTTTCTTTTCTAATTTCTGATTTTTTTCACGCTCTGCTTCAAGCTCTTGTTTAAATACATCATTGCTTTGACGTTCGATTTCAAGTTCTTTTCGAAAACCTATAAATTCAGTCTTTATATCTTCTAAGAAATTCCGAATTTCGCTTGATATAGATTGTAGCGCGTATTGCTCCTCTTCACTCTGAGACCTTGTCACAGCAACTTCTGAACGCGCTACACCCTGTGTCGCACGTGTTTGCTGTGTCATCAACACGCTAACAGCGTGATTCAATGAAACCTTAGTTTTTTCTCTAATCTCTTTTAGAGTATTAAAAACTGTCACATCATCGGCATGATACAGTCTTGTATCGCCATCTTTATTAAACTCATAGCCTTGTTTTTCGAGTTCTAAGCTATATTTTCTGATTGTACTCTCTGCTAGATTGGTGATACGGGAGACATCAATTGTTTTTAAGTACACTTCACTTACAACATCATCTTTTCTCTCCATTCAACCACCTCCATTATAGTATCGCTACACTCTTACCACAGTATCATTTTACTAATCCTTAATACCCATTGTACACTTTTTATTATGCTTGCAAGCAAGAATTTTTCACCTCTAGATTTCCACATAATATTTGCAAGGGAATCCCCATCACGGTTCGCATTCTTTGCTATTAGTCTTTGCTTTAGTGATTCGGCGTACCTGTATCAATTCTATAGCACATATAAATTTTGATTCTTGTTCTGGGGATCCCTAATTTTAGTCAATTAATTACTTTTCAATCCTTAGAATACCTTTTCCTGTCTTCCCATTATTTTAGTTGATTCCTTAATAACCATTTATATCATAGCATTCATCTCGTGCTATAGCAGTGATATACTCTTGAATGAACCAATTATTAATGCAAATCCGCAATCTCATGAGATAGAAATAGAATTTATTTTTATTCATCCCTAATCATAAACATTTTTTAATTGATATAGATATTTATGAAGTGACTGCAAGAGCAAGAAAAAACGAATCAACAAATCCTCCAAGAGTTACAATCTGCTAACGAGGTGAACTACCCGCCACTTAACGTCCTAACGGACTGTTTGAAGTGGGGGCTTCTCGGTTAGTCGTTACTTTTGATAGCTAACGAATTCGTCCTAAGACAGCCGAGCTAATTCCCTTGTTCCAAAGGTTATTTTATTGCTATTTATGCTAACGCTAATAGACGTATTGCTTCATTTTTGATATTGATAGCTGCGTTATAATCTCTATCGAGATTTACACCGCATATACAAGAATATACTCGTTCAGACAATGACATATTTTTTACATTTCCACAACTGCTACATGTTTTTGTGGAAGGAAACCATTTGTCTATTTTCACAAGTTGTTTTCCTTGTTCGTATAGTTTATAAGCTAAAAAAGAAGTGAACATTCCCCAACTATTGTCAGCGACACTTTTTCCAAAATGAAGTGCTTGCGACATTCCTTTCATGTTTAGGTCTTCAATAGCTACAACATCAAATTTAGTAGACAATTCTTTAGACTCATGATGAAGGAAATTCTTACGTTGGCTAGCTACTTTCTCATGTAACTTAGCTACACGAATACGTTGTTTATTCCAACGCTGAGAACCTTTATTGCGTCTTGCTAATACTCGTTGTGCCTTTGCTAATCGGTCTAACATTTCACGGTAGAACTTAGAATAATTGGCTTTCTTATCCTCAGAACTAACGTATAATCCATCCATCGCAAAGTCTAATCCAACAACTGTTTCTACTTCTTTTTGTACAATCTCTTTTTCGTATTCAGTCAAAATCGACACATAGTATTTACCAGTAGGTGTCATAGAAATCGTACATGACTTGATTATATGGTCTAATGGTATTTCTCTATGCTGTTTGATACGTACCATTTTCAGTTTTGGCAATTTGATATGACCATTAAGCAACATAATATTTCCGTTTACTACATTCGTTTTATAAGATTTTCTGTCTTTTTTACTTTTGAATGTCGGGAAGTCATTTTGACCACTAAAGAAATTCTTATAGGCAGTTTGCAAGTTTAGTTGAGCATTTGCCAAAGCTAATGAATCAACTTCTTTTAACCACTCGAATTCTGCTTTATATTTCGCAGGAGTTGGAAGCTTTTGTTTCTTTAGTTGTTCCTTGTCATCTTTGTACTTTTCGTACGCTTCTTTCCGTTCTGCTAACATTCTGTTATACACGAAACGTACACAACCGAAGGTTTTACGCATAAGGTATGCTTGTTCTTCTGTTGGATACAAACGAAATTTATATGCTTTATTATGCTTTGTCATATCATTTCACCTCACTTTTCACCTTGGTTTTCAATATATTTCTTTACTACATCTATTGGCGAACTACCAGTAGTTAGTAAGCAAAAACTTCTTGACCAAAACATCTCTTTCCAAAGTTTCTTTTTCATTTGTGGAAAGTCTCTCTTGATTAGTCGAGAACTTGCACTTTTATAAGCATTGATGAATTTTGTCATTTCTGTATTCGGATGTGCCTTGAACAAAATATGAACATGGTCTACATCATGATTCCACTCTACCAATGTTATGTTGTAATTCTCGGATAACCTAACAAACATGTCTTTTGCATAATCTGACATATCATCATCAAACACATTTCTTCTGAATTTTACGACCAACACAAGATGATAATACAACAAGAATACTGAATGATTATTGCTGTCTAATTTCATTGATATACCAACCTTTATACTTTATAAGACTGATTATATAAGAGGCAAAATAAAAAGCAAAGCCTTTTGGCTACGCCCTTCACGCGCTTGAGGAAGGAGAATTCTTTCGAGGAATTCGTTAAATAAAATTCTATTATTGCAATATGTGCAATTAAAATAAAATTTTGATGAAATGCGTAAATCACAAAAGCTTATAGCATCCAGCCAAGAGCAAAAACAAGGATTCTGGTCTAGGATCTTTTCAAAAAATAAAGACGTATGATGAAAAACTACATCATACGTCTTTATTTTTCTTCTAACAAACAAGTTCTGATTCTTTAGAAGGTTCTATCCCTAATTCATTTAATGTTGCTATCAACAAAAGTATTTGTTTTTCAAATCCATTATTTAAAGAAATATCAGTAATACGAATCACTTTCCAACCATTTGTTTTCATGTATTTATCTCTTCTTCTGTCTCGTTTGGTTCCTTCTGGTGTTCGATGAAAAGGCCCATCAATTTCTAAATCTATCTTTAAACCCTTTGCAGAAAAAAATGCAAAATCTAACTTAAAACGTTTACTAGGTACTTTATATTGCACAATCGGATAATAACCATTAAAGCGCAATGCATCATATACTCTTTTCTCTAATTTGTTAGAGCATTTTGCCCTTTGTGTGTCACTGTTTGGATTATAAGTAGATGGTGGAGTAAAAATTTGTGCCACAAGAAAAAATACAAGTGTGCATCCCAATACAACGAATAAACCGGTCATCTTTTCACGCCCAATACAAATTTGAGTTAATACTCAAAATGTAATATGTCCAAACCCTGTCTATTTATCCAATTTTTAATTACTTACCTTATACGAGTAAAACAAAATTGTCCTTATTCATGTTCTCTAAGAATAGACGAATTTAATTTTTTTTGGAAAGTGCTTTGCAAAGATTTGTTGTATGATGCGTAAGTCAAATCTTTGCATTGTATGTATACCTCATTCCAAGTGAAATTATCAATAAATCGTTCGTGCAAATACTCTATGAATCTCGTTCTCTTGTATCTTACTTAAGTTTAAGTTGAATTGAATTGTATATGAATTTAACTTCCTGTCCATAATTGTAAATAAAAAATTAAAGACAGGAGAGTGAGATAAATGTTTTTCCGCAAAAATAGGACTAAATTAAAAAGATGGTTAGATCGGCAAGGAATTGAACAACAGGAACTATCCAAAAAGTCAAAGGTTTCTGTTCAAACCATCAGTAAAGCATGTAGAGATACAGATTACATCCCCAAACCTGAAATCATGAAAAAAATATTAAATACTATTAGAAAAATTGATCCTCACGCCAAAATCAATGACTTTTGGGACATGTAAAAAGCACAAGAAACAGTATCTTGTGCTTTCATAATTTTGCTTTGACTGAACCTATTTGAACCGAAATGTCTTTAGGTTTCTGTACTTGTATAAGAAAATGCTGAATAGAGGGCGCTTGAAAAATACGGAAATTAGAACTAGAAATCGGATATTTGAGGTCAGTAAGAATTAAAAGTGAGGGAAATACCATATTATGTTTCGGTTGCCAGGATTCTTTTTTCCATTCCATGCTACGAAAATACGATTCATAACGTTTGATTTTTGTTTGGATCGTAGCCTTATTATAAATGGAGTTCTGGACTTCTATAAAAAATGGACTTTTATGCCAAATGGTAAATATATCGGGTTCCATATAACCTTTCTTATATTTAGGTTCTACTTGAAATATCTTCGGTCTTTCGGTTCGTAATAACTGCTTATATACATCTACAATCGCTAAAAAATGACGTATCTTTTGGCTTCCTTTACGAATTGTATTTGGATAAGGAAAATACACATATGGACGTTGTGATGTATCCACATCGATATATCCTTCGCGGCTTAAACGCTTTGTAACAGTATTACAACATGTTACTGCATTCTTTACATTTCTAAAATGGAGATCAATAATATCATCACGCGACATACATCTAAATTGCTGTAAATGACCTATAATTTGTTTATCTCTATTCGTTAGCATCATCTAACACCCCAAAGATTTTGTCTTCTTGATGCTCTGGTTCTTCCTGCTTTATACTTTGCTCTTTAGATAAACGATACGGTTCTATTATTTCTTTCGCTTGGTCCAATGCCAAATAAGGAGCCTGCACCTTCTTTAAACCATCTAATTTTAAAATCATTTGGCCCGATTGACTTAAATTTTCTGATCCAGGCGTCCCTACAATGTTACTGTTAATTAAATCCGCACATTTAAAGCCCATTCTTACCGTCAAATTGAGCTTTAACTTGCCATCAAGTATTTTTGCATCTGGACGTTGCATACTTAGCATGAGGAAGATACCAAGCGATCTGCCGACAGCTGATATTTTTTCTATTATGGTGACACATTCCTTTTCGTCCTGTAGCATTGCTACTTCATCAATGGCAATAAAAATATATGGTAAGGGTTTATCTTTTGTTATTTGATTGTATTCATCAATATGACCTAGCTCATATTTTTCCATTACCTTTCTTCTATGCAATACCTCTTTCCATAATTTTGCTAACATGTTCGTCATTTCATGTTCTTCCATGCAAACATACTTCACATGCTTCACTCTTCTTAAAAAATGAAACTCTGAATTTTTTAAGTCTCCCAGGTACAAATGTAAATGCTCTGGTGACATCTGTTGGATTAATGTGGCTAAAATCACACGTACTATACTACTTTTTCCGCTTCCTGTTTCTCCCGCAATCAGTAAATGTGGTGTGTTTGAATCAACCATATCATACACAATCGTATTACCAAATTGATCCCGACCAACCACGATTGGAAGACGATATTGTTTTAATAATGGTTGCCATTGTTTATAACTGTAATCGTAAGGCTGTAAACTTGCATTAGAATGAAATACATGGAGTACAAATTTTTTAATATTACCTTCCATCATAAGATTTTCACCTAGTATTTGCTGAAAACAAAACCATTTCTTATGAATTTGAGCTGGATCAACGCCATTGGGTAGTGTAAAAGTGTACCGTACACTTTCTTTTCCTGCGTAAACATCATGAATCTTAGGATAAATAGGGAGCTTCCCACCTCGTGTAACGTGCTCATCGTATAACTTCGCTTTCTTAAATACCTCTTCTAACTGGTATTTGTATCTCTTCTTTTTTAACCATCCTTTCATTTTCCATCCCCCTTACAACATGAGTAAAATACGAATAAATACATAACCAATAAACCCAATCCCGCCAATTCTTACACCGTAATATAGACCATTAGAAAGGATATTGGATGCAAAAACATAATCATTTCGTACTAAGTATTTCTCTAACAAAACAGCTCCAATTGTAAGTCCACCTACTATTCCCAGGGCTACATACGTATGAACAAGCGGTGAAGACATATGAAAAAATGCGAACGGACTAATAGGGCCAACACTAAATATTTTTGTTTGCTTTTTCTTCTTATAAGATTGGTCCATAAAGGCTTGAAAAGAAATTGTTTCTTTTCGATTCAGCATGTTTTCCCTCCTAAAAAAAAGAATATCGTTAACAAATTTGGTATCCAGTCCAATACAAAACATATACAATCTAACACCATATGAGAGTTATTCTTAATGAGTTCAAATGTATCAACAGGTACATGTGTTATGAAACTCGCAAGTTCGTCTGATAACTTTCGTATTTCTTGTGCTGTACTGTCTAATGGTTCGGTCACATACCAACTAATCCACTTATATAAGAAATCTGTTGTATCCGTTACACTCATTGCATTTTGATTGAGAGCATCCCACCCACACATAATTTCATTTGTTGAACTTCCACACCATTCTGTAATTTCTTTCACACTTCGAAATTGCGGACTAGGTATGTTGTTCTAGCCTCTCGTTGGATCATCCCTCAAATAATATTTAATTTGATTACCGATAATTTCATAAGAATTATTCATTGTTTCCCCTCCTTTTGCTCATTCCATTTCTCCTACTATAAACAAAACTCAAAATCCCCTAAAAACATGTGATAATCAATGATTTCTTTTGATAGTACTATCATGATAGATTCTTTGGTTATAAGGTTGATATCCACTTTGGTAATTGCTTTGGTAAAGAATATGCATCGTTGGTTGTCTGATATGCAATTCCAAACCTTGTCTTTACAAATAAACCTTGCTACCGTCCCACTTCATAAAATTTAATGATACAATATAAAAGGAATTTCAAATCAATTCAGAAAATAGAGGAGGAAACAACTATGTCACTTTTACAGCAACATTTTGAAGCAAGAAGAGAATACATTTTCAATCGTCTTAAACAACCAGAATACATGGAAAGAAGCATAGAAAAAGTTCGACAAGCTCAAAAAGAAATCAAAAATACAGTGCGAACGATTAAAGATTTGTTACTTCTGGATAAAACAACTGATCCTTGTTTACCAGAAGTCGCTCAATTTTCTCTTCAACACATTATGAATTCCGAGTCGTTTGAGAATGTCAAAAAACTTGTTCCATCCTCTATAAAAAAGTTAAGTGAAGAAGAACGCGCAAAAGTATTAGATGAAACATTAAGCGTAGCAAACCAAATCATGAATCTAGAACGTACTGTTTTTATCATGATGTTTAATACAAAAGAGAAAATCCTCATGGATGCTTATAAGAAAAAGCCTAGATCACAAACAGAACTTCATTACGATGTTGCTGACAAAGAAGGGTTCGACAAAGCGTTTTATGAAGAGCGTATTGATTCATTACAAAATGACATTCGTGTACTATCTTTCAAAAAGCTTTGTGAGAATGAACCCGCACCAGAGGATTTAGAACTATTCAAACAACGTTATGAAACAATTATTTTACCAAAGGTACAAGAGATTGTTTCCCTAATTGAACCAAGTTTAATAGATGTAGACGTATTTTTAAATTCAGTAATTGAGTATGGTGTAGGAGAAATCACTTTAGATGAAATGATTCAAAAACTACACAAAAACCTTTCTCTATTTCACGAATTATCAAAGGTTGAATATTGCCCAACGGTTGAGCTAACAGTAAAAGAATATGTATTCTTAGAAGCTATGAACCGTTCCGAAAAAGGAGAGGAGTTGCAACCATCAAAATGATGTATACACAAGAGAAGTTTTATGAAAAGTTAATAGAAGAAAAAAAAGAAGTGACGGTTTTTCTAATAAACGGTGTCAGGGTACCTGGAAAAATTATCGCTGTTGATAAATTTTCGGTACTAATTTTAAGCAATGGAAAGCAAATGTTCCTTTATAAACAAGCGATATCAACTGTTTCTTTATAGAATAACAAACTTTCAAAATCTTACAATTATAACCTTTTTATCCTTTTTTAGGCATATACACTTCAAAATTTTCCATACATAATGTACTCTTAGATATAAGAGTTAGTTTTTTCCTTTAAGGCAAGGCTGGTTTCAGTCTTGTTTTTTTGTTTGCATTTTTTAAATACAGTTTTTTCATCATACTATGTATAAAGGAGTTTAAAAGAAAAAGTGGATATGAAATTACTACATGAGATGATAGAAGATAAAAAAAAAGAATTGGAGTATCTTGTAAAAACATATGGTTTTAGACATCAAAAAGTAATTAGTGTTAGTCAAAAATTAGACCTTTTAATCTATAAAGCAATGAACAGATATAGATTAGATTACAAAATTAGAACAAAAAAAGAATCCTTATACTAAGGATTCCCAACAGGAAGATAAGAGACAGATATAGAAATAAAAAGAATTAATTATATTATAATTCAAAAATATGAAAAGCCATATTGAGAAAAAACGTTAGATTGAATTTTCTGGTTAATTGTTTTAAAATAAAAACGAGTTGTAGTAACAAGCTGTCATTAAATCCCTTACACGAAAAAGATTGGCAAATATCCAATCTTTTTTTATGTAGATAGGCTCTCTTGCTTTTCTTGCATGAGAGCCTATTTACATTCGGGAACTACCTCTCATTATTATAAAGAAATAATCCATATAAAACCAATGGGTTTTTTGATATTGAAACGCTACATTTTCTATATTCTATGTTAAAATTAATAATTGAGGGTACAATTTTTCAAGAGAAAAAGGCAAACAATATAAATACTTTCTGAAAGTGTTCAATTCAAGTTCAACAAAAAGCATTTGCTATTCTATAGCAAATGCTTTTTGACAAATGATCTCCTTTTTTATAACATAAAAAAAGAATTGAGTGTACGAGACTCAATTCCTTAGGTGAAGTCATTTGCCAAGTAACTTTAATTCCATCTTATTGATTTTTTAATAATAAATATACAACCTAGTAATGATAATAGATATACAATGAGAATAATATATAATTGTTTTGGTTCAATGCTATCAAAATAAAGACTCATAATTGGATATGACCAAGGGAATAGTATCCAATAGTTTGTATGAGAGATAAAAAAGCTACCAAGTCCACCTATAACCCCTACTAATAATGAAAGTAACGGGATTTTATAAAATATTATATTTATTAAAAAATGTAGATTCACAATAATTAAAGAGCTAATTACCAGAAAAAGTATAGAAAAACTTAAACTTTGATAAACAGTCCCTAGATTATCAACCGTTAATACTATAGGTATACTAGTTATGATTAAAGCACATATTAAATAACAAAAAGTAAATATTAAGCAAAAGAAAAACTTATTACTTAATATAGTTTTTAAAGTGATCCCATGATAAATAGCAGACATGTATCCTTTTCTTCTGAATTCGTTTACAAAAGAAAATGACACTAATAGACCTATCGCAATAGGTAAAAATAACCTACAAAAAAGGCTCAGAATCGCTATATGCATGAAAGCGCCATCATTTAATTGAGGCGATACAGTTAGAAAAACTTGAAAACTAATTGGTACCAACAGAAATACTAGTAACAGGATATACAATCCATTATGAAGACTTTTTTTATATTCACCTAAAATACCCACTTATTTCACCCTTTATTATTCATATGTATAATATTTAAAACTCACAGTCAATAACATAATTCCTAAAATATATATTGAAGAACTTGCAAGATATAATAAAATAGTTGTTTCTTTAAACATTACGTCACTTACTATATTCAATGCATAAAATATTGGAAATGTCTTTGTAAATATTAAAGGGAATAATCCATATGTTACGATAAAAAATATCCAAATTACTGACAAGGATGCCGCAAGAATACCCTTTTTTATAATTAAGTGAAAAAGCAATTGAGAATATGGTATTGCTAAAGATAAAATAGTACAAAGTATCAACATTTTTAAAAAATAAAGTATTGATATTTCATATCCATTTATAAAAGTATAGATGCCCATAACCGAAAAATTCAAAATATTAAAGATCAAATAGAACAGTATAAACAATAAATTTTTAGCTACCAATAACTTGAATTTCGAAATGGGCTTTGTATAAATAATGGCCCAAGTACCATATTTATTTTCAGAAGAAATGATAAAATACCACATACAAGCAGAAAAAATACTTAACGTTAGTGTATTAAAGTTTACTGTAATTGCTATAAGATTTGTAGATTGAAACATGTCGGGATTATTCTTGTTAAAAATAAAATAACTTATACACAAAAAGCTTGATAATAATGAGAAAAACAAAGAAATTAATAATAATTTTCTCCCACCAATTTTCCTCATCTCACTATTTACACTTTTAAAGATAAATTGCATTATTATAGTAACTCCTTTTGTTTAGTTAAAGATAAAAATACTTCCTCTAATGTTGGCTTTTTAGGGCTAACTTCAAAAATATCTATATCATTTTTAATTATTATTCTGGTTAAATTAGGAACACTATCTTGATCTACTATTATTTTGAATACCCCTTCTTTTTCTATACTATAAGGTATACCCTCTGTATTTAAAATCCTCTCTGTGGCAGCAGTATCATTAACATGAACAATATATTCTCCAGAAGTAATAATACTGTTTAAATTCCCTTCATAGAGTAAGCTACCCTTATGTAGTAACGCTATGTGATCTGCTATCATTTCAATTTCAGCTAAATTATGACTAGAAATAAATATAGTCTTCCCCTCATTTTTTACTAAATGAAGTAATAAACGCCTTATCTCGTGTACTCCCTCTGGGTCTAATCCATTTGTCGGCTCGTCAAGAATTAGTATTTTAGGATTATTAAGAATAGCAAAGGAAATACCTAGCCTTTGTTTCATTCCCAAAGAAAAATCTTTAACTTTTTTATCTTTTGCTTTATATATTCCTGTAGTTTTTAATACTCTATCTATTTCATCTAAAGGTTTATTGATCATTTTTTGTACATAGGCTAAATTTTCATATGCTGTTAAATTAGGGTAATAGGTAGGTGAATCAATAAAACAACCCACATTTTCAAATAATTCTTCTTTCCATTCTTTAATATCTTTATTATTAAATAATATCGTTCCTTTATCTAATGGAATTAATCCTAATAACATTCGCATAGTTGTTGTTTTTCCTGCACCATTTGGTCCAATAAAAGCATATAAACTTCCTTCAGGAACAGATAAGTTTAAATCCCTTACAATGGATTGATTTTCAAAAGACTTTGTTAAATTTTTAGCTTGAATTGCTAATTTCATTTTGTTCCTCACTTTCTCATTCCCAAATAAAATTAAGTACCTAGTGAACTACCCGCCACTTAACGTCCTAACGGACTGTTTGAAGTGGGGGCTTCTCGGTTAGTCGTTACTTTTGGTAGCTAACGAATTCGTCCTAAGACAGCCGAGCTAACTCCCTTGTTCCAAGGGTTATTTTATTGCTATCTATGCTAACGCTAATAGGCGTATTGCTTCATTTTTGATATTGATAGCTGCGTTATAATCTCTATGGAGATTTACACCGCATATACAAGAATAGACTCGCTCAGACAATGACATATTTTTCACATTTCCACAACTGCTACATGCTTTTGTGGAAGGAAACCATTTGTCTATTTTCACAAGCTGTTTTCCTTGTTCATTTAGTTTATAAGCTAAGAAAGAAGTGAACATACCCCAACCATTATCAGCGACACTTTTCCCAAAATGAAGTGCTTGTGACATTCCTTTCATATTTAGATCTTCAATAGCTACAACATCAAAATGAGTAGCTAACTCTTTAGACTTATGATGAAGGAAGTTCTTACGTTGGTTCGCTACTTTTTCATGCAGCTTAGCTACACGGATACGTTGTTTATTCCAACGCCCTGAACCTTTTGTACGTCTTGATAATACTCGTTGAGCATTTGCTAATCGGTCTAACATTTCACGATAGAACTTAGGATAATTGGCTCTCTCATCCTCAGAACTGACGTATAATTGATCCATCGCAAAGTCTAATCCAACAACTGTTTCTACTTCTTTTTGTACGATCTCTTTTTCGTATTCAGTCAAAATGGACACATAGTATTTACCAGTAGGTGTCATAGAAATCGTACATGACTTGATTATATGGTCTTGTGGTATTTCTCTATGCTGTTTGATACGTACCATTTTCAGTTTTGGCAATTTGATATGACCGTTAAGCAATATAATATTTCCGTTCACTACATTCGTTGTATAAGACTTTCTGTCTTTTTTGCTTTTGAATGTTGGGAAGTCATTTTGACCACTAAAGAAATTTTTATAGGCAGTTTGCAAGTTTAGTTGAGCATTTGCCAAAGCTAATGAATCAACTTCTTTTAACCACTCAAATTCTGCTTTGTATTTTGCAGGAGTGGGAAGCTTTTGTTTCTTTAGTTGATCCTTATCATCTTTATGTTTTTCATACGCTTCTTTCCGTTCAGCTAACATTCTGTTATACACGAAACGTACACAACCGAAGGTTTTACGCATAAGATGTGCTTGGTCTTCTGTTGGATACAAACGGAATTTATATGCTTTATTCTGCTTTGTCATATCATTTCACCTCACTTTTCACTTTGATTTTCAATATATGTTTTTACTACGTCTATTGGCGAACCACCAGTAGTTAGCAAGCAAAAACTTCTTGACCAAAACATCTCTTTCCAAAGTTTCTTTTTCACTTGTGGAAAGTCTCTTTTAATAAGTCGAGAACTTGCACTTTTATAAGCATTGATGAATTTTGTCATTTCTGTATTAGGGTGTGCCTTGAACAAAATATGAACATGGTCTACATCATGATTCCATTCAACTAATGTGATGTTATAGTTTTCAGATAGTCGAACAAACATATCTTTTGCATAGTCTGACATATCATCATCAAACACATTTCTTCTGTATTTCACGACCAACACAAGGTGATAATACAACAAGAATACTGAATGGTTATTACTATCTAATTTCATTTATATACCAGCCTTTATAATTTATAAGACTGATTATATCAGAGGCAAAATAAAAAGGAAAACCTTTTGGCTACGCCAAACCGAAATTCATCTCCCACCTACCGTTAGGCTACGCCCTTCACACGCTTGAGGAAGGAGAATTCTTTCGGGAAATTCGTTAAATTCTTGATTTATTAAATATCTATTTATCCTTTACCTAATGTTTGCAATCTGGATTTAGAAGATATTTCTCGTTGTTCTAATTTTTTATCAGTAAGTTCATAAACTCTATCTACACGCTCTAAAATATTTTCGTCATGAGTGATAATAATCTTAGTGGATGGTATGGCAAATATATTTTCAATAACAGTATTTGCCGTTTCTCTATCCAAATGGTTAGTTGGTTCATCTAAAATAAGAATCGGATATTCTTTCATGAACAGGCGTAACATAGCTAACCTTTGTCTTTGGCCACCGGATAAATTTGTTCCTCCCTCAGATATAAAAATATCATTTATACTTTGAAATTGAATATAATTACTTAGATTTAGTTTATCTATAGAATCCTGAATTTTTGAAGGATCGTAATTTATATCAAAGTAAGATAAATTCTCAGATAGATTTCCTCTAAATAGAACTCCATCCTGAGTCATTAGTCCTATCTTTTTTCTTAATTCCTCACTGTTCCAATATTTAATATCTCTATCGTCTATAAATATATTACCCTTATCGGGAGTATGCATTTTTAATAATAAGTTAGCCAAAGTGGATTTACCGCTGCCACTTTCTCCAACAATAGCAATACTTTCGTTATTTTTAATGTTCAAACTTAAGTTTTCTATAATTTTTTTGTCATCAAAACTAAAAGAGATATTATTGAATTGAATTGAGCCTCTAAGAATGTTTACTTTAGTATCCGATTCATCTTTTTCTAAGTCCTCATCCAAGATGTCTAAGGTTCTTAATAAAAGTGGTTTAATTGAATTCCAATTTAAGATTGATCCTATAATTGTTGAAACCGGAGAAAATATAATACTAGCTATAGCAATGAAGAAAAAAATATTGCTTAGATTCCCTTCTCCTTTACTAAAATTATAAAATCCTACAGCAAGCATTATGATAATAAAAATTGTCGATAGGGAACCATTAAATGATTCTAAAGCATTTTGTTTTAGCGCTCGTTTATGTACCGTATCTAGATATTTATTATAATCTTTTTGCCATACAGATTTAATTCTAGAAAAAATCCCTGTGGCCTTTACATAATACATTGCTTTTAATGATTCATTAATTTTCCCTCTATGTTCTCCTAGGTAATAATTTTCTACTAAATTAGCATTATATATAAATTTCCCTAAGAAAATATTGATAAATAGGGAACTAGCAATAAAAAATATCAATATTAAAGTATAAAAAGTCTCCGTATATAATAGATACATCAATAATGGAATGATAACTACTATTGATATAATCATTTCAATTAGATCATCTAAAATATATCCTCGTATTGACTCTAGACTCATAATTCTTACATTTAAATCCCCTACATGACGTGTAGTAATCTTTTCTATGGGGATATTAAACATATGTTCAAAGACTTTTGTTGTACTTTTTCTATCAATTTCTTTTTGAAATTTTACTTTTATAATAGTAGTTATAGATTTTATCCCTATAACTACTATTAAACTACCCAATATAATTAAAAGATATCTTACATCCACTTGCTTTGAAGCATTCAAAATATCCATAAAATTTTTCAAAATAAAGGGGAAAGCAAAAAATGAGATTTGTGCTAACAATGCTAATAGTGCTAGTAAAATAATCTG
>NZ_CP020435.1:0-15180 GCF_002073415.2 Bacillus sp. FDAARGOS_235
TGAAGCTTTTAGTTCATTTTCAAAGGCGGGCAAAATATGTTTTCGGAACTTTTTTAAGTTCTTTACTGCTGCTAAAAAATTCTTTTTTGCTTCTTCTTTTTCGATTTGTAATTTATCAAGCATTTTTAATCCTCCAATACCTTTACTTTTTATCTTGGTATTCTTTTAATCTCAGGTAAAAAGTGCTCCTAGTTAAACCAGTGATTTTACAAATCTCATTTACGGTTTTGCCACCTTGTTCATATAATTCGATAGCATGTTTAACCTTTGCATTTTTATGACTGAATTGTTTAGGTCTGCCATTGTATTTCCCTTGGTCTTTAGCTATCGCAATTCCCTCACGTTGGCGCATCTTAATTAAGTCACGCTCAAGTTGGTTAACTCCGGCCATAACAGTGAGAAGGAAAGTGCTGTATGGATTATCACTTGTTGTATCAAGCCATGCATCTTTAATAGATTTAATGGATGAAGCCTTTTCTTTGATCGTTTCAATTAACTTAAATAGATCCTGGGTACTTCTACTAATACGTGTTAAATCAGTTACAACAATAACATCATCTTTTTGTAAGGATTCCATCATTCGTTGTAGTTCTGGACGATCTGTGGTTGCTCCACTTGTTTTTTCTTCAAATATGTAATCGCAGCCATACTCTTTTAATTGCTTTAATTGTCGTGCTAGATTCTGTTCTTGTGTAGAAACACGTGCATATCCGTAAATAGCCATAAAAAACACCTCTTTTTATATCTTTTGTTACTTTATATTATAAACATAATTATTAGATGTGTAAATAGGACGTTTTAAAACTAGTGATAATCAGCTGTCCAAAAAGTCTTAATAGGGTGTATCTTTTTAGATGAAAAAACAACAAAAAAAGCTATTAAAACAACGACAATTATGATATAATTAACCTATATAAAACGCGGTATAAAGCGTTTTATTACATATATCAGATTGGCGGTGAATGAATGACAGAATTGCGATGTAAATGCAATAAACTTCTCGCTAAAATCAATGGTGTTGGAGAAGTCGAAATTAGATGTCCAAAATGCAAACGAACGAATCGTTTTAAATAGATCATATATAACATTCAGAGGTTCTAGAAACCCTATAGCTTTCAATGGATTTTTTCTATTGGAGTTGTAGGGTTTTTTATTTTTAGAAAGGGGTTTAACAATGACAGAACAAGCAAAAATAGCACGTCGAGAGTATATGAAGAAGTGGAGGGATAAGAACAAAGAGAAGCTTTCATCTTATCAAAAAGAGTGGAGAAAAAATAATAAAGATAAAGTAGTTGAGTACCAACGTAATTATTGGGAAAAGAAAACGGAATAGAGAGGAAATTTATATGGAAAATACAAAACAAAAAGACCTTCCTAAAATGCATAAGGCGGTACTCTCAATATTGCCAGTAGGAAGATTTAATTCAATTACAACTAAAGAAATCATGGCCCGTTCGGGAATAAAAGACAAGCGTAGGGTGTCAGCTATTATCAGTGAATTAGTAGAAGTATACAAACAACCTATCGCTACGACGTCTAGAAAAGAGTTTAAAGGCGTTTTTATCGTACAGGATATCATAGATTATCAGATTGGAAAAGAAGCCCTTGTAACTAGGAAGAACCATATTGAAAAGAGAGATTCATCCTACGCAGAGGCATGTTTACAAATATTTAAAGGAACGGTGACTTTAGATGAATCAAAAGGGCCAAGAGTTACAGGAAACAAAACAGAATCACTACGAAGAGTTAAAGATAAGTAGATTCATTTTTGATGAAGAACTACAAAAAGATAGATTAGTTACTGATGTATATAAACTACGTTTAACGGATCATTGGAAAGACAAGTTACAAGAAAGGTTCGATTTAGATGTATTCGACTACTACGGAGAAATGTGTACACAGGGATCTATTGTAGATCGGTATAAGTTTGCAGCTGTTGTATGGGCCTTACTTAATGGTGCTGGTCATGTCTTTTCTGAAGATGAGACGGTCGGTCTGATTGATATAGCTGTAAAGCATTTAGGATTGGATGAATTAGCAATGGTAGTATTAGGGGCATTAACAGCTGCTTTGATGCCACAGGAAGCGTATGAAGCGTTTAAAATGACTGTTCTGTCTTATGGGAATCAGGTGAGTTTCTAATGGCTGGGCATGAACAAATAGGCGTTGATATAACCGTAAATAACGGACAGGCTGAGTCGCAATTAAGAAGCTTTCAACAAACAGCAGAACAAACGGGAAGCAAGATTGAACAAGCTTTCAGTA
Source organism: Bacillus sp. FDAARGOS_235 (assembly GCF_002073415.2). NCBI lineage: Bacteria > Bacillati > Bacillota > Bacilli > Caryophanales > Bacillaceae > Bacillus > Bacillus sp. FDAARGOS_235. The sequence continues at coordinate 2,266 of NZ_CP020435.1, forward strand.
AGATTGGAGCTATTGGGGATAAATTGACAGTCGGTGTAACTACTCCTTTGGCTGCTGTATCCGCTATGGGGATTAAAACAGCTATCGATTTCGATAATTCACAAAAGAAAATCCAAAAAGGTTTAGGTGTTACCTCAGAAGAAGCCAAACGACTGAATAACGATGTTAAAGCAGTTTGGAAAGACGGATTTGGCGAAAATGTTGATGAAGTTAACCAATCTTTAGTGACAACGAGACGTAACATGAGCGAAATTGATAACGGTAAAGAACTACAAAGAGTAACGAAAGATGCAATGCTCTTAGCTGATACGTTTGATAGCGATATTAGTGAAGTTACTCGTGGTGCTAATCAGTTGATGGTCGGTTTCGGTATTTCTTCAGAAGAAGCTATGGATCTATTAGCAAGTGGCGCGCAAAATGGATTGGACTTCTCAAAAGAGCTTTTTGATAATGTGAGCGAGTACGGTCCTTTGTTCGCCAACATGGGATACTCGGCCGATGAATATTTCAATCTATTATCTAATGGAGCTAAAAATGGAGCTTACAACCTTGATTACGTTAACGACGTAATGAAAGAGTTCCAAATCCGCATTAAAGACGGTTCTAAATCTACAAGTGATGCTATGGGACAGATGTCCGAAGGTACTCGAAAAGTTTGGAAGAGCTTTTTAGAGGGAAAAGCAACTGTAAAAGATGTAAATAACGTTGTGCTTAATGAACTAAAGGGAATGGATGACCAAGTAGCTGCCAATCAACTCGGAGTTTCACTCTACGGAACAAAATGGGAAGATCTCGAAGCTAAGACGATGTATTCATTAAACGAAATGCAAGGTGGTCTAGGTAAGACGACTGGTGCTATGAAAGATATGCGTAAAGCACAAGAGGAAAGTATTTCTGTTAAATGGCAAAAGACGTTACGTGAAGCACAGGTTGCCCTGGAACCGTTAGGGAAAATGTTATTAGATATAGCGATGGATGTTCTTCCGGCTGTATCAGAAGCAGTTAAAGATGTTACAGGATGGTTTAATGATTTATCTCCAGGAGCACAGAAGGCGGTTATTGCTCTCGGTGGGATTGCCTTAGTTGCAGGTCCTACACTTTCCGTCTTAGGAAGAATGGGCGGAGTTATTGGTGGGTTAGTCAGTAAAATAGGTGACTTTGCAAAAGTAGCACGTATTGGTGCTACAGCAACCGCAGCGGTAGAAGTTGCTTCAGGAACAGCGGCTTTAGGAATGGGCGGATTAGGCGTAGCTATAGGTGGTGCCGCAGCTGCAGCAGCTCCTTTTGTGGCAGGCGCAGCGATTATAGGTGCGGCTGGATACGGTATTTATAAAGGGTTAACAACAGAAGTGATTCCAGCGGTTGATTTGTTTAAAGAGCGTATTAATTATGCTGCTGATGGAACTATCGCTAGTGTAGATAAAATTTCAAAAGGTACACAAAAAGCTGTCGGGGCATTTATGGAATTGTCTCAAAAGACAGGAACAGAGTTAACGACAATGTACGCTACACAAGCGGCAATCAATGAAGAAAACATGCCTAAGATTGTTGGTCAATTTGAAGAAATGAAGAATCAGATTGTTGGAGCGTATACAACCCAAAGAGATGAAGCTATTAATAAAAACGCTGAAATGTTTACAAAGATTCAAGGATTAACAGCTGAGCAGCAAGCGCAGATCATGGAGAAGACAAACACTCATTATAACGAAAAAATTCAAGCTACAGAGAATGCGAAAAATAGAATTGCTGAGATTTATAACAACGCAAAAAATGAAAACCGTACTACTACTGAAGCGGAACACCAAGAAATAATGGGACTTCTGAACACTTTTAACCAGCAATCTATTGATGCTATGGCGAAAAATAAGGTGGAGCAAGAGTTATTACTATCTAATCTAAAAGAGTCGAAAAGCCGTATTAATGCAGAAATGGCAGCAGATACGATTAAAAAGATGAATAAGCAGCGTGATGATGCAAAGAAAGCGGCGGAAGAACAATATCAAGAAGTGAAAAGATGGGTTATTGAACAAAGAGATGTTGTAGGTTCAATGACAGCGGAACAAGCGGAAACAGCAATTAACAACGCTAGAGAACAAAGGGACAAAACAATAGAACACGCAGAATCAACACGTAAAGATGGTATTGAAAAATTAAAAGGTTCGTATAAAGATTTGGAAGATCAAGTCGATACAAGTACAGGTAATATTATGGATTTAGGCGGAAAATTAGCAAGATGGTGGGACGGATTAACATTCCCTAAAAAGGTTATGGAAATCGTGTCTAAAGGCGGTCAGATGGATCAATACGCTCCTAAAAACGCAAACGGAACACCTTTCTTTGGTGGTGGACTATCTTACGTAAACGAGCGTGGTGGAGAGCTTATGAATTTACCTCGCGGCGCGCAAATTATCCCGCACGACTTATCTAAACGATATATTGACAGGGCAGCGGATAAAGCGGGTTCATCCAGCTCGACAGTAACTACCAGAAATGTTTCTATTGAAAACGTTATGGTAGTCGATGGTTATGAGCTCGCAAGAGTTGCAGGGCCGTATATCGATACTATGCAAAGTAACAAAATCTCTACGAAATCTTATATGAGAGGTGGACGCTAGTAATTAGTAAATTCTTTAAGAAAAAACGATAATAGGAGGAATTTTAATGAGTGAAAAACAAACAGATGTATTAGAAAGCACAGAAGTGAATGTGGTAGAAAATGTTACTGAAGCAACAGAAAAACCAAAACAACCGAACCCTTTTGAAAGAGACAAATTTACGGTACTGAGAGATAAGATATATGATCTCGGCCTTGGACATGTATTGCCAAAAGATAGAGAAGAAGCCGATGCTAAGGGATTAAAAGCGATTGACGATTATATAGAAGGTCTTGTAGCAGAACGGATTAAAGAACGCGAGAAGCAAAATGAAGATACTGAGAATAAAATAGAGGGTGATATTGAGGAAAGAATTATAGAAACGATGCGCCCTAAACGAATTCCTAATTCATTAGAGATGATCCAAGCACTCCATGCAGGAGAAGAATACGTTCCACAGAAGACACCTATTTTAGATAACGGCGTCGACAGACGAATGACTTCACTAGAGATGATTCAAGCACAGATGGTAAAACAATATCAATAAAAGACGGAATGCACTACAAGAAGAACTCCAGGGACAAAGGACTTGAGGGGGCTTCGATTGTGGGGCTTTTTTTATTTGAAGGGAGTACATAGTATGGACAAAAATACATTAAAAAACATATTCCACATGTATTGTTTCTACATCGTACGTTTTCAGGACGACGCAGAACCACGTATAAGCCGAAATAAACTAATTTACGAGAACAGTATACTTTCCTATCACGAGAACTTCAGAGACTGTTTAGTGGCATTTTATGAGCTTAGAGACGACGAGTCATTGCATTCATTCTACCAATTCATAGTGGATGTTGTTAACTCGCTGAATAAGCAAGAAAGGCAACTGGTCTATGAGCGTTATCTGAGTAAAGGTCACTACAAATCTGATAGGCAACACTACTTGGCATTAGGTATGTCAGCACCTAAGTATAAGAAGCAGATGGATGTAGTAAGAGTGAAGTTAATAGATGCCCTAGGAATTGAGAATATCGAACTAACTATTCCGGATTGGATGAAACGTTAGAGGGTGTCGGCATTAGTGGACATCCTTTTTGTATGGGTCGGTGATTTACGGACTCATCGCTCCCCAAAAGGGGTGAACGTTCCGTTCGGTGGTTAATTTATTTGAAATTACATGTAGGGTTATATTATTTTTAGTTTTTATTTTAATCCTATTGCATTTTACTATACTCACTGTTATACTAGTGAATGTAAGCAACATGTTGATTTATAGGAGGTTAATAGTTTAATGATGAAATCACTATATCGGATTCTTGAATTAGAGAAAGATGAAATTTCGTCTTCTGAGAAATTGATTTTACTGACGATAGCGATCTACTCGGACAATAAGTTTATTCCATTCTCGATTACAGAATTGGAGAATTACTCAAATTTGAGTAGAGCTACGGTTACAAGATTGGTAAAGCAATTAGAAGAAAAGGGATTTATCGAGGTTCAAAGAAACGGAACGGCAACAAATTCTTACAAAGTAACGTTATAGAAACAAAGAAAGGGCAGGAGATTCTTCCTCCTGTTCTTTCAAAAAAACAATGGAGGTGTTAGTAATGGGAGAGTTAAAAGATACCGAAGTAAAAGAAGTATGGCTTCCAGTTGCTGAATACGAAGGGTTGTATGAAGTTAGCGATCTTGGAAACGTTCGTTCGTTGGACAGACTTGTGGAACATTCGAATGGGCGAAAATGTTTTTGCAAAGGTAAGGTATTGAAACAGTCGGATAATGGAAGAGGTTATTTTGCGGTTAATTTATTTAAAAATGGTAAACACAAATTAATTAGCGCACACAGGCTCGTTGCCGAAACGTTTATCGGAAATCATGAAAAATTGCCTGTTGTGAATCATCTTGACGGTGACAAACGAAATAATAGAGTTGGAAATTTAGAATGGACAACCTACAAAGGCAACACGCAGCACGCTTGGGATGCAGGGTTAATCGATATAAAGAAACCTGTCGTGCAACTTTCATTAGATGGTGAGTTTATAAGGGAGTTTGATTCGGTTAGTAGCGTAAATGAGTATTTAGGTAAACGAAAAAGTGATGGCTATATAAGTGAAGTTTGTTCAAGGATATACAGAAGTAAAACGGCACTCGGGTACAAGTGGATGTTTAAAAAAGATTACGAAATAGAAAAAGCAGGTGCTGGCACACCTACTCTTTTACAAAAATAATCCCCATAAGAAAGGACGTTTAAATATGTTATCACAAAAAGAACAATTAAAACAGCTTGCAGAAAAAACGGAATTAGTTGAGGAATTATCTTGGATTGCTCATGATTTACTTTCAGATGAAAATTACACCAAAGAGAACGCAGCAGAAGCGTTAATTAAAGTTATTAATAGAGAATTATCATACGTGGCAAAAGTACGTTAAAAGAATATAACAACTTTGGAGGAGATTTTCATGCAAAACAAGACTAAAATGACTAAAGAGCAAACTTTAAATTTATTTATAGATACTTGTTTAGAATGTGGTGTTTCATTAGAAAAACAATCTAAATTAGTAAAAGAATTGATAAACCTTATTAAACAGGAACGACATGGCGAATGGATGGCGTTAGCAGATAAATTTGTAGAAGAAGCTCAAAGTAAAGAAGGTGCAATGCTATGAATGAAGCGAACAGCATGATAGAAGAATTTGAAGTTTTGCTACATAAACTTATACTTGCAGCACAGCGTGGCGATGAAAAAGCGCTAGATGGCTTAGATATGGTAAAAGGATGGCTAAAGAATAATTAAGGCGTGGTGATCCACGTCTTTTTTTATGTGATAATATACTTTTATCTTTAGAAAGCGAGTGAATGGAATGACAAAAGAACAGCATACATATCATGTTACTTTTTATTTATCTGATGGTAAGGAAGTAAACGGAACTGTTACGCATCACGAAGATACGGAAACGTATTTAAAAGCAATTAAGGTCTTAATGGAAAATGAAAAGCCCATAATGATTAAGAATCTTGGAGTTGTAATACAAAGTAAATATATTACTCATGTGAAAGTCTTTAATGTGAAATGATACGTGAATTATTAAGAAAAAGGGTATATCATTGCTATAGCGAATATTTTTCATGAGGTGAAACGCTATGAAGACGTTATATAGTCCTGGCGACGTGGCTGATCAATTAGGTATCCAATCTAGCACATTACGTAAGTATGCTGATGTACTTGAAAAAGAGGGTTATACTTTCATCAAGAACGAACGTGGGCATAGGAAGTATAGAGAAAGTGATGTAATGGTGTTTCGTAAGGTTATAAACCTAAAGAACGACACAGACATGACATTAGAAAATGCCACAAAGCAAATAGTATCATGGCATCAAGGTGTTGAAGTGTTGCCATTAGAGCGCCATGAAGTTGAGCGCTATGAAGAACCTGATTTCAACGCTACACCGCTACAGGCGATGATTCAAGAGCAAAAAGAAGTCATTAAAAAACAAAATTACTTGCTACAGGAATTAAACAAACGTTTAGCCGAGCAAGATCAGCGATTCACACAAAGAGAATCAGAATTATTGAGCGCTATACAATCGATACAGGATTCCCAGAAGCTTATAGCGACGAATTCTAGCGAAGACATAGCGAAGAACCAGGGCCGCGATGAAATGCTCATGCAAACGATCAGAGAAGTTCAGGAAGTTAAGAAGATGATCGCAGCGAGTAAGGATAAGAAATGGTTCGAGTTTTGGAAGTAGGGTTCCCCGACTATGGGGAGTCCTCTTTTAATGGACACCCTTTAATTTCACGTACTGTATGAGGGTGTGAATATTACTCACATCCCAAATTGGGAGGGAAGCTACCTATGTTTAACATAGGGCGTCTCTAGCAACCGTATAACAAGAAAAAAATGGTATAATTAAAGTAACAAATATTAGTGGAGGTCCTTATGAAAATTGACATTAAAGAAATATTAACATTGCCAAATAACATCATGGCTGCCTTAACATTAGCAACAGGAATTTTATTATTTTCACCAGATTTCTTCCTAGGAAAGCTTTTCATGCTTAGTTTTAGAGAAAAAAACGGTTTTATGATCGGTATAGTGTTTATAGTTTCTTTATCAATACTGGTTATTAACTTGATTTACAGAACAACAAAAGCAGTACAATCTAAAAACACCAAAAAGAAATTCTACGCTGAAGCAGAAAAAAGACTAAGAAAATTAAACGACTATCAGAAGTTCATCATATATTCACTATATAACGAGTATAACCGAACTTTACCTCTTCCTTTACATGATGGGGCTGTTTTAGAGCTTGAAACCAATTTTATGATTGGAAAGGCAGCGACGCAATACATGATTGACGATTTAAATAATGCGGAAATCCCTTATTTATTACAACCATGGGTTTCTGATGAGTTAGCGAATAAACCTGATTTATTATCTCATTTCTCATCTATTCATGAATCGATAATGGTGGAATCGGAAAATAGAAATGCATCATTTTATTGATAATACATAAAAAAGGTACTCTTTAAGGAGTGCTTTTTTAATTGTCCAACATGGACAACTAAAAAGACGCGCTCGAATTTGAGCTTATTAAGCACAGTGGTGCGGGGGGGCGTGAAACGCGACCCCCTGTCTACTAGACAAATAGCATCGCCATAGCGTAGGGTGCTCAACTTTGGACTGACCTTCACATTATGAAGACCAACGCAAAATTGCGTTCGTTTCAATACTCCCTAGCAGATCACGAGGGTGTGTCACAATATGACGACCCATACCCGTTTAATAGACAGGTATGACTTTCTCATAAATTTAGGAAAAAGTATCGCCACAACTGGCGAAAAAGATAAGGAATGATAAGCTAAATACTCCATTGAAAATGCATTAAAACTCCCCTGGAACTCCGTTGAATCCTCCGTATTCTTGATATCACATTTTTATTAGGTACTACCTAATCTATCCCATTTAGTGATAGCAAAAAACTCTTATGCTCTTCTTCATAAAATAGCCCCGCTGGTGAATGAACCAGGAACGCATATAATTGGTGCGTATAACTGGGCACTCCTTTAATCGTGAACAAAACAAACACGAATACTATTCGCGTATCTCGAAGCGTTGATGCTACTCTGATTTCAATGGAGTACTTACGGAATACTAAACATTTTATGGAGTACTTTTTTCCAAACTCGGAAAATACGACCCACCAAACGGACTCGCTTTTAAAAGTAACATTACCGTTACCAAAAAGAACGTTACCTTTGCAAAACAAACTCGAATACTACGTTACTTTAATGCACACACAATGCACCCTTTTATGTAGTACTGCACCCCTTTTTACAAAACAAACAACTCAAATAGGGCACTCGTTTAATGAGTACCCTTATAATACGTTCTAAAAACATGATATTTTTAACAAAACAAACGAACTCAACTCAATTATGTATTAAAAAAAGCGCTCTTCAATTAGGTCACTTTTATTATGTCCCTTGCGGAATAGTTTTATATGAATACGTTTTCTTCTTTTCGTATTCAATAAATTCAACAGTACGACAAAGAACTTGCATATCTTTTGAGTTTTTATCAACAATATAAATACAATGTACAGGATGTCCAGGTTTAAATGTTGGTCCCTTAGGATTACTTTTTAAATTTAGCAAAGATTTTGGAACGAATGATCCTGAATGAGCTCTCTCAAGAGCAAGACCGAATATGTTTTTCCGACTTCTAATCGCTTTATCAAAAACTAAATTTAGATAAACTGTTTTTTCGTCAACGATTCTAAGGTTATGACATGTAGTCAGATCTTTTAATTCTTGAATAACCTGTAGTTTTTGATTAGCGGTGTTTTTTTTATTAACACCTTTAATATCAATTCGATCTTTTTTTAATAAATCATAAAATTGTTTTGCAGAATACTTTTGACCAGTTTTAGAATTATAATAATCAATTCCACATAAATGAAGAAAATTTTCTTTCTTTGGGGTAAAAATTAGTTCATGGTAAAGATTAGTTTTTTTGTGCAAATAAACATAATGAATTTCTTTGTTTACTACTTGTTCATAAGCTACTTGTCCCTTTTTTAATGAATCTAATGTCTGTTTATCATTCATTTTCTCTTCCCCATGCTTAATATTTTATCTATATACAAAGAAAGAAGGTTAAGTATAACTCAACCTTCTTTTTTGATTTAAAATTATATGTTAGGTTTTTCCGTTGCTTGCCAACAAATCGGCTCCCGTAGTCCGACAAGAATATCAGGTTATTCCGTTGCTCGCTCAACGACGTTCTAGACGTAATTATTAAAGAACTCACGAGTTTTTCCGTTGCCTGCCAACAAGCCAGCTCCCGTAGTCTGGCAAGAATATCAAGTTAATTATAAGGTGCCTAACCACCTTGTGTTTCTACAATTAGATTATCATAATAGTTCATCTACGTCAATTAGACTTCCCTATTATATGGTCAAAATTCATGAAAAACTTTCCATATATTATATGTTTAAATATCAAAAAATGCTTCGATTTTAATAAAATTCATATTCAAAAAGCATAATTTTACAAACACAAAAGTACCTTTATCCAAAATAAGTCTACCCTATTAAGACACTATTGGATAAGCATAGCATTAAGGGGTTGTACTGTCCAAAAAGGTTGTTTAAAAAGTATATAAAGAATATAAAAAGGAGATGGTGCTGCAGCACCATCTCTTCCCTTTATCTCTCTTTAAATTTATTCATGTCTGTAATGTAGTCGTACTGAATTTCTTCAAAAGCTTTTCCGAATCGATTTTTTAGCAACTTCAAAGTTATTTTTCGTATCTTTTCAGACTTCGCTTTGTTTAGTTCTGTAGAATCTTGTATATCTTTAACTTTTTCTAACTCTAATGCTAATACAACATCGCTACTATATTCGATTGATCCAGATTCTTTAAAAGAAGAAAAAGAAGCTTCTGAGTTGTAATTTCCTCTGTTAAAAGAAGAAACCGCGATTAAAGGTATGTCAAAGTCACGAGTAATTCGCTTTAATTCCGTTATATTTTTATCTACAGTTTGTTTTTCTGTCATTCTATCGTTAACCGGCTGTAAGATCTGTAGGTAATCTACAACAATAACAGGTTTTTTATTGTGTAAACGGATATGTTTTTCTATCTCTTGACGAATCGTATACACATCAATATCAAACATACCCTCATGAATAAACAGGTTCTTTGCTGCCTTTCCGTACTCTCCAGTAGCCAGGTTGAAAATATCGTAGTTTTTAATTTTTCCACTTAACAAATCACGTGTATAGGTTATTTCACCGTTAATTTTCTTTTCAACTTTCAATTCTCCCATTGTTCTTACTAAAGATTTAGCAACTAATTCTTTACGGCCCATTTCTAGAGAGAAAAATAATACATGTTCTCCTTGCTCCGCTATTTTATCTACTATCTCTTGAACAAAAGTTGTTTTTCCTAATGATGAAATTGCTCCTAATACATATAAACCTGTACGTAATCCTCCCAATACATCATTTAACTTAGGGAAATGTAGTTTAATCGGTTCTACTGGTTTCATCTCAGTAAAGAAATCAACCAATATATTAAAAGCACTATTTCCGTTAATACATTTATCTATTTGGTCATCTAAAAACTTTCCTGAACCTTCATGATCTGCTATAAGATACTCATTAATATCTTTATATCCTTCAATAGATCCTGTATAGAGAGACATGTTCATTTTCTTAAAGTGACTTTGTAATTTTTCTTCCAGGTCTTTCCCTGCTTCATCATTATCAGCTAATAAAATGAATTGCTTTTGTCTAGCTTCATTCTCATTCGTTTGTATTTCTTTTATAAGTTGAGAAGCGTTATTTACGCTGTTTAAAGCGATTGCTTTATAACCTAATGTTTCTATACTCAGAGCATCAAAATAACCTTCTACAACGAAAATAAACTGTATTTCTTCATCTTTTATGTAGTGTGAGTTGAGCAATTCTGCATTTCCAAAATTCATATATCGATTAGCATTAGTACTGCTTGTTTTATTCTCATCTAAACGAGTGATAAAATATCGCCCATTTACCGGTAATATATATCTGTACATACTAAGATAGTACGGTACTCCTTTTTCCTTCTTAAAAAACTCTAATGTTTCATCAGTGACTACCCCTAATCTGTATTTTTCAATGATTTCAGGAGATAATCCACGATTTATAAAATAATCATCTTGTGCTAAACTAGCGTATACAGGATTATAATTATTTTCTTTAGCGTCTGTTTGTGTTGGAGCACTTACAGGCGCTTTTTCTATTGTTTCATTTAAGAAATCACGTTTTAACATTTCGACTGCTCCTTTAAAATCAACGTTATGCATTTTCATAGTTAAAGAGAAAATATCCCACGTTTCATTACATTTACTAAAGCATGTTGCGATACTTTTATTAATATCAACAGCGAAATTTTCATTTTTCCCTCCATGAATTGGACAAGGAATGCTTTTAGACTTACCATTCTCCTTAATAAGAAGTTTTGCGTTTGTATATCTTTCTAATACATCTACTATACTAATCTTCTGTTTTAACACGTCTGCTTTCACTTCTACACCTCGTTTTTTATATTTCTACATGATCTGTACGTCAATACTGGCGTAAAACCATTCTATCAAATAGGGCGCCACCACCTAAAAGGTGGCTGCCTACTTAATATATCTAAATATATCTACGGAACTACGATTCTCTTATAATAGTCTTAATCACTTGTGGCTGTAGGGACAAGCTCTTTTTCTAAAAAAAAAATCATCTACACCCCATGTATGGTTTGTCTACACCCCATGTATAGTTTGTCTACACCCCATGTATGGTTTGTACTTTCAAATCATCTACACCCCATGTATGGTTTATAAAGATTCAATATAACTTTGAGTGAGTTTTTCGTTGGTAAATTCAATATTAAGAGATATTAGTTCCTCAAAACTATCAAAATTATATTCGTTAAAATCAAAAGAGAAGCCGAGACTTGTTAACTCGTCTAAAGCATCTTCTAATTGTGATTTTAGCCAAGAGTATCCTTTACTCTCGATAGTTTTGAAGTCACTTTCCATCATATCTACTAGTATTTTTACAGGAACTTTGTAGAGATGTTTATTTGTCTTTACGCACTTTCTTCGTTTGTTATCATATTGGGAAATCCGCATAATTTGTGTAAGTTTATCACAAAAAATGATAGCGTTTTGTTTCTTTAATTTCCAATACTCATTAGGAATATATTTCACTTGAGTTTCATTGGTATATTTGCACCATTCTTCTAAAACGACACGTACTCCTACGATTTTTTTGCCTTTTCGAATCGACAAAGTAGCTTCGTCACTATCAGCATAAATTATACCTTTGAAATCTAAATAATTACTTTCGATGATTTTGTATTGGTTGTTGAATTTTGTAGGCATTTTCATAGCAAATTTACTGATAATCTCTACATTTTCAATGAACGATTTAACTACTTCAGGACGTCTTTTCTGCTCTGTTAAATGGAAAAAATCATCTATATTTAAATTCAAAAATATATTTTTCTCCTTGTTTGCTTGCATCTCAATGAAATTCACGATTTTTAGTTGTGAAGGGTTCATTTTTTTTCTAATGGATTCTAGTTCATTATCAACAAATAATTGTGCATTAGATAGATTAACGCTTAGCTTCCCTGTACCTTTATTACCTACAGATATTTCAGGAATAACACCCCAGTCATCAGCAATCAAAGCGTTTTTCTTACTCATATAAGATTGTTTAAATGTCTCGTTAAATTCGTTAGATCTTGTAATAAAAAAGAACTTAGAATTGGGTAATTCTTTACTTGGAATTTTTGTATCGGTGCTATTTTTGTTCGTGTATTTAAAGATCTTGTTATCATTGCGGTAAAGGTCAATAACTTGATATATAAGTTTTTCAGTCTCATTTAATTCAAATATTTCACTTCTAATCTCATAAGTATTTTGTAATAAATGGTATTCTTCAAATTGCTTGTTAAATTCGTCATGCGGCAGTTGTATCAATTCGTCTCTACGCGCTAGGAGATCTTGTTCCATTTCTACTACTTTTTTGTTATTTCCAATAATCCATTTCTGATTTTCAATAGAGTTTACGGTTTTATCTATATCACTGATATCAAAGTTCTTTGCAATAAATTCTCGAACGAAATAGGAAAGGTAGTTAGGTTCATCTTCGCTATACAAAGGCTTATGGTTCATTGCATATTCCTCTATAGTCATACCTTGGTTTTCAGCTACTATTTTCCTACCTTCTTCTTCTTCAAACCATTTTAGAATTCCATCTTTAAACTTATTATT